>NZ_JBSSAM010000001.1:0-3462500 GCF_054058595.1 Bradyrhizobium sp. USDA 4472
AGGGCTAGCGGCGAGGTGTAGACGACCTGATACTCGCCGCGCGCCTCGCGGAGCTCCGGCGGCATCGGCGGCAGCAGGCCGAGCGAGTTCAGCACGTCGACCTCGCGCTCGATCATCGGGCCGAGGTATTCGGTCTCCTGCCGGCCGAGCGTCGGCGCGATCAGGATGCCCTTCTCGTTGACGAGCTCGATCACCTGCGTGGCGGTCATGTTCGGGTGCTCGGACAGCACTTTGAACAGCGACACCAGGAACATGTCGTCGATGATCGCCTTTTCCTCGAGCATCATCTCCTTGGCGATCTGGATGTCGCCGGTCGGAAGCGTCCCGATGAGCGGCTTCCCGTCGGCACTCATGCCGCCCTTGTTCTGGGCGCCGGGCTTCAGGTTGACCTGGTCGATGATGCCGTCGTCGGCGATCAGCAGCACGGGATCAGCGGCGCGGTGCGCCTGCTTCAGGAAGACGGACTTCTGCGCGTTCAGCGTCTTCAGCGCCGGCAGAACCATCTGCGCCGGCCCGCGGCCGTAGACCTCGCGCGGCGCCTGGTCATAGCGGCTGATCGCATACGGGAAGGTGCGATAGCCGCCCTCCTCCTGCATCAGGCAGCCGCCCTCGATCGAGACATAGTGCGAGGAGAACGGCAGGCCTTTGGCATCATAGCGGCCGCGGTCATAGTCGCGGCGCGGCTTGACGCAGTGCAGGAAGTTGAACGGCTGCTGGCTGCCCTTATCCAAGGCTGCCGTGATCTGGATCGGCAGGTTCTCGTATTTCCATTTCTGGGCGGCCTGCTGCGCGGTGAAGCGGAACCAGCGGATGATGCTGTCGACCTGCCCCTGGTGGTTCTCGGCAAAGAAACATTCGCCGAGCGGGACCGAGCGGTATCGCAGGCCCTTGGCGCCGTGATAGTCGCGGCCGTCGAAGGCGTCGATGAACATGCAGCCGTTGCCGAAGCCGCCAAGCGATCGGAAATTCGAGTTGTTCTGGCCGCGGAAGTTGGCGAGCGGATTGCGGCGATACTTGAACAGCAACTGCGTGACCTGGTCGAAATACAGCCGGACGCGCCTGGATTTCATCAGGTAATCGTTGCTGGCCTCGAGGTTGTGCCACTTGCTGTTCGCCGGCGTCAGAAGCGAGTCCGCGATCGCAGCGAACCGGTGCAGCGCGAGCATGCCGGAGGCATCGACCTGCTGGAATGCCTTCTTCTGACCGGGCCAATTCCAAGAGCCATAGAAAAACGTGTTGCGCTGTTCAGGCCAGATCAGTTGCGCCGCCTCTTCCCACTGGCCGGCGAACACGTTGCGCCAGACGGTGCGCTCGGTGAAGTCGGCCATGATCTCGGCGACGATTCCCTGCTCCTGGCTGGAAATCATGCGATATTTGCGGGCGGTGTCGGCCATCAGTGCATCACCAGCCTGCGCGCGTCGGGATCGCGGCGATCCATGGTCGGGTCGAGCCGGAGATCGGCCTTGACCCAATGCCTGACCGCGATGAACAGGTCGATGCGCTCAGCGTCGGACATGCGCATGTTGTCGGCCAGGCGCCGCAAAACGCCTTGCATCTGATCCTCATCGTCGAAGATCACATAGGCTTTCTGCCTGTTGCCGTACTTCGTGATCAGGTCGGCGACGACGCGGCCTCGCTTGTCGATCTTAGGCGAGGTGCACAGGAACGGCGCCGTCACCGCGCAACTGCCGAAAACGGCATGCAGCAGGAACGGCATGGTCTCGTCGTAGTTGTCGGCGAATACGCTCATGAGCACGCGCGCCAGTTTCGGCGACGTGACCTCGCACCAGGCGAGCGCGCGGCCCTGCCAGCTCTGCCGCAGTTCCTCGGCGTCCATGCGTGGATTGATGCTGTCAGACCGATCCGACACCGCTCGTCCCCCCAAGCAGCATCTGCGCCGCCGGCGATTGCAGCGGCGACAGCCCCATCAGTCGCTTCTTGCGCTCCTCCTCGGTCTCGTCCTGGACCTGCTGTTGCAGGTTGGATCCGAGACCGAGATCGGAGGATGCAATGCCGGTCAGGTCAGGCAGCCTATTCAGCGGCATGGCGGTCGGCCGCCTCGCTTGCCTGTGCGTGGTTCTTCTGCGCCTCGGCCAGCGCGTTGGTCGCGCGGAGAAGTTCCTCCTCGGCGGCCACCAGGCGTTCAAGCGCGGCGTGCTCTGCCTTCTCGGCGTCGCTCATGTTCTGGAATTTCGAGCCGATCCCGCGCTCGACCTTGCCCTCGAACCGAACGGCGTCCGGGCCGAATTTTTCATCCTCAAAGGCACGGAGGCGGGCCTTGGCATCATCGGGGGCCGCTTCGGGCTCATCGCTCGCGGTCTCCGGCTCGTCCTTCACCACTTCGTCAGCGGGCGCATCGAGCGCGCGTTCGGTTTCGACGAGATGTTCGAGCGGCTTGTCCTGATCGTCCATGATCTACTCCGGAAAATGCGGCGGGCAGGCTTGTCCGGTCCACCCGCCGCCCAAGTCAGGGAGGAAACGCCCCTTGAGAGGGTGGCCGGACGATGTCGGCTGCATGACGCAGCAACAACGCACCCGACTATGCGCCACTGTGCAGATCGAAATCAGTCCCAGACGCGACCGGCAGGGCTCGCTCCCGCCGCTTCCATTCGACGAAGCCACCGAATTCCGCCTGGGTCCGCGCATATCGGATGTCCATGCAGAGTTGCCGGGTGGCGGACAGCAGGTCGTCGTCGACCTTCACAACCAGACCGCCCTCGCGGTGATAGCCCTGGTATTCGTCGAACCACTCGAAGAGGTGCTCGGCGACGCGAAGCCGACCCGTTGCCATGCGGTTTTGCATCTCGTCGATGCCGTTCTCGAACGTGAATCCGCCAGTGGCGAAGGTGGCATGCGTCGGGCGCATGTTCATTCCGAGCGTCTTGTACGTCTGGGCCACCGTCGCGCCGTCAACGATCGATCCGCCGCGGCCGCCATCGTGGGGCCACGCGCAGGGGGCGCGCCACATTGGATGCTGCTTCATCGCCGCCACGTGCGCCGGCGCCAGTCCAAGCATCCGCACAGCATGGACGATGTGGATAATATCGGCGTCGCGATCCCAGCAGCCGAGCACCGCGGCGAACGGATGGCCCGTGGTGGCTGAGCCAGAGTGCCGGAAGTCGAAGCCCCAAAGCCACGGCCAATAATGTGGCATCGAGGAGGGATCGATCCTCTCCTTGACCTGCGCCATGGGTGTGGAAAACACCGCGCCCTCGCCCTGCAGATCGGCGCCGAACGCGCGGGTCTCGCGCTCATTTTCCGGGAAGTTCGCGATGATGCCAGGGATATCATCGTCCGGGATATGGCCGCCCTTCGACACTGCGGCATCCCAGATCGTCATCAGGATTTCGCGCATGTTCGAGCCGAGCTTCTGCTTGAAGCGCTTGCGGAGCGGCGACAGGCCCAGCAGAGGCGTCAGAGAGCAGATGATGCGCCCGCGCGTCGTGATGCACCGCGCCAGCACCTCGCCATAGATCGTATCGTCTGTCTTGCTGATATCCTCGTCGAGCAGCGTCAAATCGACCGGCTCGCCCTGAAAGGCCGTGCGGCCCTGCTCGTAGGACTTGAAGCGCACCACTCCCTTGCCGCCGGTCTCGCGCCGCAGGTTCACCGTGTCGACCAGGCCAGACACGCCGCGCGACATAGTCGGCTTACCAAGGATGTTGTCGAGCGGGATCAGCCCGGTGCCGATGTCGCCGTCGACCACGGACCCAAGCAGCTTGAGCTGGATGTTGTCGCGCACCTTCGACGCCTCGGTCGATGCGCACCATCCCAGCCACTCCATGGGACGCTCGATGCCCGGCGGCTTCAGGAACTTCCGGCCCTCGTACCACTCCGGATAGAGTGCCAAAGCGTCCATCGTGACCTGCGCGCCCGCGGCGTGCGTCTTGCCGTTCTGGTTGCCGGCGCGGAGCATGAGTTCCATCACGTCGGCGTTGTGGAACTCGCGCTGCTTCTCATTGGGCTTGTAGAAATCGATGCGGCGATATTTCTTGCGGTATTGCTCGTTCGTCAGCATCCGCTTCTGGTGGCGCCGCAGATCGTTCGGATCCGGGCCTTCCTCGACCTCATCCGACACGCTTGGCCTCGCCTTCGATCACGGCTGGCTTAGGCAGCGCGCGCCCTTCCTTCTCGGCCAGCATCCGCTCATACCGCTGCAGCCCCGAGAACCCGAAAATCTCCTCGAGCTTCGCCCGCGGCACCTGCAAATCGAGATAGCGGCGCAAATCCGCGACCGCCTGATCGGTATGATTGACCTGCACCTCACCGCTGACATTGACGTCGAGTTTCGTCCGATCGCCCAGCCCATGGGCCGACAGCGCCGACAAGACCATCTTGGCGTGATCGGGGTGCTTCTTGTTCGCTATCATGTCCTCGGCAGCCAGCACCGCCGGCAACAGCAGCCCGCCGAAATACGCTCGGGCAACCTCCTGCATCGCCTCGATCACCCGCGGCCGGTGCCGGAGCTCATGCCCGCGCACCCGGATCGCGCTCGACTGCGGCCCTGGGTCGGAGCACCCCGCCTTCCGCGCCGCATCAGCCGCGTCCTCGCAGCCGTTCTCCAAAAATGCCCAGACAAAACGCCGCTCGCGCTCGCTGCACGCCTGCATCTTCGGGCCAAGTTCTTTCGGCAAATCCATGCCCAGAACTTGCCGTAACAGTTACAGGCAACAACGCACCCCAAAAATCACAGTGGCAGCAGGGCAACACCTTTTTCGCTAAGTCCGCGAAAAGATTTGGATATCTCGAAATATGCGGCGCGACCCTGCGTCTCCCCCACCCCCACCCCACCCCCGGTCTTTTTGCCGGGAAATCCATGCGTTTGGACGGTTCAGAGGTTTCGCCAGCAGTCGACCTGGCACATGGCTGGCACACCAACAGCAATTTCATCAATGATATCAACGATTGGATGACCCTCACGCAGGGACATGCGAGCTGATAGGCTGCCGGAAGTGGTTACGAGCGCTGATGACGTGACGAGGTCAATCGCGCTCTGGTGAGCGTGTCCGCTTGCCGGTTGGGATGATGGTTGGCTTGCGTGATGCTGCGGCGTTGTCGGCTGCCTCGCGGAGCTCAGCCTTGGTCGGATCGTGGGTGATGACGCCTTTCGCTATGAGGCGATGGAGGCGCTTGTGTCTGCCCTCGATCTTCGGATTGTGGTTGAAGGGCAGTTTAGCCATTCGGCTGGTGCTTGTTGTTGGAAGGGTGCGCGCGAGGTTGCTGTTGGCTCTTGCGGGATGCCTGAAGAATTGTGATTTGGCAATCCGTGGGACGACGCACCAATGGTTTGCGCATTGATCGAGGCGGATCGATTCAATTTTGGTATTGATCGAATGCGTCAGGGCCGAGCTCCTGCTCAATGAGCCGGCCGAGCTCCATGATCTCGTCTATGTCGAGCGTGACCTCAAAACCATCGATTGCATCCCGCATCAGCGCTTCGGTGAGGCGTTCGTGCAGGAGCAGCAGCATGCCCTTGCGCTCGTCCTCGCTCATCGGTGCGCTTGGATCAGGGAATGGGATGATATCGGCCGGCATCTCACCCTCCTATGAAAACGCCCGGTGGTGAGCCGGGCATTTCGTAGCGGGAATTCCCGCTACGGTCACTTCATGATCGCCTTCACCTGCTCCTCAGTGAGTTTCACGCCGACCAATTCGGTCTTCTTGCCCATCGCTGCGAGCTTGGTGAACCGATTGCCAAACATTGCCATTTCTTGGAACGTGCAGTCGCGCATGGCCTTGCCGTTGGGCATGGTGAGGTCGAGCATGATGATCTGAGCCTTGATGGCTTCAGTTCGTTCTTCCATCCCTACACGGCCCGGACCGCGGCGTGACTGAGCCGGCCTATGGTTTCGCGCTGACGTTGCGTAGCTGTATGCGTTCGTAAAGAAATACAGGTCTACTGCGCGCCTGAAGCTTTCACTATCAGCAATCTCCACCTGAAACAGTTCGAACAAAGCATTTTTGTCCATTCCTGGGTGTTGATCGACAAGGCGATAGACCATCTTGAAAGGATTGTCGGAGGCCTCCCGCGTAAGAGCCGCCGCTCCGATCGCCGCTTCTGCCGCGTAATTGTTCATGATGCCTCCTATATTTTTATGCCAAGCTCTTCGAGTGCGCGGAGCGCATCGCGCGCTCTCTTCTGCCTGATCTGGATACGAGCCCTATTCTGTTTTTTCTGATCTTCGGACAATTCCATCTTTTTGAGGACTTGGCGGCGACCGGCGCATTCTTCGGAGCAAGTTATTTGCCACGTCATTGTTGTTGCAAACGGCTTTGCGCAAACGACGCAGGGCTTTTGAACCGGCCCTTTCCTGATCTTCGCATGCGCTGCCTCGCTCCGGCACTTCACCGTGCAATATAGCCTGTAAGGACCACCAAGCGGCTTAGCAGACTCGAAGGGAGCGCCACACGTTTTGCAGAACGCGGGGCGAGGCAGAACTATTCTCCTCATTTTGAGACGATCGCATTCCATGCACGATCCACCTCGCACCTGCCGCTGTTCCACATGCCCATGGAGGCACGGCTTCCCGGTAAAATACCGCTTCAACCCGCGCGCCTTGGCATCAGCCCTGCTGATGATTTCCGGCATTGCCCTTGCTCCACCGCTTGCGTGCCGCATGTGTCGCTTTCGCCTGCCTGGCACGTTTCGCCATCATCTTGGCCCGCCGCTTCGGTGACTTGTTGCCTTTCATACCGATTTCTCGCATGCGGGCCTGGAGGGCATTTCTCATCAAATCCTCTATGTTTTCCGGGGTATTTGGCGTTTCTTGCTCGATGCTCGACGCAGCCCGTTTTTTCAGTTGCCGGGCTGATCCGCCAACGATATTTCGCTTTTTCCACCGGCCCTTTACGAGCACGATCTGCTCCTCGTCGTCGACCAGGACCAGCGCCTTGCCGAGCGCGCCGAGCAGCGGGAATGTCGAAACGGGCCCCAGCCGTTTCGATTGCGCCGGGCCCAAGATCTTCGCCGTGTAGCCGCTCTGGAGCCCAGACAGCGCATCGATCACCTCATAGCTGAGCTCGCGATCGATTTGAGCCGCGCGCACGGCCTCGACCAGGTCGGTCATGGAGCGGATCGGCGCGGTCATTGGTCGCCCTGCTGCGATGCCTGGGCGGTGGCCTGTATCGCGTCCCAGATGCGGTCCTGCTCCTGAAACTTCGCTATGCAATCGAGGTCGATCACCGGAGGCGATGGCGGACGCGGCTTTCGGCCAAAGTCGATCCGCTTGAGCGGCGGCCGGTGCCCGACGATGATCATAGCATCACCACCCCGAGCGTAATGATCGCCCCGACCATGGCGCCGATCATGAACGCCACGAACATGATGCCGTTGATCGAACTATGCCCCATAGCTGTGCACTCCCACGCACTTCCAATTGCTGCCTTTGCGAATGCGCGAAACCTGAGACTCGCTCATGCCAAATCGTGCTGCGATCTCGACCCCAGAAGCGCCACTTGAACGAATGGCGCTTACATCGGCTTCACTGAGCTTTGCCCTGCCGTGGCCGGCTCCTCGCCTCTGTCTGCCCTTGGAATTCCTGTCTGCCATGTTGTCGAAATTGGTGCCTAGAAACAGATGATCTGGGTTGATGCATGCCCGATTGTCGCAGCGGTGCAGGACATGCATTCCCTCCGGGATCGCGCCGCAATGCACCTCGTATGAAACACGGTGGGCGGCGCCTGATCTCACTCGGCTGTTGACCCAGATGCGCCCATAGCCGTCGGCGTCCTTGCGCGCTTGCCATTCCCAACATCCATTGCTGGCCGCGTGCGCCTTAGCCAACAGGCGTGTTTTCAAACCCCCATGCCCCGTCATGTCAGCCCCCGACCTCTGCCTCGTCGACGATCTTTTGCACGGCTTCCTTGCCGAGCGCGATAATCGCCTGCTGCACGAGCATGCGGAAATGGCGGACGTAGAACTCTTTGGCGACGTCTATCATGCTGCGGTCTCCTTTGCGTTTGCACGAATCTTGCGCTCAATGCGGGCGATCATGTCGAGCGCTTCCATCCTGTCGTCGTCGTCGATGCCCGGGATGCCCAGCTTTGCCCGCGTGGCATTGATCTCGTTGAGCGTCGAAGAGATTGAACGGCGCGCCGCTTCCAGATCATTGGACATCGAAATCGCTCCCGTATTGCGGTGTGAATTGACCAGTCAGAGGATCGACCATGAAATGGCAGGATCCGAGCTTACCAGCGCCGATCTCGCGCACCTTGCCGCTGATGACCTTGGCCGAGTTCTGGCCTGCCTCGCGCACAACGATCAGGCCGTTGTCGCATTTGTTAAACCAGTTCATCGAACCTTCGATGTCGGCGAGGCTCACGACGCGGCCGCCGTTCTGGGCAATGGCCTTGGTGGGATGCGCGACGATGATGACGATCGCGTTCATGGTACGGCAGAAGTCTTTGACCAGCATCAGGCAGCGGCCGATGTAGTCGGTCATCATCTCGTCGCGCTTGCGAGCGCGGTCGAGCTCGTTCCATGGATCGATCAGCACGATCTCGGTGTTGCGGTGCTGCACGGCCCAGGCGGCGCGATCGAGCACCCACTCGATGGTGTGAGCTGGCTCGTACTGGGCATGCGGGACGGCCGATTGGATGGTGCACTGCTCGCGGCAGAACCAGTCGAATTGTGCCTCGCTGCCGCGCCAAATCTTGCGAAGCTTGCTGCGCAGATGCCCCTCGTTCTCCGGAACGTACAGGAACGAGCCGATGCGCTGCTCGAGCGCCATCTTGAGCATCACGTTCAGCACGAACGTCGACTTCCCATGGCCGGCGATGCCAGTGACGACGACAAACTGGCCGAGATAGAACTTCAGGATCGAATCCAGTTCTTCCCAGCCGGAGCCGAAGGCTTGCTTGGCAACGGATCCGCGCTGCGGCAGATCGGCTAGGCGGTACAGCCCGGACGGAACGGACAGGTCCGGAAGCTCGACGACATCGCCCATCAGATCACCCCCTCGATGCCGTTCCATTTGAAGCCGCCCTGCTCTTTGGTTTTGTCTTTCGCGATCTTCGTTTCGCGGTTTCGCTTGGCGAGTGCGCCCTTGAGCGCGTGGAACCAGTTTTTGCCCTCGCTCTCAGCCCACTTGCTGAGCGACAGAAGCTCGGCGGCAAGGTCGAGATTGCTGAACGCCTTCGACCAGGCATCGAAGTCCTTCTGGTTGAGCTTGATGATGCCGTCCTCGAAAGCGTACGCCTTCGTCGACGACACGGCGCTAGCCGTCTCTTCTCTCTCTCTCTCTTTCTCTCTCTCCGTCGCGACCATTCGTCGAACGTTCGGAGAGTCCTGCGGAGGAGGCTCTGGGTGACGAGGCTTTTGCGGCTTGTCTATCTTCTGATGGTGCCAGCCTGTGACCTGCAAATATTCTTTCCCATCAACCACATACAATCTCACGAGACCATTCGACGACAATTCGTCGACCATTCCACGAATGGTCTCGACGGTGATGTCATCGCCGGGGAAAATCTGGGCTTTGATGGTTTTAGGTGAGTAAGAGCAGCGGCCGGCGTCGTCGGCAAAATTCCAGATGCCGATGAACATCAGCCGAGCGATCGGCGAGCATTCCATGACCTGCTCGCTCGACCAAAATTCGGGCTTGATTGTGCGGTAGCGAGCCATCTATCTCGCCTCCTTTGCGTGCTGGTCCTGGCGCCGCGCGAGCTCACTGGCGAGTTCGTCGGCGCGTTGGTTGGCCTTCAGCCGCTCAGCCCGCAGCGCGGCCTGTAGCAGGACCTCGTGCAACCCAGCCTTGGCCTCGATGGAAAGGGGCATCAGAACTCCTCGACCTCCCAGCCGCCACCGCGCTTGGCCGCGATTGGCTTGAGCCCTTTGAAACGGAACGGATAGAGCGACGCCGCGACCTTGATCTTCACGCGAGCGTCGTCCTCCCAGAAGCCTTTGGTCTCGTGCATCTCGATCGTGCCGTCGGCGATCATCACGGCAAAGTCGGGCGTGTAGAACGTGTTGTCGGCAAGGCGCAGTTTGACGGCCTCGAATTTGTGCCAGAGAACGTCACCGGTGCGGCGTAGATCCCAGAGGTGGGAATCGTACTTCGCCTCGGTCTTGTTCATCTCGCCGGTCTTGAGACGGCCCAGCGCCAGCCGTCCGCCACCCGGCTTGTCCTGAGGGATGGCGAACGGCGGCTGGCTGGTGTCGACATGGCGCGCGTTGGACGGCACACCATGGCGCTCCAGATGCTGCTTGAGCTGTTCTTCGGACCAGCGCATCAGTGAACCGCGGGCGCGTCGTGCTCGATGTCCATCTGCGCCGGAGTTATATTTTCAGATATATTTGGCGACGAATTTGTTGGATCAGCCGGCGGCGCGGGCTGGCGCTTCTTGGCGAAGGCACGCATGAGGATCGCCTGGCCGTCATGCCAGCCCGAGATCCAAAGCTGGAACTGATCCTGGGCGAGAGACAGCGGAGGCTCGCACTTATCGCCCTGCATGCCCGCGACCTTGCCGGCCTCAAACTGGTCGGCGGCCGGCTCGAAGAGTTGAGGCTGCGAGCCGATCGGCAGGCCAGCCCACCGCGCGAGACGCTGCACGCGCTCGACCACCGCCTTCATTTTGGCCGGCGTGTTGGCAGTCAGCAGATCGATGATATCGGCTTTGGCGCCGCGGCCGAGATCAGCCTTCGCGAGGTCGACGACAGCAGCGCGATCCTTCTTGGCCTTCTCGACCAGCGCCTCGGCGATCTCGTATGCCCTCGCATGGTGGAAGGTCAGAGCGCGCTTCTCGTCATCGGTCAGTGTGGAATTGTGCCCGGGCCCTGCCGTGCCATTCTTCTTAGCCATGTTGGCCTCTGGAATGATGCTGCCGGACACTCTCCGGCCAGAGACGCAAGCGATTTTACTGGCGTTCGTTATCGGCGTCGTCCTTGGGGCGCAGCCACGGCGCGATGCAGTGTGCCAACGCTTGCGCGCGGCGCATCAACATCTCGGCAATCCACGTCCGGACGTCGAAGCCCCAAGGAAGTTTCGGCCCGGTCGATGCTTGCTTTGAGAGATCGGTTGGCATCGAGAGCACCTTTGATCCGGCGGCGCGCTCCGACTTCGGCCGGCGCGCTAGTCTCCAACTTCAGAATTTCTTGTTCATCTTCGATGCGGCGCCGCTTTATTGCGGCCACGGCCATCACCTGCTTGGCCCACCACCACCATTTCGGCTGGGCATCGGCCATGATCGCGGCGAGATAATCGAGGCCGTCTTCGGACTGGAGCAGCGCCTGCAATTCTTCGATGGTGTAAACGCGCGAGTTAGCGAGACGATGCTTTGCAGAGCGCTCTTTCAGGCCGAACAGATCAGCGACAAAAGCCCATGTTTTATACGGGTTTTTGGCGCGGATGATGTTTGTGATGCTCGCCTGGAGTTCCGAGATCGTGGTGCACGATCCTGGAAAATCGGTGCACAAATCGGCACCCCCTGAATTTGCACAATTCGCCGTCGTCGCTGATGCTCGCGACATGTTCAGCCCCTCACGCAATGGACGGAAGATGATTTCGATCGAACTTGAATCAAAGCTGCGCAATGTGCGCGCGCTTTTCCAAAGCGAACAGCTTTTGAATTGCTATCGCTGCCAATCTGAGATTCTTGTTGCAGAGATTTCCCGAGCGAAGCAGTGTGCTGGAAACAAAAAGTGGTCGGGAGGATCAGATCAAGGAGACGGCGAACCACGCCGTCGTTTCGTGCGTAAGGAATTGGGTAATGGGGAATGTGGTTCGCTTTCCGACGCGGCGTCATGCGCGGATCTCTGCGGGAACGGCAAAAAACCAACCATCCTCCCACGCGATACCGCGCGAGAGTGCGGCGGCGCGGATCTTGGACATTTCATCGAGACTGGGCGCGAGTTCGCCGGCCTCCCACTTCGAGACCGTGCCTTGCGATACCTCGGCGACCGCAGCGAGTTCCGCCTGCGAGAAACCGAGCACGTCTTTGCGGATGAAGCGTAGTGCGCTCATGCCAACACAAATATTCGAAAACGAATTTATTCGTCAAGGCATTTTATTCGAAGACGCATCAAGTTACCGCCTATCCTGTGCGCAAGTCAGGACGGGGCACATGAAGGCGCGAGAAGCGGTTCCGCGGATACTTGAGGCGACCGGCTGGACACAGCAAGAGTTTGCCAAAAAGATCGAGGTCTCTCAGGGAACCATATCGAAGTGGATGAATGAGACGCAGTCCCCGAACACCAAACAGTGGGATCGGGTGCTAGAGCTTATCCGCCGAGATGGGCGCCTGACCGATTTAGCCCAAGAATTAGAGCCGGCCGCGTCTGCGGACGTGGTGGGCCAGGTGGGCGCGGGCTCCAAGATCGACGACTTCTTCGATGACGAGGCGGGAACCACACAAGTCGTCCTGCCCTTTCCAGCCTTTGGCGATTTCATCTCGTTCGAGGTGCTCGGCGATTCCATGCTTCCAAAGTACGAGCCGGGCGAAGTTGTCGTTGTCTGGAAGAATCAGCGACGGAGCACGGAATCGTTCATCGGCGAGCTCTGTGTGGTGCGCCTGGAGACGGGCGAGAGATACCTAAAAAAGCTGGCAGCCGGGTCCAAGCCCGGCCTCTATCGACTAGAGAGTTTCAACGCGAGCCCGATCGTCGATGTCTCCGTCGCTTGGGTTGGCGAGGTCATGGCGACCGTGCCGGCGAAGCAGGTGAAGACCATCGTCGTTCCGGCGGTACAGGGCAAAAGAAAATCGCGTAACGGTAGATAGATTATTCGTCGGCGAATTTTCCGCTTGACTGATATTCGTTTTGGAATATCGTTTGCTCCTCAACGGAGCGAACCCCATGCCCAATGCTCTCTACTTCGCCGAGGTCAATCATCGCCGGCTCGGGCCGGCCTTCCGCGAGACCGATCGCGATCTCAACAGCCGCGACGAAATTATCGGCCTGATCCGGTCGGGCGAGATTGACCCGCTCAAAATCATCGAGGTCGTCGAGCCCTGCGACGAGTACCCGAACGGGCGCGTGGCTGACGTCACCGACGAGATCGTCGCCGCCGCGATCGATCCGGTGCTCGTCCATTCCTTCGATCCCACTGCGCGCGTCGAGTACCTGAACGACCACCGCCGCGATCTGCGCGAGCAGGTGCGCGCATGAACAGCCGCCTCGACCCCAAGATGACCACGGCGCTCGAAGTCGCCGTCATCGTCAAATGCCTGCCGGACCTTCAGCAGGCCGCCGATCTGATCGAGCAGTACGGCCGCACCGTCGCATCTGCCGCCGTCTGTGATGCGACTGCGGAGGCCTACGGCAAGGTGCTCAAGAGCCTCACCAGGGAGCCGACAAATGCGCAAGCCTGATCCGGTCGAAATAGCTCAGATCGCCATCCCCGTGCTCGTCGAGGCCGTGTGCGTGTCAATCGCGCTGGCAGGCGCGGCGGCCTGGATCATCATCATGGCGACGCCGGTGCCATGAGGAAGATCGAGACCGCGACCTGCGGCGAGTGCAAGCGGCCGTTCAGATTTGAGCGGAAAGGCAAGCGGCCCCGGGTTTATTGCAACGTCTGCCGCGTGCTCCGATACGAGACCCAGCGCGCGGAATTCTACCAGCGGCAAGATGCGACCGAGAAACGGCTCGCCGACCGCGCCAACGCCATCAAATGCCACGAGGCAGCATGATCATCACCCAACCCGGCATCTACCGTGATTTCCCGACGGCTGCGTATTTCGATGACCCCACCCCAGCCCCCTCGTTCACGCAGTCACTCGCGAAAGTCCTCATCGAGCAGAGCCCGTTACACGCTTATCAGGCGCACCCGCGGCTGAATGTGAGGCCTGCCGATGAGGACGACGGCGAGAGCTACGACAAGGCGAAGGCGATCGGCAACGCCGCCCACGCGCTCATGCTCAACCGCGGCAAGGAGCTCGCCGTCGGCGAGTTCAAGGACTGGCGGAAGAAGGAAGCGCAGGAGTTCAAGGCCGACGCTATCCTCCATGGCCGCGAGCCGATCCTGCGCAAGCACTTCGACGCCGCCGGCAAGATGGTGGACGCCGGCACCGAGCAGCTAACCGCCATCCATGGCTGTCAGAACGCCTTCACTCACGGCGACGCCGAGGTCGTGATTGCCAACTGCGAGGACGGGATTTGGTTGCGCTCCATGATCGATTGGATCACGCCGGACCTGCGCGAGGTCTGGGATTACAAATCGGGCGGCGTCTCGGCCTCGCCCTACGCCACCCCTCGCCGCATGGCCGATGCCGGCTGGCATATCCAGGCCGCCTTCCATGAGCGGATCCTCGACGCTATCGATCCGAAGGGCGCCGGACGCCGCAAGTTCTTCTATGTCGCACAGGAGAACGAAGAGCCCTACGCGCTGACTGTCAATCAGATCAGCGAGTCCGCGCTGACGATCGGCCGCAAGCAGGTCGACTACGCGGTGCGCACCTGGGCCTTCTGCATGCGCCGCAAGACATGGCCCGGCTATCCGAACCGGATCAACCGTGCAGAGCTCCCGACCTGGGCCGAAAGCTCGTGGCTCGGCCGGGAGATCGAGGAAGCATCCGAAAACGATCCGTCACTCATTTTTGCAGGCTGAACATGAACGCGCCCGCTCGTTTCCAAGCGCAACCCGCTATCCGCTCCGAGGAGCCGCTTCTGCTTGGGGTAATTGGCCCGCCAGGCGGCGGCAAAACCCTGAGCTCGCTGAAGATAGCCCGCGGCATTCAGAAGGTCCGCGGCGGCGATATCCATGTGATCGACACAGAGGGCGGTCGGTCGCGCAAGTACAATGACCTGATCCCCTTCAACATCGTCGAGCTCACGAATGGCCGATCGAATGATTTCCTTGAGGCGATCCGCGCGCAATTGCCGGCGAACCCGGCCGCCATCATCGTGGACTCGATGAGCGATGAGCACGACCAGTACCTGGCGTGGCACGACGAGATGGTGCCGAAGATGGGCGGCAACGAGTGGGCGGCCTGGGCGAAGCCTGCCGCCGCCCGCAAAGCTCTGATCACCGGGCTTCTCAAGGTCAAGGTGCCGCTGATCTTTACCTTCCGCGCGCGAGAGAAGACGAAGCAGGAAGGCAAGAAGGTGATCAACATCGGCTGGCAGCCGGTCGCGCCGCTCGAGATCGTGCACACTCTGGATCTGACCTGCATCCTGCCGCCGCGTGCCGACGGCGTCCCGGTCTGGAAATCGGACAAGATCGGCGAGGATTTCATCATCAAGCTTCCGAATTACCTCGCGCCCTACATCCGCGAAGGCCAGGCGCTCAACGAGCAAATGGGCGAGGCCTTCGCACGGTGGGCAGCGGGATCACCAGTTTCGCCGCCTGAGCAAACGGCGAGGTCAGCCGCTCCGGAGAAGCCCTCCAGCCCCGGCATTTCCGGGGCGGCTGACGACAAAACCGCCGCCGAGTGGGACGTCGAGCTCGGCGAGGCCGCGAAGCAAGGCACGGTCGCACTCGCTAGCCTGTGGACGAAAATCCCGCGCGAACATCAGACGACGCTGAAGGCCGCGCTTGATCGCAGGCATAAGGTCACGGCAGCCGAGGCCGACAAGGCAAAGGAGTCCGCGTAATGGCGCTCCTCGGCAAGGCCTATCGCCCAACGATCGTGCTGATCGCCGTCGGCGCAAGCGTCATTGCGATCGCGCTTTGGATTTTGTGAGGTCCGACATGACCATGATTGACGCTGTCTCTCCGGAGGACTTCGCCAAGCAGATGGGATGGGCCCCGAAACGACTGCGCCGCCTGGCCAAGAAGCTTGGCGCGTGCCGGATTTTGGGCAATCGTATGGCTCTCATGCCCGAAGACATCGAAACCATTTTGAAGGCGACGAAGCCATGTCCATCAATTCCCTCAAGCTCTACCGCCGCGGCAAGGTCTGGCACTACCGCGGGACAATCAATGGGGATCGACTACGCGGCTCGACTGGCGCAACGGAACGCAGCGAAGCTGCAAAAATCGCGGCCGGTATCGCGCACGCAAGACATCAACGTAGTCCCGATGCCGAGAAAGAAGGCCTGACCTTCCCGCAGGCCGTCGCGCATTATCTCGCCGCCGGGAAGCCGGAAAAGTATCTCGACAAGATCGAAGACCATTGGAAAGACACCAAGGTCAAGGACATGACCGCCGGCGCGATCCGACAGAGCGCGATCGACATCTATCCGGACGCCGGCGGTGCCACGCGCAATCGCCAGGTGATCACGCCAACGCAGGCTGTCATTAACCATTGTGCCGAGCTCGAGCTGTGCGCGCCCATTCGGATCAAGCGCTTCAAGTTCGAGGCCGAGATCAAAAAGCCGATCACCCTGGAGTGGATCGAGACTTTTGCCCAGCACGCGCGGCCGGTGATCAAGGCCCTGGCGCTGTGCATGTGGTCGACCGCCTGCCGGTTTGGCGAGGCGAAGCGTCTGGAGTGGGAAGACTTCGACTTTCCGAACAGGACCGTCCTCATCCGCGATACCAAGATCAAGCAGCAGCGCCGGCCGAACATGCCGATGCCGATGCTGATCGCCTTCGCCAACCTGCCCCGCGACAAGAAGCCGTTTCACAGGGCCGAGACAACGCTGCGCCGCTGGTGGGACGAGGACGTCGCGTCGACTGCTGAGAAGGTTAAGGGATTTGAGCGGCTGACCTTCCATTCCTGCCGGCACGGCTTCGCAACAAAGATGCTGCGCGACGGCGTCGATCCGAAGACTGCATCGGACCTCGGCGGCTGGGCTGATATCGGCACGTTTATGAAGACTTACGCGCATGCGCTGCGCGATCCGCGGATCACCGACCAGCTATTTTCTGGCACAAAAGTGACACAAGAAGAAGCTGACGCCAACGAAATCAAGAGGATAGAGAAATGAAAAGACCCGTCCGGGGGGACAACCGGACGGGTCGAGCCATATGGGCGCTTGGGGTGGATGGGCGCTCGCGCCTGATATGACTGATGGGGAGGGATGACCGCTCCCACATAATTTGGTCGTGGCAGCACGCTGAACGTTCAATGCGGCGTTCGATTTTTCGACCCTGGGCCGACGCGCAATGTTGTCGCGGCCGTTACTGCGTTGGCGGCCTATCCGCCTGAAAAATCGTGGATTTATCGCCGGAATTCGACAACGAGGGCCGCTGCTCGAGGGCGCGGATGCCGGGGTCCTCGCGACGCTTCTCGGCATCTTCACGTTTAGTTGTAGCGGACGCGGCGGCGACCGGCGTCGTGCCGTCGACCGGAATGGCCATCACCGCAGCAAACGCATCGGGCTCGCCGTCGCCATAGAGATCATCACGCCCGGGTGAACCGAGGTCGCGCGCGGTCTTGGCCAGCGTCATGCGCAGCGCTTCCGGCTTGAGCGCGTAGTTGCGCTCGAGCAGCAATGCCGCGACGCCGGAGACGTAGGCGGCCGAGAAGGAGGTACCCGACGTGATCTGATATTTGCCGTCGGGCGCCGGCAGGAAGATGTCGACGCCCGGCGCGGCCAGCGCGACGTAGTTGCCGCGGTTCGACGCGGTGAACAACTTGTCCTGCCGATCGGTTGCGCTCACTGCGATCACGTTGGGATTGGCCGCGGGATAGAGCGGCGGCGATTTGGCGCCGGCATTGCCGGCCGCCGCGATCAGCACCAGGCCGCGCTCGGCACTCGCCGCGATCGCGCGCTCGATGACCGCGTCCTTGGGACCGGCAAAGCTCATATTGACGATCTGGGCGCCGTGCTCCGCGGCATAATTGAGCGACCGCAGGATGATGTAGGACGAGCTCTCGGCACCGCCGATAGTGCCGCCGAACGCCCTGATGGCGATGATGCGCGCTTCCGGCGCGCTGCCCATCAGCTTGGCATGGGCCACGATCGCACCGGCAATGCCGGTGCCATGGATATGGGCGCCCTCGCCACTGCCGAGCGCGTCGAAGACGTCGGCAATGGAATTGGCGAGCTCGGGATGTTTTGCGTCGATCCCGGAATCGATCACTGCAACCGTCACGTTGGCGCCGTGCACCAGCGTGTGCGCCTGCGGCAGCCGCAGCTTCGAGAGCGCGTATTGCGCCGGATCGCCTTCGGTCGGCACCGCCGGCTTCTCGTCCTGCAGCAAATAGCGGAAGTTCGGCTGCAGCGAGCGTACGCTGCCATCGGCGGCGAACTCGCGGCGCGCCGTCTCGTACGGCCTGCCGTCGCTGATGCGAAACAGGCCGACCGTAGCCCCGATCAGCGGGAAATTCTCCGAAGAGATGCGGATCAAGCCGTGGCGTCGCGCAAGCTCGTCGGCTTCGGTCGGCGACAGCGCGCCATCGATCTCGGCCACGAATTCATTGGCGAAACTGCGCGAGGTCATGGCAACCGGCGTCGCGTTGCCACGTCCCTTGCGGGCGCTCTTTTTGGCCGACTTGCCGGAGCCGCCGCCGCCGCCATTCGGCTGGCCGAGGCACTCGCCATCGGCATCGCGCGAGGCGTTAGAGCAGGCGGGATAGAGATTTGGCGAGTAGCGCGCGTAGGGCAGCACGGGGTTGACGGAATTCGGGGCGATCCGCGCGATGCTATGAACCGTGGGCGTCACGTGCGGCGTCACATGCGGACCGTGATCGCCTCCCACGACACGCGCCGCGACGCCCGGTGAGATCGTGGGCGTACGCGTGGGAATGCTGATCGTCGGCGTGCGCATGATCGCCTGGGCGTGGGCGACCTCGAGACCGGGACAGGCAAGCAGGAGCGCGGCCCCGAGCGACGAAGCATAGGCCCCGGTTCGCAACAGGCTCTGGGACTTGCGCGTCATCGCTGCAGGGGCGGCCTTAAGGCGCCGCGACGGCGAGATTGACGAACTTCTCGCGCTGCATTCTGGCGAGCAACGCAGTGAGCTCGTCCTGGCTCATCGCCTTGTCGAACTGGAGGCGGAACATGCCGCCTTTGGCATCGCCGATGATCGAGGCCTGGTAATTGTCGAGCAGCGCGGTGATGTCGGCGACGCGCGCCTCCGGCGTGAAGCGCACCAGCGCCCGCGAAGGTGTAGCCGCCCCGAGCTCGCGCATGACCGGCGCACCGGTCGAGAGCGAAGCAGTCTGGAAGGTCGCGGGCTGGGTCTGCATCAAGACAGCGCCGATGATGCCGGCCTGGAGCAGCAGCGCGATCGCGCCAAGGGTCGCGGACCAGGCCAGCGTGCGCGGCGACAGGCTCGCGAAGAACGTGGCGATACGCGCCGGGAGCGGCAACGAACGGGTCGCCCGCGCGGGCTCAGCGTCGATTGCGGCGAACAGCTTCTGCATCGCGCGCGCCGACGGAGCACCCAGGCTCTCATTCAGGTGGATGGTCTCTTCGTATTCGCCGCGGATCGCCGCATATTGCTTTGCGAGCTCCGGATCGCCGGCAAGCGCTTCCTCGACGCGTCGGGTGTCGCGCGGGTTCAGCGTTCCGGCGGCGTACCACGGCAGCAGCAACTCGATCTCCCCGGGCTCTCGCTCCAGCATCTTCTTGCTCAAAGCCATCATGGCCAGCCTCGCTCAATGCCGGCTGCCTGCAGCAGTTCGGCCAATTTCTTGCGCGCATAGAAGAGGCGCGTCTTTACCGTGTTCTCCGGGATGCCGACGATCTCGGCCACCTCTTCCACCGATTTCTCGTGGTAATAGACGAGGTCGACGATTTCCCGATGGTCCGGCGAGAGGCCCGTCAGACACTCCCGCAACGCTTCACTGGTATCTTTCTTCTGAACCGCCGTTTCTGGATTGTCGGATGAATCCTCGATCGCATTGGCGGCCTCGTCGTCCAATTCAAAATCCTTTCGGCGGCGAAGCGCAGAGAGGGCCTTGAATCGGGTGATTGCCAGCAGCCAGGTGGAAACGGCGGATCGGCCCTCGAATTTGCCGGCTTGACGCCAGACATCCAGAAAAACCTCGCTGATGAGGTCTTCCGCCGTCTGCTCGTCCCGCACGAGCCTCAGCCCGAACCTGTAAACCCTGACATGGTGCCGCCCGTACAGCACCTGCATGGCGAGCCGGTCACCCTGGGCGATCCTGGCGATCAGGACCTCGTCCGTAGCCGCCTGTGTCACGCTCAAAGCCGGTCTCGCAAGATTGGTCGAGTCGAGGCGGGGGACGGTTCGACGGGAGGCGCGAAATTCTCCAACCTATCCAAGTCATGCCGGGAACTGTGTGATCTACCGCACATGCGCGCGATTTTCTCGTCGTACCGGAGGCGGTCGGTCTTGGGGCTCGAGGACGGTAACATAATACGGAAATACTCTGTTGCGGACTCACCGTGGCCGAGGCGGACGGCTCGATCGCGCCGATGCGTCACGGCCATGTGAACCATTTGTCGCGCGGCGCCGGATTTGGTCCGGCGATATCGCCTGGGGATGCCCTAATGACCGCCGAATCCCGCGCTGCCACAAGACCCTTCTCCGCGCGGCGCCTCCGGGATTCGGTGCAAAAGGATACCAAACCTAAAGGCTTGCCACGTAGATTTTTTAGGCTGACATCCACCCTTTGGCGAGGACCATGAGCACGGCCGCGACGTCCTTTCCGGAGAGGAGTGCCGCAGAGGTCGCGGATATCGTCCTCGCGCCCGAGGCGGCCGCACCCGCAGTGCTGGCGCGCCGGGCCCGCCAGCGCCGCCAGATGTATATCGGCCAGGCCGTGAGCTATTCGCTCGGCGCCGCCGTGCTGCTGCTCTATGCCTATGACGGCGCCATCCACATCAACGTTCCATCGCTGTTCTGGGTCGGCGGCCTCCTGATCATCGGCATCTTCACCGTGATGTCGGAGGCCGGCGTCGGCGAGAAGCGCGACGACCATTATCTCACGGTCTTCCAGATCTCGGCGCACATGGCGCTGCAATTCATTTTCCTGGTGTCGGTGCCGACGATCGGGATCGCCTTCATCAGCGTGCTGTTCCTGATCTTCGCCTTCGGCACGCTGCGCATGACCCCGGCCCAGGCGATGCTGACATGGGCAATCGCGACGGTCGCGCTTGCGGCCGTGTTCCTCGGCTCCGATCTGCCGATCGGCATGCCGGTTGCGACCCGGCTCGAACGGATCGCGTCGATGCTGTGCTTCGTGCTGGTGATCGGCCAGTGCGCCTTCCTCGGCCTGTTCGGCGCCACGCTCCGCAAGATCCTGTATCGGCGCAGCATCGAGCTGAAGGCGGCCTATCGGCGCATCGAGGAGCTCGCCGAGCTCGACGAGCTGACCGGCTCCTATAACCGCCGCAGCATCATGCGGCTTCTCGATGCTGAGATCGAGAACTCGCGGCAGGCCGCCGCGCCATGCGCCATCGCGCTGATCGATCTCGACTGGTTCAAGCGCATCAACGACGCCCACGGCCATCCCATCGGCGACGAGGTGCTGCGGACCTTCGCCATCACCATGTTCGCCAACATCCGCCCCGGCGACCGTTTCGGTCGTTATGGCGGCGAGGAGTTTCTGCTCCTGCTGCCGGGCACCGAGAGCAACGCCGCATCGCACATGCTCGACCGGCTGCGCGGCATCGTCGCCGATCTCGACTGGAGCGCATTCTCGCCCGGCATGCGCGTGACGATTTCCGCCGGCGTCGTGACGCTGCGCGACAATGATACTGCCGACACATTTCTCGCGCGCGCCGACAGCGCGCTCTATTCCGCCAAGGCTCAGGGGCGCAACCGCATTGCCACGAGCTGACCAATCCATTTTTTGCCGGCGGGCATGAACGCGCCGGACCGAACGCTCCAGGACAGGGCCATGACATCCAAATCCGTCAAATCATCAGAAAACATCCTCGACGAATTGCAGTCGGCGCTCGCGCACGGCACCGTAGCCCGACGGGTCGAGACGCTGCGCCGGGTCACCGATCTCTTCCTCAACAACGTGGCGGATTATACCGAGGACCATGTCCGGGTGTTCGACGACGTCTTCCAATGCCTGATCGAGCAGATCGAGACCTCGGCGAGGGCGCTGCTCGCCGACCGCCTCGCCCCGGTCGCAGCCGCGCCGCCGCAGATCATCCGTACGCTTGCGCTCGACGACGTCATCGAGGTCGCAGGTCCCGTGCTGTCGAAATCAGAGCGGCTGGACGAAACGACCCTGATCGATATCGCGCGCCGCAAGAGCCAGGCCCACCTCAAGGCGATCTCGCTGCGGCGAGTGCTGTCCGAAGCACTGACCGACGTGCTGGTGACGCGCGGCAACCAAGACGTGGTGCAGTCGACGGTCAATAATCCGGGCGCGCGGCTCTCCGAGGGCAGCCTGACCGATCTCGTCACCCGCGCCGAGCGCGACGACGACCTTGCCGCCTGCATCGGCCTGCGGCCCGACCTGCCGCGGCATCATTATCTGAAACTGGTCGCCAAGGCGTCGCTGAGCGTCCGCAGGAAGCTGGAGGCCGCCCATCCTGGACTCGCGGACGAAGTCTCCAGCGTGGTCCAGGAGGCCGCGCAGCGGGTCCGCGCCGCCGCCATGACCAAGCAGACCGAGATGGCACGCGCGCTGGTTAAATCGCTCCATGACGACGGCCGTTTGACCGAAATCCAGGTCGCGACCTTCGCCGAGCAGGGCAAGTTCGACGAGGCCAATGCCGGGCTCGCGGCGCTCGCCGACGTTCCGGTCGAGACCGCCGAGAACATGATGATCGAGAGCCAGGTCGAGGGTCTGATGATCCTCGCCAAGGTCGCCGGTATGCAATGGGCGAGCGTTCGCGCGATCATCGCCATGCGCGAAAAGCTCTCGGGCGGGCCGAAGGCCGACATGCTGACGCTGCGCGACACCTATGAGGGCCTGCGCAGTTCCACTGCCCAGCAGGTGCTGCGCTTCCACCGCATGCAGGGCACGACGTCGGCGGCCTAATACCGCAAGACCTTCGACCCGACCACCGCGCCGATCGCGGTCACCAGCGCGGTCGCGATGGTGTACCAGGTCGCGACGAACAGCGGCGAGTCGTCCGTGCAATGCGAGGCGTAAAGGGTGGCGGCGAGCCCGGCCGACAACAGGCCGGCCAGCGCGCCGGCCAGCGCAGGCCGCGACGGCGCGCCGTGGCGCAGGCCAAACAACGCGCCCGCCAGCAAGGGCAGCGACATTGCGGGAATCGCCGACAGGCACGCCCGCGAGTTCTTGCCGACGAGACGCATCGCCATCGGCATGGCCGGCGCCATCATCGCCTCGCTGCCGATCGCGACTGCAAGCAATCCCACAGGCAGCAGCAGGAGCCAGCCCCAGCCGCGCATCAAGGCTTCCGGCCGCGACAGATGCAGGCTGATGATGATCGCGGGGATCGCGAGCGACAGCGTGACCGCGAACTTCATGTCGAAGAACGGGTTGTGAATGGCGCTCATCACGTCCGAGCGCACGCCGAGGAACGTCGCGAAGATCAGGATCGACAAGGGCGCCGCGACCAGCAGTCCCGTGGTCAGCAAGGCGCCCACGCGCGGGGCGCGGCGGGCGTTGTCGGCCGCGAGCGTGCGAATGAGTTGATCGGTGTCCATGCCTAGCGGTCCCGTAGTTTGGCGGTCAGGGCCGCAAGCCCCCGATGCAGCGCGACCCGCACCGCACCTTCGCTCATCGCAAATTTCGCCGCCGTGTCCTTGATCGAGGCGCTGTCGACCGCGATCGACTGCAACACGTCGCGCTGGCGCTGCGGCAGCGTGTTGAGCTGCGTGGTGATCTCCCCCGTCGAGGCCGTCTCCTGTGGCGCTTCGCCGGGCAGCGTCTCGGCGAAATCGTCGATGTTGACGAAGATGCGCCGACCGCGGCGCCTGAGCGCATCGATCAGCTTGTTGCGCGCGATCGCGAACAGCCAGGGCGCGAAGGGCGCTTCGCTGTCCCAGGTGTGCCGCTTCAGATGCACCGCCAACAAAATCTCCTGCACGATATCCTCAGCCTGGTCAGGGGGCTGCCCGGCCCGGGCCAGGCCGCGCCTCGCGGCGGCGCGCAGCACCGGCGTGACCGCCTTCAACAGCCGATGATACGCCGCATCATCGCCTGCCATGGCCGACCGCATCAGGCCGGTCCATTCGTCCTCACGTCCGCGCACGCGCGCCCCTCATCATTGCAATTCGGCCGCTTTTTCAATTTGTTACGCCCCGGCTCGCACGATCACGAAGTCGTGATCATAGCCGGATCCTGCCCCGAAGCAGCCGCAGAAGCTGCGTCAGGGCTCATAACACCGATCGAAGCCTCCCGCATCCGGCAGGCCGCCGCGGCCGGCCGGTTTGCCCCGGATTTGCCCGGTGTGGCCCGAAGATTCCCATATTTTGCCCCGCTGTCGTCATGCAGCGGGGTCTCTGTTCGGTACCGGGACGGGCGAATTGGGGAGATCGTCAACATGATGAAAGCCAGCGGGCGCGCGGCATGGATCGTTTTGGCCGGACTATTGCTGCTGTTCGGAGCGGCAGTGCAGGCCGCGCCGAGTTCTGCCACAGGCTCAAAGCCGGAAGGGGCGAGCAAACAGACCGATGCGGCCAAGCCAAGCAAGCACCGGCACCACGCCTCTCGCCGCCACACCGACAGCAAGACGGCGCAGAAATCCGACGACAAGACCAACAACGCGGACGCGACGCCCCCTGCGGACGAGGCCAAGACAGACAAACAGGCAGACAACAAGGCCGCCAACGACGCCACGCCGTCGAACCAGATGCCGCCGGAAGTTGCCAATGCCAACGCGCAGGTCGCCGCGGCCGACACGACGCCTGCGGCCGCGGCGTCGGCGATGACTGGCCGCGCCAACGACGATATGCAGGCGGCGGCCGATAGTCCCGCTGCGGCTGGCGCCGAGAACCAGGTCGTGGCCGCCGATCAGCTCAACGACCTCGACCGAGCCCTGCAACAGGACAACCCGGGGGCGCAAAAGACGGTGATCGCAGCAACCGACGCACAGCCGCGCCCGGCGCCAGTGATGGCGAGCAGCCAGCCGAGCTCGGCCTGGGATCAGAGCTCCCTGATCGGCAAGATCTTCATCGGCGTCGGCACGCTGCTGACGCTGGCCTCCGCCGCGCGCATGTTCATGGCCTGAGTCCTCGGGACGCGCTCACCTCGCGCGTTCCAGCCCCTTGAAGGCATCCGCGCCAGCGGGCACATTGCCCGCCCAATCAAACGCGTGGGTGGAGCATGAGCACGTTCGAACACATCATCGTCGAAAGCCAGGGCGCGGTCGGCCTCATCAAGCTGAACCGGCCGAAGATGCTCAACGCGCTCTCGTTCGGCGTCTTTCGCGAGATTGCCGCGGCCGTCGACGATCTCGAAGCCGATGACGCGATCGGCTGCATCGTCGTGACCGGCAGCGAAAAGGCCTTTGCCGCCGGTGCCGACATCAAGGAGATGCAGCCGAAGAGCTTCATCGACATGTTCTCCGAGGATTTCGCCGCGATCGGCGGCGACCGCATCGCGCGCTGCCGGAAGCCGACCATCGCGGCGGTCGCGGGCTACGCGCTCGGCGGCGGCTGCGAACTCGCCATGATGTGTGATTTCATCATCGCCGCCGATACCGCCAAGTTCGGCCAGCCCGAGATCACGCTCGGTACCATCCCCGGCATCGGCGGCACCCAGCGCCTGACCCGCGCGATCGGCAAATCCAAGGCGATGGATCTCTGCCTCACCGGTCGCATGATGGATGCGGCGGAAGCCGAGCGCTCGGGCCTCGTCAGCCGCATCGTACCCGCCGACAGGCTGATGGACGAAACCATGGCGGCCGCGGAGAAGATCGCGGCGATGTCACGGCCCGCGGTGGCGATGGCCAAGGAAGCAGTCAACCGCGCCTTCGAGACCACGCTGGCCGAAGGCATGAGCGTGGAGCGCAATCTATTCCACGCGACCTTCGCGCTGGAAGACCGCTCCGAGGGCATGGCCGCGTTCATCGAGAAGCGCAAGCCGGTGAACAAGAACCGATAGCTCCGTCGTCGCGCCGAAGGCCGGGACGACACCGAGATCAGGCGCGGCTCTGCTCGAGGGCCGCGCTGACCAGCGCGCGATAGAAGCGCTCCGGCCAGGTTTTGGGGCGATCGAGGCCGACGCGTGCGAGACAGGCCTGATCGGCCGTATCAGGCTTTCGCTTCACCCCCAGCCACAGCAGGCTCGCCAGCGCACGCGATGAATGTTGCGCGTTTTGCAATATCTCCAGCGCCGGAATGAGGCGCTGCTCCACCTCGGTGAAATCAGAGCCGAACGGAAACGACGGCAGCAGCCCGGCCTCGCGTGCGGGCTTGAGCGCTGCCGCGATCCGCTCAGGATGATTTTCGCGCCGGGCCGCAGGGATCTCGTAGCCGCGCGGCAATTTGCCGGCGTCCTTAGCCATCCGCACCAACTCGTCCTGGAAGCGCGAGTCAGCAATCCCCAGCATGGCCGCGATCACGTCGGCGTCCGATTTTCCCCTGAGATCGGCAACGCCGTACTCGGTGACGAAGACGTCGCGCAGATGCCGCGGAATCGTCTCGTGTCCGTAATGCCAGAGGATATTGGATTGCGGCGCGCCGCCGGTCTGCCGGGTCGCTTCGAAGGTCAGGACCGATCGCGCCCCACGAAGCGCAAAGGCCTGCGCCACGAAATTGTACTGGCCGCCGACACCGCTCACGACCTGCCCGTCGTCAAGTCCGTCCGACACAGCCGCGCCCAGGAGCGTCGCCATCATGGTGACATTGATGAAGCGTGCATCGACGCGGGCGCGCCGCTTCTCATCCTCCGCGCCGTAGATCTCGTTCGTGAACGACACAGGCATCATCCGGATCCCCGCGATCCGGTCCGGCGGCATCTCGCGCAGCGCGCGATAGAACGATTTGGGGCCGAGAAAGAAGGCGCCGTGCAACACCACGCCGTCGATGGCGCGCTTGAGAATGCCGGCGTCGATCAGGCCGATGAACGCCTCCGTGACCATCTCGCTGACGCCGTAAAGGCCGGCCTCGAAAGCACCGGCTTCCTGCGCGACGGCTGGTCGCGTTGGAGACAACCGAGCGACAATCTCGCGAAACGCCGTGCTGTTGCGATGGCGCAGGATCAGGCCCTGCGCCACCGCATCGCCGACCTGCCCGATGCCGATCTGCAACGTGCCGCCGTCACGCACGAGGGCCGCCGCGTTGAGGCCAACGGCATATTTGGTATCCGAGATCGGCGCCGAGGGCGGCGCGAACAGCGGAAAGTCGGTCGCTGCGCTGTCCAGCACGGCGCTGAACTCGTCGGCCGCGAGATCGCCCTCGCCCGGCATGAACGGCAGTTCGGAATTCACCTGCGCGATCAGCTTGAACGCCGCGCGTCCGGCACGGCGCTCGCGCAGCACATCCAGCGTCGTGTCGGTGTTGCAGGACAGGCTGTAGCGCGGCACGCCGTCGATGATGCGCTTGGCCACCAACTGTGTCACCACGTTCATCCCGCGCGCCAGCAGATAGCCCGCCGCATGGGTATAATTGGCCGAGATGTAGTTCTGCTGCGCGATCGGCACGTGCAGCCAGCGCCCGGCGAGAAAGAAGAATTCGACGACGTTGATATTGGGCGGCAGCCGATTTTCGCGCAGCGCATCGGCATAGGCCAGATCGGGATACGAGCCGAACAGGCGGTCGATCACGGGCATGATGAACCGCTGTTCGATCAGGGCCTTCGGCCTTGGTTTCTCCAGTGTCAGCGCCGACAGCAATGTCAGCTTGATGTCAGAGTCGGCGCAGGCTCGCGCATAGAGCGCGTTGACCACATGATTGGCCTTGCCGAGGCCAAGCGGCAGTCCGACCACCAGATCGGTTCCGACGTCGCGAATGATCTCCTCGGCGAGCGCATCGGGATCGGAGAAGAACGTCGGCGTCATCCGTGGCGTCCGGACCGCATGACAGGCACCTGACAGAATTGGACTGTGGGACCCTATAGCGCATTTGGGCTGGGTTGGGTGTGTGACGCACCTGCAACAAGCACGGAATACATGGAGGTTTTCCCCGCGGCAGTTTGCCTGCGGGACCGCCGCTGGGTAAACAGTTAAGAGAGCCGCCGTCGGCGGGGGCGGACAGCCAGGGTTTTGCAGGATTACATGATTGGGCGTGCCGCCAGAGCTGGTCGCGTGATGACGCGGCATCGATCGGGCGTGGGTCCTGTCCTGGCGGCATGGACGACATTGGCGCTCTGCTGCCTGCCCGCGACGGCCCGTGCGGAGGCCCTGCCGGAAGCGCTGGTCAAGGCCTACCAGACCAATCCACAGCTCAATGCCGAGCGCGCAAGGCAGCGCGCCACCGACGAGAACGTGCCCCAGGCGCTGGCCGGTTATCGGCCGCAGATCGTGGCTAGCCTCAGCGCCGGCCTGCAGGCGGTGCGCAACCTGCTTCCTGACAACACAATCCAGACAGCAACTCTGAAGCCCTGGACCATCGGGGTCACGGTGTCGCAGACGCTGTTCAACGGCTTCCGGACCGCCAACAGCGTGCGGGTTGCCGAACTCCAGGTGCAGTCCGGCCGCGAAGCCCTGCGCAATGTCGGTCAGGGCGTGCTGCTCGACGCGGTGACCGCCTACACCAACGTGTTGGCGAACCAGTCGCTGGTTGAAGCGCAACGCTCCAACGTCGCCTTCCTGCGCGAGACGCTGTCCATCACCCAGCGCCGCCTCAACGCCGGCGACGTCACCCCGACCGATACCGCGCAGGCCGAGGCCCGCCTCAATCGAGGCCTTTCCGATCTGAACGCCGCCGAGGTCGCGCTCGCGGTGAGCCAGGCGACTTATTCGCAGGTGATCGGCAATGCGCCCTCCGCACTTCGGCCCGCCGAGGTTGTCGATCGCTATCTGCCGAAGAGCCGCGAGGATTCGATCGCGATGGCGATCCACGAACATCCGGCGGTGATGGCGGCTAGCTTCGACGTCGACGTCGCCTCGACCAACATCCGCGTGGCCGAAGGCGCGCTGCTGCCCAGCGCCAGCCTCCAGGGCAGCGTCAGCCGCAGCCGCGACAGCGACCAGACGCTCGGCACCTTCGGCACCGACCAGGCCTCGATCGTCGCCAACGTCACCGCGCCCATCTATGACGGTGGCCAGGCCGCTTCACAGACGCGACAGGCCAAGGAGGTGACGGCGCAGAGCCGCCTGGTGCTCGACCAGGTGCGCAACCAGGCGCGCACCGCGGCTGTCAGCGCATGGGTCGCCAATGAGGGCGCCAAGATCGCGGTGTCCGCCTCGGAGTCCGAGGTGAAGGCCGCAACGGTGGCCCTCCAGGGCGTGCAGCGCGAGGCCGCCGGTGGACAGCGTACCACGGTGGACGTGCTGAACTCGCAGGCTGACCTGATCCAGGCCAAGGCTCGCCTGATCGGCGCACTGCGCGACCGCGTCATCGCCTCCTACACGCTGCTCAGCGCCGTCGGCCATCTCGACGTCAAGACGCTGAGCCTGAACACGCCGGACTATTTGCCCGAGGTGCACTACCATCAGGTCCGCGACGCCTGGCACGGCCTGCGCACGCCGTCGGGGCAGTAATTTCGAATCCTCGGGTCGAGCGAGGAGACTTCGTCGAATGGGCCTGCCACTACGAAGCCGGTGATCGCGAGGGCCGCAGTCTCGCAAAACATGAGGCCTGGCTTACGGGTCTGCCCCGTCCGGTCGTCCGCGTCGACGGTTCGCGGCCGGTTGCGGAGTTGGTCGAGCAGCTATGCAGTGACGTGGCGGGACGGCCAGGCTGATATGCTATCTTTCGGCGCCTGTCGCAACGCCGGAGCAGCCATGACCGACAAGATCTACGCGCGAGCCGCGCAACCCGCGACGCCGGTCGATTTCGACATGCCTGCGCATGCCTGCGATTGCCATACGCACATCCATGGCGATGTCGAACAGTTTCCGTTCTTCGCGGGGCGCGTCTATACGCCGGGACCTGCGAGTCCGGAAGAGATGGCGGCGCTGCACAAGGCGCTGCTTATCGAGCGCGTGGTGATCGTCACGCCGAGCGTCTACGGAACCGACAATTCCGCCAGCCTGTTCGGCATCAAGGCCCGCGGCCCCACCGCGCGCGGCGTGGCCGTGATCGACGACAACACCACGGAAGCCCAGCTCGACGCGATGCATGCGGACGGCTTTCGCGGCATCCGCATCAATCTGGCGACCGACGGCATCAACAATCCCGATGTCGGCCGCGCCCGCTTCACCGCTGCGGTCGAGCGCATGACGGCCCGCGGCTGGCATGTGCAGCTGTACACCACGCCGGCGATGATCTCGGCGATCAAGGATCTCGTGCTGGCCTCACCGGTGCACGCTGTGTTCGACCACTTTGGTGGGCTCGACGCTGCGCACGGACTCGCGCAGCCCGGCTTTGCCGACCTCATCGCGCTCGTCAAATCCGGCAAGGCCTATGTGAAGATCTCCGGCGCCTATCGCTCCTCACATCTCGCGCCCGACTATCAGGACATGGCGCCGTATGCGCGCGCATTGATCGCTGCGAATCCGGACCGCATCGTCTGGGGCACCGACTGGCCGCATCCGGATTCGGCGCAGGTCGAAGGCCGCAAGGCCACGGACATCGCGCCGTTCCACCAGATCGACGACGGCCGCCTGCTCAACCAGCTTCCGGTGTGGGCACCGGATGCCGATGTGCGCAAGAAGATCCTGGTCGACAATCCGGCGCGGCTCTACGGATTTTGAGGGCGGCGTCAGCGCGCGCGGCGGGAGAAGAACGAGATCAGCACCGGCAAGGTCACCAGGATCACGAGCGGCGCCAGCATCATGCCGGTGACGACCACGACCGCGAGCGGCTTTTGCACCTGCGAGCCGATACCTCCCGACAGCGCGGCCGGCAGCAGGCCGACGCCGGCAACGACGCAGGTCATCAGCACCGGCCTGAGCTGCAATTCGCCGGTACGGATCACCGCGCCCAGGCGGTCCATGCCTTCATCAATCAGCTGGTTGAACTGCGACAGGATGATGATGCCGTCCATCACGGCGATACCGAACAGCGCAATGAACCCGATCGCCGCCGAGACGCTGAAAGCGGTGCCGGTGATCAGCAGGCCGAGCACGCCGCCGAAGATCGCCATCGGGATCACGCTCATGGCGAGCAGCGTGTCAGTCATCGAGCCGAAATTGAACCAGAGCAGGACGGCGATCAGCGCCAGCGAGATCGGCACCACGATCGACAAGCGCCGGATCGCATCCTGGAGATTTCCGAACTCGCCGACCCATTCCATGTGCGAGCCGGGCGGCAGCTGCACCTGATCGGCGATCTTCTGCTGCGCTTCGCGGATCGCGCTGCCGAGATCGCGCTCACGCACCGAGAACTTGATCGGCAAATAGCGTTCCTGCTGCTCGCGATAGATGTAGGCGGCGCCGGAGACCAGGTTGATCGTAGCGACCTCGCTGAGGGGAATCTGGGTGATCGAGCCGTTCGGCCCGGGCGCCCCGATCCTGATATTCTGGATCGCCTCCGCACTGCGGCGATATTCCGGCGCAAGGCGAACGATGATCGGGAAGTGGCGATCGCTGCCCGGCTCGTAGAGATCGCCGGCGGTGTCGCCGCCGATCGCGACCTTGATGGTGGCGTTGATGTCGCCGGGCGCCAGGCCATAGCGCGCGGCCTTGGCGCGGTCGATGTCGATTTGCACGGTCGGCTGACCGAGCGAGGTGAACACCGCGAGGTCGGTGATGCCCTGCACCGTCGCCAGCACCGATTTGATCTTGTTGGCGGTGTCGGTCAGCGCCTGAAGGTCGCTGCCGAACAGCTTGATCGAGTTTTCGCCCTTCACGCCGGAGACGGCCTCCGAGACGTTGTCCTGGAGATATTGCGAGAAGTTGAACTCGACGCCGGGGAAGCGATCGTCGAGCTGCTTCAACAGCTCCGCGGTCAGCTCTTCCTTGTCATGCGTGCCGGGCCACTCGCTCGCGGGCTTCAGCGGCGCGAAGAATTCAGCGTTGAAGAAGCCGGCGGCGTCGGTGCCGTCGTCGGGGCGGCCGTGCTGCGACACCACGGACTCGACCTCGGGCCGGGCGCGGATCAGCTTGCGCATCTCGTTGACGTAGGTGTTGCCCTCCTCGAGCGAAATGGTCGGCGGCAGCGTGGCGCGGATCCAGAGGTTGCCCTCTTCGAGCTTGGGCAGGAATTCGAGGCCGAGCAGCCGCCCGAAGAGGATCGTCATCACCACGAGGCCGACGGCACCGCCGAGCACGATGGTGCGGTTGGCGACGGCCCAGTTCAGCAACGGCATGTAGAGCCGGTGCAGGACCTGCATCACCCTGGTCTCGGTCTCCTCGACATGCGCCGGCAGGATGATCGCCGATAGCGCCGGCGTCACGGTGAAGGTCGCAAGCAGGCCGCCGGCGAGCGCATAGGCATAGGTGCGCGCCATCGGTCCGAAGATGTTGCCCTCGACGCCCGAGAGCGTGAACAGCGGCAGGAAGGCCGCGATGATGATCGCGGCGGCGAAGAAGATCGAGCGCGAGACGTCGGCCGCGGCGCTGAGGATGGCGTGACTTTTCATGCCGAACAGCGTCTCTTGCGACATGTGCTCGGATTCCGAAGGCGGGGTGGTCTGCGTCAGGCGGCGGAAGATCGCCTCCACCATGATGACGGTGGCATCCACGATCAGGCCGAAATCGATGGCGCCGACCGAGAGCAGGTTCGCCGATTCCCCGCGCAGCACCAGAATGATCACCGCGAAGAACAACGCGAACGGAATCGTGGCGCCGACGATCAGCGCGCTGCGGAGATCGCCGAGGAATATCCACTGCAGCAGCACGATCAGCAGGATGCCCACCACCATGTTGTGCAGAACGGTGTGGGTGGTGAGGTCGATCAGGTCCTTGCGGTCATAGATGCGCTCGATGCGCACGCCCGGCGGCAGGATGGTCGAGCCGTTGATCTGATTCACGAGCTGCTCGACGCGATTGATGGTCGGCGTGCTCTGCTCGCCGCGGCGCATCAGCACGATGCCTTGCACGATGTCGTCGGAATCGTCGAGGCCAGCGATGCCAAGTCGCGGTTTCTGGCCGACGGTGACGGTGGCGACGTCCTTCACCAGCACGGGATTGCCGTTGGTCTGGGCAACCATGGTGTTGGCGAGGTCGTCGATCGAGCGGATCAGGCCGACGCCGCGCACCACGGCCGATTGCTGGCCGATATCGACGGTGTTGCCGCCGACATTGACGTTGGAGTTGCTGACTGCCTGCAGCAGCTGCGGCAGCGTCAGGCCGTTGGCGACCAGCTTGTTGTTGTCGACCTGGATCTCATAGGTCTTGCTCTTGCCGCCCCACCCGGTGACGTCGATCACGCCGGGCACGGAGCGGAAGCGGCGCTGCAGGATCCAGTCCTGGATGGTCTTGAGGTCGAGCACGCTGTAGTTCGGCGGGCCGACCAGGCGATAGCGGAAGATTTCGCCGATCGGGCTCAGCGGCGAGATCTGCGGCTGCACGTTGCCCGGCAGCGGGGCGAGCTGCGCCAGGCGGTTCAAGACCTGCTGCAGCGCCTCTTCATAGGTGTAGGCGAAGGAAAACTGCAGTTTGACGTCGGAGAGGCCGTAGAGCGAGATGGTTCGGATGGTCGTCAGGTTCTTCAGGCCCGCGACCTGGGTCTCGATCGGGATCGTGATGTAGCGCTCGATCTCTTCCGCCGAGAGGCCCGGGCTCTGGGTGACGATGTCGACCATCGGAGGGGTCGGGTCGGGATAGGCCTCGATGTTGAGCTGGTTGAACGCGATCAGGCCGCCGATGAACACGGCGACGAACATGCCGACCATCAGGAAGCGCCGGTTGACGGCTAGGGCGACGAGACGGTCCATTCAGGTTTTCGCAGTTTTCTCGGGGCGTCGATCAGCTACCGGACGCCGCGCGGTCGATGAACAGGCTGCCTTTGACGACGATCTGTTCGCCGGGCTTCAGGTTGCTGGTGACCTCGACGAGGTTGCCGTTGATGAGGCCGATCTTGATCTGGCGGAGCTCGACCGACTTGTCCTCACGCGCGACCCAGATGCGGACCTGGTCGCCTTCATAGATCAGCGCCTGCTTCGGCACTGCAGGCGCCGCGCGATCGCCGGCCGAATAGATCGTGACGTTGGCGAACATTTCCGGCTTGAGCAGGCCGTCCTTGTTGTCGATGGTGGCGCGAACCAGCAGGCGGCGGGTGTTCGGATCGATCGCGGCGGCGACGTAGTTGATCTTGGCCGTCAGCGGGCGGCCCGGCAGCGCCATCACGTTGATGGAGATGTCTTGCCCGACGCTGACTTGCGCAGCGTCGCTCTCGCGCACGAAGGCGGTGAGCCAGACCGTGGAAAGATCGCCGATCACGAAGACGGGATCGCTGGCGCCGGCGCTGACATATTGCCCCGGGCCGATCTTGCGCTGCACGACCGTGCCCGAGAGCGGCGCATAGATCGTGATTTCAGGGTTGATGGTGCCCTTGTCCTGGAACGCCTTGATCGTCGCGTCGGTGAAACCGAGGATACGCAGCTTGTTGTTGGCGGCCTCCAGCGCGGTCACCGCGGAGCGCATGTCGTTCTGCGCCTGAACCTGGGTCGCTTCCGCCTGCTGATAATCCTTGAGCGGGATGGCGCGGCCTTCATAGAGATCCTTGGCGCGCTTGTACTGGATGTCGGCAAGCTCGAGTGCCGACTTTGCCTTGTTCTGCGATGTCATCGCCGCGATGAAATCGTTCTGGGCCTGCACGGTGTCGGCGGCCTCGATCGTGAACAGCGGTTGTCCCTGGGTCACGGTCTCGCCCGGCTTGGCCAGCAGCTTTGTCACCCGGCCCGCATAGGGCGAGAACACCGGTGTCGAGCGGTCCTCATCGACTGCGACCTTGCCCTCTGTGACGTATTCCGCGCGGAAGGTCTTGGCGTTGACCGGCTCGATCGTCAGCGTCGCCCATTCGGACGGCGTCGGCTTGAAATTCTGGGCGTTTTTGCGCGACTGGCTGGAGACTTCGGAGTTCTTCTTGTCCTTGGCGCCGGCAGAGAGGAAGCCGTACGCACCAGCCCCGGCAAGCGCCAGTAAAACTACGGATGCGATCACCCGTCGTTTTGTAAGCAACTGCAATGGCTTGGTCTTTTCAGCTACCATGGGGCCCGGTCGTGTCTGCGACGAACTCGGCAGACGACTGCCTCATCGGTCGCGCTAATAGTGCCGAATTGAGATTTCAGACAACCTAAAAAACGCTGGCCGTCCTTCGGTTTGCGTTAAAATTTTGCGACATGTCAGCTTCACGTCAGCTTCGCGCCGGCCATTGCGCCGGGTGGCTGCCGAGCGGCATCGCCGGACGGCTCCATTGCGCCGGCGTCCTCGACAACACGGCCGAATGGCGCACCGCCCTCAACGTGCCGAAGCCAGATGACATGGTTTCCATGAACGCAGTATGTACGGCCTCACCCGTAAGATCCGGGGTGCTGAGACCGCCCTCGAGCCGGCCGAGATTCCACAGCCAACGTCCGGTCTGCGCCAGCGAGACACGCACGTGCCAGCTGCCGCCTTCGCGGGCCTGGCGCGCCTTGGCCATCATCGCGCCGAACGCCATCAGATAGCCGGTGGCGTGGTCGAGCATCTGCGCCGGCAATTCCTTGGGACCATGGATACCGGCTGCTTTTCCTTCCGCATGGTTGAAGCCCGTCGTGGTCTGCACCAGCGAATCGAACCCGCGCCGCCCGGCCCAGGGACCGGCATGGCCATAGGCGGACAGGGTGACGTAGACGATGCCGGGATTGATTTCCGCAGCCTCGTCCGGCGAGAAGCCGAGGTGAGCGAGTGCGCGCGGCCGATAGCCTTGCGAGAAAATGTCGGCGCCCTTCAGCAATTCACGCATTTGCGCCCTGCCCGCCTCGCTCTTCAGCTCGATGAAGGTGGTGAGCTTGCCGCGACCGGTGTCGATGGTCAGCCAGGGAATCGCCGGCAGGTCCGGCCCGGAGACCAGCAGCACGTCGGCGCCGTGGGCAGCGAGCGTGCGGCCGGCGACGGGACCTGCGATGACGCGGGAGAGATCGAGCACGCGCAGGCCCGCGAGCGGACGATCGCCTTCAGGCCAGGATTTGATCGGCGCATCGCCGATCTTCTCGATCGAGACCAGCGGCAGCTCGGCAAGTGCACGTGCCTGCGGCAGCGCCGACCATTCGTCGCAGGAGCGCATCAGCGCGACGACGCCGCCGGCGGCATAGGCCGCGCTTTCAAAATCCTCACCGTTCCATTGCATCAGCGCGGCCTGCACCTTGTCGCGCTCGGGCACGCAGCCGAGCACGTTGCAGACGGCGTCGCGGTGATGCGGGAAATTGGTATGGCAGCGAACGAAGCGGCCGTCGCCGGTCCTGTAGACGCCGGCGATGGCGTCCCAGGCGGGTGGCGGCGGCTTGTCGTCGAGCCGAAGATAACGTTCCGAGCGGCATTCGACGACCGCGTGGCGCATATCGACCGTCACGTCCTGCGCCTCTCCACTGCGCAGCCGCCAGATCTCTGCGGCAGCAAGGCCTGAGGCGCCGATTGTCGCTTGGCCCGCGACGGCGACACGGAACGAGGACGGGATCTGCGGCTCCTCGCCCGTGAGATGCACGCCGTCGAGCGCGGCCGTGTGGCCGCCAGCGGAGGTCCAGATGTCGCGGAGGATGTCGGTGGGGCTTTGCATTGGTGCCTCTGTCCCTGTCATGCGAGCATGATGTTTTCGGAAAACCGCTGCGCACATTTCCGGATCATGCTGTAGCTTTGTTGCGACCATCCCATGAGCACGGAAAGGATTGCAATGGCTGCCATCGCCCCCCTCACCGCCGGCGCCGTGTTCGTCGCAACAGCGGCGACCGACGCTGTCTATGTGATGTTTACGTCAGCCGTGGTCGCGCGCAAGCGCGTACCGGCCGCAAGCTGGAGCGCGATCTGGTATCTGCTCTCCTCTTATGCCGTGATCAGCTACACCGAGAACGCCGTCTATGTCGCCTTTGCGGCGATCGGCTCCTGGGTCGGCGCCTATGCCTCGCTGACCTTCCTGCATCGCCCGCCCGGCGGCCCTCCGGTGGGGGCTGCGCCGGAGTAAGGTTGGAAATTGCTCCGAGTCTTCTGCGAGTCCCGTCATCCAGAGGTGCGAGGCTTGCGATGCCACGCATCGCAAGTCGAGCCTCGAAGGATGAACGGCCGAGGTGGCAGCGGGGCTGTCGCCCTTCCAGGCCTGCGCTACGCTCCGGCGCCTCAGGGTGACGGTCTTGCAGCTGCATTTGCGATGACGGTCGTTACGCAGCTACACTCGCGCAGCGATCAACGAAAGGAAAACCAACCAATGGATCTCGGTCTCAACGGAAAGAGCGCCATCGTGCTCGGCGGCACGCGTGGCATCGGGCGAGCGATTGCGGCAACGCTGGCCGCGGAAGGCAGCAATATCGCGGTGTGTGCGCGCAATGCAGAGCAGGTCGCGGCCACCGTTACCGAATTAAAGGCGAGCGGCATCAACGCCACCGGCGGCCCCGTTGACGTCACCGACGGCGCGGCGCTGAAGGCATGGGTCGAGGGCGCGGCCAGGGAGCTCGGCGGCATCGACCTGCTGTTCGCCAATGCCGGTGCCATGGCGCAAGGCCACGATGCCGCATCGTGGGAGCAGAATTTCCGGCTCGACGTGCTCGGCGCCGTACATGCATTCGACGCGGCGCGGCCGTTCCTCGAGGCCAGCGGCGAGAAGAGCGGCGATGCCGCCTTCGTCATCATCTCCTCGATCTCGGCGGCGCAGGCCGATCTCGCCAGCTCCTACGGCCCGATCAAGGCGGCGCTGATCCACATGGCCAAGGGACTGGCGCGGCAATATGCCAGGAAGAAGATCCGCGTGAATGTCGTCTCGCCCGGCACCGTCTACTTCAAGGGCGGCGTCTGGAACATGATCGAGCAGAACATGCCCGAGCGTTACAATGACGCGATGAAGCGAAATCCGACGGGGCGCATGGCGACGCCACAGGAGATCGCGAGCGCGGCGGTGTTTCTGGCAAGCCCGGTGTCGGCGTTCACCACGGGCGCCAATCTTGTCGTGGACGGGGCGATCTCGAACCGGGTGAATTTCTGAAGCCCCGCTCCGCCGTCATGGCCGGGCTTGTCCGGCCATCCAGGCGCCACCACACACGCTGAAGGACGTGGATGCCCGGGACAAGCCCGGGCATGACGACGGAGTGGCGGCATCCCGTGCCACACCTCAATGAAAATCCCGCGACGGGGGCAGGATGCGGACGTTGCGGGGATGGCGGATTTTTTGCGCCGGCATGTCCGTGAGCGCGCGCGGGTCCTCGTTGAGTGGTTCGACCACGGTGGCCCCTGCGGGCACCGGATGCTTGCGGCTCAGGGCATCGTCGGCAAGGCCGACCAGATCGTGCGAGCGGTCGATCATGCGTTGCGCGATCAGATGGGTTACCTTCTCTGGGCTGCTCTGGATATAGCCCTGAACCTCGATGAGGCGCGCACCCATCACTTCCTTCCGGTACTGCTCCATGACCTTGGGCCACACCACGACGTTGGCGATGCCGGTTTCGTCCTCCAGCGTCATGAACACGACGCCGCTGGCGCTGCCCGGCCGCTGACGCACCAGCACCACGCCGGCGCAGCGGACGCGGCGCCGCTCGTTCTCGTGACTGATCTCCTTGCAGGCAACGATGCGCTCGCGCGTAAACGCCTCGCGCAAAAATTCCATCGGATGGCCTTTGAGCGACAGCCGGATGGTCTGGTAGTCGGCAACGACCTGTTCGGGACGTGGCATCACCGGGAGCGGCTTGGCCTGCTCGTCCGGCTGCTCGCGCGCAGTCGCAGCCTCGAACAGCGGCAGCGCCACGTCGTCGGGCAGCCGCCGCACCTGCCACAGCGCCTCGCGGCGGTCGAGCCCGAGCGAGCGGAACGCATCGGCATCCGCCAGCAGGATCAGCGCGCGCTTGGGCAGGCCGGTATCGCGGGCGAAGTCTTCGAGCGAGGTGAAGGGGCAACGATTGCGGGCGGCGATGATGCGATCGGCCCAGTCCTCCTGAGTGACATAGACTTTGCCCTGCTGCTTCGCCTGCTCTCTTTTGAGAAACTCCTCATCCGGATCTAGCCAGTGAAAGCCGTCGATCTGGCGAAAACCCAGGCGAACGGCACAATATCTGTCGTCAGTGTTTTCCAGCGTGTTCTGTGCAAAGCTGTAGGACACGTCGATGTCGCGCACCTCGACGCCATTCTTGCGGGCGTCACCGACGATCTGCGCCGGGGCGTAGAAGCCCATCGGCTGCGAATTCAGGAGACCGCAGCAGAAGGCATCAGGGTGATGATATTTCAGCCATGACGAAATATAGACGAGCTGGGCAAAGCTCGCGGCATGGCTCTCCGGGAAGCCATATGAGCCAAAACCCTTGATCTGGTCGAAGCAGCTTCTGGCGAAATTGGCCTCATAGCCGCGCGCGACCATGTTGCCGATCAGCTTCTCTTCGTACTGGCCGATGGTGCCGACATTGCGAAAGGTCGCCATCGAGCGGCGCAGCCCGTTGGCTTCTTCGGGCGTGAATTTCGCCGCCTCAATCGCGATGCGCATCGCCTGCTCCTGGAACAGGGGCACGCCCTTGGTCTTGTGCAGCACCTTGTAGAGCTCGTCCGCGGGACCATGCTCGGGCGATGGCGAAGGATAGGTCACCTTCTCCAGGCCGTTCCGCCGCCGCAGATAGGGATGCACCATATCGCCCTGGATCGGTCCCGGGCGTACGATCGCGACCTCGATAACGAGATCATAGAAGGTTCGCGGTTTCAGCCGCGGCAGCATGTTCATTTGCGCGCGGCTCTCGACCTGGAATACGCCGAGCGACTCGCCGGCACACAGCATGTCGTAAACCTTCGGATCGTCCTGCGGGACGCTCGCCAGAACCCATCGTTTACCCTTGTGATGATCGATCAAATCAAAACACTTCCTGATGCAGGTCAGCATGCCCAGCGCAAGCACGTCGACCTTCATCATATTCAGCGCGTCGACGTCATCCTTGTCCCATTCGATGAAGGTGCGGTCGTTCATCGCAGCGTTGCCGATCGGCACATAGGTGTCGAGCCGGTCCTGCGTCAGCACATAGCCGCCGACATGCTGGGAGAGATGGCGCGGGAATTCGATCAGCTCGGTCGCCAGCTCGACTGCGAGGTTGATCATGGGATTTTGCGGATCGAGCCCGGCCTGCCGGACCTGCATGTCATTGAGGCCCTTGCCCCAGCTGCCCCACACGGTGTCGGCGAGCGCCGCGGTGACGTCCTCGGTCAGGCCCAGCGCCTTGCCGACATCCCGGATGGCGCTGCGCGGACGATAATGGATGACGGTCGCGATGATGGCGGCGCGGTGGCGGCCGTAGCGGCGATAGACATATTGCATCACCTCCTCGCGCCGCGAATGCTCGAAATCGACGTCGATGTCGGGCGGCTCCAGCCGTTCCTTGGAGATGAAGCGCTCGAACAGCAGATCGACCTTGGTCGGATCGACCGAGGTGATGCCGAGCACGTAGCACACGGCCGAATTCGCCGCAGAACCCCGTCCCTGGCACAGAATGTTCTGGCTGCGCGCGTAGTGGACGATGTCGTGCACGGTGAGGAAGTAATGCGCGTATTTCAGCTCTGATATCAGCGCGAGCTCTTTCTTCAGCGTCGCGCGCAGCTTCGCGTCAATGTTCTCGATACCGCCGAAATATTTGTCGACGCCGGCCCAGGTCAGGTCCTCCAGATGTCCCTGCGCGGTCTTGCCCGGCGGCACCGGCTCATCAGGATATTGGTATTTGAGCTGGTCGAGCGTGAAGTCGATCCTGTCCGCAAAGCGCATGGTCTCCGCGATCGCGTCGGGGGCATCGCGGAACAGCCGCGCCATCTCGCGGGGCGTCTTCAGAAAACGCTCGGCATTGGCTTGCAGCCTTCGTCCGGCCGCCTCGATCGTGGTCTTTTCCCTGATACAGGTGAGCACATCCTGAAGCGGACGACGGCCGGGATCGTGATAGAGCACCTCGTTGGTCGCAAGCAGCGGCACTTTTGCCTTTTCGGCGAGATCGTCCAGCCGCGCCAGACGGCGCCGGTCGTCGCCGCGATAAATCAGGCTCGCCGCCAGCCATACACCCTCGGCGCGGCTTGCTTTCAACCTTGCAAGAATATCCAACGCTTGTGCCGGCTCGAAGCGATGCGGCAGCGTCAGGATCAGGAGCTGACCTTCCGAAAACTCCAGCAGATCGGCGAAGGAGAGACGGCACTCGCCCTTCTCGATCCGCGTGATGTCGTCGCCGCGTTTGCCTCTGGTGAGAAGCTGGCAGAGCCGGCCATAGGCGGCGCGGTCGCGCGGATAGACGAAAATGTCGGGCGTGCCGTCGATGAAGACGATGCGCGCACCGACCAACAATTTGGGCTTATGCAGCACCTTGTCATTGTCGAGCTCCTTCCAGGCGCGCACCACGCCGGCGAGCGTATTGTGATCGGCGATGCCGATCACGGGAAGGCCGAGCTTGGCGGCCTGATGCACATAGGCGCGCGGATCCGAGCCGCCGCGCAGGAAGGAGAAGTTGGTGGTGATGCCGATCTCGGCATAAGCAGGCGCGTTCATGCGAAGAGACCGTGCACATACCAGTTGGGGGGACCAGGCTTGCCGTCGGCGTCGAACACCTCCCCTTCGTAAAGACCATCGCGGAAAATCCACAAGCGCAGGCCCTCGGCATCCTCGATACGGAAATAATCCCGCGTCAGCTGCTTGCCGTCCTGGCGCCACCATTCCATCGCGATGCGTTCGGGTCCCTCTACCCGTACCACCGCATGTTTTGCCCGGCGCCAAGTGAATTGATGCGGCGGGCCATCGGGTACGGTCGCGAACGGTACGGTGACCGGCTCCGGCTTGTCGAACAGCCGCAGGGGCCGCAGCGGCGGCTCGCCCTCGGCACGATCTGGCCATTTGGCCTGCATGGCAGCCGCGAGATGATGCTGGGCGGGGGCAGCCAGCACCGCCCGCTCAGGAATATGGGTATCCTGCGGCAGGTGCACGACGACGCGCTTTCCGCCGATGCGTGCGGCGATGCGGTCGATCAGCGCGGCGAGTTCGTCATTGTCGTGGACATGGGCATCGAGATCGCGCTGCTCCTGCACCACGATCTCGGTGCGGCTCGCCGACAGCCGCACCATGTCGAAGCCGAAACCGGGATCGAGCGGATCGGCGAGCGCATCGAGCCGTTCGCGGAACAGACGATCGACGACTTTGCTTCGCGTCACGGGACGTCCGGTCTCGACCATGATCGCACGCACCACACCGTCGGTGCGGAAGAACGCGGCCTCCAGCCGCCGCGCGCCCTTGCCCTGTTTCTCCATGGACGCGATCAACGTATCGGCCAGCCGCGACAGCGTCATCGCGATCATGGTGTCGGTCGCGATCGGCTCGGCAAAACGCTTTTCGACGATGTAGTCAGGCACCGGCTTGCGCGGACTAATGGGCGCATCGCCCTGCCCCAGCGCATGCGCGAGCAGCGTGGAGAACCGCGCGCCGAACCGCGCCGTGATCTCGGAGGCGTTGCGCGAGGCGACATCGCCGATGGTCTTCAGCCCGGCGCGGCGTAGGCCGGTGGTGATCGTCTCCTCCGCACCGAGCGCGGACACCGGAAACCGGTCGATTGCCGCCGCTTCCCCACCGTCGGCAACGATGATCCCGGAGCCCTGCCGCGTCAGTGTGCGCGCGCAGACCGAGGTGCCGGCGATCGCCGCGCTGACGGCAAAGCCTTGTCGGCCGAGCGCCCGGACCAGCGTCTGCAACAGCGCAGCCTCGCCGCCGAACAGATGCGCGCAGCCGGTGATGTCGAGGAACAACCCGTGCGGCGGATCGAGCGCCACCAGCGGCGTGAAGCGATCGCACCAATCGGCGATGTCGCTGAGCGTTTTCGCATCGGCCACGACATCGGCGTCGAACACTTTCAAATCCGGGCACATCGCCCGGGCATTCGCCAGCGGCTGACCAATATGCAACCCGAAGCGCTCGGCGGTTTCATCCAGTGCGTGGATCACCAGCGCATTGTTGTCCTTGATGACAACGATGCTCGGACCATTATTATTTTTACCCAGCCCGGCGCTGCTGAAAAACCGCTGGATCCGGTCGATGGGCAGGCGCGGCAGCCACAGGCTGAGAATACGCCGACGGTTCACTGAACTGGCACTCATCACACTTCCATTCCATGATCCACCGGCCACACGGGCCATGACGATTGCGCAACAGCTCGACATCGAAGCGCGGCGCCCCCCAGACGTCCCAAGGCGCCGCAGGCATTGAAGCCGATCCCGGCGGCGAATGCGCCGCGCGCAGCATCCATCGCGTCTCCGCTGTCGAGGGCAACGGTTGTGCTGCCATCCGCAGCAACAAACCGGTAACGCCGGATGATTGCGCGGCGAGCGTCAGCTTGCGGCTCGCGACGAGATCGAACTGCCTCGTCTCGCCCCAGAGCTCGAGCACGACGGCGCCGAGCGCATCGCAGGCGAGCGCATCGGCCGAGGTCCGCAGCGCGCTCTCCACATCGGCCGCGCGCACCATAACCACGCGGCGTGGATCGAGCCCGAGCTCGGCGAGCCCGCTCATCGACAGCGCGCCGGTTTCGAGTTCCGAAAAATCCTGCCGCACCCACAGCAGCGGCCGCTGCGCCGTGACGCGACCCGCCAGCGCGGTGACAAAACCGGTCGCGGCCGCACCCTGACGCCCTTCGCAAAACACCTCATGGACCGCCGCGCGCGCGAGGCCGCCTTTCAGCGCGCGATCGACCTCGCTGTGACCGAGCGCGACACGATCGTGATGATGCACGACCTCCGCCGTCTCGATCCGCTCGATCTGGCTGCGCAAGGTCGCAAGCGCGCTCATGCGTGCGTTCATGCTCGCCGCTCCTCAGAGGTGATTGCCGGTGGCTCTCAAAAGAGAAACCAACGGCTGGCTTATTTGTTCATGGTATGTTCTAATATAAAGCTAACGGCAGCCGAAGAGTCAAATCGAATTGCGTTCGATCGAATTCATGAGCCAAATCAAAGGGATTCCGGAATGGACGTACAACGCAAGCTGGAAATTCTCGCGGACGCCGCCAAGTACGACGCCTCCTGCGCCTCCAGCGGCACCGAGAAGCGGGATTCCAGCGACGGCAAGGGCATGGGCTCGACCGCGCCCGGCATGGGCATCTGCCATTCCTACGCGCCGGATGGACGCTGCATCTCCCTGCTCAAGGTGCTGCTGACCAATGCCTGCAATTACGATTGCCTCTATTGCGTCAACCGCGCTTCCTCCAACGTGCCGCGCGCCCGCTTCACCATCGATGAAGTGGTCAAGCTGACGCTCGATTTCTACCGGCGCAATTACATCGAGGGCCTGTTTCTCTCCTCCGGCATCATCCGCAGCCCCGACTACACCATGGAGCAAGTGGTCAGTGTCGCGCGAAAACTGCGCGAGGACCATCACTTCCGCGGCTACATCCATCTCAAGACCATTCCGGAAGCCGACGATGCGCTGATCGCGGAAGCCGGCAAATATGCCGACCGTCTCTCCATCAACATCGAAATGCCCGAGGCGACAAGCCTGCAGCAATTCGCGCCGGAGAAGGACGTGCGTGCGATCCGCCGCACCATGGGCCGATTGCGGCTGCAGCTCGACGAAGCCGAGGAAAATCGCCGCGCGAAGACAAGGACAAGACCGCAGCGCTTCGCACCGGCCGGCCAAAGCACGCAGATGATCGTCGGCGCCGACGGCGCGAACGATCACACCATCCTCCACACCAGCGCCAATCTCTATGGATCCTACAGGCTCAGGCGCGTCTATTACTCCGCCTTCAGCCCGATCCCCGATGCGAGCCGCGCATTGCCTCTGGTCCAGCCGCCGCTGCTGCGTGAGCACCGGCTCTACCAGGCCGACTGGCTGATGCGATTCTACGGTTTCGACGTCGGTGAGATCGTCGACGACACCGCGATGCTGCCGCTCGACATCGATCCAAAGCTCGCCTGGGCGCTACGGCATCGCGACCGCTTTCCGCTCGACGTCAACAGCGCCAGCCGCGAGCAGCTGCTGCGCGTGCCGGGTTTCGGCACCAGGGCGGTCGAGCGCATCATCGCGACGCGGCGCACCACCACGATCCGCCTGTCCGATCTCGCGCGGCTGCACGTGCCCAAGCACAAGGCGCTGCCGTTCATCGTCCTCAGCGATCACCGGCCCTCCTCGCAACGCCTGGACGAGGCGCGGTTGATCGAACGGTTCAAGCCGAAAGCAACGCAATTGGGGTTTGGCTTCTGATGCAGTTCATTATCCTCGACACCGAGACCGATTTCGGCGGCTGGCGCAAAGCTGCTCGCACGCTCGTGCTTCATCACGTGGCGCCCGCCGATATCACCTGGGCCGTGCGGGGTGGCGAAGCTGAGCTGTTCGCGCCGCCCGCGCCCTCTCCGATTCTCGAGGTGAATGACGGCACTTTCAGCGTATCAGCGAAATTCATCGAGCTGGCGAAAGCGGCAATCCTGCACCGCGACGGCGAGCGTTTTGCGATCCTCTATCGCCTGCTCTGGCGATTGAAGGACAATCACGACCTCATCGAAGTCGCGATGGATACCGACGTCGCGCTGGTCACGGCCATGGCGAGAGCTGTTCATCGCGACGAGCACAAGATGCACGCCTTCGTTCGTTTTCGCGAAGTCGGACGCGAGCGTGCCGCCCATTACGTCGCATGGTTCGAGCCGGAGCATCATATCGTCGAGCTCGCCGCGCCGTTTTTCGCGCGCCGCTTTGCCGACATGCCGTGGTCGATTTTGACGCCCGATCTCTGCGCGCATTGGGATGGCCACGCGCTCTCGTTCACGCCGGGCGCGAGCAAGAACGAAGCACGGGGCGAAGACCGGCTGGAGGAAACCTGGCGGCGTTACTACGCCAGCATCTTCAATCCGGCGCGGTTGAAGGTGAAGGCGATGCAGGCGGAGATGCCGAAGAAATACTGGAGGAACCTGCCCGAGGCTTCGATCATTAAACCCCTGATCGAGGACGCCGAACGCATGACCGGCGCCATGATCGCCAACGCCGCAACGGATCCGCACAAGCCCCAGAAGCGGCCGGAGGCCCCGATGAGCCGCAAACACGCCGCCAATGTTCTCGATGCACTTCGCGAGGAGGCCGGCCATTGCCGCGCCTGCCCGCTCTACAAGGACGCGACACAGACCGTGTTCGGCGAAGGCCCCAAGAGCGCCACCATCATGCTGGTCGGCGAGCAGCCCGGCGACAAGGAAGACCTTTCCGGCCATCCCTTCGTCGGGCCGGCCGGACAGATGCTCGATCGCGCGCTGGAGGAGGCCGGCGTCGACCGCAGGAAGGTCTATGTCACCAACGCGGTCAAACACTTCAAATTCGTGCCGCGCGGAAAAATCCGCCTGCACCAGAAGCCGAACACGTCCGAGATCCGGGCATGCCGACAATGGTATGAGCGGGAAGTCTCAGTCATCCAGCCCGATCTCGTGGTCGCGATGGGCGCCACCGCCGCGCAGAGCGTGTTCGGCAAGATCACACCCATCGGCAAGACCCGCGGCCGGCTCATAGACCTCCCCGACGGACGCAAGGCTCTGGTGACGGTGCATCCGTCCTACCTGCTGCGGCTCCCTGATCCGCAGGCGAAGGTGCAGGAATATCAGCGTTTTGTCGAAGACCTGACGATCGCGGCCGGCGTGCAGAAGAAGTCGGCCCACGCCGCCTGAGACGCTGCCGGCGCTCAGCGACAGAGCGCGGATAAGCTCCATCATTTCAACTGCCTGCCGCCATTTCAACCGCCTGTCACATGCCACGCGCAAAATCGGGGCCTTGGGACAGGAGAATTTCCAATGAGTGACGTTGCTTTGCCCGGCTCCATCGAGCCGGCCTTGAGTAAGGGGCCAGACCTCAACCGCGGATTCCACCCGCTCACCGGCGTGATCTACATGGGCGTGATCGCCGCCGCACTTCTCTTCGTCGCCTACAGCATCTGGGTCGACGTCGATGCATCAGGCGCGCAGGTCAAGACCTTCGCTCCCTTCCTCCTGCTCTTCGTCGCGCTCCTGATCGCACTCGGCTTCGAGTTCGTGAACGGCTTCCACGACACCGCCAACGCGGTCGCGACCGTGATCTACACCCGCTCGCTACCCGCCCACGTCGCCGTGGTGTGGTCCGGCATGTTCAACCTGTTCGGCGTGCTGCTGTCCTCCGGCGCGGTCGCGTTCGGCATCGTCTCGCTGCTCCCGGTCGAGCTGATCCTCCAGGTCGGCTCCAGCGCCGGCTTCGCGATGGTGTTCGCGTTGTTGATCGCCGCCATCATCTGGAACGTCGGCACCTGGTATTTCGGCCTGCCGGCCTCGAGCTCGCACACGCTGATCGGCTCGATCATGGGCGTCGGCATCATGAACGCCGTCCTGCATGGCCGCAACGGCACCACCGGCGTCGACTGGAGCCAGGCCACCAACATCGGCAAGGCGCTGCTGCTGTCGCCGCTGTTCGGCTTCGCGCTTGCCGCCGGCCTGCTCCTGATCCTGCGTACCGTTCTGCTGCGCGTCACGCCCACCCTGTTCGGCGAGCCGAAGGGCGACCAGCCGCCGCCGTGGTGGATCCGTGGCATCCTGATCCTCACCTGCACGCTGGTGAGCTTCTTCCACGGCTCCAACGACGGTCAGAAGGGAATGGGCCTGATCATGCTGATCCTGATCGGCACCGTGCCGACAGCCTACGCGCTCAACCGCGCGCTGCCGGAGAGCCAGATCGTGGCATTCAGCCAGAACTCGGAGGCTGCCAGCAAGATCATCGAAGCCAAGGCCGCCGGCTACAGCGTGATCGGCAATCCGCGCCGCGCCGTGACCAACTATGTCGCGCAGCACGAGGTGAACGCCGGTACATTCCCGTCGCTCGCCGTGCTCGTCCGCGACATCTCCAGGCAGGTGGCGACCTATGGCTCGCTCGCCAAGGTGCCCGCCGAGCTCGTCGGCAACACCCGCAACGACATGTACCTCGTTTCGGAAGCGCTGCGCTTCCTGATGAAGGACAAGGAAGCCGAACTCAGTGCTGCCGACGTCACCGTGCTCAACGCCTATAAGGGCTCACTCGACAGCGCCACGAAGTTCATTCCCGGTTGGGTGAAGATCGTGGTCGCCATCGCGCTTGGCCTTGGCACCATGGTCGGCTGGAAGCGCATCGTGGTCACGGTCGGCGAGAAGATCGGCAAGACCCACCTGACCTACGCGCAGGGAGCCTGCGCGGAGATCACCGCGGCCGCCACCATCGCGGCCGCCGATGTCTATGGCCTGCCGGTCTCGACCACGCATGTGCTGTCATCAGGCATCGCCGGCACCATGGCCGCCAATGGATCGGGCCTGCAATGGGCGACGATCCGCAACATCGCGATGGCCTGGGTCCTGACCCTGCCCGCCGCGATGCTGATCTCGGGCGTGCTCTATTTCCTGTTCTCGCACGTGTTCTGAGCCACGACACGGACCACAACAAAAAGGGCCCGCGCGATGCACGGGCCCTTTTCATTTGCAAATTCGCTTGAGCGCCTCACGACGCCGCGAGCTGTTCCTCGACCAGCTTGACCCAGTAGGACGTGCCGAACACGATCGCCTCGTCGTTGAAATTGTAGGCGGGGTGATGCAGGCCGGCGCTGTCGCCATTGCCGCAGAAGATGAACGCGCCGGGACGCGCTTCCAGCATGTAGGCAAAGTCCTCGCCGCCCATCAGGGGCGGCATCTGATGCACGTTGGCATCGCCGGCGACCTGCTTGGCAATGCGCGTTGCCACCTCGGTCTCCGCGGCGTGGTTGTTCACGACTGGATAGTTGCGCTTGTAGTGTAGATCGATCTTGGCGCCGGTGATCTGCGCCACCCCCGCAACCACTTCGCGCACCCGCTTCTCGACGAGCTTGCGCACCTCCGGCGACAGGGTCCGGATGGTGCCCTTCAGGGTCGCGGTTTGCGGAATGACGTTACGGGCATTGCCGGCGTGAAACTCGCAGATCGAGATCACCGCTGATTCCAAGGGATCGACACTGCGCGCAACGATCGACTGCAACGCCGTGATCACCTGCGCACCGACGAGAACGGAATCAATGCATTTATGCGGTCGCGCGGCGTGGCCGCCGAGACCCTCGATATTGATGTCGACCTCGTCGGTTGCCGCCATGATCGGACCGGGCCGGATCGCAAACGAGCCGATCGGAATGCCGGGACCGTTGTGCATGCCGTAGACCTGCTCGATGCCGAAGCGCTCCATCATGCCGTCCTTGACCATGGCCGCGCCCCCGGCGCCGCCTTCCTCGGCCGGCTGGAAGATCACGATCGCATCGCCGGCGAAGTTGCGGGTCTCGGCCAGGTAGCGCGCAGCCCCCAGCAGCATCGCGGTGTGGCCGTCATGGCCGCAGGCGTGCATCTTGCCCGGAGTCTTCGAGGCGTATGGCAGATTGGTCTGTTCCTCGACGGGCAGCGCATCCATGTCGGCGCGCAGACCGATCACCTTGAGCCCCTCGCCGGCCGGCTTGTTGCCTTTGATCACTCCGACCACGCCGGTCTGGCCGATACCGGTCACGACCTCGTCGCAACCGAATTCGCGCAGGCGATCCGCGACGAATGCTGCGGTGCGATGGACGTCATACAGCAACTCGGGATGCTGGTGGATGTCCCGTCTCCAAGCCTGAATATCGGGTTGAAGGTCGGCGACGCGATTCACGATGGGCATGGAGGGTCTCAAGCTTTGTTGAAAATACAGCCCTGTCTACCATGCAAGCGCCAGTCCACCCAACTGGTCGAGATCGGGTCTAGCCCTGCCCGTGCGACATGGCCGGGCTTGTCCCGGTCGTCTCCGTCTGCCTATTAGGGTGGAACGTTTAGAGATCATCCGGGTGGAAGCAGAATGCCAAGGCGGCTCGAAGGTGAGTTTGATTATATTGTCGTGGGCGCCGGCACGGCCGGCTGCGTTCTTGCCAACCGGCTTTCCGCGGAGCCCAAAAACCGCGTCCTTATTCTCGAAGCCGGTGGTGACGACAACTGGATCTGGTTCCACATTCCGGTCGGCTATCTTTTCGCCATCGGCAATCCGCGCTCGGACTGGATGTTCAAGACCGAGGCCGAGCCGGGCCTCAACGGCCGTTCGCTGGCCTACCCCAGAGGCAAGGTGATCGGCGGCTGCTCGGCGATCAATGCCATGATCTCGATGCGCGGCCAGGCCGCCGACTACGATCACTGGCGCCAGCTCGGCATGACCGGCTGGGGCTATGACGACGTGTTGCCGCTGTTCAGGCGGCTCGAGGATCACTTCCTCGGCGCAAGCGAGCATCACGGCGCCGGCGGCGGCTGGCGCATCGAGGCGCCGCGGCTGTCGTGGGAGGTTCTCGATGCGGTCGGCGATGCCGCGGAAGAAATGGGCATCAAGCGCATCCCCGACTTCAACACCGGCGACAACGAAGGCACCAGCTATTTCCACGTGAACCAGAAGCGCGGCCGGCGCTGGTCGTCGGCGCGAGGCTTCCTCAAGCCGGCGTTGAAGCGCTCCAATTTGCGGCTCGAGAAGCACGTGCTGGTCGACCGTCTGATCATCGAGCAGGGCCGCGCCGTCGGCGTCCGCTTCATCCAGAACGGCGAGATCGTCGAGGCGCGCGCCAAACGCGAGGTGATCTTGTCAGCCGGCTCGATCGGCTCGGTGCAGGTGCTGCATCGCTCCGGCATCGGCCCGGCCGACTGGCTGTCGCCGCTCGGCATCGACATTGTCATGGACAAGCCCGGCGTCGGGCGCAATCTGCAGGACCACCTCCAGCAGCGCGCGATCTACAAGGTCGAAGGCGTGCGGACGCTGAACGAGACCTATTACAACCTGTTCCGCCGCGGTCTGATGGGCCTCGACTATGCCTTCCGTCGCCGTGGGCCGCTGACCATGGCGCCGTCACAGCTCGGCATCTTCACGCGCTCGGATGCGACACGCGCGCGCGCCAACATCCAGTTTCACGTGCAGCCGCTGTCGCTCGACAAGTTCGGCGATCCCCTGCACCGCTTCCCTGCCATCACGGTCAGCGCCTGCAATCTCCAGCCGACGTCGCGCGGCACCGTGCGGCTGCGCTCGTCGATCCCGGACGAGAAACCGATCATCGCGCCAAACTATCTGTCGACCGACGATGACCGCCAGGTCGGCGCCGACGCCATCCGCACCACGCGCCGCCTGATGCAGCAGAAGGCGCTCGCAAAATATCGCCCGAGCGAATATCTGCCCGGCCCCACCGTGGGCGACGACGATGCCTCGCTCGCAAAAGCCGCCGGCGATATCGGCACCACGATCTTCCATCCGGTCGGCACGGCCAAGATGGGTGCTGTGAGCGATCCCATGGCCGTGGTCGACGAGCGCCTGCGCTTCTATGGGCTCGGCGGTCTGCGCGTCGTCGACGCCTCGATCATGCCGACGATCACTTCGGGCAATACCAACACACCGACCGCGATGATCGCCGAGAAGGGCGCGGCGATGATCCTGGAGGATGCGAGGTAGCCTCCCGTCATCATGATCAGTCACCGCTTTTCCGTCGATCCCACCTCACGAAAACGTCATCGCTCCCCGCGAATAAACCGACTCCTTCCCCGATCAACTCCCCCGAAGCCCAATTCCGGGCCAAAGGAGACGTGCGATGAGCGGACACGATCACGGGGAAGACGGCGTCAGCCGTCGCAAGGTGCTCGAGTGCATGACTTGGGCCGGCACCGGGGTGCTCTGGACAATCACGGGCGGCGTCCCGCGCTCGCTCGGCATCATCGATTCCGCGGAGGCCGCGACGGCGGCCGCGCCCGGCATGACCTTCCTCCAGATCAGCGACAGCCATGTCGGCTTCGACAAGCCGGCCAACCCGAACGCGCTGGGCACGCTGGAGGAAGCCGTCAACAAGATCAATGCGATGCCCACCAAGCCGTCGTTCATGATCCACACCGGCGATATCACCCATCTGTCCAAGGCGTCCGAGTTCGACAACGCCGATCGCATAATCTCGCAGTCCAAGTTGGACGTGCACTACGTGCCGGGCGAGCATGATTTCCTCGACGAGGAAGTGAAGTTCTATCGCGACCGTTACGGCCGCGGCACCAAGGGGGCGGGCTGGTATTCCTTCGACGCCGGCGGCGTGCACTTCGTCGGCCTCGTCAACGTCGTCGACCTCAAGGCCGGCGGCCTCGGCAATCTCGGCGCCGAGCAGCTCGCCTGGCTCGAGGACGATCTCCGTGGCAAGTCGAAATCGACGCCTATCGTCTTGTTCGCGCATATTCCGCTCTGGACCGTCTATCCGGAATGGGGTTGGGGCACAGAGGACGGCGGCCGCGCGCTCGAATACGTCAAGGGCTTTGGTTCGGTCACCGTGCTCAACGGTCACATCCACCAGGTGATGCAGAAGGTCGAGGGCAACGTCACCTTCCACACCGCGCGGTCGACCGCCTTTCCGCAGCCGGCACCCGGCACCGCCCCCTCCCCCGGACCGATGAAGGTCGAGGACGCCAAGCTCCGTTCGATGCTCGGGGTCGCGAGCATCAACTTCAAGCAGAACGAGCAGCGGCTCGCGATCATCGACACGCCGCTCCAGGGTTGATCGGAAGCAGACCAATGAAGACACTCACTCGCCGCGACTTCGGGGGCGACCTTCTCACTTTGGCCGCGGCCATCCTGCTGCCGCTCACAACCGCCCGTGCCGAAGACACCAACATGGAGGTGCATATCGACAATTTCGTCTTCCAGCCGGCGGAGCTCAAGATCAAGGTCGGCACGACCGTAACGTGGACCAACCGGGACGACATCCCGCACACCGTGGTGTCGGCCGGCAAGTTCAGGTCCAAGGCCCTGGACACCGACGACAAGTTCACGTTCACCTTCACCGATGCGGGCGACTACAAGTATTTTTGTTCGTTGCACCCGCATATGACCGGGATGATCAAGGTTGAGTAACGTCTCCAACCAAGGCATCTCTGTCTTGCCCGGCCGGTGGTCCCACGCCGGCCGGGCGCGCGTGCCTGCGGTCAGGCCCAAAGGCGAAACCCCGGACGAAACGCAGCAAGAGGCAAAGCGAGAGGCGATGCCCGTCAGCGACGATTTCCAGAAGGCACAGCGCTTCCGCGAGGCGGCCCTGCCCTATCTCGACGACGTCTACACGCTCGCACGCTATCTGCTGCGCGACGCCTCCGACGCGGAGGACGCGGTGCAGGAATGCTATCTGCGCGCGCTGAAGCACTTTGACAGCTATCGAGGCCCGGCCATGAAGCCGTGGCTGTTCGCGATCCTGCGCAATGTCTGCAACGCCGAATATGCCCGGCGCGTGCATTCGCCCGCCGCGATCGAGGACACGCCCGGTGCAACCGACCAGACGCCGATGTGGCAGGAGAACGAGGCGAGCCCGGAGACGGAAGTCTTGCGTAACCGCGACGCCGGCGCCATCCGCAACATGATCGACGCACTCGCCGAGCCGTTCAAGGAGACCTTCGTGCTGCGGGAGATCAATAACCTGTCCTATCGCGAAATTGCAGAAGCCGTCGGCGTCCCCGTCGGCACCGTGATGTCCCGCCTCGCTCGTGCCCGCGCCATGCTGCGCGCGGCCTGGACGGCGGAAGAGGAGCACTCGAAATGACCTGCGACGAAGCAAAGATGCTGCTTCACGCTCTGCTGGACAACGAGCTCGATGCCGGCCACGCGCGCGAGGTCGAAGCTCATCTCGCCGGCTGTCCGGGCTGCGCGGCCGAATTCGCAGCACAACGCGAGATGAAGCGCGTGCTGGCCGACACCAAGCTGCGCTACAGTGCGCCGGCTAGTCTGCGTGCCCGTATCGAGGCGTCGATGCCGCAAGCGCGGCCGCAGCCGAGCCGGCGTTCCGTGCTGCGTGGTTTCGCAATGGGCTCGGCGGTCTCTGCGCTCGCCGCCTCCGGCGTCTTTGCCGTGGTGCTGCGCCAGGACGACCAGCAGCGCATCCTTTCGGAGGTCGTCTCCGCGCATCTGCGTTCGCTCCAGGCCGGCCACCTCATCGACGTCGTCTCGACCGACCAACACACCGTCAAACCCTGGTTCAACGGCAAGCTCGACGTCGCCCCGCCCGTCATCGACCTCACTGCGCAAGGCTTTACGCTGGTCGGCGGCCGGCTCGACTATGTCGATGCCCGCGCCATCGGTGCCGTCGTCTACCGGCGCCGGCAGCACATCATCAACCTGTTCGTGGCGCAGACCGCGAGCATCGAGCATCGGCCCCCGAAGACGCAGACCATGCAGGGCTTCAACTGCCGCCGCTGGGGCGAGCGCGGCCTGAACTTCTGGGCCGTGAGCGATATCGGCGGCGACGAGCTCACCGAGTTCGTGGACAAGTTCGAGGCGGCGATCAAGGCGAATGTGGAGGGGTAGTCGTCTCGCCGTCGTTGCCGATGCCGCGGCAAGAGATCAAGCCGACCGCCGCACCGCGTTGTCCACCAGCGTCTTGCCGAGCGACCAGATCGCACCGGGAACCTTGTGGCTGCCCGCGATGACGTCGTCGAAGGCGCGCTCGATCCAGCTGCAGTCTTCTTCCGTGATGGTGAGCGGCGGCAGCAGCTTGATGGTGTGGCTGCCGTGGCCGGCGACCTGCGTCAGGATCTTGTGATCCTTGAACAGCGGCACGGTGATGAGCTGGCAGAACAGGCCCTTGTTGGCGGCTTCCAGCACGTTCCAGGAGGCCCGCAGCCGCAGCGATTTCGGCGGCCCGAACTCGATGCCGATCATCAGGCCCTTGCCGCGGACTTCCTTCAGCAGCTCATAGCCGGGCACCATACGCGTGAGTGCCAGGCGAAGTTCGGCGCCGCGCTTGGCGGCGGACTCGATCAGCTTCTCCGATTCCATCACATCGAGCGTGGCAATGCCCGCGGCCATCGCGAGATCGTTCTTGGAGAAGGTCGAACCGTGCACCACCGCGCGGTCCATCTGGTTGAATATCTTGTCGAAGATGCTCTTGCGCGTCAGCACGGCGCCAACAGGCACGTGGCCGCCCGAGAGCGACTTCGACAGCAGCACCATGTCGGGTTCGACGTTCCAATGCTCGACCGCGAGGAAGCGTCCGGTGCGGCCCATGCCCGTCTGGATCTCGTCGGCGACGAACAGCGTGCCGTATTTCTTGCAAAGCGCGGCCGCGCCCGGCAGGAACTCGTCGGAGGGCATGTTGACGCCCTTGCCCTGGATCGGCTCGACGACGAAGGCCGCGACCTCGCGCGAGGCCAGCGCCTTCTCGAGCGCGGCGAGATCGTTGAACGGAACCGGGGTGCAACCCGGCAGCAGCGGCTCGAAGCCGGTGCGGAAGTTCGAATCCCCTGTCAGCGACAGCGCGCCGTAGGTCAGGCCATGGTAGCCGTGGGCGCAATAGACGATGCCCGGGCGGCCGGTGGCGCCGCGGGCGAACTTGATCGCGGCCTCGACGCATTCCGCGCCGGAATTGGCGAAGAACGCCTTGTCGAGATAGGGAACATACTTCAGGAGCCGCTCGGCGAGGACGCCGGCGAGCACCGAAACATCGAACTGGACGAGATTGGGCAGATCAGCGTCGAGCACGCTTTTCAACGCGTCCCGCATCACCGGATGATTGCGCCCGATCGCGAACACGCCAAAACCGGACAGCAGGTCGAGATAGCGCGCGCCCTCGCGATCGTAGAGGTACTGCCCCTGCCCTTTCTGGAACCCGACATCGTAGCCGATGGTCTTGAGAACCCGGACGAACTGCTCGTTCAGGTACCTATTATGCAGGGTGTTGCGCTGGGCCTGACGGTCCGCGAACAACTGGGACATGTCTGGATTTGGACTGTTCATCCGCTACATACTTCGGTTGAGGGCCGCTTCGTCAACTGAAAACGGTCAGCGAACGGAAAACGCTCTGTGCGGCCTTTTGCCCTTTTTCGGACCATCTTCGCAAGCACAGCTTTAGACCATGTTGCACTGCCGAGGAACACTCATGCGTTTGGCTATTTACACCGGACTAATACTGGCAGGCGGTTACACCGGCCTGACACCAGCGCTCGCGGCCGATCCTACCGGCGACTGGCGGGTCGCGGACGGCGTCGCCAATATCCGAGTCGCCCAATGCAATGGCAGCATGTGGGGCGCCGTTTCCTGGGAAAAGAAACCCGGCGGCCGCGACGAGAACAATCCGGATGTCTCAAAAAAGAACAGGCCTACGCTAGGCATGGCGACCCTGATCAACATGAAGAAAGTGGGCGGCGCCGAGCAGTGGGAAGGTCAGGTCTACAACGCCAAGGATGGCCAGATGTATAGTGCGACCATCACGCCTGTCGGCGCTGACCAGCTCGAGATCAAGGGCTGCGTGCTGGGCTTCCTGTGCGGCGGCGAGACCTGGACCCGCGTCGGTCCCCCGATTCCCTCGAGCCCCGCCAACGCCATGGCAAAGGGCGGGCCAAAAACCACGGGGGCGGCGCCGAAGGCCGCGTCGGGCGCCGCAGCACCTGCACCGATGACAGCGGCTCCAAAGAGTGCCGCCGCGGCCAAGCCCGGTCAGAAAGGTGCCCCCGATCCCGTCGGCGACATCTGCCTACTCCCTGAGATTGCGGGGTTTGCCCATTAGGGCCGGCTGAAACAGCAGCACTGCGGCAAGCGTCGTCACCAGCGAGAGTGCGAGCAGCTTGCCCATGCTGGACGTGCCCGGATGGCTCGACAGCCACAGGCTGCCGAATGCGGTCGCCGTCGTCAGTGCGCTGAAAAAGATCGCGCGCGTCAGGCTGGTCTGAAGCAGGTTTGTCCTGCCGGACCGCCACGCCACGACATAATAGATCTTGAACGCGACACCGACGCCGAGCAGCAGCGGAAACGCGACGATGTTGGCGAAGTTGAGCGGCAGGCCGATCAGCACGCAGATCTCGAGCGTGACCGCGCCTGCAACCAGCAACGGCACCAGCGTCATCGCAACGTCGACCAGGCGGCGCAGGGTGATCCACAGCAGGAGGCTGATCACCAGCAGCGCGTAGATGCCGGCATGGATGAACGCTCGCACTACGGTGTCACCGGATTTCAGGATGGAGACCGGTCCGCCGATCGCTGTCGGCTCCGCCTCGAGCACGGCCGCCGCGAACTTGCGCAGCGTGTCGTTGTCGTTGGGATCGCCCTTCGGCTGAGCTTCGACGCGGATGATGCCATCCTTGCTCTTCCAGGCGCTGACGAGATCGGGCGGCAGTGACTTCAGGGTGACAGGCTCGGCCTGCATCGCCTTCCTGAGCTGGTCGAACACGATCTTCATCGGCGTCACGAACACGTCCTGCGCCTTGTTGCGGGTCGATTCGTCGGCATTGGCGAGCTTTTCGAGCGCGTCCGCTAGGCGGCGCGAGGCGACCGCGCCAGGGCCCTTTGCGTCACCTGCCGTGCGGCGCAGATTGTCGACCGAGGATTTCAGTGAATCGACGTTCTCCTGATCCGACGGCGCCGCGTCGATCTGATCCGGATTGAGCGCGGGGTTCAGGATCTTGGCGCCCTGCGCGATCAGCTTCAGCTTCGGCTGCTGGTCCTCCGGCACGAAACTGTCGAGCGACATCACCCGCAGCACCTCCGGCACCTTCTCGAGCTTCGCTTCGACCTGCTTGGCCTGCTCTTCAGACGTGGTCATCACGTTGACCGCATTGGCGCCGGTGTTGGGATCCTTGCGCAGGTCGAGGAAGGTCGCGATCGACTCGGCGTTCGGGTTGCGCAGGTTCATCGGGTTGAAGTCGAACTTCATGAAGTAGAGCAGTGGCAGGCCGGCGACCGCGAGCAGCAGCGTGCCACCAACGACCAGCACGCGGTGCTTCTCCAGGAAGTGATCGAGCGGCGCGAGGAATGCGTAGCCGACCGGCTCCTTTTCGCCGGGCGGGTTCAGCAGCTTCAGCATTGCCGGCAGGACGGTGATTGAGGAGATGAACGCCACCAGCATGCCGACGCCGGCGATTTGCCCGAGCTCGGCGATGCCCTTGTAGTCGGTCGGGATGAAGCAGAGGAAGCCGGCCGCGGTGGCCATCGCGGCGAGCGACAGCGGGATTGCGGAGCGTCTGGCGGCAAGCACCAGCGCCTTGCCGAGATCATTGACCTTGTAACGCTCCGAGCGGTAGCGGACGCTGTATTGGATGCCGAAATCGACGCCGAGGCCGACGAACAGCACCGCGAACGCGATCGACAGCAGATTGAGTGAGCCGACCATCATCAGGCCGACGGCAGTGGTGACCGCCAGGCCGACGAAGAGATTGACGAATACGGCGAAGATGATCTTCGCTGAATGCAGCGCCAGCCACAGGATGAACAGCACGACCACAACGGTGCCGATGCCGTTGACGACGGCGCCCTCCTGGACGGTCGCGTATTCCTCGTTGGCAATCGGAACTGGACCGGTCAGCCGCACACGCGCGTGGTACTTGGTCGCGAAATCGAGATCCGCCGCCGCCTTGCGGATCGCGTCAGTGGCGTCCTTGCCGGGCTCAAGCGCGTTGTAGTCAAGGATCGGCTTGAATTCGATGAAGGCCCGCTTGTCCGAATCCTGCAGCGGCTGGTCGCTGACGAGTTCACGCCAGGAGAAGGTCGCGTTGCCCTTGTTGAGCACGGTCTCGACCGTCTGCGAGATCAGGTTGAACGGCCGCTCGGTGCTATCGAGCTTGACCTGACCACGCTTGACGCCGGCGAGCCCGGTCTCCAGCGCACCGGTCAGGCCGCGGATCGACGGATCGCCGGCCATGATCTCGATCAGGGGCGCCGCGGATTCGAACTGGCCGGTGATCTTGCCGACTTCTTCGGTCGGAAGAAACAGCAGGCCGTTCTTCTCGAAGAACTCGCCGGTGCCGAGTTGCTGAATGGCGACGAAATTGGCCTTGTCGTCCTTCAGCCTGGCATACAGCGCGTCCGCCGCCGCCGTCGTCAGCTCCGGCGTCGCGCCTTCAACGACCGCCAGGATCGTCGCATCGCGGTCGAAGGCACGGTCGAACTGCTGGTCGCGCTGACGCCAGTCGAGTTTCTGCGAGATCAGGGAATTAATGTCGGTATTGATGGCGAAGTGCCGGGACGTGTAATAGCCCGCCCCCACCGCCAGCAGGAGCCCGAGAACGACGACGAGAGAGGCAAACCGGGTACAGGCCCTGACGATGGCAACGACTACGCTTTGCAGCACTTCTTTTCTTTCTGCGGTTAACAGCTTGCCGGAAACGCCCGCTCTTTAGCGGAGTTCCCAGGCGAAACCTATTGCCGTTTGGGTCGTTCTCGCACGAACAAGGTTCGAGGCAGACGGCGAAGGACCATGGCAAAAAGCATGGGGGACAGCGGTATAGCCGCCGAGTTGAGGCGGTAAAGTGACGAAGGGGTGAGCACAGTCATCGCCGACTTGCTCACCCGGACGACCGCATTATAATACCCGCGCCCGGTCCCGCCCGAACCTGCGGGTCACCCACACTTCCCTTATTGCCGATTTTTTGACACAAAGTGCTGCGCCTGCATGCATCGGAACCCACGGGTGGGCCACCTGCCGAGGTCGCGAAACATTGGTGCGGATATTGCAGCACGCGCCCTATCAGAGTGCCCCGGGACAATTGAGCGGATTGGTGCAATTTGCGTGATGGACGTCCAATGGAAGTTTATCTGGCGCAGCCGCGAGGCTTTTGCGCGGGCGTGGTGCGCGCCATCGAGATCGTGGAGCGCGCGCTGGAGAAATACGGCCCGCCGGTCTATGTGCGCCACGAGATCGTGCACAACAAATACGTCGTCGAGAGCCTGAAGAACAAGGGCGCGATCTTCGTCGAGGAGCTGTCCGAGGTTCCGCCGAAGGCCGTGACGGTATTCAGTGCTCACGGCGTCGCCCGCAGTGTCGAGGAAGAGGCCGCCGCGCGCGACCTTCCGGTGCTCAATGCCACCTGCCCGCTGGTCACGAAAGTTCACAATCAGGGGAAGCGCTACATCACCAAGGGCCGTACCCTGATCCTGATCGGCCATGCCGGCCACCCCGAGGTCGAGGGCACGATGGGCCAGGTTCCCGGGCCCGTTCTGCTGGTCCAGAGCGTCGACGAGGCCCGGGCCCTGGCGCTGCCGGCGGATACGCCAGTGGCCTACATCACCCAGACCACCCTGTCGGTCGACGACACCAGGGATATTATCGGCGCCCTCCAGGCCAGATTTACAGATATTCAAGGCCCGGACATCCGGGATATCTGCTATGCGACACAGAACCGCCAATCTGCGGTAAGGGACTTGAGCAAGCTGGTTGACGTGATCTTGGTGGTGGGCGCCGCCAACAGCTCGAACTCGAACCGGCTCCGCGAGATCGGCACTGAGGCCGGTGTCGCGAGTTATCTGATCGCCGATGGAAGCGAGCTCAATCCCGAGTGGTTGAATGGTGCCAGGTCGGTCGGCCTCACGGCCGGCGCCTCGGCGCCCGAGGTGCTGGTTGATGACGTGATCGAAGCGCTGCGGCGGATCGGACCGGTGACGGTTTCGGTGCTCCCCGGCCGCGAGGAAAACATCGAATTCCGGCTTCCGGCCGAACTGGCTGCAAGCTGACCTACCCGAATTTGAAGCCCAGAAAGAAACGTGTAATGGCAATCCCCTTCTTCAAGGAAATGCGTATCGGCGGCTATTTGCTCAAGCAGAAACTGCTTGGCCGCAAACGCTATCCGCTCGTGCTGATGCTGGAACCCTTGTTCCGCTGCAACCTCGCCTGCGTCGGCTGCGGCAAGATCGATTATCCGGATGCGATCCTCAACCGCCGCATGACCGCCCAGGAGTGCTGGGACGCGGCCGACGAGTGGCGGCGCCCCGATGGTGGCGATTCCCGGCGGCGAGCCGCTGATCCACAAGGAGATCGGCGAGATCGTGCGCGGCCTCGTCGCGCGCAAGAAGTTCGTGTCGCTCTGCACCAACGCGCTGCTGCTCGAGAAGAAGCTCGACCTGTTCGAGCCCTCGCCATACCTGTTCTTCTCCGTCCATCTCGACGGCCTCAAGGACCATCACGACAAGGCCGTGTCGCAGCAGGGCGTGTTCGACCGCGCCGTCTCCGCGATCAAGGCGGCGAAGGCCCGCGGCTTCACCGTCAACGTCAACGCCACCATCTTCGACGGCCATCCGGCCGAGGAGATCGCGAAATTCCTCGACCTCACCGTCGAGCTCGGCGTCGGTGTCTCGATGTCGCCCGGCTATGCCTATGAGCGCGCGCCGGACCAGGAGCACTTCCTCAACCGCGCCAAGACCAAGAAGCTGTTTCGCGACGTCTTCGCGCTGGGCAAGGGCAAGAAGTGGAATTTCATGCACTCCGGCCTGTTCCTCGACTTCCTCGCCGGCAACCAGGAATACGAGTGCACGCCGTGGGGCATGCCCGCGCGCAACATCTTCGGCTGGCAGAAGCCCTGCTACCTGCTCGGTGAAGGCTACGCCAAAACCTTCAAGGAGCTGATGGACACCACCGACTGGGAGACCTACGGCACCGGCAAGTACGAGAAGTGCGCCGACTGTATGGCCCATTGCGGCTACGAGCCGACGGCAGCGACCGCAGCCCTCAACAACCCGATCAAGGCTATGTGGGTGTCGCTGCGCGGCATCAAGACCACTGGCCCGATGGCGCCGGAGATCGACATGTCGAAGCAGCGCCCGGCGCAGTACATCTTCTCGGAGCAGGTCCAGAAGAAGCTCTCCGAGATCCGCAAGGACGAGGCCGAAGCCGCCGCGGCGAAGGCCGCGCGGAAGGCTTCGACGGCCGCGTAAGGGCGTCAGCCGGCGAAAACGAACAAGGCCCGGTCGCCGATGGCGATCGGGCCTTTTCTTTTGTTCGGCGCGAGGGTCCGCCAGGACGGAACGATACGCGAAGCGATGCCCCTCGCCTCCTCGCACTTATGCGAGATGTGAAAAACAACCCCATGCACAGTAGAAGCGTGGTTGCTCGCCGCCGCGAACGTTTTCCAATCGTTCTGTTCTCGCATGGCGGAGGAACAATCAAAGCGGGGGGCACAGTGCGGATCGGTTCACATTCAAGCTGCCCGGCGGCACTGCGCAGACCACATGGTGCGTATGCCGCCCGCCTATGACGACGATCGCGCAGCTCAAAACAAAAGGCCCGATCGCACCGCGACCGGACCTTTTGTATTGTTCAGCTCGAAGACGCCCTTCAGGCCGCTTCAGCGGCGAGCGCCTCGCTGCCCACGAGCTCCGTCCCGATCAGAAAATCGCGGCAGCCGCGCAAGGAACGCAGCGCGCGGTTGAAGTCGATGCCGGTGGAGACCAGGGCATGCAGCGTCGCGGGATTGCGCACGATGCCGCGCAGGACGGCGGCAAGGTCGATCTGGCCGTTCGGCTTGATGGCTGCGCGGGCGATGGCCGGCAGCGCACGGTGGGCGGGGTCGCTGATGACGCGGACCGCGGCAAACGGCAGGCCGGCCTCGGCGGCGTAGGCAGCCGCGATGTGGCTTTCCATGTCGACGGCGAAGGCGCCGGTCTCGGAATGCAGCGCCGCCTTGCACGATGAACCGGTGACCACTTCCTCGGCACCGGCGAGGCTGCCGCGCACCACGCGGCGGCGGCCGGATGTCAGCTTCTCGATGAGGTCGTCGCTGAGCCACAGGCCGGCGCCCCAGCGGTCATCACCCGAGAGCACCTCAGTCGCCACCACGACGTCGCCGGAGCGCAAGCTCGGGTCGAGCCCGCCGGCCACGCCGAACGAGATCACGCCGCGAATCGAATCAGGATCCACCACCGTCAGCAGCGCCCGCAACTGGGCCGGGCTGCTCGACGAGCAAATGACGGCCATGCCGGGCCCTGCAGCAATGCGGGCCTCCTGCACCAGTCCGGTCACAATCAATATCGGGCGCGGATCAATGGCTTGACCCGCGGTCACATAGTCCCCCGTCCCCGTCGTCACATCCCGACCCCTACCACCCTGCTGTTGGTGTTCCGCAAGTTCCGATATCGCGCCAGCGCCCACAGCGGGAAGAACTTCGGGTAACCATGATACCGCAGATAGAACACGCGGGGAAAGCCTGTGGCGGTGTAACGCTGTTCATCCCACAGTCCTTTTTCGTTCTGTGTTGCAATCAGGTACTCCACCCCGCGGGCGACGGCCGGGTGATCAACCTCGCCTGCAGCCATCAGGGCAAGCAAGGCCCATGCCGTTTGCGAGGCGGTCGACGGGGCCGGCTCCCATCCCTGGTAGTCCAGCCGGTAGCTGACGGCGTCCTCGCCCCAGCCCCCGTCCTTGTTCTGGATCGAGGCCAGCCAGCCGGCCGCCTTGCGCATCATCGGGTCGCTGTGGGGAACTCCGGCCATGTTCAGCGCACAGAGCACCGACCAGGTTCCATAGATGAAGTTCATGCCCCAGCGGCCGTACCAGGACCCCTCGGGGTGCTGGGTCTTGCGCAGATAGGCAACGCCATCGGCGACCTGCTTGCTGGTCTTCTCGGTCTTGCCGAGTTGGGCCAGCATCGAGATGCAGCGCCCGGTGACGTCCTCAGTCGGGGGATCGAGCAACGCGCCGTGGTCCGAGAACGGGATGTTGTTGAGGTAGTATTCGAGGTTGTTGACGTCGAAGGCCGCCCAGCCGCCGTCGTCGCTCTGCATGCCCTCGATCCACTCGCGGCCGCGCTCGATCGCGGCATCATAGCCGGCGACGCCGTGCTCGCGGCGCATGCGGTCCATCGACATCACCACCACGGCGGTGTCGTCGAGATCGGGATAATGCGCATTGTTGTACTGGAACGCCCAGCCGCCGGGACGCACGTCGGGCCGCTTCACCGCCCAGTCGCCCTTCACCTCGAGCTCCTGCTTCGGGATCAGCCAGTCCAGGCCCTGCTTGGCGGCAGGCAACGCCTTGTCGCCGCCGGCCTCCAACAGCGCATGCGCGGTCAGCGTCGTGTCCCACACCGGGGAGACGCAGGGCTGGCAATAGGCCTCATCGCCCTTGACGACGAGCAGCTTGTCGATGCCCCGGCGCGTGATCGCGCGGGGCGGGAAGTTCTCGTCCTTGCCGAGCGCATCGTACATCATGACGATGTTGGCCATGGGCGGATAGATCGCACCCATCCCGTCCTCGCCGTTGAGCCGCTCCTCGGTAAAGGCAAGCGCGGCATCGATCGCGCGCTTACGCAGGCGCTTCGGAAACATCGGCTCGATCACGCGCAGGATGCCGTCGAGCGCGCGGAACAGCACGAACCAGGCCATGCTCTGGTGCGGCGCCTTGGCGGTCATCCCGATCGAGCACGGATCCTGCAGGAACAACTCGTCGATGCCGACGCCCTTGGGATTCTTCGCGCGCGGCTTCAGCGCGGCGATCACCATCAGCGGCACCATGGTGGTGCGCGCCCAATAAGAGATCTTGTTGAGATGGAACGGCGACCAGAACGGCAGCAGCACGATCTCGATCGGCAGCACCGGCACCGCGCGCCAGGTCACGACGCCGAAGGTTGCGAGCAGGAAGCGGGTGAAGACGTTGCTGTTGACGGCACCGCCGCGCGCATGGATCGCCTGCCGCGCACGCACCATGTGCGGGGCATCCACGGAATCGCCGATCATCTTCAGCGCGAAATAAGCCTTCACGCTGGCGCTCATGTCGAACTCGCCGTCATGCACCAGCGGCCAGCCGCCATGAGCACCCTGAACGCGGCGCAGATAATTGCCGATCTTGGCCTCGAGCGCGGTGTCGACCGGCTCGGCGAGATAATGGCGCAGCAGGATATATTCGGCCGGAATGGTGCAGTCGGCCTCGAGCTCGAATACCCAATGGCCGTCGGGTTGCTGGAAAGCGAGGACGCCTTGCGTGGCTGACGCAATGCTCGATTCCAAAGCTTCGCGGCTGGTCGCGTTCACGGAATCCATGTCGCTCGATTGCTCCTGGCGTCGATTGAAAATGACCGGGACATTGCCCGTCAGGGCCGCTTTGCGGCCAGAACCAGATCGGCAGCGCGATCACCCGATCGGACCGATCCCTCGATGGTTGCAGGCAATCCCGTAGCAGTCCAATCGCCGGCAAGGAACAGGTTTTTCAGCGCGGTGACCGGCCCTGGACGCAGGGCATTCTGCGCCGGCGTTGCCGCAAATGTGGCACGGCGCTCCCGCACGATCTGCCATGGGGGCAGCTCGCCGGAGACGCCGCCCGCCGCGCAGACGTCATTCCAGATCGCCTGCGCGAGTTCCTCGCGCGGCATATCGACGAGACGGTCGCCATTGCTGATGGTGACCGACAGCCGGTTGGGGAACGCGAACAGCCATTCCACCACGCCGCCGATCACGCCCAGGATCGGTGCCGAACCCGGCGGCGGCTCAAAGCGGAAATGCGCATTGACGATGGCGCGGAATTCGGTCGGCGCAGTCAGGCCCGGCAGCAGGCTCGTCGCCGCGCGGGGCGGCACCGCCATCACGATCACATCGCCCGCGGCAAGCTGGACCACGTCCTCGCCGCCGAAATTGAGCGCGCTGACGTTGCCGTCGGTGGTGACGAAGGAGCGCAGCTCATGACCGAGCTGAACGGTGTGCCCGCGCTCAGTCAGGAATTTCACGGCCGGTTCGATCAAAACGGTGCTCAGGCCATCGCGCGCGATCAGCGGACGGCAGGCCTGCCCGCCCGCGAGCAGCGTCTCGCGCACGATCGCGCCGGCAAGCCCGGCCGAGCCCTCGGGCGGATCGACGTTGAGCGCGGCGAGCAGCAGCGGCTGCACCAGGCGATGATAGAGCGTGCCTTCGCAAGGAATGGACTTGCCGACCGGCGTCTGCTCCGACGCCCAAATCAGCGGCGCCAGCTTGAGATAATCGGTCAGACCCGTGTCAGGGACGCGGCGGCTCTCGTCGAGCACCCAGGCAGGCCAGCGGCCATTGCCGAGATCGATCTGCCAGCGCTGTCCGGTCTTGACGTCGACGAAGGGAAACTGCGCACTGTCAGGCCCGACCAGGCCCGCCTCGGTGCCGATCGCGCGCGCATAGGCCCGGGCGTGGCTGTTGCCCGACAGCAGCAGATGATTGCCGTTGTCGATCATGAGATTGGTGGCGCCGTCGAAATAGGAGCGGCAGCGGCCGCCGGCCTGGTGCGTCGCCTCGTGCACGGCGACCCTGTAGCCGGCATTGCCGAGCCGCACAGCGGCGGAGAGGCCGGAAATGCCGGCGCCAATGATGTGAGCTGTGTTTTGCATCAGATGACAGCGTAACGGAGCAGGATCGCGAAGCGCGTGACCTTCGACACACGCACCGGCTCGCGCGGTGCGTTGAAGCCGCGCGCGATCAGGAGGTCCAGAATGGAATGGTAGTATTTCGACATGATCCTCGGCGCGCGCACCGCGCGGCGCCTGTTGCGGTTCATGATCTCGTCCGACTTCTCGAAATGCGCCTTCGCGCGCTGCGTCAGCGGCAGGCAGACTTTCGGCAGCGCGCGCTCGGCGATCACGCGGTTCGGATCGTTTGAGGTGATGCCGGCATGCAGCAACGCCTCGCGCGGCAGATAGAGGCGGCCGAGCGTCGCATCCTCGTCGATGTCGCGCAGGATATTGGTGAGCTGGAGCGCGCGGCCGAGATGGTGAGCGAGTTGGATGCCGTCATCCTCGGGCAGGCCGAATACCCGCACCGACAAACGTCCCACGGCGCTGGCGACGCGATCGCAGTAGAGGTCGAGCGTCGCCATGTCGGGCGCGCGGATATCCTGCGGCACGTCCATCTCCATGCCGTCGACGATGGCGAGAAAATCCTCGCGCTTCAGCCCGAAGGTCTTCACCGACGCGACATAGTCCTTCAGCCGCGGCGGCGGATTGCCCCGGTAGAGCGCGTCGATGTCGTTGCGCCATTGCTGAAGCGCGGCGAGCCGCACCTCGCGCGGACCGTCGGAATCGGCGATGTCGTCGACCTGGCGGCAGAAGCTGTAGATCTGGAACATCGCCTCGCGCTGGTTGCGCGGCAGGATGCGCATCGCAGCGTAGAAGGAACTGTTCGATGCGGACGAGCCATAATCGGCGCCGGGCGCGGTCGCCTCAAGCGTCATGGGCAGCCCCCGGATTGGAGAGGGCCTTGCGGCCGATCGCGCGGCGGCCGACTTCGCCGATCATGCCGGCGAGGCTGAACATGAGCAGTTCGAACTTGTTCAGATGCACGCGCTCGCGCAGGGGATCGCGTACCTTCAACAGGCGCACGATACGATCGGCGTAGGCCTGGATCACCGCGACATCGAGCCCGAGGCGGGCATCCCGGATCTCCGCAGCCAGCGACCTGCCCTCGTTGAGCAATGCTTCGTTGCGCACGGCGAGGCCATGAAGGCAGGCCAGCATCGCCGGCGGCGATTGTGCAAGCCCGAGTTGCTCGACCGTGGCGCCGTGTGCTGCCAGCGCATCGCGCGGCAGATAGACGCGATTGAGCTCGCGGAAATCCTTGCCGCAATCCTGGAGGTGGTTGTTGATCTGCAGGCCCGCGCACAGCGCATCCGACGCGGCCCAGGTCGAGGTCGCCTCGCCATGAACGTCGAGCATGAAGCGGCCGACCGGCATGGCCGAATAGCGGCAATAGTGGATGACCTCGTCCCAGGTCTCGTAGCGCAGCTTGCTCACGTCCATGCGGAAGGCGATGAGCACGTCGAGCGCATGGCGCGGCGCCATGCCTCGATCGGCCAGCGCGCGCCTCAGCGCGACGGCCTCGGCCTGGGTATCGCCCTTGCCGAGCAGTTCCGCCTCGAGCAGGTCGAGATAACGAAGTTTCTCCTCGGCCGGCAGGCTCGCGTGGTCGGCGATGTCGTCGGCGGTGCGGACGAAATTGTAATAGGCCAGGATCAGGGCGCGATGACGCGGGTGAATGATCCAGGACGCGACGGGAAAATTCTCGTCGCGGTCACCCTTGCCGGATCGCAATTCGCTCGCAGAGGTCATCGAGGGCTGATCAACAATCGTTTGGACAGGAAGGGCTTGTTCGCGCGCGCGGGTTCATGCCGGCGCTGCCGCGGCCCCCATATAGGGGAATACGGCCGCAAAACCAATCCTGTCTCGCGATGGCAGCCCCGCGGATCCGGCCTGAAAAAGGCGGCCCCTGGGGGCCGCCTTTGTGGGCCAGTGGCCGAGCTTATTGGTTGTGGTTCTTCAGGACCTGGTCGCAGGCCTGCGAGATCTTGGCCCGATTCTCCTTGAGGCAGGCCAGGACAGTGAAATCGCCCTGATCAATAACCGGACGGCAGAACTTCTGCACATCGCGCGTGCAGGCCTTCTGCTCGGCTTCGGTGCCACGGCCGCCCTGCTGGGCGAACGCAGCCGTGGACAGGGTTGCCGACAGCACGGTGAGAGCGACGAAAAGCTTACGCATTGTATTCCTTCATTCTAACGGCAGAATCGCACCAATCCCGCACAGCACAGGGCAGACGACGGGAACGGATTGTTCTGATGGCAAGTTACCGCGGGATGAGAGCGGCACCGGAGAAGGCCACAAGCGCTGGTAAATGCGGCCAAATTGGCGCCGCGCGTACCAAATCAGGTCTTCCCCCGATCTTCATTGGCAGAGGTAAGGGTTTGATACTACGTCGAAATTCTGAGGCACGGCGTTTTACGGCAGACCTGTTGCAGAGCTGCATCTGTCAGATCGGCCATTCCGGCCGGAAACACATGGAAACAGAGGGGATCCAGGCACGGACCGTTGCAAGACCGCTCGGCCCAGCCTCTTGAACCTGACCCCGCCTCACAACACTAAACGTTCGATGTGGCGAGACGATCTGCGATGAAGCAGGCGTCGTTCCAAAACGGGATATTGATGATGAAATTCTTTGGGCGATCTGAACTGGCAATCAAGGCGGCCGGCATTGGCGCGGCGCTGCTCTTCTCAGTTGCGGCAAGCCACGCTCAGTCGTCCGGTCCCTTCGCCGGTTTCGACGGGGCATGGACCGGCACCGGCACGGTGTCGCTGTCCGATGGCTCGACCGAGCGCATCCGCTGCAAGGCGGACTACAAGGTCGCCGGCACCGGCCTCAACCTCAAGCAGGCGCTGCACTGCGCATCCGACAGCTACAAGTTCGACCTCACCAGCGACGTGACCAGCCAGGGCGAGCGGATCTCCGGCAACTGGAGCGAGTCCAACCGCAACATCTTCGGCAATCTGCAAGGGACCGCCGGCGGCGGCCAGATCGACGTGTTCGTCGAGGCCAACGGCTTTGCCGCCAATCTGTCGCTGCGCACCAACGGCTCCAAGCAGACCGTGCAGATCTCGTCCAAGGGCGAGATCCGCGGCGTCAACATCACCATGACGAGGGGCTGATCGTCCTCTCTTCCTCGAAAGAAAAAAGCCCCGGCTCTCGCGAACCGGGGCTTTTTGCTGCCGGGAATTTGTTGACCTCGCTCAGATCGCCGGCTTGTCGGGGCCGTGAAGCCTGGCGTGCAGATTGATCAGCCACATCGCGGTCGGCCGCAGGATGAAGAGGTCGGCGACAAGCGCCGCCACCATCGAGAAGGCGCTGAGCCAGCCGAACAGCCGCAGCGACGGCAGGTCCGAGAACACGGTGACGACGAGGCCGCAGGCCAGCACCACCGTGGTCAGGATCAGCGCCGGGCCGACCAGCACGGTCGCGCGCTCCACCGCCAGCGCCGAGCCGACGCCGGGTTTGCTCTCCAATCGCAGACGATTGAGGAAGTGGATGGTGGCGGAGAGGCCCAGGCCGAACGAGACCGTGAGCGCGACGACGCTGGCAAATTGCAGGCCCTCGCCCATCGCCCACAGCACCGTCCCCGACATCACCACCGGGAAGATACCCGGCAGGATGCAGGCGAACATCACCACCCAGGAGCGGAAGGCGAGGCCAATGAAGAGCGCGACCAGCGCGAATTCCACGGTGAGGCCGCGGTTCAGCTTCTCGATCATGCCGGCCGAGTTCCGAGCGGCAATGGCGGCGAGACCGGTGACGGCGATCTCGTAGCCGGGATGCTTCTTGCGGACCGAGTCGAGCTCGGAATCGAGCTTGTCGACGATCGGCAGGAGCTGGCTGGAATCCTTGTCCGGCACGCGACCGGCCACGACCACCGCATCCTGCTGAGCATCGATGAACCGGCGCACCAGATGCTCGGGGATGACGTTCACATATTCCTTGAGCGTCGCGACGTCATCGCTGCCGGCCTTCTCCGCCAGCCAGCGGCGCAGCGTCTCCAGCGACCAGACGTTGCCGACGCCCGCCGCCTTCTCCACGGTCGCGTGCACGTCGGCGATGGTCTGCAGCGTCTCCGGCGAGTAGAGCGTTTCACCCTTGGGGAACTGGATCAGGACGTTGACCGGATTGGCGCCCGTCAGCTTGGCATCGAGCCGGTTGCTGGCGGCAACCGCCTGGCGCTTGTCCGGCACCTGATCGGCGAGCCGGTAGCGCGGCTGCAGATTGGCATAGACAACACCCAGGCCGGCGACGAACAGCAGTGCGATCAGGCTGAACAGGCCGGGCCGGCCGACCATGCGCACCGCGATCCAGTAGCAGAAATTGCGCAGCGCCTGCACGCCCGCATCCGCGCTCTGGAACTTGACCGCAAAGACCTTTTCGTTGCGCACGAACAACACGCCGAACACCGGCACCAGAGACAGCACCGTGATCAGCGCGATGATGGTGGCCGCCAGGCCCGCCTCGCCGAACTTACGGATCAGGTCGGAATCCGAGAATTGCAGCGCGATGAAGGAAATGCCGGCGGTGCCATGCGTCAGCACGCAGGCCGGGCCCACCACCAGCACGGCATTCTTGAACGCGGTGAATTTGTCCTGGCCCGCGATCAGCCGGTCACGGGCGGCGAAGGTCAGCTGCATCGAGTCCGAGAAGCTGATCACCATGATGAGCGGCGTCATCACGTTCAGGAACATGTTGAGATTGAAATTGGCCCAGCCGAGCGCGCCGAGTGCGATCAGGATCGCGATCATCGGCGGGAACGCCGCCACCACCATGAAGGAGATCTTGCGGAAGAAGATGATCGCGATGATGCAGCCGGCGAGAATGCCGAGGATGTTGTAGGTGAGGCCGTCGCGCTCGACCGCGTTTCGGATCTCGAGCTGCATCACCGGTACGCCGGAGAGCTGCACGCTGAGCCCGGTGTCACCGAGATCCTCCTTCATCAGCGCACGGATGTCGCCGACGACCTTGCCGAGCTTGCTGGAGGCGACCACCTCCGGATCGAGCGAGAGCACGATCAGCGCCAGCGTGCCGTCCTCCGACAACAGTTTGCCGCGGATGATCTCGTTGTTCTTGACGGTTTCGATGAACTGATCATAGGCCGCGCCCTCGGGCAGTTCGGCCGGGAACAGCGCGGCCGGCAGCTTGCCCGGCGCCGGCGCCTGGCGAGCCGAGAACAGCGAGACCAGACCGCGGGTACCCTCGACCAGCTGCATGTCGGTGACGAAATCGCGCAGCTTCTCGAGGTTGTTCCGCGCCAGCAGAGTCTTGCCCTCGACCACGACGAGGACGTCGAATTCCTCGGCCGGGAACTTCTTCGTCACCTCTTCGTACTGCTTGAATTCCGGGGTGTTGGAGCGGAACAGCTGCGACAGCGAATCGTCGATCTTGATGCGATGGATACCGAACACCGCGCCGACGATCAGCGCGAGCAGGATGATGCAGGAGACGATCGGCGCCCGGACCGCAATCAGGCCGAGACGCTCCAGCCCGAAGGCGATGGAGGAGGCAGGCCCCTGCTCGACCTTGTCGACATGAACCTCATTCTCGCGGTGCTTTTCGAGCATGCCTTGTCCAATTCCTCAATCGGCTCGGTCTATGAGCTTAGTGCGCGCGCCCTGCGAACGGCTTGAAAACGCCATACCAATCGGAGGCTTGCCAATGGGAGGCTTGCCCTTTGAAAATGCGCGGAAAATCGCCGGCAGCGGTTTAGCAGGTCAATCACCCTTCTCGCAAGCACGCCGGGAGGACTCCAGATCAATCAAGATGCGGCGATTTGCCGGAATTCCCGTTATTGCGGCAGAGCTGTGCCAATTCCACGCGGTCGGCGGTCGGCGCTTTCGTCCTTGAGCGCCACGCCTGTGACCTGGCGCGCCAATCCCTCGCGGACGAGCCAGGCGAGCTTGAGCGCGGCCTCGTCGTAGCTCAAACCGGCCTTGTGGATATTTGACACGCAATTGCGCTCCGCATCGGTCAGGCCGGGCTTCGGCGCAAAGGTCAGATAGGCCCCGAGGCTGTCGGGGGCGGACAGGCCCGGCCGCTCGCCGATCAGCATCACAACCATGCGGGCCCCGAGAATGGCCCCGATCTGATCACCGAGCGCGACTCGCGCGCCTGAGGCGACGACGGCATGGCCAATCGCGACGGCCTCGCCTTCCCCAAGCAGCGGCAGCAGGGTTTGCAGCAGCGCGACCGCATGGGCATGAACCGCGGCGGCCGACAATCCGTCGCCGATCACGATCGCAAGCTGGCACGGCGCGGCGGCAGCATGGGCCAACGCCGCGGCGGAGCCGGCATCGAGCTGCCGTCCCAGATCCGGCCGGCGCAGATAGTCCCTGCGATCGGCGACCCGGCTGCTGGCCTCGGTGACATCGAGACCAAGCGCCCTCACCGCGGCCGCCAGGCGCCGCGAATCGAAGGCGGCATGCACGGCATCGCGGGCGCGGGCATGGGCCAGCGTGAAATCGAGCAGCGGTCCGGTCGGCAGGCTTGCGCCGCTTCGCCCGAGCGCGACGCGCGCCGGCGTGAACGATCTGAGGTCGACGGTCGGGCGCGCCGGAACGGGCTTGTCGCTCATTCGGCGGGAACGGACGCTTCGCGCAGCCGGATCGAATAGTTCGATGCGTTCTGCTTGCCGCTGGAGGCCGCGCGGGCAAAGGTGATCAGATGATGCGCGATCAAGGTACAGCCGATCAGCCCCTCGATGTCGCCGCGCTTGAGGCGCCCCAGCGCAAACTTCCAGAACACGCGCCTGTAGTCGCCGCGCACGCCGACCTTCCAGAAGATGTTGCGCAGCATGACGAGGCCACGCCGGATGTTGGCCCAGGTCTTCATTTCCTCCGGCACCGGCGTCTTGAGGCGATGCACATAGACGTGGTCGCATTGATACTGGAAGCGCGCATAGACCTTCTCGGGCTCATAAGCCACGCCCATGGCGTGCTTCCAGGATGCGACGACCTCGTCATAGGGCAACAGGAAATCGACGTTGGAATCGCGGCCCTCGTCATCGATCAGGCGCCCTTCCCGCGCCAGCCGGTCCCATAGCGGGGTCTTCGGCAGCGCCTGAAGCAGGTTGATGGTGAGCAGCGGGATCCGCGATTCCTCGACAAAGGCGAGCAGCGCCTCCGAGGTGTTGGGCTTGTCGGTATCGAGCCCCATGATGATGCCCGACACCACCTCCATGCCGTAGGAGTTGATGGTGCGCACGCCCTCCAGGATCGGGACCATCATGTTGTGGTCCTTGTGCATGGCCTTCAGCGCGTCGGGGTCCGGCGTCTCGATGCCGCAGAAGATGGTGATGAAATAGGCCTCGCGCATCTTCTTGAGGATCTCGGGACGCTTGGCGATATTGAGCGTCGCCTCGCAGGCAAGCCGCATCACATAGCCGGTCTTCTTCTGCCATTCGATCAGATGCGGCAGCAGGTCCATCGCCGCCTTGCGGTTGCCGATGAAATTATCATCGACGAAATAGACAGTGTCGGTCATGCCGCATTCGCGCAAGCGATTGAGCTCGGCGATGATCTGTTCGGGTGTCTTGATGCGCGGGTTGCGGCCATAGAGGCCGGGGATGTCGCAGAACTCGCACTCATACGGGCAGCCGCTGGAATACTGGATGCTGCCGAGGAAGTAGCGCTTCACATCGGCGAGCTCGTAGGCCGGGATCGGAAACTCCGTCATCGGCACGCGCTCTCTGGTCGTCAGCACCACTTGGCGCTCGGGGCGTGCCGTGTCGCGCGCCAAAATCTCGATGAGCTGGTTGGTGGCGTCGCCGAGCTCGCCGACATGGAGATAATCGAACGACGGATAATAGTCCGGGCAGGCGCTGACCGACGGGCCGCCGAGCGCAACGGGCAGGCCGAACTCGTGGGCGCGGCGACAGATGTCGTTCATCTGCTGGCGCTGGATGTGCATGCCGCTGACGAAGACGGCCTCCGCCCATTCGAACTCTTCCTTGGTCGCGCTGCGGAGATTTTCGTCCACGAATTTGACTTGCCATTCCTTCGGCAGGTAGGCCGCGAGCAGCAGCAGGCCCTGCGGCGGCATGAAGGCGCGGACGCCGTCGGTCAGCGGATAGGCGTGCTCGAAGGTGCCGAATGACGAGGTGTAACGCGGAAAGACACAGAGAATATGCCGACTTGTTCCGTTGCTTTCAGCGCGCATCGAACTTCCCCCAACCACGTTCTACGAACGGTACTGACGAGGTCTCCAGAAACAGAGCGTAACGCTGCGGCCGGAATTCCTCAATATTGTGGCACCGAACTAATTCGTGAGACGCGCCAATGGTTTCTCCGGTTCACGCCGGCAGGAGGATGTTTTCGCGGATTTTCACGCTAGGCGATCAGCCGTGACGCAAAATCAGGCAACAGGCCTGCGTCACCGGCAAGCCGGAAATCGGCCCCGGCAATGCCGGTCTCAATCAGCCAGTCGTCGAACTCCGGCGCACGTGCCGCACCGAAGATGTCGCGCACATAGAGCGCATCGTGGAAGGAGGTCGACTGGTAGTTCAGCATGACGTCGTCGGCGCCGGGCACGCCCATGATGAAGGTGACGCCGGCAGCAGCGAGCAGCGTCAGGAGATTGTCCATGTCGTCCTGGTCCGCCTCGGCATGGTTGGTGTAGCAGATGTCGACGCCCAACGGCAGGCCGAGCAGCTTGCCGCAGAAATGATCCTCCAGTCCCGCCCGGATGATCTCCTTGCCGTCGTAGAGATATTCGGGGCCGATGAAGCCGACCACGCTGTTGACCAGCAGCGGGGCAAAGGCGCGGGCCACCGCATAGGCGCGCGCCTCGCAGGTCTGCTGGTCGACGCCGTGATGGGCATTGGCCGACAATGCCGAGCCCTGGCCGGTTTCGAAATACATGACGTTCTCACCGACCGTGCCGCGCTTCTGCGACAGCCCGGCTTCGCGCGCCTCCTTCAGCAAAGCGAGGCCGATGCCGAAGCTGCGGTTGGCGGCCTCGGTGCCGGCGATCGACTGGAAGACGAGGTCGACCGGCACGCCCTGCCCGATCAGCGACATCGTCGTCGTGACATGGGTCAGCACGCATCCTTGCGTCGGGATTTTCAGCCGGGCGATGATCTCGTCCAGCAGCCGCAGCAGTCGCGCGATTCCAGCCGGATCGTCGCTCGCCGGGTTGATGCCGATGCAGGCATCGCCGGCGCCAAGCAGCAGGCCGTCGAGGATCGAGGCGGTGATGCCCCTCGCATCGTCGAACGGATGGTTCGGCTGCAGCCGCGTGCTCATCCGGCCTTTCAGGCCGATGGTGTTGCGGAAGGCCGTCGTGACCTCGCATTTGCGCGCCGCCAGGATCAGGTCCTGGTTGCGCATCAGTTTCGACACTGCAGCCGCCATCTCCGGCGTGATGCCCGGCGCGAGCTTGCGCAAAGTCTCCGGCCTGGCGGCGTCCGAGAGCAGCCAGTCGCGGAAGGCTCCGACCGTCAGCGAAGAGACCTGCGCAAACGCCTCGCTGTCATGGCTGTCGATCACCAGCCGGGTGACCTCGTCGGTCTCATAGGGAATGACGGCCTCGTTGAGGAATTGACTTAAGGGGACGTCCGCGAGCGCCATCCGCGCCGCGATCATCTGCTCGGCGCTGCCGGCGGCAATGCCGGCCAGCCGGTCGCCGGAGCGCGGAGGCGTCGCCTTGGCGAGGAGGTCGCGGAGGTCGGGGAAAGTGTAGGTCGTGGCGGCGATGGCGTGGCGATAGACCAAAGGCCCCTCCGGGTACTGTCGGCCAGTGACCGAATCCAGGCGATCCTGAGGCTATGCCTTCGGATCAAGACGCTGAAATATCTTACCTTCCTTTGAGCGAGGGCGAAACGGGCCGATGGTCGCGTTAACGCTGCGTCCATCTTCATTCTGCATAGTTTTGCATCAATTTTAGACGATCGCGCACACCGGCCGCTCCAGGCCATTCGAGCCCCGAACATCATGCAAAACGACCGATCTGAGAACGCCGCCGCCCTGACAGGCCGTCTCTCGCTCGCAACCAAGCTCTACGCGATCTTCGCGCTGTTCGCCCTGCTCACGGCCGCGATCGCGATGCTGTCCGACTACAACAGCCGCCGCAGCACCGAGCTGACCAGCGCGATCGAGACGGCGAATGCGGCCGCGCTGAACGTCGAGCGCGTCAATTCGCTGGTCTACGCGGTCGTGATGGAATCGCGCGGCGTCTACATGTCGACCGAGCCGGCCGTCGTGAAGAAATACGGCGACGGCCTGCTCAAGTTCAACGAGCGGATTTTGAGCGTGGTGAAAGGCTGGGAGAGCATCGTCAGGGCGGACGACGCCGAGCAGTTCGCCACCTTCAAAAAGCGCATCGAGCAGTTCGTCGAATTCCGCAGGGAGCTGGTGCGCCGCGCCGTCGAGATCAATGCGGCCGCGGGTCGCGAATGGGGCGACAACGACGCCAACCGCGCCGTGCGCTCGGCACTGAACAAGGATCTCGAAGCGCTGTCCAAGGTCTATGCCGAGCGCGCCCGGCAGATCGCGCTTCAGACCGAGACCAACCGCATGCTGTCCTTCGTGTTGACCTGCCTCGCCGGCGTGGCGCTGGCGCTGGTCGTGATCGGCATCATCATCATCGCCCGCTCGATCGCCCGGCCGCTCGCTGCGATCACCGCGACCATCAAGCAGGTCGCCGACGGCGCCGAGAATGTCGTGGTGCCGCACTCCGGCCGCGCCGACGAAATCGGCGCACTGGCCCGCGCCATCGAAGTGTTCCAGGACGCGATGGGCCGCAACCGCAACCTCGCCGCGCAGGTCTCGCAGGATTCGGCGGCGCGCGAAGAGCGCGCGCGCCACATCGAGCAATCCGTCGACGAATTTCGCGGCGCGATCGGCGCGATCATGCGCGGCCTCAGCGACAATGCCGGTGTGATGCGCGAGACCGCGCAGACCATCACGCGCGTCACGGCCGACGCGAACAGCCGCGCCGGCACCGCCGCAAGCGCGACCGAGCAGGCCTACCACAACGTCACGGCCGTGGCAGGCGCGGCCGAGGAGCTGTCGGCCTCGGTCGAGGAGATCGGCCGCCAGGTCCGACAGAGCGCGAGCGCCGTCGAGCAGACCGGCCAGCGCACCGAGAAATCGATCGCCGAAATCGAGAGCCTTGCCGCTGCCACGCAACGCATCGACGGCGTGCTGACCCTCATTCAGACCATCGCCGAGCAGACCAATCTGCTCGCGCTCAACGCCACCATCGAGGCCGCCCGCGCCGGCGATGCGGGCCGCGGCTTTGCCGTCGTCGCGCACGAAGTGAAGGCGCTGGCCGGACAGACGGCGAAGGCGACCGCCGACATCAGCGAGAACGTCGCGATGATCCAGTCCTCCACCCGCAACGCCGTCGATGCCGTGCGCGAGATCGGCGGCGCGGTGCGCGAGATCAACGAGGTCACCTCGGCGATCGCAGGCGCCGTCGGCCAGCAGGACCAGGCCACGCGCGAGATCTCCTCCAACGCGCAAAGCGCAGCCCAAGGCAACGAGACGCTGGTCGCCAACATCACCTCGCTGCGCGATGCCATCGGCGAGACCGACACGGCGGCAACTTCGGTGCTGACGGCGGCGAGCAGCCTGACCGCAACGGCGGATACGCTGTCGCGCGAAGTGGAGAAATTCTTCCAGAACCTGCGCTCGGACAGCCGGATCGCCAGGGCAGGATAGTCCTCCAGTTCGCCGCCTGGCAAAGCGACGCGTCGGGCAAAACACCGGCGCGAGACAGCTCAGCGCTCCAGTCCCGGCTGGTCGACGAATATGCGGACACGGCCGACGCCCTCGACTTCACGATACCGGCGCAACTCCGTCTGGAGATCGGGGTCGGACTTGGCCCAGCCCAACCAATCGAATGGGACCGAACTCTGCAGCAAGGTGTCCACGAGAATGACATCCGGGCGGCCGTTCCGCACGTCCGCCAACACCTGCCGCCGCTCGAAGTTCATGATGTCGTTCAGCTTCGATCGCTCTGCCGCCGTCGTCTCTGGGCTGCTCCGGGCCAAAAGTGCGCCGGCCGTCAGCACCTGTGCGCACGAACCGCCAACCCATGTGCCATGGATTTGGCGGACGAGCGGATGCCCAAGGGCGAGGTGATCAGTCAACGTGAGCAGCCGGGGATGCTTTGCAAGCGTCTGCATACGCTGCTCCAGCGGCGGAAACTCGGGCAGCGACAGGCACAGGCAGAACCCGATGAGCGCAACACCGGCGAAGCCGCCGATCCTGACGGACATCGGCAACGTCCTCGTGCGAACATGCAGCAATGGCGCAGCAATCGCAAACACGCAAAGTGCGTAGAGCGTGTATGTCCAGCCCTTGCCCTGAAGAACGAAGCTCGCGGCTCCGCCAATGGCCGCCGCCAGCCAGGGGGTTGCGTCGCCGCCGAACTTGAAATCCCGCGGGGCCACCTGACGCAGAAACGCGATGGAAGCAACGATCACGACGACGGGGAAAGGAAGCAGGCCGGCCAAATCCCTCCTCATCGTGACATAGGTGGCGGCGACCATCGGTGCAAAGTCGAACAGATAACCGGGAAAGACGAAGACGAGCACCCCGGCGTAGCCGACGACGATCGCGGCGGCTGCACAGGCTTCAGGCGTGAACAACGGCCTGAGAGAACGCCGGTGGATGATGCCGAGGATAGTCGGCAGGCCGACCACCAAAGCAAGCTGCGGCTTGATGCTCATCGCGAGCCCTGCACTCAGGCCCGCCAGGATCGCAACCGGTCCGGGGGCAAGGCCGCGCCAGCGAATCGCCGTGATGGCGACAAAGGGGGTCAGTGCGACGACAGCAATGTGCTCTCGCTGTCCGAATACGGCGTTCGGAAGGACTGCCAACAGAAAAGCGAGCAAGCACGTCCAAAGGCTCCGCTCTCCACCCTCCAGCTTTGCAGCCGCAGCGGCGCGGTCGATGATGACAAGCGCGCCGGCAATCTCGATGATCACGAGAACTGCCACGATGATCTCAGGTGCAATGCCCGTCAATCGCCCGAGAAAAGCCGCCGGCGTGTAGAGATAGATCGAGAGCGGCGGATTCAGTTCGAAGAGGTCGACGCCCGGATGGCGGCCATCCAGGATCTCCTCTCCCTCGGACAGCAAGCAACTCAAATCCGGGTTGAGAATGGCCGGCCACTGAACAAGCAATGCCGAGACGAGAATCGCGGCCACGAGAATCCAACGCGTTTGATTTATGCCGTCACCGCCTTCCGGGCCAGCTCTGGGCGGGATGGCCCTCTCAGACGTCGGCAAAATTCTCTCCTCGGGTGGAAGCCTCCTGCTCTCTTTCAGCTCGCCCAAACCGGCAGGAATGCAGGTCCTGCCACTCTCAATCAATAGTCGTTACTATTGTACTACAATGATCTGAAGCGCCGTTTCATCGCCAAGGCGCAGGGCTTACCGCCTCACACACGGCCTCAAAGCACCGAGGGGGGAGGCCGCCGTCAAAGGCTTCGGCATCGCCACAGAAGTTCGCTGCCTTCAAAGTGATCGTCGAAGCCCTGCCTCGCACCGCGCGAAGAAAACGCGGGTAGCCCGCTCGAGCATGGTCGGCAACGAAAAGCCCCGGCACGAGGGCCGAGGCTTGCGATGCAGTCCGCGTACATCCGGCGAACCAATCGTTGAGCGGAAGACTAGCCGCGAATTTTGAACAGATGATGACGGAGTCCTGGCGCCAGCAAGATGTCGCGATTGGGGCGAGCCCAATCGCGCAATCGCGTCGCAATGGATCAATCGCAAAGCTAACGAAATCAGAGCAGCACGGAGATGACGGCAATCAAGCCGATCGCCGTCAGCCCCCACGCCAGTGAATGCAAAGCCCATGGCCGCATCGTTGCACTCCTTCGCATCTCCTGCCCATGACAGGAAACGCTCCGGCGCGGTGCATTGTTTGAGCCAGATCAATAGCCGAGAATGAGCAGGGATGCAGCGGCTACGGTGAAAGCACCGGCCGCGACGAGAACGACGCGTATGATCAACTCGCTGCCCATGCCCGAAGTTAACTTATGATAGGCAGCGAGTCTGTGCAGTTTGTGCCAGAATGGTCATTGAACCATTTGTGCGGCGCGGCGGGTTCGTCCGCGTCAGGACCAGGGCGAACCCATCGGCCTATTTCGGCAGGCGCGAACGTTCAGCCAACCGGCCCAGGAGTCCACTCGTCGCCGGACAGCGGTGTGACCGCGACGTCGGGAATGACCCCACGCTCCATGCTCGGATCGAAATGGCGCATCGTCCGCTCGTTCAGATCGATGATGCGGCCGGGCTTGAGCGGCCCCACATCGTTGATCTTGACGATGACCTTCTTGCCGACGGCCTCGACGAGCGCAAATTTCGGTCGCGCGCCGAATTGGACGCCGCCAAATTTCCGGCGCAAGCTCGTCTTGATCGCGGCGGTCCACACCGAGGGATCGTAGCGTTCGCCCGAGGCGGTTCTCGGACCACCCTCCTCCTTGCCGGGCTTGAATGGATTATAGGTGGATGCTGCGCCAACGATCACCTTTCCGCAGGCTGCATCGACGACGGCGCTTGAATGAACCCCACTTGCTTCACTACGGGTAACGGAACTGACAAGCACGACCAGGGCGCCGCAAACTGCGGCGCTCGAGCGGAACACCATCATATCTCCTTTGATTTTTCGTCCGGTTCCCGATGCCGCAGAACATGGCCAAGCGAACGCATCAGCGTTTTCGACTTGCGCCAGTCTCTTGCGGATTTCGCGCCAACCCCTGGCGGCGGAACCGTTGCGAGAACCTGAGCGGTCCCCGCATTCTGTTTTCGTTGTCGCCGTCTAAAACAGGGATTGCGTCAGCAACATGACCTCGGAGGTCGTGGGTTCTCGATCCCCGGAGTCTTACGCGCATTCAGCGGGGAGATTGATTGCGCAACGTCCGTGAAATCAGCGATGGCGCGGAACTCCGGAACATTTGCATCGGCTTGTTTTGGGTTGCTGGCGGGTTAGCCGCGGCGCTTCAACGCGAAGCCGAGACTGATCCAGCCCGCGCCCGCCATGATCAGATCGATGCCGAGGAACAGGCCGAGGATGTAGACGCTGTTGACCGGCCAGCGCGCCACGATCAACAGACCGAGCAGCAGCGTGATGGCGCCCGACAGGGCCACCCACACCCACGGGCTCTCGCGCTTCATGCTGAAGGCGAGAAACAGCCTGATCGCGCCGGATGCGATCAGCGATGCGCCCAGGAACAGCGTCAGCAAAACTGCCGCGAGCAGCGGGTTGTCGAAAGTGAGAATGCCGGCGACGACATAGAGCACGCCGAGCAATACCCAGATCAGGAACTTGCCCCAGCTCTTCATCTGGAAGGCGCCGATGATCTCGGCGGCACCCGCGACAATCATCATCGCGCCGACCACGATGACGCTTGCCACCGTCGCCATCACCACGCTGCCGAGCGCGACGAAGCCGGCGATGAGGTAGACGACGCCAAGCGCAACGATCCAGCCCCATTTGGCATGCAGTGCTGCAATGCCGGAGCCGAGGCCTGAAGGATGAGACGTATCGGACGCACTTGTCATGGCGGCTACTCCTGCATGCGAAGCCCCAGAGCGCATCTCAGAATAGCACAGCGCCGGGACCACGGCCAGCAGAGCAGCCCTGCCGACCGTCACGCTTGACGCAGATCAAGCGCCCGACCGCTCCATGTCGAGCTCGGCCTTGAGGTTGTCGAGATCGCGATAGATCGAGGCGACCGCCAGCACACGGCCGTCCTTGCGGTATTTCAGCAGGCAATCCCGGTCCTTGATGCTGCCCTCGATCGCGATGTCGTCAAAGCTCTCGGCATGGCCGACATAGTTGATCGGCACGTCGTAATGCTGGCTCCAGAAGAACGGCACCGCGTCGAAGCGCTCGCGCTTGCCCATCATGTTGCGCGCCGCGGTCTGGCCCTGCCGCTCGGCGACGACCCAGTGCTCGACCCGGATGGTCTGCCGCGAATGCGGATCGGGCCAGCGTGCGATGTCGCCCGCCGCAAAGATTCCGGCGACGCTGGTTTCGAGAAATTCGCTGACGCTGACGCCGCGGTCAGCCGCAAGGCCTGCCTGCTCGGCCAGCGCGAGGCGCGGCTTGACGCCGATGCCGACCACGACAAGATCGGCATCGATCACGCCGCCGCTCTTCAGCGTGGCGATGGTGCCGTCGAGTTTTTCCACGGTGTCCTTTAGGTGGAAAATCACGCCGTTCTCCTCGTGCAGCCCGCGCACGAAGTCGCCCATGTCAGGACCGAGCACTTTCTGCATCGGCCGCTCTTCCGGCGCCACCACATGCACCTCGATCTTGCGCGCCCGCAGCGACGCAGCGACCTCGAGGCCAATAAAACTCGCGCCGATCACCAGCACGCGCGTGGCGCTGCTCGCGGCCTTGATGATGGCGCGGCTGTCGGCGACGGAACGCAAGGTATGTACATGCGGCTGGTCTGCGCCGGGGATCCGGAGCTTCACCGGTTCTGCGCCGGTTGCGAGCAGCAGCCGATCGAACGGCAGCTTGTCGCCGTTGCCGAGCCTCACGCTGCGCGTTTTCGGATCGATCGCCGAGACTTCCGTGTTCAGCCTGAGATCGATGCCTGCGTCTTGATAATATTCCTCCCCACGCAGCGGCAGCCAATCCTCCGGCGCGTTGCCGGCGAGATAGTCCTTGGAAAGGTTGGGTCTGTCGACCGGCATCGCACCATCATTGCTGAGCATGGTGATGCCGCCGGCAAATCCCTCGCGACGAAGCGTTTCGGCTGCAGCGAAACCGGCGGCGCCGCCGCCGACGATGATGAATTTGTCCGGTGTCGGCGTGCCGCAATGAACGGTCGACGTCCCCGCACGCTTGCGCTGGACGATGATCCTGTCGTGATCGCGCGTGACGTCCCATACTGCCAACGCGTTCAGCGCCGGCGGACGCGTGGCCTCGCCCGACCGCAAGGAGAAGCAGGCGTGATGCCAGGGACAGCGGATGGTGTCGCCGACCACAAGCCCTTCGGCGAGCGGTCCATGGTAATGGCTGCAGGACGGCTCGATCGCGAAGATCTCGCTGCCGGCTTGGACCAGGAGGACGTCTTCCTCACCGACATGGCCAAGCAATTTGCCGTCCTTGAAATCGGAAAGCCCAACGCCCTTGGTCAGGTCCGGCCCGCTTGGCTTCTGGTCCTCGGTCATGGTCATCTCCCCGGCAGCGCAACACGCAGCTCAGGATTTGGACGGCGCCCGCGACGAAAAGTTCCCGCAATTGCGAAAATCAGGATCTGGCGGTGGCTTTCCGGACATCCAGCACGGCCTGCGCCCATTCGGCCGGCCGCTCCTGCGGCAGATTGTGACCGGCGCCTGCGAAGACCCGCCGCTCGAAGACGCCTTCAAACTTGCGCGCGTGATGCGCAGTTCCGGGATTGACGCCGTCGCTGTCGCCGTCGATCGCGATCGTGGGAACGCGGACCGGCGGCTGCGCAGCGAGCTTCGCCTCGATCGCCCCATAGGCGGGATCGCCTTCGACCAGCGCATAGCGGTGGCGATAGGAGTGAATCACGACGTCGACGAAATCCGGATTGTCGAACGACACCGCGCTCTTCTCGAATGTGGCGTCGTCGAATTGCCACGTCGGCGAACCACATCGCCCAGAGCTGGCGGGCGAAACCGCGGCGATTTTGCTGCAGCGCGCGGCGGCCGCGCTCATTGTGGAACAGATATTGGTACCACAGCGCCGCCTCCTCCGTCGGCGAGGCCGGCTCCATCGAACGGGCAATGTTTTGGATGTTGTAGGAATTGCCGGTAACGAGCCCGACGACGCGCTCGGGATGCAGCACCGAGATCACGCAGGCCGCGCGCCCGCCCCAGTCGTAACCGCCGACAACTGCACGATCGATGCGAAGCGCATCCATGAAGGCCAGGAGATCGGCGCCAAGCGCCGCCTGCTCACCTGAGCGCGGCGTCTCCGCGAAGCGAAAGCGCGTCGGGCCGTAGCCGCGCAGCCACGGCACCAGCACCCGCGCGCCGGCTTGCGCGATCAGCGGCGCCGTCTCGGCATAGGCGTTCACGTCATAGGGAAAGCCGTGCCCCATGATGCAGGGCCAGCCATCCGGTGCGCCGTAATCGAGATAGGCGATATCGAGGATGTCCGTGGTGATGGATTTCTGCTGCATGGCGGATACCTCCCGCTCATGCGGGCCACAAGAGCGCCGCTATTTCTGCGGACCGGACAAAGTGATGTGGCGCTCGGCGCGGAAGACGTTGCTGTAGAGATTGGCGATCCACTGCCGGCCGATCTCGGTCTTGTTGAGATAGCCGATCTCGGTCTGGATGTGCGGTGCGACGCTGTTCCAGTAGAATTGCGGATAGCGGTTCACGATGTCCGCGGGCGAGTCATAGCCGAGTTGGCGGTTCATGCCGACCTCCTCGAACTCGTAATAGAGTGCGTTGGCCTTGCGCAGATAGTTGGGATCGCCGAGCTGCCCGATGAAGTCGGCGGCGCGCAGGATCGAGGCCTCGTCGTCGTATTCCTGGCCCTGGCGCGCCGGGAAGCGCGTCCCTTCGATGGCGCGGGCGACGCGCTCGGAGTCGATGCCGCCGATCGGCGGCAGCCGGCGCCGCACAAAGAGCTTCGAGCGATCGACGTGATACATCATCAGGCTCGCATCCGAGGCCCCCCGCGGCAGCGACACCTTGGTCCCGGCCTCATCGATGATGAAGCCGTCTTCGTCATCCTCAGGAAACAAACCGCGGACGTAGCCGATATCGTGAGCAAGGCAGGCGATGAGGATATGGAGGTAATCCTCCGCCGCAAGGTGGGCATGGAGATTGCGTCCGGTCAGAATGGCCTGAGCGGCCAGCGTCACCAGCATGGTGTGTTCGATGTTGTGGTACAGCGCGTCGCTGTTGCCGATACATTCCATCGCGGTTCGCGTCGACCCTTCCAGCACCCTGGCGGAGGATTCGTCGTACCTGCGACGCATGAACGAACCCAGCATCTTCTCCAGGGTCTCAGCCGCCAGTCTCGGTAACGTCATCATGGATGCAGCCCCGTCTGTCGGTGGTGTCCCACGCCAACTCCCGACCTCTCGTCCAATTGTCGCCTTCGACGCAGGCCGAGCATAGCCCAATCTGGGGCGGCTGACCAAATGCCCGAGCAAAAATACGCAAATATGATCCTGCCCGCCGCGCAGCATCACGGTTGCGGACACAGTCCGACGCACCCCACGGCCATGCCATGCGAGGACCTCCCCGGTCCGGCCATTGGCCGGCCGTTCACCTTGCGAGAAGAGCCGGGACTCTGCCGCGGCCGGACCAGGACGCCGCCACCGCGCAGCGGGCCACAGCGTCAATTCCCTCGCGCCAAGCGCGCGAGCATCCCGTCGAAAGCGAGCTTGATCCTGTGGATGTACCGGTCCTTGTAAGGAAATTCCGGATTCTGGTCGTGCACGAGCATGGAGGCGTTGACCTCGAACACGACGAGATGGTCGTTCGTGTCGAGCCCGCAATCGATGCCGAAATAATCGAGGCCGATGCAATCGCGAATGACTCGCAACGCCTGATAATGGGACGGGCCGAAGATCTGCTCGGGCGCGCGAAGAAATTGCTCCTCCTCGTCCTGCATCCAGGTGTGATGGCCCATCTCGGTCGCATCCCGATGAAGCTTCCAGTGGTCTCCAACGGCGAGATGATAGGGCAGGATCTCATTGCCGACGAACAAGAACCTGTACTTGCGGAAGAAGCCGTCGGCGGAGCGATAGTCGATATAGTCGATCACGTAGCGATCATGGTCGGCATGAGCCGCGAGAAACGCGGTCAGCACCGCGGCGTCATCGAGCTTCTCGAAAACGTCGCCGCCATGCATGCCGGCCTGACGCGCCAGCACCGGGAAGACGAGCTCGAGCCCGCCCGCAAGCTCCTTGCCGGCCGTGACGCGGATGGTGCGTGGCACGCGGCAGCCTGCGACGTCTGCGAGTGCCAGCGCCGTGGCATCGCGCGTGGTATTCTGGATTTTTGCGGGATCGTTGACGACGGGTTTTCCGAGGCTTCGCGCGATCGTGATGGCGAGAGGAAGCAGTTCAGCGCCCTGATCGGCGTCGGAGAGGAGATTGATGACGACATCAGCCTCGCGCGCCAACAGCGCGATATCCGGCTGGCTAGCTGATAACAGCGACAGGATATTGGTCTGGTAGGCGCAGTCCTTGAAGAGAAATTCGACCGGCGTGTTGCCGACGAAGGGCGCAAACAAGGCCAGCGCCCGAAACGCCGGCGGCGATTGAGTTGCTTGCCGGCGCAGGATCGGATGCACGTGTGCGGCGTGGGCGTAAGCGGCCCGTGCCGCCTCCAACTCGCCGCGCGCCTGACGGATCGCTCCGACCCAGTAGAAATTCTGGGCCTGTTCGGGCGCGAGCGCGACCGCTCGCTCGAACTGTGCCACCGCCTCGCCGGTCTCGCCGAGCTCGAAGCAGAGCTTGCCGAGCTGGCTGCGCAGATCGGCATCCTCGGGCGTCTCCTCGAGCAATTCGAGCAGAAGCGTTTTCGCGATTCCGAACTGCCGCGTCGTCACCAGTGCCTGGACCAGATTCGTGCGCGAAGGGCGATGGCCTGGATTGCGCCGCAGCGCTTCCAGGTAAAGCGAGATCGCGTCCTGCGTCCGGCCGCCGCGCTGGTGTACGATGCCGAGGTTGCACCAGCAGGCAACGAGATGCGGCGCGATGCGCAAGGCCGCCTTGTAGTTCTCGGCGGCGGAGCCGATATCGTCGCAGAGCATGAAGGCATTGGCGAGTGCTGCATGCAACTCGGCGACGCCGTCGACCGCGACGCCGATCGACACCGTCGCCGCCAGCGCGAGCCCGGCCTGAAACGCAGCAATCGCGGGCTTGATCTCGCCGCGCCGGTAGTGCTCGCGCCCGGCGCGCAGCAGCTCGGCCATGCCCGGCGAGCCGGTGGGCGGCAGCTCATGAGCCATCGACACCGACGTCATGCGCTCTCCGAAGATGACGCCGTGAAGATGACACCGTGCAGATTGATCGCCGGCGCGATCCCGTAATGATTGCCGCCGAAGGCGCGCATGCGGTGCTGCAATTCGTCCCGGGAAATATCCAGCGGGATGTCGCAGGCGTCCTTGTATCTGCGGCGGGTGTTGGTGCGGCCGCTCCACGGCAGCGCACAGCGCGGCGTCAGTGCGGTCTCGCGCGCCAGCGGCTCGGCCCATATTTCGAACAGTTGCAGCAGGTGCGCATAAGCGAGCTCGCCGAGCCCCATGAGGGTGCTGGCCGGCGGAATCGGAAACGACACGACGTCGAGGATCGTACCGGAATCGACCCGCTCCGCCATGGCGTGAAAGGTCACGCCGAAGCTGTCTGCGCGGTCATAGAGCGCGAAATGGGCCGGGGCCCAGCCCGGATAGCTCGGCGGCCCCGGATGAAAATTGAAGGCGCCATGGCCGAAGCGCGCGAGCAGGTCCGATGGCACGATGACGCCGGAAGCAAAGGCGACCAATCGGGCATCGCGAAGGGCCGCGGCGTCGATCTTGCGAAGCTCCGCGATGCTCGAGGCCGGCCAGATCGTCAGGTTCGGCCTGAAGCTGCGCAAGATCCGCGACAGTGCCACCTGCTCGGCGGCGTCCGTCAGCAATGCAAGTCCCTCGACCATGGGTTCGGCTTCAGCATCGTTGAAAGTGAGCCAATATGTCGCGGGGCAGCGTTAATAGCGTGTTAATGAACCTGCGTTCGGCACATCCAGGAAACACGGAGAAACAAATTTCCCTCAGCTGTACGCATTCGTTCACAAAACGGGAGCGGTGAAACCACGTTCACTCCACCAGCAACACGTCCACGGCGACGCCGAGCTTCTGTTTGGGCGAGCCGACGATGATGCCGTCGACCGGCGACACATCGGAGAAGTCCCGGCCGACCGCCAGCGTGATGTGGTCATTGGCGACCAGGAGATCGTTGGTCGGATCGAAATCGATCCAGCCGAGATCGGCGCCGCACCACAGCGACACCCAGGCATGGGTCGCGTCGGCGCCCTGCAAACGCGGCTGGCCCGGCGGCGGAATGGTGCGCAGATAGCCGCTGACATAGGCCGCCGGCAGGCCGAGCCCGCGAAGTCCTGCGATCATGACGTGCGCAAAATCCTGGCAGACGCCGTGACGCTTGTCGAACACTTCGTGGAGCGGCGTCGAGATCACCGTGGCCTTGGGGTCGTAGCGAAACTCCGTGCGGATCCGATGCATGAGATTGACGGCGCCGACGAGGATGCCGACACCGGGCGCAAAGCTCTCGGCGGCATAGGCACTGACGGGACGCAGCACCGGCACCAGCGGGCTCGCAAAGACATAGCCGACCGGCGAGGCCGGCCCGAGGCTGGTCGCCTCAAACGCGACGTCCCGGATGCTCTCCCAGGACGGGCTGACGGCATCGCGCGCCGGCGGCTTGCGCGCAACGCAGACACGAGAACGTGAATCGATGCGCAAATTGCGATGCGCAGCCTCGATCACCACGCTCTCCGTCAGCGAGCCGAAGAAGTCGCGGCGGACATGGCGCTCGGACGGACGCGGACGGATCTCGAGCTTGTACGAGATCAAGTCCTGACCGTGACCGCTCTTCGGCTCGAGCCGCAGCGTGCAGCGCGCGAAGCTGACCGGGCTCTCATACTCGTAAGTGGTGACATGCCTGATGTCGTAGATCACGCCAGCCCCGTCAGCTTTTCCGGCCGGCTCGCATTAGGGCCGTGCGGGAAATAATGCAGCCCGATCGCCTCGGCGAGGCTGAGTAGATCCTGCTCCAGCGCGAACAGCGTCTTGGCCTCGAGCTTCTCGGCCTCGGCAGTGGCCAGCATCGCCTGCACCGCCACCGCGAGCCGCTGCGGCTTTTCGATCAGACCGTGCTCCTTCAGGCTCGGCAATGCCGCGATGTGCTCGTTCAGGGTCGCGACCTGGAATGCGACCGAGCGCGGATTGTAGCTGTCGAGCACCGCGAGGTCGCGAACCGGCGCCAGGATGGGCGCCAGCAAATAGCGCGAGCGATAGGTGATCTGGGAATCCACCAGTGTCAGCAGGATGTCGAGATCCTCGTCGCAGGCCTCGTCATAAGCAAACTGCCGGGCAAAACGCGTGGTGTTGATGGCGCGCTCGGTGCGGCGGCCGATATCGAGGAAGCGCCAACCGGCGGCGCGGTTCATGTTCTCCTGTGCGAGGCCCGCGAAGCTCGCAAGCTCCTGCAAGGTCAACTCGGCCGCGCTCAGCACGCTGTCGTCGTCCTCGACCTCGTAGGCAAGGCGCTCGGCCATCTCGGTGATGACCTGCCAGGCATCGGGCGACAGCCGCTCGCGCAAGGAGGTCGCCGTGCGCAATGCCGCGCGTACCAGCGACAGTGCCGAGCCGAACCGCGCCTCGCTCTGCAACGCTTCGGCGACGATCCGCCCCGGTGCGGCGCGCGAGGTCTGCGAGATCGCGCCCCAGGTCACCAGCAGGCGCTGGATGCGCTCGGCCGATTGCAGCGAGGCGGAGGTGCCCTTGTTGGGGCCGCTCGGCGAGCCCAGGGCGCGCACGAGACGCAAGGTTGCCTCCGCACGCTCGAGATAGCGGCCGAGCCAGAACAGATTGTCGGCGGCCCGGCTCGGCAACACGCCGGCGATCCGGCGGATGCGCACCTTGTCGGTCGCCGGCAGCAGGGACGCGGTCGCCACCTTCTTGTCCGAGACCACCCAGACGTCGGCAGCGCGCGCGCCGTCGCCCATCGACACCGCACGTGCATCCGGCCGCTCGGCGATCCGGCAGAAACCGCCGGGCATGATCGCCCAGCCGTCGGGCGTCGCGGCGGCAAACACGCGCAGCACGAAGGGGCGTGGCGTGAGCTGACCCTGCTCCCAGATCGGCATGGTGGAGAGCCGCACCACCTCCTGGCCGACATAATCCATACCGCGCGCGCTGATGGCATCGATCAGGCGCCGGTGTCCGGCCGCGTCGAGCTCGCTCGCCAGCACCGGGCCGCTCGTATCGAAGCCGGGCACGCCGCGCCGATAAGCGCCTTCGATCGCGACCTCGTCGAGCCGGGACAACACCTCGTCGCGCGCCGATTTCTGGCCGCACCACCAGGTCGCGATGTGCGGCATCTTCAGCTCTTCGCCGAGCAGGCGACGGCTGAGCGCCGGCAGGAAGCCGAGCAGCGCCCTCGCCTCCAGGACGCCCGAGCCCGGCATGTTGGCGACGACGACGCCGTCCTTGCGCAGCACGTCGATCAGGCCGGGCACGCCGAGATGCGAGGAGGCATCGAGCTCGAGCGGATCGAGCGAATTGGAGTCGACGCGGCGAAGGAGGACGTCGAGCCGCTTCAACCCTGCGACGGTACGGATGTGGATGCGATTGTCGCTCACGGCGAGATCGTCACCCTCGACCAGCAGGAAGCCGAGATAGCGCGCCAACGTCGCGTGCTCGAAATAGGTCTCGCTGAAACTGCCGGGCGTGAGCACGCCGATGCGCGGCTCGTCGCGATCCGCGCGCGCGCGAAGTGAATCGCGAAACGCCTCGAAGAACGGCGCGACGCGCGGCACGTTCATCGACTGGTAGAGATCGGAGAAGGCGCGCGAGAGAACCAGGCGGTTCTCCAGCGCGTAGCCCGCGCCTGACGGCGCCTGCGTGCGATCGCCGAGCACCCACCAGCGGCCATCAGGGCCGCGGCCGACATCGGCGGCATAGAGCGAGAGATAACGCCCGCCGGGCGGCGGCACGCCGCAGACGGGCCGGAGGAATTCGGGGCTGCCGGCGATCGCGCCCGCGGGCAGCGCGCCTTCCGCCACCAGCCGCCCCTCTCCATAGATGTCGCGCAGCACGAGCTCCAAGAGCTCGGCCCGCTGGGTGATGCCGGCAGAGAGCTGCGTCCAGTCGGCTTCGTCAATCAGCAGGGGCAGATGGCTGATCGCCCAGGGCCGGTCGGCGCTGTCGCCTGGCGCGCGGTAGGTGACGCCCGCCTCCCGCAGGTGACGATCGGCCATGCCGAAGCGCCGCTCGACCTCGTCGGGCGCGAGCGTGCCGAAAGCATCGAAGAACCGGCTCCAGACCGCGCGCGGGGCGCCGTCAGGCCCGAGAAATTCGTCGGGAATGCCGGGCAGGCGGCTGTAATCGCGGACCCACTGCGCAAGGCGGCGCTGGCCTTCACGCTGTCCTTGTGCCTGACCCGCCTTGTCCTGTTCGGCCGCGCCCTCGCCCATGCGCCTCTCCCTGCCCCACCCCCATACTCATTGCAGGAGCGGTGTCCGCAAGTCGAGGGTCAGCGGAAATTCATTTGTGCGTTCCTCGGGCGGCGGCTGCATCGGGCCGGGCGTATGGCCGTGGTCCTGGAAGCGCGCCAGCCGCCGCGCCTCGGCCTCGTACGTGTTGACGGGCTTGGTGTCGTAGTTGCGACCGCCGGGATGGGCAACGTGGTAGACGCAGCCGCCGAGCGAGCGGCCGTTCCAGGTGTCGATCAGGTCGAACGTCAGGGGCGCGTGGACCGGGATGGTCGGATGCAGGCCGGAGGCCGGCTGCCAGGCCTTGAAGCGGACGCCCGCCACGGCTTCGCCTGAGCGGCCGGTCGAGGTCATCGGCAGGCGGCGGCCGTTGCAGGCCACGACGTGGCGGCCCTCCACAAAACCCTCCGCCTTGACCTGAAGCCGCTCGACCGAGCTATCGACGTAGCGCACGGTGCCGCCGGCCGCCCCTTCCTCGCCGAGCACATGCCAGGGCTCCAGGGCCTGGCGCAATTCCAGCGTCACGCCACCATGGTGGATGCGGCCAAAGGCGGGAAAGCGAAATTCGAGCTGGGCCAGATACCATTCCGGCTCGAACGGATAACCTGATGTCTTGAGTTCGGAGAGCACGTTCTGGAAATCTTCCCAGATGAAATGTGGCAACATGAAGCGATCATGCAGCGCGGTGCCCCAGCGCACGAACTTGCCTTGTTGCGGCTCGCGCCAGAATTTTGCGATCAGCGCGCGGATCAAGAGTTGCTGCGCCAGTGACATGCGCGGGTCCGGCGGCATTTCGAGCGCGCGGAATTCGACGAGGCCGAGCCGCCCGGTGGGACCGTCAGGCGAATAGAGCTTGTCGATGCAGATCTCGGCGCGATGGGTGTTACCGGTGATGTCGACGAGCAGATGCCGGAACAGCCGGTCCACCAGCCATAGCGGCGCCTGATGGCCCGGCGGCGGCACATGCGAGAGCGCGATCTCGAGCTCGTAGATGCTGTCATGGCGAGCTTCGTCGATGCGCGGCGCCTGGCTGGTCGGGCCGATGAAGAGGCCGGAGAAGAAATAGGACAGCGACGGATGCCGCTGCCAGTACAGCACGAGGCTCTTCAGCAGATCGGGGCGGCGCAGGAACGGCGAATCCTGCGGGCTCGAGCCGCCGATCACGACGTGATTGCCGCCGCCGGTGCCGGTATGGCGGCCGTCGACGAGGAAGCGATTGGCGCCGAGACGCACCTTGCCGGCGTCCTCGTAGAGGCCGGAGGTGATCTCGACCGCCTCGCGCCAGCACTGCGCCGGCTGGATGTTGACCTCGATGACACCAGGGTCGGGCGTCACCTTGATCACCTCGATGCGCGGATCGAATGGCGGGGCATAGCCTTCGACATGGACCTGGAGCCGCATCTCCTCGGCGGTGGCCTCGACCGCCGCGACCAGTTCGAGATAATCCTCGATGCGCTCGACCGGTGGCATGAACGCGCAGATCACGCCGTCGCGAACCTCGATGGACAGCGCGGTCCGGACGGGAATCGACGTGTTGAGCTGCTCGGGCGCGACCCGCGGCGGCGCTTTCGGGCGCTCGGGGAGCGTGAACACCGGAAGCTTGCCGCGCGCCTCCATCGGGTCCTGCTCGACGACATAGGGATATTGATTGGGCGGCACGTAGCCGAGCGAGCCGATCGGCAGGCGCAGACCGAGCGGGGAATCGCCCGGCGACAGGAACAGGTGACCGCGCCGGAGTTGCCAGCGCTCGCTGCGCCAGCGCGGCGGCGCATTCCAGCGCTGCACGGGCAGCACGAAGCCGCGTGGCGCGCGGAGGCCCTGATTGAACACCCGCGCCATGCGCGCACGCGCTTCGGGATCGGACAATTGCGAGTTGGAGGGATCGACGTTGAGCGGAAGCTCGGCTTCCTTCTGAAGCCAGTAGACCGTGTCCTCGTAGGCTGGGATGATGTAGCCGGGATCGAGCCCCAGACGCGCGGCCATACCTTCCATGAAATCCTCGGCGTCCTCGGTCTGGGCCCGCCTGGGATTTTCGATCTTCGCGATCAGGTCGGCATTCTTCCAGATCGGCGCGCCGTCCTTGCGCCAGTAGAGGCCGAAGGCCCAGCGCGGCAGGCTCTCGCCCGGATACCACTTGCCCTGCCCGTAATGCAGCAGACCGCCCGGCGCAAAGCGCGTGCGCAGGCGGCGGATCAGTTCGTCGCCAAGGGCGCGCTTGGTCGGGCCCACAGCTTCCGTGTTCCATTCCGCCGCTTCGAGATCATCCACGGACACGAAAGTCGGCTCGCCGCCCATGGTGAGCCGCACGTCTTGCGCCGCGAGATCGCCATCGACCTGCTCGCCGAGATCGTTGAGTCGCGCCCACGACTCGTCGGAGAACGGTTTTGTGATGCGCGGCGCCTCGCGGATACGTCGCACGCTCATGTCGAAGGCGAACTCGACTTCGGCAAAACTGGCAGCGCCGGAGATTGGCGCGGCAGAGCGATAATGCGGCGTGGCGGCAACGGGGATGTGCCCCTCGCCTGCCAACATGCCTGATGTCGCATCGAAGCCGATCCAGCCCGCGCCCGGCAGGTAAACCTCGGCCCAGGCGTGCAGATCGGTGAAGTCGTTCTCGACCTCGGGCGGTCCCTCGATCGGGTCGATGTCGGGGCGGATCTGGACCAGATAGCCGGAGACGAAACGGGCGGCGAGACCGAGATGACGGAAGGTCTGGATCAACAGCCAGGCGGAGTCGCGGCATGATCCGGCGCAGGAGGTCAGCGTCTCCTCCGGCGTCTGCACGCCAGGCTCCATGCGGATGATGTAGTTGATCTTCTTCTGCAGTTCGCGATTGAGCTCGACCAGGAAGTTGACCGTGTTCGGCGCCTCGCGCGGAATCGAGGCCAGATATTTGGCGAACGCTGGATCGGGCTTGATGGTCTCGAGATACGGCGCCAGCTCGCTCTTGAGATCCCGGGGATATTCGAACGGAAAGCTGTCGGCGTAGGGCTCGACGAAGAAATCGAACGGATTGACCGTCGTCATCTGCGCCGTGAAGTCGACCTCGAATTTCAGCTCGGTGGTCTTTTCCGGGAAGACGTAGCGGGCGAGCCAGTTACCTTGCGGATCCTGCTGCCAGTTCACGAAATGATTTGATGGCGTGACCTTGAGCGAATAGCTCAGGATTGGCGTCCGCGTGTGCGGCGCCGGCCGCAGGCGTATGGTTTGCGGTCCCAGATCGATCGGGCGGTCGTATTTGTAGTGCGTGACGTGATGCAGTGCGACGTAGATCGACACGGGGTGCGGTGCTCCAGCAGCTTTTTTGAGCAGAACACCTGATGTGACCTCGATCAAGCACTAACAACGGGCAGTGCGTGCCTACGGCACGGGCGAGTGGTGAGTAGCGCACGGCGAATTGCCGAAGACTTGCTCTATTCGCTACTCCCTGTTGGCCATTCGCCCCTCTCACATGGTCGCCCCTAACACCCAGGGCGCGAACTCGGCGCCGCCGAAATCGAAGCTTTCGCTCTTGGTCCGCTGTCCCGAGGCGGTCTTCAGGATGAGATCGAAGATGCGCTGGCCGCACTCCTGGACGGTCTCCTCGCCCTCGAGGATGGTGCCGCAATTGACGTCCATGTCCTCTTCCATGCGCTTGTACATGGGCGTGTTGGTGGCAAGCTTGATCGAGGGCGCCGGCTTGCAGCCGAACACGCTGCCGCGGCCGGTGGTGAAGCAGACGAGATTGGCGCCGCCGGCGACCTGGCCGGTTGCGGCGACCGGATCGTAGCCGGGCGTGTCCATGAACACGAAGCCGCGCTTCGTCACCGGCTCGGCGTAGCGCAGCACGTCGACGAGATTGGTGGTGCCCGCCTTCGCCATCGCGCCGAGCGACTTCTCCAGGATGGTGGTGAGACCGCCGGCCTTGTTGCCGGGGCTCGGATTGGCGTTCATCTCGGCGCCTTCGCGCTCAGTGTATTCGTCCCACCAGCGCATCAGATCGACGAGCTTCTCGCCGACCTCGCGGCTGACCGCGCGGCGCGTCAAGAGATGCTCGGCGCCGTAGGTCTCCGGCGTTTCCGACAGAATGACGGTACCGCCGTGACGCACGATGAGATCGCTCGCCGCACCCAGCGCCGGATTGGCCGACACGCCGGAATAACCGTCCGAACCGCCGCATTGCAGCGCCACGGTGAGCTCGCTCACCGGCACGGGCTCGCGCTTCACCTTATTGGAGTCGGCGAGCGCCTCGCGCACGAAGGCGATGCCGGCTTCCACCGTCTTGCGGGTGCCGCCGACCTCCTGGATGTCCATCGCGCGCAGGCGGCCGGCGAGCTTCTGCTCTTCCATCAGCCCGCCGATCTGGTTCACCTCGCAACCGAGGCCGAGCACGATGACGTGGGAGAAATTGACGTGCCGCGCATAGCCGCCGAGCGTGCGGCGGAGCAGCGCGAGCGGCTCGTTCTGCGTCATGCCGCAGCCGGTCTTGTGGGTCAGCGCGACCACGCCGTCGACGTTGGGGAATTCGGCCAGCGGATTGTCGCCGGTGAAGGGATTCTTCTTGAAGACGTCGGCGACGAGGCCCGCGACGTGCGCGCTGCAATTCACGGAGGTGAGGATGCCGATGTAATTGCGCGTGGCGACGCGGCCGTCAGGACGGCGGATGCCCTCGAAGGTCGCCGGCAGGTCGAAGTTCGGCGTCGGCTTGACGTCGGCGCAATAGGCATAGTCCTTGGCGAAATCGCCCATGCCGATGTTCTGCACATGCACGTGCTGGCCCGGCGCGATGGGCGCGGTCGCAAAGCCGATGATCTGGCCGTAGCGGATGACAGGCTCGCCGACGGCGAACGGCTTGATCGCAACCTTGTGGCCGGAGGGAATGCGCTCGACAGTGGTCACGCCGTCGGCGACGACCGTCCCCGGCGGCAGGCTCGCGCGCGCAATCAGCACGCCATCATCGGGATGGAGGCGGATGACGGGGCTGATGGTCATGGGAGTCTCCTTGGGCGAATAGTGAGTGGCGAGTTCCGAATGGAAAAGGGGAGTAGCGCTATTCGCTACTCCCCATTCGCCATTCGCAAGTTTCCTAGGCCTTGCCGGCCGAATCCTTGCGGGTCGCGTTGACCTGCATCTTGGCGTAGGTGGTCATCAGGCCAACCTCGTTCGAGAGCGTCACCAGCTTGAAACCCATGTTGATGGCTCGCGCAGCACCTTCGGCGCCGCTGCAATGGATGCCCGCATTGAGGCCGCGCTTGCCGCACTCCCTAATGATCTTCTCGTAGATCGCGAGGATCTCGGGCTCGGTGCGATCGAGCTTCGGCTCGAGGCCGTAGGAGAAACCGAGATCGGACGGCCCGATATAGACGCCGTCGATGCCCTCGACGTCGAAGATCGCTTCCATGTTCTCGACAGCCGTCTTCGTCTCCATCATCGGCAGCAGGATGGTGTCGGCGTTCGCGGTCTTCTGATAAGAGCCTGCGGTGCCGTACATGCCGGCGCGGATCGGGCCGTTTGAGCGGACGCCCTGCGGCGGATATTTGGAATAGGAAACGAGGTTCCTGGCTTCCTGCGCCGTGTTGACCATCGGGCAGATCACGCCATAGGCGCCGCCGTCGAGAACCTTGCCGATGATGCCGGGCTCGTTCCAGGGCACGCGGACCATCGGGGTCACGGGATGCTTGTCCATGGCCTGGAAGCACTGCACCATCGACAGATAATCCTGCACGCCATGCTGCATGTCGACCGTGACGCTGTCGAAGCCGCATTGCGCGATCATCTCAGCCGAGAAGCCGGAGGGTATAGCCAGCCACGCATTGACGACGGCCTTGCCCGACTTCCAGATTTCCTTGACCTTATTCGCCACGTTGCCTTCCTTCTTCGTTCGTTTGGGACCGTGTTCTTGGACGGTGTTATTGGACCTTCGTCCCGCACTGGGCGCCGCCACAGCACGATCTCGCTGTTACCGCGAACCGGGCCGCCGCGCTACGCTCGCAATGACGCAAGACCTATGCGGTCGCGCTTTAGCTGACGGCCCCGCGAGGTGCGGTCACTATCGCCGCCCCGGTGCCGTCCGGCAAGAGAATGCTGCCCTGGTGCGGTCTATCGGGGTTTTTTCCACTCGGGATTGCGGGGAATCAGCGCCTTTGACCGAAAAACACCGGCGATGTCCTTGGCTGGCGTCGCCCGGCCGCGCGTATGCGCTTTCACTCCTCGGCACCAGTCCCGTCGCCGCCTAGTCCCGCCAGACTTTCTTCGAGCTCTCCAAGCATCTCCTGCAACTCGGCGAGCTTGCGCGCGCCAAAACGCTGCGTGATTTCGGCATAGATCGCCTCGGAGGACGGCGCGACCGACGCCATCAGCTTGACGCCTTCCCTGGAGATCGAGACCATGCTGCGGCGCTGATCCGTCTTTGCCGTCCTGCGCTCGATCAGATTGCGCGCCTCGAGATCGCGCAGGATCCGCGACAGGCTCGGCCCGAGGAGAAACGCGGTACGCGCAAGTTCCGTCACCTCGGCGGCCTCGATGGCGGCAAGCGCGCGCAGGATGCGCCACTGCTGCTCGGTCAGACCGTGCTCGCGCAGATTGGGACGAAATTGCCGCATCACCGCTTCGCGTGCCCTGAGCAAGGACATCGGCAGCGAGCGCGAGAAATCGCGCATCGGCACTTGTCGCGCCGCAGATGCGTCGCCGTTGGCGGGGTCAGCGGGTCTTTTCACCATGACGCCCTTTCAGACCGCGAAACGTTTGCAGTGCAGCAAAGTTCGAATTGTGTTTGACCCATTCACTTAACATGTTAAGCATCTCCCGGCACCGCGACATAGGTCGATCATCAATGGCGCTTTCCAAAGACGATATCCAGGCTTCCGCGAACCGTCTGCACCAGGCGGAAAAGACCCGCGTGCAGATCCGGCAGCTCTCGCAGGACTTCCCTGACATTACCATCGCCGATGCCTACGCGATTCAGAAGGCGTGGGTCGATATCAAGGTTGCCGAGGGACGCCGCGTCAAAGGCCACAAGATCGGCCTGACCTCGAAGGCGATGCAGAGCGCGCTTGACATCAACGAGCCTGACTCCGGCGTGCTGCTCGACGACATGTTCTTCGCCGATGGCGGCCTCGTCCCGAGCGAGCGCTTCATCGCCACCCGCGTCGAGGCTGAGCTTGCCTTCGTCATGAGCAAGCGGCTCGAAGGACCCGATTGCACCATGTTCGATGTGCTCAACGCCACCGACTTCGTGGTGCCGGCGCTCGAGATCCTGGACACGCGCATCGAGCGCGTCGACCCCGACACCAAAGCCACGCGCAAGATCCATGATACCATCGCAGACAATGCCGCGAATGCCGGCATCGTGCTCGGCGGCCGGCCGATCGGGCCGCTGCAGGCGGATCTGCGCTGGATCGGTGCGCTCTGCTTCAAGAACGGTCAGCTGGAAGAGACCGGCCTTGCGGCCGGCGTGCTCAACCATCCCGCCACATCGGTGGCCTGGCTCGCGAACAAGATCGCGCCGCTCGGGCTTGCGCTGGAGCCCGGCCAGATCGTGCTCGCCGGCTCCTTCATCCGTCCGATCGAGACCCGCAGGGGCGACACAATTCAAGCCGATTATGGCGCCTACGGCTCGGTCAGCTGCTACTTCGCTTAGAAAGCAATAAGACGACACGGGGAATGAAACCGCCATGCCGCATTTCACGATCGAATATTCGGCCAATCTCGACAGCCGCCTCGACATCGGCGCCGTCTGCGAAGTCGTGCGCAAGGCCGCGGTCGAGACGGGCATCTTCCCGCTCGGCGGCATCCGCGTCCGCGCCATCAAATGCGAGCATTATGCGATCGCCGACGCCGGGCAGGACTACGGTTTCCTGGACATGGTGCTGCGCATCGGCGAGGGGCGCGATCTTCCGACCCGCCAGAAAGCGGGGGAGCACGTCTTCCAGGCGCTCTCGAAGCATCTTGATCCTGTCTTCACCGCCGGCAAGTTCGCCCTGTCGTTCGACATGCAGATCAACGACAAGGACACCAGCTGGAAGCGCAACAACATCCACGACGCCCTGAAAGTGGAGACAGCCCATGGATAAGCCAACACCCAAAGCCGACATGTTCCAGGCCAATCGCGACCGCGCAGCGCCGCTGCTGAAGAAGCTGCAGGCGGACGGGATCGATCACATGATCGACGGCAAGATCGTCCCTTCGATCTCGGGCGAGAGGTTCGAGACGAAATCGCCGGTGGATGGTGCAACGCTCGCGAGCGTCGCCCGGGGCAACGCCGAGGATATCGATCGCGCGGCCACCGCCGCCGCGCTCGCGTTCAAATCCTGGCGGGACATGGGCCCCGCGATGCGGAAGAAGCTGCTGCATCGCGTCGCGGACGCGATCGAGGACAACGCCGAAGACATCGCCGTGCTCGAATGCATCGACACCGGGCAGGCCTATCGCTTCATGGCCAAGGCCGCGATTCGGGCGGCCGAGAATTTCCGCTTCTTCGCCGACAAATGCGCCGAGGCGCGCGATGGCCTCAGTACGCCGAGCGACGAGCATTGGAACATCTCGACGCGCGTCCCGATCGGCCCGGTCGGCGTGATCACGCCCTGGAACACGCCGTTCATGCTCTCAACCTGGAAGATCGCTCCCGCGCTCGCAGCCGGCTGCACGGTGGTGCACAAGCCGGCCGAATGGTCGCCCGTGACGGCCGCTGTTCTGGCAAAGCTCGCCAAGGACGCCGGCGTGCCCGACGGTGTGCTCAACACCGTGCACGGCTTCGGCGAAGAAGCCGGCAAGGCGCTGACCGAACATCCCGCCATCAAGGCGATCGGCTTCGTCGGCGAGAGCGCGACGGGCTCCGCCATCATGGTCCAGGGCGCGCCGACCCTGAAACGCGTTCATTTCGAGCTCGGCGGCAAGAACCCGGTGATCGTGTTCGACGATGCCGATCTCGACCGCGCGCTCGATGCCGTCGTGTTCATGATCTACTCGCTCAATGGCGAGCGCTGCACCTCCTCGAGCCGGCTGCTGGTCCAGCAGACCATCGCCGAAAAATTCGTGGCGAAGCTGACGGCGCGCGTAAAGGCGCTGAAGGTCGGCCATCCCCTGGATCCCGCGACCGAGATCGGACCCTTGATCCACGAGAGGCATCTGGCAAAGGTCTGCTCCTACTTCGACGTCGCGCGCCAGGATGGCGCCACCATCGCGGTCGGCGGCAAGGCCTATGACGGCCCGGGCGGCGGCCACTATGTCGAGCCGACGCTGGTCACAGGTGCGCACGGCAAGATGCGCGTGGCACAGGAGGAGGTGTTCGGCCCCTTCCTGACCGTGCTGCCCTTCAAGGACGAAGCAGAAGCGATCGAGATCGCCAACGACATTCGTTATGGTCTCACCGGCTATGTCTGGACCGACAATGTCGGCCGCGCGCTGCGCGTCGCCGACGCGCTGGAGGCCGGCATGATCTGGCTGAACTCGGAAAACGTCCGCCATCTGCCGACGCCGTTCGGCGGCATGAAGGCCTCGGGCATCGGCCGCGACGGCGGCGACTACTCGTTCGACTTCTACATGGAGACCAAGCATGTCTCGCTGGCGCGGGGCACGCACAAGATCCAGAAACTGGGACTCTGACGCTCGTCGTTCCGAGGGGAAACGCAAATGCCCGTACCGCAACATATCTTCGAGCCGCCGTTCAACATCATCCGCTCCAGCCACGTCGTGCTCGGCGTCACCGACCTGAAGTTGAGCCGCGCGTTCTACGAGACGGTCGTCGGCCTGCATGTCGAGGATTCCGACGATGACGTCGTTTACCTGCGCGCGGCCGAAGAGCATCAGCACCACTCGCTGGTGCTGCGCAAGGCGGCGGTGCCGGCCTGTAACCGGCTCGGCTTCAAGGTCGGCAATGACGGCGATCTCGACAAGGCGGCAAAGTTTCTCTCCGAGAACGGTCTTGGCTACGCTTTCGTCGATCAGCCGTTCCAGGGCCGCACGCTGCAATTCACCGACCCCTTCGGCTTCGAGATCGAGCTCTATGCGGCGATGGAGCGCCGACCGCATCTGCTGCGCCGCTTCGATCTCTACCGGGGATGCCACCCGCAGCGGCTCGATCATTTCAACGTGTTTGCGGCCGAGGTGCAGGACACCGTCGAGTTCTACGCGCGGCTCGGCTTCCGCCTCACCGAATACGCCGAAGAGGACGGACCGAATGGCCGCATCGCGGCGGCCTGGATGCATCGCAAGGGCAATGTCCACGATTTTGCGATCACCAACGGCAAGGGCCCGCGGCTGCATCATTTCGCCTACTGGACGCCGACAGCGATGAACATCATTCATCTCTGCGACGTCATGGCCTCCGCAGGTTTCGTCAAGAACATCGAGCGCGGCCCCGGCCGTCACGGCATCTCGAACGCATTCTTCCTTTACGTCCGCGATCCTGATGGACATCGGCTGGAGCTCTACACCAGCGATTACTTTACCGGAGATCACGACCACGAACCGCTGCGCTGGTCGCTGCGCGATCCGCGCCGCCAGACGCTGTGGGGCGCGCCGGCGCCGCGCTCCTGGTTCGAGCAGGGCTCGCCGTTCCCGGGCCAGGCCGTGCGCGAGCCGAAATTCGTGGCCGACGTGCTGGTGGCGGATTGAGCCATGAAACTCCCTCGCCTCGCCACCTACTCGGTCAAGGGTGAAACCCGTTACGGCGCCGTCTTGGAGGGCGGCATTGTCGATCTCTCGGCGCGCTATGCGAAAGACTATCCGACGCTGCGCGAGATCATCGCGGCCGGCAAGCTGGTGAGCCTTGCCGAGGAAGCCGCCGGCCGCACGCCGGTTCACGCGCTCAGCGAGATCACCTGGCTGCCGCCGGTGCCCGCACCGGAAAAGATCATCTGCATCGGCGTCAACTATCCTGACCGCAATGCCGAGTACAAGGACGGCCAGGACGCGCCGAAATATCCGAGCATGTTCATGCGGGGGCCACGCTCCTTCGTCGGCCACGACACGCCACTGGTGCGTCCGCACGCTTCGGCGCAGCTCGACTACGAGGGCGAGATCGTGCTGGTGATCGGCAAGGAGGGCCGGCACATCAAGGAAAGCGCCGCGCTCGATCACATCGCCGCACTGACGCTCTGCAACGAAGGCTCGGTGCGCGACTGGCTGCGCCACGCCAAATTCAACGTCACGCAGGGCAAGAATTTCGATTCCAGCGGCAGCCTCGGGCCATGGCTGGTGCCTTACACCAGGGAAGCCCAGCTTGCCGATATCCGCCTGACCACGCATGTCAACGGCGAACTGAGGCAGGACGACCGCACCAGCCGGCTGATGTTTCCGTTCCGCTATCTCATCAGCTATATCTCGACCTTCGCGACGCTCGTGCCCGGCGACATCATCGTCACGGGCACGCCGACCGGCGCCGGTGCGCGGTTCGATCCGCCGCGCTATCTGAAGCCCGGAGATGTGATCGAGGTCGCAGCGGAAGGCATCGGCATCTTGCGCAACGGTGTCGTCGACGAAGCCTGAACAAGATTGGAATGATGCAATGACCACCCTCACCGGCGGCGAAGCGATCGTAAGCGGGCTCGTCGCCCACGGTGTCGACACCGTGTTCGGCCTGCCCGGCGCACAGGTCTACGGCCTGTTCGACGCCTTCCACCAAGCCCGGCTCAAGGTCATCGGCGCGCGGCACGAGCAGGCCTGCGGCTACATGGCGTTCGGCTATGCCCGTTCGAGCGGCAAGCCAGGCGTATTCAGCGTGGTGCCCGGCCCCGGCGTGCTCAATGCGAGCGCGGCGCTGCTCACCGCCTTCGGCTGCAACGAGCCGGTGCTGTGCGTCACCGGCCAGGTGCCGACGCAATTTCTCGGCAAGGGGCGCGGCCATCTGCACGAGATGCCGGATCAGCTCGCCACCTTGCGCAGCTATGTGAAATGGGCTGACCGTATCGAACATCCGGCTAACGCGCCGACCACCGTGGCACGAGCCTTCCAGGAGATGACCTCAGGCCGGCGCGGCCCCGCCTCGGTCGAGATGCCCTGGGACATTTTTACGCAGCGCGCCGACACCGCCGCAGCGCAGGTGCTGGAGCCACTGCCCGCGCCGCAACCCGACCCTGACATGATCAAGCAGGCCGCCGCGCTCATCGAAGGCAGCAAGGCGCCGATGATCTTCGTCGGCAGCGGCGCGATCGAGGCGCGCGAGGAAATCCTCGAGCTGGCCGAAATGATCGATGCACCCGTGGTCGCCTTCCGCAGCGGCCGCGGCATCGTCTCCAATGCGCACGAGCTTGGCCTGACCATGGCCGCCGCCTACAAGCTGTGGCCGAAGACGGACCTGATGATCGGCATCGGCACGCGGCTGGAGTTGCCGACCATGTCGCGCTGGCCATACCAGCCCGACGGCCTCAAGAGCATCCGCATCGACATCGATCCCGTCGAGATGCGGCGCTACCCGTCGAACACCGCGATCGTCGCTGACGCCAAGGCCGCAACCGCCGATCTCGCCGCCGCCGTCAGCAAGGCGGGCTACAGCAAGGCGTCGAGCCGCCGCGCCGCGATCCGCGAGGCCAGTGCGGCCGCGCTGGCAGAGATCCAGCGCGTCCAGCCGCAGATGGCTTATCTCAACATTTTGCGTGAGGTGCTGCCGGCGAGCGCAATCGTCACAGACGAATTGTCCCAGTTCGGCTTCGCCTCCTGGTACGGCTTTCCGATCTACCAGCCGCGTACCTTCATCACCTCGGGCTATCAGGGCACGCTCGGCTCGGGCTTCCCGACCGCGCTCGGCGCCAAGGTCGCCAATCCTGACAAGCCCGTGGTGGCGATCACCGGCGATGGCGGCTTCATGTTCGGCGTGCAGGAACTCGCCACCGCCGTGCAGTTCAACATCGGCGTGGTGACGCTGGTGTTCAACAACAACGCCTATGGCAATGTCCGCCGCGACCAGCGCGAACGCTTCGACGGCCGCGTGGTGGCGTCGGATCTGGTCAATCCCGACTTCGTGAAGTTGGCGGAATCCTTTGGTGTCGCCTCCGCGCGCGTCACCGCGCCGGATCAGTTCAAGGCGGCGATGGAGAAGGCGCTCGCGCATGGCGGCCCCTATCTGATCTCGGTCGAGGTGACGAGAGATTCGGAAGTCAGCCCGTGGGCGTTCATTCACCCGCCGAAGCCGTAGACGGAGACATCGGCTTTCCGGGACTCTTCCCTTCTCCCCTCGCGGGAGCCGGAAATCAGCGCGTCCGGCGGAACGTCAGATTGATCCTGATGCGCCCGAGCAGCGGGTGCTCGCCCTCCGCGAGCGGCGCCACGCCGTGAAAGGCGAGCCTGCTAGGCCCGCCCCAGACCACGACGTCACCATGAACAAGCCGAAAACGGCGCGGCTTGTCGGCGCGCGCCAGGCCGCCGAACAGGAAGGTCGCGGGCAGGCCGAGCGAGACCGAGACGATCGGTGCCGAGAAATCCAGCTCGTCCTTGTCCTGATGCAGCGACAGCCGCGTGCCGGGCTCGTAGCGATTGACCAGGCAGGCATCGGGCGCAAAGCTTTGGAAGCCACCCTGCTCCGCGGCGCGGCGGGCGAGATCGCGCAGCACTTGCGGCATCGCCGGCCACGGCGCGCCGGTGCGCGGATCGATGGGATCATAGCGATAGCCGGTGTGATCGGTGATCCAGCCGCGCTCGCCGCAATTGGTCATGGCGACCGACATCTGGTAGCCGCCGGGCGTCGTCATGCGGCGGAACGGCGACTGCGCCACGATGGCGCGCACTGCTTCGATCAGCTCGCTTTCGATCGGCCTGACGAAGCCGCGCAGCAGCACGGCGCCGACGGCGAATTCCTCGCGCGACGGCTGGGCCTCGGCAACGCTATCGAACAGATCAGCCGTCAATCGCGGCGCTCATTTGGCATCGTGAAAGATCACACCCAGCGTGTGGCGCTGACCGGACCTGATCCGGCTGACGCCATGGCGCAGATTAACGCGATATGTGCCGCGCGTCCCCTGCACCGGACGGTGATGCACAGCGAAAGCAACCGCATCGCCCTGTGCCAGCGGAACCACCTCGGCGCGCGACTGCATGCGCGGGCGCTGCTCGGTCAGCACGAACTCGCCGCCGGTGAAATCGCGGCCGGGCTCGGACAGGAGAATCGCGACCTGAAGCGGGAACACGTGCTCGCCATAGAGATCCTGATGCAGGCAATTGTAGTCGCCAGCCTCGTATTGCAGCAGCAGCGGCGTCGGCCGCGGCTGCCCCGCCTCGTGGCAGCGCTTCAGGAAGGTCGCATGCGCCGTGGGATAGCGGATGTCGATCCCCATTGCCTCATTCCAGCTGTTAGCGACGCCTTGCAGATGAGCGTAGAGCGCCGGGCGCAGTTGGGCGATGATATCGGGCAGCGGATAGGAGAAGTATTTGTATTCTCCGCGGCCAAAACCGTGGCGCCCCATGACGATGCGGCTGCGGAAGTGCTCGTCGTCGGGATAGAGGGCGGAGATGGCGCGGCACTGGTCGGGCGTGAGCAGGCCCTTCAACACGGCGCAGCCGTGGGAATCGAGTTCGGCGGCGATTTGGGGCCAGTCGAGGGCCTCGACATGGGAGGCGAGGTCAGGAAGCGAAAGTTGAGCTGATTTACGTGCGGTCATTGTCATGGCAATCACCTTCGCAGCCGGACGTTCGCTCCGCCACCCGATTTCCGATGAGTCCCTCTCCGTCATCGCGAGCGGAGCGAAGCAATCCGGAGTCCCACCGCGGAACCGGTCTGGATCGCTTCGCGCGCAATGACGGAGGAGAGAGCTGCGGCGCGCGCCACCACGGCGGAGAGAGATCAGCCCCTCACCGGCAGCGTCACCACGTCGTAGCCATGCCTGATCGTCCTCTTCAGCACGGGATCCTCAAGCTCGAAATCGAAGCGCTCGGCCGGGCGGATGCCGCCCTTGGCGGCGAAGGTGCCGCCGAACATGGCGCAGCCGTCGGGGAATTTTCCGTCCTCGAAGCCTCGCGCGATCAGGTCGGCGACCGGCAGCATCGCGTCCAGCGTGCCCTCCTGGTAGAGCACGCGCACGCCGTTGATCGTGGCGTAGGAGCGCAGGATCAGCTTGTCCCAATGGCCGATGACGTCTTCGAGCTCCCACAGCGTGGAGGCGATCGGCTTGTCGCACATCTGCTTGGAGACAGTCACGCTGTAGGCCTCGACCTTGCGGTCGGTGTGGTCGGAGCCGCACCCGACGAAGATACGGCCCTGCCAGCCGATCAGCACGAACTCGACTTCGCCGGAAGAATTTCCGCCGGTGCATTCGATGCTGTCTTCCTGGGTCAGCCGCCGCGCCGAGGCGCGGTAGTAGATCGGGGTGGAGGCCGGCGGGGCGATACCCATCTCCTGCAGTTCGGCGATGTGCTTGTCGCGCGCAACGGGATCGCGGCCGGTCCAGCCGGCGATGACCATCTGATCGATCGCCAGCGTCAGCGGCGTGGTGGTATCCTCTGCGTCGACGGTGAAAGTGAGGTCAAACACGGATGACGGCCTCCATGCCCGCAGCCAGCTCCAAGATGCGGCGATCGGAGCCACCCGCGCCTGCAAGCATCAGGCCGACGGGCACCTCGCCCTCGCGATGCGCCGGCAGCGAGATGGCGCAGCCGTCGATCATGTTGATCAGGGTGCAATTGCGCAGCGCGCGCATGTTTTGGGTGGTGAAGGCCTTGTCGTCGGCGAGATCAGCGATCTTCGGCGGAGTGTTGGCGGTGGTCGGCAGCACCAGCCCGTCAAAGACTGCGATGCGGGCGTTGACCCGCGCAATCAACGAGCGGCGCTCGTTGAGGAGATCGATGTAGTCGGCCGCGCTCTGCGCCTCGCCGCGCATGATGCGCACGGACACGCGGGGGTCGTAGACGTCGCCCTTGGAGGTGATGAGGTAGCGATGCCAGGCGAAGCTTTCGGAGGCCGCAAAGCCGCCCTTGGCGTTCATCGGGCCGATGTCGTGGAACTCCGGCATCTCGATCCGCTCGATGATGGCGCCGTGATCGGCGAGCGACTTCAGCGCGCGCTCGAACGTCTCGGAAACCGCTGAATCGAGATCCTCGAGCGCGATGGTGGTCGGCACCGCCAGCCGCATTCCCTTCACCGGGCGCGGCTTCAACGCTGTGATCGCCTCGTTCGCGAGCACCGCATCGAGAATGGCGCAGCAGCTGACCGATCGCGCCAGGGGTCCTATGCTGTCGAGCGAGAACGACAGCGGCACGGAACCGTCCAGCGGCACGCGGCGCTGCGTCGGCTTGTAGCCGACGATGCCGTTATAGGCGGCGGGAATGCGGCAGGAGCCGCCGGTGTCGGTGCCGAGCGCGCCGTGCGCCATGCCATCCAGCACGGAGACGGCGGCGCCGGAGGACGAGCCACCGGGCACGTGGCCCTCGGCCCGGTTCCAGGCGCCTTTGGGTGTGCCATAGTGCGGATTGATGCCGATGCCGGAATAGGCGAACTCGGTCATGTTGGTGCGGCCGATCACGACGAAGCCGGCCTTGCGCAACCGCGCCACCGTGGCGGCGTCCTGCTCGGCCGGCGGGGAATCGTCGAGCGCGCGGGACCCGGCGCGGGTCACCTGGCCCTTGATGTCGAACAGATCCTTGATCGAGACCGGGATACCGGCATAGCGCGACGGCGCGGCCTTGGCCTTGCGCAGGGCATCCATCGCATCGGCCGTCGCGAGCGCAGCATCCTTGTCGACATGGATGAAGGTGCGCTGCCCCTCGCCGGCCGGATCGGCGATCCTGGCGATGCAGGCCTCGACCAGCTTGCGCGAGGTGGTACGGCCGCTTTCGAGGTCGTCGGCCAATGTAGCGAGGGTCGGGGCATTCGGCATGTCTGGTTCGCCTGCGTCGGGCGCGGCCACAACGTCGCCGCGCTATTTCAATCCAAAATAGGCGCGCCGCAGCGCCTCGTTGTCGGTCATCTCGGCAACGCTGCCGGAGAAGCGAATGCGCCCGCCTTCCAGAACAAATACGCGCGTTGCCACCTCAAGGAAACCGATATTCTGCTCGGCGATCAAAAGCGCGATGCCGCGCCCCTGCAGGCCGTTCAGAATGCGGATGACCTCCTTGACGAACAGGGGCGACAGCCCGGCCGAGGGCTCGTCCATGACGAGAAGCTTCGGCTCGGCCGCGAGCGCCTTGGCGATCCCGAGCATCTTGCGCTGTCCGCCCGACAGGCTGGAGGCCGCGTCGCGACGCTTGTCGCGCAGCACAGGAAACAGACCGTAGAGCTCGTCGAGTCGCCGGCGGGGATTGGCATGTCCCAGCGCCTGAGCCCCGACCAGGATATTCTCCTCGATCGACAGGTCGGGAAACACCGCGAGCTCCGACATGTAGGTCATGCCGAGCTTCATGCGGTCACTGGAGCGCATATGCGCGATATTCTGCCCGGCCAGCGCGATGCTGCCGTGACGGGCCTCGACCAGGCCGACCAGCGATTTCAGGAACGTGGTCTTGCCGGCACCATTGGCGCCGAGCAGCAGCACCGTCTCGCCCGCTTTGACATCGAGATCGACGCCCCACAGCACCTGCATGGTGCCGTAGCCCGCATCGACGCCTTCTGCGTGAAGAAGAGGCGTTGAGTCAGGCGGCATGCTCGCCTCCCAAAAACACCTCGATCACCTGCGGTTCCTTCACGGCCGCAGCGAGCTTGCCTTCGAAGATCTCCTTGCCGGCATTGAGAACGATGACCCGATCGGTGATGTGCTCGATGAACCCCATCAGATGCTCGACGACGATGATCGACATGCCGCTTGCGGCAAGCTGCTTGATCCGCTCGGCAATCCAGTCGAGCTCGGCGGGATTGAGCCCGGCTGCGAGCTCGTCGAGCAGCAGCAGGCGTGGTCGCGTGGCCAACGCGCGAACCAGATCCAGCATCTTCTGCTGCGCGCTGTTGAGATCGGCGGCCGGCCGATCCGCGACGGCGGCCAGCCGATATTCGTCAAGCAGCGCGTCGAGCCCCGGCGGCGTTCCTCCGATGTGCCCGTAGGCCAAGGCCACCCTGACGTTCTCGCGTACGGTCAGCGACATGAACGGCTTCGGCACCTGGAAAGTCCGGTTGATACCGCGATGGACAAGTTTGTGGGACGCAGTGCCGCCGATGGAGACGTCGTCGAACACGACGTCTCCGCCATCAGGTGCGTAGAGGCCTGATATCACGTTGATGGCCGTAGTCTTTCCCGACCCGTTCGGACCGACCAGCCCCAACACTTCACCTGGCGCGGCATGAAAGCTCAAGCCGTCGAGTGCGACGAAGCCGCCAAAGCGTTTCACCAGCTTGCGGACGCTGAGAATGGGTTTCGTATCAGGGGACATTCCAGCCCCTCCGCGTCGCCAGCGAGACCAGGCCCGCCGGCAGGAACAACACCAACCCCATGATGAGGAGACCGTAGATGAGCTGGAAATATTGCGGGGTCGTGAACCCGATCAGGTTGTAGACGCCGTACAGGATCAGGACGCCGATGATCGGACCGGAGATCGTCGCAACACCGCCGAACAGCGCGAAGACGATCGCGAAGATGCTGAAATCGCCGCTGAAGACGTTGTCGGGATAAAACACGGAGACGTACCAGGCATAAATGCCGCCCGCGAGCCCCGCCACCAGGGCCGACGCGAGCCATGCGGCGATGCGCATCTTGACGACGTTGACCCCGGACATCGACGCGCTCACCGCGTCTTCGCGGACGGCCTGCAGTGCCAGCCCGAAGCTCGAGTTCTTCAGGAAGACGACGCCGCCCACCGTCAGCGCCAGCACGACCAGGGCCGCATAGTAGGCGTATGTCGGGTTGAACGTGCCCGTCAGCGACACGCCGTACGGCCCCTTGGTGATGCCCTCCAATGCGGGATTGGCGACAAGATGCAGCACGGCCAGTGACGCAGCGAGATTGGCAATGGCGAAATAGGCACCGGACAGCCGCAGCAATGGCGTCAGCAAGAGGCCGAGCAGGACGGCGACCAGCCCCGACGCCAGCACCGCCACGATCGCCGGCGACTGGTAGTGCATCACCAGCACCGCAAATCCGTAAGCACCGGCCCCGAAGAAGCCGACGTAGCCGAAGGGCAGATAGCCGGTGAAGCCGTAGATGATGTTGACGCCCTGCGCGAGGATCAGGAACGTGACGAAATTGAACAGCAGCAGATGATTCTGGTAGAGGCCCGGCAGGATCGCGAACGCGGCGATCAACGGCACCAGGATGAGCAGCACATGCTTGACGGCACTAGGCAACGCGCACCCGCCTTCCAAGCAGGCCGCTCGGACGTAGCAAGAGGATCAGAATCAGCAGCACGTAGGGCAGAAGGTCGGCCCACGAGCTGAGATAGGTCTGCACCATCATGTAGCAGACGCCGTAGACGACGCCACCAAGCGCAGTGCCGAGCGGATTGCCGAGCGAGCCCAGCACGACGATCGCAAACGACGTCACGGTCGCGTCAGCACCGAAAGCCGGCGTGACCGAACCGAACATGAACGGCGCAAACACGCCCGCAACCGCAGCAAGCCCAAGTCCGATTCCGAAGGCCGCGGCCGAGACGCGATCGACGTCGATGCCCGAGGCCAGCGCCTCGTCGCGTCGCGACATCACGGCGCGCGTCAAGGTGCCGAGCCGCGTGCGATAGAGATAAACGTAGACAAGGCCGATCGCGACCAGGCTGGTTGCCGCCGCGATCACCCAGGGCGCAGGAAACCCCTGACCGAGGATGCGAATGGGGCCGCTCGCCCCAGGCTTGCCGCCGAACAGCTGCGCCTGGATGGTCGAGAAAACCGTGCCGAGCAGCCGGCTCTGGATCGAGCGCTCGCTGGTGCCTGCGAAAATCGTGGTGATGGCTTCGACCACCTGCGAGAGGCCGAAAAACAGGATGATCGACAGCATTTCCGGATTTGCGGATCCCTGCAGGCGCGGCACCAGCACCCAATAGAGCAGCGTGCCGACCAGCAGAAACAAGACGAATGCCAGCGGCACCGCGAACAGCGGGTCTATCCCCGCCAGGGTGACGACGCCCAGCGCCACGAAGGCGCCGAGCATCAACACGTCGCCATGCGCAAGATTGACGATGCGCATGACGCCGAAGACGAGATTGAGTCCCATACCGACCAGGCTGAAATACAGCCCGAACAGCACGCCGGCGACCAACGCGTAGGTCAACATCGCAAGCCGGCTCCCGGGTTTCGCGCAGCAGGTTTGTCCGTCATGGCCGCGGATAGACCGGCTTTCCGGTCGCCGTCTCGTGAGGATAGATCGAGATGAACTTGATGTGGCCGTGATCGCCAAGCTCGAGCTGGCCGAGCGGCGTGAGTTCGCCGATCTGGCCGCCCATCTCGTCGAGCGCGAAGGTCCCGTCCAGCGTCTTCAGCTGATTGGACAGGCTGAAGGCGGCTTTGCGCAGCTCCAGCTGATCGAGGCTGGTCGCGACCGACAGGGTCTTTTCGATCACCAGAGCCGTCGTATATCCGGCGACCGAGTTGAAGCCGAACTCGACCTTGCCGTCGGTATATGTCTTGTCCCAGGCCGCCTTGTACTCGTCCATGTTCATCCCGAAGTTCACCGGATATTTCAGCTCCTGCGGCGGGACGTAGGTGAAGACGTGCTCGAGACCCTTCTCGCCGACGTTCTTTTCGAGCAGCTCCGTCTCCAGACCCGCATAGATAGAGAACAGCATCTTGAAGTTGACGCCGACGTCCTGGACGTTGCGAAGGAACGCGATGTCGTTCGGCGCATAGCCGAAGTGAATCACAGCATCCGGATTCGTATTGGCGATGTTGTTGATGATGACGGTGTAGTTGGTCGTCTCGGTCGGAACGCCCTGATCGTAGACGATCTCGATCGGCGCGCCCGAGTCCTTGACGAATTTGCGGAAGGCATTCGCCTGCGTGCCCGTGAACTCGTTGGTCGCGTAGAGAATCGCGATCTTCTTGATGCCGAGGCCGGGCCCATCATGCGAAACGAAATCGGCGACGGGCTTCGGCCAGATGGTCGACACCGGATCGGCCATCAAGGCGATGTACGGATTGTCCTTGGAGAAGAAGCTGGCGCCGGTGCCGGTCTGATTGAACAGGAACATCTTGTGGTCGCGGGCAATCGCAACCGCAGGCGCGGTCAGCACCGAGCCGGAATCGGCGACCAGAAGATCAACCTTATCCTGGGTGATCAGCTGATTATACAACGTGGCCGCGGTCGCCGTGTTGCTCTGGTCGTCATAGGCAACGAGCTTGATCGGGATCTTCTTGTCGAACGCCTTCACAAACACGCCGCCCTCGGCGTTCTTCTGGTCGACCCACAGCTTCAGTCCGTAGTGAACAGGCATCGAGATGGAGGCATAGCGCCCGCTCGACGCGTAAAGCGTGCCGATCTTGATCTCGGCCGGCGCGTCCGCAGCAAGGGCCGGCGCAGCGAAGGTCAGACCTGCAATCAGCGCAACGCCCAGTGTTCTCAACATGGAATCCTCCCGATCTCTTCTTGTCTCGGCATCAATGTACCGTGCGGCCCTACTGACACACAAGCATGCCAACCGCAATTGTGCGCATGGTGGAATACATGGCTTGCAGATCTCAGTGCTGGACCGTTGACGCGCGACAGTCAATTGGCGCATCAAGATTGAAACGGGGCGAGCATCAGGCTTTCGCCTTTGGGAGGAGCCGCCGAGATGGCCGAACCGCAGCGCGCGCGACCGAAACCGACGCCGGAAACCCAGCATTTCTGGGAGGGCACGAAAGCCGGCGAATTGCGCCTGCAACGCTGCGACGCCTGCGCGCATGTCTATTTCCCGCCGCGTCCGTTCTGCCCGTCCTGCGCTTGGCGCAAGGTCTCCGTCTTCCAGGCCAGCGGCAAGGGTTTCCTCTACAGCTACGTGATCAACCATCGCCCCGCCGCACCCGGCTTCACGCCGCCTTACGCGATCGCCGTGGTCGAGCTCGCCGAGGGGCCGCGCATGATGAGCAACATCATCGACTGTCCGCAGACGCCTGAGGCACTCGAGCTCGACATGAAGCTCGAGGTCGCCTTCGAGGCGCTCGACGACAAGATCACGCTCCCCGTGTTCCGTCCGGCGAAGGGCTAGATCATGCGCAAGAACCAGGTTGCCGTCGTCGGTGCGGCCGAGACCACCGAGCTCGGCGTGATCCCCAACATGTCGCAGCTCCAGCTTCACGCGGACGCGGCGCTCAACGCCGTCGCCGATGCCGGGTTGAAGCTGTCGGACATCGACGGTTTCGCCACAGCCGTCGAGACGCCGCAGCAGGTCTGCCACTATCTCGGCATCAAGCCGACCTGGGTGGACGGCACTTCTGTCGGCGGCTGCTCCTTCATGCTGCACGTTCGCCATGCGGCTGCGGCGATCGAGGCCGGCCTGTGCAAGACCGTGCTGATCACGCATGCCGAGAGCGGCAAGTCGATGATCGGCAAGGCGCCACGCTCGATCCCGGCCGACAGCCTGCAGGGCCAGTTCGAGGCCCCCTACGGTGTCTACGGGCCGCCCAGCATGTTCCCGATCCCCGTGCTGCGTTTCATGAAGACCTACGGCATCACCCATGAGCAGCTTGCCTCGGTCGCGGTGGTGCAGCGTGAATGGGCCGCGAGAAATCCGCGCGCGACGATGAAGGACCCGATCACGGTCGCCGACGTCCTCAACTCGCGCATGATCGCCTATCCGTTCCGCCTGCTGCAGTGCTGCCTCGTCACTGACGGCGGCGGCGCGCTGATCCTGACCTCGGCCGACCGTGCCAAGGATTTTCCGCGCAAGCCCGTCTACATCATGGGCACCGGCGAGAGCGTGGAAACGCCGATGGTGAGCCAGATGGAGACGTTCAACTCCTCGCGTGCGTTCAAGACTGCAGGGCCGCTCGCCTTCAAGGAGGCCGGCATCGCGCACAGGGACGTCGATCACCTCATGATCTACGACGCTTTTGCACATCTGCCGTTGTTCGGCCTCGGCGATCTCGGCTTCATGCCATACGAGGAGACGGGCAGATTCATCGCGGATGGCAACACGCGGCCGGGAGCTGAGCTTCCGCTCAACACCAATGGCGGCGGATTGAGCTACATGCATTCCGGCATGTACGGCATGTACGCGCTCCAGGAGAGCGTGCGCCAGATGCGCGGCATCGCGCCGGCGCAGGTCCCTGGCGCGAAGATTTCGGTGTGCCACGGCGTTGGCGGCATGTTCGCCGCATCAGGCACGATCGTGTTCACGAACGAGAGGTAACCCCACATGAGCAAATCACTGCAGGACAAGGTCATCATCGTCACCGGCGCAGGCCGGGGCATCGGCCGCGAGATCGCGCTGCTCTGTGCGGCTGAGGGCGCCAAGGTCGTCGTCAACGATCCCGGGGGCGCCGCCGACGGCGCCGGCTCGAGCGCGACACCTGCCGAGGAGGTGGTCGAGGAGATCAAGAAGCGCGGCGGCGTCGCAGTGCCCAACTTCGAGTCGGTGGCGGAAGCCGTGCCCGCCAGCAAGATCGTGAAGACCGCGACCGATCATTTCGGCCGGCTCGACGGCGTCGTCAACAATGCCGGCATCCTGCGCGACATGATCTTTCACAAGATGAGCGTGGAAGCGTTCGAGGCCGTCATCAAGGTGCATCTGATGGGCTCGTTCTATGTCAGCCATGCCGCCGCGCGTATCTTCCGCGAGCAGGAGAGCGGCTCCTTCGTGCACTTCACCTCGACCTCCGGTCTGATCGGCAATTTCGGTCAGGCCAATTACGCCGCCGCCAAGCTCGGCATCATCGGCCTGTCCAAGTCGATTGCGCTCGACATGGGCCGCTTCAACGTGCGCTCGAACTGCGTCTCGCCGTTCGCCTGGACCCGTATGATCGGCACCATCCCGACCGAGACCGAGGCGGAGAAGGCGCGGGTCGAGAAGATCAAGCAGATGGGACCCGAAAAGATCGCGCCGATCTGCGCCTACCTGCTCTCCGATGCCGCCAAGGATGTCTCCGGGCAGATCTTCGGTGCGCGCATGAACGAACTGTTCCTGTTCAGCCAGAACCGTCCGCTGCGCTCGGTGCATCGTAGCGAAGGCTGGACGCCGCAGACGATCGCGGAACATGGTATGCCGGCGCTGAAGGGCTCGTTCTACAAGCTGGATCGCTCGGCGGATATCTTCCCCTGGGATCCGGTTTGAGGTTGCGCGAATAGTGAGCAGCGAATGGCGAACAGGGTTCTATTCGCTGCTCGCCATTCGCAAACTCGCTCCTTACCCCGTATTCCGCAAGCCTGCCGATATGCCGTTGATCGTGAGCTGAATCCCGCGCAGCACCTGCTCGTCCGGGTTCTGCGCGCGGTGCTCCCGCAAGAGCTCGACCTGCACGTGGTTGAGCGGGTCGAGATAGGGGAAACGGTGGCGCACGGAGCGCTCGAGCAACGGATTGCCCTGCAGCAGCCGGTCCTGCCCCATGATGTCGAGCAATGTCTCGATGCAGGAATGCCATTCCCTGCGGATGCGGCCGAAGATCTTTTCGCGCAGCGCCTCGTCCGGCACCAGCTCGGCATAGCGCGAGGCGATCGCAATCGAGCTTTTCGCAAGCACCATGTCCATGTTCGACAGCAGCATGCGGAAGAACGGCCATTCCTTGTAGAGCTCTTTCAGGAACGGCATGCCCTGTTGCGGATGCTCCGCGATCCATTGCTCGACCGCGCTGCCGAAGCCATACCAGCCCGGCAGCATCAGGCGGCACTGCGCCCAGGAGAACACCCAGGGGATCGCGCGAAGGTCCTCGATCGCGCGCGTCTTCTTGCGGGAGGCCGGACGGCTGCCGATGTTGAGCGTCGCGATCTCGTTGATCACGGTCGAAGCCCAGAAATATTCGACAAACCCGTCGGTCTCGTAGACGAGGCCGCGATAAGCCTTGAAAGCGAGGTTCGACAGCTCGTCCATCGCCGTCAGATATTCGCGACGCGGCGCGCTCTGGCGCGGCTGGAGCAGACTGGCATCCAGTGTCGCGGCCGCCAGGATTTCGAGATTGTTGCGGCCGACTTCCGCGTTGGAATATTTCGACGAGATGATCTCGCCCTGCTCGGTGATTCGGATCTGGCCGTTTACCGCCCCGCCCGGCTGCGCGACGATGGCATCGTAGCTCGGCCCTCCGCCGCGGCCGACCGAACCGCCGCGGCCGTGGAAAAGACGCAGCCGCACGTGGTGACGCTCGAACACGTCGACGAGGCCGATCTCGGCCTTGTAGAGTTCCCAACCCGAGGTGACGAAGCCGCCATCCTTGTTCGAGTCGGAATAGCCGAGCATGACTTCCTGCACGCTGCCGCGGCTGTCGACGAGGCGGCGGTAATCATGCAGCGACAGCATGCGGTCCATGATGCCTGATGACGCCTGCAAATCCTCGATGGTCTCGAACAGCGGCACGATGTTGATGGCGCTCCGCCCTGAGGGATGGACGAGGCCGACCTCCTTCAGCAGCACCGCCACTTCGAGCATGTCCGACATGCTCTTGCACATCGAGATGATGCATTGGGGAATGGCATCCGAGCCGAACATCGCATGCGCTTCCGCGGCGGCATGGAAGACGTTGAGCTCGCCCATGGTCTCGTCGCTGTATTTGACGAACGGCGAGACCAACGCACGCGTCGAGCGCAGTTCGTTGGTGAGCAGCGAGATGCGAGCATCCTCGCCGAGCGCAAGATAGGACATGCCGGGATTGGCGGCGTCAATCAGCTCGGCGATGGTTCGTTCGTGCACGGCCGAATTCTGGCGGATGTCGAGCCGCGCCAGATGGAAGCCGAAACAATCCACCGCGCGGCGCAGCAACCGCAGCCGGCCGCGCGCAATGACGCGGGCGTTGTTCGAGATCAGCGAGCGGTGCAGCACATCCAGATCCGCCTGCAACTCCTTGACGCTGCCATAGGGCGCGCCCTTGCCGACGGGGCGGCGGGTGATCTCGACCTCGAGCTTTTCGGCCGTGGCGGTCAGGCGCGCATAGATTCCTGATACCGCGAGGCGATAGGGCTCGCCGCTCCGGTGCGGCGAGGTATCGGGCGAGCGCTCCGCCAGGTTCCGCAGCTCCCCGGAGACGTCGGCGAGATGGGCCGCAATCGACAGTTCCGAGCCGAGCACGTGCAGCTCGTTCAGATAAAACTGCATCACCCGGCTCGACTGAAGCCGCAGCGTGCCGCGCATCACGTCGGCGGTAACGAAGGGATTGCCGTCGCGATCGCCGCCGATCCAGCTGCCCATGCGCAGGAAAGAGGCGAGCTCGCCCGCGGCCTGCTCGCCGCCCTCCTCCAGCCGGTCTTCAAGCGCGTTGACCAGCCGCGGCACCTCGCGAAGGAAGGTATAATCGTAGAACGACAGGCCATTGGCGACCTCGTCGAGCACGGTGAGCTTGGTCCGGCGCAGCAGATTTGTCTGCCACAGCGTCAGCACCTCGCGGCGAAGCTGCTCGTCGCTGGCGGCGGCCTCATCCGCAGTCAAGGCGACGCGCTCGCGGCGGTCGAGCAACGCGGCGATCTCCATCTCGCGGTCCATCGTGCTCTTGCGGCGGACTTCGGTCGGATGCGCGGTCAGCACCGGGCTGACGAGGGCGCTCTTGAAGAAGCTGCGCAACGTATCCGCACCGATGCCCGCGGCCTTGGCATTGGCTAATGTCGACGCCAGGACACCGGAGCCGTTGGTGGCGCTGCGGGCCCGCATCTGCCGGATGTTGTTCTGATCCTCGGCGATGTTGGCGAGGTGGGAAAAATAGCTGAACGCGCGGACGATCCGCACCGTCTCCGACGTCGACATGCTGTCGAGTATCTGCTCGAGCTCGCGGCGGGCCACCCGGTCCTCGTCGCGGTGGAACCGAATCGAGGTCTGTCGGATGCGCTCGACCAAATCGAACACATCCGCCCCCTCCTGGTCGCGCACCGTATCGCCCAGGATGCGTCCGAGCAGGCGAATGTCGTCGCGCAGGCGGGCATCCGCCTCCAGCGCCTGAACATCCTCAGGCCGGTTCGGTCGTACATCGGCGGCGTCAGATGGCACGGTCTGGAGGGACAAGGCTCGCTCCCCTTTTAGAGCTCCCAATGGCTCCTCGGTCCGGAGTGTGCGATATTTTTCTACCGCAGTGCAAGATGAAGTTGGGGGCGACGCGGCAACGTTCGCCGGTCAAGAGACAATTGCCGACCGGCGCAGACACACGTTATCGCTCTCGCGGCGCGCGCCCGAAGCTTTGCTGGGGCGCAGGGAAGGCCGGGCGCCGGCTGGCACCCAGGGTCCGCACGCGAGGAACGCACGCGGGGTGGCGACAGGTGACGCCCGGACATCCGGCTTATGCCGCGCTCTCCCCCGGGAGCGCTGCACGACGATCGCGAAACGTCCCTTTGACGTGCCGGAATGGTTGCGATTTAACGAAACGACGATTTCGATCAATCAGAAGATTTACATGCCCGTCCAACGACCTCCATGGGGCGTGTTTTGCCTGTCGGGCAACGCGAGGGATTTGGTGTGCACCCAAGACTGCGGGCCTCCGCCGCCGCGGGTACGCGCAGGACGGGTTGAGCCCTGCGAAACCCATGGTGCTTCGTTATCGGCAGCGGGTTTGATGGTTCGCTAACGCCCTGCCATCGAGCTTCGTCATCGCGGATGGAGTGAGGGGTTTCGCAAGAGCTCAACCGATCATACGAACTCGCGGGCCGGAAACGCTCAGATTGCTTTGCGCGGGTCGGAGATGCGCCGGAAAGTTCTATCGATCCTTTGACATGAATCAAGTGAACCGATCGGAACGTGCTCATTTTGCGGCTTGCTGTTGGGGGCCACTGACCCAGGGAGATCATCGATGTTGAAGATCGTAGTGGCTGGAACAACTGCAATTTTCCTCACTGCATCCCCGATTGCCCTCGCGCAAAACGCGCAGACCTCTGCTCCCGCATCACCGGAACGGTTGAATGCGGCAGATCGGAATAACCTGGCGGAGATGAGGATTGATCTGGTCAAGGCCGCGCTGCAACTGACACCTGACCAGGAAAAGCTTTGGCCCCCTGTGGAGAGCGCCATTCGTGCGAGATCGGAGGATCGGAAGGCACGTCTTGCAAAAATCGGAGAAACAGTGGGCAGGCGGGCCGACCAAAATTCTGTCGAAGTGATGCGCAACCGTGACCCCATCGCCTTTTTGCAGCGCCGATCGGAAGCATTGGCTCAACGATCGGCCGATTTGGATAAACTCGCCGAGGCGTGGCAGCCGCTCTACAAAACGTTCAACTCCGAACAGAGGCAGCGCATGGCGGCCCTCGCGGTCCTTGTACTTCACGACATGAGCGACGCCGTGGAACGGCGTCGTGCGCTCGCTGAGGACGAGGACTGAAGCAAAGCCGTCCCTCTTCTAGACCGAATTCAGTTTGCCGCGTGTGCATCGACGGGAATGCAGCAGCGGGGCGATGTCAGCTTCGGGGTCGCAAGCCGACGAGGCACCCGACGCGCGCGACTTCCGCTCCGCTGCCCTGGGTCGACGTGCACCGATCCGCGCCTCACGCCGGCACGATCACCTTGCCGATCGGCCAGAGCGCGATGCCGGCGAGCTTCAGATGGGCCCAGGCGAAGGGAAGGCCGATAATGGTGATCGCAAAGAGGACGGCCGTAAGGAGATGGCCGAGCGCCAGCCACCAGCCGGCCAGCACGAACCAGATGATGTTGCCGATCACCCCGAGGGCACCGGTGCCGATATCGCTCATGCCGGTGACCTCCTCGCGGTTGACCGCCCGCGAGCCGAACGGCAACAGCGTGTAAATGGCGATGTTGAACGCCGCCCGCGCCCAGGGCAGGCCGATGATGGTGATCGCCATGATGACCGACGCCACCAGCCAGCCGAATGCCATCCAGGCACCGCCAACGAGAATCCAGATGATGTTGAGCAGGATGGAAACCGGGGACATGTGATCATCCGGAGGTCAATGATCCCGTCTATATACCCGCGAAATCCGCCACTGCGAAGACGAGAACGTCCTCAAATTTTTCGCCCCGCCTGCTCCCAATAGGGATCGCGCAGGCGGCGCTTGAAGATCTTTCCGGAGTCTTCGCGCGGCAGTCCGGTGCGGATCTCGATATGCTTCGGCACCTTGTAGTCGGCGAGCGAGCTCTTCAGCCGCGCACGGATCCCTGCGGCATCCAGCGTGACCCCTGGTTGCGGCTCGACCACCGCCATCAGCGCTTCGCCGAACTCGGCGTCCGGGATGCCGAACACGGCGCAATCATGCACGCCTGGTATGGCATGCAGCACGGACTCGATCTCGGCCGGATAGATGTTGACGCCGCCCGAGATCACCATGTCGCGCTTGCGGTCGCAGATGAAGACGTAGCCGTCTTCGTCGATATAGCCGACGTCGCCTGATGTGATGAAGCCATCGCGGTCGATCTCGGCGCGCTTCTCCGGCTTGTTGTGATAGGTGAAGTCGGCCATGGCAGGCATTCGCGAATAGATCTCGCCGATTTCGCCGACGCCGAGCACGCGGCCGTCCTCGCCGATGAAGCGCAGCTCGGCGCCGGGAGAGACCTTGCCGACCGTGCCCGGCTTCTTCAGCGCGTCGTCCGAGGTTGCGAAGGTGACGGCGCTGGATTCGGTCGAGCCGTAGAATTCGTAGATCACCGGGCCCCACCATTCGATCATGGCGCGCTTGACGTCGGCCGGACAAGGCGCTGCGGCATGAATGATGTGGCGGAGTGAGGAGACGTCGTATGCCTTGCGCACCTCCTCCGGCAGCTTCATCAGGCGGATGAACATGGTCGGCACCATGAAGATGGTGTCGATTGCGTATCGCTCGATCAGTTGCAGGAACTCTTCGGCTTCGAAACGCGGCATCAGGACCAGGACACCGCCGAGCTTGCCTGCGCGAATGCCGAACGAGTTCGGTGCCGAATGATAGAGCGGGCCCGGCAGGATCGCACGGGCGCCGGGCTTCAGCCCATAGATCATTGCGCGCATGCGCTCGCCGGCGGCCTGCTGCTCCGGAGTCGGTACGTTGCGACGCACGCCTTTGGGATGGCCTGTCGTCCCCGACGTATAGATCATGTTCATGGGCTGCGCCACGACCGGGCCGTCATAGGGGTCGAATTGCGCGAGCCATGTCTCAAACTCGATCGCAAAATCTGGCGTCTTCAAATGATCCGGATCGATCTTGTAGCTGGAGAGGATCTCCAGCGGCGTCGGCACGCTGAGCACGGTCATGCCCTTCGGAATCGCATCGCGCAAGGCGTGCAGCATGTCGGCGTGTCCGATCAGCACCGACGTGCCGGTGTCATTGAGGATGTAGTTGATCTCCTCCGGCTTGAAATGCCAGTTGATCGGAACGCCGTAGGCACCGAGCCGCATGGCGGCATAGGCGGCCTCCAGGAACGCAATGTCGTTGCGCATCAGCATGCAGACGCAATCGCCTTGGCTGACGCCGATTTCGGCAAGACCCGATGCGATCCGATCGGCGCGTTCGGCGACCTCGGCGTGGGAACGGCGGCGGTCGCCGGAGACGATGCCGAGGAATTTGGACGTTTCGCTCATTTTTGTTGTCCGATCTTTCGTCGGTTAAACTGTCGTTACTACCACGCTCGTCATTCCGGGATGCGCGAGGGCGCAGGCCCGCAATCCATACTCCCGATCGTGATTATGGATTCCGGGCTCGATGCTGCGCATCGCCCCGGAATGACGGGAGGTTAATCCACATACTTCGCCGCGCGCTTCTCGAGATTGGAGCGCACCGCTTCGGTCTGGTTCGCACTGCCGATCAGCTTCTGTTGCTCGACGGATTCAGCGAGCAGCGCGGGACCGGGATCGACCGACAGGTTGTTGAGCAGCCGCTTCGCCGCCCGGATTGCATCGGGGCTTTTTTCCGCGATCTCGCGCGCGACCTCGAGGGCTACAGCCCGTGGGTCATCGCAGATGCGCGTAGCAAGGCCGTAGTTCATCGCCTCCTGCGCGGAGAAGATGCGACCGCTGTAGGTGAGATCGCGCAGGATATCGTCGCGCACCAGCGAGGCCAGGATCGGCGTGCCCGCCATGTCAGGCACGAGGCCCCATTTGATTTCCATGATCGACATTCGCGCATCGGGTGCGACAAAACGCATGTCGGCGCCGAGCGAGAGCTGAAAGCCTCCGCCGAAGGCAACGCCGTGCACGGCGGCGATCACGGGAACCGGAAGCTGGCGCCATCCCCATACCGCGGCTTGCGGAAAGTTCGCCTGGCCGTGCGTGCGCTTGGTGAGATCGCGATTTTCGCCACCCGGAATTCCGTTGCCGCCCTTCTCCTTCATGGCGGCAAAACGCCTCATGTCGAGACCGGCGCAGAACGCGCGCCCCTCGCCCGAGAGCACGACGGCGCGCAGGCCTTTTTCCGTCGAAAGCCGCTCGGTTGCCGCAACCAGAGCCTCAAACATGGCCTGATCGAGCGCATTCATCTTGTCCGCGCGCACCAGGCGCACGTCGGCGACGCCTTCCGAGATCGAGATCGAAACGCGCTCTTCCATGGATGAAATCTCCCCTGTTCTTGTTCGGTGCCGCTTTACAGAAAGCCGACGGCCGGATTTAGTCAATCGACCAATTAACTGACAATCCGTACGGGAGAAACAGCCATGTTCAAGGAAAATCTTCTGGCTGGGCGGCGCATTCTCGTGACCGGCGGCGGGACCGGCCTCGGCAAATCGATGGCGGCACGCTTCCTCCAGCTCGGCGCAGAGGTGCACATCTGCGGCCGGCGCAAGATCGTCTGCGACGAGACCGCAATCGAGCTGATGGATCAGTACGGCGGCCGCGTCACCAGCCACGGCGTCGACATCCGCAACGCGCTCGCGGTCGAGGAGATGGTCGAGACCATCTTTCGCGACGCGCCGCTGACCGATCTCGTCAACAATGCCGCCGGCAATTTCATCTCGCGCACGGAAGAGCTCTCGCCGCGCGGCTTCGACGCGGTCGCCAACATCGTCATGCACGGCACGTTCTATGTGACGCATGCGGTCGGCAAGCGCTGGATCGCGCTGAAGCAACCCGGCAACGTGGTGTCGATCACCGTGACCTGGGTGCGCAACGGCTCGCCTTACGTGGTGCCGTCGGCGATGAGCAAGTCGGCGATCCACGCCATGACGATGTCGCTCGCGACCGAATGGGGCCGCTACGGCATCCGGCTCAACACGATCGCGCCGGGCGAGATCCCGACCGAAGGCATGAGCAAGCGGATCAAGCCCGGCGACGAAGCCGGCGCGCGCACCAAGGCGATGAATCCGATGGGCCGCGTCGGCAGCATGGAGGAGCTGCAGAACCTGGCTACATTCCTGATCTCCGGCGGCTGCGACTGGATCAATGGCGAGACCATCGCCATGGACGGCGCGCAGGCGCTCGCCATGGGCGGCAATTTCTACCAGCTCCGCGACTGGGGCGACGACGATTGGAAAACCGCGCGCGAAAGCATCATGGCGCAGAACGAGAAGGACCGGGCGAAGCGCGGGTGACCACGTCGTCCCGGCGAAGGCCGGGACGACGTGCTGAGAGAGCTTCCGCACCTTGTCTTCACCTGCAGATGACGTCACACTCCCAAGCCTAAAACAAATCGCCATGGGAGAAACATGTCCGCATCACCGAAACTGGCTGACCTCGCCGACATGGTGCGCGAGCGCGCGATGAGCCGCGGCGATGCCATCGCCTACGAGTTCGAGGGCCGCGTCACCAGCTTTGCCGAGTTCGACGTCAACACCAACAAGGTCGCGAACGCGCTTCTCGCGACGGGCGTGAAAAAGGGCGACCGCATCGCCTATCTCGGCAAGAACAGCGATCTCTATTTCGAGCTGCTGATGGGCGCGATGAAGGCGGGCGTGGTGATGGCGCCGGTGAACTGGCGGCTCGCAGGCCCCGAGGTCGCCTTTATCGTCGCCGATTGCAACGCACCTGTGCTGTTCGTCGGGCCGGAGTTCATCACGCAAATTCGCCAGATCAGGGATCAGTTTCCGGGCGTGCGCACGGTCATCACCACCGAAGGCGGCGCAGCGGAATGGCAGGATTTTACCGCGTGGCGCGAGGCACAGAGCGGCAAGGATCCCAAGGTGCCGATCGACACCAAGGACATCGCGATCCAGCTCTACACGTCGGGCACGACGGGCAAGCCGAAGGGCGCGATGCTGAGCCATGCGAACTTCCTCAACCTGGTGCAGACGGGCAATGCAGAGGACAAGCCGGAGTGGAACCGGTGGTCGACCGACGACGTGTCGCTGGTGGCGATGCCGATCTTCCATATCGGCGGCTCCGGCTGGGGCGTGATGGGACTCTATCACGGCGCCCGCGGCGTGATCGCGCGCGAGTTCGATCCCTCCAAGGTACTGGATTTCTTCGAACAGTCGGGCATCACAAAACTGTTCATGGTGCCGGCAGCGATGCAGTTCGTGGTGCGGCAACCGCGCGCCAAGACCGTCGATTTCTCCAGGCTGAAATACATGCTGTATGGCGCCTCACCGATTCCGGCGGCGCTGCTGAAGGAATGCATCGAGGTCTTCAAATGCGGCTTCGTGCAGATGTACGGCATGACCGAGACCACCGGCACCATCGTCGCGCTGCCGCCGGAGGATCACGTTGAGGGGCTGGAGCGGATGCGCTCGGCCGGCAAGGCGCTACCGGGCGTCGAGATCGCCATCCTCGATGCCGACGGCAAGCCGTTGCCGCCTCGCCAGGTCGGCGAGATCGCGACGCGCTCGGGCTCGAACATGGCCGGCTACTGGAACCTGCCGGAGGCGACCGCTTCGACGCTCCGCAGCGACGGCTGGCTGCGCACGGGCGATGCCGGTTACATGGACGAAGACGGCTATCTCTACATCCACGACCGCATCAAGGATATGATCATCTCCGGCGGCGAGAACATCTATCCCGCCGAGGTCGAGAGCGCGCTGTGCGATCACCCTGATATCGCCGAAGCCGCCGTGATCGGCGTCCCCGACGAGAAATGGGGCGAAGCCGTGAAGGCAGTCGTGGTGATGAAGCCGGGCAAAGAGGCGGCCGCCAGCGACATCATCAACTTCACCCGCGAACGTATTGCAGGGTTCAAGACGCCGAAGAGCGTGGAGTTCTTACCGGCATTGCCGCGCAATCCGTCAGGCAAGATCTTGCGGCGGCAGTTGCGTGAGCCGTATTGGGCGGGGAAGGATCGACGAGTGAATTGAGACGCCGGTGCCGTAGGGTGGGTTAGCCGTAGGCGTAACCCACCTCTTTTCTTTCACGGTGGCGGAAGTGGTGGATTACGCCTTCGACTAATGCCACCCTACGAGAGCGGTGGCCGCCTCAATGCTTCCCCGGCCCCATATACCCGAACAGGAACCCCGCCACCTTGCGCATCTGGATCTCTTCGCTGCCTTCCGTGATCCGGTAGCGGCGGTGGTGCCGATAAATGTGCTCGAACGGCTTGTGGCGTGAGTAGCCCATGCCGCCGTGAACCTGCATGGCGCGGTCGGCGGATTCGCAGCAGAGGCGGTTTGCCCAGTAATTGCACATCGAGACGCGGTCGGAGAGCGTGCGCTCGATCTGCTCCTCGTTGAGCTGGTCCATCTCCCAGGCGGTCTTGCGGATCAACAAGCGCAGCATCTCCGCTTGCGTGGCGAGTTCGACCAGCGGGAACTGGATTGCCTGGTTCTCGGCGAGAGCTTTGCCGAACGGCTTTCGTTCGCGCGCGTACTTGACGCTCTCGTTGATGCAATAGACCGCTGCGCCCAGCGAGCTCGCGGCCTGGCGGATGCGGTTCTGGTGGACGAAACACTGTGCCAGTGACAGGCCCCGGCCGACTTCGCCGAACTGCGCATCCTCGGGCACGAACACATCCGTAAAGCTCACGCGCGGATGGTCGGTCGGCATGTTGAAGGTCCACATATACTCTTCGACCTTCACGCCGTGGCTTTTGGCCGGCACCAGGAAGCAGGTGATGCCGCGGGCATCGCCGTCATTGCCTGACGTGCGTGCGAACAGCGCGCAATGCGTGGCGACATGCATGCCCGTCGTCCACATCTTCTCGCCGTTGATGATCCAGCCCTTGACGTTGTCTCTGACAGCCGGCACCGCGCGCGTTTCCATGTGGGTGGCATCGGAGCCGTGATGCGGCTCGGTGAGGCCGAAGGTGATGCGGTACTTGCCCTTGATCGAGCCGTCGATCATCGCCTTCTGGTCGTCGCTTCCATAGCGGTCCAGCATGGTGACGACGGGGAAGTTGCCGACGATGGAGTGCTCGTTCTGGAGGTCGTTGTGCAGGCCGAGGCCCTTCGCGGCAAAGTGCTCGCGGATCACCGCCATCCAGAGGTTGGAGCCGTCCCTGCCACCATATTGCTTCGGCACCGGAAAGCGAAGATGGCCGGCCCTATCCGCAAGATCCTTGGCCTTGCGCAGCAGCGCCTCCCACTCGTGACGCGGCAGACCGCCATTCTCGAAATCGGTGCGCGCCCACTCGCGGCGATGGTCGAAGAAGCGGATGTTGTCGTCCGCCTCTTCCAGCGGCTTGATCTCGCGTTCGATGAAACGGTCGAGCTCTCCCAGATAGGCGACGAGATCGGCAGGCAATGAGAAATCCACAGGTTCTCTCCCGGATTGATTTTGTCGTTTTGCGTTAAGGCGCTGGCGCGATTTTGCTTCGCACGATTAAGGTGAGAAGAGCACGTTCAAGTCAAGCAAGCCGAGGCCTGAAGCAGGTGCAAGGCGCACCCGCGCAATTCGATGGTGTTGCCGCGGTGACGGGCGTTAGTATCACGCCGATATTCCTTCACGAGAAGCTGCGGGAGCGCGCGATGGATCTGAAATTCTCGAAGGTGGAACGCAAGGGACCGATCACGATCGTCACGCTGTCGCGACCGGAGGTCTACAACGCGCTGCACATCGACGCACATTTCGAGCTCAACAAGGTGTTCGACGATTTCGCCGCGGACCCTGCGCAATGGGTCGCGGTCGTCACCGGCGCCGGCGACAAGGCGTTCTGCGCCGGCAACGATCTGAAGTGGCAGGCGGCGGGCGGCAAGCGCGGCTGGGACAAAGGCGGCTTCGCCGGCCTCACTGCGCGCTTCGACTGCGACAAGCCGATCATCGCCGCGGTGAACGGCGTCGCCATGGGCGGCGGTTTCGAGATCGCGCTCGCCTGCGACCTGATCATCGCCTCGGAGAATGCGACCTTCGCGCTGCCCGAGCCGCGCGTCGGCCTTGCCGCGCTCGCCGGCGGCCTGCACCGGCTGCCGCGGCAGATCGGACTGAAACGCGCCATGGGCATGATCCTCACCGCGCGCCACGTCAGCGCGGCGGAGGGAAAAGAGCTCGGTTTCATCAACGAGGTGGTGCCGCAGGGCGAGGCGCTCGCAGGCGCACTGCGCTGGGCCGAGATGATCACCAGGAACTCGCCGATGTCGATCCGGGCATCCAAGCAGGCGATCCAGAAGGGGCTCGGCGTGTCGCTGGAGCAGGCGATCGAGGAGCAGCGGGAATATCCCGCAGTGAAGGCGATGGTGGCCTCGCAGGACTACATCGAAGGCCCGAAGGCGTTCTCCGAAAAGCGGCCGCCGAATTGGGTGGGGAAGTAGAAGGTCTCGCCACCGTCATTGCGAGGAGCCCTTGCGACGAAGCAATCCAGACCACCTCCATGGACACGACTCTGGATTGGTTGCTGCGCTCGCAATGACGGGGAAAGCTATCCACCTCGCCCCAGCTCCCGCTTGTACGACGCGTAGTTCGGCTGGTCGACCGCGAGCTTGTCCATCGTCGTTGCCCATAGATGCTCAGCGAGTCCGGGCGTCGCGAGATCAAGCTCGCCCTTGGCGATGCGCTCCGCAAGCGTGCGATTGAGCTCTGTCACCGCACCCTCTGTGCCGAGCAGCGCGCGCAGGCGCTCCACTTCCCTCGCGTCGCTCTGCGCCTCCAGCGTCAACTGCCGCGTCACGAGGTCGAGGATGTTGATGGCAACACGCAGCTTGAAGGCCTGATGGCCCGAGATCAGCGGCGTGATGTCGTTGCGGAGGAAATCGGCGACCGCCTTGGTCAGCTCGATCGGTGTCGGTTCGTCCTGCATCCCTAACCTCCCCGCGGCGCGAGCAGCCGCAGCAGATCGATCTCGGTCTCCGACGCGCGGCGGCCGATCATGGCGCGCTCCATGGAATGGTCGGGCCCTTCGCGAAACCGCTGCATCATGCCGCCGCACATGATGCCCCAGCGCAGCGTGCCCATCACTTCCCAGAAATTCACACGCGACGGATCGACCTTGCCGCCCGCCGCCTCGTAGCCGGCGAACAGCTCTTCGCGCGAGCCAAAGCCGCCAACCGGCTTGTCGATCTCGCCGAAACGCCAGGAGTTGACGCAGACCCAGCCGAGATCCTCCATGGGATCGCCGAGATGGGCGAGCTCCCAGTCGAGCACGGCGCGCAACCCCTCGGCGCCGATGATGAGATTGCCGTTGCGGAAATCGCCATGCACCAAAGTCGTATCGGCCGAGGGGCCGGGATCGTGGACGCGCAGCCAGCGCAACGCCAGCTCAAACACGGGCTTTGGCCAATTCAGGCTGCGATAGTCGCGATCGAACTCGGAGATTTCCTGGGTCGCAGACCGGCTGCGCAGTTCGGGCAATTTGTCCTGTGGCAGTTTGTGCAGGCAAGCGAGCACACCACCGATCTGCCGCGCCAGCAGCGGCCTCGCCGCCGCGAACGCATCGTCGCGAAGAATCTTGCGTGCGATGGTCTCACCCTCGACCCGCTGCATGATGAAACCCGTGCCGAGATCCTCCTCCGGCACCAGCACATGCATCACGCGCGGCGACGGCACGCCCGCCTCGAAGGCCAGCTGCATCAACTGGGCCTCGGCGGCGAGCCCAGCCGCGCGCGTCGGCGCCGCGCCATATCCCTTGGGCGAGCGGCGCAGGATCGCGCCGATAGGTCCGCCGGGATGCACGATATCGAAGCGCCATGTCTCCTGACTGGCGCCGCCCGACAGCCTTGCGGCGTCGGTGACGCCGGTCGCACCGGGACACCAGCGCTGCACGCTGCGGGTAAGCTCCGCCTCGATCATTTGCCCTTGAACTGCGCGGGCCGCTTTTCCAGGAACGCGCCGACGCCCTCGCGAAAGTCCTGCGTATCGCCGGCGCGCAGCTGGCACTGGAATTCGAGATTGAGCTGGTCCTCGAAGGAATTTTCCGGGCTGTCCCAATAGAGCTTGCGGATCAGCGACAGCGCCACCGTGGGTCCACTGGCGAGATCACGCGCAAGCTTGATCGCCTCCTCCATCAGCACTCCGTCATCGTAGACGCGGTTGACGAGGCCCCATTCCAGCGCCTTCTCGGCCGGCAGGCGCTCGCCCATCAGCGACAGCTCGACCGAGCGCGCCCTGCCGATCAGGCGCGGCAAGATCCAGGTCGAACCGCAATCCGGCACGAGGCCGATGCGGCGGAAGGCCTGCAGGAAATAGGACGAGCGTGCGCACAAGACCATGTCGCCGAGCAGCGCGAAGCTCATGCCGGCGCCGGCGGCCGGGCCGTTGACAGCCGTCACGATCGGGCAATGCAGGTTGCGGACGCGACGCAGGAATGGATGAAAGCCGGTCTCGAGCGTCAGGCCGGCCTTGGTCTTTTTCGACTGGTTGTTGCGCCCTTGCAGATTCGCGCCGGTGCAGAACGCACGGCCGGCGCCCGTGAGCACGACGCAGCGCACATCGTCCTTCTTCTCTTCAATCGTATCGAGCGCCTCGGCGAGACCGCCCAGCATGTCCATGGAGACCGCGTTCATCACCTCCTGATGGTCGAGCTTCAGGATCGCGACCGAACCATCGAATTCGAGCGTGACGTGTTTGAACTGCATCGTTTCCTCGTCGGTTGCGGCCGCGCCGTGTTTCGCAGACCGGAATTTGGTTTTGCCGGAGTGCATATTTGATTTTTGGCGCAGTCTTGTCCATGGTGATCGGAGCATGGCAAGCAATCTTGCGCGCAGCGGCTGATGCTCCGCATGCCCAGTTGTCTTGCCAAACACAGGAAACGCGCCATGAACCTTTTCGACCTTACCGGACGCGTCGCCGTGATCACCGGCGGCAATGGCGGGATCGGGCTCGGCATCGCACAGGCGCTGGCGGGCCAGGGCTGCAACGTCTCGATCTGGGGCCGCAATGCCGACAAGAACAAGGCTGCTGCCGCGAGCCTCGCAGGACTATCGGGCAAGGTCGACAGCCGCATCTGCGACGTCACCGATCCTGCGTCGGTCAATGCCGCGATGACGGCGACCCTCGACATTTTCGGTCGGGTCGACGGGTGCTTCGCCAATGCCGGTATCGGTGGTGGTGGCAGGCGCTCCTTCATCGAGCGCACAGAGGAAGAATGGCGCACGATGTTTGCGACCAATCTCGACGGCGTGTTCCACGCGTTCCAGGCCGCCGCAAAACACATGACCGACCGCGCCAATGCGGGCGACCCCTTCGGCCGGCTGGTCGCGACATCGAGCCTCGCCTCGATCTTCGGCACTGCGCGCAACGAGCATTATGCCGCGACCAAGGCCGCCATCAATGCGTTGGTTCGCGCGCTCGGCGTCGAGCTGGCGCGTCACGGCGTCACCGCAAACGCGATCCTGCCCGGCTGGATCAAGAGCGACATGACCGCCGGCATCATGGCCAACGAAAAATTCGTAGCCAATGTGATGCCGCGGATCCCGATGCGCCGTTTCGGCGAGGCCAGCGATTTCGGCGGCATCGCCGTGTATCTGATGAGCAAGGCGTCATCGTATCACACCGCGGATACGTTCGTGATCGACGGCGGCTATACGGCGTTTTGAACCACAAAAGCTGAATTGAGGGAGGAAGAACCATGTTCTCGCACATCATGATCGGCACCAACGACCTCGACAAGGCCAAGTCATTCTACGACAGCCTGCTCAGCACGCTCGAAGTGCGGCCGGCGCGGGTTGACGGCCACCGCATCTTCTACTTCACCAAGACCGGCACATTCTCGGTGACCAAGCCGATCAACGGCGAGCCGGCGACATGCGCGAATGGCGGCACGATCGGCTTTGCCGCCAACTCGCCCGAGCAGGTCGACAGGTGGCACGCCGCCGGCGTGGCAGCCGGCGGAACGCCGATCGAAAATCCGCCGGGCATCCGCGAGAGTGCGGGGATCAAGCTCTATCTCGCATATCTGCGCGATCTCGACGGCAACAAGATCTGCGCAATGCATCGGATACCGAACTGATTTCCGCCAAATCCGCCGCTGTCATGCCCCGCGAAGGCGGGGCATCCAGCACGCCGCGGCTTCTCGATTCGACTACCACTGTCTCCGGAATACTGGATCGCCCGGTCTTCGCCGGGCGATGACAGCGCAGTGTGCGGGGTGCGCCTGCCACCACCATTCAAACAACATTTCAAACGCCCTCGCGATATTCCATCGCGTGGCATGGCCTCGCGTAAAAAAAACGCGCTCGCACTTTCGCGGCGCGGCGACTATTCTCCCGGCCAACACGATCTCAGCGCCCCCGGGAGGAACAATGACAAAGCACACCTACATTCCCCGCACGACCAACTACACGCTCAATCCCGGCGACGAGCTCAACGACCTCCGCATGTCGGATCAGGTCCGCCCGCTCTACGACCACGTCAGGAAATTCATCCGCGAGACCGTCGAGCCGATGTCGATCGAATTCGCCAAGGCCGGCGAAGGCAAGCAGGATCGCTGGAGCTTTACGCCGAAGCAGCTCGAAGTGCTCGAGGTCGCCAAGAACAAGGCCAAGAAGGAAGGTCTCTGGAATTTCTTCCTGCCCGATGACGAGACCGGCCAGGGCCTGAAAAACCTCGACTACGCCTATATCGCCGCCGAGCTCGGCAAGAGCCCGCTGGCATCCGAGACCATGAACTGCTCGGCGCCCGACACCGGCAACATGGAGGTGCTGGAGCGCGTCGGCACCAAGGAGCAGAAGGAGAAGTGGCTGAAGCCGCTGATGAACGGCGAGATCCGCTCGGCCTATGTCATGACCGAGCCGAACGTCGCCTCCTCCGACGCCAAGAACATTTCGACGACGGCGAAGCTCGTCGGCGACGAATGGGTCATCAACGGCGAGAAATATTACATCTCGGGCGTCGGCGATCCGCGCTGCAAGATCCTCATCGTGATGGTGAAGACCAATCCGGACGCGGCGCCGAGCAAGCAGCAGTCGCAGATCCTGGTGCCGCGCGACACGCCCGGCGTCGAGGTGCTCGGGCCCATGTATGTATTCGGCCAGGACCACGCCCCTCGCGGCCACATGCACATGCGGTTCAACAATGTGCGCGTGCCGAAGGAGAATATGCTGCTCGGCGAAGGCCGCGGCTTCGAGATCTCGCAACTCCGCCTCGGCCCGGGTCGCATCCACCATTGCATGCGTACCATCGGCAAGGCCGAGAAGGCGCTGGATTTGATGGTGCAGCGAGGCCTCACGCGCGAGGCCTTCGGCAAGAAGATCGCCCATCTCGGCGGCAACATGCAGATCATCGCGCAAGCCCGCTGCGAGATCGAGGCGATGCGGCTGATGGTGCTGAAGGCCGCCAAGGCGATGGACGTCCTCGGCAACAAGGAAGCCCGCGTCTGGGTCTCCATGGTCAAGGCCATGGTGCCGGAGCGCGCCTGCAAGATCATCGACCAGTCGATCCAGATGCACGGCGCCACCGGCATCTCGCACTGGACCCCGCTGGCCGAAATGTACCAGGACGTCCGTCACCTGCGCTTCGCCGACGGTCCGGACGAGGTGCACTGGATGGTCGTCGGCCGCCACGAGCTGAGCATGGCGTAGTCGCCTTCTTCCCCGTCTCCCCGCCTGCGGAGGGCGCGCGGGGAGACGCGAAAGAAAGCACCGCGCTACGTCGCCGGCGCGATCTTGTCCTGGGTCTTCGTCTCGAAATCGCTGGCGTCGTGGCGCTCGTGCAGCTGGCTGGCGGGATCGCCGGAGACGCGGTTGACCATGCGGCCACGTTTCACCGCTGGACGCTTGGCGATCTGGTCGGTCCAGCGCTGCACGTTCTTGTAGTCCTGCACGGAGAGGAATTCACCGGCGCCATAGACCAGCCCCTTGGCAAGGGCGCCGTACCATGGCCACACCGCCATGTCGGCGATCGTATAGTCCTTGCCCGCGAGATATTCGTTGTCGGCGAGGCGCCGGTCGAGCACGTCGAGCTGGCGCTTGACCTCCATCGCGAAGCGATCGATGGCGTATTCGATCTTGAACGGCGCGTAGGCGTAGAAATGACCGAAACCGCCACCGAGATAAGGGGCGCTCCCCATCTGCCAGAACAGCCAGGACATCGCCTCGGTGCGGGCCTTGATCTCCTTCGGCAGGAAAGCACCGAATTTTTCGGCAAGGTAGAACAGGATCGAGCCGGATTCGAAAATCCTGACAGGTTCGGGGCCGGAACGGTCCATCAGCGCCGGAATTTTCGAGTTCGGGTTGATCTCGACAAAGCCGCTGCCGAACTGCTCGCCGTTGCCGATCTTGATCAGCCAAGCGTCGTATTCGGCGCCCTTGTGGCCCAGCGCCAGCAGCTCCTCCAGCATCACCGTGACTTTCACCCCGTTCGGCGTCGCCAGCGAATAAAGCTGGAAGGGGTGCTTGCCGACCGGCAGTTCCTTGTCATGGGTGGCGCCGGCGATCGGGCGGTTGATGCTGGCGAACTGACCGCCATTCTCCTTGTTCCAGGTCCAGACCTTGGGCGGCACGTAAGGGGCGTCGGTCATGCAAAGGGGCTCCGGCGGAAAGATGCGCGTGCATTAATTAGCCTGCGTATGGCGGATGGCAAGCCCTGGCCGCTCTGCGTCCGGCGCGGGCCTCAGGCCCGTGTCATGCAGTCCAGCCTGTCACCAGCCTGCGCTGCTGATGATCCGCCCCATGGTTGTCCAGGACGCAACGCCTGCGCGCAAGATGCTCGCCCAAATCCGGCGTGGCATCACGGGTAACGAAGGGCTGGCGCAGAACGGCGCTCTGAAGGCAAAACGAGAAGAGAAACGCGAAGGCTGCGGGGAGAGAACCATGAAATCGCCGATCTGCGACATGCTGGGCATCGAGTTCCCGCTGCTCGCCTTCAGCCATTGCCGCGATGTCGTTGCGGCCGTCAGCCGCGCCGGCGGATTCGGTGTACTCGGTGCGACCGCGCACACGCCTGACACGCTCGAGCGCGAACTGAAATGGATCGACGACCATGTCGACGGCAAGCCCTATGGCATCGACGTGCTGATCCCGGAAAACATCTCGACATCAGGCCAGAAGAACGTCACCTGGAAGAGTCTCGAGGCGCGCGTGCCGGCGGAGCACCGCAAATACACCAGCGATCTCCTGAAGAAGTACGATATCGAGCTCACCAGGACCGATGTGGACGACAACCAGCCGCAACCGTTCGACGCGGAGACCGCGCTGGAGCTGCTCAAAATCTCCTTCAATCATCCGATCCGGCTCATCGCCAATGCGCTCGGCGTGCCGCCCAAGGCCATGATCGAGATGGGCAGGACGCACAACGTGCCGGTCGCAGCGCTCGTCGGCGCCAAGGAGCATGCGCTGCGCCAGGTCGCGGCCGGTGTCGATATCCTTGTCGTGCAGGGTACAGAGGCCGGCGGCCATTGCGGCGAGGTCTCGACGATGGTGCTGGTGCCGGAAGTGATCAAGGCCATCAAGCCGATCCGCGATGTGCCGGTGCTGGCGGCCGGCGGCATCATGACGGGCCGGCAGATGGCGGCCTGCATGGCGATGGGCGCCGCCGGCGCCTGGACCGGCTCGGTGTGGCTGGCGACCGTCGAGTCCGAGACCTCCGAGATCTTTCGCGAGAAGATGATTGCAGCGTCCTCGCGGGATGCGATCCGCTCGAAGGGCCGCACCGGCAAGCCGGCACGGCAGCTCCGTTCAGTCTGGACTGATGCTTGGGACCGTGCGCCGGAAAGTCCGGGCGCGCTGCCAATGCCGCTGCAGAGCATCATCAGCCGTGACGCCTTCAGCTCGATCGACCGCGCCGCGGCGGCCGGCAACGCCAAGGCGCGCGACCTCGTCAGCTATTTTGTCGGCCAGGGGGTCGGCCTGATCGACAGCGTGAAATCGGCCGGCGCCGTGGTGCAGGAGTTCAAGGAAGAATTCGCCGAAGCCGTCGAGCACATGAATGCGCTGGTGGCGGAATAGTCCCGTTGCGAGCGAAGCGAAGCAATCCGGACTAGCTGCGCGGATACATTTCTGGATTGCTTCGCTTCGTTCGCAATGACGAAACAACTAGGACGTGAATTGAGGCCATGACCGACAAGACCACCATTCCAGAACACCGCATTCCCGTCATCGTCGGCATCGGCGAGATCGTCGACCGCCCCAAGGAGATCACGGAGGGCCTGGAGCCGCTTGACCTGCTCGAACAGGCCTTGCGGCGCGCCGAGGCTGACGCCGGCGCAAAGCTGCTCAGCGAGGTGCAATCGCTCGACGTCGTCAACTTTCTGAGCTGGCGCTATCGCGATCCGGAGAAGCTCTTGGCGCAGCGGCTCGGCGTCTCGCCGGCCCATTGCCATTACGGGCCGGTCGGCGGCGAGAGCCCGATCCGCTTCATTCATGAAGCCGCAAAGCGCATCGCACGCGGCGAATGCGCGGTCGCGGCGGTGTGCGGCGCCGAGGCGCAATCAACGGCGACGAAAGCCGATCGTGCCGGCGTCAAGCTGCCATGGACGCCGTTCGCGCATGATGTTCCGGAGCCCAAGCGCGGCGCGGCGTTCCAGAAGCCGCTCGCCGTGAGACTCGGCGTGTTCCGCCCGGTCACGGTCTATCCGTTCTACGAGGCGGCCTCCTCCGCGCATTGGGGCCAGACGCCGCGTGAGGCGATGGCGGAATCGGGAACGCTGTGGTCGCGCTATTCCGAAGTCGCCGCGCAAAATCCCAACGCCTGGCTGAAGCGGCGCTATGCGCCGGACGAGATCACGACACCGACCGCGGACAACCGGCTGATCGCCTGGCCCTACAACAAGCTGATGGTCGCCAATCCCAGCGTCAACATGGGCGGCGCGCTGCTGCTCACCAGCCTTGCCAAAGCGCGCGCACTCGGTATCGCCGAAGACAAGCTGGTCTATCCGCTCGGCGGCGCCTCGGCGGAGGAGCCGCGCGATTATCTGTTGCGCGACCAGTTCTACGAAAGCCATCCGCAGAACGCCGTGCTGAAGACGGTGATGGATCTCGCCGGCGGCGATGGCAAAAAATTCGACGCGATCGAGCTCTACAGCTGCTTTCCTTGCGTACCAAAGATGGCGCGCCGGACGCTGGGCCTCGGCATCGATGTGCAGCCGACCGTGAACGGCGGCCTCACCTTCTTTGGCGCGCCGCTCAACACCTACATGACCCATGCAGCCTGCGCGATGGTGCGGCGTGTGCGCGGGGGCGCAAAGCTCGGCCTGCTCTACGGTCAGGGCGGTTTTGTTACCAAGCACCATGCTTTGGTGCTGACGAAGCTGCAGCCCCGCGACGTGCTGGCGCAAGAGACGAGCGTGCAGGCAGAGGCCGATCGCAACAAGCGCGCCGTGCCGGAGTTCGTCACGGAGGCCTCAGGCCGGGGCAAGGTCGAGAGCTTTACGGTGCTCTATGGCCGTGGCGGCGATGTCGAGCACGGCGTGGTGATGCTGCGCACCGAAGATGACCGGCGTACGCTGGCGCGGATTCCGGCGGGCGAGAGCGCGACGCTGGCCCACCTGCTCAACATGGATCGCACGCCCGTAGGCTCGCTCGGCGAGATTACGATGGCAGCGGACGGCGTGCCGGGGTGGCGGGTGGCGTGATCGCTCTCGTGTCACGGACGTGGTGCGGCATGCAATGCCGCTCCGCAGAGCCGGGACCCAGAAGGCTACACGCTTCCGCAAAGGGAGATCGGCCCCGGCTCAGCAGCGCACGACTACGTGTTGCGTAGCGTCCGGAGCACGAGACCTCAGCCCTTCGGCGCCTGCTTCTCCGACGCCGTGGCTGGCTTGCCGCCCGCACCGACCACACGCACCGGATCGCCGTCGGACAGACCATCCGGCGGGGCCGTGATGACGCGGTCATCCGGCGCTATGCCCGAGGCCAGCTCAATCTCCTTGCCGAGATCGCGGGCGATGGTCACCGTCTTGAACTTGACCTTGTCGTCAGCAGCGACGGTTGCGACACGCAGGCCGCTGCCGTTGAAGATCAGGGCGCTGGCGGGAATGCTGAGCGGCGCGGAATCGCGCTGGAGGCTCAGCTTCACGCTGGCGTAGCCACCGGGCATCAGCTCTCCGCTCGAATTGTCGAGGCCGAGCTGCATCCGCGTGGTGCCTGACGCCACGTCCACGGCCTGCGAGGAGGCCTCCACCGTCGCCAGGAATGTCCGGTTCGGATATTCCGGCAGCGAGATGGTGGCCTTGGCGCCGATCTTGATCGCCGGCACGTAGTTCTGGGGCACGTTGACGTAGACGCGCAGCTTGGTGATGTCGGACACCACGAACATCGCCGGTCCCGAGCCGCCGCCGGCATTGATCAGCGCGCCGACATCGGTGTCACGCGAGGTCACCACACCGTCGAACGGCACCGTGATCTTCTTGTAGCCCGCCAACGCTTCGAGCCGCTCGACATTGGCCTGCCCGGACTTGACCGCGGCGTTCTTGTTGGAGAGATCGGCGCTGCGCTCGTCGATCTCCTGCGCGGAGACGAAGTTGGAGGCGACCAGGGTCTTGCGCCGGTTCAGCGTGGCCTCCGAGAGCCTGGCGCTGGCCTGCAGGCTGGCGAGGTCGGCGCGGGCCTGCAAGAGCTGCTGGTCGAGGTCGGGCGCCTCGATCTCGGCGATCACCTGCCCGGCCTTGACGCGGGCGCCGATGTCGGCGCTCCAGCTTTTGAGATAGCCGGAGACACGGGCGAAGATCGGGGCACGGGAATAGGCCTCGAGCCGGCCCGGCAGGTCGATGGTGGAATTGAGCGCCTTGGCATTGGGCAAGGTCACTGCAACGCTGGGAACGGCCTGGTCGTCGGTCCATTCCTTCAGCTTGGAGTCCTGGTCCTCGCGGGCCCGGATACCGGTGCCGACCACGAGGCCTGCCGCAATCAGCGCCACCACGCTGAAAATGCCCAGTTTCCGGTGCGACACCGGGGAGCGAGTTTCAGTGGGCGACATGCGGACTCTCCAATGGGGCGGCGGCTTTGGCGCCTTGCTTCTTGTGTACCATACTGAACACCACGGGAACAAACATGAGCGTGGCGAAAGTCGCAAAGATCAGGCCGCCGATGACCGCGCGGCCAAGTGGTGCATTCTGCTCGCCGCCCTCGCCCAGCCCCAACGCCATCGGCGCCATGCCGATGATCATGGCGAGCGCGGTCATCAGCACGGGCCGGAACCGGACGAAGCCGGCTTCCAGCGCGGCCGCGACCGGGTCACCGAGCTCCTCATAGCGCTCGCGGGCGAACGAGATCACCAGCACACTGTTGGCGGTGGCCACGCCCATACACATGATGGCGCCTGTCAACGCGGGCACCGACAGCGTTGTCTGAGTCGTGAACAGCATCCAGACGATGCCGGCGAGCGCAGCGGGCAGCGCAGTGATGATCACGAACGGATCGGACCAGGATTGGAAGTTGACGACGATCAGGAAATAGATCAGCACGACGGCGCCAAGCAGGCCGAACAACAGGCCCGTGAAAGCGCTGTTCATGGTCTGCACCTGGCCGAGCAGCACCACGGACGAGCCCTTCGGCACCTCCTTGGCGGTGTCGGCGATCACCCGGCGAATATCAGCGGCGACCGCGCCGAGATCGCGCCCCGAGGTGGTCGCAAAGATCTGCACCATCGATTGGATGTCGTATTGCGAGACGACCGCACTCGAGGTCGCACGCTTGATGTCGGCGATACCGCCGAGGATCGGCGACTGCGACGCGCCGGCCGCGGTGATCGGCAGCGTCTGCAACGCGCTGAGCGAATCGATCTGATATTGCGGCGTCTGCATCACGATCGAATAGGACACGCCGTTATCAGGGTTGAGGTAGTAGGTCGGCGCGACCTGCGAGGAGCCTGCGAGATTGACGACGAGACTGTTGGTGACGTCGCGCTCGGTCAGGCCGACATATTGCGCGCGGGTGCGATCGACGTCGATGTTGAAGGTCGGCAGATTCGGCGATTGCTGGATGCGTGCATCGGCAACGCCCGGGATCCGGCGAACCTTGGCGAGCAGCTTGTTGGCGTAGGCAAAATTACCTTCGAGATTGGCGCCGCGGACCTGCAGGTCGATCGGCGCCGGCGCGCCGAAATTCAGGATCTGGCTGACGATGTCAGCCGGCAGGAAGGCGAAGCTGACGCCCGGGAACAGCCGTGGCAGCTGCTCGCGCAGCACCTTCACGTGCTCTTCGGTCGGCTTGTGGCCTTCCCTGAGCTTGATCTGGATATCGCCGTCCTGCGGACCGATCACGCCGGTGTTGTTGTAGGTCATGTTGATGCCGGAGATCGGCATGCCGATGTTGTCGGTCAGCGTCTCGATCTCGCCCGGAATCAGCTTGCGGATCGCCTTCTGCACATCCGCGAGCTGATTGGCCGTCTCCTCGACTCGGGTGCCGACCTGGGTCCGGACATGCATCAGGATGTTGCCGGCGTCGACGGCGGGGAAGAAATTGCGCCCAAGGAACGGCACCAGCGCGAAAGACGCACCGACCACGCAGAGGAATCCGATCACGAACACCGCGCGATGGGCCAGCGCCATGCCCAGCAGGCCACGGTAACCGCCGCGGATGCGCTCGAACCGCGCCTCGAAACCGCGCTGGAACCAGACCAGGGGATTGCGCGACTTCGGCGGTTCGCCCTCATGATGAACGTGCGCTTGCAGCAGATAGTTCGCCATGGTCGGCACCAGCGTGCGCGACAGGATGAATGACCAGATCATCGCGAACATCACGGCTTCCGCCATCGGCACGAACAGGAAGCGCGCGACACCGGTAAGGAAGAACATCGGCACGAACACGATGCAGATACAGAGCAGCGAGACGAAGGCCGGCGTCACGATCTGGTTGGCGCCGTCCAGGATCGACTGCTCGACCGGCTTGCCCTGCTCGAGATGGTAATTGATGTTCTCGATGGTCACCGTTGCGTCGTCGACGAGGATGCCGACCGCGAGCGCTAATCCGCCGAGCGTCATGATGTTCAGCGTCTCGCCGATCGCCGACAGCATGACGATGGCACCCAGCACAGACAGCGGGATCGAGACCGCGATGATGAGTGTCGAGCGCCAGCTGCCGAGGAAAAGCAGGATCATGACGCTGGTGAGCAGCGCCGCAATCACGCCTTCGAAGGCGACGCCCTCGATCGCACCGCGCACGAACACCGACTGGTCGCCGATGAAGCCGATCTTCAGCGCGTCCGGCAGCTGATCCTTGACGTCGATCACCTTCTGCTTGATGCCGGCGATGATATCAAGCGTCGAGGTCGCGCCCGCCTTCAGCACCATCATCAGCACCGAGCGGTTGCCGTCGACATGGACGATGTTGGTCTGCGGCGGATTGCCGTCGCGCACCGTGGCGACGTCACGGACATAGACCATCGCACCGTTGACGGTTTTGATCGGTAGATTGCCGAGCTCGTCGATCTTCAGCGGCGAGTTGTTGAGCTGGATGTTGTACTCGAAGCTGCCGATCTTCTGGGTACCGACCGGCGTGATCAGGTTCTGGGCTGCGAGCGCATTGGCGACATCCTGGCCGGATAGCCCGCGGGCCTGCAGCGCGGTCGGGTCGAGATCGATCTGGATCTGGCGCTGCTTGCCGCCGAACGGGTACGGGATCGCGGCGCCCGGCACGGTGACCAGTGGCGTGCGCAGATTGTTGATGCCGATATCGGCGAGGTTCTGCTCGGTGAGTCCGTCGCCCGACAGCGCCACCTGGATGATCGGCACGGTCGAGGCGGAGTAGTTCAGGATCAGCGGCGGAGTCGCGCCCGGCGGCATCTGCTTGATCAGCGTCTGCGAGATCGCCGTGACCTGCGCGTTGGCGGTGCGGATGTCGACATTGGGCTGGAAGAAGATCTTGATGATGCCAAAGCCGTTATAGGAATTGGCGGTGATGTGCTCGATGTCGTTGACGGTCGTGGTCAGCGCGCGCTGGAACGGCGTGGTGATGCGGCCGGACATCTGATCGGGCGGCAGGCCGGTGTATTGCCAGACCACACCGATCACGGGAATCCGGATGTCCGGAAAGATATCGGTCGGCGTGCGCAGCGCCGCCAGCGGTCCGATGATCAGAAGCAGCAGCGCGAGCACGACAAACGTGTAGGGCCGGCTCAGGGCAATACGGACCAGAGCAATCATGCGCCAGGCAATTCCGGGTCGAGCAAGGATGTGGGATCCGCCCCCACGGGGATCCCTTTTTCCCCTTTACCCGAGCGCCGCCGGAAACGCCAATCTCGGCCAGCCTGCCTGCATTCACTTCCGTGCTACCGCGGTGCGAAATCGACATCGCAGCTATGCGGCCACCCAACCTATTGGGGGTATGGAACCCAAGTGATGAACAGGCGCCTGAGAAGGCCCGCCCTCAACGCATGAGCCTAAGCGCATCGGAGAAAAACTCCGGACCGCCGAAATTTCCGGACTTTAACGCAAGCAACATGCTGCCTGCATCGGCGCCGACTGCGCGCAAAACCGGTACGCCCGCCGCGATTTCCACCCCCACGAGAAATCCAGGAATTCTCAACCGGTCGACGACGGCGCCAGATGTCTCCCCGCCGGCGACGACCAAGCGTCGTACGCCCGACCTCACAAGGCCTTCTGCAAGATCCGCCATCGCCTGCTCGATGGCGTGACCGGCTGCGTCGCGGCCGTGGCGCGCCTGGACCGCCGCGACGGCCTGAGGCGTGGCGCTCGATGCAATCAGCACGGGGCCCTGAGCCAAGCGCTCCTTCGCCCAGTCCAGCGCGCGCTGCGCCTCATGCGCGCCCGCAAGAATACGGTCAGGCTCGAGACGGAGCACCGGCATGACGCGTTCGGCGTTGGCGATCTGCTGCAGGGTGGCCTGCGAGCAGCTTCCGGCGAGACATGCCACGGCTCCGCCGGCGGCGGCCCCCTGCTCGCCGGCTGTGGCGGCCGACTTGACCTTGCCGCTGGACACCAGCGCTCGCGCCAGCCCAAGGCCGATGCCGGAGGCGCCGACCGACAGCCGGTGCTCGGCGGCGACAAGGCCGATGGTCTCGAGGTCACGGTCGAACACGGCATCGATGATCGCAGCGCCGATGCCCTTGCCTGACAATTCAGCAAGCCGGGTCCGTACGGCCTCCGCGCCACGCGCGAGGGTCGCGAGTTCGACGAGACCGATCGGCGTCTTGCTCTGGCGCGCCAGCACGCGCACCAGGTTGGAATCGTGCATCGGATTGAGCGGATGGTCTTTCAGCGGGCTCTCGTTCAGCGGCACGGCGCCGACGAAGAGATTACCCTGATAGACGGTTCGGCCCGTCTCGGGAAAAGCTGGCGTCACCAGCACGACGGCCTCGCCGCAATCTGCGCGCAGCGCGTCCATCACCGGCCCGATATTGCCCGCATCGGTGGAATCGAAGGTCGAGCAGATCTTGAACAACACATGGCTCGCTCCGCGACCGCGCAGCCATTTTTCTGCCGCACGCGAGCGCGACACCGCGAGCGCCGGCTCGATCGACCGGCTCTTCAGCGACACCACGACGGCATCGACCTCGGGCAGCTTCAGATCGTCGGCGGGCACGCCGATGGTCTGCACCGTGCGGAGGCCGGCGCGCGTCAGCGTGTTGGCGAGATCGGAGGCGCCGGTATAGTCGTCGGCGATGCAGCCCAACGCAAGGGTCATGGCTTCACTCCCGCATAGGGCCTGAACCAGGCGAGACCATCGGTGGTCTTGCCGCGCGGATTGTATTCGCAGCCGACGAAGCCGGCATAGCCGAGCCGGTCGAGCTCTGCGAACAGGAACGGATAGTTCAGCTCCTCGCCATCAGGCTCGTTGCGCGAGGGAATGCTGGCGACCTGGATGTGGCCGATGATCGGCATCATCTCGCGCAGCCGCATCGTGACGTCGCCATGGATGATCCCGCAGTGATAGATGTCGAACTGCAGCTTCAGGTTCGGCAGCCGCAGCTCCTGGATCAAATCGCGCGCGAAGCCGAAATCGTTGAGAAAGTAACCCGGCACATTGCGCGCGTTGATCGGCTCCAGCACGATGTCGATGCCATGCGGCGCAAAGAACTCCGCGGCCCAGGCCACCGATTTGTAGAAGGCCTCGATCGCAACGCGCTCGTTACGGTTGGCGATGCCCGCCATCAAATGCAGCCGCTTCACGCCGGTGGCTTTGGCATAAGGCAGAGCCGTCTCCAGGCTCGCCTTGAGATCGTTGAAGCGCGCCGGCAACGAAGCGAAGCCTTTCTCGCCGGCGTCCCAGTCGCCTGGCGGCAGATTGAACAATGCCTGGGTCAGGCCGTTGCGCTTGAGCCGCTCGCCGACAGCTTCGACCGGATGCTCATAGGGAAACAGATATTCGACCGCGGTGAAGCCGGCCTGTGCGGCGGCATCGAAGCGATCGAGGAACGGCACCTCGGTGAACATCATCGAGAGATTGGCGGCGAAACGGGGCATTGGAGATCCTCTTTACCTGTCGCCGGGAAGCTTCACACCGGTGACCTGCGCATACATCCGCGCCACCGAGGCGTCGTCGTCGCGCCCCATGCCGGCGGCCGATGTCATCAGGAACATCTGCAGCGCTGCGGCCGAGACGGGAACCGGAAATCTGGCGCTGCGCGCCATGTCCTGGATGATGCCGAGATCCTTCACGAAAATTTCGACCGCACTGCGCGGCGTGTAATCGCCCTCGAGTACGTGCGGCATGCGGTTCTCGAACATCCAGGAATTGCCGGCGGACGCGGTGATCACCTCGTAAACCTTGCGGATATCGAGGCCCTGCTTGGCCGCGAACGCCATCGCTTCACTGGCAGCCGCGATGTGCACGCCGGCCAGCAGCTGGTTGATCATCTTGAACGCAGCGCCCTGGCCCGCGGTATCGCCGAGCTCGTAAAGTTTCGCGGCCATCGCATCGAGCGCCGGACGCGCTTTGGCGAAGGCAGCAGCGCTGCCGGATGCGAGAATTGTCAGCTCACCCTGCGCGGCGCGCTGCGCGCCGCCGGAGATCGGCGCATCCAGGTAATGCCGGCCGGTCGCCTCGAGCTGCTTGGCGAGGCGCCGCGCCACGTCGGGATCCATGGTGGCGGAGGAGATGAAGACGCCATCCTTCGGCAGGGTCTCCGCGATACCATCCCGGCCGAACAGGATTGCTTCGGTCTGGGCGGCATTGACGACGACGCTGACCACGATGTCGGCGCCCTTGGCCGCCTCGGCCGGCGTTGTCGCGCCGGCGCCGCCATCCTTCACGAAACGCGCGACCGCATCGGCCGAAACGTCGCAGCCCGTGACGGCGTGGCCGGCGCGCTTCAGCGAGGTCGCCATGCCGTATCCCATCGAGCCGAGCCCGATGACCGCGATGCGCTGGTTTTGTGACGTGGAGGCAGACATGCAACTAACCCTTGCGAACGTTTCCCGACAAGCCGGCCTTTGCGGCGGCTCGTGACCTCGAATAACACGCCTTGGCCGCGCTGCCAAAGCGTGAGACAAACAGGCATGACGGCCATGAGAACTGAAACGAGCAACGAGACAAGGCTGCGCGAGGACATCTGCCGGTTCGGACGGTCCCTGTTCGAGCGCGGGCTGACCCCGGGCTCTTCAGGCAATATCAGCGTCCGCCTGGATGGCGGCGGCTGGCTGGTGACGCCGACCAACGCCTCGCTCGGATTCCTCGATCCCGCCAAGCTGTCACGACTGGATGAGCAGGGCCGGCTGGTTTCGGGCGATGCGCCGACCAAGGAAGTTCCGCTCCACACCGCGCTCTACGACACGCGCGCAAGCGCGCGGGCGATCGTACATCTGCATTCGACACACTCGGTCGCGCTTTCGATGCTGCCCGAGATCGACCCGCGCGCCGCGCTGCCGCCGATGACGGCCTATTATTTGATGAAGTGCGGCGCCACCGCACTCGTGCCGTATTACCGCCCCGGCGATCCTGCGGTCGCCGATGCCATCAAGGGGCTCGCCGGCAGATATTCATCGGTGCTGCTCGCCAATCACGGTCCGGTCGTCGCCGGTGACACGCTGGAAGCGGCCGTGTTCGCGACCGAGGAGCTCGAGGAGACGGCGAAGCTGTATCTGCTGTTGCGCGGGACGAACCCACGTTATCTGTCGCCGGAGCAGGTGGCGGATCTGGTGAAAGTGTTCGGAGTGGCGCTGCCGGAGCATGGACACGAGCAATAGCCCGGCTCCCTCCTCGTTGCGAGCGCAGCGAAGCCATGACGGAGGCAGCTCGCGTCTAGCTACAGCCCCAGATACGCCTTGCGCACGTCGGGATTGCCCTTGATCTCTGCCGATGGTCCCTGCATCAGCACACGACCGGTTTGCAGGATGTAGGCGCGGTCGGCGATCTCCAGACACTCGGCCATGCGCTGCTCGACGATCAGCACGGTCATGCCGGTGTCCCGGATCAGCTTCACCGCCTGAAAAATCTCATCGACGAGCTTCGGCATGATGCCCTGCGAGGGCTCATCCAGCATCAACAGCCTCGGGCGCGTCATCAGCGCGCGGCCGATCGCGAGCATCTGCTGCTCACCGCCTGAGAGCGTCTCGGCGCGCTGATCGAGACGTTCGGACAGGCGCGGGAACAGCCTGAAAACGAGATCGAGCGGCCCCTCGCGGTTCGCGTCTGCGCGATAGAGATAGCTGCCGAGGCGAAGATTGTCGCGCACCGACAGGCGCGGGAACAGGCGGCGATTCTCCGGCACATAGGCGATGCCGCTGGCGGTGATGTGGTGCTGCGCCATGCCGTTGAGCCGCTTGCCGTCGAAGGTCACAGTGCCCGAGCGCGGACGCTCGGCGCCGGCGATCGATTTGAGCAGCGTCGACTTGCCGGCCCCGTTGGCGCCGGCGACACAAACGATCTCGCCCTTGGTGACCTCGATACTGACCGCGGAGATCGCGACCAGGCCCTGATAGGCCGTCGTGACTTCATGCACCGACAGCATGACGATCTCCCAGATATGCCTTGATCACCTTGGGATCGCGGACGACGTCGGCGGGCTTTCCCTCGACCAGCACCTTGCCGAGGTCGAGCACGATGGCGCGATCGACCAGCGGCATCACGATCTCCATGACATGCTCGACCATCAGAACCGTGATGCCGGCATCGCGCACCTTGCGCACCAGTGCCACGCCGGTCTGCGCCTCGGTCGGCGTCAGGCCGGTGAGGACTTCGTCGAGCAGCAGCAGCTTCGGTTCGGTCGCGAGCGCACGGGCCACTTCGAGGCGACGCTTCTCGGCGGGCACGAGATCGCTCGCAAGCACGTGGGCGCGCGCGGCAAGGCCGGTGAACTCCAGCACCTCATGCGCCTTGCGGCGGGCTTCGCGCATCACGGTGTTGCGCACGAGCGCACCGACGATGACGTTGTCGATCACTGTCATCGTCTCAAAGCTCTTGACCACCTGGAACGTGCGGCCGACGCCACGCTGGCAGCGCTCGGCTGCCGGCAGTCTCGTGACGTCTTCGCCGTCGAACCAGATTGATCCCTGCGTCGGCGGCAACACACCGGCGATGAGATTGAACAGCGTCGATTTTCCGGCGCCGTTGGGGCCGATCAGGCCAACGATCTCGCCGCGGCCGACCGAGATCGAGACGTCGCTGTTGGCAACGAGGCCGCCAAAGCGCTGCCAGACGCCGCGGGTTTCAAGGAGCGCGGTCATCGCGTGGCCCCTTTCGCTTTCGAGCGGGAGAACAGGCTCACGAGCCCCTGCGGCAGAGCCAGCGAGATGGCCACGATCAGCGCGCCATAGACGATGAGATCGACGCCGCGGCCGGAGCCGCCGATGTAGGATCGCGTCAGCTCCGTCATCGGGATCAGGATGGCGGCCCCCAACACCGGCCCCCAGAGGGTGCCGATGCCGCCGAGCACGGCCGGCAGCGCCATCAGCAGCGAGAACTGGAAGCCCATCACGCTTTCAGGGTCGATGTAGGCGAGGAACTGCGCGTAGAAGGCTCCGCCGATGGCCACGAGGAACGCGGACACGGCAGCCGCGCCCATCTTGGAGTTGAAGACGACGACACCCAGGCTCTCAGCCGCTTCCGGATTGTCCTTCACCGCGCGCCACCAAAAGCCCCATTTGGAGTCCTCCAGCCACCAGGTGACGAACCAGGCGAGGCAGCACAGCGCCAGTGCAAAATAGAAATACGGCAGCTTGCTGCGCATGAACTGGAATTTCAGCCAGCTGTCGCCACGCACGGGAATGGTGATGCCCATCGCAGCCCCCGCCCATTCCCAGTTCTGGAACAGCAGCAGCCCGATCTCGGCGATGACGATGGTCGCGATCACGAAGTAATGGCCGCGCAGGCGGAAAAAGGGATAGCCCAGCCCCATCGCGATGACCGCCGCAATGACGCCGCCGGCGAGCATGCCGAACCACGGCAGCACGCCGAACTTCGTGTACAGCAACTCGGTGGCGTAGGCGCCGATGCCGAAATAGAGCGCGTGCCCCAGCGAGATCTGCCCGCAATAGCCGGACAGGATATTCCAGCTCTGCGACAACGCCGCATACATCAGGGTCAGGATCAGGATGTTCTGGATGTACACGTCCTTGACGAATAACGGCGCGAGCGCTGCGAGCCCGGCCAGGACCGCGGCGATGAGGAGGTCGCGGCGGCGCCGCGCGGCAAAATGCTTGTCCATCACATCTGTCCGAACAGGCCGCGCGGCCGGATGAATACGACGAGAAGGTACACGGCATAGATGCCGACCGATTTCAGCGAAGGCGGCAGCACCAGCGCCGTGGTCGCTTCGACGAGACCCACGACGATGCCCCCGGCAAAAGCACCGAACACGCTGCCGAATCCGCCCAACGCCACCGTGACATAGGCGATCAGCGCAAAGGACGCGCCGACATCGGGGTAGATATAGAAGAAGCTTGCCATGATCGCTCCGGCAAGGCCGACCAGCGCGGCACCGAGCCCCCAGCCGAGCGCGAACACGCGATTCTTGTCGATGCCGACGAGCGCCACCGCGCCGGGATCTTCACGCGTGGCCTCAAGGGCGCGACCGAAATCGGTGCGATTGATGAAGAAGTAGAGCCCGGCAAAGGCCAAAATCGAGACCAGCGCGCCCATCAGCTGCGGCTCGGGCAGGAAGATGCCGGCGACCGAGATCGTCTTACCGCCGAGCCACGACTGCGGAATGCTGCGGTAATCCGGCGTGAAGAAGAACTGCGCCAGCCCGCGCATCACGATCGCAAGGCCGAAGGTGGAGAAGATCTGCACCATGCCGGCATTGGCCTTGGCCCGCATCGCGAAGCGCACGACCAGCAGATAGACCACGGCGCCGAGCACGAAGAGCGCAGCCGCAACCAGCGGCGCCGACAGCAAGGGATCAATGGCGAAGAACGTGAACAGGAAGAAAGACACGTACATCGCGATCATCAGGAACTCGCCATGGGCGAAGTTGACGACGTCCATCAGGCCGAAGATCAACGCGAGACCGACCGCGATCAGTCCGTAGAGCAGGCCCATCAGCAGGCCGCTTGCGAGACTCTGGATAATGGCTTGGGCTGTCAAATGTCCGTCCCCCGAGATGCGCTCAGAATGAGTGCCGAAGCTACCTCCGCCGTCATTGCGCGGATGCGACGAAGCAATCCAGAGTGTCCGCGCGGATATATTTCTGGATTGCTTCGCTTCGCTCGCAATGACGGCGCAATGAGGCAGCTCGACTGGCCGCCAAGGTGCGCGGTCACTGTTCCGCTTACCTCATCGGCCAGATCGCCTCCGCGATCGCGGCCTGCGGCGGGAAGATGGTGACGAACTTGCCGCCGACATATTGCAGCAGTACCGGGTCGGCGTCGTTGTTCTGGCCCATCTCGTCGAACTTCACGCGCTTCCACGGCATGATGGTCTGCTCGCCCGGAATGTCGGTCGCAGCCAGTGCATCGCGGATCTTCTCGCCGTCGGTCGACTTGGCGCGGTTGATCGCATCAGCGAGGATGATCAGGCCCATGAACTGACGCGAGGTGAGGTCGTTCAAATCCTTCCCCGACTTCGCCTTGAACATGTCGTTGACCTTGCCGACCATCGGGCGCTTCTGGGCGAGGTCGAGCGAGAACGTGCCGCGCGAGATCACGCCTTCGAGCTTGTCGCCGACGGCGTCATAGAGCGCCTTCTCGGAGAAGCCGGCATCCTGCGCCACGATCGCGTTTGGCTTATAGCCGAGTTCGGCCATGGTCTTGACCAGAAGAATGCCGTCGGTGGTGTAGCTCGAGGGCATCAACACGTCGGCGTTGGCGGTCTTGAGCTGCTGCACCTCGGCCGATAGCGACGGCGAGTTGGCGCGGTACTTGATGTCGGAGACGATCTTGTAGCCGCGCTCGCCGGCGATCTTGGCTTGGGCGTTGCCGGAGTCGGTTCCGAAGATGGTGTCCTCGTGGAACAGCGACAGCGTCTCGATCTTGGTCCCCTTCTTCTTCATGGCGTCGAAGAAGTCGAACATCGCGGCCGAGTACATCTCGTCATGCGGCGCGGCGCGGAAGTAATATTTGAGACCGCGGCGATGCAGGCTGGGTGAGGAATTATCGGCCGAGACGAACGGGATCTGGTAGCGCTCGCAGATCTGGCTGACGGTGACCGCGACGGCGCTCTGATAGGTACCGATGATGGCGCAGACCTTCTCCTGCGTGATCAGGCGCTCGGCTTCCGCACGGCCCTTCTGCGGATCGGCCTGGTGATCGGCGAACACGAGACGAACCTTGGCGCCGCCGAGGCCCGGCAGGCCCTCGCCCTTCGCCAGCGGCAGATCGAAATCACTGTCCTTGTTGATGACCTCGAGCGCGGTTTCGTAGGCCTTCTGGGCATCGACGCCCTGCTGCGCGCTGCCGCCGGAGAAAGGATAGATCACGCCGATCACGACTTCAGAGGTCTGGGCTCTTGCGGCAATCGGCACCAGCGCAGCAGTGGCGGTGGCACCGAGCAGAACGTCGCGGCGAGAGATCGTCATGGCAGAGTCCCCTGTTACGTATTTTGCGCGTATCGAATGAAGCGATTGATCGAGAGCGTAAAGCCCGAAGAAGCAGCAAACACTGCCTGCTAAATCACGGCCATGTTCCTGTTCTTCAGATCCGTCACCAGCATGAGGCCGGGCGAATGCGTGATTGCGAATGGTACCTTGGCGGCGTTGATCACTGATTGCGGCGTCACGCCGCAGGCCCAGAATACCGGGATCTCGTCATCGCCGACAGCCACGGGATCACCATAGTCGGGCTTGGCGATGTCCTTGATGCCGATCAGATGCGGGTGGCCGAGATGCACGGGCGCGCCGTGAACGGCGGGATAGCGCGAGGTGATCTGCACCGCGCGGATCGCATCGGCCGGCTTGAACGGACGCATCGAGACGACCATGGGGCCGGCAAATGGTCCTGAAGCGCTGCAGGCAATGTTGGTGCGGTACATCGGCACACGCACGTTCTGCTCGATGTGACGGATCGGCATGCCCTCGTCCAGCAACGCCTCCTCGAATGAGAACGAGCAGCCGAGCACGAAGGTGACGAGGTCGTCGCGCCAGTGCTTCCTCACGTCGGCCGGCTCATCGACGACTTCGCCGTCGCGCCAGACGCGGTAGCGTGGCACATCGGTGCGAATGTCGAGATCGGCCCCGAGCGCAGGGATGTGCGGGCTCCCGACATCGGACATGCCGATGATCGGGCACGGCTTCGGATTGAGCTGGCAGAAGCGGTGGAAGGCGCTGGCGTAGTCCGCCGGCAGGATCGCCAGATTGCCCTGGACGAAGCCCGGAGCCACCCCCGCGGTGGAACCAACCTCGCCACCGCGATAGGCGAGCCGCGCCCGGCGGCTCGGGAGTGTGTCGGCCGTTTCACTTTGCTGCGCTGCCACAAAAACAGTCATGCGATCGACCTGCCTATGAACTCGACAAGCCTAGCCAACATCAAGCATACTATAAAGTCTAATCGTCCTTTTTAATCGATATCGATAAAGTTGTTTTATCGATCGGGAAAATCCTTCCAATGCTGGACTTCAGATCGATCGAAACATTCCTTTGGGTCGTGAAGCTCGGCAGCTTCCGTGGCGCCGCCGCGCGGCTCAATACGACCCAACCGGCGATCTCCCAGCGCATCGCCCAGCTCGAGCGCGAGATGGGTGTGAAGCTCCTGAACCGCGATCATCGCGTGGCCTCTCCCACTCCGAGCGGCCGGCAGATGATGGTCTATGCCGAGAAGCTGATCGGCCTGCGCGCTCAGATGATGGCCGAGATCGGCGATCGCTCGGCGATGCGCGGCGTCATGCGCCTCGGCGTCGCCGAGACCATCGTGCACACCTGGCTGCCGCAGCTGGTGAAGGGCATGAACGAGGTCTATCCGAACCTGTCGCTGGAGATCGAGGTCGACATCACACCGAACCTCACCGCGCGCCTGCTCGCGCAGGAGATCGAGTTGGCCTTCGTGGTCGGACCGCTGTCGGCCTCGGGCGTGCACAACCGCCTGCTCGCCGATTATCCGATCGGCTTTCTCGCCAGCCCGTCTCTCGGGCTCGGCCACGGTCCTGTAACGCCGGCGGATCTCGCGCGGTTTCCGATCATCACCTTTCCGCGCAAGACCAGGCCTTACGAGGTCGTGCGCGAGGTATTCGACCGGCCGGACTTGCCGCCGATCCGGCTGCACGCTTCCGCATCCCTTGCGACCGTGATCCACATGGCGGTGGAAGGACTCGGCATCGCCGTGATCCCCGACGCCATCGTCGAGAAAGAACTCGCCGACGGACGGCTGCAATTGCTCGACACCGATCTGGAAATTGCGCCACTGACATTCACCGCAAGCTGGCTGGCCTCGCCTGATGTCGTGGCGGTGGAGCGCGTCGCCGAGCTTGCCTGTCAGATTGCGCAGAGCAGCCTCGCGGTTGACGCGCCCGCGCTGGCGCGTCATTGAAAAAGGCGCCGGACAAGAGAGAGAACGACCGCATGAGCCGAGCCGCGAGCAACCTGCAAATCGATTCCGCCCGCCTCTGGGGATCCATCCACGAGACCGCGCAATTCGGCGCGACGGCCAAAGGCGGCGTGCGGCGGCTGACGCTGAGCAGCGAAGACAAGCAGGTTCGCGACTGGTTCCGCAAGGCCTGCGAGGACGCCGGCCTCGAAGTGCACACCGACGCGCTCGGCTCGCAATTCGCCCTGCGCAAGGGCCGGGACATGTCGAAGCTGCCCGTCGGCATCGGCTCGCATCTCGACACCCAGCCGACCGGCGGCAAGTATGATGGCATTCTGGGAACGCTCGGCGCGCTCGAAGTGATCCGCACACTCAACGACGCCGGCATCGAGACCGAAGCGCCGATCTGCATCGTCAACTGGACCAACGAGGAAGGCTCGCGCTTCGCGCCGGCGATGATGGCCTCCGCCGCTTACGTCGGCGATTTCACCACCGACGACATCCTCTCGCGCAAGGACATCGAGGGCACCTCCGTCGGCCAGGCGCTGGACAGCATCGGCTATCGCGGCGACAAGCCGGTCGGCTTCCAGAAGCTCGGCTGTTTTGTCGAACTCCACATTGAGCAAGGCCCGATCCTGGAGGCCGAGGGCAAGACCATCGGCGTTGTCGATTCCGGTCAGGGCGTGCTGTGGTACGACGGAAAGATTTCCGGCTTCGAAAGCCATGCGGGCTCGACCCCGATGCCGCTGCGGCGCGATGCGCTGGCGACGCTGTCCGAGATCGTCCTGGCGATGGAAGCCATCGCCAGGACGCACGGGCCGAACGCGGTCGGCACCATCGGCGAGGCCGTGATCGCAAATCCCTCGCGCAATGTCATTCCCGGCGAGATCGCCTTCACGATGGATTGCCGCAGCGCGGACGGCGCGATCATGGATGCACTCGATCGCGACCTGCGCGCGGCCATCGCCGAGATCGCCGCACGCCGCAAGGTCGACGTCAACATCGATCTCGTGTGGCGCAAGCCGCCGACGCATTTCGATCCCAAGCTGATCGCAGCCGTCGAGAACGCCGCGAAGACGCTCGGCTACTCCTCCCGTCGCATCACCTCCGGGGCCGGCCACGACGCCTGCAATCTCAACACCATCATGCCGGCCGCCATGGTGTTCGTGCCCTGCAAGGACGGCATCAGCCATAACGAGCTGGAGGATGCGACGCACGGCGACTGCGCCGCGGGAACCAACGTGCTGATGCACACCGTGCTGGCGATCGCCGGCGTCGTATCCTGATTGGAGACAGACATGCGCGGAGTTTTCGTCGACGCCAACGAAGCGCTCGCCGCGATCATGGAAAGGCTGGAGAAGCCAGGCGATCCCAAGGTGCGGATCCACAGGGACCCTGACATCAAGCCCGAGCAATATCCTGAGATTCTCGACGGTGCGGAGATCGCGATCGTCGACCACACCGCGCTGCCGACCGAAGTCGCCAGGAAGTGCACGGGCCTCAAGCACGTGGTGTTCCTCGGCACCGGCGCGCGCAGCTACATGAATCCGGAGGAGCTCGCAGAGCTCGGCATTTCCGTGCATCTGATCAAGGGCTATGGCGACACGGCGGTGGCCGAATCCGCGATTGCGCTGATGTGGGCCTCGGCCCGCGTCATCGCCATGATGGACCGCGAGATGCGCACCGGGAACTGGCTGCGCGAGGACGGCATGCAGCTCACCGGCAAGACGCTCGGCCTGATCGGCTTCGGCGGCATCGCCGCCGAGGTCGCGCGCATCGCATCCGGCAGCGGCATGAAGGTGATCGCCTGGAACCGCTCGCCGAAGAGCCATCCGGGCGTCGAATTCACTGATCTCGACACATTGCTGGCGAAGAGCGACGTGGTTTCGTTGCATCTGCTGCTCAACGACGAGACGCGCGGCATGATCACCCGCGAAACAATCGCGAAAATGAAGCCGGGCGTCGTTTTCATCAACACTGCACGCGGCGCCATCGTCGACGAGCAGGCCATGATCGACGCGCTGAAATCAGGCCACATCCGCCATGCCGGCCTTGACGTCTTCAACATCGAGCCGCTGCCGGCAGACCATCCGCTGACCAGGATTCCGAACGTGACGCTGTCGGCGCATTCCGCCTTCCGCACGCCGGAAGCCAGCGAAAACCTGATTGAGGCGGCATGGGTTCATTGTCGCCGGATCGTGAAAGGATAAGAGCAACAACAATGGCCGACTATCGCACCATCAAGGCAGAGCCGCTCACCGACGTTGTCCGCGCCATCGTCAAAGCGGGCGGTTCGACGGACCGCGAGGCCGAGCTCGTGTCTACCAATCTCGTCGAGGCCAATCTCAAAGGACATGACTCCCATGGCGTCGGCATGATCCCGCGCTATGTCCAGAGCGTCGTCAATGGCGGCCTCGCGGTGAACCAGCACGTCAGGATCGTGCTCGACACCGGCCCGCTTCTCACCCTCGATGGCCTCACCGGCTATGGCCAGGTGATCGGCCACGAAGCGATGGTGTTGGCGGCCGAGCGCGCCAAGCGCAACGGCGTGTGCCTCGTCGGCCTTTCGAACGCGCACCATATCGGCCGCATCGGCCATTGGGCCGAACAATGCATCGACCAGGGCCTCGTCTCGATCCACTTCGTCAACGTGATCTCGCGCCCGATCGTGGCGCCCTGGGGCGGCAGCGATGCGCGCCACGGCACCAACCCGTTCTGCGTCGGCATCCCGCGCCGGGGCAAGGAGCCGATCGTGCTCGACTTCGCCACCAGCAGGATCGCGCAGGGCAAGACCCGAGTCGCCCACAACAAGGGCGTCGAGCTCGAGCCCGGCACCATCATCGACAATGAAGGCAAGCCCACCGTCAATCCACGCTACACCGTCATTCCGCCGCACGGTGCCATCCTGCCGTTCGGCGAGCACAAGGGTTCCGGGCTTGCGCTGGTGTGCGAAATCCTCGGCGGAGCACTCTCCGGCGGACAGGTGGTCAAGGGGCCGTCCGACGGCAAGTACAACGTCCTCAACGGCATGCTCTCGATCGTCATCGATCCGGACAAGCTCGGCACGGGCGAGAACCTCGCGCGCGAAGTCGAGAGTTTTGTTGCCTGGCACACCGGCTCGCCGCCCGGCCCCGGCGTCGACAAGGTGAAGATCGCCGGCGAAACCCGAGCGCGAGACCAAGACGAAGCGCCTTGCCGAAGGCATTCCGGTCGACCCGACGACCTGGCAGGAAATTCTGGAAGCTGGAAAGAAGTTCGGGCTGGACCAGGCGACGATCGAAGAGATCGCGGGGTGAACGGAAAGCCAGCGGCGCTCCTCTTCCCTTCTCCCCGTGAGGGAGAAGGTGGCGCGAAGCGCCGGATGAGGGGTTCTCTCGACAACGAATAGCTTCTCGATCGAGAGGTCTGTCTGCGCCGAGAGAGACCCCTCACCCGTCTCGCCGCTATCGCGGCGCGCCACCCTTTCCCACAAGGGGAGAGGGTGAAAGATGCACTTAATCCACCATATCCGCCACCGCCCTGCCGCAAGCCGTGGTGTCGGCGTTGCCGCCGAGATCCCTGGTGCGCAGCGTGCGCTCAGCGAGCGTGCGCTCGATCGCTTCGACGATCGACCTGCCGGCTTCCTTCTCGCCGAGATGATCGAGCATCATCGCGCCCGACCAGATCGCGCCGATCGGGTTGGCGATGCCCTGCCCTGCAATGTCCGGGGCAGAGCCGTGCACCGGCTCGAACACCGACGGGAAATTCCCTTCGGGATTGATATTGCCCGACGGCGCAATGCCGATCGTACCGGTGCAGGCCGGGCCGAGGTCGGAGAGGATGTCACCGAACAGATTGGAGCCGACGACGACATCGAACCAGTCGGGATGCAACACGAAGTTCGCGGTGAGAATATCGATGTGGTACTTGTCCCACTTCACGCCCGGAAACGTCTTCGCCATCGCCTCCACGCGCTCGTCCCAATAGGGCATGGTGATGGAGATGCCGTTCGACTTCGTCGCCGAGGTCAGATGCTTCTTCGGCCGCGACTGGGCGAGCTCGAACGCGAATTTCAGGATGCGGTCGACACCGGTGCGGGTCATCACCGTCTGCTGCGTGACGAATTCGCGGTCGGTGTCGGGGAACATGCGGCCGCCGACCGAGGAATATTCACCTTCGGTGTTCTCGCGCACCACCCAGAAATCGATGTCGCCGGGCTTGCGGTTCGCCAGCGGCGACGGCACGCCGGGCATCAGGCGCACCGGGCGCAAATTCACATACTGGTCGAACTCGCGGCGGAACTTGATCAGCGAGCCCCACAGCGAGACGTGGTCCGGAATTTTCGCGGGCCAGCCGACCGCGCCGAAATAGATCGCATCGTGCTTGCCGATTCTCTCCTTCCAATCGTCCGGCATCATCTGGCCGTGCTTCTCGTAATAGTCCCAGGACGAGAAGTCGAAATGATCGAAATGCAGGGACACCCCGTGCTTCTTCGCCGCCGCCTCCAAAACGCGCATGCCTTCCGGCACCACTTCCTTGCCGATGCCGTCACCGGGAATGACCGCGATCCGGTACTGTTTCTTGCTCATCGAGAACGTCCTTGGTTGGTCCGGCAGCCGCCGCCGTTTGATTGCACTGCAATGGACCAAAGTCGGCAGCAGTGCAACGCTGCACTGCAATGTTGACCATGGCGTAACCGAGCGCCTACTGATTTCATTCTGGTCCCATCCTGCGAGTAGCCCTCATGGATCTGCATCTGCGTGGCAAGCGCGTCCTGATCACAGGCGCGTCCAAGGGCATTGGCGCCGCCGCCGCCGAGGCGTTTGCCGAGGAAGGCGCAAACCTCCTGCTCGCCGCCCGCAGCGGCGACCAGCTCGAGGCGCTGGCCGACCGTCTGCGCTCGGCGCACCAGATCGACGCGACGACCACCGTCGTTGATTTGCGCGAGGTCGATGACCTCGCGCGGCTCGCCAGGGAAGCCTCCGACATCGACGTGCTCGTCAACAATGCCGGCGACATCCCCGGCGGCTCGATCGACAAGATCGACGAGACGACCTGGCGGCACGCGTGGGAATTGAAAGTGTTCGGCTACATCAACCTCACGCGGCAGATTTACGCGCAGATGAAAGCGAAGGGCGGCGGCGTCATCGTCAACGACATTGGTGCCGCCGGCGAAAAGTTCGACGCGAATTACATCTGCGGCAGCACCGGCAACGCCGCGTTGATGGCTTTCACCCGCGCGCTCGGCGGCAAGAGCCTCACCGACAACATCCGCGTGGTCGGCATCAACCCCGGTCCCGTCGGCACCGACCGTCACGTCACGCTGCTGAAGACGCGGGCCAAGCACCAGTTCGGCGACGAGAACCGCTACAAGGAATTCCAGAAAGGCCTGCCGCTCGGCCGCCCCGCGCATGCGCGCGAGATCGGCGACCTCATGGCCTTCCTCGCGTCGGATCGTGCTGGTTACACGTCGGGCGTGATCTACACGGTGGACGGCGGCATCAGTGCCGGCTGGAGTTAGATTGTGTTGCTGCGAACCAAGCGCCGCTTAGGAGTAAAATAGTTGTCTCAGGACCTGATCCGCGAAACCGCCTGCACGGTCGTCGACATCTTGCGCTCCGGCGACGTCTCACCACTCGAGCTATTGGATGTGGTGGAGAAGCGTGTCACGGAGGTCGATGGCAAGGTCAACGCACTGCCGACGCTGTGCTTCGATCGCGCGCGCGACAGCGCCAAGGCGCTGATGCGGAAGCCGGCAGGTGCCCGGGGGTTGCTCGCCGGCCTGCCGGTGCCGATCAAGGACCTGACCGATGTCGCCGGCGTGCTGAATACGCAGGGCTCGCCGATCTTCAAAGACAACGTTTCCGCGACATCCGACCTCATGGTCGAGAACCTCGAAGCCAATGGCGCGGTCGTCTACGCCAAATCCAACACGCCGGAATTCGGCGCCGGCGCCAACACCTTCAACGAAGTGTTCGGCGCGACGCTCAATCCCTGGGATATTTCGAAGTCGGCGGCCGGCTCCTCCGGTGGCGCGGCGGTGGCGCTTGCGACCGGCATGGCCTGGCTTGCACAGGGCTCCGACATGGGCGGCTCCCTGCGCAGTCCCGCCGCCTTCTGCGGAATCGTCGGCATGCGGCCGAGCATCGGCCGGGTCGCCCATACGCCCAAATCGGGCATCGACCGCAATCTCGGCGTCGTCGGCCCGATGGCACGCAACGTCGAGGACCTTGCGCTGCTGCTCGATGCCATGAGCGGCGACTATGCGGACGATCCGCTGTCGCTGCCGGCGCCGACCACCTCGTTCCTGTCCGCGGCGCAGTCGGGCAGGAAGCCGAAGCGCATCGCCTATTCACCCGATCTCGGCATCACCCCCGTCGATCCTGAGGTCAAAGCGATCACCCGCAAGGCGGCCGAACGTTTCGCAGAGGCCGGCGCGATCGTCGAGGAGGCACATCCGGACTGGCGCGAGGCGCATGAATGCTTCCACGTGCTGCGGGCCTTCGATTTCGCGATCACCAAGGCCAATCTGCTGCGCACCAAGCGCGACCTGCTCAAGCCCGAGGTGATCTGGAATATCGAGGAAGGCCTCAAGCTCACGGTCGAGCAGCTCGCACGCGCCGAAGCCCAGCGCGTCGGCATGACCGCGCGCGCGATCGAGTTCTTCAAGACGTATGATCTGCTGTTGACGCCAACGACGATCGTGCCGCCGTTCCCGATCGAGAACCGCTATGTCGCGGAATGTGCCGGCAAGAGGTTCGAGAACTACGTCGAATGGCTCGGAATCGTCTACGCCATCACGCTGGCCTGTTGCCCGTCGCTTTCGCTGCCCTGCGGCTTCACGGCTTCCGGCCTGCCGGTCGGCGTGCAGGTCGTCGGCGCGCCACGCGCGGACGCGCAGGTGATCGCCGGCGCGAAAGTGCTGGAGGACATTTTGGGTCTGCGCGGCACGACGCCGATCGATCCGCGGGTGAAGACGTAACTGCTCTCGGGTCCGGACGCGCGCGCTCACCTCGCGAGCGTCGCCTCCAGGCTCCGGCTGTAGCGCGACATCGCGAAGCAGAAGACGAAATAGATGGCGGCCACGAAGATATAGACTTCGACCGAAAACTGCTGCCAGGCCGGATCGATGATCGCGGTCTTGGCTGTCGTCAGAAGGTCGAAGATGCCGATGATCAACACGAGGCTGGTGTCCTTGAAGAAGGCAATGAAGGTGTTGACCAGCGGTGGGATGACGTGGCGGATCGCCTGCGGGAGCACGACCAGCCGGTGCTTGCGCCAATAAGACAGCCCCAGCGCATCGGCGGCCTCATATTGCCCACGCGGCACGGCCTGGAGTCCGCCGCGGATCACTTCCGCCAGATAAGCGCCGGCGAACAGGATGATCGCGATCTGCGCGCGCAGCAGCTTGTCGATGTTGAATCCGGCCGGCATGAACAACGGGAACATCACGCTCGCCATGAACAGCAGGCTGACCAGGGGCACGCCGCGGATCAGCTCGACATACAGCACCGAGAGCGAGCGGATCGCCGGCAGCTTTGAGCGCCGGCCGAGTGCAACCAGGATGCCGAGGGGGAAACCAAATGCCAGCCCTGATGTCGCCAGGATCAGCGTCACGGGCAAGCCACCCCAGCGGTCCTGCGAGACAAAGGAGAGCCCGAACACGCCGCCCCACATCAGCACGCTGATCAGAGCGAGCGCACCGACCCAGACGTAACCGAGCTCGCGCCGCCATAGCGCGCGGCGGGTTGAGAGAAAGTACAACGCGATGAACAGCAGCACCGACAGCCCAGGCCGCCATTGCTCGTCGAACGGATAGGTCCCGAACAGGATGAAGCGGTATTTCTCCGGGATGATGGCCCAGCAGGCGCCGAGACCGCGCACGGCCTTGCAGGCGCTGGAATCATTGGCGGGCGTGAGCCAGACCGCGTTGGCAATGCCCCACTGCACGAAGCTGATCACGCCTTTGGCCAGCACCGCCAGCAGAACGACCGTGAGGATGCCGTTCGGAATCGACGAGAACAGATTGGCGCGCAACCAGCGCAGCACCGGATTGCCGATCTGCGGGCGTCGGGCGGCACGCGGCACGTCGGGGATGTCAGCGATCGCGCTCATGCTCAGCGCTCCGCCAGCGCGATGCGCGCATTGTACCAGTTCATGAAGAAGCTGATGCCAAGGCTGATGGTGAGGAAGACAGCCATGATCAGCGTGATCGCCTCGATCGCCTGCCCGGTCTGGTTCAGCGTGGTGTTGGCGATCGACACCACGTCCTGGTAGCCGATCGCGACCGCGAGCGAGGAGTTCTTGGTCAGATTGAGATACTGGCTCGTCATCGGCGGCACGATCACCCGCAAAGCCTGCGGCAGGATGATCTGCCGCAGCATGAAGCTGCGGCGCAGGCCGAGCGCGCTGGCGGCATCCCACTGCCCGCGCGGTACGGATTGAATGCCGCTGCGCACGATCTCGGCGATGAAGGCCGAGGTGTAGGTCACGAGCGCGATCAGCAGTGCGAAGTATTCCGGCGCGAGCGTAAGCCCGCCGACGAAGTTGAAGCCGCGCAGGTGCGGCCATTCGATTGTCCAGGACACGCCGAGCAGCAGCGACACCGCCGCCGGCAGCGCGACAATGAAGCCGAGCGCAAAGGGCCAGGCCGGCCGGGGCCTGCCATCGCGCATCTGCTGCGCAAGCAGCCGGCGCCGAACGACATAAAACGCGACGGAGCCCAGCACGGCCGCGCCGAGGACCCGGAGTTGCGGCGAGCCAACCGGGATCGCCGGCAGGATCAAGCCGCGATTGGAGAGGAACACCCCCTCGACAGGCCGCCACGCCGCACGCGCCGCCGGCAGCGCCTGCATCAGCACGTACCAGAACAGCAGCTGCAGCAGCAGCGGGATGTCGCGCAGCACTTCCACGTAGACGGCGGCGAGCCGCGACAGCAGCCAGTTGGCCGAGAGCCGGGAAATTCCGATCAGCGTGCCCAGAATGGTCGCAAGCACGATACCGATCACGGCGACACGCAGCGTGTTGGCGACGCCGACGACGAAGGCCCAGAGGTAGCTGTCTCTGGGATTGTACGCGAGCAGGCTGTCGGCAATCGGCATCCCCGCCTCGCGGCCAAGGAAGGCGAAGCCGGTGGTGATGCGACGGGCCGAGAGATTGGTGACGGTGTTGGACCAGAGGAAAACGATGACCGCGACGGCGATGCCGACCACCAGCACCTGCCAGAACAGGCCCTTCAATTCATTCGGCCCGAGCGCGCCGAAAAAGCTGCGGCGCGGCGGCGGCCTCGGATCGTCTGATGTCACGGCACAAAAATCCTTCCTGAAACAGCGATTTTGGCGGCGCACGTCAACTGTTGCACCAATCCTTAAATCGTGCAACAAATGTTTCATGGCCGTGTCAGCGAAATCCTCGCCTTTGAGCGAACTGCGCATTGCGTTGCCATCGCTGCCCCTGCGCTTGCAGGAGGTCGGGCGCTTCGTCGCGGCCAACGATTACGACGCCACCACGCGGTCGATGCGGGATCTCGCGGCGGAAGCCGGCGCCGATCCGGCCGCGTTCACGCGCTTGGCCAAGGCGATCGGCTATTCCGGCTGGGACGAATTGCGGGCCGCGCTGACCGAGGCACGACGGCCGTCGCAGATCTCACCCTTCTCGCTCCGCGCCAAGGATCGTCGTCACGGTCCGAATTCCGATGTCGCGCTCGTCACCGACAAGCTCGAGGCCGAAGCCGCCGGCCTGCCGCGCATCTCCGCCCACGCGATTGCGGACGCGGCTCGTGCGCTGCATCATGCAAAACGGATCTGGATCACCGGCTATCGGAGCTGTCGCAGCGTCGCGGAATTGCTCAATTACGAGCTCCGGCTGTTTCGCCCCGAACAGGTGCAGATCGTCGGCGCCTCGGGCCCTGACGATCTCGATCTCGGCTCGTTCCGTCCCGGCGAGGCCGTGATCGTCATCGGCTTTACCCCCTATACCAATGCCAGCGTCCGGGTCGCACAGGCCGCCTATCGTGCCGGCGCGAGGCTGATCGCGATCGCTGACAGCGTTGCCGCGCCCATGGCCGAAGGCGCCGAGCACGTGCTGCTGTTCGAGGCGGCCTCCTCGCCCGGCTTCTTTCCCAGCCTCACCGGCGCGCTCGCAATCGCGCAGTCGCTTGCCGCGGTCGTGTTCTCGCTCGGCGGCGCAGCCGCCAAGAAGCGCTTGGAGGACACCGAGGCACGGCTCGCCGCAGCCTCCACCTACGTCTCAGAGAAAGGTTGATCCATGAGCACCCGCACCAGCCGCGTGCTGCATCGCTCGTTGCGTGAGACGCCCCCCAGGGCTATCGGCGGCGAAGGAATCTATCTCTTTGCCGAGGACGGACGCCGCGTGATCGACGCTTCCGGTGGCGCGGCGGTCTCCTGTCTCGGCCATCAGCATCCCCGCGTGATCGCGGCCATGGCGAAGCAGGCCTCGACGCTCGCTTATGCGCACACCGCCTTCTTCTCCTCCGAGCCGGCCGAGGCGCTGGCCGAGACGCTGGTCGGTCATGAGCCCGGCGGGCTCGCCTACGCCTATTTCGTCAGCGGCGGATCGGAAGCGATCGAAGCCAGCATCAAGCTGGCGCGGCAATATTTCCTCGAGCGCGGAGAGCCGCAACGGCAGCATTTCATCGCGCGGCGGCAGAGCTATCACGGCAACACGCTCGGCGCGCTCGCCGCCGGCGGCAACGCCTGGCGCCGCGCGCCCTATGCGCCGCTGCTCTCGGCCGCCTTCAACCATGTAACGCCCGCCTTTGCCTATCACGAGAAGCACGACGGTGAATCCGATACGCAGTTCGCGGCGCGGCTGGCCGCGGAGCTGGAGGCCGAGTTCCAGCGTCTCGGCCCAGACACCGTTGCGGCGTTCCTCGCCGAGCCAGTCGTTGGCGCCACGGCCGGCGCCGTGACCGCGCCCGATGGTTACTTCAAGGCGGTGCGCGAGATCTGCGACCGGCATGGTGCGCTGCTCATCCTCGACGAGGTCATGTGCGGCATGGGCCGCACCGGCACGATGCATGCCTGGGAGCAGGAGGGCGTCGCGCCCGATATCCAGGCGATCGCCAAGGGGCTCGGCGGCGGCTATCAACCGATCGGCGCGATGCTCGCGAGCAGAGAGATCATCGATACCATCCGCTCTGGCTCCGGCGCCTTCCAGCACGGCCACACTTACCTCGCACATCCCCTGGCCTGCGCAGCTGCGCTCGCCGTGCAGGACGTGATCCGGGAGGACAAGCTGCTTGAGCAAGTGAAGAAGCACGGCAAGTTGCTCGAGCGACGGCTCACCGAGCGCTTCGGCAATCACCGCCATGTCGGAGACATCAGGGGCCGCGGCCTGTTCTGGGCGATCGAGCTGGTCGCCGACCGCGCCACCCGTGCTTCGTTCGATCCGGCGCTCAAGTTGAACCAGAAGATCAAGGCGGAGGCCTTTGCCATTGGGCTCGGCTGCTATCCCGGCGGGGGCACCGCGGACGGCGTCCGCGGCGACCATGTGCTGCTGGCACCGCCCTATATCGCGTCGGCAGACGAGATCGATCGGATCGTCGACAAGCTCGGCACGGCCGTCGACATCGTGTTGGGTCGTGTCAATCACTGAGGGGAGAGTAGCATGATGAGGAAACTGGTTATTGCAGCCGGCGCGCTCGCGGCATCGACCGTGATCGCGTCAGCGGCGACGCTCGATCAGGTCAAGAGCCGCGGCACGCTGGTATGCGGCGTCAGCGCCGGCTTTGCCGGTTTCTCGGCGCCGGATTCACAAGGCAACTACAAGGGCCTCGACGTCGATTACTGCCGCGCCCTCGCGGCCGGCGTGTTGGGGGATCCGGACAAGGTGCGCTACGTCTCGCTGACCGCGCAGAACCGCTTCACGGCGCTGCAATCGGGCGAGATCGACGTGCTCTACCGCAACTCCACGCAGACATACCTGCGCGGCGTGACGCTGGGCCTGCGCCAGGGTCCGATCAACTTCTATGATGGCCAGGGCTTTGTCGTGAAGAAGGACCTCGGCGTGAAGGAGCTGAAGGACCTCAAGGGCGCGACCGTCTGCGTCGCGCAGGGCACCACGCACGAAGTCACGCTCGGCGATTACGGCCGCGCCAACGGCATCGACTGGAAGCCGCTGGTGTTCGACCGCGTCGATACCATGTACCAGACCTTCTTCGGCGGCCGCTGCGATGCCATGACGCAGGACGCGTCCGCGCTCGCCGGTGCCGTCACCACCGCGGCGCCGAACCCGGCCGATTACGTCGTGCTGCCGCAGACCATCAGCAAGGAGCCGCTCGGCCCCTTCACCCGCAACGGCGACGAGGTCTGGAGCGATATCATCACCTGGCTGCATTACGGCCTGATCGAGGCCGAAGAGCTCGGCGTCACCCAGGCCAATGTCGACGAGATGGCGAAGTCGCAGACACCCGCGATCCAGCGTCTGCTCGGCGCTTCCGGCGATCTCGGCTCCCGGCTTGGCCTCGACAACAAATGGCTGGTCACGGCAATCAAGGCGACCGGCAATTACGGCGAGATCTATGAGCGCAATGTCGGCAAGGCGAGCCCGCTCAAGCTCGAGCGCGGCCTCAATGGCCTCTGGAGCAAGGGCGGCTTGATGTACGCCATTCCGTTCAAGTAAACGTCTCCGTGTCCGACGCGCGGATGCGCAAAGCCCGGACCAGCGGCCACAAGGTGCCCCTCTGCAGCGCAAGACTTCGCATTGCGCTGCGTCCGGGGCACGAGACCTGTCAGGTAATCACCTTCAATGACGACGTCCCCTCGCATCGCCCTGATCCACGCCCTCAAGCATTCCATCGCCCCGATCGAGGCGGCGTTCGCACGGGCGTGGCCGGAGGCGCGGCTGATGAACCTGCTTGACGACAGCCTCTCGGCCGATCTGGCCCGCGACGGCAAGCTCGACGATGCCATGACCGATCGCTTCCTCGCGCTCGGTGACTATGCCGCAGCGACCGGAGCGAATGGCATCCTCTTCACATGCTCGGCCTTCGGCCCCTGCATCGAGGCCGTTGCGCGGGCGCATGCGCCGATGCCGGTGCTGAAACCGAACGAGGCGATGATCGAACGTGCCGTGACGATGGGCAAAAGGATCGGCCTGCTCTCGACCTTCCCGCCGACGCTGGCGTCGATGCCGCCTGAGTTTCCGGCCTCCGTCCAGATCGTGCCGAAGCTTGCCGAGGGCGCGCTGGCGGCGCTCGACCGCGGCGACCGCGCCACGCATGACCGACTGATTGTCGAGGCGTCAAAAGACCTGCGCGATTGCGACGTCATTGCGCTGGCCCAGTTCAGCATCGCATCATCAGCGCCGCTGGTCGCGGAGGCCACCGGCCGCCCGGTCGTGACGACGCCGGACAGCGCGGTCGAGAAGCTGATGAAGCTGCTGAAAGCGAAGGCCTAGGCGCCGGCCTTTTTCTGACGCCGCGCGTGCTTGATCGCGACTGCGAGAGCAGCCTTCGTCTCGTTCACAAAATCCTCGACCAATTCCTCGCGCGAGGCATGCGCCGCCTCGCCGGTGAACAGGCCCTGCTCGGCCAGCATCACCACGCCGTGCAGCGCCGCCCAGATCTTGAGTGCCTGCCGTTCGCGCAAATAGGCGACCGCCGGCGCTTCCAGAGCTTCAATCACGAGCGCGAACGTCTCGCGCGTCGCCTCATGCAGCTCGCTGCCCTTGGCCGCGCAGGACACGGTGCGGGACGCAAACATCAAGCGGTAGACGCCGTTGCGACGCAGACCGAAGTCGAGCGTTGCCTGCGCCAATCGCGACAGTTTCGATTGCTTCGACGGCTTCGCCATTGCGTCGCGCAGCATCGCGGTGAACTGCCGGAACGCCTCCGCGGTCACCGCGGCAAGCAGTGCCTCGCGATCGGCGAAATGACGGTACGGCGCCGGCTGCGAGACTCCGAGCTGCTTTGCCAGCGCTTTGATGCTGATCGCTTCCGCCCCGCCCTGCTCCGCCTCGCGCAATGCGGCCTTGATCAGGGCGTCGCGGAGATCGCCGTGGTGGTAGGTGTTCTCGGGCTTACGAGCGAGATGTGACCGCATGTTACGGCGGAGCCTATAAGTTTGCACTTGACAGGGAAAGCCTGTCGATAATGTAATAGCATATAACTTAAAACAGACGGCAAATGCCGCAGAGAAGAGGAATGCGCCGCCCTTCGGGCCACGCGCATACGACCGAGGGAGCCGCAATGGCAGAGCGACTGAAAGTTCGCGTCGATCCCGACAAATGCCAAGGCCACGCCCGCTGCAAGGCGCTGGCGCCTGAATTGTTCGAGCTCGACGAATACGGCAATGCCCACGAGGCCGGAGACGGCACGGTTCCGCCAGGGCTCGAAGACAAGGCCTGGCTTGCCAAATCCAACTGCCCGGAAATCGCGATCGATGTGATCGAGGAGTAGCGCGGCGCCCGCGTCCTCGCGTGCCTTCACCGAACACCAGCCCCAAGGAATTCGGAGGGATTCTAGAGATGTCCGACGTCAGCCAGCCTGCCGCCCATCCGCCCGTGACCGACTGGGTCAACGATTTCGACCACACCGACCCGCAATGGACCGACGATCCCTTCCCGATCTGGGAGGAGCTGCGCGCCGCGAGCCCGGTCGTGCATACCGAGCGCTTTCTCGGCTGCTATATGCCGACGACGTATGAAGCGGTGCGCGAAATCGCCAACGACACCGAGCATTTTTCGTCGCGCCGCATCATCGTCCGCAACGTCCGGCCCGAAATCGCGCGAAACGCGGCACCGCCGATCACTTCCGATCCGCCCGTGCACAAACCGGCCAAGCAATTGCTGCTGCCGCCTTTCACGCCGGACGCGATGAAGAAACTGGAACCGCGGATGCGCGCGATCTGCAACGAGCTGATCGACGGCTTCATCGCCGATGGCAAGGTCGACGCCGCCGCGCGCTATAGCAAATACATCCCGGTTCAGGCCATCGCGCACATGCTCGGCATTCCCGAGAGCGACAGCGACCTCTTCATCAACTGGATCCACATGATCCTGGAGCTCGGCATCAAGGACGAGAACATGCTGCTGCAGGCCGTGCAGGAGATGAGCGACTATTTCAGGGGCCATATCGAGGAGCGCAGATCGAAGCCGACCGACGATCTCATCTCTTATCTGATGAATGCCAAGGACCGGGATGGCCAGCCGCTGGAAGAGTCGCATGTGCTGGGCTCGCTACGGCTGCTCCTGATCGCCGGCATCGACACCACCTGGAGCGCGATCGGCTCCTCGCTGTGGCATCTCGCCCGCACGCCTGTAGACCGCGAGCGGCTGATCGCCGAGCCGGAACTGATTCCCACCGCCGTGGAGGAGCTGCTGCGCGCCTATTCGCCGGTGACGATGGCCCGCGAAGTGGTCAAGGACACCACGGTGTCAGGCTGTCCGGTCAAGGCAGGCAACATGGTGCTGCTGTCCTTCCCGGCCGCCAACCGGGACCCAAAAATGTTTCCGGATGCCGACAAGGTCGTGATCGATCGCCGCGAGAACCGCCATGCCGCCTTCGGCCTCGGCATCCACCGCTGCGTCGGTTCCAACCTCGCGCGGATGGAGATGCAGGTCGCGTTGGAGGAATGGCTGAAGCGGATCCCGGATTTCCGGCTTGATCCGGCAGGCACGGTGACCTGGTCGCAGGGTACCGTGCGAGGCCCCCGCCAGTTGCCATTTCTGCTGGGAAAGGCGATGTAGGCCTTTCCCGGGACCAACGCAGAGAGGCCGGACGTGACAGAGCTAGCGACCCAACCGGCCTCCGACCATATCGATATTGCCGACGCCAAGCGGCGGATCAAGGCGATCTTCATCGGCTCGATCGGCAATCTCGTCGAGTGGTACGACTTCTACGCCTATACGGCGTTCGCGCTGTATTTCGCCCCGGCCTTCTTCCCCGGCAACGATCCCGTGGTGCAGCAATTGAACGCCGCCGTGGTCTTCGCCGCAACCTTCCTGATGCGACCGCTGGGCGGCTGGTTCTTCGGCTACCTCGCCGACCATTTCGGCCGACGCATCTCGCTGACATTGTCAGTGGTGTTCATGTGCTTCGGCTCGCTGATCATCGCGCTGACGCCGACCTATGCAACGATCGGCTTTGCCGCGCCGGTGATCCTGGCGCTCGCCCGCGTCATCGAGGGCCTCAGCCTCGGCGGCGAATACGGCGCCAGCGCCACGTATCTCAGCGAGGTCGCCGATCCCAGGCATCGCGGCTTTTATTCGAGCTTCCAGTACGTCACGCTGATCGGCGGCCAGCTCACCGCGATCATCGTGCTGCTGCTCCTGCAAAAGGTCTTCCTCACGCCCGAGGAGCTGAAGGCCTGGGGCTGGCGCATCCCGTTCGCGATCGGCGCGGCGCTCGCGATATTCGCAGCCGTGATGCGCCGCGGCCTGCATGAGACCGAGGCGTTCGAGGAAGCCAAGAAGGTCGTGAAGCCGACGGGCTCCCTCACCAATCTGTTGCGTTATCCGCGCGAGCTGTTGCTCGTGGTCGGCCTGACCGCCGGCGGCACCGCGGCGTTCTACACCTTCACCACCTACATGCAGACCTTCGTCAAGCTCTCGGTCGGCCTGACCGAGGACCAGACCACCTTCGTGATCTTCGGCACGCTGATCTTCGCGACCATCCTGCAACCTGTCTACGGCGCGATCTCCGACAAGATCGGCCGCAAGCCGCTCTTGATCTTCTTCGGCGTCGCCGGCACGCTAGCAACCGTACCGCTGCTGATGACGCTGAAAGAGACCAAGTCGCCATTCACAGCGTTCATCCTGATCTGCTGCGCCTGGCTGTTCGTTGCCGGCTACACCTCCATCAACGCGGTGGTGAAGGCAGAGCTGTTCCCGACCAATGTCCGCGCTCTCGGCGTCGGTTTGCCCTATGCGATCACCGTCTCGCTCTTCGGCGGCACGGCGCCTGCGATCGCGCTCTATTTCAAGACCATGGGACACGAGCAGTGGTTCTACTACTATCTCGCCGGAATCATCTTCCTGTCGCTGATCATCTATTCCACCATGCGGGACACCAAGCACGCCTCCGCGATGCACCGCCACGAATAGCCCGTTCACGAGTAGCCCATTCACGAGTTGAATATGGCCGACGAGACGCCATCCGACAGCAAGCTGACGCGCACCAAGGAGAAATGGGCGCGCGAGGGCCGCTTCCTCACCGGCAGGATCACCCGACCCGAGGACCAGCGGCTACCGCCCGGCCAGCATCTGACAAAAGACTGGCCGGTGCTCGATCTCGGTGTCCTGCCGCCGGTCTCGCGCGAGCGCTGGCGGCTCGACGTCTACGGCGCGATCGAGCAGCCTTTGTTCTGGACTTTTGCCGAGTTTGCCGAGCAGAAGCAGGATCAATTCACCTCCGACATCCATTGCGTCACGACATGGTCGCGCTACGACAATGAATGGGAGGGGCTCGCCACGCGCGAGCTGCTGGCGACCTGTCGGCCGCGCGACGATGCGCGCTTCGTCGTGCTGCATTGCTATGACGGCTACACCACCAACCTCGCGCTGGAGGATTTCGCTGCCGAGGACGCGCTGCTTGCCCATAGCTGGTCCGGCCAGAAGCTGTCGGACGAGCATGGCGGCCCTGTCAGGCTCGTCGTGCCGCATCTCTATTTCTGGAAGAGCGCGAAGTGGCTCCAGGCGATCGAATTCGTGACCGACGACGCACCGGGCTTCTGGGAAGTCCGCGGCTACCATAACCGCGGCGATCCCTGGGCCGAACAGCGCTACTCGAGCGATTAGGTTCAAGCAAACACGGGGAAGGTCCATGCCGACGGAACGCTTTCAATTCACCGGCGAAGCGGGCCATCAGCTCGCGGCCGCGCTGGAGCTGCCGGACGGCGAGCCCGCGGCCTATGCGCTGTTCGCGCACTGTTTCACCTGCGGCAAGGACACGCTGGCAGCCAAGCGCATCTCGGTCGCGCTTGCCGCCAGGGGCATCGCGGTGCTGCGTTTCGACTTCACGGGTTTAGGCTCGAGTGAAGGTGATTTTGCCAATTCGACATTCTCCTCGAATGTCGCCGACCTCGTGCGCGCCGCCGATCATCTGCGTGCGACCCGCAACGCGCCGTCGATCCTGATCGGTCACAGCCTTGGCGGCGCCGCGATCCTGGCAGCCGCGGGAAGGATTCCGGAGGCCAGGGCAGTCGTGACGATCGCCGCACCGTCCGATCCCGCGCACGTCACCGGCCTGTTCAGCGGGCATCTCGACGACATCCGCACACGGGGCGAGGTCGACGTCTCGCTCGCAGGTCGCCCGTTCCGGATCAAGCGCGAATTCCTCGACGACATCGTCGAGCACGCGCTGATGAAGGACGTCACCGATCTCCATAAAGCACTGCTGATCATGCAATCTCCAGTCGACGATACCGTGGGCATCGATAATGCCACCAGGATCTTCGTTGCGGCGAAGCACCCCAAGAGCTTCGTCTCGCTCGATCACGCCGATCATCTCCTGACGAAACCCGCCGATGCGCTCTACGCCGCGGACGTGATCGTTGCCTGGGCGAGCCGCTACATCGACATCGCAAATCCGGTCAAAGCGGTGGATCTTCCGGAAGAACCTCGCAGGGTGGTGGTGCGGGAGACCCGCAAAAGCAAGTTCAACCAGATCATCACGGTCGGGCCTCATCATCTCGCGGCGGACGAGCCGGTGGCTGCCGGCGGCGAGGATGCGGGTCCAGGGCCCTATGATTTCCTGCTTGCCGGCCTCGGCGCCTGCACCTCCATGACCATGCGCCTTTATGCGGACCGCAAATCGCTGCCGCTCGATCGCGTCACCGTCACACTGAAGCATTCGAAAATCTACGCCAAGGACTGCGCGGAGTGCGAGACGCGGGACGGCATGCTCGACCAGATCGAGCGCGATATCGCGATCGACGGCGCGCTCGATGCCGAGCAACGCAAGAAGCTGATGGAGATCGCCGACAAGTGTCCGGTGCACCGGACCCTGACCTCGGAGATCCGCATCGTGACCAGGGCCGTGGACTAGCGCGCTAGAAGCACGACGCCATCGTCCGCAGCGCTGCGCTGATCTCGCTCTCGCGCCAGGCCGCAAAGCCGAGCAGCAGGCCATGATCACGCGGCCGTCCCAGCGCCAGACTGGATAGTGCCCGGGTTTCGACGCCTGCATCGACCAACCGCCTGACCACCGCTTGATCGGCGCGACCACGCCTGAGACGCGCGACGAGCTGGATACCGCCCGAGGGCACCTCGATCGAGAGCACCTCGCCGAGATGGCGCTCCAGCCCCGCGACGAGATGATCGCGCCTGAGGTGATAGAGCCGGCGCATCCGGCGCAGATGCGCGAGGAAATGCCCGTCGGCAATGAACTCGGCGAGCGCCTCCTGAATGTGGCTGGACGCGATCAACCCGATGTGCCGCTGCGCGATCTCCAGGGCACTGACCAGCGCCGGCGGCGCGACGAGATAACCAAGCCGGATATCCGACGTCATCGCCTTCGAGAACGTGCCGACGTAGAACACGCGGCCGTGGACATCGAGTCCCTGCAGGGCCGGCACCGGACGGCTGTCATAATGGAATTCGCCATCGTAGTCGTCCTCGATGATCCATGTCTTGCCGGGCCTGCTCGATCTCAAGAACTCGCTCCGGCGCGCCAGCGACATCAACCGCCCGGTCGGATGCTGGTGCGAGGGCGTCACGAAGATGAGCTTGGGCGCCGTCATTCCCGGCATTCGCTGCATACCCTGCTCGTCGAGCCCGATGCCGGTCACCCGCGCGCCCGACGCACGGAAGGCGGCTGCGGCACCGGGATAGCCGGGATCCTCGACCCAGACCTCATCGCCTGGCGTGATGAGCACGGCCGCGATCAGCGTCAGTGCGGCCTGCGCACTCGGCAGGATCATGATCTGGTCCACTGTGGCGCGAACGCCTCTGCTGGCCGCGAGATAATGCGCCAGCGCTTCACGCAGGCGCATTCGGTTGACCGGGCCAAGCTCTCGTCTGGCAGCGCGCACGGCGCTGCGGCGCAGGCAGCGCGCCCAGACCTCGTTCGGAAACTCGCGCGCATCGCCATGCCCCGGACGTAGCGGCTTGAGCGGCGCCTGGTAGGACATCGGCCAGTCGGTCTGCGTGAGCTTCGAGGCCCAGGGTGACAGCGGCACTTTGCCGGGACGGAGGCTCGAGCCGCCCCCGCGCGCCGCTGCAAAGCGCTCACCGCCATCGACTGTCACCACGGGACGGCGGCCGTGCGACGCCTCGAGATACCCTTCAGCGGCAAGCTGCTCGAATGCATAAGTCACGGTGTTGCGGGAGACGCCAAGCTCGCTCGCAAACCGGCGGCTCGACGGCAGCGCGCTGCCTTTGGCGAGGCGCCCGGCCGCAATCAGCCTTCGGAGCTGGCCGGTCAATTGCGCCACCAACCCCTCTTCATCAGCCCGGCCGAGTTCGACCAGGCCGGCGATCATGCTCTCCGAAACTGGCACCTTCATCTTCTCCGATCTGGCACTTTTTCGGGTGCCAGGCGAGATGCTATCCACCGGACCGGACTGCTTCAAGGATTTTGCGATGAACTCTTCCCTGTCACCCCGTGCGGCGATCGGCCTGTTTCTCATCGTCGTGCTTGCCTGGGGCGTGAACTGGTCGATGACGAAGCAGATCGTTCAATTCCTTCCGCCGCTGTGGACCTCGGCGATCCGCAGCTGGATCGCCCTGGCTGGACTGTTCGTGATCCTCGGATTGAGCAACAATCTGGTGATCCCGGAGCGGCGCGATATTCCGGTGGTGCTCAGCGTCGCGTTGCTGCACATGACGATATTCTCCGTGCTGGTTGCGGCCGGTGTGCGCTTCCTGCCCGCGAGCAAGGCCGTCGTGCTCGGCTACACCACGCCGCTCTGGGTCGCGATCGCGACGCCTCTGCTCGGAAAGGATACGCTGACCCTGGCGAAGCTTGCCGGCGCCCTGTTGGGATTGATCGGGCTTGCCGTGATCCTGAACCCGGCGTCGATCGACTGGACCAACAGCAACGTCGTGCTCGGTGCCGGCATGGTCATTCTGGCCGCGATCTCCTGGGCTGCGAACATCATCTATATCCGCGCGCACCGCTGGATCGCATCCCCGCTCCAGCTCCTGATCTGGCAGGTGCTCGTGGCGACGATCGTGCTGACAGTGTCAGCTATGGTCGTGGATGGCCTGCCGCATGCGGCATGGTCGTGGAAGCTTGTCCTGCTGTTCCTGTATTCCGGCCTGATCGGGACTGCGCTCGCTTATTGGGCGATGTCGATGGTCAACAAGAGCATCTCGGCGCTGACCACGGCGCTTGGCACCACCGCGACGCCGCTCGTCGGTATTGCCAGCGCGGCGATCCTGCTGGGCGAGCCGATCGACAGGAGCCTCGTCACCGCCGCGGCACTGATCGTCACCGGCATCGGCCTGGCGACGCTGGGCGACCGGCTGCTGCGCCGTCAGGCGACCGCGAGCGGTTGAACGCGCAAGCTGCCGCGCAGACCTGCCGCGGTGCCGAGCACGATGCCGGCGACCGCAACGAAGGAGCCCAGCGCGAGCGTCGACACGCCGGTGAGTCCCTGCCCGATCGAGCAGCCAAACGCCATCACGCCGCCGATGCCCATGAGCGCGGCGCCGCCGGCCGAGCGCAGCATGTGGCGCGGCGACGAATAGCCTTCGAGCCTGAAGCGGCCAGTGACGAGCGCAGTGACGAGGCTGCCGGCAAGAACGCCACCAACCGTCGCGATGCCAAAGTTCAGCGTCAGGCCGGTCGAGAGCATGGCGTATTGCAGGCTATCGGCGATCGGCGCGATGAAGGTGAGCGAGGTGACCGGGACGGGATTGAAATCGTCGGCGCCGACATAGCCGGTCACGTACCATCCGCCGGCGACGAGCAGACCGACAATGACCCCGGCCGCGATCTGGCCCGGAGAGCGGCGGAACGCCGTATGCGCGAAGGCAAACAGGATCAGCGCGAAGGCGATCACGGCTGCGGCCAAAGCTCGCGAAGCCCCCTCAGCGAGACCGAGCGTCGCCAGCACTGAGGGCAACGAATTGACGTTCACAGTTGTTTGCGAAGCCTGAACCAGCGCAATGCGAGCCGGCGCGATCAGGCCCTTGAGCGTCATCTGCGCGGCAATGGCAAGCACGGTCACGACGACGAACGAGCGGAGATTGCCGCGGCCCAGCAGCACCAGCGCCCGCGAGCCGCAACCGTTCGACAGCACCATGCCATAACCAAACAGCAGGCCACCGAGGAACAGCACAGGCAGCGAAAAGGTCTGTTGCAGGTAGATCGACTTGCCGAGATCGACCATGCCGGCGCCGGCGAGGAACTGGCTCGCCGCAATCGCCACCGCAATCGCCAACGCGTAAGACCGGACCAGCCGCCCGTCTCCCTCTGCCAACCAGGCGCGCATGCTGCTCATCAGGCAGAAGCCGCTGAGCAGGCCGACGGAGCCATAGACGAGGCCGATAACGAAGCCGGCGAGGATGACGGGATGGGTGGATTCCATTGAACGTTCTCAGACCTCTCGCCATTCTCCCGTCATTGCGAGCGCAATGACGAGCTTCATGGCCGCAGGATTACCCTATCGCGCGACGACCCGGCAACGGCGGCATAAGCCTCCTTCGCCCGCTGCAATGGGTAGATCGCATTCGCCCTGATCGGGAACGGCTTCAGGTGACCGCTCGCAAAGCCGGGGCCGAGCTCACGCAGCACCGCGCCGGTCGCAGCCGAGGACAGTCCAAGCGTGTCGATGCCGACATAGGTGTGTTGCCCGCGATAGAATTCGAGGATGTTGAACTGCACGATGCGGTCGATCGCGGCGATCAGGATCTGACGGCCGCGCAACGCGAGCGACTTGTGCGCAGCCTGGAAGTAGGGATCGCCGACGGTATTGAAGACGATGTCGGCGCCCTTGCCGCCGGTCAATTCGCGCACGCGCGCGGCGACGTCGACCGCAGAGGCGTCGATCACCTCGATCGGCGCATTGCCGTGGCCTTCATAGGCTTCGGACTTGCGCACCACGCCGATGACGCGTGCGCCGTGCCAGGTTGCGATCTGCACCGCGGCCTGACCGACCTTGCCATTGACCCCGAACACGAGAACCGTCTCGCCACTCTTCGGCACGCCGGCACGGCGAAAGCCCTCCATCGCGGTGACGAAGGGCACGCCGATGCCGGCAGCTTCTTCCCACGACAGCGCCTTCGGCTTCTCCACCGCCGCATCCGCCTCGACCACGAGATGGCTGGCATGGCTGCCATCGCGGCGGATGCCGAGATCGCCGGAAGAGCCGAACACCTCGCGGCCCATCGTGCCGGCCGGGCCATCGATCACCATGCCGGCATAGTCACGGCCAGGTGTGCGCGGGAACACCGCATAGGGCATCAGGCCGGTAGCGGCCTTGACGTCGGACGGATTGACCGCGGCCGCCTTCACCTCGATCAGCAGGTCGTTCGGGCCACGGCTCAGCCTATGTTGCTCGACCACGGGCGTAACCGCCGCGGCGCTCTCTGCCTTGGCATTGAGGCGCACGCAACGCGCTTCGACGGTTTTGCTATCGGATGGCGACATGAAAAAGACCCGCGATTTCTCGCGGGCCTTGTCGCCTCTGGAGGCGGTCGAGTCAATCGGTCAAGTCAGTCCGTCAAGTCAGTCCGTCAAGTCAGTCCTTGGGCCGCTTGTCATAGAGGCGCTTGGCCTTGCCGAGCGAGCGTTCCAGCGTGGCGGGCGCAACCACCTGCACCCTCGAGCTGATGCCGATCGTGTTCTTGATATGGGTCGAGATCCGGTCGGCATGGTCGATCAGACCACGGCCGTCCCAGCTTTCGGGTCGCGCCTCGGCGATGATGGTCAGCTCGTCCATGCGGCCTTCGCGGGTCAGTTCGAGGATGAAGTGTCCACCGCACCAGTCGGTCGCGAGCAGCACCTCTTCGATCTGGGTCGGAAACAAGTTGACGCCGCGCAAGATGATCATGTCGTCCGAGCGGCCCGTCACCTTCTCCATGCGCCGCATGCCGGGGCGCGCCGTGCCCGGCAGCAGCCGCGTCAGGTCACGGGTGCGGTAACGAATCACCGGGAACGCTTCCTTGGTCAGCGAGGTGAAGACCAGTTCGCCTTGTTCGCCATCCGGCAGCACCGCACCCGTTACCGGGTCGATCACTTCAGGATAGAAATGGTCCTCCCAGATGTGCAGCCCATCCTTGGTCTCGATGCATTCCTGCGCGACGCCCGGCCCGATCACCTCGGAGAGGCCGTAGATGTCGGTGGCATCCATGTCGAAGGCGTCCTCGATCTCGCTGCGCATCGCATTGGTCCAGGGCTCGGCCCCGAAGATGCCGACCCTGAGCGAGCATTGGCGCGGATCGAGCTTCTGGCGCTTGAACTCGTCGAGGATCGCCAGCATGTAGCTCGGCGTCACCGTGATGATATCAGGCCTGAAGTCGTTGATGAGCTGCACCTGCCGCTCGGTCATACCGCCGGAGATTGGCACCACCGTGCAGCCGAGCTTTTCGGCGCCGTAATGGACGCCGAGCCCGCCGGTGAAGAGACCGTAGCCGTAGGCATTGTGGATGATCATGCCGGTGCGGCCGCCGGCAGCACGGATGGAGCGCGCCATCACCTCCGACCAGGTGTCGATGTCGCGTTGCGTATAGCCGACCACGATCGGCTTCCCCGTCGTTCCCGAAGAGGCGTGCACGCGCACCAGCTTTTCGCGCGGTACGGCGAACATGTTGAAGGGATAATTATCGCGCAGATCCGTTTTCACCGTGAACGGAAACTTCGCGAGATCGGAGAGCTCGTGAAAATCGGCTGGATGCACGCCCGCCTTGTCGAAGGCCGTGCGATAATGCGCGACGTTGTCGTAGGCGTGCTGGAGCGACCAGGCCAGCCGCTGCTTCTGCAGCGCCATGATCTCGTCGCGCGACGCGCGCTCCTGCGCATCCATCTCGGCACGATAGGTGTTACCACCTTCCTTGCGCCTGGTCAGAGCCATTCTCGTTTCCCCACATCGGTTCGTTCTGTTATTTGTCTTGCTGCGGCAGCCATGTGCCGGGAACGACACGCGAATGCCCGCGGAATTCAGCAACGACGGTATCGCCGGCCGTGACGCGCACGTCATAGATGCCGGACCGACCGCCGCGCGTGACCTCGCGCGCCTTCGCCACCAGGCGGTCGCCGAGCTTGCCAGGTTTGATGAAGCTGATCTGGCCCTGCGCCGCAACAACGCGATCGTTGTGCGAGTTGCAGGCAAAGGCGAAAGCGGAGTCGGCGAGCGTGAAGATGAAGCCGCCATGGGCGATGCGTTGGCCGTTGACCATGTCGGGCCGCACCGTCATGGCGAGCGTCGCAAAGCCCGGACCGATCTCGACGATCTCCATTCCAAGTCCCTTGGAGGCATCGTCCTCCGCCCACATCGCCTCAGCGCAGGCGCGGGCAACATCTTCAGGCGACAGGGCGGCTTTGACGTTCACGCGCTTCTCCCGGCGAATTGCTTGCACATGATGTTCTGCCTGATGGTCAACACTGTCAAACGTGGTCGTAGTCGACCACGACGCGCTGGGACGATGGCTTGGCCTGGCACGTGAGGACGAATCCGGCCTTCAGCTCCCAGGGTTCCAGCGAATAGTTGAGGTCCATCGGCGCCTCGCCCTCGACCAGCTTGGCGCGACAGGTCGAGCACATGCCGCCTTTGCAGGCGAAGGGCAAATCGACGCCGGCGCGCAGCGCGGCATCGAGGATCGCCTCGTCCTCGGCGACCGGAACATCGCGGCGCTTGCCGTCGATGATCAGGGAGGCGATCGACTTCGGGGGCGCGTCGGGCGCAACGGCCTTCTTCGGTCGCGGCTTGCCGCCAAACTCCGAGACGAAGCGTTCGACGTGAATGCGGTCGTCGGCGATGCCGAGATCGCGACAGGTCGCCTCGATGTCTTCGCTCATGCCCGAGGGACCACAGACGAAGACGTGGTCGACGCTTGCGGCCGGTACCAGCGAGCGCAGCAGCACCCTCACCTTGTCGCCATCGAGCCGGCCATGCAGGATCGGAATGTCCTGCTCCTCACCGGAGATGACGTGGAAGATCGAGAGGCGGTCGATGAAGCGGTCCTTGAGCTCCTCGAGCGCCTCGAGGAACATGATGTTGTCCGTGGTACGGTTGCCGTAGAACAGGAAGAACCGGCTGTCGGGCTCGCGCGTCAAGACGCCCTTGACGATCGACAGGATCGGCGTGATGCCCGAGCCCGCGGCGAAGCCGACATGGATGCGTCCGGCATCATCAGGCGGGAGCACGCCGAAGCGGCCGGTCGGCGTCATCACATCGAGTTCGTCGCCGCGTTTGAGCTCGTCCGCCGCCCAGCTCGAGAACGCGCCACCGTCGACCTTCTTCACCGCGATACGGATTTCGCCATCATCGGGGCCGGAGCAGATCGAATAGGAGCGACGCACCTCTTCGCCATCGAGCATGGTGCGGAGCGTGAGATACTGGCCGGGCGTGAAGGCGTAGTCGCCCGCGAGTTCGCCGGGGATGGCGAAGGTCATCGAGACGGCATCAGACGCCTCGCGGCGGAGATCGTTGACGGCCAGGCGATGGAAGCGCGGTGCGGCTGCAGACATCTCGAATACCCTAGATTTGAGCCACAGCCGTCATTGCGGTCGGGTTGGCATCGTGCGCCTCAATGGCACTTGAAGTAGTCGAACGGTTCGCGGCAGGACTTGCACCGCCACAGCGCCTTGCAGGAGGTCGAGCCGAATTCCGACAACAGCTCGGTCTTCTCGGAGCCGCATTGCGGACACGCGACGGCTTGCTCACCAAACAGTGCGCGGCGCGAACCTGAAGCCTGCGGCGGTGCGATGCCGTAGGCGCGCAGCTTCCGACGGCCCTCCTCGCTCATCCAATCGGTGGTCCAGGCCGGCGACAGCACGGCGCGTACTTTCGGGCGACGGAAGCCGGCGCGCTCCAGCGCGATCTCGATTTCGAGCGCGATCATGTTCATCGCCGGGCAGCCCGAATAGGTCGGCGTGATCACGACCTCGGCATGGTCGCCGTCAACAATGACATCGCGGAGCACGCCCAGATCGGCGATGGTCAGCACGGGGATCTCAGGATCGACCACGCCCGCCGCAGCATCCCAGGCTCGCCGGCGCAGCTCGCTGTCGCGATCGAGCACCGTCACCATGTCTGCCCCGGAAACGTGCGCTGCATCGATTGCAACTCCGACAGCAGATGGCCGAGATGTTCGCTGTGCCGGCCGGAACGGCCGCCCTGCTGCATCCAGTCGTTCTGCGGCAGCGTCAGGGTTGCCTCGCTCACGACATCGGACAGCGTCGTCATCCAACGGCCGCGCAGCGTGCCTGGATCGACGGCAATGCCGGCCTCGATCAGGGCGCGCTCGCCGTCGTCGACGGCAAACATCTCGCCGGTGAAGGCCCAGAGATGATCGATCGCGCCTTGAGCGCGCGCGTGGCTCTCATCCGTGCCATCGCCAAGGCGGATGATCCATTCCGAGGCATGACGCAGATGATAGGCGCTCTCCTTCTCCGACTTCGCAGCAATGGCCGCGAGCGTCGCGTCGCGCGAATTCATCATCGCGCGCCAGTAAAGATCGGCGAAGGCGGAGTAAAAGAACTGCCGCACCAGGGTCTGGGCGAAGTCGCCATTGGGCTGCTCGACCAGCAGCAGATTGCGGTACTGCCTGACATCGCGCAAATACGCGAGCTTGTCCTCGTCGTTGTCCCCGCCTTCGGCCTTGGCGGCGTAGGTGTACAGTTCGCGCGCCTGGCCGATCAGGTCGAGGGCGATGTTGGAGAGCGCCATGTCCTCTTCCATCATCGGCGCATGCCCGCACCATTCCGACAGGCGGTGACCGAGGATCAGCGCGTCATCGGCACGGCGCAGCGCGTAGAGCACCAGCGGTGTTTCGGAGACGTCGATGTTGGCAACCGGCATCACATATGCCCCACTTCTTCCGGCACCTCGTAGAACGTCGGATGCCGGTAGATCTTCGATTCCGCCGGCTCGAACATCATGCCCTTCTCGGCGGGGTCGCTGGCGGTGATCGCGGTTGACGGCACGACCCAGATCGACAGGCCCTCGCCGCGGCGGGTGTAAATGTCGCGGGCAGCCTGCAGCGCCATGGTGGCGTCGCTCGCATGCAGCGAGCCGACATGCTTGTGCGCGAGCCCGTTGCGGCTGCGAATGAAGACTTCCCACAGCGGCGTATTCGGGGTGGCCATATCGATCTCCTTATTCCGCGGCTTGTGCGGTCTGACGCTGTGCGCGCTTGCTGGCGTAGGCGGCAGCGGCTTCGCGCACCCAGGCGCCCTCATCGTGCGCCTTGCGGCGCGCCGCCATGCGATCGCGATTGCAAGGGCCGTTGCCGGCGAGCACCTGCTTGAACTCGGTCCAGTCGATCCCGCTGTAGCGCCAGTGGCCCTCGGCATCCTGGGTCATGCCTGGATCGGGAATGGTGAGGCCGAGATATTGCGCCTGCGGCACCGTGGCATCGACGAACTTCTGCCGGAGTTCGTCATTGGAGAAACGCTTGATCTTCCACTTCGTCGATGTGTCGCTGTGCTGGCTCGTGGCGTCCGGCGGACCGAACATCATCAGAACCGGCCACCACCACCTGTTCAGCGCATCCTGCGCCATCGCCTTCTGCTCGTCCGAGCCGCGGCACAGCGTCAGCATGATCTCGTAACCCTGGCGCTGATGGAACGATTCCTCCTTGCAGACGCGGATCATCGCGCGCGCATAGGGGCCGTAGGAGCAACGGCACAGCGGGATCTGGTTCATGATCGCGGCGCCGTCGACCAGCCAGCCGATGGTGCCGATGTCGGCCCAGGTCAGCGTCGGATAGTTGAAGATGGAGGAGTATTTGGCCTTGCCCGCAAGCATGGCGTCCACGAGTTCCTCGCGCGAGGTGCCGAGCGTCTCGGCCGCGGCGTAGAGATAGAGCCCGTGGCCGCACTCATCCTGCACCTTGGCGAGCAGCGCGGCCTTGCGGCGCAGGGTCGGCGCGCGCGTGATCCAGTTGCCTTCGGGCAGCATGCCGACGATTTCGGAATGGGCGTGCTGGGAGATCTGGCGGGTGAGCGTCTTGCGATAGGCCGCCGGCATCCAGTCGTTCGGCTCGATGCGCTCTTCGGCATCGATACGGGCCTGGAACTGCGCAGCCTTGGCCGCATCCTCGAGACCGCGATCATCGCTCTCGGCCATGTTCAGCGCCTGGGTATACATGCGCATTCCTCCCGTCTCGTTGGGAAGCAATATATAACAGAATTTAAGTCATGCAAGATATTTCTGTAACATAAAAATCAGGCGCCGAATCTCCGTTCCAGGAGCTTTCGCGCCGCCGGCAACGCGCCCTTCTCATTGGTTCCATGGCTATCAAGCCATTGTTCGGACGGGACAAGCAGCGCCCGATAGATCTCGCCGCAGAGTTCGCGGGCAGCCTTGCCCGGCCAATCCGCCGGCAGCAGGCTCTCGGGAAGCAGCGGATCGCGCAGCACGACGCGGCGGTAATAGTGGATCAGCAGAATGCGCGCGGTGAACGCATCGGCCTCGGACAAATCCGTGCCGCGCGCGATCGCGGCGCGTAACGGCTCGAACGTCTTCATGAATTTCAGATAAGCATCGGCGGTGCGCCCCAGCGGCCAGCTCGCGCCGAGCAGTCGACGCCCATTGTCATCCTCGGCCGAGACCTCGAGACGGATGGCCCCTGCGGCCTGCTCCGGCACCGGCACGCCTGATGGTGCCACCCACACGCCCGGCAGCGGGCTGCCGAAACCGGCATTTCGCAGCGCCTCGCGTGAGACATCACGGTCTTCACCATTGCCGATCAGCAGCAACTCGAAGCGACCGGTCCAGTTCGACGGCGGCGGATCGTAGATGTGGCGTGTCGCCGCTTCGAATGTCTCGCGGCCCTTCTCGGCGAGGCGGTAAAAGCTGTTGCGGCCGACCTTTTCGCGCGTCAGCCAGCCATCGGCAGCCAGGCGCGACATCGCCGTTCGCACCACGCTGCCATCGATATCGATGCCCTCGAAAAACGCCAGCAACGTGCCGAGCCACACCGACCCGCCGCGCGGCACGATGGCATCGCCGAACATGGTGATGACGATGGAGCCGGTGCGTGACGGCTCACGCTTGAGCTGATCGATGATGCGAGAGAGCGGATGCGCCATGGGCGAGGCATAGCGCGTTTGGTGCGGGCGCCACAATGAGGGAGCGACGGGTGCCTCTCACGATGCGGCGGCATCGGCACTGGGCTCTCTCCCGCTTGCGGGAGAGGGTTGGGGAGAGGGTGTCTCCGCAACGGGACAATCCCCAACAGGAAACAACCCTCACCCGCCACGCTCTGCGAGCGTGTCGGCCTCTCCCGCAAGCGGGAGAGGCGAAGAAAGAGAGATCACCGATGCGGATCGGGATACACCAGGCTGCGCCAGCCGCTGCGATCGAACGGGCGCCACTGGCCTTCCTTCTGCGCGAGGCGGTCGGCTACGGCGTAGACGACGGCGGGGTGATGACCCATGCCGCAATGGCTGCTCTCGACCTCGATGCTCTCGGTCTGTGCGCCGGTCTTCTCCATGCAGCCCTGCCAGGCGCAGACGCCGTCGGTGCGGCTGAAGATGGCCGTGGTCGGCACCGGCGGCGGGGCGGCGAGCTCGCCGCCGAAGCGCGGATCGACCTCGTCGGACTTCCGCCCGCTCACCCATTCATAGACGCGCCAGGCATTGGTCGAATGAGGATTGCCTGCGAAGGGGCTGCCGAGCGTGATCACCTGGCGGACGCGCTCGGGCATCATCTTGGCGAGCTGGCGCGCATAGAGGCCACCGAGGCTCCAGCCGACCAGGCTGATCTTGCGGCCATGCTTGTCGTTGAGCTCCTCGACAAGATCGAGCATGGCATGCTGCACGCCCTCGCGGAGGCCGTAGTTGCGTCCCTGGCGCCAGCCGCTGACCGCATAGCCCTTGCTGGTCAGAAAGGTTCGCAGCGCGCGCGTGGAGCCGTCGGAGGCGACGAGGCCAGGCAGCACCAGCACCGGATGCCCGTCGCCACGCGGCGCCAGGCTCAGCAGCGGTAGCGCGCCGAGGAATGCGCCGAACTCGTGGATCGCACGTCCTTCGAGAAGCATCAGAGTCCGGGACGGCGGACGCAGCGTCTGGGCTGTAGCGGTCATCAATGGTTCCCCTGAACAGGCGCCGGCCGCGATGCCGGCAATGGGCATGAACTCCAACACGCCGGCGTCTTGATCGTTCCGCAGCGCAACATGAATCAGCTAGGCGGCCGGTTCCACACATTCAAGCGGGCGAGAGGCGAAGCGACAATAGGCCCGCGCGTTAATGCTAACGGCCGTGACGCAAAAGTCACAACAATCGGAGCAGGAATTCGATGGAGTAGAGCGCAAGACCAGCCAGCCCGCCGATCAGCGAACCGTTGAAGCGGATGTATTGCAGGTCGCGCCCGATGTTGATCTCGATCAGCGAAATCAGCTGCGCCATGTCCCACGCCTTCACCTGGTCGGAGATGAAGGTCGAGACGCCGCTCTTCTGGTCGGCCACGAACCTGCGCAGCACCGTCACCAGGCCCATGTTGATCTCGCCGCGCAGCTCGGCATCGCCGGCGAGCGCATCGCCCGCCGAAACGAACATGCCGGCGAGGTGATGCTGCAGCACCTGCGTCTCGCCGCTCGCGCTGCGCTCGATGAAAGAGCGCGTATTGGCCCAGACGGTCCGGGCGAGATCGGCAAGCTCGGGCCGCGCCAGCAGGTCGCGCTTCAAGCCGTCGATGCGGTCGATGTAGGCCTGGTCGGTGCCGAGCCGGTCGACGAAGGTCAACACCATGCGGTCGAACTCGGCGCGGAATGGATGCTTGGGATCGCTGCGCACCTCATTGAAGAAGGCGGTGGCGGACGAGACGATCTTGTTCACCAGAAACTTGTCGGCGCGGTAGAGATTGAGCAGGGTCGGCAACTCCGCGCGCACCTTCTCGCGGATCATCGCCATCGTCTCTTTCTGATTCAACGTCTCGTGCATCACGCGCAGGAGATCGTCGAACAGGATCTGGTGCCTCCCCTCGGCAACAAACCCGCGCAGCGTGCCGGCGGCGAGCGGCGCGAGGTCGATCGCCTGAAGCTGCGAGGACATGCGGCGGATGATGAAGGTCATCAGGCCGGAGCTTTCGGTCGCGGACACCGCTTCCGGCAGCAGGCGCAGCACAAAGCGCGCGAGGTCGTCGCTGCGCTTGCGGTCGCGCAGCCAGTCGGCGACGAAAGAGCCGAAATCGATCTCCTTCAGCTTGGCCTCCACCGGCCCTGCCTCGAGGAAATGGACCTGGATGAATTCGCCGAGCTTGTCGGCGATCCGGGCCTGGTTGCTCTGGATGATCGCGGTATGCGGGATCGGCAGGCCGAGCGGCCGCCTGAACAGCGCGACCACGGCATACCAGTCGGCGAGGCCGCCGATCGTGGCGGCCTCTGCGAAGGCCGCGATGAAGCCGAACACGGGATGCACCGGCAGCAGCCATTTCGCGGCGACGAACAGCGTCAAGGTCGAGGCCAGCACCAGCGTCGCCAGCGCTTTCACGCGGCGCAGCTCAGCCGCCCGTTCGGCATCGCCAGGGGTGTCGAAGGAGAAGGTGGCCGGTGGGGTCATCACGCGATCACAGTACTCGTCCTTGCGAGCGAAGCGAAGCAATCCAGAGTCTTTCCAAGAAGACAGACTGGATTGGCTCGCTTCGCTCGCAATGACGGCGGCGGCGCAAAACAAAAGGCCCGCCGAAGCGGGCCTCGAATTTCAGTTTGCTCTCGGATCGCCAGATCAGGCGGTCTTGTAGACCTTGGCAAAATTGTCCTGAGCGGACTTCGCACCGTTGGCAGCAAGCTTGCCGAGATAGTCGGCGGTCGCCTTGGCGCGCGAGACGAACACTTCGCCGCGGGTGCGGAGCAGGCTCGACTGGATCTCGACGGCTTCGCTGACCGACTTGGCGGAGGCGAGCTTGTCGATGCCCGAGAAGAAGGCCTCGGCGTCTTCGTAGATCGCCTGCTGGATGTTGCGGCTGATCTTGCCGGCTTCAGTGACGGACTCCGTCACCGCGTTCTCGACGGCGGCGGTCACGCGCTCGGAGCCGGCGAACACTTCAGCGGCGCGGTCCTTGGCGGTGTTGGCGGTCTTCTTGACGAATTCGCGGGCCGCCTCGGGAACTTCCAGGTTCTGGATGTTCTTGAAAGCGTCTTTGAAGCCGTCGAAAGCGGAGTTGGTCTCGGTGGTCATGGGGTTCTCTCCATCCTCAGGGGTTGAGCTATGGGCTCACCCCGTCCTCAATGGCCCGGGGCACAACTTATATGGCATAGTTGATTGTGCGATGCAATATTCATTGCTGCACCGCGATATCACGAAATCGTGAAAGCCTTATTTGGGGGCAATCTGCCGACGTCCTGGCCCGCCGCCTTCTGTGCATGGGGTTGATTTCCGGTTTCGATCGGCCCCTAGCGCTGGACGGCGTCCGGCAGCCCATAGGCCTCCATCTGGGCCTGGACCTGCGCGATGTTGTGGCCGAGCACGACGATGTCGTGGGTCTTACCGCCGACATCCCGGACATGGTCCCGCAACAGGGCCTCGGCCTTGAAGCCGAGGCTCTCGAACAGTGCGATCGCCGCCTGCTGGTCGACCGTCATCTGGACCGAAAGCTTCTCCAGCCCCGCCCGGAGGGCGAGCGCAAAGGTTTCCTGCGACAGCGCCTTCCCCACCCCCTTCCCGCGCACGTCCTGCGAGACCACCATGCGGATCTCGCCGACATGGGGCGACCAGGAGTGAGGATCGCGCACCAGGGTGCCGCAGCCGACCACCCTGCCATCTTTCACCGCAAGCAGACTCTGAATCGCACCGCGCTCGATCTCCTTGACCCAGGCGGACAGCACCTTCGGCTCGCTGATGTTGCGCGGCAGGAACAACAGATCATGGGTCGGCAGGCCCTTGCCGAAGGCGAGCACCGCAGTTTCGTCCATAGGCGACATCAGGCGGATCTCGACGTCGCCCGCGTCGGTTCTGACGTGGCGTGGATAGGAACGCTGCTCACTCATGTCGATCTTGTCCCCAGCCAGGAATCCAGTTTCGGCCACAGCCGCTTGACCGCGTTGGCGCCTGCGACCAGCGAGACGTGACCGCCTTTCAGCATCACCTCTTCCTTGTCCGCGGAGCCGATCTTCGCGATCAGATGCTTTGCCGCGTCATAGGGCACGATGTGATCGTGCTCGGCGACCGCATGCAGGATCGGCACCTTGATGTTCTCAAGCTTCGCCGTACGGCCACCGACCGACATGGTGTCGTTGTAGAGCTTGTTGTCCCACATCAGGTCCTTGGTGATGGTGCGGAAATACTCGCCCGCCAGCGGCAGCGTGTCGGTCGCCCAGCGGTCGAACATCCGGTACGACTTCACGAACTCGTCGTTCCAGATGTTTTCCCAGAGCTGGATCTGGCTGACCGTGCGCGACGCCGGACGCAGCATCTCGAACGAGGACAGGATCATCTCCGGCGGCACGTTGCCGACGCTGTCGACGAGGCGGTCGACGTCGAAATAGCGGCGGTCGGAGAAATTCGAGAACAGCTTCATCTCGCGGAAGTCGATCGGCGTGGTGAAGCAGATCAAATTTTTCATCGGCCCCTCCGGGAAGATCGAGCCGTAGAGCAGCGACAGCACCCCGCCAAAGCAATAGCCGATGAGGGAGACGTCCTGCTCGCCGGAATCGGCCTGCACGCGGCGGACGCAATCCGGGATGAAGTCGAGGACGTAGTCCTCCATACGCAGGCTCTTCTCCTCCGGCCGCGGTGCACTCCAGTCCAGCATGTAGACGTCGTAGCCGCGCTTCAAGAGGAACTCGATGAAGCTCTGGCCGGGCACGAGATCGAGAATGTAGCCGCGATTGGTGGTCGCCATCACGACCAGCACGGGCACCCGGTAGATCTCGTCCGTCATTGGCCGGTAGTGATAGAGGCTCATCGTGCCGCGCGAATGCAGCACGTCCTTTGGGGTCGATCCGAGCGTCGGGCCGGAGGTCGAGAAATATTCGACGCCCTTGATGCTGCGCTGGATGGCGCGCTGCACCTCGGCCTGGATGCGCTCCGGGATTGCTGCGAAATCAACTCCCGTCGGCGCGTTCATTTTGGCCCTCCGCTTTCGGACGGCGGGCGCTTTGTGCGCGGCGGCCGCGGCACGGCATCGATCGGCGCCCCCGTGGAATTGGCCGACATCTTGCTCAGCATCGAGCTGATCTCGCCGAGCTGCGCCTCGATCGACTGAAGCCGCTCGGCGATGCCGGTCATTTGCTCGCGGCTCGGCAGATTCATCGAGAGCAAATACTTCTCCATGAGATCGCCGAATTGCTTCTGCGCACCTGCAGCCGCGCCGCCAGCCCGATTCATGGCCTGCGAGAATTCGGGCGTCTCCATCGCCTTGGTGGCAAGCGAGTTGAACCCCTTCTCCATCTCGCCGACCATCTTCTGCCACAAGGCGACGGGGTCGGTGATCTTGTCGGTCATCGGCGTCCTCCAGGTCACGAGGGCTTCTTGCGCCCCTCTTTTGTCTCCATACCACACCGTTGCGACGGGCCGGTCAACGGCTAAGCGACAGGTCGATGTCGCACGCATGGCTTCTTTGCGGCGGCAAACCATGCAATACAATTCCCGCCTGGAAGCCAAGGGAGCACGCCGGTGAACGCCTCCGCCCATCAGCCGCCACAGACCGTCCGCGCCAACGGCATCGACATCTGCTATGAGATTTTCGGCAACGACAATGCCGAGCCGCTGCTGCTGGTCATGGGGCTCGGGGCGCAGATGATCCACTGGGACGATGGGTTCTGCGAGCAGCTTGCAACGCACGGCTTTCGCGTGATCCGTTTCGACAACCGCGATATCGGCAAGTCGAGCCATCTCACGGGCGGCAGGCGGCTGACGCCGCTCGAGCTGCTGAAGCTGCGCTTGCTCAGGATTCCCGTCGCCGCGCCCTACAAGCTGATCGACATGGCCAGGGACACGGTCGGCCTGATGGATGCGCTCGGCATCAAGTCGGCGCATCTCGTCGGGGCGTCGATGGGCGGCATGATCGCGCAGGAAGTGACGCTGTCATTTCCCGAGCGCGTGCGCTCGCTGACCTCCATCATGTCGACCACGGGCAATCCGCGTGTGCCGCCGCCGACGCGCGAGGCTGCCGCCATGCTGATGGCGCCGCCGCCGCGCAGCAAGGAAGAATTCATCACCCGCTTCGGCCAAACCTGGAAAATCCTGCGCGGCGGCTCCTTTCCGGAGGAAGAGGCGCTCGATCCTGATCGTGCCGAACGCGTCTTCGCCCGTGGGCTCAATCCGGCCGGCGTCGGCCGCCAGCTCCGCGCCGTGCTCGCCTCGGGCAGCCGCAAGGAAAGGCTGCACCACGTGACGACGCCGACACTGGTCATTCACGGCACTGTCGACCCGCTGGTGCGTCCCGAAGGCGGCAAGGACACAGCGGAGTCGATTCCGGGCGCAAAGCTGCTGATGATCGAGGGCATGGGCCACGCGCTGCCGATGCGGTTCTGGCCCGAGATCATCGGCGCCATCGACAAGCACGCGCATGGAGCGGCTGCAAAGGCGGCCTAGATCGGCGCAGCCGGTCTCCTCACGGTGACCATGTGAACTGCCGGTGACTCTCTTAACGCGAGCCGATGCAGGAGCTATAGAGGCTTCCCTCGATTACGATGCCTCTCGGAGTTCCCATGCATCTCATCGCTCGGTCGGCCGCAATGGCCGCCGTTTCGGTCCTCACGCTTTGCCTCGCCGGCGGCACCGCTTTTGCGGGTAGCGCGCAAGAAGAAGCCAATCGCAACGCCGTGCTGGCCTTCTACGAGAAGGGTCTCAATCAGAAAGACGTCGACGCAGCCCTCGCCTATGTCGGCGACCGTTACGTCCAGCACAATCCGAACGCGGCCGATGGACCGGAGGGTTTCCGAAAATTCATCGGCTTCCTGCGCGAAAAGTTTCCGAACTCGCACAGCGAGATCAAGCGCTCTTTCGTCGACGGCGACTACGTCATCCTGCACGTCAACGCGGTTCGCGAGCCCGGCACCAAGGGCAATGCGATCGTCGACATCTTCAAGCTGGAGAACGGCAAGATCGTCGAGCACTGGGACGTGGTTCAGCCGATCCCGGACAATCCGGCGAACAACAACACGATGTTCTAGCTTTTCTTCGCGATCCAGATCACGTGGCGAGCGCCGCCGCCTCTGCCGGTGGCGCGCACATTGACCTCGTTGACGTCGAAGCCGGCACGGCCAAGACGCTTGGTGAAGGCGGAGTTGGGTCCCGACGACCAGACAGCAAGAACGCCGCCGGCTCGCAGCGCCGCCTTCGCGGCCGTCAAACCGCTCGCACTGTAGAGCGCATCATTTCCCTTGCGGGTCAGCCCTTCCGGCCCGTTGTCGACATCGAGCAGGATGGCGTCAAACGCCGAGCTCTTGGCCCGGATCACTTCGCCGACGTCGGTCTCGCGGATGCTCACCCTGGCGTCATCGAGACTGTCGCCGAAAACTTCCGCCATCGGGCCTCGCGCCCAGGTGACGACCGCGGGCACCAGCTCGGAGACTACGATCTTCGCTTTGCTTCCGAGCACGGCAAGCGCCGCGCGCAGCGTAAAACCCATGCCGAGACCGCCGATGAGGACAGCCGGTTTTGCGACCTTCTCGATCTGTTTCGCGGCCAGCGTTGCAAGCGCGGCCTCGGAGCCCGACAGACGGTTGTTCATCAGCTCGTTGGTGCCGAGCTTGATCGAAAACTCCTTGCCGCGCCGCATCAAGCGGAGCTCTTCGTCGGAGCCGGGGATTTTGGCGGTGTCGATCTTTTCCCAGGGAATCATGGGAGTGCTTTAGCACGATCGGAAGAACAGTCACCCTCCCGCCCAGACGTCCAGCACATAGCGGTTGTTCGCGCCCATCTCCTCGATCCAGCGCGTGGCTGCGGCCGCATCGCTGCCGTTCTTTTCGCGATGGATCGCAACCAGCGCCGCCTTCACATCGGGCTCCATCTTGCCGCCGTCGCCGCAGACATAGATGATCGCGCCCTGCTCGATCAGCAGCCAGACCTTGTCCTTCTGGGCCGCGAGGACGTGCTGGACATAGGTCTTCGGCCCATCGGCGCGGGAGAACGCGGTGAAGAGCTCGGCGATGCCGCTTGCGGCGAGCGCCTTCAATTCGTCCGCGTAGAGAAAATCCTGGTCGGGATGGCGGCAGCCGAAGAACAGCATGGCCGGCCCAAGGCCGGCACCCATCGCCTTGCGCGCGGCGCGCTCCTGGAGGAAGCCGCGGAACGGCGCAAGTCCCGTGCCCGGGCCGATCATGATGATCGGTACTGATAAATCGTCGGGCAGCCGGAAACCGGCCTTGGTCTCGCGCACCGTGGCGTACATCGTATCGCCGGGGCGCCGGCTGGCAATGTAATTCGAGCAGATGCCTTTATAGACGCCGCACCCCGAAGCGGCTGGTCCCTCGACCACGCCAACCGTAACGCTGCAACGTGCCGGGTCGACCGAAGGCGAAGACGATATCGAATAGTAGCGCGGTGCCAGCAGCGAGAGCATTTCCAGATAGATGTGGAACGGCAATTCGCAGGCCGGATACTCGAGCAGCAAGTCGAACACCGATTTGCGTTTGCCCAGGATCTCACTACGGTATCGTTCGAGCATTTCAGGCTCTTCGCCAACGAAAGCCAGCAGCTTCGGCTTGGTGACCGGGCAGCGGGTGTGCTCAGCCATGATCTGGATCTGCTTCCGCGTCGCCACCTGCTGCAGCTCGACGAACTCGCTGAGCAGTCTGCCGACCGACACGGCTTCGCCGACCGGCAATTGCGCGCGGCGGCCCTCGGCGACCTTAAGCTTGATCTGATCGGCCGGCAGGAAGCCGAAGCGGCGGGCGACGGAATCCACCAGTGTCGGATCGTTGCGCGGGACGACGCTCAAGTGATCACCGACGCGGTAGCTGATATTGAGCGGCAGCCGCACCTCGATATGGCGTGTGGAGCGCTCCGATGGATTGGGGCCTGACTTGTTCTGAAGCTCGTCATTGACCAGCACTTTCATCGCGACAGCGCCGCCCTGGGCCACGATGGTATTGACAGCAGTGACCGCGACAGGCTCGATCGCATAGAGCGGATCGTCTTCGGCGGTGCGGGTGAAGTTCCAGTCGATGCCGAATTCCCTGGTCGCGACCTGGGCCGCCGCCGGGAACCACTTCTGGAACTGGCCGTCGAGATCGCTGCGCGCATCGCCCTCACCGCGCGGATAGACCGCGCGTGCGCCGTGCTTCGATAGTTGCTCGTCGATGAAGCGCGGCACCGATTGATAGGTCGCGGCCCAGTCACTGTTGCCGCAGCCGAACACGGCGTAGCGCACATTGACAAAGGCATCTTGCGGCAGATCTTCACCGAGCCACTTGACGAATTGCGTCGCATTGTCAGGCGGCGCGCCATTGTAGGAGGCGCAGATGATCAACACGCCGCCCTGCTGCGGCAGCTTGCCGACGAAATCGTCGAGCGGTCCGAGATGCACGGCAAAGCCGTTGATCTCGGCAAGATCAGCCATGCGCGTCGCGAGTTCCTCGGCCGTGCCCAGATTGGAGCCGTAAAGGACGAGCATCGGCGTGTTATGGCCGGGACGCGTGGTCGGCCGACGCGGCGCCCGCGGCGCAACAGCCACGGCCGCGACAGGCCCGCCATAGGCGCCGCGCTCGCGATCCGCCCGCGGCCGCACCTTGATCTTGAAGCCTTCCGGCTTCATCGTCAGCGTTTCCTTCAGGTGCATCTGATAGCGCCGATGGTCGATCAGCTTGAAGCGCTGGAGGATCATGCCGAGTGCAAGCGCCGCTTCGTGCATGGCGAAACCGCGGCCGATGCAGGCGCGCTGGCCGTTGCCGAATGGCTTCCACGCGTTGATCGGCCGCTTGGCCTCCGCTTCCTTGCTGAAGTTCTCGGGATCGAAAGCATCGGGATTGGGTCCCCAGACGGTGGGGTCGCGATGCAGCGCGGTTACCAGGATCGTGGTGAACGTGCCCTTCCTGAGCCTGTACTTGCCGCCACCGATGATTTCGTCATTCAACGGCGAGATGCCGTAGGCCGGCGCAGGTGGCCACAGCCGCAGCGCCTCTTTCAGGATCTGCGTGACATAGGTGAGCTCGGTCACCTGCTGGTAGGTCGGCTTCGCATTGACGTCGGGGCCCAAGACGCGATCGACCTCGTCATAGGCCTTTTTGAGAATGTCCGGGTGCTTCAGCAACGCATAGAGCGTGCAGGATAAGAGGCCGCTGGTGGTCTCGTGGCCCGCGATCAGGAACGTGTTGATCTGGTAACGGATGTTGACATCGTCCAGCTGCTCGCCGGTCGAGCGGTCGACGCCGGTCATCATCGCGGCCAGCATGTCCTTCTTGTGATCGATGGCTTCGGCGCTCTTGCGGCGCTCGGCGATGATCTCGTCGACCATCCTGTTCATGAAGTTGACGTCCTCGCCCAGTGTCTTACGCCGCTTCTGCATCCAGAGCTGCTCGAACGGCAGGCCGCGCGTCATCATGATGGTTTCGAGCGAACGCACCAGTGACTCGACGAAGGGGTGGTAGTCGCGCCGGTAGAACGAGTTGAAGCGGTAGTCGAAGCCGCAGAGGCCGATCGTGTCCAGCGTCAGCGCGGTCATGTCGTGGACGACGTCGATCTCGTCGTCGGCGTTCAGCCGCTCCCATTTGTGGACGAGCTGCTCGGCGATGTCGACCATGCTCGGATGGTAGGACTGCATGGCGCGGTTGCCGAACGGCTGCAGCAGGATGTTATGCGCCTTGCTCCAGTTCGGCTCCTTGGTGTCCGCCGTGAACAGGCCATCGCCGCCGACCGCACGCACACGCCGCAGCGCCCCGCGCACCGTCTTGTCGAAGCGCTTTTCGTCGGACAGCTCGTCGACGAGACCGTGGCCGGACACGACCACGATCGGTGAGCCCATCATGTCGAGCCAGAAGATCGGCCCGAGCTCCTTGGCCAGCCTCGTCAGATGCTGGACAGGCGCGGCCGAATCCAGCGACAGCATGTTTCCGATCACCGGCTTGGTCGGCGGCTGCGGAATCGGATCCAGACGGTTCTTGGATGACATTAAAAGTGCTTCCCCTGCCTCGGTCTTCAACGTCTTGCGAGGGAAGCGAAGCAATCCAGAAATCCGTCCGTGGACACTTTCCTGGATTGATCCGTCGCTTCGCTCCTCGCAACTAGCCAAACCGCCTTCTACGCCATTCGATCAAGACGGCGCTGACTTCTTCCGGCTTCTCCTGCTGCGTCCAATGGCCGCTATCCTTCACCAGGTATCTTTCGAGGTCCGCCACCAGCCCCTCCATGCCGTCGGCCGCCGACGGCGGCAGCACCGCGTCGTTCTCGGCCATGATCATCAGCGACGGCACGGTGATGTGGTGGTCGAGCCCTTGCGAGCGCTCCCAGTTGCGGGTGAAATTGCGGTACCAATTGATGCCGCCGGTGAAGCCGGTTTTCGTGAACGTGTCGACGAACACCTGCTTCTCCTCCGCCGTCAGGATCGGCGTCCGCGGATCGACCTTGGCATCGTAGGCCGCGATCATCTGGGGAAACGCCAGATTGGTCCTTGACGAGGCGCCGACGCCTGCGATCGGCGGCTCTCCTGATTTCTCTGCCGGCCGCGGCAGCGGCTTGCGCATGAAGGCGTCGAACGTCTGCTCGACACGGCTGCCGAAAATCCTGTCCGGTTCGCGCGCGGGATCCTGGAACTGGACGATGTACATCTGGTCGCCGAAGCGCTGGCGGAACAGCGCGATCGGATCCATCGGCGCACGGTCCCAATGCGGCGTGTTGACACCGACGACGCCGGCCGCGCGGCTGGGGTGCCGCAGCGGCATCTGCCAGACGACGAAGCCACCCCAATCGTGGCCAACGAAGATCGCCTTGTCGATGCTGAGATGATCCAGCAGGCCGACCAGATCGCCGGTCAGGTGCTCCATGTCATAGGCCTCGACCGGCTCGGGCCGATCGGTCGCCCCGTAGCCGCGCTGGTCCGGCGCGATCACACGGATGCCGGCCTCGCTCAGCGCCTTGATCTGGTGGCGCCAGGAGAAGGCGAGCTCCGGCCAGCCATGGCACAGCACCACCGGCGGCTTGTCGGTGACGGGACCCGCCTCGTAATAGCCCATGCGGATTCCGTTCGTCTGCGCGAACCTCAGCGGCGGCATTTCAATCATTGCGAACTTCCTGACAAACGACTTATTCGGCTGCGCCCTTGATGTCGGCCGCAGGCGGCGCGTAGGCCGCTTCGAGCGCGGCAAACTCCTCCGGCAGCATGTCGCACATCACCTGCACATGCGGAATGATGTTGGCACCTACGATGAAGCCGAAATCGAGCTGGTCGCGGTAGCTCTGCACGGTGATGTTGAGCGCCTGTCCGTGCGTCGAGATCGAAACCGGGAAAATGTGCAGCAGCTCGGCGCCAGCGGCGTAGAGCGTCTGCCTTGGCCCCGGCACGTTGGACACGGTGATGTTGGCCGCAGGCGGCAGCACGTCCGACAGGTCCGAACGGCTGTAGAGCAGTGCCAGGATCTGGACGATGATCGGCGCGCCCAGCATCGAGATGTTGGAGACCTGCGGCATCAAGGCTCGCAGCGGATGCGACATCTCCTTGGACTTGGTTGACTGCGCGATGATGGCCTCGAGCCGCGCCTTGGGATCCTCGATATTGGTCGCGATCGAACAGATCATGCCGAACACCTGGTTGTTGGCTTCGGTATTGCCCTCCTCGCGCAGCGAGATCGGCACAGCGGCGGTCAGCGACTTCGCCGGCAGCGTGCCGTATTGCAGGAGATAGCGCCGGACCACGCCGGAGGCGAGCGCCAGCACGACGTCATTGAGCTTGCCGCCCGCCGCCTTGGCCAGCGCCTTGGATCGCGACAGCGAGATCGACACGCCGGCAAAGCTGCGCTCCGACGAAATCGCCTTGTTGAGCATGGTCGGCGGCGACACCATGCTGGCTAGGCTCTCGCGCGACTTCGGGTCGGAGATCTTGCCGAGCACGTCGGAGACGCTCTTGACCACGGTCGGAATGTTGCCGGCGAAGCGCACCGCGCTTTCGATCTGATACATCGCGTTGTCGAACAGGATCGAACCGATGTCGCTCTTGCCGGTGCGCGGCAGTCGCAGGTTCTGGGCGGCCTTGCCGGCGTCGAGTGGCTGGTTGAACAGCTGCGCATAGGAATCGAGCAGATTGGCGGCGATGTCGCGCGGCTCCTGCCCCGGCTTCGATCCGCCGGTCGGCGGCTCGACCTTCCGCGGAATCGGCGAGATGTCGTAAATCATGTTGGTCAGGGCCGCACCGGCGCCACCATCGATGGCCGCATGATGCATCTTGGAATAGAGCCCGACCTCATTGTCCTTCATGCCCTCGAACACGTAGAACTCCCAGAGCGGGCGGGCGCGGTTCAGGAGCTTGGCATGCATCCAGCCGACGATGCGCTCGAGCGTGGCGCGGTCACGCGGCGCCGGCAGGCTGGCGCGGAAGATGTGACGGTCGATGTCGAACTGGTCGTCCTCGACCCAGGTCGGATGATCGATATCCAGCGGCGCCTTCTCGAGGCGCGCTTTCAGGATCGGCGCGATGTGCAGCCGCGAGACGATCATCGCCTTGAAGTCTTCGAAGAAGTCGCCCTTGTAGTCGTCAGGCAGACGAAAGATCGCCATGCTACCGACATGCATCGGCATCTCTGGCGTTTCCAGATAGAGAAACGACGCATCCAGCGACGAAAGCTTCTTACCGTCAGCCATAGTTCCCTCCGCTTGTGTGTGACTGGCGCCTTTGCTGGCGCTTCTCGTCAGGCCGATACTGCCCGCTCTGGCGGGGCATATGCAATGGCAAACGGCCCTGCCCGGTCGAATGGCCAGAACTCTCCCTCCGGTTGAGCCAGGCGATCTGCAACGGCCCACAACGCAGCCGGGTTCACCCCGAGCCCGACATGGCTCGCCAAATGCACCTCGATGTTCTCGGCCCGACCGGAGGCGTGCAGAAGGCAGGTACGCCAATTCACGACGCCGTCCGTGCGCGAATAGATCGAGGTCGCGGGCACGTTGAGATCGCCGGCAATCGCTGCGCGCTGCTCGGCGAAATCCTCGACCCGCTCGCCTGACAATGCCTCGTAGAGCGCGGTCGCGTTGGTCGCCCGCACGTCATTGGCGAAGGGGCTGCCAAGCGTGATCACGGACCGGACCATGTCCGGCGCATGGAGCGCGAGGTCACGGGCATAGACGCCGCCGAGACTCCATCCGACCAGGCTGACTTTCCTTCCACTGGCCGCGTGGATTTCGACGAGGCGGGCGCGAAGGACGTCCCGCATCCGCGCCAATCCGCCGAGATTGCGGCCCATCCGCCAGGCGTGGGGCTCATAGCCGAGTTCGCCGAGATAGCGCCGCATCGGCGCCATCGAGAGATCGCTGGCAAGAAAGCCCGGCAGCGCCAGCACCGGATGGCCGTCGCCCCTTGGCGCGCGCATCAGCAGCGGCGACAGCAGGAGGCTGGCGTTGAGTTCAAACAGCCCTCGGGCCTCGGCAAGCAACAGGCCAAGGCTCGGCGGACGAAGCCGGCCCGGCGGCTGCGGCCCGTCCGGCCCTGATGTCATTACTTCTTCTTGTCGCCGCTGCGCGGGCCACCGAGACCGGCCATGGTCACGAACATGTCCTGAAATCGTTCCGCGAGCTTGGGATCAAAGGTAAACCAGCTCTGGATCAGCGATTCCGGCGAGACCTTGTCGATGTTGCTCAGGACCTGCTGCTGCAGCTTGTCCATGACCGCCGTCTGCATCGGCGATACATCGGGCAATCCGAAGAACTGGCGGGCCTCGAGGGGAGTGCAGTCGATTTCGATGTTAACTTTCATGTCCCCTCCGGATGAGATTCGAGTGGCCTTACACAGTATCGCCGCGACATGGTCTGCGACGCAAGCGACCTGAGACGCGGGGCTGGGCGCCGTCTTCCGCAATCAGGGCATATGGTCAATCAAATCGCTCCGCCCCGATCGCGCGCCGCCGGGCCGCCGCAGAGGCTATTCCCGCCCCATTTTCGAGACCTCGCGGTCGAAAGTCGAATGTCGCCCGCGCGCCTCTCGCGCCAAAATGCCTGTCAGCATTGCTGCACAGCGGTGCAACTTGGCGCGTTCCTTGCTGGAATGGCGCTTGCACGGGTCGAGAACTCTGGGCAACATGGATCGATCAGCCCCGCCGAACAATCAAAAATGACGGCGCGGGTGAGTGGAGAGGGTCAAGAATGTCAGTCGGACGAAGTCTTTTTGCGGCGACGCTCGCCGCTGTGCTTGCGTTGGCAGTTTCGCCGGCGTCGAGCCAGACGCTGCGCTACGCCAACCAGGGCGAGCTGAAGTCGCTCGACCCCTACACACTCAACGAGTCGACCACCAGCGCGCATCTGGGCCACGTCTATGAGGGCCTGGTCGCCCGCGGCAAAGACCTGAAGGTCATCCCGGCGCTGGCCGAAAGCTGGGAGACGCCGGAGCCGACGCGTTGGCGCTTTCACCTCCGCAAGGGCGTCAAATTCCACAACGGTGACCCCTTCACCGCCGATGACGTGGTGTTCTCGGCCGAGCGCGTCCGAGCGAAAGGCTCGAACTTCCAAAGCCGCGTTCCCGCCGATGCCAAGGTCATCAAGGTCGACGATTACACCGTCGATTTCGTCCTGACCTCGCCCAACCCCATCCTGACCGCGCTGTGGGCGACCTGGTATATCATGGACAAGAAATGGGCAGAGGCGAACGATGCGGTGGCACCGACGCCCGCAGCCGCGACAACCCCGAGCTATGCCTCGCTGCATGAAAACGGCACCGGTCCCTTCACGATCGAGAGCCATCAGCCGGGTGTGAAGACCGTCTTCAAGGCCAACCCGAACTGGTGGGGCAAGCCGGAACATAATCTGAAGGAAATCGTCTTTACGCCGATCGCAAACCCCGCCACGCGCGTTGCGGCGCTGTTGTCCGGCGAGGTCGACGTGATCGAGCCGGTTCCTGTCCAGGACATCGAGCGCGTCAAAGCGAGCCCCAACGCCACCGTGCTGACGGGGCCTGAACTCCGCACCATCTTCGTTGGCATGGACCAGGCGCGCGACGAACTGCTGTACTCCAACGTCAAGGGCAAGAACCCATTCAAGGACGTTCGCGTTCGCGAAGCCGTCTACCGTGCGATCGACGTCGACCTGATCAAGAATCGCGTCATGCGCGGGCTGTCCACGCCGTCCGCGTTGATGGTCGCACCCGAGATCTTTGCGATGTCGAAGGACTTCACGCGACCGAAGCTCGATCCCGACGCCGCCAAGAAGCTTCTGGCGGACGCTGGCTATCCGGATGGTTTCGAGGTGACGATGGACTGCCCGAACGATCGCTACGTCAATGACGCCGCGATCTGCCAGGCCATCGTCGGCATGCTTGCCCGCATCAACATCAAGGTAGATCTGCTGGCGCAGCCCAAGGCCCAGTATTTCGCCAAGGTGCTGAAGCCCGGTGGCTACAAGACCTCGCTGTACATGCTGGGCTGGACTCCGGATACGCTCGACTCCCATAACGTGTTGCACGACATCATGGGCTGCCGCGACGATCCCAAGGATCCTAACCGTGGCGAAGCCAATCTCGGCGGCTATTGCAACAAGCAGTTCGACGAGCTCGCCGACAAGGTGCTCGTGGAATCCGATCCGACCAAGCGCGATCTCTTGATCAAGCAGGCCTTCGAGCTCTCCATGAAGGACTGGGCCTACATCCCGCTGCACCAGCAGGCGCTCGCCTGGGGCGTGTCGAAGAAGGTGAAGCTGACCCAGCGTGCGGACAACATGGTCATGCTCTACTGGGCGACCAAGCAGGACGAGTAGGTGTCGACATGTTGTGAAGTCCCGGAAGCCATCGCTTCAAGGTCCGGCTTCCGGGACTTGCTATTTCGAGCTAACGCAATGACGCGTGCTGCTGAAGAGATGTGAAAGGAACAGATGCTCGCTTTCACACTGCGCCGGGCCATCCAGGCCATCGGCGTCATGATCGCCGTCGGAATCATCGCGTTCTCGATGTTCCGCTTCGCCGGCGATCCCGTGAACCAGATGGTCGGGATGGATACGTCGGGCGCCGAACGCGCCGCGATCCGTCAATCGCTCGGCCTCGACGATCCCGTGATCGTGCAGTTCGGCCGATATATCGGCAACGCCGCGCAATTCAAGTTCGGCGTATCCTACCAATTTCGCCTGCCGGTCACCAACCTGCTGATGGAGCGGATGCCGGCGACGCTCGAGCTGGCCATCGTTGCCACCATCTTCGCCATGGTCAGCGGCATCCTGATGGGGGTCTATTCGGCGCTTCGCCGCGACAGCTGGCTCGCGCATGTCTTCCAGGCCGTCTCGCTGATCGGCATCTCGCTGCCGACCTTCCTGATCGGCGTCCTCATGATTTACCTGTTCTCGGTGACCCTCGGCTGGCTGCCGTCCTTCGGGCGGGGAGACGTCGTGCATATCGGCTGGTGGACGACTGGCCTTCTGACCTTGTCCGGCTTGAAAGCGCTGATCATGCCCGCGATCACACTTGGCCTGTTCCAGATGACGCTGATCATGCGCCTCGTCCGCGCCGAGATGCTCGAGGTGATGCGCACCGACTACATTCGCTTCGCCCGCGCACGCGGCCTCACCACGCGGGCGATCCATTTCGGGCACGCGCTGCGCAACACGCTGGTTCCCGTGATCACCGTGGCCGGCCTGCAATTTGGCTCGGTCATTGCTTTCGCCATCATCACCGAGACGGTGTTCCAGTGGCCGGGCATGGGGCTGCTGTTCGTGCAGGCCGTTCAGAACGTCGACATCCCGATCATGGCGGCCTATTTGATGATGGTGTCCCTGATCTTCGTCACCATCAATCTCGTGGTTGATATCCTCTACACCATCGTCGATCCGCGGCTGCGCTCGACGGTCAGCCGGGCGCACTAACATGAGCGAAGCCGTCGTTCCGCACACAACCGAGCGCCCTGCGGCCCCACCCGGCTGGTTCAGGCGCGCGCTCGACAGCGACCTGTTCTATTCGTTCCGCCGGTCCAAGGTCACCATGATCGCGGCGGCCGTGACGCTGCTGTTCTTCCTGGTCGCGATCTTCGCCTCGGTGCTGTCGGTACAAAATCCGTTCGATCCGGCACAACTCCAGCTGATGAATTCGCGCATCTCGCCGCTCTGGACCTCCGACGGCCAGAGCCCATTCCTGCTCGGCACCGACGAGCAGGGCCGCGACGTGCTGTCCGCAATTCTCTATGGACTGCGCATCTCGCTGCTCGTCGGCGTGCTCGGCGTGGTCCTGTCCGGCGCGATCGGCATCCTGCTCGGGTTGACGGCCGGCTATTTCGGCGGGGCCCTCGACGGACTGATCATGCGCATCGCCGACGTACAGCTTTCGTTTCCGGCTATCCTGATCGCGCTGTTGATCAATGGCATCGCCAAATCGGTCTTGGGCAACAAGCTCGACGAGATGAGCATGTTGGCGGTCCTGGTCTTCGCGATCGGGCTGAGCTTTTGGGTGCAATACGCGCGCACGGTGCGTGGCTCGGTCCTGATCGAGAAGAACAAGGATTATGTCGCAGCCGCGCAGTTGATCGGCCTGCCCGCCCCCGTGATCATGCTGCGCCACGTGCTGCCGAACACCACGGGGCCAATCCTCGTGATCGCCACCATCAACCTCGCGCTTGCCATCATCACCGAGGCGACGCTGTCGTTCCTCGGCTCGGGCATGCCCGAGACAATGCCGTCGCTCGGCACGCTGATCCGCATCGGCAACGGCTATCTGTTTGCCGGCGAATGGTGGATCGTCGCCTTCCCCGGAATCGCGCTCGCGGCGCTGATCCTGTCGATCAACCTGCTCGGCGATTGGCTGCGCGATGCGCTCAACCCCAAACTCCGATGAGCATGCAGCGTTCATGACCGAACCCGTTCTCTCCGTCCGCAATCTCCAGGTCGAGTTCGCCTCACGACGCGGCACGCTGCGCGCCATCAATGGCGTCTCGTTCGACATCGCCAAGGGCGAAGTGCTGGGCGTCGTCGGCGAATCCGGCGCCGGCAAATCCGTCACCGGTCTTTCGGTGATCGGCCTGATCGATCCGCCCGGCCGCATCGCCGGCGGCGAGATTCGCCTCGCGGGCCTGCGCATCGACAATCTGCCTCCGGAGGAGATGCGCCGCGTTCGTGGAAAGCGCATCGGCATGATCTTCCAGGATCCGCTGACCTCGCTCAATCCGCTGTACAAGGTCGGCGACCAGATCGTGGAGACGATCCGGACCCATCTCAATCTCTCCGAACAGGCCGCCCGCCGCCGGGCCATCGATCTGCTCGCCGAAGTCGGCATCCCCGCCCCGGAAAAGCGCATCGACGGCTATCCCCACGAATTCTCCGGCGGCATGCGCCAGCGCGTGGTGATTGCACTCGCGATCTGCGCCGAGCCGGAGCTGATCATTGCGGATGAGCCCACCACCGCACTCGATGTCTCCGTGCAGGCGCAGATCATCTCGCTGATCAAGCGGCTCGGGCGCGACCACGGCACCGCCGTGATGCTGGTGACCCACGACATGGGCGTGATCGCCGAGACCTCCGACCGCGTCGCGGTGATGTACGCCGGCCGGGTCGCCGAGATTGGCCCCGTGCAGGACGTCGTCAGGAACCCGCTGCATCCCTATGCCAAGGGCCTGATGGGCGCGATCCCGACACTGGCCGGCGACGACAAGCGCCTGGTGCAGATCCCGGGCTCGATGCCGCGCCTGTCGGCGATCCCGCGTGGCTGCGCGTTCAATCCGCGCTGCGACTCCGCCTTCGATCGTTGCCGGGTGGAACGGCCGGAGCCGCTGTCGCACGGGACGCAATCGGTTGCCTGTCATCTTTATGACAGCGAGCCGGCGGAGACCGCAGCATGAGCACGCCTTTCGTCCAGGCCACAAATCTGCGCCGCGTCTTCGACGTCTCTAAACCCTGGCTCAACCGCGTCCTCGAAGGTGGGCATCTTGAGTATCTCAAGGCCGTCGATCACGTCACCTTCGACATCAAAAAAGGCGAAACCTTTGCGCTGGTCGGCGAGTCCGGCTCGGGGAAAACCACCGTGGCGCGCATGGTCGTCGGGCTGCTGCCGCCAAGCTCCGGCGACGTCCTGATCGACGGCGTCTCGATGACCGATCCGCGGCAAGGCCACGCGCGCCGAAGGCTGCGCCGCCGCATCCAGATGATCTTCCAGGATCCCTATGCCAGCCTGAACCCGCGCTTCCGGGTCGACGCCATCATCTCGGAGCCGATCCGTGCCTTCGACCTGATCCAGGGGGAGCGCGACGTCCAGGCGCGCGTCGGCGAGCTCCTGACTCTCGTCGGCTTGCATCCCGACGACCGGTTGAAATTCCCGCACGAGTTCTCGGGCGGCCAGCGCCAGCGCATCGCGATCGCGCGCGCTCTTGCCTCCGACGCCGAATTCATCGTCTGCGACGAACCGACTTCGGCGCTCGACGTCTCCGTGCAGGCGCAGATCCTGAACCTGATGCGCGATCTCCAGGACAAGTTCGGCCTGACCTATTTGTTCATCAGCCACAACCTCGCCGTGGTCCGCCACATGGCGAGCCGGGTGGGTGTGATGTATCTCGGCCGCATCGTCGAGATCGCGGAAGGGCGCGAGCTGTTCACCCGTCCGCGCATGCCGTACACCAAGATGCTGCTCGGCGCCGTGCCTGATCTTGCCATGAGCGGCCGCCAGCGCATTCCGGTGAAGGGCGAGATCCCGAACCCGATCAATCCGCCGCCTGGCTGCGCCTTCAACCCGCGCTGTCCGCTGGCGTTCGACCTCTGCCGCAAGGAGACTCCGGAATTGATCGACGGCGTCGCCTGCCATGCGGTGAACACCGCGCCGGTCCCGGCATAACGCGCCCGTGCCATGCGGCGCACGCATTGGCGGCACGGCATGGCCTGTGATCAATTGCGCGCCGCAGATGAGGTAGCCCATGGCCAGCAACGTCAATCCGGATCCCTTCACAACGCGGCCCGAGATCGAGGGCACGTTCGGCGTCGTTGCCACGACCCACTGGATCGCGACCGCCATAGGCATGTCCATCCTGGAAAAGGGCGGCAACGCATTCGACGCCGGGGTCGCCACCGCGTTCACGCTTCAGGTGGTCGAGCCGCATCTGAATGGCCCCGGCGGCGATGTGCCTGTTATCGTGCATGACGCGAGGCGCGGCTGCACCGAGGTGATCTGCGGCCAGGGCCCGGCGCCGGCGCGCGCCACCATTGCCCATTACAAGAGCGAAGGCCTCGACATGGTGCCCGGCACCGGCCTGCTTGCGGCCTGCGTCCCCGGCACTTTCGAATCCTGGATGATGCTGCTGCGGGACTACGGCACGATGCGTGTGCGCGACGTGCTGGAGCCAGCGATCTCCTACGCACGCGACGGCTATCCGCTGGTCGAGCGCGCTTGCGCCACGATCCGGACCGTCGAGCAATTGTTCCGCAAGCACTGGCCGACCTCCGCCGCGGTCTACCTGCCGAACGGCGAGGTCCCGAAGCCCGGCACGATCTTCACCAACAAGACGCTGGCTGCGACCTACACCCGCATTCTCAACGAGGCCGAGAGCGGCGGCGGTGGGCGCGAGACCGAGATCGAGCGCGCGCGGAAATCATGGTCGCAGGGTTTTGTCGCGGAAGCCATCGACAAATTCTGCCGGACGCAGGAGGTGATGGACGTCAGCGGCTCGCCGCATCGCGGCGTGCTCTCGGCCGACGACATGGCGCGCTGGCAGCCAACGATCGAGGCGCCCCTCACCTACAACTATGGCCGTTACACCGTCTGCAAGGCCGGCGTCTGGAGCCAGGGGCCGGTGACGCTGCAGCAGCTCGCGCTACTCAAGGGATTCGCGCTGGACGGGCTCGACCCGACCGGGCCGGAATTCATCCATCTCCAGATCGAATGCGCCAAGCTTGCCTTCGCCGACCGCGAAAAATTCTACGGCGATCCGAAGTTCTCGGACATCCCGATAGAGACACTACTATCGGATGGCTACAACGACCAGCGCCGCAAGCTCGTCACCGAGAAGGCCTCGCTCGATTTCGTCCCCGGCACCGTCGAAGGCTTCGGCGGCGTGGTCAAGCTGCGCCGCGCCGACGGCCAGCGCGAAGCGGTCGGCGCGCTCGGCGCCGGCGAGCCGACCGTCGGACGCTTCGGCGAGGTGCGCGGTGACACCGTGCATTTCGACATCGTCGACAAGGCTGGCAACATGGTGTCCTCGACGCCTTCGGGCGGTTGGCTGCAATCCTCGCCAATCATTCCCGAGCTCGGCTTCTGCCTCGGCAGCCGTGCGCAGATGTTCTGGCTCGAGGAAGACCATCCCGGCTCGCTCGCCCCGGGCAAGCGGCCACGCACCACGCTGTCGCCGACCATGGCATTGCGTGACGGCGAGCCGTATCTCGCCTGGGGGTCGCCCGGCGGCGACCAGCAGGATCAATGGATCACGCAGTTCTTCCTGCGCCATGTCCATTGCAACCTCAATCTCCAGGAGGCGATCGACGCCCCGGCCTGGCACTCCGAGCACTTCCCGACCTCGTTCTGGCCGCGCACCGCACGTCCGGGTGTGCTCGTGGTCGAGAACCGCGTGCCCAAAGCGACGGTCGAGAACCTTCGCGAGCGCGGACATATCGTCGAGGTCGGCCCCGACTGGTCAGAGGGCCGCCTCACCGCGGCCTCGCGCGTCGGCGTGCGCCGCCGCGCCGCCGCCAATCCGCGGGGCATGCAGGGTTACGCCGCGGGACGCTGAAGGCAACACATGACCTGGTCGATCATCGCGCGAGACCCTGCCACCGGCCAGTTCGGCATCGCCGTTGCGACCCGCTTCTTCGCCGTCGGCGCGCGCGTGCCCTATATCGCGGCGGGCTTCGGCGCGATCGCGACCCAGGCCTTCGTCAACCCCTATTACGGCATCGACGGCGTCAAGTTGCTGCGCGAGGGCCTGAACGCTCACGATGTCCTCGCCACACTGCTCGCGTCCGATGACGGCCGCGAAAGCCGGCAGATCCACATCATGGATGCGAGCGGCGCGATCGCCGCGCATACCGGGCGCGACTGCGTCGATTGGTGCGGGCACATACGAGGCAGCGGCTTTTCGATCGCCGGCAATATGCTCGCGGGCCCCGACGTCCCAGCCGAAACAGCGAAGACTTATATCGCCAATGACAGCCTGCCCTTTCCGCGCCGGCTGCTGGCGGCGATGCGCGCGGGCGAAGCTGCCGGCGGCGACAAGCGTGGCAAGCAGTCCGCGGCGCTGCTGATCCATGGCGAGGAGGAATGGCCGGCGCTGGACATCCGCGCCGACGACCATCCCGACCCGCTCGGCGAACTCGACCGCCTCGAACGCGTCAGTCACGAGCTCTGGGTTCACTTCCGCTCGTCCATGCCGACGCGGCAGAACCCGGCCGGCAATACCGACCGCAGCGTCATCGAGGCCCGCATCAAAGCGGCGCAGGCAAGGCAAGCATGAGCGCGAGCCCCCTCCTCGAGATCAAGGATCTGCGCATCCGCTTTCACGGCGACGACGGCCGCATCACCCATGCGGTCGACAGCCTCGATCTCAGCGTGGCCAAGGGTGCGACGCTCGGCCTTGTCGGCGAATCCGGCTGCGGCAAGAGCGTGACTTCGCTGGCAATCATGGGCCTGCTGCCGAAGCACAGCGCCGAGATATCGGGCGCGATCCGCTTCGACGGTTTTGACCTGCTGAAGACACCGGACCAGACGCTGCGCGGCTTGCGCGGCAACCGGCTCGCGATGATCTTTCAGGAGCCGATGACCTCTCTCAATCCGAGTTTTACGATCGGCGACCAGATCATCGAGACGATCTTGCGCCACCGTGGCGGCGCCCGAAAGGGTGCGCGCGAGCGGGCAATCGAGCTGCTGCGGCGGGTCCATATCCCCTCGCCCGAACGGCGCATCGACGAATATCCCCACAAGCTCTCAGGCGGCATGCGCCAGCGCGTCATGATCGCAATGGCGCTGGCCTGCGACCCGCAACTGCTGATCGCGGATGAGCCAACCACCGCGCTCGACGTCACGTTGCAGGCCCAGATCCTGGAGTTGATGCGCGAGCTGAAGGCGGCGAGCGGCGCCGCCATCATCCTTATCACCCACGATCTCGGCGTCGTCGCCGAAGTCTGCGACGAGGTCGCGGTGATGTATGCCGGCGAGATCGTCGAGCGCGCCCCTGTCGACGAATTGTTCGCGGCGCCGCAGCATCCCTACACCGTCGGCCTGCTTGGCTCGATCCCGCGGCTCGACCATCGCGCCGAGCAACTGGCGACCATTGAAGGCATGGTGCCGAACATGGCACAGCCGCCCGCCGGCTGCCGCTTCGCCGCGCGCTGTCCCTTCGTGCTGGAGGCCTGCACAAAGGCGCCGCCGCCACTGATGGCCGTCAGCCCCGGCCACGTCTCGCGCTGCATCCGCGCACCGCTCGAACTGCTGGTGACGTGATGGCGCTGCTCGAAGTCGACGGCCTGGTCAAGCATTTCGTCGCCGGGCGCTCGTTGTTCGGCCGGGCCCGGGCGCATGTCAAAGCCGTCGATGGCGTGTCGTTCTCGCTCGAAGCCGGCAAGACGCTTGCCTTGGTCGGTGAGTCCGGTTGCGGCAAATCGACCGTCAGCCGCCTGGTGCTGCGGTTGATCGAGCCGGATGCAGGCAGCGTGCGGTTCGACGGCCGCGACCTGCTCTCGCTCGACGCCGATGCGCTCCGAAAATTCCGCCGCGAGGCCCAGATCATCTTCCAGGATCCCTACGCCTCGCTCAATCCACGCATGACCGTCGGCCAGGTCCTGACCGAACCGCTCGCGCTCCACGATCTCGTGCCGCCGGCACAGCGGCGCGAGCGCGTCGCGGAGCTATTGCGGCTCGTCGGCCTGGAGCCGCGGCTGGCGCGGCGCTATCCGCACGAGTTCTCCGGCGGCCAGCGCCAGCGTATCGCCATCGCGCGCGCGCTGGCGGTCGAGCCAAAACTGATCATCTGCGACGAGCCGGTCTCGGCACTCGACGTCTCGATCCGTTCGCAGATATTGAATCTCCTGCGCGAACTACAGGACCGGCTCGGCCTCGCCTACATCTTCGTCTCGCACGACCTCGCCGTGGTCAAGCACATCGCCGACCGCGTCGCAGTGATGAATCTCGGCTGTATCGTAGAAGAGGCCGATGCGGACGAGTTGTTCGCCGAGCCACGCCATCCCTACAGCCGTGCCCTGTTGTCCGCGATCCCCCTGCCGCAACCTCGCGCCAGGCGCGCGAAGGCCGTGCTGCAAGGCGAGATCCCGAGCGCGCTCAATCCGCCGGCGGGCTGTCGTTTCCATACCCGCTGCCCGTTCGTGATCGCGCGTTGCTGCACCGAGGCGCCCCCGTTGGCGGCCGACGGCGCAGGCCACGCCACCGCCTGCCATCGCGTCGATGAGTTGCCCCCAGCCGACGCCATCCTGCCGGCTGCGGCCGGATTTACGCCGGCGCTGGCGAAATTGGTCGCAGCTTTCAGCCGAAAGACGGAAGGCGCGGCCCCCTCGGGTGTTGGTATACAGAGTGCAAGGCCTACGACGACGTAGCCGGAGCAATGGGGACTGTCTGATGAAGAAGTTTCGCCTGGCCGCAGCGGTGGCCGCGTTCCTCCTGTCGCTTGGTGCCGTCCAGGCCCAGACCACGCTGCGCATCGGCCTTGCTGAGGACCCTGATATCCTCGACCCATCCATGGCGCGCACCTATGTCGGCCGCATCGTGTTCGCCGCCTTTTGCGACAAGCTGTTCGACATCGACGAGAAGCTCAACATCGTGCCGCAACTCGCGCTGTCCAGCGAAACGGTCGACCACGGCAAGGGCCTCGTCATCAAGCTTCGGCCCGGCGTGAAATTCCACGACGGGGAGCCGTTCGACGCGGAAGCGGCCAAGTTCTCGCTGGAACGCCACCTGACCTTCCCCGGCTCGTTCCGCAAGCCGGAGCTTGCCTCGGTCGACCACATCGACGTCGTCGATCCCCTCACCATCAAGCTGGTGTTGAAGTCGCCATTCTCGCCGCTGCTCGCCCAGCTTACCGACCGCGCCGGCATGATGGTCTCGCCGAAGGCGGCGAAGGCAGCCGGTGATAAGTTCGGCCTGCACCCTGTCTGCGCCGGCCCCTACAAATTCGTCGAACGCGTGCAGCAGGACCGCATCGTATTCGAAAAGTTCGCCGACTACTGGAACAAGGACAACGTCTTCATCGACAAGGTCGTGTTCCAGCCCATCGTCGATGCCACCGTGCGGCTGGCGAACCTGAAATCCGGCGGCCTCGATCTGATCGAGCGCGTGCTCGCCACCGACCTCAAGGAGGTCCGCGCAGACTCTCGTCTGAAGGTCGCGACCGCGATCGAACTCGGCTATCAGGGCGTCACGCTCAATATCGGCAAGGACAAAGCCAAGGGACCGCTCAGCCAGTCCGCAAAGGTTCGGCAGGCGCTCGACCTTGCCATCGACCGTGAAGCAATCGACCAGGTCGTGTTCAACGGCGAGTTCCAGGTCGGCAATCAATGGGTCAATCCCGATCATCCCTACTATCAAAAGGCCTTTCCGGTCCGCGCCCGGAACGTGGAGAAGGCCAAGGCGCTGCTGAAGGAGGCCGGCGTGACTCTGCCGGTCAGCATCGATTTCCTGGTGCCGAAGGGCGCGGAAAACGAGACACCCGCGCAGGTGATCCAGTCAATGGCCGCAGAAGCCGGGTTCGACATGAAGATCCGTGTCACCGAGTTTGCGACCGGGCTCAAGCAGGCCGAAGCCGGCGATTATCAGGCCTTCTGGCTTGCCTGGAGCGGCCGTATCGATCCCGACGGCAACACCTTCGTCTTCCTGCATAGCGGCGCACCACAGAACTACAGCGACTGGAATAATCAACAGGCCGACAAGGCACTGGAAGACGCGCGTCTCGTCACCGACCCCGCCAAGCGCAAAGCCACCTACGAAACCCTTGCAAAGCTGGTCCAGGACGAGGAGCCGATCCTCTACCTCTACCATCGCCGCATCATCATCGCGCATACCACCAAGCTCGAAGGCTACAAGCAGATGCCTGACGGCCTCGTGCGCGTCGTCGGCCTCAAGCTGAAGTGACACGGCGGGAATGCTGAACTTTCTCACCCGGCGACTTGCGCAGATCGTACCGACCTTGTTCTTCGTCTCGGTGCTGATCTTCTCGCTGCAGCAATTGCTGCCGGGCGATCCGGCACTGGTGATGGCGGGCGAAGAGCGCGATCCCGATGTGATCGAGCAGATCCGGCACCAATACCGGCTCGACCAGCCCGTTCCCGTGCAATACGCCTACTGGATCAAGGGCGTCCTTGTCGGCGACTTCGGCGAGTCCTTGCGCAACAAGATGCCGGTGCGCGAGCTGATCGCACAAAAGCTGCCGGTGACGCTGCAGCTCGGCTCGATGGCCATCATCATTGCCTTCCTGATCGGCATTCCTGCCGGGATCGTCGCGGCGGTGAAGAGAGGAACGGCCTGGGACTACGGCGCCAATTTCTTCGCGCTATGGGGCATCTCGACGCCAAACTTCTGGCTCGGCATCATGCTGATCTTCGTGTTTTCGATTGAGCTCGGTTGGTTGCCGGCCTCGGGCTACGTGCCGCTCACCGAGAACTGGCGCGCGAGCCTGGCTGCCACCATCATGCCCGCCTTCGTGCTCGGCAATGCCATTGCCGCGGTCCTGATGCGGCATACCCGCAGCGCCATGCTGCAGGTGCTGGAGAGCGATTATGTTCGCACCGCGCGCGCCAAGGGACTCTCCGAGCGCTCGGTCATCCTCAAGCACGCCATGCGCAACGCGCTGACGCCGGTCATCACGCTCGGCGCGCTCGAACTCGGCACGCTGTTGTCCGGGGCGGTGCTGACGGAGCAGATCTTCTCCATTCCAGGTTTCGGCAAGCTGATCGTGGACGCTGTGTTCAACCGCGACTACGCCGTCGTGCAGGGTGTCGTGCTGGTGACCGCCACCATCTACATCGCCCTGAACCTGGTTGCCGACGTCGCCTATATCCTCGTCAACCCGCGGCTGAGGGGCTAGGCCATGACCGACGCCGTGCTCACGGCCGATCCAGTCACGGATCCAGGCGAACTGGACAGCCCGGCGCGCCGGGCGCGGCGCCGCCTGTTCAAGCGCAAGGCGGCGGTTGGGGGCCTCGTGGTCCTGGCCATCTTCATCCTGCTCGCGCTGTCCGCGCCGCTTCTCGTGCCGTACGATCCCATCGCGACGAGCTGGGGCCTGGTGCGCAAGCCCCCTACCGCAGCGCACTGGTTCGGCACCGACGAGCTCGGCCGCGATATCCTGAGCCGCGTCATCTACGGGGCGCGCGCCTCGTTGCTGGCCGGTCTGATCTCGGTTGCGATCGCCCTCGGGATCGGCGTGCCGCTTGGCCTCGTCGCCGGCTATCGCGGCGGATTTGTCGATGCGCTGATCAGCCGGATCACCGATGCGATGCTGGCCTGTCCGTTCCTGATCCTGGCGATTGCACTGGCGGCGTTCCTCGGCCCCAGTCTCGGCAATGCCATGATTGCGATCGGTATCTCGGCCACCCCCGTCTTCATCCGTCTCACGCGCGGACAGGTGCTGAGCGTCAAGGCGGAGGACTATGTCGAGGCCGCCCGCGCCCTCGGCAATCCGCCCTGGCGGATTGCGGTCTCGCACATTCTGCCGAACATCCTGCCTGCATTGCTGGTGCAGGCCACGCTGTCGATCGCAGCTGCCATCATTGCGGAGGCCGCCCTATCGTTCCTGGGGCTCGGCCAGCAACCGCCGGCACCGTCCTGGGGCAGCATGCTCAATGCGGCGCAACGCTTCCTGACCCAGGCGCCCTGGATGGCGATCTGGCCGGGGCTTGCGATCTTCCTCGTCGTGCTGTCGCTGAACTTGCTTGGCGATGGCCTGCGCGATGCGCTCGACCCGCGCCAGCGCTAGATGACGGTCTCGCGCAAGACGCGGCGGCAATCCATTTCGTATTCGAGATCGACCACCGGCGGTCGTGCAAAGTGCCAGGTGAGCCCCGAGCGCAATGCGCCGCGCCTGACCAGCTCGTCGACCAGCGCGTGATGAAAATCGTGCACGGAATAGGCCTGCACGCCGGTCGTGTCCTTCCAACCGAAGCCAAAAGCCGTCATCCGGCTCTCCATCTGCGACGTGGTGGTGAACCGCACTTTCTCGCGCAAACCCTCGGGGCTGAGATCGCGGTACCGTACCGTGCGCTCGACGTAGGTGCCGCCGCCCTCGCGCGCCTCTGCACCGCCCGCAATGACAAAGGACGGCGCGCTGGAGCTCGTCGGCCGCGTGAAGGAGAACGCGTAGAATGACGGCTCGGGGGGCGGATCGACCTCGGGACAGACGTTGCTGCGCGCCACCGGATTGGTCGAGCCGTCGAAGATGCCCCATTCCGACAGCGTCTTGACGTAGTGCAGATTGAAGGCGCGAAAGCCCTCTTCGCTGAACGCCGCCGGCGAGCGCAACTCGCAGGCACAGAAGGCGGTCAGCGGACGTCCGACGCCCTGGATGTACTTTGCAGCCAGCGCAAACCCTTCGGCCAGCGGCACCAGACGATCGAACCGGACGCGCTCGATCTCGTAGCCGTCATCGGCGGCAGCGCCAGCGGAATACTGGAAGACGGAGGGAATGAACCGGTAGTTGCCGGTCGAGAATTCGCGCGTCATGTGGCCTCTAATCCAGTTGAATGCGGGCGCCCTTGCCGCCGTTGAGCAGGCGCTTCAGGTGAAAGCCGGCGAGAGGATCGTCGGCGTGCATACCGACCAACGCAGCAAAGGCCGGCATGGCGGCGGCATCGCCCGCTTCCATCCTGGCAAAGGCCTCGGAATATTGCGCTGTCGCGGGCGCCTCGAATTTTTCCTGCGGCAGCGGCTCGAATGCGCGGAGCGGCTCGCTGCGCCCGCGCAGCATCAGCTCACCCACCGGACGTCCCTGAAAATTCTCGGCGGCCTCGGCGACACTGGAGCTGACGCAGATGCGGGTCCCCAGCTGCTTGTTGGCAGCCTCCAGCCGCGCCGCGATGTTGATCGTATCCCCATACGCGGTGTAGTCGAAGAAGCGGTTGCCGCCAAAATTCCCGACCAGCGCGGAGCCTGCGTGAATACCGATGCGGGTGGCACCGAAATTCACGCCCCTGGCCTTCTGACGCACGCAAAAATCCTGCGCCCAGCGATCGAGGTCATGGGCGCACGCCACCGCACGTGTCGCATAATCAGGCTGATCGCCGGGCGCATTGAACAGCACATGGAGCGCATCGCCGATGATCTTCGCGACCGTCCCCTCATGCGCGAAGACGACCTCCGTCATGCCGCCAACATATTCGTTGAGGAGCGCCCCCAGCGTCTCGGGCGGCGCGCTTTCGACCAGCGAAGTGAAGCTGGTGATGTCGGTGAAGATGGCCGCGACATCGCGCCACTGGACCTCGATACCCTCACCCTCCCTGCTTGCCGCCAGGCGTTTGGCAAGCTCCGGCGAGAAGTGGCGCGACAACGCGGCGTGGGCCCGCTCGGCCTCTGCCTGGCGGCGCCGCACCTCGCGCAGCATCTCGATGTGGCGAAGGGTCTTCTCGATCGTAGCTTCGAGATCGGCGAAATCGATCGGCTTGGTCAGAAAATCGAACGCGCCGCGGTTCATGGCGGTGCGGATATTGCTCATGTCGCCATAGGCCGAGACGATAATGGTCGACTTCTTGTCCTCGGCTTCCTGCAGCTTCTGCAGCAGCGACAATCCGTCCATCCGCGGCATGTTGATGTCGGAGACCACCATGTCCACCTGCGGATTCTGCTCGAGCGACTCCAGCGCCTCCAGGCCGTCCCGCGCGAACATGATGGCGACGACCCCGTCGCGTATCTGCCTGCGGAATTTTTGCAGGATCAGCGCCTCGAGGTCGGGCTCGTCATCGACGAAGAGGATGGTCGGGGTCATGCCGCCTGCTCGAGCCTGGTATCGATCTCCTGGCGCAATTGCGCAAAGTCGATCGGCTTGGTGAGAAGCTTCGCGGCGCCGCGCTCGATCGCGGTCCTGCGCGTCTCGGCATCGCCATAGGCCGTGATCATGATGACCGGAACATGGGGATGATCGGCGCGTACCTTGGGGAGCATGTCGAGCCCGCTCATGCCGGGCATGTTGATGTCGGACAGGATCAGGATCAAGGAAGGGTCGCGAACTTCGGCCGCGCGCCTGATCGCATCGGGCGCCGACGGCGCGAACTCCATCTGGAATCGGCCGGCGCGCAAGTCGCGCCGGAACTGCTGCCGGAACAGCGCCTCGACGTCGGGCTCGTCATCGACGACCAGGATGTAAACGTTCAAGTCCTGCCTCCGGATGTGCCGCCAGCCGCCATCGTGCGCGGCAGCGTGATGATGAATTCGGTGAATGCACCGGGCGTGGTATTCACGTCGATCGTGCCGCCGTGCTGCTTCACGACGATGTCATGGCTCATGGACAAACCAAGCCCGGTCCCCTCGCCCGCCGGCTTGGTGGTGAAGAAGGGGTTGAACATCTTCTCCTTCACCTCCTGCGGAATGCCCGTGCCGTTGTCCCGGATCCGGATCTCGACGCTGGCGCCGATATTCTTCGTCGATGCGCTCAGGGTCGGCTCGAAGTCGGCAGCAGCGCTCTCCTTGTGCTTGGCCGCCGCATAGAAGCCGTTCGAAATCAGATTGAGGAAGACGCGGGTGATTTCCTGTGGATAGACATCGGCCATACCGGCGGCCGGATCGAAGTCGCGCGCGAGCGTCACGTTGAACGACGGCCTTTCCGCGCGCGCGCCATGATAGGCCAGATTGAGGCTCTCCTCCACGATCGCGTTGATGTCGGTGGGGCGATGCTCGCCGGAGCCTTCGCGCGAATGCAGCAGCATGTTCCTGACGATCGAATCGGCACGCTTGCCATGCTGCACCACCTTGTCGAGATTGCCCTTGAGCATGCCGGTGAGCTCGTCGACCTCTTCCTTCGTCTTGTCGTCGAGCGAAGCTGTTTGCAGGACCTCGTTGAGCTCGTCGATCAGCTCGGTCGAGACCGAGGAGAAATTGTTGACGAAGTTGAGCGGGTTCTTGATCTCGTGGGCGATGCCTGCCGTGAGCTGGCCGAGCGATGCCAGTTTCTCGGTCTGGATCAGGCGGCCCTGAGCCGCGCGCAGATCGTCGAGCGACTGCGACAGTTCTCTCGTGCGTTCCTGAACTTCGTCGAACAACCGCACGTTCTCGATCGCGATCAGGGCCTGATCCGCAAAGGTTGTCGCAAGCTCGATCTGTTTCTCGCTGAAGGGATGCACGACATGCCGAGTCAAGACGAACACCCCGATGGGCGTCCCCTCTCGAAGCAGAGGAACACCTAGCATCGTACGCACATTGGAGCGTCTTCGTGCAGACGAAGGTGCATATTCCGGATCGGCCTGCACATCCGGAACATGAACCGTCTTGCACTCGAGCAAGGTGCGTCCGACGACACTTCCGCGCTCCGGTACCGAAGCAAATGTCCGAAGCTTGGTCTCCTGCTCGGCATCAAGGCCGCAGCTTGCTGCCAGATAAAAGACGCCATCGCGGGGCCGAAAGATCGTACCTTCGTCCGCGTCGCACAGGCGGGCCGCCGACCCAACCAGGGTGTCGAGCACGGTCTGCAGATCGAACGTCGAGCGGCTGATTACCTTCAGCACATCGGCGGTGGCGGTTTGCTGCTGTAGTGCTTCCCGCAATTCGGCAGTCCGCTGCTCGACCTTGCTTTCGAGGCCGGCGTAGGATTCCTGCAGGCGCTCGCCCATGTGGTTGAACTGGTCCGCGAGCTCCTCCAGCTCGTCGCCGGTCTTGATCGCGATGCGTTGGGCGAAATCGCCGCTGCCGATGCGCACCGCGCCGCTGCGCAGTGCCTGGATCGGACCGACCATGCGGCGCGCGAGGAATACTCCGGCGAGCACCGCGAAGATCGAAGCTGCGAGCAGCACGATCGCAAGCCGTTCCAGCGAGGCATAGAGGGTCGCGTAGGCTTCCTCGACCGGCAGCTCGACGAACATGGTCCAGCCGAGCGGGGCAATCGGCGCGGACGCCGTCAGAACCTTCTGTCCCTGGATGTTGGTCGCTTCCTGCAAGGAGTCCGGCATGGCACCGCCGCCGGCGAGCGCCGCACGCACCTGCGCCAGGCCTGACAGGTCGGTATTGCGCAAGACCAGGCTGATATCGGGATGCGCGATCAGGCGGCCCTCTGGGCCGACCACATAGGCGTGCCCGTGCTGGCCGACCTTGATCTGGGAGACGACATCCCAGATGAGCTTCAGGTTGACCTCCGCGATACTGACGCCGGCGTCCTTTCTCGCGCCGGCCAGCGCCAGTGTCATGTAAGGTTCCGACTCGCGGCGGAAATACACCGGCCCGTAATAGACCTTGTGCGCAATCGCCTGCGTAAATTTAGGATCGTCCGACAGGTCGATGCCGCTGTCGATCGCATCCATCGCCAGCCGCGAGACACGAAGGCGCTCTCGGCCGGTCGAGTCGACCTGGGCGAGTTCGGTGATCGCAGGCACCTGACGCAGCAACCGCAGCGCGTCGAACCGGCGCGGCTCGATCGAGGCTTGGTCGCTTTTGTCCGGCTGGTGGCTCACCGACCACGGCAGTTGCGTGGTCCAGCCCAGCTGGCTCTCGATCTCTTTGACGAACTGGCTGATCTTCGCGGCGGCCGCCTCGGCCTGCTCGTGCTGGACCCGGATCAGCGCGGCCTTGTGCTCCCGGTAGTAGAACAAGACCTCGAACAGCCCGTTCGCCAGCAGGGCAATGGCGACCACGGCCACGAACAGCGCGACATATTTGGTGAACAGCCGGGTCTTGATCCCAGGCCCCGCCTCGCCGGACGCGACGCCGCCCTCGGCCGCACTCGGCAAGGTCCTGGTTTGCGGGGTATCGGGATGGACGGAAATGCTCATTCCCCCAAGCCTAGCAAGAAGGCCGGAGCTTGTCTCTCGGTGCAGCGCACAAGGCTATTCAATGACCCAGTCGGCAATTGCCAGCAAGGTGGGCGGAATTTCAAGCCGGTCGCCTTCGCCGTCTTGAGATCGATCGCCAGGGCATAGCGGGTCGGCAGCTCGAACGGCACATCCTGGGGTCTGCCCCATTGAATATGCGGCCCGCCAGCGCGCCGGTCCGCTCGAAGGATTCCGAGAAGTCGGCGCCAAACGAGATGAGCCCGCCGCCGCGGGCGAACTCGTCGAATTCATCGATCGCCGGCAGCTTCGCTCAAAGCCTTGGGTCAGGTCGGGCGCAGCGCCTTGGCGTCGAGGTCGAGCTCGTTGACCTGTTTGTTGCGCTCGGAATCTGCCGCCGCACGATGGTCGGTCGCCAGCACGACATAAACGGCGGGCAGCACGAACAGGGTGAACAGCGTGCCGATCGACATGCCGGCCACGACCACGAGGCCGATCGAGAAGCGGCTGGCCGCTCCTGCGCCCGATGCGGTCAGCAGCGGGATCAGGCCGGTGACCATCGCCGCCGTCGTCATCAGGATCGGCCGCAGACGGATGCGGGCCGACATCTCGATGGCCGAGCGGCGGTCGAGCCGTTCGTTGACCTGGAGCTCGTTGGCGAACTCCACCATCAGAATGCCGTGCTTGGTGATCAGGCCGACCAGCGTGAGCAGACCGACCTGGGTGTAGATGTTCATGGTGGCCACGCCGAAGAACAGCGGGATCAGCGCGCCGACAATCGCCATCGGCACCGAGATCATGATCACGAACGGGTCACGCAGGCTCTCGAATTGCGCCGCCAGCACCAGGAAGATGATGATCAGCGCGAAACCGAACGTGATCGCGAGCTGGTTGCCTTCCTGCACATACTGCCTGGAATCCGCGAGATAGTCGTGGCTGAATCCCTGCGGCAGCTTCTTGGCCTCACCTTCGAGGAAATCCACCGCAGCACCAACCGTCACGCCGGGCATCGGCACGGCCGAGAAGGTCGCCGAATTGAGCTGATTGTAGTGCGTCAGCGAGTTCGGGTCGGTCTTGGTCTTGATCGAAACCACGGTCGACAGCGGGAGCTGCTGCCCGGTGTTGGTCGTCACATAGTAGTCGCCGAGCGATTCAGGCGACAGGCGCTCGCTGCGCGGCACCTGCGGAATCACCTGGTACGAACGGCCCTGGAGATTGAATCGGTTGATGTAGTTGCCGCCGAGCAGAACCGCGAGCGTGGAGCCGAGATTCTGCATGTTGATGCCGAGGTCCTGCGCCTTGGTGCGGTCGATCGTGACGTCGACGTTCGGCTGGTTGTAGGCAAGGTCACTGTCGGAGACGATGAACATGCCGCTCTTGCGCGCGGCGTCCTTCAGCTTCTCCATCTGCTCGTAGACTGTCTGGAAGCCCGCGGTCGAGCTGATGACCATCTGTACCGGCAGACCGCCCGGTCCGCCCGGCAGCGGCGGCAGGTTGAATGCGAACGCCTGCACGCCTTCAATCTTGGAAAGTTCGGCCTGGACCAGCGGCTTCAGCGCGATCGACGAGCGCTTGCGCTCGTCCCACGGCTTGAGCAGCATGCCCGCGATGCCGCCCTGCGGACCGTTGATGCCGTTCAGCACGAAGCGCAGGTCGGTTTCGGGGAATTTCTGGAACTCCTTGTCGAGCTTGTCGCCGTAGAAATCGACATAGTCGATGTTGGCGTATTTCGGCGCCTTGGTCACCGCGAACACGATGCCCTGGTCTTCCTCCGGCGCAAGCTCTTTCGAGGTGTGCATATAGAGGAAGCCGACGAGCCCGAGGATCGTGATCGCGAACAGGCCGGTGATGGCCTTGTAGTCGAGCGAGCGGTCGAGCCTCCGCCCGTACCATCGCGTCACGGCGCCAAATACCCTGTTCACCAGTTTGGCGAACCGGCCTTCTTCCGTGTTCTTCAGCAGCACCGAGCACATCATCGGGGACAGCGTCAGCGCGATCACGCCCGACACGATCACCGAGCCCGCGAGCGTGAAGGCGAATTCGCGGAACAGCGAACCGGTGAGGCCGCCGAGGAAGCCGATCGGGGCATACACCGCCGCGAGCGTGATGGTCATCGAGATGACGGGGCCGACGATCTCGCGTGCGCCTTGCAGCGAAGCCTGAACCGGTGTCTTCCCCTCCTCCAGATGGCGGTGGATGTTCTCCACCACCACGATGGCATCGTCGACCACGAGACCGATCGCGAGCACCATCGCCAGCAAGGTCAGCAGGTTGAAGCTGAAGCCCAACGCCAGCATCAGGGTACAGACGCCGATCATCGACAGCGGGATGGTGACGACAGGGATAATGACCGATCGCAGCGAGGCCAGGAACAGGAAGATCACCACGATCACGATGATGACGGCTTCGCCCAGCGTCTTCTCCACCTCGTCGATCGAGGATTGGATGAACTTGGTCGAGTCGTAGGCGACCTTCATCTTCATCGACGGGGGCAGATTGCGCTCGAGTTCCGGGAACAGCGCCCGGACGCCCTTGACCAGCGTCAGCGGGTTACCCTGCGGCGTTGCCTGCACGCCGATGAAGATCGCGTGCTCGCCGTTGAAGGCGACGCTCGCGTCCGTGCTCTGAGCCGCAAGCTCGACGGTGGCGATGTCCTCCATCCGCACGAACCCGCCGTCCTTGGCTTTGACGATCATCTTCTTGAACTGGTTGACGTCGGTCAGGCCCGTGTTCGTCGAGACATTCGAGACGATGAGATAGCCCTTGGTCTGCCCCGCGGCGGACTGGAAGTTGTTGGCGGTGATCGCGGAAGCAACGTCCGCCGGCGACACGTTGCGGCCGGCCATCTTCACCGGATCAAGCCAAAGCCGCATCGCAAAGGTCTGGCCGCCCAGGATGTCGGCCGACGCAACACCGTCGACGGTGGACAACACGGGCTGCACCACGCGCGTCAGATAGTCGGAGATTGCCGAGCCCGACAACTCGTCGGACGAGAAGCCCAGATACATCACGGCCGTGGTCTGCCCCGTCGTCTTGGTGACGATCGGGTCGTTGGATTCCTTCGGGATCAGGTATTTGACCGAGTTCGTCTTCGCCAGCACCTCGGTGAGCGCCTGGTTCGGATCGAAGTTCAGCTTGATGTAGACCTGGATCGTCGAGGTGCCGAGCACCGAGGACGAGGTGATGTAGTCCACGCCTTCGGCCGAGGCGACCGCCTGCTCGATCGGTGTCGTGATGAAGCCCTGGATCAGGTCCGCGGACGCGCCGGGATAAACGGTCGTGATGTTGATGACCGTGTTCGACAGCTTCGGATATTGCCGGATCGGCAGCACCATCGCCGCGCGCAGGCCGATCAGCAGGATCAGCAGGCTGACAACGACCGACAGAACCGGGCGCTTGATGAAAATATCAGTAAAGGCCATCGCGGCGATCTCGATTTCTATGTCTCAAGAGACGTGATCCGGCCAGGCCCGATCACGTGCGTGTCTTGTCAGTAACGCGGCGGCTGCGCGGGGATCGGAGGAGCCGGGTCGGTCGAAATCGCAACAGCGGCGCCCGACTGCAGCTTGAGCTGACCGACGGCGACGACCTTGTCGCCCGGCTTCAGGCCCTTGATGATCTCGACGCGGCCGTCGACCCGGTTGCCGGTCTGCACGAAAGTTCGCACCGCGCTCAGGCTGGTTTTGCCATCGTCACCCTTCTTCTCGGCGATTACGAACACCGAGTCGCCGTACAGCGTGTAGTCGACCGCCGTCTCCGGCACGGTGGTTACGGCCGGCTTGTCCGGCATTACCACCGTGGTGCTCACGAACATGCCCGGCTTCAGGATCTTCTCCGGGTTGGCGATGGTCGCCTGCACACGGATATTGCGGGTGTCGGTCGCGATCTGCGGCTCGATCGTGGTGATCTTGCCGTCGAAGGTGCGGCCCGGATAGGCGTCCACCTTCAGCCGGACCACTTGTCCGACCTTCAAATTGGCCGAGTCCTTTTCCGTCACGGTGAAATTCGCCCACAGCTCCGAGAGATCGGTCAGCGAGACGATCGCGGTGCCGGCTGTGAGATATTGTCCAACCTCGACCTTGCGGACGCCGAGATCGCCGGAGAACGGCGCGCGCACCAGCTTCTGCGAGATCAGCGCTTCGGTCTTGGCGATGCCGGCCAGCGCCTGGTCATAGGCGGCTTGCGCGGAGTCGACGGTCGCCTGCGGACCGAACTGGCGCGATGCCAGCTGCTTGGCGCGATCGAGCGAAAGCTGCGCGACCGTTGCCTGCGCCTTGTAGTTGGCGAGGTCGCCCTGGTCCGGTCCATCGAACAGTTGAACCAGCGGCGTCCCGGCCTCGACATGGGTGCCCGGCTCGAACTTGATCTCGGTGACACGTCCGTTGACGTCGGCGCTGACGTCGACCTGGTGCACGGCAACGAGGCTGCCGACTGCGGTGAGCAGGTTCGGTACCACTTCGGACTTCGCGTCGGCCGCGCTAACCAAGGTCGGGGGCGGCTTGTTGTTGGCGAAGAACTGCTTGATCATCTGGCCCCGGAAATAGTTGAACCAGACGAGACCGCCGACCAGCGCGCCGAGGAGCGTGCCGACGATGATGAACCAGAGCACCGGCCGGACCGGACGCTTGGGAGCCTTGCTGTCGATCGGTTCGCCCGAAATCTTGTGTTCGGCCACGATGTTCATTGTCATGCGCTTTCTGCAATCGCCCTCTTGCCGGCATCCGCGGCCTGATCGTGGCCGAGATGCAAAGCAATTGCGGCGTCGTTAATTCCGATACCCCTCAAGAGAAACTCACAAAGCTGCCGCTCCAGATCGTTCGCCCGGCCATAAGCGAGGCAGGGCACGGAGGGCAGCCTGGTTAGCGCAGCGGTCATCACCGTATGATGCGCAAACCAGAACAGGTTGAGCGGCTTGCTGCCACAAGCCCGCGCATCGCCGGCCTCGACCGCGCGTTCGAGCGAGGCGACGAAGACCGCTCCGATCAGCGTCTCGATCTTGGCATATAGCAAACGCGCGAATTCGCCATCATCCAGATGACTAGTGGCCATCAGTCGCAGGCGCTGGGCCTCTTCCTGGTCGGGACCGTCGGCGATCTGCACGAAGTGCTCGACCATGCCGCGGATCAGCTCGACCAAGGTGGCCGTCGACGGCTCGCGCTCGAGCAGTTCGGTCAACGCCGGGTCCGCCTCGCACTCGTCGCTGAGGATTTCGGCATAGAGCGCCGCCTTGGACGGAAAATGCTTGAACAGCAACGCCTCGGAAATGGCAGCAGCGGCCGCCACGCTCTTCGTCGTGGTGCCGTTATAGCCGTGTCGTGCAAAGCAGCGTTTCGCGGCTCCGAGGATCAATTGACGCCTCAGGTCGCTCGTCATACGCAATGAGCTCATGCTAGTGAGTAATCACTCACCCACGCCAAAGTCAAGCAAATTGCTGCGTCGCAACCTAAGTGCGTGAGAATCCATCGGAAATCGGTCACAGGTTACCGCGGCGGGGCGCCCCCAGAGAGCCAAATCGACGGTCGGCCTCGGATTGGCTGGGAGCCGAGGTCGCCACAACCGCAGGATGGGAATCAGCGACAGAGTGCCATGCGATTGCCGCCGCCGGTCGACTTGCTAATCACCACATGACCGTAGACGGTGGTCAGCAGAGCTCGAAAAAGCGAAAACAGCATATCGCTGTCATCAGGTGAGTATGGCGCATGAACGCAGATGCGAACGAATTGGCGGCCAATTTCGATCTGGCGAAGCTGACGAGCGAATTCTACGACGATCCCTATCCGACCTATCGTGCACTGCGGGAGAACGAGCCGGTCAAGCGGCTCGCGAGCGGCACCGTATTCCTGACGCGCTACGACGACCTCGTCACCACCTACAAGAACACAAAGTCGTTCAGCTCGGACAAGAAGCGCGAGTTCGCGCCGAAATATGGCGACACCCCGCTGTACGAGCACCACACTACGAGCCTCGTTTTCAACGACCCGCCGGCGCACACCCGCGTGCGGCGCCTGATCATGGGCGCGCTGTCGCCGCGCGCGATCGCAGGGATGGAGGGCGATATCGTCAAGCTGGTCGACGGCCTGCTCGACGCCATCGCCGCCAAGGGGGCTTGCGAGCTGATCGAGGATTTTGCCGCCTCGATTCCGATCGAGGTCATCGGCAATTTGCTCGACGTTCCCCACGACGAGCGTGCGCCGCTGCGCGATTGGTCGCTGGCGATCCTTGGCGCACTCGAGCCTGTCGTATCGATCGAGGCCGCCACGCGCGGCAACAGGGCTGTGACGGATTTCCTGGCTTATCTCGAAACGCTGGTCGCGCGCCGACGGCAGAAGCCGGGCAACCCTGATCGCGACGTGCTGACCCGCCTGATCCAGGGCGAGGAGAACGGCGAGCGGCTGACCGAGAAGGAGCTGCTCCACAATTGCATCTTCCTGCTCAATGCCGGCCACGAGACCACGACCAATCTGATCGGCAACGGCCTCGTCGCGCTACATCGGAATCCTGACCAGAGGGAACGTTTGATCGACAATCCGGATCTGATCAAAACTGCTGTCGAGGAGATCCTGCGCTACGAAAGCTCGAACCAGCTCGGCAACCGCATGACGACCGAACCTGTCGAGCTCGGCGGCGTCATGCTCGAAGCGGGCACGTCGGTGACACTGTGCATTGGAGCTGCCAACCGCGACCCGGCGCAATTTCCCGACCCTGAACGCTTTGACGTCGCGCGCACGCCGAACCGGCATCTTGCCTTCGCCACCGGCGCGCATCAATGCGCCGGCATGGCGTTGGCGCGGCTCGAAGGCGCGATCGCGATCTCGCGTTTCCTGGCGCGCTTCCCCGACTACGCCGTGAGCGGGCAGCCGGTGCGCGGCGGCCGGGTGCGGTTTCGCGGCTTCCTGAGCGTCCCCTGCTCGATCGGCTGAGGCGTCATGAGCATCGATCAATTGCGCTGACGGCGATCCTGCGGATCAGATCCAAGGTCGACGAATATCGCCGGTCCGAAGACTTCCGGGCGGGCAGTCCGATACCCACATCGATTGAGTGCGGCCGGCGCAGTCGGTCAACGCCGGCGCCCAGCAATGGAGTGACGAAGATGAGCGCGTCGGTCATTGATGTTCTCGCAACGGAACGGCGCCTCGGCACCCACAATTACGAACCGATCGGGGTCGTCCTCTCGCGTGGCGAAGGTGTCTGGGTCTGGGACAGCGAAGGCAACCGTTATCTCGATTGCCTCTCCGCCTATTCCGCAGTCAGCCAGGGCCACTGCCACCCCAGGATCTTGGCGGCGATGGTGGAGCAGGCACAGCGGCTGACGCTCACCTCGCGCGCGTTCCACAACGACCAGCTCGCCCCCTTCTACGAAGAGATCGCGGCGCTCACCGGCTCCCACAAGGTGCTGCCGATGAACAGCGGCGCCGAGGCGGTCGAAAGCGCGATCAAGTCGGTCCGCAAATGGGGCTATGAGGTGAAGGGCGTGCCGGACGGCCAGGCCGAGATCATCGTCTGTGCCGACAACTTCCACGGACGTACGCTGGGCATCGTCGGCTTTTCGACCGACCCTGAGACCCGCAAGCACTTCGGGCCGTTCGCGCCGGGCTTCAAGATCATCCCGTTCGGCGACGCCGCTGCCCTCGCGGCGGCGATCACGCCCAACACCGTCGCCTTTCTGGTCGAGCCGATCCAGGGCGAGGCGGGTGTCATCATTCCCCCGGCCGGCTACTTTGCGAATGTGCGCCAGCTCTGCAGCACCAACAACGTGATGCTTGTGCTCGACGAGATCCAGACCGGGCTTGGCCGTACCGGCAAGCTGCTGGCCGAGCAGCACGAGGGAATCGAGGCGGACGTAACGCTGCTCGGCAAGGCGCTGTCCGGCGGCTTCTATCCCGTCTCGGCCGTGCTCTCGAACAACGAAGTGCTCGGCACGCTGAGGCCCGGGCAGCACGGCTCAACCTTCGGCGGCAACCCACTTGCCTGCGCGGTGGCGCGCGCCGCCATGCGCGTGCTGGTCGAGGAAGGTATGATCGAGAACGCGGCGACGCAGGGCGCACGCTTTCTGGAAGGCCTGAAAGACATCCGCGCCAACACGATTCGCGAGGTCCGCGGGCGCGGCTTGATGCTGGCGGTCGAGCTGCATCCCGAGGCCGGGCGCGCACGGCGCTACTGCGAGGCGCTCCAGGCCAAGGGCATCCTCGCCAAGGATACCCATGAGCATACGATCCGCATCGCGCCGCCGCTGGTGATCACCAGCGACCAGGTCGACTGGGCCCTGGAGCGGTTCGCCTCCACCCTGACGCAGGATTTCTCGTGAGGCTGCTTGCGTCGGAACACCGCAAGGCGGCGGCAATCAACAAACCAACGACTTCGCCACCTGCGCGTTTGCTTCCTATGGGCTGACGCCACGCGGCCGCCTGCGCGCCATGACGAACCGCGTCAGCACATCGGCTCACGCGTGCAGACTTCTTGGGCCATCTTCAGCAACCGCCGTGCGGCCGAATTCGCGATCAAGCAGCGCGGGGACACCGGCGGCCGGGACGGCATCACTGAACAGGTAGCCTTGTCCTTCTGTGCAGCCATTGGCCAACAGATAGGCCAGTTGGCCTGCGTCTTCGACGCCCTCGGCCGTGGTCGTCAAGCCAAATCCTTTTGCAAGGCCAAGGATAGCACGAACGATCACCCGGCTGTCGGTACTGTCGTCGAGATGCGACACGAAACTGCGATCTATCTTGATCTTGTCGAGGCGAAACGAAAGCAGCTGGCTAAGCGTCGCATAACCTGTTCCGAAGTCATCGAGCGCGATGCGGACACCGGCTTGACGGAGTTCATCAATCACAGCCTTCGCAACCCCGGTTTTTTCCACGAACGCGCTCTCGGTGATTTCAATTTCCAGGCGGCGCGGACTGAGCCCGGTTTGCCCAAGGATCGATAAAATGCGCTGTCCAAGCGCGGGATCACGCAATTGAATGGGCGAGATATTGAAGGCAAGCATAAACGCCTCCGGCCACGCATTGGCATCGAAACAGGCGCGGCGAAAAAGCTGATCTCCAAGCGCGTTGATGAGGCCCGTTTCCTCTGCAATCGGAATGAACACGTCTGGTGGAATACGCCCCAACGTCCTGTTTTCCCAGCGCGCCAGGGCCTCGAACCCGATGATGCAATTACCTTTGAGCGAAACCAGCGGCTGGTAGTGCGGTTCGATAATATCCGCCGTGATGGCGCTGCGAAGCTCTCGCTCGATCTGGATGCGCCGCTCGACATGCATGTCCATCTCTGGTTCGAAAAAGCGAACACACGGCCTGCCACCGCCTTGTGCGCGATAAAGTGCACGATCTGCGCGCCGGACCAATTCGCGGAGATTGACCCCGTTAGTCGGAGCGATGGCGATGCCAATTCCAACGCCAAGCTCGGCTGCCCCGGTCTCGATCGCGAAAGTGTCGGCGGCGGACGCCACAATACGGCGCGCCAGATTGGTGGGAACGTCGAGGGAGCTGATGTCTGGCAGGACAATCCCGAATTCGTCCTCCCCGATCCTCGCCAGCACGCCATCCTTGCGCAAGATGTCGGCGACCCTGTTGGCAAATTCGCACAATGCCTTGTCCCCTCCTGCGTGGCCATGCGTGTCCTTGATCCTCTTGAAGCCATCAAGGCCAAGCATCAGAACGGCCACCCGGTGCGTGTCGCTGGCGCGGCTGAGGCACGCGTCGAGTTTTTCATCAAACAGGCGGCGGTTAGGCAGCCCGGTCAACGGATCGTGTCGCGCCAGATCGCGCGCCTCTCCTTCAGCAGTGGCTCGTGCTTTGGTTTCGCAGACGAGCTCCCGATAGCGGCGAACACTGAAGATTGTCAGCGCAAGGCACAGGAAGAACGCGACGAAAATGATGAAAACGATGTCGTCGGGTGCCGAATCCGCATAGCCCAGGCCTAGCTGAAACAGACGAGGACCAAGCTCATAGACATGCGCCAAGATCGAAGCGAGAACGACGCCGCCAAAGAGAGCCATGAAATCCCTTGCGGCGGAGCTACGCCAATCGAACCAAACGGCGTGTAGTACGCGCGATCGTGGCGTTGACTTCATCACAGTCGAACCTTTGCCGACGCCGGCTGTTCCAGTGATGTTCTTAAAGGTAGCATAGATCTCAGCTTAATACCACATGTTGTGCGCTCGTGCGCCGATCGTCGGAACTCGATTGACGCTTCGCAAAGCCGCGACGGTAAAGGCTTGGCCGGATTGCATGGTCGTTCCGGCAAAAGCGTTGCAGCCTCCATCGGCACGCCTCAACCAGGAGCCGTGCTACCGGTGATCGCTACCGACCTCCCGTGAAGGTTGTAAGTTCTGGAATTAACGGTCAAGGCGTGTTAACGTTGACGCTATAGATCTTCCTCGACCGGCTGTGCGACTCCCGAACATCGTCCCGGTTTGACCGCGCTCTCGCGGCCGGCGAGCCACCGACAGTCCATCAAACGACTGCAGGTATCACCATGGGAGACGGTAGATGCATATGAGCACCGATCTTGCGGTATCCGAGCCGCCCAACGCGCTCCGGCTGGCCACACAGGCGTATACGAGCCTTCTCCTCATCGCCTTCGCCCTGATGCCTGCCCTGTTCATCGCCTACCTCTATTTCCAGCAGGATCCCACGCTAAAATTCGAAAATCATCTGTTCCACGAATTCGCGATTGCCGTCGCCACCCTCGAAGGGCTGTTCGTCACCTACGTGACATGGCGTTGCTACCGGTCTTCAGGCGAACCTCTGTTGCGTTGGATGACCCTGGGTTTTCTCGGCTTCGTGCTGATCTATGCGCCGCACGGCGCCTTCACGGGGATGGCACACCGAAATATATGGCTGTTTCTGCTCTATGGACCGGCGTCGCGTCTCGCGATGTCGATTCTGCTTTTCGTTGGGCTGCTCAGCTACAACCAGCCGTCGGACAAGGTCGAGAGGCGTTCGGATGCGCGCGCATGGCTGATTTGGATTGGCCTGTTCCTGACGATGGACATAGCCGTCGCTCTGATCGCCTACTCCCCCTTTGCCGGACACCCGGTGGTCCGCTTGTCCATGGAGGGCGGCGCACTGGTGTTCAACGCACTGAACGTCGCGGTCCTGCTCATGCGACGGATTCACTCGCCGCTCATGCTCATTTTCGGCATTTCGGTCGCGTGGTTTGCGCTATCGTCGCTCGCGTTCATTCTGGCGGCGCCGTGGAATCATATGTGGTGGCTCGCCCACGCGATCTTTGCTGGCGGCTTCTTCCTGCTCAGCTATGGCGTTGTCCAGGCTTTCCGAACGACGCAATCATTCTCGACTATCTATAGCCAGGAAGAAAATGGCGGCCCGCCTGGCCGCGTCGATGGCAGACACTCAAAGAGCCCTACAGCAGGTGCAGCTGAGCAATCAAAGACTGGAACGCCTGGCTGCCACCGACCCGCTGACCGGTGCCGGAAATCGGCGCCACTTCATCGAACATATCGGCGCCGAGATCGCGCGGGCCAGGCGAAGCGGTGCTCCACTATCCCTGCTGTCGCTCGACCTCGACCATTTCAAGGATATCAATGACTCGCGTGGTCACAGCGTCGGCGATGAGGTCCTCCGCGTATTCGTGCGCAAGTGTCTGGAGGCGATCCGCCCCTACGACTCCGTCGCGCGCGTCGGCGGTGAAGAGTTCATGGTGTTGCTGCCGGGGGCGACCCTCGACGCGGCTTGCGCTGTCGCGGAGCGCCTTCGATCGGCCATTGAAGGCACTGCATTCGACGTCGGCGCCCAGCCGTCGGTCGGCGTCACCATCAGTGTTGGAGTGTCGGAGTTCGGGCGCGATGGAGACACGGTTGACGGAATCCTGAGCGTCGCCGATCAGCGGCTCTATCGCGCAAAACATGAAGGTCGCAATCGTGTGATCGTCGCGTAGGGGCCATCTATGGAGGGCGCACCCTTCCGGTTTGAGCCGGCCAGCGACGGCATCTACATCGCACCGCCGCTGGTGATCACCGCTGACCAGGTCGACTGGGCCCTGGAGCATTTCGCAACGACGCTGACGCAGGATTTCGCGTGAGACTGCCTGCGTCGGAAGATCGCAGGGCGACAATCAACAACGAACCAATCCGCCATCTGCGCGTTGAAAGTTGTGGGCGATTACGAGCTGGGAGCGACAATCATGCTTCCGCGTGGCGTGTGCCTTTCGGCGTTTTTGGTTGGTGCTTCGTTGATCGCGGCGAGCGTCAACGCGGCCGCCCAAGACCACCATGGAAGGGGGGGACCACCGGCACCGGCTGCGCGTCCAGCCGCGCCACCTGCGATGGCTCGTCCGGCGGCGCCGCCGGCCATGGCCCGTCCCGCCGCGCCCGCGTTCCATCCACCGGCGATGGCGCCGCATCCGGCGCCGCACTTTGCCGCACCGCCACCGCGTCCGACCCCACACTTTGCTGCACCGCCGCCCCGTCCGGCCCCACACGTCGCTGCCCCGCCGCCGCGGGCTGCCCCGCACTTCGCGGCGCCGCGGCCCGAATTCCACCGGGCGCCGGCAGCGCCGCAACGTCCGGCCACGGCCTCGCGACCGATGCCGCATATCGCCGCCCCCTCACACCCGAACGCGGCACCCGCGGTGAGCGCACGGCCGTCGCGGCAGGAGCAGACGGAACAGCGCGCGCAACAGCATCAGCAGCAGACCGAGCAGCGACAGCAAGTCGCGCAGCAGCGGCAGCGCGAGATGCTCACACGCCAAAGCGCGGAACGGCAGAGCCGTATCGACCGGCTGCAACAGCGCGTGCAGCAATTGCAATCGCAAAAGCCGGAAGGCGCGCGGGCGCAACGTGCACAGGGGCGGATGCTGCAGACGCAGAACCGCCTGCTCCAACGCGAGCAGAGCATGCAACAGCGCGATCAGGCGCGGTTGCAGCGGCTGGGCCCTGAGCCGGCCACAGTCGGGCGAGCCGCCGCTTCCGCGGCCGGGCAGGCGGCTGAGCGCGGGCGATTTGCCGCGCACCTCGGTCAGCAGGCGAATGCACAAACCCAGGCTGCGCTCACCACCCGCGAGAACGGCTGGGCTCCCCGGCAAGCCTGGCGACACCGCCATCCCGCGGTGTTCGTGGCGTGGCTCGGGCCCGTGTTCTGGCCTTACGCCTATTCCGACATTTTCGATTACACATTCTGGTCCTATGCTTACGAGCCTGACTACTGGGCGTACGCGTATGACGACTTCGTCGATACCGTGTTCTGGGGTGGCGACAGCCCCTATTCCGCCTATGCCAGCACCAACTCTTATGACTATCCGCAATCCGGCGGCAGTCGCCGCCCGCATGCGCGCGCCAGCGTGAACCCGCAAACCCTACAGCAGATGTGTGGCACCCCGGACAAGGGCGTCACCGCCTGGCCGCTTGGCGATATCGAGAGGGCTGTGCAGCCGACGCCGGAGCAACGCGCGCTGCTCGACGAATTGAAGGCGGCGGCGGCCAAGGCTGCCGACGTATTCAAAAACTCCTGTTCAGAGACCTATGCGTTGACGCCGCCTGGCCGGTTGCGGGCCATGATGAACCGCATCAGCGCGACGCTGGAAGCGGTCAAGATCGTGCGACCGGCACTGGAGAATTTCTACAACTCGCTCAGCGACGAGCAGCAGGCGCGCTTCAACGCGCTCGGCCCCAATGTCGGCGACCGCGCGCAGCAGCAGCAAGCCAACGCCGAGAACTGTGGCGATCCGAAATCCGGCCTGACCCAATTGCCGATCCAAAGGATCGAGGCTGTGCTCCATCCCGCCGGAAAGCAGAAGGACGCGCTCGATCGCCTCAGTGAAGCGACAGCCAAGGGCGTTGAGGGCCTGCAGGCGGCCTGCCCGAACGATAGACCGCTGACGCCGGTCGGGCGGCTCGAAGCGATGCAGCACCGGCTCGAGGCCATGCTGACGGCCGCCAACCTGGTCGAGCCCGCGCTGGACGAGTTCTATGCCACGCTGAGCAGCGAACAGAAGGCGCGCTTCAACACGCTGCAGCAGGTTGCAGGCCCGTGAGGGCAGCGGCGCATTGCTTCGCGGCTCATGCCGAATCTCACGCGGCGGAGTTCGTTTCCCCTCGAGCGTCATTCGCGTTTGCGATCGCTTGAGGCCGTTCTATCTCATTCGAACCAGAGGCGTTGCATTGTTGGAAGTGAGCAGACAACTCAAGCTCAGCCAGATGATCCCAATATTCTGCTTCTGCGAGCAGCTTCCATTTGTTCATGCTGTTGTACGCGGCCTGTTGGCGGCACAGTGAGCCCATTGCACGCAACCGTTTCACTCTTTCCACTGCGAACCTCCCTTTGCGCTTGCTCGTTAACAGGCGCATTTGTGTTCTCGCAGTTTCGCAGGTCGGATCGACGACTGATAGTCCGATGTTTGCCGGTGATCGATGATAGCGCAATCGTCTGACTTTTCAGAGAATGGCCGGCCCGAAACGGCCTTGGATGGACGCTGCACCGGACCGGGGCCGACAAGCCGATCACAACAATGGCCCCGACGATTGCACGTCGGGGCCATTCAAGATCAACAGGCCCGGGTACATCCGCCGCGCCTGCTGATCGTTGATGCCAAGGCGCGCGCGCCGGGCGCGCGTGCCGTGATTACCGCATCCGATCCGGCACAGAGTGTGGCGAGGTGCGGCATCGGGACGACGATATTCCGCCCGAAAGCTGATGGCTGTCCACCTCATCATTGGTGGTACTCCAACCAGTTCGGTGCACCGCACGAGCTAACCGCTTCGGTGCCGTATACGAGATAGCCTCCCGTCCGCCGAGACATGACAATCCTCGCGTCCGGCCGCCGGCAAGCCGAAGGGTCGCTTCAACTCGCCGCAACTGGGTCGCAGGCCCGCGAGGGCTGCGCGCGAAATTTAAACCACGGTCTTGTGACGTTCGATACAGGTGCGCAGCACCTCATCCATCGGCTTTCCCCACCAGTCATTCGAAAAGATTTCGATCTCCGAATAGCCGGCAAAGCCCTGCGCCTCGACGGCGGCGCGCGCGGATTTGATGTCGATGACGCCGTCGCCCATCATGCCGCGGTCGTTGAGGATGTCCTTGGTCGGCACCAGCCAGTCGCAGACATGGAACGCGAGCAAGCGGTCCTTGCCGACGCGGGCGATCTGGCCCATCAGCTCCGGATCCCACCAGATATGATAGACGTCGAGCGCGACGCCGAGCATACCGGTGCGATCGGGGTCGAGCCGGTCGCAGATGTCGAGCGCCTGCTTCGTGGTGTTCACGCAAGCGCGGTCGGCGGCGTAAGCCGGATGCAGCGGCTCGATCGCCAGCGGAAGATTTGCCTGCTTGGCATAGTCGAGCAGCTCGGCGAGAGCTTCCTCGACCTGCCCACGTGCGGCCACAATATCCTTCGACGCCTCGCTGCCCGGGCGTGAATATTGCGGCAGGCCGCCGACCACGACCACAATGCAGGGCGCGCCCAGCGCCTTGGCTTCATCGACGCAGCGCCTGTTGTCGTCGCGCACTTCCGTGCGGCGCGAGGCGTCCGAGGTGAGCATGCCGCCGCGGCAATAGCCCGAAAGATCGAGGCCCGCATCGCGCACCGCGCGCGCGGCACGCTCCAGACCGACGGCGGCAACCTGGTCGCGCCAGGGATCGATGGCGCGGATGCCGTGACGTGCGCAGGCATCGATGATCTCGACGAGATCGCCCTGCTTGCGCACTGTCGCCGTATTCAGTGAAAGCCAGCGATGGTCGGACGAAAAATCGCGCATCAGGATTCGACACCATGGCTGGCGAGCACCGTCTTCATCCGCTGCGTCGCGAGGTCAGGATTGGCGAGCAGGCCGGCCTTGTCGGCCAGCCGGAACAGCTCCGCCAGATGCAGCGTGGAGCGCGTGCTCTCCTGGCCGCCGACCATGGTGAAGTGATCCTGGTGACCGTTGAGATACGCCATGAAGACGATGCCGGTCTTGTAGAAGCGCGTCGGCGCCTTGAAGATGTGACGCGACAGCGGCACCGTCGGCCCCAGCACGTCGTGGAAACCTGGCTCGTCGCCGGCCGCCAGCCGCGACATTGCGTAGGACGCCGCCGGCGCGATCGCATCGAAGATGCCGAGCAGCGCATGCGAAAAGCCTTCGCCGTCGCCGGCGATCAGCTCCGCATAATTGAAGTCGTCGCCCGTATACATCTTGATGCGCTTGTCGAGGCGACGGCGCATGTCGATCTCGCGCTGCTTGTCGAGCAGCGAGACTTTTACGCCATCGACCTTGGCCGCATTGCCATTGATGATGGCCACAGCCGTGTCCATCGCCTTGTCGAGATCCTTGGTGCCCCAATAACCGGTCAGCGCGGGATCGAACATATCGCCAAGCCAGTGGATGATCACGGGTTCGCGAACCTGCGACAGCACACGGTCATAGACCCTTGCGTAGTCGTCAGCGTTGCGGCCGAGCTTTGCCAGCGCACGCGACGCCATCAGGATGATGCGGCCGCCGACCTTCTCGACTGCCGAAATCTGCTCCTCATAGGCGCGGATCACATCGTCGAGGCTCCTGGCGTCCTCGACTGCGAGATGATCCGTACCGGCACCGGAGAACACCAGCGCGTTGCGGCGTTTCGCGGCGCTGACCGAACGCGTGATCAGCTCCAGCGAGGTCGGCCAGTCCAGTCCCATGCCGCGCTGCGCGGTATCCATGGCTTCGGCAACGCCGAGGCCGAGGTCCCAGATATGCTCGCGGAAGGCAATGGTCTTGTCCCAGTCGACGGCGACCGACAGCCAGGGATCGTTGTCGGCGAAGGGATCGGCCACCGTATGCACGGCCGAGAAAGCGATGCGGTTCAGCGGGCCCTCGAGCTTTGCGGGAAAAGTGCGCGAGGCAGCTAACCGGTAGGTCTCGATCGAGCGGTCGGGTTTCGGCAGCTTGAGCGACAATGACGATATCGGCTGGACGGGCTTATTCATGGTTTCGAACCTCTCCCCGTCATTGGGAGCGAAGCGAAGCAATCCAGCGACTGCCTCTGCGGAAAGACCCTGAATTGCTTCGCTTCGCTCGCAATGACGAAATTACTGGCATCGGAATATCAGGCCTTGATCGGGGCGACGTCGATCCAGCGCCGCTCCTTCCAGCTCTTCAGCGCGCATTCGGCGAGTTGCACGCCCTTGGCGCCTTCGAGCAGCGTGAACTTGTAGGGCGCATCCTCGTAGACGTGGCGGATGAACATTTCCCACTGCTCTTTGAAGCCGTTGTCGTAGATGACGTTATCAGGCAGCTTCTGCCAGTCGCCGTAGAAATCGTGCAGCCGCTTCTCGTCGGGATTCCAGACCGGCCTCGGGGTCGCCTGCCGCGCCTGGATCATGCAGTCGGTAAGGCCCGCGACGGCCGAGCCGTGAGTGCCGTCAACCTGGAAGGTGACGAGGTCGTCGCGATAGACGCGCGTGACCCAGGACATGTTGATGTGAGCGATGACACCGCCCTCGAGCTGGAACGTCGCGTAGGCGGAATCATCTGCGGTCGCCTTGTACGCCTTGGCCTGCTCGTCGAAGCGCTCGGGAATGTCGGTGTTGCCGATGCAGACCACGCTCTGGACGTTGCCGAAGAGATTGTCGAGCACGTAGCGCCAGTGGCAGACCATGTCCAGAATGATGCCGCCACCGTCCTCGCTGCGGTAGTTCCAGGACGGCCGCTGCGCCTCCTGCCAGCCCCCTTCGAACACCCAATAGCCGAACTCGCCCCGCACCGAGAGAATGCGGCCGAAGAAGCCGCTGTCGCGCAGGAAGGCGATCTTCTTCAGACCAGGCAGGAACAGCTTGTCCTGCACGGTGCCGTGCCTGACGCCCTTGGCATTGGCGAGCTTGACGACTTCCAGAGCTTCCCCGAAGTTCGTCGCGATCGGCTTCTCGCAATAGACGTGCTTGCCGGCATTGATGGCCTGGGTCAGCAGGCCGGGCCGCGCCTGGGTGGTCGCGGCGTCGAAGAACATGGTGTCGTTCTTGTCGGCAAGCGCCGCGTCGAGGTCCGTGGTCCAGCGCGTGATGTTGTAGCGCCTGGCGAGCGCCTCGACCTTCTCCGCGCTGCGGCCGACCAGGATCGGATCGGGCATAATGCGATCGCCGTTCTTCAGGCGCACGCCGCCCTGGTCGCGGATCGCAACGATCGAGCGGACCAGATGCTGGTTGAGCCCCATGCGGCCGGTGACGCCGTTCATGATGAGGCCGAGGCGTTGGGTGGTCATGCCGGATACTCCTGAAGTGATCTTGGCCGTTCGAGCGGGCGGAGCGCCGACCAGTCCGGATGGACCGAGGTCGCAAAGCCCTCGCAGTGAAGCGACCCCGTCAGGAGATCGCCGTTGTGAATGCTGAGGCGGATGCCCTGCCCGGCATCGGCGTAGAGATCGGGATGCGCGGCTGCGAAGGCCGCGGCTTCGGCGGCCGGCGCCTCGCCGAAGCCGTCGACATAGTGATGACCATTGCGCTCGGCATGGGTGATGCCGATAAAGGTGCCGAGCGCGAGATCTTGCTGCACGGCAAGGCCGGCCTGGCAGGTCAGGTCCTCGCCGGTGACGAAGAATTTCTCTCCGCTCGCGCTCCATTTCGCTGCACGCGTCGCGTTGACGATGGACTTGTAGAGCCCCTTGCAGGATTTCGAGGAGATGCCGCGATAGCCAAGCGCGCGCGCCGCGGGAAAGGCATCGTAGGAATCGTCGGCCTCGTCGATGATGAATCGGCGCGCGGCGAGCGAGCCGAGCGGCGCTTGCCTGGTGGTGTCTCGCGGCATCGGTTGCTCGACATAGAGCAATCGCGACGCGATCGACCGCAATGCGGGTTCGCGATCGAGCTGGTCGATCAGCGCCTTCAGTGCGGCAAGGTCCGCATATTGCTCATTGGCATCGAGCGACACCTTGCAGTGGCGACCAAGCCTATCGAGCTCTTTGCCGATCCGCGCCAGCCGCGCCGCATCGCCGGCGGGATTGCCCGACAGCTTCAGCTTGAAGTAATTCGCGCCGGCGTTCACGTCTGCGTCGGCGACGCCGCCCTCGCCTTCGATGGCATCATCGAGACCGACGGTATGCCTGATCGCAACGCGCGGCAGCGGCTTGCGGCCGGAGAGAAATGTCGTGAGATCCGCGTCCTTCAGGTCGGGCGAGAGCCGCACATCGATGCCGGCGATATTGCCGGCCATTCCGTCGAAGAAATTGGTCTCCGCAGCCCGAAGCAGCGCATCAAGGATCGCCTTGTCGATTTCCGCAGGACCAAAGGCCGCCGCGAGGGGCGGGATGTTGTTCTTGGCACAGGCCGCGACCTGCGCGCCAATGCATTCGGCGTGCAGATCGAACGCCGTCAGGAATCCCGTCTGCGCCAGATAAAGCCCACGCGCGATCTCCAGCGATCGGCGCAAGCCGTCGACGGTCTGCGCCGGCGACAGTTCCGGCCGCTTGTCGAACCATTTCGGCACCAGCAGTTCTGCGCTGGCGCCGGCCGAGGCTCCTCTGCCCTCGACCTCGATCTCGACCCGCACGAACAACTGCGGCGTCGCGTTGATCGTGATCGCGCCGAAGCGGAACGGCCGCGCGAACTGCACGGCACGTTCGAAGAAGGTGATGTCACTCAGCTTCAGGCGCGGGGACATGGTGTTACAGCAACGCGAGGTAATTTCGACAAGATCGGTGTAGCCGCGGGCGACTTGCCTCTCCTGCTCGCAGGAGAGGTCGGCGCGCAGCGCCGGGTGGGGGTACTCTCCTCTTGGGATTATCCCGTTGCAGAGGCAGCCTCTCCCCAGCCCTCCCCCGTAGGCGGGGGAGGGAGCGCACCTTTCGCGCGGTTAAGATCGGAAGTCTCACCAGGCCTAATCCAATGCACCTTGCGAGAAGAAGTGCTTGCGGATGCGTTGCACGAGTTCCGTAAACACAGGGTCGGCCATCACGTCGAGCGAGCGCGGACGCGGCAGCGGCACGTCGTAGATCGCGGCGATTGCACCGGGCCGCTCGGTCATGACAAGCACACGGTCGGCGAGGAACACGGCTTCGGGAATCGAATGCGTGATCAAGAGCACGGTCTTCCCGGTCTCGCGCTGGATCCGCATCAGCTCGACATTCATGCGCTCGCGCGTCAGTGCGTCGAGCGCGCCGAACGGCTCGTCCATCAGCATGATCCTGGGATCGTGCACCAGCGCACGGCAGATCGAGGCCCGCTGCTGCATGCCGCCGGAAAGCTGCCAGGGCAGCTTCCTCTCGAACCCTTCCAGCCCGAACCATCTTCAACAGCGCCTTGGCGCGCGGGAGATATTCGTCGCGGGCGAGGCGCTTCATGTCGATCGGCAGCATCACGTTGGACAGGATGTTGCGCCAGGGCAGCAGCAGCGCGTTCTGGAAGACGATACCGACATTGCCGTGCGGCTTCGTTACGGTCTCGCCCTCGACCAGCACCTCGCCTGATGTCGGCGGCAGCAGTCCGGAGATCAGCTTGAGCAGCGTGGACTTGCCGCAGCCTGATGGACCGACCACGACGAAGAACTCGCCGTCATTGATGTGGAAGTCGAGCGGCCGCAGCGACGGCACGTCGCCGTCGCGCGTCCGGTAGGTTTTCGACACGCCGGACAGTGTTATGCCCGACGCATCGCCGGCCCGATCGCTCACCAGTCTCAGATGCGCGGCGGGCTGCACGTCGTCACGCGATACAGTCGCAGGTTTCACGTGCCACTCTTCGGCAGGAAATCGTTGGTGTAGAAGGCCTTCGGGTTCTCCTTGGCCTTGGCGTCGAGCCCGCCATATTCGACCATCAGGTTGACCGAGTCCGTCATGTTCTGGTCGGTGACCTGGAACGGCCGCTTGTCCTTGGTCTCAGGCGTCCGGTACAGCGGAATGGTCAGCTCAAAGCCTTGGGTCAGCGTGTCGATCTTGCCGCCCTTGGGGTTGGCATCGAGGATCGACTGCGCGGCCGCCTTCGGCTCCTTCTCGGCAGCTTCGACCGCCTTTGTCGTCGCCGACATGAAACGGCGGACGAGATCGGCATGGGCCTTCACGTAGTCGGTGTTGGCGATGATGCCCGAGGAGACCATGTTGATGCCGTAGTCGGCGAACTTGATCGGATAGACGTCCTTGCCGGTGGCGTCTTTGATCTTCATCGACTGGTCCATGACGTAGCCGAGCAAGAGATCGGCCTGGCCGTTGATCACGGCGTTGAGCTTGGTCTGGCCGTCGCCGGCAACGGTCTTGAAATCGCTTTCCTTGAGGCCGGTCTTCTTCAGGAACAGCGGCCAGATCTGCGTCATGGAATCGGCCGGCGTGATCGCGACCGTCTTGCCCTTGATGTCTTCGGGCTTTCGGATGTTCTTGTCGACGAATCCCATGACGGACATCGGCGAGGTCTGGAGCAGCACGCCGGTCGCAATCACCGGCGCGCCCTTGATCGCGGCACGCATCATGGTGGGAACGTCGACATAGCCGAAATCGGCGGTCTTGGCGGCGACGGCCTGCGTGGTCGCGGCCGAGCCACGGCCCTCCTGGATCTCGAGGTCGATGCCTTCGGCGGCATAAATGCCCTTGGCCTTGCCGTAATAGAACGGCGCGTGCTCGCCATAGACGTACCAGTTGAGCATCAGCACGACCTTGTCGGCCGCCTGGGCCGGCGAAACTGCAAACGCCATCAGCGCCACGGATGCAGCCCCAATCCACCGCTTCATCGTCACTCTCCCTGTCGTTGTTTCGGCCATTGGTGGCCGTTCTCCTTACGATGCGAAAATCACGTCCTCGCGCTGGCTGACATGCCAGGGAATCACCAGCTTCTCGACGCTGTCGACGACCCAGAACAGGATGACGCCGAGCAGCGCGAGGATGACGAGCGCTGCGAACATCGTCGGCAGGTCGAACGTGCCGATCGAGCGCTGCATCACATAGCCGATGCCGGAATTGGAGCCGACGAACTCGCCGACCACGGCGCCGACCACGGCGAGCGTCACCGAGACCTTGAGCCCGGAGAAGATCGCCGGGAGCGCATGCGGCAGGTTCACCGCGCAAAACACCTGGAAGCGGCTGCCCTGCATGGCGCGGGCGAGATCGACCATGTCAGGATCGACCGACTTGAAACCCTGCACGGCGGAGACCACGACGGGAAAGAAGCCGAGCAGAAAGGCCGAGATGACCTTCGGCAGGATGCCAAAGCCGAACCAGACCACGAACAGCGGCGCGATCGCGATCTTCGGCACGGACTGGGAGAACACCAGCAGCGGATAGATATAGCTCTCCACCGTCTTCGAGCCCGCGATCAGCATCGCCACGGGAATGCCGAACAGCGCGGAAAGCGCGAAGCCCCAGATGGTCGCGTAAGTCGTCGGCCAGGACTGGCGCAGCAATTCCGGCCAATCATCGCGCAGCACGGCGAGGACATCGGCCGGCGCCGGGATCTGATAGGCGGGGATCTTGAACAGCCGGATCGAGAGATCCCAGGCGATGACGATGAACACCAGGAACAACAACGGCCGTACCCAGGCCGCATTCAGCATCTTGGACACTGCACCTTGGGGCTTCAGCTCGGCCACGCCTCTCTCCCGGACGTCTTCTTTGTTCGGGGGAGAAATTAACCCGTTGGATAAATACTGTCCAGAGCTTTCCCTGTGACGTTTTGTGCCGGTTCCCGGGAGGGGCGGTAAGTGGCGAGACAGACGTCTCCCGGAACTGGATTGGCGCGGGTCGGCCCTCGGCCGGTGCTGACTCGCAGTGAGGGAGGAAAAGCGGGCCGGGAAACTACGCCGTCTGCACCACCGCGGCGCGCGACTTCGATGCCTTGGCGATCTCGAACAGCGCGGCCGACTGCCCGGTCAGCGCAGCCAGCACGAGGCCGACCATGTGCGCGAGACGTTCGTCCTTGGCGTCCTTGGCGAGCAGGTCACGGCCGAAGATCACGCTTAAGGTCGCCGAGTTCGAGAGATAGAAGAAGCAGAGACCCGCGATCGAGATGTAGAGCTGCACCGGATCGACCGCGACCTGGAAATCGCCGCTGTCGACGCCGCGCCTCACCACGGTGCGGATCATCTCGACGAACGGGGAGTGCATCGACTTGACCCTGGTCGAGCGCTTCAGGTGCTTTGCGCGCGCGAGGTTCTCGGTCTGCAGCAGCGACAGGAATTCGGGATTGCGCAGGAAGTAATTCCAGGTGAATTCGATCAGCCGCTTGATTGCCTCGGGCGGATCGAGATGTTCGAGGTCGAGTCCCCGCTCCTCGCTGCGGATCTTGTCATAGGCGCCTTCCAGCACCGCGAGGTAGAGGTCGTCCTTGTTGCCGACATGGTAGTACAGCATCCGCTTGTTGGCGCCGGCATTCGCCGCAATGCGGTCGACGCGGGCACCGGCGAGCCCGTGCGCGGAAAACTCCTGCTTGGCAGCCTCGAGAATGCGCAGCCGCATCCCCTCGGGGTCGCGCTGCCATTTCTGAGTTCGCTTTGCCGTTGCTTTCGCCAAACCCGGTGCTCGCTTTGTGGTTTCGCTAGGGCATGTACCACGCCCCCGCCGTCATTGCGAGGAGCCCTTGCGACGAAGCGATCCAGAGTCTTTCCGGGAGCCAGCCTGGATTGCTTCGCTGCGCTCGCAATGAGGAGCGGAGAGCGGCGTCCTACTCCACCGGTTTCGGCGAGCGCTCCAGCAGCACGGTCTGGATGCCGCAGGTGCCATTGCGCACGGTCATGATCCGCGTGCCCGGCTTGCGGCCGTTGCGCACATCGCTGAGGTCGAGACCGGCTTCGAGGAGGCGCGCGCGCGTGGCGTCGATGTCGGCGACGCGCCAGCTCAAGCCCCAGAGACGATCGTGCCCGACATCCCCGCCCGCGACCGGGCGGCGCACCACCTCGACGATGAGATCGCCGCAGCGGAAGAACATCAGCTGGCCCCAGTCATGGTGGGAGCGGTCGAGCGCCAGATCGAGCCCGAGCCGCGCGCCGTAGAGCGCGGCGGCACGATCGGAATCCTCTGTGGTGATCACGACGTGATCGAGCCCCTGGATCGGCGCGACGTCCGAAGCGAGCGACTTCGGACGCTCCTCGGCCAACTCAAGGAAGAACATGCGCACGCCGCGCGTCAGCTCGGTTGCGGCCCGCGTGCGCTGCCAGTGCAGGGCCGCACCTGATACATCGTCGCGGCTCTCGACTGCGGCGACGGCATCCGGCTTCAGCGCCACCCGGTCCAGCCGGCGGTGCGTCTTGTTGATATCGGCGACGCGAAAGCACAGGCTGGCGAGCAGGCCTTCCTGGTCGGCGAGCAACGCGCGCATGCGGTCAGCGGTTGCGGTAAAGCCGCTCGGCGCCATCAATTCGAGGGTCGTGTTCTCGAGGGTGAACAGGACGCGATCGGCGCCCTCGCCGGAGTTCTGCCAGGCGGGCGCGCGCCCCAGCAGCGTCTGATAGGCCGCCTTGGCCGCACCGATATCCTTGACCAGAGCAACGATGTGATCGAGGCCGGTGATCATGTTTTTCCCTTTTTGATCGACTTGGAACCATGGATCGAAAAGCGGCATTTGTCCGGGCTTGGCATGGACCCGCCATGGTCGTATTCCCGCCATAGGCCGGCCTCAAGCGCTGCGGGGCGGTTTTGCGAATAATTTCAGCGTCAGAGAAGCGGAACCGGTGTTAGAATAAGCTGGTCGGCCGGACCACCACGCGCATCACGGACAAGCAATGCAGGCTCTCTTTATCGGACAGACCTATATCGACGTCGTCTTCATCACCGACCACATGCCGACCGGCGACGAAAAGCACGTGGCGACCGACTACGCGGTCTCTTTCGGCGGCAACGCTGTTACGGCGGCGTTCTGCTGCGCCAAGCTCGGCATCGTGCCCGACCTGATCGCCACCGCGGCGAATGACTGGCTGGGGCGCATGTTCCAGGACATGTGCGCGAAATACGCGATCTCGCTGCACGGGCGGAAGGTCAACCAGTCGTCGCTATCCTTCATCATGCCCAAGGATGGCAAGCGGGCCATCGTGCGCTGCCGCGACGACGAGCACATCCATCCCTTCCCGATGCTCAATCTCGGCGGCTGCCGCGCATTGCATGTCGACGGCCACCAGCCGGATGCGGCGATCCACTACGCAAAAGTCTGCCGTGAGGCCGGTATCCTGACGTCGCTCGACGGCGGCGGCCTGCGCACCAACACGCATGAGCTCCTGGAATTCATCGACGTCGCCATCGTCGCCGAGCGTCTCTGCGAGCAGATGGACCTGACCCCGGAGAAGATGCTCGACTACCTCAAGGGCCGCGGCTGCAAGATCGGCGGCGTCACCATGGGTGAGAAGGGCCTGCTCTGGTACGACGAGACAGGGACGGTCCAGGTGATGCCGGCGATGCCGATTCCGCGGGAGCGCGTGATCGATACCAACGGCGCCGGCGACGTCTTCCACGGCGCGTACGTCTATTCCTATCTCGCCCATCCGGGCAAAAGCTGGCGCGAGCATTTCGACTTTGCCCGGGCAGCTTCGACGTTCAAGATCCAGCGCCTCGGCAACGAGGCCGGCCTGCCGACCCTTGTCGACATCGCCAAAGTCAGGCACGAGTTCGAAGTCAGGGTCTAGGGATTTCATAAGGGCGGATCATGGGGCGTGTCTTCGTCGCCGGCAGCATCAACATGGATGTGGTGGCGACCGCCGATCGCCATCCGAAGGTGGGCGAGACCGTCGCCGGCCGGCAAGTGCTGTATTTTCCGGGCGGCAAGGGCGCGAACCAGGCGGTCGCATCGGCGCGTCTCGGCGTGAAGACCACGCTGATCGGGCGGCTGGGCAAGGATGCGTTCGGGGCGGAACTGCGGGCGTTCCTGGGCGACCAGGGCATCGATCTCGGCGGTGTGCGCGAGGCGGACACGCACAGCGGCACGGCCATCATCACGGTTGCGTCCTCCGACAACACCATCGTCGTCATTCCCGGCAGCAATGCCCTGGTCAGTGTGGATGACGTCGCGGATGCGCCGCTGGCAAAGGGTGATGTCGCGGTCAGCCAGTTCGAGATTCCGCTGCCGACGATTGCCGCGTTCTTCCAGCGGGCGCGTGCCGCCGGGGCCACGACGCTGCTCAATCCGGCACCGGCGCAAAAGATGTCCGGCGAGCTGCTCGCGCTGGTCGACATCCTCGTGCTGAACGAGACCGAGCTTGGCTTTCTCGCAGGTCGCGAACTCACCGACGAGGACGAAGCCGCAAGGATCGTCGACGTCGCCCGACAGCTTCAGGCGCGCGCGGACCAGACCATCTGCGTCACGCTGGGAAAACGCGGCGTGCTCGCGCTCGCCGGAAGCGAGGGATTTGCCGTGCCCGGGCGCGCCGTGAAGGCGGTCGACACCACAGGCGCCGGCGATTGTTTCGTCGGGGCGCTCGCCTCACAGCTGGCCGAGGGTGCCGCCTTGCGCGCCGCCCTCGCGTTCGCCAATGCCGCCGCCTCGATCAGTGTGCAGCGCATGGGCGCCGGGCCGTCGATGCCGACGGCCGCGGAAGTTAAGGCCGTTCTATAAGACAGAGCGGGCTAGTCTCCGCGAGTCTAACCGTCACCGTCGCCGTGGAGAGTCCCCCTCACCCCGCCCCTCTCCCCGCAAGCTGGGCGAGGCAGAAGAGACTCAGGCCAGCGCGCTCTTCAGGTCGAAGCTTTCGTCCGCGGCCTGCTCCGGCGTGATGGAGCGATCCATCGCCTGCAAGCGGCGGCCGAACATGTGATCGCCGGCGCGGTTGATCGATTCGATGCCGAGCAGTCTGTCGCCATGATAGCAGAACACGGAAAACGCCTTCTTCGCGGAATCGCCGCGCAGGACGACACGGTCGTAGCCGGTGGTGAGGCCTGATATCTGGAGCTTGTCGTCGCCCTGATCGCTCCAGAACCAGGGATGCCCGTCATAGGGTTTCTTGTCGCCGGTCAGCCGCGCGGCGAGGCAGCGGGCGTGATCGGTGGCGTTCTGCACCGATTCCAGCCGCAATGATCCGCCGAAGCGCGGGCTGGCAAACAGGGCGCAATCGCCGATCGCGGAGATGCCGGGATCAGCCGTCGCAAGATGTTCGTCGACGATGATGCCGGCCGCGACCGGCAGCCCGGCCTCGGCCGCCAGCTCGATGTTCGGCAGCACGCCGACGCCGACTACGACGAGGTCGGCAGGCAGATGCCGTCCATCGCTCAAGGAGACGCCGGTCACTTTGCCGTTCTCGGCTTCGATCGAGGTTGCCTGCACACCCAGATGAATGCGGATGCCGGCCTCGCGGTGCCGCGCCTGGAAATAGTCGGACACTTCCGCCGTCACCGCGCGCGCCATCACGCGCGGCGCCAATTCGAGCACGTCGACCTCGAGGCCTTTGATCCGCGCGGTCGCTGCGAATTCGAGGCCGATGAAGCCGGCGCCGATCACCACGACCCGCGTCTTCGATGGGATGATGCTGCGCAACGCCTCGCTCTCATCGAGGATGCGCAGATATTTCACGTCGGGCAGATTGGCGTTGGGCAGATCGAGCAGCCGGTTCCGCGCTCCGGTCGCCAAGATCAGGTGACCGTAGGACAGCGTTTCGCCCGAGGCGAGCAGCACTTTTCGCGCTGCGCGATCGATCGAGACGGCGCGGCCGGCGATCAGGTCAATCTTCTGGTCGTGATAGAATTTCTCGGGGCGGAACATCAGGCTATCAGGCCCGGCCGAGCCCTTGATGTAGGCCTTCGACAACGGCGGCCGCTGATAGGGCAGATGCGCCTCGTCGTTGACCATGCGGATGGGCTCCGAAAAGCCCGCCTGCCGCAGGGATGCCGCGACCTGGTAGCCACCATGGCCGGCACCGACAATGACCACCGGACCATCAGTCATCGGACAGGCCTTTTCTGCAAGACACGAGCGTACCCATGTCGTCTCCTCTCTCATACTGGCTTGGCTAGCCCAGGAGGAGCCGGCGCTCGTGTCCGTCCAACGAAGGCGCCCCATTTGAGCCTATGATTCCGCTCCGCGCAAGGGTGGCACGCGGGGATTGTCACCCCTCGCCTTCTGAGATTTAGTTGCAAAACGAACCTCATGCCGGGGATATTCACATGCCAGCTCCCGTCTCAAAGCCCGACGATCCCGCGCTGCTGCGGATCGACGGCCCGATCGCGACCATCACGCTCAACCGTCCCGCCGCGTTCAACTCGGTCAATCTTGCAATTGCGCAGAAGCTCGAACAGCTCGCGGCTTATATCGAGGGCGATGATGCTGTCCGCGTCATGGTGCTCGAAGGCGAAGGCCGCGCCTTTTCGGCCGGCGGCGATCTGCAGACGATCGGCGCAGCGGCCGAGGCCAACAATGTGACGGCTGTCGTCGGCGAGTTGCTCAAGCATTATCATTCGTTCATCGAGATCATCAAGCGTATGCCCAAGATCTCGCTGTCGAGCGTGCACGGCTCGGCCGCCGGCGCCGGCATGGGCCTCGCCTTCGTCACCGATCTCTGCATTGCCGCCGATGACGCCAAGTTCACGCCGGCTTACGCCAAGATCGGCGTATCGCCCGATGGCGGCTCGACGGTCGGAATCGTCGGCACGGTCGGTTCGCGCCGCGCGCTACAGATCTTCCTCGCCGAGGACAATTTTACAGCGCAGCAGGCCTATGAATGGGGCCTCGTCGCCCAGACCGTTCCCGCGACCGAGTTGAAGGAGGCCACGCGAAAACTCGCCGAACGGCTGGCACAGAACCCGCCCGCGGCCATATCCGGCACCAAGTCGCTGGTCTATGCGGCAGCGACGACGCCAGTCAGGCAGCAGCTCGATGCCGAGGAGCACAAGATCATCATGGCGATGAACACGGAAGAGTTCCGCGTCGCCGTGAAGAAGTTCACGAGCAAGAGCAAGTGACGTCTATTGCGGACAGATGTAGCCGGTCCCCGCCGGCGACTTGAAGCAGCCGACCGATTCGGGGAGAACCTTCTGCGGCAGCCACAGCACCACGCTCGGGAAGTAGATCACGAACGCGATGGTGGCGAAGAACACGACATAGATCGGCAGCGCCGCGCGGAGCGCCTTGGCAAAGCTGATGCCGACGAATTTCGACGCCATCAACAGCACCAGGCCGTAAGGCGGCGTGATCAGGCCGAAGGCGAGCGTGGCGATCAGCACAACGCCCATGTGCACGCCATTGATGTCGCCCGCTTCCGTCAGCGTGTTGACCAGCGGCATGAAGATGATGATGGTCGGCACCGGCTCGATGAAATCGCCGACCACGGTGAACAGCAGCACCATCAGCAGCATGATCAGATGCGGATCGTGCCCTGCGATCGAGGTGATCATGTCTGCGATGTAGCTGGCGCCGCGCAAATAGGCGAGCATCCAGCCGAAGGCGTTGGCGGCACCGATCGTGATCAGCGGTAGCGAGAAAATCAGCCCGGCGAGGCAGAAATCGTAGGGGATCTTCCTGAAATGCCCGCGGTTGAGCGCGGGGATCACGACCAGGATGATCCAGACCACCGCGACGACGCCGGCTTCGGTCGGCGTGAACCAGCCGGTCAGGATGCCCCCCAGCAGGATGACGGGGATCATCAGCGGCAGCGCCGCATCGCCCGCGGCGAACACCACCTGCCGCAGCGGCGCACGCGGCTTGCGCAGGCCCGAGGGGCCGAAGAAATAGCAATAGATCATCAATCCGAAGCCGATCATCAGGCCCGGCACGACGCCGGCCATGAACAGCCCGGCGATCGAGACGTTGCCGACGGCGCCGTAGACGACAGCGGTGATGCTCGGCGGCACCAGCGCGGCGATGGTCGAGGCCGACGCGATGATCGCGGCAATGAACGCCGGCTCGTAGCCCTCGCGCTTCATCGGCCCGCCGAGCGCGCGGCTCATCACGGCGACATCGGCCGTGGTCGAGCCCGACATCTCCGAGAAAAACATACTGAAGACGACCACGACCTGCGACAGCCCGCCCCTGATATGGCCGACCAGCGACACCGAGAGATTGGCTATTCGCACCACCACATTGGCCGAGCTCATGAGCTCGCCGACCAGCAGGAAGAACGGGATCGCCAGCAGCGCCTCGGAATCGACGCCATCGAATATCTTCTGGATGATCGCGGCGAGCGAAACGTCGGACAGGAACGCACCGACGAACACGCCGGCCATCAGCGAGAACGGCACGGGCACGCCGAGATAGCCGAATGACAGGAAGCAGATCGACATGATCGCGAGGACAACAGGTGCGCTCACGGCTGCGTCCTCGCCTGCGCCTCGGTCACGTCCGGCGGCGCATCCTGGTCCGGCGGCTCGGGATGGTCGAAGCCGTTGCGCAGACCGTTGACGAGCTGCTCGATGGTGAAGAGGCCGACCAGGATGCCGGACAGCGGAATGATGGCGTAGAGCGAGGCGATCGGCGTGCCCGACGGCAGGCGGAAACTGCCGAAGCCGCGAAGATAGTTCTGGTAGCCGTACCAGACGAGGCAGACGGCGACGCCGAGCACGATGAGGCGGATGATGATTTCGACGATGATCCTGGGCGTGCCGTGCATCGCCTCGGAGATCGCGGTGAGATAGAGATGATCGTTGCGCCGGGTCGCAGCCGCCATGCCGACGAAGATCGCATAGATGAACAGCGTCGAGGTGACCTCCTGCAGCCACAGCCAGGGATGACCGATGGTGCGGGTGACGATGTCGGCCGTGACCGAGAGCGAGAAGCCGAAGCACAGCACGCCGCAGAGGATCATCAGCGCGAGCTCGAGCCAGTCGAGCCAGCGCCATTTGAGATGACGTTGGCGTTGCAGGACGAGCTTGTCGGCGATGGGCATTGTTGTCGTCCCGGTTGGGGTTGGCTGCGCCTCTCCCGCTTCGGGAGAGGTCGGATCGCATCGAAGATGCGATCCGGGCGAGGGCTTTCTCCTCGCTGGAAATCCCTCTGCGGAGAAACCCTCTCCCCTACCCTCTCCCGCAAGCGGGACAGGGAGCGCACCGTCTTTCGGAATCGCTCTAGTTAATCGACCGGATCAGATCCTTGATCTTCTCGGCGTGCGGGCCGAGGTCCTTGGCGAGCTTGTCGAGATAGGGATCGGCGATCGCCGCAAAGCTCTTCTTGTCGACGTTGTCGACGATCTTGACGCCCATCTTCTTCAGCTTCTCCGCCGCGGCGCGCTCGAGATCGAATGCCTTCCCGGGCTCCTTGGTGCTGATCTCGTTCGCGGCCGCGAGCACCCAGCCCTTCTGCTCGGCCGAGAGGCTCTGCCAGAGCTTGTCGGAGACGAACACCAGTGCGTTGTTGGCCTCGTGCTCGGTGATATTAAGCACCGGCGCGACCTCGTAGTGCTTGTTGACGAGGTAGACGTTGATGCTGTTCTCGGCGACATCGACCACGCCGGTCTGCAAGCTCGTATAGACGCTGCCGAACGGCATGTGCACGGTCTGGGCGCCATAGGCCGGGAACATGGTGTCTTCGGTGGCGGTTGCCTGTACGCGGACCTTCAGACCCTTGATGTCTGCGACATTGTGAATCTCCTTCTTGGAGTACATGTGGCGGACGCCCTGGGAGCCCGTGCCGATGAGATGCAGGCCCTGCGTGGTCTCCTCGATCATGGCCCTGAGCGCTTCGAACACTTTTGGATCGGCGAGGCCCTTGATCACATGGTTCTCGTCGCGGAACAGATAATGCAGCGACATGACGCCCGCCTGCGGCGAGATCGTCGCGGTGTTCGCCGAGGAGACGATGGAGAATTCGACGTCGCCGGACTTGACGAGCTGGAGCACCTGCGGCTCCTGCCCGAGCTGCGCGCCGGGATACTGGTCGATGATCATGGTGCCTTTGCTCAATTCCTTGAGCTTGTCGGCAAAGAGGTCGCCGGCGATGGAATAGCCGGTGTTGCGGGGCTGGTCATAGGCGAAGCGATAATGCTTCACCTCCTGCGCCCCCGCGCCCGTGACGAACAGCATGGCGGCGCCTGCCACCAATGCACGCATGGATCGTGCAATCATCGTCTCCCCCTATGTTTTATCGCCAGCCGCGTTCAGCGGTCTCGGCGCTCGTTGGTGTTGATCAGCCCTTTTCAGTTCTCTGCTCGGTCTTCTTCCCAGTCCTCTGCATGAAGTCGAAGTCGCAGCCCTCATCGGCCTGCATGATGGTCTCGTTGAACAGCCAGGCATAGCCTCGCCGCGCTTCATCGGGCACGGCAGTCGGCTTCAAGGCGACACGCCGCCGCTCCAGCTCGGCCGCATCGACCAAAAGCTCGATGCTGCGCTTGGCCACATCGAGGCTGATCCGGTCGCCGTTCTGCACCAGCGCCAGCGGCCCGCCGACGGCGGCTTCCGGCGTGATGTGCAGCACGATGGTGCCGAACGCGGTGCCGCTCATGCGCGCATCCGAAATGCGCACCATGTCCTTGGTGCCGCCGCGAGCGAGCTTCTTCGGAATCGGCAGATAGCCCGCCTCGGGCATGCCAGGCGCGCCCTTGGGGCCAGCATTGCGCAGCACCAGCACATCGTCGGCCGTGACGTCGAGATCGGGATCGTCGACCCGCAAGGTCATGTCCTCGACGGATTCGAACACCACCGCGCGTCCCGTGTGCTGCAACAGTTTAGGGCTCGCAGCCGATTGCTTGATGACAGCGCCACGCGGCGCGAGGTTGCCGTGCAGGACGGCAAGGCCGCCCTCCTTCTTGATCGGATTGTCGCGCGAGCGGATCGCGTCCTGGCCGGGCACGTCTTCTGCATTTGCGACGACGTCGCGCAGCGTCTGGCCGCTGATGGTCTTCGCATCGAGATCGACGAGATCGCCGAGCTGTGCCAGCAATTTCGGCACGCCGCCGGCGTGGTGGAAATGCTCCATGTAATGTTCGCCCGACGGCTTGAGATCGACCAGAACAGGCACTTCACGGCCGATCTGGTCGAAGACTTCGAGATCGAGCCGGTGCGGCGAGCGATGCGCCATCGCGGTCAGATGGATCAGGCCGTTGGTCGAGCCGCCGATCGCCTGCAGCACGACCTGCGCATTCCTGAACGACGCCGGCGTCAGCACCTCACTCGGCTTCGGCCCCTTCGCCTTGGCCATCTCCGCCGCGACCTTGCCGCTGGCTTCCGCCAGACGGAAACGTTCCGCATGCGGCGCCGGAATGGTCGCACTCATCGGCATCGACAGGCCCATGGCTTCGATCATGCAGGCCATGGTGGACGCCGTGCCCATCACCATGCAGGTGCCGACCGACGGCGCGAGACGGCCGTTGACCGCCTCGATCTCGGCATCGTCCATTTCACCGGCGCGATATTTGGCCCAGAGACGGCGGCAATCGGTGCAGGCGCCGAGCACCTCCCCCTTGTGATGGCCGACCACCATGGGCCCGACGGGAATGACCACCGTCGGCAAATCGGCGCTGATCGCGGCCATCACCTGCGCCGGCAGCGTCTTGTCGCAGCCGCCGATCACGATCACCGCATCCATCGGCTGGGCCCGGATCATCTCCTCGGTGTCCATCGCCATCAGATTGCGCAGATACATCGAAGTCGGATGCGCAAAGCTCTCGGCGATGGAAATGGTGGGGAATACGAACGGCATCGCACCGGAGAGCATCACGCCGCGCTTGGCGGCCTCGATGATCTGGGGGACGTTGCCGTGGCAGGGATTGTAGTCGCTATAGGTGTTGGTGATGCCGACGATCGGGCGCTCCAGCGCGTCGTCGGAATAGCCCATCGCCTTGATGAACGCCTTGCGCAGGAACAGCGAGAAGCCGGCATCGCCATAGCTCGTCAGACCCTTGCGCAAGCCACCCGTCATCATGCCACTCCTTCTCGCTTGCCATTGTGCTACAGCCTGCCCCCTGATTGTCAATAAGACAGGCGTCTATCCTGCTTCTTTCTGGACCTTCGCACCGTTAAACAGTCGGATTATTGACAATCTGTCCCTTCCCTGCTCCACATCGCGGACCGGCAGACGCCGGAGGCCGAGGGCATGTCCGACATTCGCACCGCAGACGCCATGCCTGTCAGGCGCGACGATCCTGATGACGTCGTCGCGCGGCTGGAGGACGACATCATCTTCGGCCGCATGCCGCCGGGCGCGCGCCTGACCGAAGACGCGTTGATGTCGCGCTACGGCACCTCGCGCCACTTCGTGCGCCAGGCGCTGGTGGATGCGGAGCGGCGCGGCATCGTCCGCCGCGGAAAGAATGTGGGCGCCACCGTGCGGTTCTATTCCGCCGAAGAGGTCCGGCAGATCTACGAAGTCAGGGAGATGCTGACGCGGCAGGCCGCGCTCATGATTCCCCTGCCCGCGCCGCAAAGCCTGATCGACGAACTGACCTCCTTGCAGCGCGAGTATTGCGCCAAGGCTGACGTGAGGGACTTGCGCGGCATCCACGAAGCCAACGACGCCTTCCACCTCGCGCTGTTTTCCGCCTGCGGCAATCCTTATCTGGTGCGCTCGCTGCAGGACTACATGAACCTGACGCTGCCGATGCGCGCCAAAAACCTCGCCGATCGCGACGGGCTCGCGCAGTCGCGCCGCCAGCACGAGTTGATGATCGAGCTGTTGAAAGGCCGCGATAGCTGGGCATTGGCGCAGCTGAGCGTGGACCACATGCAGTTCAGCAAGAAGGATTACCTGGCGCGGATTGCGGGCGACGAGAGCTAGCGCGGCCCTCCCTTCGCCTATCCTCGTTTGCAGGGGACAGGAAGCGCGCACCTGCGGCGCGAGCGCGACCTGACGATCGGGCTTGTCGGCAAACCTCCTGCGGTAGCCGTCCATCACGGAACGCCGCTGCTCCGGGCGCGTTGGAAGGCGAAACCTTAGCCCTCGGTCTTGCTTCGGACGCGGCAGGTGGCCGTTTCGCCGACCATGTCACGTCCTGGGGAGTCCGACCGAGCAGCTTGAACAATGAGGGTCTGCGGAGCGATGCGGGCCGGTTTGTTCATCGCACTGGTTGCAGCGGCCTGGCTCGGCGGACAGGTCCAGGATTCCCTCGCGCAAAATCGGCCCTCCGCTGCTCGGAGCGAATCCACGAAGGTGTCTCCGAGAAAGGAAGCCCTCCTCAGGAAGGAAACGAGACGATCTGCGGACCCATTCACGGTGGGATTCGTAACCGGCTCTCCGCAATGCACCGAATTCGCGATGGCCCAGGACATTGCAACCACGCTCGCCGCCGGCCAAGAGACAGGCCCTCATGGCGAGGTCGCCCTGCGGGTTCTGCCCATCGTGGGAAACGGCGGCATTCGCAACGTCGTTGATGTGCTCACGCTCCCTGGTGCAGATGTGGCGATCGCGCCCGTCGCCCTCGTTGACCGGCTCCGGGAGGCAAGGACCTTCGGAGATATCTCCGAAAGGCTGACCTACATTGCCCCGCTCCATATCGAAGAGTTCCATCTTCTCGCGCGGCCGGAGATTGGAAGCCTGACAGAGCTGGCGGGCAAGAGGGTCAATCTCGGGGAGGACGGCAGTGCCAGCGCCATCCTCGGCCGCGACGTGTTCAACCGTCTGGGCGTCAAGATCAGCGAGTCGAACCTGGGGCCGGAGGCCGCGCTGGATGGTCTGAGGAAGGGAGATCTCGCCGCCGCTCTGTTGGTCTCGGGAAAGCCCGTGAGCTTGCTGACGCAGGTCTCGCAGCTCGATGGTATTCGCCTCCTGCCCATCCCCTACTCCAAAGAGCTGCTGCAACAAGAATACCTGCCATCGACGCTTCGCCATCAGGATTACCCGAATATCGTCGCGGCCGAAGCTAGCGTCGACACGATCGCGGTTAAATCCGCTCTCTTCGCCTACAACTGGCCGATCGGCAGCGAGCGATATCGGTTGCTGGATTTGTTCGTCCAGACATTCTTCACGCGCTTTCCCGAATTTCTCGGCGGAGCGCATCATCCCAAATGGCGCGAGGTGAACCTGGCCGCGCAGCTCCCCGGATGGCAACGATTTCGAGCGGCGGAGCGCTGGCTCCGGCAACAATCGGGAGGCGAGGCCGCGCTTCGCAAGGCGTTCGGCCGGTTCCTCGAGGAAAAGCCAACTGCCAATCCGCCCGACCGCGAAGAATTGTTCCGGGACTTCCTGCGCTGGAGAGAACGCAATCCGGCCAAGTGAGCAAACTTCTTGAGCAAACTTGGGCAGACAAAGCTCGGGAGATGTCGATGCGCAAATCGATCGTGAGCGCGACCCTTATCGCATTACTCGCCTTGATCGCCGACGTGAGGCGTCCCGCCGCCCAGTTTGCTCCCTTCTGGCCATCGGCGCCGCAGCAGCTCCCACCGGCCACCGCGGCACCGGCCGACAATGTCGAGCAGACCAGGACAGCTCCTCATCGAGGCCGCAAGGCGCACAGAAAGCATGAAGTCGTTCGTCCGCCGCCAAATCAGCGGGTGGTCGCGGAGAAAAACGGATACAAGCGGGTCAGCGATCTCGTGAACTTCCCGAAGTTCTTTCCGGGTCTGGGCATCATCTTCGTCAAGCCCGACACTTTGCCGCTGGGTCCGTTCCTGTGCTTCGACCGCAGGGATCGACCGGTCGCGACCGTGTACATGGTTCCGATCAAGGACATCGACGATCACAAGTCGTTGGAGGCGGCGGGGTCCGCGTGGCCCGTCGACCACGTCAGCTTCTACTTCAACCCGGGTCACCCCGGTGTGGATGTGCCACATTATCATGTGGTGCTCTGGCATGTGACCAAGAAGCAGGAAGCGCGCGTTGCGCAATGACGACTGGTCAAGAACGAAGCGCGATGGCTTCCCTTCGCTTCACCGATCCTGCGAGGCGCATCAGTACCGCCTCAGCAGACCACGATCGACACTGGCACTGCCATAATCGGCGCAGGCCCTTTCCGGATTCCTGATCAAGTCCGTGCGGACGCGGCTGAATGTTTTTCCGGCCGCGTCGGAAACCTCGGGGCGAAACTTGCCGGGATCATAGCTCTCGCCATTGCGGGCTGTGATGGCCGCCGAATAGGCGTCGATCATCGCCATCGCCGCATTGGGGGTGCCGAGCAGCCGCGCGCCGAGTTGAACACCGCCCGCGCCATCGGCCTCGTAGCCGACACATCGCTGCTCGAGCACAGCGGATGCGGTGACGAGCTGGTCGAGGAACGTCGCCTCGGCGTCGCTGAGTGTTGCGGCCTGCGACGATCCTGATACGAGCGCCGCGAGCGTTATGACGACTGACAATTTGATTTTCATTGGCGTGATTCTCAATTCCGAGCCGCTCGAATCGAGAGCCAGACGACGTCGGGCGTGAGTTGATCTGGATCAATGACGGCGAACCACAGGCTCGCTGGCGAGCAGTCGCGCCTCCAACTTTCACCAATCCTCTCAACGCGAGCGGTCGGGCGATTTGTCGCAGTCGCCCGCCGCTTAACCGCTCGTTAGAACCCGCCACCGTAAATGGTTTCGGTCACAAACAACAACCATGCCGGGTTCCATTACCCGGAACATTGACATGAATGTACCCGGTTTCCTGATCGCAGCCGCCTTCGGCGGAGCATTTTTCGCCGTCGAATACGGGTTGTACTACCAGCCAGACTTCATCAACGCAGACGTTCTGATCAGCAGGTTCTCCACGGAACATAAGCGGGCCCGAGCGGCGGTCCGACATGCGCTGATCAATCCGGACTCGGCTCAATTCGGCACATTGCGTTCGGTCGACGCCGACGCGGCGCGGTATGTCTGCGGCACCGTCAGCGCGAAGAACAAGTCCGGACACTCGGTCAGCGCCGCTTTCGTCTACAACGTGGCCGCCGATTTTGCGCGCATCGATGACGACGGACGGATCACGCAGTATCAATCGGGATACAGGCCCTGCCCCGCCGGAGAGGACAAGGCCAAGCAGCGACCGGCCGTATCGCCCGGCCTGACGTCGGTCGCAACGGCCGTCCAGAAAGTCGCCCCTGAAGCGCTGACCTCGGTTGCGCCCGCGCTGACGACGTCCGCGCCTTCGACGGGCGGATCGTCGTCCGGGGGGACGATGGAACAGCAGGTTCGCGAATTGGCCGGCCGGACGGTTCCGCCGGATGCGGCCAACAGGCAGCAACCAAATCCGCGTGCCACGCGTGAGGTTGCCAACACGCATGAGATTCCCAACGAGAGTGAATGGCAGGCCGAGCAGCCTCCCACCGCGTGGCCCAAATTCCGTGCGGATCACCCGCTTGCAAAGCCAACCCGGAAACGAACTCCGTCCGAAGCGCTGAAGCTCGCGAGAGACGTGGAGGACCGCTGGAAGCAGGCGGAGGCGTCGACCGACGTCTCGATGCGTCCTTCGGCGGAAGACGTCAACGAGGCCTGCCGCGCGCTGCTCATGATCGATCCAAAGGACGGCGACTATCCCGAGGCGTGGGCAGCTTTCACGCGATTGCAGAAGATGAGTCGCGATGTCGCCGCCGGTTGATGTCGATAGCGCTCGCGGGCATTCCGGGTGAGCGGGAGTCCCCGCGAGCCCCATGCCTGCTGGCGAGCAGGCGCTCCCTCAACACGTCGAACGCTACCGCTTGTTCCAATCGATGATCCGGCCCACATCGCCGTCGAACTCGTTGCTGCAGAACGCGCCGCCCTGGAAATGGTCGCCGACCGGATCGGGCTCCAGCTTGGCCTGCTCGGCCATGGCGTGCGCCACGTGATCCTCGGAGCGGCCGATGGGGCGATAGCCGAATTCGTAGGCGCGGTGGTTGTCCCACCAGGCGCGCTCGTTCAGCGACACACCATAGAATATCTCGAAATGAATGTCGGGATGTTCGAGGCCGATCCGGCAGAGCTGCACCAGATCTTCCGGCATCAGCCACATCGCGATGCGGCGATGGTCGAGCGGCCGCTCGTCGCAATTGCCGATGCGGATGCAGGTGACCTTCAGCCCGTGCTTGTCGGCATAGAGCGAGCCGACGGCTTCGCCGAACACCTTGCTGACGCCGTAGCGTCCGTCGGGGCGCACGGTGACGTCGGTGTCGATCCTGCGGTGACGCGGATAGAAGCCGACCGTGTGGTTGGACGAGGCGAATACCACGCGCTTGACGCCCTTGCGATACGCGGCCTCGAACAGATTGTAACCGCCGATGATGTTGGCCTGGAGAATGTCGTTCCATGGGCCTTCGACCGAATAGCCGCCGAAATGGAGGATGCCGTCGATGCCTTCGCAGATCGCTTCGCACTGCGCGAGGTCTGCCAGGTCCGCCGCCTTGAACTGCTCGTTCGGCCCGAGATCCTTGGGCGGACGGATGTCGCTAAGCAGGAGGTCCGGATAGATCGACGGCAGCAATTTGCGCAGGCGCGTTCCGATCCCGCCCGAAGCTCCCGTCATCAAGATGCGCGACATGTTTTTCCTCGTCTTTGGCGACCGATTTGCGGTCACGTGTCCCTAATGATAGCAGGATTGTCCAGAGGGAACGAAACGAGAGAACCGACATGAATGGGACATCGTCCCACACCCAGGAGCGGCCAGTCTGGCAGCCGGCGACCTATTACCCTGATCCCGCCATAAAAGCGCTCGACCCCCGCTTCGAAAAATACTGGTTGAAGCTTTCGGCGGTGGAGCGGCTGGCGAGCGGCCTGCGCTGGGCCGAGGGCCCGGTCTGGTTCGGCGACGGACGATATCTGCTCTGCAGCGACATTCCGAACCAGCGCATCATCAAATGGGAAGAAGAGACCGGCGCGGTCTCGAACTTTCGAAAGCCCTCCAATTTCGCCAATGGCAACACCAGGGATCGCCAGGGCCGGCTGGTCACTTGCGAGCACGGCGGCCGTCGCGTCACCCGCACCGAATATGACGGCGAGATCACCGTGCTGATGGATCAATTCAACGGCAAGCGTCTGAACTCGCCGAACGATGTCGTTGTTAAATCGGACGGCTCGATCTGGTTCACCGATCCCACCTTCGGCCTGCTCGGCAATTACGAGGGCTACAAGGCGGAGAGCGAGATCGAGCCGAACGTCTACCGGCTCGATCCCGTGACCCGCAAGGCGAGCATCGTCGCGGAGGGCGTGCTCGGACCGAACGGGCTGTGCTTCTCGCCCGACGAGACGATTCTTTACGTCGTCGAATCGCGCGGCGTGCCGAACCGAAAAATCCTCGCTTATGACGTCGCGGCTGATGGGACCACGATCTCCAACAAGCGCGTTCGCATCGATGCAGGGCCGGGCACGCCGGACGGCATGCGCTGCGACGTCGACGGCAACCTCTGGTGCGGCTGGGGCATGGGCGATCCCGAGCTCGACGGCGTCGTCGTGTTCGCGCCCGATGGCGTCATGATCGGCCGCATCGCGCTGCCCGAGCGCTGCGCCAATCTCTGCTTCGGCGGCGTTAAGCGCAACCGCCTGTTCATGGCGGCGAGCCAGTCGATCTACGCGTTGTATGTGAATACGCAGGGCGCCGTGGGGGGATAGGCGCGCCGCAGGCGATGCTCTCGTAGGGTGGGTTAGCCGAAGGCGTAACCCATCAACGCCTGCATCGCCGGCGAGAGAAGCGGTGGATTACGCCTTCGGATGATCCACCCTACGAACTACGAAGGACTGCAATAAAAAACGCCGGAGCAGTCTCCCGCTCCGGCGTCGCGTCGTTCAGCCGCGAAAACTTACGCCGCGTTGAAGCCGGCGACGGCCTTCACTTCGAGGAAGTCCTCGAGGCCGTACTTGCCCCACTCGCGGCCGTTGCCCGACTGCTTGTAGCCGCCGAACGGCGCGGTGCGATCGTTCGGCACGCCCTGGAGGTTGACGTTGCCGGCGCGGATCTGGCGGCCGATGCGCTTGGCGTCCTCGACCGAAGCACCGGAGACATAGCCGGCGAGACCATACGGCGTGTCGTTGGCGATGTGCACGGCCTCGGCTTCGTCCTTGGCACCGAGGATGGTCAGCACCGGTCCGAAGATCTCTTCGCGCGCAATCGTCATCTCGGGGGTGACGTCGGCGAAGATGGTCGGGCGGACATAGAAGCCCTTGTTGACGCCTTCGGGCAGGCCCGGGCCGCCGGCGACGAGCGTTGCGCCCTCGTCGATGCCCTTCTTGATCAGCGCCTGGATCTTGTCCCACTGGCCGCGGTTGACGACAGGGCCGATGGTGGTGCCTTCGGCGCGCGGATCGCCCGCCTTGGTCTTGTCGGCGACAGCCTTCGCGATCGCGGCGACTTCCTTCATCTTCGACAGCGGCACGATCATGCGCGAGGGCGCGTTGCAGGACTGACCGGAGTTGTTGAACATGTGCATCACGCCGCCGGTCACCGCCTTCGTGAGGTCGGCGCCTTCGAGGATGATGTTCGGCGACTTGCCGCCGAGCTCCTGGCTGACACGCTTCACGGTGGGCGCCGCGCGCTTCGCAACATCGATGCCCGCGCGGGTCGAGCCGGTGAAGGAAATCATGTCGATGTCGGGGTGCTCGCTCATGGCGGCGCCGACCTCGGGGCCGAGGCCGTTGACGAGGTTGAACACGCCCTTCGGCACGCCGGCTTCATGGAGGATTTCCGCAAAAATCAAAGCCGAGGTCGGCGTGAACTCGCTGGGCTTCAGGATCATGGTGCAGCCGGCGGCGAGCGCGGGCGCGACCTTGCAGGCGATCTGGTTCAGCGGCCAGTTCCATGGCGTGATCATGCCGACGACGCCGATCGGCTCGCGCAGCACCATGGCGGTACCGATGGGTTCCTCGAAATGATAGTTCTTGAGCACGTCGAGCGTGGTCATGAGATGGCCCAAACCAGCGCCGGCCTGGAGCTTCTCCGCCATCGGCAGCGGCGCGCCCATCTCGTCGGAGACGGCGGCGCCGATCTCCTTGAGGCGGCCCTTGTAGACTTCGATGATCTTTGAGAGCAGCGCGACGCGCTCCTCACGGCTGGTCTGGGAGAAGGTCGCAAAGGCGCGCTTGGCCGCAGCAACCGCCTTGTCCACGTCGGCCTTGGAGCCGAGCGCAACGTCGTACATTGCCTCTTCGGTCGCCGGATTGACGACCGGAGTCGACTTCTTGACGGCGGGATCGACCCAGGCGCCGTCGATATAGAATTGCATGCGATTGACCATCGTTAACCTCTTTTTGGGGGCTTGGGGCGTTTCGGCAGGCATCCTTGCACGAAAGCGCCAGCAATTGAACCCGCCATATGCAGGGCCAGCGTTGCGGAGGAGGAAGGCTATGTCAGCCGATGGCGGGAACGCGGCAAGGTGACCCTGCCGTCATTCCCGGGGCGCGCATTATCGCTCCGGTTACCTCGACTACACCGCCATCTTGCGATGGAGCACCGGTGCGCCGGTGGTGAGGCTTTCGGCCGCATCGATGATCGCATTCGCGTCGATGCCGTAGTGGCGGTAGAGGTCGGCGATGGTGCCGGTCTGGCCGAACTGCTCGACGCCGAGCGCCTCGACGCGGTTGCCCCGGACGCTGCCGAGCCAGCCGAGCGCGGAAGGATGGCCGTCGATCACGGTCACGATGCCGCAGTCGCGCGGTAGCGGCGCCAGGAGCTTTTCGACGTGGCTGAGATGCTGCACGCCGCGGCGGTCGCGCCGCAATTTCCGCGCGGCAGTCCAGCCCGAGTGAAGGCGATCCGCAGAGGTGATCGCCAGCAGGCCGACGTCGCGCCTGTCCTCGCCGATGAACCCGGTCGCCTCGATCGCTTCGGGCGCCACTGCGCCGGTATAGGCGATCACGACTTCGGCATTTGGGCCGGGCTTGCGCAACCAATAGGCGCCGTCGGTGATGCCTTGTTGCAGTTCCGGCGTCATGATCCGCTGCGCCTGCTCGATCGAGCGCGTCGACAGGCGGAGATAGACCGAGCCGCCCTCGCCCGGATCACGCTGCATGTGCTCGAAACCCCAACCCATGATCACCGCGAGCTCGTCGACGAAAGCCGGCTCGAAGGAGGCGAGCCCGTCCTGCGCCATGCCGATCAGCGGTGTCGCGATCGACTGGTGGGCGCCGCCCTCGGGCGCCAGCGTGATGCCTGACGGCGTCGCCGCCACCATGAAGCGCGCATCCTGGTAGCAGGCGTAGTTGAGCGCATCGAGCCCGCGTTCGATGAAGGGATCATAGAGCGTGCCGACCGGCAGCAGCCGCGCGCCATTGATCTGGTGCGACAGGCCGAGCGCCGAGAGCATGATGAACAGGTTCATCTCGGCGATGCCGAGCTCGAGGTGCTGGCCCTTCGGCGAGAACTCCCAATTGAAGGTAGACGGAATTTTCTCGCTGCGGAATAAATCCGCCTTCTCGCCGCGCGCGAACAGGCCGCGCCTGTTCACCCAGGGACCGAGATTGGTCGAGACCGTGACGTCGGGCGAGGTCGTGACGATGCGTTGCGCCAGCTCGCTGTCGCCGCGCGCGATCTCGTTCAGCACCAAGCCGAAGCCCTGTTGCGTCGACATCTGCGGCGACGGCTTGAACGCGAGCTGCTGTGGGACGTCGACAACGGGCGCGGTGAGCCTGCGGCCGTCCCTATTGAACGGTACGCGCGCGAGGAAGGCGTCGAGCTCAGCGGCGTCCTGCGTCAGGCCTTCATACTTGTCCCATTCGTGGCCGGGGCGGATGTTCTGGCTGTCGCGATATTTCTCCATTTGCGCGACCGTCATCAGGCCGGCGTGGTTGTCCTTGTGCCCCTGGAACGGCAGGCCGACGCCCTTGATGGTGTAGGCGATGAAGCAGACCGGGCGATCGTGGTCGATGGACTCGAACGCCTCGACCATGCTCGCCATGTCATGGCCGCCGAGATTCGACATCAGCGCCAGCAGCTCCTCGTCGCTGCGCTTGTCGATCAGCGCGGTGATCGGGCCCTGGTCGCCGATCTCGTCGTGCAGATGCTTGCGGAAAGCGGCGCCGCCCTGGAAGCACAGCGCGGCGTAGAGCGCGTTCGGGCAATTGTCGATCCAGCCCTTCAGCGCCTCGCCACCGGGTTCGGCAAACGCCTCGCGCATCAGCCGGCCGTATTTCACGATGACGACGTCCCAGCCGAAATTTCGGAACATGGTCTCGAACTTTTCCCAGAGACCTTCGCGCACGACGGCGTCCAGCGACTGCCTGTTGTAGTCGACCACCCACCAGGTGTTGCGCAGGCCATGCTTCCACCCCTCCGCAAGCGCCTCGAAGATGTTGCCCTCGTCCATCTCGGCGTCGCCGACGAGCGCGATCATCCGCCCCTCGCCGCGATCCCTCATCCAGCCATGGGCCTTGACGTAGTCCTGCACCAGCGAAGCAAACAGCGTCTGCGCGACGCCGAGACCGACCGAGCCAGTGGAGAAATCGACGTCGTCGACGTCCTTGGTGCGCGACGGATAGGACTGCGCGCCCTTGAAGCCGCGGAAATTCTCCAGCTTCTCGCGGCTCTGCCGGCCGAACAGATATTGAATGGCGTGGAACACCGGGCTCGCATGCGGCTTCACCGCGACGCGATCTTCCGGGCGCAGCACATGGAAATACAGGGCCGACATGATCGTCGCGAGCGAGGCTGAGGAGGCCTGATGGCCGCCGACCTTCAGCCCGTCCGTGTTGGGCCTGACGTGGTTGGCGTGGTGGATGGTCCAGGACGACAGCCACAGCGCCTTGCGGGCCAGCGCGGTCAAGGTATCGAGACGGGCGGAATCAACGGGCATGGCAAATGCTCCCGGAAAACAGGTCCGGCGATGATACCCCTGTGCGCGGCACCAGTTTTTTCAATTTTTCGCGCCGTACGCCCCGATATTGGGATACCTTACCAAGAACTTCGCCAAACCATGGGTTTTGTTCCAATGACCGAGCTCGACGCCATCGACCGCAAGATCCTCGCTTTGCTGCAGAACGACAGCCGGCTGACCATGCAGGAACTCGCAGACAAGGTCGGGCTCTCGGTCTCGCCCTGCCATCGCCGGGTCAAGCTGCTGGAGGAGCGCGGCGTGATCTCGCGGTACATCGCGACGGTGGATCAGAAGGCGCTGGGGCTGCATGTCAGCGTCTTCATCTCGATCAAGCTGGCGCGGCAGAAGGAGGAGGATCTCAATCGCTTCGCGCGCGCCATCTCGAAATGGGACGAGGTGCTGGAGTGCTATCTGATGACCGGCAACCGCGACTATCTCCTGCGCGTCGTCGCGGCCGACCTCGCCTCCTACGAGACCTTCCTGAAGACAAAACTGACCCGGCTCGACGGCATCGCCTCGATCGAATCGAGCTTTGCGCTCAGCCAGGTCAAATATTCGATCGCGCTTCCGGTATGAGGCGACGCTCCTTCCTCGTCATTGCGTGCGCAGCGAAGCAATCCAGACTGTCGGTGGAACAATTCCGGATTGCTTCGACGGACCAGCGCAAAATTGCTACGCAATTTTGTCGCGGGCTCCCCGCAATGGCGGTGCACTACCGCCACGGCTGCACGATGATCTTGGTGTGCGCCTCGGGATTGGCGAGATCGGCGAAGGCCTTTGCGACGCCGTCGATGCCCACTTCCGCAGTCACCATGGCGGCAGCGTCGACCCGCGATCAGGCGCAGCGATGCCGCAAACTCCTCCGGCGTGTAGCCGAGCACGTACTGGACGTTGAGCTCCTTCATGATGCCGAGCATGGGCTCGTTTCTGTCGTTCTCCATGCAGACGCCGACCACGACGATTTTGGCATCGCGGGGCGCGCCCTCGAACACTTGTTGCAGCAGGCCGGGTATGCCGACACATTCGAAGATCAGCGCAGGCTTCAGCGCCGGCAGCATGGCCTGGAACGGCGGCCGCGCCGCTTTCTCTGCCTCCGACATCTGCGCGTGCTCGGCCCAGGTCGCATAGGGCTGCGATAGCAGGGGATCGACGACGATGTCGGCACCGAGCTTTGCGGCAAGCGCACGCCGCGTCGGCGAATAATCGGCGGCGACGATCGGGTGCAGACCCTTGATCTTCAGCGCCGCAATCACCGCGAGCCCGACCGGGCCGCAGCCGATGACCAGCGGCACCTCACCGCCTTGGATATTTGCCTTCGCCACCGCGTGAACGCCGACCGCGAGCGGTTCGGTCAATGCGGCATGTTCCGGCGCGAGGCCATTGGGCACTTCCAGCAGCAACGGCTCGCTGAGCAGCATCGCTTCCGCATAGCCGCCGACAAAGTCGTTGGAATAGCCGATGCCTTTGATGCCATCCGGCGTCAGCAGCGCCGGGAGCGAGCACACATGCGTGCCCGGCTTGAGTTTTCGCGCTGTACCCGGGCCGTAGTCGACGATCTCGCAGCAGAACTCGTGGCCGAACACGACGTCGCGCGACAGATCCATCGGCGTACGTCCGGTCTTCCTGGCCATCTCCACCATCCGCGCCGCATGCTGGCGCGCGTGCAGGTCGGAGCCGCAAATGCCGCAAGCGAGCGTCTTGACCAGCACCTGGCCGGGGCCGGGCTTCGGCTCGGCCATTTGGCCAACCACAATCTCACCGTTCCTGAAAATCGCAGCCCGCATCCGGCTCCTCCCGTTACGTTGGTACCGTTGATACCACGTATCGGGACGCGCAATCTTGCGTCAGGGATTTGGAGAACGCGCGGCCTGCACCAGCAGCTGGGCACGGCGGATGCGCTCGCGATGGGCGATGTAGAGACCGCTGGCGACGATGAAGGCGGCGCCCGTGACGGTCCAGACATCAGGCACTTCACCGAACAGGAAGAAGCCCAGAATGCTGACCCAGAGCAATTGCGTATAGGAGAACGGCGCCAGCACCGAGGCATCGCCGTAGCGATAGGCCAGCACGATGATCCACTGGCCGACCGTGGAGGCAACACCGATCACGATGCCCAGGCCAATGCCGGTCCAGGTCGGCGTCACCCAGACGAAAGGCACCATCACGCTGAGGATCGCAACGCCCGTGAGCGCCGAGTATGCCATCGTAGTGAGAACCGCTTCGCGCCCGCTCATCATGCGCGTCATGATCAACGCGGCAGCCCAGCAGAAGGCAGAGACGATCGGAAAGAAGGCGGCGACGTGGAACGCGCTCGAGCCCGGCCGCAGGATGATCATAACGCCCACGAGGCCGATCGCTGTTGCGATCCAACGCCGCATCCCGACCTTCTCGCTGAGGAAGATGATCGACAGCGCGGTGACGAACAGCGGCGAGACGAAGCCGGTGGCAGACGCTTCCGCGATGGGAAGGAAACGCAGACCAGTGATGAAGAACAGCGAGGAGCCGAGCAATGCGACGCCGCGCATCAATTGCAGCCCTGGGCGTTCGGTGCGCATCGCATGCAGCGGCGAGCCCGGCACCATCACCGGCGCGAACATCAGCGCGAAAGTCAGGAAGCGGATCCAGGTGATCTCGATCGACGGCAGGCTCGACGAAAGATATTTGGCTGTGACGTCGGAGCAACCGAGGAACACGGTCGACAGCAGCACCAGCGCGATACCTTTGAAGGGATGATCGACGCGCGCAGGCGCACGGCGAGCCTTCTGCTTCTTCTCCTGCACGGCAGGCATGGCAATACTGTCGAGCCTTGCGGCTGCGGCGGGCGGCGGTGTCACGGCTAAACCTGGGAACTTCGATTCGGGAACGACTGTAAAAAACGACAAATAGGCCGCCTTCACAACTTCCGAAAACAGGATGCCGATATGCGCTCACGTCCGCGCGCGTCAATACTCCATTAATAATGCAGGATTGTGCACTACAGCATGGGCAGGCTGCGCGGCTTCGGACCGCGCGGAAACGCCGCCTCCAGCGCCGAAATCTCTTCTTTCGTCAGCACGAGATCGCCGGCGGCCGCATTTTCGCCGGCATGTTCCGCCGACGACGCCTTCGGGATCGCAAACACCGTACCGGTACGGGTGAGGAAACTCAGCGCGACCTGACGCGGGGTAGCGCGACGCGCCTCCGCAATGTGCGCCAGCACGGCACCGCCCTTGCTGCGCTCATCGGGAAAATCATCATGCCCGAACGGTGAATAGGCGACGACAGCGACACCGTTCCGCTCGCACCACGGGATCACCGCATGCTCGATCGCGCGCTCCCTCAGATGATAGAGCACCTGATTGCAGGCGATCTTGCCTTCGCCCGAAACCTCCAAGATTTCGTCGAGGTCTTCGGCGTCGAAATTGGAGACACCCCAGGATTTGATCTTGCCTGATGTCACCAGTTCCTCGAATGCGGCGACGGTATCTTCAAAATCATACGAACCGCGCCAGTGCAGCAGATAGCAGTCGAGCCGATCGGTGTTCAGCCGCTTCAGCGAGCGCTCGCAGGCCGTGATGGTGCCGCGGCGCGAGGCGTTGCTCGGCAGCACCTTCGAAACCAGGAACACCTCGTCGCGGCGGCCGGCAATCGCATCGGCAATGACAAGCTCAGCATCGCCATACATCTCGGCAGTGTCGATATGGGTCATGCCGAGATCGAGCCCGCGCCGAAGCGCCGCGATCGCGCGCTTGCGGTCACCGTGATCGAGATACCAGGTCCCCTGCCCGATGACGGAGACGTTGGCGCCCGGTTTTGCCGAACGGGTGCGTGTTCATGTTTGTCTCCGATCCCAGCTGCCCACGTCCTCCTGGCATAAGCCAGGATCCACAACACAGGAAAATGCTGTTGCAGTAGATAGTGGCCACACTGCGCTTCGACAACGCGGATCGAGGTCATGGGTCCCGACTTACGCCAGGACGACGATCGGCAGATACCGCATTCGACTGCCTCGGCACCGTCATTGCGAGCGCAGCGAAGCGATCCGGAATCTTTCCGAGGTGGGCCGGGCCTACCCTGCCGCGCCAGCGAGCTTGGCCTCTTTCACCGGCATTGCCTCCGTGGCCGCGATCAGGCGCTTCAGCTCGGGAATGCAGGAGCCGCAATTGGTGCCGGCCTTGAGCTTGGCTCCGATCTCGGCGGCGGTGCGCGCGCCTGATGCGATGGTATCGCAGATGGTGCCGCGGCCGACGCCGAAGCAGGCGCAGACGATCGGGCCGGTCGCCGCGGCGCCCTCGCCGGACTTGCCTGACAGCAGCATGCGGCGCTGATCATCGGTGACGCGATCGGCCGCGAACAGGCTCTTGACCACCTCCCAGTCGCCGGCATCGTGCGCCGGGCCGACGAACAGGCAGGTCTCGATGCGATCTCCCGCGAATGACGCCGCACGATAAACGCCGCCACCGAAATCGCGATAGTCGGCCACGTCCTCGCCAGCGAGGCCGTCGAGCCAGGCCGGCCAGCGCGACAGGTCGGCGTTGTCCGCGAAGAGATAGCCGAACCCGCCCGCGACGGTTGCGCGGGTCCACAGCAGGTTCGGCGGCAGTTCGAGCTGCTTCCGCGAGAGCGCAAAGCCGCGGAACACGAATTCATACGGCGCGATCGCCGCAGGTGTCGCCTTCGATTCCGGCTGACCGGAAAATGGATCCGTGAACGATGCGACCAGCGCACCGACGCGGCCGTGCGAGGCGTTCATCGCGCTCCAGTGGATCGGCACGAACAACGCGCCGCGCTGCTGCCCCTCACTGACGACGGCTTTCAAGATGCACTGGCCGCAATCGGTGGTGATGCGGGCATAGCCGTCATGGGCAATGCCGTATTTTGCGGCATCGTTAGGATGAATCTCGACGAACGGCTCGGGCAGGTGCGCGCCAAGCCGCTGGCTCAGCCCCGTGCGCGTCATGGTGTGCCACTGGTCGCGGATGCGCCCGGTGTTGAGCCTGAGGGGACGCGACGGCCCGGTCTCGCTGCGCAGCGCCGGCACTTCAGGCGCGACGAAGCGGCCCTTGCCGTCGTTCGTGAAAAAGCCCCCGGTCGCAAAGAAGCGTTCGCCCGGAGCCTCGCCCTCGCGCGCGGGCCACTGCACCGGCGTCAGGGCATCGAAGGCTTCATCGGACAGCGACGTCAGCGCGCCAATGTCGAAATCGCGGCTGCCATTGTTCTCGAACGCCGAGAGCGCGGCGTGCTCGCGGAAAATCTCGGCGGCGGATTTGTAATTGAAACTGTCGCCGAAGCCGAGCCGCTTGGCGGTCTCACTGAGGATCCACCAATCGGGGCGCGCCTCACCCGGTGCAGGCAGGAACGAGCGCTGGCGCGAGATGCGGCGTTCGGAATTGGTCACCGTGCCCGACTTCTCGCCCCAGGCGAGCGCCGGCAGCAGCACATGCGGGCCGGCTTCGACCGTGTCGTTGGAGAGCACGTTCTCGGAGACGACGAACAGCTCGAGCTTCTTCAGCGCCTCGCGCACGAAGTCCGCGTCGGGCAGTGACACCGCCGGGTTCGTGCCCATCACCCATAGCGCCTTGACCTCGCCGCGATTGATCGCCTCGAACAGCTGCACCGCCTTCAGCCCCTCATGGGTGGCAATGCGGGGCGCCTTCCAGAACCGCCTGACGCGGTCGATATCCGGCGGCGTGAAGCCCATATGCGCGGCCAGCATATTGGCGAGGCCACCGACCTCGCGCCCACCCATCGCATTGGGCTGACCCGTGAGCGAGAACGGCGAAGCGCCCGGCTTGCCGATGCGTCCCGTCGCGAGATGGCAGTTCAGGATCGCGTTGACCTTGTCGGTGCCCTGCGCCGACTGGTTGACGCCCTGCGAGTAGAGCGTGACGACGCGCTCGGTGTCGCGGAACATCCTGAAGAAGGTCGCGACGTCCTGCTCGGAGAGGCCTGTCGCCAGCGCAGTCGCCGCAACGCTGCCCGCGATGTTGCGCGCGCGTGCGAGTGCGTCGTCGAAGCCCGACGTGTTCTGCGCGATATAACGCTGATCCAGCGCGCCGCTGTCGGCGAGGTGGACGAACAGGCCCGAGAACAGCGCGGCATCGGTTCCGGGCTTGAGCCCGAGGAACAGATCGACGTCGCTCGCAGTATCGGTGCGCCGCGGATCGACCACGATCATCCGCGCGCCGCGCTCCTGTCGGTTCTTCAACATGCGCTGGAACAACACGGGATGGCACCAGGCCGCATTCGAGCCGACCAAGACCAGCAGATCGGCCTGGTCGAGATCCTCATAGCAGCCCGGCACGGTGTCTGCCCCGAAGGCTCGGCGGTGGCCGGCGACCGAGGACGACATGCAGAGCCGCGAATTGGTGTCGACATTCGCGGTGCCGACAAAGCCCTTCATCAGCTTGTTGGCGACGTAATAATCCTCCGTGAGGAGCTGGCCGGAGAGATAGAACGCGACCGCATCGGCGCCGTCGCGCGCGACGATGTGCTGCATGCGATGGGCGACGTGATCGAGCGCATCGCTCCAGGCAACGCGTTCCAGCACACCCTTGCAACGGATCATCGGATGGAGCAGCCGGCTCTCGAGTCCGACGGTCTCGCCGAGCGCGGAGCCCTTCGAGCACAGCCGGCCGAAATTGGCGGGATGGTCAGGATCGCCGGCGATCGCCGCACCGCCGGCGCCGTCGGGCGTTGCGAGCACGCCGCAGCCGACGCCGCAATAGGGACACGTCGTCTTGGCGGTGCGGAGCGCCGGATCGATCGCCGTCATATCAGGCAGCTTTCGAAGGAAGCGCGAGCGCGCGGCCGAACATCATGTCGGCGCGGAACGTCGCGATCTTCTCGCGGGTGCGGATCAACTCGAGATACCAGAGCGCTTCCGCAGTATCGCCGATCAGCACGGCGCCGGTCAGGCATCCGTCGGCGATCACGAGCTTCTTGTAGGTCCCGCGCCTGCGGTCCGACAGCACGAGGCTCTCGCTGCCGTCGGCGCCCATGAAGTCGCCGGCGGAGAACACGCTGACACCGGACACTTTCAGATTGGTCGAGACCACGCTGCCCGGATAGGCGGCGGGTCGGCCACCGAGATGCCGGGCCAGTACGCGCGCCTGCTCGTAGGCCGGTTCGACCAGGCCATAGCAGGTGCCGCGATGTTCGGCGCATTCGCCGAGCGCGTAGATGCCCGGTGACGCGGTCTGCATCTCGTCGTTGACGACGATGCCCCGGTTGACCGCGATGCCGGCTTCCCTGGCGAGCGCGATGTTGGGCCTGATGCCGGCAGCGAAGATCACGGCGTCCGCCTCGATCCGGCTGCCGTCGGCAAGCTCGACGGCCTCGACATGGCGCTCGCCGTGAATGCGGGCAGTCGAGGCATTGAGCATGATGCGGATGCCCTTGCGCTCGACCAGCGTCTTGAGCAGGCCGGCAGCCGCCGCATCGAGCTGGCGCTCCATCAGCCGGTCCATCAGATGCAGCAGCGTCACGGGCGCGCCGGCCTTGGCGAGACCATAAGCCGCTTCAAGGCCAAGCAGGCCGCCGCCGACCACGACGACGCGCTTCTTGGCCGCTGCAAGCGTCAACAGCAGATCGACATCGCGGGTGTCGCGAAAGGTGTGTACGCCGGCGAGATCGGCTCCGGGCACGTTCAGCCGCAGCGGCGTCGATCCCGTGGCGAGAACGAGCTTGGAGTATTCCATGCTCTCTTCGCCAGCGATCTTGAGCTCGCGGCGGCCGGTGTCGATCTCGGTGACGCGATAGCCATAGCGCACGGTGACGCCGCGATGGCGCCACCAGTCCGCAGGTCTCAGCTCGATCTCGTGCGAGCCGGTCTCGCCGGCCAGCACGGATGAGAGCAGCACGCGGTTGTAGGCGAGCCGCGGCTCATCGCCGATAACGGCAACCGCGTAGCGGCCGAGCGCGGTCTTGGCGAGTTCGTCGACCAGACGCGCTGCCGCCATACCGTTACCGACGATGACCAGCGGTTCACTCACGAGGCATCTCCTATTCGGCGGCCTGCGCCTGTGAGCCGTAGGCCTCGGATATCATGAAGCCGGACAGCACGCCGTAAGCGTCGGTCCAGGCGGTGGCGAGCTCGGGCGTCCAGGCCTCGCCAAGGCCCTTCTCCAGGGTCCACAGCAAGGTCGCGCCGACCACGGGATAGTGCTCGGCCTTGGCGCCGTAGGCGACGTGACGCTTGGCGAGCGCCGACGCCGCCGGAAGAATCGTTTCGAGATTCGACAGGCCGCCGACGACGGCGGCGAGCATGCCCATCAGCTTCTTGCGCTGCTCGGTCATGTCCTCTGGAAACATCGCGCGCACCGAAGGGGCAACTTCGAACAAGCGATCGTAGAACACCTGCGAGGCAGTTTCTGAAATCGGCGCGACTTTGGAAAAGCTTTGCTGCACGAGGGCGATCTGCTGAGGAGTCATGATGTTGTCCTGTCTGTTTCGGTCTGCCTTCGTCCGCGCCGCTGCGGAAAAAGTTCGTTGTTCAAACGTCATCAGAGCGGCTTCTCCCCGCGTACGGAGAGAAGCGATTTTGGTGCCGAGTGTCAGACCCGAGCCTCGGCGAGGCTTGGCGCGCCTGCAGCCTGCGGGCTGCGACGCAGATAGAACCACCAGGTCAATCCAAGGCAGACGGCGTAGAAGGCGAGGAAGACGGCGAGCGCGACCTGCGGTCCGCCCGTCATCGCGATCGACTTGCCGAAGCTGCTCGGGATCAGATAGCCGCCGACAGCACCGACCGCGCCGATGAAGCCGACAGCGGCACCGCTCTCGATGCTCGCGGTCTTCAGCGCCATCGCGCGCGCTGCATCGCCCTTGCCGCGTACCTTGAACAGGTTTTGTTCGCGGAAGATCGAGGGGATCATGCGGTAGGTCGAACCGTTGCCGATTCCCGTCGTCAGGAACAGGATCAGGAACATCGCGATGAATCCGGTGAAGTCCTTCTGCCCGACGAAGTAGAGCACCCCGATCGTAGCGGCCGCCATCGCGATGAAATTCCAGAAGGTGATGATGGAGCCGCCAACCTTGTCGGCGAGCCAGCCGCCGAACGGACGCGACAGCGAGCCAACCAGCGGACCGAGGAACGCGATCGAGATCGTGACCGTGGGAAACTGGGTCTTGATCAGCAGCGGAAACGCGGCGGAGTAGCCGATGAAGGAGCCGAACGTTCCGATGTAGATGAAGGCCATGATCCAGGTGTGCTTGCGCTTGACGATGGCAAGCTGGTTCTTGATCGACGACTTGGCCGAGGTCAGGTTGTTCATGAAGAACACGGCGCCGAACACCGCGATCGCGATCGGCAGCACCCACATCAGGCCTGCGTTCTGGAGATAGACGCCGCCGACCGGCGTTGCCTGGAACAGGTTGATGACGGCGAGCGTCATCAGGATCGGCGTCAGAAGCTGCACGCTGGAGACGCCGATATTGCCGCCGGCCGCGTTGAGGCCGAGCGCCCAGCCCTTCATGCGATCCGGGAAGAAGAAGGAGATGTTGGTCATGCTGGAAGCGAAATTGCCGCCGCCGAGACCGGCAGTCGAAGCAATGAGCAACATCAGCCAGAACGGCGTGTCGGGCTGGCTCACGAAGTAAGCAAGCGACAAGGTCGGAATGAACAGGATCGCCGCGCTGAAGATGGTCCAGTTGCGACCGCCGAAGGTCGTGACCGCGAAGGTATAGGGAAAGCGCATCAGCGCCCCGATCAGGCCGGGGACGGCGACAAGCTGGAACAGTTCGTCGGTCGAGTAGTGGAAGCCTGCCTGCGGCAGCTTGGTCGCGACGATGCTCCAGATCAGCCACACCGAGAAGCCGATATGCTCGGCAACGATTGACCAGATCAGGTTACGCCGGGCCACGGCTTTGCCGCCCGCGTTCCAGAACGCCTCATCTTCGGGGCGCCAGTCGGAAATCCACGTCTGACTCAGAGACGGATCCTTCGTCATTGATAATCCCTTTTGGTCGCACCGCTGCGTCGTTGCAGTCTGGGCCTACACGCGCGGAAGCATGCTCCGAGGCTTCACCCCGGCGGCGAGTTCACGATGCTGATTGATGATGTCGAGTGACGGCGTCGGTGGCGTCAGAGCCTGCTATTCAAGCTCTGTGCCAGCTCTCTCACTCTTAAGAAACACAAGAAATACAATCACTTGGATCGCCTGATGAAATCCTAGGCGCGCCTATAATTGCATCAAAAAGTCGCGACACGCCCAATTCTTGAATGACGATTCGCTCACTCCCTGTGCGGCGCACAACAAATGAGCGATTGCCTAAAAAGTGTCGTCAGGCGGGCTCGGCGGCCCTGGTTCCGAGCGGCTTGGGCGCGATGCCGCCGCCCGGCTTGAGATGGAACTCGTAGGTCATCAGATGCCATTGCCCGTTCGCCTTGGCACCGTCGGGCATCTCAGGGTCATTGCGCGGCTCGACCTTGGCGATGAGATCGTCCTTGACCCCGAACACGACGTCGGAATCGAGATATTTGTCGCCGTCCATGAAGACGTGCGTGATCAGCGGCTCATAACCGTTTGCATTGACCAGGAAGTGCACATGCGCCGGGCGCATCGGGTGGCGCCTGGTCTGCACGATCATCTCGCCGACCGGCCCGTCGGTCGGGATCGGATAGCTGCACGGCAGGATGGTGCGGAAGAAGAAGCGGCCGTCGCCGTCGGTGATGAAGCGCGCCCGTGCCGAGGCACCGACCTCGGCATAGTTCGCCTTCTGCGAATCGTAGAAGCCGTCATCGTCGGCATGCCAGACATCGACCGGAACGTTCGCAAGCGGCTTGCCCTGGAGATCGGTAACGCGGCTCTGCACGAACATCCGCTCGCCCGTGAGATTGTTCGGCGAGATGTCGGTGCCGTGCGCGGTCACCTTGTGCTCGCCGACATAGAACGGGCCGAGCACGGTGGTCTGGGTGGCGCCATCGCGGTCGCGATGGTTGACCGCGTCGACCAGCATGGAGACGCCGAGCACGTCGGAGAGCAGGATGAACTCCTGGCGGGTGTCGGTGCATTTCTGGCCGGTGCGGGTCAGGAAATCGATGGCGTATTCCCATTCCGCGAAGGTGAGACCAGTCTTGCTGACGTAATCGTGCAGCGACTTCACCAATTCTTGGAGAAGGAATTTCGCACGCGGATCTGGCGTGTTGTCGAAGCTCTTGACGACCGCTTCGGTGAGTTCTGTCTCGTTGAACTGGGTCATGGTGCGTTTGCCCTGATTTTCTCGTTGGCCCGGTCGGGCTCCTTGGCGTTCCCGGCTGAAATCTACACCTCGGGCAGCCCAGCGTTAAGCGCGACCGCTTGGAATGGGGCCATCATTTCGGCTATCAACGTGCGAGAAAAACAGCCTGGAGGAACCAATGCTCGCCCCGACCCCTGCCTCGCCCGAATCCGTGGGCATGTCCAAGGCCGCGTTCGACCGTATCGATGCGCATCTGAAGCTCAGGTACATCGATGCCGGCCGCTTCCCGGGCACGCATCTCCTGGTCTACCGCCGCGGCAAGATCGCCCACAGCTCGGTGCAGGGCCTTGCCGATGTCGAGCGCAAGGTACCCGTCAAGGACGACACCATCTATCGCATCTATTCCATGACCAAGCCGCTCACCAGCGTCGCTTTCATGATGCTGGTCGAGGAAGGCCTGGTCGCGATCGACGAGCCCGTCGCCAAGTACATTCCGGAATGGAAGAATCTGGGCGTGTTCGTCGCTGGCACCCACCCCAACTTCCTGACCCGGCCGCCGTCCCGGCCGATGCTGATCGTCGACCTGCTGCGCCACACCTCCGGGCTGACATACGGCTTCCAGCAGCGCTCCAATGTCGATGCCGCCTATCGCGCCGAGAAGATCGGCGAGGTCGAGAAATCGGGCACGCTCGATGGCATGATCGAGAGCCTCGCAAAAATTCCGCTGGAGTTCTCGCCGGGCGAGTCCTGGAACTACTCGGTCTCGACCGACGTGATCGGCTATCTCGTCGGCAAGATCTCGGGAATGCCGTTCGAGCAATTCCTGAAAACACGCATCCTCGATCCGCTCGGCATGACCGATACCGATTTTCATGTGCCGGCCTCGAAGGCGCATCGCTTCGCCGCCTGCTACAACGCCGATCCCGGCGGTGGCTTCACCATGCATGCCGGCCAGCGCCGGGAAGGGCTGACGCTCCAGGACGACCCGACCAAGAGCTCGTTCCTGTCCCCGCCATCCTTCATCTCCGGTGGCGGCGGGCTGTGCTCCACGATGGCTGACTATCTCACCTTCTGCCGCGCACTGCTCAACGGCGGCGAGCTTGGCGGCGTTCGCTTGATCGGACCGAAGACCCTGGCGCTGATGACCAGCAATCACATTCCCGGCGGACAGGCTCTGCCTGATGTGTCGCGCTCACTGTTCTCGGAGGCGACCTACAACGGCATCGGCTTCGGCCTCGGTTTTGCGGTGACGATGCGTCCCGCCGAGACCCTGATCGCCGGCAGCCCCGGCGAATACAATTGGGGCGGCGCGGCGACGACCTCGTTCTGGATCGATCCGGCCGAGGAGCTGATCACCATTTTCATGACGCAGGTGCTGCCGTCGAGCGCCTACCCGCTCCGCCGCGAGCTGCGCAGCATGGTCTACGCCGCCATCACCGACAGCAATCTCTGAGAATCCCGACATTTGTTGCAACAGGCTTTGCGAGCGATCGCGAAGCCTGTTGCTATTTTCCTAAAGCGCGATGAGATCGGGTCGAATCGTCATCGCGCTTCAGCTCCTTGTTTGAGCACGATCTTTTCGGAAAACCGCTTCACACTTTTCCGGATCATGCTCTAGTGGAAATGGCCAATCAAATAGATGCCGCCGCCGATCACCAGCACGGCGGGGACGGCCCACAAAATCAAAACCGGCATTTTTGTCGTCCTCCTCAGTTTGACGTGCAGACCTTGACGGTCTTCATGCTGCTCTCAGCCTCCGAGCGCGACTTGTAGACCGTGCCCGAGGGGCTGACGACGGTCATGCTGGTGTCGGTCGGCTTCTTGTCGACGACCGTGCACTTCTTGGTCTTGACGTCCTGCACGACGTAGAATTCGTCGGCCGCGAACGCCGGCACGGTGAATGCAGCAATCATCACGGCTGCGGTTGCGATCCTCAACTTCATTCTCTCCTCCTCCAATTGCCGGACATTCTGCGCCCGGTCGATCTACAAACGGGAAAAACTAGCAATTTGTTCCTATCGGCCGGGAACGTCATCTGCTGTGAGCTGTTGGTGCGGGGCTTATTCGTGAGGAGGACAAAATGAAGAAGCTGTTCCTGCTATCCGCAGCAGTGATGATGATCTCGACCGGCGCGTTCGCGCAATCGACCGTGGTCACGACGACTGGAACCAGTCATGCCGCGGCGGTTCAAATCGAGCCGCAATACCGGACGCGGATCAAATCCTACGTCACCGAACATCATCTGCGGCCGGTGACGACCAAGGAGAAGATCGTCGTCGGCGCCACGGTTCCGAGCGACGTCACGCTCGAGGCGGTTCCGGAGGATTGGGGTCCGGCTCTGACAAGGTATCGCTACGTCTATTCCGGCGATCGCGTGATGCTGGTGGATCCCGGCACGCGAGCCGTCGTGCAGGAAATTGATTAAGGCCTGATGCAGGGGCGGCCGCCCGCGAGGGCGGTCGCTCCTGCGGAGTTCATCACATGACATCGCATCGAGAAGCCCGCATCGCCGGGCTGAGCCTGGCAGCGGTGTATGCCGTGTGCCTGCTGCTCACCGCCGTAAGTATGAGCTGAAGCGCGGGCGACTGCGCTGCAAAATGTCGCCGATCCGCTACCCGGAGACGAAAATTCGTGGCGCCGCTCACACACTGACCGTATGGTTTGACAAAATCATAATCCGGCGCCACAGCGCCGGAACCGGGACGCCCGCTTTTGTCAAAGCTCTCCCTGCCGGTCCGGCTCGCTCTCCTGGTCACGGGAACGATGTTGCCGCTGATCGCCTTCGCCGTCGGCCTCGCTTATTCCAACTACCGTCAGGACCGCAGCGATGCGACACGCCGGGTGCTCGAGACGGTGCGAAGCATGCGCCTCGTGCTCGATTCCGAGGTGCAGCGGATGACGGGCGGACTGCAGGTGCTCGCGCTCAGCGAGTCCTTGCGCAACGGAGACTTCGAGGGCTTCCGCCGATTGGCCGTCGGCTTCATCAGTCAGTATGGCGAGGACAGCGTCCTGCTGCTGGCCGACCGGTCCGGGCACCAGCTGTTCTCGACGGCGACGACCGAAACGATGAACCTGCCGCCACGCAACAACCACGAGATCGTCGAGCGGGTGTTCGCGAGCAAGGCGCCGCAATATTCCGACCTGTTCGTCGGGGCGACGAAGAAACGGCCCATTGTGACGGTCGAAGTCCCCGTGCTGCGCGATGGCGAAGTCGCCTATGCGCTGTCCTTCAGTCCACCCATTGCGATATTCCAGAAGCTTGTCGAGCGGCAGCGGCCGAATGATCGATGGACCGTGTCGCTTCTGGACGCAAAAGGCCTGGTATTTGCTCGGGCTCCCAACCCGGCCGAGACGTTCGGCAAGAGGGCGTCGGGCGCGCTCTACGACACCATGTTTCGCACCCCGGAAGCCACCCTCTCGACTGTTTCGCTGGATGGTGTCGCACTGTCCTCCGCCTATACGCGGTCGCGGCTGACGGGCTGGACGGTCGTTGCCGGCGTCACCGAGAGTTCGCTGATCGCGCCATTGTGGCGCAACATCGCAATCACCAGCCTGATCGGCGGCGTGCTGCTGCTTGTCGGTCTGACCTTTGCGGTCCGGATGGCGACAACGATCGCGCGCGGGGAGATGCTGCACAGTCTCTTGATCGAGGAGCTCAACCACCGCGTCAAGAATACGCTCGCCTTGATGCAGGCCATCGCGGTGCAGACGTTTCGCAGCGCAAGCCGCGACGAGCGAACAAAGTTCGAGGGCCGCCTTGGCGCGCTTGCCGAAGCGCACAATCTCCTCAGCCAGGAGAAGTGGGCCGGCTCGGAGCTGCGGGACGTGATCGCGCGCGCGCTCCAGCCGTTCCTGCTCGCAAATCCCGATCGAATCCGGATCGCCGGCCCCGCGGTGCCACTGTCTCCACGGCTTGCCGTGGTGCTGTCGATGATCGTGCACGAGATCGCCACCAATGCCGCGAAATACGGCGCGCTGTCCAACCAGACCGGCCGAGTGACGCTGCAATGGGAGGTCATCGCCGACGCGCCGAAGCCGCGGTTGCGGCTGATCTGGACCGAGCTCGGCGGCCCGTTGGTGACGGCGCCCGTGCAGCGCGGCTTCGGCTCGCGCCTGATCGAGCGCAGCGCACGCGATCAGCTCGGCGGCGAGGCAACGGTGGACTTCTTGCCGCGCGGCGTGATCTGCACGGTCATTTGCGCGCTCGATGGGGAGCGGTGAACGGAGGATGTCGGCGATGAAGATCACGGGGATTCGCGGCCACTTCCTCGAGGCAAAGCTCTCGCAAGCTTTTGCCTATTCGCGGGCCTGGTACGACACCCGCACCGCGATGCTGGTCGAGATCGAGACCGATACGGGCCTGACCGGCTGGGGCGAATGCTACGGCCCGGCGCGGATGACGGCGGCCGTGGTGAACAACGTCGCATCCTGGCTGATCGGCAAAGATCCGCTACGCACGGATGTGTTGTGGCAGACGATCTACGCGCGTTTACGCGACCACGGCCAGAAGGGCGTCGTGATCCAGGGCCTCAGCGGCATCGACATCGCGCTGTGGGACATCAAGGGCAAGCATTTTGGCGTGCCCGCGCATCAGCTGCTCGGCGGCGCGGCGCGTAACGAGGTGCAGGCCTATGCCACCGGACTTTACCGGCGCAAATCGGGCGATCCGCTCGAATACCTGCCGGATGAAGCGGCCTCCTATGCCGGGGAAGGCTTTCGCGCCGTGAAGCTGAAGGTCGGCTTTGGCATCGCTGAGGACGCCGCGGTTACGCGCGCCGTGCGCGAGGCGATCGGTCCTGATGTCGCGCTGATGGTCGATGCCAACCACGCCTATGACGCCGTCGCCGCGATCCGGCTCGGACGGCTGATCGAGGCCCACGACATCGGATGGTTCGAGGAGCCGGTGCCGCCGGAGGACGTTGCGGGCTATCGCGCGGTGAAATCCGCGCTGACGATCCCGATCGCCGGCGGCGAGTGCGAGTTCACGCGCTTCGGCTTCCGCGATCTGTTCGCCTCGCACGCGCTCGATATCGCCCAGCCCGACACCTGCGCGGCCGGCGGCCTCACGGAATGCAAGAAGATCGCCGACATGAGCGAGGCCTTCGGCATCCGCTACAATCCGCATGTCTGGGGCACCGGCATCGCGATCGCGGCCTCGCTTCAGCTCCTCGCCGTGCTGCCCTCGCACACCCCGACCTCGCTGGCGCCGCTCGAGCCGCTGCTCGAATTCGACCGTACCGAACATCCGATCCGGCAGGAAATTCTGAAACAGCCGATCGAGCATGTGAAGGGCCTCGTTCGTGTGCCCGACGCTCCCGGCCTCGGTGTCGAGATCGACCGCAAGGCGCTGGCGCGATTTGGGGTGAGCTGGGACTGCAGTTAACGCTCATTGCGATTCGACCGGTGCGCCACAACGAAGGGACTGGAACCTTTTTGGAACTTTCCGGACCTCTCGCCAATCAACGGTCAGTGAAACCTGCCACGTCCTGGGAGGCGTCCCCTTGCCCACTGAGCCAGAGGCAGAACCCGATCCCCGCTGGCGTCCGAGTTCGAACTGATAGCGCTGGCCTCACTCCTGCCATGGTGCTTGAGCCTGCTCCTCGCCTCCCACGATGCCGTCATTGCACACGCATTTCTGCTCACCGCGCAGCTCGGCTGATCAGGCGCGCTCGAGGCGTTTCCGTTGGACCAGACGGACAATCGCCCGAAGCAACTTCCGGAGGCCGCCACGGGGAGAGCCGCGCGCCTACCCGATCGTCTGCAGTGCCGGAAACGTCTCCAGCAGCCAGATGCTCACATTGGAGACCGCGCCGGTGAGGAAGCCGATGCCGGTGATCACCATCAGCACGCCCATGGCGCGCTCCACATTGACGAGTTGGCCCTTCATGCGGGCGAATAGTTTCGAGAACTGCTCGATCATCAGCGCTGCGATCAGGAAGGGAACGCCGAGACCTGCGGAATAGACCGCGAGCAGCCCTGCGCCCTTCGTCACCGTCGCTTCAGCCGCGGCGATCGAGAGGATCGCGGCGAGGATCGGGCCGATGCAGGGCGTCCACCCGAATGCGAAGGCGAGTCCCATCACATAGGCGCCCCAGAGGCCGACGGGTTTTGGCGCGCTCAAGCGGCCCTCGCGCATCAACAGGCCGATCCGCGTCAGCCCGAGGAAGTGCAGGCCCATGATGATGATGACGATGCCGGCGAGGATCGACAGTTCCGCCGACCAGGCGCGGATCATCGAGCCGATCAGAGAGGCGCTGGCGCCGAGCGCCACGAACACCGTGGAGAAGCCGAGCACGAACAGCAGCGCCGCCATCATGATCGCGCGCTTCGAGGCCGTCTCCGGCTCATTGCTCTCGACATGCTCGATCGTGGCGCCGGTGAGATAGATCAGATAGGGCGGAACCAGGGGCAAGACGCAGGGTGAGAGGAAGCTGACGAGACCGGCAATCAGCGCGGCCGTAATCGAAACATGTTGCATGATGCAGTCGGAGCCATCCCGGGCCCTCGGGCCGGGCGCGGGGAATGCGCGCGGGACCGGAGCCGAACCGGCTCTGGTGTAGCCGATGCCGGGGAATGCGCAACAGAGGCGCAATCAAACCAGGGCTCCTCCCGATGCCGTCTGCGATCACAGATACGGCATCGGGACGCGCACAAATCTCGCCAAAAAGCGAGATCAGGCGGCGCGGCTATTTCACCACGCGGAGCAGCGGACGCCGGGGCTGGTCCTGCGTCTGCTTGGAGGGGGATAGCGGCTCGCTGGCAGCGCTCCGCAGCATTTCGTCGCACAGCGCCTTGAGGTCGGCACTGTCAATTCCTTTGAGCTTCATCCTCACGTCGAGGATGACGATCGAAAGCAACTCAGCCGATTCACGGCTGTTGCTCTCCTTGAGAACCTTGCGGCACTCCTCGAGCGTCTCGAGCACGGACTGCAATTGTTGGTCTGAATGCGACACCGGAGTTCTTTCAGTTAATTCGAGCTACGAGACGTGCTTGAAGCGATCCCCTCGGCCCCCAAAGCGAACCGAGGATAGCACGGAGAGTCCGTGCTCTCGAAGACGATTTCAATGCGTGTTCGCGTGGAAACTGCGGTTCCAGACAGCATCGCTCTGCGGTTGACGCGGCGAACGTCGCAACGGTCAATGACAAAACATTCGGCCGGATGCGATTGATCGATTCCGGGGACACGCCCAAATCCCGCACGCCGCCCTGCGGTCCGCATGGACCACGCAATTCCCGCAGCCATTCCTGGGCTCGCAACGGAATGCACGTCTACCCCTCTTCCGGGCAAGAATTAGCCCGATTCCCAGCGCCAGACACACCCCAATACCGTCTCGGGCGCGGTAAGTATGGCGTTCAAAACTCGCCACCCCGCAACCCGCCGTGGTTGTGGTTTGCGCTGGATTCTGCCAGTTTAGCAACCCGAAGGGACTTGTATGCACTCCTTAGCGGAAAGGGGCGTTCCACAGGAAGAACGCCTAAAGACAAACATCAGCGGCCTCTCCGATTGGGACGCGGCCCGCATTTTCCTGGAAGTCGTTCGACGCGGAAGTTTTCGCTCGGCGGCCGAACGCCTGTCCCTGTCGATCAATGCTGTACGCCGGCGAATCGACGATTTCGAACGCCAGACCGGCACAACCCTTTTCACCCGCGACGTCCACGGCACTCACCTCACCGATGAAGGCGCACTGGTCGTCTCCGCCGTCGAGCGCATGGAGGCGGCGGCCTTCGACGTGCTGCGCACCAGCGATTCGACGGCCAACGCGCTCACCGGCGAGGTCCGCGTCGCCGTCACGGAAGGGTTGGGCACGTTCTGGCTCGCCCCGCGGCTGGTCGAATTCCAGCAGGCCTATCCGAATGTCCTGGTCGACCTGCACTGCGCGATGCGCTCGGCCGACGTTTCCCGCCACGAGGCCGACGTCGCTATCCATCTGTCGCGTCCCTCGGCGCTCGACGTCAAGCTGGTGCGGCTCGGCCGCATGCATTTGATGTTCTGGGCCTCCAAGGGTTACGTCGAGAAATATGGCGCGCCGCGCTCGGCTCTGGAATTGATCAAGCATCGCCTTGTGCTGCAATTCGCCGATCAGATCGCCGCCAAGGAAACCTTTGAGAGCTTCTTCCCGGGCGTTCCGGAACGTGACCTTCTGGTCATGAAGACCAACGTCTCGAGCGCCAACTATTGGGCTGTCGCCAATGGCGCCGGAATCGGCGTATTCCCGAGTTACGCCATTGCGCTTGGCGGGAAGCTGATTCCACTGGAGGTCGAGTTGAACCGACCGCTGGATATCTGGTTGTCGTACCATCCTGGTAGTGGCCGGATTCCTCGCGTGCGGCACATGATTGACTGGCTGATCGAAGCTTTCAATCCGGCTCGCTTCCCGTGGTTTAAGGAAGAATTCGTGCATCCGCATGAATTCAAGGACTCTTATATGGGCGAACCCCTGACCCAGCTCTTCGGGGGATTTTCAACCGAAGAACAAAGGTGAAAACGAAAATGAAAGCAGCGGCGAAGAGAATGAAGCAGCGCAGCGCCGGCAAGCCGGACATCGAGCTTGGCAAGCGCATCCGTCTGCGGCGCGTCGAGATGAAGATCTCGCAGGCCGAGCTCGGCGAAAAGCTCGGCGTGAGCTTCCAGCAGGTGCAGAAGTACGAGAAGGGCGTCAATCGCGTCGGCGCGGCTCGGCTTCAGCAGATCGCCTCCGCCCTCGACGTGCCGGTGACCTTCTTCTATGACGGCGACAACAAGGCCCGCGAAGTCGAAAGCCTCCTGTTCCTGGACTCGGCTTTCAGCCTCCGCCTGCTGCGCGCCTACAGCAAGATCAAGGATCAGACGGTGCAGCGTCAGCTCGTCTCGCTGATGGAATCGATCGCGGCCAACGAGAGCTGAGCCGGTCGAAGGTCCGGCCTTCATGGCCGATGTTCAATCCGCCGCGTCGCGGGGGCGCGGCTGGATTGGCGAGACCTGATGCCTGAGACATGATGTCTGGGAGCATGATGTCCGGAACATGAGGAGATCAGATTTGGTCCGCGCCACGTGTGCGCGAGCTTTGGTTGTTGGGGCGGCGTGGCCGCCTTTTTTTTATTGCCTTCATTCGCTTTTGACGGCCATCGATCGCTGATTTCGCGAACCCGCCCCAGCCTTGCTGCGACCCAGTCGAGAGAGGCCCGGCGAGCACGCCCGGGCGCTTCGAGACGACTTGCTTAGTGGGACCGTAACCCCGATGCCCTAGCGTCCCGCCGATTTCAGCGAATCGGCGTTGGCCGCATGGGCTGCCGAACATTGCCGATGCGAGCGCCCGACGGGGCCTCGACCTCATGGGAAAGACCAGACAGATGCCGAAATGCCATGCCTTGATCATTGCCGTGGGCCTCCTCGCCGGCGCGTCCGCATTCGCGCAGTCCGAGACCACCGGTCAGGCCGGGCCCAAGACGGCCGCCCCGTCCGGCACTGTCCCGGCCGCCGCCAACCCGGCCCACGCTGCCGTCCCGAAGACCGCGGCTGCGGCATCGGCGTCGACGCCCGAGAGTCGCTCGGCCGCAGCGCTGGCGCTGACCCATGAGCCGACCTTCGACGAGGGCACCGCCCAGCGGATCAAGGACGCGGCGCTGAGCTATTCCGATCTCGCGGTGCGCGGCGGCTGGCCGACGATCCCCGCGGACGCCAAGTTCGCACTCGGCGTCCAGGGCGCCAATGACGATCTGCTGCGCAAGCGCCTGATCCTCACCGGCGATCTCGCGGCCGAGAAGGCGAGCGGTGCTTTCGACCAGGATCTCGCCGACGGCGTGAAGCGCTTCCAGGCCCGCCACGGTCTTGCGCCGACCGGCCTGATGACGCCGCGCACCTTCGCCGCGATGAATGTCCCGGTGCAGAAGCGCATTCGCCAGCTCGAGGCTTCGCTGGAGCGGCTCGAGAACACCAATTTCAGCTTCGGCCGGCGCTATGTCGTGGTCAACATCCCCGCGGCCTTTGCCGAGGCGGTCGAGAACGACGTCGTGGTGCGGCGCTATCGTGTCATCGTCGGCAAGACCGAAAAGCCCTCCCCCACGCTGACGGCGGAGATCACCGGCGTCGTCCTCAACCCGACCTGGACGGTGCCGTCCTCGATCGCCCAGACCGAGATCTCCGCGCACATGCGCAAGGACCCCACCTATCTGTCGCGCATGCACATGGAGGTGCTCGACGGCCACGACAATCCGATCGATCCGCATTCGGTCGACTGGTCGGGCACGCACACGCCTAATTTCACCGTGCGCCAACAGAACGGCAGCTTCAACGCGCTAGGCGCCGTGAAGATCGACATGCCGAACTCGTACTCGGTCTATATGCACGACACCAACCAGCGCAGCCTGTTCAGCGACGATTACCGCTTCGATTCCCACGGCTGCTCCCGTGTCGACAATGTGCGCGATCTCGCCGCCTGGCTGCTCAAGGACCAGCCGAAATGGACGCGCGCAGCGATCGACGCCGAGATCGCGACCGGTCAGCATCAGGAGGTCGCCATGGCCAGGAGGGTGCCGGTGACCTGGATTTATCTGACGGCCTGGATGACCAAGGACCAGACCATCCAGTTCCGCAACGACGTCTATAACCAGGACGAGCAGTTGCTGGAGGCGACGGCCGAAGAAGCGGCGTTCTTCAGCAATGCCGGCAACCATCCGCTGACCGCGCACATGGCCCAATAGGATGCCGCAATAGGCATGCAATGGCGGCACGGCCGGATGCAAGCCCGCATCCCCGCCACGATTGACCCGGGCCTCGGCCTGACAGCACATTACGCCTCGCCAACCGAGGAGCGAGCGCGCGATGCCTGATCTGTCCCAAGAAACTCCCCACGCCGACGGCAAGATCCTCAAGCAGGTGACCGACGGCGTCGGCATCATCACCTTCAACAATCCCGACAAGCGCAACGCGATGTCGCTGGAGATGTGGGAGGGATTTGGCGAAGCGCTGACGGCCTTGCGCGACGACGACGCGGTGCGCGTCGTGATCCTGCGTGGCGCCGGCGGGAAGGCGTTCGTGTCAGGCGCCGACATCAGCCAGTTCGAGAAGGTCAGGCACAACGCGGCAGCCTCCGAAGAGTATGGCAAGCGCAGCGCCGCCCAGCGCGCGCTGCTCGCCGATTACCCGAAGCCGACGATCGCATGCATCCAGGGCTTTTGCCTCGGCGGCGGCATGCAGCTCGCGATGCTCGCCGACATCAGGATATCGGCGCACGACAGCCAATTCGGCATTCCCGCTGCGAAGCTCGGCATCGCCTATGGCTATGACGGCTTGAAGCACCTGGTGTCGCTGGTCGGTCCGTCCTGGGCACGGCTCCTGATGTACACGGGCATGCGCATCGATTCCACGGAAGCGCTGCGCATCGGTCTCGTGGAACGCGTGATCCCGGACGACCAGCTCTGGGGCGAGACCATGGCGATCGCCATCACGATCTCGCAGAACGCGCCGCTCGCGATCAAGGCGGCCAAGATCACCATCGCCGAGGTGCTGAAGGACGAGAGCGCGCGCGACATGGACGCCATCAAGGCGATCGGCACGGCATGTATGGACAGCACCGATTTCCGCGAGGGCCGGCAGGCCTTCATGGAGAAGCGGAAGCCGCAGTTTTCGGGGAAGTGACGCCGAGAAGCTGAACCTTCATTCACGAAGATTAAATTCCTCGCCGCACAGCGCCGCGATTGCAACCAACTGATTTGCCGCAAGTTCTCCCGGCACCAACGAGGGAGATCGCGATGAAACTCAAATTGGCTGTTCTTGGTCTGGCTGCCCTCGGCAGCGTGGCGCTGGCGTCGGGACAAGCGCTCGCGGCGATGCCGAACGGCATTCCGCAGGCCGACAAGGTCGCCAGCGGTCCGGCCGCCCATGTCGATCAGGTGCGCTGGGTTTGTAATCCATGGGGCCGCTGCTGGTGGCGCCCGAACTATTACGGCGCCTACGGCTTCTACGCCCCTCGGCGTTTCTACGGCCCGCGTCCGTGGGGCTGGGGCCATCGCCACTGGCGCCGCTGGTAACGACGAAGGGGCCGCGAGGCCCCTTTCTCTCGCGGGGGCGGCTACAGGGCCGCGAGCACGGCCTTCGTGATGTCGGCCGTGCCGTTGCTGCCACCAAACTCCATCGGCTTGAGCCCGTCGGCATAGACCTGATCCACCGCGCGCTCGATTCTTTCGCCCGCCTCCATCGCGCTCTCGACGCCGTGCTTGTCGGCAAGCCAGTCCAGCATCATCGCCGCCGACAGGATCATCCCCGTGGGATTGGCCTTGCCCTGTCCCATGATGTCGGGCGCGGTGCCGTGGCACGGCTGGAACACGGCGTAGGTGTCACCGATGTCGGCTGAGGGTGCCATGCCGAGGCCACCGATCAGGCTCGCGGTGATGTCGGACACGATGTCGCCGAACATGTTCTCCATCACCATCACGTCGAAATCCCAGGGACGCTTGACCAGCATCGCCGAGCACGCGTCGACATAGAGCCGATCGGTCTTCACACCAGGATGTTTCTTCGCGATCTCGTCGAAGATGCCGCGGAAGAACGCGAACGCCTTGAACACGTTCGCCTTGTCGACGCAGGCAAGCGAGCCCTGCTTGCCGCGCGCCTTGCGCCGCTCGGCCAGGCGGAACGAGAAGTCGAACAGGCGCTCCGAGGTCTTGCGCGTGATCACCATGGTCTCGCGCGCATCGTCATGAGTGACGACGCCTTTGCCCATCGAGGCGAACAGGCCCTCGGTGGATTCGCGGATCACGACGAGATCGATACCGCGCTTGTCGGCACCGACGATCGGGCTCGGCACGCCGGGTATCAGCCGCGCCGGCCGCACGCCGGCATAGAGATCGAAGATGAAGCGCAGCTCGATCTGCGGCGCGATCTCGGTATTGTCGGGGTAACGCACCGACGGCAGGCCGCAGGCTCCGAGCAGGATAGCATCCGCCTCCTCGCAGAGCTTGATGGTCGAGTCAGGCATCGACTTGCCGGTCGCCAGATAATTGTTGGCGCCGGCGGGCGCCTCGGTGAAGCGGAAGCGCAAATCCGACTTCGCCCCGATCTTGCGCAGGACTTCGAGCGCGGGCGCCATGACTTCGGGACCGATGCCGTCACCGGCGAGCACGGCAATGTGGAAGGCGTTGTTTGCGGACATTTAAGAGGCCTCGAGGAAGGAGCGAGCATCATTGCGAGGAGCCCGCGACAAGATTGCGAAGCAATTTTTCGCTGGCGACGAAGCAATCCAGACTGTCTCCGCGGAGGGATTTCTGGATTGCTTCTTCGCTTCGCTCCTCGCAATGACGGAGGAGAGAGTGCGCAATTACGGCGTCAGCACGGTGCGCCCGACCACTGCGCCCTGCTGCAGCTGCAATAGCGCATCGTTGGCTTTGCTCAGCGGCGCCGTCGTCACCGGGATCGGCGCGACGTTCTTGGCGCGGACGAGGTCGAGCAGCTCCTGGGTCTCGCGCAGGTTGCCGACATAGCTGCCCTGGATCGTCACGGCCTTGATCGGGATCAGCGGCAGCGCCCAGGTCGCGCCGCCGCCGAACAGGCCGACGATGACGAGCTTGCCGCCTTTGGTCAGGCAATCGAAGCCGAGCTGCGTCGTTGCGGCATTGCCGACGAGGTCGATCACCGCGCGGATGGGCCCGCCCGCTTTCTTGGCCAGTTGCTCCAGCGCATCGCCCGCCTTGGGATCGACGGTCGCAAGCGCGCCGGCCTTCTCGGCGGCTTCTCGCTTTTTGGCGTCGATGTCGACCACGATCGCGCCCTTGCCGCCCATTGCCTTCAGCAGCGACAGCGCCATCAGGCCGAGGCCGCCGGCGCCGAACATCACGATGGGCGTGTCAAAGTACTGCTCGACCTTCTTCAGCGCGCTGTAGGTGGTGACGCCCGAGCAGGCGTAGGGCGCGGCCGACGCCGGATCGAGCCCTTTGAGATTGAGCAGATAGCGCGGATGCGGCACCAGCATGTGATCGGAATAGCCGCCGTCGCAATAGACGCCGAGCGAGCGCGGTGTCAGGCACATGTTCTCGTCACCGGCCAGGCACGTCGTGCATTTGCCGCAGCCGATCCAGGGATAGACCAGGCCGGTATCGCCGAGCCTGAGCTCGCCTTGATCGGTCGGCTTCACGTCCGGACCGAACGCCAGCACCTCGCCGACGGTTTCATGCCCCATGGTCAGCGGCAAATTGATGCCGCGTTCCTTCAGCGACAGCGGCTTGCGGCCATGGCCGAGATCGTAGCCGCCTTCCCAGATGTGGAGATCGCTGTGGCAGACGCCGGCGGCCTTCACCTTGATCAGGACCTGCGTGCCCGAAGGTTGCGGCGTCGCCTCGTCGAACTCCTGCAGCGGCGCCTTGAAATCGGCGACCTTGAAACTCTTCATCGGAATCCTCCCGGCATGCTTCTCGTTATCGCTACCACCATGCCATGGCTGGTGGAACGAGACAAACCCGTTAGCCGCGCCGCTTAAACTGACGGGGCCTCGCGGAGGCCGATCTCCTCGCGCAGTGCGCGCGTATGCTCACCGAGCTCGGCCATGGTCTTGCCTGGCGTGGTGTCGGCTCCCGTCATTCGGAATGGCAGATTGATCACCCTGAACGCGCCGCCTCCATCCTCCACCGATGAGAGTGCCTGCCGGTGCGCGAGCTGCGGATCATCAAGGGCTTCCTTGATGGTGCGATAGGCCGAGGCCGGCACGCCGGCTGCGCTCAGCGCGACAAGACATGTGTCGGTCGACAGTTGTCGCGACCACGCTTCGACGCCGTCCATCATGTCGGCCCAGTTCTCGCGCCGCGAGGCATAGGAAGAGAAGCGTGGATCGGAGATCCATTCGGGCCGGCCGATTACGCCCATCAGGGCCCGGAACGTCTTCTCGCTGGCGACCGTGATCATGACAAAACCGCTGGCGGTCTCGGTCGGGCCGAACATCGGGCGCGGCGGCGGCTTCACCGCGAATTGCGAGCTCTGCAATTCGATCACCGTCAGCGTCAGCATCGATTCAAGCATGGAGACGTCGATGTGCTGGCCGAGCCCGGTCGCCGTGCGCTGGTAGAGCGCGGAGGCGATCGCGCCAAAGCCGTAGGTGCCGGTGACGACGTCGGCATGGTAGATGCCGCAATAGTCCGGCCTGTTACGGCCGGGCTGGTAGGCGAGATGCGCCATGTCGTAGCCCGAGGCGGCATGAATCACCGGCGCATAGGCCGGCAGCTCGGCGGACGGACCGCTCTGGCCGTAGCCGGAGATCGAGCAGTAGATCAGCCTCTCGTTGGCCGAACGCAGGCTGTCGTAATCGAGCCGCAGGCGGCGCATCACGCCCGGGCGAAAATTCTCGACCAGGATGTCTGAAGTCGCCGCCAGCCGGCGCGCCGCCTCTCGTCCGTCCTCGGACTTGAGATCGAGCACCACGCTCTTCTTGCCGACATTCAGCTGGCCGAACACGGTGCTGCAGCCGTTGCGCAGCGGGGGCCGGGTCCGCATCGTCTCTCCGCCATCGGTCTCGATCTTGATGACCTCGGCGCCCATGTCTGCCAGCATCCGGGCGCAGTGGGGGCCGGCGATGGTGGTCGAAAAATCCAGGACCCTGAGGCCCGCAAAGGGCTTTGTCGTCGTCCCCTCATGCCTATCTGCTGGCTGCATGCCGGCCACGTCTCCCCTTGTGTCCCCGTAGGAACCATCGATGTTCCCCGTCGTTGTCGCCCGACCCTAAAGGGCGGCGGCTGAGTAGGAAAGTCTTTACCGAACCGATGCGTCTCGTGGGGGGCTTGGGACAACTGGACCCGATCTTGCATAGCAGCAATCGGGATCAGCAGGGGGCATTTGTTCTTGAGGGTCTTATTCGTCACGACAGAGATGGACGACTTCGTCCGCGTCGGCGGACTCGGTGCCGTCTCTGCTGCCCTTCCCCGAGCGCTACGCCCCTTCGCCGATATCCGGATCATGCTGCCCGGCTATCGCGACATCATCGAACAACTCACGCATATTCAGGTCGTTGGCCGCTGTCCGGCGTTTGCGGAGATGCCGGCCTGCTCGCTCGGCCGGGCCGCGACCAAGGACGGAATGCCGGTCTATGTGCTGTTGTGCTCACAGCTCTACGACCGGCCCGGCAACCCCTACGGCGACGAGTCCGGACGCGACTGGCCTGATAACGATATCCGTTTCGCGCGTTTTGCCTCGGCTGCCGCCGAGCTTGCCATGGGCAAACTGGACAAGAATTGGGCAGCAGACCTGATCCATGCCAATGACTGGCAGGCTTCGCTCGTGCCGGCCTATCTCGCCTGGCGCGGCAGCAATCTGCCGTCGGTCCTGACCATCCATAATCTCGCCTATCAGGGTCTCTTCCCGAAGGAGTCGCTGCGCCGGATCGGTGTCCCCGAAAGCTCATTCCACATCGACGGCGTCGAGTTCTACGACCAGCTCTCCTTCCTCAAGGCAGGGCTGGTCTATGCCTCCCACCTCACTACCGTCAGCGGCACCTACGCCCGCGAGATCACCACGGCGGAATTCGGCTGCGGCCTGGAAGGCCTGCTGCGCGTCCGTTCCGATGCGGCCGAACTGACCGGCATCCTCAACGGCATCGACGAGAGCTGGGACCCGCGCTCCTGCGCCCAACTCGCACAGCAATTCGGCGCCGGCGACTGGGTCGGCAAGCAAGCCAATGCGGATTATGTGCGCAAGCAGTTCGGGCTCGCGGTCTCGCGCGGGCCGATGTTCGCGATCGTCGCGCGTCTCGTGCACCAGAAGGGGATCGACCTCGTGCTGTCGGCCGCAGACGAGATTGTCGACGCCGGCGGGCAGATCGTCGTCACCGGCTCCGGCGAGCCCGCTCTCGAGCAGGCGCTGGTTGAGGCCCATCGCCGCCGCCCCGACGCGATCGGCGTCACTATCGGCTTCAACGACGCCCACGCGCGCCGCATTTTTGCCGGCAGCGATTTTACGCTGATGCCGTCGCGCTTCGAGCCATGCGGACTCAGCCAGATGTATGCGCAACGCTTCGGCTCGCTGCCGATCGGCCACCAGACCGGTGGCCTGGCCGAAACCATCACCGACGGCGAGACCGGCTTCCTGTTCAAAAAACCCTCACACGAATCCTTCCTGGGCGGCGTCCGTCGCGCCTTCGAGGCTTTCATGACGCAAGATCAGCTCGACACCATGCGCCGCAGCGCCATGGGCCGCTCGTTCTCGTGGAGCATCTCGGCAGGAAGCTATAGCAAGCTGTATCGGAAACTGGCGACGGTGTGAGGCCGGCCCGAGGCGCCTCCGCACGCTCCGTTGCGAGCGCTTATCCCTCACCGTCACCCTGAAGGTGCTCGCCTCTTCGGCAACCCTCGAAGGGCGACGGCCCGGTTACAACAGCGGCGCCGTACATCCTTCGAGGCTCCCGGCGCGATGCTTTGCATCGCGCCACTCGCACCTCAGGACGACGGAGCTGAGCGCGAAAACCCTCACTCCTTCCCGCGCACATCCATTTGCGGCCGGCCGATCCAGGCGCGGTTCAGGCAACGTGTCATCCAGTCGGGCTGAGCCTCGCCTCGCAGGCGCGCCTGCGCTTCCTGATACGGGCCGACGTAACGCAGCCGATCCGGCAATTTCGGATAGACACGCTTGATCCACCGCAGCGCGTTGTCGGCTGCCCTCTTGTCGCGCGGGTCGAGCTCAAATCCAAAACCTGCTCGCAGGCGTTCCGGCAAGAGGCTTGCCGTCAGCGCGCCGTACCATCGCGGCGGCCGCAACCACGGTCGCGCGCCGCCAAAAATCTGCGCGGCGATCTCCCGCGCGGCCGGGCTGACGGTCAGCGTGTCCGACCGCGTCATCGCTGCGGTGTACGCTGCGAAGCCGGACCAGTCGGCGGGTAGATCATTCGGCGTCAATCCGAACAAGGCGCCAAACGTCCGGCTCTCGACCCAATAGCGCTCGCGCTCCTCGGCCGAGAACGGCGGCAGGACCAGATCGTGCGCCATCAGCGCGGTCTCGACCAGCGTCGCGTGAACCCAGCGCAGCGACGGGATGTCGTTGGCGCAGTAACGCGAGCCGGCCGCGAATGGGCCAACGGTCTCCGGAATCTCGCCGACTATCATGGCGTGGCGCCGGTGCAACTGCCGCGACGACAGCATGGCCCGATCGAGCGACCCGAACACCATGGCGAAGACGATGTCGAAGGTGCGATGGAAGCGGCCGATCGGATCGGCAAAGGTGTTGGAATGCTCGGCGATGGCAGCGGCGACCCAGGGATGCGAGAGTTGCAGCAGCAGCGCACGACCGGCGCCGAGGAAGATCACGGCCTCCCGATCGATCCGCCAGGTCATCGTGTCAGGACCGAACACGCCCGGCACCGGCCCTGCCGCGTGAGCGCAGACCCGATCGAGAGCCGCTTCCAGATCGTTCGCGGATACCACTTGCAGAGCCTCGCGACGGCGGATCGGCCACGACAATCCGCACGGCCTGTGGCAATTCGATGAAGCGGACGCTATTCCGCGGCCAGCTTCATCTCGTCGATGTACTCGTGCAGCACCACGCCCGACAGCGGATCGAATTCGCCGATCCACGGCGCGCGCGCCAGCACCGACCTCGTATGCGCATAGCCGGCGTCCCAGCGCTGCATGATGCCGGACGGGCTGAAGTCGATGTCCTTGGTGTGGGTCTCGCGGTCGAGCTGCGGGGCCAGCATTCGGACCACATGCATGCGCGTCGAACAGCCATAGCCGATCAACTCCCTCACCGCGGGATCATTGCGCTCGCCCTCGGGCAATCGCGCCGCAAGCTGGTTGATGACGTGGCGCAGCCGATGAGCCTGCTGCTGGCGCTCGATCTGGCTCGCAATCCGGCTGGAATATTGCACGTCCTTGTGGCGGGTCAGCACCTCTCCCATCGTGGTCGGCTCGGCGCCGGCGGGATTCCACAAATGCACCGAGAAGATCAGCGAATCCCTGCGCGGATTGTCGTCGAACACGGCTTCCGTCGGTGAGTTCGACAGGATGCCACCATCCCAATAGAGCTCGCCATCGATACGCACCGCCGGAAACGCCGGCGGCAGCGCGCCCGAGGCCATCACGTGCTTCACCGTCAGCTCGTCATCTCGGCTGTCGAAATAACGCATCCGGCTGGAGCCGACATGCGCAGCACCAACCGTCAGGCGCGGCGCGCCGCGATTGGCGAGGCCGAAATCGACGAGTTCGCGCAGCGTGCTCTCCAGCGGCGCCGTCGAATAATAGCCTGCGCGATCGGCCCCGAGCGGGAAGGACCAGCCGGCATGCGCCAGCGGATTGGGCTGGAAGAAGCCGGCAATGCCGCGGGCGATGGTCGACCAACATGCAAGCATGTCGTCGAGGCCGGGAATGCCCGTCGGTAGAGGCCAGGCCGGCCTCTGCTCCATCCGTTTCCAGAATTCCCTCAGGCGCGCGAGCCGATTTCCAGGCGTATTGCCTGCGATCAGGCTCGCATTGATGGCGCCGATCGAGGTGCCGATCACCCAGTCGGGCTCGATCCCCGCCTCGAGAGGGCCTGGTAGACGCCCGCCTGATAGGCGCCGAGTGCGCCGCCCCCTTGCAGCACCAGGACGATCTGGCCCGGCAGGTTGTTGGGCCTGCACACCCCGGCATTTGCCTGCATGCCTGTCGCACTCCCGCTCCTGAGAGCCTTACGCAATATCCTCAGGCATTGTTACGCCCGAGGACCATCGGCCGTCCAGCAAACATGGTCCGGGAGGGGGTGCGGAAATGTGAGCGCTTCCGACGTGACCGGTCTTGGAGACCTGATATTTCACCGAACCCGCGAGACCAGCGCCGGCTGACCTGGCTCAGCCGGCCATTTCTTTTGTCGCGATCCCCATGCGCCGCGTCTCCGGCATGACGAAAAGGATCAGCAAAAGCCCGGCCGCCGCGATGCCCGCGAGCCCCAAGAAGGCGGTGGCATTGCCGAACTTGTCGCTGACATAGCCGCCGAGCGCGGTGCTCAATGACGCACCGATGCCGGTCGCCGTGCCCACGATGCCCTGCGCCAGATTGAAGTGCCCGCTGCCAAAGGCGATATCAGCCACAACAAGCGGTATCATCACCGCGAACACCGCGGCCGTGAACCCGTCGAACACCTGCACCAGCACCAGCAGATACGGATCGCGCACCGTCGCGAACAGCAGGCCGCGAATCGTCAGCGCGCCGAGCCCGATCAACAGCAGCGGCCGCCGACCCCAGAGCTGCGCCTTGCGCCCGACCGAAGGTGACAGCAGCGCCACGATCGCCTGGGGCACGACGATGCAGAAAGCAACCAGCACCGTCGCCCACTGGCTCGAACGCGCCGTCACCGCGCTTGCCATCAGTGGCATCATCGAGGCGTTGGCAAGCTGCAGCAGCAGGACGCTGAGCGCAAAGACGATGAGCGGCCGCTGTCTGACCAGATGCCAGACATTGGTGTCGCCGGGAACAGGCGCCTCGCGCGGCATCTCGCCGTGACACCGGGCGATGTCGACCTCCTCCTCGCGGATGCGCGACAGCGCGATCAAGGTCGGAATCGCGAGCACGAAGGTGACCAGGAACACCGAACGGCTCGAGAGCAGATAGCCGGCGGTGCCCATGACCGCGGCCGCGACGCCGTTTCCGAGCGAGGCGAAGCGCGCATTGCGGCCGAGCCGCTCACCGATCGCGAGCGGGCCGACCAGGCCCAGGCTGATGGCCGCAATCGCCGGCCCCAGCACGCAACTCGCCGCCGCATGCAGCGCGGCTGCGGTCACCACGACGGGGAAGATCGGCATCGCCGCATAAGCGAGCGCGCAGCAGCCGATGGTCGCGATCGCAAGGCCTGCGACCAGCCGCTCGGATTTCGCAGCATCGATGATGGCCCCGCCTGGCATCTGCCCGATCAGCCCGACGATGCCGCCGATCGAGAGCACGAGTCCGATCTCGACCTGGGTCCATTTCTGCGTGGTCAGATAGACTGCGATGAAGGGGCCGAAGCCGGTCTGCACATCGGCGAGAAAGAAGATGAACCAGTCAAGGCCCCGGAGACTCCGGCGGGACGGCGCCGGAATGCCCGCAAGCACGGCCGCGGCGACGTTGTCCTGTTCAACGCGTCCCCGGTGCTTTTCATGATCAGGCTTTCTCGACACGAGCACAGGCGGTCAGCCCTCCCCCCTCCTCACTGGATGGCTTGCAGCGGTTGAAGACTGCCGGACGCTCCCAGCACGACCATCGGCGTGTCTTCCTTGTACTCCGGCGCGGCCGCGACCTGGGCCTTGGTCAATTCCAGCGTGATGCTGTCCTTCTTGTTGGCTATCTTGCCGAAACGAAGCGCATTCCAGTCGACCACGATCTTGCGACTTCCGACGCCGAGGAAGCCGCCGAAATCGATCACGGCGGCACGGACATGACCCTCGCGATCGACGATGACGTCGACGATGCGTCCCATATCCTCGTCCGCGGCGCTGCGCACGTCGCGGCCAAGCACGCCGTGGGCATCGCTGGCGCCAATAATGGTCACAGACGGCGGCGGCGCGGCATCCTTCGGCGTCACCGGCACGACCGAGGCCGGCGGCTGCACCGGCGTCGGCGCCTTCGCCTCGCTTGTGGCCGCAGGCGGCTCCTCGGCGGCCCGCGATACCGTAACCGTCATTCCCGCGACCAGCGCCGCGCTCAAAGCCAACCACCCGGCGGTGCGCATGAACTCCTCCTTGCGACGCGCCGCTAGCGCGCCAGCACGATCGACACCTGGATCTGGCCGCGCGTACGCAGCACCTCCAGCGCCACGTCATGGCCATGGCGGCTGACGCGCAAATCGACGCTGGACTCGCCCAGCCGCAGATCGCGCAAGATGACCTCGTTCAAGAATGCCGGCAGATGCGGATTGCGGAGGCGTATCTCGCAGCGTGCGACGTCGAACTCGATGCCGAGCGCGGCCTCCAGAAGCGTGAACGGCGTCGCACTGGCCCAGGCCTGCGGCGCGCAGGCCACCGGGTAGAGTGTCGGCCCGCGCCGTTTCTCGCGGCGGAAGCCGCAGAACAATTCGGGCAGGCGGCGCAGATCCATGTAGGTCGCGGCGTCGAACAGGCCCTTGAAGACATGCGCGACCGAGTGCTTGAGACCGTAATGGGCAAGCCCGAGCGCGATCAGCGCGTTGTCGTGCGGCCAGACCGATCCGTCATGGTACGACATCGGGTTGTAGCGCACCTCGCCGCGCGCGACCGTGCGAATGCCCCAGCCCGAGAAGAAGTGCGGCTGCATCAGATCGGCGGCAACGCGACGGGCGCGGTCCTCGCGGATCATCCCGCTGAACAGCACCTGACCGGCATTCGAGGTCCGGACCTCGCACCGCTGCTTCTGGCCGTCGAGCGCGAGCGCATAGGTGCCGAGTTCCTCGCACCAGAACGCCTTCTCGAACCGCTCTGCCAGCGCCTTGGCCTCCGTCTCGAGCTTCCTGGCGACGTCAGGCTTGCCGAGCCGCAGTGCGCATCGCGCGGCGAGTTGCTTGGCCGCGTAAACGTAGCCCTGGACTTCGGCGAGCGCGATATTGCCTTCGGCCAGCTTGCCGTCGGCATGGAAGATCGCGTCGTAGGAATCCTTCCAGCCCTGGTTGGCGAGGCCCTTTTCGGTGGCGCGCTGGTATTCGACGAAGCCGTCATGATCGGGGTCGCCTGGTCCATCGATCCAGGCGAGCCCCGCCTCGATCGCGGGCCATAGCTCGACCAATGTCTTCTCGTCGCCGGTGCGCTCGAAGTAACGTCCGGCAAGCATGACGAACAAGGCCGTCGAATCGACGCTGCCGTAATATTGCGAGAACGGCACTTCGCCCAGCGCGGCCATTTCGCCGCCGCGCATCTCGTGCAGGATCTTTCCTGGTGCAGCATCCGCTGACGGATCGGCGGCCTTGGCCTGGAAATGCGCGAGCCGCCGCAGCACACCCTTGGCGACGCGGGGATCGACCCACAGCATCTGCAGCGCGGTGATCAGGCCATCGCGGCCGAAGGTCGTCGAGTACCAGGGAATGCCGGCATAGGGATAACGCCCCTGCGGCGTCGCGGTCATCAGCATGTTGAGGTCGGCCATGGCCTGGCACAGCACCTCGTTGAAGATGTTGTTGGAGGTCTCGATGCTGGCCGTGCCGATCGTGGACTGCCGCATCTCGCGGCGATGCGCCAGCAGTCCCCTGAAGAAGCGCGCCGGCTTCTCCCCGACGGGACGGTTGCAGGACGCCGCCACGAACAGCGATTTCGACTCATGCGGCTCCAGCTCGAGCTGCCAGGTCGCGGCATTGACCGAAAGCCGCGTCGGACGCGGATCGAAATGCAAGCCGGTGGTGCGCTCGGCATCGTCGAGACCACGATACTCGAACAGCACGTCGGTCGGCCCGAGCAGCTTGCTGGTGCCGGTGCCGCGCCGCGCCCGCCGCTCGCCGCGCACTTCGAACAGATCGGCAAAGTCGTTGTCGAACAGCAGCGTGAGCTCGAAGGCTGCCGCCTGCTCGCCGTGGTTCTGCAGCCCGATGCGTTGATAGGCCGTGCCGCGCCACAGAAAGATCGTGCGCACGATGTGCAGCAGATCTTTTTGCAGGACGATCCGGCCCTCGCGATAGATATCGGGGTTGGTGAGATCGACGGTCAATCCCGAATTGTCGTCGCGCAGGTTCGACCCGAGCAGCAACGGCTGGAGATCGTCGAGCACGAGCTCCAGCCGCGCCAGATAGCGCGTGTCGTGGTTGAACAGGCCATCCGGGCCGCCGGCGGAAGCGCCGATGTCTCCGTGGCTGTCCAGCACGATGAAGGTGTCGTCGTGCTTGAGCGACCGCCGCGGTCGCGCGGCGGGACCGGTCATCGGAATGTAGAACGGCTGTTCCGCGACGGGCTCCATCGCCTGCGGCACGGATTTGATCTTGGTTGCGGCTTCGGCTGCCATGAGCTGCTCCCCTGCGGCTTGTTTTTCGAACGCGACCAACGCAAACGCGACTGTTGGGTTTACGCGGCGAACTTCGCGAGCCGGCTCATTTCCTGCGTCACCAGTTCACGGTACGGACCATGAGCCTGCATCAGACGGTCAGGCGCGCCGTCCTCGATGATCTTGCCGTGCTTGAGCACGATCACCCGGTCGAAATTGCGCAAGGTCGCCAGGCGGTGCGCAATCGCGATCACGGTGCGCCCCCGCATCAGCCGCGTCAGCGCCTCGCGGATGGCTTCCTCGGACTCACTGTCGAGCGCAGCCGTCGCCTCGTCAAGCAGCAGGATCGGGGCGTCCTTCACGAAGGCGCGCGCGATCGCGATGCGCTGGCGCTGGCCGCCGGACATCTTGACACCGCGGTCGCCGACCATGGTGTCGAGACCTTCCGGCAGGCTGTCGATGAAATCGCAGCGCGCTGCAATTGCCGCCCGCAGCACCTCGTCGTCGGTCGCATTGGGCCGGCCGTAGCGGATGTTCTCTCTGATGGAGCGATGGAACAGGGAAATATCCTGCGGCACCACGGAGATCGCTTCGCGCAGGCTCTGCTGCGTCACCATGGAGATGTCCTGGCCGTCGATCGTCACGCTGCCCTCGTCCACGTCGTAGAACCGCTGCAGCAGCGTGAACAGGGTCGACTTGCCGCCGCCGGACTGGCCGACCAGTCCGACGCGCTGGCCAGGCTGCAGCCGCAGGCTGAACCGCTCGAAGATCTTCTCCGCCCCGGGGTAACCGAACGTGACATTGTTGAACGCGATCGCCGCGCCGGTCTTGACCAGGGGCCCGGCCGCGGGATGATCGCGCAACTCGTGCGGAACGAGCAACGTCGCGATCGCCTCGGTCAGTCGGGCGACATGCTGGGTCACGTCGACCAGCGCCACGGCGAGGTCGCGCGTGGCATTCAGAATCGAGAGGCCGAGCGTGCAGACCAGCACGACGTCGCCGGTCGTCGCCTCGCCGTCCTGCCAGAGCACGATGGCCCAGGCCATCAGCGCCACCGTCAGCACGACCGTGATGGCTGCATGCGTCAATCGCAGCTTCTCGAGATAGCGCAGACTGCGGCTGCGTGCGGTGAGTTCCCGGTTGACGGTAGCGTCGAACCGCTCATGCTCGTGGCCGATGCCGCAGAATGCGCGGACCAGGGGCATGTTGCTGATGACGTCGATCATCTCGCCGTCGACGACGGCGGCCTTGTCGGCGAAATCGTCATGGAGCGGTTTGCCGGCTGCGGCCAGACGGAACATCGCGAATACCATGCCACCGGCGATCACGATCAGGCCGAGCGCCATATAGGGACTCACGGTTCCAATCAGCGCAATGGCCGCCACCGTTGCGATGCAAGGCGGCAACACATTCCAGACGAACATGTTCTCGACGGTGAACACGGCGTTGGAAGTGGCCGTAATGCGGCTCGTCAGCATCCCCGGCATGCGGTCAGAGAAATAACTCGGTGCGTGACCGGTCAGATGACGGAATATGTCACGGCGTAAATCGCCCGTGACCCGGACGAACGTGAAGCTCGCGGTCCAGCTCGCGATCCGCCACAGAAAATTGTCGGCGGCGATCAGCGACATGAGCAAAATGAATGCCAGCCATACGCTGCCGCCATGCGAAGTGCCCGCAGACAAGCTGTCGACGAGAGATTTGACGCCGTACTGCGTGCCCACGGAACAGGCAACGGCCGCGGCGACGGCGCCGAGGATCACCAGATGCGACGCCCATCGACGTCGCAGGTAGCGCAACACAAAGGCAAATGGCCTGCGCGCATATCCAGAAAGATGATCCATGTGACACCGACCCCGTCGTGATGATTCAACTGTTCTGCTGATCGACTGAAACATCGACCAGTTCGCCTCGGTTCCCGGGCAAGCTCATCACGACATGCGGATGCGGACGATCTGAGAAGATCAGATGGCAGCATCGAGACACGCGCGATCGAATAAGTAACGTTTGAGAAAAGGAACTTCGCAACTGCGGGAACGTTCCCTTGTCGGCATGCCGGTGCCGAGACACGGCGGGGGTTTCAACGTTCATGATCGCAGAGGAGATGGTGAGATGCGCATCGCGCAGGTAGCTCCGTTGACGGAGGCTGTTCCACCCAAGCTGTATGGCGGCACCGAGCGGGTGGTGCATTGGTTGACGGAAGAGTTGGTTGCCCTCGGACACGACGTCACCCTGTTCGCCAGCGGCGACTCGCAGACCTCGGCAAAACTCGATGCATTATGGCCGCGGGCGTTACGCCTCGACGGTTCCGTGCGCGATCCCAATGCGCTCCACATGGTGCTGCTGGAGCACGTGCGGCAGAAATGTGACGACGAGGAGTTCGACTTCGTCCATTTCCATCTCGACTATTATCCGTGGTCGCTGTTCTACCGGCAGCCGACGCCGTTCCTGACCACGCTGCACGGACGGCTCGACCTGCCGGAGCATCAGCCTGTTTTCAACACCTTCTCCAAGATGCCGGTGATCTCGATCTCGAACGCACAGCGGCGGCCGGTGCCACAGGCCAATTGGGTGTCGACGATTCATCATGGGCTGCCGGAGCGTTTGCTGACGCCGAAGCCGGCGAAACAGGAATATCTCGCCGTGCTCGGCCGCATCGCGCCGGAGAAGGGCGTCGACCGCGCCATCAAGATCGCGATGCATTGCGGCATTCCGCTCAAGATCGCGGCCAAGGTCGACCGCGCCGACCAGGACTATTATGACGAGCTGATCAAGCCGATGATCGCAGGCAATCCGCTGGTGGATTTCATCGGCGAGATCGGCGACCATGAGAAGTCGGACTTCTTGAGCGGTGCGCTCGGCCTGCTGCTGCCGATCGACTGGCCGGAGCCGTTTGGTCTCGTGATGATCGAAGCCATGGCCTGCGGCACGCCGGTGGTCGCCTTCAACCGCGGTTCGGTGCCCGAGATCATCGACGAAGGCCTCACCGGTTTCGTCGTCGAGGACATCCTCAGCGCCGCCGGCGTCGTCGGCCGTCTCGCGCAATTGGACCGCTCTGCCATCCGCAAGCAGTTCGAGCGGCGCTTCACGGCGCGGCGCATGGCGCTGGACTATCTCGCGGCCTATCGTAGCCTGACCGAGGCCCAGGCGCCGCGGATCAAGCTGGTGAGCAGCGCGGAGTAGCAGGCCTTTCGAAGGCGATTTGCGTCGTGGCCGGGCTCGTCCCGGTCATCGACATTTTGGGCCTGCTCCAGCGACCGGCTTCATCGCACCGGCGCAAATTGCTCCGCAATTTTGTCGCGGGATCCTCGCAACGACGGAGGATGCGGCGCGTCGCGTCGACCTACACCACCACCGACCGCTTCGGCTCCACGATCTCGAACATCCGCGGAAATTCGTCCATCAGTCCCATGAGCTCGGCGAGCTTCATCGGATTGCCCGACAGCTTGACCTTGCCGTCGGCGACCGCTTCCGGAAAGCTCGTCAGCTTTGCGATCACCTCGTCCAGCGTCGCCCGCGCGAGCGTGAAGCTGGCATCGGCGTTTCCGGCCTGCACACCTTCGGTGTAAGTCAGCGCGCTGTTTTCGAGGTTGAGCACGAACGTCTCGCCGGTATCCGAAAAGCGCCAGTTCAGCACGATGTGCTTGCCTTCCGCCTTCGGTCCGTTGAGGCGGATGCCGAGCACGTCCCAGAGCTGTGAGGTGCGAAGAGCGGCCAGCGTCTCCCGCGGCATCGGTGCGCGGGGCGGCGTCCGGGGCATGCCTTGGCGGAGCTCCTGGGCGCCGAACAGATAGGCGTTGCGCCAGGTCGAGCTCTCGGCGGCATAGCCGAGCTGCTCCAGCGTGTCGGCGAGCAGTGCGCGCGCCGCCGCATTGTCCGGCTCAGCGAAGACGAGATGGCCGAGCGCCTGCGCCACGAAGCGGAATTCGCCCTTGTCGAAATCCGCGCGCGCACGCGAGAGGATCGCATCCGCGCCGCCCATATACTCGACATATTTCTTGCCGGACTCGACCGGCGGCAGCGGATCGAGGTTGACCGGATTGGCGTCGTACCAGCCGAGATATTTCTGGTAGATCGCTTTCACATTGTGCCTGACGTGACCGTAATAGCCGCGGCCGTGCCAGGCACCGTCGAGGCTGCCAGGCAACCGGATCGCCTCGGCGATCTCGGCGGCATTCAGGCCGTGATTCATCAGGCGAATGGTCTGGTCATGCGTGAATTTGTAGAGGTCGCGCTGCTCGCGGATCATGGTGTCGATGCGCTCGCGCCCCCACACCGGCCAGTGATGCTGGCCGCACATCGCCTCGGCCTTGCCGCCCCAGAGATGCAGGGCTTCGTTGAGGTACTTCGACCACGCCAGCGCATCGCGCACATCGGCGCCGCGGAACGGCAGCAGATTGTGGAAATTATGCGTGCAGTTCTCGGCGAGGTTCAACAGCTTGTATCGCGGCAGGAAGAAGTGCATCTCCGCAGGCGCTTCGCTGTTGGGCGCCATCTGGAATTCGAACGCGACACCGTCGATCACGCGCTTGTCGCCGGTCGCCATGATCAGATCGGTCGGGCGCAGCAGCGCGACCGTGCCCGCGGCCATGGTCTTGCCGAGGCCGCAATCGACATGGCCGCGCACGCCTTTGGCGAGGAACGGTCCGAACTGGTATTGCGCCCGGCGCAGCATCGCGGGACCCGCGATGATGTTCTCGGAGACGGCGTGCTCCATGAACAGATCAGGGGCGATGATGGGCACGCTGGCACTGGCGAGCGCATCCGCTTCCAGCACGCCGCGCGCGCCGCCCCAGTGATCGGTGTGGGTGTGGGTGAAGATCACGGCTGCGACCGGCCTCATGCCGCGGTGCTTGTAATAGAGATCGAGCGCGGCGCGCGCGCCTTCGATCGAGGTCAGGGTGTCCACGACGATGACGCCGCTGTCGCCCTCGATCAGCGTCATGTTGGCAATGTCGAGCCCGCGCACCTGGTAGACGCCCGGTACCACCTCGAACAACCCGTGCTGCATGTTGAGCCGTGACTGCCGCCACAGGCTGGGATTGACGGTCGGCGGCGCCTGATCCGTAGACAAAAAGCCATAAGGCTCGAGGCTCCAGACCGTCCGTCCCTGCCTGTTCACGATCTTCGCATGCTCGATCGTGCCGAGAAAGCCGCGCGCAGCGTCGTCGAAATCCCGCGTATCGGAAAACGGCAGCGCATTCAGCACCGCCTGATGCTGCGCAATGACGGACGGCGTTGCGCCCTTCGGCTCGCTGCTGGAGATCTCGGTCATCGGCTGGCTCCTCCCCTGCTCAGGTTGCAGCCATCTAAACCCATTCGTGCATCGGTTCCAACAGCCAACGGCCGGCTCCGCCGGTCGCTTGAAGCCTCAATGCATCCCCAGCACCCGCGGCAGCCACAGCGTCAGATCGGGCCAGTAGGTCACGATGACGAGGAAGCCGAGCATGGTGAGCAGCCACGGCATCACCGCGCCTGCGAGATCCGTGATGCGCATGCGTGCGATCATCGAGGCGACGTAGAGGTTCAGGCCGACAGGCGGATGGCAGAGGCCGACCTCCATGTTGACGTCCATGACGATGCCGAAATGGACGAGGTCGATGCCGAGCTTCTTGGCCGCCGGCGCCAGGATCGGCGCCATGATCAGGATGATCGAGTTCGGCTCCATGAAGTTGCCGGCGAGCAGCAGCAGCACGTTGACGACCAGCAGGAAGCCGACCCAGCCGAGATTTTGCGCCGCGATCCAGTCCGCAAGGATCGTCGGGAGGTTCTCGTTGGCGAGCACGAAGGAGAACAGCACCGCGTTGGTGACGATGTAGAGCAGCATCGCGCTGGTGTTGGCGGCGCGCAGCAGCACCCGCGGCACGTCCTTCATGCCGATCGCCTTGTAGACGAACACCGCGATGATGAAGGAATAGACCGCGGCCATCGCGGCGGCCTCGGTTGCGGTGAACAGGCCGCTGTAGATGCCGCCGATGATGATGACGACCAGCATCAATCCCCAGACGCTCTCGCGGAAGGCACGGATGGTCTCGCCCCAGGTCGCCTTCTTCAATCGCGGATAGTCGCGCGTTCGCGCGAGCCACCAGGTGACGATGCACAGCATCGCCGTCAGCAGGATGCCGGGCAACAGGCCTGCGACGAACAGCGCGCCGATCGAGGTGTTGGTGGACACCGCGTAGACGATCTTCGGGATCGACGGCAGCATCAGGATGCCGAGCGAGCCGGCGACGGTGATGATGCCGGCGCCGAAGCGCATGGGATAGCCGTGGCGGACCATCTCGGGCAGCACGATGGCGCCGATCGCAGCGACGGTGGCCACGCTCGAGCCGCAGACCAGGGCGAACATCGCGCAGGCGACGATGCCGGCGAGCCCAAGGCCGCCGTGCCAATGACCGATCAGCGAGGTCGCGAAATTGATCATGCGCCGGGCCACGCCGCCATGGGTGAGGAAGTTGCCGGCGAGGATGAAGAACGGGATGGCCATGATCTCGAAGCCTTCGATGCCCGTGAACAGCTTCATCGAGACGGCTTCGATCGGAACCGCGGTCAGCGTGAACAGGAACGTCATGACGGTGAGACCGAGCGCGATCGAGACCGGGATGCCGGTCAGCATCAGCGAGATCAGGAGCCCGAACACCGTTGCAGCGCGCATCCATTGCGGCAGTGCGAACACGCCGAACTTCTCGGCCAGGCACATCGCGAAAATCAGGACCGGCGCCAGGATCAGGATCACGCCGAGCGGCGAGACTTTTCGCGAAGCCGCTCTGGTTGCGGCGCCGGCGGGCTGCGGATGCAGCGCCGGAGAGACATCGGCCTCCACGCCCTCGACGTGGGTCTCGTCGTGATGCGGCAGCTCGCCGGTCCGGAAGTAGGACCATGAGACCTGGAGGAAACGGAAGCACATCAATCCGGAGCCGAGCGGGATCGCCAGATAGACGAACCACATCGGTGCTTCCAGATCGTTGGACTGCTGCCCGGTATGGAACATCTCTCGCACGAAGGAGGCGCCGAAGGCGGCGATCATGCCGGTGAAGAGCGCGCCGCACAGCAGCGAGAACAGGATGACATGCTTGCGCGAATGTTCGGGCAATCGGTTGACGAGCAGATCGACGCCGACGTGGATGCCGGTTCGCACGCCATAGGCCGCGCCGAACTTCGCCATCCAGATGAACATGTAGATGCAGAGTTCCTGCGCCCAGGACAGATCCAGCTCGGACATGAAGGTGAACACGGCCATCGACGCCGATGCCAGCCAGGTCAGCCCGTGAGCGGCGGCCCATCGCGACAGATTGATCGATTCGCCCGCACCGTAACGGTGCACGACCGCAATGAAGATCAGTCCGGTTGCAGCCGCAATGAGCGTCGCGATCAACCATTCTTCGAGATGGTTGAGCAGCTGGTTGAGCACGCGCAGCAAATCAGAATCCCCCTATCGATACGAAACGGTCGGGAGCCTTCACTCCCGACCGTTGGTACTGTTCTCCACGAAGGCGCGTCAGTTCATCTTGACGTCGAGTTCCTTGGCAATGACATCGAGCACTTCCTGCCCGACGCGGCCTTTTGCCCATTTATAAGTCGGCTGCATCGCTTCCTGCCATGCCTTGCGGTCCGCGTCGCTCAGATAATGCAGCTGCGTCTTGCCGGTTTTCTTGATCTCGGCCAGCGCATCATCGTTCTCCTGGTGCGCGATCTGGTTGGTGTAGTCGGTGGCGTCCGCCATGGCCTTCTCGAGCTGGGTGCGGATATCAGGCGGCAATCCGGACCAGAATTTCGAATTGACGATGACAGCGTATTGCAGATGCGCGTGATAGGACACGGTGATGTCCTTCTGCACCTCGTAGAATTTCTGCGTCAGATAGTTCGACGCGGTGTTCTCGCAGCCGTCGACCACGCCGGTCTGCAGCGCCTGGTAGACTTCGGAGAATGCCATGATCTGCGGGATCGCGCCGAGGATGCGGAAATACTGGTCCGCGATCTTGGACCCGGATATCCGGAATTTCAGGCCCTTGAAATCCTCCGGCTTGATCAGCGGTCGGTTCGACGACACCATGTGGAAGCCATTGTCCCAATAGGCGAGCCCGGTGATGCCCTTGGTCTCCAGCTTCTGGAACAACCACTTGCCGACCGTGCCCTTCATCGCGGCGGAGTAGGTCGCTTCGTCCTTGAACAGCCAGGGCAGGTCGAGTGCCTCGAACTCCTTGATACCGAGCGGGGCGAATTTCGCAGTCGAAGGCGCGAGCATCTGCACCGAGCCGAGCTGGAGCGCCTCGATCTCCTCCTTGTCCTTGTAGAGCGAGGAGTTCGGATAAACTTCGACCTTGACCTTGCCGTCCGTATACTTCTCGGCGAGCTCCTTGAACTTCAGTGCGCCCTTGCCTTTCGGCGTATCATTGGCGACGACGTGGCTGAACTTGATGATGATCGGGCTCTGGGCCTGGGCAACAGCCGGAGCCAAAGCGAACGCGGCCGCAGCGACCGCAAAGAGCAATTTGCGCATGAAGGACCTCCCCAACAACCCTGGAAACCAGGTTCTTTTTTTGTTTTGCAGGTCAGTAGTGGCAGCAATCGGCACCCCGAACAACTAGACCTAAGCCCAATTTGCCGCGGCGGTGCCATGCCGCACCGAGGCTATCTCGGCGGCAATCGCATGCGCAACCCGGGGCCGGCTTCCGGTTGGTGAAGCGAGCGCTTATGTCGCATCGCCGAAGCGCGTTAACCCTTGCGCTGGGCGACCATGAACAGGCGCCGGAACGGAAATAGCGTCTGCCCCGCCTCGTTCTTCGGATAGGCCTTCGCGACCCGCATCCCGTAGGCCGCTTCAAACTCGATCTTCTCGGCGCCCTCGAGCACGTCGAGATAACGCGTCAGCCAGGTGCCCTTGGTCCATTCCTTCACGGGATTGTCGCCTTCGAGCACCTGGAGATATTCGGTCTCCCAGATGTCGATATTCGCAGACAGCGGTGCGAGTACATCGTGATAGAAGGCGGGCCCCTCCACCGGCGGCGGCGTGACGAGGTGCTCGACCTTGGACCGCCATGGCCCGTTCAGGGCCGTCTCGCCGATCAGCACGTGCGATGGCGCCAGGAAGTTGCGTGGCATCTGCACTGCCAGCATGCCGCCGGGCGCGACCTTCTCCATCACCGAAGGGAAGAGCGCCGCGTGATGGGGCAGCCAGTGCAGTGCGGCATTGGAATAGACGACGTCATATCGCTTCGCGGGATGCCAATGGCCGAGGTCTTCATGTGACCATTCCACATCAGGCGCGGCTTTGCGCCCGGCAGCGACCATCTCGGCCGAGCCCTCGACAGCCGTGACCGCAGCGGACGGCCAGCGCTCCTTGATCAGTTTTGTGACGTTGCCGGCGCCGGCGCCGAGATCGGCGACCGTGCGCGGGCCGATGTCGGGAATGCGCATCAGCAGGTCGACCGCGGGCCGGAGCCGGTGACCGGAGAATTTCAGATATTGCTGCGGATCCCAGACCATTGGTCGAGCCTTTTCTTTTTGGTGTTTCCTTCGCGAGGCGACTTGGTTACCACTGCTCGTCCCGCTCAGGCAATTCGCTAGAGCTGCAGGACGGGCGGGAAGCGAAAGCAAGAAGCAAGAACCGATCAAGAGAGCGTGTCACCATGGATCTCGGGCTGAAATCGAAAACCGCTGTTGTCACCGGCGCCAGCATCGGCATCGGCCGCGCCATCGCCAAGGGCCTCGCTGCCGAAGGCGTCCGCGTGGTGGGCGTGGCGCGCCGCACCGACCTGCTCGCCGAGCTGGTGAAGGAGGTCGGCGGTGGGCTGATCACGCCGTTCGAGCAGGATGTGATGGCGACAGACGCGGCGGAGAAGATTTCCGCTTTCGCGCTGAGGGAGCTCGGCCATGTCGACATCCTCATCAACAATGCCGGCGGCAGCCGTCCCCTCCCCATCGATGCGCCCGACAGCAAATGGGACGAGGCCATCGCGCTGAATTTCACCAGCTACCGCCGCATCGCGCATGCGCTGCTGCCGCAGATGATCGAACGCAAATGGGGCCGCATCGTCAACATCACCGGCAAGTCCGAGCCGGAAGGCCTCAACGCCGCGTTCGCCGCGAAGGCCGCGGTGCACGCCTGGGCCAAGGGCCTGTCGCGCGAGATCGGCGAGCACGGCATCACCATCAACTGCATCCCGCCCGGCCGAATCATGAGCGAGCAGATCCGCCGCAACTACGCGCCTGATTATCGCGAGCGTTTTGCCGAGGAAGAGATTCCGGTCGGCTACTGGGGCGAGCCGGAAGACCTCGCCGCGCTCGCCGTGTTTCTGGCGTCACCGGTGGCGCGCTACATCACGGGAACGGTGATCCCGGTGGATGGCGGGTTGAGACGGTATCAGTTCTAGGAGGCTGCTGATTCCGATGCAGCCCTGCGGCTCGCCGACATCCCATCACGCGACATCGCTGGCTTAACCTGATCTGTTGATGGAGCAGACGGGCGGCTGCATCGGATCCAAAGACGGCCCCTGAATTCGCCCAAACATCCGCCGAAATTATCGCTGTCACGCCACGTTGCCCAAGCGGAACTCCGGGGAACATGGGTCGTTTCCTCCCCTGGTTCGAACCGGGGAGATCCAAGCGTGAACCGCCGTCAACTTCTTCGCGCGTCGGCTGCTGTTTCAGCTGTCACTATACTGCCGCGTGCAATGGCGGCCGAGACGGGCTCCACCCCGTCCTTCAGTCCTTCCTACGTACGCGAGCTTGCCCGCGCGCTTGCGGCCAAGCCGTTCGCGCCTGCCGACGAGAAGCTGCCGGATGCGCTGACGAATCTCAACTATGACCAATACCGGTCCATTCGTTTCGCGCCGGAGAAGGCGCTATGGCGTGATGAGAAACTGCCGTTCGAGGTGCAGTTTTTTCATCGCGGCTTCTTCTACAAGAACAGGGTCGAGATCTTCCAGGTCGCGGACAAAAGCGTCATGCCGATTCCCTATCGGCGCGATGACTTTTCTTTCGGGGACGGCCTGGGGCAATGGCCGGATCTCGACATCGGCTTTTCCGGATTCCGCGTCCACGCTCCCATCAACCGGCCGGATTACTACGACGAAGTTTGCGTATTCCTGGGCGCAAGCTACTTTCGGGCCGTCGCGAAGGGCCAGACATACGGCCTGTCGGCGCGCGGGCTGGCGATCAATACCGGCGAAAGCAAGGGCGAAGAGTTTCCGGTGTTCAAGGCGTTCTGGCTCGAAAAGCCCGCGCCCAATGCCTCCTCCCTCGTGGTGCATGCGCTGTTGGACAGCAAGAGCGCGGCGGCAGGCTACCGGTTCACCATTCGACCCGGCCAGACCACGGTCTTTGACGTCGAGATGGCCCTCTATCCGCGGGTCGACGTCGAGCATGCCGGACTCGCGCCGATGACCAGCATGTTCTTCTTCGGGCCAAACGACCGCAAGGATTTTGACGATTTCCGCCCGGCGGTTCACGATTCGGATGGACTTGCGATCTTCAACGGCAGGGGTGAGCAGCTCTGGCGCCCGCTCAACAATCCGCACGATCTGCAGGTCAGCACCTTTGCCGATCGCAATCCAAGCGGCTTCGGCCTGATGCAGCGGGAGAGGAATTTCGCCGCCTATCAGGATCTCGAATCCAGCTTCGAAAAGCGCCCAAGCCTCTGGTTCGAGCCGATCGGCGATTGGGGCGAAGGTGCCGTGAAACTGTTCGAAATTCCGACCAAGGAGGAGGTTCACGACAACATCGCCGCGCTTTGGCAACCCAAGCAGCCGTTGATGGCCAAGAGCGAGCACATCTTCACCTACCGGCTCCACTGGGGGCCCGACGCGCCGAAACCCGAAGCGCTGGCGCGGTTCACGCGAACCGGGATCGGCAGCCGGGGCGACGACAGCAAACTGTTTGTCCTTGAACTGATGGGCGAACAACTCAAAGGCGTGGATCCCAAGACCATCAAGGGCGTGGTGACCGCTGAAAAGGCCGAGATCAGCAACATCGTCACCCAACCGAATCCCATGACAGGCGGATGGCGTCTGAGCTTTCAATGTGCGGTCAAGGGGCAGACGGCGATCGAACTGCGAGCCTTCCTGGCGCAGGGCGATGCGCCGGTCTCCGAGGTGTGGATCTATCGATGGACGCCGTGAAGCAGTTCCCGCCACCGCGGAGCGCCCTCGGCAGCCCGTTCCTGCCGCCCGAAAGTCCGCTCCCGATGTTGCCGTGCCGACTGGGCCGCGCGGCAGACTCCGGCCGGGATCCGGTTCGTCCCGGGGCCGCCCTGATCGTTCGACGCCTCTTCATCTTCGTCGGCACGGCCTTGCTGACGGCTGCCGGCGGCTACGGCATGTACGACGTGGTCGAAGTGGGTGGCGTGACCTTTCTCGAAGCGGTGCTGCTCGGCCTTTTTCTCGTGCTGCTCGCCTGGGTCGCGTTCTCCTTCATGTCCGCGCTTGCCGGATTTTTCGCGCTGCTGACGCGTCGGCCTGCCGGATTGCCGCTCGACACCACCGGCTCCCTGTCAGCGGTGACGTCGCGCACGGCCATGCTGATCCCGACCTATAATGAGGATCCGCATCATGTCATGGCGCGACTGCGCGCGATGTATGAATCGGTCGACGAGACGGGATATGGGGAAAAGTTCGACTGGTTCCTGCTGAGCGACACGACTGACCCGGACATCTGGATCTGCGAGGAGATGACCTTCATCCAGCTGCGCCGCGCCTGCGGCCTGGATCGGTTGTACTACCGCCATCGCTCCGACAATACCGCACGAAAATCCGGCAACATCGCCGACTGGGTCAGCAGGTTCGGCGCAGCCTACGATCACATGATCGTTCTCGACGCAGACAGCCTGATGGAAGGCAATACCATCGTGCGCCTTGTCCACGCGATGGAAACCGATCCCCTTGCCGCGCTGATCCAGACGCAGCCGGTCATCGTCAACGCGCGGACGCTGTTCAGCAGGCTGCAGCAGTTCTCGGGGCGCGTATACGGCCCGATCGTCGCAGCCGGTAACGCCTGGTGGCACGGTGGCGACAGCAACTACTGGGGCCACAACGCCATCATCCGCGTGCGGGCCTTCGCTGCGGAGGCCGGCTTGCCGGAGCTGCGCGGCCGCAAGCCTTTCGGAGGCCACATCCTCAGCCATGATTTTGTCGAGGCTGCGTTGATGCGCCGCGCCGGCTGGAGGATCTATATGGCACCGAACATTGGGGGCAGCTTCGAAGAGGTCCCTCCGTCGGTGCTGGACTTCGCGGGGAGAGACCGTCGCTGGTGCCAGGGTAACCTGCAGCACCTCGCGGTCCTGCCGGTGCGCGGGCTATACTGGGTGTCGCGGCTGCATCTGCTGACGGGCATCGGCTCTTATCTCACCGCGCCGCTGTGGCTTCTGTTCCTGGTGCTCGGCCTGCTCATCTCATTGCAGGCGCACTTCATCCGCCCCGAATACTTTCCGAAGGGATTCAGTCTGTTTCCCACCTGGCCGCAACAGGACCCGGTGCTCGCGGCCCGGGTCTTTGCCGCGACGATGGGACTTCTGATCTTGCCCAAGCTGCTGGCCTATGTCTTGGTGATTGGCCATCGCGAGGGACGCATGGGTTTCGCCGGAAGCGTTCGCCTGCTGCTGGGGGTGTTTTGCGAAACTGTTCTCGCGGCACTGATCGCGCCGTGCATGATGATCTTCCAGAGCAAGGCGGTCGTGGAAATTCTCGTCGGGCGGGACGCGGGATGGCAGGTGCAGCGCCGAAGCGATGGAGAGCTTGCGCTCGGCGAGATCTATCGCAAGTTCGCCGGGCCCACCCTGTGCGGCCTGGTCCTTGCGCTCAGCGCCTATGCGGTCTCCTTGCCGCTGCTGCTTTGGATGTCGCCTGTGGTGCTGGGTCTCCTGCTTGCAATTCCGCTGGGAATAATAACGTCGTCGCGGTTGAAGGCGCCCGGAGTCTTTGCAACGCCGGAAACCAACAATCCCCCCGCTGTGGTGCTCCGCGCGAATGAATTGGCCGCATCGGAGCCCATCGAAACGACCAAAGCCCTGCACCAGCTCAGCCGGGATCCGGAGTTGCTGGGCGAGCACCTGGGTTCGCTCTCGCTTGCGAGCCCCCGCAAGTTCGGCCCTGTCCATGTGCCTCTGGCGACGGCGCGCGCCAAGGTCGAAGAATGCGAAAGCTTCGAGGATGCGGCCGCGTGGCTCGACAAATCTGAATTGCACGCGGTTCTCAGCCATCCCACGCTGCTCCGGAGAGTCCTGGAGATGCCTCGTGGCAGGCAGGGATAGGGCGATGGCGAGATCGGCGAGCACGGCATCACCATCAACTGCATCCCGCCCGGCCGCATCGTGAGCGCGCAGATCCGCCGCAACTAACAACAGCCGCCCAGGATCGATTCATGTCATCCGCACCAACCATGTTCGCGCAATCGTTCTTCCACGGCACACGCGCCGATTTGAAGCCCGGCGACCTCATCGTCGTCGGCCATCCCTCCAACTTCACCGACATCAAGCCGCTGTCCTGGGTTTATTTCACGGCCACGCTGGACGCGGCGATCTGGGGCGCGGAGCTCGCCGCAGGCAGCGGACCGGGGCGGATCTACGTCGTGGAGCCGACCGGGCCGATCGTCGACGATCCGAACGTGCCGGACAAGAAGTTTCCCGGCAATCCCACGCAGTCCTATCGCTCCCGCGATCCGCTGCGGGTGATTGCCGAGGTGACGCAGTGGCAAGGCCACGCGCCCGAGCGGCTGCAGCAGATGACGGACAATCTCGCCCGCCTGAAGGCGGAGGATATCGACAACATCGTCGACTAGCGTCGCGAGGGTGGCCGCTCAGCACGAGCTGGCTTTGCCGCCATGATGACATCGTGCCGGTGTTTTGCCCGACGTGTCAACTTGTCCGGCGCCGCTGAGGTCGCAACCGAGCCGGCTGAAAAACCCCTTCTCCATCAAGGGGCCTTCTACGGTGCATGGGGTTGTTTTCGAGCGCGCGGCTCACGCGGCCTGCAATATCCCGGCGATCGCAGCGCCCTTTGCGCATACAATGCATGCAAGCATATGCCTGTGGAAGGCGCCGCAAGCGTAGTACACGCCAGAGATCATCGACGCCGATCGCCGGAGCAAAGCGCAAGGCATGACCATCACGTTACCTGCCGCTGCGCGCGAGCCCGATCATCTCAAAGCCGATGGCCTGCCGGCCGAACAGCGCCGCTGGGCGATCGCGGCGATCTTCACGGCGTTGGCGATGGCCTCGCTCGATACCGCGATCGCCAACATCGCGCTGCCCGCCATTGCCGCGAATCTGCATGTCAGCCCGGAGCAGTCGGTCTGGGTGGTCAACGTCTACCAGATCGCGCTGGTGGCCACGCTGCTGCCGCTCGGGGCGCTCGGCGAGATCGTCGGGCACCAGCGCATCTATCTCGGCGGTCTCATGCTGTTCACCATCGCCTCGCTGTTCTGCGCAGTGGCGTGGTCGCTGGACAGTTTGCTGGTCGCACGGACGCTGCAAGGCCTGGGTGCCAGCGGCATCATGAGCGTCAACACGGCGCTGGTGCGTTTCGTCTATCCCGGCCGGATGCAGGGCCGCGGCTTCGGCCACAATGCGCTGGTGGTCGCAACCGCCTTCACCTTCGGTCCCTCGATTGCGTCTGCGATCCTTGCGGTCGGCCCATGGCCGTGGTTGTTCGCGGTCAATATCCCGTTCGGCCTCGTCGCAACAGGCATCGGCTTCACGATGCTGCCGAACACGCCGCGCGCCGATCACGGCTTCGATTTCCTCGGCGCGCTGCTCGCTTCTGCCTGCCTCGGCCTGTTCATTACAGGCATCGGCAGCGCCGCGCACGATATGTCGCCGGTCGTCGTGGCCGTCGAGCTCGTCACGGCATTCGCACTCGCCTTCATCCTGACGCGGCGTCAGGCCGATCATCCCGCGCCGATGCTGCCGATCGACTTGTTCGCCAGGCCGATGTTTGCTCTGTCGGCGGCGACCGCGGTCTGCTCCTTCGCGGTGCAGGGTCTCGCTTTCGTCTCGCTGCCGTTCTATTTCGAGGACGTGCTCGGACGCTCGCAGGTCGAGACCGGCTTCTTCATGACTCCGTGGCCGCTGGTGGTTGGCATCATGGCGCCAATCGCGGGCCGCCTCTCTGATCGCCATCCGGTTGGCCTGCTGGGTGGCATCGGTCTCATTCTGCTAGGCCTCGGCATGGCGCTGCTCGCATGGCTTCCCGCGAGCCCGAGCATCCCTGACATCGTCTGGCGGATCATGATCTGCGGCATGGGGTTCGGTTTCTTCCAGGCACCGAACATGAAGGCGATCATGTCGAGCGCGCCACCGCATCGCGGCGGCAGCGCCTCGGGCATCGTCGCAACTGCGCGACTGACGGGGCAGACGACCGGTGCTGCGCTGGCCGCGGCCTGCTTTGCCATGGCGGGCCACAACGGCGCCACCGTGGCGCTGACGTTGGGCGCAGGCTTTGCCGCACTCGGCAGTGTCATGAGCTTCCTGCGGCTGGCGGTGAAGTAGGACGGCGGGGCGCACACGACACCGCCCGCTTCATAACGTTCCTGGAGATGCGAGAATCTTCGCTAGCTGCCCCTCAGACTCTTGATCTGAACGGTTCCGGTTTGGCGGACACATTGCGCCGCTGTGCCGGCGCCGCAAGGCGTCTATCGCGGCATCGCGCAGGTCATGGGTTATGGCAGCTACGTTGCCGGCGCCGCCGAAATCTCGGTGGCGGACGGCAACAAGATCAAGGTGCTTCGCATCGTCGCCTCCACCGACCCCGGCTACGTCGTCAATCCGGCCCAGGTGGAGCGGCAGATCGCAGGCTCCTTCGTCTATGGCCTCTCGGCGCTGTTCCATGGTGGCTGCACCGTGAAGGACGGCCGCATCGAGCAAACCAACTTCGACACCTTCAAGTCGATGCGCATCAACGAGATGCCGAAAGTGGAAGCGCGCAACGAGGTAATCGCGGGCCTGCGTGACATCGAAGCGCAGCAATTTGAATATGACAGGCTCGCCGCCTAGGGCGTCGCCGTGATCGGCCAGGCGGTGTCCGCCATCGAACCACAGCTGCGCAGCTGCCATTCCGGCCCGTTCCCGGAACGCGTTTCCAGGGCGACCTCGCGCCGGATCTCAGTGGCGCCGGGAACCGCTGGACGGTCAGCCAGTTGCGGCTTCGAATGGTTGACGCCTCGCGCTTCAACCCGGACACCATCGTGCCGTCCTATTACCGTGCGGACGGCCTCGTCCGCGTCGGACGCGGTTTCATGGGCAAACCGATATTGTCGGCCGCAGAGATCGAGGACATCCTGGCCTTTCTTGCAACGCTCCGAGACTGAGCTTTGCCGGAGGCGTTACGGCGCGCCCGAGCTGGTCGCGCTCGAACTCCATCTGATGTCGCGGGCCCGCGGAATGCCGATGGAAACGCCGGCGGTGCGACCGTAACGCCCAAATTAGGGCTAGGCAGGCGTCGAACGGTCGCTAGTATCCCCCCAAATTGAGTCACAGGGAGGAATTAAGGTGACTGACCACAAAATCTCGCGCCGTACGCTTTTGACCGGCACCGCGGCAGCTGGCGCGCTCAGCCTGACGGGATGGCCGGCGCGCGCCGAGGTCAACTGGAAGAAATATGCCGGGACCAAGCTCGAGGTGATCCTCGCCAAGGGCCCACGCGGCGATAATCTGCAAAAATACGTCAAGGAATTCACCGAGCTCACCGGTATCGAGGTCGAATCCGAGCAGATCCCGGAGCAGCAGCAGCGCCAGAAATGCGTCATCGAGCTCACCTCCGGCCGACCAAGCTTCGACGTCGTCCATCTCAGCTATCACGTGCAGAAGCGGCAGTTCGAGAAGGCCGGCTGGCTCGCCGACATGACGCCCTTCATGAAGGACCCGACGCTGACGGCGCCCGACCTCGTCGAGAGCGATTTCTCGGCCGCCGGCCTGCAATACGCCAAGAATGACAAGGGCCAGATGCTGTCGCTGCCCTGGTCGGTCGATTATTTCATCCTCTACTACAACAAGGAGCTCTTCCAGAAGAAGGGTGTGGCCGTCCCCAAGACCCTCGACGAGATGGTCGCGGCCGCCGAAAAGCTCACCGACCCCAAGGAGGGAATCTACGGATTCGTCGGGCGGGGTTTGCGCAACGCCAACATGGCGTTGTGGGGCAATTTCTTCCTGGACTACGGTGGGGAATTCCTGGACAGCAAGGGCAACATCCTCACCGACGGGCCGGAAGCCGTCGAGGCGACGAAACTGTACCAGACCCTGCTAACCAAATTTGCTCCACCCGGCGTCGCCGGCTTCAACTGGATGGAGTCGATGGCCTCTTTCACGCAGGGGCGTTCGGCGATGTGGATCGACGGTGTCGGCTGGGCCCCACCGCTTGAGGATCCCGCTGCGTCGCGCGTGGTCGGCAAAGTCGGCTACACCGTCGTGCCTGCAGGCCCGAAGGGGCACTATTCGGCCACCTATGGTGACGGCGTCGGCATTGCCGCTGCGAGCAAGAACAAGGAAGCGGCCTATCTGCTCTGCCAATGGATCGTCTCGAAGAAACAGGGTGCGCGGTTGTTGCAGGCCGGCGGCGGCGTGCCGTTCCGCAACTCGATCCTCGGTGATTCCGAGGTGCAGCAGGGTGTGAAGATGCCCAAGGATTGGCTGCAGTCGGTGATCGATTCCAGCAAGATCAGCAAGCTTGGTCTTCCCGTCGTGATCCCGGTCGCCGAATTCCGCGACATCGTCGGCGCAGCGCTCACCGCAACCTTGTCCGGTGCCGATCCCGCCGCCGAGCTGAAGAAAGCGAACGATCAATTTCGTCCGATCCTGGAGCGTAGCGAAAAGGCGTGAGTGCGTTGACACAATCGACTCCGGCCGCGGCACGGTCTGATGCCGGGCCGGAGAAGGAGCTGCGGCCGCCGTCCTATTGGCCGTTCGTGGTGCCGGCGTTGCTCGTCGTGCTCGCGATCATCATCTTCCCGTGGGTGTTCACCATCTGGATGAGCCTGAACGAATGGAAGGTCGGCTCGCCGACGACCTTCGTCGGATTCTCCAACTATCTGCGATTGACCAGCGATCCCCGCTTCATCGAGGCGATCGGACACACGCTGGTCTACACGCTGCTGTCCGTACTGTTGCCGCTCGTGTTCGGCACATTCGCAGCCGTGGTGTTTCACCAGAAATTCGCCGGACGCGGTTTTCTGCGCGGTATCTTCATCATGCCGATGATGGCGACGCCGGTGGCGATCGCCCTGGTCTGGACCATGATGTTCCACCCGCAGCTCGGCATACTGAATTACCTGCTGTCGCTGGTCGGACTCCCCCCGCAGCTGTGGGTATTTCATCCGGCAACCGTCATTCCGTCGCTGGTGCTGGTCGAAACCTGGCAATGGACGCCGCTCGTAATGCTGATCGTGCTCGGCGGTCTGGCCGCGATCCCGACCGAACCCTATGAGAGCGCCCAGATCGATGGCGCCAATCTCTGGCAGGTGTTCCGCTTCATCACGTTGCCGCTGATCATGCCGTTCCTGTTCATCGCCGGCATGATCCGCATGATCGACGCGGTGAAAAGTTTCGACGTCATCTTCGCGATCACGCAGGGCGGACCAGGCACGGCGTCGGAGACGATCAACATTTATCTCTATAGCGTCGCCTTCACCTACTACGATCTCGGCTATGGCTCGGCGATCGCGGTCATATTCTTCCTGCTGATTGTCCTGCTTGCTGCGGTAATGCTCTACGCCCGGCAACGCATGTTGTGGACCGAAATCGCGAGCGACGCATGACGCCACGTCAAATCATCGGCAAGATCAGCCTGTGGTTCGCGGTACTCGTCATCGTGTCGCCGGCGATCCTGTTCTTTCTCTGGATGGTGTCGCTCTCGCTGAAATTCGAGGTCGACAATGCGGCCTACCCACCGGTGTTCATCCCCGAGCATTTCGCCTGGAAGAACTATGCTGACGTGCTCGCCTCCAACCGCTTCGTCACCTATTTCTTCAACAGCCTGATCGTTACCGGCAGCGCGACCGCGCTCGCGCTGATGGTCGGCGTCCCCGCCGGCTATGGTATCGCGCGCATGGCCGCCCACAAATCCGCGATCGTGATCCTGATCGCCCGCATCACGCCCGGGCTGTCCTATTTGATCCCGCTATTCCTGCTGTTTCAATGGCTGGGACTGCTCGGCACGCTGGTGCCGCAGATCATCATCCATCTCGTGGTGACGGTGCCGATCGTGATCTGGATCATGATCGGCTATTTCGAGACGACCCCATTGGAGCTGGAAGAAGCCGCGCTGATCGACGGCGCCACGCGCTGGCAGGTGTTCCGGCATGTCGCTCTGCCGATCGCCAAGCCCGGCATCGCGGTCGCTTTCATTCTCGCGGTGATCTTCTCCTGGAACAATTTTGTGTTCGGCATCGTGCTGGCCGGACGTGAGACCCGCACCCTGCCCGTCGCCGTCTACAACATGATCTCGTTCGACCAGCTGAGCTGGGGCCCGCTTGCCGCCGCCGCGCTGATCGTCACCCTCCCGGTGCTGTTGCTCACGGTGTTCGCCCAGCGGCAGATCGTGGCCGGGCTTACGGCCGGCGCCGTCAAGGGCGGTTAGAAAATGAAACCAGCCGGGCCATCAAACATGGCCCGGCCGCTTTTTATGTTTTGCCTACCCTACTCCGCCGGTGCGGCCTGCATCTCCGGGGGCGCGGCATAGCGTTCGGTGGCGCCGAGCTTGCTGGCTGCGAACAGGCCCGCTGCCATGACGGCATAGGCGAACGCCACCGCGGGCGTCACGCCGAAGCCGCCACCGACGCCAACAGCTTCACCATGCATGAAGCCGAAATAGGTCAGCACCGCGCCGACGAGCGCGAAGGCTGACGCCTTTTCGAAGTCACGCTCGATGATGAAGACGCCGATCGCACCCAGAATGAGCCCGCCGAGGATGGAGCCGCCGCCCATGACCTCGAGCCCGTGATAGAACACGCCCTGCTGCGGCAGAGCGGCGATCGCTGCACTCTTCACTGCGGCGGCCTTGTCGGCGGCCATGCCGCCGACGGTAGCCGCAGCATTCACGGTCGAGCCGAGCATGGTGTCGATCTGGAGCTTGGCCCATGCGGCGAGATGCGGCGTGAAAGCCAGCGCCACGGCGGGCGCGTGCTTCGACGGCGTGGTCTGGAAAGCCTGGGCGGTCATCAACATGCCGATATAGAGCAGGATCGGCGAGATCGCGACGACAGGCACCAGGGCCAGCAGCACCGAGATGACACCGAACCAGGACAGCACCACAACCATGATGCCGGTTGCGGCCGAATAGCCGATCCGGCCGCCCATCGCCTTCCAGCCGGGATGGCCGATATAGACCGCGTTGATGAAGGGATTGCCCATCAGGCAGCCGATCAGGCTGACGACGCCGTCGGCGGTCAGCACACGCGTGGTCGGATATTCGTCCCCCGCGGCTTCCGCGCTCTCGACGTTGTCCATGGCCTCGACGAGATCATAGATGCCGAAGGGAATCGCGGTCACCAAGATGACGCCGAGATATTCGAAGCCGGAGAAGACATGGTTCACCGCAGGGATCGGCACCGAGAAGCCGAAATTGGCGAAGGCATCACCGACGCCCTTGACGCTCAATCCCCCGAGGCCGAGACCGAACAGGTTCGAGCCCCATGCGATGATCATGCCGACCACGATCGCGATCAGACCGGCCGGAACGCTCTTCGGATATTTCACGCCGCCGAACCAGCTCACCAGAATGATGGCGAAGCAGACCAGACCGATCTGCGGAGTCATGTACATCTCGAGCGCCGGGCGCATCGCAATGAAGGTGAGCGAGACGCCTGCAAGCGTGCCGAGCAGCGCCGCGCGTGGCGTGATCTTGCGTATGAACGGTGCGATAAAACCGCCGATCATCAGGATGAAGCTCTGGAAGAATACCCAGACCAGACCCGCCGACCAGCCCTTGAGCGGGTCGCCGGTCTTCAGGGTAACAGGCAGCATGATCACGAAGGTGACAATGAACATGTGCGGCACGCTGACGCCGGACGGCAGCGCGCAGACATCGCTGCGGCCGGTCTTCTGCGCGAGCCGGTAGGCGAGGTATGCGTAGTAGAAGGTGGAGAGGCACATCATCAGCCCCAGCGCGGGCAGGATACGGCCGAACACGAGACTATCAGGCATTTTCAGGACGAAGCGGAGCAGGCCCGTGAGCACCAGCATGTTGACGAGGATGTTGGTGCCGAAGCCGAAAAACGCGTTCCAGTCACCCGATGTCCAAAGTGCCGGCTTGAACTCGGACTTGTTGATCTCAGATTTGGCGGCCGTCCCCGTAAACGTGCTCATGGTCATACCCCTATGTGGTCGAAGTCTTCATCGCCTCCAGAACTGCGGCCGAGTCTGCGACCCAGCCGAAGATGCCGCCCTGGGCCTTGATCATCTTCAGGCCCATCTCGTGGAATTCGGGGAAGTAGGACGCGCAGCCGTCCGAAATGACGACGCAGCGATAGCCGCGATCATTGGCCTCGCGCACAGTGGTGTTGACGCATACCTCTGTGGTGACACCGCACACCAGCAAGTTCTCGATGCCGTATTTCTCGAGCACGTCTGTCAGCTCGGTGGCGTAGAACGCGCCCTTGCCGGGCTTGTCGATCACGACCTCACTGTCGAGCGGATAAAGCTCGGGGATGATGTCGTGACCGGCTTCACCGCGAATGAGAATGCGGCCCATCGGACCGGGATCGCCGATGCGCAACGACGGCGCGCCGCGCTCGACCTTTGCAGGAGGCGCGTCGGAGAGGTCAGGCAAATGGCCCTCGCGCGTGTGGATCACCAGCATGCCGGTGTCGCGCGCGGCCTTCAGCACCGCACCGATCGGCTTTACCGCGCGCGCAAGCTGGCTGACGTCGTTGCCAAGCGTCTCGCCAAAGCCCCCGGGCTCCATGAAGTCGCGCTGCATGTCGATGATCACAAGCGCCGTCGACAACCAATCGAGCTTGATCGGCTCGGGCTCGGCGCTGATGACGCCCAGTGTCGGCTTGGTTGAGTTCAACATGACGAGGCCCCGCGAGAACTCTCTGTCTCAGGAGTTCTGCAAGCGCCGTGCCATTGTGTACAATCGCGGGAGCGTCAGGGAGACAAGGGAAATCGCTGCGCACTCAGAAGGTTACGCCAGAGATCGACGTCTGCTTATTCCCTGTGCGTCGGCTTTTGCGACGTGCATTTGCTCAAACGATGAGCGGCCGTGAGGCGCACTTCTTAGCGGCCAGTATCTCCATACAGCTGTCGATACTCCTCCTCATACCGCGCATAGGAGTCCTTCAGTGTCGCCATGTTGAGCAGCATCGTCGCGACCATTGTGCCTGCCTTGTCGAACACGCGTGTCTTGACCCACGCGCTCTCGGTGCGGCGGCTGCCGGACAGCGCGACCACCTCGCGCTCCACCTCGTACTCCTCGCCGACGAAAAGCGGTCCCCCCACGAGCCGGATCTCCTGGTCGGCGAACAAGCCGACGGCCGGCCCCTTCGCCGGCAACGGATCGTCCTTGGAGCGGTACTGGAACAGCACGCTCAGCATCTCCATCGGAATGATGGCCTGCCCCCACGGATTTTCGGCGCCCGAATAATAGGCCGAGCTCTCGGTGATGACAGCGAGCTTCTGCCGCAGCGAAAACGGATAGAGGTCGCCCATGTTCTGATCGAACGCCATCCGCACCGTCTGTCGCGTGCTGGTCTGCGCCACCTTGACGTCGCGCAGGATCACGGGATCGACGAGCGGCTTGAGTTCGGTCAGGCGCGCCTCGAGCGCTGTGGCAATGCCGGGATCGCCGACCGACGCCGTGCCCCGCAGCACCTCGGTGCCGTCGCGCTTCACCATCTGGATCTGGCACTGGCTCGTTCCGGACAAAGGCTTTGACAGGATCGCCTGCACCTCCTCGCCCTCATAGCAGACGCTGCGATAATGCGCGGAGAGACAGCCGCTCTCAAACCACGCCTGGCCCCAGAGACGCGCACCGAGCGGCGCAAACTGGCTGAAATGCGTCGGCCCTTCGATGGTGCCCCCCTTGAAGCCGAGCTTCTGCGCGGTGGCATCGTCGTGGATGGAGGCATGCGCATCGTAGACTTGCTCGTGCAGCATCTGGCGCGGCTGGCGCCACGGCCCGATCAGGGCCTCGGCGGTCTCCGTGATCTCAGTCTTGAACGCACTTGCAGTCATGGGCTCCTCCACGGGCAGCCATGACTAGCAGGCCCGCCACCGATGCGGCCAGCGATATTGACTTCGGTGCCCCATGCTTTTGAGTGCCAGCACCCGCTTCGCAAGTCGCCCCCTCTTTCCGCGGCGCAAAATTCCTCCCGGACACGACGACAAGGACGCCTGAAATGACGCTGTTGCAGGTCGAGCTGGACGACAAATACCGGCTCGAATCGAAACGGATCTTCCTGTCCGGCACCCAGGCCCTGGTCCGCTTGCCCATGTTGCAGCGCGAACGCGACCGGCTCCAGGGGCTCAACACCGGCGGCTTCATCTCGGGTTATCGCGGTTCCCCGCTCGGCATGTACGACCACGCGCTGTGGCGCGCCAAGTCGCACCTCGAGCAGCACGACATCGCTTTCGTCCCCGGCCTGAACGAGGACCTGGCTGCGACCGCCGTCTGGGGCAGCCAGCAGGTCGGGCTGTTTCCGGGCGCCAAGGTCGATGGCGTGTTCGGCATCTGGTACGGCAAGGGCCCCGGCGTGGACCGGTCCGTCGATGCGCTCAAGCATGCCAACGCAGCCGGAACCTCGCTCAATGGCGGCGTACTGGCGCTCGCCGGGGACGACCATGGCTGCCAGTCCTCGACGCTGGCGCATCAGAGCGAGCAGGTGTTCGCGGCGGCAATGATCCCCGTGATCAATCCGGCCACGCTGCAGGATTACCTCGATCTCGGCCTCTACGGCTTTGCGCTATCGCGCTTCTCCGGCTGCTGGGTCGGCTTCAAGGCGATCAGCGAGACCGTCGAGAGCTCCGCATCGATTGACAGCGACCCTGAACGTATCAAGATCGTGCTCCCGGACGATTTCGAGATGCCGCCGGGCGGCCTCAACATCCGCTGGCCCGATCCGCCGCTGGAGGCGGAGAAGCGCCTGTTCGGCCCGAAGATGGCGGCGGTGCAGGCCTTTGCCCGCGCCAACCAGCTCGACCGCATCGTGCTCGATTCCAAGCCGGCGCGGCTCGGCATTATCGCGACTGGCAAGGCCTATCTCGATCTGCGCCAGGCACTCGCTGAGTTAGGCATTACCGACAAGGATGCGCGGGATCTGGGCTTGCGCATCTACAAGGTCGCGCTGACCTGGCCGCTGGAGGAAAGCGGTGCCAAGCGTTTTGCCGAAGGGCTCCAGGACGTGCTCGTGGTCGAGGAGAAGCGCGGCTTCATCGAAGACCAGCTGATGCGCATCCTCTACAATATCGATGCCTCAAAGCGTCCGACGGTCACAGGCAAGCGCGACGAAAGTGGTGCGCCGCTGCTCCCGGGCGAAGGCGAACTGACGCCGACGATTGTCGCCGGTGCGCTGGTCGCGCGGCTGCGCAAGCTCGGGCATCACAGCCCGGTGCTGGAGCAGCGCCTCGCCCGGCTCGAAGCGTTCGACAATCCCGTCACCACCGGCACGCAGATCAAGCTCGCGCGTACGCCCTTCTTCTGCTCCGGCTGCCCGCACAATTCCTCGACCCGCGTGCCCGAGGGAAGTCGCGCCATGGCCGGCATCGGCTGCCACGCCATGGCCCTGAGCATGCCGACCCGCCGCACCGATCTGATCTCGCATATGGGCGCCGAGGGCGTGAACTGGATCGGCCAGTCGCCCTTCACCACCGAGAAGCATATCTTTCAAAACCTCGGCGACGGCACCTACACTCATTCCGGCCTGCTGGCGCTGCGCGCGGCATCGGCCGCCGGCATCAACATCACCTACAAGATTCTGTACAACGACGCGGTCGCGATGACCGGGGGCCAGCCGGCCGAGGGCGCCTTCAACGTTGCGCAGATCGCGCATCAGGTCTGGGCGGAGGGCGTCAAGCGGCTCGCGATCGTCTCGGACGACCCGACCAAATACCCTGAGGGCAACTACTTCCCGCAAGGCGCGACCATCCATCACCGCCGCGAGCTCGATGCCGTGCAGCGCGAGCTGCGCGATATCAAGGGCCTGACGGTCGTGATCTACGACCAGACCTGCGCCGCCGAAAAGCGCCGGCGCCGCAAGCGCGGGCTCTATCCCGATCCCGCCAAGCGCGCCTTCATCAACGAGCTCGTTTGCGAGGGCTGCGGCGATTGCTCGCAGGCGTCCAACTGCGTCTCTGTGCAACCGCTGGAGACTCAGTTCGGCCGCAAGCGGCAGATCGACCAGTCGAACTGCAACAAGGACTTTTCCTGCGTCGAAGGCTTTTGCCCGAGCTTTGTCACCGTGCATGGCGGCTCGCTCAAGCGCATGAAGAGTTCGGCGGTCGATTCCGGGCAGCTCTTCGCGGACCTGCCGCTGCCGCCGGCGCGTGAGCTTGACGAACCCTACAACATCCTGGTCACCGGTATCGGCGGCACCGGCGTCATCACCATCGGCGCCCTGCTCGGCATGGCCGCCCATGTCGACGGCCTCGGCTGTTCGGCGCTGGACTTCACTGGTCTGTCGCAGAAGAACGGCGCGGTGATGAGCCATGTCCGCATCGCGCGGAAGCCGGAGGATATTTCGGCGGTCCGCATCACCACCGGCGGCGCCGACGTCATCCTCGGCTGCGACATGATCGTCTCGGCCGGCCCGACGGCGCTGAGCCGCGCCGAGCGTGGCGTGACCAGGGCCTATGTCAACGCCGACCTCCAGCCGACGGCGAGCTTCGTGCAAAATCCAGACATCGATTTCGAGATGGGCGCGATGCAGGCCGTGCTGCGCGACGCCGTCGGCGACAAGAACCTCGACATCATCGACGCGACAGGCATTGCCGCGGCGCTGATGGGCGACAGCATCGCGACCAATCCATTCATGCTCGGCTTCGCCTTCCAGAAGGGCGCGATCCCGCTCTCGCTGGAGGCCCTGCTCCGCGCCATCGAGGTCAACGGCGCCGCGATCGAGATGAACAAGCTCGCCTTCACCTGGGGCCGCCTCGCCGCCCACGACATGTCGCGCGTGCGCAGCGTGCTCCAGTTCAAGAGCCGCGCCTCCGTTTCGACCCCGTCGCTCGACGACATCATCGCGACGCGCGCGGAATTTCTGACCGGCTATCAGGACAAGGCCTACGCGGACCGCTATCTCGCGGCCGTTGCCAAGGTCCGGAAGGCGGAGAGCGCCGCCTCGCCTGCGTCCACGGAGCTGACCGAGGCGGTGGCGAAGAACCTGTTCAAGCTGATGTCTTACAAGGATGAATACGAGGTCGCGCGGCTCTATACCGACGGCAGCTTCGCCAAAAAGGTGTCGGAGAAATTCGACGGCGATTTCACGTTGAAGTACCATCTCGCTCCGCCGATTTTTGCGAGGCGCGACAAGACGAATGGCCGGCTTCAGAAGCAGGAGTTCGGCGGCTGGATGATCCACGCCTTCCGCATTCTAGCAAAGCTGAAGTTCTTGCGCGGCGGGGCGTTCGACCCGTTCGGCCGCACCGAGGAGCGCCGCAGCGAGCGGAAATTGGTCGCGGATTACCTTGAGATGATCGATCGGCGGATCGTTGGGCTGAAGCCCGAGCAGATTCCGCTGCTGGCGCGGCTCGCCCGCGTGCCAGAGACGATCCGCGGCTTCGGCCACGTCAAGGAAGCCAACATCAAGCTGGCTGCGGCGGAGAAGGCGCGGCTGGAAGCAGAGCTGGAGAACAGCCGGTTTGCGGCGGCCGCGGAGTAATAGTTAGGGCTCGCCCGCCCTCCGCGCATCATTGCGAGAAGCCCTTGCCTTCGCGGCACTTGGCAGGGTCACCACCCCCTCGGCCAAATGCCGTCCCGCGATATACCCGAACGTCAACGCCGGCCCGAGCATGATCCCCGGCGCCGGACAGTTCAGTTCATGATCGAGCCCATGTCATTGCCGCAGGCGTAAAGCCCCGCAATCGGCGTGCCGTCCTGGCGCAGCACGCGCGCCTGCGCATCGACCTTCATGCCGATCGCCGTGCCGAGATCGGCGGGGTAAATTCGCAGCGCGAAGAAGGGTGCCTCAAGGATCGGCGCGACGCATGGATTGGGCTTGTGGCTGGTATCACCGAGATGCCGCTGATAGATGGTGCTGCCGCGACCGAACTCGGGATCGCGCCCCTCCTTCGCATCGGAATTGTAGCTCGCAATCGTCGCTGCGAGCACGGTCGGCTTGATGCCGGTCTTCGCCGCGAGCTGTGCGATGTCGGGCGCCTCGATCAACTCGCCGTTCGCCACATGGCGCCGGAAATTGCGCATGAACGGCTTGATGCGACCAAGGCCGTAGGTCCACAGGAACTGGCGATCGCAGACCAGATAGAACGGACGGTCCGGTTCGTCACTGCCATCGCGTAGCATCGCGAGCACGAACTCATGGTAGGACAGCGCCTCGTTGACGAAGCGGCGGCCGGCAGCGTTGACAGCGATCACGCCGGGCTTGGCGCGATCGGTGACCGTGTGCGGAAACACGCCGCGGCTACCGTCGGCGCGACGGAACAGCGAGACGGGCACCCAGTAGGCCGGGCTCGTCGCGTCGACGTTGAGCGCAGCGCCCACTGCCGTCGCGAGGCGAAGACCATCCCCCCTGGCTGACGTGTTCGTTGCCGAGACAAATCCAGCAGCAGGCGGGAAGCAGCGCTTGCGCAGGGTTGCATCGTGCGAGAAGCCGCCAGTTGCGACCACCACGCCGCGGCGCGCCGCAATCCACCGGTCACGTGAGCCATGGCGGATCACCACACCGCTGACGCCATCGCCCTGCACCGACAGATCCTCGACGTCGGCGCTGAAGGGGATCTCGACCCGCCGCGTCAGCAGCGAGGCATAGAGCCGCGCCGCGAGCGCATTGCCGAGATGCAGCGTCGTTCCCCGCGGGCTGCGCAGCCGCTGCAGCGCGTATCCGGAAACGAGCCGCGCCGCGCGCAAGGTCGAGCGCAGCGATTTTCCGGCCCGGCGCAGATGCAGGATGTCACGTCGATCGACCATCATCCCGCCGAATATCGTCGACTCCGGCATCGGCGCGCGCAGTCGCGCGAAATGCGCGCCCAGCCGCGTGCCGTCGAAGACGACCGGCTCGAGCACACGCCCGGCCGACGTCGCGCCCAGCCGCTCCGGATAATGATCCGGACAGGCCTTTAACGGTTGAAGGCGCACTTCGGTGTTGGCCTCGAGCCAGGCGACCGCCTCCGGCCCGCGGGCGAGGAAGGCAGCGCGCAAGCCGGCATTGGCCGGCTCCGGCACCGTGCTCGACAGATAGCGAACGGCATCCGTAATGCTGTCAGACAGCCCTGCCTCTTTCATCTTTGGATTGGCGGGAATCCACACCATGCCGTCGGACCACGCCGTGGTGCCGCCGACAAAGGCGGTCTTCTCGATCATGAGCACGCGCAGACCTTCGGTGGCGGCGACCGCCGCAGCCGTCATGCCACCGGCGCCAGCGCCGATGACAATGACGTCGTAGGTCTCATGCGCCGGCATCATGCGGCGGGTTTCCGAGGACAAGGCATGGCACCGTCATACCTCGCCCGAGGGCACCCACGCTAGCGGGCCGGCTTGCGCTCGATCGGATCGATATCGATCGCCCGGAGGCGGCCGAGCCGCAGCACGTCCATGGCGAGGCTGCGGCCGATGCGGTCGCGGTCGAGCACGCGGATCAGATCGTCGACGCCGTTGATGTCGACGCCATCGAGCTTGATCACGACGTCACCGGGCAGCAGACCCGCTTTCGCCGCAGGTCCATCCGGCTCGATCTGCATCAAGAGTGCGCCCATCTTGTTCTCGACGCCGGCCAGCACCGCGTGCCGCCTCGGGACCGGCGCGGTCTGTCCGGCGACGCCGATAAAGGCGCGGCGGACGTAGCCGTGGCGGATGATTTCCGACAGCACGAATTGCGCGGTGTTGCTGGCGACGGCGAAGCAGATGCCTTGCGCACCATTGATGATGGCCGTGTTGATGCCGATCACCTCGGCATTTGACGACACCAGCGGTCCGCCGGAATTGCCGGGATTGAGCGCGGCGTCGGTCTGGATCACGTCCTCGATGGTGCGGCCGCTGACCGAGCGGATCGAGCGCCCGAGCGCCGACACCACGCCGGCGGTGACGGTCGATTCAAAACCGAGCGGATTACCGATTGCGATCACGAGCTGGCCGCGCCGCAGCGTCTTGGAATTGCCAAGCGCGGCATAAGGCAGGTCGCGTACGCCGTTGGCGCGCAACAACGCGAGGTCCGTATCAGGATCGACGCCGAGCACCCGGGCGTCGCCCACGTTACCCTCGACGTCGCGCAGCCTGATCTCCTTGGAGGCGCCAACCACATGGCTGTTGGTGAGCACCAACCCGTCCGGCGAGATCACGATGCCGGAGCCGAGCCCGCCGCGCCCGCGGCCGTTCGGCGTCTTTGGCCCGGTCTCGACACGCACGACGGCGGGGCCGACGCGGTCGGTCACGTCGATCACGGCATTGGAATAGGCGTCCAGCAGGGTCCGGTCATCGACCGGAGCAGACGCTGTCGTTCGCGATGACGGCGCGTCATCGACGATATCTGAAGTGAAATCCAGCATGGTAGAAGCCCTTGAGGCTCACACAGATGGTGGCCTGTTCCCGCCTGCGCAAGGTGCCTGCCCTGGACGCCGGGCTGGACTGCCCAGATGGCTAGGGCGGTCGCCGCAGCGTGCCGCCCCTTGCCTTGACGGGATCGAGCAGCGACCAGTCGCCGTCCGGGAGCACATGGCCCCTCGGGAACGGTGCACGCAGCTCGAGGCCGAGCGAGCGCAGCACGCGGTCGTCGCGATAGTAGCATTGCAGAACGACGCGAACGAGCGTTGCCGCGGCCGCGCCGCCGTGGTTGCGAAACTCCTGCGCCACTGCATCGCGCCCCGCGCTATCGAGATCCGCGAGCGGCTGACCTGCGAGCCGCGCCAGATGGTCCAGCGCCGTCGCGACCAATTTGGTGTCGCGGCCGAGCGTCGCAAGGATATCGGCCTGGATCGCGGCGTCGTCGGCGCCGGGCACCTTGTACTCGTCGCTGGCGGGAACGATCATCCCGGCGACGGTGCGGAGGTCGTCGCGCTGCGCGCGCGTGAGCTGAAGACTTTCAGACATGACGGCCTCAGTCGAACAAATTGGCGAGACGCTGCTTCATCTGGTCGGCGATGTAGAGCGCGAGGGCCTGGATGGTGGACGTCGGGTTCACGCCGCCCGAGGTGACGAAGATGCTGCCGTCGACGATGAACAGGTTTTTGACGTCGTGCGTGCGGCCCCACTCGTTGACCACTGAGCGCTTGGGATCGGTGCCCATCCGCGCGGTACCGAGCAGATGCCAGCCACCCCAGGGGATCGGCGAGTTGACGCAGATGTCGGTTGCCCCCGCCGTCTCGAGGATCTCGCGTCCGCGGGCGAGCGCATGGTCCATCATCCTCCGGCTGTTCTCGCTGATGGTGTAGTTGATCTTCGGCGCAGGGATGCCGTGGCTGTCCTTCAGCACGGGATCGAGCGTGACCTGGTTGTGCTCCTCCGGCAGATCCTCGCAGATCGCGGAGAAGCCCAGCCGATGGCCGTTGAGCTTGCGGAAAACGCGGTGATGGTCCTCGCCCCACGGCAGAATACCCTTCTGCTCGCTGACGACAGCCTCGAACACCGGCCCAGCCCCGCGCACGAACTGGACGCCATAGCCGCGCACGAAGCCGCGCGACAGGTCCGTGTCGTACCACTCCTTGCTCCACAGGCAGGTCGGCGGTGCACGGTTGGAGTCGGTCGGCTCCTTCACGTAGCCGTAGATCTGCGCGTAGGGATGGAACATCAGATTCTTGCCGACGAGGCCCGACGAATTGGCAAGACCGTTCGGAAAGCGGTCGGACTTCGAGTTGAGCAGCAGCCGCGGCGTGCCGACGCCGTTGCAGGCGATGATCACGACATGCGCCGGCTGGAACTGCTCGACGCCGTCCTTGTCGTAATAGACCACGCCGGTGGCCATGCCGTTCTCGTCGGTGGTGATCTCGCGCACCCGGCAATGCGTGCGCAGCTCGACGCCGGCCCGGATCGCATGCGGCCAATACGTGATGTCGGTCGAGGACTTTGCGCCTTGCGCGCAGGCTGGTGTGCAATGACCGAGATTGATGCAGCGCGCGCGGCCCTCATAGTCCATCGTCGCCACCGTCGTGTCCGACGGCCACCAGTGCCAGCCGAGCTCGTTCATGGCCTTGGCGATGATGGCGCCGGACAGTCCCAGCGGCTGCTGCGGCATCGGCGGATGCGTCAGGGGCGATCGAGGATCGCCTGACAGGCCTGATGTGCCCATCATGCGGTCGTTCTCTTCGAAGAACGGCGTCAGCGTGTCATAGTCGATCGGCCAGTCGTCGGCGACGCCGTCGAGCGTCTTCACCTTGAAGTCAGAGGGATGCAGCCGCGGCCAGTGCGCGGTGTACATCACCGTCGAGCCGCCGACCGCGTTGTAATTGACGAGCTTGATCGGCGAATTGTCGTCGTTAACAGGATAGTCCTCGGGCCGGCCGCGGACGTTGGGGCTCGACGACCATTCGCCGTAGAACTTGGCCTCCCAGTCCCGGCCCGTGCTGGGGTATTCCGCCGGGTTCATCCAGCCGCCCTGCTCCAGGCAGAGGATGTGCATCTTGGTATCGGCCAGCGACCACGCCGCCGCAGCGCCCGAAGCGCCGGCGCCAATGATGAGGACGTCCACGGGGTCTTTCATCGAAACGCTTTCCTCCCGCCCTCGCCGTTTCCCGGGCGATTCGGCCATCACGGCTCACAAGCTGGCCAAACGATAGGTGCAGATCGGGCGGCGAGTAAAGGCTGGCGCGCGAATGTCGCACTTCGCACAGCGCAGACCATTGGTCTCGCGACGACCGGATGCTAGGAACAAGGGGGTAAGAGCAATCATAGCGAGAAATTATGTCCTCGAGGAATTCGTTTGCCACCGCCCGCGCGTTCGCCCTTGTCTCGTTTCTCGCTCTGTCCGGATTCCTGGAGACTTCCAGCCCCGCCGCCGCGCTGACTGCGGCTGCGACGGTTCGGGATGCCAATTCGATCCAGCTCGGCGATGTCACCTACCGGCTCGACGGCGTCGACGCGCCTGAGCTGGACCAGGTCTGCATCGACGACCACGCCGATCCCTGGACATGCGGCATCGAGGCCCGCGAGCAGCTCACCAAGCTGATCGGTGGCAAGCCCGTGCACTGCGACGATGTCGGGCCCGAGAAGAACTTTGGCAAACGCCATCGCGCGATCTGCACGGTGGAGGGTGACAAGGTCTCGTTGAACGAGCAGCTGCTCAAACTCGGCTTTGCCATCGCGCGCGAGCCGATCAAGGCCAACGTCAAGCCGGCGGCCGCTGAGGCGAAAGCCGCGTCAGCCGGCATCTGGAAAGGCTGCTTTATTGCACCGCAAGAATTCCGCACTGGCAAGAAGGACGGCCAGCTGCTCGGCAGCGCCTGCCGCTCCGATCGCGACAAGGAAATCCGCGCAGTCCTGTTTCCGGAGGACCTGACGGCCCCGCCGAGTTGCGCCATCAAGGGCAAGCTCGCAGTGCGGGCGCGGGTCACCGGCAATATCGGCATCTATCATTTGCGGGGTTGTCCGAGCTATGCCGCGACCACCAAGCCGGACCGCTGGTTCTGCTCGGAGGATGACGCGCAGGCCTCGGGCTTCCGCAAGGCCTACAATTGCCGTCGGCCAAAGTGAACATTTGGCTCACGCACTCTTGAGTGGTAGTCCGAGACCGTATTGATCCGGAATTGAACCCAAACGGGAGTTGCTGCACCTATATGTGTACGCAAGCGCTTTGCGCGAGCGTTTCCTTGGCGACGATCCGGGCTTCGGTCCGATTGTTTTGCTCAGGCGTTTCCTCCCTAGACTTGGGCCGCTTGTCAGAAACAAGCGGCCTTTCTTTATGGCCCGGCGCATCGCGATCGATCCCAGCCATTCGGCTCTAGCGGCTCAAGCCCGACCGCGGATGAAGCGGAATGCGAGAGCAAGCATGACCTCGACGACGACAATGCCGATGATGGCGGTGGAGGCCGCCGCCGACGGATCGATATGACTTTCGCGCAAACCATAGCCCAACATCAGAAAAGGCGCGTTCCAGGCAAGAGCCCCGACGAAGGTCGCCGTCGTGAAGCACGTCAGTGGAATGGCCACCACCCCGGCAGGGAAAGCCATGTAGACACGGACCAGGGGAATGACCTGGGAGCTCGCGGTGATCCGGAACTGGTTGCGGTGGTATGAGCCCGTCAGCTGGCGATATTTTTCAACCCGAAGGCTCAGATAGCGTCCGGCGCTTTGCACGAATGCCTCACCGCGCCGAGGGCCGAGCCACCGCCCCGCGGCGTACCAGATCAGCGAGCCGAGCGTAGAGCCGGCTGTCGTTGCCGCAAGGGCCCAGGGCAAACCGGCCAAATCCGGAACGACGAACATGCCGAGCACGATCAGCACGCCATAGGACGGTACGATCGGGACAAGCTTTTCCATGGCCGCACACAACGTCAAGCCAGTCAGCCCCCAACCGGCCAGATCGGAGACGAAGACCGGCAAATCGGACAGGCCGGTCATATTCGGCCCTCGCGCGATGGCAGCCGTTTGCGCCGGACGATCTTGTAGACCTGGGCGGGCGGAAAATTCCGCAGCACCCGGCCATGGAGACTCGCCTTGAGGCCGAGACGGTCGAGCAAGCGCCGCGGCACCGGGCAACGAACCCCATAGGTGAACTGGTAAAGTGCGCCGCCGTTGCGCAGCAGAGAAAACACGCCGATCAGGATGGCAGTGACCTTTCTGGCCGACATGTTCAGCAACGGCAGTCCGCTGATCGCGCAACCCAAAGGCGCGTTGCCGAGCAGGCGGCTGACGCCTAGCCGCGCTGCATCCATCCGGAGCACGCGGGCTTCGGGGAAGCGCAATCGGAGGACACGGGCAAAATCGGAGCCGGATTCGATCAGCGTCAAATCGGTCTGACGGACGCCGCGCGCGAGCAGGGCCTCGGTAAAGATTCCGGTGCCGGGCCCGAGTTCGAGGACTGGTCCATCCGACGGATCGACCTCCCTCGTGATGAGATCTGCAAGCACCGGCCCCGAGGGAGCGATGGCACCGACCATCAACGGATTGGACGCGAGCGCCTTGAAGAAAAGAAACGTATTGGACATGGAACTCCATCCGCGCACGCCGATCGATTCGGCAGCCTCAGCCAATGAGGGTTAAGGTGAGCGGATTGTGAGAACATTGCGCTTCTGCGCCACTTCGCCAGCCGGCGTCCCCAGCGCCCGGGTCTGAACTGTTGAGCCGGTCCGCGCTCTCGCCTCTTGTCGTGGTCGGGAGAGACGACATTCCGGATCGCCATGGCTTAAACTTCAGCGCGGCATCTGCATGATCTGGTCCATCGGCGGCATGTTCTGGTTGAGATGCGCCATGATCCAGACGGTCCCCCCGACCACCAGGAAGACGACCAGAAGGCCGAAGGCCAGCGCCAACACGTTGTTGGTGTTGTCGGGCCCCGTGGTGATGTGCAGGAAGAAGACGAGGTGCACGCCCATTTGCGCGATGGCCAGCACGATCAACGCGACGGGAATCGAAGGCTGCCAGACCAGATCGGTGCCGGCAATGAAGAACGAGGTCGCGGTGAGCAGCAGCGCCAGGCCGAGACCGACGACATAGCCGAGAATGCGCTCGCGGACACTGTGTTGCTCTTCATCGCCAGGCGCGATGTCGTGTTCGACGTGCATGTGCGCCTGATCGCTCATGCCCCACCTCCAAGCAGGTAGACGACGGAAAATACCCCGACCCAGATGATGTCGAGCGCATGCCAGAACAGCGCAAAGCACTTCATCCGGCGCAGGACGTCGGCGCGAAAGCCCTTTGCGAATACCTGGGCCATCATGGTGAGCAGCCAGAGCACGCCAGCGGACACGTGCAATCCGTGGCACCCGACCAGCGAGAAGAATGCAGTCAAGAAGGCGCTACGCGAGGGGCCATAGCCGCGGGCGACGAGATCGGCGAATTCCTTGAACTCGATGGCCAGGAAGATGAGGCCAAGCACGCAGGTGACAGCCATACCGAGATAGAACCAGAGCCGGTTGCGAACGTCGGCCGCGATGCTGGCCATGCCGCAGGTGAAGCTCGACAGTAGCAGGCAGACGGTCTCGATCGCGACGTTGCGCTGCTCGAAGATCTCCGAGCCCTTGGGGCCGCCGGCGGTCTGGTTGACCAGCACGGCATAGGCCGCAAAGAAGCAGGAGAACATCACGATGTCCGAGAGCAGGAACACCCAGAAACCGTAGGCGGTGACGATGCGCTTCGGCGCCGGCCCCGGATGCTCGGTGGCGCGGCCAATATGATGCGGGTCGGCGTGAGCGTGCCCGAGAGTCGCGGTCATCGTCATCAGAGCGTCCCCGCCAGGCTTACGAGGTTGCGACGCTCCTCGATGTTGACGCGATCAATTCGTTCGACCTCGGCTGCCGGTATGACGTATTCGTCGTGATCGCGCCACGCGAACACGACAAAGGTCGCGAACGCACCAACACCGCCAAGAACGACCATCCACCAGATGTGCCAGATCAACGCAAAGCCCATCACGGTGGCAAAGAATGCGCAGACAAAGCCGGTCGGCGAATTCTTGGGCATCTCGATGTCCTGGTATTCCGGCCCGGAATGATCCTCGAGCTGCTGCTCCTTGGCGTGGTGCTTCAACGCCCAATAGGCATCCTCGCCACGAACATCGGGATAGAAGGCGAAGTTAAAGACCGGCGGCGGGGACGACGTCGCCCATTCGAGTGAACGGCCATCCCAGGGATCCCCGGTGCGATCCCGCAACGCTTCCCGGTTCCGGATACTGACGACGATCTGAGTGACCTGCGCCAGCACGCCGATCGTCAGCAACAACATGCCGAACGCGGCCACCAGCATCCAGGGCCGCCACTCCGCCACGTCGTAATGCTGCATGCGCCGGGTCATGCCCAACATGCCGGCGATATAAAGCGGCATGAACGTGACCCAGAAGCCGATAAAGGTGAACCAGAATCCCACCTTGCCCCAGCGCTCGTCGAGCCGGAATCCAAACGCCTTCGGGAACCAGTATTCGAAGCCCGCGAAAGCGGCGAAGAGGACGCCGCCGATGATAACGTTGTGGAAATGAGCAACCAGAAACATGCTGTTGTGAAGCATGAAATCGGCTGGGGGTACCGCGACCAGAACACCCGTGAGTCCGCCGATGATGAAGGTCACCATGAAGCCGACAGACCACAGCATCGGCGTCGCGAAGCGGATTCGACCGCCATACATGGTGAACAGCCAATTGTAGATTTTCACGCCCGTGGGCACCGCGATGATCATGCTGGCGATGCCGAATATGGCGTTGACGTCAGGCCCAGCCCCCATCGTGAAGAAGTGATGCAGCCAGACCATGAAGGAGATAATGCAGATCGCCATGGTGGCGAGCACCATCGAGCGATAGCCGAACAGTGGCTTGCTGGAGAAGGTCGATACCACCTCCGAATAGACCCCGAACGCCGGCAGCACCAGGATATAGACCTCGGGATGCCCCCAGGCCCAGATCAGGTTCATGAACATCATGACGTTACCGCCAGCTTCGTTGGTGAAGAAGTGGAAGCCGAGATAGCGATCGAGCAGCAGCATCGCCAGCGTCGCGGTGAGGATCGGGAAGGCCGCAACGATCAGGAGGTTCGAAGCCAGCGTAGTCCAGCAGAACATCGGCATGCGCAGATAGTTCATGCCCTTGGTGCGCAGCTTCAGCACGGTGGTGACGAGATTGATGCCGGCGACCAGCGTGCCCACGCCGGAAATCTGCAGCGACCAGGCGTAATAGTCGACGCCGACGCCCGGCGAGTAGGACAGCTCCGAAAGCGGCGGAAAGGCGAGCCAGCCGGTCCGGGCAAACTCACCGATCACGAGCGACAGATTGACCAGCAGCGCACCGGTCGCAGTCAGCCAGAAGCCGACGGAATTCAATGTCGGGAACGCGACGTCGCGTACGCCGAGCTGGAGCGGCACCACCAGGTTCATCAGCCCGATCACGAACGGCATCGCCACGAAGAAGATCATGATGGTGCCGTGCGCCGAGAAGATCTGGTTGTAGTGCTCCGGCGGGAGATACCCCTGTGACTGGTAGGCGATCGCCTGCTGGATCCGCATCATGATGGCGTCGCTGCCGCCGCGCAGCAGCATCACCGAGGCCAACAGGATGTACATGACGCCGATGCGCTTGTGGTCGACGCTCGTGATCCATTCGTGCCAGAGATAGGGCAGATGCCCCTTCACCACGACCCAGGCCAACACGCCCAGGATCACAAGGAGCACCACGCCGCCCGCCGCAAGCGGAATGGGTTGATCGAATGGGATGGCCGACCAATCGAGCTTACCGAGCATCGTGGCCTCCGGTGTGGGGACGGCCGGCATCGGAGACGAGCTCCGGTCCCGGTCCTGGCGGAATGTGCTGGGTGGCGATCAGGTCGAACAGGCGCGGGTCTTCCAGGCGATAGGTCGGTCTGCCCTTCTCGATTCCCTGCTGCATCAGCTTCTTGTAGCTATCTTCGTTCAGCACGGCGTCGGTCCTGGCCGTGGTCGTGACCCAGTCTGGAAAGGCCAGCGGCGAGACGACGTTGACGTCGAACATCATGTCCGGAAAGCCGTCGCCGGAGAAATGCGCCGACAGGCCCTGCAGCTTGCCCTGATTGTCGGCGCGCAGGTTCAGCTTCGTCACCATGCCGTTCATGGTGTAGATCATGCTGCCGAGCTGCGGGATGAAGAACACGTTCATTACGCTCGACGACGTCAGCTGGATGTTCAGTTCGGCGCCGGCCGGCACCGTCAGCGAGTTGACCGTGGCGATGCGCTGGTCCGGATAGATGAAGAGCCATTTCCAGTCGAGCGAGACGGCCTGGATGCGCACGGGGCTGCCTGTGCCGGGAACGGGCGCTGCGGGATCGAGCTGGTGCGAGCCGATCCAGGCCACGCCACCGAGCAGGATTACGGTAAGCGCGGGGATCGCCCACACCACCATCTCGACGCGGCCGGAATAGACGAAATCAGGCCGGTAGCGCGCTTTCGTGTTCGACGCCCGAAACCAGAACGCAAAAGCCAGGATCGCGAAGATGGTCGGCACCACGATCGCGAGCATGATGAAGACGGAATCAACCAATATGGTGCTGTTGGCCGCAGCCACGGGGCCTTGTGGATCAAGCAGATTCATCGGCAAGCCACTGGTGGTTGGGGATCCCCGGGATGGAGCCTAGCGCAGGACAGGCTCCGGCAGCAAACGCGGTCGCGTGAAGTCGGTTCCTGCGCGGCAGCAAGTCGTTGGCCCGCATGTGCTTTCAACGCCGTGACACAGCCATGCATGGTCAGTCGGACGGCCTGCGCCTGCCGGCCATCCCGCCGCATGATCCGTCTTCCGCTGCGATCGGCCCGTGCTATCGTGATGAAAAAGCAGGGAGAAAACGTAATGCGTCTGAAAGACAAGGTTGCGATCGTCGTCGGTGCCGGCCAGAGTCCGGGCGAAGGCATGGGCAATGGCCGCGCCACCGCGCTCACCTTCGCGCGCGAGGGCGCCAAGGTGCTGTGTGTCGACCATCATCTGGAGTCGGCCCGGGAAACCGTCGATCTGATCGCTGCAAATCGAGGCACCGCCGCGGCCTTCAAGGCCGACGTGACGAGCTCGGCCGACATCAAGGCGATGGTCGCCGATGCCACATCGCGTTGGCGCCGCATCGACGTGCTGCACAACAATGTCGGCGTCAGCCTGTCGGGCGGTGATGCCGAGCTGCTTCAAATCACCGAGGAGGCGTTCGATCGCGTCGTCGCCATCAATCTGAAGAGCTGCATCTTCGCGGCGAAGGAAGTCATTCCGATCATGCGCGCGCAGAAGAGCGGGGCCATCATCAACATTTCCTCGATGGCTGCGATCACGACCTATCCTTACGTCGCCTACAAGGCGACGAAATCAGCGATGATCGCCTTCACTGAACAGCTCGCCTATCAGAACGCCGAATACGGCATCCGCGCCAACGTCATCCTGCCCGGACTGATGAACACGCCGATGGCTGTGGACACCCGCGCCCGCGAATGGTCCAAAACCCGCGCCGAAGTCGAAGCCGAGCGCGACAGCAAGGTGCCGCTGCGCAAGAAGATGGGCACCGCGTGGGACGTGGCGAATGCGGCGCTGTTCCTGGCGTCGGATGAGGCCAATTTCATCACCGGCGTGACGCTGCCCGTCGATGGCGGAGCGAGCGTCAGGCGGGGGTAACGCTCATCTATTCCCTCGCCCTCGCTAATGAGTCACGCGCCAGATCGTGCCGCTGGTATCTTCCGAGATCAGCAGGGCGCCATCCTTCGCGACCGCGATGCCGACCGGGCGTCCCCAGACCTGGATCTCGTTCACGACGAAGCCCGTCACAAAGTCCTCATACTCGCCGGTCGGCTTACCATCCTTCATCCTGATACGGATCACCTTGTAGCCGGTGCGCTTCGAGCGGTTCCAGGAGCCGTGCTCGGCGGCGAAGGCGTCGCCCTGATATTCCGATGGAAACTGCGTGCCCTGGTAGAAGGTCAAGCCGAGCGAGGCCGAATGCGGCTGCACCAGCACATCAGGTATGGTCACCTTGTCCTTGAGGTCCGGCCGCGCGCCTGAAAGGCGCGGGTCTTCGTTGTTGCCGATGTAGAACCAGGGCCAGCCGTAGAAGGCGCCCTCCTTCACGCTGGTGACATAGTCGGGCACGAGATCGTCGCCGAGACCATCGCGCTCGTTGGTCGAGCACCAGGGCAATCCCGTCTGCGGCTGGATCGCAAGGCCGACGCAGTTGCGGATGCCGGTGGCGTAAAGCTTGCGATCCTTGCCGTCGGGGTCGAACGATAGCACCGCCGCGCGCCCGGCCTCATATCCCCAGGACGCACCGAGCGCCTGCGTGCGCGACCAAGCCTCTAAGCCGCCTGGCGGGCTGCCCATGCCTTCGCCAACATTGCTGGCGGAGCCAACCGACACCAGCATGCGTTTGCTTTCAGGCGTGAACACGATGTCGCGGGTCGAATGGCCCGATCCCGGCGCAAGGTTCGCGACGACGAGGTCAGGCTTGGCCGACGCCTTCAAGTCACCGGTGCGATACGGAAAGCGAACGACATTGCTGGCATTGGCGACATAGATCCATTGCGGATTGTCCCCGTTCGGGAAGAAGGCGATGCCGAAAGGACGGGTGAGCCCGCTGGCAAAGACATCGTTGGTCGCAACCTCGCCGCCCTCCCCGAGACGCAGCACGCGAATGCGCCCGGGTCCGGTCTCGGCAACGAAGATATCGCCATTCGGCGCGACGCGCAGCACGCGTGCGTCGGAGAGGCCCTCAGCCAACAGCCCGATCTTGAATCCCTCCGGCACGAGCGGCGTCATACGTCCGCGTGCGGTCACGCGCCCCGGGTTTGAGACCGACCGCGAGGCGCCGGGTTTGGCCAGATCCTGCGGGCGGATCAGCCTGACCGTGCCGGGCTTGTCGGCCTGCCAGCTGCCATAGGCGTCCCTGCCCAGCAGAACGGGTTCGGCTTGCGCGCCGGCGCTGGCGACCAAGAGCCATGCCGGCACCATCATCTGCGAAACACGAGATATCACGTCGCCTTCCCCCCCGGACTTCCCTGCCAAATCCCACGTCAGCTCGTGCCCGCACGATGTGCATTGGGGATGGCCCATCGTACTGGAAAATGGCGCGGATCGGTGCAACACATTGTGAGGGCACGGTCGCCGGCTGCATCATCAAGCTGGCGCATCGACACCACGATTTGATGGGGTGATCATGTGGGGATCGATCGTATCCGAATGGGCGAGCCTGCTGCTGCGCTGGCTGCACGTGATCGCTGCGATCGCCTGGATCGGCAGCTCGTTCTATTTCATCGCGCTCGACCTCAGCCTCAAGCAAAAGAGCGACCTGCCTGATGGCGTACAGGGCGAGGCCTGGCAGGTCCACGGCGGCGGCTTCTACCGGATCATGAAATATCTGGTGGCACCAAGCCAGATGCCGGACGAACTGACCTGGTTCAAATGGGAGGCCTACACCACCTGGCTGTCCGGCTTCGCTCTGATGGTGGTGGTTTATTATCTCGACGCCGATCTGTTCCTGATCGACAAGTCGACCCTCGACCTCACGCCATTCCAGGCCGGTCTGTTCAGCTTTTCGAGCCTCGCGCTGGCCTGGCTGCTCTATGAGGCCGCGTGCCGCACCGGGTTGGCGCAGCGGGAGCTTCCCTTCGCCATCGGCGGCTATCTGTTCCTGGTAGCGCTGACCTACGCCTTCACCCATGTGCTGAGCGGGCGCGGCGCCTTTAACCAGATCGCGGCGATCATCGGCACCATCATGGTCGCCAATGTCTTTGCGCTGATCATCCCGAACCAGAAGAAGATCGCCGCCAGCCTGATCGCGGGACAGGCGCCTGATCCCAAACTCGGAAAAGCCAGCAAGGAGCGCTCGGTCCACAACAACTATCTGACCTTGCCGGTCGTCGTGCTGATGATCAGCAACCATTATCCCCTGCTCTACGCCACCCGCTTCAACTGGATCATCGTCGCGATCGTGCTGGCATTGGGTCCCGTGATCCGCCATTTCTTCAACGAGGGCCATGCCGGCCGCAAATCGCCATGGTGGGTGTGGGGCGTGGCAGCAGCGGGCGCGATCGCGATCCTCTTTCTGTCCGCGGCCGGGCCGCGCGAGGTCACGACAGGCGCGCTGTCGGGACAGCCGACGGCGTCCGACGTCGAGGAGATCGTGATGTCCCGTTGCAGCATGTGTCACGCGGCCGAACCGGTATGGGCGGGCATCGTGACCGCGCCGAAAGGCATCTTGCTCGACGCGCCCGAGCACATCCATCGCAACATCCGCCTGATCGGCCGTGTCGCCGCATGGTCCAACGCGATGCCGCCGGGGAACGTCACCGAGATGACCGGCGAGGAGCGCGCCGTCCTCGCCGCCTATATCGGCGAGCAGGATCGCTGACGCCACAACGCGTCACGCGGCGTTTCGCGGAATGAAATTCCCTGATCTCCCGCCGAATTGAAAATGACTTGATCGCCTATCCGGCGTAGACAGGGCCAGCGGTCGCTCAGGCCGTCCAACGTCATTTGCATTCGGGGAAATCACAGTGGCGCTCAAGAACGTCATCGGTATCGACCACGCGGTGGTCATGGTGCGGGACCTCGACAAGGCCGCCGAAAACTACAGGCAGCTCGGTTTCACCCTGTCGCCGCGCGGCACCCACAGTGCACATATGGGCACCGGCAACTACACCATCATGTTCGACCCTGACTACATGGAGCTGCTCGGCGTGCTGGTGCCAACCGAACACAACGCACCTGCACGCGCCTTTGTCGAGCGGCACGGCGAAGGCATCGAGCGCATCGCTTTCACCGCGATCGATAGCGCCGCCGGCGCCGAAGAGATCCGCGCGCGCGGCTTCCCCCCGATCGGTCCGACGGATTTCGAGCGGCCGGTAACGCTGCCCGATGGCACGGTCTCGGCCGCGAAATTCCGCACCTTCATGTGGCCGACCGCGGAGGCGCCCGGCGGCGTGCGCATCTTCGCCTGCCAGCACAAGACGCGCGAGACGGTGTGGATCCCCGAGCTGATGAGGCACGCCAATGCGGCGAAGCGGATCAGCGAGGTGCTGATCGCAACACCCGAGCCCGCGAAGGACGCAGCGCATCTGGCGCGGCTGATCGATCGGGAGCCGAAGGCAGAGGCCGACGGCGCGGTGACGGTGCCGTCGGGCAGCGAGCGCGCCGCCTTCGTCTATCTGACGCTGGACCAGCTCGGCAAACGCTATCCCGGCGTGCCGCTCGCAGGCCTGTCCGAACGCGGCGGCGCGGCGCTGGTGCTCGTCAGCGGCGATCTCGCCGCAACCGAGAAAGCGCTGGGTCCGGCGGGTGTCCGCAGCGGAGCCGCGATCGTCGTGCCCCCGGCCAGGGCCAACGGCACCCTGCTCGCCTTCATTACCTGATGATTTGAACCAATTCTTCAACGCGCGTTTACCCGGCGACCCTAGGATGGCCCTGAAGTCCACGCCGCCTGGGGCACGCGCATGTTCAAAGAGGGATCGCCGATCGCTTACGACGCGCCGGCGGAGCTGAAGAAGTGGCCGTCGCTGAAAGGCGAGCGGCAGAAGGATCGCGGTCCGCCCTATCTCGTCTACAACGGCACGCTTGCCGACTGCGTCCGCGAGCTCATGGGCAAGCCCATCAAAGGCATCTCGCTCTACGACATCATGACGACGCCGCAAGCAGCCTTCGACCAGACCGTGCTCTCGCCGGGCGACGCCGCAGAGATCGCGATGCGCAAGGATTTTCCCAAGGCGTAAGCGCCGTCGGCCTCCGGCGATCCCGAGCTTCCCTTCGGTTCCCGCAGAAGCGCGGGACCGACACCGCATGGCAGCGCCGGGAACACCGTACTAACACCGGCGGCCGCCCGCAATCGCAGCTTCGCCGCAATTACGGTTAAGAAGTCCTTGTCCCCGGCACTCCGCCGGTCGTTCCCCACAGTTCGAGGACTTTCACCGAGATGCGATTTCTCGTCGCGGCTTGCGCTGCGTTCCTGATTCTGATGTGCGACGTCAGCGCACCGCCATCCCCGCCAACCTCCTATTTCGACAATGCGACAGCAAAGTCCGATCGCGCGCCCTCGCTGGTTCCCCTCGTCGAACTGTTCCTCGCAAGCGTGCAGGCCATCGAGCTTGCCAATGCGCGCGCCTCGTACGAGGAGACGATCGAGCCGCCGCTCGCAACTGAAACCGCCGAGCAGGCGCCGGTGTCGCCTTCGGAGCAATTCTGCCGCGCGCTGAAGCAGGCGGCCGAGGAGAGCGGCATTCCCGTGCCGTTCTTTGCCCGCCTGCTCTGGCAAGAGAGCCGGTTCAAGTCCAACGAGGTCAGCCAGGCCGGCGCGCAAGGCGTCGCGCAATTCATGCCGGAGACCGCCGCCGAGGTCGGGCTCGACGATCCCTTCGATCCCATGAAGGCGCTGCCGGCGTCGGCAAAATTCCTGCGCAAGCTCCGCGACGATTTCGGCAATCTCGGCCTCGCCGCAGCCGCCTACAACGCGGGTCCCGGGCGCATCCAGAAATGGCTCGCCAAGGAGAGTGAGCTGCCGCGCGAGACGCGCGACTATGTCCGCATCATCACCGGCACCAAGGCCGAAGACTGGACCGAGCGCTCGCAGGCGCTGGCGATCCGGATCGACCTGCCGCGCGAAGCGCCGTGCGAGGGTGTCGGCAGTCTGTCCAAGACCAAGGACGTCGCTTGGGTCCCGGTGAACCTCACGCCGTCGACTGCGACCACCATCCGGAAGGCCGAACAGCTGGCGGCGCGGCTGTCGGCAAACCGCGCCCGCAAGCGCCTCGTTGCCCTGCTCCACAAGAACGGCACAGCCCACGGCAAGGCGCGCAGCATGATCGCCGCGCGCGCAAAGGGTGCGAAGGCCCACGCGATCCGCGTCGCGGCGCGCGAGCGCTCTTCGGGCTAATGGAGAGACCAGGAAGCCGCTCGATGGAGCGGCTTCCTGCGGCGGCTAATCGATTTCCTCGATCACGCGACGCTCGTGCGGCTCGATGACATAAGTCCTGGTGTCGCGATGGATGTAGCGGTACTCCCGCAGGTCCGGCGCATCCCGGTAGACGGTGCTCGGCAGTTCCTCGACTTCGACGCTCTCAGGAACGCGATCACCGACATGGATCTCGGTGCGCGCGGAGCTGCCGGTGGTCCGCGGTTCGCGCCGCTCCTCTATGCGGGCCTTGGCATGCTTGCGGATCACCTCGCGATCGCGATCGGAGAACTTGCTGGCGCTGCGCTCGCGAGTCGTCGTCGTCGCGGTGGACTGCCCCGAATATGGAAGCACCGTTACGATCTTGTAGGTCGAGGGATCGACCACGACGATCTCGTCCTTGACCAGCGCAAAGCTGTAGCCGCGATATTGCGGCGCGATCTCGACGACATCGGGCGGCAGCGTCGACAGCTGCACGTCGCGCGGCACCACCGTGCCGACGCTCAGCGAGAAATTCACGTTTGTCAGCGGCCGTACGTTCAGGTGCGAGATCGACGCACTGATCTTGGTCTCCTGCTGCCGATCGAGCTTGGCGTCGGGTCGGGCAGCCATTTGCGAATTGGTCCCTGTCCGCTCGCCCTGCGCCTGGTTGCCGGCCGGCGCCTGCTGCGCCTGATTGGCTCCGGTCGCGCTCGGCGCCTGCTGCGCCTGATTGCTGGTGGCGGGGGATTGACTGGAGCGATCCTGCGCCTGGTTCGTGCCGGTCGCCGGCGGATTGGCGCTCTGCTGGGTCGCGGGCGGATTGGTCGTGCTCGAGCTTGCCGTACCGTTCTGCGGCCGTGACTGATTGTCCGCACTGTTGGCAGCATTGGTGCTGGAACCGCCGGCTCCCGACGATGGTGCGGTGCTCTGCGTATTCTGCGCCGATGACCCCGACGTCGAGGATTGCTGCGGCTGCGACGGGGTCTGCTGCGACTGCGCCGCACCCGATGGCGCGGTGGTCGACGGCGTTGCCGATTTGTCCTGGGATGGCGAGGATTGCTGAGACGTCGTGTTCGCGCTCGGCGACGATTGCGCGAAGGCGGCGCTCGCCAGCACAAGTCCCAATGCGGTGGTTGCCAGCAGGCGGATCATGGTTCACTCCCTTTTGTCCGATCAAGCGTTGGCTACTAACCTGCGCTAAGAGGCGCGGTTCCATTTTTCGCGATCGCTTGACGCCTCGCCTGCACGGAACCTTGCGATGCCTTCGAGAAGCGCCGGAATCCTTGCCTATCGAAAACGTCGCATATGCGAGGTGCTCCTCGTCCATCCCGGCGGCCCCTTCTGGCGCAACAAGGACCTCGGGGCGTGGTCGATTCCGAAGGGCGAATATGCCGACGACGAGGACGCAGAGCTTGCGGCCCGACGGGAGTTTGCCGAAGAGCTCGGAGTTGAGGTGTCCGTGCCGCTGATCGCGCTCGGCGAGGTCAAGCAGCGCGGCGGCAAGATCGTCACCGCCTTCGCGGCCGAGCTCGATGTCGAGGCGACCGAAATCCGCAGCAACAGTTTCGAGATCGAATGGCCGCCGCGCAGTGGCAAGCGGCAACGCTTTCCCGAGGTGGATCGCGCCGAATGGTTCACCCTCGAGGAGGCGTACGCGAAGATCAACGAAGGCCAGCGCCCGCTGCTCGCGCGCCTGCCCCGCAGCAAGTGAGCGCGGCCGATCGGGCCAAACGACGAAAACAACCCCATGCACAGTAGCCGGCGCCAGGGGGACCGAGGCTTCGCACGGGTGAAGATGCTGAATATCAGAAATTTCGTTTGACCCGTCGGGCAAAACAGGTGCATGGTGGCATCATCGCGCGATCAGCCTGTGGTCACCGCACGCCTCCCGGGCGTCCCTCGACCTGGCTTGCACGAAAATTCCTCGCCGAAATCTGAAAATCAAAACCGCCGCGTCAGCAAGCGCGCGATCGGCTTCGCTCACGGCGAGCCTTCGCGCTTTGCGCCGGCAAAGGACCCATCGCATGACGACATCCCTGACGACCACCGAAGCCATGCCCATCGTGGCCAACGATCGCGCCCCGATCACCGCAGTCCCACAGGTCAAGCTCCGTCGCAGGCGCGTCGTGATCGACCACGCCGATCCGCACACCGGCGAGAAGCTGCTGGCCGAGGCGCTCGGCGCCCCCGACCGCGACGCGCTGCACGGCCTGCTGAGCCAGCTCGTGAAAGCCAGCGCCGTCGCGCTCAAGCCCGACCAGGGCAATCTCTCCTTCATGGTTTCGATGCTGAAGAGCATCGCGCCAAAGGATTCGCTCGAGGCGATGCTGGCGGCGCAGATGGTGAGCATTCAGGTCGCGACAATGCGCTGCGCCTGCCGCCTCGCCTGCACCACCGAGGTGACGCAACAGGAAAGTCTGACGCGCGCCCTGACCCGGCTGTCGCGCACCTTCGCGAACCAGATGGAGGCCCTGAACCGCCATCGCAGCAGCGGCGCGTGCGCGATCACGGTGCAGAATCTGTCGGTGCAGGATGGCGGCAAGGCCGTCGTCGGTCATTTCGCACAACACGCGAACCTGATCGCCGCGCAGCCGGGCCTTGTGGACGCCGTCGGCGCATGAGCCACGCCCGCAACACCGCCGCGATGCAAGCGAGCCGGCGCTGCGGCGCGCAAACACGCGACGGTCAGACCTGTCGCGCGCCGGCATTGCGCGGCAAGGCGCGCTGCCGCATGCATGGCGGGGCATGGGGATCGGGAGCGCCTGATGGAAACGGCAATGCGGTCAAGCACGGCTACTATACCGGTGAGGCCATGAACGAGCGCAGGCAAATCCGCGACTTGTTGCGCGAAACGCAAAAACTTCTTCGGGAGCTGAAGTGAGCGGCGTCCGATGTTTCAGACAGGACCATGGGAGCCCGGTGGGACCAGGTAAAGTGTCATCGCGAAGATGGCATAGATACACAATAGCAGCGCACCGACAAACCAGGCCGACCGTCCACCGTTGGTGACGAAGCATGCGACGACGCTGGCGATCATCACCATGGTCACGGCGCCCGGCCAGAATTGCAGATCCATCGGCTTCGGTCCGACGAGATAGCTGAGGAGCACAAGGAGGGGCGCAACGAACAAGGCGATCTGGGAGGCACTCCCCAACGCAATGCTCACGCTCATGTCGAGCCGGTTCCGCCGAGCGGCCGAGAATGCCACGGCCATCTCGGCTGCCGCGCCGACAAGGGCGACGACGATGAAGCCGACGAACGCCGGTGTCATACCCAGTGTCTCGGCCGCCTTCTGGACCGACTCGACGAATACCTCGCTCACGAGCGCGACCAGAACGGTCACGACCAAAAGCGTCGGAACAGCTATCGAGATCGGCAGCACGAGGCCAGCCGCTTCGGCGTGCTCGCCGCTCGCAAACAGCTCCTTGTGCGTGCGCAGCGAGAACAACAGGCTGAGACCGTAGGCAACAATCAGGAGAACAGCCAGCGCTGCGCTCAGACGATGAACGGCGGCCTCGCTTCCTTGAAAGTTGAGGTCAGCGACCGCGGAGGGCGAAAGCAGGGCAATCGTGGCCATCAGGAGCAACGCGGAGTGCAGCCGTCCCCCTGCGCGGTTATAGTCCTGCACGTGATGCCTCAGTCCGCCCAGAAGCAATGATGCTCCCAGCATGAACAGCGAATTGGTGACGATGGCGCCGGCGATGGACGCCTTGACCAGCATGTACTCACCGGCACGCAAGGCAGTCACCGCAATGATGAGCTCCGTCAAGTTCCCAAGCGTCGCGTTCAACAGCCCGCCGATGGCGTCACCGGTCTTCTCGGCAACGGCCTCGGTCGCGTGGCTCAACAGGCTTGCGAGCGGAACGATGGCGATCACCGCCAGGACGAACAGCAGCGTGTGCGCGTTCGGCATGAGGTGGGCCAACACGATGACCACGGGAACGAAGACCAGCAGCCACAGCAGCGGACTGTGCCGGATTTCCTTGAGCAGCAGGTTCATGGACCGCCCTCCTGCGCTATCCTGGCGACTGTGACCTGCCGGACGTTGATCTATCTCAACCGGCCGTTCCGGGAGGTTTGGACCGGACTCTCGAGACCCGAAACATTTGCAGGATCGCGGTTCGAGCAACTCGAGCCGGGTGCTGCGGAACATATTCGCCGCCTTGCACTTAACATTTGTTACGAAGCGAGGTGCAACCATGGGCCAATCGAAGCCGATCCGCCCGACCGCAATCGTCGTCGAGGATGACGACATCCAGCGCGAAATGCTGGCGATGCTGCTCGAGGACAACAACTTCGACGTGCTCCAGTGCGAGGACGCAGAGACCGCCGCTCTGGCGTTGAAAGCGCGGCATCCCAGCCTGATGGTCACGGACATCAATCTGGTCGGAAAGATGGACGGGGTGGATCTGGCGCACTTCGCCAAGCAGCATCATGCCGACGTGCGGATCATCGTGATCTCCGGCCGTCCGCTGCCCCGCCCCTTGCCGCCTGGTGCAAAATTCCTCACCAAGCCGGTCTATCCGGCAGCCCTTCTGACGGAAGCGGCGCCGTAGAAGAGGCATCCGCCGAAACCCTTCCCGCGTCGTGGTCCGCGGCGCGCGCAACATCGCGCCGCTGCTGAGCCGTCACTCCGCCGCGAGGACCCGGCGGTGACGGCAACGCTGATGATCATGTGAGGCGCGCGATGAGGAGCAATCAACCGAACCTCGGAGGAAAGAATCGCCTAACGGGCGTGCGGCGTGGCGACCTCGACCACATAAGGAACGGGCGCCCGCCCATCGTAACCAGGCAGTCCGACGCTGCCGGGATTGACGATCATTCGCGAGCGGCGCCCATGGAAATGACGGCCGCGGGCGGAACTTCCCGCGACTGCGCCACTTCTCCTCGGCAACGGGAAGTCGTCCGATGAACGCAGAAACGGAACTGAAATTCCAGCTTTCACCGGGGAAATTGTCGTCCGTGCTGCCCGACGACGCTTCGCGTCAGCGGCGCCGCGACACGTCGCGGCACACGCTCGTGTCGACCTATTTCGACACCCCCAAGCGCAAGCTCAGACGACATGGCCTGACGCTGCGGGTCCGCGAGGTCGACGGCCAGTTTGTCCAGACCGTGAAAGCGGGGGGCTCCGGCGGCATGACGCGCGGCGAATGGGAGGACGCAATTGCCGGCATGAAGCCGGACCTCGCCAAGACGAAGAATTCCCCGCTCGGTGACCTCGCCCGCAGCAAGCAACTTGCTCGCAAGCTGAAGCCGGTGTTTCGGACCGATGTTCATCGTACGACCCAGGCAAGGCGGGTCCGAAGCAGCCGGATCGAGCTTGCAATCGATCGCGGCCGCATCGAGGTTGGGCGCCGCTCGCGTCCCGTTTCCGAGCTGGAGCTGGAATTGAAGTCCGGACAGCTCGCCGATTTGTTCCGTCTGGCGCGGACTCTCGAACGCAGAACGGGTGCCGAGCTCGATCTGCGCTCGAAGGCTGATCGCGGCTTCCAGCTCGCGACCGGAACCGGTTTGGGTGCGCAGCGCGCCGAGCCGATCACGTTGAAGGGGGCGCTGTCCCCTCGCGAGGCGTTTTCCGTCATCGCACATTCGACGATGCGGCAGATCACGGCGAACGCCGATCCGGTGCGCACGATGCAGTCCGAAGGGGTCCACCAGATGCGTGTCGGCTTGCGGCGGCTGCGAGCCGCCATCTCCCTGTTCAAGGACGTGCTGCCGCGCGCGAGCACCGCGCGCATCAAGGCCGAGCTGAAATGGCTCACGAACGAGCTGGCGCCGGCGCGCGAGATCGACGTATTCCTGAAGGAGAGCATCCAGCCGGTCGCCGACCAGGGCGTCCCGAAGCGCGGCCTTCATGCGATCCAGCGGAGGTTCGCCGGGCGGAGAGCGGAAGCCTTCGACCGCGCCCGCAACGCGGTCGCATCCGCCCGGTACCGCCGCATGCTGATCGACGTGCTGCAATGGATCGAGGCCGGACGTCCTCACACCGGCGACGATCGATCGATCGCCGCCTATGCCGCCGACGTGCTTGACCGGCGGATCCGGAAGGCGCGGAAGCAGGGCAGGCAATTGGCCGAGCTTGACCCGCGACAACGCCACAAGCTGCGCATCCGGATCAAGAAAATCCGCTATGCCGTCGATTTCTTCGAGAGCCTCTATCGCGGTCGCGACCAGAACGAGCTCGCGTCCCTCTCGGGTGTGTTGAAGCGGATCCAATCCGCGCTGGGATCGCTCAACGACTTCATGGCACACCGCGAGCTGGCGACGCAGGCCGCCTTGACCGCGCCGCCGGCGAACCGGCGCGCGCAGGCTTTCGTGTCAGGCTTCATCGCCGGCGAGGAACGTGAGGCAGCACGTGGCCTGATGAAGGATGCCGCAAAGGAGCTGCATCGGTTGCACCGGCTGCGCATCGCGCCGGCCGGATGATCTTGGAGAACCGGCATGGCAACCGTGGGGTCCTCTCCGTGGCAAGTTTGATCCCGCTTGCCACTCCCCACCGGCGCAAGAAAGGACATCCGGCGGCGCCAGCCTCGGGCCAGCAGCCGAAGTGCAATCTTACTCCGAAATGGCGACGGATGACGCCGCAGCGATCTTCGGCGCGTTCCGCGCGATTACGGACTTGATCTTGTTGAACACATGGATGGCGATACCGATCGGGGAATGGCGCAGGAAGGCGATCTTCCTCACATAGCCCTGAACGTGCCATTTGGCGTGCGCGCCTCTGCGAAAAATGAGCACATCGCCAACCCCATAGCGCTTCGGCGGCATCCCCTCGCTCTCAAGCATTATCCATCCTTCGAGGATCACGCTCGTCTCGTCACGATCGTAGTACCAGTTGAATTTGCCCTCGGTGCACGACCAGATCACGGTTTTGGCAGTGTTGCATGCGTTCGCCGACAGCAGGCGCAAGCGGGCTTCCGGATTGCCTTCAATGATCCAGGATGGCTCGATCGGCGACGGCGCCAGATCATCCATTCTCCAATTCCAAATTTCAATTGGCACAGGCATTGGTCCAACACCTCCGAATTCATTCACATGACTTCAAACATGCCCGTAGCGCTGGCTGCCGACTTTTCCCGGGCGCCTGCATCATTGGATTTTAGGCGAAAGGCGTGAAGAGCCAAGTTGTCGCAAGAGAGCCTTTCATCGTCGCTCTGAAGGGGTAGTCATTCTCCGCTCAAAAAAATAGGAACCAAACTACAAATCCGTTTCGCCAAGCCGAGGCAGAAGAGGAGCCGCTGCCTGCTCTGGCGGATCATCACCTTGGAACGCGCGTCTGCCAGAGTTCCCTGCTCCTTCATGTCCGCTTTGGATATGTCCGAGCGGATCACAACCGCGGATTTAGTCCCGTGCGCAACTCGAACAACGGCGAAGTCGGTCGTCTGTCGTGGACCTCTCGATGGGGGGTACTCCTTCTGACTGGTCATTCCCTCGCGACTTTGCAGTAGACTCTTCGAGGACCGGAGGTGGACCTGAGTGCGGCGGCCCGTCGTGGCGGGCGTTCTGGCTGCGCGCGAACTGAAGCGACATCGGGTGCCCAGGTGCAGAACATGCGATCCAGACCGGCAAAATCGTGGATCGGCTTGGCCTTTGCAGCCAACCTGCTTTTGGCGGCTATCATACTCGTGGTCCGCGGCGCCGACGTTCACGGCACCAATGCCGCACTTTTCGCGACAGGACGCCTCCAGTTCCTTTGGTTCTTGGCGGCATATGCTGGAGGGCCATTGACGACGCTGTTTGGTGCGACGTTTCTGCCGCTGAAGCAGCGTGGGCGCGAACTTGGCCTTGCCTTCGCAGCCGCACTCATTGTTCATCTCGCCCTTGTCAGCTGGCGTTGCTGGATTGGCGCAGTCCCGACCCTGGCCGTGTTCATCCGTTTCGGAGCCGCCGCGGCTTTGACCATTCTTCTTGCAGTTCTCTCCTTTGGAAACCTGCACGCGCTGCTCGCCCCAAAGAGCTGGAAATTACTGCGAATCATCGGAATGAATTACATTCTCTACGTGTTCCTCGTCGACTTCCAAGATCCGTTGAATCGAGGAATCATCCTGTATTTGCCGTTCGACGTGATGGCCACCGCTGCCGCCTTGCTGCAGCTGGCCGCTTGGGGCGTCCAGCTACGCTCCGCTCGAGCGACGGTCGGAGCCGTGACGCGGGACCCGGCACAGCCTTGATGACATTGCGACGAGCGAAGCAGGTCGAGTCAGCGCCTTCAAAACCGCAGGCGAGATCAGCGGCCAGATGATCTGCTCGAATGCCGGTTGCCGGCCTGTCAAGCCCGGGTGTCATGTCGAGCAGCGGGAGCATTCCAGCACATCCGTTAACGCCGCTACAGACGTGTGCGACTAGCCCTTGGCGACGGCCGCATTTCAGAACTCGAGCCAAAGCTTGAAGCGTGGTCAGCGAACTGGGGTGTGTACTGATTAAGCGACGGGCCGACGGAAGTCGCAGAACGGACAGGCGCAGACATTGGCGCCGAGCGGCGAGTTGGGCCCAAGCCTACGCCGTCGTATCGAAAACGGCGGGATTTTTCCGTACAGCGACTGACGAAACTGGCAGTCGGATCGAGGCACGGCACGCTTGGCAGTTGATCTCGCCTCCTCAAGGCTCAGGCAGATCTAGAGTTCTTCCAAATCCTGAATGCGAGTGCAGAGCGTAGCTGCGTTGTGCTGAGCTTCCCTAGATCGTTGATCGCGCTGGCTTTAGCGAGCGCGATATTTGGAAACGCGCTTCAGCGGATGTCTCGACAATTAGATTGATTCCAGGTGAGCTATATTGTCTCAGGCAGCCTCTACAGTTTATCTCCATCAGAAGTCGAGCTGATTGCTCGCGGAGTCGAGTTGCGAACTCCACCGGGCAACCAGTGGCGCGACTGAAGAATCTGAGATTGGACGGACACGTCCGGCCGACGGGTTTTCGCGATCGCGTCGGTGGCCGAGATGTCTGTTGGGTGACGAATGTGCGCGGGACGCCAATGACCGACAAGCCACCTCACGGCGGGGGATTGCTCGCTGTGCAATTTTCACCACCCGCGCCGCGCACGATCAGCAGCCGCGACCTCCTGCAAGGCGCGAGGCTACTGATCATTAGGCATGACGAGGAGATCTATCGCCTGCAGTTGACGGCGGCGGGCAAGCTCATTCTGACGAAGTAGAGGCCGCCGGCCGTGAATCGGGAGATTCCGAGCCGCCGCGGACAAGGCAATTCACGTTCCCAGCCAGCCACCTCTGCGCGCAGAGGAAGCCAGCCACAGAACAAATCTTGGCAAGAGCCCAAAAGGGGGTGGCGATGGTTGGAAGACTGCACCTGGATTCATTTCGAAAGTCGACGGCGCAATCCGGCAGGGAGGCGCGACGTGGGTGTCGGTCGAAGCCGGCGAGACGCAGGAGCGTTCCGGCTCGCCGCTACGTACGCTGCGCATTGCTCGCGACGACACTGTGGTTGGCCGGTTCAGCCGCGTTCGCCGAAGAATCCGCTTTCGCCTTCGTCTACACCACCGATCTCCTGCCGCAGGGTGGCAAGGAGGTCGAGCAATGGGTGACGTGGCGGCATCAGAAGAACAGTGGCACCTATGACCAGATCGAGGGGCGAACTGAATTCGAATATGGTCTCGCCAGTAACTTGCAAGCCGCGATCTATCTCAACTATGCCTGGACGCAGGCCTATCACAACGGTCCGTTCGGCGCGACGACACCACCGGAACAGTTCTCGGATTACGCGGCCGGGCCGGACGATTTCTTCAATGCAAAGCGCTTCACCGGTGTCTCGGGCGAGTTGATTTACCGGATCCTCAGTCCCTACACCGACGGCATCGGGCTTGCGCTGTACACCGAGCCGACGGTGGGTCCGAATTTCTTCGAGGTGGAAAACAAGATCATCGTCCAGAAGAACTTCATGGACGATCTCCTGACCGTGGCGTTCAACTTCACCTGGGCGCCAGAGTTCCGCAACACGTTGGCTGATCCAATTGACCCTACTTCTGCCAAAAGCTGGGGCATGGAGACCGACATCAATTTCGGTTTCGCGGCCTCCTACCGATTTATGCCGAACTGGTCGGCGGGCTTCGAATTCATGAACGAACACGAGGTCAATAGCTTTTGGTTCAATCACGAGTCGAACAACGGCTACTATCTCGGCCCCACCTTGCACTATGGCGGCGAACGCTTCTTCCTGACGGCAACCGCGCTCTGGCAGATGCCCTGGGCAACCAATCATACGGACACAGTTCCGGGCGCTCTGGTAAACGGTTACATCGGGGACAACGATTTCGAAAGATTCCGCTTCCGGATGAAGGCCGGCTATACGTTCTGAGGGGCTGAGTTATGAAAGCGAGTCATTGGGTTTGGCTTCCGGTCGCAGCGATCTCCACGCCTGCCTATGCGGCGACCTATTTCTCCGTCGAGCAGGCGCAGCATGCGATTTTCCCGGGGGCGACGTTCTCTACCACCGGGCAGCCGAACACGTGGCGCACGTCCGGCGGCGGCTATTTCGTCGTCGAGCGCGTGGTGGGGAAGCACGAATACATCACCGTCGCAATCGGCATCAATCCGAACGGAACGGTCAAGCAGATCGAGATCATGGACTACCGGGAGTCCTACGGCTACGAGGTGCGCGACGCCTCATGGCGCGCGCAATTCGTCGGCAAGAGCGCAAGCTCACCGCTGCAACTCGGCGCCGACATCAAGAACATCAGCGGCGCGACGCTGTCATCCAAGCACATCACCGATAGCGTCAAGCGAGTCCTGCAGAATTTGAAGGCCAAAGGATGAGCAGGGAATGAGCATCCGATGAGACGCGCGCGTCCGCTGCTGGGAACGTTCGTCGAGATCGAGGCCACTGGCCTGGCCGAGCCGGTTCTGGAGCGTGCGGTCGACGCCGCATTCGCGGCGATCGAGCGGGTTCATCGCCTGATGAGCTTCCACGATCCGGACAGCGACCTGTCGCGTCTCAACCGCCATGGCGTATCGGGGCCGGTGGCTGTCGATCCCTGGACGATGAAAGTCCTGCATCGGGCGCGCATTCTGTTCGATGCGACGGAAGGCTTGTTCGACTGCGCTGTCGGCTACGAGGCGATGCGACGCGGGCTGCTACCGTCGCAAGGCCTCGATGACATCGAGGGTGGAACGTTCTCGGCGGTCTCATTCCTGTCCGACAACAGGATCAGATTCTCGACGAGGGTCGGCCTCGATCTCGGAGGCATCGCGAAGGGATTCGCGGTCGATCGCGCCATCGCGATGTTGCGTGCCCACGGCGTGCGCGGCGCGTTGGTCAATGCCGGCGGCGACATGCGCGTCATCGGCGAAACGGCGCAGCCCGTCTACATCCGCTGCGGACGCGATGATGGTCATGTCATGCAGGCAGGCTTGCTGCGCAACGCCGCGATCGCGACATCCGCGGCCGACAGGACCGTGCGCAAAGGCCCCCTGCCAACTTCGGAGCTGTCGCCCCCGGACGCAGCCTATTCGGTGGTAGCGCGAACATGCCTGCTGGCCGACGCGCTCACGAAGGTTCTAGTCCAGATCGGACGCACGGATGCGAATTGCTTCGCCAGGTTCGGCGCACTGGCCTTCATCACGTCGGGCGGTGCGGTCGTCGAAAAGGCGGCTTGACGGATGCGTCTTGGATTCTGGCAGAGAACGGCGGTGTTCGCGAGCATGACAGCTGTCAGCCTGTCCGGCCTGGCCTGGTTCTTCCTGCATGATATCGCTACCGGTGATTTCAGCGGTGCCGCGCACCTCCTGCTGACGTTGCACGGCATTTCGTCCTACGCCGTGCTGGTCGGCGTCGGCTCGCTGCTGCCGCTGCACGTCCGGGCGGGATGGCGGAGCCGGCGCAACATTGTCACCGGCACCTTGGTGACCGCAACCATGACGGTTTTGTGCGTGACCGCACTGATGCTGTACTATGGTGAGGAAGAGACGCAAGGAGTGGCGAAATGGGTCCACCTGGTGTTCGGCTTTGGTTGTTTGGTCCTTTTTCCTGCGCATGCCTTTCTGAAAGCAAAAGCAAGGGAAGCCGAGTTGCGGACTGAGCCGACCTGAGGGCGATCGCCGGAATTGGTCGCGAAGGGCGATGTGTGGACGAACAGTCGTACAGCATCAGGCGGCAGAGACAAAGGCTCCCTGAGCAAGCGTTGGGTAGAAATTGTCGACAACGACGCCGTGATCCGACCCAACCAGTGCCGCCGGGACCCCGCCTTCACTTTAGGATGAAGGAGGAAGTGTAATATGGATCATCTGATCGTATAGTTGATTCAAGCGAATGCCGGACACCCGGTTGGAGCAGGGTTGCATCGGCGCGTGATGTGGGACGAGAGTCCTCACTGGTAAGGACCAACTGCATGACCAAGATAGTGAATTTGGCTCTACTCTCGTCCATGGCATTGTTGACGCCGAGCATGCGGGGACCGGCGGAAGCCCAGCAAAGCAGCATGGGTTTCTTCATAACCAGTGTCGGTCTTGGAAAGGGCGGCGACCTCGGTGGGCTCGACGGGGCGGATCGACATTGCCAGACCCTCGCCCAGGCCGCAGGCGCGGGCGGCAAGACATGGCATGCCTATCTTTCGACGCAGGGGCCGGGCGCGATCAACGCCAAGGACCGGATAGGTAGCGGTCCTTGGTCCAACGCCAAGGGCATCCAGATCGCGGCAAACGTGGCCGACCTGCACAGCGACAACAACAAGATCAACAAAGAGACCGGACTCGACGAGAAGGGCATGGTGGTCAAGGGACGCGTCGACAATCCCAATCAACATGACATGCTCACCGGCACACAACAGGATGGCACGGCCATTCCCGGTGCCGACGCGACTTGCAGTAACTGGACCAGCAGCACTGACGGACAGGGCAGCGCGATCGTCGGACACCATGACCTGATCGGCAACACTCAGGGTCCCAATTTGTGGAACTATTCGCACAAGACGCCGGGTTGTTCCCAGGCGAACTTGCAGCGCGTCGGCGGCGCGGGATTGTTTTACTGCTTCGCCACCAACTGAGCGGCTGGATCGCGATCCGCACATCACTCGTGCCAACGCCTGAGGCTGAGCACCCGGGCATCCGGCCCGGTCCGGCTTGCCGAGCCGACCGAGAGGATCGGAAAAGCAGATTACGTGCCGCCTGATCCTCGCGCCATTGTCGTTGCCGCTCGCACCGTCTCGACATTGGCACGTGGCAACGTCGCCCGCCTCTCGGCGATGGCGTTGCGCAACAGATCGAGAACCAGCCCGAATGCCGCGAGCTCCTCCTCCTCGATTGCGCCGTCGTCGTAGCACGCGAGTGTTTCACGGATGATCTCGTCGGCCTCATGCTGCAGAGTCAGGAGCTGCTGGTTGGACTCCGCGGTCCGCGCAGTGGAAACCATCGCCAGGATTTTCTTGCGATGGCTGGTGTTTTCCTCCCTTTCGTCGCGGTTCAAATAGCGGCGCAGCCAGGCGGCCGCCGAGCCGATGCCGGAGAGAAGCAGGAGCCCGAACCAGAAGTAATCGCCGTAGCGGTCGAGAAAGCTGCGTTCATTGCCGTCGATCACGGCCGCCGCTCCCCGATGCACCGGCAACTCGGTGTCCTTCTCGAGGTCGGGCTTGGTGATGTGAGAGGCGCCAGGAACCTGCTTCGCGATCGCCTGACGAACGGCAAAGAGCTGCCGGAAGAAAGCGGCGACCGTCGTTTCGGACAGGGTCTTTCTCGCCACGATGAGGTGGCTCACGCTGACCGTCTCGACCTTGTCATCCGGCCATGCCGGGTCCGCATTGAAGACGCTCGGCGGAATTTCCTCGGATTCATACCGGGGATGCTTCAAGGCGATCGCTTCCGATGTCTCGATGGCGAGAAACTTCGGCTCGCCTCGTATCCGCGCCGTTGCGGCGATGGCATCAGATGTGATTTTGCTGTCGAGCGGCCCGACCGCCATGAATGCATCGAGCTGGAGGTCGCGCGCCAGTTCGTCGAGGTGGTCCGTGCCAAAATGCGTCACGGTGACCTTGTCCGCCTCGATCCCGGAGGCGCTCAGGATGACTCGCAGCAACGCGGCATTCGCCGCGGTTTTCCCGATGATACCGATATGACGCCCCGCGAGATCGGCAACCTCCTTGATTTTCGGCGTCTGCTTTCTTTTCGAGGTCCTGGTTCCACGTCCGGACGGTGTCCACAGAACGGCGAAGTTCTTGCGCAAGACCGCGACGGTCTGTGCTTCGGCGGGCATGTCCAGGTCGCCGCGGCCAACGGCCAGATCGGCCTTGCCAGCTCCAAGCAGGGCAAGGGACTCCACCGCTCCCGCGGTTTTGATCGGCGACAGCCTGACGGTCCGGCTCTCGGTGCTGAAGGCATCGGCCATCGCCTGAATGACCTTGTCGTCGTCGCTGCCAGCCGGTCCAACGGCGATCCGGAGCGTGTCCGGCCGCAACACGAAATAAAGTGCACCCGATGCCACGGCAAAAACAAGAAATCCAACCCCGAGAACCAACAATAAGGAATTGCGTCTTCTCCGCACTCGGCGGGCCGCGTCACTGGCTGTCTGGCTTGCACTCTCGGATACAGACATCACCGCTGCCAATCGCAGATGCTTCCCGTCACGCCACCTTCTCCCGAGTACAACGTCCTGACGGCCGCCGCGGTTCATCGGCCCGAGGCCTGGAATGGCCGCCACCCGGGATGGCGGCACGTGGTGGACGGCTCTCAAGCCCCTCGTGATCTGTCCCCAGGTCTGGTCGGCCCTGCGCCAGCGCCTCGCCCCCAGCTGTTGGCATGGGCCGTCCGATCGTGTAACGGCACGAAAAAGCGCGTTGGGACGGGACGCTGATGAGTGCGGTTGCGACTGAAGAAGTGGGAAACGGCACCCGCGCACTGATCCTTGCGCTGCTGGCGCTGGCCTGCGGGCACATGCTCTCGACCTTGCTGCGCACCATTCCGGCGGTCAGCCTCGACCTGATGGCCGCGGATTTCCGGATGGAGCCGCAGGCACTGGCGAGCCTGACCTCGGTCTATCCCTTCGCCTTTGCCGCCGCGCAGATTCCGGTTGGCGCTGCGATGGACCGCTTCGGCGTGCGGCCGGTGTCGCTGAGCCTGCTTGCGGGAACCGTGATCGGTGCGATCGCCTCGGGCTTTGCCACGGGGCCTTCGAGCTTCGCGATGGGGCAAGTGCTGCTCGGCATCGCCACCTCAGGCATGCTGATGTGCCCGATGACGCTGGCAGCCAAGCAATTGTCGGCGGCGCGGTTCGGGCTGTGGTCGGGCGCGATCCTCTCGATCGGCAATATCGGCATGCTGTTGTCGTCGAGCCCGCTGGCCTTCGTGGTCGATCATTACGGCTGGCGCGCCGGGTTCTGGATCGCAGGCCTCGGCGGCGTCCTCGTCGCGCTCGCCGTCTTCACGCTGGTGCCGAGCCAGCCGGCCGAGCACAAGGACGATTCCTCAGCCCTGTCGCAGATGATCGCGGTGCTCAGGCTCGGCTTGTCGCGGCCCTTGCGCGGCCTGATCGCGCTGGCGCTGGTGTCGCTGTCGAGCTCGCTGGTGCTGCGCGGCCTGTGGGGCGGCCCGTGGCTGATGGACATCAAGGGATTGTCGCGGGTCGAGGCCGGCAATCAGCTCGGCGCGTTCACGCTGGCGATGATCGCCGGTCCGCTTCTCGTCGGCATGATCGACCGCAAGCTCAGTCGTCGCCGCGAGCTGGTGGCAAGCACGCATATGATCGGAGGTTTGCTGCTGGCCCTGATGGCGCTCGGCGCGCCGCATGATCTGGTCTCGATGCTGTTCGGCGTGGCTGTAATGCCGCCGCTCTATGATCTCGTACTGTTCGTGCTCATTGGCATCGCGACCTCGGCGCAGCCATTGCTGTTCGGCATGTCGCGGCAGCTGGTCGACGCGCAGACCGCGGGCAAGGCGCTCGCGGCGATCAACCTCGCCTTCTTCCTCGGTGCCGCCTTGATGCAATCGGTCACCGGTGCGGTGGCGGCATTCGCGGGGCTGCCGGCGGTGCTGCTGTTCATGGCCGCGGCGCTGCTGCTGGGTGCAACGATCTTCCTCGCCTCTACGCGCAGCGTCTGAGGCCCTTGCACAACGCATCGGCGCGGGAGATGCTGGCGCAACCGTCCAGCAAGGGAATGATTTTCATGCCTGTCGACACCAAGGCCGCGACCGACCGCCTCATGCGCTTCCTCTCCGTGGAAGGCATCACCGGACAGGAGGCGGCGATCGGGCGGGAGCTCACGGCCGCACTGAAGGACAGCGGCGTGCCGGCAAAGGCGATCCGGCTCGACGACGCCAACACCCGCATTCCCGTGCCGACCGAAACAGGCAATCTGATCGTCGACCTGCCCGGCCGCGGCGCGCTGCACAACCAGCCGCGCATCATGTTCATGACCCACATGGACACCGTGCCGCTCTGCGCCGGCGCCAAGCCGAAGAAATCCGGCCGCAGAATCGTCAACTCCGCCAAGACCGCGCTCGGCGGCGACAACCGCTGCGGCTGTGGCGTGCTGGTGACGTTAGCGGCGGAGCTGGAAAAGCAGAAGCTCGATCATCCACCGATCACGCTGTTGTTCTGCGTGCGCGAGGAAAGCGGGCTCTATGGCGCGCGCCACGTCAAGCTGGACGAGCTGGGGTCACCGGTGATGGCGTTCAACTATGACGGCGGCTCGGCCTCCAACGTCGTGATCGGCGCCGTGGGCGCGGACCGCTGGACGGCCGAGATCATGGGCCGCGCCTCGCATGCCGGCGTCGCGCCGGAGCGCGGCATTTCCGCCACCATGATCATGGCGCTCGCGCTTGCCGACGTGAAGGCCGGCGGCTGGTTCGGCAAGGTGGTGAAGGGCAAAAGACAAGGCACCAGCAATGTCGGCCCCGTCACCGGCGGCGCAGGCCGTCCCGCGGGCGATGCCACCAACGTCGTCACCGACTATGTGCATGTGCGCGGCGAAAGCCGCAGCCATGACGGAAAATTCTTCAAGGAGATCACCAAGGCCTACAAGGCCGCCTTCGAGAAGGCGGCGAAGAAGGTGACGAACGCCCAGGGCAAGTCCGGCAGGGTCAAGTTCAAGGCCGAGACCGATTATTATCCGTTCCGCATGAAGGACAGTCAGCCCGTCATCAAGCGCGCGGTCGAGGCGGTATCTGCCGTCGGCGGTACGCCGAACGTCCGCACCGCCAATGGTGGCCTCGATGCCAACTGGATGGTTCGTCACGGCATTCCGACCGTGACCTTCGGCGCGGGGCAGAACGAGGCGCACACCATCGACGAGTGGATCAATCTCGACGAATATGACCGGGCGTGCGCGCTGGCCGTGCAGCTCGCGACGATGCGGTGAGCTGCCTGAGAGGCCGTCATGCGCAGCCGATCGGCGAACGGCTTGAGCTCAATCCTCAGCGCGACCGGCGGTATCGCCCGCCTCGCCTGCGCCTATCTGCGCCGCAAAGGCAGGGATCCGGCGCCGGTGCTCGAGCAAGCGGGCCTCACGCTCCAGGACATCGCGGATCCCAAGTGCCGCGTCGCCGCCGCAGCGCAGGTCAGGTTGCTCGAGCTGGCAGCCGCGGAGCTGGAAGACACGCATTTCGGCTTGCACCTCGCGCGCGACTTCGAGCTCGGCGAGATCGGTCTGGTTTATTACGTCATGGCGTCGTCCGAACATCTGGCGGACGCGCTTGCGAACGCTGCGCGGTATTGCGCGATCAACAATGAGGGCGTGCGATTGGAGGTGTCCGCCGGCCGCACGCTTTCGATCGGGCTGGAATACCTCAACCTCGATCGTCGCTTCGGTCGTCATCATGCTGAATTCTGGGTGGTGACCCTGGTGCGCATCGCGCGTGCGTTGACCGGCGGCAGGGTCTCACCAAAACAGATCACATTGAGATACGGCAGGCCACAGCTCCGCCCCGGCATCGACCTTGGCTGCGCCATCGACTATGGCGCCAATCGGGACGAGATCGCGTTTCCCGAACAGAGTGCCGCACTGCGGGTCGCGGGCGCTGATACCCATCTGAACCGGATACTGCTTGAGTATGCCGATGAGGCCTTGGGCCGACGCAAGGCGCAGCGCAGCAGCTTGCGCTCGCGCGTCGAGGACGAGCTGATCCAGCTGCTCCCCAATGGCAAGGCCCACGTGTTGGAGGTGGCGCGCCGCACAGGAATGAGTGGTCGCACGCTTGCCCGCGCTCTCTCGGACGAGGGCACGACGTTTTCCGCCGTGCTTTCCGAGTTGAGACAAGCCCTCGCCAAGCGCTATCTGCGCGATCAAGACCTGCCGATCTCGGAAATCGCCTGGCTGCTGGGCTATCGGGAAGTCAGCTCCTTCAGCCACGCCTTCACCGGCTGGACGGGAGTGACGCCGCGGCAATTCCGGACTGCGGGCTCCTGATGTCGCGCTGCTTGGCGCGAAATCCCAAAATATGGGCGGAAACCGACAAGAAAGCCCGGGGTGAAGGCTCTATTGAGTTGGCCGTGTTCTGAGGTCAACGGCGGCGGCGCGGGTTCATGCACCAATCTCTCGAAAGAACGCCGCCGCGATGTTCGCGCTGCGGCTCCGAAACGCTCCGCCTGATCGTACGCTACAGCGATCCGCGGACGGACCACATCGTGCGCCTGTTCAAGTGCCGGTGCGGCAACGAAGTTCGAGACGAAGGGGCTTCGACATGAGGTCCTGGGACGCCTGGTTCACGGCCTCGCTCGTGTGGGTCTTGCTTCTGCTCGCCATGGTCATCTGGATCGCAGCGGCAGTCTGACGAACGGAACGTTCGCATCGAGATCGGTCATGAAGGATTTTGTCAGTTCGCTGGAGAAGCTGCGCAAGGACGCGGCCGAGGCGGCCTTGATCCGCGACCTCGCCACCCAGACCTCCAAGCGAGACCTGTTCGACCGGTTGCATCGGCACTTCAGCCGGCTGGCCGACGAGGTCGAGCGGGCGATGAAGCAGGCGCGCCGGCCGTAACGGATCGATCCGGGCGCCCGCGCGGTTCCCGCGCGCATGAGGACGCAGCAGCATTGCCGCGAACGCAGTTGCCCGAGGCTCCACGTCAGCCTAGCCTGCAACGAAAATGCAGGGAGCAAACATGCCGCGCATCGCTGATATCGAATCCGGGCTCTACCGGATCCCCCTCCCCGTTACGCTGTCGGATTCCACCCATGGCGACATGTCGGCTTTCGAGCTGATCACCTGCCGCGTGCGCGATGCCGATGGCGCGGAAGGCACTGGCTACACCTACACGGTCGGGCGCAACGGCGGCGCCGTCGCAGACATTCTCAAGCGCGAGATTCCGCCGCTGGTCGAGGGGCGCGAGGCTGAGGACACGGAAGCCCTCTGGCATCACGTCTGGTGGGGCCTGCATTATGGCGGGCGCGGCGGGCCTTCCGTGCTCGCGCTGTCCGCGCTCGACATCGCGCTGTGGGATTTGAAGGCGCGGCGGGCGAAGCTGCCGCTGTTCCGGCTGCTCGGCGGTTTCGATGCGCGCGTGCCGTGCTACGCCGGCGGCATCGACCTCGATCTGCCGGTCGAGGCGCTGTTGAAGCAGACCGACGGCAATCTCGCAAAGGGCTTTCGCGCCATCAAGATGAAGGTGGGCCGGCCCGACCTCAAATCCGACCTCGCACGCGTCGCGGCGATGCGCCAACATCTCGGCGACGGCTTTCCGCTGATGGCGGACGCGAACATGAAATGGACGGTGGAGGAAGCGATCCGCGCCGCCCGCGCCTTCGCAGCCCACGATTTGACCTGGCTGGAAGAACCCATCATCCCTGATGATGTCGCCGGCCACGCGCGCATCGTGCAGGCCGGCGGTGTGCCGATCGCGGCGGGTGAGAATCTGCGCTCGCTGTGGGAGTTCAAGAACTACATCGCATCAGGCGCGGTGTCCTATCCCGAGCCCGACGTCACCAATTGCGGTGGGGTCAGCGCCTTCATGAAGATCGCGCGGCTGGCGGAGGCCTTCAACCTGCCGGTCACCAGCCACGGCGCGCACGACATCACCGTGCATCTGCTCGCCGCCTGCCCGAACCGCTCTTATCTCGAGGCGCACGGGTTTGGGCTCGACAGGTACATCGAGCATCCGCTGCTGCTCGAAGACGGCAAGGCGCTGGCGCCGGACCGCGCGGGACACGGCATCAGCTTTGACTGGAAGGGGCTAGCTAAGTTGGCGGCGTAGGGCGGCTCCGCGGCCGGAGGTGCGCCCCCTCTCCCGCAAGCGGGAGAGGTGAAGTGGAGGACGCGGCGCGGTCGTCTGCCCAGCAATCATCGAACCTGCCGATGCACGCGAGGCATTCCGAGGCACTTGATGCGGCACGCGGATAATCGGCTAGAGTGGTGACGGCCGTCATCATGCGAGAGATTCCTGCCTTGACCCCAGAGTTGCACCAGACACTGACCACGTGGCGCCGGCATCTGCATGCCTGCCCCGAACTGTCCTTGCAGGAAAAAGCGACCGCGGCCTTCGTGCAGGAGCGGCTCACCGAGTTCGGCATTCCCTTCGAGGCCAATATCGGCGGCCACGGCGTGGTCGCGACGCTGACGCGCGGATCGGCGCAAGGGCGCGTCGGCTTGCGTGCCGACATGGATGCACTGCCCATCACCGAGCATACTGGGCTGGCCTACGCCTCGAAAAATCCGGGCGTGATGCATGCCTGCGGGCATGACGGGCACACCGCCTCGCTGCTGGGTGCGGCCGCGCTGCTGGCGGCGGACACGGACTGGAGCGGCACCGTCGATTTCATCTTCCAGCCGGCCGAGGAAGGTTTTGGCGGCTCGCGCGCGCTGGTCGCTGCCGGGCTGTTCGAGCGCTTCCCGATGGATCGCGTGTTCGGCTTCCACAACTGGCCCGGATTGGAGGCCGGCACCATCGCGGTCCACGACGGCGTGGTGATGGCGTCAGGCGGACGCGTCACCATCACCATCGAGGGCCATGCGGGACATGCCGGCATGCCGCATCTGACGCGTGATCCGGTGGTGGCGGCCGGCCATCTGATCGTGGCGATGCAGGGGATCGTGTCGCGCAGCGTCGATCCGCTCGACACCGCCGTGCTTTCGCTGTGCACGATCGAGGGCGGCACCGCGCCCAATCAAATCGCGGGCAAGGTCGTGATCCGCGGCACGCTGCGGCATCATCGCAACGACGTGAAGGACGTCATCCTGGCGCGGATCGGCGAGATCTGCGCCGGCATCGCCACGAGCTTCGACGTCAAGGTCACCCCTGATATCGTCATGGGCGTCGGCGCCACGGTCAATTCGACGGAGGAAGCGGGCCTCGCGCGCATGGCCGCTGAGAAGGTGCGGGCACCGGTCAGGCGCGATCTCGCACCCAGCATGGCCGCCGAGGATTTTGCGTTCTATCTCCAGCACCGGCCCGGCGCGTTCGTGTGGATCGGCAACGGGCCCCTGCGCGACGGCGCCGAACTACATGGCCCGCGCTACGATTTCAACGACGCGATCCTCCCGGTCGCATCGAGCTGGATGGCGGAGGTCGCCAAGACGGCGCTGTCGGCGAATTAGAGCGGCGCGTGCTCACGCCGGTGCGGACCAGGAGATTGCGTAAGTCGTTCATCGTTCGGCTCCCCGAAGGGCGGGGCCCGCCGAGTCTCTCGGTAGTGTAAATGCGGCGGGAAGAGCCTCGGCAGCGAGAGCTTGGAGGGCGGCCTGCTCCTCGGCAAGGCGCCGCTCGATGAATTGACGTTCAAGCTCCGACAGCTTCGTCTTCAGCAGGCGTCGATAGCGGGAGATGTTGTTTCGGTGCGTGCGAATGCGGGCCAATTCCAGATCGAGCATCGTCGTCGCTCCTGACGGTCTTTCAAAATCCTTTTCGATTGTCCGGGGTGGAAGGGCAGACTTCCGGCGCAAAAAAATATTCGCGCCTCTTGTGCTGTCAAGATTCTCTCACATCGCTCGTTCGGGTTCCCAAGCCGCCTCTCAATTTTTTTTACTGCCCCCTCTTGCAAGGCTCTTCCGTCGCTCTAAGTCGTTTTTCGCCGCGAGAGCGGTGTGCCGGATGCCCGCCAGGGGTCCGGTGCGGGCGCCGGGCCGGGGTCCGCCGGATTCGGTCTGAACCCCGTCTTGCGCTCCTTCTTAACCATCTTGCTCCTAGGAGGACTTGGTATGAGGACCACCTTTGACTTCGCGCCCCTCTGGCGCTCCACCATCGGCTTCGACCATCTTGCCGACCTCGTGGACAGCACGTTGCGTCAGGCCGGCGAAGAGAACTATCCCCCCTACAACATCGAGCGCTTCGGCGAAGACCAGTACCGGATCACACTTGCCGTGGCAGGCTTTGGCGCCAACGACATCACGGTGACTGCCGAACAGAACACGCTGACCATCGAGGGCAAGAAGCCCGAGTCAGCCTCCGGCGAATATCTGTACCAGGGTATCGCGGCGCGGCCGTTCCGTCGTGTGTTCAATCTCGCCGACTACGTTCAGGTCAAGCAAGCCGCTTTCCAGGACGGTCTCCTGGTCATCGATCTCCTGCGCGAGATTCCAGAGGCCATGAAGCCGCGCCGCATCCAGATCGCGAGCACGCCGCCGCAGATTGACCAGCAGAAGGCGGCCTGAGCGTCGAAAGCTCTGCCATTACGGACCAGCATGGCGGACGGCGCGGCTCGCCGTCCGCCGGTGACGGCATCCCTTTTCGAAAGGAGTGGTGAGGGAGACGACCGATGAATGCCAAAGCGCCAATGAATGCCAAAGCGAACGTGACCGGTTTCAAGCCGCTATTCCATCCCGCAGCACACTATGCCTCTGCGAGCGCCGTTCTCGACGACGCCGGTCTTTCAACGCCGGAAAAACGGATCATCCTGTCGTCCTGGGCTTCGGATATGTACGCCGTCGAATCCCAGCCCGCGCTACGCGAGATCCCCGGCATGGGCCATCCGATCCGACTGACGGACATCCTCGCTGCACTGCGCAAGCTCGATGACGACGATCCGCCGCCGCGCGGCGGCGCGGCCATGCGGTTGCGGCGGCCATCGGCCGCCGCCTCGGGCACTGAGCCGGCTCACGTCGGCACGACGTAACATCCGCCTCGCTGGAACCTCATCAATATCAGGAGGAGATGACCGTCCGCCGGGTCGCCGCCCCGCGGGCGCGGACGCGTGCGCTTGACGCACCGCCCGCGGCCGGGTTTAATGAACTCCAACAACAATTGTTCGCATTCCGAACATTTTGCACGCCGGGCGAAAGCGGGCCTCGACACCGCGTCCCGCGCCACCAGAGGAAACGTTGGAGATGCAAGCCCTGCTCAACGGCGAAAGCACGCTCATCGTCACGATGATCGTAGCCTACATCGCCTTCACGTCCTGGCTCACGCTGAAGCTGCGCAGCCGAACCAGCGATCAGTTCATGACCGCGTCGCGCGCGATGCCCGCCGTCGTCGTCGGCGTGCTGATGATGAGCGAATTCGTCGGCGCCAAATCGACCGTGGGCACGGCACAGGAAGCGTTCCAGTCAGGCATGGCGGCCGGATGGGCCGTGCTCGGCGCCTCGATCGGCTTCCTGCTGTTCGGCCTCCTGATGGTGAAGAAGCTCTACAATTCCGGCGAATACACCATCTCGGCTGCGATCGCGCAGAAATACGGCAGGTCGACCATGCTCACCGTCTCCGTGATCATGATCTACGCGCTGCTGCTGGTGAATGTCGGCAATTACGTCAGCGGCGCGGCTGCGATCGCCACCGCGCTGCATGTCAGCCTGCCGGTCGCGATGTGCGTCATCGCCGTGGTCTCGACCTTCTATTACGTGTTTGGCGGGTTGAAGGGCGTCGCCTGGGTGACGATCCTGCACAGTGCCTTCAAGGTCGTCGGCGTCATCATCATCTTCGCGGTCGCGATGTCGCTCACCGGCGGCATCGCGCCGATGCAGGCCAAGCTGCCCGCCTATTATTTCAGCTGGGACGGCAAGATCGGCTTCACCACCATCTTCGCCTGGACGTTCGGCACCGTCGGCGCGATCTTCTCGACGCAATTCATCGTGCAGGCGATCTCCTCGACCCCGAGCGCCGATGAGGCCCGCAGGGCGACCTATTACGCGGCGGCGTTCTGCCTGCCGCTCGGCTTCCTGCTCGCGCTGATCGGCGTCGCCGCAAAATATCTCTACCCTGACATGAACAGCCTCTACGCGCTGCCGGTGTTTTTGGAAAAGATGCCGCCGCTGGCCTCCGCCTTCGTGACGACGTCGCTGGTCGCCTCGATCTTCGTCAGCGTCTGTACCGTCGCGCTCGCGATCGCCTCGCTGGTGGTACGCGACTTCTACGTGCCCTATTGGCAGCCGACGCCGGAGCGCGAGCTGAAGATGACGCGTGTGTTCTCGGTTCTGATCGCGATCGCGCCGCTGCTCTTCGTGTTCTTCATTCCGGAGATCCTGAAACTGTCGTTCTTCACGCGCGCGCTGCGCCTGTCGGTCACGATGGTGGCGATGATGGGCTTCTATCTGCCGCTGTTCGCCAGCAATCGCGGCGCCACCGCGGGCCTGATCGGCGCCGCAATCTCGACCACGGTCTGGTACCTGCTCGGCAACCCCTTCGGCATCGACAACATGTACATCGCCGCCGCGACCCCGCTGCTGGTGATGGCGATCGAGCGCGTGGCGATGGGCCAGGCCCCCGCCATGCCGCAGGCCGCGCAACCAAATGCATTCGTCGAAAGGACTTCGACATGATGGCCGACCTCGAGATCGCCGCCGACGGCGCCGTGCGTCAGGCCACCGGCGACCCTGACAGGTTCGACGCTTTCATTCCCTCGCCCTGCGTGCAGAACCACGCCGCCAATCTGATGCCGCTCGCCAATGGCGATCTCGCCTGCGTCTGGTTCGGCGGCACGCAGGAGGGCATGTCCGACATCTCGGTGTATTTCTCGCGGTTGCCCCGCGGGGCGACAGAGTGGTCAGCGGCGGAAAAGCTGTCCGATGATCCCGGCCGCTCGGAGCAGAACCCCGTGCTGTTCCCTGCTCCCGGCGGCACGCTGTGGCTGATGTGGACGGCGCAGCTGGCCGGCAACCAGGATACCGCCATCATCCGCCGCCGCCTCTCGCACGACGACGGCAAGAGCTGGAGCCCGATCGAGACGCTGTTCCCTGAATATCGCGGCCGCGGCACCTTCATCCGCCAGCCGATCGTCGTGCTCGACAATGGCGACTGGCTGTTGCCCGTATTCTATTGCCACAGCACGCCGGGCCGGAAATGGAACGGCGACGGGGACACCAGCGCGGTGAAGATCTCTTCCGATGCGGGCGCCACCTGGCGCGACATCGAGGTGCCGGGCAGCCGCGGCTGCGTGCATATGAGCATCGCGCGCCTCGACGACGGCTCGCTGCTGGCGATGTATCGCAGCCGCTGGGCGGACAACATCTATCAAAGCCGCTCCACCGATCACGGCCGCAGCTGGTCGGCGCCCGAAGCGACCGCACTGCCCAACAACAACTCCTCGATCCAGCTGACCCGGCTCGACAACGGCCATCTCGCGCTGGTCTTCAACGATTCCAGCGCCAAGGATGCGACCGGCCGCCGGCTCTCGCTCTATGACGAAATCGAGGACGATCTTCCGCCCGTGCTCGCCGGCGACGGCGGCAACGCGGACGGACGCACCGCGTTCTGGGGCGCGCCAAGAGCGCCGATGACGCTGGCGATCTCGACCGACGGCGGTCGCTCGTGGGCCAAGCGCGATGTCGAGACCGGCGACGGCTATTGCATGACCAACAATTCGCGCGACCAGACCAATCGCGAGCTGTCCTACCCTAGCGTCAAGCAGACCGCCGATGGCGCGATCCACATGGCCTTCACCTTTCATCGCCGCGCGATCAAACATGTGAGGGTGACCGAAGCATGGGTGAAGCAGGGCTGAGGCGATGGACAAGAGGCCGCACGCGCTCGTCACCGGCGCCAGCTCAGGAATCGGCGCGGCGATCGTCGAGCGCCTGCTGCGCGACGGCTGGCGCGTTACCGGTATCAGCCGGCGCGCTGTAACGTTCGATCATCCGGCATTCGAGCACTTGTCGCTCGATCTCGCCGATGTCGATGCGATTGCAGCCGCCGTCGCCGATCTCGCGCCGACCGCGCTGGTTCATGCGGCCGGCATGCTGAAAGTCGCCCCGCTCGGATCGCTCGACCATGACGCGGGCGCCGCGATGTGGCGGCTGCATGTCGACGCGGCCGAACGCCTCGCCGATGCGCTGGCGTCACGCTTGCCGCAGGGCGGCCGCATCGTGTTCATCGGCAGTCGCACCGCAGCTGGCGCAGCCGGCCGCGGTCAATATGCCGCGACAAAAGCCGCGCTGGTCGCACTCGCGCGATCCTGGGCAGGTGAACTGGCGCCCCGCGGCATAACAGTGAATGTCATTGCGCCCGCAGCGACCGAAACGCCGATGCTCCACGATCCGACGCGCGCCAACGTCACACCAAAGCTGCCACCGATCGGCCGCTTCATTCGGCCGGAGGAAGTCGCGGCTGCCGTCGCCTTCCTGCTTTCGGCGGATGCGGCCGCCATCACCGGGCAGCAGCTCGTGATCTGCGGCGGCAGCTCGCTTTGAGCCAGGGCATGTACTCCTCAAGCGGCAGGCCGACTGATGTTCAACTTCGAACACCGGATCGAGACCGGACATTCCCTGAGCGTCGCAACCGGGCCATCAACGGAAGTCGCTGGCCTATTCGATGACTTCGTCCGCGAGCGCCGCCAGGGTCGACGGAATTTCGAGCCCTATCGACTTCGCAGTCTTCAGATTGATGACGAACTGGTAGCGTGTCGGCTGTTCCACCGGGAGGTCGGCCGGTGTCGTACCCTTGAAAATGCGAGCGACCATCGCTGCAGCGCGTTCGAAGGATTCGCTTGAATCGGCTCCATAGGACATCAAGCCGCCGTCGCGAACGATCGATTCTGCCTCGTAGATCGCCGGCAGCCGGTGTGTGGCAGCATAGTCGATCACTCGCTTGCGATTGAGCAGAGTTAGTGAATCCGAAACCATCAAAATGGCGTCGGGCGGATCGCGCGTCATCGCCTCGAAAGCTTCGTTGAAGTCATCGGGTTCCCGAACGCCAAGCGGCTGAACTGTAATTCCGAGCCCCTGCGCAGCCTTTGCTGACGTCTCGTAACGCATGGACATGCCGAGATCATCCTTATTCCAAATCATCGCGACGTGGTGAAGTCGGGGCAACAAGGCCGTCAGCAAGGAAAGGCGTTTGGTGGAAAGTGTCGATGCGTCATCCGCTATTCCTGTCACGTTCCCGCCCGGATGCGCGAGACTTTCGACCAGGCCGGTCTTGACCGGATCGCCGGAGCCGGACGCCAGGACCGTCGGAACGCCCGATACTTTGGCGGCGGATGCTGCCGGATAGCTGATCGTGACAACAACGTCCACTCCCGCGGCCTTGAGCTCCTGCATCAGCTGCGGAACCAGCTCAAGCTTGCCCGACGCGCCACGCGCCTCGTGGACCAAATTGCGTCCAATCACGTAGCCACGTTTCGCCAGTTCGTTGAAGAACACCTCACCACGGTCCGCTGCAGCAGAGATTGGGGGGCCCGCAGTGAGTGTCCCAACGCGATAAATCCTCGCGGTCTGAGCACGCGCGGCAAGGGGGCAAGCTGCTGCCACGCAGCTTACAAGAGCAAGGAACTCCCGTCGTCGCATGTCCGCCTCCCAGGTACGAACGGCCAGTGTATCCGTCTGAACTTAGCAGGTGCGGTAGCCATCGAGCGAAATATGTCTGGTGCTCGCCGACTACACGCCCTGGCTCACGACTCGTCGAGAAGCTCCAGCAATTCGTCGACCCGCTCAAACGGCGCATCCCGCATCGGGCTGTGATAGACGACGCGATCGCCATCGCGCTGCAGCGACTTGCCCTTGGACTTCCGCAGCCGTCCCGGCAGGAACGTCGCGGCGACGGCGCTTTGGCCGACGTCCAGGCGAATGATGCCCCGGCGTTTGCAATCCAGCCTCAGTCGCGCAGCCGCAAAGACATCGCGGGCGGCCTGCGGCAATGGCCCGAAGCGGCGGGCGGTTTCCTCCTCGAGATCGTCGAGCTCGTCCTCGCTGGCGCAACGCGCGGCGCGGGCATAGAGCTCGAGCCGTACGGGCGCGGATTGCACGTAGCTTGCGGGAAGCATGTCCGCGACCGGCAAGTTGAGATCGGGCACCCACACCACGGACATGCCGTCATCGACCTTCTCCGAGGCCATCTTCAGCAGATGACTGTAGAGCACGGGGCCGAACACCTGGACGTGGCCGGATTGCTGCTCCGAGAACAGATCGCCCGCGCCGCGGAGGTCGAGATCGCGCTCGCTGATGGCGAAGCCCGCGCCGGGCCGGCTGAACTCCTCCAGCACGGCGAGTCGCTTCTCTGATTGCCCCGAGGTCGATTCCGTCAGGAGATAAGCGAAGGCGCGGATGCCGCCGCGGCCGACGCGCCCGCGCAGCTGATGAAGCTGGGCGAGACCGAAATTTTCCGGCCAGCACACCACGATGGTGTTGGCGCGCGGGATGTCGAGGCCGCTCTCGACGATGTTGGTGGCAAGCAGCACATCGGCCTTGCCTTCGACGAATGTCATCATGCGCTCGTCGATCTCGTCGGCCGGCAGCTTGCCGTGCAGACAGACGATCTTGAGATCGGGCGCGACCGCCTGTACGCGCGCCAGCATCGGCTCCAGATCCTGGATGCGCGGGCAGATCAGGAAACTCTGCCCATGCCGTCGCTGCTCGCGCAGCAAGGCCGAGGCGATGGCGGCATCCGACAGCGGCGCGATCTTGGTCGCGACCGGAAGACGGTGAACCGGCGGCGAGGCAATGACGCTGAGATCCCTGAACCCGGCAAGGCCCGCGGCGAGCGTGCGCGGGATCGGCGTGGCGCTCATCCAGAGCGTATGGAGATTCTTGGCGAGACCGGAGAGCTTTGCCTTCTCGGCGGCGCCGAAATGCTGCTCCTCGTCGATGATGACGAGGCCGAGATCGTCAAACTTGACGTCCTTCGAGGTCAGCGCCTGCGTGCCGACCACGACCTTGATCCGGCCGCTGCGCAAGCCTTCCTTGGTCTCCCTGACCTCCGCAGCCGATGTCGCGCGCGACAGGCTGCCCACCTCGATATCAACCGCCGCGAAGCGCTTGCGGAAGGTCGCGACGTGTTGTCGCGCCAGCACTGTGGTCGGCACCGCGATCGCCACCTGCTTGCCTGACAGCACCACGGCCGCCGCCGCCCGAAGCGCCACCTCGGTCTTGCCGAAGCCGACGTCGCCGCAGATCACCCGGTCCATGGGATGGCCGGATGCCAGATCATCGAGCACGTCGTTGATGGCCTTGGCCTGATCGATGGTGGTGAAATAGGGAAAGCGCGACACGAATTTTTCGTAGGCCGAGCCAGGCGGCACCAGCTTTGCCGCCTTCCGCCGCTTGCGCTGGCTGATGTGCTTGGCAAGCACCTTGCCCGCGACCTGGATCTCCTGCTCAGCCTCGCTGCGGCGGGCCCACCATGTGCTGCCATCCGCCTTGTCGAGGGCGAGCTTGCCGAGTTCCGTCGCATAGGGCCACATCAGCGCCAGATCGGGCGGCGGCACCAGGACCGCGTTGTCTCCCGCGAAGGACAGCCTGACCATCTCGCGCAATGCGCCGCCGCCGGTGTTCACCGTCTGCAGGCCATCGAGCACGGCGAGACCGCGCTGAAGATGCACCACCACTGTACCCGGTTCCGGCACGTCGGCATGGTCGAAGGCCGCGCTCCAGCTTCGCGCCATCGGTTGCGGATGATGCGCACGGCTGCCGAGCACGTCGGTTGCCGTCAGAACGACCGTGGATTTCCTGCCTGGAATGACGAAGCCGCCGTCGAGATCGGCCAGCAGCGCCACGTCGCGATGGCGCGCGTCCTCGGCCTCCGCCCAGTCCGCGACGCGCTCCACCCGCACGCCGCTCATGCGCTCCATCGCACGCAAATCCTCCTCCTGCGCCGCGGCGAAGATCAGGCGCGAACCGTCGTGCCTGACATCCTCGACGAAGGCGCGAAGCGCTTTCCGGGCGGATGACAGTTTTGAGAATTCCGGCGTCGGCTGGAACGGAGCGTTGCGCGGCAGCACCTTCATGCCGCGGGTCGCCTGCTTCCAGTCAGGGCGTCCCAGATATTCGCGCTCCCTGTCGGCGCGGCCCGCGGCCTCCTCGATCGTGCTCAGCCAGGCATCGGCATGCACCGACACGCCGGCATCCGCGATCCACTTGGCCTTTCCGCAATAGTCGAACAGCGTCGCGCGCCTGGCCCGCGCGCCTGACAGGGCTGTTCGTTCCGACATGGGATCGACGAGAAGCTCACTGGTCTCGAAGATGATGTCGTGCTCCTGCGGATCGAACGCCACGATCCGCTTGATGGTGCGCGCCGAATGCTCCACCCGGAACGGACCCAATGCGCCGGCCGGAAATATCTCGAAGGTCTGGCCGTGAAACAGGGCGCCGCCCGGATAATCCGGCTCGTCGTCGAGGTCATAGCCCAGTTCTTCGAGACGAACGCGAAGCTCGCTCTCGGAGAAGGTGCCGCCGACTTTCAGAGCCGTGTTCAGCCGCAACAGGCTCGCGGGCGGCGGCAAGCGCTCCATCACGGCTTCCGCGGTCGAGACGAGAAAGATTGGATGCTTCGATTTCGCAAGCCGCCGCAGCACCGAGGCTCTGCGGCCGGCGATCTCGCGCGATGGTTCCAATTGATCGAACGGCAGGGTGTTCAGCCGCGGAAACACCAGAACTTCGCAGGACGGGTCGAGCGCATGAATGACGCTGCCGAGCCGCTCCGCCCTGTTCTCGCTTTCAGCGAGGAACACGAGACCATTGCGGCCGGACTCCTTCCACTGCCCCAGCAGATGCAGGGCCATCATGCCGAGCGGCGATGACGATGCGATGGTGGCGCGTTGCGAAGCCTTGCCTTGCTTCGGCGCCGCCTTGCCTGGCGCGCGTCTGCCTGTCGAGCTCTTGGCCGGCGCGCGCTTCTTCGGCGAACGCCTGACTGACGAATTCTTCTTGAGCGCGCTCTTGTTCGGAGCACCTTTGGCCGCTGGCCGCGCTTTTTTGGAATGCCGCACGTTAATCCGTTTCTGGTCGCATACAGGCGTCAAAAGGCGCGCCGGATCCATCGCGATTCGGCTGCGCCTCGTCATCCATAGGGGATTTGCCGCGCGAACGCACGTGTCCAGACTTCACATCGGAACCCCAAACCGCCCCCGCGGCCTCGGCCGGGCACCTTCTATTCCTGCCAAAACTCCGTCAGCTCCTCCGCGGTCGCCAGATCGACCTGACCGTGGAATCGGGTGCGGTACATCGTCATGAGTGCGTCGTGGCCGACGTCGGACGAGCTGCATAGCGCGTCCTGCACGATCACGACCCTGAAGCCGAGATCGACGGCGCTCAGCACCGTCGAGAGGACGCAGACATCCGTCTCCGCACCGGTGATCACCACCGTGCCGACGTTCTTTTCCATCAGCAGGCTGCAGAGGCCCGGATTGCTGAATGCGGAATAGGCCGGCTTGTCGACCATGCGGGCCGGAGGAACGTAGCGCGCGAGCGCCGGCACCAGTTCGAGCGCGGATGCCGGGAGCTGCCGGCGGGTTGCCTGCCGCCAGTGCCGAAAATAACTCTGCCACTGTCCGGGACGATCTTCGGGATCCTGCGGCGTGATGAAGCGCGAGAAGACGGTCCTGATCTGATGGCGGGACACGATCGAGACGATCGTCGGCAACACCCTCTCCATCCACGGCGTTGCCCAGAGACCGCCGGGCGCAAAGATATTCTGCATGTCGACGCAGAGGTGAACGGCATCACTGATCGGAGCGATCTCCGAGGTGCTGTCTCTCATCGCCCACCACCATTCGCTGATTTCTGCGCCAGCTGATCCATGCGGCATTGCGAGGGCTTCTTGTCGGGGCGCCAGCGCACGATTTTCGTGCCGTGGCGAAACCGGCCACCGCTGACGTGGTCATAGGAAACCTCGACGACATGAATGGGGCGCACCGGCTGCCACTCGGCGGACCGCTTCGTCGACCATCGGCTCGGACCGCCGGGCGTCTTGCCGGTAAAGCTGCTTCCGCTCGCGATGGCCTCGAACGTCTCGGTCAAGCCCGGCCGATCGGCCGTTTTGATGGCCGAGGTGAAGCCGACGTGGTGCAGCAGTCCGGAGTCGTCGTAGAGTCCGAGCAGCAGCGAGCCGATCACCTTTCGCCTCCCCTGCTTTTTCTCGCCATACCTGAAGCCGCCGACCACGCAATCGGCCGACCGCATCAGCTTGATCTTCTGCATTCCGTCGCGCGCACCGCCGCGATAGGCGAGATCGAGACGCTTCGCGACCACCCCGTCGTGACCTTCCCTGACGGATTGCAGCCACTTTTTCGCGCCGGCGAGGCTGCGGCTGGCCGGCGACAGCGCAAACACGCGGTTGCCCCTGAAATAGCGCCGCGCGAATTGCTCGAGTGCGGACCGTCGCTCGTCGAGCGGAAGCCCGGTGAGGTCCCTGTCCTCCGATCGCAGCAGGTCGAAAGCCATGAAACTGGCCGGCGTCTCCACGGCCAGGCGCTTCACGCGGCTGGCCGCCGGGTGGATGCGTTGAAGCAAGGCATCGAACGAGTATCCGCCCTCCAGCTCAATGATCAGCTCCCCATCGAGGATGAACGAGCTGGCGGATAGAGCTGATGCCGCGGATGCGATTTCAGGAAAATAGCGCACGAGATCGCGACCACCCTTCGACTGCATCCTGACGCGCCTGTCGTCACGGACCAGCAGGCAACGGAAGCCATCCCATTTCGGCTCGTATTGCCATTGCGTCCCGCGGGGAAGCTCGGCGACAGACTCGGCTTCCATCAGCTCCATGTTCGACACTCGACGCAGGCTTGAAACGTCAACGCGCGTCCGCTCCTCTCAGGCCGGCTTGGCGGGATGGGCCGTCCGCGGGTGGCGATCATGCAGCAGCCGCGCAAGGGCTTCGCGCTCGGAGGCGCGGCCTTTCATCGCCGTCTCGAACAGCGCCTCCTGAACCTCGCGCGGCATATCGCCCCAGACGTCCATGGCGGCGCGGCCCAGCAATTCGGCAAAGCGGTCGTCGGCCATGTCGATACTCCCTGTGTGCGCGCGCGCGCGCCTCGAGTGTAGGAACGGCAAGCGGCCGCCTGTGTTCCACGGCTTTATCGGGCGATCGACGGACAGAGAGGGATCGGCGGCTGCGCAAGCAGCGCCGCTCGCGCGGCTAGATGATGCCGCTCTGCCGCAGCGTTGCGATCGCCGCCTTGTCGTAGCCGAGTTCCGCCAGGACGGAATCGGTGTGCTCACCGAGCGTCGGCGGACGCGATGCGATCTCGCCCGGCGTTTCCGACAGCCGGACCGCGGCGCGCGCGACGGGCGCCTGTTTCGGCAGACCGGGATAGTCGACGTCCTGGAGGAAGCCCGCGGCGCGGATGTGCGGATGATCGAGCGCCTGCTGCGGGCTCAGAACAGGCCCGGTCGGAATCATTGCCTTGCCGAGCGTGTCGACCGCCTCCTGCGTGCTGCGCTCGGCGCACCAGCGTGCCATCCGCTCGCTGATGACAGGGCCATTGTTGCCGCGGCTGATGTCGTCGGCAAAGCGCGGATCGTTCAACCACAGCTCCTCCTCCCCCATCAGCCTGGCCCAGCGCTTGAAGAGCGGATGGCCCGTGACCTGGCACAAGACCCAACCATCCTTCGTGCGGTAGATATCCGCAGGCGCCGCAGTCTGGCCGAGATTGCCGGTCGGGACACGATTGACGTTGATGACGGCCTGCTCGATCAGCGTCGCATTGGTGAAGGACAAAGCGGTCGCCAGCAACGCGCCCTCGACGATCTGCCCGCGCCCGGATTTGCCGCGCTCGATCAGGGCCGCGAGCGTTCCGAACGCGCAATGCAGCGCAGTGCCGAAATCGACCCAGTTCACCGCCGCGCGGTAAGGCGGGTCGCCGGCACCGGTCATGTAGACCGAGCCCGACATGACCTGGCCGACGCCATCGAAGCCGACGCGATCGGACCAGGGGCCAGGCCCGCCGAATGCGGTGGCGGTGGTCAGGATGATGTCCGGCTTGATCGCTCTCAGCGAGTCGTAATCGAGCTTCATCGCATGAAGCGTCTGCGGCGGCAGATTGGCGACGACGACATCGGCGGTCGCCACAAGCTTGCGCATCACCTCCTGCCCCTCCGCCTTCATCGGATCGAGCGTGATGCACTTCTTGTTGCGGTTGACCTGCAGGAACAGGGCGCCCTCGCCGCCTTCGCCGACCGGCGCCACGAAGCGATCCTCGCTGCCGTCGCGCTTTTCGACGCGAATGACCTCGGCGCCGAATTCGGCCAGCAAGGTCGCGCAATACGGCCCCGCGATATAGCGCCCGAAATCAAGGACGCGCACGCCCTGCAGTACTCCCCCCATCGACCTCATTCCCTATCTGTTTCCGTCGAGATTACAGGGAATTGGTGCGACGGCAAGGTGGCAGCACTCGCCACGCCCTGCCGACAAGATCTGATCGGCCAAATGTTTCGGCTGGCGGAAATTCTGCTCTAGTATGGCGCCAGCAGTCCCTCCAGCGAGAAGCGCACAGCCATGCCGCAACAATTCGATCGATCCGCAGAAGATCTCGGCAACGCCATCCATTTCGAGCACGTCAATATCACCGTTCCGGACCAGCGCCTCGCCACGCTGTTCTACGTCACCGGACTCGGGCTGACGCGCGATCCCTATCTGATGGTGTCGGACACCAACATGTGGGTCAACGCTGGCCGGAGCCAGTTTCATCTGCCCCAGGGCAAGCCGCAGGTCCTGCGCGGCCATACCGGGCTCGTCATCGAGGGCCGCGAAGCGCTGCTGGCACGCCTGGCTTCGGTCAAAAACAAGCTCGAAGGCACAGCCTTCGCGTATGCCGAGCATAACGATTATGTCGAAGCAGTCTGTCCCTGGGGCAACCGGATCCGCGTCCACGAGCCCGATGCGGCGCGCTTCGGGCGCATCGCGCTCGGCATCCCCTATGTCGAGTTCGACGTACCGCCCGGAGCGGCGCAGGCGATCTGCGTCTTCTATCCTGAGATCATGGGCATGCCCGCGACCCTTCGGAACGGTGACGGCAAGGTTGCGGCGGTGCAGACCGGCCGCGACCAGCATCTCCTGTTCCGCGAGACCGATCGGCCACAGCCCGATTACGACGGCCACCATGTGCAGATGTACATCACCGATTTCTCCGGCCCCTATCGCAAGCTGCTGGCGCGCGACCTGATCTCCCGCGAGGACAATCAATATCAATACCGCTTCTGTGACATCGTCGATCTCGACAGCGGCAAGCCTCTGTTCACGGTCGAGCACGAGGTGCGCAGCGCGACGCATCCGATGTTCATGCGGCCGATGGTCAATCGCAATCCTGCGGTCAACAACCGCAACTATGCCTACGGCCACGATCAGGCATTCTGGGCGATGGGGCCGGATCAATACGAAGGGTAGGACTGCGGCCGCAAAACCGGCACCTCAGTTCAGGCTCCAGATCGCGGCATTCAAGACGCCGGCGAAGGCAACCCAGGCGGCATAGGGCACAAACAGTGCGGCCGCCAGCCTGTCTCGTGACAGCTCGAGAGCGATATAGGCGACGATCGCTGCGAACAGACCGCACAGGATCGCGAGCGCAGTTCCGATCCGGTGCATGGTGAACATGAGAGGAGACCAGGCGAAGTTCAGGACGAGCTGCGCGATCCAGAACGCCATGGCTCTCCCTCGGGGCTCGCGTCGGAGCGTTCTCCAGCCGGCGACGGCGATCAGGATGTAGAGGATGGTCCAGGCGACCGGAAACGCCCAGTTCGGCGGCACGAAGGAAGGCTTTGCCAGTTCCGCATACCAAGGACCAGGAAGATTGGTGACGCCGATGAGCCAGCCGAGTCCGACCACGACGAGGACCAGGACCAACAGCTGAAGCACGGGCCACCTCGCGATTCTCTCGGCCGGATTGTATCATTGGCGTATGAGAGAATCCGGCATCATGGAAGGCGAGGCAGCGCGCGTTCGCAAGATCATCCATATCGACATGGATGCCTTCTACGCGTCGGTGGAACAACGCGATCATCCTGAGCTGTGCGGCAAGCCGGTCGCCGTCGGCGGCTCGGCCGAGCGCGGCGTGGTCGCGGCGGCGAGCTATGAAGCGCGCAAATTCGGCGTTCGCTCCGCGATGCCGTCGGTCACCGCGAAACGGCAATGTCCCGACCTGATCTTCGTGAAGCCGCGCTTCGAAATCTACAAGGCGATCAGCCGGCAGATCCGCGCGATTTTCGCCGAGCACACCGAGATCATCGAGCCGCTGTCCCTCGACGAGGCCTATCTCGACGTGACGGAGAACCTGCAGGGCATTCCCCTCGCTCGCGATATCGCGCTACGAATCCGCGAGAAGATCAAGGCCGAGACCGGCCTCAACGCGTCGGCGGGCATCTCCTACAACAAGTTCCTGGCCAAGCTCGCCTCCGATCACCGCAAGCCCAACGGGCAGTTCGTGATCTCGCCCGAGATGGGAGCCGCCTTCGTCGAGACGCTGCCCGTCGGCAAATTCCATGGGATCGGACCGGCGACGAGCGCGAAGATGAATGCGCTCGGCCTGTTTACCGGTCTCGACATCCGCAACCAGACGCTGGAGTTCATGAACGCGAATTTCGGCAAGTCGGGCGCCTATTACTACTGGATCTCCCGCGGTGTCGACGAACGGCCGGTGCGGGCCAACCGGATCCGCAAATCCATCGGCGCGGAGACCACGTTCTCGACCGACCTCGACGACTTCGACACGCTGGTCGTCAAGCTCAGTCCTCTCGTCGACAAGGTCTGGCGCCATTGCGAGACATCAGGCAGCCGCGGCCGCACCGTCACCTTGAAGATCAAGTTCGCCGATTTCGAGATCATCACGCGCAGCAGGTCCGTGCCTGCGCCGGTCGGAGGCCGGGACGAGCTGGAGCGCCTCGCCTGCGGCCTGCTCGAAATCGAGATGCCGTTGCCGAAGCGCGTCAGGCTCCTGGGGGTGTCGCTGTCGTCCCTGCAGGTCGGAGACGATGCCGAGCCGCAACTGACCTTCGGCATTTGAGCGAAACCGGGGCGCCAGGCGCAAATCGTGCTGCATCGGCGGATTGCTTTCGACGTGGCACTGATCACGATGGATCATCAGGCGAATAACGACGCAGCGCGGGAGTGGCAGACCACCGAGTGCTTCAACACGGCCCCATGGAATTACCGAGCGATTTCACGGATTTGCGAGTCCGTGGCTGGGGCGGGAGGGTACTCAGCTAGAAAGCGACTGCTAGCGGGCTACCTAAATAACTCAGAAAATCCGCGCGACACGACGGATGTGTAGGCCGGCTCCATAGCTTGAGCGTCATGCTGTATGTAGTTGTCAGTTGAAGCGGGAGGATTGGAGAAATGCGGCGAGGCGCTCGGTCTTCGGGGCCGCGAACATCTCGCGCGGGTTCCCCTCCTCGCCGATGCGCCCGCCGTTCATGAAGATGACGCGGCTCGACACCTCGTAGGCGAAACGCATTTCGTGGGTGACGAGAAGCATGGTCATGCCGTCCTCGGCGAGCGAGCGCACCACCTGCAGGACCTCCGCCACGAGTTCGGGGTCGAGCGCCGAGGTCACCTCATCAAACAGCATCAGGCGCGGGCTCATGGCTATGGCGCGCGCGATGGCCACACGCTGCTGCTGGCCGCCGGAGAGCTTGGCGGGGTAGTGGTCCTTGCGCTGGAGGAGACCGACGCGGTCGAGCCATTTTTCGCCGAGGGCGCGCGCCTCCTCGCGGCCCATCTTGCGCACGAGCGTCAGGCCGAGCGTGACGTTCTCCAGCGCCGTCATGTGCGGGAACAGGTTGAACTGCTGGAAGGCCATGCCGGTGAGCGCGCGCTGGCGGGCGATCTCCTTCTCGGCCTTGCGCTTGCGCTGGCCGCCGGCGGTGGAATAGCCGATCTCCTCGCCGTCGACTCGGATTGTGCCGCCATCGAACTCCTCCAGCATGTTGACGCAGCGCAGAATCGTGGTCTTGCCGGAGCCCGACGAGCCGATGATCGAGATCACCTCGCCCGCCCGTACGTCGCAGTCGACGCCCTTGAGCACCTCGACCGGACCGTAGCTTTTGCGTAGGTCCCGGATTTCCAGAAGGTTCGCGGTCATGGAATCGCCTTTCACGCGAGGCTCACGCGGCGCTCGACGTACCGGCCGAGGCGCTCGATGGCGAAGTTGACGAGGAAGTATAGGAAGCCGGCGAGGAGATAGAACTCGAGGCTGTGGAAGGCGCGGCTGATGACCCTCCTGCGTGCGCAGGAGAAGCTCGGCAACACCGATGACCGAGAGAAGCGTCGACGCCTTCACCATCTCAGCCGCTGTGTTGATGAGCGGCGGGAGAGCCAGACGCAACGCTTGCGGGCCGAGCACGTAGCGAAAGGTTTGCCCGAACGTCAAGCCGATCGCCTTGGCGGCCTCCGTTTGTCCCTTGTGCAGGGTTTGCAGCGCCCCGCGTGTGATCTCGCCGACATGCGAGGCGCAAAACAGGGTGAGCGCAAGGACGCCAGCTTGGAAGGCGGACAGGTCGAGGCCGACCGTGCCGAGAATGTAGAAGCTCGCAAGCACCAGGACGAGGACCGGCGTCCCCCGGATCACGTCTGTGTAGACGCGGGCGATCCCCCGCACGGAACGGTTGCCATAGGTGAGAGCGAGGCCAAGGCCGGTGCCGAGCACCGTGCCGCCCAGAATGGCGAGGGCGGAGATCGCGACCGTGGTGCCGAGGCCATAGAGCAACGGCCAGCGCGCGAGCCAGACGATCTCGAAGAAGGAGAGAGGAGGGTTCACGCGGCCTTACCTCGAAACGGCGAGCCGCACTTCGGCGCGGCGCAGAAGGGCGGCCAGGATCGAGCAGGTCGCGATGTAGAGCCCGCTCGCCACGATCCACGTCTCGATCACGCGGAAGGTCTCGACGTTGATCTTGCGCGCCTCGAAGGTCAGCTCGGGCACCGCGATCGCGGCGGCGAGCGAGGTGTCCTTGAACAGGCCGATGAAGGTGCTCCCCAGCGCCGGCAAGACGGCTCGGAACATCACCGGCAGGACCAGGTGCCAGCGGATCTGCCCTTCCGTCAGGCCGATAGCGAGGCCCGCCTCGCGCAGGCCCTTGGGGACGCCCAGAAGGCCGCCGCGGAACACCTCGGCCAGATAGGCCGCCGAATACAGGGCCAACGCCAGCACGAACGAGTTCCCCTTCGACAGGCGCAGCCCAAGCTGGGGCAGCGCGAAGAAGGAGAACAGGACGATCACGAGAAGCGGCAGGTTGCGGAACAGGGTGACGTAGGCGCCCGAGGGCACCGACAGGAGCCGCGATCGGCTGATCCGCCCGAAGGCGAGTATCAGGCCGAGGGCGCAGCCGATCCCGATCGCCACAAAGGCCAGGGTGAGACTGAGGCCCAGACCCCAGAGGAGGTCGTCAAAGTTCCGCCAGACGGCGTTGAAGTTCAGGGTGTATCCCATCGGGATCACTCGCTCGGGCGTGGGGGCGGTGCGGGCGCGGAGCCTGGACCTCCGGCCCAGTCGGTTACTTGAACTCGACCGGGAAGCCGATCGCCGGGGGAGGCAGATCCTTGCCGAACCACTTCTTGAAGGAGGCCGCATAGGTGTCGAACTCGACGCCCGTCATCGCCTCGTGCAGAGCGGTGTTGACGAAGTTCAACCAGTCCTGATCGCCCTTGGCGACGGCGCAGGCGTAGGTCTGCGGGCTCCAGCCGTAACCGGCATCCTTGTACTGGCCGGGGTTCTGCGTGACGTACCAGGCGATGGACGACTGGTCGGTGGCGGCGGCGTCCGCGCGGCCCGACTGGAGCGCCTGGTAGAGCAGGTCCTGCGATTCGTATTGGTCGACGCTCGCCTCGGGAAGCGCCTTGTGGACGAGTTCCTTGGCATAGACGTTCTGAAGAACGGCGATGGTCGCGGACGAGCCGGCCGCCTTCAGTGCGGCATAGTCGGCGTACTGGCCGCCTTCCCTTAGCAACAGGCCAACGCCCTCGCGGTAGTACGGGATCGTGAAGTTGACCTGCTGGGCGCGCTCGCCGGTCACGGTCATGAATTGGCAGGTCATATCGACCTTGCCGGTGGTGATGTTGGGGATGCGCGCGTCAGACGACTGGTTGACGAACTCGACCTTCTTCGCGTCGCCGAACAGTGCCTTGGCGATGATCTTGGCCATGTCGATGTCGAAGCCCTGAAGGGTATCGGACGCGTCCTTGAAGTGCCAGGGCGCGTTGGTCGAGCCGGTGCCCACCACGAGCTTGCCGCGTGCCAGCACGTCGTCGAGCTTGGCCGCCATCGCGCCGTTCGGGAGAAGGGCGACGGACGCGGTCGCCATGAGACCCAGCACTACTGCCTTCACATTCATTGCCATATGTCACACCTCTATGTCCATTATAGCAGACACATAGCCGCTACAGCAGATTGCCTTATCAATGGTCATGCCTTGATCTTTGTCAACTGCTTTGGGCGCACACGGTGGAAGCTGAAGTTGACACTCGGCGGTGGGTGATCGATCTCGCCGTCGCACTGCGGAACATCGCCCGCGCACAAGGTCATTTGACCGAGCAGGTCTGGCCGTTCGCCCCCACATCAAAACCTACAAGCTGGCCAAGCTCGCCGAGGCGAGTTCATCCAACGCGGTGCGATGGGGTTCGAAATAGGCTTGCGGCGGCGGGACCTGAACGTAGTCTTCGACTGTTGCAAAATGCGCGATCCGACGAGCACCAGATCAAACAACTCTAGCGCAGGTCAGGAACGTCGTCGTACGCTGGCGCACCCCACAGGAATTTCGTGTTAAAACACCGCCAGTGGCGACATTGAAGGGTCGGGCGTCTTTATTGCTTGTTGCGGTTCCTGCTCGCTCCCTTCAGAGGACTCGTCGGCGACAACGCACTTGCCGTGTCGGCCATCTCGATGCAGGTGAGAAGGTCGACATAGCTCTGGAAGCCGCCGGCCGTGGCCTCGCCCTCGCACCGATTGCGGAGTGCAACGGACGTGGCCTGCCAAATGGAATCAAGCTGTTGCTTGGCAGCGGTCTCGTCCCGCATGCAATTGGCTGCGCTTTGAGGCTCGGCAAGGTTCATCGCCTTGTCAGTGTCGGCTGTCGCCTTGCAAAGCGCCTCGACATTCAATGAAGGAACGCGGTCGGAAACAGGTGTCACGGGCACACTTGCTGACAAAGCGGTGGCAAACAGCGCAAGTAGCATTTTACTCTCCCTTGACCAGAGACGAAATGCGTCGTGATGATGTTATCTGCCCAGACGCCGCAGAAGTTGACCTAGCGCAAACGAACCATCGGAAAATCACGACACTCCGCACGCACGCGGAGACGCGACGAGCAGCGCCGTTGACTTGCATCAACGCGCGACATGTTTCGCAGGCCTTCACTACAAGCGTGCAGTTACGCGCCAGGTCAGCGTGCGCCTACAACGAATGAAAGTTCGCTCGAAGACCTCAGGTCTGACTCTCTCATGCCGTATCTATAGTCAAAACACCGGAGCAAGCTCATGCATTTCACACGCCGCCGTCTTATGACCGCTGCTTTGAGCACCGCGCTTTCCACTCTCGCGCTATCTTCGAGCCGCGCCGACTTTGAAGGTCCGCTACTTCGTGCGATCGAGGGCGGTGAAGACTTCTGGCTCGCCACCGATGCCTATGTCTATGGCTATCCGCTGGTGACGATGGAGGTGACCCGCCGGGTGATCACGAACGTCTCCGCGGTCGAGGGCACACGAGGTCCGATGGGGCAATTCATCAAGCTCCGCTCCTATCCCGATGCCAGCTTCCGGGATGTCACAGCTCCGAATGCCGACACACTCTACACCACGGCATGGCTCGATGTCGGAGACGAGCCGTGGGTCCTGAGCATGCCCGACATGAAGGACCGTTATTTCCTGTTTCCGATGCTTGATGGATGGACGAACGTCTTCCAGGTCCCCGGAAAACGAACCACGGGCACCAAGGCTCAGACGTACGCAATCACGGGCCCCGGATGGAAGGGGACGCTTCCGGCAGGCGTCAAGGAGTACAAGTCGCCGACCAGCATCGTCTGGATTCTGGGGCGCATCTATTGCACGGGCACACCCGAAGACTATGCGGCCGTTCATGCTGCGCAGGATGAGTTCAAGCTCGTGCCGTTGAGCTCCTATGGCAAGATGTTCGCGCCGCCAGCGGGCAAGGTCGATCCTTCCATCGACATGAAGACGGCGGTGCGCGATCAGGTGAACCGCATGGACGCTGTTGCCTATTTCACGCTTCTTGCTCAGTTGATGAAGCGCAATCCACCCGCCCCGGCTGATGCAGCGGAAATGGCGAAATTCGCGGGGATCGGCCTGGTTCCCGGCAAAGATTTCGATGCCAGCAAGCTCGACGCCGCATTTGCCAAGCGCATTCCGCAGGTCGCCTTCGACCGGATCATGCTGCAGTTCAAGGCCAACAAGGCGGTCAAGAACGTCAATGGCTGGATGTTCGACACGGAAACCGGCATCTACGGCACCGAGTATCTCAATCGCGCCTTCGTCACGGCAATTGGTCTCGGTGCCAATCGCATTCAGGACGCCTGCTATCCGACGTCTCAGAAAGGGGCCGATGGTAAGGCTTACGTCGGAAGCAACAGGTATGTCCTGCGTTTTCCCAAGGGACAACTTCCGCCGGTTGGCGGCTTCTGGTCCCTCACAATGTACGACGAGAACTATTTCTTCGTGGCGAATCCGATCAACCGCTACTCGATCAGTGCCCGGCAAAGCCTCAAGCCCAATGCAGACGGTTCCACGGATATTTACATTCAGAAAGAATCGCCTGGAACTGACAAGGAATCGAACTGGCTGCCGGCGCCAGCCGGCAAGTTCGTGTTGATGTTGCGGATGTACTGGCCGAACGAGAAGTCGCCATCGATCATTAACGGCAGCTGGTCGCCGCCCGGCGTTCAAAAGGTAGCCGGCACTTAGGCTCAAGCATGTGAGCCCGAACAGGCCGAAGCGCTCATCGGGCTCACTGCGATTTCGATTATCATGGAAGCGGCGCGAGACCCGGATTTCGTTGCACGAGTATGAGATGCATAGTTGACGCCGGACGATTGAACATTGTCGTCCCTTATCGACGAACTTCGCCGACAAGCATCAGGCCGCTGACGGTCGCGCGCGCTCAGTTGCGCACGAAATAAAGCGGCGTCCTGAAAGTGACTTGGTAGGCCGGCTTTGGCACCCACATGATCTCTGCGGTCACGCCGAACAGGCGGTTGTCATTGTCATCCATACGATCGAGGTCGAATCGCACGACGGGCTCGGTAAAGGACCGTACACGTACGAGACTCAGAAGCTCAGCGCCCCCGAACGACTGTACACCGACGCGGCCGATGAATTTCCAGTTGTTGGGCCATTGGTAGTAGCCGCCGACATAGCCAGTGATGCTCGGATGGATGCGAGCCAGTTGGCTGCCGATTGCAACATGTACATCTTGAACTCCGGCGAGCAATCCGCGGGTCTCGTCCTTGTCGAATGCGTAGTCGAACTCGAAGATGTTGTTGAACGTCGTCGTGGCTAGCGGCCCGTTGGGGATCGCCTGTGTGATGGTTGATTGCCAAGTCAGGGTTGGAATGGCCCCACCATTCTGCTTGTGGAGATCGGCCTGAAACCCGATGTTCCAGCTGCTTAATGTCAATGGCGACCAGCCGGCCAGGTCGGTACTGGTCGAACTGGCTGACAAACCGGCATAGAGTGAGACGCCATCAGTTACATCAACGGTCATCGGAAGATCGACCACAGCGCTCTGAGCCGACGGCAGCGAGAAGGCGCCTAGGGGCGCCGAACTGTTGGCTCTGGATAGCGCAAGTGATTGCAGTGCCGTGACGAGAGCAGGGTTGCCAAAACCGATCGGCAGCGCGCCGGCAGGTACGCGAGCGTACGACGTTCTCAGATCTAGGTAAATGTTGGGGGTCTTCGCGGCGCCATCGCCATCATCGTCATCCTTGGCAAGGACAAAGCCTGTTGAGCAGAGGCAGATTGCGCCGGCGAGGGCCGCCTTCAGGCAGGCCGAAGATTCGGCACCTCTTCGGCCTCGGCGTGCCGCGGCAACCTGCATGACGCTTCTCCCAGATGCGATTCCAGCGAGCCAATGGATGCCAAGGACGGAATCTACTGCCACCAGCCCATGTCCGCAATCGGGCGGGACCGTTCGTCCAACGCTCACCCTTCAGGCCCGATGCAGCCTAAGATGATTTCGGATCGGGAATCGAAACCTCCTCCAAATGCGCGTCAAATGTTTGGCTGAAATTCACCTGTTTCGACAATGAATCGAACCGCTTAGAATCTGGCTGGGGCGGGAGGGATCGAACCTCCGAATGGCGGAATCAAAATCCGCTGCCTTACCGCTTGGCTACGCCCCATCAGGCCACGAAGGGCACTGCGGACGGACCGACACCCGCAGAATCCCTCTGGTCGCAGCCGGTCTATAGGGTGCGACGCGGCATTTCAACCGCCTGGACGGGCAAAATACCACGGGGCCGGGGCCGGCCCGGCCACACTCATCACGGCCCGATGCCGCCGCCCGCGCCTGCCCTGCCCGGCCCATTGAGACATCCCCCGTTTCATGGGAATACGGCGCCAAACCTGTCCTCGGGAGTGAGCCATGACCTACCGCGCGCCGATCTCTGACATGCTGCTGTCGCTCAACCACGGCGCCGGCCTCAAGGCCGCGATGGACGCCGGCCATTACGGCGATTTCGACGGCGATATCGTCGCGGCCGTGCTGGAGGAAGCCGGCAAGTTCGCGACCGACGTGCTGGCGCCGCTCAACAAGGTCGGCGACGAGCACGGCATCAAGCTCGATGACGGCAAGGTCACGACCGCGCCGGGCTGGCCCGATGCCTACAGGCGCTGGACCGAGGGTGGCTGGAATGCGGTCTCGGGGCCTGAGGATTTCGGCGGCCAGGGCCTGCCGCTGGCGATCAACGCCGCCTGTACCGAAATCTGGAGCGCCTCCAACATCGCCTTCGGCCTCTGCCCGCTGCTGACGGCCTCGGCCATCGAAGCGCTCGAGGCGCATGGCAGCGACGAGCTCAAGTCGATCTATCTCGAGAAGCTCGTCTCCGGCGAATGGACCGGCACGATGCAGCTCACCGAGGCGCAGGCCGGCTCCGACGTCGGTGCGCTGCGCACCCGTGCGGAAAGGCAGGCCGACGGCACCTATCGCATCAAGGGGACGAAGATCTTCATCACCTATGGCGAGCACGACATGACCGACAACATCGTGCATTTCGTGCTGGCGCGCCTGCCGGACGCGCCCGCCGGCACCAAGGGGATCTCGCTCTTCCTCGTTCCGAAATTCATGGTCAATGAAGACGGCTCGCTCGGTGCGCGCAACGATATCTTTGCGAGCGGCGTCGAGCACAAGCTCGGCATGCACGCTTCGCCCACCTGCACCATGACCATGGGCGATCATGGCGGCGCGATCGGCTTCTTGATCGGCGAAGAGAACCAGGGCATGCGCTGCATGTTCACGATGATGAACCAGGCCCGCCTCGGCGTTGGCCTCGAGGGCGTCGGCATCGCCGATCGCGCCTATCAGCAGGCGCTGGCTTATGCGCAGGAGCGCAAGCAGGGCCGCGCCGTTGGGAAGAAGGGCGACGGCTCGGACGCGATCTTCGTGCATCCCGATGTCAAGCGCATGCTGATGCGGATGCGGGCGCAGACCGCCGCCGCCCGCACCATCTGTTACGCCACCGCCGTCGCGCTCGACGTCTCGCTGCGCGCCAAGGACCCCAAGGTGCGGGCTGACGCCGCCGCGCGCGCGGCGCTGCTGACCCCGATGGCCAAGGGCTATTCCACCGATATCGGCAACGAGGTCGCCTATCTCGGCGTGCAGATCCATGGCGGCATGGGCTTCATCGAGGAGACCGGCGCCGCGCAGCATTATCGTGATGCCCGCATCACCACGATCTACGAGGGCACCAACGGCATCCAGGCCATCGACCTCGTCACGCGCAAGCTTGCGGCCAATGGCGGCGCGTCGGTGTGGACGCTGATCGAGGAATTGTCGGCAATCGTGAAGCAGGTCGAAGCCTCAAACGATCCCGCCTTCGGCACCACGGGCGTGAAGTTGCGCGAGGCGCTGGAGGCGCTGACGCGCACCAGCAAATGGCTGCTCGAACGCGTCACGACGGCACCGAACGAGGCGCTCGCCGGCGCGACGCCCTATCTGCAACAGTTCGGCGCGACGCTCGGCGGCTGCATGCTGGCCTCCGAAGCACTCGCCGCGAAGTCCGACGGCAACACCCATGCCGCGCGCTACGTCGCGCTGGCGCGCTTCTTCGCCGAGAACATCACCGTACAGGCCGGCAGCCTCGAGCGCACTGTGACTGAGAGCGCGGAGTCGGTCGCGGCGGCGGATGCGGTGCTGCTGGGGTAAGTTGCAGCCGCGTCGCGCAGCGTCGTTCGGCTACGAGGCTGCGAGCTTCGCGCGTTTCCCCGGCCGCCACAGCACAATGCCGGCCGCGATCACATCCAGCACCACGCACATCGCGAACGCCGTGGTGTAATTGCCGGTCATGCTGTGCACGAGGCCGACGATGCCGGGTCCGAATGCGCTGACGATGCCGCTGATCGACGTCCCCAACCCCATCGCGGCCGCGAAGGTCGCGCTGCCGATCTCGCGCTGGATGATCAAGGGGGGAAACGTGATCATGTTGCCGATCGAGAAGCCATAAGCGGCGCAGCAGGCGAGCAGAACGATCGGGTTCTGGCTTTGCAGGAGAACGAACAACGCGGCCGCCTGGCTCGTCATCGACGCGGCACACGCGAGCCGCGGTTCGAGCCGGTCCACGAACGCGCCGAGCGTCAGCCGGCCGACCACGGCCATCGTCGCCATGACGGTGACCGCGAGACCTGCACTGGCGCGGCCGATCAGCGGTTCGAGGAACGACACCTGATGGATGATGAAACCCATCTGCGCCAGCAGCGCGATCGCGATCGGCAGCACCATGGTCCAGAAAGACGCGCTGGCGAGCAAGGCCTTGCGGGAATGTCGGGCTGCCCGATCCCCGGGGACAGTTGCCGCCGCATGCCGCGGCGCCTCGACCGGCCAGCTGGTGAAGACGACAATCACGGGCAAGACCAGCACCACCATCACGGCGGTGGCCGCCAGCATGGCGGAGCGGAAGCCGATACTGGCGCTCAACGCCAGCAAGGCGGGAACCAGAATGATGCCCCCGCAGGTGGCGCCATTGAAGGCAAGGCTCAGCGCGAGCCCGCGGCGCCGCTCGAACCAGGAGTTCAGCACCGTCGCGATCACCACCGAGCCCATTCCGGTCCAGCCCACCGACATCAGCGCATAGGCGAGATAAAGCTGCCAGGGCGAGTGCATCAGCCCCAGCAGCGCAGTCGATGCACCGAGCGCCGCCAGCCCGAACAGGATCAACGCCCGCAGCCCGATGCGGGCGAGCAGATCGTCGGTGAAGATGACGAGCACGGAGGTCAACAGGAACGAGAATGTGCTCGCCGCCGACACCAGCGTGCCGGGCCAGCCATGAGCGCGCTGCAGTTCGGCAAGATAGACGCCCTGGCCGTAGAGGCCGAAGCCGAACATGAAGAAGGCCATCAGGAAACAGGCCAGCACGACGCGCCAGCCGCGATAATGCAGCGAGGATTCGTCGGCCTCCGTTGCGACAATCATCGATCAAGTATCGGCATAATGGAACGAGACGCTGATCGTGCCGCACAACCACCGGTTTTTCAAATGAAAGATGTAGCCGATTGTTGCAACGCGCAAAACCTCACGGACTATGCGACCCCGTTTGGGCCGCAGTTCGCCGGGACGAAATGCAATCTTCGCGTGGGTGTCATGCAACCGCTCACGGGTGTGACGGCCGAAATTGGTCAGCCGCAGGATTGGCACGCCTGACGGATCATGTAGGCTCAACATCGCAAGACTCGCCGTTGGCAGGCGCCGCGGCGGCCCGCAGGGAGTGCTCATGCCGAACGGCAACATCATCGTCACGGAGGAGCGCGCGACCCGCGTGATCACCCTGCGCCGTCCGGGCAAGAAGAACGCGATCACGCAGGACATGTATCGCGAGATGAGCCGCGCGATCGATACCGCGCAGAACAATCCCGACATCCGCTGCATGATCATCACCGGCGGCTCGGGCGTGTTCACGGCCGGCGACGACGTCGACGATTTCATGAGGGCCGACGCCTCGCGTCCAGAAACGTTGTCGGACGGCGTCAATTTCCTCTATTCGCTGGCGCTCAACGTCAAGCCGATCATCGCAGCCGTCGACGGCGCCTCGATCGGCATGGGCACCGTGATGCTGTTTCACTGCGACTACGTGCTCGCCTCGAACGCCGCGACGTTCTCGGCGCCCTACATCAATCTCGGGCTGGTTCCGGTCGGCGCCGCCAGCCTGCTGATGCCGCGCACCATGGGCTACCAGCGCGCCTTTGCCATGCTGGTGATGGGCCGCAGCTTCACGGCCGCCGAGGCCCATGCCGCCGGCTTCGTCAACACCGTGGTCTCGCCTGGACATACCGAGGTCGAGGCCCGCAAGGTGGCACGCGAGATCTGCCGGCTGCCGGCCGAAGCGGTCGCGACCTCGCGCAAGCTGCTGCGGGCTCCGCCGGAAGAGCTCACCCGCCGCATCGACCAGGAAGGCCATCTGTTCGGCGAGAAACTGAAATCGGGCGAGGCCGTCGCTGCGTTCAATGCGTTCGCGAACAGGAAGAAGCGGTAGACAACGAGAACTTCGTGAAATCTTCGCGCGGAACGACTAATCTGGTTCCATGCGACATCTTCTCCGCCTGTCCGGCTTCGCTTTCGCGCTCGCCGCCCTCCCCGCCGCGGCCCAGACCGCAGCACCCGTCGAGTTGCGCATTCTCGCGATCAACGATTTCCACGGCAATCTCCGTCCGCCGCCGGGCGGCATCCGCATCAATGACCCGGAAGACAAGAGCAAAAAGGTGATGGTGGCCGCCGGGGGCGCCGAATACATGGCGACGCTGGTGAAGCAATTGCGCGAAGGACACAAGAACACGATCTTCGTCGCGGCCGGCGACCTGATCGGCGCGAGCCCATTCCTGTCGGCGATGTTTCACGACGAGCCGACCGTCGAGTCGCTCTCGATGATGGGGCTAGCGATCACGTCGGTCGGCAACCATGAATTCGACGAGGGCAAGGCCGAGCTGCTCAGGATGCAGAACGGCGGCTGCCATCCGGAGGACGGCTGCCGGGGGCCGCACCCCTTCACCGGCGCAAAATTCCACTATCTCGCGGCGTCCACCGTGGAGACTGCGACCGGCAAGAGCGTGCTGCCGCCCTACGAGATCCGGGAATTCGAGGGCATCCCGGTCGCCTTCATCGGGCTGACCTTGAAGGAGACCGCCGGCATCGTCTCGCCCAAAGGCATTGCGGGACTGGAGTTTCGCGACGAGGCCGAGACGGTGAATGCGCTCGTGCCGCAACTGAAGGCCCGCGGCGTCGAGGCCATCGTGGTGCTGATCCACCAGGGCGGCGAGCCCTCGGGCGACTACAATGAATGTCCTGATATCACCGGGCCGATCGTCGACATCGTGAAAAAGTTCGACCGTGCGGTCGACCTCGTCGTCAGCGGTCATACGCATCGCGCTTATGTCTGCAATATAGACGGGCGGCTCGTCACCAGCGGCGACAAATACGGCACGCTGGTCACCGCGATCGACCTCAAGCTCGATCCTGTGACCCGCGACATCGTCGGCGCGAGAGCCGAGAACATCATCGTCGCCACCGCCTCGCTCGCCAGGGATCCCGAGCAGACCGCGCTGATCGACGCCTATGACAAGCTTTCGGCGCCGATTGCCAACCGTCCGGCCGGATCGGTGACGCAGACGCTGTCCCGCGTGCCTGATGACGCCGGCGAAAGCGCACTGGGCGACGTGATCGCCGATGCCCAGCTGGCCGCGACCAGGGACGCCAAGGATGGAAGCGCCGTCATCGCGTTCACCAATCCCGGCGGCATCCGCACCGACCTCGTCCCGAAGGAGAACGGTGCGGTGTCCTACGGCGATTTGTTCGCGAGCCAGCCCTTCCGCAACCGCCTTGTCACCATGACGCTGTCAGGCGGCCAGCTCAAGGACCTGCTGGAGCAGCAATGGCTCGATCCGAAGCGGCCGCGGATCCTCCAGGTGTCGAACGGATTCAGTTATACCTGGGACGCATCGAAGCCGTTCGGCGAGCGCGTCATGGCCGACAAGATGATTCTCAACGGCAAGCCGATCGAGCCGGCCGCAGGCTATCGCGTCACCCTCAACGACTATCTGGCCGCCGGCGGCGACGGCTTTTCGGCCGCGAAACAGGGCGTCTCGCCGCAATATGGCGGCTATGACGCCGACGCGCTGTTTGCCTTCTTCAAGGCACACGGTCCGATCGGTCCGCTGCCGCCGACCCGCATCCTGCGCGTGAATTGATCCGGATCAAAGGGGCCGTTGCCGACCACTCTTTGCCATTCCCGTGGGAACGCCTAGATTGGGTTTGGCATTGCGTTTGGACGCCGGATGCGCCAAGCGACGTCGAGAGTTCGTTCCCTGTGAGGCCGACCTGATGAGCACGCTTCTTCTCTCCCACAAGGCTTGCCTCGACCATGTCACGCCGCCGGGACACCCTGAGAGGCCCGACCGCCTGCGCGCGGTGGAGGAAGCGCTGTCGCACGAACGCTTCCAGTTCCTGGCGCGCGACCTCGCGCCGGAGGGCGACCTCGATCTCGTCACGCTCTGCCACAACGAGCATTACGTCACCGAGCTGCGGCACATCGCGCCGACCAGCGGCCAGGTTTATGTCGACGGTGACACCTCGATGTCCCCTGGGACGTGGGAAGCGGTGATGCGCGGCGTCGGCGGCGCGGTGGCGGCGACCGAAGCCGTGATGAATGGCGAGCACCGCAACGCCTTCGTCGCGGTGCGACCGCCCGGCCATCACGCCGAGATCGGCAAGCCGATGGGCTTCTGCTTCTTCGACAACGTCGCGATCGCCGCCCGCCACGCGCAGCGCAAATACGGCATCAAACGTGCGGCCATCGTCGATTTTGACGTTCATCACGGCAACGGCACGCAAGACATCTTCTGGTCGGACCCATCAGTGATGTACTGCTCGACGCACCAGATGCCGCTGTTTCCGGGCACCGGCGCCAAGGGCGAGCGCGGCGATCACGACACCATCGTCAACGCACCGCTCGCCTCCGAGGACGGCGGTCCCGAATTCCGTTCCGCGTTCGAGGATCTGATCCTGCCGCAATTGAGGAAGTTCAGCCCGGAGCTGCTCATCATCTCAGCCGGCTTCGACGCGCATTACCGCGATCCTCTCGCCTCGCTGAACCTGCGCGCCGAGGATTACACCTGGGTCACGAGGAAGCTGATGGAGCTCGCCGACAAGAGCGCGGGGGGCCGCGTTGTTTCTGTGCTGGAAGGCGGCTACGACCTGCAAGGATTGAAAGAATCTGTTACGGCGCATGTCGGCGCCTTGATGGGCGCTTGATCGACCCGCCACATTAAGCCCGCAAAACCCTGCTGTTTTGCAACAGCAGCGAAACGGGCAATCGGAAACTTATATGGCCGAAAACACCCAAATCGACGTCTCCAGGCTCACCTTCGAGCGCGCGATCGAGGAACTCGAAACGATCGTGAAGCGGCTCGAAGACGGCAAGGTGCCGCTCGAGGAATCCGTGACGATCTACGAGCGGGGCGAAGCCCTGAAGCGGCGTTGCGAGGAGCTTTTGCGTCAGGCCGAAGCCCGCGTTGACAAGATCACCACCGATGCAAGCGGCCAGGCCGCCGGCACCGCACCACTCGACGTGCAATAAGGACGCGAGCAGCCACCCGTCCTGCGCATCGGCAGCCCGCAATTTCCGAGATCACACGCCGCGTTTCCGGGCTCGGACCGGGCGAGCCGGCCTCAGGACTGAAGGATACCCGCGCCGGCGGCCTTTATCGTCCGAATCCCACCAAAAATGCTGTTCTTCCCGCCAGAATCCTGCCAAGGAACCTGGCAGGATTGGAACTTCCCCTCCGGCGCCGCGATTAACCAACTTGGCCCGCCGGTTGCAGGTGCATACCCGTAATCGGCCGGGCGGGTTGGCTTTGGGCAAAGCTTTGGTGTAAAGCTGCGCGCAGTGTGGCTTTTTGTTAGCCTTGCGTAGGCATTGAACTCCGACGACAAGCGCTTCAAATTGCTGATGAAATTGGCTGGGACGGACGAAGCCGATCTAAATGGCTGGGATCACACAGGGATCACAGAGACTGAACCGAAGCGCACTTAAGCTCACCTAAGCTTGAAGACGGGGCTCTGCCCCATGCAGGTGGCTCCGACGGTTTAAGGACTCGCGCTGCGCCGATATTGTGCAAACCCATCGCGCACCGGAACGAACTTCCGGCGCTGACAAATTGGAAATCGCTGTGAACGCATACAGTAAAACGCCGCTTCTCGACACCATCCGGACACCGGAAGACCTGCGCAAGCTCAAGATCGAGCAGGTTCGCCAGGTCGCCGACGAGCTGCGTCAAGAGACCATCGACGCCGTCTCGGTGACCGGCGGTCACTTCGGCGCGGGCCTCGGCGTGGTCGAGCTGACCACCGCGATCCACTACGTCTTCGATACCCCGCGTGACCGGCTGATCTGGGACGTCGGCCATCAGGCCTACCCGCACAAGATCCTGACCGGACGGCGCGACCGCATCCGCACACTCCGCACCGGCGGTGGCCTGTCCGGCTTCACCAAGCGCACCGAGAGCGACTACGATCCGTTCGGCGCCGCGCATTCCTCGACCTCGATCTCGGCCGGCCTCGGCATGGCGGTCGCGCGCGACCTTTCCGGCGGCAAGAACAACGTCATCGCCGTGATCGGTGACGGCGCGATGTCGGCGGGCATGGCCTATGAGGCCATGAACAATGCGGGTGCGATGAACTCGCGCCTGATCGTGATCCTCAACGACAACGACATGTCGATCGCACCGCCGGTCGGCGCAATGAGCGCATATCTGTCGCGCCTCTACTCCGGCAAGACCTATCGCACGCTGCGCGATGCGGCCAAGCAGATCAACAAGCGCCTGCCCAAGATCCTCGCCAACCGCGCCAACCGCGTCGAGGAATATTCCCGCGGTTTCATGATGGACGGCGGCACGCTGTTCGAGGAACTCGGCTTCTATTACGTCGGCCCGATCGACGGCCATAACCTCGACCATCTTCTGCCCGTGCTGAAGAACGTTCGCGACATGGAGACCGGCCCGATCCTGGTTCACGTCGTGACGCAGAAGGGCAAGGGCTACGGCCCGGCGGAAGCGTCCACCGACAAGTACCACGCCGTCGCCAAGTTCGACGTCGCCACCGGCACCCAGGCGAAAGCCAAGCCGAACGCGCCGGCCTACCAGAACGTGTTCGGCCAGAGCCTCGTCAAGGAAGCGCAGAAGGACGACAAGATCGTCGCCATCACCGCGGCGATGCCGTCAGGCACCGGCGTCGATATCTTCAACAAGGCCTTCCCCGACCGCACCTTCGACGTCGGTATCGCCGAGCAGCACGCGGTGACCTTCGCCGCCGGCCTTGCGACCGAGGGCTACAAGCCGTTCTGCGCGATCTACTCGACCTTCCTGCAGCGCGGCTACGACCAGATCGTCCATGACGTCGCGATCCAGAACCTGCCGGTGCGCTTCGCCATCGACCGCGCCGGCCTCGTCGGCGCCGACGGCGCGACCCACGCCGGCTCGTTCGACAACGCCTATCTCGGCTGTCTGCCCAACATGGTGATCATGGCCGCGGCTGATGAAGCCGAGCTCGTGCACATGGTGGCGACCCAGGTCGCGATCAACGACCGTCCTAGCTCGCTGCGCTATCCGCGCGGCGAAGGCCGCGGCATCGAGATGCCCGACGTCGGCGTTCCCCTTGAAATCGGCAAGGGCCGCATGATCCGCCAGGGCAACAAGATCGCCCTGCTCTCCTTCGGCACGCGTCTGGCCGAATGCGAGAAGGCGGCCGACGAGCTCGCCGCACACGGCCTCTCCACCTCGATTGCCGACGCGCGCTTCATGAAGCCGCTCGATACCGAGCTGGTGCTCAAGCTCGCCCGCGACCACGACGTCCTCATCACCATCGAGGAAGGTTCGATCGGCGGCTTCGGCTCGCATGTCGCGCAGTACCTGACCGATCAGGGCGTGCTCGATACCGGCCTGGTCAAGTTCCGTACGATGGTCCTGCCCGACGTGTTCCAGGATCACGACACGCCGACCGCGATGTACGCTCGCGCCGGCCTCGACGCCAAGGGCATCGTCGCCAAGGTGTTCGAAGCGCTCGGCAAGGACGCCAAGGCCGAGACGGTCAAGCTCGCCTGATCTGGTCACCTCTCCCGCTTGCGGGAGAGAGCTCGGCGCAAAGCGCCGGGTGAGGGTTTTCTCCTCCGGGGGTCTCGCGAGCGGAGATGCCCCCTCCCGCCCCTCCCCCGCGACCGGGAGAGGGAGCAGAGCACGCGATGCGGCTCGCACCTTGATCCAAACTTGTCCGGCTTAGCTCCATGAAAATCTATCTGGCAGGTCCTGACGTGTTCCTGCCGGATGCGGTCGAGATCGGTCGCCGTAAGGCCGCCATCTGTGGCCGCTACGGCATCACCGGCCTCTATCCGCTCGACAACACGGTCGACCTCACTGCGCCCGACGCCTCGCGGCAGATCTTCTGCGGCAACGAGGCGATGATGGATGCAGCCGACGCCATCATCGCCAACCTCACCCCGTTTCGTGGCGCCGGCGCCGATCCTGGCACCGTGTACGAGCTCGGCTACATGGCGGGCCGCCGCAGGGTTTGCCTGGCCTATTCCAACGATGGCGCCACCTATGCCGACCGCGTCGGCCGCTTCATGCATGTCGCCTTCGAGGAGGGGCGGCTGGTCGATGCGCAGGGGCTGACGGTCGAGGATTTCGGCCTCGTCGACAATCTCATGATGATCCATGCGCTGGAGCTGCATGGCTGCCCGCTGGTGACGCCGGCCAGGCAGCCGGTCGACATCTGGCACGATCTCGCCGCGTTCGAGACTTGCGTCCGGATGGCAGCCGCGCGATTGATCGCACCATAAATCGTTCAGTCGGAGATCCGATGTCCCCTGCCCGCAAGCGCGCGGATGTTCTGCTGGTCGAGCGTGGCCTGTTCGAGAGCCGGGCGCGGGCGCGCGCGGCGATCGAGGCCGGGCTGGTCACGGCTGACGACAAGCAGGTGGCAAAGCCGTCGGAGACGATCGCCGAGGATGCTGTGATCCAGGCTGAGCCAGCGCACCCCTATGTCTCGCGCGGCGGCGTCAAGCTCGCCGGCGCGCTGGAGCGGTACCCGATCGAAATCGAGGACCATGTCTGCCTCGACGTCGGCGCCTCCACCGGAGGCTTTACCGAAGTGCTGTTGGCGAATGGCGCGAGCCTGGTGTTTGCGGTCGACGTCGGCACCAGCCAGCTGCACGCTTCGCTCCGCGGTCATTCAAAAATCGTGTCGATGGAAGAGACCGATATTCGCAGCTATGAAGGCAAGCGGCTGCCGGCACGGCCCGATGTCGTCGTCATCGACGTCAGTTTCATCTCGCTCAAGGCAGTGCTGCCGGTGGCGTTATCGCTGGCTGCCGCCCCGATGAGCCTGCTGGCGCTGATCAAGCCGCAGTTCGAGGCTGACCGGAAGCACAACAAGAAGGGCATCATCCGCGACGCCGCCGTGCAAAAGGAGATCTGCGACGACATCGCGGCCTTTGCCGCTTCGCTCGGCTGCAGCGATATCGAGGTGTTTCCCTCCTCGATATCAGGCGGCGACGGCAACATCGAATTCTTCCTGGGCGCGCGCCGTGGTTGAACGCGTCACGATCGATCACGTCGGCCATCGCGGCGACGGCGTCTCGCTCACGACGGGCGATGCGGTCTATGTGCCCTATACGCTTCGAGGCGAGATCGTCGAGGTCGATCACGTCGCCGGTCACCATCCTGACCGCCGCAAGCTTCTGGCGGTCGACGTGGCAAGCCCCGAGCGCGTTGAGCCGTTCTGTCCGCATTTCGGCATCTGCGGCGGCTGCGCGATCCAGCATTGGGCCGCGGAGCCGTATCAAGCCTGGAAGCGCAACATCGTGGTCGAGACGCTGGCGCAGGCCGGCATCGCATGCGAGGTGACGCCGCTGGTCGATGCCCACGGCGCGGGCCGCAGGCGCGTCACGCTGCACGGACGGTTCGGTACGCATGACGTGCTCAAGGTCGGCTTCTCGGCCGCGAGCTCACACGACGTCATCCCAATTCATCGCTGCCCGATCCTCGATCCTGCGCTCGAAGGCGCCCTCGATGCCGCCTGGGCCCTCGCCGAGCCGCTGACGTCAAAAATGCCGGTGACGAAGCCGCTCGACATCCAGGTCACCGCGACAGCCAACGGCCTCGATGTCGATCTGCGCGGCTCCGGCCCGCTGCCGACGCCGATGGTTACGGCGCTGTCGCGCGTTGCCGAGCAGCATCGCCTGGCGCGGTTGACGCGGCATGGCGAGCTGGTGCTGCAGCGGCTGCCGGCGACGGTCACGATGGGCCGCGCGGAGGTGGCGCTGCCGCCGGGCTCGTTCTTGCAAGCGACCATTGCGGGCGAAGTGACGCTGGCGGCACTCGTTGCCGAACGCGTCGGCAAGGCCAAGGACGTTCTCGACCTCTTCTGCGGTGTCGGTCCGTTTGCGCTCAGGCTCGCAGAGAAGGCGCGCCTCACCGCTTACGACAACGATGCCGGCGCGATTGCCGCGCTCGCAAAGGCGGCGCGCACGCCCGGGCTGAAGCCGATCAGGGCCGAGCCGCGCGATTTGTTCCGCCGCCCGCTGGTGCCGCCGGAACTACGCGATTTCGACGCCGTGGTATTCGACCCGCCGCGCCAGGGCGCACAGGCGCAGGCGCTGAAACTCGCGGCGAGCAAGGTGCCTGTGGTGATCGCCGTGTCCTGCAACGCCGCCACTTTCGCGCGCGACGCGCGGCTGCTGATTGACGGCGGCTACAAGATCGAGAGCGTCGTGCCGGTCGACCAGTTCCGCCACACGCCGCATGTCGAACTGGTGGCGAAGTTCACGCGCTAGCGCCGAAGCACGCCAAGCGCCGGCGACTCGCCGGGCAGCATGTCTGACCTGATATCGCTGTCCATGCGGCCCGAGTCCCGCTGGGTGAATCCGGCACCGAACGACAGGCTGAGGTTGGAGGTCGGCTTGAACTCGACGCCCGCAAATGCGCCGTAGCCAGGCGCGGCCGCGGAGGTCAGCGGCGCGACCGAGCTGCCGATGCCATTGCCGTATTTCATGGTGTCGACCCCGGCAAAGAACGTCACGGGCGAGCCGCCCGCGGTCTTCATGTTGTAACCGAACCGCGTGCTGTCGTAGGAGAGCGCGCTGAAATTGCCCGAAAATCCTGCCTGGCTGAAACCGCTCGAGGCGAGATCGGCGTGTTGGCTTCCGACAAAGAAGCCGGGGCGGAATTCATAACCGCTGTTGGCGTCGCCCGTATTGAATCCGGGAAAATTACCGTAAGTGTCGGCGCTGCCGCCATAGCCGAATGCCCCGCCCGGAATCCAATATTGCAGGGGCGCGACCTGCGCATGAGCCGGTGTTCCACCGAGGCAGAAGCAGAGCACTGCGAGAAGGGTTGCAAGACCGCAGGGACGAAGAAGGCCGGGCATTCAGGTAACCGTCGGAGTGAGCGCGAATTATACTCTCAGCCCCGTGCGAATGCCAGCGTTTGCGATCATGCCGATCACGCCTCAGGTTCCGGATCGGTTCTTGCTGGGGGCTTGAACCTCCTTCCGGGCCGGACTGACACATCGAAAGGACGTGCAAGCTGAGGCCGGCTTTGACCGCAGAGGGCCTGGCACAGTCCGACCACGCGCAATTGCGCAGACCTTTGAAAATGCCTGACATTGCATGGAGGCTGTCATGGAGGTCAATTCCGACAGGTTGAATGCCTTTATGGGCAAGATGGTCACCGAATTCGGTGCGGCGATGAACGCATCGCTGGTTCTGCTCGGGGACAAGCTTGGCCTGTACCGCACTCTCGCCGCCAAGGGGCCGATGAGTTCGGCCGAACTCGCGAGCGCCACCGGAACGACGGAGCGCTATGTTCGCGAATGGCTGTCGAGCCAGGCGGCATCCGGCTACATCGAATACGATTCCGGATCGCGAAAGTTCTCGATGCTGCCCGAGCAGGCGATGGCGCTCGCCGACGAGGACAGTCCGGTCTTCCTCGGCGCCTTCGGCAACCTCATTGCTTCGACATTTCTCGACGAGCCGAAGATCTCGGATGCATTCAAGAGCGGCAAGGGCGTCGGATGGAACCGCCGCAGCGAATGCCTGTTCTGCGGCACCGCCCGCTTCTTCCGCACCGGCTACATGCATCACCTCGTGCAGGAGTGGCTGCCCGCGCTCGACGGCGTCGTCGACAAGCTGAAGCGCGGCGCCAAGGTCGCCGATGTCGGCTGCGGGCACGGCGTCTCGACGAGATTGATGGCGGAGGCTTTCCCGAACTCCCGCTTCTACGGCTTCGACTACCACGAGGGCTCGATCGAGGCGGCACGCAAGGCGGCAAGCGAGGCCAAGCTCGGTGATCGAGTCAGCTTTGCCGTTCATTCGGCCAAGACCTATCCCGCCGAGGGCTACGATCTCGTCTGCTTCTTCGACTGCCTGCACGACATGGGCGATCCCGTCGGCGCCATCAGCCATGTGCGCCAAACGATGGCGAAGGACGGCACCTGCATGCTGGTCGAGCCGTTCGCGGGCGACCGTCTCGAGGACAACCTCAACCCGGTCGGGCGCGTCTATTACGCGGCGTCGACGATGATCTGCACGCCGGCCTCGCTCGATCAGGAGGTGGGCCTCGCACTCGGCGCGCAAGCCGGCGAAGCGAGGCTGCGCAAGGTCGCCAGCGAAGGCGGCCTGTCGCGCTTCCGCCGCGCCGCGGAGACACCGTTCAACCTGATCCTGGAAGCACGGATCTGATCCCCACCGGACGCCGCGGTCTGACCATGTCAGGCGGCGGCGCCCGTCGCCATCCCAAATGTGACCCGGTTGCCGTCGGCATCGACCGCGTCGAAGTCGCGCATCCCATAATCGCGATCCTGCGGTTGGCTGATCAGCTTGGCGCCGCGTCCAGACAACTCGGTGTAAAGCCGGTCCACGTCCCGGACGAAGATGCAGAGGCCGCCGTGCCCGGGCAAACGTTTCGTTGCCGCAGCCGCGAGCAAATGCAGGGCCACCTCGTCGCGGCACAGGCAACTGTAGGACAAGGGCGCGCCATATTCGAAGGTGACCTGAAAGCCGAGCACATCACGGTAATAAGCGAGACTCGCTTCGATGTCGGAGACGACGAAGACTGTCGCGGCGCCGACCATCATAGCAGGCTCGTTCGTCATGAAATTCTCCATCTCGCAAGCGTTCTCGTTTTGACACCATGATAGATATCATGGGCCTGATCGGCTCATAAGTTCTGGTCTCGATGACACTGATCGCGAAGCAAGCGGAAGCACGGAAACGACAGCGTGCCGCCGCTGGCGGCGAGATAGTCGAACCCACACCGCCCATGCCGCCGTGGATCGTCGACGCCGCGTGGCTTTCGGTTGACGGACACAGGCACGATGAGGCGAATCGTCCTATCGGGATGGCCTCAGCGACCCGAGCGGTCCGACCAGATCTTCTCGCCGATCAAGCAGCTGACGCGCGGCTCCTTGTCCGCGACGCGCATCACCGGTCTCTCGGGCATGCGGCCGGCAACCTCCATCAGCAGCTTGGTGCGGATCGCCTCCTTGAACTTCTCGCGATCCTTGATCGGAATCACGAAGGAGCCGGGACCGCCGATGACGCAATCCTCGTAGTAGTAATCGAGATTGTCGATATCCATGGTCGAATAGGACGGCTCCTTCACCATGATCGGCAGACCGTTGATGATGATGCCCTTCTCGATCGCGAGATCGCGTGCGACGGTGACCGGACCACCACTGTTGTTGGGGCCATCGCCTGAAATGTCGATGACGCGGCGGAGCCCGTGATAGGGATCCTCGTCGAACAGCGGCATCGCAAATCCGATCGCACCTGATATCGAGGTGCGCGAGGCGCGGCGGATCGGCGTCTTCAAGATCTCACCGGCAACCGCGTCCGCGCTCTCCGGCCCGTCGATGAGCCGCCAGGGGATGATGATCTTCTGGTCGCTGGATGCGGCCCATTCGAAATAGGTCACCGCGATCCTGCCGGTGGGCCCGGCCTTCAGCGCCTGCAAGAATTCCTTGGACTGGATCGCCTGCGCGTAACCCTCGCGCTGGACCGCAAGCTCATCCATGTCCATGGAGTAGGAGACGTCGACCGCGAGGATCAGCTCGATATCGACCGCTTGCGCATCACGGTCGGCCGCCTGTCGCGGCTGTATTGGCGGTTCGAATTTCGGCGGTTCAAGTTTGGGACTTGGTGCCGCGACGCCCGCGACGTCCCCTCCGGCAAGCATGCCGGCCACCAGCACAGCCCCGATCGAGAACAGCAACCGCATCGCAGTCTCCCGTCGTATGACGCGATGGTGACATGCAAACGCCTTGCCGCAAAGCGCGAAGATCGCCCTTGCTTCACATTCGAGTGCATCACTGCCGCACGTTGCCCGTCGTTTGGCCATAGCGATGACGCGGAAATATGCGGGCAAAACACGAGCACCGTCATTGCCCGCGATACGCCGCATCGATCCGAACGACATGCGGAGACAGATCCCCCGCCATTTATTCCCCGCCAATTCCATGCTACGTTGACGACACAGATGGGGATGGAGTCCCCCGATAACCGCCCGGCGGTCGAATGACTGTGATGGGCTGATGACTCCTGCTCGAGGTGAGGCCATCGGCCTCTCTTTGGCGGGAGCATGGACAAACCCGCAGCTGGCGGGTTTTTTGTTGCCTGAAAGCGTAGGCGAAGGAGAAGTCTGCGAACGTGACGACCACATCGAATGCTGCGCGCGCGGGGCTGCCCAGAGCAATCTGGGTGCTCGGCCTCGTCTCGATGCTGATGGACATCTCTTCCGAGATGATCCACGCGCTGCTGCCGGTCTATCTCGTCACCGTGCTCGGGGCCTCCACCCTCGCCGTCGGCTTCATCGAGGGCGTCGCGGAGGCGACCGCCTCGATCACGAAGATCTTCTCCGGAGCGCTGTCGGACCGGCTGGGCCGCCGCAAGCTGCTCGCCGCGCTCGGCTACGGACTGGCCGCGGCGACGAAGCCGCTGTTCCCGCTGGCCCCCAGCGTCGGCTGGCTGGTCGCGGCGCGTTTCATCGATCGCGTCGGCAAAGGCATTCGTGGCGCACCCCGCGATGCGCTGATCGCCGATATATCCCCTGCCGGCCTGCGCGGCGCGAGCTTCGGCCTGCGACAGTCGCTCGACACGATCGGGGCCTTCATTGGGCCGCTCGCCGCGATCGGCCTGATGTGGTGGACGTCGGATCATTTTGCGACCGTGTTCTGGGTGGCCGTGCTGCCCGCGTTCCTGTCCTTCGGACTGATCGCGTTCGCCGTGAGCGAGCCGGAGCCGGACGCGGACCGAGAGCCTGCGAAGAACCCGCTCAACACCGCCGCGATGCGGCAACTCGGGCCCGTCTACTGGCGCGTCGTCGCGGTGGGCGTCGTCTTCACGCTCGCTCGTTTCAGCGAAGCCTTCCTGATCCTGCGCGCGCAGAACATCGGCCTCAATGCGATGTGGGTGCCGGCGGTGCTGGTGCTGATGAACGTCACCTACGCGCTCTCGGCCTATCCGGCGGGCGTGCTGTCGGACCGCATCAACCGGACCGCCCTGCTCGCGCTAGGCCTCGTCTGTCTTGCCGGCGCCGACCTCGCGCTGGCGCTGCTGCCTCATCTCCCCGGCCTCGCCCTCGGCGTCATCCTGTGGGGCCTGCACATGGGACTGACGCAGGGCTTGCTCTCGGCACTCGTCGCCGATACTGCACCGTCGGCGCTGCGCGGCACCGCGTTCGGCTATTTCAATCTGTCCACTGGCCTTGCAATGCTGGCCGCGAGCGTGATCGCCGGCGCGCTATGGGATGCCTTTGGTCCGGCGGGCACGTTTCTCGCCGGGCTCGGCTTCGTGCTGGCGGCATTGGCGGGACTGCTTACCGTCGGCAACGGGCTGGCGATGGAGAACAAGTCATGACGGGAGACCATTCATCGTGCTGAGCGGGGTGATCGCCATCGTGATCGGCAGCGTGCTGGGCGGCTGCGCCCGCTATTTCGTCTCCGGCGCGATCGCGCGGCGGCTGGGCGAGACGTTTCCCTGGGGTACCATGACGATCAATGTCAGCGGCGCCTTCCTGATCGGTATTTTCGGCGCGCTGGCGACACATCCCGGCTCTGTATTCGCCTCGCCCAATCCGTGGCTGTTCGCGGTAACCGGCTTCCTCGGCTGCTACACCACGGTATCCTCGTTCAGCCTGCAGACGCTGACCCTGGCGCGCAACGGCGAGCCGCTTCACGCGCTCGGCAATGTCGTATTCTCCGTTGGACTGTGCCTCGCGGCGGTGAGCTGCGGTTTCCTCCTTGCAGACAGTCTCGGGGGATAGAGGCAAATGAAGCCCTCCTCCGCCGACCGCTGGCGTACCGCAATCCTCTATGCCTGGGTCTCTGCCGGCAGTATCGTCGGCGGGCTGACGCGCTATCTGGTCGGGCTTGCCCTCGATACCGGCCCCGGCTTCCCATTCGCGACGCTGTTCATCAACGCGACGGGCTCGCTCGTCATCGGGTTCTACGCGACGCTGACCGGCCCCGACGGCCGCGTGCTGGCAAGGCCGGAGCACCGGCAGTTCGTGATGACCGGCTTCTGCGGTGGCTACACCACCTTCTCGACCTTCAGCCTCGAGACCTTCCGCCTATTCCATGGCGGCATGAAATATACTGCCCTCGCCTATATCGCCGCGTCCGTCGTCTGCTGGCTGGTGTCGGTATGGGCGGGGCATATGATGGCCAACCGCTACAATCGCTTGACGAGGAGCTGACCATGCAAATCCCCAATCAGGCTCTTTCGCTCCGGATCTTCATCGGCGAGAGCGACCATTACGGCGGCAGGCCGCTCTATGAAGCCATCGTGACAACGGCGCGCGAGCGGCATCTCGCCGGTGCCACCGTGCTGCGCGGTCCCATGGGCTTCGGCAAGTCGAGCCGGCTTCACACCTCGAAAATCCTGCGGCTCTCGGAGGATCTGCCGCTCCTGATCGAGATCGTGGACAGCGAAGACAACATCAACGCATTCCTGCCCATCCTGGATGGCATGATGTCGAGCGGGCTGATCACCTTGGAGAAGGTGAAGGTCCTGCAATATGGTACGAGGGCCGTGAGCTGATCGCTTCGGCCCGGAACCGAGCCCCGCCGTATCAAGGAGGCGGAATGAACGACACCGTCACCACACCCAAGACGCGGACCAGGACCAAGGTCGAGCGGCCGAAGCTGCACAAGGTCATCCTGATCAACGACGACTACACGCCGCGTGAGTTCGTCACGATGATCCTCAAGGCGGAATTCCGCATGACCGAGGACCAAGCCTACAAGGTCATGATCACCGCGCACAAGCTAGGGGCCTGCGTCGTCGCCGTGTTCACCAGGGACGTCGCCGAGACCAAGGCCACCCGCGCCACCGACGCCGCCCGCACCAAAGGCTATCCGCTGTTGTTCACGACGGAGCCGGAGGAATAGCCGCACCTCTCAAGACGCTGAGGGGTCGTTGCTCCGGCCGGAGCTTTCAATGACATGGCGGATCATGCGCTACCGCCCGATCTGCCCGCGGTCCCGCAAAAAGTGGTCGGCCAGCACGCAGGCCATCATGGCTTCGCCGACGGGGACCGCGCGGATGCCGACGCAGGGGTCGTGACGGCCCTTGGTGAAGATCTCGGTATCGGCGCCCTTGCGATCGACGGTGAGGCGCGGCTGCAGGATCGACGAGGTCGGCTTCACCGCGAAACGCACCACGATCGGCTGTCCCGTGGAGATGCCGCCCAGAACGCCGCCGGCGTGATTGGACAGGAAGCGCGTGCCGTCATTGCCGGTGCGCATCTCGTCGGCGTTCTCTTCGCCGGTGAGCTCGGCGGCGCCAAAGCCGGCGCCGATCTCGACGCCCTTCACCGCGTTGATGGACATCATCGCGCCCGCCAGATCGGAATCGAGCTTCGCATAGATCGGCGCGCCAAGTCCTGCCGGCACCCCCTCGGCGACGATCTCGAGCACCGCGCCGATCGAGGAACCGCTCTTGCGGATGCCGTCGAGATAGGTCTCGAAGAAAGCCGCCTTGTCCTTGTCAGGACAGAAGAAAGGATTGTTCGCAATCTCGTCCCAGTCCCACTTCGCGCGGTCGATCTTGTGCGGGCCGATCTGCACCAGTGCACCGCGCACCTTCACATCGGGCAGCACCTTTCGCGCGATCGCACCGGCCGCGACGCGCATCGCCGTCTCGCGCGCCGAGGAACGACCGCCGCCGCGAAAGTCGCGCAGGCCGTACTTCGCCTCATAGGTGAAGTCGGCGTGACCGGGGCGAAACTTGTCCTTGATCTCCGAATAGTCCTTCGAGCGCTGGTCGGTGTTCTCGATCAGAAGCCCGATCGGCGTGCCCGTGGTCACCTGCACCCCGGTCTCCGGATGCGCCATCACGCCAGACAGGATCTTGACCTGGTCCGGCTCCTGGCGTTGGGTCGTGAAGCGCGACTGGCCCGGCTTGCGGCGATCAAGGTCCCGCTGAATGTCGGCCTCGGTGAGCGGGATCATCGGCGGGCAGCCGTCGACCACGCAGCCAATCGCCACGCCATGGCTCTCGCCAAAGGTGGTGACGCGGAACATGTGGCCGAAGGTGTTGAAGGACATTGCTGCTCGCTGGCTCGTAAGTCAGTTCTGATTTGTGGTAGCGCCGGGAAACACGGCGTTCAACCCCTAGCATGACGGCCAATTGACCTGGCTGAACTTCTCCAGCCGGCCGTCACGGAACACGTAGACGACGCCCTGCTCGATGTAGAGCTCGGCGGCGCTGGCCGGCGTCTCGAGGCCGAGCGAGACCATCAGGGCCCGGCAGGTGCCGCCATGGGCGACCGCGACGGTGTCGGTCCGGATTTCGTCGTACCAGGCGCGGACGCGGACCTGGACGTCGGCATAGGTCTCCGCCCCCGCAGGACCCACCGTCCATTTATCGGCCAGACGTCTCGCGTAGATCTCGGGATCCTTCGCTTCGCTCTCGGCGAGCGTCAGCCCTTCCCAGACGCCGTAGCCGATCTCGCGCAGGCGATCGTCCAGCATATAATCGGTCGCTGGCAATTCGAGCTTGCTGCGCGCGAGCTCCATGGTTTGGCGCGCACGGCCGAGCGGGCTCGACACATAGCGCAGCGCCGCCTTGTCGCGGCCGTCGCGCTCGAGGAGATCGGCCAGAATGACGCCTGCCTGCAAGGCCTGGCCGCGGCCGCGCGCGTTCAGCGGAACGTCCCTGGTGCCCTGGAGCCGTCCGAGCGCATTCCACTCGGTCTCGCCGTGGCGAAGATAATAGATCGTGGGCACGGGCATTGCCGGTGGCGGTCAGTCCTTGCCGCCGAGCGAGACATCAGGCGCGTCGGGCCGCTTCATGCCGAGCACGTGGTAGCCGGCATCGACGTGATGCACTTCGCCGGTGACGCCGCGCGACAGGTCGGACAAGAAATACAGCGAACTGTCACCGACCTCCTCGATCGTCACGTTGCGGCGCAGCGGCGCGTTCACCTCGTTGTATCTGAGCAGAAGGCGTGAATCCGCGATGCCGGCGAATGCCAGCGTCTTGATCGGGCCCGCCGAGATCGCGTTGACGCGGATCGCCTTCTCGCCGAGATCGGCGGCCAGATAGCGAACGCTCGCCTCCAGCGCCGCCTTGGCAACGCCCATGACGTTGTAGTTCGGCATCCACTTCTCGGAACCGTAATAGCTCAGCGTGATGATGGAGCCGCCGTCGGGCATCAGCTTCTCGGCACGCTGCGCCACCGCAGTCAGCGAGTAGCAGGAGATCAGCATCGACTTGGAGAAATTGTCGGCGGTGGTGTCGACGTAGCGGCCCTCGAGCTGATCCTTGTCGGCGAACGCGATCGCGTGCACGACGAAATCGATCTTGCCCCATTTCTCCTTCACCACGTCGAACACCGCATCGATGGTCGCGGCATCGGTGACGTCGCAATGGCCGAGCATGAGCGCGCCGAGCTCGGCGGCGAGCGGCTCGACGCGCTTCTTCAGCGCATCGCCCTGATAGGTGAGCGCGATCTCGGCGCCGGCCGCCTGGCATGCCTTGGCGATGCCCCAGGCGATCGAGCGGTTGTTGGCAACGCCGAGGATGACCCCGCGCTTGCCCTGCATCAGACCTGAATTCTGCGCCATTTCTTCATGTCCCGTCGAGCTGGATCGAGGTTTGGAGGTACACCAGCCCTCCCCTGCGGTACAGTCCTAATACGCGGCGTTAACGCTGTTTCCAGCGCCGGAATAGGCGTTCCGTTCGGGTGTTATGATCGCTATGGGCGCTCGCGCCTGATGTGAAGGACGTCATCAAGGCAATGAGTGCGTTTCGCCAGAGCGTGGAAGCCATGATCCCGGCGTTGCGCCGCTACGCCCGCGCGCTCACGCGCGACGCGGATGCGGCCGACGATCTGGTGCAGGACACGCTGGTGCGCGCATTGCGCTCGGAGCGATTGTTTCTCGGAGGCGACGTCAGGAGCTGGCTCTACACGATCCTGACCAACCTCAACAAGAACCGGCGGCGCTCGCTGGCAAGGCGCCCGCAATTCATGCAGCTGACGGAGAACAATCCGGATGCCAGCGGGACGGAGGCCGAAGGACGCGATATCGAACGGGCACTCTCGACGCTGGTCGAGGAGCAACGCTCGGTGCTGCTGCTGGTGATGCTGGAAGGCATGAGCTACCGAGAGGTCGCCGACATCCAGGCCGTGCCGATCGGCACGGTCATGTCGCGCCTGGCGCGCGCCCGCGCCCACGTCAAAGCCTCTCTGGAGGGTGAGCGCCCCGCACTCAGGCGGGTGAAATGATGGCAGGATTGATGCGCCGCGCACGCCGCATGCGCTGCGCGAAGCGAGAAGCAGCGCAGTCGAACCGCGTGGAATATTTTGGGCCGCAGAGCCAGAGACGACCGATATGAACGACCAGAGAATTTCAGTGACCGAGGACGAACTCCACGCCTATGTCGACGGCGAACTGCCGGCCGAGCGCCGCGCAGACGTCGAGGCCTGGCTCGCCGCCCATCCCGAGGATGCCGAGCGGGTGCAGTCATGGCGCGCCATGGCCGAGATGCTGCACGCGCGCTACGACAGCGTGGCCCAGGAGCCGGTACCAGTCCGGCTTGAGCTGGAACGGCTGGAGCGCCGTCCCCGGCAATGGTTCTACCGCGCCGCAGCCGCCGTGCTCGTCGCTTTCGTCGCCGGCGGCACGGCCGGCTGGGTCGCGCATGGCGTCAAGGCCGCCCCATCGACCTTTCAGAGCTTCACGGAGGACGCGCTCGACGCTCACCGCCTGTATGTCGTGGAGGTCCGCCACCCCGTCGAGGTGCCCGGCAATGAGCGCGACCATCTCCAGGCCTGGCTGACCAAGCGGTGCGGCTGGACAGTGTTCGCACCGAACCTCGAGGCGAGCGGGTTGAAGCTCGTCGGTGGCCGGCTGCTGCCGGGGCCGAGCGGCCCGGCGTCGTTCCTGATGTATGAGGGTCCCTCCGGCGAGCGCTTTACGATCTACACCGCCAAGACCGAGAGCGGTGCCACCCAGATGCGCTATGCCAGGGAGGACAAGGACGGATCGCTGTTCTGGGCGGATCGCGGCGTCGGCTATGTCGTCACTGGCGGCACCGATCGCGATCGGCTGACCAAGGTGGCGCAGTCCGTGTACGACCAAGCCGAGAAGAACGGCGGCTAGACAACTGCGCAAGCGCAATGCCCTGATTCCGTCATCGAAAATTTGGAATCAAGACATGTATGCGTCTCATTATCGTACCGGGTGCTCACGCGATATGAGTGGCGTTCGATCCGCCGATCGACGCGGGCGGCCTCGATTGGGGTTTTTGGTACCGCGCTGGTCCCCCTCTCGAGGCCGCACCTTTTTGTCGGCGGCCCCGCCGGACAGCCGATAGGTCGAGTACATGAAGCGCTACCACGCTTCAGGCATATGATCAGCATCATGTCCCGGATGATGCCGTAGGCCTTTAGGAGAACCCCTTGGGTCGATCTCTAGCCAAGCCCGCTACGTGGATTGTAGGGGTGCTGGTTCCGCCACTTCTCCATCAATGCTTCAAGCTCGGCGTCGTTCCCGTCCGGTAGCATAATCCTGACGGTGACAAAAAGATCCCCGGTTCCGCCGGATTTCGGCAAGCCCTTACCTTTGAGGCGGAAGGTCCGGCCGCTGGAGGTATTTTTCGGGACCGACAGTTCCACCGCATTGCCGAGCGTAGGCACGCGGACCTTGGCCCCGAGGACGGCCTCGTAGAGCGTGACCGGCAGCTCGATCCTGAGATCGGCGCCCTCGACCTTGAAGAACGGGTGCGGCGCGATGCCGATGGTGATCAGGAGATCGCCGGGCGGATGGCCCTGTGCGGTCTCGCCCTGCCCCCGCAACCGGATCTGCTGACCCTCGATGACGCCGGCCGGAATCTTGACGTTCAGTTCCTTGCCATTCGGCAACCGGACGCGCTTCTCGCCGCCCTTGACCGACTCTTCCAGCGAGACGGACATCGCGACGTTGACGTCGAGATCGAGACCGATCCCGCCGGTATCGAATTCGAACTGGGCGCCGCCGGCCCCGGGCCGTGCACCGCGCATCCCGCCGCCGAACATGCTGTTGAGGATATCCTCGAACGCGCCCGCGCCCTGGCCGGGGCCCGCGCCGCCGCCACGGAAACTGTAGCTTTCGAACCCGCCGGGACCCGCACGTCCGCGCGGCCCGCCGCCCGGAAAGCCCTGGAAGCGCGGCTTGCCCTCGGCGTCGATCTCGCCGCGATCGAACTGCTTGCGCTTGTCCTCGTCGCCGATGATCTCGTTGGCCGAATTGATCTCGGAGAAGCGCTCTGCGGCCTTGGGATCACCCTTGTTACTGTCGGGATGATGCTTCTTGGCCAGCTTGCGATAGGCGCTCTTGATCGCGGCAGCGTTCGCGCTCCGCGGCACCCCCAAGACCTCATAGGGGTCGCGCATCCGTCACGTCTCCTTCAAGAAATCGAATTGTTCAAAGGGCTCGCCGCCCCACCTGCGATCAATGTGGGGTTTGAGTGGTATTTTTGCAACTAGTCAGTCGAGCCGAATCCTAGCTGCGCCACGGCTTTAGCGTATGAATCTCCCAACGGCCATGGCTGCTTTGGCAGCCCGCGCCCTCGAGCCAGCTTTCGGTGTTGCCGTTGACGTAGCTCGCCAGGAAGTCGCGGCACCTGCGACCGTCCTCGGCGGCATAGGACTGCGCGATCGGCGTCACCGAACCGCGCGCGCCGGTTTCCGGATTCTCCCAGTGCTGGCTGGCGTCCTTGTCGCCCATGCTCAGCACGTCCGATGCGGCGTTGCGGGCGAAGGCGAGATCGCTCTCGGTTGGCGGAGCATCCTTCGCCCGTCGCGAGATCGAGCCGGTGAGGTCGTTGCCGTCGGTCTTGGCGTAGGCATTGATGTCCGGACGGGACAGGCTGCAGCCGCCGGCGCCGAGCCCGACCAGAATCATCGCCATGGCGAGGCTCGAAAGCCGCATCGCCGATAGGCCAACGCGTTCCCATGCCCTATATAGGGCAGTAGCCGACAACAGCGCGCTTTGGGCCGCGGGACGCAATTCGGACTCCAGGCATGACCGACACGACCTCGATGAAACACCAGACACCCTTAACATCCGGTGATTTTACCGCCGCCGACGAGCCGTTCGCGCTGTTCGAGGCCTGGCTGAACGAGGCGATCAAGAGTGAGCCGAACGATCCCAACGCAATGGCGCTCGCAACCGTCGATCCGGAGGGCCTTCCTGACGTACGCATGGTGCTGATGAAAGGCTTCGATACCGGGGGTTTCGTCTTCTACAGCCACATCGCGAGCCAGAAGGGCCGCGAACTCGCCGCAAACCCTAAGGCAGCGTTACTGTTTCACTGGAAGTCGCTGCGCCGTCAGGTCCGCATCCGCGGCAACGTGACGCCGGTGACCGATGCCGAGGCCGACGCCTATTTCGCGACGCGCCCAAAGCAGGCACAGATCGGCGCCTGGGCCAGCAAGCAGTCGCAAGAGCTGGAGAGCCGTTTCGCCTTCGAGCAGGCCATCGCCAAGGTCGCGGCCAGGCACGTGATCGGCGAGGTGCCGCGGCCGCCGGGCTGGAGCGGCTGGCGTATTGTGCCTTCGCGCATCGAGTTCTGGCACGACCGCCCATTCCGCCTGCACGACCGCATCGAATTTCGTCGTGACGCGGCCGGCCAGAAATGGTCCAAGACACGGATGTATCCCTAGCGCCTTCTCTCGATCCTCATCTTGATCTTTGGGCCGACCTGAAAGATGTCCATGCCGCATTCGTCCAATGCGCCGCGCCGCACGCTGCTCCTGACCGGAGCGAGCCGCGGTATCGGCCACGCCACGGTGATCCGCTTCTCGTCGGCGGGCTGGCGCGTCATCACCTGCTCGCGGCATCCGTTCCCGGAGGATTGCCCGTGGGATGCAGGCCCCGAGGACCACATCCAGGTCGACCTCGGCAACCCCGCCGACACCGCTCGCGCGATCTCCGACATCCGCAGCCGGCTCGAAGGCGGCATGTTGCACGCGCTGGTCAACAACGCCGCGATCTCGCCGAAAGGTCCCGGCGGCTCAAGGCTCGGTTCCGTCGACACCGATCTCGATACCTGGACTCATGTCTTCCACGTCAACTTCTTCGCGCCAATCATGATCGCGCGCGGATTGATCGATGAATTGAAGGCGGCCAAGGGCTCGGTCGTGAACGTCACCTCGATCGCGGGCTCGCGCGTGCATCCCTTCGCGGGCGCGGCGTATGCAACCTCGAAGGCCGCGCTCGCATCGCTGACACGCGAGATGGCCTCGGACTTCGGCCGCATCGGTGTCCGCGTCAACGCGATCGCGCCGGGCGAGATCGATACCTCCATCCTGTCGCCGGGCACCGAGAAGATCGTCGACCAGCAGATTCCGATGCACCGCCTTGGTACGCCCGACGAGGTCGCCAAGATCATCTACGTGCTGTGCACGGACACCAGCTCCTACGTGAACGGCGCCGAGATCCACATCAACGGCGGCCAGCACGTCTAGGGTCCGGTCACTGCGAGCGAAGCGAAGCAATCCAGACGGCCTCAACGGAGACAGTCTGGATTGCTTCTCGCTACTCGCAATGACGAATGGTGACGTGGTCGGGGAAGCCAGGCCATCCAGAGAACGCCGCCGCAACACTGGATCGCCTGCCGTTCCTTCCGCTGCTCAATCCAGGCGAATGCGACGCGACCGGTCGCGCAACCGTGGTGCAGCTTCGTTGAATGCCGTCGAACAGTCGTCATCGCTCTCGCCATCGAGCAGCGGCGCACCACAGTGCCGGCACATGCGCGTCGACAACGACGGCGCCTTGCCGCTCGCCATGAGCTGGCGATAGCTCGTCAGATCAATGACGTTGCGGGGCGTCGTTATTCGTTTTTCAACCATGGCTGTTCCTCGCGGCTAACCGGCTGCTTATCGCAGACAAGTTTCGCGCAAACGTTCAGCCCACCGCTCAAATTTTACCGGAGGAATTGGGGCACGGCCCACACATCACGGCGCAGCCGCAATGACGATCTATTCTGCGACACCATCCGCCCTGTCTCTGCAACCGGCGTAAGGTCTCGCTCACTATTTTCGAAAGCGCACGCTCACAGCCACTTCTTCCACTTGAAGATCCAGTACGGGACGATCGCGGCAAGCACCATCAGCACCAGCGCGAACGGATAGCCGTGCGCCCATTCCAGCTCCGGCATCGACTTGAAGTTCATGCCGTAGATCGAGGCGATCAGCGTCGGGGGCATCAGGACAACAGCCATGACCGAAAACAGCTTGATGATGTTGTTCTGCTCGAGATTGACGACGCCGAGCATGGCGTCGAGCACGAAGGTGATCTTGCTGGAGAGATAGGAGGCGTGGTCGGTCAGGGAAGCGACGTCGCGCTGCATGGTCTTGAGCTGCTCGCGCATGTCCTTGGACCATTTCACGCCCTCCACGACCGCGGAGAGGAAGGTGACGACGCGGCCGATCGAGACCAGGCTCTCACGAACCTTGGAGGTCAGATCGCCCTTGCGGCCGATCGAGATCAGGATCTGCGAGTATTGCTTGGCGTGGCCGTGCCGCTCGCTCTCGGGCTCGAAGATGTCGTGGCTGACCTGGTCGATCTCCATGCCGCAGCGTTCGAGAATATCGGCGCAGCGGTCGATTACGGCATCCAGGAGCTCCATCAGCACCATCTCGCCTGTGATCGCGGGGGTGCAGGACCGCGCCAGCTTGTTTTCGACCAGGGCGAACGGCTTGGGCTGGTCGTAGCGCACCGTGACCAGGCGGTGGTCGCCGAGGATGAAGGTCACCGCCGTGGTGCGGGGCATGTCGGTATCGGAGTGGCACATCAGCGTCGCGGTCATGTAGCGCGCGCTGTTCTCGATATAGAGGCGGCTGGAGATCTCGATTTCCTGCATGTCCTCCCGGGTCGGGATCGCAATGCCCAGGAGGCGCTCCACAGCCTTGTCCTCGGCCGCGGTCGGGTTGACCAGATCAACCCACACGGCGTGATCAGGCACGGCCTCGAGATCGTCGACGACGGCCTTCTTCAGGGAGGAGTCGGAGGGAACGAACACAGAAAACATGAACAACTCCAGGAGAGCGCCTGCGACAGAATGACAGCCCCTTAGCGCGATTCTGACAAGTTCATGATGAGAAGCACATTAACGGGGCGGCTGCATTTGTGGCGACAAAGCGGCGTAACTGTGGCACGGAATCGACAGCTGTGCTTTTCGCGCCAAAAAGGCCGCCTAAAGACGCAAAACTTGCGGCAAAAAAGCCACAGGTTGGGTCTCGCAGCGCGGGATAAGCCCCTAAATGCTGGAATTGTGGCAGATTTCAAAGATAATGAAATCAACGGAGTCGAAGGCCTTGGCGCTACGCTTGAGGACCTGCGCGGTATTGTCTTGATTGGAACCAAACCATGTCGTCGCTGAAGGTTATGTTGGGAGTTTTGGCTGCCGGCTTCATGCTGTCGGGCTGCATGCAGGCCACGCATTACGAAGCCACCAACACTCAGAATTTCAAGCCGAAGGACAAGGAACTCCTTGCCAAGATCCGGTACGAGAATACGCCGGTCGCAGAGCCTTTCCGTCGTGCCATCGTTGACTACCACCGCAAGGAGTCGCCGGGCTCGATCGTGGTCGATTCCGACAACCACTACCTCTATTACGTCATGGATGGCGGCAAGGCGATCCGCTACGGCATCACCGTCGGCGAAGAGGCCATGGCCTGGTCCGGCATTGCCAAGGTCGGCAGCATGACCGAATGGCCGGCGTGGCACCCGACCCCGGGCGAGATCTCGCGCCTCGGCGTTCCGACCTACGTCGCCCCCGGTCCGGACAATCCGATGGGCTCGCGCGCGATGTACCTGTACTCGGGCGGCAAGGACACGCTGTTCCGCATTCACGGCACCAACCAGCCTGAATATATCGGCGCCTCGATCTCGTCGGGCTGCATCCGCCTGACCAACGAGGACGCGATCGACCTCTATAACCGCGTCAAGATCGGCACCATCGTCGTGGTGCTGGAGCCGAAGCACGGCGACTCGCCCTACAATTCGCGTCTCGCGCTCCAGGGCGGCGGTGTTCCGACGCCGAACTAACCTTCGGCTGATCAAAAGATTTTTGAAAAGCGCCGGTTTACCGGCGCTTTTTTGTTGTCGGCTTGCTCCTGCCGGACTCGGCTGCCGGTTTGTCCGCCGGCGCAGCAGGGTTGGTGCTGTCCCGATCGTCGGCTCCATCCTTGCTGCCCTCGGATTTTGCTGCGACCTCGCGCGGCGGGGCCTCCTCGGGGCGCTCGGTCGGCAGGAGGGGGGCAACCTGGGGCAAGGGATCCCAGACGTTCCACTGGCAGATCCGGTAGTCGTTGCGGCGCTGCGCGAGATCGAGATGGATGTGGTCCTCGTGGTACCAGTCCGAGCCGGGCCCTAGCACCGTGGAAAAACGCGAGCAGACCGAATGCAGCACGCGCTCGCGCACATCGCGCGATACGGTGCGGTCAGTCAGACCGATCGACTGCCCGTTGGCTAGTTTCAGCGAACGGACGTCGAGTGCATTGGCCTTGCCGTGCTCGGACAGCATCGCGCCGACGACGCGGTTGCGGCCGCGGCACTCGAAGCTATCGAAATTGTCGAGTTCGGTGATGGTCGAGCCGAGGCTTGTGGCCAGCGGCACCATGTCGGTACGCACCCAATCCGCGATCGCCGAGGCCATCGTGCAGCGCAGGATCGCGGCCGGCTTGACCGCGACCCTGCGCTTGTCCGGCAGCACGATCGCCTCCAGCCGCACCAGATCCACACCGCCGCAGGCGCCTGGGCCGCGGATATCGGGAATGGAAGGCGCGATCGCGATGTCTTCGGTCAGCGCCGATCGACAGGCCGACAGCTGCTTCTCGGGAGGCGGCGCAACCTCCGCCGGCTTGCTGACGGCGGGCTTGTCTGGAGAAGGCTTGTCGGGGGCCTCCGGCGCGGCCTCAGCCGCTGCCTTGGGAGCCTCCTCAGGGCGCGGTCTTGGGAGTGGTACCTTGGTGAAATGAACGGACTTATGCCGGCGTGGTGCACCAGGACCAAAGATATCGAGCAGTGCAGCATGGTTTCTCGCCTCGGCCCGATCCGCGAGCACGAGCGTGAGCCCGACCGCAGCGGTAACCATCGCCGCGCCGGCGGACATATTGCCGCGACAAGACCATTTGCGGCGAAAGTCCGGCAGGCTAAAACTCATGACAATTCTTTGGCCCTGCGCTGAGAGCGACAATGCGCCCAGCGATTTCTCGGAGGAACGTCTGAATGCTCGGTTTGATGCAAGATTGGCCCCTGCTCTGCCACCGGATCATCGAACACGCCGCCAAGATTCACGGCAAGCAGGAGGTCGTCACGCGGTCGGTCGAGGGACCCATCCATCGCACCACCTACGCCGAAATCCACAAGCGCGCGCTCAAGGTCTCGCAGATGCTGGACCGCGACGGCATCAAGCTCGGCGACCGTGTCGCCACGATCGCCTGGAACACCTGGCGCCATCTCGAGGTCTGGTACGGCATCATGGCTATCGGCGCCATCTGCCATACCATCAATCCCCGACTTTTCCCCGAGCAGATCGCCTGGATCATCAACCATGCGCAGGACCGCATTGTGATGGTCGACCTGACCTTCGTGCCGGTGCTGGAGAAGCTCGCCGACAAGCTGCCGAGCGTCGAGCGGTACGTCATCCTCACCGACAAGGCGCATATGCCCGAGACCAATTTGAAGAACGTCGTGGCCTACGAGGACTGGATCGCCGAGGCCGACGGCAAATTCAAATGGAAGGACTTTGACGAGAACACGGCGGCCGCGATGTGCTACACGTCGGGCACCACGGGCGACCCGAAGGGTGTGCTGTATTCGCATCGCTCCAACGTGCTGCACGCACTGATGGCCAACAACGTCGATGCGCTCGGCACCAGCGCCTCGGAGACGATGCTGCCGGTGGTTCCGCTGTTCCACGCCAACAGCTGGGGCATCGCCTTCTCCGCACCTTCGCAGGGCACCAAGCTCGTCATGCCCGGCCCCAAGCTCGACGGCGCCTCGGTCTACGAGCTGCTCTCCACCGAGAAGGTGACGCACACGGCCGGCGTGCCGACGGTGTGGCTGATGCTGCTCCAGCACATGAGTGCCAATAACCTGAAGCTGCCGGACCTGAAGATGGTGATCTGCGGCGGCTCGGCGATGCCGCGCTCCATGATCAAGGCATTCCTCGACATGGGCTCGAACGTCCGGCACGCCTGGGGCATGACCGAGATGAGCCCGATCGGCAGCGTCTCGGCGTTGAAGCCGCCGTTCCAGAACGCGACCGGCGATGCGCGTCTCGACGTCCTGCAGATGCAGGGCTATGCGCCCTTCGCAGTCGAGATGAAAATCACCGACGATGCCGGCAAGGAGCTGCCCTGGGACGGCAAGACCTTTGGCCGCCTCAAGGTCGCCGGCCCCGCCGTCGCCAAGGCCTATTTCCGTGTCGATGCCAACATCCTCGACGAGGAAGGCTTCTTCGATACCGGCGACGTCGCGACCATCGACGAGGGCGGTTACATGCGGATCACCGACCGCTCCAAGGACGTGATCAAGTCCGGCGGCGAGTGGATCTCCTCGATCGACCTCGAGAACCTCGCGGTCGGCCACCCGGCCGTGGCGGAGGCCGCCGTGATCGGCGTCTTCCACCCCAAATGGGACGAGCGTCCACTGCTGATCGTGCAGCTCAAGCAAGGCCAGCAGGCGACGCGCGACGACATCCTCAAGTACATGGACGGCAAGATCGCCAAATGGTGGATGCCTGACGATGTCGCCTTCGTCGAGGGCATACCGCACACCGCGACCGGCAAGATCCTGAAGACCGCGCTGCGCGACCAGTTCAAGGACTACCGCTTCCCGAACGCGGCAGCTTAACGCCCGCAAACATACCAAAGTCGAATTCGGCCCCTGCCATCGCGGAGGGGCCTTTTTCGTTTGCGGGCCACGCGACCAAAGACGAATTGGAGGCGCCGCGGCGGCTCCCTAACGTCGCCGCCGCACTCCAAGCCAATAAGAGGAACGCTCAAGATGAAATTTTCGCTGCGAATGCTGCCGTGGCTGCTGGCCGCGTCCATGGCGGCCGTCACCGCCGCAAAGGCGGCCGATAACAAGGTCGTGATCGGTGATATCGATGATATGTCCGGTCTCTACGCCGACGTGATCGGCCCTGGCGGGGTCGAAGCGGCCAAGATGGCAATCGAGGATTTCGGTGGCAGCGTCCTCGGCAACAAGATCGAGTTCATGGTCACCGACCATCAGAACAAGCCGGATCTTGGTGCGCAGAAATTCCGCGAATGGGCCGACCGCGACGGCGTCACCATGATCCTGGGCGGCTCGAACACCGGCGTCAGCCTGGCTATGAACAATGTTGCCAAGGAGAAGAAAATCCCGTTCATCGCGATCGGCGCCGCCGGCGCATCGCTGACCGGCAAGGACTGCACGCCCTACACCGTGCACTACGTCTACGACACCACGGCGCTCGGCAACGGCACCGCCAAGACCATGGTGAAACAGGGTGGCAAGACCTGGTTCTTCCTGACGGCAGACTATGCGTTCGGCACCCAGTTGCAGGAAGCCGCCTCGAACGTCGTCGAGGCCAATGGCGGCAAGGTGGTCGGCGCGGTGCGCGTGCCGCTTTCGACCTCCGACTTCTCCAGCTATCTGCTTCAGGCCCAAAACTCGGGTGCGCAGGTGCTGGGCCTCGCCAATGCGGGCAACGACTTTACCAACTCGATCAAGGCCGCCGACGAATTCGGCATCGCCAAGACGATGAAGCCGGCCGCATTGCTCGCCTTCATCAGCGACATTCACAGCCTCGGGCTCAAGACCGCGCAGGGGCTCTATCTGACGACCGGCTGGTACTGGGATCTCAATGACAAGACCCGCGCCTTCGCCAAGCGCTACTACGAGAAGACCAAGCGCGAGCCCACCATGAACCAGGCCGGCTACTATTCGGCCACCATGGCCTATCTCAACGCGGTCAAGGCTGCCGGCACCACCAACTCCGACAAGGTGATGGCCGAGCTCAAGAAGATGAAGATCGACGACATGTTCACCAGCAACGGCAAGATCCGCGCCGACGGACTGATGGAGCATGAGATGTACATCATGCAGGTGAAGAAGCCCGAGGAATCCAAGCAGCCCTGGGACTACTACAAGCTGGTGCAGACCATGTCCGGCGAGGAGGCATTCGGCAAGCTGTCGGATTCGGCCTGCCCCCTGGTCACGCACTGAGGCCTGGTCGAAAATCGAGAGCACATGAGCGAGGCGCACCTGTCGGTGCACCTCTCTCACGCGGTCCCTTCAAGGGGCCGTGTTCGTTTTCGGGCCGCACAATTGCGAACAGCCCCTCGCTTTCGAACCGCCATACACACCCATGTGGCTCGTCGCGGCCCTTGGATCGATCGCTCCCACCCGAACTTTCACCGGTTCAGAACCGGGACAAACCGCTTCACAGCCCTGCGGAAAATGCGCTAGGTCAGCTTGCTCCCGTCGTCAGGCTTTCGCCCGGCGGCTCACATCGTTGATGGAACAGCATGGCCCGCAGGTTTTCCGCTCCCTACCAGTCGGAGCCCGTGTCCAGCCTCGCGAACTGGGCGCGCAATCTCGCCGTGTTCGCGGTGGTGGCGGTGGTGGTGTCGATCATCATCGTCCGTTTCGACTTCCTGGAGATGAAGCCGGCGCTGGCCACCTTCTTTGGCGGGCTCGCGATCGCTGGACTGTCCATCCTGTTCGGCCTCGCCGGCTTTGCCGCGATCTGGCAGAACGGCTCGCGCGGCATGGCGCGCATCCTGCTCGCCTTCCTGATCGACGGGGCGATCCTTGCCTATCCCGCGTATCAAGCCCTGCTCTATCGCAAGCTGCCGCCGATCCACGACATTACGACCGACCCGATCGACCCTCCACGCTTCGACGCGCTGTCGCGCCTGCGCACCGGCGATGGCACCAACACCGCCGTTTATGCCGGCCTCTATTCGGCCGAGCAGCAGCGCCATTTCTACCCCGATATCGAGCCGATCGAGCTTGAGATCCCCGTCGACCGGGCGTACGCGATCGCGCGCCGGCTCGTCATCAAGCGCAAATGGACCATTATCGACGAACGCGAGCCGCAGCCGCCGCGACGCATGGGCCGCATCGAGGCGGTGGCGCGCACGCCGATCATGGGCTTTCGCGAGGACGTCTCGATCAGGGTGGTGCCTGATGGTGACGATTCCCGCGTCGATATCCGCTCGGCCTCGCGCTATTTCGAGAGCGACCTCGGCAGCAACGCGGCGCGGGTGACCAAGTTCATCGACGATCTCAACACCGCAGCCGATGCCGACGCGCTGAAACCGGTGAAGAAGACGCCAGTGGCGCCGCCGAAGGCGCCCGCGAAGACGGTGAAGAAATAGCGAATAGCCAGTCGCGAATAGCGAGTGAAAGCCCTCTTATTCGCCACTCGCCTCAAGCCATCCGGTACGTCCCGCCAATCACGGGATCGCCGTCAGTCACGACAATTCCGCGCGCGACCAGGTCCTCCAGATGGGCCAACACGGAGTAGCCGGCGGCCGTCGTCAACCTCGGATCGATGCCGATATAGATCGCGCGGACCATGGTCGGGATGTCGGTCTCACCCTTGCCGAGGCGGTGCAGGATCGAGGCCTCGCGCGCCTTGCGGTGACGGATCAGAAAGCGCACGAAGCGCGGACCATCCGGGATTTCAGGGCCATGGCCGGAGAAATACAGATCCTCCCCGCGCGCAGCCAGCCGATCGAGCGAGTCCATGTAGTCGATCATCGAGCCGTCGGGCGGCGCCACGATCGAGGTCGACCAGCCCATCACGTGATCGCCGACAAAGTTGAATTTTCGCTCGGGCCAGGCGAAGGCGAGATGGTTTGCGGTGTGACCGGGCGTGGCCACGGCCTCGAGCCGCCAGCCGGCGCCTTCGACGACATCGCCATGGGCGAGCCTGACATCGGGCACGAAATCGCGATCAGACCCGGATTCCGGATTGTGCTTCTCGCTCTCGAAGCGCGGCCGCGAGGCGCGGTGCGGGCCTTCGGCATACACGCGCGCGCCGGTCGCCCGCTTGATCCGCGCCGTGTTGGGCGAGTGGTCGCGGTGAGTGTGAGTGACGAAGATATGACTCACCGTTTCGCCGCTGACAGCATCGAGCAGCGCGGCCGCATGCGCCTCGTCATCTGGACCGGGATCGATGATCGCGACGTTGCCTTGGCCCACGATGTAGCTGACGGTGCCGGTGAAGGTGAACGGGCTCGGATTGCTGCAGAGCACCCGCCGCACTCCGGGGCGGACTTCCTCGACGACGCCGGCTTTCAGCGGAAAGTTGCGGTTGAACGGGACGTCGTCATTGTCGGACATGGCTTGCTCATACCTTGCTGGCGTCGTCATGCCTGGCCGTGTGCCGAGCATACAGGTTCTTCGCGTGGTCCAAGACGTGGACGGCCGGGACGTCAGCGCGAAGACGCGCTCGCGCTTTTCCCGGCCATGACGCAGTTTGAAATCTCACTCCACGCTCAGGCGGCTTGCTCAGAAAAACGCCTGAATGCCCGTGATCGCGCGGCCCAGGATCAGGGCATGGACGTCGTGCGTGCCCTCGTAGGTGTTGACAGTCTCGAGATTATGGACGTGGCGCATCACGTGGTACTCGGCCGAGATGCCGTTGCCGCCGTGCATGTCGCGCGCGACGCGGGCGATGTCGAGCGCCTTGCCGCAATTGTTGCGCTTCATGATTGAGATCATCTCGGGGGCGAACTTGCCCTCGTCCATCAGGCGGCCGACCCGCAGCGAACCGAGAAGGCCGAGCGCGATCTCGGTCTCCATGTCGGCGAGCTTCTTCTGCACCAGCTGGGTCGCGGCAAGCGGCTTGCCGAACTGCTTGCGGTCGAGCGTGTACTGGCGGGCGCGGTGCATGCAATCCTCCGCCGCGCCGAGCGCGCCCCAGGAGATGCCGTAGCGGGCGCGGTTGAGGCAACCGAACGGACCCTTGAGGCCGGAGACGTTGGGCAGCAGCGCGCTTTCGGGAACCACGACGCCATCCATCACGACCTCGCCGGTGATGGAAGCGCGCAAGCTGAGCTTGCTTCCAATCTTCGGGGCGGAGAGGCCCTTCATGCCCTTTTCCAGCACGAAGCCGCGGATCTGGTTGTCGTGCTCGGCCGACTTGGCCCAGATCACGAAGACATCGGCGATCGGCGCGTTCGAGATCCACATCTTGCTGCCGGTCAGGCGGTAGCCATCCGAGACTTTCTCGGCGCGTGTCTTCATGCCGGCCGGATCGGAGCCGGCATCGGGCTCGGTCAGGCCGAAGCAGCCGACCCACTCGCCGCTGGCGAGCTTGGGCAGGTACTTCTTGCGCTGGCTGTCGTCGCCATAGGCGTAGATCGGGTACATCACCAGCGAAGACTGCACCGAGTTCATCGAGCGATATCCGGAATCGACCCGCTCGATCTCGCGCGCGACGAGGCCGTAAGCCACGTAGCTCGCATTGGCGCAGCCATATTCCTCAGGCAGCGTGATGCCGATGAGGCCGAGCTCGCCCATCTCGTTGAAGATCTCGCGGTCGGTCGTCTCTTCCAGATAGGCTTTGGTGACCCGCGGCAGCAGCTTGTCCTGGGCGTAGGCGCGCGCCGTGTCCCGCACCATGCGCTCGTCTTCGGTCAGCTGCTCGTCGAGCAGGAACGGATCGTCCCACTGGAAGGAGGCCGCAGCCGGCTTGTCCTTGGTCTGAGGGCGCACGCTCATGAAACGTCCTTTCGGGTCTGGTTCCGTCAAGAAATTGCCGGACAAATTAAAACGCCGCGGCAACAAGTGCAATTACATCCTGGTCTCGTCATTCCAGGGCGCGCAAAGCGCGAGCCCGGAATGACGCTGCATGTCAGCTTTCGAGCTGCTCGTTGGCGACGATCTCGATGCCGAAGCCCGAAAGGCCCTTGTAGTCGTGCACCGACGAGGTGAGATGGCGGATCGAGGTGACGCCGAGATCGCGCAGGATCTGCGCGCCGACGCCAACCTCGCGCCACTGGCGGTTGCGGTCGGCTTCGGTCTGCGTCTCGTCCGGCAGCGGCGACACGGGCACGCCGGCCGCGCCGTCGCGCAGATAGACCAGCACACCGCGACCGGATTTCTTGAAGTGCTCGAGCACCGCCGCCATGCGCTTGTGGCCGGTAAACGTGTCCTTGACGATATTCGGCTTGTGAAAGCGCGTCAGCACGTTCTTGCCGTCGCCGACGCCGTTATAGACGAAGGCAACATGGGCGATCGAATCGAACGGCGAGCGGTAGGCGTAGCCCTGGAGCGGCCCGATCGGGCTTTCGGTCGTGAACGTCGCGACCCGCTCGATCAGCTTTTCGCGCGCCTGCCGGTAGGCGATCATGTCGGCGATGGTCACGTGCTTCAGCTTGTGCCTGGCGGCGAACTGCGCGACCTGCTCGCCCTTCATCACGCTGCCGTCGTCGTTCATCAGCTCGCTGATGACGCCGACCGGCGGAAGCCCTGAGAGCTTGCAGAGATCGACCGCCGCCTCGGTATGGCCGGAGCGCAGCAGGACGCCGCCATCCTTGGCGATCAGCGGGAAGATGTGGCCGGGACGGGCGAAGTCGTTGGCGCCGGCATTGGGATTGGACAGAGCGCGGCAGCAGGAGGCGCGCTCTTCCGCCGAAATGCCGGTGCCGCCGTCAGGCTTGTAGTCGATCGAGACCGTGAATGCGGTGGTGTGGGCGGAATCGTTATGGGCGACCATCGGATCGAGCCGCAGCCGGCGCGCGTCCTCGGTGGTGATTGGCGCGCAGACGATGCCGGAGGTATGGCGGATGATGAAGGCCATCTTTTCCGCCGTGCAGAACGAGGCGGCAACGATCAGATCGCCCTCACCCTCGCGATCATCGTCGTCGGTCACCACGACGAGTTCGCCTCGGGCAAAGGCCTGCAAGACTTCCTGGACGGTATCGGGCATGTCCCAATCTCTATCGGTTATGGCCGGAGGCCTGACGGACGCCTTAGCTGGACTTGGGCCCAAGCGCTAGTGTCCTGGATGCAACCGCATATGCCCGCCGGCCGCCGTCGGACGGGCCTTTGGGCTTGCATCGAAGAGGCCGATCATGAACAGCATGAAGATCAGGCCGAACTCCGCGATGGCGCTGATGGAGAGCCGCTAGCACAGCCGGCACCGAATGGACCTGTGCAGAGGCCGGCGATAAGGTAGGGCGGGATCAGCGGTTGCCGGCAGAATGGGCGAGCAGGCCCAGCATCCGGGCAGACAGGATACAGAGAGTGTCGCGAATGAGCTCGTGCATGCCAGATTGGTCCGTTTTGCCGCACCCTGGAGACCGGGTGCAGCGCGGCAAACGAGCAATTCGTCACATTCATGCGGCTCTCGCCACCGCAATGCTGCTAGGCCCGCTCGCCTTCGCCGGGCAAGCCTCCGCGCAGCCCAAAGTGAACCTCGAACAGACTTTTGCCGATTCGCTTCAAGCCATGCCGAATGAGCCACTCGCCGTGACCGGCGGCTTCTACGTGCCGGCCTATTCCAGCGTCGCGATGAGCCAGGGCAAGCTGCGGGTCGATTTTTCGGTGACGCTGAGCGTCCACAATGCGTCCGAGACGCAAGCACTGGTGGTCAGGCGCATCGCCTATTTCGACACCGCGGGCAAGCAGGTCGAGAGCTATCTGAAGGCGCCGGTCGCCGTGAAGCCGCTCGCCACCATCTCGATCTTCATTCCGACCGATGACGTGCGCGGCGGGACCGGGGCCAATTTCATCGTCGACTGGGCCGCCACCGGCGAGATCGCCGAGCCGGCGGTCGAGGCCTTGATGGTTGGCGGCGTCGCCAATGCGCATTACGCTTTCATCAGCCAGGGACGCCCGACCAGGACGGTCGGCAAAAAGTAAAGCAGCTCGTGCGAGCGCTGTCGCGGCCCAGATCGAAACACGAAAACAACCCCATGCACAGTAGCCGGATCTAAAAATCAACGGCATAGCGGCCGCGCATGACATGAATGCTGATTTTACGAATTCCGTTTGACGCGTCGGGCAAAACACTGGCATGATGACATCATCGAAATCGCGGCGCCCGGCCCGGATCAGGCCGGCCGCCCAATAAAAACAACGAGGAGCGCTCCCATGACGTTCAGCTTCGATTTCGGGCCCCTGTTTCCCGCAGGGCTGCCGGCCCCCTCTGCACGCTGGACGGGCCTCGCCAAATACAGCTTCGTCGGCGGCAACAACGATTCCGAGCAGGTGCCGGTCGATGAGCTGATCGAGGCGGCCACTCTGGCCCTGCAACGCGAGGGCCGTTCGCTCGCCACCTACGGACTGGCGCATGGGCCCCAGGGCTACGTGCCGCTCCGCGAATTCCTGGTGACAAAACTGAAGCGCGACGCCGGAATCAGCTGCACGGTCGACGACCTCATGATCGTCTCCGGCTCGCTGCAGGCGCTCGACCTCGTCAACAACGCCCTGCTGGCGCGCGGCGACACCGTGATCGTCGAGCAGGAAACGTATCAGGGTTCGCTCGACCGGCTCGCACGGCTGGGCGTCAACGCCGTCGGCGTTCCCCTCGACGAGCACGGCATGCGCATGGACGTGCTGGCCGCGGCCCTGGCGGAGCTGAAGAACCGCGGCATCCGGCCGAAATACATCTACACCATTCCGACCGTGCAGAATCCGACCGGCACCATCATGCCGGAGACGCGCCGCGCCGAGTTGCTGCGACTGTCCGCCGCGTACGGCGTCCCCGTCTTCGAGGACGATTGCTATAGCGATCTGGTCTGGTCGGGACAACGGCCACCGGCGATTTACGCGATGAGCCAGCACGGCGGCGTGATCCATATCGGCTCGTTCTCGAAGTCGATCGCGCCGGCGCTGCGCGTCGGCTTCATCGTGGCACCCTGGGATGCGATGTCGCGAATGCTGGCGCTGAAGACGGATGCAGGCTCCGGGGCGCTGGAGCAGATGGTGCTCGGCACCTATTGCCTTCAGCATTTCGCGAGCCATGTGCCGACGCTGACGAAAGCGCTACGCGCCAAGCTCGATACGCTGATGGAAGCGCTCAACGAACAGTTCGGGACCGCGGCCGAATTCGAGGAGCCGAAGGGCGGCATCTTCCTCTGGCTGAAGCTGCCCGACCAGGTCGATACGCTCAAACTCCACAAGGCTGCGCTTGCCGCCGGTGTCGCGATCAATCCCGGACCGGAGTGGTCGACCAACAAGGCTTACGCCGGCTCACGCCTCCGGATGTGCTTTGGGAGCCCGTCGCATCAGCAGATCCGGGAGGGGGTCGCCGTACTCGCCGAGGTCTGCCGCAAGGAGTTCGGCGTGCCGGCGCGCAGCGCCAATGTCGAGAAGCGCGCCTAGAGGTCGCGACCGCGTCGGGATATACACTTTGGAATTCTTCGAGGCGGGGCCTTTCAGGATATGACGCGTTGTTTGAGCCGCTGGGCCACGGCCGCGGTGCTCTGGATCGTGTTCGCGCCGCTCGCGCATGCCGAGACGCTCGCGGCGACGGTCGAGCAGTGGGGGTTGCTCGGCTCGTGGGCCGTCGACTGTGCTGTCAGGCCAGACCGCGACAAGGGCGCGCTGCTGACTTACGAGGTCCGGAAGGACGGCCGGGTGATGTACGGGCGCAATTTCGGCGACGCCAAGGATGAGAACGAGGTGGTGTCCGCCACCGTCGACGCCGAAGGCCTGCTCAATCTGATGGTGTACTTCCCTTCGCTTCGGCAGACGCGCGAATTCGGACTGATGCTTTCGCAGGACGGCAGCCTGCGCGCGATCTATAATCGCAGCGAACGCGGCGAGTACACGATCAGGGACGGCAAATACGTCAAGACCGGCGCGCCGACGCCGCTGCAGCAGCGCTGCGATTAACCATTGTTTGATCCTGAACATCCATTCAGAATTCTCTTGCCGTTCCTCCGGAACGTTCATGCGAATGCGCCGTTTAAATTTGCATTCGATTGGAGGAGGACATCATGAAGAAGCTTGGTTATGTCGTTGCCGCTCTGGGTGCGCTCGCGGTTGCGGCGCCGACGCTGGCAAGTGCTGAGACTGTGATCGTCAAGCACGGCCATCACGGCCCGTACGGCGCCCGCGCCGAATTCCGCGAGCATCGTGACTACGGCTGGCATCGCGGCTGGCACCATCGCGACAATGTCGTCGTGATCAAGCGTCATCATCGCCACTGGGACTAATGCGCAACGCAAACTGGAAATGGCCCCGCAAGGGGCCATTTTCTGTGCGCGCAAATCGGTACGCATCAATCTGCCAGGCCTGCTCTGCTCCAACAGCGGCGAACAGCCGGCATCGATCTGCGTCGGCTATGGGCCAAGCTGACCTCGCGATTTGTTTATGGGCCCGGCACCATCATGGTCGGCTCTTCCAGCAGGGAAAAGTCGTAGCCCTCGCAGCTAACATTCGGATTGGTGGGCGCAAACATGCCGAGCGGGTTCTCTTTGAACAACCAGGCATGCAAATCATAATGTACAAACTCCTTTGGAATGAGCGGCCAGTGTCCTTCCATCGGGCCCATGAAGGGCTGGTCGAAGAGAGAGGGGCGCTGCTTGGTATCGGCCGTTAGAGGCACCAGCCACTCGACAGCCACGAGCTTCAATTCCTTGCCCACGGGTTCGTAGATCAATACGTTGGGCTTCATCGGATCAGGAGCGCCCTGCACTGTGACATTGGCAAAGTGCACTCCCATAGCGCCTTTGGCATACTCCATGCGGTGCGGTACTTTCTCCCCGGAATAATGCACGCAGCCCACCGTCGACAGGTAGCGGTCGCGCACGGCTGCCTTGTAGTCCTGATATTTCTCCAGCGATTTTCGCAAGGTGTCGAGTTGAGCCTTGTAAGGCTCCTCTGCTGCAATTGGTGTGAGGGTTGCACCGATAAAGGCAACACCTAGCACGGCGACAAAGGTACCACGGACGGATTTGCGCATGTTCCCTCCTTGCTTTTCATCAATACGATGTCGGAATGAGCCGGCCTAACGCGACCGCGCTCCTGCGCCAGCAATGGCATCAGCCAAAGCCCCCTCGCCGCGATCAGCGAAATCCAACGCAGCACCAGCACGGCACACTCTCCTACTGTCCCCGAATCAATATTAGCGTCCATGAATGTGAGTATGGTTCGGCTGCTGCGAGGTTCACGTATCAACTCAAGGCGCAGCAGGAACCGTTGCGCGCGGGATTTCGACCCGACCGATGTCGGGTTTGGGTCAAACTGCGAAGAACTCAGGTTGAGCAAATCAGGTCCGCTCTGCCGCGATGAGCGGACTTCCGTCGGACGCGGCGCAACTTCGCAGATGGGCCAACAGCTGACCTTACCTACTGAAAGGATCGCAATGGTCAGCGCCCTCGCCGCGTGTTAGTCTTTCGTCGCCATCGCATTTCGAGGGCATTGCACCATGATTAGCAAGGCCGACGCGATTGTCATTGGTTCTGGCGCCCTGGGCGCGGCGACTGCCTACTACCTGAGTAAACGCAAGGGTTTCAGAGGCGTCCTCATCGATAAGCATGATATCGGATCGCAAACGTCGCCTCGCGCCGCTGGTATGGTGAGCTGCGTTCGCAAGGGCGACTTGATGATAGGCCTCATCAAGGACGCATGCCGGAAGATCGAAACGTTCACGGAAGAAACCGGCCAGCCTCTAGATTGGGTGCATTCGGGCAGCCTGAGGATCGCGCGTCGCCCGCAAGATGCGGAGGTTATCAAGGACGACCTTGAGCGCGGCCGCCGCATGGGGCTTGATGTCGATCTGATCTCTCCAGAGCAGGCCAGTCGCCTCAATCCATTCTTGAAGCCGACAGGCGTGGTAGCGGCGATGAGAATCGGTGACGACAGGTATTTCGATCCGGCGCAGGTGGCTGTCGGGTTTGCCAGAGCCGCTGCGGCTCAGGGCGCCACCTTACTTCCGAAGACGGACGTACTTGCTGTCAATATTACGGCCGGCAACGTGACCGGCGTAACCACCGCGAAAGGTATCATTGAAAGCCCGATCGTTGTCGATGCGGCCGGTGCATGGACGCGACAGGTAGCGGAGGCAAGCGGGATTGGCGTGCCGTTGGTGCCGACCCGACAGCAACTGATCATCACGGAGCCTTTGGATGGCGTGCGTGCTGATCTGCCCATGGTTCGAATCATGGATGCCGCCGTGTATGCGCGTCCCTGTCACGGTGGCTTGCTTTGGGGCGTCTACGAGGAAAGGCCCCAATTTTTCGATATGCAGTCGTTGGGAGCGAGCTTCGATGTGAAGGATATGCCGCTCGACATCGAAGTGCTTCGTGCCGCCGCGACTGACGTCAAGGATCAGCTCCCAGTCCTGGAAACCGCTCAGGTGCGGGAATTTCGTGGCGGCATTCCGACAATGACCGCTGACGGCCATCATGTTCTCGGCCCAGCTCCCGGAGCAACAGGTTTCTATTTTGCGAGTGGATGTAATGTCGCCGGCCTTTCGATCTCGCCAACGCTCGGAGAGGCACTTGCGACCTGGATTATAGTTGGCAAGCCGCCCGTCGATCTCTCACCTATGTCTGTCATGCGCTTCCAGAACCAGTCGTGGTCTGAATCTCAATTGCAAAAGGAAGCCGCTTGGCAATATCGACACTTCTATGGTGCGGTCTGACGTCGGCAATGGGTCAAACTGCGACTTCAACCCTATTTCAGGGCTGATCCGGTTTACGCCGGATAGCGGACGCTGCGGGGGTGCGCGTGAAGGTCAGCAGCGGGCCAACAGCGGAAGTCCGAACTCTATTCGACCAGCTCATTGGCGAGCAGTTGAAGACGTGCTGGCAACTCGACACCAATCGCCGTTGCAGTCTTGACGTTGATGATCAGATCAAACGTCTCCGGACGCTGTAGCGGTAACTCGCTTGGTTTTGCACCGTGCAAAACCTTGCCGACGTACTCTCCGCATCTTCGATACAAGTCGTCCAAGTTCGGTCCATAACCCATGAGGCCGCCGTTTCTTGGAAACTCGGCGAACAAGGAAATGAGCGGGAGCCGTTTGGCGCGCGCGAATTCCGCGATCAGCTTCGAATACTGGAACGTGAAAGGGGATGGCAACAAGATACCGGCTTCGACCGGCCGCACTCTGGCCTCCTCCAAAGCGCCCTCTAAATCATCAGCGACCTTGACCTCCAGAACTTCGGCCTTGACCCCGACCGCCCCCGCCGCCGCCTCAGTTGCTGCGAATTGCGGCGCGTTGTGGCCGGGGATGCCAAAGATGGCTATGCGAGATAGCCCGGGAACGATTTCCTTCAGCAGACCTAGCTGCTTTCCGCACAGCTCAGGGATATCTAAAAACACTCCCGTGATATTGCCGCCTGGGCGGGCAATACTTTGAACGTATCCTTTCGCAACGGGGTCGCTCTCCAAATCCATTCCAACCACAGGTATGCTGGTCGTGGCTTTGATGGCGGCGGAAAGCGCGCCCGGGTTTGACGCGAAAATGACGTTCACCTTACGACGAACCAGATCAGCCGCAGCTTCAGGCAATGACTGCGGCTTGTGTCGGTCCTCGATTAGGAGGTTTTTGCCTTCTACGTAGCCTAACGCAGCCATCCCCCGCAGGAAGGCCGCGTGTAAATTTGCCGAAAGAGTGTTCTCAGATAGATAGCCGATCACCGGCATTTCCGCTGGCTGCGCACGCGCCGCAAGCGGCCACGCCACCGCACCTGCAAGAGTTAGAAAGTCCCGCCGCCGCATACCGCCCTCATCCCGGTGGCACTCTACCGACTTAACCGACCAAGTGATAGTCCGCACAGCCCATGTCCGAATTGGGTCAAACTGCGACTTGAAACCTGCTTCAGGGCTGGTCCGGTCTACGCTGGATAGCGGATGCCGTGTTGGTTCGCGTGAAGGTCAGCGATGGGCCAGTAGGCGACGTCGCGTCCTTCGATCACGTTGGTCGCTATTGCTGGACCGGCTCATTCGATGATGGTGTCGGCGAATTGCTGAACTTGCAAAGGCACATCAAGCCCAAGCGCTTTCGCGGTCTTAAGATTGACCACAATCTCGAATTTCGTCGGATACTGCACAGGTAGTTCGGCGGGCTTTGCGCCCCTTAGGATCTTATCGACATAGACGGCGCCTTGCCGAAATTGCTCGCGCTCGTCGAACCCGTAAGAAATCAGCCCACCCTCCCTGGCAAAAAAAGCAAACGGATAAATCGAGGGCAACCGATACTTCGCGGCCAACGCTACAATGAGAGCGCTATTCGCGAAGCTGACGATATTGGGCGCGACGATCAAACCGCTGCGAGCGTCGCCTACAAATGTCGTGAAAGCGCTTTCAATTTCGGCGCGGTCATGCACCCTGAGGTCAACCAGCCTCAAATTAAGCAACGGCGCTGCCTCTTGAGCCGACTTGAGATACCCGAGATTTGGCGGCTCCGGGTGCAGAAGCAGTCCGACGCGCTCGGCCTGCGGCGCCACCTCGTGCAGTTTCTCCAGCCATTTGCTTCCCATGGAAGGCGGGAAATTGGCAAAGCCGGTGATGTTGCCACCCGGCCTCGCCAGATCCTTGACAAAGCCACTACCGACAGGATCGGAGACTGATACGAACACAAGCGGGATCGTGCGGACCTGCGTCTGAAGTATGGTAGTGACCAGGTTGGAATTGGACACAATCAAGTCGAGCCTCTGCCGGAGCAGCTCGGCAGCCATTTCCCGAGCGCGCGCCGGATCACCCCTTGCATATCGAACGTCAATGGTGACATTGCTGCCCTCGATCCAGCCAAGTTTCGGTAGATGTTCTCGGAAGGCCCCGATCTGTATCTGCCCGTTGGGGTCCTCCTCCGCGTAGGCCATCACGACACCGATCCGCCGCATGCGTTCGGGCGCCTCGGCGAAGGTGAGCAGCGGCCATGCCGCTGGCACGCTTCCGAGCAGAGCCAAGACGTCTCGCCGCTTCACTTGATGCATTCGGTCCCCCCGGCGGCCGCGTGGGATGACGATCAGCGGGACATCGTGGGCAATCTACAGCTTATTGGGACCCATGGGTAGATGGGCAGATGTCCGTTCAGGGTCAAACTGCGACTTCAAACCTGTTTCAGGGCCGGCCCGGTCTACGCCTGATAGCGGACGCAGCGGTGGTTCGCGTGAATGTCAGCAGCGGGCCACAAGCCAACATGTATCAGCTGAATTGTGGAGGCTCAATCGCCCGCAAGTCTTTGGCCGACTGCGTTCTGCCACGTGCGCTCCTGGGTGTGGGAAAAGGTGGCGCGAAGCGCCGGATGAGGAGTTCTTTCCATTCGAAAGATTGTCCGTAAGGATAGAGACCCCTTACCCGGCTTCGCAAAGCTACCTCTCCCACAAGGAAGAGGGTAAAAGGCACTAATCCCATGCCGGCGCGAACCCGGGATTGACGCAACGCTTGTCCTTCGGGAGAGAAGCGATCTTCTTGCGATCGGCATCGTCCAGCTTGATCTTCAGGGCGTCGAGATTGGCCTGCTGGCTCTCGCGGCGTGACGCCTTCGGGATGGCGGCGACGCCGTCCTGGTCGAGCAGCCATTTCAGCGCGACCTGCGCGGCGCTCGCATTGTGCTTCGCGCCGATTTCGACAAGCACCGGATCGGTCGCAAAACGTCCCTGCGCGAGCGGGCAATAGGCGACGAGCGGGATCGACGTCGCCTTGAGATAGGCCAGCACCTTCGATTGATCCAGCATCGCGTGATATTCGACCTGATTGCAGGCGATCGGCGCCCTGACGTCCTCGACCGCGATCTTGAGCAGCGCCGTGGTGAAATTGGCGACGCCGATCGCGCGCGTCCGCCCCTCTTCCTTCAGCTTCATCAGCGCCTCGAATACCGCGCCCCAGTTCGCCGATCTCGACGGCCAATGCACGAGATAGAGGTCGACGTGATCGAGCCTTAGCTTGGTCAGGCTGGCATCGAAGGCGCGGCGGATCGCATCCGGCGTGAGATTCTCGTGCCAGACCTTGGTCGTGACATGCAGTTCGCCGCGCGGCACGGAGGCCGTCGCGAGCGCGGCACCGATCGCATCCTCGTTGGCATACATTTCGGCGGTGTCGATGTGGCGATAGCCGATCGACAGCGCGCCCTCGACCGCATCGCGGCAGGCATCGCCCTGCATGCGGAAGGTGCCGAGGCCGAGCTTGGGCATGCTGATGCCCCGTGTTTTCAGATGGTCCATTGAACAGGCTCCTGAGGTATTCCAGCCGCCGGATGCACGCGGCGATGCCGCGTGAGCAGACTCTTCGATGATGGAAAAGAGGTGGCGGGAACGGGCATCATAGCGCGACAGGCACGTGACGGCCAATCAAGATCGGGTTAGGAGCCTCCCTGCCGCTTGCGGGGCAGGCCATCGCATACGAACGCATCGTGCGCGGGCTCCGCCTCTCCCGCTTGCGGGACAGGGAGCCCGCTGCCGATGCTGCATCCTGCACACCGTGTGCGATTGCCCCGCGCTCGCGGGAGAGGTTGGACAACCAGCGGCCCCTCACGAATGCTGCGCCACCACGGCCGGACGGGCCTGCGGCTGCGGCACGAGGTCGACCGACCAGAGGTCGCGGTTGCCGACGTCCTTCAAGGTCACGGTCATCACGCCGCTCCCACCGTCGATGTCCACACGGCCGAAGAATTGCAGGCCGAAGCAGGGCGCGAGGTTCTCGCCCTGGCTTTCGCTGGCGCCGTTCCGGTACATCGCGACCGGGCCAAACGTGTCGTCGAGTTCGCCCGGCCCCCAGGTGCCGGCATGCAGCGGACCGGAGACGAACTCCCAGAACGGCTCGAAATCGCTGAATTGCGCTCTGTTTGGATCATAGTAGTGGGCAGCCGTGTAGTGCATGTCGGCGGTGAGCCAGACGATGTTGCGGACCCCGGCGCGCTTGATGGATGCGAGCAGATCGGCGATCTCGTGCTCGCGCCGGTCAGGCGGGCCGTCGCCGAGGGCCACGGCATCGAGACTGATCAGGCCAATCGGCAAATCGGCCGCAATCACCTTCCAGGTCGCGCGCGAGGCGGCGAGCTCGCGCTTCAGCCAGGCGAGCTGCTCGGCACCCAGAATCCAGCCACGATGATCATGGCCCTTGTTCCAGGTTTCGTCGCGATAGCTGCGCATGTCGATCATGAAGACGTCGAGCAGCGGGCCGTAGGGAATCTCGCGATACACGCGCCCCGGCCGCGCGCCGACATTGCGGATCGGCATGAAATCGAAGAAGGCGCGACGGGCGCGGGCGACCAGGCGCGGCGTGCCGTCGTCCTCATAGCCGGCGTCGTCGTAGCTGCCGGTCGGCGACCAATCGTTGGTGACCTCGTGATCGTCCCATTGCGCGAACATCGGCACCTCCGCATGGAACGCGCGGAAGTTCTCGTCGAGGTGGTTGTATTTGTAGTTGCCACGGAATTGCGCCAGCGTATGCGCGACTTCCGATTTTTCCTCGGTCACGACATTGCGCCAGATCTCACCGTTCGGCAGCTTCTGCTCGCACGGGATCGTGCAATCGGCATAGATGTGATCGCCGGAGTGGATGAAGAAATCCGGACGGTTCTCAAGCATGGTGCGATAGCTGCGATAGCCGCCGCGCGAGCTATCGATGCCCCAGCCTTGTCCTGCGACGTCGCCCGACCATACGAACGAGATTGATTGTCCTGCAAGCGGCGCGGTGCGGAAATGGCCGACGCGGCTTTCGCCGGCGAGACCGGTCGCGAGGTCGTCGAACCGCACGCGGTAGAAGATGTCCTGCCCGGCGGGCAAATCGTCGAGCCGCAGCTTTGCGGTGAAATCGGCATCCGGCAGAGCGTCGCGCGACGCTGACGCAATGATCGTCCTGAAGCTCTCGACGGTCGAGCACTCCACCCGCATCCGGGCGGGCCGGTCGGAACGGGCCCAGATCACGGCAGCGCCGTCCGAGACGTCGCCGGATTGAATCCCGCCCGTGACCTGCGGGCGGTCAGCGGCGCGACTGATGGAAGGTTTTGCGAGCGAGGCGGTGGCGAGTGAGGACGCGGAGCGAACCAAGAACTGCCGCCGAGTCCATGCGCCCGGGGCGCGGAGCGTTGCCATTCAGGAGACCTTCGTCGATTCGCGACGGAAGGTGCCTGCGCCGTTTGACGGCTAGCTTACGTTTCCTTGACTCCGCGCCGACGGTTTTGCGACGCGGAGGTGACGGTCTCGGACCGGCTCAGTGCTTCCAGTTGCAGATGCCGCCGGAACGGCACGGCCAGGTCTGGATGCGCGCGTCCATCGCCTGCGCGTCCAGCGGATTGCCGTGGCGGTGCGCGAGCCTGGTGCGCGCTGCACCGCGCGGCTGAGTGCCCTTGGTGCGAGCGATCTTCGGCTCCGACACGTGCACGCGTTCGGCCGCAACCTTCTTCGGCACGTCGACGGGCTGGGCATGGGCCTGTGCTTCGTTGCCGCCCTTCGCCTCCAGCGCGACCGGCGCGAACTGCGTCTCGGGCCCGAGCCGCTTCGGCGACAGGACCGCCTTGGAGAGATCGAGACCAAAATATTCGTCAGGCTTGTAGTCGTCCGCGCGCGCGAAACCGCCCACCGCAAGCACGAGCGCAAGGGCAACCGCAACGGGAACGCTTTTCAGGACCACAGACGCCTCCTGAAATTGATCGTCAAGGAGTAATTTGCTCCTATTTAGGAGGCGCCGCGCGTAATTCCAGCGGTCAACTGCCGCCTTGGTTAAGAAGTTTGGCGGTGTCACGCGACCTTTCGCGTCGTACCTGTCCCATCCAGGAACCCTATCAGACGGTTGCGGATGATTTGTTCCGCTTCATCCATGATGCGATCCACGAGTTCCTTGCAGGAGGGGATATCGTGGATGAGTCCCGCGACCATGCCGCAGCTCCAGGCGCCGGCATCCATCTGCCCATCCAGCATGATCTTGGGATAGACGCCCGCGACCTGGTCGTGGATGTCGTCGATCGTGAGCTTGTCACCCCGGGCATGCTCGATCTCGAGCAGGCGATCGACATTGGCGTTCTTCAATACGCGCTCGGTATTGCGCAGCGCCCGCATGATCAGGCGGGTGTCGAGCTCGGTCGCCGCCACCAGCGCGTTCTTCACGTTCTGATGAACAGGCGCTTCCCTGGTCGCGATGAAACGCGTGCCCATGTTTATGCCTGATGCACCCAGCGACAGCGCCGCGACGAGGCTGCGCCCATCGGCCATGCCGCCGGACGCCACGAACGGGATCTTCAACTCCTCCGCCGCGCGCGGCAGCAGGATCATGTTGGGGATGTCGTCCTCACCGGGGTGGCCGCCGCACTCGAACCCGTCGACGCTGACGGCATCGCAGCCGATGCGCTCGGCCTTCAGCGAGTGGCGAACCGAGGTGCATTTGTGGATGACCTTGATGCCGGCAGCCTTCAGGGCAGGCATGTATGCTTCCGGGCTGCGCCCCGCGGTCTCCACCGCCTTGATGCCGCCCTCGACGATGGCTGCGATGTATTCCGGATAAGGCGGCGCCGCAAAGGTCGGCAGGAAGGTGAGGTTCACACCGAACGGCTTGTCGGTCATGTCACGGCAGCGGGCGATCTCCCTGGCGAGGAGCTCCGGCGTCTTCTGCGTGAGCCCGGTGATGATGCCGAGGCCGCCGGCATTGGAGACGGCGGCGGCCAGCTCGGCAAAGCCGACGAAATGCATGCCGCCCTGGATGATGGGATGCTCGATGCCGAACAGTTCGGTGATCGCGGTCTTCACTTACAGATCCTCCAAGAATTTTGCTCGAGATCAGTCTAGCCGGACTTTGGCGCCGTGTTCACCATTTCTCGCCGAACGGGCGGATCTCCATCTCGAAGGTCCAGGCGCTCTTCGGCTGCTGATAGAGCTGCCAATAGGAATCGGCGACCGCGGAGGGCGGCATCAGCAGATCGGGATTGTCGAGCGCGTTGGGCCCGAGCGACTCGAGCCGACGCTGCCGCACCCATTCGGTGTCGACACCGGAATCGATGATGAGATGGGCGACATGGATGTTCTTCGGCCCAAGCTCGCGTGCCATCGCCTGCGCCACCGCGCGCAGTCCGAATTTGGCGCTGGCAAACGCGGCAAAGCCGCTGCCGCCGCGCAAGGACGCCGTCGCACCGGTGAAGAAGATCTTGCCGCCGCCGCGCGGCAGCATCAGCCGCGCCGCCTCGCGACCCGCGAGAAAGCCGGAATAGCAGGCCATCTCCCAGACCTTGCGAAACACGCGCTCGGTGGTGTCGAGGATCGGGAAATTGACGTTGGCGCCGACATTGAAGATGCAGACCTCCAGCGGCGCATGCTTGTCGGCGTCGTCGAGGAAGGAGATGATCTCCTCCTCCTTTCGCGCATCCAGCGAGCGCGCGTGGATCTCGCCGCCGGCCGCTTCGATGTCCCTCACCAGCGCCGCGAGCTTGTCGCCGTTGCGGCGGCCGGCGTAGATCGAAAAGCCTTCGGCTGCGAATTTCTTCGCGATCTCGGAGCCGATGAAATCGCCGGCCCCGATCACGGCCACGGTCGCATTTCGCTTGGGCAAGGTCGCCTCCTCCGGTGAAAGTCTGTGCTTGGAGCGAAGGCTATAGTTCTAAAATAGAACTGTCAAATTCAGGCCCCGGATGATAAGCTTGTTTTAGAATATCGCTGATCATTCAAGTCAGTTCCTTTTTCAGACTTAGGCGATCGAGGCCGGAGACCGGATCATGAAGTGGGACATGCTGGAGGAAGAGCCCTGCTCGCTCTCGCGCACCGTGGCGGTGGTCGGGGACCGCTGGACGCTCCTGATCCTGCGCGAATGCTTCCTGCGCGTGCGCCGCTTCGAGGCGTTCCAGTCCTCGCTCCAGATCACCCGGCATCTTCTCTCGGAGCGACTGAAGAAGCTGGTGCGCTTCGGCATCCTGCGGCGCGTGCCCTATTCCGAGGCGCCGAAACGCTACGAATACATCCTCACGCAGAAGGGCCTCGAGTTCTACCCTGTCATCATGGCGATGGTGCATTGGGGCGACACCCATATGGGCGACGAGCGCGGCCGCCCGCTGCTGCACCAGCACAAGACCTGCGGCAAGCTGTTCGATCCTGTCATGGTGTGCTCCGAATGCGGCGAACCGCTGCATGCGAAACAGGTGCATGTGCATGCGGGGCCGGGGCAGAAGGAAGCGGTGGGGTGAGTTCCGTCTCGCACCATCGTCCTTGCGAGGCGAACGCGGCAGAGTCCTTTCGCGGAGCGACTCCGGATCGCTTCGCTGCGCTCGAATGACGGAAGGAGCTCAATGCCCCCGCGACGGTGCGCCGAGATCGATCGGACGCAGCACGGCGGCCGTCGGGATCATCAGCACCGCGATGATGGCGAGCGTCCAGAACACGTCGATATAAGCGAGGAAGTCGACCTGCTGCTGCAAGGTTTTGCCGACCCAGGCCACCGCTTGCGAAGCGGCATCACTCGCATTCGAGCCCTGAGCCTGGAAGTACCGGGTCATCGCATCGATGGTCTGCTGGTAGCCGAGATCGGACGGCGCGGCGTGCTCGATCAGCCGGCTCTGATGGAATTGCTGGCGCTGCGCCAATACCGTCTGCGCCAGCGCGACACCCATGGAGCCGCCGATGTTGCGGGCGACGTTGATCAGCGCCGAGGCCTGGTTGGTCTTGTCCGGCGGCACACCGTCATAGGACGCCGTCGTCACCGGCAGGAACAGGAAGGGCAGACCCATCGCGAGGAAGATGCGCGACAGCGCCGCATAGCCGTAGGTGATGTCGCCATTGATTCCGGTCAGATGCCACATCGACAGTGCAACGATGGCGGCACCGAACATGATCAGATATTTCGGCTGAACCGTGCCGACGAGGCGGCCCACCACCGGCATCAATATCAACGTCGCGATCCCGCCGGGCGACAAGGCGAGTCCGGCCAGCGTGGCCGTGTAGTTCAACTCGGTCTGGAGCAGCTGCGGCAGAATCTGGGTTGTCGAGATCAGCACCGCGCCAGTGGCGAGCATGACCAGGAAGCAGGCGGCGAACTGGCGGCGGCCGAGCAGACGGAGGTCCACGATCGGATCCTCACGCGTCAGCTCCCATGGAATCAGCGCGAGCAGCGACACAGCCGACAGCACCGCGAAGACGATGATCATGTTCGAGCCGAACCAGTCGTTGCGCTGGCCTTCGTCGAGAACGAATTCGAGCGAGCCGAGCCCGATCGCGACCAGCGCGAAGCCGACATAGTCGACGCGCAGGCCCCTGCTCAGCAGTTCCTGCCGCTCCTCTTCCGCGCCGGACGGCTCCTTGACCAGCGTGCCGACCAGGAACAGCGAGAGCAGCCCCATCGGCACGTTGATCAGGAACACCCAGTGCCAGCTGTAGGTGTCCGTGATCCAGCCGCCGAGCGTCGGGCCGATCACCGGCGCGACGACCACGGCGACGCCGTAGATCGCAAAGGCCTGTCCACGCTTCTGCGGCGGAAAGGAGTCGGCGAGGATCGCCTGCTCGCTGGTGGCCATGCCCCCGCCGCCAAGGCCCTGGAGAATCCGGAACAGCACCAGCGCCTCCAGATTCCAGGCGAAGCCGCACAGCAGCGACGCCACCGAAAACGTCGCCACGCACATCATGTAGAAGCGCTTGCGGCCGATCACGGTCGACAGCCAGCCCGAGATCGACAGCACGATGGCGTTGGCGACGAGATAGCTGGTGATGACGTAGGTGCTCTCGTCGATGCCGACGGCAAGACCGCCGGCGATGTGGCGCAGCGCGACGTTGGCGATGGTGGTGTCGAGCACCTCCATGAAGGTCGCGATCGAGACCACGAAGGCAATGAGATAGGGATTGTGCCCGCCGGCCGCCGAGCGTTCCGGCGACCAACCTCCGGCGGATGCGCCGTCCTGCGTCGCGTCCGTCATCGCACCCTGGTCCAGGGCACGACCGACATGCCGGGACCAACAGGCAGATCGGCTGGCCAATTGTCGACCACGATCTTCACCGGCACGCGCTGCACCACCTTGACGTAATTGCCGGTGGCGTTCTCGGCCGGCAGCAGGCTGAACGCGGTGCCGGAGCCGGGCTGCACGGAATCGACATGGCCGGTCAGCTTGCGTGCGGGATAGGCATCGATGCGGATCTCGACCGGCTGGCCGGGCCGCATGTCGGCAAGCTGGGTTTCCTTGTAGTTGGCGACGATCCAGACCTCGTCAGGCACGAACATCATCAGGCTCTGTCCTGCCGTGACGAAGGTGCCCTTGGCGCCGGAGAGCTTGACCACGCGGCCGGACTGCGCGGCGACGACGCTGGTGTATTGCAGGTTCAGCCTGGCCTGATCGAGCTGCGCCTGCGACTGCTCGAGCTGCGCCTTGGCGCCTTCGAGCTGGGCTTGCAGCGTCTTGATGCCGACCTGCGCCGCTATCACCGCCGTGTTGGCGCGTTCGGTGTTGGCCTGCTGGGCCTGCAGATCGGAGCGGGTCTGCTGCTGGCGCTGCACGGTGCCCGCGCCCTTCTCGACCAGATCCTGGGCGCGCGCGGATTCCTCCTGCGAGAATTGGAGCTGGGCCCGGGCCTGTTCGAGTTGGGCCTGCGCCTGCTTGATCTGCTCCTGTTGGGAATCGATTTGCGCCTCGACATTGGCAATGTTGGCCTTGGAAACCTCGACCTGCGCCGCGGCCTGATCGACGGCGATGCGGTAATCGCGCTCGTCGATCTTGGCGAGAAGATCGCCGGCGCCGACGTGCTGGTTGTCCGTGACCGGAATGTCGGTCACGTAGCCGCCGACCTTCGAGGCCACGGAAAAGCTGCGCGCGGCGACGAAAGCATCGTCGGTCGATTCATAATGGCGGACATCCAGCCAATAGAGCAGACCGCCGACCAAGGCTGCGATCAGCACGATGGCGCCGACGGTTGCGAGCAACCAGTGCTCGGCAAGCCGGTCGCGCAGCGACGGCGTCTTGTCCGCCTTGCCCGATTGCTCCCTGGTCGGCTGCTTTGATTCCGGCGAGTTCTTCGGAGCTTCGACCTTCTGCGGTTGCTCCGCGGACGGCCCATGCTCCCGGGTTTGAGCATCCACTGCGAGCACCTCGATCGGGACTTTTTTCGGCAAACGGCCTGGCCGTGCGCCCACGCCGGGAGGCCTAACCGCAGCATTGAAGCATGGTTCCGCGGCTCGGGAGCCACGCCGCTATTCGTGATTGCATTGCGCAAAAAAGAAGCGCGTCACCGGGGTGCCCGCGCTTCACCAGCTCCGCGCACTCATCAGTGCGTGTTCGATTCCTGCCATTTCTCGAGGTCGGGCTTTACCTTGTCCGATCCCTGTTCTTTCTCCGGAGTGCCCTTCCAGGGTGTGTCCGTCTGCCTGTGCGAACCCCAGTCGGTCCGATCCCGGGGATCGTCAGTGGGCCGTTCCTTGCTCATCGATGTTCCTTTCTGCAGAAACGTTCAGGCGACGGGAACGCCGTAATAGGCATTGATCCCGCGCAGCGCAGCATCGTCGCCCCAGTTCCAATCGCTGGTCTCAGCATATTTCGGGGCGCCTTCGAGCGACTTGGCGGTGATGCCGGTGACATAGCCGCCGAGCTCGGTGTCGTATTTCAGCGATTGCCACGGCAGGGGATAATGGTCGTTGCCGAGGCCCAAAAATCCGCCGAAGCCGAGCACAGCGTAGGATACCCTGCCGTTGACCTTGTCGATCATCACACGTTCGATTGAACCGATCTTGTTGCGATCGGCGCCGTAGACCGACGTTCCCTCGACCTTGTCGCTGCCGATCAATCGGCCCATCTCGCTGCGGTCCAGCTCACCTTGATTCAACATTTCGATTCTCCACTCAGACAATGTGTGAATCAACGGGCTCGAACGGGCGATCGTTCCTGATGGCATCTGCGACCACGCAGGAACATCGCCGGGAACGCGCTGTTCTTGGTTTCAGCAAAGACGCCCGCAATGTCCCGGGAACGAGGTGAACCATGAGCGATTTTCGTGACACCCAGCATGGCGTGAATGACCCCGTCGGCGGCCTCGACGTGAAGCGGCAGATCAACGACAACCGCACCTCGCATGAGCAGGCGCAGCACCACGCGGATGTACGCGCCGAAGCGACGGCGACCCCCGCCGAACCGTTCCTGCCGGAACGGCTGCGCCGGAAGGCCACCGATCCCATCAACCGACGTACCGGCCGGAATCCGAGGGATTAGCTGATAGGAACCTCCGCCTCAAGGCGGTGTTGGTCGGCGCAACATCGCGCGGCCCTGACGGCCGCGCTCAATCTGGAGGGTCCGCCCGTGAAACGATCCATCATCGTCGCCGCCTGCGTGCTGCTCGCAACCCCTGCCCTCGCCCAGTCGCTCGGTGAGAAGACCGGCGTCAACTCCGCGCTGGGAGTCGCGCCGGCCACCGCTGACTTCGTCAAGGAAGTCGCCATCAGCGACATGTTCGAGATCGAATCGAGCAAGCTCGCCGAGCAGAAGGGCAACGCGCAGGAGAAAACCTTCGCGCAACAGATGGTCACTGACCACACCAAGACCAGCAGCGAGCTCAAGGCGCTCGTCAATGATGGCAAGGTGCAAGCCACGTTGCCGACGGCGCTCGACAGCTCGCACCAGAGCAAGCTCGACAAGCTCAAGAGCGCCTCGGGCAAGGATTTCAGCTCGGACTACAATTCCTACCAGGTCAGCGCACACGAGGACGCGATCTCGCTGTTCGATCGCTACGCCAAGGGCGGTGACAATTCCGCGCTGAAGGACTGGGCCGGCAAGACCCTGCCGACGCTCAAGCACCATCTCGATATGGCCAGGGAACTCGGCAAGGCGCCGAGCGTCGGTCAGTCCAAGTAATCTTTTTGAAGGGCCCCTCGAGGACGCCGGCTCGGCCGGCGTCCTTGCTTTCCCAGCAACGTTGCGGCTCCCGGCGCATTGAGATCGCGACATCGCGGAGAGCAGCATGGCCCAGCAAGACAAGACCTCACTATCCCGCCGGCACATCGTTCAGGCCGCGAGCGCCACGCTCGCTGCGGCCTCGCTGGCATCTTCGACAGCGAAAGGAAACACGATGGCCGAGCAGGACCTGATCGATCCCGTCACCCGCTATCCGAAGCCGCCGTTCAAGAAGCAGTCGCAGCCGTGGCCCGGTCTGGCCGGCAAGATGGAGCCGCCGCCCGACCACGGCGAGACCAGCTACAAGGGCTCTGGCCGCCTTTCTGGCCGCAAGGCGCTGATCACCGGCGGCGATTCCGGCATGGGCCGGGCTGCGGCGATCGCCTATGCGCGCGAAGGCGCCGACGTCGCCATCAACTACCTGCCGGCCGAGGAGCCGGACGCCCAGGAGGTGATCGCGCTGATCAAGAAGGAGGGACGCACCGGGCTTGCGATTCCCGGCGACCTCAAGGACGAAGCTTTCTGCAAGACGTTGGTCGAGCGGGCCGTGCAGGGCCTCGGCGGGCTCGATATCATCGTCAACAACGCGGCGCGGCAGCAGACGCGCGCTTCGATCCTCGACGTCTCGTCGGAAGATTTCGACGCGACCATGAAAACCAACATCTATGCGCCATTCTGGATCATCAAGGCGGCGCTGCCGCATCTCAAGCCCGGATCATGCATCGTCGGCACGACATCCGAGCAAGCCTATGATCCCTCACCTGATCTCTACGACTATGCGCAGACCAAGGCCGCGACCATGAATTACGTGAAGTCGCTGGCCAAGCAGCTCGCATCCAAGGGCATTCGCGTCAATGGCGTAGCCCCGGGACCGATCTGGACGCCGCTGCAGGTGTCGGGCGGCGCCACGATGGAGAAGCTGGAAAAGTTCGGCGGCATGACGCCGCTCGGCCGCCCCGGTCAGCCTGCCGAACTCGCTTCGATTTACGTGCAGCTCGCGGCCGCCGATGCGAGCTATGCGACGGGACAGGTGTATGGCGCAGCCGGTGGATCCGGGCAGCCATAAGGGAACCGGTGGGCCAGAAGATCCGTTGTCACACGAGCGTAACGCAACTGTCATGATGATAGCTCGTTCACATTGGATCAATGGCCCTCTTCACCGTAACACCGACACGCGTGGATAATGCGATCGCCACGGAGATCGCGAACCACACAAACGCGAAGCTGGAGCATGCAGCCGAGACGCTGACCTGGGGAGCCGATGAGCATGTCTTGATGGGGCTTGCCCTGGCTGGATGGGTCTATGCCCAGCTGCGCGAGCCCAGGCAGCGTCCGACCGCAAATCACATCGTGCTGGTGTCGCTGGTCACCGCCGCGCTGCCGCATGTGCTGAAGTCGGTGTTCGATCAGACGCGGCCGGATCGGCTGACGGCTCTGGGCCATTGCCACGGGGTTCCCTTGTCGGGGCGATCGCGAGATGCATTTCCGTCCGGCCACGCCGTCCACATGGGCGCCCTCGCCTCCGCCGCTGGCCTGCTTCCGACAGCGCCGCGGCGGATCGTTCGCGCTCTCGCCGTGGGGCTTTCGCTGACGCGCGTCGTCCTGCTTGCGCATTGGGCGAGCGATGTGCTGGCCGGCTTCAGCTTGGGCATCGCCATCGAGAGAATTCTACGTCCGCTCACGCTCGGCCGATCACGCATGGCGTCCCGGGCTCGGCGATGACCGAGTATCTCCTCCGCTTCATCGCCGGCGGCATGATCGTGTCAGCCTTCGCAATTCTCGGCGACATCTTGCGGCCCAAGAGCTTTGCCGGCCTCCTCGCCGCGGCGCCATCGGTTGCGCTGGCCACGCTGAGCATCGCCGTCGTCCAACACGGCCCCCGATATGCTGCGGCAGAAAGCTGGACCATGATCTATGGGGCAATAGCCCTCGGCTGCTACAGCCTCGCCGTCTGCCATCTCCTGATGAGATTTCATCTCGCGGCGCTGCCTGCGACCCTCGTCGCGTCAGTCGTGTGGCTTGCGGTCGCCTTCGGTCTGCTCGCGGGCCTCGGGGGCAACGCCTGATGCCGGTCAAACTATCATCGTCGGCCCTGAAGCAAAAGCGGTGGTACGAGTACGGCATTCGCTTCCTGCTGGGCGGATTGGCGACGGTTTTCGCGGGCGCCGTGACTGCACGCTTTGGCCTCGCCGTCGGAGGGCTCTTTCTCGCGCTCCCTGCGATCTTCTGCGCCAGCGCGACGCTGATCGAAAGCCATGAGCGCCAGGCCAAGGAGAAGGCGGGTCTCTCGGGGCGAAGGCGCGGGCAGCAGGCCGCAGCTCTCGATGCTGCGGGGGCCGGCTTGGGGAGCATTGGTCTTGTGGCGTTCGCCGCTACCTTCTACGCTCTTGTCGCGGCCAGCGCGATCGGGGCATTCGTGGCCGCCATCCTGGCCTGGGCGGTCGTCTCGGTCTCCGCATGGTTGTTGAGACGAAAGCTCCGCATCACTTCACGCAGCGTCCAGGCGGAACGCTCAGAGCGCGCTCAGTGAGGCGTGACAGGCTCGTCCCGCGGCATCAGAAAATCGTACATCGCCGCAGCAATCTGAAGCTGCTCGATGCGTGCGGCAACGGCATCGCGCTCACTGCCCTCCGACAGGCGCGACAACTCCTGCTCGAGCCGCAGTCTCTGTCCGTCGAGTTGCTGTTCGAAGGTGTGGGGCTCAGACCGCTTTCGCATCTTCCTTCCTCGGTGGCTGCAGGCCAGGGCTATTGGCCCAGCGCTCGACCTGATCGATGACCTTCTGGTGACTGGGACGGACCGGCTTTGATCCTTCCGGCTCATCGGCAAGCTTGCGGGGTAACCTGACTTCGTCTGTCATGGCCTATCTCCCTTTCCTAGAGAATGCGCCACGGCACAACTGGTTTCAATAATAACCCATTGATTTACTTGAGATTGTTACTCAGCTAGCGAACTTTCGGAGTTTTGCGGAACTCGCATCAAGTTCGTCCGTTGAGTAGGCTACTCAATCGGCTCAATTTGTGTGATTGACCATGAACGACCTTCGCGCCGAGCGCCTTCAGGTCATGCTGGCACCGGAAGAACTGGCCGCCATCGACGATTTCCGATTCAAGCACCGCATGCCGACGCGAGCGGCAGCAGTCCGCGAACTGCTCAAGCTTGGGCTGGCCGCGGCCGGCATCGACGCCGTCGCGGGCGTCAAGTCGAGCGATTTCGGCGTCTTCGGCCGGGGGCCCGACGGGCATGTGCAAAGCAACGGCGATTCCGAGGATTGATCCCGCGAACGGCAAACGGCCCCGGCACGGGGCGTGCCAGGGCCGCTCTTGGAAATTGCTTCCGGAGCACCGGGGGCATGTCACCGGAAGCAATCTGTCGACTCCTCGTCAGAGGAATCGTTCCTCGCCTGATTAGCCGCTCGGCGCCGCTCCGGAATCGTCCGATGTCATGCCGGAGCCCGGCGTCTTGGTGTCGTCGTTGAGCTTGGGATCGCGCGTCGCCTCACGCGACGGCGATCCCTTTTGGTCGGTCTTGTGCACGGTCTGCGCGCGCCGCTTGTCGCGCGGCTGCTCCTCCGCGCGGTTGTCCTTGATGATGCCTTGGTCGGAATGTGCCATGATGTCCTCTCGCTTCTTCCGATAGTCGAAGCGCCTACGCTTCGACGCGTCGAATGTTCCGAGGGAAGCGCGAGAGAGGCGGGCGCTAACTATGCGCCGAATGCACCGCAACGGATGCATTTTCGTGATGCACCTGGCGAACCGTCGTCACCGCCGCAAACGCGACCGAGACACCGAAGGCCAAGATGAATGAAAGAAGTGCCAGACGTGGAGTCATCGCGAAAACCTCCTTCTGGAAACAAAAATCAGGCGATCGACCGTTCCCGGATGATCGTAGATCGGCGCCGCCCATTCCGTGAGCGGCCTCACACGCAGATTCACGAAAAAGAGAGTGGTCAGGCGCTCCGGCTTTCCAGGATTCCAACCTTAAGGGGCGGGACTTCGCCATCGAGCCAATCCTGCTCCTTGGCCAAAGCCGTCCAGGCGTCCGCCATGCGCAAATAGCGCCGATAGGCGGGTTTCCCTTCCGAGCGCTCGGCCAGTTGCAGGCAGTTCTCGGCATTATCCCTGAAGATGTCAGACTGTTTCATGGACGACACGTGGGTACTGAACCCCTGCCCTGCAACCGCCGTTACGGGATCGTAACGTCCGCTGGAACTTCGCGCACCAGCGGTCATTGGTCCGCATGCGGATATTTATCGCCGTTGTCCTGGCCCTCATCAGCACCGCGGCGTTTGCCGACAGCACCGGCGAGCAAGTCCGCGGCGATCGCGCGCCGGATGCAACCGACGTCATCAGCGGCCTGTACGCGTTCAGCCGCTTCCAGCAAGGCCTGCTGGAGAGCACCGATCTCAAAGGCAATGCCGAGGTCAAGAACCTCGCCGCGCTCCGCGCCGATGAAGCGCTCAAGCGCGACAAGGCATTGAAGCAGATTCAGGACGCCATCGGGACCGAACCGCGCGTCAGCAAGACAAAAGCAGCCGGCGTCGGCATCGCCAAGCCCGATGACACGGAGGGACCGGCTTACGTCCGAAGTTTCTATGCGGCGCAGATCCCCGAGTATGAATCCGTCATCAGCCTGCTCGAACGCTATTTGAAGGTCGCCGACAATTCAGCCCTTGCAGCCTTCGCGCGCGACCAGCTCCCGACGCTCCGCTCCCAACTGAAGGATGCGGAGCGCACCATGGCCGACAAATAGCGGCCTTACTTGTTGTCCTCAGGATGAGGCTGCTGGTTCGTCGGCCGCACGTTGCGATCGCTGTCGGGCATTCTGTCCCGGCCGGCGTCGCCATTTGCATCCTTCCCGCCGGAGGTCGACGTGCCGCTGCCGCTGGGGTTCGACCGGGCGGCAGTCCCCGTGGTTGGCGAGCCCGCTGGCGGGGTGGCGGAGCTGGCCGCGGGATCGCCCGTCACGGCCCCGCGCCCGCTTGGCGCCCCGGTCTGGGCGAGCGCCGCCCCGGTGGCGAACAGTACGGCGATGAGAACGGCCAGTCCGGCTTTCATTGAGCTCTCCCTGTCTTTGCGAGCTAACCTCCCGGCCCGTGCGGGCGTTCCTGGGCAAGTAGACCCGGAGTTTCGGAATTGGAACAATCTTAACCCGTGCTAAGGGGAGAGAATTTTTACGTAATCCATTGGAACTCTCGGCAACCCTCGCGGTTACTTTAGCCGGGCTGAGCACGGCGAGTTCCAATTCCTCGCGTCGCAACCGTGGCGCTTGATTTCGAATTTGGCTGACGCTCTATTTGAACAGTCGCGTCACGCCATTGGATTCGGCCGGCGCCTGCGGGGGAAATGAGAATGAGCGACCTCGATTCCGGAACAGCATCACGCTCCGGTCGTCGCGTCCCAAAAGCCAAACCCAATGGCACCTCGGAGCCGGATTCCCGGGCCGAACTGCTGCTCGCGCTTCAGGCGATGCGCAGCGGCGATTTTTCGGTGCGCATGAGCGGCGATTATCTCGGCATCGACGGCAAGATTGCCGACACTCTCAACGACATCATCGCGGCCAACCAGCGCATGGCGCAGCAGCTCGAGCTGGTCGGCCAGGTGGTCGGACGCGAAGGCAAGACCCGGCAGCGCGTGAAGTTCGGGCTCGCCAGCGGCTCCTGGGCCGACATGGAAGGCTCCGTCAACACGCTGATCGACGATCTGTTGTGGCCAACCCGCGAGGTGACCCGCGCGGTCGCGGCCGTGGCGCAGGGCGACCTGATCCAGACCGTCAAGCTCGACGTCGAGGGCCGCCCGCTGCGCGGTGAATTCCTGCAATCGGCAACCATCGTCAACACGATGATCAAGCAGCTCGGCGTGTTCACCTCCGAGGTGACGCGCGTCGCGCGCGAGGTCGGCACCGAGGGCAAGCTCGGCGGCCAGGCCCAGGTGCCTGAGGTGACCGGCGTCTGGAAGGACTTGACCGAGAGCGTCAACTCGATGGCGAACAACCTGACCAACCAGGTTCGCAACATCGCCGAGGTGACGATCGCGGTCGCCAACGGCGACTTGTCCAAGAAGATCACGGTCGACGTCCGCGGCGAGATCCTTCAGCTCAAGGAAGCCATCAACACGATGGTGGACCAGTTGCGCTCCTTCGCTTCCGAAGTGACGCGCGTCGCGCGCGAAGTCGGCACCGACGGCAAGCTCGGCGGTCAAGCCATCGTGCCAGGTGTCGCCGGCACCTGGAAAGACCTCACCGACTCGGTCAACGCGATGTGCGGTAACTTGACCGCACAGGTCCGCAACATCGCCAACGTGACCACCGCCGTGGCGCGCGGCGACTTGTCCCGCAAGATCACGGTCGACGTGCGCGGCGAAATCCTCGAGCTGAAGGACACCATCAACACCATGGTGGACCAGCTCAACTCCTTCGCCTCCGAAGTGACGCGCGTGGCTCGCGAGGTCGGCACCGAAGGCAAGCTCGGCGGCCAGGCGCAGGTGCCGGGCGTCGCCGGCACCTGGAAGGACCTCACCGACAACGTCAACTTCATGGCGTCGAACCTGACCGCGCAGGTCCGCAACATCGCCGACGTCGCCACCGCGATCGCGGGCGGCGACTTGTCGAAGAAGATCACCGTGAACGTGTCGGGCGAGATCCTTCAGCTGAAGGAGACGCTCAACACCTGCGTGGACCAGCTCAATGCGTTTGCCGGCGAAGTCACGCGTGTCGCCCGCGAGGTCGGCACCGAGGGACGATTGGGTGGCCAGGCCAACGTGCTCGGCGTTGCCGGCACCTGGAAGGACCTCACGGAAAGCGTGAACTCGATGGCGTCGAACCTGACCGCACAGGTTCGCAACATCGCCGAGGTGACGACAGCCGTCGCCGGCGGCGATTTGTCCAAGAAGATCACCGTGGACGTGCGCGGCGAAATTCTGGAGCTGAAAGACACCATCAACACAATGGTGGACCAGCTCAACGCCTTCGCCGGCGAAGTCACGCGCGTCGCGCGCGAGGTCGGCACCGAAGGCAAGCTCGGTGGTCAGGCCCAGGTGCGCGGCGTCGCCGGCACCTGGAAGGATCTGACCGACTCCGTCAACTCGATGGCCTCGAACCTCACCGGTCAGGTCCGCAACATCGCCGAGGTCGCCACTGCCGTCGCCAAGGGCGATCTGTCCAAGAAGATCACGGTGAACGTATCGGGCGAGATCCTTCAGCTGAAGGAAACGCTCAACACCATGGTGGACCAGCTCAACGCTTTCGCCGGCGAAGTCACGCGCGTCGCGCGCGAGGTCGGCACCGAAGGCAAGCTCGGCGGTCAGGCCCAGGTGACGGGCGTCGCCGGCACCTGGAAGGATCTCACCGACAACGTGAACTCGATGGCGGGTAACCTCACGGCCCAGGTCCGCAACATCGCCGAGGTCGCGACCGCGATCGCCGGCGGCGACCTCTCGCGCAAGATCACGGTGGACGTTCGCGGCGAGATCCTTCAGCTGAAGGACACCCTCAACACCATGGTCGACCAGCTCAACCGCTTCGCCGGCGAGGTGACGCGCGTCGCGCGCGAGGTCGGCACCGAGGGACGTTTGGGAGGCCAAGCCAACGTGCCCGGCGTCGCCGGCACCTGGAAGGATCTGACGGACTCCGTGAATTCGATGGCCGGCAACCTCACCGCGCAGGTCCGCAACATCGCCGAGGTGACGACGGCCGTGGCGCGCGGCGACTTGTCGCGCAAGATCACCGTGGACGTGAAGGGCGAAATCCTCGAGCTGAAAAACACCATCAACACCATGGTGGACCAGCTCAATGGCTTTGCCGGCGAAGTCACGCGCGTCGCACGCGAGGTCGGCACCGAAGGCAAGCTCGGCGGCCAGGCCGAAGTGCCGGGGGTTGCCGGCACCTGGAAGGACCTCACCGACAACGTCAACTTCATGGCCTCGAACCTGACGGCCCAGGTCCGCAACATCGCCGAGGTCGCGACCGCGATCGCCGGCGGCGATTTGTCCAAGAAGATCACGGTGGACGTGCGCGGCGAAATCCTGCTGCTCAAGGACACCCTCAACACCATGGTGGAGCAGCTCCGCTCCTTCGCCGCCGAAGTGACGCGCGTCGCGCGCGAGGTCGGCACCGAAGGCCGGCTGGGCGGTCAGGCCGTCGTGCCCGGCGTCGGCGGCACCTGGAAGGACCTCACCGACAACGTCAATCTGCTCGCCGCAAACCTCACCACGCAGGTCCGCAATATCGCCGAAGTCACCACCGCCGTGGCGCGCGGGGACTTGTCGCGCAAGATTACCGTGGACGTGAAGGGCGAAATCCTCGAGCTGAAAAACACCATCAACACCATGGTGGACCAGCTCAACGCCTTTGCCGGTGAAGTCACCCGCGTGGCGCGCGAAGTCGGCACCGAAGGCGAGCTCGGGGGTCAGGCGCAGGTGCCCGGAGTGGCCGGCACCTGGAAGGATCTCACTGATACCGTCAACTTCATGGCGGCGAACCTGACCGAGCAGGTCCGCGGCATCGTCAAGGTGGTGACCGCGGTCGCCAATGGCGACCTCAAGCAGAACCTCACGGTGAAGTCGAAGGGCGAAGTCGCGGCGCTCGCCGACACCATCAACAACATGACCGAGACGCTCGCGACCTTTGCCGATCAGGTGAGCTCGGTGGCGCGCGAGGTCGGCGTCGAAGGTCGATTGGGCGGTCAGGCCGACGTGCCCGGCGCGGCCGGTACCTGGAAAGATCTCACCGGCAACGTCAACCTGCTGGCAGCCAACCTCACCTCGCAGGTGCGCGCGATCGCGGAAGTGGCGACCGCCGTGACCAAGGGCGACTTGACGCGGTCGATTCAGGTCGACGCCCGCGGCGAAGTCGCCGAGCTGAAAGACAACATCAACACGATGATCACGAACCTCCGTCTGACGACGGAGCTGAACACCGAGCAGGATTGGCTGAAGACCAACCTCGCAAAATTCACCAACATGCTGCAGGGCCAACGCGATCTGACCACCGTCGGCCGATTGCTGCTGACCGAGCTGTCGCCATTGGTGAACGCACACACCGGCGTGATCTACCAGGTCGAGAGCGAGGACAATCCGCAGTTGCTGCTGCTCGCCTCGTATGCCGGCGACGGCGTTTATCCCTATCCACGCGTGTTGCCGTTCGGCGACGGCCTGATCGGCCAGTGCGCGCTCGACCGGCGTCCCCGCGTGGTCGCCGACATTCCCGCCGACGTGGTGCCGATCAATTCGGCGCTGATCCGCGTCGCACCGAAGAACCTCGTGGTGCTGCCTGTGCTGTTCGAGGGCCAGGTCAAGGCGGTGATCGAGCTCGCCTCGCTCACCACGTTCACAACGTCGCAGATGACGTTCCTGGAGCAGCTGACGGACTCCATCGGCATCGTGCTCAATTCGATCGAAGCGACCATGCAGACCGAAGGCCTGCTCAAGCAGTCGCAGCAGCTCGCCGGCGAGCTGCAGACGCAGCAGCGCGAATTGCAGCAGACCAACGACCAGCTCGAGCAGAAGGCCCAGCAGCTCGCCGAGCGTAACGTCGAGGTCGAGCGCAAGAATCAGGAAATCGAGCAGGCCCGCCGCGCGCTCGAGGAAAAGGCGACCGAGCTCGCCCTGACCTCGAAGTACAAGTCGGAATTCCTGGCCAATATGAGCCACGAGCTGCGCACGCCGCTGAATTCGATCCTGATCCTCGGCCAGCAGCTCACAGACAATCCGGACGGCAACCTCTCCGCCAAGCAGGTCGAGTTCGCCCGCACCATCCACGGCGCCGGCACCGATCTCCTCAACCTCATCAGCGACATTCTCGATCTCTCCAAGATCGAATCCGGCACGGTGACTGTTGACGCCGAGGAAATCCTCACGACGAACCTGCTCGAGACGGTCGGGCGGCCGTTCCGCCACGAGGCGGAGAACCGCAATCTCTCGTTCAAGATCGACGTCGATCCGAACCTGGCGCGCAGCATCGTCACCGACTCCAAGCGCTTGCAGCAGGTGTTGAAGAACCTGCTCTCCAACGCCTTCAAGTTCACCGCCGAAGGCGAGGTACGGCTGAAGGTCGCCGGCGCGCTCGGCGGCTGGAGCACGGATCATCCGGTGCTGAACTCTGCGCCGGCCGTCATCGCCTTCGAGGTCTCCGATACCGGGATCGGCATTCCGCCCGAGAAACAAAAGCTGATCTTCGAGGCGTTCCAGCAGGCGGATGCCGGCACCAGCCGCAAATACGGCGGCACCGGTCTCGGCCTTGCCATCAGCCGCGAGCTCGCGAGCCTGCTCGGGGGCGAGATCCATCTGCGCAGCTCCCCGGGCATAGGCTCGACCTTCACGCTGTATCTGCCGCTGAAATATTCGGGCCCGACATTGGCGCCCCGCGCGACGCCGGCACCGCAGCAATACAATCAGACGCCGGCGCTTCAGCCGATCGCCGCTGCGCCCGAACGCGTCATCGAGCAGCTACCCGACGACCGGCTCAATCTCGAACCCGGCGACAGCATCCTCCTGATCGTCGAGGACGATCCGCACTATGCCCGCATCCTGGTGGATCTTGCACGCGACAAGGGGTTCAAGGTGCTCGTGGCCGCGCGCGGCGCCGAAGCGCTCGAGCTTGCCAAGCAATACCAGCCGAGCGCCGTTTCACTGGACGTGTTCCTGCCCGACATGCTCGGCTGGACGGTGTTGAGCCAGCTCAAGCACAACCCGCTGACGCGCCACATTCCCGTGCAGATCATTACCCTCGACGAGGACCGCCAGCATGCGCTGGCCCGCGGCGCGTTCTCCTTCGTCAACAAGCCGACGACGACCGAGGGCGTCGCCGCGGCGCTGACCCAAATCAAGGAATATGCGCGTCCCAGGCGCAAGCGGCTCCTGATCGTCGAGGACAACGCAGCCGAGCAGCTGTCGATCCGGGAGCTGCTGCATCACGACGACATCGAGATCGTCACCACCGACACCGGTGCCGGCGCACTCTCGACGCTGCGCGAGGTGCCCTGCGATTGCGTGGTGCTCGATCTCAGGCTGCCCGACATGAGCGGCTTCGAGGTGCTGGACCAGATCCGTCGCGACGATGCGCTGTCGAACGTTCCCGTGGTGGTGTTCACCGGCCGTGAACTCTCCGCGGAAGAGGATGCCGAACTCCACACCATGGCGCGCAGCATCGTGGTCAAGGGCGTGGAATCGCCCGAGCGCCTGCTCGACGAGACTGCGTTGTTCCTGCATCGCGTGATCACGGAGCTGCCGGTCGAGAAGCAGCGCATGCTGGAGAAGCTGAATAGTTCCGACGAGGATCTGATCGGCAAGACCGCACTGCTCGTCGACGACGATGCCCGCAACATCTTCGCGCTATCGAGCGTGCTGGAGCGCCGCGGCATGAAAGTGCTGACGGCGACCACCGGCCGCGAGGCGGTGACGCTGGTCGAATCCAACCCTGAAATCGCCATCGTGCTCATGGACATCATGATGCCGCAGATGGATGGCTATCAGACCATCGGCGTGATCCGGGAGAACCCGTCGTTCCTGCGCCTGCCGATCATCGCGCTGACGGCGAAGGCGATGAAGGGCGACCGCGAAAAATGCCTGGAGGCCGGCGCCTCGGATTATCTGGCAAAGCCCGTCAATACCGATCAATTGCTGCTTGCAATCCGCATGTGGCTGCATCGCTGAGTGGGATCCGCGAATGGACCATGAAAAGGTCAATATCCTCCTCGTCGACGACCAGCCGGCCAAGCTGCTTGCTTACGAGGTGATCCTGAAGGAACTCGGCGAGAACCTCGTGATCGCCTCGTCAGGCCGCGAGGCGCTGGAGGTGCTGCTCAAGACCGAGATCGCGGTGATCCTGGTCGACGTCTGCATGCCCGAGCTCGATGGCTTCGAGCTCGCCGCGATGATCCGCGAGCATCCGCGCTTCCAGAAGACTGCGATGATCTTCATCTCGGCGATTCAAGTCAGCGACATCGACCGCTTGCGCGGCTACGAGATGGGCGCGGTCGACTACGTGCCGGTGCCTGTCATACCGGAGGTGCTGCGTGCCAAGGTCAAGGTGTTTGCCGAGCTGTACCGCAAGACGCGCGAGCTCGAACGGCTGAACCAGGATCTCGAGGATCGCGTCCGCGCCCGCACGGCTGAGCTCGAGAATTCCACCGCAAAGCTGCGCGAGAGCGAAGAGCGTCGCAGCATGGCGATCGCTGCCGGCAAGATGGGATCCTGGGATTGGGATTGGATCAACGGCGACTGGATGTGGGACGAGGGCCAGTACCGCATTTTCGGCGTGACGCCGGAGACCTTCAACGTCACCTCGGCCAGCGTCCAGGCACTGCTGCATCCCGACGACGCCGACCAGTTCAGCCGGGCCATTGCCGCCTTCAACACCGGCTCTCACGCCTATGAAGGCGAGTTTCGTATTCGCCGGCCTGATGGCGAGGTGCGCTGGTGCGTCGGCACGGCGGCCGCAACCGTCGATCCCAACGGCCGCGTCGTGCGGGTGAGCGGCGTCACGGTCGACATCACCGAACGCAAGCGCGCCGAGGAGCGACAGAACCTGCTGGCGCGCGAGGTCGATCATCGCGCCAAGAACGCACTCGCGCTCGCACAGTCGATCGTGCGCCTGACCCGCGCCGACGAGGTCAAGGCTTATGTCAACGCGGTCGAGGGCCGCATCAACGCGCTCGCGCGCGTGCACACCATCCTGTCGCTGTCGAGCTGGCGGGGCGCCGAGCTATCGAGGCTGATCGAGGAGGAGCTTGCACCCTACTCGGTGGGCGGACAGATCAAGTTTGCGGGCCCGGAGGTGCAATTGCTGCCGGCGACGGCGCAGACACTGGCGCTGGCGCTGCACGAGCTCTTCACCAATTCGGCGAAGTATGGCGCGCTCTCGACACGGTCGGGACGGCTCACGATCGGCTGGCAGGCCGAGAACGATCTCCTCACCTTGACTTGGGAAGAAACCGGCGGTCCCCGGGTCAGAGCGCCGAAAGCGCGTGGCTTCGGAACGAGAAGCCTGCTGGCCAGTGTGGAATCCCAACTCGGCGGACAGGCGCAATTTGATTGGCGTCCGGAGGGCCTGTTGTGCCGCCTCGACGTTCCGTTGACGCGCAAGAGCGCGGCAACATCGGAAGCGCAGGACAAGTTCGAAGCCAGCGACTCTCTGGAGCTTCAGCGCGCCTCCGGTTAACGCGACGCAGCGAGTTTCAATCGCGGCATCGGCCGCGGCTCGTCGGCGACGCGCCCCTCGAGCCAGGCTTCCGTCTGCGCAAGATCGCGCAAGGCCGTCGCATAACGGCGGGCGGCGCTGCGCTCGGCACCGCGCGGCAGCTTGCGCGCCTTGCGCAGCATGTCGGCCGCCGCGTTACGGTACGCCAACGAGCGATAGAGAAAGACCACTTTACCCATATCAAATGTTCCCGTGTTGACGGTGATCCATCTTCGCAAGGCCCGGATGAACGCCGGATGAAGCGGGTCGTGACAATTCTTTCACGGGGCTGGAACCCGCGATCGCCGCTCGCGTTTGCCTGCCAGTTCGAGCGGCAGAGCCATGCGCGCAAAAAAATCGTCAAGCCTCATCTCTTCCACCGGCATCATCAAGTTGATGACGCACGCGATGATGGGCGCGGCACTCGGTCTTGCATTCACGCTCGCGCTCATCCTGGCCAATCCTGCGGTCGCCGAGTTGCTGAACCAGAGCGGGCGTTCGGCGGCATTCGTTTTTGCCGCGACTCTGGTGACGACGTTTGCGATTGGCGCAGCGCTGACGGGAATTGTATTCATCCTCAGCGAGGACAAGCAATCTTGACACTTTGTTCGGAACTCCTGCGACCGAAAGCGGTTGGCTGCCTGCGTCAATTCAACTCAGGGAGTTCCTTCACATGAAGACGATCAAGCTCGCTCTTGCCGTGATGCTGGCAACCGGCCTCGCCGCCGCGCCGTTCGCCGCGCAGGCCAAGTCGCACAAGAAGCACCATTCCTCCATGTCGCAGACCACGACGGGAGCGAACATGAAGAAGAACGTTGCTCCCGACGCGTCGGGCCAGGGTGGCGCCGGCCCCGGCAGCGACCAGGGCGGCAGCATGACCAAGCCCCAGAACGGTACGAGCAAGTAAGCGCCGCAATAGGAGCCCCGCGGTGACGCGGGGCTTTCCGGCCGGACGTCCCTTAACGCCACATCGTCGGCGTGCGGGTCAGTGCGCGGCGGCCGACCTGTTTCAAATCCTCGAGAGAGCAATCATCCTCGCGCGCGGCTGCACGCAAGCTCGCGGCGACGCGCTCGCGCAACGTCGTATCCCCCGGGGGAATGTCCGCGCAGACTTCATCGAGCACCGCCTGCAGCGCGGCGGTCATGTCGGCATGCGGCATGGACGAGCTCCAGCATGTCGCGTTGCGCGACTGCTTTAGCTGCGTCGGATGTCAGTGATGTTAAGGCAGCCGCCGGCGGAGGCTGTCTTCACGAGGTGGTCAAGCCGGGCCCGCTTGCGCATGATCAGGATCTGGGCCGCAGCATCGTCGAGGCCCTCGCGCTGCAACTGCCGGATCGCGGAGCCCAATTCGAGGATCTCGGCGCGCAGTTTCAGAATCCGGTAGGTGTCCGGGTCTTCCTCCACCACAAGCCTCCATCCAGCACATGCATCGTCTGCTTCAGCGCGGCGCAGCCACGCTTGCCGCCTTGCTCTCGCTCTTCGGCGGACGAAGGCGCACCCGGTCACGGCTGTCGGGCAACACCTCGCCGCCGCCTGCGGCTTTCCATTCGGCGATCAGCAGAGTGATTTTCCGGCGCAGATCCATCTGCGCCTGAACCCGCTCGGTGCAGTCTCGATCGCGATTGACGAGATCGCGCACGGTCGCCTCGATATCGGCCATCTCAAGCCTCAAGGCCCTGATTTTGCGTCGAATTTCATTAATCCGGTTGTCCATGGCTTGTTAGAACAAAATAAGAACATATAGTCAAGCCACGAATTCGAGATGGAGAGCGGACATGCAGGTTCACGGTAAATATGAGGCCAAGGCTTTTCTCATGGATCAGATGACCCGGGCCCAGGGGCTGCGGCTGAAACGGCTCAGCGAAGAGGCCTATCAGCCAGCCCAGTACGATCGCGCTCTGTCCTTTGCCGAAGCCGCGCGCCGCATCCAGGTGCTGGAGGCGGAAATCGAGCTCGCGAACTCCTTCTGAAGCGCGACCCGCGCCGTTGGAACGTTGCGTCAGCAATACGGTTCTTTCCTTGGGCCAAGGGAGAGAGTTGATGGCACGCAAGGCAAAGAAGCGCCGCTACTCACGCAGTGCCGGCAGCGACGTCGAGCGCGAAATGCGCCGTTACAAGAAGGGGACCGCCAAGAGCGGACCGGGCGGTCGCGGCGGACGCGTGAAGAGCCGCAAGCAGGCGATCGCAATCGGTTTGTCCGAAGCGCGCGCGAAGGGCAAGAAGGTCCCGAAGAAGGCGTCGAAGCGGAAGACGTCCAAGAAGAAGACGTCCAAGAAGGCGACCAAGAGAAAGACGACCAGGAAGAGCTCGAAGCGCAAATCCAGCAAGCGATGACGCGGCGTCAGATCATGCTGCCAGGCATGAAGCAGCGGATCGAAACACCGAACACAGTCTTGACCGGCCAGACCATGGTGCGGCCGGCGCGGTTCGGCTCGGTGATCACGGCTTCATCGGGGACCTCCACCCACTCCCCGTCGAGACGGACTCGATAGTGCCCATTGTGGGACTCCCAATCGGGGTCGGCCACGGCGACGCCGTCGGCATCGGAGCAGCACGGACCAAGATGGCTGCGCAGGCTGTCGAACCAGGGCTTGAGCGGCGAGTCGGTGAAGCGGCCGTCATCGCGCCCCGAGGCGCTTCCGGTCCACAGCACAAGCGGCGCTACGAGCAGCGCAAGCTTCAGCGAGAGCTTCAATCGATCCATGTCGGCACCGATCAAATGCGAACCGCCGGTCGGTTCCACAAAACAGCCGGCCGTGACGTTTCACTCTTGCAATTCACCTCGGCGGCTTCATTGCAGCCGAAGCACAACACACTATTCCGAAGTCTGACTTGCGAACGCGGCTTTTTCGGGCGAACCGGTCACCATTGCTGCCGTTAACGAGAATGTTATCGGTGCCCTGTGGGTATCTCGCGCGCGCGCACGAAAAAGGCGGCCCACAGGCCGCCTTTTGACTTTGCCGTCGAGCGCGCGGCTATGCGAGCGGCACCGCGACGAAGCGGGTCGCCTCCGCGTTCTTCACCTGCAACAGCACGCTGTGCTTGCCCGACGATTTGGCCTGGGCCAGTTCGGAGCGAACGTCGCCGACATTGGCGACCGCCTTGCCGCCGACATTGAGAATGACGTCGCCGGTCTGGATGCCATGCTGTGCCGCCGGTCCCTGCGGGTCGACTTCGGTGACCACGACGCCCTTCTGGCCTGCACCCTGAACCTCGCCGGCCGGCGCCAGGCTGAGGCCGAGGCGCGGCGTGCCGGGGGCCTGCTGCGTTTTGCCCTCGTCGGCTTTGGCCTGTTGTTCATTCGGCAGCTCGCCGAGCGCAAGTGTCACCGTCTTGCTGTCGCCCTTGTGGAGGACGTCGAGCTTCACCGATGTGCCCGGCGCCAACCCGGCGATGGTGCGGGCGAGATCGCGCGAGTCCTTGATCGCCGTGCCGTTGACGGCGGTGATGACGTCGCCCGCCTCGATGCCGGCCTTCGCCGCCGGGCTGCCATCCTGCGGGTTGTCGACGATCGCACCGCGCGCCGCCTTGAGGCCGAGGCTGTCGGCGATCTCCGCGGTCACCGGCTGCACCTGCACGCCGAGCCAGCCGCGGGTCACCGCACCCTTGTCCTTCAGCTGGGCGACGACGAGCTTTGCAGTCGCGGACGGAATATCGAAACCGATGCCGACCGAGCCGCCCGACGGCGAATAGATCGCAGTGTTCACGCCGATCACATTGCCGTTCATGTCGAAGGCCGGACCGCCGGAATTGCCCTTGTTGATCGGCGCATCGATCTGGATGAAGTCGTCGTAAGGACCGTTGCCGATATCGCGGCCACTGGCCGAGACGATGCCGGCCGTCACGGTGCCGCCGAGGCCGAAGGGATTGCCGACAGCGACCACCCAGTCGCCGATCCGCGGCTTCTGATCGGAGAATTTCACGAACGGGAAGTTCGTCTTGCCCTCCACCTTGATCAACGCGAGATCGGTCTTCGGGTCGGTGCCGACCACCTTCGCGGTGTAAATCGTGCCGTCGTCCGTCGTCACCTGCACCGACTCGGCGTGGTCGACGACATGGTTATTGGTCACGGCATAACCGTCTGCGGAGATGAAGAACCCGGAGCCCTCGCCCGTGATCACCTGGTGATGCTGGCGCGGCATGCCATTCATCCCGCCCGGGAAGCGGAAGCCGAACTGCTCGAACGGAGAATCCTCGTCCTGATCCATCCGGTTCTGTTGCAGCATCGCGCTCTTGTCGTTGTCGCGGTCGATCTTCACCCGCACGGAGATGACGGCCGGCTTGACCTTGCTGACGAGGTCGGCGAAGCCCGGCGGCGTCGCTGCGCTGTCAGCTGCCTGCGCCGGCGAAATCAGGGAAGTCACGCCGAACGGCGTTGACGCGGGAGAAGCAACCAGCACGGCCACGCCAAGCGCGGCCACGGTGCCGAGCAGCGCAATCCGGCGCGGCTTCAGAATCCTACGGGTCCTGGTGGTGTCGGAATTCTCGCGATGGGTCATGTCGAAATCTCCATGTTGGGTAAGTCGCCTTGCACCCAACATGGAGATCGTCACCTTACGACGTCCCGTCCACGCGATTAATTCTTGGCAAAGGTCGTGCGGCGGGCCGCCGCAGGGGAATTCTTCCGAGCAATGACGAAAGCCCCCTCAGGCCGCAGCTGGATGTTCCCATGCCGCGTCTCCGGTGGCGTCCTCTTCCGGTTGCGCATTGCAAGCGTCGAAATGCGCCTTCAATGCGATCTCGGCGAGATGTTCGAAATGTTCGGCCTGACCGAGCAGCTGCCAGTTCTGGAGCGGCCGATAGGCCGCCTGCTGGCGACAGAGGGACGCCAGCGCGCGGTAGCGACGTACGTTCTCCATGAGACCCTCCCTCGCAATTGCAGGTCTTATTACCCTGATTTGCGTCACGCCGATGGCGGTTGTGCAAAACATTTTTGCGCGCCCGCGCTTAACCTGCGTTAACTTTTAGGAAATGCGCAGAGGCGCGTTGGTTCCTATCGGGCCACGCGATCGGAACTCACAAGGTGTTTAGGCGTAACGGCGACGTTCGACGTCGATGCCGATCAAATCGAAATAATGTTCCATCGGTTCGGGGCGGCCGATGAGATAGCCCTGCATCTCCTCACAAGTCTCACCTGCCAGGAAGGCGCGCTGCGACTCCGTCTCCACCCCTTCCGCAACGACCGGAATGTGCAGGGCGTGTGCAAGGCTCAGGATCGCACGGACGATCTCCGCCGACTGCGGCGTCGCCCCGAGGTTCAGGATGAAGCTGCGATCGATCTTGATCTTGTCGAACGGGAACGACTGCAAATAAGACAACGATGAATACCCTGTGCCGAAATCGTCCATCGCGATGCGGATGCCGAGCGCCTTCAGCCGCCGCAGCAGGTTGACGGCGCGGCCGAAATCGCCGATCAGCACGCCCTCGGTGATCTCGACTTCGAGCCGTGTCGGCGCGAGCCCCGTCTCCAGCAGGATTTGATGGATAGATCGTTCGAGATCGCCAGCCTGGAACTGGACCGGCGACAGATTGACGCCGACCTGCAACGGCCGCGGCCAGGAAGCTGCCTCCCGGCACGCCTCGCGCAAGACCCATTCGCCAATCTGGATGATCAGCCCGTTCTCCTCGGCAAGCGGAATGAACTGGTCCGGCGGCACGAAACCGCGCGTCGGATGCTTCCAGCGCAGCAGCACCTCGAATCCGATGATCTCGCCGTCCATCCGCGCCTGTGGCTGGAAGTAGATCAGGAGTTCGTTCTGCTCCATCGCCTGACGCAGATCGTGCTGCAGCAGCCGGCGGTCGCGCAGTTCCCGGTCCATCTCGGTTTCAAAGAAGCAGACCCTGCCCCGCCCCTCGCGCTTGGCGCGATACAGCGCCGAATCGGCGTTCGCCAGCAGCGTCGCGGCATCGGGGCCGTCATCGGGATAAACTGCGATGCCGACGCTGAGGCCGACATGGGGCAGATAGTCGTCGACCTCGAGTTCCTTGCCGATTGCCTCGACCAGGCGCTCGGCCAGCGACAGCACGTCTTCGCGCCTGGCGTCGTCGGGCATCAGGATCATGAACTCATCGCCGCCGATGCGGGCGACGAAGGCGCCGTCGGCTTCCGCGGCAAGACGCTCGGCGGTTGCCCGCATCATCATATCGCCGACGGGATGGCCGAACACATCGTTGACGTCCTTGAAGCGGTCGAGATCGAGGCTCAGCACCGCAAAGCTGGTCGACGCCTTCTGCGCGCGTTCCAGCCGCTCGGCGAGCGCCGCGTTGAATGCGCTGCGGTTCGGCAGGTCGGTCAGCGCGTCATGTTGCGCAAGGTGACTGATGCGCTCCTGGGTGTTGACGCGCTCGGTCACGTCCTCGATTACGCCAACGAGATATTGCGGATCGCCTGAGCCGTCCGTGATCAGCATCTTGCGCGAGTTGATGACGCGGTCATGGCCCTTCACGCCGACCTCGATCAGATGTTCCTCGAGGAACATCGGCATGCCGCTGGCGACAACCCTGCGGTCCTGCTCGTTGACCATGCGGGCGACGTCAGGCGGGAATATCTCCTCCGGCGTCCGGCCCAGCATCTGCTCGCGCGTCAGGCCGTAATAGTCCTCGCCGGCGCGGTTGAGCAGGATGTAGCGGGAATCCTTCGCGCATTTCGCGAACACGGCAATCGGAATGTTCTCGACGATGGTATCGAGGAATTCCTGGGTCCGCAGCAGATCCTGCTCGACCTCATCGGGCGAGTGGGCGCTTGCCTCGATAACCCGCTGGCGCTCGCGATCGCTGGCCTCATAGGCCGCGCTGACGAGCTCGCCCAGCTTGGCGAGATCAACCTGTCCGGACTCATCGGTGGCGCAGCGAAGCTGCTCGACGAACAAGCGGTGCATGCTCAAACCATCGCTTGACGCCGCGTGCGGGCGTCATGCCCGCAAATGTCTTCGATCCGCATCCCCACGCTCTCTCGGCGCCCCTGGACTGCAGGTTGCGGCGCTTAGGATTGCGCGACCGTTAATCGAAAGTTCGTCTCGGGCGCGTTGGTTACCGCGGCCTGAAAGAGGTTGATTGTCTCAGCGGCAATCCCCGTAGCACACCGGGGAAGTGACATGCCTTGGCAAAACCGGCGGCACGCGGCAACGAGACCGTCAAGCAGGCGGCGATCGCGGGGCTCGGCATCGCCTTTCATCCTGGCGCACACGGTGGCGCCGAACTCGCCGAAGGCCGCCTCATCGTGCTCGACGCCGCGGGCCTGCCGATCGTGCGGCAATGGCATCTGATCCGCCGCAGCGACAAGGTGCGCCTGCCGCCGGCGCAGGCGATGTTCGATTTCCCGGGCTCGGAAGGCTCGAACCATCTGTCCGAGGTGCCCGTTCTCGGCGAGCGATGGCGCTCGGCGAGCGTTCAGCCCATCAGCTTCATCGCGATCGTCGCCGCCAGGATGACGATGATCTGGAGCAGGCGTTCTGTCGTGAAAATGCGGTTGAAGGTGGTCATCGCGCGTCCCGGCCGTCGTGGAGATCCCGGCAAGTCGCTAGCACACGCAGATGCCGGGGTAACTCCGTAGTCGCCACGGGTATGGCCCAATGCTTCAGGCAGCCAGCGGAGCCGCGTGATCGGCGCGGGCCGCGAAATAGGCTTCCAGCTCCGAGAGCGCGCGAGCTTCCCACTCGCCGGCCTGCTCCAACAGCGACCAGCGCTGGCCCGGCCGAAACGCCGCGGTCTGGCGATAGAGCGATGCGATGCCGCGATAGCGGCGCACGTTCTCGAAAATGGCGAGTCCGTTCATGTCGAAAACTCCCTCGTAATCCCGCGGGAGAAATTGCGGCCAAATCTTTTTTGAAAAGTTAGCGGCGCGATGCAGCTGTGCGGATGGTTGCCGGACTGTTGCGCAAGCGCAACGCGCTGCTCGCGCGCCGCCGTTCATTGCGAATTCGTTGCCGCGCTCTCGCCCGAAGGCTTCAACCCGCCGCCTCGATTGATCATCATGCTCGCGCGGCAGAGATCGGCGAGGCCGATCGCGAGCACGGCGAGCAGGAAGAACAGGTTGATGGAATCCGCATCGGCGGTGCTCAGCGGGGTGATCTCGAAGAAGGGCGGCATGAAGGCCCACCATACCAGGGGAACGGTGATCAGCGCGGCGAACGCCGCCGCCGGTGCGCCGGCGAGGATGCCAACGACGAAAATGCTGGGCACGAACGCCGCGAAATAGAGCTTTACGCCGAGGGCGACGCAGATGCCCTGAAGTGCAGCCGATGATGCGACCAAAACGAATCCGAGCAGAAATGCCTGCCACGACCATGGCCGTAGTCGCGCTACGTCAACCAGTCCCGCACGCCTCATAGCGCCTCCCCTGCCGCCGTTGACCCGGCCGCTTGCGACCAAAGTACTACAGCTGCAGGGAATCTGCGAGGCGGAAACTGCACCCGCGGGACCGCCCGATCCAAGGCGTGGTAAACGGCCTCGGAATACAATCATACCGCTATTCGGTGGCCGCGTAGAGCAGACTGGCGACCGGCAGCACAAGGCCAATGGCCGAGGCCAGCGTCCAGCCGCCTTGCGCGAACGCCCAGGTGCCGAGCGCGGATCCGGCCGCACCGGCGGCGAAGAACGTCGCCATATAGAGCCCGTTGAGGCGGCTGCGATGCTCGTGCCCGAGCACGAAGATGGCGCGGAAGCCGAGCACGACATTGCCCTGCACGCCGAAATCGATCGCGATCGCGGCCACAGTGAGACAGGCGAGGTTGAGCATCGATCCGGCCGCGCCGATATGGGTCACCAGGAAGCCAAGCGCGACGGACAGCATCGCGGCAATCGTGGCGCTGCGGCTATGACCACGATCGGCCAGCCGTCCCGCGATCGGCGCCGCGAACACACCGGAGACGCCGGCCAGCGCGAACAGCGCGATGCCGCTCTGGGCGAAGCCGAATTGGCTCGCGAGTTGCAGCGGCACCACCGTCCAGAACAGGGTGAAGGCGCCGAACAGGCCGGCCTGGTAGAGCGCGCGCCGCCTGAGCAGCGGCATGGTGCGCACCAGATGCGGCATCGACAGCAGCAGCGTGCCGTAATGCATCCGCGCAACCGGCTTGCGCTTCGGCAGCGTGAGGCGAAGCACAGCAATCAGTGAGACCATCAATGCCGCCGAGCAGAAGAACACCGCGTGCCACGACAACGCCGCGGTGACGAAGCTCGAGGCCGGTCGCGCCAGCATGATGCCCAGCATCAACCCGGTCGAAACGTTACCGACGACGCGGCCGCGAATGGCTTCCGGCGCGAGATGCGCGGCATAGGGGATGATGATCTGCACCGCGACCGAGCCGAGCCCGATGAACAGTGCCGCGATCAGGAACGGCAACGCATGGGTCGCAAACCCGGCCGCGACGAGTGCCGCCGCGCCGAGCGCAATGACGGTGCAGATCAACGTTCGGTTCTCGACGAGATCGCCGAGCGGCACGATGAAGAGCAAGCCCGTGCCATAGCCGATCTGCGTCATCGTCACGATGAGGCCGGCGGCGGCATGCGACAGGCCGAGCGCGGCACTGATCGGGGCGATCAGTGGCTGGGCGTAGTAGATGTTGGCGGCGACCATGCCACAGGCCGCGGCGAGCACGAAGGTCAGTCGCTGCGACACCGCATCCCTCCCGGGCGTGGCGTCGATCGTGGCATTCATCGTCATTGCAGCGTCTCCGATTTCCTCATATAGGAAACGTTCATTTCCTAATTTGGCAAAAATTCAGGCAAGCAGCTTCATCGCGACGCCGACCAGGCGTTCGCCGTCGAGCGGCACGCGTGCCTTGCCGACGACGCGCAGGCCCTGCGTCACGCAGATCATCAGCCGCGCGGTGTCGTCGGCTTCGACATGGTGGGCAATCGAGCCGTCAGCCTGCCCTTCGCGAATCAGACCGGCGAGGAAGGCCTCGTTGGTCTTGAGCTGCGCCGTGACGCGCGCACGCATCACCGGATCGACCGCCGACAGCTCGATCGCACTGCCGACCACGATGCAGCCGCGGCGTCCCTCGCTGCCCTGGGAGTGCTCGACATAGGACAGGAGCACACGGCGCACCTTGTCGCGGCCGTTCGCACCGCGCGCGGCCGCCCTGCGGGTTTGCTCCCCACGCACCGCGACGTAACGCTCGAACGCGGCCAGGAAAACGGCATGCTTGTCGCGAAAGGCCTTGTAGACGCTGCCCGTCGCAAGGCGCATGGCCGCGGTGAGGTCTCCAATCGAGGTGGCATGATAGCCGCGCTCGCAAAATACCCTGATGGCACCGTCCAGCGCGGTATCCATGTCAAACTCCCGGGGCCGGCCGGGCGGATGGACCGATGGCTCGGATTTTGCGACGGCTTTTTGCATTGTGACATATTAGGAAATGATCGTTTCCGAATAAAGACACGACGTTGTGAATTCCGTCCTCGGAACCACTCCGAGCGCCGTTCGCCCGAGCTTTTGGCTGATCTGATCACCGCCGCGCCCCTCCAAATTTCGGCAAAATGGAATATTCCAGGGAGGACGAGGCAGCTGCCGCGCGGTGCGCACCGCCGCTTTCGTTGCCGATCTGCAACGGTTCCAGACGATCTAAGACTGGACAAAAGAAACGCCCATTGCCGCCACGAACCCTGCTCACAAGGCCGTGAGACTATCAGGGGAATGAGAATGCGTGCACAGCGCGTTTGGAACGTGAATGGGGCCGCCAGCATCGGGCAGCTTCAGTCGAAATTGGACGATTTGAATAAGCGTCTCAGCCAGCTCGAAAAGCAGCATCCGGAAAGCTGGAAGATCGACGAGCTGAAATCCAGCGCGCTCAGCCTGTCGCGGGAGATCGACGACATCCGCTGCGCGGAGGCGACGGCGGCGCTGGGGGAATTGCTGCGGAAGTAGTCAGGCCTCGATGATTCGGCTCGGCTCAAGGAACCAACATCCAGCCCGGCCATTTCCATGGTGAGCATGGAGCAGAATCATGACCAGGCACCTGACGCGAGCCCATCTCGCACGCGGTGTGGCCGGCGCGGTTTCCACGCTGGTCCTGTGTGCGACGATGGTTTTCACCATCGCGCGCCACTTCGCGCTGTGAGGAAACAATCGCATGACCTCCGACCCCGAGGAATTGGTACGGCTGCAAGGCTACGGCGAGATGACGTTGCGCACAGCGATTGCGACGGTGATGCCGCTTGCGCCCCGCGACCGTGCGGATGCGGCGATCTTCCGTGTGCGTGACGGCGTGCGCCTGGCCTCAAGCGAAATCGCCGACCTCGCGTCAGAGTGGGGTATCAAGCCGGTCGCCGAAGTCAGGTCGCCGAGACTCGTTCCGGATCAGCACTGGTCCGACATCGTTCGCGGCATGGTGCGTGAGGCCCCGCTGCCATCTTTGATGGTGGCGTTCCTGGTGGGGGTATTGGTGGCGCGCAGATGATGTCGCGCGTTCGCACCAGACGAGTACTGACGCTCTGTACTGGAAGCTCAGGACGGCGCGGTCGATCTCGGCCGCGCCGTTTGCCTGAACATACCTATTCGTGGCGGTTCATCGCAGACATCGTCCTCGTGTCACGCATCGTCAGGTAGACCAGCAGCGACACTGCGATGCAGCCGGTCAGGTACCAGTAAAACCAGCTTTCGTGACCAACGGACTTGAACCACAACGCAATCGATTCGGCGGTGCCGCCGAAGATCGAGACCGTCAGCGCATAGGGCACCCCGACCCCCGTCGCGCGGACGCTGGTCGGAAACAGCTCGGCCTTCACCACCGCATTGATCGCGGTGTAGCCCGATACGATCATCCAGGCGGCGGCAATCAGCAGGAACGCCGAAAATGCATCGTGAGCGGCCTGCAGTGACGTCAACAGGGGGATGGTGAACACCGTGCCCGACACACCGAAGCCGATCAGCAGCCATTTGCGCCCAATGCGGTCGGATATCGCACCATAGACCGGTTGCAGCACCATCGCGAAGACGAGGCTGCCCGCCGTCACCATGGTGGTCTGATCGTCGGTCAGCTTCACCGAGAGACGGAGAAATTTCTGCATATAGGTGGTGTAGGTGTAGAACGCCGCCGTGCCGCCCATGGTCAAGCCCACCACCAGCATCAGCTCGCGCGGATAGTTCAGCAATGCGCGGATGGAGCCTGATCTCTTCGTCGCACCCTGGCTGCTCCTGAAGGCATCGGTCTCGTGAAGGTTGCTGCGCATCAGTGCAGCGACGACCGCGAGCACGGCGCCGAACGCAAACGGCACGCGCCAGCCCCAGGCGCGGATCTCGTCGGTCGAGAGAAACACCTTCTGCAGGAGAAGCAGCACGAGGATGGCGCAGAGCTGTCCGCCGATCAGCGTCACGTACTGGAAGCTGGAGTAGAAGCCGCGATTCCTCTCGTCGGCGACCTCGCTGAGATAGGTGGCGCTGGTGCCGTACTCGCCGCCCAGGCTCAGCCCCTGCAGGACTCGCGCAAGGCCGAGGACGATGGGAGCGGCCAGGCCAATCGAGGCATAGGTCGGCGTCACCGCGATGATCAGCGAGCCGAAGCACATCATCACGACAGACAGTGTCAGCGCATTGCGCCGGCCGTGGCGATCAGCGAGATAGCCGAACAGCCAGCCACCGAGCGGGCGCACCAGAAAGCCCGCCGCGAACAGCAGCGCCGCGTTGAGCTGTTGCACCACCTCGTCGCCGTCAGGGAAAAACGCCTTGGCAAAATAGAGCGAGAACGCCGCATAAGCGTAGAAATCGTACCACTCGACGAGATTGCCGACCGAGCCGACGAAGATCGCGCGCAGCCGGCGCTTCATGTCGGCGGTGTTCGCGCGCCTCTCCGTGACGGGTGCGCCGACAGTTTGAATTGAGGCTTCCTGTGAACTCACGACATTCCTCCGCTGATTTATTGGAAAACCGGATGGTTTCGTCGCTGCTCCAGCAACGGCCATGCCAAGCGTGAGGGGCGCGTCGGAAATACGGAAAGCTGCTGGAAATAGGGTAGATCTTCGAGGAGGATCGCCTCGCGAGGGCCAAGGCATCGGCAAGAATCCGCCGATGCGACGGCCGCCATCAGCGGATTTCCGCCGACGGCTTCCCGGCTCAGGGCTCCTTGCGGCCGGGCCGCGCCAACGCGTATTTCGCCATCTTCTCGTTCAGCGTCCGGCGCGGCACGCCGAGCTCCTCGGTGACGGCGGCAATCGACCAGTCGTGCTCGCGCAAGGCGGCCTCGATCAGCGCGCGTTCATAGGCCGCGACACGATCGGCGAGCGTCCGCTGCGGCGCTCCCGGCTCGCCGCGCCGAAGGATCTCGGCAACGCTGCGGCCGGTCGCCGCGAGCCCCAGCGCGTAGCGCTCGGCAACGTTCTTCAACTCGCGCACATTGCCCGGCCAGTCATGGGCGAGCAGCGCATCGAGATCGTCCGCCCGCAGCGGCGACAGCGCGCGACCAGCGCCCCTGGCAGCAGCGGCGGCAAAATGCTCGAACAGCAGCAGGACGTCGTTGCCGCGCTCGCGCAGCGCCGGCAGGTGGATCTCCGCCGCCGCAAGCCGGAAATAGAGGTCGGAGCGAAAGCGTCCCTGGCGGCTCGCGGCCGCGAGATCGTCCTTGGCGGCGGCGACCACGCGAACATCGACGGGCAGGAGCTTGTTGGAGCCGACCCGCTCGATCGTGCGCTCCTGGAGGGCGCGCAGGATCTTGGCCTGGAACGGAAGCGGCATGCTCTCGATCTCGTCCAGCAGCAGCGTGCCGCCATGGGCGTGCTCGAATTTCCCGATGCGCGGGCCACGTGCGCCGGTGAAGGCGCCGGCCTCATGGCCGAACAATTCGCTCTCGAACAGCTCGGCCGGAATCGCAGCGCAGTTCACGGCGACAAAGGGGGCGTTCGCGCGCGGCCCGAAATCGTGCAGAGCCCGCGCCACCACCTCCTTGCCGGTCCCGGTCTCGCCGGTGATGATCACGTCGCGATCATGGCCGGCGAGTTCGAGCACGCTGGCCCGCACCGCTTGCGTCGGCCTGGCAGGCCGATCAGGCGCGCATCGATCGCGCCGGGCGCGGCGAGACGATCTGCGAGCTGGCGAAGCTGCAATTTCAGCTGCCGCCGCTCGACCGCGCGCGTCATGACCGCCGAGAGCAGCTCGGGATCGTGAGGCTTCTGCAACAGATCGTAGGCGCCGTCGCGCATCGCGGCCACCGCCAGCGGCACGTCGCCATGCGCGGTCAGGAGCACCACGGGAATGTCCGGGTCGGCGCGGTGAATGTCGCCCATCAATTCAAGGCCGGATCGCTGCGGCATGCGAAAATCGGTCAGGACGGCGTCTGGCGGGAGGTCTTTCACCAGGCGCATGGCCTCGTCGGCGCCGGCCGCGGCGCGGACCGTGAAGCCGCCGAGTTCCAGCCATTGCCGCACCGAATTGCGGACGATCTCCTCGTCGTCGACGACGAGCACGGAGCCGCTCATGCCTGCAATTCCTGCCGCTGCGCACCCGGCGCGATATCCATGAGCGGGATGACGACCTTGAAAGTCGAGCCCTTGCCCGGCGCGCTGTCCACCAAGATATCTCCTCCGAATTCCCTGACGATCCCGTACGAGATCGAGAGCCCGAGGCCAAGCCCCTCGCCGGTCTCCTTGGTGGTGAAGAACGGATCGAACAGCGCTTTGAGGTGCTCGGGTGGGATGCCGGCGCCGGTGTCGCCGACCTCGATCATGGCACTGGTGCCTTCCTTGCAGAGCGCGACCCGGAGCACCCGCCGGTCGGACCCGCGCATGGCATCGATCGCATTCGACAACAGATTGACCACGACCTGCTCGAGCCGGATCGGGTTGGCGAGGCTATGGAGCGGCTCGGCAGGCGCGAGGCGCTCCACCTCGATCTGCTCGTGGTCGATGCGGTAGTGCAGCAGGCGGACCGCATTGTCGATGACGGGCGCGAGCGCGACGGCGCTGCGCGTGCCGGTCTCCTTGCGCGCGAACGTCCGCAAATGATCGATCAGCGCTTTCATGCGCTCGGCGATCGACGACATCAGATCGAGGTTTGCGGCCGCCCGATCGACCTCGTTGCGGCGGAGCAGGACGCGGCTGCTCGCGAGGTACGTGATCAGCGCCGCCAGCGGCTGGTTGATCTCGTGCGCGACACCGGCAAGCGCCTGACCGAGGCTGGCGAGCTTGGCGCTCTGCACGAGGCTTTCGAGGGTGCGGCGCAGCTCCTCCGTGCGCTCGGCTACCCGTCGCTCGAGAACGTCATGCGCGTCGAGCTTGGCCCTGACGACCTGACGCCGCTGATAGGCAACCAGCACCACCAGCAGCGACGCGATGAGGGCGAACATGCCGGCGATCGCGACCGTCGCCGCGTTGCGCCTGGCGTCCACCACGTCAGAGAACAGCAGCAGCTTCCAGCCCTGGTCGCCGGGACGGATCTGAAGCGCGTACTCACCGAGCTCGATATCGCCGCGGCCGCGCGCGTGACCGATCTGGATGCGCTGACGATTGCCCTTGGGCACGAAGACCGGCGCCGGGTCGACGGCCTGACCGAATTGCTGCACGGCGTTCAGCTCTGCGAGGCGCGCGGCGGGGACCGGCACCAGCGGGCGATATTTCCAGTCCTCGCGGCTGGCGAGAAAGATCACGCCGTTCTCATCCTCCATCGCCACGAGGTCGCCCGCACGCGCCCACTCGGCCTCGAGCGCGGAGAGATCGATCTTGACCACGGCGACGCCGAGGGTCTTGCCGCCCTCGGTGATCCGATGCGACAGGAAATAGCCGGGCTGTCCGGTCGTTGCACCGACGGCGTAATAATGGCCCTCGCCGAAGCGCATGGCATCGACGAAGTAGCCGCGGAACGCGTAGCCGTGCCCGACGAAACTCGACTCCTGGTCGAAATTGCTCGCTGCCAGCGCGAGGCCGGTACTGTCGAGCACATATAGCTCCGCGGATCGCGCACGCTGGTTGAGGGATTGAAGGTAGCGATTGGCGGCGGCGATCGCCGCGGCGTCCCTTGGACTGCGATAAAGCTCACGGATGGGATCGGCGAGCGACAGCACCGCCGGCAGATAGCGATAGCGCGCGACCGTCGCATCGAAGGTGCTGGCAATCAGCGCAAGCCGGTCATTGGCCTCGCGCTGCATGCGCGCAAAGCCGGCATCGAGCGCCAGAACGTAAGCCAGCCAACCCGCCGCCCCGATCGCCGCGAGTGCGAATATTGCGATCAGCGTGTGTCGAAGCAGGGCTGGACGAGGAGGTTGCATCGAGTCTCCGGACCGAGGCGATATCGCTAGGTAGCACATCGCGAGACCGGCGCCGATTGCCGGGGCTCTCTGGTGGAACGCCCGGGCGGTCGGTCATTGGCCGTGGAGTTGTCAGGCTTTGGCGCCATGCCCGCCGAACAGGTCGCCCTGCGAGGGCCAAATCGGCCCTGACCCGGCGCCGAAATCCTTGCAGAAAGGCGCCTCGAGGCGCTGGCGGCCGGTCCGCCAAGCCTTTCATCGCCGCGGCCAACAGAAACCTGGCGAGGGCTGGACCCGACGAGCGCCGCCGAACGAGGCGACAGCAAAATTGTCCAGACGGTAAGTCGACGTCAACGTCGATCCTCGTGTGGGCGAGGGCCGCGGGCTGGATCCTGCTTCGCGACGAGGCTTGGCGCCCCTAATGCGACATCATAACCCAGCACGGCGGCTTGCCGAGGATGGTCTTGGTGACGCCGCCCCAGATGTTCTCGTTGAGCCGAGAATGGCGGTAGGCCCCCATCACGATAATGTCGATCCCGTTAAGGTGTGCCCAGTTCGCGAGCACCTTGCCGATCGAGCTACCGTCGATCGGCACGGTTTCAAATTCCGCAGAGACGTCATGTTCCCTGAGGTGATCGAGCACCTGCGCTCCGGACTGCATGATGGCATCGCTCTTCTCATCCGTGACAGTGACCAGCCGAACCGAGTTCGCCTCCTGAAGGATCGGCAATACATCACCGACTGCCCTAGCCGCACGCGCCGAACTGTCCCAGGCGATCATGACATCGTCGAAGGTCGGCCGCAATTCGCCCGCGCGGTCCTCCGGACAGAGGAGAAGGGGACGACCGGATTCGAACAGCAACGCCTCGACGATTGCTTCCGTCCGGCTGTCGTGTGATTTGACGGGTATCAACGTGAGATCACTGAATCTTGCGCATTCTGCCAGGACCGGCGCAACCATTTGTGGCGCAACTTTACGCAAACGGCTTGCGGCCCGGACTCCGACGCGCGAAGCGCCGCTCTCGAACGCCTTCAGAAGACTTCTCGCATCTGTGACACTGCGAAAGGCTTCAGTTTCTGCGGCATTGTCCAGGTCGGCGGAGATCACCACTTTCGGTCGCGCCACTATGTCTTGTTCAGCTGCAACCGCTGTGATCCTCGCGCCTAGATGGGCTGCGACGGCCACGCATTTCTCGATTGCAGCAAGCGCCGGGGCGGTGGGTTCATCGACCAGCGGCAAAAAGACGTCCTTGATGGCCATCTGAGTTCTCCTTGCCCGCCAAGCTAAGCCTCGTCCAGCCCGACCAATTGATCCTCATCAAGACAAGCGTCGCATTCCCAGCCCTGGCAGAGACTGTCATCGGAGGTCGTGCACTGGACGCTCTACGATTATGATTCTGCTGACGGACGTGTCCGGGTGGTGGCTCGCATCCTTCCGTGGTTGGTCTGTCTCGACGAATTGTGGTGGACTTCGCTCGCCCTATCCGCGGAGAGCGAGCTAGGTTTTCACCACTGATGATACCGTCCAACTGATCAGGCTCTTCACGATTCGTGCGAATGCCACATCGAATGCCGCGACTGCGGCGGCTGGCTCGATCTTCTCGAGCTTCTCGTTCGCTTCCATCAACCGCGATGCTATTGCCTTGCCCTCCTTGTCAACGATCCTCGCGGAGAATTCGATCTCGACCTGCGGGGTGTCCGTGGAGATGCCAAAGCGCCTGATATCGATCAAGAGCTGGTAGTCAGCCTGGCTCAAATCGGCGGTACGCAAGGGAGCATGTGCGATATCGAAATTCTCAAAGCTGTCGATCAGCCGCGCCTGTAGCAGCTTTGGAACGCTATCGGCCCACAGGAAATCGGCAAAGCCTGCATTGTCGTAGCCCGGGGCAAATAACATGCGCTGCGTCTGCAGCATTGCAACGGCAGTGGGCTCCGGAACCGCCAATGAAGCGGTCAGGGCCTTTCCTGCCAATCCGAGATCTCTTGGAGCATGTAGATCATAAGTGACCTTCGGACCTTGCGCTCCGCCCGCGGTCATTCTTTCCAGCCCCGCGACGATGCCGTCGAGCTTGCCTGTGTTGCGCGCCAGTCCGTCCGAGAAGGTCCTAACATTGGCTATCGTATCCTTCAGCGGACCAGAGTTCTCAGCTAGTACAGTGTCAACCCGCCGCAGCGCATCGCGCGCGGCCTGGGTCACGCTCTGCCCCGCCCCGGCGTCGGCGATCAAGGTCACTACCTCGCCCGATTTGGCGACGCTCGTGCCGCCTTCCAGCGCCACCACCGGCACGCCGGTCAGCCCCTGGAAATCGAGGCCAACCCTCGTGTCGGCCCGCACGGGGGTCGCAGACGCGACCGAAATCGTCGCATTGACGAAACGCGGATTGTCCTGGGTGAGACCCAGTTCTGTGACCTCGCCGACCCGGATGCCGTTGAACAACACGCCGGCGCCGACCAGGAGGCCGGGCACCGGCCCCTGAAACTGTACCCGATAGGTCGTGCGAGGCCCAATGCCGCCCGTATTGTTCAGCCAATAGACGAAGCCGAAGACCGCAAGGATCGCAGCCAGCACGAAGGCGCCGATCAACACATAGGGAGCGCGGGTTTCCATGTCTCATCTCATGTGGGGTTGCAGCATCTGGGAACGCTTGCCGTGGAAATAGGCTCGCACCCAGGGATGCTCGGATTGAAGAAGTTCGCGCATCGGACCGATCGCCACGATCTTGCCGTCGGCCAGCGCCGCGACGCGGTCGCAGACTGTGGTCAAGCTTGCGAGATCATGGGTCACCATGAGCACAGTGAGCCCCAGGGTCTTCTGCAAGGTCTGGATCAGGGCATCGAAGTCACCGGCCGCAATCGGATCGAGACCGGAGGTCGGCTCGTCCAGGAACAGGATCGGCGGATCGAGCGCCAGGGCGCGTGCCAGCGCAACGCGTTTGGTCATGCCGCCGGACAGCTCGGACGGATATTTGTCGGCGTCCTCCGCCCGCAGCCCAACCATCTCAAGCTTAGCGATCGCGATTTCATCCATCAGATCCTGAGACAGGACGAGGTTTTCGCGTAGCGGGAACTGGACATTCTGCCGGACCGTCAGCGAGGAGAACAGCGCGCCCTGCTGGAACAAGATGCCCCATGTGCCGGCCGCGCCATGTGCGCTGCGGTCGTGCGCACTGCCGATCGGCTGTCCCATGACTTCGATAGTGCCCCCTCGCCGCGGGACGAGCCCGATGATGGTGCGCATCAGGACCGACTTGCCGCCGCCGGACGCTCCGACCAGTCCCAGGATTTCCCCGCGGCGGACGTCAAGCGACAGATTGTCCAGCACGGTCTGCCGACCGAAGCGGACCACGAGGTCACGGACGCGGATCGCAGGCTCCTGCACTGAATCCAACATCGTCACATTCCGATCGAGGCAAAAAAGATCGCGAACAGGCCGTCGAGAACGATCACCAGAAAGATCGACTTCACCACCGAGGTCGTCGTCTGCCTGCCAAGCGATTCGGCGCTGCCTTTGACGCGCAATCCCTCGCTGCAGGCGAGGATCCCGATCACCAGCGCCATGAACGGCGCTTTCAGGATGCCGACCTCGAAATGGGTGACGGAAATGGCCTCATGCAGGCGCGCAATGTAGATTGCCGGGCCCATGTCGCCGTAAAACTGCGCGACCAGCCCGCCGCCATAGAGCGCCGCGATCGAGCCCATGAAGGCGAGGATCGGCAATGAAATCACGAGGGCGGCCACCCGCGGCAGGATCAGGACGTCGACCGGATCGAGCCCCATGGTCGAGAGCGCATCGATCTCCTCGCGCATCTTCATGGAACCGAGCTCGGCGGTGTATGCGCTTCCCGAACGGCCAGCGACGATGATCGCAACGATCAGCACGCCCAACTCGCGCAGCACGAGGATGCCGACCATGTCGACCGTGTAGGACTCCGCGCCGAACCGGCGGAAATGAAAAAAGCCCTGCTGCGCGATGATCGCGCCGATCAGGAAAGTGATGAGCATGACGATCGGGATCGCCTGCCAGCCGATGCGGTAGAGCTGGTAGACCAGTGACGTCAGCCGCAACGACCGCGGGCGGCGTAGGACCCCCGCCACAGACATGAACAGTGCGCCGAGCATCTGAAGGAAGATCCTGATGTCCTCCCGCGCATCGACCGTGGACTTGCCGAGATCGTGCAGCCCGTGCAGAACCGGGTTGGGCATAGGTGTCGGCAGTGGATTGTGCCGGTTGACCTGACGCACTTCGTCCAACAGGCCGGCGAAATTGTCGGCTATTCCGACCACCTCGACCGATCGGCTGGAGGATTCTGCCCGACGCGACAGTTTCTCCAGAAGCCAGGCGCCGAGCGTGTCGAGTTCGCTGACACCGGCCATATCAAGCGTCACTGCCTTCGATCGATCGACAGCCGCTCTTGCCGCTAGAGAGAGCGCTTCGAGCCTCGACACGTTGGCGGCGATCCATGACCCCTCGGGCCGCAGTTCGAGCCCGTCGCCAGACGGCGTCGTCAGCAGCATTGGTTCCGAGTTCACGCTTGCATCCTCACGGGATCGCTCCTGATCCGTCTAGGTTTCTAGGTCGCCGCCACGCACCTGGATTGACCTGCGTCAAACCGGGAACACGCCGTTGACGCAAATCAATCGCTCACGAACCGGCTCGCATAGGCTTCTTCCATTCAATGGAGGCCGCCAATGTTCGACACCGGCAGCATGACCGACGAACTGCACGCGATGAAGATCGATGTTACGCAGCTGCTGAACAAGGCCGGGGAGCAGACGCTCAATGCGCCGGAAGACCGTGTCGAGGCCTTGGCCGACCAGATCAAGGCCGCGCTGACCGAACTCGGCGAGACCGTCAGTGAGGAGCAAGAGGAGCTCCATAGCCTCCTCGCAGAGCGTCCGGCGGCGTCGCTCGCTTCGGCGTTCGCACTTGGCGTCGTCGTCGGATTCATGCTGAGGAGACACTAGGTGGCTACGGAAAATATCATCAAACACCTGCGCGTGCTCTGGCGCACCGACAGGATCATCGCCGACATCAGACTGCGGCACCTCCTGATCGGGCTCGGCCTGCGGACTTTCGCAGCGCTGATCGCCACCTTCGGTCTGCTGATGCTGGAATTGTCGGCCTATTTCGCCCTGGTCCAGATCTGGAGCGCAATCGTCGCGGCGGCCGTTCTCGGCACCATCAATTTCGGCATCGCGGCAATGCTGTTCCTCGTCGCGAGGCGGCCGCCGTCAGGACGCGAGATCGAGCTCGCCAATGAAATCCATGGTGCAGCAATCGAAGCCATTCAGCTCGAGGCGCGCGCGCTCCACGCTCAAGTGACGGGAACGATCCACCACCCGCTGAGCGGCCTGCTCCCGCTTCTCACGCCGCTAGTTGCGATCGCAGTCAAGAGCCTGCGGAAGCCGCCTGTTGCACCCCCCTAGCGGATGGCGCGCAGCGGAAGACAAAATGACGGAGATCGGCAACATCGGCAGTTGGGCCGCCCCGCATCATGCGTGCGGTCCCATCAGAAGCACCTTTAGGCTGACCTGCGGGATTCTACGTAAGTAGAGCCCCTTAAGATATCGTTCGAAATTTTCCCGCGCCTCGTTCCGGCGTAAGCATCGGTCATCACAACGGAGATGGCTCAGATGCTGACCCAGTCACTCGACACCAAGGCAATCAACACTCCGATCAGCGGCAGCAAGGTTGCCGTTACCCTCCATCCCGTCGCCGATCGGCTCGGCGCGATCCCCGGCCATGTCGGCCTTGTCGCCACCGAATTCTCGTACCGCAAGGACGAGGAGATTTACGGCGAGGATGAGCCGGCCGAATATGTCTACCAGGTCATCACCGGTGCGGTGCGCAGCTACAAGCTTCTTTCCGACGGCCGCCGCCAGATCGGCGCCTTTCACCTTCCCGGCGACGTGTTCGGTCTGGAATCCGGCGCCAGCCATCGGCTCGCCGCCGAGGCCATCATCGACACCACGGTGCGCCTGGTGAAGCGCGCGAGCCTTGAGAAGGCCTCCGGCACCGACGCCCAGGTCGCCCACAAGCTCTGGACAATGACCGCCTCGGAGCTGCGCCACGCCGAAAACCACATGCTGCTGCTCGGACGCAAGACCGCGATGGAGCGCGTCGCGACCTTTCTGCTCGAAATGGACCGCCGTCTCGCCGTCGCGGGCATGATGGCACTGCCGATGTGCCGCCGCGACATCGGCGACTATCTCGGCCTCACCCTCGAGACCGTGTCCCGCGCGCTGTCACAGCTGCACGCACAGGGCATTCTCGGTTTCTCTGGCGCCCGCCAGATTGTGCTGCGCAACCGCCAGCGCCTGCACAATCTCGACGCCTGATTCATCCTCGTGCGCCGCGAACCTGTGGGAAGTCGGATGTTGCGCTGGCGTAGCGAACGGCGCACACTGACTTCCAGATCCGGCGAGACAAGACCGGACGACGCACGACGAGCCGCGGGAATGCGACATGTACGCGATGGTTCTCTCCGCGCGCGGCGAGCGGTTGACATTCCAGCAACGCCCCGACCCGGTCCCCGGCCCCGGCGAGGTCCGCGTCAAGGTCAGCGCGTGCGGCGTGTGCCGGACTGACCTGCACGTGGTGGATGGCGAGTTACCCGACATTTCCTATCCGATTATCCCGGGGCATGAAGTCGTGGGCCGCATCGATGCACTCGGTGCGGGCGTCAACGAGCTGGAGCTGGGCATGCGCGTAGGTGTTCCATGGCTCGGCTTCACCTGCGGTGAGTGCATTTATTGCCGCACCGACAAGGAAAATCTGTGCGATCGCCCTGAATTCACCGGCTACACGCGCGATGGCGGCTTTGCCAGCCACCTCGTCGCCGATGCCCGATATTGCTTTCCACTCGGCGAGCACGGCGAGGACGCCGCCCTTTCACCCCTGCTCTGCGCCGGGCTGATCGGCTGGCGATCCCTTGTGATGGCCGGCGACGGCAAGACGCTCGGCATTTATGGCTTTGGCGCGGCCGGCCATATCGTCGCGCAGATGGCCCGCTCACAGGGACGGAAAGTTTACGCCTTCACCCGTGGCGACGACAAGGAAGCGCGGCAACTTGCCTTTTCGCTCGGCGCCGACTGGGCCGGCGCTTCAGAGGACGTTCCGCCGACCGAACTCGATGCCGCCATCATCTACGCGCCGGTCGGAGCGTTGGTGCCGCTTGCCCTGCGCGCGGTGCACAAGGGCGGTCGCGTTGTTTGCGCCGGCATTCATATGTCCGACATTCCGACGTTCCCCTATCGTATCCTTTGGGGCGAACGGCAGATCGTATCGGTTGCGAACCTCACGCGAAGCGACGGCATCGATTTTCTCGCCGCCGCCGCAAAGATCAATATCCAGACGCACACGACTGTATTCCCGCTCGTCGAGGCCAATGAAGCGCTTGCCCGTCTGAGGGCGGGCAAGCTGACTGGCGCGGCGGTTTTGCAGCCGTGACCCCCGCGTCTACTGCTCGAGCACATAAGAGCCCGGCGCGTCATCCGAGGCCGCGCTCTTCTGTCCCGAATCTGCCGCCAAGGAGCTCGGAACAAACTGACCGGAATGCGCGGCGAGAAATCGCGTCCACTCCGTCCACCACGATCCTTCGTGAGACGGCGCGCACTTGATCCATTCGTCCGGACCGAGATACGGATCATGAGCCTTCTTTGTGCACACCTGGTAGCTGCGCCCCTCTTCGCCTGGCGGTGCGACAATGCCGGCGTTGTGTCCGCCACTCGTCAGAACGTAGGTGACGTCTGCATCGGCAAGGAAGTTCATCTTGTACGTCGACTTCCACGGCGCGACATGGTCGCGCAACGTGCCGACGACAAACATCGGTATGTGCAGATCCGCGAGCGAGACTGGCCTGCCATTGACCTGATAGCGTCCCTCGGCGAGATCATTGTTGAGGAACAGGCGCCGCAAATAGTCTGAATGCATTTGGTAGGGCATGCGCGTGGCATCGGCGTTCCACGACATCAGCTCGCTTGGCGCGGCCCGCTCTCCGATCAGATAGTCCCGCACGACGCGCGACCAAAGCAGGTCATTTGTCCGCAACATCTGAAAGGCCCCTGCCATCTGTGCCGTTGCGAGCAGCCCCTGCCGCCACATCATGTCCTCCAGGAACGCGACCTGGCTTTCATTGATGAACAAGGTGAGCTCGCCGGCTTCCGTGAAATCGGTTTGCGCCGCGAGCAACGTCACCGTTCGCAGGCAGTCGGGCCGCTCGCGGGCCAGCCGGGCCGCCGCGATCGACAACAGGGTACCGCCGAGGCAATAGCCGGCGGCGTGAATCGCCTGTCCAGGCCGAAGCGAGTTGATGGTCGTGATCGCGGCATCCACTCCGAGCTCGCGGTAATCTTCGAGACCGAAATTGCGATACTGTGGCGTTGGGTTCTTCCACGAAATCATGAAGACAGTGAAGCCGCTTTCGACCAGGTAACGGACGAGAGAATTGCGCGGCGTCAGATCGAGAATGTAATACTTCATGATCCAGGCAGGCACGATCAGAACGGGTTCGGGCCGCACGGTCGGCGTCGTCGGGGAATACTGGATGAGCTCGATCAGCTCGTTGCGATAGACGACCTTGCCGGGCGTGATGGCAACGTCTTTACCCACCACATAGGTCTGATCGCTCCTGAGCCTTGCGCCAGCGAGCAGGGCCTGCCAATCCTCGACAAAATTGTGCAGGCCATAGACGAAGTTGCCGCCGCCGGTCTCCATGATCTTGCGCAGAACTTCAGGATTGCTGACGGCAAAATTCGTCGGCGCCACCGTATCCAGGCATTGGCGAAGCGCGAAGTCGGCGATCGCCGCGTTCGAATGGGCCAGTCCGTGAATACCGGTCGTCGTCGAATGCCACCATTGTTGGTTCAGCAGGAAAGCCTGGGCCAGGAGATTGAAGGATGGCAGCTCCCAATCGGGTCCTGTGAAACGGCGATCGTTCTCCAGCGGCCGGATCACGGACCAAGGCTTGAATACCGCATGCCTCGGTACCATGGCATCGACAAGGTCAAACGCATTCTGGATCGCCCGGCCGGCAAGACTGGCCTGCTTGCCCGGCGAGGCCAGAAGGTGCAGCTGCCAATCGGCAAAAGCTAAGGCCAGCGCTGCCGGCGAGACCCCGCCGGTCAACCGCGCCAGCGCCGCGTGGAAGGATCGATCGATGTCATCGACCGCGGCATCGGAGCTGGACGGCTGCGCTGTCGTCTGTGCCTCGATAGCCATGGGCTCGACGAGGATCCGGTCAGAATTTGAAGCAACCGGAATACGGCCGACGGATGCTGGAGGCGACATGGTGAACTCCTTTGGCCCCACGCAAGCTAACCGCGTTGTCCGGGAACGAATTGAGCTGCATCAACTCGGAGATTGAGCTGCCTCTTACCTTCCTGGCCTAGTGACCAACGGCTCGGCGAGGCCTTCGATGATCGAGCAGCCCAGCGCGGCCGACGCTTTGGCCGCTGCCGAATTCTGGCAAGCACCAAGTGACGTCCTCTGCCGCGCGCTAGGGTCCGGTTCGAACGGGCTATCGCAGGTCGAAGCGGACCGGCGCCTGGCGATCTTCGGCGCGAACCGCGCCGACTCCTCTCAACGCCGGTCGGTCCTGCACAAACTCGGCCAACGCCTTTGGAACCCCCTGGTTGCGATGCTGCTGGCGGCTGCGCTCGTATCTGGGCTAAGCGGCGACATTGGCAGTTTCGCAATCATCGCGACCGTGCTGTCTCTGTCCCTCACGTTGGACATCGTTCAGGAACATCGCGCCGAACTGACGGCCGACGCGTTGCGGGAATCGGTCGCCATTCAAGCCGACGTCGTCCGGGATGGCAAAGACGTTACGATACCGGTGACGTCGCTCGTCCCCGGAGACATCGTGAAACTCCGCATCGGTGACCTCATACCTGCCGATGGCATCGTCCTCGACGCCCATGAATTGCAGGTCAATGAGGCCTTGATGACGGGCGAACCGTTTCCGGCCTTCAAGACGAATGCCCCCTGCTCCGCGGCCATGCCAGCAGAAGCAACGAATGCCCTGTTCGCCGGAACCAGCACTGTCGGCGGAGGCGGCGAGATGATGGTGGTGAAAACCGGAAGCGGCACGCGATTTGGTGCGATCGCTGCAGCACTGGCAGCCAACGTGCCGCCAACATCGCTCGAGGAGGGTGTCCGAAAGCTTGGACTGCTGATCCTTCGGCTTACACTGTTTCTCACCCTGTTCGTATTGATGGCGCATCTCGTCGCGCAACGTCCTGCGATGGAGTCCTTCTTGTTTGCGGTGGCACTCGCCGTCGGCCTGACACCCGAACTGCTGCCCATGGTGATGACTGTAACGCTCGCCCGAGGCGCTCTGCGCATGGCGGAACGAAAGGTTATCGTCAAGCGACTGTCGGCCATTCACGATCTTGGCGCGATGGACACGCTTTGTGTGGACAAGACGGGAACGTTGACGGACGCCACAATCACGCTTGACGCGCATGTCGATCCGAGAGGGCGACCTAGTGATCGCATTCTGCGCCTCGCGTACCTCAACAGCACCTTCCAAGCCGGGGTCAGAAGTCCGCTCGACCGGGCGATACTCTCAGCGAAAGACGGCGGCATAGATGGCTGGGTTCGACTCTCGGAAGTACCGTTCGACTTCGAGCGGAGGTGCCTGTCGGTCCTGGTGGCACGGGGCGACGAACACATTTTGATCGCAAAAGGGGCTCCGGAAGCCATTTTAGCCCGCTGCGTCGCCGTGGACATCGATGGTCTGGCCCATCCGCTCGACTCCGCCTGGCAGAAAAGAATGGGCGATATTCAGGACCGATATGCCCGGGACGGCTTTCGGCTTCTAGCTGTCGCCGTCAGATCCATTTCTCCGGCACAGCAGACGATTGCCATTGGCGACGAGGCGGATCTGACAATGATTGGGTTCTGTGTCTTCGCTGATCCACCGAAGCAGGATGCAGCCTCAGCCATTGAAGCTCTTACCTCGCTGGGCATAGCAGTAAAGATACTCTCGGGTGACCATGGCGCCGTCGTCTCTCACGTCGCTCGTTCGGTCGGTCTTCAGTCGGATCGTGTCATGACCGGAGTTGAGATCTCCGGGCTCACCGATGCAGCGCTCGCGGCCCGGGTCGATAATATCGATCTGTTTGCCCGCATCGATCCTGATCAGAAGCGACGGATCATTGCCGCACTCCGCCATCGCAACCATGTGGTCGGCTTCATGGGAGACGGCGTCAACGACGCCCCGGCGATCCACGCAGCCCATGTCGGCATATCCGTCACGGGCGCGACCGAAGTCGCCCGCGCAGCCGCCGACATGATCCTGCTCGCTGCCGACCTTTCAGTCCTTGCGGCCGGCGTGCGCGAAGGCCGCAGGACGTTTGCCAACATCCTGAAGTATGTCCGAATGGGAACAAGCTCCAACTTCGGCAACATGCTTTCGATGGCCTTGGCCTCGATCGTTCTTCCGTTTCTGCCACTGCTACCCCTGCAGATTCTGTTGAACAACCTGATCTACGACCTCTCCGAAGTTGGCATTCCTTTCGATGAGGTCGACCATGAAGACGTCGCGCGACCGGAAACCTGGAACATGGCAGAGATCCTTCGCTTCACGATCGTGATGGGAATGGTCTCTTCCCTGTTTGACGTGGTCACCTTTGCCGTTCTTCTCAAGCTATTTGAAGCCGACGCGGCACTGTTTCAGACCGGATGGTTCGTGGAATCAATATCGACGCAGATCCTGGTGATTTTCGTAATCAGGTCTCGCCGGAGACCGTGGCGCGCAATCCGCCCCCACGCCATCTTGATCGCAACGTCCTTCGGCGCCCTCATCTTGGGCGTGGGACTTGCGCTCGGCCCATGGGCACACCTATTCGGCTTTACCGCTCCTTCTGCCGCACTCGTGGCGACGATATTCGCTATCGCGGCCGCTTATCTCGTCTCCGCGGAGATTGCCAAGCGCCTCGCAGTTTCGATTCTGTAAGGCCCGGGAGTGAGCGTCTTGGCGAGTTGAAAGCGGTAGGTCGGGCGACCTTCAGATCATGTACTGACCGCCATTGATCGACAGCGTCGATCCGGTGATGAAACCCGCCTCTTCTGCCGCCAAAAATACGACGGCGCGCGCAATCTCTTCTGGCTGTCCAAGACGGCCGACCGGAATTTGCGGCAGGATGCTCTTCTCCAGAACGTCTCGCGGCACAGCATCCAGCATCTCGGTATGGATATAGCCCGGGCAGATGGCGTTGACCGTGATTCCCAGGCGCGCCGTTTCCAGCGCCAACGCCTTGGCGAACCCAAGCTCGCCGGCTTTCGCCGCAGAATAGTTGGTCTGACCAAACTGGCCTTTTTGTCCGTTGATCGACGAGATATTGATGATTCGACCATATCGTCGCGCACGCATGCCGTCGATGACCTGCCGGCACATGTTGAACGCACCGTCGAGATTGGTGCGGATCACGGCATCCCATTGCGTCCTGCTCATCTTGTGAAGCGTCGCGTCACGAACGATCCCGGCATTGTTGACGAGAACGTCGATCGGCCCGAGCGAGGTCTCAACGGACTTCACTCCGATGGCGCAAGCATCGAAATCACCAATGTCCCATTGATAGGACGAGATGCCCGTTCGGTTCATGAAGGCCTTGGCCGCCTCGGCGTTTCCGGCGTAGGTGGCAGCTACCCCGTAGCCCGCCGTCTGAAGCGCTTGCGATATGGCGGCACCAATGCCTCTGGTACCGCCCGTAACCAATGCCACCCGCGCCATGTTTAGCACTCCCGCCTGCGCGGTTAGGACGATATCCGGCGTTCCTGCTGCCGCTTTGACGTGCGTCAAGTCTCCCAACGGCGACATGTGCTGATCTGTGACGGCAAGACCGAAACGGGAGGCACGCATGTTCAAGGATCTACTGGTGCATATTCCAACAGAGCGCTCGCCGCGCCCCGCCATCGATGCGTCCGTTTCCCTGGCGATCAGTGCCGGCGCGCATCTGGATGCACTTGCAACAGGATATGCCTCGACGAATGTGCCGTTTGTGGCGGAAGGCGGCGCGGCCATCGCAGCATCTCTGCAAGTCGAGTATGAACGTGCGCTGGAACGCGCCCAAGCTGCGCTGCGAATTTTCGAGATCGAGGCGAAGAACGCCCGAATCAACTACGGGAAATACGCACTGAGCGAGACAACTGCCGAGATCGTCTTGAAAGCTGGGGCAGCGGCTCGCCTCTATGATCTGACGATCGTGTCACAAGGCGACCCTGATTGCGAGACGTTCGACAATCAGCTTCCTAAGGAACTCCTGCTGCAGTCGGGCGGGCCCATGCTGTTCATTCCTTATACCTTCCGGGGTACGTTTAAGGCGGCACGTGTCGGTATTTGCTGGGACGGTAGTCGCCTTGCCGCCCGCGCCTTACGGGACGCGATGCCGTTCATCACCCTGGCAGACGCTCTGACCATCATCACCCTCAATGCATCCGAGGCGCCGCCCGACGCATCGCCCGAACGCCTCCTGACGCACCTAGCGCGGAAGGGCTTGCCGGCAAAGACCGTTTCACTTCAATGCGACCGCAGTAATCTGCAAGCGAGCATCCTTTCGATCGCTGCGGATGAAAGCCTCGATCTACTGGTCATGGGCGGTTACGGCCATTCTCGATTTCAGGAAACGGTGTTCGGCGGTGTCACGCAGGAGACGTTCCGCAGCATGACTGTTCCTGTCATGATGTCGCATTGATGGAGCACGATGTGAGGAGGACTGTGCGTGCGATAGCAGGCGCCATACTTGCCGCGGACTTGCTTCTCCCCTCGAGCCCAGCTACGGCTTCAAGCGTCGAACAAGGCCGGCGTCTTGCGCTGCTGTATTGTGCGAAGTGCCACTCGACCGACAAGGTCAGCCCCAGCCCTCTCAAAATCGCTCCCCCGTTCAGGACGTTACACGAACGATATCCGATCGAGATGCTGCAAGAGGCCTTGGCCGAGGGCATCGTCACGGGGCATCCGGCAATGCCGGAATTTCGTTTCGATGCCGATCAGGTCGGCGATTTCATGGTGTTTTTGAAGACATTGGAGCAATGAGGGCTCGTGGTGCGGCTCGAGGCAGGCCTGATCGGAATTGGCCCGGCATCTCCGACCCGACTTGGTAGGGACTTCGGCGAGCACCCCACCAGCTGCCTCAAGGAAACGACATTTCTGGAGACCAGTTAAATGACTCTACGGAACTCGTGCTTGGCTCTTGCGATCTTGGCAGGCGCTGGCACATCCGCGACTGCCCAATCGGACTTCGAACCTTCTCCAACTGTCAGACAATACACGCCCCGCCTGGTCGAAGTTATGAACGCGGCGCAGCTTCAGCACCTGAAACTGTGGTTCGCGGGCAAGTCAAAGAACTGGGAACTTGCCGCGTACGAATTGCGCCAGTTGACGGATAGTCTGGCCCAAGCTGCCGTATTCTACCCCGGCATTCCGGTAACCAACGTAACCACGATGAAGGATCCGCTGCTCTCGATCGCAGCTGCGATCGACGCTGGGGATGGTCGCAGGTTCACCGCCTCCATGCGCGCACTGACCGACGGCTGCAATGCCTGCCACACCTCGCTGGAACGCAGCTTTATCGCGATAGGCCTGCCGAGCGACCAGCTGCCGCCCGCCAATCAGATATTCGCACCAATGGGCAAGGCTCAGAAGAAATGATTGGGGTTTGACGCACCCCAAATTGCGCGCGCGCCCGCTCCCCGCAGCAATCATGCGGCGACCGGCTCGCTTTCCTTGCTATGCGTGCCGCGCAAGGGGGCGAACTGGTCCGACGTTATCGTTTCATTTGCGATGAGTAGTTCAACACCGGCTTCGAGCTCGGTGCGTCGTCGTAGCAGGATCTCCCGGGCGCAACGGTCACCCTCCTCGATCAGGTTACGCACGGCGAGATCGATCTCGCGGCCGGTCGCTTCCGCAGCCGCAACGACCGCATCCTGCGCCGCCGCGAGGAAGGCCTGCGGCTTTGGGGCGTAGGTGCGCTGCCCCACGGTCTCATCCATGCCGTACTTGGTCACCATCTCGATTGCGACTTCGGTCGCACGTTGAAGATCATCGGCCGCGCCGGTCGAAATGGCTCCGTCGAAGATCATGCGCTCCGACGCGCGTCCTCCCATCAGCACAGCAATGCGGTTCTTCAGCTCGGCGGTCGTAAGCAAGAACCTGTCCTCGGTCGGGCGCTGGATGGTGTACCCCAGTGCACCGATTCCCCGCGGAATGATCGATACCTTCTGGACAGGGTCGACGCCGGGCAGGCTGGCCGCAACGAGGGCGTGGCCCATCTCGTGATAGGCAACCCTCCGCCGCTCGTCCTTGCTGAGCACCCTGCTCTTCTTCTCAATCCCGGCCACGATCCGTTCGATCGCCGTGACAAAATCGGTGAACGCGACCTCCGTGCCGCTCCGCCTGGTCGCTGCGATCGCGGCCTCGTTGACGAGATTTGCGAGGTCAGCACCCGTGAACCCCGTCGTAAGACCTGCTACCTTGTCGAGGTCGACATCCTTGCCCATGCGGATCTTGCGGACGTGCACCTTGAGAATGGCAACGCGCCCGATCTTGTCGGGACGGTCGACGAGAACCTGTCGGTCGAATCTCCCCGCCCGCAGCAGCGCGGGATCCAGGATCTCGGGTCGGTTGGTCGCGGCCAGCAAAATGACGCCGGCGCTCGGATCGAAGCCGTCGAGTTCGGACAACAGCTGATTAAGGGTCTGCTCCTTCTCGTCGTGGCTCCCGAACGACATCGGTCCGCGGCTTCGTCCCAGCGCGTCGAGTTCGTCGACGAAAATGATGCAAGGTGCCGCTTTGCGGGCCTGCTCAAACAGGTCCCGAACGCGCGCAGCACCAACCCCAACGAACATCTCGACGAATTCCGAGCCTGAGATCGAGAAGAACGGGACGCCGGCTTCCCCCGCCACGGCGCGGGCAAGCAGGGTCTTTCCGGTCCCTGGCGGTCCCACCAGCAAGATTCCCTTCGGCACATGCGCGCCCAACCGGCCGTAACTCCCGGGGTCCCTGAGGAACGAGACCACCTCCTGGAGTTCAAACTTCGCCTCCTCCACTCCGGCCACATCCGCAAAGGTGACCTTGATGTCATTCTCGACGTAGACCTTAGCACGGGACTTACCGATCGCCATGAGCCCTCCGAAGCCCTGCCGACCGGTCATGCCGCGACCGACCCAGAACCAAATCACGAAGAAGACGATGACCGGGAAGATCCAGGATAGCAATGTTTGCAAAAGGCCGTTTCCGGGAACGCCAGTAACACTTGCTCCCTTTGCTCCAATCCGGTCAGCCAAGGCCATATCGACCCGCGCTGTAACGAATGCGGATTTTCCGCTGGGGAGAGGCTCCTTCAATTTTCCATTGATGGTATCTGGAGCGACGGAAACCTCGGCGACCTTTTCCTGGGCGAGCAATTGCTCAAATTGACTATAGGGAATGGCCTCGATTGAATTGTACGTCGACAAGACAAACTGCAGGACCACGAGCAGCATACCACCCACGAAAATCAGGCCCATCGCTATGGCCTGCTTGCGCGAAACGTTATCGGGCTCCACCTGCTGCTCCCATCGGCGTCGACCAGAGGTTCAATGGTAACCAGAGCCGAGGGTCTCGGCTTGATTCACGTCAAAACCGCGATGTGCCAACGAGGGGAAACTGAATTCAATGATCCGCGATCCGGCCGTCGATCACCTGGATGATGCGGTCACAGCGGCGCGCAAGGTCGAGGTTATGGGTGACGAGTAGAAAGCTCGTGCCGCTCTCCCGGTTGACTCGCCGCATCAGCTCAAAGATGGCATCGGCCGACTTCGTATCGAGGTTGCCGGTCGGCTCGTCCGCCAACACGAGATCCGGGTTCATGGCAAGCGCTCTGGCCACCGCTATCCGCTGCTGCTGACCGCCCGACAAGTTGTTGGCCAGATTGCTCCCAAACTTTTCCAGACCGACCTGGACCAGCAGATGATCAGCCCGCGCCTCGATATCCGCGGCTGGAAAGCCACGATCTACCAGCAGCGGCATCATGATATTTTCGCGCGCGGTGAACGCCGAGATCAGCAGATGATACTGAAACACGAAGCCGATGGTGTGACCTCGCAGACGCGTGAGTTCGTCATCACCGAGCAATGCCGTATCCCGCCCCTTGATCAGAAGCCGGCCGGACGTCGGCCGATCGAGCAAACCGACGATATTGAGCAGGGTGCTCTTGCCCGAGCCGGACGGGCCGATCAGCGCCAGGAACTCGCCATGATCAAGCTGAAGATCGATATCGTGCAGCACCTCGACCTCGATTGGCAGGCCGACATTGTAGGCCTTGCAGACACCCTCGAGCTTCAGGAGCTCGTCAGCCACGGATCGCCTCCAGCGGATCGAGCTTCGCGGCACGCACCGCCGGTGCCATCGCGGCCAGCAAGCCCGTGAAGGTGGCGAGTAGCGCCGTGTAGAGGAAGAGGCTTCGCTCAAGGATCAGCGGAAAGAATTCCGTACCATCCGCTTGGCGGGCGACGGCGTGCCAGTAGATTAGAGCAAGTGCGCCCATTGCGGCGCCGAACAACGAGCCGACGAAGCCGAGTAGCCCACCCTGCAACAGGAACACACGCAGTATCTGTCCACGCGAAGTGCCCATTGCCCGAAGGATGCCGATCTCCTTGGAGCGTTGGATCACAGAGACGACAAGAACCGCAGCAATACCGAAGGCTACCGACAAGCCGACGAACAGACGGATCAGCGTGTTCGTGTAGATCTGCGCCTGCACCGCGGTGAAGAACTGCGCGTTGGTGGCAATCCAGCTATCGGCCTCCACAACCGTCGATGCTTGTATCCGCTTGGCGAGTATTTCGGCCGCGTAGATGTCCTTGATGGCCATGTCGATAGTGGTGACGCCGCCGATCATGCCGAGCAGAGACTGCCCGGTGCGCAGCGCGACGAATGCCGCACGCTGATTGACGCCCTTGTTACCGAAATCGACCAGCCCGGAAATGGTCAGGACTCGATTGGCGCCAGGAGACGCCTGCAGGTTCAGCTTGTCGCCGACGGTCGCTCCGAGATTCTTGGCCAGCTCGGTGCCAATGATGATGTCTTCACTGGTCAACCGTGCCTCGCCCGCGGCGATGTAGTCCGGCACCCTGACAATCACAAAATACGTTTCCGGTTCGATCCCCGTCAGCGTCACGGCACGGCTGGCGTCTCCACGGACTGCAAGAACCGACCCGGTGATGGTCGGCGAGACTGCAGTGACTTCGGGCATCGCAAGCATCTGGGTCCTGACCTTCGGCCACTGGTCGATCGAGATCACCCGCTGGCTCGGCCGCTGCACCACGGCGTCCTCGATCTCGCCGGCGCCATTGCGCAAGGAGCGCGCGACCTGATCCGGCGTGATGAGCTGAATCTGCGGCTGCGACGTCAACACACGCTTGATGAAATTTGCTTCCATGCCCGCGAGCATCGCCGACATGAAGACAATGACGCCAACGCCGATCGAGATGCCGCCGATAATGAAGATGGTCTGCAATCTTCCCTCGCGCAGGAAGCGTACGGCGGCGATCCACTCGAATGGGAGCCAGTGGTTCATGGCAGGACGGCCCGCACGCGCTGCCCGGTCAGTACGCCGGAGCTTTGCGGGATCGCAACGTCGCCGGGCTCCAGCCCCTCGACGATCTCGACCTGGCTGTTGCCGCGCAAGCCGAGCTTCACCGGATGCTTGGTTGCCCGCCCATCCTTCATGGCCAACACCCAGGGTTGACCGGAGAGGATGTCGTGCACCGAGCGCACAGGCAGTACCTTCGCGTTGTCTTTCGCTGCGACCTCGATGTCGACCGAGACGGTCATGTCCTGACGCAGGTCCTCGGGTGGGTCCGCCACGGTGAGCTTTACTTGGACAGTCGCGCGGGAAATATCGACGCCCGGATTGATGTAGGAGACCGCGGCGGCAAAATGCCGGTCCGGATAGGCATCCGCGGATGCCAGCGCGTTCTGTCCAAGTGCGAGTTTGCCGAGATTGCGTTCGTCGATTTGCAATACCAGTTGCAAGTCACCCGACGGCGCAAGCACCATGAGCGCCTTTCCAGCCTGTACCACGGTGCCACGTTCGACGCTCCGGGTGATCAGAACGCCGTCGCGAGGAGCTACGATCGTCGCATAGCTCAAGCGGGATTCCGCCGTGTCCAGGTTGGCCCGCGCCTGATTGAGCTGTGTCTGGGCCATGACATAGTCGCTGCCGCCCGGGCCCGCGGTGTAGACTTGGAATTCAGCCGCTCGTTTTACGGCACGCGCGACGTCAAGCGTCTTCTGTGCGTCGTCTAAGGCGGCCCTTGTCGCATAACCATTGCGTTCGAGCTGCGCCGTACGGTCATAGGTCAGTTGAGCGTTCAGAAGCGTCGCTTGGGCCTGCGTCAGCGCTTCCTTGGCCGAAGGAAGCGTGAGCTCCTCGAGCTGCCTGATCCGGGCTTCGGACTGGGCCACCGCACTCCGGCTCTGGACCACCGTGGCTTTCAATTCGCGCGCTTCCAGCGCAATCAAAGGCTGCCCCTTGGCGACCTTCTCGCCCTCCTGCACCAGCACATCCTCTACCGTCCCGGTGATCTGGCTGCCGATCTCGACCCGGTAGGGTGTCTCGACATGCCCGCTTGCCACCACGGTTTCTATCAAGCGCGCACGCAAGACCTGGTCGACTACGACGGCGGGACCAAGTAGGACCCGGACACCCTGCCAGGCACCTAGGCCGAGCAGCACAACGACCGTCAGGATAAACCATCTGTGAGCGATGAAGCCTGACCACGCCGATGCCGCCGAGAACCGGCCCATGTTCTTCTGTTTCGGGTATGGCAGTGCTTGTTCGACCATGACCGCGCCATCCAAATCGCGACAAAACGATCGGCGGGCTTCCGCTTCATGTTTCGATGGTCGAACTACCGTACCGGTGCCGTGGACAGATTGCGCTAGGTCAATACCCTGAGACGAACCTATCCCCGGCTGGCCGCACGGAGGAGGATCGACGACCTTAGCCTGCGTTGGCCAGGATCAATTCAAGCCAAGCGTACAAGCAAGTCTTGTTCGGCGGGCCGAACGGCTTGGGCTGCTGTGAAGCGCGCCTACGTGCAACTTGGCGATCAATGGTTCCCAAGGGGATCGGATGCATAGCCGGCGGTGCTGCCCCCGACATCGAGAAGCGTCTGCCTTACTGCCTCATTGATCGGATGCACGCTCTTCAACGAACTCGCACCGCGTCGAACACGCACTACTCGCATTCCTTTCCATCGCCTCCAAGACTCCGAAAAGTTGGGGGCATCGTTTTCGAGTTGAGCGAAATCAAGTCCGGCTCGATGGCCGAGACTATTCTTCGCGGCGACCGAGATGGTCACACCTCGAAGGAGACATGATCATGGCAACCGAGACAAAGCTGCCCGTCACAAAATCGTCCACTACGCCCGCAACCGCTGGTGAGACGTGGCGGCCGTTTGAAGCGTTGAGAAACGAAATCGACCAGATCTTCGACGATTTCGGCAACGGCTTCTGGAATCGACCGTTCCGATCGCTCGCGCGACTCGAACGCGACCTCTCCAAGTCGATTTCAGCGCCGGCCGTCGACGTCGCCGAAAGCGACAAGGCCTACGAGATCACCGCTGAACTTCCTGGCCTCGACGAGAAGAACATCAACATCACCCTCGCGAATGGCAGCCTCACCATTAAAGCCGAGAAGCGCGAGGAAACGGAGGAAAAGAAGAAGGACTACTACGTCTCCGAGCGCCGTTACGGCACCTTCGAGCGCTATTTCACCCTGCCGGACGGCGTCAACGCCGACAAGATCGAGGCGACCTTCAAGAACGGCGTACTCAAGCTCACGCTTCCGAAGACGGAGGAAGCCCAAAAGCCGGCAAAGACGATCAACGTGAAAGCCGCCTGATAACGTCGCCGGTGCGAGGCTGCCTTAGTCGCAGCCTTGCGCCGATGCCGGACCCATACCCCATCATCTGCTTCCGGAGGGCACACAATGCACGCAATTCATGTCATGACGAGAGACGTCGTCGCCGTAACGCCGCACACCACAATCGAAGAAGCCGCCAAGATCATGCTTCGGATGCATATCAGTGGGCTGCCCGTTATCGACGATACCGGCAATCTGGTCGGCGTGGTCTCGGAGAGCGACTTTCTCCGCCGCAGCGAGATCGGCACGGGACGGAATCATGCGGCCTGGTTGAAATTCTTCATGGGACCCGGACGAGCGGCCGCGGAGTTCATTCACGAGCGCGGACGAAAAGTCGAGGATGTCATGACGCGGAAGGTCATCACAGTCCGGGAAGAGACGTCGTTGGCGGATATCGTCGCTTTGATGGAGAAGCACGATATCAAGCGAGTTCCTGTGATGCGGGGCAAGAGTACGATCGGCATCGTGACGAGAAGCAATCTCCTGCAAGCCATGGCGAGTCTTGCGCACGAAATCCCGGACCCGACTGCTGACGATGAGCACATTTGCCAGCGCGTTACGCGTGCCGTGGATGCCACCGACTGGCGTCCCATCGGCTTCAGGGTGACTTGCCGCCGAGGGATCGTCCAACTGCACGGCCTGATCACGACCGATGAGGCGCGGCGCGCGACGATCATCGCCGCCGAGAACACCAGCGGCGTCAAGCAAGTTCACGATCATCTCTGCCTCGTTGATACCTACTCCGGCTATTGTGTGGAGTCCCCGGAAGATATGGAGGCGGCGGGCTGAGCATCCTCAGATCGGAGCGATCATGCTCGGATGAATCGTCCGCATTCTATTTGTCATAGCAGCGCCGATCACGGCGCTGTTCATTGCGCGCGGCGCGGTGAACTTCGGCTTAAGATGCTCAGAAACTCTCTTCCTATTGGGCAGCCACAAAAAGCCTCGTGATCGCGTCGACCGACGCCGCAAAAGCAAATCCGTCCCTTCGCGCAACGATCACGCCGATGAGCTTGCCATGTAGATTCACGAGCGCACCTCCTGAGCTTCCGTGACCCACAAGTACGTCTGATTGGATCAGATTGCGATTGGCTATGCCAGGACAGGCACGATGCAGCCCCGAAACGATGCCGAAGGTCACGGTCTGTCCCCAATCATCGGGATCACCGATGGCCAAAACCGGCTCTCCCACATCAAGCGCGCCAGGCTTCTCCAGATCCAACGCATGAAGGTTGCCGGCCTCGATCCGGAGTAGCGCAACGTCGTCGCGATCGGATCGGACAAGCACGACGGCGTTCAATGCTCGTCCATCCTGAAGCAACGCCTCTACAGTCGTTGCGTTTGCAACCAAGTGATTTGCGGTCACGATCAGGCCTGCCAGGGCGTCCACGATGACGCCCGCTCCTTGCCACTCTCGAGGCGTGGGTGGATCCGGGAAGACTGCTTCCGGGTCGAATATTCGCCGTTCCGACGGCACGCCCCAGCCTTGTACCCGCACCACAGCGGGCGAGATGCGCTTCACCAGGAGAGCAAGGCTCGTCGTCTGGTAAGTCTCGCCTTGTTCTCTATGGACGTCGTTGCCCCAAGAGGCACCGGACTCGAGGACGAGCGCCAGACTGCAGGCCGAAACGCTTATCCATCTTAGACATCGGCAAGAGATGCTGCGTGACATAGGACACCCGTCCAGCGATCAGAGCTACATTGCCTAACGAGCTTAATGATCTGGATCCGGTGCTATTTGAGGATCCTCAAATATCGCCTCGCCATCCTCGCAAATCTCCCGGCGAATGTTGGATGACCGCGAGCCGTGCCATCTCTCTTCCGAGCCCACGGATACTTCCTTAGGTGAAACCCCAGAATTTCGGCCGTTCGGCCGATGCTCTAGAACGATTTCACCAGCACGCATCTGGCTCGTTGACAAAGGGGCCTGCAATGAACCACTCGATTTACTCGGCTGACAGGGCAACGCACCTGAAGGTGGTCGCTGCTGTGCTGCTCGCCAGCACCGCCATGATCGCGACCACACTGGCTGCCCGCCCGAGCCATCCGGAGATGAACGTAAAAGCGACGGCCCAGGCCGTCCACGAGACCCGCCCGGGACATGCTCTTACCGCGATCGCGCAGCACGAGAGACACTCGATCTAGATCGACTGTTGGAGGATCGTGAGATGACTAGCGAAGCAATCAGGGCGCTGATGATACATGAGGACTAACGAGGCATCACAAAGGTTCGTCGTCGAGTGTCGATGGCTCGGCGTGCAGCGACACGAAGTCGCCTCCGCCATAGTCGTCCTCCGGGTCGGGATGGGCGGAGCGAAGACAAAGGCGGTCAACCACGTCTCGAACACCTGGAACGTTCTCGCATGTCACGATAACAGCCCGATGAGCGTTTTCGCCCTTGACGACGCCCCGTAGCGTCACCGCGCCTTTGTTGACGCTAACGTTTAGGCCGATGGGTTGCCATGGTCTCCCGGCCAACGCCGCGAGAACGGACCGACGGATCTGATTATCATCCTGCGAATAGCCGGACGTGCTGGTCAGCGGACCGGCAACTGCCGAGAGGAAATCCGACCGAGTAATGATGCCGACGATGCGATCGCCGCGCGTCACCGGAACATGATTCAGATGCCGGCGCTCCATCAGATCGGCGACTTCTTCGACCGACGCCTGCTCGCTGGTCGTCGCCGGCTCGCGCGTCATCAGCTGCTCGACCTTGCGACCGTGCTCCTTGACGAATTCGCCCGCAATCCGTTCGCCCCCAAGCAGGACTGACAGCACTCGGTTGCGCGCATGTTCCGTTCCAATTTCGCCTCGCCTGAGGAAATCGCTCTCACACAGGACTCCGACAAGCTTTCCGGCGGAATCCGTAACCGGCAGACCGCTGATGTGATGATCAAGCATTAACTTGATGGCGTCGACAATCGGGGCATCGGGTCGGATCGTCATCACCCGTTGAGACATTATCTGGTACGCGCGCATGTCTCCACTCCGGAAAGACTTAAGAGGTATTTGCCGCGTCAAATGACGTCTTGATTCAGATCAACACCGGGACGGGTCAGAATGTCATTCTGATGAACAACATCGGAGAGATCGACCATGCGCCTGCGAACGCTGTTGTCGGTCGCGATCCTCGCATCACTCTCGGTCTCCGGCGCAGGGGCGCCTGCCGACGTTTCTGCTGCACTATCCGATCTTATGACCAGACTGCAACTTCAGCACGCCAAGCTATGGTTTGCGGGCAAGCTGAGCAATTGGAGCCTGGCAAACTATGAGGCTGAACAGATCGACAGCAGTCTCGAAACCGCAGGCAAGCTGTTGACCGATGCATCGCGCACCAGTCGCGCCGAGGAGAAGCTCCAAGGCGTACGTGAGGCGATACAATCGAAAGACGTGCCTGCCTTCACGAAGGCGTACTCAGCGCTGACAAACGATTGCAACGACTGCCACCGGGCGAGCGGGTATGCCTCGATTACAATTCAGGTGCCGCTCACGTTGCCCGTTCCCAATCAGCTGTTTACGGACCAGGTGGCTGAAGGACGGGCGCTCGCTCGCGCATCCTGCGGAACGTGCCATGTCGTTTCCGACGCCGCAAAGGAAGCGCCGGCACCCCGGCCCTCGGCACCGAACTTCTTGGAGATCATCAAGCGGCCGTCGTTTTCCGCAGACGAGCTCCGGCAATTTCTGGTTTCAAGGCACCGCTGGCTAGGGCCTGACCAGGCAATGCCAAATCCAAGGCTCACCGAATACCAGATCGAGGCACTTGTCGCGTACCTGGAAACGTTAGAACCGAACGGGTCTCGCTGAGGCATCCGCAGCGCCGGCTTATCCAAGCCCGCGCCAGAGAGCAGGCGGCCGATTGATCTGTCGCAAACCGGTCTCGTCGGCAGCCGCCTATCGTTGCTTCACCCGCGAGAATCTTCATTGATGAACGCCATTCCGCCCGGCCGCGCGCAGCTCAAATCCCGGTGTGTCAATCTCGACACCGGCCGGGAGAACGTCGTTGTGATCTCCCGCCGTTCAACGGCGCTGCGGCCGGACCTGTTTCGTGGCTTTTCCAGGGTCGAGCTGCGCAGCGGCTCGAAGACGCAACTGGCAACTGTGCTTCTCACCGATGATGACGGCCTGGTCGGGCCCGACCAGCTTGGCATGGCGGAGCCGGCATTTCGGCGCTTTGGACAGCCGGCGGGCACCTACGTGGAAGTTACCCCTGCTCCGTCCCCGCCGAGTTTGGACGCGGTTCGCGCCAAGATCCAGGGCAAGACACTTGAGGCTCCCGAGATCAGCGCAATTGTCGACGATCTCACGCATTACCGCTATTCGGACATGGAGATCGCTGCCTTCCTCGTCAGCACCGCAAATTTCATGACATCCGGGGAGCTGATCGCGCTCACAGAGGCCATGGCCAGAGCCGGTACGCAGCTCAGATGGAATACAAAAACTGTCGTCGACAAGCATTGCATTGGCGGCATTCCCGGCAATCGCACGTCGATGATCGTGGTGCCGATTGTAGCCGCGCACGGACTGACAATCCCGAAGACGTCATCGCGCTCGATCACGTCGCCAGCCGGAACGGCCGATACCATGGAGGTGCTGGCCCGGGTCGACCTCAGCGTCGAAGCCATGAAGGAGGTCGTCGCCTCGTGCAATGGCTGCCTTGTATGGGGCGGGCACGTCAACCTATCCCCGGCAGACGACATTCTGATCGGCGTCGAGCGCCCCCTGGCGCTGGATACGCACGAACAGATGGTTGCATCCATTATGTCGAAGAAGCTGGCCGCCGGCTCGACACACCTTCTCGTCGACCTCCCGGTGGGTCCCAATGCCAAGCTTACGACTGCGTCGCAGGCTATGCGACTTCGCAAGCTGTTTCAGTTCGTCGGCGATCGGTTTGGCCTCGAAGTGGAGGTCGTGACCACCGATGGACGGCAGCCAATCGGCAATGGTATCGGCCCGGCGCTTGAGGCACAGGACGTCATGGCGGTCCTCGCCAATGAGCCCCAAGCCCCGCGCGATCTTCGTGAGAAGTCGCTACGCCTTGCCGCCTACCTTCTGGAATACGACCCTGATTTGCGGGGGGGCACCGGCTATGCGCGGGCAACTGAGCTCCTGGAAAGCGGGGCGGCGCTTCGACAGATGGTGAAGATCATCGAAGCCCAGGGCCCTGCGCCTTCCGCGAGCAAAATTGGCAGCCTTGCCATCGACGTTCGCGTCGAACGAGATGGTGTCGTTGCAGCGATCGATTGCTTGCGTCTCAACCGCCTGGCGCGGACGGCCGGCGCCCCGCTCGACAAGGGCGCGGGAATCAAGTTGTTCAAGAAGATCGGCAATCGGGTCGAGCAAGGCGAGCCGCTCTATCGCATTCACGCGTTCGAGCCCTCGGGATTTGACCTTGCCGTGGGCATGGCCCAGCTGGAGTCCGCTTACCGGATCGAAGCGCAAGCCGAGGCCGCACCATGATCCCAACTGCGGTTCAATGGCTGCCCACGTCAGCTCATTTTGGGCCTCGGCTCGCCGAGGCCCTCGGCATCCCAGGCCATGCGATCAACTTGCATCGATTTCCGGATGGAGAGCTGCGGGCAACTGTAGGCCCGGCGGCAAACACCACAATAGTCTGTTGCTCGCTCGATCAGCCCAATGACAAGCTGATTGCGCTGCTGTTCGCTGCGGAAGCCTTACGGCGCAACGGCGCGAGGCGCTTGGTGCTCGTTTCGCCCTATCTCGGCTACATGCGCCAGGATGCTGCGTTCCAGCCGGGTGAGGCGATCAGCCAGCGCGCAGTCGGTACTCTTCTCGCGAGCACCTTCGATCGCGTTATCACGGTTGATGCACATCTCCATCGCACGCCCAGCCTCGCCGGCGTGTTCCCTGGAATAGATGCGGACAATCTATCGGCGGCTCCTGCGATCGAGGCCAAGCTCCATGCCGAGGCAGTCGCTCCCGCGACGGTCGTGGTCGGCCCCGATGAAGAGTCGCGACCTTGGGTGGCCGACATCGCCGGCCGCCTCGGACTTGCCTACAGCGTGGCGCGAAAAGTACGCCGGGGTGATCAATCGGTGCACATCGCATTCCCGAACACGAAGCTGTTCGTCGGCCGTCCGGTGCTTTTCATCGACGACATCGTGTCGTCCGGTGGGACGCTTACCGCCTGCGCGGAAGCTCTTGTCGCCTCGGGAGCCTCTTCCATCGGGGCCATCATCGTCCACGCACTATTTCCACCGGCGCTTATGACCGCGTTCGGTCGCGCCGGCATTCGTTCCGTCCGATCCACCAACAGCGTGCCGCATCCAACCAACGCCATCAGCCTCGACGATCTTCTCGCTCGCGCATTGCACCGAGACGTGGTTGGCATACCGGAAAGTGGGAGCCCCCCTTGAGCGTTACCGTCCAATTCTGCGGCGCGGCCCGCACCGTTACCGGCTCCTGCTATCTCTTCAAAACGCCGGCAGGACGATTCCTGGTGGATTGCGGCCTGTTCCAGGGACAAAAGACGCTGAAAGCGCTGAATTATGGCGCGTTCCCGTTTCGCCCGGCCGACATCGATGCGGTATTGCTGACCCACGCCCACATCGACCATAGCGGGCTCCTGCCCAAGCTGAAGCGCGAAGGCTTTTCAGCCCCGATCCTAGCAACGCGAGGTACCATCGAGCTCTGCTCGTATATGCTTCCCGATGCGGGCAACATCCAGGAGACGGAGGTTGCCGCCCTGAATCGCCGCAACGCAGCCCGAGGGCGTGCTGCCGTCGCGCCCATCTACACGCAAGCCGATGCGATTGCGATTCTCGATGCCTTTCGGCCGGTCGAGTACCAGGCGTGGTACACGGTGATACCGGGCGTCCGCGCCCGCTACTGGAATGCCGGCCATTTGCTTGGCTCGGCTTCGATCGAGTTGGAATTCGCCGCTCAAGGCAGAGATGAAGGACCCTTGCGCGTTCTGATGTCGGGTGACATCGGGCCCGACGCCAAACTACTGGAGCCGGACCCGGAAGGCCCGACCAGCCTCGATTACGTGTTCTGCGAGTCGACCTACGGCGACAGCGACCGGCCGTCCACAACACCCGCACTGCGTCGTTCCCATCTCGCCCAGGAGGTGCGAGATGCCGCCAGTGGACGCGGCGCGCTGCTAATCCCCGCTTTTGCGGTTGAACGGACCCAAGAGCTGATCGTTGACCTGGCCGACTTGATGGCCCGCGGGGAGATACCGACGGCACCGATCTTCCTTGATTCGCCTTTAGCGATCCGTTCCACGGAGGTCTTCAGGAACAACGCGGCGAGCCTCGATCCGGCCGTCGATCTGGACCGGCTGCTTGGTTCCAGTCAGCTGCGCTTCACGGAAACCGTTGACGAGAGCAAATCGATCGCCAGGCTCTCCGGCTTCCACATCATCATTGCCGCAAGCGGCATGTGCGACGCAGGTCGCATCCGCCATCATCTGAAGCGATGGTTATGGCGCAGGGAGGGCACGGTCCTTCTCACCGGATTCCAGGCCCAGGGCACCCTGGGCCGCTTCTTGCGCGATGGCGCGAAGGCGGTGAGGATCCAGGGCGAGGAGATCAAGGTCGCCGCGAGAATTCGGTATATCGACGAATATTCGGGACACGCTGACGGCCCCGAACTCGCGCGCTGGATAGCCTCGCGCCGTCCCATTCATCGTGGCCTTTTCATCGTGCACGGTGAAGAGCACGCGCTCGAAGGCCTTCTGAACCGAATCGCCGAGCGAACCGTTCCAACAGCGCGGATCTTCACGCCAATACTGGACGATGTCTACGAGCTGTCGACTGCCGCGCCGACGCCGATCGAAGTGGCTCGCCGCCGCAGGCTCGCGCCCGAAGCGGTTGTCAACCTGGACTGGCACAATGATATGTCCAAATTGGTTCTCGATATCAATGACCAGATCGAAGCCGCGGCCGACGATCGATCGCGCGGCGTCATCATCCGGAAATTGCGCAAAGCGCTCGAAGGGGGATGAACGGTGCTCGCCGATACGGCCTCGGAAGAGAGATCGAGTCAGAGCAATCTCAGTCGAGACGCGGCTCGGTCTGTGGTTCGGGTCAACACGGTGGCAAAGACTGTGAGAACCGCGATCCCCATGCCGCTGACCATGATTTGTGCAAGCACGCCGCCGGATGCAGTCCTCAGAAGGAAGTAAGCGAAAAGCGACAGCAGAACTCCAACACAGTAAACCTCGAGCGAATTCTCTCCACAACGAACGGCGCCCAACACCGCGCGCGACCGTAAGGCGGCCCGATGCGCGGGCACGATATTGGCGACGCAGACCGCAAGCGCAAGGAAATGCAGAAGCCGCAGCGGATCAAGATCCGACTTGTCTATCGGATAGACCAAGGCTTTCAGGAATCGAGGAACTACGAGCTCAAGAGCCGGATTGATCCAACTCATTGTAACAGCCAGTGACCAAATCAGGTATGCGGCCGAAAGCATGATCGCCGGACGCGACATCACGAAGGGCGCCAACCGCCCATGCCCCACCACCGCCCACCATCCACCGATCGTGACGAGGAATTGCCAGGCGAACGGGTTGAAATACCAGTCGTTCGTCGGCCATCCCCGAAGGTTCCAGCCGTAAGCCTGGACCAAGCCGTACAGGAGAGCCGAAACGGCCAAGGTCGCATTGGGCCATCTGAGCAAAAGCAGGAGCCACGGCGCAAACAGCAAATGAAAGAGCACGAAGGTCGGCAGCACGTCCGTATTGACGGGGCGGTACTGCAGGATTGCCGCACGCGACAGCGCTTCTCCCGGTTTCTGCAGGACGATCGCCACATTTGCCTCGTCTGCGAGGTCGGCATCCATCCAATGAACGGCCACGACCAGAAACAGCGTCAGCAGGAGAAATGCCGAATAAATCTCCCAGCTCCGCCGAACCGTATGACCGATCGTCGCCCAAGTCCCGGCGCTTCTGAACACGTGTCCATATGCCATCGTGCACGTCAGCCCCGAGACAAACATGAAGACTTCAGTGGTGTCGCTGAATCCATAATGGCTCAACGTAAGCCAGCTACAGATATTCCCTGGGATGTGGTTGATGAAGACGAACCAGAGTGCAATGCCCCTGCAGGCATCGAGCCGAATATCTCGGTGTGGAATCTTGTCGAGTGGACCCATCGCAAAAGCTCGAATCCCGCCGCTCGGCTGACCTATTTCCTTAAGGCTTGCCGGGCTTGCCAAGACAGCTTGCCAGCGCCGTGAGCATCTGCATCCGGCCAACGATACCCACGACCTTTCTCTTGCGGAGCACCGGCAGCTGCGAGATCTGGTAGACATCCATTTCCTTGACGACAGCATCGATCGTGGCATTCTCCTCGACGCAAACGGGATGACGGCTCATGACTGCTTCGACCCGAAGTCCCCTGGTTCGCTCGCGAGCCAGTTCGCCTTCCTGCTTCCCCAGCAGCCATTCGAGCCAACACCCTTCGGGATAAGTGACGCCCAGCTCGCGACGATGGAGGAAGTCGCCTTCGGCAATAATGCCGACCAAGGCCCCTTCGCGATCGAGGACCGGCAGGCCACGTTGATTGGTCTCGAGAAGGAGATGGAGGGCCTCCAGAAGCGGTGCTTCCGGCCTCACAGTTGCGAACGAGGTCCGCATGATATCTGACGCCCGCATTGTTTCTCTCCCATCGGAACCGCCAACGCCGGCAGTCGGAGCTGCTACCTCACGCGAGGCCGCACCAACACGGCCCGCCCTACTCGTCCAGCAAATGCTTTTCGATGTCGCCGACCGGATGCCTGGTGAGATCCTTCGCAAGCTCCGCCACGATCCGTCTCTTCACATCACGATGAAAATCCGACCGAAGCGCTGCCAGGGTTCGAGGCGGAGCGACGATGATCAGTGCAGTCGACGCATCGCCGCGCACAAGACCTTCCGCGGCAGCCGCCACTTGCTTCACAAAGCGGCGCTCCTCAAGCTCGTGCCAGTCAACCGTCTCCACGGCGCTTCTCTGCCCTGAATGCAAGGCCTTGCTCACCCTGCCAGGCCGATCGCTCCCTTGGTCGTGAGCCGGGGGATTCTCGTCCTCGAAGACAGCCTCCACCTTCAGGCTCGGGAGCTTTTCGCTGCCTTCGTTGCGGAAGAATAGCGCCTTTCGTCCGTCGCCGACGAACACTACGGCACCATGCGGTATCAGCATTCGGATCTACTCCCTCGGAAGTCGATGATTCCTACCGCTTGGCGGACCCCCGTCGTTGATCCTGATCAATCTCGATCGCTCGCAAATCCGGCAAGATGACGGGCAAATCGCCTGCCTGAAACGCCCGCCTTTGTCCACGCGAATGGAGCCGGCGGATTTTGCAAGCTGAGCACCGCCATCACCAATCGCGCTACTGTGGCGGAGCAGGCTCCTCGTCCGCCAACGCGACACGCTTATGAAACAGTATGGCAGTGTCCGCGAAACTCGCCACGCATTGGTGACCGCGGGCGAAATTGCGGAGACGACCGAGCGCAGCATCGTTCAATCCAAACAGGCGCTCGTAGTCGCTGCGGCTGATCTGAACAAGCGCGCCTTCCTGCAACTCTTGCAGCCGCTCCTCCAAGTCGGGCAATGTCAATTTGGGGGGCATCATTCAGCTCACCTGCCAAGACTGTACGATATTGAAGCGAGTTTGATCGGCCTCACAGGACTCCTGGAAGACTTTAGCCTCTAGCGCCGCGAAGGGATTGAGCGAGATCAATTGAGAGCTGCTGGCGACCCACAGGGGCGGTTAAGGCACTCGCGGCTCCATAAATCCGCCGCATCTCAAACCACCTATGAGCTCAAGCCGAAAGCCAGACTTGATGCGAATCAAAACTGTCGGGATGCGAAGCCGCTAATATTTTACATCTTACCAGCCTGCGTCGGAGCACGACATGGTACGCTTTGGTGGAACATTTTTGGTAGTGGCCAGTCTGACCACTGGTTTCGCCGCCGCGGCCGAGGCTGAAGACCTCGACATCGGTAGGTCAGAATTTCGATCCTCGTGCGCCAGCTGTCACGGTGCGGATGCGAGGGGCAAAGGACCGGTTAGCAACCAACTTAAGTTACCGCCTCCCGATTTGACGATGTTGGCCAAGAACAACAACGGCGTATTTCCTACGAACGCTGTTTATGAAACCATAGATGGATCGAAGACAATTCCAGCTCACGGCACTCGTGAAATGCCAGTTTGGGGAGAGCGATTCAACCCCATCGTCAACTTGCCCCATTATGTTGATCCGTATTATTGGAAGATGGCTGGACCAGAGCAAAGCCCGGACGTCGTCGTGCGAAAACGCATTCTCGCTGTTATCGATTATCTCGGCCGCATTCAGCAAGAGTAGCAGGCGACAGCCGCGCGGCACGTGCGCCGATGCCGAACAACGCTGGAGAGAAAGTAGCAAGTCCTCGGCCAGATCGCGCTCTAACGAAGAAGGCCCTTTTACTTGGCCTCGGGCTGCCTAAAGCTCGCCAGACTGATTACTGCGCGGCCACGGCTTCGTAAATGTCCTCCTCTTGAGCCGTATGCATGCGCACCAGCGTTTCGATCGCCTCGATTACGCGTTGGGCGTCTCGGACAAGATAGCGGTCGATTTTTTCCGACGGCAGATCAGCCGAGATCCGCGCGAGCAACCGCGCAAGGTGCAAGATCTCACGATGCGCGCGACTCATTGCCGAAAGGCCGTGGCGTTCACGCAGCACCCCTGCAATCTTCGGATAGACGCTGCGCTCGTCCTCGCGCTCGTGCTTGACGACGCTGCCCTGAACCAGGCGATGAGCCTCTTCGATCAAGCCCGCCGCGGAGTCTGGCGTCGCATCGTCGATCGCATCGGCGATCTTGCGGAGCCGGTCGAGATCCCTGAACAGCGTCTGATGGTCGTGATGCAATGCCAGGCCCTGCTCTGCGGATATCCGACGACCCGTGCTCCCATGAGCTGGAGTGAGCGCGCGCAGCGCGTTCAGGATGACGGCAACATCGATCACCTCCTGTGCGATCGCCGCCGGGACTGGACCCAGCCAGCCGACGGTGGCGGCCACCATCGCCCCTATCGACAATCCCATCCCAATAATGATGCTTTGGAGTGCGATACGCCACGCTCGCTGCGCGATTATGATCGCTTCGCCGACGCGATCAAGCCGATCGGTCAGGATCACCACATCCGCCGCCTCGGACGAGGCGCTCGCGCCGCGCGCGCCCAGCGCGATGCCGATATCGGCTACGGCCAACGCAGGTGCATCATTGATACCATCGCCGACCATGATGGTCGGATGCAGCCGCTGTTCGGTGCGCACGGCCTCGACCTTGTCCGAGGGAACGCGGTCGGCCAGCACGGCATCGAGGTCGAGCGCGGCTCCGATGGCCTGCGCCGCTGCGGCGCGATCGCCCGTGACCATCACCAATCGCGCGATGCCGGCGTCGCGCAGCAGCCGGATCGCTCGCGGCGTATCAGGCCGCAGCTCGTCGGCCAGTAGCAGCGCGCCGATCGCACGGCCGTCCACGGCAACAAAGACGATCAGTGCCGAGCGCCACGATGCGCGTCGGATTGCCCGCAGCTCCCACGGCGACAGCTCGGCACTCGAGCGGAGCAGCTCTCGCGAGCCAGCGGTTATCTGCCGGCCGTCGATCAGGCCAGACAGGCCGGTGCCCATGGTCTCTTTGACCTGCTCCGGCGCTTTCAGCTCCAGGCCGCGATCAACGGCCGCAGCAACGACGGTCTTGGCGAGCACGTGATGCGAGGCCTGCTCCAGCGATGCCCCAAGCGTGAGGACCTCGTCCGGATTTTCCCCCGGCGCGACTTCGACCGAAAGCAACCGCGCACCTCCGACCGTAAGGGTGCCGGTTTTGTCGAACAGCACGGTGTGCGCGCGCGCCAGCGCCTCCAGTGCCCCTCCGCCCTTGGCCAAGATGCCGCGACGGGCCGCTTGCGCCACGCCGGCGATGAAGGCGACGGGTGCGGCCAGAATCAGCGGACAGGGCGTTGCCGCCACCAGCACAGCGAGGCTGCGGGTCAGATCACCCGAGATCAGCCACGCCAGGAAGGCAATGACGAGCGTCACCGGCAGAAAGATCAGCGCATAGCGATCGGCCAACCGCACAAAGGGAGCCTTCGCCGTTTGTGCCGCCGTCACCATGCGCACGATACCAGCGTAAGTACTCTCCGCGGCCGGGGCGGTAACGGTCAACTCGAACGTCTCACCCGCATTCAGCGAACCTGAAAAGACGGCGCTGCCGCGTGTCTTCTCGACGGGGATCGGCTCTCCCGTAACCGCGGACTCGTCGATAGTGGCCGTGGCCGAACAGACGATGCCGTCAACCGGCACGATCTCGCCGGCCCTTACGAGGAGCTCTTCGCCGACCAAGACCGCCTCGATCGGAGCCTCTTCGATCCGCTCACCGGTCTTGCGCTGTGCCCGGCGCGGCGCACGATCGACGAGTGACCGCAGATCGTGTTCAGCCCGCGCGATTGCGATTTCCTCCAGCACGTTGCCGCCGGAATACATCAGTGCGACGACAGCCCCGGCAAGCGGCTGGCCGAGCGCCAGCGCCGCGCTCATCGAAAGGAGTGCGATCGCGTCGACGCCAAGGCGGCCGCCCAACAAGTCCCTGACGATCGAGACGGCCAGTCCTCCTATCACGGGCGCCGTGCCGATTGCCCATGCGAGGCCGGCCAGATCAGGCCGACCCGCGGCTCGCGCAAGAATACCCGCGGTCAATCCCGCGATTGCGATCGCAACCAGGGCCCATCGCAGAACCCGTTCAAACGACATGGTCTCATTCCGCAGCTACTTGCGTACCGGCTTGGGTGGTTCCTGAATTGATTCCCTGCAGTCCAGGGCTGCTACCGCATCATCCCTGTTGAAGCGGAAGGTCGGCAACGACGGGTGAATGCGCATCGTCGCAGTCGTTCCCGCGAAACAGTTCACCAGCGCGAGGTTGTCTTGCCGTAGACATAGAGCGCAACCAACCCGACGGTTACCGCCGTCGAGAAGATCAAAATATTTCGATCCCAATCGACCCGCTCCTTCTCGGCTCTTCTGAAAGCCAAGGCCGCAAATAGAGCCTTCAGGGCAAATCGGCGCATCAGAGCAGTCCTCCCAACTCGCACGATGTCACCGCTGTTGAAAGCCAGCTTGATGCAGCTCAACGAATCAGCTCGGTGGATGGGTCCGCTATTGCGACAAACGTGCCGCCAAATAAGCAGCGCCTCCTCCCGGAGCATTGGCACAATCGCCTCGGGCGATGAATGGGCCGACTGCGCCCAGGCCTGGCGGCCGGCTTCAACGATACTTGACCTGCCTCAAAACCTGCCCGCGGGTCGGGAGCTAGACTGCTGTAAATCGGAGGCGAGCAATGGACGAAAAGTTCAAGCGGAAAATCCTTCGGCTTTTGAACCAGCACCGGACCGCGAGGATCGCTACGGTACGACCTGACGGCTGGCCCCAGGTGACTAGCGTCGGCTACGCCAACGATGGACTCGTCATCTATTTTCTTTGCGGAGCGGACAGCCAGAAGGCAGCCAACCTTGCGAGGGACGATCGGGTCTCGCTAACGGTGGACGACGATCCCGCCCAGGTCATGGACATCGCGGGTCTATCGATGGCGGCACGCGCGAATCTCGTAACGGATCCCGCCGAGTTCGAAAAAGCCCTGCGGCTCCTGATCTCGCGATATCCGAACCAGAAAGGCCTCGATCTCCCCATGCCGAAAACCTCGGAGATCTGCGTCTTTCGCCTGACACCCACGATCGTCTCACTGCTCGACTACTCAAGGGGATTTGGACATACCGACCTGATCGCGTGCTAAGCAGCCGCGGCTTCCGCCAGCGCTTTCGCTCGCCGAGCCTTTGCCCTGGCGAAACTCATTTCACCGTTCGTGGCTGCATGCCAAATCTGACCATATTTGATCTGTCGCAAAGCAGATACGGGCGAGAAGATCATTCTTCAAAAGGGTTCACTCAGTGGAGTGTTGCCATGATCATCGAACGCCTAACCCGAGAGCATCGCAATATCGAGACGCTGCTCGCCATCCTCGAGCGGGAACTCGAGGTGTTCGACCGCGGAGAACGTCCCGACTACGAGGTCATTCGCGGGGTGATCAGCTATTTCGAAGTCTACCCGGAAGTGTATCACCATCCCCAGGAAGACCGCGTCTTTGCCAAGCTAAAAACACGCGATCCAGCTGCTGCTGCGAAGGTCGGTGATCTGGCTCGCGAACACCAGAAAGGGGCCCAGCTTTTACGCCGCGTCGCTCGCGCGGTCGACGGCGTACTCGCAGATCAGGAAATCCTTCGTGAAAATGTGGATCTCATCGTTCGCGATTTCATTGCGCACGAGCGCCGCCACGTGATGATGGAAGATCGCGATTTCTTTCCCGCGGCGCTCAATGCACTCAAGCCGCAGGATTGGACCGAGATCGCCTCGGCGGAAACCGGTCTCAAGGATCCGCTGTTCAGCGATGTTGCCGAAGAGCGGTTCGACGCGCTACGCGCACATATTCTGCGGCTGGAGCAAGAGGCTGAAGCCGAACGAAAGTAGCCGCGTTTTCTCTGGCCATGGGCTTCCTGATAGCGAATACGCCGGCCAAATGCAGAAGGACTGATAAGCCATCTAGCCGAAACGTAAAAGACCCGCCATGTCCGAAGCACTCAAATCTTCCTTCGTCGTATTTCTCGTGTTCGCGATTCTGGCGCAATCCGCGGTGGCCGATCCCCAACACGGCAAGGACATCGCAAAACGCTGGTGCTCAATCTGTCATGTCGTCGAGTCCGGCCAGACGATTGCCATCGACCATGCGCCGCCATTCAGCCAAATCGCGCGAACGCCCGAGTTCGATCAGAACAAACTCGCGTTCCTGCTGCTCAAGCCGCACCCCAATATGCCAAGCCTGTCGCTCCAGCGATCAGAAATATCGGATTTGGCCGAATACATCCGCTCACTCAGGTAACCGACGAGATCGTCGAGCTGCCGCGCTCACGAGGCATCGATCATTCCCTCGTCGACATGGGCGAGATCCGCGATCCCGAGTTCTCGGAGCGAACCTTGGTCATCTGAAGTCAGCTTCTTAAGCATGCTCCCTCCGTCCGCTTCGCGGCCAGCAACGAACACTCTACATCCCGGCTCCGGGCGCACCGAGCCCTGGTCACGCCCCAGTCGGATTGAAAACCGGGCTGGAGCGTTGGCGCGCGATCCGCACGCCCCGCTTGGCCAGGTCGCGTAACTGCAAGAACATCATCGCAGTCATCAACGCATCGTCGAAAGCATCATGCTGTTCCAGCAGAGGAATGCAGAGGTCACGGAGGATCGCAGCGAACGAGAGGTCGATTGACGTGTTGGGAGGGGCATCACCGTATTTGCGCTCGTAATACAGCCGCGAGATTTCAATACGCTCGTTAGGCAGCTCGATTCCCACCAGCGGAAGAATGTACTTGTCCAGCATAGCGATGTCGAAATCGACATAGTAGCCGATCAGGGGACGCGTCCCGATGAAGTGCAGAAAACTCGGCAGAACTTTCCAGACGATTGGCGCTGCCTCGACATCGGACCGACGCAAACGATGGATCTTGATCGCCTCTGCTCCCATCTCCCTGTCGGGACGGACTACGGCTTCGAAGTGCATGCTGGTCAGTATGCGGTTGCCGCGGATTTTGATTGCGGCAATCGTGACGACGTCGTCCTTCCGCACATTGAGACCGGTCGTCTCACAATCGATGACGACGAACTCGTCGTCTGGCGCTCGACCGAACATGAAGCGGTACGACTGGTCGCTCAGGGTCGCCTGGTGGAGCAGCCGCTTGATTGCACGTGGCAGCATTCTAAAATATGCCGAGCTTGAAATGATGACGGACAATTTCGCGAAACTGCTTCACCACATGGAGCGCGTCGCGCAGCAATTGACGCTCCATACTGGACAAATGCGCCGGTCTCACCAGAGTACCCGACGCGCCGGCCGACGCAGCCAGCTGCCCGTCGAGCCGGAGCATCAGCAGGAATCGAAACGCCTGGTTCAAGTCGCGTCCAAAGTCGGTTCGCAGCACGCCCAGGTCACATAGACGGGAGATTCTCTTGTCCGTGGAGGTCTCGTGCAGGCCCTGTCCGAGCGCCAGGCTGCGAACGCCGTGTACGATGGGAAAGATGCCGCCTTTCTTGAGATCGAGCGCGTCTCCCGTGCCCTCGGACGTGATCAGGTTGTTGAAGAGGCCGATCGGTGTCTCGAAGGCGTCGACCGCGCGAGCGAAGTGGGCCAGGAACGCCTGCTCGCCTCGGATCATGTCGATCAGCGCCGTCTTGGCGCTATCAAGCAGTTGCGCGTTGCCCGCGATCGCTTGCGCATCATAGATGATAGCTACATTCATGTGCGCGGTCTGGTCTGGAAGTACGATCCAGCGGCGAAAGTCCGCGAGATAGTCGGCGAGCGGCCTGGACCAGACCGGATTGCGCACCATGATATCACCGGGACAGGGCGGAAAACCGAAGCTCTCCAGCGCACCCGAGAACTCGTTCCGGAAGAACTCCAGTGTCGCACTTTCGGCCGGTCCCTCCAGGATGAGACCGTTGTCCTGGTCGGTGCGCATCGTCTGCTCGCCGCGGCCCTCGCTGCCCATGACGATCAGACAACCGCTGGTCCGCAGCTCGGCGGGCGCGACCATTTCGAACAGTCTGGAGAGAAGGCGCCGGTTGAGGTCCGAAACGATCTCCGCGATCACCTCCACCTTGACGCCCTGCCTTCGCAGCGCCCGCGTTTGCGCCTCGATCTCGCGCGCAGCGATCGCCAGATCCTGCAGGCTGGAGCCGCGATCGATGCGGCCGGCGACGACCTGGGCGCTACCTGCCAGAAATCCAAGGAGGTCGATGTCCTCGAGAATACCGACGAACCGCTCGCCATCGTGCACGGCGAGACGCCGCTTATTGTGTTTCGTCATCAGTAGAAGGGCCGAAGAGACGAAATCGTCGGGTCTGACCGACACGATGTCGAAATTGGCAAACTCGCCCACGGGCGTCTGGATCGGCTGGCGCCGCAACACGACCGCCTTTGACAGGTTCATGCCTGTTATGATGCCGATCCGCTCGCCATCGCGAACAAACAGCGCGTTGCTGTCGATCTCGTGCATCAGGTGACCGGCGGCTTCAACCGTGTCCCTCGCCGCCACGAACGATGGAGGATGCAGAAACAGCTCGCTGACCCTGGCGTGCATCAGCGAGCCGTAACGCTTCGCCTCCTCGTCATTGGCAAGCTCATCCAGCTTCTGAGAGATCTCGCGGTAGAAGAAAGCCGCAAATCGCGGATTGGCCTTGATCAATTTGAGGGCGACGGCCTTGGGGATTATATAGCAAAGCGTTTCATCGCGGGCGAGAAAGTGGTGCCCGTTGTGGTCGTGAACGAGCACGCGACTGTCGAACGTGTCCTTGGGACCGAGCAGCGCGAGCAGATCCGCCTCGCTCCGCTCCTCGACCGTGCCCTTGATCACGACATAGAGGGCATCCGCCGGAGCGTCCCTGCTGATGATCGCTTCTCCCGGGCTGAAGTAGCCTATATCGAGCGCCGCCCGCAATGTTTCGGCCTCGTGCGGCGTCAGACGATCGAACGGAGGGTTGGTGATATCGAATGCCTTGGGCATTTCGGTCTTCCGAGGATGCAGACAATCCAGAGGCCTGACGATCGACCATCGAAAGATGGCACCGGCCGTCCGGTGACCCGGCCGGCGCCAAGCGCCGTCCAGCCGGCCTTATTCAGTGAGTAGTCGCCGAGGCAGCTCCGATACCGGTCTGCGACCGAACATATTGTGCATCAAAACCGTCGCGGTCGAGCGCGGCCCGCTTGCTGCGATCCAGAATGGAGACCAGCCAGATACCCGCAAACGCCAGCGCCATCGAGAACAAGGCCGGATTGTCCAGCTTGACAGGCGCGGACCCCTTGGCGAAGCCCAGCGTGACCTCCCAGACGGCCGGCGAGAGAATGACCCCGACGACTGCGCTGACGAGACCCAGGAAGCCGCCGACCAGCGCTCCCCGCGTCGTCAGGCCCCTCCAGAAAATCGACATCACCAGCACGGGGAAATTGCAGGACGCCGCGATGGCGAAAGCGAGGCCAACCATGAAGGCTACATTCTGATTCTCGAATACGATGCCGAGGAAGATGGCCAACACGCCCAGAACCAGTGTCGCGATCTTCGAGACACGGATCTCGTCCTGCTCATTGGCGGTCCCGCCCTTGATCACCATGCCGTAGAGGTCATGGCTGATGGACGATGCCCCGGCCAGGGCCAATCCCGACACGACGGCTAGGATCGTGGCGAAGGCGACGGCCGAGATAAAGCCCAGAAACAGATTGCCGCCGACCGCGCTGGCGAGATGGATGGCGGCCATGTTGGAGCCGCCCCTGATCGCCGCGATGCCGCTCTTGGTCTTTTCCAGAATGGTCCCGTCCAGGAACATCGCGTCGGTCGAAACCAGCGTGATCGCGCCAAAGCCGATGATGAAGGTCAGGATGTAGAAATATCCGATAAGGCCTGTGGCGTAGAACACCGACTTACGGGCCGCCTGAGCGTCCTTCACGGTGAAGAAGCGCATCAGGATGTGCGGCAGGCCGGCCGTCCCGAACATCAGCGCCAGGCCGAGCGAGATTGCCGACAGCGGGTTCGAAATAAGGCTGCCTGGCTCCATGATTGCGAGCTTCTTGGGGTGCACCTCGGTTGCCTTGGTGAACAGGCTTTCGGGACTGAACCCGTACTTGTAGAGGACAGCTCCGGCCATGAAGGTTGCGCCCGAGAGCAGCAATGCGGCCTTGACGATCTGCACCCAGGTTGTCGCCTTCATCCCTCCGAAGGTCACGTAGATCATCATCAGGCCGCCGACCAGTACGACTGCGATCCAGTAATCCAGACCGAACAACAGCTGGATGAGCTTGCCGGCTCCGACCATCTGGGCAATCAAGTAGAACGCGACGGTCACCAGCGAGCCGCACGCCGCCAGGATACGGATGTCGGTCTGCCCCAGCCGAAACGACGTGACGTCGGCAAAGGTGAACTTGCCGAGATTGCGCAGCTGCTCGGCGATCAGAAACGTGACGATCGGCCAGCCCACGAGCCAGCCGACCGAGTAGATCAAGCCGTCGTAGCCGGAGGTGTAGACGAGGCCGGAGATACCGAGGAATGAAGCCGCCGACATATAGTCGCCGGCAATTGCAAGACCATTCTGGAACCCGGTAATTCCGCCGCCGGCCGAGTAGAAGTCCGCAGCCGACGCGGTCCGTTTTGCGGCCCAATAGGTGATTGCAAGCGTGAGCGCGACGAACCCGACGAACATGCCGATCGCTGACCAGTTGGTCGGCTGCCTGGAGCCACCCTCGATGGTGCCAGCGGCAAGCGCGAGCGTGGGGATGCTTGTGAATAGGATCACCAGCACCGACGAGAACTTCTTCATGAGCGGTTCTCCTCAACAATCTTGCGGATCAGTACATCGTAGCTGGAATTCGCCTGACGCACGTAAATGCCCGTCAGCACGAAGGCGAGCACGATGACGGACAAGCCTATGGGGATTCCGATGGTTGTCACGCCGCTGCCGAGTGGAATGCCCAACACTTTGGGAGCGTAGGCTACCAGCAGGATGAAGCCGAAATAGATGACCAGCATGATCACCGACAGCGTCCAGCCCAGCGACGAACGCCGGCGCACAAGCTCCTGGTAGTTCGGGTCGCGTTCAATCCTTGCAAGGTTGCTCACATCAATGATCCCTGGAGTTCTTCCCGTTGAAATGCCCCTTGTCTGACAAGGCTCGCCCACGCTTTAAGCGTTGGCGGACCAAACTCCATGATTCAGATCAAATTCCGATGATTCAATGCGAGCCTCGGGTGAAGCGGCCGCAGAAATGAAGACAATGCCTTGTCCGCGGTGACGGCACCTGACCCGAACAACCCGGTTGCGCGGCTCTCCCATAGCGGATTTCCTTGCTCGTAAGGCCTGCGAGGCCTCCATATCATCGCCCGTTAGGCTGCCTTGGCATTGAGGGGGATCAATGCAGCGGTCCCGCACACGTCGTAGTGTGCGAGGGCTGCGTAAGCGAAAGCCGGGATGAGGATCAATATCACTCGTGCCGAACTTAATGAGGCAGGCGACACGTTTCGGAGGAGGTTCGAAATGTACACGCGCATTCCAAGGCTCACAATATCCGCTCTCATCCTGACGTGCAGCGTGGTCGGCGCGACTGCACAGGACCGAATGACGCCCCAGCCAGATCAGCCACAAATGCAATCCCAGCCCACCGGCCATGAAGGCGCGAGCACGATGGGGCAAGGCAGCATGATGGGGCACGGAATGATGGAGGGACGCGTGATGGGGCGCGGCATGATGGGTGGGAGCGCGATGGGACCACCTTTTATGATGCGTATGATGTTCGCTCTGATGGACGCCGATGGCGATGGGACCATCTCACTGCAAGAATTTCAGGCAGCTCACGAACGACTTTTCAAGGCGATGGACAGCAACAAGGATGGCAAGCTGACGCTCGAGGAGATGCAAGCGTTCATACACGGGACCAGGTGACCGGCTCCGACACCAAGCCAGCGCGTGATATCCTTTGCGGCCTGTGGTTTGAGCGGCGGTCGGCCAAGTTTGCCGTCGGCGGCGCGCTGATGCCTGTGCGGTCTCGCGCCCCTCGTCAGATCGCCAGGCGCAAGATCGATATCCTCGTTTATCGCAGCGACGACGCGGTGCGGGTCTTCACTGCGCTGAACATGGGCAAGGAAGGCGGTATCTTCCCCCGTTTCGAGAAAGTGCTGGAGCAAGGTCGCGATGCGCGTGCAACGGGCACTGAACGCAGTTGCCTCACGTATTCGACGTGGTTCGTCCGCGTCGTCCTCGATGCGCTCGATGTTTTCGAGAGCGCAGATCCAACTTCGAACGATTGGCTCCTTCGGCAGCGAAGCGCTTTGGAAAGAGTAGCCCGGCACACGGGCCAAGGCTCTAAGCGTCGCCTTCTCGATGTCCTTATCAAGCAGAGATCGCAATTGATGACGTACGGGATCAAGCTGCCGTGGCCCAATCCGTAATCCCTGGGCGCCCGGGCTTCGGCGCACCGGGACTGCGCTCGCTTCTCGGGCGCCTGCTCACCAAACCAACGACCCCTTAGGTATCATAACACCAGCAGCAGAGTCGATTCGGCGGAAGATCTGGAGACCGAATCTTTCGTGCAATTTCGTTTGAATCCTCGCGGCCGAATCCAAACCAAGAATTCCAAGACGGCGATGCGCAACCTCCCTACGCGCCGGACTACATGAGCAACGCCATCGGCGCGGTCGAGCCAACGTGCGTGAGGTCAACAGGCACACCAAAAAGCGGGACCTTGGAGAAGCCCGACACGATCAAGCCGGGCTGGAAGGGGAGGAAAGAATGGTCGCCGTTGCCCAGCACCGACACGGCGACATGGCTGCTTCCCGCGACAGCAAGACGGTGCGTGCATTTTGCGAGCAAATGGGGCAGAAGAGCGCGGTCCGGTCCTCGCGCGAGGCTGGGCAAGCCATTGAAATGATGGTCGGAGTGGCAGGATTCGAACCTGCGACCCCTGCGTCCCGAACGCAGTGCTCTACCGGGCTGAGCCACACTCCGACAAGAGGCCGGCTTATAGCGTCGGGTTTGGCGCACCGCAAGCGGCCGTTATGAGGAATTTTGTCCCTGTGAAAACCGGTCTTGAAACGTCGATTTTGCCGGCCGGCCAAGCCGGCGCGGAAGCCGCCGCCCGGACTTTGGCTGCCGGCGGGCTGGTCGCGTTTCCGACCGAGACCGTCTACGGGCTCGGCGCGGACGCGGCGAACGCGACCGCGATCGCCCATCTCTATGCCGCCAAGGGCCGGCCAGCCTTCAATCCGCTGATCGCCCACGTCGCAGATCTCGCCGCGGCACGGCGGATCGGGCGGTTCGACGCGCGCGCGTTGCAGCTTGCGCAAGCGTTCTGGCCGGGGCCGTTGACGCTGGTGGTGCCGAAGGCCGACGATTGTCCGGTCTCCGATCTCGCCACGGCGGGCCTGGACACGGTCGCGATCCGCATGCCCGCCCACCCCGTGGCGGAAGCGATCCTTCGCGCCTTTGGCGGCGCGGTGGTGGCGCCCTCCGCCAATATCTCCGGCCACGTCTCGCCGACGCTGGCCGCGCATGTCGCGAGCGACCTTGGCGGGCGGATCGACCTGATCATCGACGGCGGGCCCGTTACGGTGGGCGTGGAATCGACCATCGTCGGATGCTTCGAGGCGCCGATGCTGCTGCGGCCCGGGGGGCTATCGCGGGAGCGGGTCGAGGCCGTGCTGGGCATGCCCTTGGCGCGAGCGGCCGTAGAGACCGAGAGCGACGACAGCCAGCCGCTGGCGCCGGGCATGATGGCTTCGCATTACGCGCCGCGCGCCCATGTGCGGCTCGATGCGCGGGACGTTGCCGCCGATGAAGCGCTGCTGGCGTTCGGGCCTGATCGCCTGCCTGGCCAGGAGGCGACCGCCGCTGTCATGAATTTGTCCCCCACGGCTGACCTCGATGAGGCCGCGGCCAATCTGTTCGGCTATCTTCGAGCGCTTGATGCGAAAGCACCGCGAGCGATCGCGGTGATGACGATCCCCGAAGAAGGCCTGGGTGAAGCGATCAATGACCGGCTGCGCCGGGCCGCGGTGGCGAGATAAGAAGCAGAGACGAGACGATGAACATCAATCAATCCGCCATTCCGCCGCTTGCGCCCGAACTGATCGACCAATTCCGCGAGATCGTTGGCGATCGCCACGCGATCACCGACGCCGCCGACATCGAGGCTTACGTCACCGAGGAGCGCAATCTGTTCCACGGCCGCTCCCCCCTGGTGCTGCGCCCGGGCTCGACGGCGGAAGTGTCCGCGATCTGCAAGCTCGCCTCGCAGCACAAAATCGCGCTGGTGCCGCAGGGTGGCAACACCGGGCTCGTCGGCGGGCAGACGCCGCACAATGGCGAGGTGGTGGTGTCGCTGCGGCGCCTGGACAAGATCCGCGAGGTCGACACCGCCTCCAACACCATGACGGTCGAAGCCGGCGTGGTGCTGCAGATCGCGCAAGCGAAGGCATCCGACGCCGACCGGCTGTTTCCGCTGTCGCTCGGCGCGGAAGGCAGCTGCACCATCGGCGGCAATCTCTCGACCAATGCCGGCGGCACCGCCGCGCTCGCCTATGGCGTCGCGCGCGAGATGGCGCTGGGGCTGGAAGTGGTGCTCGCCGACGGCCGCGTGCTCAACGTGCTGTCGAAGCTGAAGAAGGACAACACCGGCTACAATCTGCACAATCTGTTCATCGGCGCGGAAGGCACGCTCGGCATCATCACTGCGGCAACATTGAAGCTGTTTCCGAAGCCGCGGGCGGTCGAGACCGCCTATGTCGGGCTGAAGTCGCCAGCGGCGGCGCTGAAACTGCTGACCATCGCGCAAGGCGAGGCTGCGAACGCACTGACGAGCTTCGAGCTGCTGTCGCAGATGGCGGTGGACTTCTCCGTTCGCCACGGCATCGACGTGCGCGATCCCCTCGCTGACAAGCATCCGTGGTACGTGCTGATGGAATTGTCATCGCCCGGCGACGACGCGCGCACGCCGCTGGAGACGATCCTCACCCGCGCCATGGAAGACGAGATCGTCGACGACGCCGTGATCGCGGCCAACCTGACCCAGCGCAACGCCTTCTGGAAGCTGCGTGAAGAGATGTCGGCGGCACAGAAGCCGGAGGGCGGCTCGATCAAGCACGACATCTCCGTTCCCGTAGCCGCCGTGCCCGAATTCATCGCGGAGGCGAACGCCGCCGTGGTCAAGCTGATCCCGGGCGCGCGGCCGGTGCCGTTCGGCCATCTCGGCGACGGCAATCTGCACTACAATGTCAGCCAGCCCATCGGCGCCGACACCGCGGATTATCTGGCGCGCTGGCACGAGGTGAACGCCGTCGTGTTCGCGATCGTGCTGCGCATGGGCGGCTCGATCTCGGCCGAGCACGGCATCGGCGTACTCAAACGCGACGAGCTGCCCGAGGTCAAGGACAAGACCGCGATCGAGCTGATGCGCTCGATCAAGGCGATGCTCGATCCGCACGGCATCATGAATCCGGGGAAGGTGCTGTGAGCATGCTTGCGATTGACGCCATCAATGATGCCGATGTCGAGAACGTCGTTGCGCTGTGGCAGCGTTGCGGCCTGACCCGGCCGTGGAACGACCCGCATGCCGACATCGCGCTGGCGCGGCGGCGCGAGAACTCCACCGTGCTGATCGGCCGCGACGCCGGTGCGATCGTCGCGTCCGTCATGGTCGGCCATGACGGACATCGCGGCTGGGCCTACTACGTCGCCGTCGATCCTGATGGGCGCAAGCGCGGTTATGGCCGCGCCGTCATGGCGGCGGCCGAAGACTGGCTGCGCCAAGCCGGCATCGCAAAGCTGCAGCTCCTCGTGCGCCGCGAGAATGCGCAGGCCAATGCGTTCTACCAGTCGCTCGGCTTCGAGGAATCGACGTCGGTGATGTTCCAGAAGTGGCTCGACGGCCGCGAGACCACTGCAAGCAACTGAGATCAAGTCATGACCATTTCCGACCGCGTCCGCATCAAGGACGTCCGCGTGCTCTCGGACGGCTGGACCCCGCTGAGGACCACGACATTCGACTACCGCCGCGCCAATGGCGAATGGCAGACGCAGCACCGCGAGACCTATGAGCGCGACAATGCGGCCGCCGTGCTGCCCTATAATCGCGCGGGCCGCACCGTGATCCTGGTGCGCCAGTTCCGCCTGCCCGCCTTCCTCCGGGGCTACGACGATCTGCTGATCGAGGCAGCCGCCGGCGTGCTGGACGACGCCGCGCCCGAGGTGCGCATCCGCGCCGAGGCCGAGGAGGAAACCGGTTATCGCCTGCACGACGTCCACAAGGTGTTCGAGGCGTTCATGAGCCCCGGCGCCATCACCGAGAAGCTGCATTTCTTCGTCGCCGAATACGAGCCCTCGATGCGCGTCAGCGCCGGCGGCGGCCTCGCGCATGAGGGCGAGGATATCGAGGTGCTGGAGCTCGGTATCGACGAGGCGCTCGCGATGATCGCCGACGGCCGGATCATCGACGCCAAGGCGATCATGCTGCTGCAATACGCGGCGCTGCATATTTTCAGATAGCCCCACCGGGACGGCAATTCTGGCCTGCGCGCCCGTGGCACCTGTTGAGCAAACCACCGACTATCTCTAGTCTGGCCTCAACAAGAACCTGGAGACGCGCCCATGTCCGCTCCGCGCGACGACGAATTCGGCTTTGCGCCCGACCATGATTCCCCCGTCCCCTATATGCAGCGCACGCGGGATTATTACGGCGCGATCGGTTACACCACGCCGTATCGCTGGGCGCATTACACCGAAGCGCCGTTCCAGCCGCTGAAGAAGAAGCTGGCGCAATCGCGCGTCACCATCATCACCACGGCGGCGCCCTACGATCCCGCCAAGGGCGACCAGGGACCGGGCGCGGCGTATAATGGCAGCGCGAAATTTTATCAGGTCTATGACGGCGACACGTCGCAGCAGCACGATCTGCGCATCTCGCATATCGGCTACGACCGCAAGCACACCACGGCCACCGACAACGGCACCTGGTTTCCGCTGCCGCAACTCTTGAACGCAGGCGCCGCGGGTCGCATCGGCGAAGTTGCGCCGCGCTTCTTCGGCGCGCCGACCAACCGCAGCCATCGCGTCACGCTCGACACCGATGCGCCGGAGATTTTGGCGCGCTGCCTTGCCGACCAGGTCGACGCCGCCGTGCTGGTGCCGAACTGCCCGGTCTGCCATCAGACCACGGCGCTGGTGGCGCGGCATCTGGAGGCCAATGGCATTCCGACCGTGATCATGGGCTGCGCCAAGGACATCATCGAGCACGCCGCCGTCCCGCGCTTTCTGTTCTCGGATTTCCCCCTCGGCAATTCTGCCGGCAAGCCGCATGACGTGCCCTCGCAGGCGCAGACGCTGGAGCTGGCGCTCACTCTGTTGGAGACCGCGAGCGGCCCGCAGACGACCATGCAGTCGCCGCTGCGCTGGAGCGAGGATGCCTCCTGGAAGCTCGACTACAACAATGTCGCGCAGCTCTCGCCGGAGGAGCTGGCGCGCCGTCGCGCCGAGTTCGACAAACAGAAGGAGATCGCGCGCGGCAACCGCGCCGCCTGACGTCCTCCAATAACAACAAACAACGGGAGAGAGACGTGACGCGACCGTTCGAGGGCGTGAAGATCCTGGACTTCACCCAAGTTCTGGCCGGCCCCTATGCGAGCTATCAGCTCGCGTTGCTGGGCGCCGATGTCATCAAGGTGGAGCGGCGCGAGGGCGAGGACATGCGCCGGACGCCGCTCTCACGCGAATGGGCCGAGCGCGGGCTGGCGCCGGCGTTCCAGGCCATCAACGGCAACAAGCGCAGCCTCACGCTCGATCTGCAGAAACCTGACGCGATTGCGATCGTGACGAAGCTTGCTGCCCAGGTCGACGTCGTCATGGAAAACTTCCGCCCGGGCGTGATGGACAAGCTCGGCATCGGCTATCAGGCGCTGTCGGCGATCAATCCAAAACTGATCTATTGCGCGGTCTCGGGCTTTGGCCAGACCGGCCCGGATCGATTGCGGCCGGGCTATGACGGCAAGATGCAGGCGCTATCGGGCATCATGGCGATCACCGGTCACCCCGAAACGGGGCCGACGCGCGCGGGTTTTGCGGTGTGCGACGTGCTCTCGGGCGCGACGGCCGCGTTCGGGGTGTCGAGCGCGCTCTATCAGCGCGACCGCACCGGCAAGGGCCAGCTCATCGACGTCTCCATGCTGGAGGCAACCATGGCATTTCTCTCGGGGCAAATCGCGGACTGGTCGGTCGCCGGCCATCGGCAGCAACTCTCGGGAAATCAGGCGGTCAGCCGCCGGACCACCGCAAACCTGTTCAAATGCGGCGACGGTCACATCCTGCTCGCCGTCAACAATGAGAAGCAGTACCGCGTGCTGATGTCCACGCTGGGCCGCGAGGATACGCTCGCCGATCCACGCTTCGCCGACTGGTTTTCCCGCAACGAGAACGAGCCCGCGCTACGCGCCATCATCGAGGAAGCACTTGCGGCAAAGCCGGCACGCGAGTGGGAGAAGGTTCTCGAGGACGCCGGCGCGCCCTGCGCCAGCATCTGGAAGATCGAGGAGATCATCGATCATCCGCAGATCAAGGCGCGCGGCGCGATCCAGGAGCTCGACACACCCTATGGCCGCCTGCGCTTTGCCGGCAGCGGGTTCAAGCTCGCCCATGGCGGCGGCAAGCTCGACCGGATGGCGCCGGAGCTTGGCGCGGATACGGATGCGGTGCTGGGTGAGCTCGGGTTTGATGCAGCTGGCATCGCCGATCTGCGGAAGCGTGAGGTCGTCTGAGAACTAGATCGCTTTCGCCGCGATCTTCGCCGCGGCAAGGATCTCGCGCCTGATGGCATCGTCCTTCACCGCACGCGCCATATCGGCCGCGCCTGTCAGGATCGCCAGCAGCGCCAGCGCCCGCTCACGCGCATGGGCACCGCGAAAGCCCTGCGCGACGAGGTCCACGAGACGCTCCAGCTCGCCCTGGTAAACGGCGCGCGTTGCCGGGTCCGAGCGCGCAACGTCGGAGGAAAAGCTTGGGAGCGCGCAGGCCTCGTCCAGGCCGACCTCCATCCGCGCACCCAGATAGAAATCGATGAACGGATCGCGCCAGCCGCTGCCGTGTTGGGCCTGAAACTGGGCGATGCCGCCGCGCAGGAACGCGAGCCCGTCCGCCACGGCGAGCCGGAACGCATCCGCCTTCGACTCGAAATGAGCGTAAAATGCTCCCGACGTGAGCCCTGCCCCCTTCGCAAGCGCGTCCACGCCGGCGCCCCCAAACCCGCCGGTGCGAAAGCCGCGCCCGACCGCATCCGCCAGCCGCCTGCGGGCGTCACCCTCGCTCTTCTTCGGTCGCGCCATCGCCGATCACCTCTCGATAGCGATCGTTATATTAGGCTTGACGATATAACGATCGTTATGTTTCATATAACGGCCGTTATCTCACGGTGCAAAGCAGGAGACTTCAAATGCCCATCCAAATCATCGTACCTGAAGGCACGCTGACGCCATCGGGAGAAGCCGAGGCATTCGCCAAGCTGACCGAGCTGCTGCTGCGCCTGCACGGCCTCGCCGGCAACCGCTTCATGACACCGAACGTCATCGGCGAAGTGACCGTGGTGCCGAAGAGCCGCACCTATTCCGGCGGCAAGCCCGCTGACATCGCGGTGTTCGAACTCAAGGTGCCGTCATTCGTGCTGCCGACGCAGGAGCTCAAGGACGCCTGGATTTCCGAGGGAACTGATATCATCGAGAGGGCCGCCGGGGGTCGCATCAAGCGCGAGCACATCTTCGCCAATGTCAGCTACGCCGTCGACGGCGGCTGGGGCATTGGTGGCGAGGCGTACAGCAACGCCGCGCTCGGATCGGCCGTCGCGGCGGCTTGAACCATTGATCGAACAGAAGGTGGGCATGGCGCGTTGCGTCTTTGCCCACCGGCAGCCTGCCTAAAACAAAGACCCCTGCCCGTCTTCCGGCAACGCGCCTGCCGCCTTGCGCGCGGGCTTTTTCGGTTTCGACGTCTCGGCTTCCATCTCCTCGGCGCTGATCGGCAAGAGCAGCTGCTCATCGTCATTGGCGACGCGATTGACGCGGGAGGAGACCGGGTGCCAGGCGAATTCGCCGATACGTGGTGACGCCATCAGCGGCAGGACCGGACCGATCTCGTCGCTCCGGCTGTCGAGCCAGCGCTCGAAATCGCGCGGGCTGATCGTCACGGGCACGCGGTCATGCAACGCGGCGAGATCCTCGCCTGCCGCCGCCGTGACGATCGCCACCGTGTCGAGCTCCTCGCCGTTCGGGCCGATCCAGGTCTCGAACACCGCAGCGAAGCCGAGCGGCGCACCGTCCGCGCGATGGATGAAGAACGGCTGCTTGCGGCCGTCGAGAGACTTCCATTCGTAATAACCATCGGCCGGGATCAGCCCACGGCGCCTGCGTATGGCCTTCTTGAACGCAGGCTTCTCCAGCACCGTCTCGGAACGGGCGTTGATCAGCAGCGTGAAGCCTTTGGGGTCCTTGACCCAGCTCGGCAACAGGCCCCAGCGCATCAGGCGGAAATGGCGCGCGCCGTTCTCGAGCAACACGACCGGAATCGGTTGCGTCGGAGCGACATTGTACCGGGGCGGGAAATTCGGCTGCTCGATGTACCCGAACAGTTGCCGTAAAGCCGCGGGGGCCGAAGTTATGACGAAGCGTCCACACATCTCAGGGCGTCTATATAGGGTCCGTTCAGGTCCTTTTAACCCCGAACGTTAACACTGCGGCGGATGAGCTCAATGGCCTCGCAATCCGCGCGGACGCCTGCAGAGACGGCCTCCGAGGCGCAAGCCTGGGCCGAACGACTACGCGTGGCCAACATCAACCCGCGGACCGGGCTTGCCACCGACTATCTCAACCATTTCAATTGAAGCCGTCATGCTCCTGGAGATGATCCCGGATATGCCGGAATGCGCTGAGGATTTTCTGACCTGGTCGCCGCTGTCCTATGCCGAGCATTTCACGGCCTCGAACTTCAAGGCGCGGGACCTGGCCATCGAAGCCTATGAGAAGGCCGATCCGAACGTGCGCGCCCAGTTCGACCACCTCACCGACACCATGACCTCGATCCTGATTGCGGTCGGTTCCGCCATGCGCGACGTGGAGAAGGACACGACCCGCGTTCGGCTGGCGGAGCAGGCCACCCTCTGGGTCAAGCCGCTGATCGCGGCCTGCGGCGGCATCATCAATGGCGGCGCGGAAGCCGACGTCGACACCATCATGGCGAATTAGCCAGGGTTGCTGAAAAGATGCCCCCGGTCGCCCAGCCCACCCATCCCCAGATCGCGGTCAGCGCGGCGATTTTCCGCGAGGGCAAGGTGCTGCTGACCCGGCGGGCCCGTTCGCCCGCCAAAGGGTTCTATTCGCTGCCGGGCGGCCGCGTCGAATTCGGCGAATCGCTGTACCAGGCCCTGAGCCGCGAGGTCGACGAGGAGACCGGGCTCGAGATCGAGATCGTCAGCCTGGCCGGCTGGCGCGAGGTTTTGCCGGCCGTTCCGGGCGCCGGTCACTACCTGATCATGTCCTTTGCCGCCCGCTGGGTGGGCCGGGAACCGGCCCTGAACGACGAGCTCGACGATTTCAGGTGGATCGCTCCGGATGCGCTGGGCAGCCTCGGCGACCTCAAGATGACCGGGGGCCTGGAGGAGATCATCCAGGCGGCTGCGAGGCTGATCGGCCTCTGAGCGAGCCACGAGCTTCGACACCTCTCCGCAAGCCCGAGAGGCAGCGCACCGCCAGCGCGGCTCGCCTTGCTTCCCCGGCCGCGACGGGGCATACAGCCCGCCGATGTCGATGCGATTTCTGGCCATCCTTGCCCTGATCCTCGCCTGCGCCTCTGCGCCTACCCGGGCCCAGGACGTGGCGGCACCGTTCGACGGCGATTTGCAGCGGCTGGCCGAGATCCTCGGCGGCCTGCACTATCTGCGCGGCATCTGCGGCACCAACGAGGGCAACAAATGGCGCAGCGAGATGCAGGCGCTGATCGATGCCGAAACCCCCTCCGGCGAGCGCCGCACCCGCATGATCGCGGGCTTCAATCGCGGCTACAACGGCTTTCAACAGACCTATCGCAGCTGCACGCCGGCCGCGACGGTCGCGATCCGCCGTTCCATCGAGGAGGGTTCGAAGATCTCGCGCGATCTCACGGCCCGCTACGCGAACTGAGTTTGCGGGAACTCTGTCACCGACTTTATTCACAGCCGTTAACCGTTCTTAAAGATGTGGCCTAGCGGACGTTAATGCGCGTGCTACACCTCTTGCACAGCGCATCGCCGTGGATCGCGCCCAGCCTGATCGAGTTTCATGAGCCAGCCGATTTCCTACGCCCCCGCCCGTGCGCCGCTGCCCGATCATGAGCAGAAACAGGCAGCACTGAGTTATCTCAACGAGGCCTGGGCCGAAGCACGCCATGACGGCGTCGACGGTGACTGCCTGGCGCAGGCCAGTCTGTTTGCGGCACTCGCCGAGCTCGTCGGCACCTATGGCGAGGACGCGGTGGCGAAATTCGTCGAGGGTTTTCCCGCGCGCATTCGCAACGGCGAATTCTCGGTCTGCCTCGCAAGGCAGTAAGCCGCTTTGAAGATGCCTCGCCGCGCCGGCGGGGCCATTCATCACGGCTCGATCTTGAGCGTCGCTTTCATGTTGGGGTGATAGCGGCAGTAATAATCGACCGTTCCCGCCTTCTTCACGAGAAGCGTCGCCGACTTCTTTGGCGGCAGCGCGACGTCGAAATCGCCGTTCGTCGCAGTCGCGGTGTGGGCCAAGACATCCTTGTTGATCCAGGTAATGGTGTCGCCGATCCTCGCCGAAACCTCGGCCGGTGAGATCACGAGATTTTCCATCGTGATCTCGATGGTCGCGGCTTGCGCCGGGACTGACATCGGCAGGAAAGCGACCGCGAGCGCGATCACAGCTAGGCGTCCCGGCTTCATCGCACGCTCCCTATTTCAGCTCGGCCGCGACGTGCTCGGCATGTTGCTCATGGCCCTGGAAGATCTTCAGGCCGGTCTGCAACAGGTTCTTCAGCTCGGCATTGCTGGCGGACGGGATGAGCTGGGTTTCCAGCGCGGTATTGACCGTCTTGTGGTAGGCGACCTCGTTGGCGACATAGGCCTCGTCGAAGGCAGCGCCGTTCAGCTTGTCGAGCTCGGCCAGCTTGTCGCTCGCCTGCTTCGACAGCGCCTTGCTGGTATCGTTGTCCTCAGGTGTGACGTTGAGCTTCTTGACCAGCGCGAGCGCCTGCTTGTTGACCGCCTCGTGGTCGCGCAGCATGTCATCCGCAAATGCCTTGACGTCCTTGTTCTTGGCCTTCTTCTGCGCCTGCTTGGCCGCGTTGATGTCGATCACCCCGGCGGTGTATGCGATATGGGCGATCTGCGGATCGGTGAGCTTGTCGGCAGCGCGCGCCTTGCAGCAGCACGGGGCTGGCGTGCAAGGCGGTAGAGCCTGCGGTTGTTGGCCTGCATGATCTCGCGGAGCGCGGCCTCGTCCCGGCCCCGCGCCCGGTCGATCAGCTCGGCTTCCGATGCCCTGATGCCGGCTGTCTGGCCGGCTGCGGTCCGTTGCATGGCGGTCACCTGCTCGTTCAGCTTGGTTCCAGACATTGGATGCAGGGTGGCGACGAAGGTTCCCGACTTTTTTCTCACCTCTCATCCGTCTCGATCGGCAGCGCCGCGTCCCTCGCCCATTCGCCCATCGAGGCATCGTACAGCATCAGCTTGTCGTAGCCGAGCTGCGTCAGCATCAGCAGGTCGATCGTCGCGGAAATGCCGCCGCCGCAATAGAGGATCACGTTCTTATCGCGCGTGACGCCCACCGCAGTGAATTTGGCTTCGGCGTCCGCAAGCGTCGTCAGCGTCTTGTCGGCATTGGTGAGCGTTGCAGCTGGTACGTTGACGCTGCCGGGGACGCGACCCGGCCGGCCGTAACGGCTCGGCTCGAGACCTCCGTGAAATTGCGGTCCGAGGGCATTGACGGTAACGGTCGAGGGGTCGCCGATCCGCGCCTTCACAAAGGCCTTGTCGACGAAGAAGCCAGCGCGCGGCGCGGCTTTGAAAACCGTGGCTGGATAGCCCTCCGGAGCACCAGTCTCGACCGCCCGCCCCTCGTCCTTCCATTTGTCGAAGCCACCGTCGAGTACCTGCGCATCGACGCCAAGCGAGCGCAGCATCCACCAGAATCGCGTTGCCCACATCATGGTGCCGATGCTGTAGAGCACGATGGTCTTCGTGGCGTCGAGCCCATGGCGGCCGAAGGCGGTTTCAAGCTGGGCCACGTCAGGCATCATGAAAAACTGCTGTGCGGAGGTGTCGGAGAATTCGCCTTGCAAATCGAGGAAATCGGCGCCCGGGATGTGGCCGGCGGCAAAGGTCTTGTCGCCGGGGACGGCGCGATACGGCACGTCGCTGCCCGGCGGGACAGGTTCGTTGTAGGTCGTGCAATCGTAGAGGCGGAGGTCGGGATGGCCGATGATCGCGGCGAGTTGCTCGGTGGAGATGAGAGATGATGGCTGCGACATCGGACTGCACTCCCGTTCACGAGGGAGTGTAGCTCTCTCCCCTCGTCATTGCGAGCGCAGCGAAGCAATCCAGACTGCCGCCAACCATTCTGGATTGCTTCGCTGCGCTCGCAATGACGGGGGATGGTATGCCGGCCCCTCTGACAGAAACCGCTACTGCTTCAACGTCTCCAGAAACCGCACTGCCTCGCCCTGCGAGGGCGTGACCAGTTCGCCCTGCCACATCACGCGCTTGCCACGCACGAACGTGCCGACGGGCCAACCCGTCACCCGAACGCCGTCGTACGGCGTCCAGCCGGCCCTCGACGCCACCCATTTGTTTGTGATGATCTCGCTGCGCTTGAGGTCCACCACCGTGAAGTCGGCATCGTAGCCGGCGGCGATGCGGCCCTTGCAGGCCATGTTGTAGAGACGCGCGGGGCCGGCGCTGGTGAGATCGACGAACCTTGCCAGCGACAAGCGGCCGGCATTGACGTGATCGAGCATCAGCGGCACCAGCGTCTGCACGCCGGTCATGCCGGAGGGCGACGCCGGATAGGTCTTCTGCTTCTCTTCGAGCGTATGCGGGGCGTGGTCGGAGCCGAGCACATCGATGATGCCCTGCTCGATGCCGCGCCAGATGCCGGCGCGATGATCGGCACCGCGCACCGGCGGGTTCATCTGCGCCAACGTGCCGAGGCGCTCGTAACATTCAGGCGCGACCAGCGTGAGATGATGCGGCGTCGCCTCGCAGGACGCGACGTCCTTGTGGTCGCGCAGAAACTCGATCTCTTCCTTGGTCGAGATGTGCAGCACGTGGATGCGTTTTCCCGTCTCGTGCGCGAGCTTGACCAGGCGCTGAGTCGCCATCAGTGCCGCGGTCTCGTCGCGCCAGACCGGATGCGAGCGCGGATCGCCCTCGATGCGCAGCGACTTGCGGTCGTTGAGACGATACTCGTCCTCGGCGTGGAAGGCGGCTCGGCGGCGGATCACCTGGAAGATGCGGCGCAGGCTTTCGTCGTCCTCCACCAGCAGCGCGCCGGTCGAGGAACCGATGAACACTTTTACGCCAGCGCAGCCTGGCGCACGTTCCAGCGCCGGCAGGTCCTGCACGTTCTCGCGGGTGCCGCCGATGAAGAACGCGAAATCGCAATGCATGCGGTGATGGGCGCGCTTTACCTTGTCGGTGAAGGTGGCTTCCGTCACGGTCAATGGCGAGGTGTTCGGCATCTCGAACACGGCGGTGACGCCGCCCATGACCGCGCTGCGCGAACCGGTCTCGAGGTCTTCCTTCTGCTCCAGCCCGGGCTCGCGGAAATGCACCTGCGTGTCCATCACGCCGGGCAGGATGTGGAGGCCCTTGCAGTCGATCACCTCGGCGGCGGAGCCTTGCGACAGCGGGCCCAGCTCGGCGATGCGACCGCCTGTGATGCCGATATCGCGAACATTCTCGCCGTCCTGGTTGACGACGGTGCCGCCTTTGAGGATCACATCGAAGCGCTGGGTCATGGCTGGAGGCCCCTCTCATCCCCAAGCGCAGGGCTCGAGGTCTTGTCGTTTATGCCTTGCGGGCTTACGTTCCGAAGCACCATGTCGCAAGAGATTTTCGCATGAAATCAGCGTTTCTTCCCGACCGGGGCGTGATCAAGGTCGCGGGCGAGGACGCGCGCAACTTCCTCAACGGCCTCATCACCACCGATGTCGACAGGCTCAAGCCGGGCCTGGGGCGATTCGGCGCGCTGCTGACGCCGCAGGGCAAGATCATCGTGGATTTCCTGATCACGGAAGCGCCGGCCGGCCATGGCGGCGGGTTCCTGATCGACTGCCCGAAGGCCCTGGCCGAGGGCCTGGCCACCAAGCTGAAATTCTACAAGCTGCGCGCCAAGGTCACGGTGGACAACCTCTCCGACGATCTCGGCGTGCTCGCGGCCTGGGACGGCCACCCCGCTGCGCAGCCGGATCTTGCCTTCACTGACCCGCGCAATGCCGAGCTCGGCACGCGCATCCTGATCCCTGAGGATCTCAAGCAGAAACTGTCCGATTTGATCGGCGCCGAGCTGGTCGACGCCGCTGACTACGAGGCGCACCGGATCGCGCTCGGCGTGCCGCGCGGCGGGCTGGATTTCATGTACGGCGATGCGTTCCCGCACGAAACCAACATGGATCGCCTCGCCGGCGTCGATTTCGACAAGGGCTGCTATGTCGGCCAGGAGGTCGTCTCGCGGATGCAGCATCGCGGCACTGCGCGCACCCGCAGCGTGAAGGTGCTGCTCGAGGACTCCTCGCCCGAAGCCGGCGTCAGCGTCATGGCCGGCGACAAGTCCGTCGGCACGATGGGCTCGTCGGCGAAAGGCAAGGGCATTGCGCTGGTGCGCATCGACCGCGTTGCGGACGCACTCGATGCCGAACAGCCGCTCACCGCCGGCGGCCTCGCGTTGAAGCTGGCCGAACCTGACATCGTCCGTATTCCCGCAAAGCAGCCCATCGCATGAGCCGCGCTCCCCGCCTGCATCCCGACGGGAAGACCCGCTGCCCCTGGCCGGGCGAAGATCCGCTCTACGTCGACTATCACGACACCGAATGGGGTGTGCCGGAGTACGACGACCGCGCGCTCTACGAAAAGCTGATCCTCGACGGCTTTCAGGCCGGCCTGTCCTGGATCACCATCCTGCGCAAGCGCGACAATTTCCGCAAAGCCTTCGACGATTTCCAGCCGGAGAAGATCGCGCGCTACACCGACAAGAAGGTGCACGCGCTGATGAACGACGTCGGCATCGTGCGCAATCGCGCCAAGATCGAAGGCACGATCCTCAGTGCAAAATCCTATCTCGATATCATGGAGAAGGGGCCGGGCTTCTCGAAACTGCTGTGGGACTTCATGGGCGGACGGCCCAAGGTCAACACTTTCAAGACCACCGCGAGCGTGCCGGCCTCGACGCCGCTGTCGGTGCAGATCTCCAAGGAACTGTCCTCGCGCGGCTTCAAGTTCGTCGGCCCGACCATCGTCTATGCCTTCATGCAGGCAACCGGCATGGTCAACGACCATCTCGTCGACTGCCACTGCCATTCGACGTGCAGCAAGCTGCAGCGCAAGCCGCGCCTCAAGTCCAAATGACGGCCAGGAAGACCTCGCGCGATGCGGCGTCCCGCGCCTGGCAGCGTATGCTGTCGGGCCGGCGGCTCGATCTGCTCGATCCCTCTCCGCTCGATGTCGAGATCGGCGACATCGCGCATGGGCTGGCGCGCGTCGCGCGCTGGAACGGGCAGACCACCGGGGCTCATATCTTCTCGGTCGCGCAGCACACGCTGCTGGTGGAAACCGTGCTGCGGCACGAGATGCCGCGCGTCGACGCGCGCATGCGGCTGGCAGCACTGCTGCACGATGCGCCTGAGTATGTGATCGGCGACATGATCTCGCCGTTCAAGGCCGTGCTCGACGGTCACTACAAGGCGGTGGAGAAACGCCTGCTCGGCGCCATCCACATCCGCTTCGGGTTGCCGCCGGAACTGCCCGAGGAGATCACGGTGGCGATCAAGGCCGCCGACCGCGGCGCGGCTTATCTGGAGGCGACTGAGCTTGCCGGTTTCAGCGAGAGCGAGGCGAAGCGTCTGTTCGGCAGGGATCCCGGCCTGTCCGAAAGTATCAGGCGCGACTATCTGACGCCCTGGACCGCGGCCCGGGCCGAGAAGCAGTTTCTGGAGCGGTTCGGCGCCGTGTTTGCGTAGGTACGAGACGGTGGGTACGGCGCGATGCGCCTTTGCCCGCCCTGCGGCCGGGGTTATAATCAGCGGCAAAAAGGTTTGCCATGATCCACGTCTGCTCGCTCGCCGCTCTTCCCGAAACCGTCCGCTGCACCGGGGCCAGCCATGTGCTGACCGTAATGGCCAATGTCGAGCAGGTGGCACGGCCGGTATCGGTGCTGCCGGCCAATCATCTCAAGGTCTCGATGGACGACATCACCGAGGAGATGGACGGCTTTGTCGCGCCGTCGGAAGCACATATCGGCCAGGTGCTGAATTTCGTGCGCGGGTGGGACCGCAGTGCGCCGCTGGTGGTGCATTGCTATGCCGGCATCAGCCGCTCCACCGCGAGCGCATTCACAGCCGTCTGCGCGCTCAACCCTGAACGTGACGAGATCGAGATCGCGAAGAAGATCCGCGCGGCGTCTCCGATCGCCTCGCCGAACCGGCGCATCGTCAGCCTCGCCGACCGCGCACTGGGGCGCAACGGCCGCATGTTGCGCGCGCTCGACGAAATGGGCCCGGGCGAGATGATGGTCGAAGGCCGCCCCTTTGCCATCGAGCTCGAATGACACCAGCAATCACCGCCGCATGAGCGACAAGCTCCTCACGCCGATCGAGATTGGCCTGACTGCCGCGATCGTCGCGATCGAGGATCATGAGCCGCTGGTGCTGACCTCCCGTGGCGGCGACGGGCTCGCTGGCCTGCCGTTCGGTCCGTTCGATGCGCCGAGCCATCGCACCTTCGAGATCGGGCTGCGCGCCTGGGTCGAGGAACAGGCGGGCCTGCGGCTCGGCTATGTCGAGCAGCTCTATACGTTTGGCGATCGCGGCCGCCATGCGGAGACCGGCGACACCGGTGCGCATATGGTGTCGATCGGCTATCTCGCGCTGACGCGCACTGCCGAGACAGCTGCGACCACGGCGAGCTTCGAGCCCTGGTATCGCTTCTTCCCCTGGGAAGACTGGCGCGAGGCGCCGCCCGCGATCATCGGCCGTGACATCATCCCGGCGCTGACTGCCTGGGCCGAGGAAGAGACGCCGGAGACCACGCGCGCATTGCCGCGCAGGGATCGCGTGCGATTCTATTTCGGGCTCGACGGCGCGGCCTGGGACGAGGAACGCGTGCTCGATCGCTATGAGCTGCTATACGAGGCCGGGCTGGTCGAGGAGGCCAGACGCGACGGCCGCCCGGCAGCAAGGGCGCGCAAGACACTGCCCGCGCTCGGCACCTCGATGCGGTTCGACCATCGCCGGATTCTCGCCACGGGGATCGCGCGGCTGCGTGCGAAACTGAAGTATCGCCCTGTGGTGTTTGAACTTTTGCCCGCTGAGTTCACACTCACTGAGTTGCAGTACACGGTGGAGGCGATCTCCGGCCGCCACCTGCACAAGCAGAATTTCCGCCGTCTGGTCGAAACCGAAGCCCTTGTCGAACCGACCGGCGTGATGTCGACACAGACGGGCGGGAGACCGGCGGCGCTCTATCGCTTCCGCCGTGAGGTGCTCCAGGAGCGGCCCGCGCCGGGCTTGCGCCTACGCTCCCGGCGCTAGATCAAGTTTGCGGTCGGCCCCTGCCCGCCGATCGCCAGGAGGCCCCATGTTCGACGCCCCGTTCGACGTCTTTGCAGTGATGATTGCGATCGCCGCGTTCCTGATCGCGCTGAAAGCGTCGAATCAGGCGACCGAGCTGCGCCGGCGGCTCGGCTCGCTGGAGGCCGCACTGCTGGCGCTGCGGCAGGTCCAGCCGCCGCCACCGCTGCCTGTGCAGGAGCAAGCGAGCACGCCTGCAGCAGAGCCGCCGCCGCTTGCGCCGGAAGCCGAGGCCGCACCGCCACCCGTCACCGAAGAGGCCGCGCCGCCCCCGATCGAGGCGAGCCCCTCAACCGAGGCGCCGCCGTCGCTGCCGACGCCGGCCCCCGGCTTCGAAGAACGGCTCGGCACGCGCTGGGTGGTGTGGATCGGCGGGCTTGCACTCGCGCTCGGCGGCTTCTTCATGGTGCGCTATTCGATCGAGGCCGGCCTTGTCGGCCCCGGCGTCCGCGTATTCCTCGGTGGTTTGTTCGCGCTCGCGCTGCTCGGTGCGGGCGAATGGACGCGGCGCAGGGAGAGCATCTCCAACATCCAGGCACTGCCGATCGCTGATATCCCCGCGATCCTCACCGCCGCCGGAACAGCGGTGGCATTTGCGACCGTCTACGCCGCCTATGCGCTCTACGGGTTTCTCGTGCCCGCCACCGCCTTCGTGCTGCTCGGCCTCGTTGCGATGGGCACGCTTGCGGCCGCGCTGCTGCACGGGCCGGCGCTGGCGGGCCTCGGCGTGGTCGGTGCCTTCGCGACGCCGGTGCTCGTCTCGAGCGGCAAGCCGGACTATTGGGCGCTCTATATCTATCTTGCCATCGTCACCGCCGCGAGCTTTGGTCTCGCCCGCATCAGGCTGTGGCGCTGGCTCGCGGTCACGACGATCGTCTTCGCCGTACTCTGGATCTTCCCTGGCCTTGATACCGGCGACCGGCACCTCGCGCCGCACGCGTTCCACGTGATGTCAGGGTTCGTGCTCGCCGCATTGCTCGTCGTCTGCGGCTTCATGTTCGGTCCTGATATCGAGGACGGACAGATCGAGCCGGTCTCGTCGAGCGCGCTCGGGGCCTATCTGTTCGGCGCAATGCTGATCGTGCTGTCGAGCGCGCATGCCGATCTCTCGCTGATCGCCTTTACACTGCTGATCGCGGCGACGCTGGCCGTCGCCTGGCGCGCGGAGGCCGCCGCCGGCGCGCTGGGCGCGGCGGCTGCGACCGTCTTCATCGTGTTCGCCGAATGGGCGGTGCGCGCCAACCCTGATATGCTGGTGCTGCCGGGCGGCCCCATGGCCGGCGTGGCGCCGACCGCAATCGACAGCGCGGTGACGCAGCATCTGGTGATGGCCGCGATCTTCGCCGCCGGCTTCGGTCTCGCGGGCTTTTTCGCACAAGGACGCTCGAATTCGGCGATCATTCCCGTGGTGTGGTCGGCGGCAGGCGTCGCCACGCCGATCGCGCTCCTGGTCGCGCTCTATGCCCGCATCGCTCATCTCGACCGCTCGATCCCGTTCGCGATGCTCGCGGTGTTGCTCGCAGCCGCCTTTGGCGCGGCGACAGAAGCGCTCACCCGCCGCGAGACCCGGCCGGGCCTGGCGATCTCCACGGCGTTGTTTGCAACCGGCACGCTCGGCGCCCTGGCGCTGGCGCTGACCTTCGCGCTCGAAAAAGGCTGGCTCACCATCGCGCTGGCGCTGGTGTCGCTCGGCACCGCGTGGATTGCGATGCGGCGGCCGATTCCATTCCTGCGCTGGCTTGCCGCGATGTTCGCCGGCATCGTCACCGCACGCGTCGGCTATGATCCGCGCATCGTCGGCGATGCCGTCGGCACCACGCCCATCTTCAACTGGCTGTTGTGGGGTTATGGCCTGCCGGCAGCCTCGTTCTGGGGCGCAAGCCTCTTCCTGCGCCGCAGGGGTGATGACGCACCACTGCGCATGGTGGAGGCCGGGGCCATCCTGTTCACGGCCCTGCTCGCCTTCATGGAGGTGCGCCATCTCGCCACCGGCGGCGACATGATCGCCGCGCCGTCGCTGTTAGAGGCTGCCCTGCAGGTCTTGATGGCGCTGGCGATGGCGATGGGGCTGGAACGCTTGCGGCTGCGCAGCCACTCGATCGTGCACAATGTGGGCGCGGTCGTGCTCACGGCGATTGCCGGATTCATCAGCGTGTTCGGCCTGCTGTTCCTGCAGAACCCGCTGATCTGGCACATCGATGTCGGCGGCGCCGTTTTCAACCTGTTGCTGCTCGGCTACGCACTGCCGTCGGTGCTGATGCTGCTGCTCGCCTATGCCGTGGCCGGCGAACGCGGCAAGATCTACGCGAACGTGATCGCAGGCACGGCGCTGGTGTTTGCACTGTCGTACCTGACGCTCGAGATCCGCCGCTTCTATCACGGTCCGTTCCTCGACAGCGGTGAGACGACCGGGGCCGAGCAATACACCTATTCGATCGGCTGGCTCGCCTTCGGCGTGGTGCTGCTCGGTATCGGCATAGCGGTCAATTCCGAACGCGCCCGGCTGGCGTCGGCAGTCGTCATCGCGCTGACGATCCTGAAGGCCTTCGTGATCGACATGTCGACGCTGACAGGCGTCTACCGCGCGCTGTCGTTCATGGGCCTCGGCATCGTGCTGGTCGCAATCGGCTGGCTCTACCAGCGCATCCTGTTTCGGCGGCAGGTCACGCCACCGCCGGTGCCACAGACGAGCGGTTGATCATGCCGCGCGGACCGAATCCAGGAACTGCGCGACTTCGACCCTGAGGCGGGTGCTGTCGGTCGCGAGCGATTTCGCGGCCGATAGCACCTCGCTCGAGGCCTCGCCGGTCTCGATCGCTCCGCGTTGCACATCGGTGATGTTCGACGAAACCTCTTGCGTGCCGTCCGAAGCCTGCTGCACGTTACGCGAGATTTCCTGCGTGGCCGCGCCCTGCTCCTCGACGGCCGCGGCGATGGCTGCGGACACCTCCGACAGCCGCTCGATCGTGCCGCTGATCTCCCGGATGGCATTGACCGATTCCTGCGTCGCGGTCTGGATGCCCGCGACCTGCGCTCCGATTTCTCCGGTCGCCTTCGCGGTCTGCTCGGCCAGCGCCTTGACCTCGGAGGCGACGACCGCGAAGCCGCGGCCGGCTTCGCCGGCACGCGCGGCCTCGATGGTCGCGTTCAGCGCCAGCAAATTGGTCTGGCCCGCGATGGTGTGGATGAGCTCGACGACGTCGCCGATGCGGGCGGCCGCCTGCGACAGCTCGTTGACGCGCTCGTTGGTCCGTGTCGCCTGCTCGACGGCTTCCGCGGCCATCCGCGCCGAATCCTGCACGCGGCGGCTGATCTCGGTGATCGAGGACGACAACTCCTCCGAAGCCGACGCCACGGCCTGAACGTTGGTGGAGGCCTCCTCGGACGCGGCGGCGACGACGGTCGCAAGCTCCTGTCCGCGCTGCGCCGTGTTGGTCAGCGTCAAGGCGGATGCCTCGAGCTCGGTCGAGGCCGACGACACGGTCCCGACAACCTCACCGATCATCGCTTCGAACTTGCGGGTGATGGCGTCGACGCGGCGGCCGCGCTCGATCTTGGCTTCGGCATCGCGCGCGGCCGCTTCGTCAGCAGCCCTCTTGGCGATCAGCGCCTCCTTGAAGATCTGAAGCGCGTCGGCCATCGACCCGATCTCGGTCTTCTCGCCGCGATGCGGCACCTCCGCCGAAAGATCGCCTTCACCGAGCGACTGCATCGGGCGAATGATCGAGGCGATGCCGCGTGACACGTCGCGAACGAGATAATGGGCCGCCGCGATCGCGATGACGACCGAGAGCACGATGATGCCGACCAGCACGCGGAAGATCGAGGCGTAGCCGTCAGCCGCCTGCTTGGTCTCGATCTCGGCGCCTTGGTTGTTCAGCTCGATGTCCTTCGTCAACAACGGATCGGCGGCCTGCGCCATCTTGGCGACCTTGGTCTGCAACAGCTCGTTGGCTTCCGTCGGGAACTTGCCCGGGCTCTTGCGCGACAGCGCCATCACCTCTTGCACGCCGTTGAGATACTCGCCCCACGCCGCGGTCCATTGCCCGTAGATCGAGCGCTCCTCGGCGGACGTGATCAGCGGCTCGTAGGTCTTACGGGTTTGCTCGATGCGTTCGCGCAGCGAGGCGAGGCGTTTCTCGGCAGCTTGCTTGCCCTCGGCCGTATCCTGCATCAGATGCAGACGGAGCGCGACGCGCAGTTCGTTGACATCGGCGCGGATCGAGCCCAGCGCACGCACGCTCGGCAGCCAGCTCTCTGCGATCTCGACGGTATGGGAATTGATGTTCTGCATCGCGCCGATCGCCACCACGCCGACACCGGCGAGCGAGAGCACGAGGACCGACAACACGGTCAGAAGCTTGAAGACGATCGACAACTTCGACATCACAAAATCCCGATGATAGCCAACGCACGAACCTTCCCCGGCGCGACCGTCACGAACGACGGGGGCGGAAGTCATTCCAACAATGCCGGCTGGTTGTTATCCGAAACGATTGCGCCCATTGTCGCAAACACCCGTTAACAGCGACCTAGTGAAACCACTGAATTCGCCGCCGCCGATCTTGTCCGCTCCACAAGCATGTGCTGCAGCGCGACAAATATCCGCCTGATGGCGCACCGTCGCGCCGGCGGATGCGGCTCGAACAGAACGGCCGGCGACCCTCAGGCCGCGCGCACCGTCTCGAGGAACTTGCTCACTTCCAGCTTCAGGCGGTTGCTGTCGCCGGAAAGCATCTGCGCGGCCGACAGCACCTGCGAGGACGCCGATCCGGTTTCGCTCGCACCGCGCTGCACGTCGCCGATGTTGGACGAGACCTGATGCGTGCCTTGCGCAGCCTGCTGCACGTTGCGCGAAATTTCCTGCGTCGCCGCGCCCTGCTCTTCCACGGCCGCTGCGATGGTCGAGGCAATCTCGGACAGCTTTTCGATGGTGTCGCTGATGTCCTTGATGGCCCCGACCGATTCCTGGGTCGCGGTCTGAATGCCTGAGATCTGTTGGCCGATCTCGCCGGTCGCTTTGGCGGTCTGCTCGGCCAGCGCCTTGACCTCGGAGGCGACGACGGCAAAGCCCCGGCCGGCTTCGCCGGCACGCGCCGCCTCGATCGTGGCGTTGAGCGCCAGCAAATTGGTCTGGCCAGCGATGGTGTTGATCAGTTCGACCACGTCGCCGATCCGCGTTGCCGCCTTGGACAATTCGCTGACGCGCTCGGTGGTGTTGCGCGCCTGGCCGACCGCCTCGCTCGCCACGCGTGCGGATTCCTGTACCTGGCGGCTGATCTCGGTAATCGAGGACGACAGCTCCTCTGTTGCAGAGGCCACCGATTGCACATTGGTCGAGGCTTCCTCCGAAGCCGCGGCGACCACGGCGGTGAGCCGCTGCGCGCGCTCGGCGGTCGACGTCAGCGTCGTGGCAGAGGCTTCGAGCTCGGTCGAAGCCGACGACACCGTGCCGACGATCTCGCCGACGGCGGCTTCGAAACCGTCGGCGAGCTTTCGCATTTCCACCTTGCGCTGTTCGGCCGCGATCTGATCCTGCCGCATCTTGGCTTCCGCTTCCTCGCGCGCCTTGCGCTCGGACACGACCTTGAATTTCTCGACGGCGCCGGCGACCTCGCCGAGCTCGTCCTTGCGGCCGAGCCCAGGCAGTGCCACCGAGAAGTCGCCGCCGGCGAGCTTCTCCATCGCAACCGTCAGGGCGCGCATCGGCCGCGCGATGCTGAAGACGGAGAAGATGCACGACCCGATGAGGAGCAGCGCGACCAGCAGGCCGGTGATGAACGACGTCCGCGCAACGGACGTGGCCTCCGCTTCCGCGTCGGCGCGCGCATCGGCGCTTTTCTGCTTGGCGAAGTTGGCGATCTGGTCGGCAAGGACGGATATCTCTTCGTTGATCGGCGCCAGCGTTCCCATGCGGAGTTGGTCAATTTCGGCGGCCAGCTTGGCGGCCGCCTCGCCATCCGTCCTGGTGTCGAGCGCAAGCGCCTGCTTGCGGAGCGCTTCGATCTGTTGCTCACCCTTGCCGAATTCGCCGATCAGCACCGTGAGGCGATCCATCCGCTTGCGATTCTCCGGCGAGCGCGAGAGCTTGGCCATTGCTGCCGCGAACTGCAGCGCTGAGTTCTGCCGGTCGTTGAAATAGGTTACGGCCTTCTGCATTGCGGCCGGCGAGGATGATGTCAGGATGTCGCGAATGCCGATCTGCATCCCCCGCACCGAGGCCTTGGCATCCGTGGCGTTGATCGCAATCGTCTGCTGCTGCGATGCTGACGCTCCGAGCTTCTGGACCTCGGCATCTCCGCTCATCTGGAGGAAGATCATCAGCCCGACGAGACCGATGGTCAGCGCCGAGGTCACGGCGAGCTTGGTGCCAATTCGCAGGTTCTGAATGAAGATCATTGACGGATTCCCCGGGTACGAATTGCCGTGGCGAAGCGCGTAAGCGCCGCGGGATGCTAACCGACAGGTTTGCTCATTAACGTTAAGCGGGGATCCTCGCCGCGTGGGTAGAACTACGGAAATGATGCTCAAGCAATGGAAGCTGCACAGCTTTCACGTGCAGAGAATCGCCCTTCGCGGATTTGCAGATGCCGCATTCGTTAACGTCAGTCAGCGATCGTGTCGGCGCAGCAAACGGCCTCGCCGTCCAGGCTGATGCGAAAGACCGGTTTCTTGTTCTCGTCGAGCAGCTCCATGCTCCACTTCGCATTCGGCTTCAGGTTGCGCGCGATGCCGCCGAGCAGATTGGCGCACACCTCGGTCATCTCGGTCCAGGCCGCGGCGCGATCCTCGAACTCGTACGGCTGATCCGCGGCGCCTGAATAGCGGCCGGTGCTGATGCGGAAGAAGTACAGCGACATCATTGAAGCCTTGCGTAGGGCCGCTTTCCGGCCGTTGCGCAAGGCTGCGGCCTCAGTCGCTACCAAGGCATGAAAACCGCAGGCCGTATGATTACGGCGCAGCGGCTTGGCGTGCGATGCATTCGTCAAAGACGGGTAAATTGCGCGCGCGGTTTTGCGCGGGATATCACTCGGTCGAGCGTCGCAGCTCGAGCGGGCCTTCGTTCTTGGACTCGGATTTGGGTTCGGGCTTCACTTCCGACTTCACCGGCTCGATCCGGCTGCTCTCGACCCGCGGTGTTTCGACGCGCGCAGCGACCTCGGTGCTCGGTGCGTTGACCGAACCGGTCTGCTCCCGCGCACGGAGCGAGCGCGGCCGCGCAACCGCGCGCGCCATCAGCATCTGGTTGCCGCCCTGATGGTGGAAGTCGCAATAGGCGAAACCCATGCCCGAGACCGAGCCGCGGAAGCTGCGGTCATCGGTCTTCTCCAGGTTGAAACAAGGCTCGAACGGGATTCCCTTGATCGAGGCGCAGACGTTCTGGCCACGGATCTGGAGGGTGTTGCCCGGCAGGCGGAGGTGGCGGACCGGACCCGAGCCCGAGAACTGCACCGCGCCGGCGGCGCCGAGATCGTCGAGGATACGCCCTGCACCGCGGGTGCCGTCGAAACAGGTGAAGGCGAACACCTTGCCGGCGACGAAGCGGCGTGCCTCATCCGCGTTCATATTCCCGGCCAAGGCGATGGCCGGCGCAAACGTCACGACTGCCGTAACAGCCCCCAACACAATACGCGCAAGCATGCTCAACTCCGAACCAACCCCGCAGCGGGCGATGCCTTATCTCTTTACCCGCTGCTTACCATACCAACCATGGCGACATTGAAGCAGCTTGGTTGGTAAAGTCTGAACGCCGTTAGACAATTTTTACCACGATGCGACCGCGGACCTCGCCGGCGAGGATTTTTGCGCCCCACTCGGGAACCTGGTCCAGCGCAATTTCTGTAGTTATTTCAGACAGTTTTGAACGATCCAGATCGGAGGCGAGGCGCTGCCAGGCGGCTTTTCGCGGCGGAAGCGGGCACATGACGGAATCGATGCCGAGAAGGCACACCCCACGCAAAATGAAGGGCGCGACCGAAGACGGCAGGTCCATGCCCGCCGCCAGACCGCAGGCGGCAATGGCGCCACCATAGCTTGTCATCGACAGCAAATTCGCGAGCGTGGTCGAGCCGACGCTATCGATACCGGCCGCCCAGCGCTCCTTGCCCAGTGGCTTTGCCGGCCCCGACAGTTCATTGCGGTTGATGACTTCGGCGGCACCTAGGCTCTTCAGGTAATCGGCCTCCGAGGCGCGGCCGGTCGAAGCGATGACATGGTAGCCGAGCTTCGACAGCACGGCGGTCGCCACCGAGCCGACGCCGCCGGCCGCGCCCGTCACGACGACCGGACCGCTTTTTGGCGAAACGCCGTGCTTCTCCAGCGCCAGCACTGAGAGCATCGCGGTGAAGCCGGCGGTGCCGATCGCCATCGCATCCCGTGCCGACAGGCCCTGCGGCAGTGCGACCAGCCAGTCGCCCTTCACCCGCGCCTTCTCGGCATAGGCGCCGAGATGGGTTTCACCCATGCCCCAGCCGGTGCAGACGACCTTGTCGCCCGCCTTCCATTGCGAATGGGAGGAGGCTTCGACGGTGCCGGCGAAATCGATGCCAGCGATCATCGGGAAGCGGCGCACCACCGGCGCCTTGCCTGTCAGCGCAAGGCCGTCCTTGTAGTTCAGCGTCGACCATTCCACGCGGACGGTGACGTCGCCATCCATCAGCTCGGCTTCGTCGAACTGCGTCAGCTGCGCGGTGGTGCCCTTGTCGGCCTTGTCGATCCGGATCGCCTTGAAATTGGCCACGGCTGAACTCCCTGACTTGTTTGACGGGGATGTTTAACCGATCAGGCAGGCTGCGCAACCGCCCGCGCGACCGGCTTTTCGACGATCGGAAGATTGATCAGCGCCGAGAGCACCCCGAACAGGATCGAGAGCCACCAGATCGGCGTATAGGAACCGTATCGCTCGAACACGATGCCCCCTAACCAGACGCCGAGGAAGCCGCCGACCTGATGGCTGACGAAGGCGAAGCCGTAGAGCGTCGCAAGCCAGCGCGTGCCGAACATCAGCGCCACCAGCGCCGAGGTCGGCGGCACCGTCGAGAGCCAGGTCAGCCCGGACACCGCGCCGAACGCGATCGCCGAGAACGGCGTGATCGGGAACGAGATGAATGCGAGCGTCGCGAGCGCACGAATGAAGTAGATCGTCGAGAGGATGTAGCGCTTCGGCAAGCTGTTCTGGAGATAGCCGACGCTCAGAGAGCCCATGATGTTGAACAGGCCGATCGCCGCGATCACCCAGCCGCCGGTTTGCGCCGAGACGCCGCGGTCGACGAGGAACGCCGGCAGATGCACGGTGATGAAGGCGAGTTGGAAGCCGCAGGTGAAGAAGCCGAGCACCAGCAGCACGTAGGAACGATGGCCGAACGCCTCCGTGAGTGCCCCGGCGATGGTCTGCTCATCCGCAGGCGCCGCATTGGCCATGCTTGCGACGGGCGGGGTCGAGATCGCCAGCGCCAGCGGGATGATCAACAGCATCATGAAGCCGAACACCGCGAGAGTTTGCTGCCAGCCGAAATTGTCGATCAGGGCAACGCCGATCGGCGCGTACAGGAACTGGCCGAGCGAGCCCGCGGCCGTGCCGGCCCCGAGCGCAAGACCGCGCTTCTCGGCCGGAAGCAGCTTGGTGAACGCCGACAGCACCAGGTTGAACGAGCAGCCCGCGAGACCGAAGCCGATCATCACGCCCGCACCGATGTTGAGCGACAGCGGCGTCGAGGAATAGCGCATCAGCAACAGACCCCCGGCATAGAGCAGCGCACCGACGCACATCACGCGGTACAGGCCGAAGCGATCGGCAATCGCGCCGGCCAGGGGTTGGCCCAATCCCCACAACAGGTTCTGCACGGCGATCGCGAGGCCGAACACGTCGCGGCCCCAGGCGAATTCATGGCTCATCGGCTGCACAAAGAAGCCCAGCGCCGAGCGCGGCCCGAAGCCCAGCATGCCGATCGCGCAGCCACAGAGGATGACGACGGCCGGCGTGCGCCAGTTGGAGGAACGTGAGGGAGTGAGTTCGCCCGTTTGGATCGACATGGTGCTCCTCATCCCTCGCTCGGCCAGTCCGCTGATCAGCGGCCGCAGTCAGGCATTTAATGCAGATGCATGAAAATCCAAAATGGAAAATGATTGCATCCCAGGAGGGGCTGCTGCGGGAGCAATGCGTTTTATCGCGTCCTTTGACGCGCGCAGCGCGACTTGACGGGAATGTGTGCGAGAGCCCCTAGCGGTCCCCTCTGCGGCGTGTTATCTCGGATTTACTCACATTGAGCATATTTAGTCCTGGTGAAATCTGCCCCGGCCTCGCGGCCGGATTTCTCAGGCTCAATATATGCTCACACTGAGCATATGTATTTACATGGGAGGCTTCGATGCCGATCGCTGGAATTTACGGTCCCGACGACTTTGCCAATCGGCCGCAGGGCCGGGCCACCTCCACCCCACCAGCGCCGGCGCAAACTGGTTCTGCGCTGCCGCGGCCGTCGCTGGACTGGACCGACGATGTCGAGCGCGCGACCGCGCCGATTTACGAGCGCCTCAAGCATGTCATCCCGCCGATCGAGTGGCCACTGATGGCGCCGGCGATTCACGCGATCAATCAGCTGAAGCGCGCGCGCAACGCGGTGATCCTCGCCCACAACTACCAGGCACCGGAGATCTTTCATGGCGTCGCCGACATCGGTGGCGATTCGCTCCAGCTCGCCATCGAGGCCACCAAGGTGAGGGCGGATGTCATCGTCCAGTGCGGCGTGCACTTCATGGCGGAGACGTCAAAGCTGCTCAATCCCGACAAGACCGTGCTGATCCCGGATTCTCGCGCCGGCTGCTCGCTCGCCGCCAGCATCACCGGCGCGGACGTGCGCCTGCTGCGTGAAAGATTTCCCGGCGTGCCCGTGGTTGCCTATGTCAACACGTCGGCGGAGGTGAAAGCCGAAGTCGACATCTGCTGCACCTCGTCCAACGCGGTGCAAGTGGTGGAGAGCCTGGACGCACCCAGCGTGATCTTCCTGCCCGACCGTTATCTTGCGACCTATGTCGCCTCGAAGACCGATGTCAAAATCATCGCCTGGAAGGGCGCCTGCGAGGTGCACGAGCGCTTTACCGGCGACGAGCTGCGCGCGTTTCGCGAGGCCGATCCCTCCGTGCAGATCATCGCGCATCCCGAATGCCCGCCTGACGTGCTGGCGGAAGCCGACTTCACCGGCTCGACCGCGCACATGATCAGCTGGGTGCGCGAGCGGCGGCCGCGACGCCTGGTGATGATCACGGAGTGCTCGATGGCCGACAATGTCCGCGCCGAGTTGCCAGACGTCGAGATGCTGCGGCCCTGCAATCTCTGCCCGCACATGAAGCGCATCACCCTCGCCAACATTCTCGAGAGCCTGCTGACGCTCGGCGAGGAAGTCACGATCGATCCGTCGCTCGCGGCGCGCGCGCGGCGATCGGTCGAACGGATGATCAATTTGAACAATTGAGGCGTGACATGATCGACAACATCCACAACCTCACCCGCTCCACCGATGACGTCGTCATCGTCGGCGGTGGGCTCGCAGGATTGTTCTGCGCGCTGAAGCTGGCGCCGCGGCCGGTGACGCTGATCGCGGCGGCGCCCCTCGGACAGGGGGCGTCCTCCGCATGGGCGCAAGGCGGCATCGCGGCTGCCGTGGCCGAAGGCGACAGTCCCGAAGCGCATGCCGCGGATACCATTGCGGTCGGCGGAGGTATCGTCGACGAAGCGATCGCGCTCGGGATCGCCCGCGAGGCGGGCTCCCGGATTCACGATCTGCTCGCTTACGGCGTGCCGTTCGACCGCGATCTCGAGGGACGGCTGGCCGTGGGCCGGGAAGCGGCGCATTCCGCGCGGCGGATCGTTCACGTCCGCGGCGACGGCGCCGGCGCGGCGATCATCGCGGCGCTGAGCGAGGCGGCGCGCCGCACCCCGTCGATCCGCCTGATCGAAGGTTTTGTCGCCGAAGCGCTGCTCACCGAGGACGGCGCGGTCACCGGCCTTCAATTGCGCGAGGCTGGTAACTGTGCAGCAATGCCCATGATGATCGCCTCGCGCGCCATCGTGCTTGCAACCGGCGGCATCGGCCATCTCTACGCCGTCACCACCAATCCAGCGCAGGCCAACGGATCGGGTCTTGCGATTGCGGCGCGCGCAGGCGCCGTGATCGCCGATACCGAATTCGTGCAGTTTCACCCGACCGCCATCATGGTTGGCCGTGATCCAGCACCACTTGCGACCGAGGCGCTGCGCGGCGAAGGCGCCACGCTGATCAATGGCAATGGCGAGCGCTTCATGGCGGCGCAGCATCCGCTCGCCGAACTCGCCCCGCGCGACATCGTGGCCCGCGGCGTGTTCGCCGAGATCGCGGCCGGGCGCGGCGCCTTCCTCGATGCACGGCAGGCCTTGGGCGCGCACTTCGCAGAAAAGTTCCCGACCGTGCATGCAAGCTGCATCGCCGCGGGCATCGATCCCGCGATCGAGGCCATTCCGATCGCGCCGGCCGTGCACTATCACATGGGCGGAATCGCGGTGGGACGCACACGGCCGCAGCTCGATCGCCGGGCTGTGGGCCGGCGGCGAAGTCGCCTCAACCGGTGCGCATGGCGCCAACCGGCTTGCGTCCAATTCGCTGCTGGAAGCGGTGGTCTATGCCGCACGTATCGCCGACGACATCGCCGGCCACACGATCCCCTCGCCGAGCCGCCTGCCGGAGGCGCTGGTGACACCGCGCGGCGGTGCCCCGGATGCAGCCGCTGTGAAACGCCTGCGCAACATGATGAGCGCGAATGTCGGCGTGATCCGCGATGGTGACGGGCTTGCGGAAGCTGTGCGGAGTTTCGCCACCCTCGAACGCGCGGCTGCGAGCATCGCCGTCCGCAACATGGCGACGGCGGCCCTGCTCGTCGCGGCCGCAGCTTGGAGCCGCCGCGAAAGCCGCGGCGCGCATTTCCGCTCGGACCATGCCGCGGAGATACCCGCGCTGGCGCAGCGAACCATGACCACGCTCGCTGCGGTGCGCGCGATCGCGGACGGCCTCACCGAACATACAACCACGCACCTCGCGCAATCCATGATCGCCTGACGGAGTTTTCCATGATCACCCCGACCTCCCTGCTCTATCCCGACGCCTTCCTCTCCCCCCTCGCCATCGATGACGCCGTGCATCGCGCGCTCGACGAAGATCTCGGCCGCGCCGGTGACATCACTTCACTCGCGACGATCCCGGAAGCAACAAAGGCGCAAGCGGTCCTCGTCGCGCGCCAATCCGGGATCATCGCCGGCTTGCCGCTGGCGCTGGCGACGCTGCAAAAGCTCTCGCCGGATATCGAAATACGCGCCCATGTCCGCGATGCCGCGCGGGTCGTCCGCGGCCAGCAGGTGCTGACGATCTCGGGCCCCGCTCGCGCCATCCTCACCGCGGAACGCACCGCGCTGAACTTCGTCGGCCGCCTCTCGGGTATCGCCACGCTCACCGACGACTACGTCGCGCGCACCCAGGGCACCAGGATGCGCATCTGCTGCACGCGAAAGACCACGACGGGATTGCGGGCGCTGGAGAAATACGCGGTGCGGTGCGGCGGCGGCTTCAACCACCGTTTCGGCCTCGATGATGCGATCCTGATCAAGGACAATCACATCGCGGTCGCCGGCGGCATCCGGCCCGTGCTGGAGCGCGCCCGCGCTCATGCGGGTCACCTCGTCAAGATCGAGATCGAGGTCGACACGCTCGCGCAGCTGCGCGAGGTGCTTGCGACCGGCCTTGCGGAGGCGGTGCTGCTCGACAACATGGACCTCGCGACGCTGCGCGAGGCCGTCCGGATCACGGAAGGCCGCCTCACGCTCGAAGCGTCCGGCGGCGTCACGCTGGACTCGATTGCCGCGATTGCGGCAACCGGCGTCGACTACGCCTCCTCAGGCGCGCTGACGCATTCCGTGCCCAACTTCGACTGCGCGCTGGATATCGAGACCTGAGGCGCGGTCAGCGCCGCTCGGTCACGCCCATCTCGGCGGAGCTCTTGGCTTCCTGCGCGAGCTCTGCCGAGAGTGCGGCGGTCTGCGCCGGCGTGCCCCAGCTCGGCTCCTCCTCGCCGTTACCCCAGGCGCGCGGACGATAGAAGGTGTGCACGCCTGTCTTGTACATCTTCTTCATCTCGGCCACCCAGGACGGACGCACCCAATAGGCATGGTAGTGCGTCGACTTGCCGACCTCCGGCAACCAGATCTGGCCATCGAGCATCGCCTTGGAGATCTTCTTCGCACGATCCCACATCTCGGGCTCGCGGATCACGTCGGGATTGTTGTCGCAGGCGAACGTGAACTGGCAGGCGAAATGACGGTATTTGTTCTGATAGACCACGCCGCACACCGTATCAGGATATTTGCCGGAGAAGACGCGGTTCATCACCACTTGCGCGACCGCGATCTGGCCGCGCACGGCCTCGCCGCGGGATTCGAAATAGACGGCTTCAGCGAGACACTTTTCAGACTTCGCCCGTGACTTGCCGTCCAGTGCCAGCCGTTCGGCCGGCGATTTGGAGCGCTGGTTGTCGGCGTTGACCTCGCCTTTCGGCGCGACGCTCTCGCCGCTCTCGGTCGCGTTTCCGACGTCGTCGGTCGGCGGCGACAGCGAGGCCAGCTTCATGTCGGGGTCGGGCATCACGATCAGCGGCTCGGCACCGGGCTGCCAGCTCTCGATGCTCTCGACGGCGCCGCCGAGCGAGGAGCTGCCGAAGAACAGGTTCGACGTCTTCACACTGAAGGGATCGCGCGGCGGGGCGACCGTCGCCGGCTTCAGCGCGTTGAGCGGCTGTGCCGCGTAGGACAGCGCACTCTCGTCGGCCTTCGGATTGGCATATTGCGTCAAAGGCGGCGCGCGCAGCGCCTCCTGAAGCTCGGGATCGAGTGCCGCCGCAGACTCCGGCGACATTGCCTGTGGCTGCTCGACCGGTCGCTGGGCCGTCTTGGCACCGAAGACAGAGCTGTTAGACGTGGCGGGATCCTGCTGCGCCGGCGTCGCGGAGGGCGCGGGCCTCTCGGGCGGAGGCGCAGGCGTCACGGTGGCGAGACGGTCGCCCTTCAGCGCCCGTTCGACCTTGGGGAAATCGGAGGCCTGATAGCGCGTCGGGGTCTGGAGCGCGGGATTGCCGCGAGAGATCGTGCCGGTGACGTCGCGGCCATCGAGGCTCGCGAGGCGAACCATCGCGCTCTGCGGAATGGACGTGCCGATCGGACGCGAGAAGCTGTAAGTCGCAAGCTGAATCGACGAGGCCGCGGAGAACACCTGTTTCTGCCAGCGCTCGGCAACGCCGGGCTGACGCGCCAGCAGGGAGCCTATGTCCTGATAGCCGGTCTCTCGCGGCATCAAGGCGAAGATGAAGAGGCCGATTCCGAAGGACGCGAACCGCGCGCCCTTCGGATGGTTACGCAACACCAGCATCGTTACGCTCACGCTACGCTTACGCCCGTTTCCGATCGAACCCAGTACATCCGTGCAGTTCGATCTTTATTGTAAGTATCTAATTTAGGTTGCCGGGGCGTTAATCGGCGTTGCGCGGCAGGCACACTCAAGCAATGTCGGGTGTTTTCGGCCGGCGGTGCTGCGCGTTGGTAAACGCCGCGTCATCTGAAGCGGTAAACATCCGGTCAACGCGAATGGTGAAGGAACTCTTGCTGATCAGGTCTTGCGCGCACTTATCATTGCGCGACGCGTACGGTTCCCTCTCCGTCCGAGCGAAACGAAGCATTCCAGAATCCCGCTTGCTTCGTCGCATCTGCGCAAAATTGCTGCGCAATTCTGTCGCGAGCTCCTCGCAACGACGCGGATCGGGCGTCGCGTAAAACAAAGAGGCGGGGCAAGCCCCGCCTCCTTCGCATCCCGTCTATCGCGACAGCTTACGCCTGGCTCGCAATCGCCTTGCCGAGCGCGGCCTGCGCGGCGGCGAGGCGCGCTATCGGCACGCGGTACGGTGAGCACGACACGTAGTCGAGGCCGACATTGTGGCAGAAGGCGACGGAGGCCGGGTCGCCGCCGTGCTCGCCGCAAATGCCCATCTTGAGCTTCGGGCGCGCCTTGCGGCCGCGCGCGACGCCGATCTTGACGAGCTCGCCGACGCCTTCCTGGTCGAGCGAGATGAAGGGATCGATCGAGAGGATGCCCTTGGTCACGTAGGGACCGAGGAAGCTCGCGGCGTCGTCGCGGCTGATGCCGTAGGTCGTCTGCGTCAGGTCGTTGGTGCCGAACGAGAAGAACTCGGCGCTCTCGGCGATCTGTTCCGCGAGCAGGCAGGCGCGCGGCAGCTCGATCATGGTGCCGACCTGATAGGCGATCTTGGTGTTGGTCTCGCGCATCACCGACTTCGCGGTGGCGTCGATGCGGGCCTTGACCAGATCGAGCTCGGCCTTGGTCGCGATCAGCGGCACCATCACCTCGAGGCCGACCGCCTTGCCGGTGCGCTTCTCGGCCTCGACCGCGGCTTCGAAGATCGCGCGTGCCTGCATCTCGGCGATTTCAGGATAGGCGATCGCGATACGGCAACCGCGGAAGCCGAGCATCGGATTGAACTCCGACAGCTCGCGCGCGCGGTCCGCCAGACGCCGCGGATCGGTGTTCATGGCGCGCGCCACTTCCTCGACCTCGGCATGGGTATGCGGCAGGAACTCATGCAGCGGCGGGTCCAGCAGGCGGATCGTGACGGGCAGGCCCTTCATGATCTCGAACAGCTCGACGAAGTCGGCGCGCTGCATCGGCAGCAACTTGGCAAGCGCGGCACGGCGCGACTGCTCGTCCTCGGAGAGGATCATCTCGCGCACCGTGCGAATGCGCGTCTCCTCGAAGAACATGTGCTCGGTGCGACAGAGGCCGATGCCCTCCGCGCCGAACTTGATCGCGGTGCGGGCGTCATCCGGCGTGTCGCCGTTGACGCGGACGCCGATCTTGCGGACCTGGTCGGCCCAGTTCATCAGCGTGCCGAACTCGCCTGACAGTTCCGGCTCGATCATCGGCATGCGGCCGGCCAGCACCTGACCGAGCGAACCGTCGATGGTGATGACGTCGCCGGCCTTGAAGGTGCGCGAGCCGATGCTCATGGTGCCGCGGCCGTAATCCACGCGAATGGTGCCGCAGCCTGAGACGCAGGGCTTGCCCATGCCGCGCGCGACGACCGCCGCGTGCGAGGTCATGCCGCCGCGGGTGGTCAGGATGCCTTCGGCGGCGTGCATGCCGTGGATATCTTCGGGGCTGGTCTCGATGCGAACCAGAATGACCTTGCGTCCGTCGCCCTGAAGCTTGGCCGCTTCATCGGACGAGAACACGATCTCGCCGGAGGCCGCACCCGGCGACGCCGGCAAGCCGGTCGCGATCACGTCGCGATTGGCTTCGGGATCGATGGTCGGATGCAGGAGCTGGTCGAGCGAGGCGGGATCGATGCGCGTCACCGCTTCGTTCTTGCTGATCAGGCCTTCGTTCGCAAGCTCGACCGCGATGCGCAGCGCGGCCTTCGCGGTCCGCTTGCCGCTACGGGTCTGCAGCATCCACAGCTTGCCCTGCTCGACCGTGAACTCCATGTCCTGCATGTCACGGTAGTGCTTCTCGAGGAGCGTGTAGATCCGCGTCAGCTCCTTGAAGGCCTCCGGCATCGCCGCCTCCATCGACGCCTTGTCGGAGCCCGATTCCTTGCGCGCCTCTTCGGTGATGTCCTGAGGCGTGCGGATGCCCGCCACCACGTCCTCGCCTTGCGCATTGATCAGGAATTCGCCGTAGAGCTTGCTCTCGCCGGTCGAGGGGTTGCGGGTGAAGGCGACACCGGTTGCCGAGGTCTCGCCCATGTTGCCGAACACCATGGCCTGCACGTTGACCGCGGTGCCCCATGATTCCGGAATGTCGTGCAGCTTGCGGTAGGTCACCGCGCGCGCGTTCATCCAGGATGAGAACACCGCGCCGACCGCGCCCCAGAGCTGGTCATGCGGATCCTGCGGGAAGTCCTTGCCGGTCTCGCGGGCGACCGCGTCCTTGTATTTGCCGACCAGATCGACCCAGTCGTCGGCGGTGAGGTCGGTGTCGAGCGTGTAGCCCTGGCTGTCCTTGAAGGTGTCGAGGATTTCCTCGAAGTGATGATGCTCGAAACCGAGCACCACGTCGGAATACATGGTGATGAAGCGGCGATAGCTGTCATAGGCGAAACGGCGGTCGCCGGAGAGTTCCGACAGTGCTTCCACGGTTTCGTCGTTCAGGCCGAGATTGAGCACGGTGTCCATCATGCCCGGCATCGAGGCGCGCGCGCCGGAGCGCACGGAGACGAGCAGCGGGTTCTTGGTGTCGCCGAACACCTTGCCGGTCAACTTGCCGACGTAGTCGAGCGCGCTCTCGACCTGCGACTGCAGTTCCTTCGGATAGGATTTGTCGTGGGCGTAGAAATAGGTGCAGACCGAGGTCGGGATCGTGAAGCCGGGGGGCACCGGCAGGCCGAGATTAGCCATCTCAGCGAGGTTGGCCCCCTTGCCGCCGAGCAGGTCGCGCATCTCCGTGCGGCCCTCGGCCTTGCCGTCGCCGAAAGTGAAGACCCACTTGTTTGCAGGAACCTTGGCTGGTGCCGCCTTGGTCGAGGCGCTCTTGGCCGGAGCGCTCTTGGCCGGAGCGCTCTTGGCGACCTTGGGCGCAGCCGACTTGGTCGCAGCCTTCGCGGCGGGCTTCGCAGACGCCTTGGCCGCCGGCTTCGGGACGTTCTTCACGGCGCTCTTGGCAAGCGCCTTCCGGGCCGCGGGCGCGGCTTTGGTCTTGGCGGAGCCCTTTGATTTCGCTGGAGATTTATTCGGCTTCGAGGCGGCTTTGGCCATGGCTTGCACACAACCTGCGAGAGGGACGGGAAATTGCGGGCCTTACACCATTTTGGGCGGGCCCGCGCAAGTCGAAGAGTTCCGGAAAATGAAGGCCTAGAGATGGAGCCACTTCAACAAACCGAGCCCGATCGCACCATTGACGATGAGAAAGATCGCCACGATCAGGTTCAGCAGGCGCGGCATGATCAGGATGAGCACACCCGCGAGCAGGGACAGGATCGGCGAGATGTGGGCGACAGTGAGGTGCATGAATTGTCTTTCCGAACGTTGAGGCGAATCGCGGGCGGATCATAGCGGACCGGGTTCCGCGGGTAGAGACGCGCTGGCACCTCGGCGAGTTCCCCAGTTCGCGAAAACTGCCCGAAATTGCCGCCGATGCGGCAGGGCTTTTTTCGGAACATCGCGCGCGGCGCAGCATTGGCAACCGGTCGCGCCATTGGCGCGTCCGGTAAAACCATGTCGCAAGCACGTCGAAGGAGTTGCCCATGCGAAACAGGATTCTTGCCCTTGCAGCGCTCGCGGCCGCGATCGGCTCGCCGGTCGCAGCGCAGGCGCAAACCGGGATCACAGTGGGACGCGCGCCGGTCGTGGTCGATAGCGGCCCGACGATTGCGGTCGAGCAGCGCCCGGCTTTCCGCGACTACGTCGTCGAGCAACGTGTGCCGGCCTTCCATATTCCGGATCGCGTGGTCGTCGGCGCCACCTTACCCGAAACCGGCATCACTTATTATGACGTGCCGCAACGTTTCGGTGCGACGACCTACCGCTACACCGTCGTGAACGGCTCGACCGTGCTGGTCGAACCGCGCTCGCGGCGCATCGTCGAGGTGATGGACTAAGGAGAATCAGTTCAACTCGATGTCCGGCGCGCCACGTCAATCATTCTGGCGCAGCAGTGAAAATCGGACATCAGGCCCCGCCCGGTCTTCCCCCCGCCGGGCGGGGCATTTTTATCCCGCCTCAATCCTGGATCTTCGAGAAGTCCGCGACCGCACGCGTGGCGCTGCGGATCTCGTTGAGCAGCTTCAGCCGGTTCTCACGCACCTTGGCATTGTCGTCGTTGACACGCACCTTGTCGAAAAACGCATCGACCGGCGGACGCAGCTTGGCCATCGCGCTCATCGCGGCGGAAAAGTCCTCCCTGGCAACGGCGGCACCAGCTTCCCCCTTCACCTCGTCGATCGCCTTCGCCAGAGCCTTTTCTTCTGCAAGGCTATAGAGCGCCGCATCCGGCGCACCGTCGAAGGTACGCTTGTCTTTCTTCTCCTCGATCGAAAGGATGTTGCTGGCGCGCTTGGTACCGGCGAGCAGGTTCTTGCCGTCGTCAGTATCGAGGAACTTTCCGAGCGCCTCGACGCGGCGAACGATCATCAAGAGATCGTCCTGCCCGCCTAGCGCGAACACAGCGTCGACGAGATCGTGACGCGCGCCCTGCTCGCGGAGCTGGACTTTCAGGCGATCGGCGAAGAAGGCGACGAGATCGCTTGGGATCCTCTCGGCCTCCGCAGACTTCACCGACAAGCCGGCGAGTGCGGACGCTGCCACCTTCATGAGCGACAGCCGAAGCGCGTTCTCTGCAATCAGCCTGATCACACCGAGCGCCGCGCGACGCAGCGCATACGGGTCCTTGCTGCCCGTCGGCTTCTCGTCGATCGCCCAGAAGCCGACGAGCGTATCGATCTTGTCCGCGAGCGCAACCGCGACACTGACCGGATCGGTCGGCACGCGATCGGCCGGCCCCTGCGGCTTGTAATGCTCTTCGCAGGCGGCGGCGACGGATGCATCCTCGCCCTGAGCCAGCGCGTAATACTTGCCCATCAAGCCCTGCACCTCAGGGAATTCACCGACAACCTCGGTCAGCAAATCCGCCTTCGCCAGATGCGCGGCACGCGTCGCCTTGGCGACATCGGCGCCGACCAGCGGCGCGATCTCGGCGGCGAGGCGCTCGATGCGCTTGATGCGCGCGGCCTGAGTTCCGAGCTTCTCGTGAAACACGATCTGCTCGAACTTCGGCAGCCGATCCTCGAGCCTCGTCTTCAGGTCGGTCTCGTAGAAGAACTTCGCATCCGACAGGCGAGGACGGATCACGCGCTCATTGCCCGATACGATGACCTTGCCGCCGTCTGCTGCCTCGATATTTGCTGTAAGGACGAACTTGTTGGTCAGCTTCCCGGTCTTGGGATCCCTAACGACAAAACACTTCTGGTTATTGCGGATGGTGGCGCGGATCACCTCGTCGGGTATCGCGAGGTATTCTTCTTCGAACGATCCCATCATGACGACGGGCCATTCGACGAGCCCTGAGACCTCGTCGAGCAGCACCTGATCCTCGACCAGCTCGAAGCCTTGCGCAAACGTCAATTCCTTGGCGTCGGCGAAGATGATGTCCTTGCGCGCCTGCGGATCGAGAATGACCTTTGCCGCCTTCAGCTTCGCTTCGTAGTCTTCGAAGCGGCGCACAGAAATCGCCGATGGAGCCATGAAGCGATGGCCATACGTCGTCTGCCCGGTCTCGATGCCGTCGACCTCGAACTTCACGACATCGGGCTCTTCCGTCTCGGGCCCGAAGGTCGCGATGATCGCGTGCAGCGGACGTACCCAGCTCAACGAACCCGGTTTTCCAGAGCGCGCGCCCCAGCGCATCGATTTCGGCCAGGGGAAGGTTCTGATGATGACGGGCAGGAATTCCGCGAGCACGTCGATGGCGTCGCGGCCGGGCTTCTCGATCAATCCGATGTAGAAGTCACCCTTGGGGTCGCGCTGGATCTTGGCTTCTTCCAGCGATTTCAGGCCGGTCGCCTTGAGGAAGCCCTGCACGGCCGCATCGGGCGCGCCGACTTTCGGTCCGCGGCGTTCGGTCTTCAGGTCGGGCTGGCGCGCGGGGATGCCGTGCACGGTGAGTGCGAGCCGGCGCGGCGTCGCGAACGCTTTCGCGCCCTCATAGACGAGGCCCTCGGCGACGAGCTTCTCGGTCACGAGGCGGCGCAGATCGTCGGCCGCCTTGGCCTGCATGCGCGCGGGGATTTCTTCCGAAAACAGTTCAAGCAAAAGATCGGGCATCAGGCCGCTCCGCCCGCTTCAGTATGGATCCAGGCCTCGCCGCAGGCTTTTGCCAGCTCGCGCACGCGAAGAATGTAGCTTTGCCGTTCGGTTACAGAGATCACGCCGCGGGCGTCGAGCAGGTTGAAGACGTGGCTCGCCTTGATGCACTGGTCATAGGCCGGCAGCGCCATCAGATGCGCCTCGCGCTTGTCGTCCTTCCAGCCGGCGTCGAGGTACTTCCGACAGGCCGCTTCCGCCATCTTGAACTGCTCGAACAGCATCGCGGTGTCGGCGACTTCAAAATTGTGCTTCGAATATTCCCGCTCGGCCTGCAGGAAGACGTCGCCATAGGTGACCTTCTGGTCGCCCTCGCGGCCGTTGAAGTTGAGATCGTAGACGCGATCGACGCCCTGCACATACATCGCGAGACGCTCGAGCCCGTAGGTGAGCTCGCCCGCAACAGGCGCGCATTCGACGCCCGCGACCTGCTGGAAGTAGGTGAACTGGCTGACTTCCATGCCATCGCACCAGCACTCCCAGCCCAAACCCCAGGCGCCGAGCGTCGGGCTCTCCCAATCGTCCTCGACGAAGCGGATGTCGTGAACGGCGGAGTCGATGCCGATCGCGGCCAGCGACTTCAGGTAAAGCTCCTGAAGTTTCGGCGGCGACGGCTTCATGATCACCTGGAACTGGTAGTAGTGCTGCATCCGGTTCGGATTCTCGCCGTACCGGCCGTCCTTGGGCCGGCGCGAGGGCTGCACATAGGCGGCGTTCCAGGGCTTCGGCCCGAGCGCGCGAAGCGTGGTGGCCGGATGGAAGGTCCCCGCGCCCATCTCCATGTCGTAGGGCTGCAGGATCACGCAGCCCTGCTCGGCCCAGAACCGCTGGAGCGCGAGGATGAAGCCCTGGAACGAGCGTTCCGGGCGCATATGGGCGGGCAATGAGGCGTCCATCGTCAGATCAGGCTCTCGCGGGGGTTTGAATCGCGCGGGACCGTATCGACGGCGGGGATGGGAATCAAGGCAAAGGGGCCTTTCTTACCTCTCCCGCCTGCGGGAGAGGTCGCGCCGAAAGCGCGGGTGAGGGCTTTCTCCTCTTGGGTTTCTCGCGTGTGGAAAGACCCGACCCGGCCTCCTCCGCAAGCGCGAGAGGCAGCGCACCTTCCGTGCGGAGACTATCCCGGCCTATACGCTCCGGTCACCGGGTCACGCTTCAGCGTCTGGACGGCCCCCGTATGGGCGGCCTCGGCGACGCGCGACAGGCGCATCTCCTCCAGCTCCTGGTTGATCCGGAGTGCGGTCTTGTACGCCCAGCGGACCACGGCAAGCCCACCCAGGACGCCCGCGAATGCAACGAACGGCGGCATCGGTCGATCCTTGTCTACTGCTCAACCCCCACGCACATTCTCGCGCAGTCCGGGCTGCGCCGCAATTGGCTCAAGACGGACCAAATGGCGCGGCAGGGGATTCGCCTAGAACCCGAATTTCGCCCAAATCGCCCGCGTCTCGACCGCCGAGATCAGCTCGTCCGGCAGGCTGGCCATTGATTCCATGGCCGAAAGCTGCCCTGCGCCTGGCGATTTCCGTCCCAACAGGCCGGACAACAGCCCGGTCGGCTGCGCGATCACGGGGGTGAGAACCTTGTCGCCGTAGCGGGCACGAAGAGTTGAGCGGAGATCGCCGAGGCCGTCGGCAAGTCCCAGCGCGATCGACGTCTCGCCGGCCCAGTACTCGCCGGTGAACAGGGTGTCGTCGGCGCCCTTGAGCCTGCTACCGCGGCTCTCCTTCACCAGCGCGATGAAGATCTGATGGATCTCGCGCTGAAGCGCCTTCAGCTTGGCCACGTCATCAGGATTTTCGGGCAGGAACGGATCGAGCATCGCCTTGTGCGCGCCGGCCGTGTAGAGGCGCCGCTCGATGCCGAGCCGCTTGATTGCCTCCTGGAAACCAAAACTGCCGCCGACCACGCCGATCGAGCCGAGAATCGATGACGGATCGCAGAAAATCTCGTCGCCGGCGCAGGCGATCATGTAGCCGCCCGAGGCCGCGACATCCTCGACGAACACGAGCACGGGCAGCTTCTTCTCCGCCGCGAGTTGCTTGATGCGCAGATAGATCTGGCGCGACTGCACCGGCGAGCCGCCGGGCGAATTGATCACCAGCGCCACCGCCTTGGCGTTCCGATACGAAAACGCCCGCTCCAGCACCCGCGCGACGCCCGCGAGTGTCATGCCCGGACGCAGCGGCGTCACCGCGCCGATGACGCCTGACAGCCGCACCACCGGCACCACCGCCGTACCCGGTCGGAAGCGCGCCGGCAGGTATTGCAAGAGCTTGTCGGCCAGGCCGGAATTCTCGCGATCGTTCAATTGTTCGGCCATGCCGTTACTCCTGATTAACCAATTCTTATCACGCGACTGTCATTGAAAGTGCCTGGAACGTGTTTTGCAGAATCCGCGGCGGGAAGCTGCAATGAGGCAGCGGAGGAAACGACATGAAGATCTATCTGCTGTTGATGCTGATCGCCGCGCTCCTCACCGCGATTCGCTATACGTCCCCGCAGGAACAGCAGTCGGAATCGCTTCCCCAGTAAGCCGTCACGGCTCCGCCAGCGGCAAGACCGCTTTTCCCTCGAGAATATCCCTCACCTCTTTTTTGGGCACGTGTGACTCGTTATTGAGCATCAGGCCCGGCAGCAATCGCGTCGGCGCGCGGCCGCCCTTGACGGCACGCACCAGCACGCGGATCGCAGGCCGTGCCGCTTCGCCATGAACCGGCAGAATCGACAGGCTGCCAAAACCGCGTGACAGCGCTGCCAAAACGTCTGCGATTCCATCCGCTCGCCAGATCAGCGTCAGCGCACCGTTCGACCGGAGGACGCGCCGCGCTGAATGCACCCAGGCATGCAACGTCTCCTCGGTTGCGACATGCGCGGTGTGACGCGCCTGATGCGGCGAACCGCGATGCCTGATGGCATCGTTGAAAGGCGGGTTCATCAACACGCAATCGGCACTATCAGGCACGAGCCCATGTGCCGCAAACGGCTGCGCGTCATCAGTGACGTCGAGCACGATCACGTCAGCGGTAATCGCATTCGCGGCTGCATTGGCGCGTGCGAGCTCTGCCAATTCCGCATCGATCTCCACCAGGCAAAGATTGAGGCCGGCCACGCGGCGGGCCAGCGCCAGGCCGGCGGTGCCGACGCCTGCCCCGAAATCGACCACCCGATCCCCCTCACGGGCTGCCGTCGCGGCCGCAAGCAGGATCGCATCGTGCCCTGCGCGGTGGCCGGATCGCTTCTGCTTGAGGCGCAGCTGTCCGCCGAGAAAGGCGTCCTCGGTGAGATCTGTGACGACGTCAATCATCGCCGCGCAGTTCGTGGCTGAGCCCGGCCTCGGTCAGGAGTTGCCGGGCTTCGCTGGCGTCGTCCTCGTGGACCAGGATTCGCCGCGGCAGGACGCCGAGCGAGCCCTCGATGATGCTCATGTTCTGGTCCAGCACCAGATGGTGGATGGTGGCGCCGTCGAGCAGCGCACCGATCGCCGACACCAGCACGATATCATTGGTCCGAACCAGTTCACGCAAACGAGCCTCCTGGGCTGAAAGGGGTTGAGCGGCAGAAGTCAATGGTTCCACAGGCCCTTGCCGCATCCCCGTCCAGTTTCTATTGTGTTTCCATCAGAATAGCCCCTCCGGGGCAAATATTGGAGACCGGCGTGGCCGTCATCGTACCTTTCGAAACCCCCGGCGCGTCGATCGAAGAGCTGGTTACCCTTGTCGCCGGTGACATGGAGCGCGTCAACGCCACGATCCTGTCGCGGACCGGGTCAGATGTGACCATGATCCCGGAGGTCGCCAACCATCTGATCTCCTCGGGCGGCAAGCGGCTGCGGCCGATGCTGACACTCGCCATGGCCAACCTCGCCGGCTACACCGGCGACGGTCACATCAAGCTCGCTGCCTCGGTCGAGTTCATGCACACTGCCACGCTGCTCCACGACGACGTCGTCGACGAGAGCGAAATGCGCCGCGGCAAGCTCTCGGCACGCATGCTCTGGGGCAACGAGGCCAGCGTGCTGGTCGGCGACTTCCTGCTCGGACAAGCCTTCCGCATGATGGTCGAGGTCGGCTCGCTGCGCGCGCTCGACATCCTCTCCGCAGCCGCCGCCACCATCGCCGAGGGCGAGGTGATGCAGCTCGCCGCCGCCAAGAACACTGCAACCACCGAGGACGAATATCTCGCCGTGATCCGCGGCAAGACCGCCGAGCTGTTCGCCGCGGCCTGCGAAGTCGGCCCCGTGATTGCCAACCGCCCGAAGGCGGAGCAGACGGCCTGCCGCTCCGTCGGCATGAATCTCGGCATCGCCTTCCAGCTCGTCGACGACGTGCTCGATTACGGCGGCAAGAGCGCAAAACTCGGCAAGAACACCGGCGACGATTTCCGCGAGGGCAAGATCACCCTTCCCGTCGTGCTCGCCTTCCGACGTGGCAATGACACCGAACGCGCGTTCTGGATCAAGGCGCTGGAGCGCGGCGAAATCGGCGACAGCGATCTCGACCACGCCATCGGCCTGATGAACAAGCACCGCGCTCTCGAGGACACGCTCAGCCGCGCGCAGCACTACGGCGCCATGGCGGTCGATGCGCTGGCGCTGTTCCCGTCCTCGCCGATGAAGAGCGCGCTGGAGCAGGTGGTGGCGTTCTGCCTGGCACGATCGCATTAGGCTTTCGCGCTTAGGCGCGACTGCCGGCGAGACACTCCGTGTCGTCTCGGCGTTCGCCGGGAGGACGCCGTTGAGATAGGCGCGACGGCATCAGCACCGTCATTGCGAGTTAGCACCGGCCGAAGGCCGACCCGCGCTTGATGTAAGGGCCCGAAAGACTCTGGATTGCTTCCTGCGCTCGCAATGGCGGCGTATGTCGCGCACAATCGCTCACGAGCGTGCATCTGAAACCGCAGCCGCCGCTCTGATCGGAGCAGCGGCTCTCGCCGGAGCAACAGCCTCATAGTCGCGGCCCTTTCAACCCACACCCGTCCGCTGCCCTGCAGTAACTTGCTTTTTGCAAGCCACTCCCCTACCTTTCCCTGATGCAACCTAAGTCCCCCTCGATCCTGGAATGCCCGGTCGGCCGTGCCGTGGAGACGGTTGGCGAGTGGTGGAGTATCCTGATCCTGCGGGATGCGTTTCAGGGTTCGACGCGGTTCGACGAGTTCGAGCGCAATCTCTCGATCGCGCCGAACATCCTGTCACGGCGCCTGGCCCATCTCACCAAAACAGGCATGTTCGTCCGCCGCCGCTATCACGAGCGGCCGCCACGCTACGAATATGTGCTGACGGACAAGGCGCGGGATTTCTTCCCCGTCATCGCCACGCTGCTCGCCTGGGGCAACAAGCACCTCGCGCCGAAGGGCGAATCCATCCTGCTGGCGAACCGGGACGATCGTCGGCCGCTCGATCCGATCGTGGTCGACGCCGCCGACAGGCAACCGATCACGCTCGCCAATGCGGTGGTGATCGCAGGGCCTGGCGCGAGCCGCCTGATGCGGCGTCGGCTCACCTCGCTCAAAGCTATGAACCCGGCGGTCGCGCCGGCTGGAGACTGACATGCGTCGTATCGTCGTCACGGGAATGGGCGCGGTGTCGCCGCTCGGCTGTGGTGTGGAGACATCCTGGCGCCGGCTGCTTGCCGGACAGAGCGGACTGCGTCCCCTGCCCCAATGGTCGGAGGCGCTGCCGGCGCGCATTGCCGGGCTCGTGCCCGACAAGGCAGAGGATGCTGACGGCGGCTTCGACGCAGCGCAGGCCGCCACGCCGAAAGATCAGCGCAAGATGGACCGCTTCATCCTGTTCGCATTGCTCGCCACCGCAGAAGCCGTCGCGCAAGCTCAATGGGCGCCGCAGGATACGACATCGCTGGAACGGACCGCGACGATCATCGGCTCCGGCGTCGGCGGGTTTCCGGCCATGGCGGAGGCCGTGCGCATCACCGAGCAGCGCGGCCCGCGCCGGCTGTCGCCGTTCACGATTCCCTCGTTCCTCGCCAACCTCGCGGCCGGCCATGTCTCGATCAGATACGGCTACAGGGGCGCGCTGGGGACGCCTGTTACGGCGTGTGCCGCCGGCGTGCAGGCAATCGGCGATGCCGCGCGCATCATCCGCGCGGGTGAGGCCGATGTCGCGATCTGCGGCGGCGCAGAAGCCTGCATCGATATCGTTAGTCTCGGCGGCTTCGCGGCGGCACGTGCGCTGTCGAGCGCGTTCAACGACACTCCCGCGCGCGCCTCGCGCCCGTTCGATCGCGATCGCGACGGCTTTGTCATGGGCGAAGGCGCCGGCATTCTGGTGATCGAGGAGCTGGAACATGCGGTTGCCCGCGGCGCCACGCCGATCGCGGAGATCGTCGGATATGGCACCACCGCGGACGCCTATCACATGACGTCGGGCCCACCTGATGGCCACGGCGCCCGCCGCGCCATGGAGATCGCGCTGCGCCAGGCGCAGCTCGCACCTTCCGATTTGCAGCACCTCAACGCGCATGCGACCTCGACGCCGGCCGGCGACGAGAGCGAACTCGGCGCCATCGGTGCGCTGTTCGGCCGCAACCGCAGCATCGCCGTCAGCGCGACCAAATCGGCTACCGGCCATCTGCTCGGCGCGGCCGGTGGGCTCGAAGCGATCTTCACCGTGCTGGCCTTGCGCGACCAGATCGCACCGCCGACGCTCAATTTCGAGGACCCGGATCCTGGCGCCGACGGCATCGACATCGTGGCCGGCAGCGCGCGACCGACGCCGATGCAGCATGCGATCTCGAACGGGTTCGGCTTCGGCGGGGTGAACGCCAGCGCCATCTTCCGCCGCATAGGCTAGCGGGCAGGCTTGCAATCACGCTGGCCATTGCTACGACAGCAGGATGAGCGATACGAACTTCTGGCTATTCCTGGGCGCCGCCCTCGTCATTGCCGCCATTCCCGGGCCCGGCATCTTCTACGTCACGGCACGAACCTTGTCGGCAGGCCGCACGAGCGGCTTTGCCTCGACAGCGGGGACCGCGCTCGGCGGGCTGGTTCATGTCGTCGCCGGCAGCCTCGGCATCTCCGCGATCATCCTGGCCAGCGCCGAGCTGTTTACCGCCCTCAAATTCGTCGGCGCGCTCTATCTGGTCTGGCTCGGCATCAAGACCTTTCGCGGCGCCGGCCGAATGCTGCCGCTCGAGAGCGAGCCCGCCGGCGACAGCAGGGCGTTCCGCGACGGCATGCTCGTCGAGGCGCTGAACCCGAAAACCGCGGCGTTCTTTCTGGCCTTCATTCCGCAATTCCTGGATCCCGCGGGAGCGAGTCCCACGCTGCAATTCATCATGCTCGGCGCCCTCTCGGTGACGCTGAACACGCTCGCCGATGTCATCCTGGTGCTCATGGCATCGGCGACCCGCACGCGATTGATCGGACGGCCGCTTCTGACGCGTCGTCTCACCCAAGGCTCCGGCGTCTTCATTGCAGGCCTTGGCCTGTGTCTTGCGCTGGCGCGGAGACCGGCGAATGGCTGACACCCCGCAAAGCCGCTTCTACGAATCCCACGGCCTGCGCCTGCATTATGCCGATTGGGCCAACGTGGAGGCACCGCCGCTGATCCTGATCCATGGCGGCCGGGATCATTGCCGGAGTTGGGACGCCATTGCCCGCTCGCTGCAGCCGAATTTTCATGTGATCGCACCTGACCTGCGCGGCCACGGCGATTCCGACTGGACCAAAGGCGGCAGCTACGCGCTGACTGAGTATGTTTACGATCTCGCCCAGCTCGTCCGCAGCATCGCGGCCCCCCAGGTGACGCTCATCGGCCACTCGATGGGCGGCATGGTGAGCCTGATCTTCTCTGGGGCATTCCCCGAACTGGTCTCCAAGCTCGTCGTGCTCGACGGTGTGACGATGCTGCCGGATTCACCCAAGCCGCCGGCGCATGAACGCATCGGCAGATGGGTCGGCCAGCTCGACAGGCTGCACGACCGCACACCGCGCCGCTATGCGACCCTCGCGGACGCGGCGGCGCAGATGGTCTTGCACAACAAGCGCCTCAGCCGCGAGCTCGCGCTTCACCTCGCAACGCACGGCGCGCGGCAGAATGACGACGGCACCTATAGCTGGAAGTTCGACCCCTACCAGCGCGCCTCCGCACCGCACCGGCTCTGGCCGGACGACCATGTCGCGCTGTGGTCGCGCATCGCCTGCCCGACGCTGCTGCTCAATGCCGGCGAAAGCTTTCTCGCCGGAGCAAAGGGCCTGGAGCAGTATTTCCAGCACGCCCGCATCGCAACCATCGCCGGTGCCGGACACTGGCTGCAGCATGACAAGCCGGATGAGGTGCTGGGCGAGATCAGGCGGTTTCTCGGGCTTTCGGAGGAAAGCGGCGCCTAGCTCAGCGTCCCCGCATGCACCCACCAGCCGAGGTGGTCGCGCCGAATCCTCTCGGCGGCGGCCTGTGCATCACCGGGCACGCCATAAATCGCAAAGCACGTCGCGCCGGAGCCGGACATGCGCGCGAGCTTGACGCCAGCGGAGTCGCGCAAACTTTCCAGCACCGTCCCGATCACAGGTTCGATCCGCAGCGCAGGGGCTTCGAGATCATTGGCGGCGGTTTCGAGAACATCGACCCAATCGGTGATCGATCCGCCCGCCTCCGGCCACGCCGGAGCTTCAAGCACATCGGTCGCGCCGACCAGCAATTCGCCGTTGCGCAGGCCCAACTCCTTGAACACGTCCTTGGTCGCGACCGGCACGCGCGGATTGACCATCACGCACGGCATGCTCGGCAGCGCCAGCGGCAGCAATTGCTCGCCGACGCCGGTCATGTCGCAGGCCCGCGACAGCAGGCACACCGGCACGTCGGCGCCGGTCGCAAGCGCGACCTTCTGGAGCCTGGGATCATCGAGCGGCAGATCGTTGAGGCGCGCCAGCAGGCGCAGCGCCGCTGCAGCGTCGGCCGAACCGCCACCGATGCCGGCTGCAACCGGCAACACCTTGTCGAGCGCGAAAGCGCCGAGCTTCAAATTCGGCACAGCATCGGCCAGCAGCTTGGCGGCCTTGAGCACGAGATTGTCAGCTGTCTCGCCGCAGGCTGCCGCGAGCGGTCCCGTGGTCGCAAGCCGGAGCTCACCGCCCGGATCCAGCGTGAGCCGGTCGGCACAATCGGCAAACGCAACCACGCTTTCGAGATCATGATAGCCGTCGGCGCGACGGCCGACTACGCGAAGGCTCAGATTGACCTTCGCGCGCCCTTCTTCAACCAACGCCGGCATCGGCGATACGCCCCCAGTTACCCGTCCAGTGACTTCGATCAACCGCCCTTGCCGTCGTCTTTCTTCTTGTCCGCCTGCGCGGCCGAAGAGTTCGAGGTCTCATCGGTCATGCCATTGGCGATCTTGGCCTCGATTTTCGGCAGCTCCTCCGGCTCCGGCTTGAGATCGCGGGCATGTGCCCACTGGAATTTGGCCTCGAGCGTGCGGCCGACGCGCCAATAGGCATCGCCGAGATGGTCGTTGATGGTGGGATCCTCGGGCTTCAGGTCGATGGCGCGCTCGAGGTTCTTCACCGCCTCTTCGTAGTTGCCGATGCGGTAATAGGCCCAGCCGAGAGAGTCGACGATGTAGCCGTCGTCTGGACGCTGCTCGACGGCACGCTTGATCATCTTCATGCCTTCATCGAGATTCACCCCCTGGTCGATCCAGGAATAGCCGAGATAATTCAGGACATGCGGCTGGTCGGGTTGCAGCTCGAGCGCCTTCTTCATGTCGGCTTCCGCCTTACTCCATTCCTTGGAGCGCTCCTCGCAAATACCGCGATAGTAATACCAGACGCTGTTGGCCTTGTCGTTGCCGGCAGGCAGCACGTCGATGCCTTGCGAATAGGTCGCCCCGCAGTCGGCGAACTTCTTGCGGCCGCGTTCGAGATTGCCAAGCGCCATGATGGCTTCGAGGTCCTTGGAATCCTCTGATATCACACCCTTGAGGATCTTGATCGCCTCGTCGGTTCGATCAGCGGAATCCAGGTCGATGGCGAGCTGGATCTGCGCATTGCGCTTCAAGGGCGAGCTCGACGGCACGCGCTCATAGATCTTGATCGCCATCTGCGGCCGCTTCACCGATTCGTAGAGGTCGGCGAGCGAGAGCAGGGCCAGCGGATGCGTCGGCTGGAGGTAGAGCGCGAGCTGGAGATAGACCAGCGCCAGATCTTCGCCGCCGCGGCGGGTCAGCGTGGCGCCGATGCCGTAGAGCGCCTCGGCCGCACCGGCCTGCGCGGAATCGACCAGCGGCGGCAGCTTCTTGCCGGCCTTGGTCTCGCGCAGACCTTCAACGATCAGCGGATGACGGGCGAGCTTCTTGTCGAAAGCCTCATAGACAGCTGTCGCCGAAGCCGCGTCCTTGTTGCGCGAGAGCCAGCGCGCATAAGCTTCACTGACGCGCAGCATGGAATCGTCGAGCTTGTAGGCGCGCTCGAAGCGGACGCCTGCCTCTTTCTCCTTGCCGGCATTCTCGAGGATCATGCCCGCGTGCAGGTCCTTGAACAGCGGATACCATTCCGGACCAGTCAGCTTGTCGATGGACGCAACTGCGCCCTTGGCATCGCCCGCGCCATAGGCGGCCCAGCCGGACAGCAGGGTCGCGACGAGATCGGTGATCGGCCCGCGAATCGACTGGTTGATGTTGCTCTGCGCGCTCGGATATTTCTTCAGCTTCAAATCATGCACGCCGACCACGAGGCGCGCGACGCGATTGGTCTTGTCGACGGTGAGGATGCGCTCGGCGAGCTTGACCGCTTCCTCGATGTCGCCATCGTCGACCGACGAGATGAAGGCGCGATCAAGCAGCTCGTTGTTCTTGGGATCGGACCGCAGTGCCGAGCGGTAGAAGGCGGCGGCGGAGGCCGCGTCGCGCTCGACGCTGGCGTGGCGAGCGGCGAGATAGCTGCCGGCCGTGGTGAGCGACTTCAGATCGTTTCGGGTCGGAAACTGTGCCGCCGTGTCGGCCGGATGATCCGGCGTCTGCGCCAGCACCGCGCCTGGGACCGCCAACATCGCGGAACCCGCAAGGGCGATGGCAGCAGCAGTCCAGCGGTTGAAGCGATTTGAAAACATCAGGGCTCGCCTTGAGTTGGTAGTGCCTGGGTTTGAAGCGAAAGGCCGTCTCGCGCGCACGCGGCCGGCGACACGGGACCCGGAACCGTCAGGTCCGGACAATGCCGCTTTTGGCGCTTCACCGCAAGGATTCGGACCGGGCGATCCCCTCCGCACGCCCCAAATCGGCCAAGTCACCTTTCAAGTCACCGTTAAAGTGACCTCGAGAGAGCCCCAAGACGCCGCCACTATGGCCTTATCGTGGCCGGGGGCCCCCGTGATGCCCCCGTTCTCACGCGAACGTGCGTTACATCGCCCTCCGGACCTGTTTGGCCGCTGGGCGCGTCCTTACATCGCCTCGTAGTTCGGTCCGCCGCCGCCCTCCGGAGGGACCCAGGTGATGTTGCCGTTGGGGTCCTTCACGTCGCAGGTTTTGCAATGGACGCAGTTCTGCGCGTTGATCTGGTAGCGCGGGCTCCCGCCGTCCTCGACCCATTCGTAGACTCCGGCCGGGCAATAGCGATTCGACGGACCGGCGAACACATCATGCTCGGAGGTCTTCTGCAGGTTCATGTCCGTCACCTTCAGATGGACCGGCTGGTCCTCCTCGTGATTGGTGTTGGAGAGGAACACCGAGGAGAGCTTGTCGAAGGAGATCTTGCCATCCGGCTTCGGGTAGTTCTTCGGCGCATGCTGTTTGGCCGGATCGAGCGTGGCGCGATCGGGCTTCACGTGCGACTGGGTGCCGAACAGCGAGGTGCCGAACAGCGTGTTGAACCACATGTCGAAACCGCCGAGCGCAACGCCGAGCACGGTGCCGAACTTCGACCAGAGCGGCTTGACGTTGCGGACCAGGAACAGGTCCCTGCCGACCGACGAGGAACGCCAGGCGTTCTCGTAATCGATGACCTCGTCGTTGGCGCGATCAGCCGCGAGCGCGGCTGCGACATGCTCGGCAGCCAACATGCCGGTGCCCATCGCATTGTGCACGCCTTTGATGCGCGGCACGTTGACGAAGCCGGCCGCGCAGCCAACCAGCGCGCCGCCGGGGAAGGTCAGCTTCGGCACCGACTGATAACCGCCTTCGGTGATGGCACGCGCGCCGTAAGCGAGGCGCTTGGCGCCTTCGAAGGTACCGCGGATCGACGGGTGCGTCTTGAAGCGCTGGAACTCGTCGAACGGCGACAGATACGGATCGTCGTAGTTCAGATGCACGACGAAGCCGACGGCGACCAAATTGTCGTCGTAGTGATAGAGGAACGAACCGCCGCCGGTCTTCAGGTCGAGCGGCCAGCCGAACGAATGCTGGATCAAGCCCTTCTGATGCTTGCCGGGATCGATCTGCCAGACCTCCTTGAGGCCAATGCCGAACTTGGGCGGCTCGCTCTTCGCATCGAGCGCGAACTTGGCGATCAGTTGCTTGCTCAGGCTGCCGCGCGCGCCTTCGGCAAACAGCGTGTACTTGCCGAGCAGCTCCATGCCGCGGGTGAACGAGTCCTTTGGCTTGCCGTCGCGGCCGATGCCCATGTCGCCGGTGGCGATGCCCTTCACCGCGCCCTTTTCGTCATAGAGCACTTCGGCTGCGGCAAAGCCCGGATAGATCTCGACACCGAGCGCCTCGGCCTTGCGCGCCAGCCAGCGGCAGACATTGCCGAGCGAGCCGATATAGCAATGATGGTTGTTCATGAGCGGCGGCATCATGAAATTCGGCAGCTTGATGGCACCGCCACCCGTCATCCAATAGAAGCGGTCGTCCTTGACCTGCGTCTTCAGCGGGCAATCCGCATCGTCGCGCCAGTCCGGGATCAGCTTGTCGAGCCCGGCCGGGTCGATCACCGCGCCGGAAAGAATGTGCGCACCGACCTCGGAGCCCTTCTCCACGACGACGACGTTGAGATCGGCATTGATCTGCTTCAGCCGGATCGCGGCCGCCAGACCCGAGGGACCGGCGCCGACGATGACGACGTCGAATTCCATGGATTCGCGCGGGGGAAGTTCTTCGGTGCTCATCTGATCTCAGCCCTTGAGACGGTTCCTTGTCATTTGCGCTCCCTTGTTTCCGATTTTTCCGGGTAGGACAACTACGGAAATGCGTTCCGCTGGGATGCAAGGCGTCCTAAGATGAACTAATAGTCTGACTTTCCCAATGATCCCCGAGCCCGCACCCACCGTCCGAGAGCTTCTTGCCTTCTACCTGGAGGCCGGTGTCGACTGCGCGCTCGCAGAGCAGCCGATCGACCGCCTGGCGGAATTAGATGCCCCGCCGCCCGCTCCTCGCGCTGCGCCGGCCGAGCCTCCGCGAGCTGTCGCCGCGCCTGTGGTGACGCGCGGCGAGGCCGCACCGGCGCCCGACGTCGCGATCTCCGCTGCGCGCGAGGCTGCCCGCGGCGCGCCGACTCTCGAGGCGCTGCGCGAACTGATGCAGGGGTTCGAGGGCTGCGCGCTCAAACACACGGCGACGCGGCTGGTGTTCGCCGACGGCAATCCGCAAGCGCGCATCATGTTCGTCGGCGAGGCACCGGGCCGGGACGAGGACATCGAGGGACTGCCCTTCGTCGGGCGCAGCGGCAAACTGCTCGATTTGATGATCGGCGCCATAGGCCTCAACCGCAGCACGGCCTACATCACCAATGTCATCCCCTGGCGGCCGCCCGGCAACCGCACGCCGACCCCGCAGGAGACGCAAATCTGCCTGCCCTTCATCCGGCGTCATATCGAGCTGGTGAATCCCGACGTGCTGGTGACGCTCGGCAATCCCTCGACGCAGACGCTGCTGTCGACGCGCGAAGGCATCATGCGTACGCGCGGGCGCTGGTTCGAGTACGACACGGGCACACGCACCATACGGGCGCTGCCGACGTTTCATCCGGCCTATCTGCTGCGCTCGCCGTCCTACAAACGCCTCGCCTGGCAGGATCTGCGGGCAATCGCCAAGGCGCTGGCGGGCTAGCAAGCGCTCGTACTCACGTCGCCTTCGGCCGCACAATGGCCCAGCCGATGCGCAGCAATTGCTGGCGTCCGGTGACAAGCCATTCGAAAGCCCGCGGCACTTCGGGCACGATGCCGGGGAAGCGCGCGAGGATGTCGGGCGGCGGGGTGCCGGCGGTGTCGGACGCGCGCCAGACCACGACGCCGCCACTCTCGTTGAACTTTGCCTGTGACATCCACGGCGTACGCGCGGGATCAGCATCGATGAAGAGATGCGGCCGGCCGGAATGCAGCGCGATCAGGCTTGCAAGCTGCGTGTCGCCGGCCACCGCGCGCAGGCGATGGTTGGTCCGGCGGGCAAAGCTGTCGTCGAAGAAGTCGGAGATCGCACGGGCCGGCATCGAGGTCGCGATCTCGCCAGTGCCGCTCCAGGGCAGCAACAGCACGGCCAGTACGACGCCGACAGCGGGTGCCAGGACGGCCGCCGCCCACACCGTGCGCAGCATACGAGCGCGGCGCATCGCGATGAGATCGCCCGATACCACGACCGTCGCGAGACCCGACATGATCAACACGATACCGGCGCCGCCGACGACGGCATCGAGCCCGAACAGGCCGGCGAGCAGGACGCCGCCGAGCGCCGGCGCCAGCGCAAAGAAATAGACGAAGTGGCGGGCCAGCGGCTCGACCGGCGGCCGGTAGATGATCGGCGCGTCCTCGCACTTGCCGGCGAACAGGGGGGTGTTGAGGAAGGTCAGCACCGGGACTGCGATGGCGCCGAGCACGAGGCCGCCAAGCAGCCAGGCGGCATGGTTCGCACGGGCGCCGATGTCGGCCACTTGCGGCAAGGCTGGCAGCACAAGGGTCTCGGCGCGCATCAGCCAGACCGCATAGGGTAGCGCCAGCACGGCGACGACGATGACCGCAAACAGCGGATCGAGCGCGTGCAAGGTCCGGCGACCGCCGGCGGTCGCGAATGCGAATACGACGAGCAACGCGAGCAGGAAGATCGCGGCCGGCGTGGTCAGGAGCAGCAGGCCGGCCTCGATCGACCAGGCGAACCAGGCATTATTGCGGCGCTGGCCGATGATCTGCCAGGAATGCAGCAGCAACAGCGCCCACAACGGCCGGGCCAGCACCAAAGGTCCGAAGTCGAGCGCCGACGAGGAAAAGACCAGCAGCGTCATGGTCAGAAGAACGACGAGCACCGCCTGCTGGCCGCCGACGACGGCGCGTGCCAGGTGGTAGAGCGCGATGAAGGTGGCGATCTCGCAGATCTCGGCCAGGACGTAGACGCCGAACATATGGCCCCCGGCGGCCCGGTAGGCGATATCGGCGAGCCAGATTGACAGCGGCGGCCCCAGATCGGTGCCGACCTGGTATTCCCTGCCGAAGGCCAGCAGGGTCGCGAGGCTGCCCGGCGGGCTGCGATAGAACAGCAGCGCCACCAGCAACCACATCGCGGCTTGAAGCAGCACGGCAATCCAGACGATCAGCCGCGGCCGGGCGCGAATGAGCTCGATGACCAGGGAGGTAAACCGCATGCAACGCCCGCAAGATGCAGCCAACCCGTCCAGCCGGCCCTATTCGCTCACACCTGTTTTGATAAAGGGCGACACGCGTCGTGGCAACGACCGTCTGGTCTAGAGGCCCGCGGACGCATCGATTTCAACTGTCGTCTGGACCTGCACCTCGATCGCGGTGACATCGAACAGTTCCCGCTCGGGCAAGACTGTCCAGGGCATGTGCTTGGCGCGTGCGGCGGCGACCGGGGCGAAGAAGCTGCGGTGGTGAACGGTCGGTCCGAGGCGGTTCAGCGCGTCGAGATGTTCGGGGACCCCGTAGCCCTTGTGCTGCTCGAAGCCATAGCCGGGGCAATCCTGCGCCAGCGCGCACATTAACCGGTCACGCGTCACCTTGGCGACGATGGAAGCGGCCGCAATCGAAAGTACGATGCCGTCGCCGCCGATCACGGCCTCGCAGTCGCAGGGCGTGTCGAGCCGGTCGCGGCCATCGACGAAGACGTGCTTCGGCGCCTCTGGTAGAGCAACCACCGCGCGCTTCAGCGCCCAGAGCGAGGCACGCAGGATGTTGTCGCGGTCGATGCGCGCGGGCGAAGCCACGGCGACCGAGACTTGCGCGGTGGCGCAGATCTTGTCGAACAGCTTTTCGCGCTCTTCCACAGTCAATCGCTTGGAATCGTCGATGCCACGCGGGATGCGGTCGGGATCGAGAATCACCGCGGCCGCCACCACGGGACCGGCGAGCGGCCCGCGGCCGGCCTCGTCGCAGCCCGCGATCGGCCACACGCCGCGCTTGATCAGCGCGCGCTCGCGGCGGAAGCTGGCTTTGGCAGGCGGCGCCTTGGCCGCCTTTTGCGCAACCGCGTTCTGCGGCGCATCTTTGGCCGGCGTCTTACTGGACTTGTCCCGAATCATGGCCGGGATCGTGCGCAAGCCGGCCCGCCCGCGCAACCGGGAACCCCAGACAATTCCCGTTATTCAGATGAACCGCCCTACTCGGTCAGATGCACGCGCCTGTCGTCGCCGACCTCGATGCCGGGCGCCACGACGACCTCCCAGGGATGGCCATCGGGATCGGCAAAATACCCGGAATAGCCGCCATAATCGGTCTCGTGCGCAGCCTTCAGCAAGACCGCGCCCGTCCGAAGCGCAAAAGCCAGCACGGCATCGACCTCCTCGCGCGAGGCGCAGTTCCAGGCGAGCGTGATGCCGCGGAACGTCGTCGGCCTCGGCTGGTCCGGCAGTCTGGCGTCATCGGCGAGCTGGGCCCACGGAAACAGGCCGAGCACCGGGCCGCCGGTGTCGAAGAACGCCACGGCCTCGCCTGTTACCTTCAGCCGGCGCGAAAAACCGAGTGCGGCGTAGAAGGCGATGCTGGCGCGGATGTCACGCACACCAAGCGTGATCACCGTCAGTCGCGGCACGGGAGCCGGCAGTTCCTTGCTCATCACACACCTCGCTCGTCCCGCTCAGAACAGGCTGAGCTGCTCGCCGTTCAACTTCGGCCGCGCAAAATGATCCGTGGTCAGCTTCGAGCGGCGCTTGTTGAGCCCGAGCCGATCGCAGGCGATCTCGAAGCGGCGGCCGATGGTCCAGGCCATCGGGCCGGTCCCCTTCATGCGCTCGCCCCATTTCGAATCGTAGTCGCGGCCGCCGCGCATGTCGCGGATCAACGTGAAGACGTGGCGATAGCGGTCCGGATAATTCGCCATCAGCCATTCGCGGAAGAGATCGCGCACCTCGAGCGGCAGCCGCAGCAGCACGTAGGAGGCTTCCTTGACGCCGGCATGCGTGGCGGCATCGAGAATGCGCTCGATCTCGGAATCGTTCAGCGCGGGGATCACGGGCGCGACCATCACGGTGGTGGGAATGCCGGCCTCCGAAAGCTGCTTCAGCGCCTGCAGCCGCTTCGGCGGCGTCGAGGCCCTTGGCTCCATGGTGCGCGCCAACTTCGGATCGAGCGAGGTCACCGAGATTGCGACCTTGGCCAGGTTGCGCTTGGCCATGCGGGCGAGAATGTCGATGTCGCGTGTGACCAGCGCAGATTTGGTGACGATGCCGACGGGATGGCCGGTGCGCTCCAGCACTTCGAGAATCCCGCGCATGATTTTGCGCTCGCGCTCGATCGGCTGATACGGATCGGTGTTGGTGCCGATCGCGATCATCCGCGGCTCGTAGCCTGAGGCCGCGAGTTCCTTCTCGAGCAGAACTGGCGCCTCCGGCTTGGCAAACAGCTTTGACTCGAAGTCGAGCCCCGCCGACAGGCCGAGATAGGCATGCGTCGGCCGCGCGAAGCAATAGACGCAGCCGTGCTCGCAACCACGGTAGGGATTGATCGAACGGTCGAAGCCGATGTCGGGAGAATCGTTGCGGGTGATCACCTTGCGCGAGGTGTCCACCGCGACCGTGGTCTTGAACGGCGGCAACTCTTCAAGGCTCTGCCAGCCATCGTCGAAGGCGACGCGGGCCTCGGCCTCGTAGCGGCCGCTGGCGTTGGACTGCGCGCCCCGCCCGCGCCTGCGCACGCGATCGATGGCGAGGCCGAGCTCGGGGAAATCGGAAGGCGCACCCGCCGGCTCGGAGGGCGCCGTGACCGGCGGGTGCTTGAGAGCAGAAGAAGATGCTGGACTCATGCCATCAAGATAGCACGACAAAGGAACAAATCAAGAACAAGAATCCAAAAGACGAAAACAACCCCATGCACAGTAGCGCTGCCCAAAGTTCGGGCGCACGCCGTTGACCTCACGCAACACCGCGTGACCTCGGTCCGGTTTGATGCAGGAGAAGGATCGATCTCGCCGGAACCCGGTTGGTGACGATCCCTGGTAAAGGTCGGCAGGATCATGACATCTCGACGACAACAGGCTGCTGCAAGCAGTGACCTCGATCTCCTTGATCGCTACTGGCGCGCGGCGAACTATCTCTCTGTCGGGCAAATCTACCTTCTGGACAATCCGCTGCTGCGCGAGCCGCTCCGGCCCGAGCACATCAAGCCGCGCCTGCTCGGCCATTGGGGCACGACGCCGGGGCTGAACTTCATCTACGCCCATCTCAACCGCGTCATCCGCGCGCTGGACGTCGACATGATCTATGTCTGCGGTCCCGGCCATGGCGGCCCGGGAATGGTCGCCAACGCGTATCTCGAAGGCAGCTACAGCGAGATCTATCCTGATATCGGGCGCGATGCGGACGGATTGCGGAAACTTTTCAGGCAGTTCTCCTTCCCCGGCGGCATTCCGAGCCACGCAGCACCGGAAACGCCAGGCTCGATCCACGAAGGCGGCGAGCTCGGCTACGCGCTGGTGCACGCGTATGGCGCGGCGTTCGACAATCCTGATCTGATCGTGGCCTGCGTCGTCGGCGACGGCGAGGCCGAGACCGGCCCGCTCGCCGCGTCCTGGCATTCGAACAAGTTCCTCAATCCAGCGCATGACGGCGCGGTCCTGCCGATCCTCCACCTCAATGGCTACAAGATCGCCAATCCGACCGTGCTCGGCCGGATGCCCGACAGCGAGATCCGTGAACTCTTCCGTGGGCTCGGCCATGAACCGCTGCTCGTCAAGGGCCACGATCCCAAGCTGATGCACCGCGCCATGGCAGATGCGCTCGACCTTGCGCTCGCCAGCATCCGCTCGATCCAGCAGCACGCCCGAGACGGCCGCAACACGATCGAGCTGCCGCGCTGGCCGATGATCGTGCTGCGGAGCCCGAAGGGCTGGACCGGCCCGAAGGAGGTCGACGGCAAGAAAGTCGAAGGCTTCTGGCGCGCCCATCAGGTGCCCGTGGCGAACTGCCGCGAAAATCCAGCGCATCTGAAGATTCTCGACGACTGGATGCGCAGCTACGAGCCGGAAAAGCTGTTCGACGAGAGCGGCGCGCTCGTTGCCGAGCTTCAGGCGCTCGCACCCGAAGGCAACAGGCGCATGGGCGCCAATCCGCACGCCAATGGCGGGCTCCTCAAGAAGGAGCTGAAGCTGCCGAACTTCCGAGAGTTTGCAGTCGAGGTGCCGGAGCCCGGCGGAGTCACGGCGGAAGCGACGCGCGAACTCGGCAAATTTTTGCGCGACGTCGTTCGTCTCAACGCGGACGAGCGCAACTTCCGCATCATGGGCCCGGACGAGACCGCCTCAAACCGGCTCGATGCCGTGTTCGACGCGACCGAACGCGTCTGGATGGAGCCGACCGTGCCTTACGACGTCCATCTCGCGCAAGACGGCCGCGTCATGGAGGTGTTGAGCGAGCATCTCTGCCAAGGCTGGCTCGAGGGCTATCTCCTCACCGGCCGGCACGGCTTCTTCTCCTGCTACGAGGCCTTCATCCACATCGTGGATTCCATGTTCAATCAGCACGCCAAATGGCTGAAGGTGACGCGGCACCTGCCCTGGCGGCGGCCGATCGCCTCGCTGAATTATCTCCTGACCTCCCATGTCTGGCGCCAGGACCATAACGGCTTCAGCCACCAGGACCCTGGCTTTGTCGACCTCGTCGCCAACAAGAAAGCCGACATCGTCCGCATCTACCTCCCGCCTGACGCCAACACGCTGCTGTGGATCGCCGATCATTGCCTGCGCACCTATGACCGCATCAACGTCATCGTCGCCGGCAAGCAGCCGGCGCCGCAATGGCTCCCGATGCAGGAGGCCGCAACGCATTGCGATGCCGGCATCGGCATCTGGACCTGGGCCGGCACCGAGGACGCCAAGGGCGAGCCCGACGTGGTGATGGCCTGCGCCGGCGATGTCCCCACGCTGGAGACGCTCGCGGCGGTCGAGCTGCTGCGCAAGGCGCTGCCGGATCTCAGGATCCGCGTCGTCAACGTCGTCGACCTCATGACGCTGCAACCGAATGAGCAGCATCCGCATGGCCTGAGCGATCGCGACTTCGACAGCCTGTTCACGAAGGACAAGCCGGTCATCTTCGCCTATCACGGCTATCCCTACCTCATCCACCGTCTCACCTACAGCCGCACCAACCATGCCGGCATGCATGTGCGCGGCTTCGCCGAGGAAGGCACCACGACGACGCCGTTCGACATGGTCGTGCTCAACGGACTCGACCGTTACCACCTCGCGATCGAGGCGATCGAGCGCGTGCCTGATCTGGCCACCAAGGCCGCGCATGTGAAGCAGCAATTTCGCGACAAACTGATCGAGCATTCGCGCTACGTGCGCATGCACGGCGAGGATATGCCGGAGATTCAGGAATGGATCTGGCAGAACAGCTCCGGCGGCACCACACCGGCCGAAGCCGGCGATTGAGCGCCATGTCCGATCTGGTCCTCGTCCTCAACGCAGGCTCGTCGAGCATCAAGTTCGGCCTGTTCGAGATCGTGCGATGCGAGCCCTCACTGCTTTGCAAGGGCCTGCTCGATGAGCATGAAACCAGGCCGCGACTGGTGGCGAAGAGCCCAACGGGCGAGACGCTGTTCGAGAAGCAACGCACGGCATCGGATGATGACGGCGGCCGTCTGTTCGCTGATGTGCTCGCCTTCATCGAGGACCGTTTCGGCGAAGCTTCCTTGCGGGCCTTAGGTCACCGCATCGTCCATGGTGGTCCGGACTATTCGGGTCCTGTGACCCTGACCGACCAGGTCTATGCCCGGCTGGACGCGCTCACGCCGCTTGCGCCGCTACATCAGCCGCGTTGCCTTGCACCGGTCCGTGCCATCAGGGCGATCCGCCCCTCCCTGATGCAGATCGCCTGCTTCGACACCGCCTTCCATCACGGCCTGACGCCGCCCGCGAGCCGCTTCGCGATTCCGAAGCGCTATGAGGCGCGCGGGCTGCGACGCTACGGCTTTCATGGGCTCTCCTTCGAATATGTCGCGGGCAGGCTCGCGGACATCGCGCCGGAGCTTGCCGCCGAGCGCATCGTGATTGCCCATCTCGGCAATGGCGCGAGTCTCTGCGCACTTCGCGATGGCTGCAGCCTCGACACCACGATGGGATTGACGCCGCTCGACGGCCTGGTGATGGGCACCCGCTGCGGCACGATCGATCCCGGCGTGCTGCTCTATCTGCTGCAGCACGAAAGGATGTCAGCCGAGGATTTGCAGCACCTGCTCTACCACGAGTCAGGCCTGCTCGGCGTCTCCGGTCTCTCCGCGGACATGCGCACGCTGCTCGCAAGCAGCGAGTCCGGAGCACGAGAAGCCGTCGATCTCTTCACCTTCCGTGCGGCGCAGGAGATCGCGGTGATGGCGAACACGCTCGGCGGACTGGACGGTCTCGTCTTCACCGGCGGCATCGGCGAGCACGCGAAGGAGATCCGCAGCGCGATCGGCGAACGGCTTGGGTGGCTCGGGCTGCGCATCGATGATGCGGCGAATGATCAGGGGCGCGAACGCATCAGCGACGAATACAGCGCGGTCGACGTGTTCGTGATCCCGACCAACGAAGAGCTGGCAATCGCGCGGCATTGCGTTGCAGTGCTGCGGTCGACGGACGCTGCAAGCACATTCGTGAGATGATACGATGGGCAGCCGCAGAGTTCGGCTCTGCCCGGCGGGGAGAGCGGGTTGCGCAGCAATGCGAGTGATGGGACGCGCAATTCAGCGACTCCGTAACCCCTCACCCGGATCGCATCTTACGATGCGATCCGACCTCTCCCTGCGGAAGAGGTGAACCGCGTCCTCGGCTTGCAGCGCCACCAAACTCGCCTCGCTCAGTGAATCCCTTCAAAAATCTGGAAACACCCGATCGCCACCTCGATCACGATCAGCACGACCACTGCAATCTCGAGCCGCAGCGAGCGCTGGGTGTCGATGATATCGGTCAGCGCATCGGCCGTCTCCGCGATGACGGTGATCTTGCGCTCGAGCGTGTCGAGACGCTCCTTCAACTCGTATTCGTCTTCGAGCCGCGCGTAGAGGCGGTCGAGTTGCGGCTTCTCCCAGAGCGCATCGGGCTTCTCGGCAACAGCGACGCGGCCGGCGACCCGCTGCTGGACCAGCAGCGCATTGCCGATCAGTTGCAGAATGCCCTTCCGCCGCCGCGAGGTCCGCCCCTTCTCGGCGAGTTCCCGCGCGAAGGGCTCGATGACATCGAAGACGGCAGCGACACGCCGCTCGTCGCGCGCCAGCGAGGTGCTCTTGGCGAGCGCGTCGGCGATCAGCAGCAGCCGTTCGTCGGAAAACTTGGCGAGGCAGATCGGCCCGCCCGGCTGGATCGCCTCGGCGTTTTCGTCCTTGCAGAGCTGCGCCTGCGCGGTTTCCTCCTCGATAGGGCTGAACTCGCCGGTGATACGGGACTTCAGGCCGTCGAGCAGAACCTTCTCCTCGGAGGGAAGCAGGCCGATCAGCACCACGACGCCATAGCGGAAGATCACCACAAGGCCGGCATGGACGCGAAAGGCGGCGGGCGTCGAGGACACCAGCGTGCCGAGTTCGAGGTTCGACGCGTTGATGCGTTCGCCCAGCATCACGGCGCGGATCCGCAAGGTCGGCGCGACGTCCGGCTTCGGCGATGTTGGCGTGGTGCCAACGGGAAGTTGATCGGCGTTCATAGACACATCTTGCTCAGCGCAGTGGCGTCCTCACCCTGATGATATCGGCCGAGAAAGGCGCAGTTTGAAGGTCACGAACATTGGATTTGCCGAAACATTCGGCAACATCGCCACCCCACGCGCGACACATTCAGCTGCGATAGACGAGCGGCCGTTCACCATCGCACGCCGAACTGCCCGCGGAAAGTTGCGCTCGGCAACGCCGCGTGTTTATGACAAGATCATAACAAGTTACGCTTCTCCCGAAGTGCGGACATTGAAGCCTCAATCATGCTGAGCGTCATCATACCGACCGAAGGCGTCGAACAGACGGCGGTCGCAACTCTCGCCGCGCTGGTACCCGGCGCGGCGACCGGCATCGTCAAGGAAGTTCTGCTGGTCGACGGCACCGGCAATGGCGTCATCGAGCGCGTTGCCGACGTCGCGGGCTGCCGGTTCATCGGCTGCGAGGGATCTTCGCAAGGCGCAGCGCTTGCCGCCGGCGCGCTCCAGGCCCGCTCGCCCTGGCTGATGTTCCTTCCCGCCGGGGCCGTGCTGGAAACCGGCTGGATCGAGGAGACCACCCAGTTCATCCAGGCGGTCGCGGCCAGCGGCCGGGATCGTGCGGCCGTGTTCCGCTACGCCCGCTCGCCTTACGCCGATACCGACTTCGGCGACTTTCTGCGCGCCGTGGCGCGCAAGCTGATCGGCCCGCTCGGCGACCAGGGGCTTTTGATTGCGCGTGATCATTACGACCGGATCGGGGGCTATCCGCCGCAGGCCCATCGTTCCGAGGCCAAGCTGCTCAGACGGCTCGGCCGGTCCTCCCGGACGCTGCTGCGCAGCCGGATCGTCATGGTGGGATGAGCGCATCAATACTTGCCAAAGTCAAATAGTTGTTTGACAATGGCAAGTATCGAGGTGTCTCATGGCAATTGACGGTATCGACGACCAGATCGCAGCAATTCGCGCCTTCAACCGCTTCTATACCCGCAAGCTCGGTGTGCTCGACCAGCATCTTGGAAGGAGCGCGTTTTCTCTCAGCGAGGCTCGCGTCATCTACGAGCTGGCGCATCGCGACGACGTTTCGGCGAAGGAGATCGGCAACGAGCTCGGTCTCGATCCCGGCTATCTCAGCCGCATCGTCCAAAACTTCGAGGAAAAGGGGCTCATCACGCGACGGCCCCTCCCTGTGGATCGCAGGCAATACCAGCTCAGCCTCACCGCCAAGGGCCGCCAGGCCTTCGCCGAGCTGAACCTGAGCTCGCAAAACGAGGTCGCCGCGATGCTGGCCCGGCTTCCGGCCGGCGATGCAACGCGGCTCACGCAGGCCATGGCGACCATCGAGACGGTTTTGGAGCAACGTCGAAGCCAACCCGCTTCCGTCGTGCTGCGCAGCCATCGCGTCGGTGACATGGGCTGGGTCATCTCCAAGCAGGGCGCCGCCTATGCTGCTGACTACGGTTGGGACATCAGCTACGAGGCACTGGTCGCCGAGATCTGCGCAGAGTTCATCAAGAAATACGACGCCGCGCGCGAGCACTGCTGGATCGCGGAAGTCGGCGGCGAGCCGGTCGGCTCGATCTTCCTGGTGAAGGCGACCGGGGAGATCGCCAAGCTCCGGCTGTTGCAGGTGGAGAAGAATGCACGCGGCCTCGGCGTCGGTCGCGCGCTGGTCGAGCAATGCATCCAGGGCGCGCGCGAGCGCGGCTACAGCAGGATGACGCTTTGGACGCAGAGCATTCTGGTGGCGGCACGCAGCATCTACAAGAGCGCCGGCTTCGAGCTGGTCGCGTCCAAGCCGCATCACAGTTTTGGGCACGATCTGATGGGCGAGACGTGGGAAATGGATCTGTAGCTGCGCGATGCCCGGCGCACTCTGGTAGGGTGGGTTAGCGTCACGACGGCGCGAAGCGCGGTCGCGATGCGTAACCCGCCTCTTTGGTTTCCGCGGTGACGGAAGTGGCGGGTTACGCCCCGCGGTCTGCGCTTCGCGAACCGCAGGGCTACCCCACCCTACGATGCCCAGCGCTTGGTTGCGAATGATGCTCGCCGCCAGCGCGCCTACACCGTCGCACCCTGCGCTTTCGGCCTTCGCAGATGCTCGTCCAGCCGCGGCATGATCTCGACGAAATTGCAGGGGCGCGTGCGGTAGTCGAGTTGTGCCGCGAGGATGCCGTCCCAACCGTCACGGCAAGCGCCCGGCGAGCCAGGCAGGCAGAAGATGTAGGTCGCAGCCGTCACGCCGGCGGTGGCGCGGCTCTGGATCGTCGAGGTGCCGATCTTGGCGTGGCTCAGCATGTGGAAGGCGATTGAGAAACCGTCCATGCGCTTCTCGAACAGCGGCTCGACTGCCTCGGGCGTGACGTCGCGCCCGGTGAAGCCGGTGCCGCCGGTGGTGATGACGACGTCGACGCCGGCATCCGCGATCCAGCGGCGGATGACGGCGCGGATCGCCTCGACATCGTCGGTGACGATCTCGCGCGCAGCAAGATGATGGCCGGCCGCGGTGAGCCGATCGGCGAGCGTCTGGCCGGATTTGTCATCCGCAAGCGCACGCGTGTCGGAGACGGTGAGCACCGCGATGTTGAGCGGGATGAACTGCTTGGATTCGTCGATCGAGGCCATTGCAACATACCTTCTTTCCCAGCCAGCGCCGTCATCCCGGGACGAACGCACTTGCGTTCGCCCCGGGATGACGCCACTGCGTCCGGGCACGAGACCGGCTACGGCCCGCCGCCGCCGAACGTGTTACAGGCCTGCAGCGTGCCCTGCTGATAGCCGGTCATGAACCACTGCTTGCGCTGCGCGGCCGAGCCGTGGGTGAAGGAGTCAGGCACCACGCGTCCCGTGGCCTGGCGCTGCAGCGTATCGTCGCCGATCGCGCTCGCTGTGGTCAGGGCGGCATCGATGTCGCCGGCCTCGAGGAAGTTCGGGCGCTTCTTCGCCTCGCGATTGACCCAGACGCCGGACAGACAATCGGCCTGGAGCTCGACCTTCACCTGCAGCGCATTCGACTCGGCCTTGCTGCCGGCCTGCTGCTGCAGCCGCGTCACTTTCGGAATGATGCCGAGCAGGTTCTGGATGTGATGGCCGGCCTCATGCGCGATGATGTAGGCGGTGGTGAAATTGCACGCCGACTTGCCGGAGCAGCCGTGGAAGCGCGTCTCGACCTCGCGGAAGAACGAGGTGTCGAGGAAGATGGTACGATCAGGCGGGCAGTAGAACGGCCCCATCGCCGACTCGGCCCGGCCGCAGCGGCCGCCATTGGTGACGTTGCGGAACAGCACGACCTTCGGACCGGTGTAGGACTGCCCGCTGGCCTGGAAGATCTCGCTCCAGCGATCGTCGATCTCGCCGAGGATGCCCGAGATCATGCTGCCCATCTCGTCGGTCGGCGCGCCGCGCTTGGCCTGGCTCGACGGACGGTCGCTCTGGTAGCTCGGCGCCTGGCCGCCGCCGGTGAGGATCTCGGCGCCGCCAATCAGGATGCGCGGATCGATGCCGAAGGCATAGCCGACCAGGCCGAGCACGATGATGGTGCCGATGCCGAGACCGCCGCCGCCCATCGGCAGGCCAAACCCGCCGCCACCGCCGCCAATTCCTCCGCCACCATCGTCGCGACGATCCTCGATGTCGTCGCTGCGGCGGAAATCATCGTAGCGCATGGCGGGCTTCCCTTAAGATCGGCAATGATACGGCGTCGGCACGCGGAAACGCAAAAACCTCAACGCGTCACATAGCTAAAATTTCCATTGTGTTAATCAATATCCCGCTCGGCAATTATTGCCTAGTGCGGCAGCCTGCGACGCCAGCAATTTTTTCCGAGGGCCAAGCATTTTTTTCCGAGAGAATTTTGGAGCGATCGGCAGATTCAACCACGCCCGCAACGCGAAAAAATACGAAACACACTATGAAATACGGCAAATGCGTTCAGCTTCTCGCGTGCAACACGCGATGCGGGGCCTGCTCGCGAAAGCAGCGAGTTAAGCCGATTTTTACTTTGCGGCTTCATTGTAACGGTCAGTCGGTTGTTTGGTCCCGCGTCGCCGACAGCGTCGCCTGAGTCAGAGTTCTTGAGTCATGGTAGTGTCGCGTCGCGGGGCGTCTGCAAAGGCGCCCCGCACAAATTTTGAGTCTCCGTCGCACAACATCGTCATCGGTGATTGCGTCGCCGAGATGTCGAAGCTCCAGGCCAGCTCGGTCGATCTCGTGTTCGCCGATCCGCCCTACAATCTCCAGCTCAAGGGCGACCTCAAGCGGCCCGACGAGTCCCACGTCGACGCCGTCAACGACGACTGGGACAAGTTCGATTCCTTCTCCGCCTATGACGATTTCACGCGCGCCTGGCTGCTGGCCGCGCGCCGCGCGATGAAGCCGTCGGCGACGATCTGGGTGATCGGCTCCTATCACAACATCTTCCGCGTCGGCGCGATCATGCAGGACCTCGGCTTCTGGCTCCTGAACGACATCGTCTGGCGCAAGTCGAACCCGATGCCGAATTTCCGCGGCCGCCGTTTCACCAACGCGCACGAAACCATGATCTGGGCCGCGCGCGACGAGAAGGCCAAGGGCTACACCTTCAACTACGAGGCGCTGAAAGCCGCCAACGAGGACGTGCAGGCACGTTCCGACTGGCTGATCCCGCTCTGCACCGGTGAGGAGCGCCTCAAGGGCGCCGACGGCAAGAAAGTGCATCCGACGCAGAAGCCGGAAGGCCTGCTCGCACGCGTACTGCTGTCATCGTCCAGGCCCGGCGACCTCGTGATCGATCCCTTCAACGGCACCGGCACCACCGGCGCCGTCGCCAAGCGACTCGGCCGATCCTATATCGGCTTCGAGCGCGACAAGACCTATGCGAAGGCCGCCGAAGCGCGCATCGCCGCGGTCGAGCCGCTACCGGAAGAAAGCCTCGCCCCGTTCATGACCGCGCGCGAAGCGCCTCGCGTGGCGTTCTCCGAGCTGATCGAGCGCGGCATGATCATGCCCGGCACGAAACTGTTCGACGCCAAGAAGAAGCTCGGCGCACTGGTTCGTGCCGACGGCGCCATCATGTTCGGCGACAAGGTCGGCTCGATCCACCGCATGGGCGCGGTGGCGCAAGGCGCGCAGGCCTGCAACGGCTGGACCTTCTGGCACGTCGAGACCACGAAGGGGCTCAAGCTGATCGACGAGCTCCGCGCCGAGATCCGCGCCGGCATGGCGGCGGAATAGCGACGCTCCCCCCTACGGCACCTGCCAGGACGCGAGCTGGTCTGCGCCGCGCGCAGAGACCGTACGGCAATCTCGCCGGTTGCGTCCCTTGACAAGGTTCGGGCATGAGAGGGCCGCCCGTGACCACCAGAACTGGGGAGACGCCAGATGCTCAAATTCTATTTCAACGGATCGCCGAACCCGACCAAGGTCGCGCTCTTCCTCGAGGAGGCCGGGCTGGCGTACGAGCCGGTGAAGATCGACACCCGCAAGGGCGAGCAGTTCACGCCTGATTATCTGAAGATCAATCCGAACGCCAAGGTGCCGGCGATCGACGACAACGGCACGATCGTGTTCGATTCCAACGCGATCCTGCTCTATCTCGCCGAGAAGACCGGCAAGTTCCTGCCCGCCAACCGCGCCGAGCTGCTGTCCTGGCTGATGTTCGTGGCCACGGGCGTCGGGCCGTATTCGGGCCAGGCGGTGCACTTCAAGCATTTTGCGCCAAAGGACCAGAACCACGACTACGCCCATAACCGCTACCAGTACGAGACCGATCGCCATTACAAAATACTCGACGGTCACCTCAATGCGCGCAGCTACATGGTCGGTGACGCCTACTCCATCGTCGACATGGCGCTGTGGGGCTGGGCACGGATGGTGCCGTTCAAGCTCGGCGACGACGCCTTTGCGCGCTACCCGAACGTGAAGCGGCTGATCGACTGGATCTCGGCGCGGCCGGCCGCCGGCCGCGCGCTCGCGCTGAAGGACAAGTTCGCCTTCAAGGCCGAGATGGACGACGAGGCGCGCGCCAACATGTTCAAGCACATGACGGCGAAACTGGCCTGATCACATCGCGTCACGATGAAAGGCCACGCGCACGCGCCGGCCTTTTCGTTGTTGCTTGAGCTTCAGGCGACGCGGACCGAGTTCAGGAATTTTGCGACCTCGACCTTCAGACGGTTGCTGTCCGTAGACAGCGAGCGCGCCGCCGTGAGCACTTGCGAGGAGGCCGAGCCGGTCTCGGTCGCGCCGCGCTGGACGTCACCGATATTGGTCGCGACACGCTGGGTGCCATGGGCCGCCTGCTGGACGTTGCGGGAGATCTCCTGCGTGGCGGCGCCCTGCTCCTCCACAGCGGCGGCGACGGCCGATGAGATTTCCGAGAGACGCTCGATGGTGCCGCTGATCTCGCGGATCGAACCGACGGACTCCTCCGTGGCGGCCTGAATGCCGGAGACCTGCTGGGCGATCTCGCCGGTGGCCTTTGCGGTCTGCTCGGCCAGCGCCTTCACTTCGGAAGCGACCACGGCAAAGCCGCGGCCGGCTTCGCCGGCGCGCGCCGCCTCGATGGTGGCGTTGAGCGCCAAGAGATTGGTCTGGCCGGCGATGGTGCTGATCAGCTCCACAACGTCGCCGATGCGGGCGGCCGCCTTGGAGAGCTCGCCGACGCGGGCATTGGTCTTGGTCGCCTGCCCCACGGCCTCGCTGGCGATGCGGGCCGATTCCTGGACCTGACGCGCGATCTCGCTCACGGAGGAGGACAGCTCTTCGGTGGCGGAGGCAACGGCGTGGACGTTGGCGGTGGCTTCCTGCGAGGCGGAGGCGACGTCCGTCGAGAGATCCTGGGCGCGGGTCGCGGTCGCGGTCAGCGTCCCGGCGGAGACTTCGAGCTCGCTCGAGGCCGACGACACGGTGTCGACGATCTCTCCGACCGCCTGCTCGAACTGGTCGGCGAGCCGGACCATGTCTTTCTTGCGATCCTCGGCCTGCCGCGCCTCGGCCTCGGTCTGCTCATGCCGCAGCCGCTCGGTGTCGATCATGTTGGTCTTGAACACGTCGATCGCCTTGGCCATGTCGCCGATCTCGTCCCTGTTGCCGCGCCCGGGAATCTCGACCGCGAGATCGCCGCCGGCGAGACGCCCCATCGCGCGCGTCATCGCGGTCAGGGGCCCGACGATGCTGCGGGCGATCAGGAAGGCGACGATCGCGCCGAACAGAACGGCGAGACCGCCTGCCGCCTCCTGAATCCATGTCGTGCGGGCGATCACGCCGGCGGCGATCGTCCGCGTGTTCTGGGACTCGGCCGTGAGTTCGGAATCCGCCACCTTGAGCTTGTCGATACTTGCAGCGATCAGGGGCGCGATGTTGTTGCGGAAAGTCTCGTCGGCCACAAGGATCGCGGCGGACGTCGCCTCGAACGCCGCCTGGTAGGCAGTCAGCGAGGTCTTCACCGGGGCGAGCGCAGACTTGACCTGCTCGGGCAGACTGGCCTCCTGGAGCGCCGTGATCCGTTGCTGCGCCCTCTCGGTATTGGCTCTGAAGGTCGAGGTTGCCTTGGAATCGCGCATGGCGAGGAAGCGCCAGCTCGCGAGACGAGCTTGCAATATCTTGGATTCGAGGTCGCCAACGGGCCCCGTGATCTCAGTATCGTGGGTTCCATGGGCCGCGATGACCAGCTTGCCGGCGTTGGCGTTGAGTTCCTCGCCACCTGGCAGCAGGGCGGCCTTGCCTTTCGTCGTCTCCTTGACCGCGGCGCCCATGCGCTCGCGCAGCGACTGCAGCTTGGTGATATCGCCGATCAAACCATCGTAGATCTTGCGCCGCTCCTCCGAGAACGACTCCGCCGATTGCGCTTTCAGCAACGCGACCGTCTCCGCCTCGTGTTCTGCGGCCTCCTTGAAGGCGGGCTCGTTGGCATCGTAGATATAGCGCAGATTGGCCCGCTGCAGCGCCTGGAGATGGATCGATATCTCCCGAACGCGCGCTGCATGGTCCGAGAAAGCCGACATTCTCGCGACCTGGTCCTGGACGGCCCGAAGGTTCCAGACCGCAACCAGGGCCATGACCAGCCCCACCGCGGCAAGAGCCGTAAACCCGGCGTAAAGACGTCCCCTGATCCTCAAACGAATGCCCGGCATGATGCCGCCCCCAAGAAGTCGAGCAGCCGAACGCCCCCACGGCGACTCGCGCTCCGCGGCAGCACCATGAAGTACACTTGTTAATGGTATCCTTCCTGATCGGGCCGGGCTTGCGGGAACCGGCCCAGCGCCGTCTCGGTCAGGACCGAGTCGCAGTATTCGCGGATCTCCTTGATCTTGCCGTCCTCCAGGCGGAACACGAGGCAATAGTCGTTGTCGTAGCGGACGCCCTCGGGCGTGACGTTGTCGCCCTTGGCCTCGACCACGACGATGTCGCCATCGGCGATGAAGCGCTCGGCGATCGTGCGCGTGCGGTCGCGCAGGCGGGAGCGGACATAGCCGTGCAGATCGTTGAGGATCGCGTCCTTGCCCGCGAAGGTTCGCGACCAGGAATACTGACCGGTGACGATCCATTTGGCGTCGTCGGCGAGGCTTGCGGTGAACAGCGCGCGATCGCGCGCCGACGGATCGGGGTCGGCGGCGGCGGCGAAAATATCCTGCATCAGTTTCTTGTTGGCGTTCGCGCTCATGGCGGCATCTCCTGAAGTGGCAACCCGGAGAACATCACTGCGCGACGAGAATTCTGCAAATCGATAGTAGATATGATATCTATTCACCTCATGAATTTGAATTCGCTCGACCTCAATCTGTTGACCGCGCTCGACGCGCTGCTGCGCGAGGCCAATGTCAGCCGTGCCGCCATGCGCATCTCGCTGTCGCAGCCGGCAACGAGCCATGCGCTGCAGCGCCTGCGCGACATCTTCGGCGATCCGCTGCTGGTGCGTACCGGCGCGCGGATGGAGCTGACGCCGCGGGCGCAAGCGCTGCGCGCGCCGCTGGCGCAGGCGCTCGACCAGGTGCGCGGGCTGTTCGTGCCTGACGAGTTCGACGCCGGGCGCAGCGAACGGCCCTTCCGTCTGATGATGCCTGACCTCGCGGTGGAACTATTGATGCCGCCGTTGATGGAGAAGGTCACGCGCCTTGCGCCCAACGTCCGCATCGACGTCGTGCCGTGGCGGGGACCGGCGATCTTCCACGCCGAGTTCGCCCGCACCATCGACCTCGTGATCTCGATCGGCAATGCCTTCAAGGGCTTTCACCGCCAGCTGCTCTACACCGACAGCGACGCATTGGCGGTGCGGCGCGGCCATCGGCTTGCGCCAAAGCTGAAGCGCCGCGAGACGTTCCTCGCTGCGCGCCATGTCGGCGTGGTCATCCGCGGCAATGCTGAGGATCTGATCGACACCTGGCTGCGCAGCAAAGGCATCGAGCGGCATGTCTCGCTGGTGGTGCCGAGCTATCTCGAAGCGCTGCACGTCGCCGCGCGCACCGACCTCGTCGCCTTCGTGCCGCGCCGGCTGATCACGGCGCTGGCGAAGCAGCTCGGGCTGGTCACCGTGACGCCGCCGCTCGATCCCGGCATCGACGAGCAGTTCATGTTCCACCCGACGCGGGCGCAGATGGATCCCGGCTCGATCTGGTTGCGGCGGCTGATGCTCGAGACGGGACGGGAGCTGGACAAGAAGGGCGCGTAGGGTGGATTCCACCCTACGAGACCTGCGCTCTCACGCCTTCTGCGCGTCCATCACCTTGCGCACGGCGCGCCGGTCCGACATGCGCTTGAAGTGATCCGCGATCTTCGGGGTGGCGTTGATGTCGACGCCGTCGCCCTCGAGCCAGGTCGAGAGCGTGTAGAGATAGGGGTCGCAGACGGTGAACTGATCGCCCATCACCCAGGGCCCCCTGAACATCCTCTGCTCGATCAGGGAGAAGCAGGCGCCCATGGTCTTCGGCACCATCGCCTTCATATCGGCGAACGAGCTTTCCTGCGTCGCCCAGCGCGCGCCGCGTAACTTGTGGGCATGGTTGATATGAACGGTCGAGCAGAGGTAGGAGTTGAACGACTGCGCCTGCGCAAACTCAAAGGGATCGTCGAGCGGCGCGAGTTTCGCCTTGGGGAAGATTTGCGCGATGTAGGCCAGCATCGCCGGCGTCTCGGTGAGGACGCCGCGGTCCGTCACAAGGGCCGGCACGCGGCCCTTCGGATTGATGGCGAGATATTCAGGGCTGTTCTGCTGGTTGTCCTTGAAGCTCAGCCGTTCAGCCGTGTAGTCCGCGCCGACTTCTTCCAGGGTGATGTAGGTGGCGAGCGCACAGGTGCCGGTGGCGTAGTAGAGCTTGAGCATGTCGAACCTCATGGGAAAGCCGGAAGTTAACGGCTGTGGACCATCAGGTCCATAGCACGGCTGCTCTTCGCAGTTGCCCACCGCCGCCCGCCTGTGCCAAGACGCCTGCTATCGGAGGGGTTTGTCATGACGGTACTCATCGCCGGCGGCGGCATCGGCGGGCTGACGCTTGCGCTCAGCCTGCATGGAATCGGCGTTCCCGTGAAAGTGTTCGAGAGCGTGGCCGCGCTGAAGCCGCTCGGCGTCGGCATCAACGTGCTGCCGCATGCGGTGCGCGAGCTGATCGAGCTCGGCCTGATGGACAAGCTCGATGCCAGCGGCGTGCGCACCCGCGAGCTCGCTTATTTCTCCAAGCACGGCAAGCCGATCTGGAGCGAGCCGCGCGGGCTGGAAGCCGGCTACAAATGGCCGCAATTCTCGATCCATCGCGGCACGCTGCAACAGCTGCTGCTCGATACCGCGGTCGAGCGGCTCGGCCGCGACAATATCCTCACCAGCCATCATCTGGCCGGCTGGACCGAGACGGCCAATGGCGTGCGCGCCGACTTCGTCGACCGGGCAACCGGCAAACCTGCCGGCACCTGCGACGGCGCGATCATGGTCGCCGCCGACGGCATCCATTCCGCCGCGCGAGAAAAACTCTATCCCGACGAGGGACCGCCGATCTGGAACGGCCGCATCCTCTGGCGCGGCGTGACGCCGTCAAAGGCCTTCCTCACCGGCCGCACCATGATCATGGCCGGCCATGAGATCCTGAAATTCGTCTGCTACCCGATTTCCAAGGAACCGGACGCATCAGGCAATCATCTGATCAACTGGGTCGCCGAGCGCCACATGCCGCCGACCTACCAGTGGCGGCGCGAGGACTATAACCGCACCGCGCGGCTGGACGAGTTCCTGCCCTGGTTCGAGAGCTGGCAGTTCGACTGGCTCGACGTGCCCGGCCTGATCAGGAACTGCCCGCACGCCTATGAATATCCGCTGGTTGATCGCGATCCGGTGTCGCAATGGACCTTCGGCAAGGTCACGCTGATGGGCGATGCCGCGCATCCAATGTACCCGATCGGCTCGAACGGCGCCTCGCAGGCGATCCTCGATGCCCGCACCATCACCCGCGAGATCCTGGCGCACGGCCCGACACAGGCGGCGCTGCAAGCCTATGAGGCCGAGCGACGGCCGGCAACCACTGATCTCGTGCTGCTCAACCGCAGGAACGGCCCGGAGCAGGTGATGCAGCTCGTCGAGGAACGCGCGCCCGACGGCTTTGAAAACGTCACCGACGTGCTGTCGCAAAAGGAGCTGGAAGACATCGCCGCCAACTACAAGCGCGTCGCGGGCTTCCAGGTCGAAGCGCTGAATGCGAAACCGCCGATCGTGAGCAAGGACGCGCGCGTGGGGGTGTGAGTTTTCTGCACGGAGCGAGATGCGAGTTGATGCGCCCTCGCCCTTGTGGGAGAGGGCAGCGACGCTGGTGGACGCAGGCTCACTTGGGTGAGCGGTTGCCTCCAATGACGCGCTTGCATTTGAGCTTGCTGAAGCAACCCTCATCCGGCGCTTCGCACCGCCTTCTCCCAGGAGGGGAGAAGGAAGTGGAGCGCGTGACTAGCTCTCAGTCACTTCACCACCCGCGCCGCCTCCAGCAACCGCTCGCTCGCGCTCGCCGTCGCCAGCACCGTGCCGTCCTCCGCCATCAGCCTGGCCTCGACGAACGCAATCGTCTTGCCCAGCTGCGTCACCTTGGCCTCACCGATGATCGGTCCGGGCTTTGCGGGCCCGAGAAAGTTCACGGTCATGCTGATGGTCGTGGTGTAGAGCCGGCCCTCGCTCATCACCAGCACGGCCGGGCCCATCGTGTCATCGAGCATGGCGGAAAGCATGCCGCCCTGGATGAAGCCGGCGGGGTTGCAGAACTCAGGCTTGCCCTCGAAGCCGAGCCTGATCCAGCCGTCCTCGGGACGGGCATCGAGCAGGCGCCATCCGAGCAGCTCGGCGCAAGGCGGCCTCTTGAAATTGTCGAGCGCAGTCTTGACCATTGGCAGCTTCCGTTTCGCGCGCTGATAGCGCAGCGCTGCTGCCAGCGTGTTGTCAGGACGATCGACCCGACGACAGCGCGTGCGCAATCACCTTGCGCATGACGTTGGGCAGCGCCTCGTCTGCCAACGTCGCGATCGGCACCCAGCGCATGCCCTCGGGCGCGCGGGTGCGCGCTTCGGCCTTCGCGGTGTAGACCACGAGCTCGAGCGGGAAATGCGTGAAGACGTGGGCAACCACGCCGACCTTGCGCTGCCAGCGCGACAATCCCTTCAGTTGAGGCGCCTGCTGTTTTGCCGCCACGTCATCTTGTTCGACGCGCCATTCCGAGCCGGGCACTTCCGTCATGCCACCGAGCAAGCCCCTTTCAGGCCTCGAGCGGACCAGCAGTTCGTCGCCGCGTGTGACGACGAAGGCAGCGCCACGCCGCAACGTCCCGCCCTTCTTCGGCGCCTTGCGTGGAAACGTCTCCTGCGTTCCCAGCGCGCGCGCCGTACAATCAGCAGTGAACGGACACAACGCGCAGGCCGGCTTCCTCGGCGTGCAGATCGAGGCGCCCAGATCCATCAGCGCCTGCGCACTGTCGCCGGCGCGGGAGTTCGCCAGCAGCGTTGCCGCCAGTTGCCGGATCAGTGGCTTCGCCTGCGGCAGCTCTTCCTCGACCGCAAACAGGCGCGACACCACCCGCTCGATATTACCGTCGACAGGCATGGTGTGGCGATCGAACGCGATCGCCGCAACCGCTGCCGCGGTGTAAGGACCGATGCCCGGTAGCGCACGCAGCCCCTCCTCCGTATCGGGAAAGACACCGCCGTGCTCGCGCGTCACCGCCACCGCACAGGCATAAAGATTGCGCGCGCGCGAATAATAGCCGAGCCCGGCCCACATCCGCAGCACCTCGTCCAGCGAGGCGTTTCCCAACGCCGTCACCTCAGGCCAGCGCGCGACGAATTTTTCGAAGTAAGGGCCGACCGCCTTCACCGTGGTCTGCTGGAGCATGATTTCGGAGAGCCAGACGCGATAGGGATCGGACGTTTCCCCGGGCGCCGCGCGCCAGGGGAGCTTGCGGCGATGACGGTCGTACCAGGCGAGCAGCAGTGCGGGGCGGGCCGAAGCTCCCGACAGAACTGGTTCCGACTTTGCCTTGAGGGCGGATTTCGGGCTCATGCTGTTACTGTAGCGACCTGATACCGATCTCTCCACGTCACGCGCGCGCTTGTCGCGGGCATCCACGTCTTTCTTCGCAGGAAGAACGTGGATGGCCGGGCCTCCGCCTCGCCGAAGCGGCTTCGGCCGCGCAGGCGGCACAAAGCCCGGCCATGACAGCGAAGCGCATGCGGCCAAACCGCTAAAGTGCTATAAAGGCCCATGTCCAAATTCGGCTCCAAATTCGGCCCCATCTTCAAACCCGGCCCCGTCAGCGCCAAGCCGCTCGGCATCCTGCTCAATGACGTCTTTGCCGAGGCCTACGCCAAGCAGGGGTTTGCCGCGCGCGAGCTGGTGACGCGGTGGGAGCAGATTGCTGGACCGGAGATCGCCGCCCATGCCGAGCCGCTGAAGATGCAATGGCCCCGGCCGGTCGAGGGCCAGCCGCAGGAGCCGGCGACGCTGGTGCTGCGGGTCGAGGGCCCGATGGCGCTGGAGATCCAGCATTCCGCCGACGTGATCCTGGAGCGGGTCAACCGTTTCTTCGGCTGGAGCGCCGTCGGCAAGCTCGCCTTCCGCCAGGCCCCGCTGTCGCGTCCGCCGCGCCCGGTGCGGCCCGGGCCGCCGGACCCCAAGGCCGTCGCCAAGGTGGCGGAAAGCCTGGGAGACATCGAAGATGAAGAACTGAAGACGGCGCTGGCGCGGCTCGGAGCCGCCATCAAGCGAAATTGAGCCTCATTCCCTGGCTAATCTGGACCCGTCCTTGCCGCTCGCCATTGCCTCAAACCACGTTTCGAGCTAGCGACAGGCCGCCCGGATGGGAACTTCGGGCAAGACCAGCCAATTCGGGAGCCGACCTTGATCCTCACCCGCCGCGCCTTCACCACGATGCTGTCGCTGACCGGTCTTGCCGCGCTCGCCGGGCTGTCGCCGCTGCGGTTCATCTCGGAAGCAATGGCGCAGTCCGCGGCCGACGTTGCCAAGCCGGTGTCGCTCCCCGACATGGCGCTGGGTCCGAAGGACGCCGCCGTCACCGTCACCGAATACGCCTCGATGACCTGCCCGCACTGCGCGGCCTTCAATGAGCAGGTGTTCCCCAAGATCAAGTCGGAGTACATCGACACCGGCAAGATCCGTTACGTCTTCCGCGAGTTCCCGCTCGACATCAAAGCCGCCGCCGGCTCGATGCTGTCGCGCTGCATCGCCAAGGACGACGCGGCCAAGTACTTTGCGGTGACCGACATGCTGTTCCGCCAGCAGAGCGACTGGGTGGTGAAGAACACCACGGAGACGTTGACGCGGATCGGCAAGCAGGCCGGCCTCACCCAGCAGCAGGTCGAAGCCTGCCTGAAGGACCAGTCGCTGCTCGACAAGATCGCCGCCGACCAGAAATATGCCAGCGACGTGTTGAAGGTCGATTCGACGCCGACCTTCTTCATCAACGGCGAGAAGATCAAAGGCGAGGCCTCGTTCGAGGAGTTCGCGAAGAAGATCAACCCGCTGCTGAAGAGCTGATTCGCTCGTCAAGATCCTGATTCGCATCTCGAAAGCCGTATCTTCCCCCGGCATAAATCCCTTGGGAAAAGCGGCTTTCGCCGGTTGCCCTCGCGGCACACCGCGGCCATTGTCCGCCGCATGAGGCGCCCCGCGCGACTCGCCCAGACAGCGACATTGCCTTTCATGGTATTGTCCAGGCAGGGGGATTCGCGCCTGCCAACAGAGATGCGTGCTTATGAAAATCACCCGCCTGCGCCTTCACGGCTTCAAGTCTTTCGTTGAGCCCACGGACTTCGTCATCGAGCCGGGCCTCACCGGCGTGGTCGGCCCCAACGGTTGCGGCAAGTCGAATCTGGTCGAAGCGCTGCGCTGGGCGATGGGTGAAACCTCGTACAAGAGCTTGCGCGCCGCCGACATGGACGCGGTGATCTTCGCCGGCTCCGGCAACCGTCCGGCGCGCAACCACGCCGAAGTGACGATGACGATCGACAATGCCGATCGCACCGCGCCGGCGGCGATGAACGACAGCCAGATTCTCGAAATCTCCCGCCGCATCGAGCGCGAAGCCGGTTCGGTGTACCGCATCAACGGCCGCGACGTGCGCGCCCGCGACGTGCAGATCCTGTTCGCGGATGCCGCGACCGGCGCACGTTCACCGGCCCTGGTCCACCAGGGCAAGATCGGCGAGATCATCCAGGCCAAGCCCGAGCAGCGCCGCCGCGTGCTGGAAGACGCTGCCGGCGTCGCCGGCCTGCACGCCCGCCGCCACGAGGCCGAGCTGCGGCTGAAGGCGGCCGAGACCAACCTCACCCGCGTCGAGGACGTGATCGGCCAGCTCTCGGGGCAAATGGAAGGCCTGAAGAAGCAGGCCCGCCAGGCCGTGCGCTATCGCGAGGTCGCGGCCAAGGTCCGCAAGGCCGAAGCCACGCTGTTCCATCTGCGCTGGATCGGCGCGCATGCCGACGTCAACGAGTCAGGCCGCACCCATGATCTCGCCGTGCGCGAGATGGCTGAGCGCACCCAGCACCAGGCCGAAGCCGCCCGCATCCAGGCGATCCGCGCCGCCGAAATGCCGGCGCTGCGCGATGCCGAAGCGCGCGCCGCCGCAGGCCTTCAGCGCCTGACCAATGCCCGCGAGCTGCTCGACCGCGAGGAAGAGCGCGCCAAGGAGCGCGTCGCCGAGCTCGAGCGCCGCCTCGCCCAGTTCGAAGGCGACATCTCCCGTGCTCAGCAACAAACCATGGACGCCGACGTCGCGCTGCAGCGGCTCGACACCGAAGACGCCGAGCTGAAGGAGGAGATCAAGTCGCGCGTCGAGAAGCGCTCCGGCGTCGACGAGCGCGTCGGCGAAGCCGAGGCGGTGCTGAGCGAAACCGAACAGCAATTCGCCGAGCTCACCACCGCGCTCGCCGACCTCACCGCCAAGCGCAACCAGTTAGAGGCCAACGTCCGCACCCACCGCGACAAGCTCTCCCGTCTCGACCAGGAGATCGCGAATGTCGCAGCGGAAGAGCAGAAGCTGGCCGCCGACACCGGCGGCTTTGGTGACCTCGACGAGCTGACCGCCATGGTCGAGACCGCCGAGCAGACCCTTGCGGCATCCGAAGCCGCGGCCCAGGCGAGCGAGGCCGCACATGTCGCCGCGCGGCAGGCGCTGGAATCCTCGCGCTCGCCGCTGGTCGAAGCCGACAAGCGCGTGCAGCGGCTCGATACCGAAGCGCGCACGATCTCCAAGATCGTCAACGGCGAGACCAAAAATCTGTGGCCGCCGATCATCGACGGCATCACCGTCGACAAGGGTTTTGAAAAGGCGATCGGCGCAGCCCTCGGCGATGATCTCGACGCGCCGGTCGATCCGTCGGCGCCGATGCGCTGGACCAACGCCGGCGTCACCGAGGGCGATCCGGAGCTGCCCGAAGGCGTCACCCCGCTCGCAAACCACGTACAGGCGCCCGCCGAGCTGACACGCCGCCTGGCGCAGATCGGCGTCGTGCCGCGCGAGCGTGGTGCCGAGCTGGTTTCGCAGCTCAAGACCGGCCAGCGGCTGGTCTCGCCCGAGGGCGACGTCTGGCGCTGGGACGGCTTTGTCGCCGCCGCCCACGCCCCGACCGGGGCCGCACGGCGCCTTGCCGAACGCGCCCGCCTCGTCGACATCGAGAACGAGCTGGAGCAGGCCCGCATCGACGCGCAGATCAAGCGTCAGGCGCTTGAAAATGCCGAGTCCGAATTGCAGATGGCCGCCAGCACCGAAGGCGCTTCCCGCGAAGCCTGGCGCGCCGCGCAGCGCGAGCTGAACGTCGCGCGCGAGCGCCATGCCAACGCGGAGCGCGAGATCAGCCGTCATGCCGCGCGCAAGGCGACGCTGTCGGAAGCGCACAGCCGGCTCGCCGCCGACCGGGCCGAAGCCGAGGCCGCCTATGAATACGCCGAGGCCGGCATCAGCGAGCTGCCCTCGAGCGAGGACACCGAAACCCGTCTCGCCGCCGTCCGCAGCGACATCGAAGGCCAGCGCCGCATCGCAGCCCAGGTCCGCGCCGAAGCGCAGGCCCTGGCGCGCGAGGCCGAGCTGGCCGACCGCCGTGTCCAGGCGATCCTCGCGGAGCGCACCGAGTGGCAGAACCGCAAGGAAAGCGCGGCCTCCCACATCGACACCATCCAGGCGCGTATCGCCGAGCTCACGATCGAGCGCAGCGAACTCGAAAACGCGCCCGCTGTCTTTGCTGAAAAGCGCAGCGCGCTGATCACCGAGATCGAATACGCCGAGAACGACCGCCGCATGGCCGCCGACGCGCTCGCCACTGCGGAGACCGCGATGGCCGAGACCGATCGCGTCGCCAAGCTGACGCTCGAAGCGCTCTCCAGCTCCCGCGAGGCCACGGCGCGGGCCGAGGAGCGCATGGAAAGCGCGCGGCGCCGGCTCGAGGACATCGAGCGCGAGATCCGCGACATGCTCGAAGTCGAGCCGCAGGCCGTCGCCGGCCTTGCCGAGATCGAGCCCGGCGCCGAGCTGCCGCCGCTGCATGACATCGAGGAAGACCTCGAAAAGATGCGCCGCGACCGCGAGCGCCTGGGCGCCGTCAATTTGCGCGCCGAGGAAGAGCTGCGGGAGGTCGAGACCCAGCACACCGGCCTGGTCACCGAGCGTGATGACCTCGTCGAGGCCATCAAGCGGCTGCGCCAGGGCATCCAGAGCCTCAACAAGGAGGCGCGCGAGCGGCTGCTGACCTCGTTCGAGGTCGTCAACAACCACTTCAAGCGCCTGTTCGTCGAGCTGTTCGGCGGCGGCGAGGCCGCGCTGCATCTGATCGAGAGCGACGATCCGCTCGAAGCCGGTCTCGAAATCATCGCCAAGCCGCCGGGCAAGAAGCCGCAGACGCTGTCGCTGCTTTCGGGCGGTGAGCAGGCCCTGACGGCGATGGCGCTGATCTTCGCGGTGTTCTTGACCAACCCCTCGCCGATCTGCGTGCTGGACGAAGTCGACGCGCCGCTCGACGATCATAACGTCGAACGGTACTGCAACCTGCTGCACGAGATGACCAGCTCGACCGACACGCGCTTCGTCATCATCACGCACAACCCGATCACGATGGCGCGGATGAACCGGCTGTTCGGTGTCACCATGGCCGAGCGCGGCGTCTCCCAGCTCGTCTCGGTGAGCCTGTCCGAGGCCGTGGACATTCTCGACCAGAACGTGGCGTGATATCTCTGCCGTCATTCCGATCCTCGCGACGCGAGCACCCGGATGACGGTAGGCCAACATGATCGCACCCACCCTCCCCACCGAACTCAAGGCCGCGCTCGAGGCCAGGCTGCAGGGTTTTTCGCGCAACGACGCTGCGCAGCGCTCGCAGAAAATCTCGACCACCTATCGCGCCGGTGGCGGCTCCGGCACGATCAAGTCCGAAGCTGATGCCCTCGCTTATGCGCTGGCGCGGATGCCGGCAACCTACGCCGCCGTCGCCGCAAGCCTGAGCGCGTTCGCCGAAATCGCGCCAGACTTCGCGCCGGAAACCCTGCTCGACGTCGGCGCGGGTCCGGGCACCGCAAGCTGGGCTGCCGCAGAGGCGTTTTCGTCGCTGCGGGATTTCACCCTGCTCGACGCCAACGCCACACTGAGCCGGCTCGCGCTCGAACTCGCGCAGGACAGCACGCGCCTGTCGGATTGCCGCTATCTGCCCGACGATGCAGTCACGAGCCTCGCCGAGGCCTCGCAAGCCGATCTCGTCGTCGCGAGCTACGTCATCGGCGAGCTCGGCGAGAGCGACCAGCGCAAGCTTACGGAGACAATGTGGGCCAAAGCGCGCCACGCGTTGGTCGTGATCGAGCCCGGCACGCCCGCCGGCTATGCCCGCATCCTCGCGCTGCGCCAACACCTGATCGCGGCAGGCGCCCATGTCGCGGCGCCCTGCCCGCACGAAAAGCCCTGCCCGCTCGTCGCGCCCGACTGGTGCCATTTCAATCAGCGCCTGCCGCGTTCGCAGGCGCATCGCCAGATCAAGGGCGCCGAGGTGCCGTTCGAGGACGAGCGCTTCATCTATGTCGCGCTGACTCGCTCCGCGCCGGCAATCCGCGCCGCACGCGTGCTGGCGCCGCCCGATGTCGGCAAGGCCGAGATCACGGCAAAACTCTGCACCGGCCACGGTGTCGAACTCGCCAAGGTCCCGCGGCGCGACAAGGCTGCCTATGCGGGCGCACGGCGGTGGCGCTGGGGCGACGCCGTCCTGTCCGAAAGTTAACGTCGTTGCCCGCTTTTCCCTTGAACTCGGATGGCGCCCGATCCGACCAAGTCTTACCTTCCCTCCGCGCGGGGCTCTTCCCGGGCCCATTTTAGTTTAGGCTGTCCGCTCCAATTTCCTTCCAGGAGTTCTCCATGTCGACCGGCTGGATCGTTCTCGGCGTCATCGTCGTCCTCGTGCTGTTCGCCTTCAGCGCCTACAACCGGCTGGTGGCGCTGGGACAGCGCGTCGGCCAGGCCTTTGCCGATGTCGACGTCCAACTCAAGCAGCGTCATGACCTGATACCGAACCTGGTCGAGACGGTGAAGGGTTATGCGGCGCACGAGCGCGGCACGCTCGACGACGTCATCAAGGCGCGCAATTCGGCGATGTCGGCACAAGGGCCGGCGCAGGTGTCCGCCGCGGAGAACCAGCTCTCCGGCGCGCTGGGACGGCTGATCGCGCTGTCGGAGGCCTATCCCGACCTCAAGGCCAACGCCAATTTCCAGCAGCTCGCATCCGAGCTCTCCGACCTCGAGAACAAGATCGCGGCGAGCCGCCGTTTCTTCAACAACGCGGTCCAGGAATACAACACCGGCATCCAGCAGATGCCGGCCGCGCTGTTCGCCGGAATGTTCGGCTTCACCAGGAAGGACTTCTTCGATCTCGGCGCCAGCCGCACCGAAGTCGAGGCTGCGCCCCAGGTGAAATTCTGATCTGAGCCGATCGGCCGGCAGGACAACGCGTCATGGCCGCGTATGGTCTCTACACGCACATCGCCTCGAACAAGTTACGTTCGATGCTGCTGCTCGCCGGCCTGTTCGCGCTGGTCTATGTGCTGGTTTATGCCGGCGCATTGGTCGCCGAGGTCGTCATCAACGGCAACCAGACCGTCGCCTATTATCTGAGCCGCGCCTTCCACGACCTCATCGTCGCCCTCCCCTTTGCGACGGCTGGCGCGATCGCCTGGATCGTCATCGCCTATTTCTTCCACCAGTCGATGATCGACGCGGTGACCGGCGGCCGTGACGTGACCAGGCAGGAGGAGCCGCGGCTCTACAATCTGCTGGAAAATCTCTGCATCTCGCGCGGCATCACCATGCCGAAGCTGAAGATCATGGTCTCTCCGGCGCTGAACGCATTCGCGACTGGCCTCAATCCGCGGCAATATGCCGTCACCGTCACCACAGGCCTCCTGAAGGCGCTGAACGACCAGGAGATCGAGGCGGTGCTCGGCCACGAGCTGACCCACATCAGGAACGGCGACGTGCAGCTGATGGTGGTCGCCGTGATTATAGCCGGCGTGGTCGGCTTCTTCGGCGAATTGTTCTTCCGCCTGTTCACCAATCTGAGCTGGAGCTCCGGCGGCGGCTCGTGGTCGTCAGGTTCTTCCTCCTCATCGTCGTCCCGCTCGTCCTCGTCGTCGAACGACAACAAGAATTCCGGCGGCGGCGCGATCATCGTGATCATCATCGCTGTCGTGCTGATCGTGGTGGCCTGGCTCGTATCGCAGGTGGTCAAGCTCGCGCTGTCGCGCTCGCGCGAATATCTCGCCGATGCGGGGTCGGTCGAGCTGACCAAAAACCCTGACGCCATGATCTCCGCGCTGCGCAAGATCGAAGGCCGTGGCGAACTACCGGGCGCGACCTCCGCGGTGATGGAGATGTGCCTGGACAATCCGCGCGAAGGCTTTTCGGATCTGTTCGCGACCCACCCGTCGGTGCAGTCCCGCGTCGACGCGCTGGTCAAATTCGCCGGCGGCCATGATCCCGGTCCGCTGCCACCGCCATCCGATGACGATGAGACGGAACAGTCCGCCGCGGGTCAATCGGAGGCGCAGGCCGATCAACGGGACGCCCCGCCGCCGCTGCCACAGGGACCGTGGAACGATGCAGGCAGCCGGGCCACGCCACCGCCCGTGCCCGCGCCGGGCGCTTCCGGAACTGCGGCCGGCAATCCGTTGGGCAATCCTTCCAGCAACACCATGGGTCCTTGGGGTCGCCACTGAGCGTGAATCTTCTGCAATTTGCAGCGAAATCACAGCGCCCGAGAAAAACTCCGGGAATTGCAGCTACTGCGTGCCGCAGGATTTGAATTCTCCCTTGTTTCTGCCATGTTCGCGCCCAACAGCAGACTCGGGACACCGATTTGGGCCCGGCCGATTGCAATCTCGCGATCGGGGGCGCGTGAGGGGACAGCGATGGCAAAGCCGGCAGTGGTGGTGGTGGGCGCGGACAAGGGCGGGGTCGGCAAGACCACGGTGTCACGTACCTTGCTCGATTATTTTTCCGCCAACAACGTGCCGACGCGCGCCTTCGATACGGAGTCGCCGCGGGGAACGCTGAAACGCTTCCACCCTGACATCACCGAGATCGTCGACATGACGACGACCGCGGACCAGATGAAGATCTTTGACACGCTCAACGCTGTCAGCCCTTCCGTCACCGTGATCGACGTGCGCGCCGGCCTGCTCTCGCCCGCGCTCGCCTCGCTGCGCGACATCGGCTTCCTCGACGCCGCCAAAGCCGGGCAGATCACTTTCGCCGTGTTCCACATCCTCGGACCCTCGATCGCCTCGCTCGAGGAAATCGCGGAGACGGCCGGCTTCATGTCCGGTGCGAAATATTTCCTGGTGAAGAACTTCATCAACGACACCCAGTTCTTCCAGTGGGACCAGGCGACCTACAATTCCTACTTCCACCGCATCAAGGACGCGACCGAGCTGACCATTCCGAAGCTCAACGAAATGGCCTATGAGCAGGTCGAGGTGTCCTCGGTGCCGTTCCTGAAATTCGTCGCCAACAAGGGCATCCAGGACGAGGCAGCGAACTACTCCTTCGTGCTGCGCGGCTATGTCCGGCACTGGCTGGCCAACGTCTGGAGCGAATTCGACCGCATCCGCCTCACCGACATCGTCGGCTCGAAACCCGTCACCCGCAACAGCGAAAAATAGTTGCGAAGGCCGGGCTGATACGGCTGGATTGGGCGGTGACTTGGCCTGATATAGCAGCCGATGCCAGCGACACCCGTTTACATCATCTGCTCGCCCCGCCCGCAGGTCGGCAAGACGCTGCTGGCGCGGCTATTGAGTGAATTCCTGCTGCTCAAGAACGGCAACGTCGCCGCCTTCGACGTCAATCTGAAGGAGCCGTCGCTGCTCGATTACCTGCCGAAGGTCACTGAAACCGCTGATGTGATCGATACCTACGGCAAGATGCAGCTGATGGACCGCGTCATCGTCGATGACGGTCTCGCCAAGGTCATCGACCTCGGCTTCCACGCCTTCGACGAGTTCTTCAAGATGACGGACGAGATCGGCCTGCTGAAGGAGGCGGCGCGCCGGCATGTCGCGCCTCAGATCCTGTTCGTCGCCGAAACCGACCGCGTCTCGGCCCGCGCCCATGAGATGCTGCGCGGGCAGATCCCGCGGATGAACCTGATCACCGTCGACAACGAGTTCGTCATTCGCGGCGAGCTGCCACCCGCGATGGAAGGCGGCCGCCTGTTCCGCCTGCCCGCGCTGCCCGGCTTCCTCAAAACCTATATCGACCGCCTGAGCTTCTCCTTCACCGGCTATCTGCGCCAGGAGAAGGATTCCTCGACCGAGTTGCACCAGTGGATCCGGCGGAATTACCTCGCCTTCCGCGAGCTCGAGCTCAGCCTGATCCTGCAGCGGCCCTGAATATTTTATCCGGGTGATATTTACACCGACCGTCCCTCGCGCAGCCTCCAGGCCGCCTGAAACGCCCATGGCAAGGCCGGCCCGACATTCGGCCAATGCGAGCGTCTGGAGGACGAGGAGAGCGGTTATCTCAGGAACGCGCTGCTGAAGCAACGCAGGGCACAACTGGCGGGCCGAGCTGAAGGCCGAAGCGATCGGCGATCGCCACGATTTCTCAATGCCCTTCGAACGTCATCAGCGTGCGCACCGGCACGTCCATGGCGCGCAGCTTGGCGGCGCCGCCGAGGTCGGGCAGGTCGATGATGAAGCAGGCGGCCACGACATTGGCGCCGATCTGGCGCAGCAGCTTCACCGCGCCTTCCGCGGTGCCGCCGGTGGCAATGAGATCGTCGACGAGGATGACGCGCTCGCCGGGCTGGATCGCGTCGATGTGCATCTCCATCTCGTCGATGCCGTATTCGAGCGAATAAGCGATCCGCACGGTGGTGTGCGGCAGCTTCCCTTTCTTGCGGATCGGCACGAAGCCGGCCGAGAGCTGATGCGCCACGGCGCCGCCGATGATGAAGCCGCGCGCCTCCATGCCGGCAACCTTGTCGATCTTGTTGCCGGCCCACGGATTGACCAGCTCGTCGACCGCACGACGGAAGGCGCGCGCATCCGCGAGCAACGTCGTGATGTCGCGGAACATGATCCCCGGCTTGGGATAATCGGCGATGGTGCGGACGCTCGCCTTCAAATCGTGCTCAAAGGTCATTGGTGCCTCTCAATTGACCGGCGCATCCAGCCGGAACGCATTCTCGACAATTCGCAAGCCCACCTCGCCGCCGAGCGACATCAGCGATTCCGGGTGGAATTGCACGCCGGCGACCGGCAGGGTCTTGTGCTCCAGCGCCATGGCAACACCGTCCTCGGTGCTGGCGGTGACGTTGAGCACATCAGGCATGCTGTCGCGCTCGACGAACAGCGAGTGATAGCGGCCGATGACGATCTCGTTCGGCAGATTGCGCATCAGCCGTCCGCCCCGCACCTGGACCCGCGACGGCCTTCCGTGCGCCGGATGGGTGAGCTGGCCGAGCTCGCCGCCGAAATATTCGCCGATCGCTTGCACGCCCAGACACACGCCGAACACCGGTAGCTTGTTCTCCAGCGCCGCGTCGATGGTTTTCTTGATCCCGAAATCCTCCGGGCGGCCCGGCCCTGGCGACAACACCAGCAAATCCCACCTCTTCTGCTTGAGCATGGCGAGCGCATGCACATAGCGGACCACGGTGACTTCGGCGCCGACCTGGCGGAAGTAATCGGCGAGCATGTGCACGAAGCTGTCGTCGTGATCGATCAGCAGCACGCGCTTGCCCGAACCGGTGGCGTCAGGCGCAAACGCCGACAGCGGTTTCGGCGGGTCGCCGCGCAATGCCTGGAACAGCGCTGCCGCCTTGACCTGGCATTCCCGGTCCTCGGCAGCCGGATCGGAATCGAACAGACAGGTGGCGCCGACGCGCACCTCGGCCAGACCATCCTTCATGCGGATGGTGCGGATGGTGAGACCGGTATTGATGCTGCCGTCGAAGTTCACGGCGCCGATCGCGCCGGCGTACCAGCGCCGCGGCGAACGTTCGTGATCCTCGACGAACTGCATCGCCCAAAGCTTGGGCGCGCCAGTCACCGTCACCGCCCAGGCATGGGTGAGGAACGCATCAAGCGCGTCGAAGCCGGGGCGCAGCATGCCCTCGACATGATCGACGGTGTGGAAGAGCTTCGAGTAGGTCTCGATCTGCCGTCGCGCCAGCACCTTGATCGTGCCGGGGACGCAGACGCGCGCCTTGTCGTTGCGGTCGACGTCCGTGCACATGTTGAGCTCGAACTCGTCCTTCTCCGAGTTCAGCAGCTGGCGGATCTGCTCGGCATCGCCAATTGCATCTGTGCCGCGCGCGATCGTCCCTGATATCGGGCAGGTCTCGACGCGGCGCCCGTCGGAGCGCACGAACATTTCCGGCGAAGCGGAGACGAGGAATTCGCCCTCGCCCAGATTCATCAGCGCGCCATAGGGCGACGGGTTGATGACGCAGAGGCGCTGAAACACTTCGGCCGGCGAGCGCTCGCAGGGCTCGGCGAAGAGCTGGCCCGGCACCGCTTCGAACAGATCGCCGCGGGCAAAGGCCGCGCGCGCGGTCTCGACGGTGGCCTGATATTCGCCGGGCGCGTGATCGGCAAAACCCTGGCGATCCGTCTTCACATACGGGCTCTCGGCTGTCTCGCGCGGCAGGCCTTCGGTCGACTTCCCTTTCCAGGCGAAATCGTAGGAGAGCGCGACGCCACGCCCGGTGGCGCGGTCATAGGCGAGCAGGCGATCCGGGACATAGAGCACAATGTCGCGCTGGTCATTTTCGCGCGGACGCTTCTGCACGAGATCCTCGATCTGGAAGACGAGGTCATAGGCGAAGGCGCCGAACAGACCGAGCAGCCCGTCGTCATTGGCCGAGAAGGCGGCAATGATGTCGCGCACCAGCGACATCACGCTCGCGCGACGCGTGCGCTGATCTTCCTCGACCGGCGCATCACCACGGATGATGCGACCGGCAAGGCGCGCGGCTGATTTCTCGGAGATCACGACGCAGGGTTCGCGCAGGACGTCAGCGAGGAAGGCGATCAGCACCTCGCCGCGCGCATTCAGCGCTTCCAGCCTGAAATTGGTGCCAACGGTCTCGAGCTTGAGCGGGGGATCGGAGAAGCCGAGGTCAAAGCTCTCGTAGCGGCCCGGCACGGTCGTGCCCGAGGACAATACCACGCCACGGCGGCGGTCGAGCAGGTTGATGAGATCGTCGAGCCGGTCGGCGTGACCGGTGAACTGCTCGGCCACGCGGGTGATCGCAAGACCCCCCCGGGTGACGTAGTCGCTTCTGGGCGGAAGAGCAAAGACTGTCCTGTTCATGGGGTCCTCTTACGAAACTTGCCGAGGGAACGCCACACAGGACAAACGATCAGGCCGCCGCGCTGTGCCGGCGACCTCAGACGATTTTAGGAGAATAAATCGCACCGGCCACCTCTTAGGAGGTGCGCCACCAACGACGGGATGGGCGGGCTGCGGTGCTCATGGGCGGATACTCACCATGGCGCGGGGGCTGCGTCAAGGGCAGCTCCCCGCATCACGGCCAAGGGCGGTTAACCCAGATGCTTCCTGAGAAACTCCGTCGCCCGACCCCAGGCGAGCTCGGCGGCTTCGCGGTCATGCACGGCCTGGCGTTGCTCGTTGACGAAGGCGTGCTCGGCGTCATAGCGGAACAGCTCCAGCGACTTGCCGGCGGCCTTCATGGCCTTCTCGAAGCCGTCGACCAGCTCCGGCGTGCACCAATCGTCCTTGTTGGCAAAGTGGGCCTGGAGCGGGATCTTGACGTCGGCGGGCTTGGCCGCCTGCTCCGGCGGAATGCCATAGAACACGACACCGGCGGCAAGCTCCGGTACATGCACCGCGCCGATGATGGTGACGGCGCCGCCGAGGCAGAAGCCTGTCAGCCCGACCTTGGCGCCGTTGCGCGACAGGTATTGCGTAGCGCCGCGCACCGTCTGCGTGGTGGCGTCCATGAAGTCGAGCGAGTTCATCTCTTTGCCGGCTGCATCCGTATCGTGATACGGCACCACCTTGCCCTTGTAGAGATCGGGCGCCAACGCGTCGAAGCCGGCAAGCGCGAAGCGGTCGCACAGGCCCTTGATCTGCTCCGACAGGCCCCACCATTCCTGGATCACGACCACGCCCGGCGCGTTGCCGCGTGCGGCGTTGGCGAGATAGCCCGAGGCATCCTTGCCGTCCGGACGCTTGAAGGTGATCGTGGTTCCCATGGTGTCCTCCGATGGTTTGTGAGGGAGAGGCTGGCGGTACTTTGGCGGCTGGGCACGCGATAGGCAATCGCATCGAACAACACACGCGCGTGTCCAATAAAAAAGCCCCCTTGCGGGGGCTTCTTCATTCTCGTTTCGCGTCCGGCGCTCAGTGCGAGTCGGCCCAGACCTTCTTCTTGGTGAAGTACATCAGGAACGCGAACAGGATCAGGAACACGAACACCTGGAGGCCGAGGCGCTTGCGCGCTTCCATGTGCGGCTCGGCGGTCCACATCAGGAACGTGGTGACGTCGTGAGCGTACTGCGCAACCGTCGCCGGCGAGCCGTCATCGTAGGTCACCTGGCCGTCGCTGAGCGGCTTCGGCATCTTGATGGCGTGGCCCGGGAAGTACTTGTTGTAATATGAGCCTTCCGGGATGGTCACGCCTTCCGGCACCTTGTCCTCGAAGCCCTGGAGCACGGCGGCGACATAGTCTGGGCCCTGCTCCTGATACTGGCTGAAGAAGTCGACGATGAACATCGGGAAGCCGCGGCCATAGGAACGCGCCTTGGTGATCAGCGACAGGTCGGGCGGCGCCGCGCCACCGTTCGCCGCACGAGCCGCCTGCTCGTTCGGGAACGGCGAGGGGAAGTAGTCGGCCGGCCGGCCCGGGCGCTCGAACATCTCGCCCTGATCGTTCGGACCGTCCTTGATCTTGTAGTCGGAGGCAAACGCCGCTGCTTGCGCCTCCGAATAGCCGGGACCACCGGCTTCCGCGAGGTTGCGGAAGGCGACGTAAGACAGCGCGTGGCAGTTCGAGCAGACTTCCTTGTAGACCTTCAGGCCGCGCTGGAGTGCACCACGGTCATAGTGGCCGAACGGGCCTGCGAACGACCAATTGTTGCCCGGCGGCTTGGTGCCGCCTTCCTCGGCGCGGGCGTCCTGCACGGTGCCGACGAACAGCGTACCAGCAGCGACGAGCGCGACCGCGATCGAGGCGACGGCCTTGCCGCTCCTGGCAAGGATCGCTTCCGAGATCGAGTTCGGCACCGGCCGCGGCGTCTCGATGCGCGACAGCAGCGGCAGCACGATCAGGAAGTAGGCGAAGTAGCAGACCGTCAGGACCCGGCCGGCGATCACGTAGATGCCTTCCGGCGGCTGCGCACCGAGATAGCCGAGCAGGATGCAGACCACGACGAAGATCCAGAAGAACTGCTTGGCGAGCGGACGATACTTCGACGAACGCGTCCTCGCGCTGTCCAGCCAGGGCAGGAAGCACAGGATGATGATCGCCGAGAACATCGCGATCACGCCCGCGAGCTTGTTCGGAATCGAGCGCAGGATCGCGTAGAACGGCAGGTAATACCATTCCGGCACGATGTGCGGCGGCGTCACGCCGGGGTTCGCCGGAATGTAGTTGTCGGCATCGCCGAGATAGTTCGGCATGTAGAAGATGAACCAGGCGTAGAGCAGCAGGAAGCAGGCGACGCCGAAGCCATCCTTGATGGTCGCGTGCGGCGTGAACGGCACCGTGTCCTTTTCCGTCTTCGGCTCGACGCCGTCAGGATTGTTCTGGCCGGCGACGTGCAGTGCCCAGACGTGGAGCACGACGACGCCCGCGATCAGGAATGGCAGCAGATAGTGCAGCGAGAAGAAGCGGTTCAGCGTCGGATTTCCAACCGAATAGCCACCCCACAGCAGGGTCACGATACTCTCGCCGACGTAAGGAATGGCCGAGAACAGATTGGTGATGACGGTGGCGCCCCAGAAGCTCATCTGGCCCCAGGGAAGCACGTAGCCCATGAAGCCGGTTGCCATCATCAAGAGGTAAATGATGACGCCGAGGATCCAGAGCACCTCGCGCGGCTCCTTGTAGGAACCGTAATAGAGGCCGCGCAGCATGTGGACGTAGACCGCGAAGAAGAACATCGACGCGCCGACCGCATGCATGTTGCGCAGCAGCCAGCCATAGTTCACGTCACGGACGATCAGTTCCACCGACTTGAAGGCGAGATCGGCATGCGGCGTGTAGTGCATCGCCAGGATCACGCCGGTCAGGATCTGCATCCCCAGCATGAAGGACAGGATGGCGCCGAAGGTCCACCAATAGTTCAGGTTGCGCGGGGTGGGATAGACGACGAAGGAGGAATGGACGAGACCAAAGATCGGCAGGCGCCGCTCGATCCATTGCAGTGCCGGATTGCTCGGCTGGTAGTCGGATGGTCCGCTCATGATGCGATCCTGAGGAAATAAAACGACGAGACGGTTCGAGGCTTCGGACGCGGGTCCGAAGCTCAGCCGATCTGGATTTTGGTGTCCGAAACGAAAGTGTACGGCGGCACGGCCAGGTTCGCGGGCGCGGGCCCCTGGCGGATGCGGCCGGACGAATCGTACTGCGAACCATGGCAGGGACAGAAGAACCCGTCGTAATTGCCTTCATGGGCGATCGGGATGCAGCCGAGATGGGTGCAGATGCCGATCACGACCAGCCACTGATCGTGCCCTGACTTGACCCGGGCCTCGTCGGACTGCGGATCGGGCAGGCTCGCCACAGGAACGGCGCGCGCCTCGTCGATCTGCTTCTTGGTGCGATGGCTGATGTAGATCGGCTTGCCGCGCCAGAACACCTTGATGTCCTGCCCCTCGGCAACCGGGCTCAGATCGACCTCGATCGGCGCACCCGCGGCGATGGTCGAGGCGTCCGGATTCATTTGCGAAATGAAGGGCCAGAGCGCGGCGGCGCCCCCTACTGCTGCGGCTGCCCCCGTTGCAACGAATAAGAAATCACGGCGTGTCGGATGGTCCGCCGAAGACGCTGTCGTCACGATTCCAACCCTTTCTTCTTATGCAGCCGGTGGAACCACCCCAGGGGCCCCCAAGGTCCCCGGAACAGTCTGCCGGCGCCCGCGGCCCCCCGCGGCGGCAGAACTTCACTTGTCGCCGCCAGAACAAGGCGAAAACAGCAGTCCAGAATCGTTCTATTGGCACCCTTGCAGGGCGAGCGCAAGCCCGCTAACGGCGCGGGAGCGTGCAATGCACGAATTCCGCGGCCAGCGATGTTTTATTGAGACATTTCCGGCCCACAACCAACCCCGTAACGCCCATGCAGATCGCACTTTTCCAACCCGACATCCCCCAGAACACCGGTACGATTCTTCGCCTGTGCGCTTGTCTGGGAATCGCCGCCCACATCATCGAACCGGCCGGCTTTCCGGTCTCCGACCGGCATTTCCGCCGGGCGGGAATGGACTACCTCGACCATGTCAGTATTGCCCGCCACGATTCCTGGGCGAAATTCGAGGCATGGCGGGAAAGCCAGGGCGCCCGCCTGCTGCTGTTCACCACCAAAGGCGCCACGGACTACCGCGATTTCCGTTACCAGACGTCGGACATCCTGCTATTCGGGCGCGAGAGCGCCGGCGTCACCGACGCGGTGGTCGAGGCTGCGGATGCGCGACTGGTGATCCCGATCGCCGAAGGGTTGCGGTCGCTCAATGTCGCCATGACCGCAGCGATGGCCGCCGGCGAGGCGCTCCGGCAGGTCCGGAACCCGCACCTTTAGAGATGACGAGGAGAGGCCAGTGAGTTACGCGGTCAAGGAAATCTTCCTGACCTTGCAAGGCGAAGGCGCCCATGCCGGGCGCGCATCGGTGTTTTGCCGGTTTGCCGGCTGCAACCTCTGGAGCGGCCGCGAGGCCGATCGCGCCAGCGCGACATGTCAGTTCTGCGACACGGATTTCGTCGGCACCGACGGCACGCTCGGCGGCCGCTACGCCTCGGCCGTGGAACTCGCCGACACCATCGCCGCGCAATGGACCGCAACCGCCGCCAACCGCTATGTGGTGCTGACCGGGGGCGAGCCGCTGCTGCAGGTCGATGACGCCCTGGTCGCGGCGCTGCACGCCCGCGGCTTCGAGATCGGCGTCGAGACCAATGGCACGGTTATCCCGCCTGAGGGGCTCGACTGGATCTGCGTCAGCCCCAAGGGCGGCAGCGAGTTGGTCTTGCGCCGGGGACACGAACTCAAGCTGGTCTATCCGCAGGCCCTCGCCGCGCCCGAGACGTTCGAGAGCCTCGCCTTCGAGCGGTTCTCGCTGCAGCCGATGGACGGGCCGGAGGTCATCGAGAACACCGCGCGCGCGATCGACTATTGTCTGCGCCATCCGCAATGGCGGCTGAGCGTGCAGACGCATAAATCGCTCGGCATCAGATAGGACTGAACGGACAGATGTGGGAATTGACGAAACAGTTCCGCTTCGAGGCGGCGCATACGCTGAAGGGAACGACCTTTGGTGAGGCGAGCGAAGAGATCCACGGCCACTCCTTCCGCGCCGAGGTGACGGTGCGCGGCATGCCGGACCCTGCGACCGGCATGGTGGTCGATCTCGGCCTGCTCCAGCGGTCCATCGAGGACGTGCGCTTGATGCTCGACCACAAGTTCCTCAACAAGATCGAGGCGCTGGGCGCACCGACGCTGGAGAACCTGTCGCGCTTCGTCTGGGAGCGGCTCGCGCATGTCGGCAAGCTCACCCGCGTCAGCATCCACCGCGACAGCTGCAACGAGAGCTGCACCTATTACGGTCCGCAAGGCTAACGACATGACATCGGCAATCGACCCGACCGTCATCGAAGACCGCAAAGCCCGCGCCCGGAGCTGGTTCGAGCATCTGCGCGACGACATCTGCGCGAACTTCGAGCGGCTCGAGGACGACGCGCCGGAAAGCCTCTATCCCGGCGTGTCAGGCCGCTTCGCGCGCAGGCCATGGCAGCGCACCGACCACTCCGGCGCAGCCGGTGGCGGCGGCGTGATGTCGATGATGTCGGGCCGCCTGTTCGAGAAGGTCGGCGTGCACTGCTCGACGGTGCACGGCGAATTCGCGCCCGAGTTTCGTGCGCAGATCCCGGGCGCGGCCGAAGACCCGCGGTTCTGGGCTTCCGGCATCTCGCTGATCGCGCACCTGCGCAATCCGCATGTGCCGGCCGTGCACATGAACACCCGCTTCGTCGTCACCACCAAGGCGTGGTTCGGCGGCGGTGCAGACCTGACGCCGGTGCTCGACCGCCGCCGCACGCAGGAGGATTCGGACACGCTCGCCTTCCACGCCGCGATGAAGGAAGCCTGTACGGGTCCGAACGGCGTTGCCGATTACGACAAGTACAAGAAGTGGTGCGACGAGTATTTTTATCTGCCGCATCGGAAAGAGGCGCGCGGCGTCGGCGGCATCTTCTACGACTGGCACGACAGCGGCGACTGGGATGCCGACCTCGCCTTCACCCAGGATGTCGGCCGCGCCTTCCTGAAAATCTATCCCGACATCGTGCGCCGCAATTTCGCGACAAGCTGGACCGCCGAGGACCGCGAGGAGCAGCTGATCCGCCGCGGCCGCTATGTCGAGTTCAACCTGCTCTATGACCGCGGCACGATCTTCGGGCTCAAGACCGGCGGCAATGTGGACTCCATCCTGTCGTCGCTGCCGCCCGAGGTGAAATGGCCATGACGGCGAAGCCCCTCCCCCGCGCGATGCTGATCGACATGGACGACACCATCCTGTCGGCCTATGGCCGGCCCGAGATCGCCTGGAACACGATCGCGGAAGAATTCGCCGAGGAACTCGCGCCGCTGCCGCCGGCGCTGGTCGCCACAGCCGTACTGGCCTATGCGCGGCAGTTCTGGTCGACCGCCGAGCCGATCTGGCGGATGAAGCTCGGCGAGGCGCGGCGGCTCACGGTGCGCGGCGGTTTTGCCGCGCTCGCCGCACGCGGCCATCACGCCCTGTCCGACAATCTCGCCGACCGCCTCGCTGACCGCTTCACCAGCTACCGCGAGGAGGCGATCTTCGTCTTCCCCGGCGCGCATGATGCGATCGACGCATTCAAGGCCCATGGCGTCAAGCTCGCGCTGGTCACCAACGGCGCTGCCGACATGCAGCGCGCCAAGGTCGAGCGCTTCGAGTTGACCCATCGCTTCGACCACATCCAGATCGAGGGTGAGCACGGCTTCGGCAAGCCCGAGGAGCGCGCCTATCTGCACGCGATGGAGGCGCTCGGCGTCACACCGGCGGACACCTGGATGATCGGCGACAATCTGGAGTGGGAAGTCGTGACGCCGCAGCGCCTCGGCATCTATGCGATCTGGCTCGACGCGCATGGCGACGGCCTGCCCGAAGGCTCGACCGTCAGGCCCGACCGCATCATCCGCTCGCTGACAGAGCTCGTGCCGGACTGAATTCTCGAAAACGACCCCATGCACAGTAGCGCGCTGCCGCAATCCCGACGGCCTGCGGATTTTTCGAAGAAGCGTTGACCCGTCGGGCAAAACAGGCGCATGATGTCATCCTCGGATGTTGGCGATGGAGGCCTCTCCCGCGAACGGCCTGCGGCCACCGCTTCAACGGAAGCGATGGGCCCGATTGCAGACTACCAATCACCTACCGGCAGCAGCGATGTTCCGGACTTCTCGACGAGCTCGAGACCCGGTGCGGGGTGATGCGGCCGGGTGAAAACGAAACGAGTTGCTGCTGGTATATCCGCTCCGGCTCTGCCGTCTTGGCCGATGAGGATCAGTCCGGCTCCGCCATTTGCCACATTCAGAATGATGAGATCGCCACCCCACGTCCTGATCGGCTCCATTCCGATGGTGAGAAATTCACCCATGGGCTGATCGACATACTGGATGCGCAATTGCGGGCCGACCTCGGCCGCAGCAAGTTCAAGGCCGAGCGATCGAGCGCGCGCGTAAATGTTTGCCAAGGGCACCCTATCGGACGTGAATCCGAGCTGGGCCGGCGATACGCTGACAAGCTCTACATCCATTTTTTGAGAGCTGACGGTGAACGCCGGCCGCGCCAGGATTTCGGCGGCCTGACCACCGACACTGCAGCCCTTGGCATCCAGCGCATCGCGCAGCGTTATCGAGTCGGCGAAGCTGCCGATTGTAATCGTCTTCCATGCGGGGATATCGCGGGCGGACTTGATAGGCCGTTGGGACGTTAGGGTCGCGCTGGTCCTGAACTTCAGCTGGTTCTGCAATACATCGCGAGCTGCGCATTGAGCCGAAGCGGTGCCCGCGAATGAAATAGTGCAAGCTGCACATATCAGGGGAGCCACGACGTAACGACACATCCGTCCGGCGATCGAACGATCATGACCTGCTCTGCGATCATTGCTTGCCCTGCGATGGGGCCGGCCTATCAGAACAGACATGGCGAAACTCTTTCTTGGAGTTCGACAGAAAGAGCCCGCCTCCGAGTCAAGGGGAAGAACGGAGGGAAATGACGTCCATGACATTTCCCGGCCGACTTTGAAAAGCGTCCGGAGGCGGAGCCAGGGGCCTCAAGTATTCCAATTTCCAAACGGTGGGCGGCAGTCCGTAAGCCTGGTCGCCCGCCCCATCACTCACAGGAATGATGTGGTTGGACACGTACCATCACGGCCACCTCGTCTCAATGTCGAGCGTCCGCTCTGGTCACACTGCGAATGGATCAAAAGGGGTATGTCAAACGGAGTATATCTCGTCTGCCATGCTCACTGAGCGGAGCGCAGCACCGTGCGCCGCTGCTTCGCTGCTGGTCGAAAAGCAGGGTGATGCCGGGGATGTGAGCGGTCGTGAAGCCGGGATACGTTGGGGCTTTGCGGCCGAGCGTTATCTAGCGAGATTGCGGCGTCCGGAGATCGAGCGATGCGTTCCATTTTGGCTTTGAGCGTTTTGATCGCGTTGTCGGGCGTTGCGAACGCGGCGCCGGTGCATCATCCCCACCGGCACGCCGCCGTTGGCTCCCAGCAGCGCCTGGTCACGCCGGGTCCAGCATCGAGCTTTGCCTACGCGCCAGCTCGGCCGCCGGGCCAGGTCCGATCCACCCCGTCCTGCGACGAGCCTGAACCATATTTCGGCGCTTGCCAGGGTTATGCGCCCGGCGAGAAGGAGCGGTTTCTTCACAGCTTGTTCAGCCCATGATTGCTTCCACAGGGCACCCGATCATGCCAGGCACGCCACTGCGCGAAGGCTTGCCGGATTGGATGTGATCGCAACTGCAGGCGGGTATGCGGACAGCAGGTCGAGACTGTTCGGAGGCGAAATCCAGCTGACAAGTTTGCGCTTTGCTGACCGGAAGGACTTAGCCAATGAACAGCATTTCGCCGGATATGATACCCAAGCACTTCTGGGACATTCGATACGATCAAAACCACGATCCGAATACGCCGACGCTGCCAAGCATCTCCGAGAGCCCCAATTGCCAGAACTTTGCGTACAGTTTGCTCAAACATTTCGGATTTGAAGTCTCGCCGTTTCGGTCCAGCGACTTATGGCAGGACAGCAGCGAGACCCATGTGGTGTCGGGCGCATTGAGACCACTCGATCTCTTGCTGTTCAATCGAAAGGAAAAATCCTTGGGGCGCGCACGTCGCACTTTATCTCGGCGCCGACCGCGCCATACATCTTAGCAAGCAGCAGTCCGAACCGGTCACCTGGCCGTTGGCCCAGTTTCAAGAGCTTGCCGCGTATCGAAGCTTCATCGGCGCAAAGCGGCTCCGAAATATTGCCCTCTCGCCTCAGGTAGATCTGAACGCTGGATAGCAGCGGCCGCAGCCAACGCATTGATTGCCAGCGCCGCGCGCAACAGCAAAGGAGGTGGCGTGCTCATCGACGCCTGAGGAGGCCGATGACGATCAGCAGCTTGCCGATCGAAAAGATACCGGGCAAGAGCGACCATCCCGACCAGCCTCCCGACAGGCGAAAAGGGCGAGGAGCCGGCATGTCACTCTCGTCAATGTGTGATACGCTCGATAACGCCTCTGCCGGAGCACGGTAATGACCCTTGCCATCATTTGAAGCTGCCGAGCAGCGATCAAGCCGGTCGCTCTCATAGGTTTGGAGTTAAGGCGGGCGGGCACGATCGTGGGATCAGTTCAGGCGGGACGAATGGCATGCTCGCAATGAGGGAGGTCGATATGGCTAGAATGTTTGTGGATTGCCGAGATTATCCTAGCGAGATGAACTGCACGGTCGCGATTTCAGCCGATTCCAAAAAGGAACTTTTGGAAGCGGCGGTTCAACACGCCACCGCGGTACACGGCCATCAAGATAGCCCGGAATTGCGCCATGAGTTGGCAAAGATGATCAAGACTCAGTAGGCCCGGGCTGATCGGTCCGTGATCGCAACAAGGCGAGCGGCGAATGCGTGCGCTTCAACTCACGCGAACACATAGACGCGATTCGTCTTCGAGAATGTCAGGGTATCATGGGAGAAGACCGTGACCGCTTTCAATGCAGTGCGTTTTCGAGTGAAGCCGGGGCGCGATCAGGAGTTTTTGGACGCGCACAAGACGATTGGAGCAACTTGGCCAGGCTTATTGCATGCCAACATGATCAAGACAGGTGACCGCTCCTACTGCATTATTGCCGAGTGGCAAAGCATGGACGCGTGCATCAAGGCGCGGCCGGATATGATTTCCACTCTCAATTCTTTTCGCGATGCGCTCGAAGACCTCGGCGGCGGTATCGGGGTCACCGATCCGGTTGCGGGTCCGGTTATCTTGTCATTGAAATAAAGGCTGTCGCGAGCCGAGATGGCCGGGCTTGATGCTCAAAAGCGTATCACACCGACGGTGCGCTCAGTTCGACAGCTTGGCGGGTCGAATCGAAGAAGCAGCGGATTTTGGTGGTGATAGCGTCTTCCGACGCGGCGCGCCACGGCCGATGAAGATGGGCACTGCTGTTTCGCCACAGAGGACGGACTGACAATCCAAGCCTTCGTCTCTAACCTGATGGGGGACGGCGGATACGTGTTGGTTGAGACGAATGATCCGACAGTCATCGTCTCTTTCGTTTCTAAGTTTTCCTACTGGAATGATGCCGAGGTAATTCCTGTCATTGATGTAAGGGAAGCTGCTGCCACAGGTGCAGGTTCTCTTGAGTGGGCGCGAAACGCGTCGAAAAATTGAGCCCATAAAAAAGCCGGGAGGAGCATTCCTAGCGCATTCTCCCGGCAGCCAAAGTCCGTTATGGGGCAAACTGCGAAGAACTCGGGTTGAGCAAATCTGGTCTGCTCTGGCGCGGTGAGCGGACTCTCGTCAGACGCGGCGCAACTTCGCAAACGGCACACTATGCGACATCGCCCGGTCCTCCGCCGTGCCGATAGCGTGGGACGCAATGTCGCAAAACGCGCCCCGCCCTTGGCGAAACTCGCTGCAGCAACCAGTGCGTGTAGAATTTGTCACGAGTTGCCGTCATACTCAGTTTGACCCGCACGGCAACACCCAAGCTTCTTACCCCCCCCCCAAGGCCGAAAGAGAGGCAACCATGCGTCGCAAAACCCCGATCACGGCAGCGTTGCTGGCGGCCATCCACTGCCTCCAGGGACCGGCCGCGTTTGCTGGCGAGGTTGCCGCTCAACCCACCCCGGAGATTCCCTGGCCGACGAAATCCTGGAAGGTGTCGACCCCGGAGGAGCAAGGGATGGACTCGGCCATGCTAGCTCGGCTGGTAGAGAATGTGGGCGGCTACAAGCAAGACAGCGCGATGATCATCCGGCATGGAAGGATCGTTGCCGAAGCCTATTACGCGCCCTATGTCGCAGGGATTAGCCATGATCTCCGATCGGTGACAAAAAGCGTCGTCAGCACTCTGACTGCGATCGAAATCCAGCATGGGCTGCTGGACAGCGTCGATCACCCGGTCCTGGATCTGTTTGGTGACAAGAATGTCGCGAACGTCGACGACAACAAGCGCGCGATGACCGTTCAGACCCTGCTCGACATGACGTCGGGGCTGGCGTGGCAGGAAAGGGCATATACGCCAGATGAGACGATCATCCGGATGTACAAAAGTCCTGACCGCACCAAATTCGTCCTGGACCAGCCGATGTCGGGCCCTCCCGGGAGCAACTTTTACTACAACAGCGGAAATCCTTACGTGCTGTCAGCGCTGATCACCAGAACGACGGGTCTCAGCGCGTTTGATTTTGCAAAGAAGGAGCTGTTCGAGACGGTTGGAATCACCAGCGCGAAATGGGGCAGCGTCGATGCGCAGGGCGTGACTGACGGCGAAGCGGGGCTATTCCTGAACCCCCACGACATGGCGAGGATCGGCTATCTCTACCTTCACAATGGTGCTTGGGAGGGTAAGCAGATCATTCCATCTGCATGGGTCGAGCGGGCGCAGGAGGGAAAGATTGCGGCTTCATTCGGCTTTCATTATGCCAATCTGTGGTGGTCGCTCCCGGAAAAAGGCGCCTACATGGCGCGAGGCCGCCATTCGCAGCTTATCGTAGTGCTTCCGAGACTCGATATTGTGGCGGTCATGACGGGGGTTTTGCGAGACGACGAATTCTATTCAGTGTCGCGGTTCATCGACGACATCACGATGGCCGTCAAATCGGACCAGCCACTACCTCCCGACCCGATCGCGAAGGCACTGCTCGATGCGGCTATCCGCCGGGCCGCAACGGAGCAGCCAATTGCGATTGCGGGTATTCCCGAGTTTGCAAAGGAGATTTCGGGCAAGACATTTCAGCTCGGAGACAACGCGTTGCACGCAAAAAGCTTCTCATTGAATTTCTACGACACCGATTCATCGTGGGTGATCACGACCAGCAGCGAAAGGCCGGGTCGCTCCATCGAGCGGTTCACCGGACTGATGGGACTTGATGGGACCTTTCGCAAAAGTCCGCCCGCGCCGTACGGCATCAATGCCTGCAGAGGGCGCTGGCTGAACCAGCATACCTTTTTTCTCGAGCGCCGAATTCTCGGACACAGCGAGATCCAGACCTGGACACTTGCCTTCGATGGCGGGAAGGTGAACATCGTATTTCAAGATACCGATGGTGCGAAGTTCGAGCTGCACGGAGAGATGCAAGATTGATCTGCGCGTCGGAAGCGAGGGTACGAGGCCGTCTTTGGGTCAACTGCGTCGATCTTGCTGATGCTCCGTGAGATCCGGTTTACGGCGTTAGCCGACACGCGGACGAACGCCAGGTTTGGCTGACATGGGCCAAAAACAAACCACCGGCCCTCCCACGGTTGCGAGGTACCTGCGGGATCTCTCGGCGCCTGCCTGAGCGAATGCTCGCCAGAGGAGAGCAACGCCACGAGCACGTCTGAACGGAATGGAACATGTGCCGTTCCGGTAACAGTCCGCGTCAGAAAATGGCGTGCGCGCCTGTCCGCCTTATTCAATCGCATTTTGTGCGGAACGTTCGGCCGAGCGCTCGACGTTGAACCGGCCGTCGAACCCCGTTGTGTTGCCCTGGGTGAGCCGCGCGGAATTGAAAGCGACAAGGAGATCATCGTGACGAAGCTAGCCAAGCTGCTTGCAGTTACCGCCATACCCGCATTGTTGATCGCAACGTCTGGACCGCTGCTCGCTGGTGGCGGCGGTGGCGGTGGCGGCGGTGGTGGCGGCGGTGGTGGCGGCGGTGGTGGCGGTGGCGGTGGTGGCGGAGGCGCCGGAGGCGGAGTTGGAGCAGGTGCCGGAGTAGGAGCCGGCGTTGGTGCATCTGGTATGGGTGGAGGACATGGCGGCGGCGTGGGTGCAGGGCACGGCGGCGGAGGAGGTGTCGGCCACGGCAGTTCGGCATCAGCTCCGGGGCACGCGATGCAAGCAGCGTTTGCGAGCCCGCACGCGCATGGAACGAATCATGGCGCTTCGAGCCTTAGCCCAGGACACCTGGGACACGCGATACAGGCGGCGTTTTCAGCGGTGTTTTCGAGCTCGCACTCACATGCCGGGCATCATGGTTCATCAAGCCATGCCGGGCATCCCGGTGCATCCGGTTTCAGCCCAGGGCACCAAATGCAGGCGGCAAGTTCAAGCCCGGCCCCCGGGCATCCGGGCGCATCCGGCTTCAGCCCGGGGCACCAAATGCAGGCGGCAACTTCAAGCGCGGCTTCCGGGCAGCCGGGGGCATCCGGCCTCAGCCCGGGGCACGAAATGCAGGGCGGCAACGTCAAGCCCGCCCTCCGGGCAGCCGGGCGCATCCGGCTTCAGCCCGGGGCACGAAATGCAGGCGGCAACGTCAAGCCCGCCCTCCGGGCAGCCGGGCGCATCCGGCTTCAGCCCGGGCCACGAAACGCAGGCGGCAACGCCAAGCCCGCCCTCCGGGCAGCCGGGGGCATCCGGCTTCAGCCCAGGGCAGGACATGCAAGCGACGCCGAGCCCTTGAACGGCGACGACAAGCAACGAGCCGAGCTTCGCTCCAAGGCCGGACGCAGAACGTCCTGGCCGTTCCGGAGTAGCGAACTCCCGGGCCGACAGACGACGCGACGGATGCGAGCGACGCAGCTCACGGCCTCATCGCTCTGACGTTTCGCAGCGCTCAGGTCGAAGGCGATCGCTACACAGGTGCTTCTGCCGTGTGCGCACGCAGGAAGCCCCTGGCCAGCGCGTGGTAGATTCCTTCAGGACACAGCAGGCGCGATGTCGCCTGGGCGATCAGCGCGGCGGCCATCAGGGGCACCACCATGGCGTGATTGTCGGTCATCTCGGTCACGATGACGAAAGCGGTGATGGGAGCCTGCACGACGCCGGCAAAATAGGAAACCATCCCGAGCAGCATGAACGCGCCGAGCGGGGCGCCCGAAAACAGATGCGCGACGTTCGTGCCGATGCCGGCGCCGACGGCAAGCGACGGCGAGAAGATTCCGCCGGGGATGCCGCTGACCGCTGATAGCGCGGTTGCAGCGAGCTTCAACACGCCGAAATCCTGGGGCAGCGGAATGCCGGTCTCCAGGGCCGACTTCACTTGCGCATATCCGGTGCCGTAGATCATGTCGCCCGAGACCAGGCCGCAAAGGGCAACCCCAAGGCCGCAGATCGCGGCAAACGGCAGAGGATATTGCCTGGTCAATGGCCCCAGCCGGCCGGGCAGCCCGCGCGCGACCTCGATGAGGAGCCTGCTGAACGCACCACCGGCCAGCCCACCGGCGATGCCGCACAACGGCACCGCAAGCCAGTCGGTGCCGTTGCGCAGCATCGTCGAACTGCTGCCGAAATAATCGTAGTTTCCGACCAGAGCCAACGAGGTCAGGCCCGCCGCAATCACCGCGCCGATGACCAGGCTGCTCGTTCGGGTCTCATAGGCTCGGCTCATCTCCTCGATGCCGAACACGATGCCGGCCAACGGCGTGTTGAATGCGGCTGCAACACCCGCCGCGGCGCCGGCGAGGATCAGGCCCGGCTGACGGCGTGGCGACATGCGGCCGAGCGCGAACATGACGGACGCACCGACCTGCACGGTCGGCCCCTCCCGGCCTGCGGAAGCACCGCAAAGCAGCCCGAGCAGCGTCAGCAACACCTTTCCGATGGCGATGCGGATGGAGACGAGCCTCTCGCGCGCCGTGTGCTCGGAGAGCTGACGGGCGGCGATCGCCTGCGGGATGCCGCTACCTTGCGAATTCGGAAAGAAGCTGATGGTGAGGTAGACCGACAGCGCAAACCCCAGTGGCGTCACCAGCAGGGCGGCATATCGCGATTCCGACAGCAGCAACGCGAATGCCTGCTGCGCCCAGTCGGCGAGCCTGGCCAGAGCGACGGCTGAGGCGCCGACCGCGAGCCCGCCGAGCAGAAAGGTCAGACGCCTGCGCCAGCGGACCGATACGACCCGTATAAAGCGAAGGCGGCGATAGTCGAGCATTTTGGACATGTATCAGCCGGTGGCTTGGCGAACGAGACAAGGCGAGGTCAGTCACGTGCTGTAAGCGCCTCGCGCGGATTGCGCTACGTGATTTCGAGGTCCCCGGACGAGATTCGCAGTTCTGCCGCCAGTCCCAGCTACCCCATCAGCTGCCTTGCCGCGGCCGAGACCATCACCAGCCCGCCGGTGATCACGGCGACATCGAGGATCGCCGTGTGGATATGCACCGGCATCCGCTCGACGAAGGCCTTTGCGAGGAACGCGCCGGGGATGGCGATGCCGCCGATCAGGAGCGCGAAGGCGAGCACCTGCGCGGTGACGGCACCGGCGATGCCGAACACCGAGATCTTGATCAACCCCGTCCCGAGCGAGATCATCGCATCGGTTGCGATCACGGCCGCGCCTTCGAGGCCCGCGGCCATCAGCAGCGAGAGCAGGATCACGCCCGAGCCCGACGTGCCGCCGACCAGCACGCCATAGCCGACCGAGCCGGCCGCCAGGCCCGTGTCGCCGATCTTGACCTGGCGCCGCCGCAGCACGCGGCGCAGCGGCACGCTCAGGATCAGCATGGTGCCGATCACCAGCGCGGCTCCGGCATTGGTGAGACGCGTGTAGCCGTAGGCACCGAGCGCCGTCGTGAGCGCGGCACAGGCCAGCACGACGGCCGCACGACGGCGGTCGGCGTAGCTGATATAGGCGACGGCGCGGCTGGAATTGGTGAACAGCGCCGAGATCGCGATGATCGGCACCACCGGTTCGGCGCCGACCAGCGGCACCAGCACCAGCGGCATCAACGCGCCGGTGCCGTAGCCGGCAAGACCGCCGATGATCGAAGCAAACAACGCCATCATCGCGACCAGCAGCAGCTGGAAAATCGAGATGTCGGCGAAGCCTGAGACGATGGTCAATTTTTCTCGCGAGTGGCGCGTGCGCAGGCTTGATCGGCGATGGCAGCGAGTGCGGCTTCCTCTAGTGGAAAATCGGCCGCAAGCCAAGCGTCCTCGGCAAGTGTCAACACATGTCCGAGCGCGGGTCCTTCCGCCAGGCCGCGCGCGATGAAGTCGGCGGCGCGAAGCGGAAATTTCGGCGCAGTCCAGCGCTGCGGCAGCTCGGCGAGCGCGCGCCAGTGCGAGGAGGTGACATCGCCGCCCGCCCTCGCCCAGGCCAGCAACACGCGATCGTGATAGCGCTCAGGCCCCAGCCGATACACCAGCCGCCGCGCACTCGCCTCGTCCTTGGCGGCGAATCGCCACCAGCGATGGCCCATCGAATCCAGCGCCTTGGTTTCGGCATTGGAGAGCCGCAAGCGCGTCGCGACACGCCTGGCGTCTTCGGTGACCGCGACCGTGAGCGCCGCGAGGCGGCGGGTGCTGCTTGGCGCAAGATCGAGCGCGCGCTCGATCGCGATCATCGCGGTCAGCGGCCCGGTATAGGCGACACCACCGATCATCGCTTGCAGCAGGCCGGCATCGGCCATGGCCAGCGCGGCGACCGAAGCACCTGGCGTCACCAGCAATTTCAGCATCTCCATGCGCACGCGTTCGGCCGAGAGGGTCGCAAGGCCCGCACGGCCGCGGATGCAGGCAAGCGTGCCGTCGCGATCGGGCTCGCCGGCGCCAAACGCGGCATGGATGCGGAAGAAGCGCAGGATGCGCAAATAATCCTCGGCGATGCGCTGGTCGGGCGCGCCGATGAAGCGCACGCGCCGCGCTTTGGCGTCCGCGATGCCGCCGACATAGTCGTAAACGACGCCGTCAGCGTCGACCGACAGGCCGTTCATCGTGAAATCGCGCCGCTCGGCGTCCTTGACCCAGTCGCGGCCGAACACCACCTTGGCCTTGCGGCCGAAAGTCTCGGTGTCCTCGCGCAGCGTGGTGACTTCGTAAGGCGTGCCGTCGATGACCAGCGTGACGGTGCCGTGCTCGATCCCGGTCGGCACGCTCTTGATTCCTGCGCTTTTCGCGCGGCGCACCACCTCCTCGGGCACCGCCGTGGTCGCGATATCCGCGTCACCAGGCGGCAGCCCGAGCAGCGCGTTGCGGACCGTGCCGCCGACCACGCGCGCTTCCTCGCCGTCCGCGTTGAGCAGTTGCAGCACGCGTGCCGTCCCGCCTGCGGTCAGCCACGGCGCGCCAGCGAGTATGGGCTCTGCGCTCATCGCCCGGACCTTATCTGTTCCTGCCCGGCACGAGCTTGCCGTTCTCGATATGGGCGGGAACGTAGGTGGAGTTCGGCGCGGCGCCGGAGAAATGCGCAAAGCCAATCAGCCCGGCGATCACGAGCACCAGCGCCGCCAGCATCAGGCGCGCGACGATGGTGATCGGCCAGGACGATTGCACGAACAGGCCGGATCTCGTGGCGGCCAGGAACAGCGCATAGACGGCAAAGGGGATGAGGAAGATACCGATCTCGGTCAGAACCGGCCGGATCATGACGAATAGATCCGCTCATACAACACGCGCAGCATTCCGGCCGTCGCGCCCCAGATGTAGCGTTCCGCAAACGGCATCGCATAGTAAAACCGCTCCATGCCGCGGAATTCCTTGCTGTGCACCTGGTGGTTGACCGGATTCATCAGGAAGGATAGCGGCACCTCGAATGCGTCATCAACCTCGGAATGGTTGATGGCGAGCTCAAAGCCCGGCCTGACACGGGCGACCGTCGGCAGGATGCGGAATCCGAACGCCGTGCCGTAGAGATCGAGATAGCCGATCGGCTCGACGAAGTCTCGGGACAGCCCGACCTCCTCCTCGGCCTCGCGCAAAGCGGCGTCGAGCGGCGAGGAATCGGTGGCGTCGATCTTGCCGCCGGGAAAGGCGATCTGGCCGGCATGGTCGTTGAGATGCGCAGAGCGCTGCGTCAGGAGGATGGTCGGCTCCGGATGATCGACCACCGCGATCAGCACGGCTGCGGGGCGGACCGGCTGCTCGCGCGCGACGATCTCCAGCATCTTGTCGGTGCCGGGATCGCCTGACGCCGGGATGATGTTCGGATCATAAAGCCCGGGCGGCACGTCGAAGCTGAGCTTGGCCCGGGAGCGGACGAAGAACTCGTCAGCGCGGAACGCGACTGGCTCGCTGGTCGGGATAGGCTTGTTCAAATTCAAAGCGCGGCCCTCACCTGCTCCGCATCGGCCATGGCGAAGAACTCGCCCGATGATTCGACGCCGAACATCGGCTGGCCATCGACCATCCGCTCCTCGCCCATGTCAACCAGATCGTAATAGATCGCCCGGGTGACCTTGGCCCAGAGATCGGCGCGGACATGCAGATAGGGCGTCAAGCCGCCGTCCTTGGCCTGCTCGAAGCGGAGCCGGTGCGCGGCGTCGCAGGTGACCCAATCGTCCACATTGGTGCGGAAACTCAGCACGCGCCGGCTGTCCTCGCCGCTTCTGAGCATCTCGACCGCCATGAATGGCGCGTCGTCGACGCGAATGCCGACCTTCTCCACGGGCGTGACGAGGAAATGCTTGTCGCCTTCGCGCTTCAGGATGGTCGAGAACAGGCGCACCAGCGCGTGACGGCCGATCGGGGTGCCCATGTAGAACCAAGTACCATCGGATGCGATTCGGATGTCGAGATCGCCGCAAAACGGCGGATTCCACAGATGCACCGGGGGCAGGCCCTTTTTGGCGCCTTCGGCATTGGCAGCAGTTTTGGCGGCGGCAGTCAGCCCCTCGAGACCGCGATCGGCGCTCTGCCCTTGGTTCGCCATGGTTTGCCCTGACTCTGTCCTTTGGCACGATCGGTGCAAGTCTACTGGTCCATAACCTTGTACATCTACGTGTCCGCAACTGTACGGTTCCACCCGGCCAGTCGTCGGGGAGGTCTCCACTTCGTGATGCCGTACATAGCCCGAAGCCGATAAGGTGGGGATAGGTTAATTCAACGAATACATGGCCTTCCTGCAAGTCTAGCATGGGGCCCATGACTGAAATCGATGACGCAGATCGATGCGATCATCTGGCGACACAGATGAGCCGCGTGGCAGGCTGAAGGAGCGAGCGTATGGCGGAAAGTGTCGAGAAGCTCGAAGACGGCGTCGTGCGTTCGGCCGAGCAGGTGTCTGCTCAGATTCGCGCCGCGAAGGACGCGATCGGATCCGTGATCTTCGGCCAGGATCGTGTGGTCGAGAACACGCTGGTCACCATCCTCTCCGGCGGCCACGCACTGCTGATCGGCGTGCCCGGCCTTGCCAAGACGAAACTGGTCGAGACGCTCGGCGTCACGCTCGGCCTCGATGCCAAGCGCATCCAGTTCACGCCCGACCTGATGCCGTCGGACATTCTCGGCGCCGAGGTGCTGGATGAGAGCACCGCGGGCAAGCGCTCGTTCCGCTTCATCTCCGGTCCGGTGTTCGCGCAGCTGCTGATGGCCGACGAGATCAACCGCGCCTCACCGCGCACGCAGTCGGCGCTGCTGCAGGCGATGCAGGAGCAGCACATCACGGTCGCCGGCGCGCGCCACGATCTGCCGAAGCCGTTCCATGTACTCGCGACGCAGAATCCGCTGGAGCAGGAGGGCACCTACCCGCTGCCCGAGGCGCAGCTCGACCGCTTCCTGATGGAGATCGACGTCGATTATCCCGATCGTGACGCCGAGCGCCGCATCCTGTTCGAGACGACAGGCGCCGAGGAGACGCTGGCGAAGGGCTCGATGAGTGCGGACGCGCTGATATCAGCGCAGCGGCTGGTGCGCCGCCTGCCGGTCGGAGATTCCGTGGTCGAGGCCATTCTCTCGCTGGTGCGTTCGGCTCGTCCGGGCGCCGAGAGCGGCGAAGCCGGCAGGTTCATCGCCTGGGGCCCCGGCCCGCGCGCCAGCCAATCCCTGATGCTGGCGGTGCGCGCCCGCGCGCTGATCGACGGGCGTCTCGCGCCCTCGATCGACGACGTGCTCGACCTCGCCGAGCCCGTGCTGAAGCACCGCATGGCGTTGACGTTCCAGGCACGCGCCGAGGGCCGCACGATTCCTGACGTCATCAAGCAATTGAAAACTCGGATCGGTTGATGGCTGCAGACACCGGGCACACGGCGAAGGAGATCATCGCGATCCGACGTGCCGATGGCGAAAGCCGAACGCTCGCCGCTTCGCTGCCGCGTCTGGTGCTCGAGGCCCGCCGCATCGCCGCCAACGTCATCCACGGTCTCCACGGACGGCGCCGCGCCGGCTCGGGCGAGAATTTCTGGCAATACCGCCGTTTCGTGTCGGGCGAGCCGTCGCAGAATGTCGACTGGCGCCGCTCGGCGCGTGACGACCATCTCTATGTCCGCGAGCTCGAATGGGAGGCCTCGCACACGGTCTGGATCTGGCCTGATCGTTCGCCGTCGATGGCCTTTGCCTCGAAGACCGCGCGCGAATCCAAGCTGGAGCGCACGCTCATCGTCGCGTTCGCGCTGGCCGAGCTGCTTGTCGCGGGCGGCGAGCGCGTCGGCATCCCCGGATTGATGGCGCCGACCGCGAGCCGCAGCGTCATCGACAAGATGGCGCAGGCGATGCTGCATGACGATGCCATCAGGCTGAGCCTGCCGCCCTCCTTCGTCCCTGCGGCACTGGCCGAAACCATCGTGCTGTCGGATTTCTGGTCGCCGCTCCAGGAGATCAGGACGACGCTTGCCGGGCTGTCCGGCTCCGGCGCGCATGGCACGCTGGTGCAGGTCGTCGATCCCGCCGAGGAATCCTTTCCCTATTCCGGTCGCGTCGAATTCGTCGAGCCGGAAGGCGCTGGCATGATCACCGCCGGCCGCGCCGAGAGCTGGGCGCTGGATTACACCACGCGGCTGGCGCTGCATCGCGACCAGATCCGCGCCGAGACCAACAAGCTCGACTGGCTGTTCGCGACGCACGTCACCGACCGTTCGGCCGCCGAATTGCTGCTGTTCCTCCATGCCGGCATGCAGGTGAGCAAGTCGGGCGCCCGCACCACCACGATCAAGGCAGGGCCGGCCGCATGATGGGATTGCCGCTCGCCTTCACCGAACCGTTGCTCCTGATCGGCCTTGTCAGCCTGCCGGTGCTGTGGTGGCTGCTGCGTGTGATGCCGCCGCGGCCGCGCCGCATCGAGTTTCCGCCGACACGCCTGCTGTTCGACATCGCGCCACGGGAAGAGACGCCCGCGCGGACGCCTTGGTGGCTGACCGCGCTGCGGCTGCTCGCGGCAGCGCTGGTGATCCTTGCCGCCGCCGGCCCGATCTGGAATCCACAGACCGGGCTCGCCGCCAGCAAGACCCCGCTGATGATCATGCTCGACGACGGCTGGAGCGCTGCATCGAGCTGGGACACCCGAATCAAGGCCGCCGACGAGCTGATCGCGAACGCCGACAATGACCGCCGCGCCATTGCACTGGTGCCGCTGTCCGAGCCGAACCGCGACATCACGCTGATGCCCGCGGGTGCGGCACGCGTTGCGCTGCGGCAGATCGTGCCAAAGCCCTATTCGATCGAGCGCGTCGAAGCGCTTACCGCGATTGATCGCTTCCTGAGCGCAACCGGCGATTGCGAGATCGCCTGGCTGTCCGATGGCGTCGACACCGGCCGCGGCGAAGAGTTCGTGGCTGGACTCGGCAAGACCTTGGGGGAGCGCAGCTTGACGGTGTTCGAAGGCGGTACCTCCTCCCCGCTGGCGCTGGTTGCGGCGGAAAACGCGGCCGCGAAGATGACGGTGAAGGTGCTGCGCACCGACAGCGGCATTCTCGCCGGCACCGTGCGGGCCCTCGACCAGAAGGCCTCACCGATCGGCGAGGCGCGCTTCACCTTTGGACTCCAGGACAAGGAAGTCGAAGCCGCGTTCGACCTGCCCGTGGAGCTGCGCAACGACATCTCCAGGCTCGAAATCTCGGGCGAGCATTCGGCCGGCGCGGTGCAGCTGCTCGACAAGCGCTGGCGCCGCCGCGCCATCGGCATCGTCTCGGGTTCGACCAGCGAAACATCGCAGCCGCTGCTTGCGCCGACCTTCTACCTGACGCGTGCACTGGCGCCGTTCGCGGACGTGCGGCTCGCCGACAAGGGCGCGCCGCAGCAGGGCATCACCCAATTCCTCGATCAGAAGCTGCCGATGATCATCCTGGCCGACGTCGGCACCGTTGCGCCCGAATTGCGCGATCGCCTCAACGCCTGGATCGACCAGGGCGGCGTGCTGGTGCGGTTCGCAGGTCCCCGGCTCGCCCAAGCTGAAGACGATCTCGTTCCGGTCAAGCTGCGCAAGGGCGGCCGCACGCTCGGCGGCAGCCTGACCTGGGAGAAGCCGCAGCATCTCGCCTCCTTCGCCGCCGATGGTCCGTTCACCGGCGTCGCCGTGCCGAAGGACGTCACCGTGAGCCGGCAGGTGCTGGCCGAGCCCGATGCGGTGCTCGCGACCAAGAGCTGGGCCTCGCTCGAAGACGGCACGCCCCTCGTCACCGGCGAGCATCGCGGCAAGGGCATCGTCAGCCTGTTCCATGTGAGCGCCGACATGCGCTGGTCGGATCTGCCGATGTCCGGCACCTTCGTCGAGATGCTCAGGCGCATCGTCGACATGTCCGGCTACACCTCGAAGCCCGGCGCCGGCGTTGCCGCTGAGGGCAGCACCGAGACGCTGGCGCCGCTGCATTTGCTCGACGGCTTCGGCGCGTTCGGGCCACCGGCCGCCACCGCCAAGCCGCTGACGGCTGATTATCGCGACCGCGCCACGCCGGACCATCCGCCCGGCTTCTACGGACCGGCAGAAGGACCGCTCGCCGTGAATACGCTCGCTGCCGCCGACCGCATCGCCGCCCTCAACACCGCGCCCCTGCACGCCCGGCACGCGACCTATACCAATGCCGAACCGCGGGACCTGCGCGGCTGGCTGCTGTCGAGCTCGCTCGCGCTGTTTCTGCTGGATGCCATCGTCGTCGCGGTGCTCGGCGGTGGCCTCGCCGCGCTGCTGCGCCGTCGCGCTGCGCCAGCCGTGATCCTGCTCGGGCTGTTGCTGACGGGCATCGCGGTGCTTGCGCCGACGCCGTCGCGCGCCGACAGCATGTCTGACGAATTCGCGATGAAGTCGACCTCGCAGACGCGCCTTGCTTATGTCGTGACCGGCAATGCCGACGTCGATTCCATCGTCAAGGCCGGCCTGACCGGTCTGACGCTGTTCCTGGCGCAGCGCACCGCGCTCGAGGCCGGTGATCCCGTTGGCGTCGATCCGGCGCATGACGAGCTGGCTTTCTTCCCGCTGATCTACTGGCCGATCGTTCCGGGCGCACCGAAGCCACCGCAGGACGCCATCAACAAGATCGACGCCTATATGAAGCAAGGTGGCACCGTGATCTTCGACACCCGCGATGCGGTCGAGGCGCCGCCTGGCGACAACGGTGCATCGCAGACGCCGGGCATGCAGACCCTGCGCGAGCTCCTGTCCTCGCTGGACGTGCCCGAGCTCGAGCCGGTGCCGCGCGAGCACGTGCTGACCAAGACGTTCTATCTGCTGCGCGACTTCCCCGGCCGCTTCAACACCGGCCAGACCTGGGTCGAGGCGCTGCCGCGCGACGACGATGACGAGAACGCGCAGCGCCCCGCGCGCGGCGGTGACGGCGTCTCGCCGATCATCATCACCTCCAACGACCTCGCGGGCGCCTGGGCACTCCGTCCCGACGGCCAGCCGATGCTGCCGCTCACGCCCGGCGAACCGCGGCAGCGGGAATTCGCCTACCGCGCCGGCGTCAACATCGTGATGTACACGCTGACCGGCAACTACAAGGCCGACCAAGTGCACGCACCGGCCCTGATCGAACGGCTGGGGCAATGATGCGGGTTTTGAAACTCGGTGCGCGCCGAACTGAAGCCGTCATGCTCGGGCTTGTCCCGGGCATCCACGTTCTTTGCGCTACTTGGCAAGGCGTGGATGGCCGGGACACAGGCGAGCGAAGCGACGCCGTCCTTCGGACGGCTAGGCCCGGCCATGACGATGCCGAGAGAGTGACGTCATGAACTACGGCATAGCTTTCACGCCGCTTGTCCCCACGATCGTGCTGTGGATCGCGCTCGCCGCGATCGTCGCCATCGCAGCCGTGCTGCTGCTCGCGCGGGCGCGCGGCGCGGCGGTGCGCGTGGCTGCGCTGGCGCTGTTCCTGCTGGCGCTCGCCAATCCCTCGTTCACGCGCGAGGACCGCGACCCGCTGACGTCGGTCGCCGCCGTCGTCGTCGACAAGAGCCCGAGCCAGAATTTCGGCAAGCGCAACCAGGAAGCCGCGAAGGCCCAGGAGGAGCTGGTCGACAGCCTGAAGAAGATCAAGGGCCTTGAAGTGCGCGTCGTCGATGCCGGACAGGCGGATGGCGAGACCGACGGCACCAAGCTGTTCGGCGCGCTTGCCTCGGCATTGTCGGACGTTCCGGTCGACCGCGTCGCCGGCGCGTTCCTGATCACCGACGGTCGCGTTCACGACATCCCGGCCAATGCCGCCGCGCTCGGCTTCCAGGCGCCGGTGCAGGCGCTGATCACCGGACAGAAAGGCGAACGCGATCGCCGCATCGCGATCACGGCGGCACCGCGCTTCGGCATCGTCGGCCAGAACCAGACCATCACCTACAAGCTCGACGACCAGGGCGTCACCGGCGAGCGCGCCAAGGTCACGGTCCGCCGCGACGGCGAGGTCATCAACGAGCGCGCGCTCGCGAGTGGCCAGAGCGCCAGCGTCGAGGTCGAGATCAAGCATGCCGGTCCCAACATCGTCGAGATCGAGGCCTCGCCGCTCGAACGCGAGCTGACGCCCGTGAACAACCGGGCCGTCGTTTCCATCGACGGCGTCCGCGACAAGCTGCGCGTGCTGCTGGTGTCAGGCGAGCCGCACTCCGGCGAACGCACCTGGCGCAACCTGTTGAAGTCCGACGCCAGCGTCGACCTCGTGCATTTCACCATTCTGCGTCCGCCGGAGAAGCAGGACGGCACGCCGATCAACGAGCTCTCGCTGATCGCGTTTCCGACCCGCGAGCTGTTCCAGCAGCACATCAACGAATTCCAGCTGATCATCTTCGATCGCTACGCCCGCCAGGGCGTGCTGCCGATCGCCTATTTCGACAACATCGCGCGCTATGTTCGCTCGGGGGGCGCCGTGCTGGTCTCGGCCGGTCCCGACTACGCCTCCAACACCAGCATCTGGCGCACGCCGCTCGACTCGGTGCTGCCGGCCGAACCGGTCGGCGTCACCGAGAAGCCGTTCTATGCGCATCTCTCCGACATCGGCAAACGCCATCCGGTCACACGCGGTCTCGAGGGCTCGGCGTTCGAGCCGCCGCACTGGAGCCATTTCTTCCGCACCGTCGAGACCCGCAACTCGGTCAATCCGCCCGTCATGACGGGCGCAGACGGCAAGCCGCTGCTGTTCCTGTCGCGCTTCGGCGAGGGCCGCGTCGCGCTTTTGCTGTCCGACCACATCTGGCTGTGGGCGCGCGGCTATGAGGGCGGCGGTCCGCATCTCGACCTGCTCAGGCGGATGTCGCACTGGCTGATGAAGCAGCCGGACCTCGATGAAGAGGCGCTGCGCCTGCAGGTGCAGGGCAAGGATCTCGTCGTGGTGCGCCAGACCATGGCCGACAGCGTGCAGCCGGTGAGCGTGATCTCACCTTCCGGTGTCTCGCATGATCTGACGCTCTCTCCCGGCGATCCCGGCGAGTGGCGCGCCAGCCTGCCGGCCAACGAGCTCGGCCTGTGGCAGGCCACCGACGGCACGCTGAAGGCGCTGATCAATGTCGGCCCGACCAATCCGAAGGAGTTTTCGGAAGTCACCTCCACCACCGAAACCCTGAAGCCGCTGACGCAGGCGACCGGCGGCAATTCCGTGCGGATCGCGGATGGCGGCAGCGTCGAGCTGCCGCGCATCGTCCCGGTCCGCTCGACCAGCGTCTTTTCCGGTGACGGCTGGATGGGCGTGCGCATGCGCGACGCCAGCATCGTCAAGGGCGTCGGTGTGCTGCCGATCTTCGCGGGCCTGATCGGACTCCTGCTGCTGCTCGGCGCGTTTGCTGCGACCTGGGTGCGTGAGGGGCGGTGAGGTGATGAGGCTTGCTCCGCCTCTCCCGATTGCGGGAAAGGCCGACCCGCTCGCAAAGCGTGGCGGGTGAGGTTCTTTCCTCTTGGGGATTATCCCGTTGCGGAGACACCCCCACCCAGCCCTCTCCCGCAAGCGGGGGGAGCGAGCGTACTTCCGTCGTTGCAACAGCAACCAAACCACACACGCTAATTTAGTTGCCCGAACGACACATTGCACGATCAGCCCACGCTCACTAATCCTCTCGCGGTTGACATCCGCTGACCGATATTGCGATGTTACAATATAACATCGCGACGCCCGGTCGGCGCCTCGCGATGTGGGGTTCATTTGGATGAAGTGGTTCCGGTCGAATATCAGGCACGGCGCCCGGCTCGCGATGTTCGCGATGCTGGTGCAGTTCGCGCTGACCTTCGGTCACAGCCACTGGTTCGCGCAGGCCGCGCCGCTCGCCCAGTCGCAGGTCACGGACAGCGCCAAAGGCATCGCGTCGCCCGACAGCGCGGCCGTCCACAAGCAATCTCCGACCCATCACGATCCAGAGCAGCCAGGCGAGGACAATTGCGCGATCTGCGCCCTCGTTGCGATGGCCGGCACGGTCGTGTTCGCGACACCGCCTCTGCTGCATTTGCCGCAGGCGGTCGAGCTGCTCTACCGCACCACCGATGCCGAATTCCTCCATCTGGAATCGGCCGGCTCTGCGTTCCACCCGCGCGCCCCGCCCGCCTCCTGATCTCCGTCGCTTGAGCTGCCTTCGGCATCGGCCGCATCACGCCGATTCCGCTGGGCTATCGAACATGATCCGTCGCATGTCGACGGCGCGTGCCGCTGGCAAAGCCTCGACAAGAGAGCTGCGGCGGCGCGCGATCGGAAATCAGGACAATGCTGTCTTCAAAAGCAATATGGGCGGGCTCGAGCCTCGCCGCATTCACGCTGTTCTATCCCGGCGGCAGCGCCATGGCGCAAACCGCGGAAACGGCCACGACGCTGCCCAGCGTCGAAGTCGAGGCGCCCAAGCAGACGCCGGCACCGCGCCGCCCGAAAGTTCGCGTCGTCGCCGGCAAGCGACAACCGCCGACGCCGGCGCGGTCCCAGAGAGAAGCGCCGGCGGCCGTCGAGGGGCCGGGCGAACGGCTGGATGCCGCGCGCCAATCCATTCTTTCCCCTGGCGGGGCCACGGCCCACACGCTCACGCGTCAGGCGATCGAGGCGCTGCCCCAGGGCAGCAATGCCTCGCTGGACAAGGTGCTGTTGCAGTTCCCCGGCGTCACGCAGGATTCGGCGGCGAGCGGCGATTTGCATGTCCGCAACGAGCACGCCAATCTGCAATACCGTATCAACGGCGTCATGCTTCCCGACGGCGTTGGCGCGTTCGGGCAGATCCTCGACACCGGCATCGTCGGCAGTCTCAGCCTGCTCACCGGCGCGCTGCCCGCGCAATATGGCCAGCGCACCGCCGGCGTGCTGGACATCACGACCAAGGCCGACGCCTTCAACAATTCCGGCGTCGTCGGCGTCTATGGCGGCAGCAACGGCACCATCTCGACCAATGTGGAATATGGCGGGACGGTCGGCCAGACGCAGTATTTCCTGTCGGGGCGCTTTCTCCAGAACAATCTCGGCATCGAAAACCCGACGCCGTCAGTCAACGCGATTCACGACCGGACCAACCAGGAGAAGGGGTTTCTCTATCTCTCGACGATGATCGACCCGACCAGCCGCCTCACTTTCATGAGCGGCGTGTCGAACGCGACGTTCCAGATTCCGGACAATCCCGGCCAGACGCCTGCCAACACCGCGTTCGGCGTTTCGAATTTCGACTCGTCCCGGCTCAACGAGCACCAGAACGAGTTCAACCAGTTCAACGTCGTCTCCTACCAGACCTCGAACGGCGAGTTCGACACGCAGACATCCTACTTCAACCGCACCAGCCTGCTGCACTTCTATCCCGATCCGATCGGCGATCTCGTCTTCAACGGCGTCTCCTCCGACGTTTATCGCCAGAGCGTGGTCAACGGCATCCAGCAGGACACCTCATGGCGCATCGGCTACGCGCATACGCTGCGCTTCGGCCTGTCGGTGAGCGCTGAGCGAACGCTCGTGAACAGCGGGACCACGGTGCTGCCGTTGGCCGATCCCGCCGATCCCGGCGCCGGCACGATCGATGCCCCATTCTCGGTATTCGATTCCAGCGCCAAGACCGGCTGGCTGATCGGGACCTACGTCCAGGACGAGTGGAAGATCACCAATAATCTGACCCTCAATGCCGGCCTGCGCTTCGACCAGATGGTTCAATATGTCGATGCCAACCAGCTCAGCCCACGCGTCAGCCTGACCTGGAAGCCGTTCGACGGCACCACATTCCGCGCTGGCTATGCGCGCAACTTCACCCCGCCCTCGCAGGTGATCGCGGCACCCGTCAATCTCGCGCTGGTGACGCCGCCAGGTGCGCCCGTCAACACGCAAACGCCGGAGGTCGGGCAGAACAGCCCGGTGCTCCCCGAACGCTCGCACGTGTTCGACGTCGGGGTGATGCAGAAGGTGTATCCCATCCCTGGTCTCGAAGTCGGCGCCGACGCCTATTACAAGAAGGCGCGCGACCTGCTCGACGACGGCCAGTTCGGCGCAGCCTATGTGCTGAGCGGCTTCAACTACGATCGCGGCGAGAATGTCGGGGTCGAGCTGAAATCGACCTACAAGAACGGCAATTTCAGCGCCTACGCCAATCTCGCCTGGGCCAAGCAGATCGCGAGCAACGTGGTCTCGAACCAGTATCTGTTCGGCGCAGACGAGCTCGCCTATATCGCAGGCCATTACATCTACACCGACCACGCGCAGATGCTGTCAGGGTCGGCCGGCGCCTCCTATCTCTGGGACGGCACGCGTTACAGCGTGTCGATGGTCTATGGCAGCGGCCTGCGCTCGGGCTTTGCCAACACCGATCATCTGCCCGGCTACACCCAGGTGAATCTCGGCCTGTCGCACGACTTCAACATCGTCGCACCGAACAAGCCGACGACGCTGCGGTTCGACGTGGTCAACGTATTCGACACGATTTACCAGATCCGCGACGGCTCCGGCATCGGCGTGTTCGCCCCGCAATACGGACCGCGGCGCGGCTTCTACGTCGGAATGTCGCAGCGGTTCTAGCTGTGCGTCATGCGTGCGTCGGGGCCTGCTGGCCCCGACCTCCAGGGCGCCTCACTTGCGATAGGCGACGCAGTCGATCTCCACCTTGCAATCCACCACCATGCTCGACACCACGCAGGCCCGCGCCGGCGGATTGGCGCCGAAATACTCGGCGAAGACCTTGTTGAAGCTTTGAAAGTCTCTGGGATCATCCAGCCAGACGCCGCAGCGCACGACATCTTTGGGCTCATAGCCGGCTTCAGCCAGGATGGCGAGCAGGTTGCGGATCGCCTTGTGCGATTGCGGGATGATGCCGCCCTCGATCACCTCACCGTTCTCCATCGGCGTCTGGCCGGAGACGTAGAGCCAGCCGTCGGCCTGCACCGCGCGGGCAAAGGGAAGGTGCTGGCCGCCCGTGCCGGTGCCGCCGGCCGCGCCGTATCGTATCAGCGTCATTGGTATCGTCCTGTGTGTGAAGACTAAAACGGCGGGGCCGTCATCCCGTGACCAGGGCCCGGCCCGGCCGTGCGAGGGTGCTGTGTCCATCCGCCACCACGGCCTTGCCGGCAACGAAGACCGAGCGGATGCCTGCGGGCATTTCCGTCGGCGTCTCGAAGGTCGCCTTGTCCATGATGGTCTCGTCGAACAGCGTGAGATCGGCGATCATGCCCGGCCGCAAGATGCCGCGGTCGGACAGGCCGAAGCGCTGCGCGGGCATCGCGGTCATCCGACGCACGGCATCTTCCAGCGTGAACCAGCCCTGCTCGCGCGTCAGCCGGCCCGCGACACGCGGGAAGCTGCCATAGGCGCGCGGATGCGGCTTGGTGCCCGGACGCGGAATGCCGTCGGAGCCGACCATGTGCAGGCGATGGGTGAAGGCCGCGCGCAGATCGGCCTCGTCGAGCTGGAACATGATGATGCCGGTCTGGCCCTGGTCCTGCTCGATGCAGCGGACCATCAGATCGAACGGCGAGATGCCGAGCTCGCGCGCGGCATCGACCATCGACTTGCCCTCGAGCGGCTTCAGCGCGGGATTGCCGGTGCCGGAGATGCGCACATTGTGCCAGCCGATCAGCACGATCTTGGACTGCGCCGCATGCGGATCGGGATCGCCCTCCTCCACCAGCACGCGCAGCGCCTCGCGCTTGACGGGATCGCGCAGCCGTTCGCGCAGCGCGTCGATGCCACCTTCGAGCGCGGCCGGCGGCAGCAATTGCAGCATGTAGGAGCTGCCGGCGGGATACGGATACATGTCGAAGGAGATGTCGATCCCCTCGGCACGTGCGGCCTCGAGCCGGTCGAGCGCCCTGGGGATCGCGCCCCAGTTCGGCTTGCCCGCCGATTGCAAATGCGACAGCAGCCCCGCCGCGCCTGATGCGCGCAGGATCGCAATGAACTCGTCGATGGAATGCAGCAGGCCTGCTTCATAGCTGCGGATATGCGCGGTGAGCAGCTTGCCATGTGCCCTGACGGTCTCTGCCAGCGCGATCAGTTCATCGGCGTCGGCAAAGGCACTCGGCGGATAGACGAGGCCGAGCGACAGGCCGGCCGCGCCTTGCGCGAGCTGCTGTGCCAGCAGCGCCTGCATCGTCGCGATCTCCTCGCCGCTCGCCGCGCGGCGCTCGTAACCGAGCACGGCGAGCCGGATCGCGGCATGTCCGACCAGGGAGACGAGGTTGAGCGCCACGCCCGGCCCTTCCAGGGCGCGCCGATAGCCGTCGAAGCTGTCGAACACTTCGTTCGCCTGGGTCTCGCCGGCGAGACCCGAAAAGTGCAGGCGCAGCATCTCGGCTGAGGCTGCGGTCGACGGATAGAGCGAGAAGCAGCAATTGCCGACCACGAGCGTGGTCACGCCCTGCAACACCTTCTCCGGTCTGTCAGGCTCGCGCAGGCAGATCAAATCGTCATGGCAATGGGCGTCGATGAAGCCGGGCGCGAGATAGCATCCGCGCGCGTCGATGACATCGGCCCCATCAGCAGGCAAGGCGGCGCCGATCGCAGCGATTCGGCTGCCGCCGATGCGCAAATCGGCCTCGAACCACGGCGCGCCGGTGCCGTCGATCAGCCGGGCATTGCGGATGACCGTATCCTTGCTCTCGGAATTCTGGGGCATGCCCCCTCCTCAGTGCACCGGCACGGCGTTTGGCAACGGCGCCTCGGCGAGATCGGGAATCGATTCGATCCGCCCGAGCACCACGACATAGAAGAAGATGCCGATCAGCAGCACGACACCTGCGATCATGAAAGCCCCGGCAAAGGATTGAGTCCAGTCGACCACGATGCCGGTCACGATCGGCGCGAGCACGCCCATCATGTTGTTGGTGAAATTCAGAATGCCGCCGACGGTTCCTGCCCCGCCCTTCGGCGCGATCAGCGACACGATCGAGGAGCCGACGGGCGCCGCGGCCGATAGCCCCGAGATCGCGATCGACAACCACAGCAGCGCCCAGCCCGGCTTCACGGTGAAGGCGGCACCGATCACGGCGAGCCCCATCAGCATGCCGACGATGATCACCGACTGACGCACGCGCGTCGAGTCGTAGCCGCGCGCGATCAGATGATCGACCAGGAAGCCGCCGATCAGCAGGTCCGACAACGTCGCGAAGATCCAGGGGATCGTCGAATAGCCCGCGGCCGACATCAGGTTCATGTGCATGGTCTGGGCGAGATAGCCCGGCAACCAGGTGAGGAAGAGATAGAAGGTGTAACCATAGGCGGAGAAGCCGATGGTCAGCCCCCAGACCTTGCGGTTGCGCAGGAGATAACCGAGCATGCGGCTCTGTCCCGCCGTGGCCGGACCTTCTGGCGTGCCGCCCCCGGTGATGATGTAGTCATGCTCCGCCTTCGAGAGCTTCGGATCCTCGCTCGGATTCCGGTAGATGAGGTAATAGGCGACGAAATACAGGAAGCTCAGCAGCGCGGTGACGCCAAAGCCCCAGCGCCAGCCATAGAGAAAGATCACATAGGCGACCAGCGGCACGCCGATCACGTTGGAGAACTTTGCAGCGGAATCGAAGATCGCGGTCGAGCGCGCGCGTTCGTCGAGCGGAAACCAGTGACCGGTTGCCTTCTGGCTGGCCGGAAACGCCGGCGCCTCCGCGACGCCGAGCAACAGGCGCGCCGCGGCGATGCCCCAGAGACCGCTGGCGAGCGCGGTGATGGTGGCGGCAACGGCCCAGAGGAAGCTGGACGCACGGCCGACCGTGGTGACGCCGAAGCGGTCGAGCACCATGCCGCCGGGGACTTGCAGCAGCGAATAGGTCCAGAAGAACGCGCTGCCGAGCAGCCCGATGTCGGTGGCGGTGAGTCCGAGCTCCTTGGTGAGCTCCGGCGTCGCGGCGGAGAGCCCGACGCGATCGATGTAGTTGATGAGAATTCCGACGCCGAGGAGACAACCGATCAGCCAGCGTCGCCCGGGTACCTGTTGGCCTGCCTTCGCCATTTTGAATCCTCGCCTGGAAACGCAGGATCGCGCCGCTCCCCGACACAAAGAACCGGAAAGCTCGCCGCGCCCGCACCCAAATTGTCTCTTATAGTAGACTGTATTATCTTATAGCGTCACGTTAGATAGTCCCGCGACACGATGTCAAGAGCGGACATGCGAGAATGCCTGGCCTCCACGCAGATTCGGCCGCGACGAGAGCAACAGCGGCATCGGCCGTCGCGCTGCTGGTCAATGAATCAGTGATTGTCCGAGAGTTCGGTTGCGGTGGCGACCAAATCGTCGAGCAGCGCAGCCCTGCGCTCCTTCACCGAATCCGCAGGCACGACGAAGCAAAGCGTCGCGACCGCGACACCCTTCTTGTCACGAACGGGCGCGGCAAGACATGACGTGAACCGGTCGGACAGCGCCGTCGTCACGCATTTGCCGTCACGCCGCGCGCGCGCCACGTCCCTGATGAAATCGTCGATGTCGAGCATGCGGCCGTCCGGAAGGCGAAAATCCTCTTTCGGAACGAACGCGCGGATCTCCGCCGGGCTCATGTGATCCAGCAGCAACCGGCCGGATGCGGTCCACGGCAGCGGCACTTCGACGCCAACATCCGTCGTGATCCTGAACAGGCCCGACCCATCCCTGGTATCGACCACCACATATTTGCGGCCGCGCAAGGCGCAGAGTTGCGCTGTCGCGCTGTGCTGGGTCGCCAGCCGGTCGAGCGCTTCCCGGCAGCGGCGATGCAGGGGATTGGCCTCCGCATAGGCCCGCCCATAGAGGTGCACGGCCTTGCCGAAATAGACCTGACCGCCGTCGCCGACACTCTCGAGCAGGTCCGCCTCGATCAGGCGGTTGGCGATGGCATAGACCGTCGACCGCGGCGCGCCCATTTGCTTGGCGAGCTCGCTGAGCTTGGACGGCGCGCGCAAATGCAGCAGCGCTTCCAGGAGATCGATGGTCCGATCAATCCCGTTCTGGCGTTCCGCGGGCGGGGCGCCCTTCTTGGGTGCGGCCAAACTTCAAGAATCCTTTGTCAGCTTCGCCACCGGTTTTTGGCATAAACCGCGCCGACGGTATAGCGGGTCAGGCTTTCGCATTCAAAGCTTTGGAATCACAGGGGGCCCCGGCAGATTACGAGCCCTGCATGTAGCGAACGGGATTCTCAGGATCGGCTTTGACGATGCCGGCAACCTCGGCGACCAGGGCCGATACCGCATCATGCTGGAGGTCGTCGAAGCGCTCGAAACTGAAGTTGTTGTGTCCGAGCCGTAGCTCGCCGAGCTTTCCGGCATAATGGGATACGACCGGCGCGCCGTGTCGGGTCACCGCCACATAGACGCTGATGTAGCTTTTCTGGAGCGCAACGCCGATCGCCGGCCACTCCACGCTTGTTCCTGACCTGACCGCGTAGCGAAACTTTCCATAGCCGATCATCCTCATGCGCATTCCCGCCTCTCCCGCCGGCGTTCCGCGATGGAAGTAGCGCTTGAGGGCTGGAGCGGCCGATACGACCAGCTCATGCAGCGCGATCAGATCGCGCTTTCGCTCCGGATCGAAATCGACATAGGCCTGCAAAGTATCGGCCGTCACGCGGAACATGTAAGCCTCGAGCCGTGCTTGGTGCGCTATCCCCGCGCCTTGCTCCAGTCGGGAGCGACGGTGCCCGAGACGCCCGCAAACGCGCCGTCAACGAGCTCGAACACCAGGATACGCGCGGCATCGACCGGGCCCGGCATGGTAACGCGGCCCTTCTCGACCGGCCTGAAGCCGACTTGGCTGTAATAGGGCTCGTCGCCGACCAGCAGCACGATGCGATGCCCTCTGTCCTTCGCATCCTTCAAGGCCCGCTCCATCAGCATGCGGCCGATGCCGCGGCTGCGAAACGGCGGCTCGACCGTGAGGGGTCCGAGCAGCAGCGCGGGTGTCTCGCCGATCATGACCGGCAATTGCCTGACGGAGCCAACCAGCAGCGTGCCGATATGGGCGGTGAAGGAGACGTCGAGCAGGTGATCGACGTGCTCGCGGATGCGATAGGCGCTGAGCACGAAACGGCCCGGGCCGAACGTCCGCTCGTGCAGCCGCTCGATTGCCTGGGCGTCGCCCGGCGCTTCGGGACTGATGGTGATTGCGAGATCGTTCATGTCGGCTAGCGCAGTAGCATCTGGAAAGGCCAAGGTCCACCGGAGCGGGGTCGCAGTCCACCTATCCGAGCTGCCCCTCCCTGGCGAACCGGGGCGGCCGCATGACACCGGTGAAGCAAACGCTCCACAGCGAGAGCATGGTGACCGGAACCACGTAGTAGGGCGTGAAAATCGGGTGGCTCAGGAAGAAGAAGAGATTGACCAGGAGATTGCCGGCGACGAGGAGGGCGACCTGCCGTGCTCCGTTGTCGCCGACCCGCAGCAGCCACGCGGTCGATCCGATCGCGAGCAGTATCAGCCCGAATTGCAGGTCATGCAGATAATGGCCGAGAATTTCCAGGTTGAATTCGGGTCCGATGGCATCCTCCGAACCGTAGGTCGTCGCAAATGGACTGCCGGCATTGATCGCGTTGGCAACCAAGGTCGGTATCATGCCGGCGACATAGGCGAGACAAAAGATCAACCCTCGCACGAATGATGCGCCGGTACGCGCGCGGAGGAATGCGATGCCCAGGTACAGAACGTAGCCTGCGACCAGGAACAGGTTTGGCAGTCTGAAATTGACCGACAATCCGAGCAGGAGACCGATCAACGATACCGACCATTTTTCACGCTCGCCCATGGCCAGCCAATGCGCCGTCAGATACCCCGCGGCGGCGCAGATCGCCATCGTCGGGGCCATGGAATAACTGGCCTTCGTCGGATTGATCATCATGTACACGGCAAGGGCGCCGAACACGCCCGCTCCAACGACTGTCTGAGCGGACCGCGCGGCGAAGATGCCGAGCAGCGCGAAACCTGTCACGATCAGGCTCGCAGCCGCATAAAGCGGGACCACCTGCTGCCCTTCCGGAAAGAGAGCCAGCAGAAATCCGGTTCCCGGTGGATATTGCAAGACGTATTTGCCGCTCTTGGCCGGCGGATGGCACGGCGCGAGCCTGTCTTGCGGAAAGCCGATCTCCTTCAGCTTGCGCGCCAGGAAGTGATCCCCGTCTCGGGAGACGTCCGTATCGAGGCCGCCGACCCCATAAAGCTGAAACAGGTGAGCCTGACGCAGATAGCAGACGTCGTCATAGACGCCGCGCGCTTCGGTCCAGCGCGACAACGTGCGCATATTGCCGGCAAGGATCAGCAGGCAGACCAGGCCGAAAGCGAGCTTGAGAATTTTCATCGACTTTCCACTGAATCCCGGAGCACACGCGTGCTTACGACTGCTTGATCGACATGAGGCCGGCGAGAAAGCCCGTAAAGACCAGCTGGGCACCGACGGTGATCGCGGTCGTGGAGAGAGCCACCACCCGAAGCAGGCTCGAGACGTCAAGCGATCCGAAATTGACTTCACCCCACCTGGCCACCGCCGTGATCAGGCCGACGATCCCGATCACAAGGATCGCAGCGCCGCCAAAGACGAAACGCTCGAGCGTGAACGCGTCGATGACGCGGCCAAGTCGTGGCGACGGAAGAAGGTTCAAATCCGCTGCAAATCTGCGGGCAATCGTCGCAAAGCAGATGGCCTGGATGCCCACGATCAGGCAGGTGCACGCAACCAGCATCGTGCGAATGTCGAATCCTATTCCACCGATTCTGATCGGCCCAAAGAAAAGCAGGCCGCTGAGCGCAGTGCCCACCGCAACCAGAAGCGCGCCAGGGTAGAAGAACAGCCATCTCGGTGAATACAGCAGCAGAAACTTGAGGTGACGCCAGCCGTCGCGCCACGTCCGCAGGTGCGGCGGACGGGATCGTCCGTCCTTCGACAGCGTGGTCGGCACCTCGGAAATCTTCAGTCTGACGAGGGTCGCTCGCACCACCATCTCGCTTGCGAATTCCATCCCGGTCGTGCGCAGATCGAGCCGCGACACTGCGGCCTTGGAGAAGCCGCGCATGCCGCAGTGAAAGTCGCCAAGCCCCGAACCGAAGAAGAGCCGTCCAAACCAGCTCAGGACGGGATTGCCGAGATAGCGATGGAGAAACGGCATCGCTCCTCGTTCTATGCCGCCGCGAAACCGGTTGCCCATCACCAGGTCGTCACCCGCGCGCAGCCGCTCCAGGAACGCGTCGATGCGGTCGAAGCTGTAGCTGTCGTCGGCGTCGCCCATCACGATATAGCTGCCGCGCGCCGTCGCGATCCCGGCCCGCAGCGCAGCCCCGTAGCCGCGAACGGGAACGTCGACGACGCGTGCGCCTCCGCGCCTGGCGATATCCTGCGAGCCGTCGGTGCTGCCGTTGTCGGCAATCAACACCTCGCCGGCGACCCCTGTCCGCCGAAGGAACGACTGTGCTTTGGCAATGCAGGTCGCGAGCGTCTCGGCCTCGTTGAGGCACGGCATCAAAATGGTGAGCTCGAGATCGGACGAAACATTCCGTTCGCCGACAACCGGCATTTGCGTGCTCATGTCGACAGCCCGAAACGTGGAAGCCTGGAAACTTCGCGCGATCTATCACCTATGCCTGCCAAAGTCGATGGACCCCTCACCGCCACGTCGCCAACACCGGCTTGCCGTCGAGCACTTCCGCGATGCGCAGCCGCGTGCCCCGCGTCGTGCCCTCCGGCAGCGCAGCGGGGTCGAAGAAGCCGCATTCGATGATCTCGCGGTTCGGCGCAGGCAGCCGGTCCAGCCGGAAATGCCTGACCACGTAGACCGCGACGTGGTCGCGGCGGGAGATATGGCTGTTGAGGAAGATGCCGTGCAGCACGGCTTCCCCGGTCACGTCGATATCGCCCTCCTCCTTGAGCTCGCGGCGCATCGCCTGTTCCATGGTCTCGCCAAAGTCGACGCCGCCACCGGGCAGGTACCAGCCCGCGACGTAGCTGTGCTTGACCAGAAACACCTTGTTGTCGGCATCGAGCACCACGGCGCGGACGCCCAGGGTCATGCCACGCACCACCAGGAAATAGGCGTGGAAGACGTGCCGCAGCAGCGGCTCGAATCTCCGTCGGATCTCGTCCAGGCGCTTCCCCATCGGCCTCTCATGATGCGCCTTTTCAGGCTTCGCTTGCGCAGTTGGCGCGACCTTGCCATTACAGCAAGGGAATAGCGAGGCAATCGCGCGCGATGACATCCTTCTCGGCACCTTTCACGCTCGCCCATCTGTCCGACCCGCATCTGCCGCCCCTGCCGAAGCCGCGGCTGATCGAGCTCGCCGGCAAGCGTGTGCTCGGCTATGTCAACTGGTCGCGCAACCGCCACAAATACCAGCGCCGCGAGGTGCTCGACGCGCTGGTCGCCGATCTGCGGGCGCAGGCGCCCGACCACATCGCGGTCACAGGCGATCTCGTCAACCTGGCGATGGAGGCGGAGTTCGCGCCCGCCCGCGCCTGGCTCGACGAGGTCGGCCCGCCCGACCGCGTCACGACGATCCCGGGCAATCACGATGCCTATGTCCGGGCCACGTATCACCGCTTTGGGGAGACCTTCGCGCCTTATCTCACAAGCGACGACGGCAGGGTCGGCTTTCCGAGCCTGCGCCGCCGCGGGCCGACCGCACTGATCAGCCTCTCCAGCGCGGTGCCGACCGCACCCTTGATGGCGACGGGCACGCTCGGACGCGATCAACTCGTCGATCTCGAACGCGTGCTCGACCAGCTCGCGGCCGAGGACGTCTTCCGGGTGTTGCTGGTGCATCACCCGCTGAAATCCGACGCGCGCCAGAAGCGGCTGACGGACTCGGCTGCGCTGCTTGCGCTGCTCAAGCGTCACGGCGTCGAACTGGTCCTGCACGGGCACGACCACATCCACTCGACGATGTGGTTCGAAGGCCGCAACGGCAACATTCCCGCGATCGGCGTGCCGTCGGCGTCCGCGCTCGCACACGGGCACTATCCGGCGGCAGCCTACAATCTGTTCAGAATCGAGAAGGACAATGCCGGCTGGCGCTGCGAGCAGATCGTGCGAAGCATCGATCACGCCATGCAGGTCCGCGAGATCAAGCGCGCACGGCTGGTGTAGGTCGCTGAAGGATTGTCACCAGCTCCGCAATTCCGCGAGCAGGGCGAGGCCGAACAGTGCGGCGGCTCCGAGAATGAATCCGAGCACGAACGGCCAGACGCGCGAGCGGCGCGGTGGCTCCGCAACCTCGGGCTTCGGCTCCGATGGCACGACCATCGCATGCTCGCGCTCGATCATGCGGCGGGCGACGTAGTCGGTGACGGCTTCGACGATGACGGAAGTGTCGTGCGATTCGGCGAGCACGATGCGGCCGAAGCGGGTGTCCTGGACGAAGCGGTACTGCCGCTTGTCGCGGCCCATGATGATGTGGGCGACGACGTCGATCCAGAGTCTCGGCGTATCGCCCTGGCTGATGCCGCGGTCGAACAAATCGATCTTGTCCGGCACCTGCGCGAACAGGGGATCGAGCGCGTCGTTGAGGATTTCGAGCCGTGCCACCTCGGCATCCCGGAGGTCGACGACGACCCCGGTCCGATCAGCGGCCTCGATCCGCGCGCGCAACAGCGCATCGCGCAGCCGCACCGGGCGGGGCTGGCCGGGATTGATACCGCTGGTCTCGGGCTCTGACATTGTCGGCCTCGTCCTTACTCGACGCCGTTAACCTATCAGCAACCATGACCTCCGCAAAGGGCCACAATTCCAGATACTTACAGCGCCCACAGGCCATCCATGTGTGCCAAAAACAGACGATCCCAGCCGGCTTGCGCCGGATGGGACCCTCCGTCCTTGGACGTTTTCTTCTATTTGTCAGGCAGCCGTCAGGCCGAAACCCGCGACGGCTCTTCCACGATCGAGAAACGGACGCCGGCCTTGTGGCGGTTCTCTTCCGAAACCGAGCGCCAGGCGTCTTCGGCCTCCTTGCGGGTCTTGAAAGGACCCTGAACCTGGGCCGAGCCTTCGACGAGCTTGTGGAAGTTCATCGAGCCGAACTCGCCGCCGATCACCCAGAAATTGCTGCCTTTGGTCATTGTCAGTCTCCTGTTGAGTGGCGTTAGCCGAACTGGTTCATCGTGTTGTGGGCGCCGCCCGCCTTGAGGGCAGCTTCACCTGCGAAGTATTCCTTGTGGTCGTCGCCGATATCGGAGCCGGCCATGTTCTGATGCTTGGCGCAGGCGATGCCCTGACGGATCTCCTGGCGCTGCACGTTCTTGACGTAGCCGAGCATGCCCTGCTCCCCGAAATATTCCTTCGCGAGGTTGTCGGTGGACAGCGCGGCCGTGTGGTAGGTCGGCAGCGTGATCAGATGGTGGAAGATGCCGGCGCGCTTGGCCGAGTCCGCCTGGAAGGTGCGGATGCGCTCGTCGGCTTCGATGGCCAGCGGAGTATCGTCGTATTCCGGCTTCATCAGCTCGGCGCGGCTGTACTTGCTGACATCCTTGCCCGCCTCCTTCCACGCGTCATAGACCTGCCAACGGAAGTTGATGGTCCAGTTGAACGACGGCGAGTTGTTGTAGGCGAGCTTGGCGTTCGGGACGACCTGACGGATGCGGTCGACCATCTTGGCGATCTGCTCGATATGCGGCTTCTCGGTCTCGATCCAGAGCAGGTCCGCGCCGTTCTGCAGCGAGGTGATGCTGTCGAGCACGCAGCGGTCCTCGCCCGTGCCGGGACGGAACTGATAGAGGTTCGAGGGCAACCGCTTCGGGCGCATCATCTTGCCGTTGCGGTTGATGATGACGTCGCCGTTGCGGGCGTTCTCCGCGGTGATGTCCTCGCAATCGAGGAAGCTGTTGTACTGGTCGCCGATGTCGCCCGGCTTGTGGCTCACGGCGATCTGCTGCGTGAGACCAGCGCCGAGCGAGTCGGTCCGGGTGACGATGATGCCGTCTTCGACGCCGAGCTCGAGGAAAGCATGGCGGCAGGCGCGGATCTTGGCAATGAACACCTCGTGCGGAACCGTGACCTTGCCGTCCTGGTGACCGCACTGCTTCTCGTCGGAGACCTGGTTCTCGATCTGGAGCGCGCAGGCGCCCGCTTCGATCATCTTCTTGGCGAGAAGATAGGTCGCCTCGGCGTTGCCGAAGCCCGCGTCGATGTCGGCGATGACAGGCACGACATGGGTCTGGAAGTTGTCGATCTTCGCGATCAGCTCCTTCTCGCGCGTCTTGTCACCTTCCTTGCGCGCCTTGTCGAGCGCGCGGAAGATATCGTTGAGCTCACGGGAATCCGCCTGACGAAGGAAGGTGTAGAGCTCCTCGATCAGCGCCGGCACCGCGGTCTTCTCGTGCATCGACTGGTCGGGCAGCGGTCCGAACTCGGAGCGCAATGCCGCGATCATCCAGCCGGAGAGGTAGAGATAGGTGCGATCGGTCTTGCCACCAAAGTGCTTCTTGACCGAGATCAGCTTCTGCTGGGCGATGAAGCCGTGCCAGCAACCGAGCGACTGGGTGTACTTGGTCGGATCCTTGTCATAGGCCGCCATGTCGGCCCGCATCAGCGCCGCGGTGTAGCGGGCGATGTCGAGACCGGTCTTGAAGCGGTTCTGCAGGCGCATGCGGGCGACGGCCTCGGCTGACACGCCGTTCCAGGTCGGCTGGGTCTCAAGGAGCGCCTGGGCCGCTTCGACTTCGCTCTGATAGGAAGCCGGGCCCTGGAGGGTGCTGATGCCGCGAGGCTGGTAGTTCATGTGCCTTATCCTTCTCGACGGATGACGGAGCGATGCCCGTCATCGACATTTTTGACAATGCATTGCGAAATGCGTGGCGTGAGATAAACGCCAGAAACAGAAGTTCGTACAGATCCCTTGTAATTGAATGGTGATGTCATGTAACATCAGAACATGTAGTAGATGTAATTTTGTAAATTTTGTGAATTATAGGTCAGAAATGCTGACCTTGACCACTCTGGAGACCTGACAATGCCCGCCGAATCCGGGAAGAAACTGTTCGTCGGCCCGCGCTTCCGGAGGATCCGCCAGCAATTGGGGCTGTCGCAGACCCAGATTGCCGAGGGGCTCGGGATCTCGCCGAGCTACGTCAATCTGATCGAGCGGAACCAGCGCCCGGTGACGGCGCAGATCCTGCTGCGGCTGGCGGAGACCTATGACCTCGATCTGCGCGACCTCGCCACCGCCGACGAGGACCGCTTCTTCGCCGAGCTCAACGAGATCTTCTCCGATCCGCTGTTCCGCCAGATCGACGTTCCCAAGCAGGAGCTGCGCGACCTCGCCGAGCTCTGCCCCGGGGTCACCCATGCGCTGCAACGACTGTATGCCGCCTATACTGAGGCCCGCCAGGGCGAGACGCTGGCGGCCGCGCAAATGGCGGACCGCGACGTCGGCACGCGCTACGAGGCCAATCCGGTCGAGCGCGTGCGCGAGCTGATCGAGGCCAACCGCAATTATTTTCCGGAGCTCGAACAGGCCGCGGAAAACCTGCGCGACGAACTGAACGTCCCGGCCGAGGAACTCTATGCGGCGCTCGTCACGCGCCTTCGCGAAAAGCATTCGATCCAGACCCGGATCATGCCCGTCGACGTGATGCGGGAGACGCTGCGTCGTTTCGATCGCCACCGCCGCCAGCTCCTGATCTCGGAGCTGGTGGATCCACCCGGTCGAGCCTTCCAGCTCGCCTTCCAGCTCGGCTTAGGGGAATGCGCGCAAGCCCTTGAGACCATCATCGGTCGCGCCGGCCCGCTCGATGACGCGCCGCGGCGGCTGTTCCGGATCACGCTCGGCAATTATTTTGCAGCAGCCGTGATGATGCCCTACCCGGCCTTCCTCGCGGCGGCCGAAGCGCTCAATTACGACATCCACGTGCTGGCCCAGCGCTTCAATTCCGGCTTCGAGCAGGTCTGCCATCGCCTCACCACGCTGCAGCGCCCAAACGCTCGCGGCATCCCGTTCTTCCTGCTGCGCGTCGACAATGCCGGCAACGTGTCGAAGCGGTTTTCGTCCGGCACCTTCCCGTTTTCGAAATTCGGCGGCACCTGTCCGCTGTGGAACGTGCACTCGACCTTCGACACGCCCGATCGCCTGTTGAAGCAGGTGATCGAACTGTCCGACGGCACGCGCTATTTCTCGATTGCGCAGATGGTGCGTCGTCCGGTCGCACCGCACCCGCTGCCGCAGCCGCGCTTCGCCATCGGACTCGGCTGCGAGATCCGCCACGCCGCACGCCTGACCTACGCCGCCGGCATCGATCTCGAGAAAACCGAGGGCACGCCGATCGGCGTCAATTGTCGGCTCTGCGAGCGCGAAAACTGCGCCCAGCGCGCCGAGCCGCCGATCACGCGCACGCTGATCCTGGACGAGACGACGAGAAGGGTGTCGAGTTTCGCGTTCTCGAATGCGAGGGAGCTGTGAGGCACGCTCTCTCCTCCGTCTCGTCATCGCGAGCGAAGCGAAGCAATCCAGGCTGTCTCCGGAAACTGGATTGCTTCGTCGCTTCGCTCCTCGCAACGACGAGACTCACGCCAGCGTATGCACGATCACCGGCCCCGCCGCAGCGCTCGCATGCCCTGCGAGCAGCGAGCCCAGGTCCTTCTCGATCCAGGCGATGGCGCGCTTGTTCGCCTCCTCGGCCTGCTCGAACTTGTCGAAGATGGAGATCGCGGTCACCGTGTCGTCGCCGGCGTAGACCACGTAATAGGCCCTGAAGCCGTCGACGTCGCTGATGATCGGAACGGCGCCGTCCTTGATGCGGCGCGCCAGCTCTTCGGCGCTTCCACTCTTCGCCTTGGCCTGACGGATGGCGGCATACATGGCATCCTCCCTATCGATGTGGGCGTGGTGCCCGAGAGCATGCTACGCCCAAGCGCGCCTGCGATCTACGGCTTGGTTAACCCTGCCCTAACCCGCGCCGCCGATCTGCAACCGGGATTTAAGCACGCCTCAACATCGCTGGCTTAGTCTCGCCCCACTCACTTTTCGCAAACAACGGCAGCCTATCCTGCCGCGTGAAGTGACATCAGGGGGTTCATATGCGCATTGCGTTGCTGCTGACCGCGACCATTGTCGGCGCGCTGTTCGCCAATCCGTCCCACGCCGGCTCTCTCGACGTCGCATCGGCCGCTGCCGCGAAGCTGCCGCCGGGGTTTCAGAGCTATCGCGGCTACATGTTCGACCTGTCGGAGGCGTCCGATCGCAAGGACCTCGACAAGCTCGCCGATAATCTGAAGCAGCAGATCGACGTCGTGGAGGCCGCCGGCCTCTCGCCGCGCGTGATGCGCTTCTTCCGCACCGTTCCGATCATCGCGAGCGAGCTCGCCTGTCTCGACGAGGGCGCCGCGACCGCGTGCTACGGCCGGGTCACGCCGGACCTCCAGCGCAGCACGCCGCGGACGCTGACGGTGTGGGACCACGACACGCAACGCTGGACCAACCCGAATGCGGTCGACCTCGCCGTCGATTCCGGCCTCGGCGTGATCATGGTCCGGCCGGACATGATGCGTTACGAGAAGGAGGCCGTGCTGCTGCATGAGATGCTGCACGCTTATCACGCGAGGCTGCTGCCGGACGGCTACGCCAACAAGGGCGTGATCAGCTATTACGCTTATGCCAAGTCCAAGGATCTCCTGCCCAAGGACGCCTATGCGATGAAGAATCACATGGAGTTCTTTGCGGTGACCGCCAGCATCTTCCTGGCCGGCAAGAGCGATTACCAGGACCCGAAGACCCGCGAAGCACTCAAGGAGAAGATGCCGGACTATTACAAATATCTGGTCGGCGTGTTCGGCTTCGACCCCGATCCGGCAGCGGCTTCGAGCGGACCGGTCGCCTCGCTGAAATAACGGGCCCGACAGATTCGCAAAAAGCCGCGTGAAAAGCGCGGCTTTTTGTTTTGGGTGCCGGAAGCTGCGGATGACGGCCCGCCGGGAATTGCCAAGGTGGGGGCTGATCTGCATAGTCCGGCCGCATCGATTGGGACTGTTTCGAAAGGGATGGAAGACATGGCGGACGCCGACCTGGATGTCGTGATCCGGCAATTGGCCAGACAGCTGCATACGGGCTTGATATCCCGCGCCAAGCAGCGGCGGGATCGCTTCAACGGCCTTGCAGCCAAGGCCAAAGGCAACGAGACCGGCGCTCGCTTCAAGATGATGGCCAAGGCCACCATGGAGCAGGCCACCGCCGCCGCAAGGCGCCTTCAGATGTCCGCAGACAACGTCGCCGACAGCTACGCCCGCGCCATGCGGCTCGTCGCCAGCACGCCCGTCGCGGTCAAGGCGGAGAAGCCTGCGAAGGAAAAGCCGGCGAAGAAGGCTGCAAAGGCGAAGAAGGCCAAGAAGGCGAAGTAGTCGCGCTTTGTTCGCTTTCCCTTGCGAGAGAGGGTGGCTCGCCGCGACCAAGTTTCACTGCCGCGGCGCCGAAACCTGCGTCGGCTCGGCATGCGTGAGTTCGGCGAGCTTGGCGCGCGCGGCGTCGTGGGTCCGGCTATCCTTGCCGGGAGGCAGCGCGAGGGCCGCCTCGAAGTCGGCGCCGGCATCAGCGGCCTGGCCGCGGGCGAGGAATGCAAGGCCGCGGTCGAGGCGGGCCTGCGCGTCTGTGGGGTCGAGGCGGACCGCCGTGCTGTAGCTCAGGATCGCGCGGTCGAGATCGCCCTTGGCAGCGAGCGCGAGGCCGCGCTCGTGATAGGGCGCGGCGGGTTTGGGATCGAGCGCAATCGCCTCGTCATAATCGGCGATCGCAAGCTCCTGCTCGCCGTTCTGCCGGTAGGCCGTCGCGCGATCGCGATAGAGCGAGGCCCTGTTGGGATTGAGGTGGATGGCCTCGCTGAAATCGGTGATCGCCCGGCCATTGTCGCCGTGGCGCAGCGCGATCCGCCCGCGCCCCTCATAAGCGAAGGCGATCAGGGAGCCGCGCAACGGCGAGAAGCCGATCACCGCCGAGCAAATGTCGGGGTCGTCCTCATCGCCGCAATTCACGACCGTGTGCGTGGACAGGCCAATGGCCACGCCCAGGACGATCAACAATGGCACGGCAGCTCTGGTCATCTTCGACGGTGGCAGGCAAAGGCCCGGCCACGCATCCCCTTTCGAAGGAACACTCTCGGTGAGGTGTTAACACCGGCCGGGCAGGCCCTCTGTGCGCCAGGTCACAAAACGAGGCAGAATCTCCGTGTCAGCCCCAGGGGCCACGCGACGACGAGCGGCCCCACGGGCCATGCGCCGGATAGTTCTCGTTGGCGCCGACGGACGGCGCGGCTTGCGTGCCGAGCTCGGCCGCGAGCCGCTGGAGCGCGGCGATGCGGTTCTGCGTCGAGGGATGGGTGGCGAAGAGATTGTCGACGCCATGGCCCGACAGCGGGTTGATGATGAACATGTGCGCGGTCGCAGGGTTTCGCTCGGCCTCGACATTCGGCACCTGATGCGCCGCGCTCTCGATCTTGAGCAGCGCCGAGGCAAGCCACATCGGCTGGCCCGCGATGCGCGCGCCGAGATCGTCGGCGGCGTATTCGCGGGTCCGGCTGATCGCCATCTGCACCAGCATGGCCCCGAGCGGCGCCAGGATCATCATCAGGATGGAGCCGACGATGCCCGGACCGTTATTGTCGCGGTTGCCCCCGAAGAACATGCCGAACTGCGCCAGCATCGAAATGGCGCCCGCGATCGTCGCGGTCACCGTCATGAGCAGCGTGTCGTGATGCTTGATATGCGCAAGCTCGTGCGCGATCACCCCGGCAAGCTCCTCGCGACTGAGCTGGCGCACCAGACCCGTGGTGACGGCCACCGCGGCATTCTCGGGATTGCGCCCCGTCGCGAACGCGTTGGGCTGTGGTTCGTCCATCAGGAATACGCGCGGCATCGGCAGGCCCGCACGGCCCGCCAGCTCGGCGACGAGATCGACCAGCTCCGGAGCGCTGCGACGATCGACCTCATGGGCGCCGTACATCGAGAGCACAGCGCGGTCGGAGTTCCAGTAGGTGAAGAGATTGGTCGCGGCCGCAATCACGAGCGCGATCATGGCGCCGCCCGCGCCGCCGATCAGATAGCCCACGCCCATGAACAGGGCGGTGAGGCCGGCGAGAAGCATTGCGGTACGCAGATAGTTCATGGCCGTCTCCCCTGGCCTGCCAAGGCGACCGCCTTTGGCCGGCGCCCCTCGAAGTAGGAAAGCAGCGGGTCGGTGCAAGGTCATGCTGGTGCGTCGCCCGGCCGCGGCGAGATGCGCGATCATCGTTTCGACGTCACTAAAAGTTGACCAGCATTTACCCAAAAACACACGCTGTAGTTTATAACATTGGAAAGCGCAGCTTCGGCTTAATCGGCGCCAGCCGGGCACGCCGAGCGGTCCTTTGGGCACTATCCGGTTCCGCCCGCACCCGTCAGCAAGGTGACTGCCATGATGGACCGCTCTCGCACCGCTTCCGTCGACGACAGCTCCGCTCACGACACGAAAAGTGACGCCAAGAGCCTGCGACAGACCTTGCACGAGGAGCTGCTCCCCCATGAGGACCACAGCCCCGGACCCGATGCGCGGACGGAACCTCCGGCGCCGGCTCGGCGCTCGCTGCATCTGCGGCGCGGCATGAAGATCGCGGCAGGGCTCGCCATCGTCGCCGTGTTCGGCTGGCTACCATTGCGCGCAATGTGGCAGAATTCCAGCGTCGAGGCCGTGCTGAACTCCCGGCTCGTCACGCTGCGCGCGCCGATCGGGGGGCGCGTGGCCGCCGCCGCTCCGCTCCACGACCAGGCCAGACTCGAGGCCGGCACCGTCGTGCTGCGCGTGGCGAACTCGCGCAGCGATCGCACGCGGCTCGATGATCTCCGGCGGCAGAAGTCGCGCCTCGAGAACGAGCGGCCGAGCGTCGCCGCCAAGCTCGCCACGGCGCAGGCCGCGCAAGCGGACCTCGCGCGGCAGGCCGCACAGTTCCGGGACGGGCGCGTGCTCCAGCTCGAAGCACGCATCGCCGAGATCCAGACCTCGATCGAGGCGGCCGCAGCGCGGCGGGAGGAGGCCAGCGCCGCCGTCGACCGCGCCTCGTCGCTGGCGAAAACCGGCAACGTCTCCACCGTCGAGCTCGCGCGGCTGACGCGCGAGCTTTCGGTGGCGCAGCAGACCGAGCTCGGCGCGCGCAAGCGGCTCGATGCCGCCAAGGTCGAGCTCACCGCGGCGCAGAACGGCTCGTTCCTCGGCGACAGCTATAACGATCGGCCAAGCTCGGTGCAGCGCGAGGAGGAGATGCGCCAGCGCGCGAACGATCTCGAGGCCGATCTTTCGCGCATCGACACCGAGATCACCTGGCTCGGCAGCGAGATCATCACCGAGGACGCGCGCTTTGCCGATCTCTCCGAGGCCGACATCAAGACCCCGGTCGCAGGCCGCGTCTGGGAGATGATGACCTCACCGGGCGAGGACGTGCAGGCCGGACAGCCGCTGCTCAAGGTGCTCGACTGCAGCGGCGCCGTCATCACGGCCAACGTCACCGAGAGCGTCTATAACCGCCTGCAGCTCGGCGACCACGCCACGTTCGAGCCGAACGACGGCGGCGCGCCGATCTCCGGCACCGTGGTCAACCTGACCGGCGCCGCCGGCGCGCCCGCCAATCTCGCCATCAATCCCGATGCGCTGAGCAAGGAGCCGTATCGCGTGACGGTTGCGCTCGCCGATGCCGCTGCCCATGCCTGCACGGTGGGCCGCACCGGCCGCGTCGTGTTCGCGAGGCAAGAGACCGCGCCATGACGGCGGCGCTGACCCCCGGGCTGATCGCGCTCGGCGCCTTCATGGCGATCGTGCCGCTGCTCCGGCGCGAGAGCACGATGGCACGCTCGTTGCTCGCCGTCGCCTCGCTCGGTCTCATGCTGCGCTATCTCCACTGGCGTGTCACGGCAACGCTGCCGCTGCCGCATCTGACGGCTGATGCCGTGATCGGCTATCCCTTCATGCTGCTGGAGGTCGCCTCGCTCGTTGCGGTCGCGCTGTCGCTGCTGTTTCTCAGCCGCACGCGCGAACGTACCACGGCTGCCAGGATCGACGGCCGGGCCAGAGATCCGCACCCGCCGCTGATCGACGTCTTCATCTGCACCTACAACGAGGAGCGTTCGATCCTCGAGCGCACCATCATCGGCGCCACCGGCATGCAGTACGGCAATTACCGCGTCTGGGTGCTCGACGACGGACGGCGGCCCTGGCTGAGGCGGCTTTCGGGCGAGCTCGGCTGCTACTATCTGGCGCGGCCCGACAACCGCCACGCCAAGGCCGGCAACATCAACCATGCGCTCCGGCATGTCGGCGCGCTGCCGGAGCCGCCGCAATTCGTCGCCCTCCTCGACGCGGATTTCGTGCCGCGGCCCGACTTCCTGGCGCGAACCATCTCGCTGATGGACGATCCCTCGGTTGGGGTGGTGCAGACGCCGCAGCACTTCATCAATCCCGACCCGATTCAGACCAACCTTGCCGCAACCGACGTCTGGCCGGACGAGCAACGCTTCTTCTTCGATATCCTACTGCCGGCGAAGGATGCCTGGGGCGTCGCCTTCTGCTGCGGCACCTCGTCGCTCATCCGCTATGCCGGGCTCGTGCGAATCGGCGGCTTCCCGACCGACTCGGTGACAGAAGACTATCTCGTCACGCTGCGCCTGAAGGAATGCGGTCTCACGACGATCTATCTCAACGAGCGATTGACGATCGGACTCGCGCCGGAAGGGCTGAAGGAATACATCACCCAGCGCGGCCGCTGGTGCCTCGGCCTGATGCAGATCGTGCGCGGCCGCAGCGGGCCGCTGTCGCGGCAGTCGAAGCTTTCCTTCATCGACCGGCTCTCGCTGGTCGATGCTTTCATGAGCTGGGCCGCGGTCTACCCATGGAAAGTTGCCGGCCTCGTGGTGCCCTGGCTATTCCTGCTGTTCGGCATCAAGGCGGTCCGGGCCGACCTGATCGAGCTGCTGCGCTATTTTCTGCCGTTCTATATCTGGCACGGTCTCGCCATGGCCTGGCTGTCGCGCGGCCGCTCGCTCGCCATGATGACGGACGTCTCGCAACTCATCGCGGCGCCTGCCGTGCTCAAGGCGGTGACAACCGGTCTCCTGAAGCCGAAAGGACACAAGTTCAAGGTCACCGCGAAAGGCGGTGACCGCGGCCGGCGGTTCGTCGAATGGCCGTTGCTGCGGCTCTACGGCACCGCGCTTGTCATCACGCTCGCGGCCATCGCCTATGCCTTCCTCCTGCATCTGCGCGGCGAGAACATCGCCTATGGCGGGCTGGCGCTGGCGTGGAGCCTCTACAACGCCATCATCCTCACGGTGGTCTGCTTCGTCTGCATCGAGCAGCCGCGCAAGCGCAAGGCGGAGCGTTTTGATCGCAACGAGCCGGTGCTGCTGCACCAGAACGGCAGGTCGCATCTGGCGCGGCTCGCCGACATCTCGATCACCGGTGCCCGGCTGATCGACCCCGCGCCGCCGGCGCCCGGCAGCACGATCGAGTGCCAGATCTACGGCCGCTCGATCGTCGCGATCGTGGTGCGGCGGACCGCAGACGGATTCGCGGTGCGCTTCGAGGAGAGCATGGACGCGCGCGTGCATGCGATCAGGGCGTTCTATGCCGGCGAGTATGTGCGCGCCTACCAGGGCGTCAAGGCGCTCCCCGTCGGCAAGGCGCTGCTGATGCGGTTGTTTGGATAGGCCTGATCTTTTCGGAAAACGGCTTCGCACTTTTCGAGATCATGCTTTAGACTTCGGGCGAATCCACGCCTGTCCTCCCCGCCGGACCCCTATGCTCCAGACCCGATTTGCAATCGCGGCCGTCGCGCTCCTCGCTTGCTCCGCGACCGCTTCTGCCCAGTTCGCACCGCCGCCCGCAAGACCCCCGGCGCCGAAGCCGACCGCGCCTTCGCCGCGCGCTGCCTCGTGCCACAATGGGGCGAACTTCGATCGCTTCCTCGCTGACGTGAAACAGCAGGCGATCGCTGCCGGCGTGTCGCAGCGAACCATATCGGAGGCTTCGCCCTATCTCGTCTACGACCAGGGCATCGTCAACCGCGACCGCGGGCAGCGCGTGTTCGGCCAGCTCTTCACCGAATTTGCCGGCCGCATGGCCGCGCCCTATCGCATGCAGAACGGCCAACAGCACATCAAGCAACACGCAGCGGCGTTCGCGCGTGCCGAGAAGGAATACGGCGTGCCGCCGGCAGTGATTGCCGCATTCTGGGGCCTCGAGAGCGATTTCGGCGCCAACATGGGCAATCTGCCGACGCTGAAATCGCTGGTGTCGCTCGCCTATGACTGCCGGCGCTCGGAGATGTTCGTGAACGAGACCATCGCCGCGCTGAAAATCATCGACCGCGGCGATCTCACGCCCGATGAGATGATCGGCTCCTGGGCCGGTGAGCTCGGCCAGACCCAATTCCTGCCGACGCACTACGTCAATTACGCCGTCGATTATGACGGCGACGGGCGGCGCGACCTCCTGCGCAGCGAGGACGACGTGATCGGCTCGACGGCGAACTACATCGCCAACGGCCTGAAGTGGCGGCGCGGCGAGCCGTGGCTGGAAGAGATCAAGGTGCCCCCGAACCTGCCGTGGGAGCAGACCGATCTCAGCGTGCAGCTGCCGCGCTCGAAATGGGCGCAGTTCGGCGTCACCTATCCCGACGGCCGGCCGCTGCCGAATGACAGTCTCGCAGGCTCCGTGCTGTTGCCGATGGGACGCTTCGGGCCGGCCTTCATGGCCTACGCGAACTTCGCGGCCTACACCGAGTGGAATAACTCGCTGATCTATTCGACCACGGCGGGCTATCTCGCCTCGCGTATTGCCGGTGCAGCGCCGATGCGCAGGCCCGCCGGGCCAGTGGCGCAACTGCCGTTCAACGAGCTCAAGCAATTGCAGCAGCTTCTGGTCCATGCCGGCTTCAATGTCGGCAAGATCGACGGTGTGCTGGGGCAGCAGAGCCGCACCGCCGTCAAGGCGATGCAGATCAAATACGGCCTGCCGGCCGATTCCTGGCCGACCGCGGAGCTTCTGGCCCGCATGCGTGGCAACACGGCACAGGCACTGCCCCAGGCGACGGTGCGGTAGAATTTTCGCACCGCACAAGCCGCTTCGACGATTGTATTATTCCATGAGGCTCCCATGTGAGTGGCTCAGGTTTTCGCCTGGGATTTCTCACCATTTGAAGCGAGCATCACATGTCCTTCTACGACGCCGTCGTCCCCGCCTATTTGCAAATGCTCAACAGCATGACCGGCCTGCTCACCAAGGCCGAGGCGCATTGCGCGGCCAAAAAGATCGACCCGAGCGTGCTGCTCGGCTCCCGCCTCTTCCCGGACATGCTGCCGCTGTCGAAGCAGATCCAGCTCGTCAGCGACTTTTCGGCCAAGGGCTGTGCACGGCTCACGCAGACCGAGGTGCCGTCCATGCCGGACACCGAAACCAGCTTCGCGGAATTGAAGCAGCGGCTGGCGAAGACCATCGACTTCGTGAAATCGTTCAAGCCGGAACAGTTCGAGGGCGCCGATGCCAGGGACGTCACTTTCCCTATTGGTCCCGACCGGACCGTGACCTTGAAGGGCCAGCAGTTCTTCAGCTCGGTCTCGTTGCCGAACTTTTATTTCCATGCCACCACCGCGCACGGCATCCTGCGCCATAACGGCGTCGAGATCGGCAAGCGCGATTTCCTGGGCATGAGCTGACTTGCGGCATCGCACCGGCACGGCAGCGAAATCACGCTGCCGCGGCCGAAAATGCGCATGAATCATGCTGCGCGGTCCCCGCCGCGTAGCTCGCCTGCACTTTCCGTATGGCTCGTCCCTTGCGCCTGATATCGCAATGCACAAGTGTTCCGGACCTCTCACCGCCTGGAAACACTCCCAATGAGCCGTCCGACCAAATTGTTTGAGACCTACAAGCTCGGCCCGATCACGCTGGCCAATCGCCTGGTGATGGCGCCGCTGACGCGCAACCGCGCCGTACCCGGCACCTTCGTCCCCTCGCCGCTCGCGGCCGACTATTACAGCCAGCGCGCCTCCGCAGGCCTCCTGATCACCGAAGCGAGCCAGGTCTCGCAGCAAGGCCAGGGCTATCAGGACACCCCCGGCATCTATTCCAGGGAGCAGGTCGCCGGCTGGCGCAAGGTCAACGACAAGGTGCACGAGCGCGGCGGCAAGATCTTCATCCAGCTCTGGCATGTCGGCCGCATCTCGCATGTCGACCTCCAGGCGGGTGGCGCAGCCCCGGTGGCGCCGAGCGCGATCCGCGCCAAGGGCAAGACTTTCGTCAACGGTACCTTTGCTGACGTCTCCGAGCCGCGCGCGCTCGAGCTCTCCGAAATTCCAGGGATCATCGACGACTTCAAACGGGCTGCGAAGAATGCACTGGAGGCCGGCTTCGACGGCGTCGAGATCCATGGCGCCAACGGCTATCTGCTCGACCAGTTCGCCAAGGACGGCGCCAACAAGCGCACGGATGCCTATGGCGGCTCGATCGAGAACCGTGCGCGGCTGATGTTGGAGGTCTCGAAGGCCGTGGTGGCGGAGGCCGGCGCCGACCGGACCGGCATCCGCATCTCGCCGGTGACGCCGGCAAACGACATCTCGGATTCCAATCCGCAGCCGTTGTTCGATCACATCGTCGATGGGCTGAACGCGCTGAAGCTCGTCTATCTCCACGTCATCGAGGGCGCCACCGGCGGACCGCGCGACGTCGCGCCGTTCGACTACGCATCCCTGCGCAAGCGCTTCGCGGGCGCGTACATGGCCAACAACGGCTATGATTTCGATCTCGCCGCCAAGGTGCTGGACGCTGACGCGGCCGACCTGATCGCCTTCGGCAAGCCGTTCATCTCCAACCCCGACCTGGTCGAGCGGCTGAAGAAGGGCGCAGCACTGAACGATTGGGACAAGAACACGTTCTACGGTGGCGGCGCCAGGGGCTACACGGATTATCCGACGCTCGCGGCCGAGCCGGCGGAGTAGCTTTTGTCCTCCCTCTCCCCGCTTGCGGGGAGAGGGTCAGGGTGAGCGGGAGTCTCCGCAAGCACGATGGTAGTTGGACTCGCGGAGCGTCCTCCTCACCCGCCACGCTTCGCGTGTCGGCCTCTCCCCGCAAGCGGGACGAGGCAAGAAAGAAAAAAGGCCGGATCGCTCGCGGCCTTTTGTGTTGGTTGACGTGTCCAATCGCACCGTATTGCTGCGCCGTCTCGTTCTTGCTCTAATGCGGCGATGGAAGACACGCAGACACTCGTTCGCCGCGCGACTGCAGCGGTCAATTCGGGCAAGCCGGACGAGGCGCAGCGTCTGTGCGAACAGGGCCTTGCACGCGATCCCGGCGATCCGGTGCTGCATCATCTGCTCGCTGCCGTGTTGTTCTCCAGAGGTGCCGCCGCCCCGGCGCATGCGCATATCGACGTGAGTCTCGCCAAACGGCCGAACAACGCGCCGGCCCGGCTGCTGGCGGCGCGCATCGCGCGCAGCGAGGGCCAGTTCGACGCCGCGCTCGCCCATCTCGATGCCGCGATCGGCAACAGCCCGCAGCGCGAGATGTTCATCGAGAAAGCACGAACGCTCGAGATGGCCGGGCTGCGGGATCAGGCCCGCGGCGCCTGGCAGGCCATCCTCAAGGTCATCCCCGGCCATCAGGAAGCAACGGCGCAGCTCGGGCGGCTGGCGTGGGAGGATGGCGATGCCGCCACCGCCGCAAGCCTGCTCGCGCAGGCGACCGAAGCCGACGCGCCGGCTTCGGTGTGGTTCAATCTTGGCCTTGCGCGACAGGATTTGCGCGACCATGACGGCGCAGCCAGCGCCTATCGCAAGGCCTTTGCGCTCAAGCCCGACCATGCCGAGGCCGCGCTCAATCTCGGCATCGCCCTGCAGGAGAGTGGCGAGCTGGATGCCGCCATGGACGCGTTCGGACAGGCCTATCGCCTGCGCTCGCAGCTGTTCGGCTCGATCGCGATGGCGCTGACCTCGGCCTCGCACGGCCGGCTATGGATCGAGGAGGACGCCCTGCGGCGTGCGCTATTAGCGCGTTAGGCGCCCGCGCTTGGCACGAAACCGCTTGCGATAGACGTTGGGCGCGGCCAGCACGTCGGCAACGACCTTCTCGTAGGACTGCCGGTGCGCGGCGTCGAAAGGCTCGAACGTCAGCTCCGGCGCTTGTCGCGGCACGGCAAAGCATTGTGCAATCGGCGTTCCCTTTTCCAGGACCCCGGAAAAATCCGGCCTGATCCACACGGCGGGAAAATTGATGCCCCCATCGTGAAAGCGGTCGGCGTCGACCAGGCCCGAAACGAGGCGGAACGGCAGGTCGTCGCGGTTGACCGGATGCGCCGCGAACAGCGACCAGCCGGGCTCGAGCTCGATGGTCCAGAAACTGTTGAACTTGAGCGCAGAGCGCCCGTTGGAGAAAGGCGCCGCGGCAAATTGCGCGACGGGATGGAAGCTGAGCGGCGCGCGTGGATGGCCTGATGTCTCCGGTTCGGGAATGTCCCAATCCCACGAGAACGCGCCGGCCTCGATCCTGACGTCGCAGGGCAGCGGGATCATGACCCCGTACGCCATCGCATCGACGAAGGGCGGGCATTGCTTGACCGTGCGGATATCGCGGCCGTGGATATCCGAATGCGCGCTCGCAGGCATCGCCCGCAGCCAGTCGGGCAAGGCGGTGCGCGCTGGAAACGGCCGCAGCAGATGGCCGGCCAGCTTTGGGTCGCAACGGAAAATCATGCGCATGACGAAGTCTCGCGTCTGTGTCCCGGCCAGTTCAGATCAAGCCCGCCCGCAAGGCAAGAGGGCAATACGACAAAAGGCCGGGATTGCTCCCGGCCTTCTGCTCTCATGCATGGCCGGGACGAACCCGGCCATGATGACGTCGGCGAATTACTTCGCTTCGGCGCGCTTCGGCGGCGAGGCCGGCCACGACTTGATCAGCGTGTCGTAGTCGACGGTTTCGCCCTTCGGCTTCTCGTTCGCCAGCTTGCGCTGCGGAGCGATGTTGCCGTCCTTGGCCGACTTGTCGTACCAGAACTCAGCCGTCTTCTTCGGGTTGAGCTTCGGTCCGCAGGCACCCTGCACACCGGACTTCTCGAGACGCTCCATCACCGAGTCCTGAGCGGCTGCGAGCGCATCCATCGCGGCTTGCGGCGTCTTCGCACCGGACGACGCGTCGCCGATGTTCTGCCACCACAGCTGGGCGAGCTTCGGATAGTCAGGCACGTTGTTGCCGGTCGGGGTCCACTGCACGCGCGCGGGCGAGCGGTAGAACTCGATCAGGCCGCCGAGCTTCGGCGCACGTTCGGTGAACGACTTGTCCCAGATGTCGGATTCGCGGATGAAGGTCAGACCAACATGGCTCTTCTTCAGGCTGACCGTCTTGGAGACGATGAACTGGAGATAGAGCCAGGCCGCCTTGCGGCGGTCGACCGGGGTCGACTTCAGCAAGGTCGCCGATCCCACGTCCTGATAGCCGAGCTTCATGCCGTCCTTCCAGTACGCGCCGTGCGGCGACGGAGCCATACGCCACTTCGGCGTACCGTCCGCGTTCATCACGGGCAGCCCGGGCTTCACCATGTCGGCGGTGAAGGCGGTGTACCAGAAGATCTGCTGGGCGATGTTGCCCTGCGACGGCACCGGGCCCGACTCGGAGAAGGTCATGCCCTGCGCCTGCGGCGGAGCATACTTCTTCATCCAGTCGAGATACTTGACGATCGAATAGACCGCTGCCGGGCCGTTGACGTCGCCGCCACGCTCGACCGAGGAGCCGACCGGACGGCAGCCTTCCATGCGGATGCCCCATTCGTCGACCGGCAGGCCGTTCGGGATGCCCTTGTCGCCGTTGCCGGCCATCGACAGCCAGGCGTCGGTGAACCGCCAGCCGAGCGAGGGATCCTTCTTGCCATAGTCCATATGGCCGTAAACCTTGGCGCCGTTGATCTCCTTGACGTCGTTGGTGAAGAAGTCGGCGATGTCTTCGTAAGCCGACCAGTTCACGGGAACGCCGAGCTCGTAGCCATACTTGGCCTTGAACTTGGCCTTGTAGTCCGGATTGGTGAACCAGTCGTACCGGAACCAGTAAAGGTTGGCGAACTGCTGGTCGGGCAGCTGATAGAGGTGACCGTTCGGCGCGGTCGTGAACGACTTGCCGATGAAGTCGTTGACGTCGAGCATCGGGTCGGTGACGTCCTTGCCGTCCTTCGCCATCCAGTCGGTCAGGTCGACCGCCTGGCCGTAGCGGAAGTGCGTTCCGATGAAGTCGGAGTCGTTGATCCAGCCGTCATAGACGTTCTTGCCGGATTGCATCTGGGTCTGGATCTTTTCGACGACGTCACCTTCCTGGATGATGTCGTGCTTGACCTTGATGCCGGTGATTTCCTCGAACGCCTTGGCGAGCGTGCGGGATTCATATTCGTGGGTCGTCAGCGTTTCGGAGACGACGTTGATCTCCATGCCCTTGAAGGGTTCAGCGGCCTTGATGAACCATTGCATTTCCTTCAGCGCATCGTCTTTCGACAGGGTCGACGGCTGGAATTCGCTGTCGATCCACTTCTTGGCGGCGGCCTCGTCCGCGCGCGCCGGCGCGGCGATCGTCATCGAAGCCGCGATCAGCGCGAGCGCGCTGGTCATGGTCAGAAGACTGTCCTTGGTCGTTCTCAAGTGTCGCATTAGTTTCCTCCGGTTGAAGCGACAAAACTTAAATCCAGGCCCGGGTAGACCCCGGATCTGCTCTTTCTCGCATGCCTCAGACGGTGCGAAAGATCACCACGCCTGAGGCAAACGAAATCACGGTTGCGAGCCACAGGCTCGTTATTTCAAATCCTTCCTCCCCGATCGGAATCGTGGCGATCGGATTGGTACCGACGAGGCCGATCCACGCCAGGTGGATGACGGCCGCAACGATCAGCGAGACGAACAGGCGGTCGCCGCGCGTGGTCGGGATGCGCAGGATCCCGACGCGTTCGGCCTCGGGATAGACGGCGGCGAGCCAGGTCATGACTGCCAGCGTGCAGGCCAGCGCCACGAAGAAGATCGCGGTCGGCAGCGTCCACGCCATCCATGCGATGGAGTCCATAAAAACCTCCTACACCCGGCCGAGCGCGAAGCCGCGCGCGATGTAGTTGCGGACGAACCAGATCACGAGTGCGCCCGGAATGATGGTGAGCACGCCGGCGGCCGCCAGCAGGCCCCAATCCATGCCGGCCGCCGACACCGTGCGCGTCATCACGGCGGCAATCGGCTTGGCGTTGACCGAGGTCAGCGTGCGCGCCAGCAACAGTTCGACCCAGGAGAACATGAAGCAGAAGAAGGCGGCGACGCCGATGCCGCTCGCGATCAGCGGCACCAGGATCCGGATGAAGAAGCGCGGGAACGAATAGCCGTCGAGAAAGGCGGTCTCGTCGATCTCGCGCGGTACGCCGGAGACGAATCCTTCGAGGATCCACACCGCCAGCGGAACGTTGAAGATGCAGTGCGCGAGCGCAACGGCCCAGGGCGTATCAAACAGCCCGATCGCCGAATAGAGGTTGAAGAACGGCAGCGCATAGACCGCCGCCGGCGCCATGCGGTTCGACAGCAACCAGAAGAACAGATGCTTGTCGCCGAGGAAGCGATAGCGCGAAAACGCGTAGGCCGCCGGCAACGCCACCGAAATCGAGATGATGGTGTTGATGACGACGTATTCCAGCGAGTTGATATAGCCGGAATACCAGCTCTCGTCGGTGAAGATACGCCTGTAATGCTGCAGCGTCGGCGCATGCGGCCACAGCGTCATCGTCGAGATGATCTCGCCGTTGGTCTTGAAGCTCATGTTGACGAGCCAGTAGATCGGCAACATCAGGAAGATCAGGAACAGCCCCATGATGAGGCGGCGGCCGGGAATCGAATGCATCAGGCCACTCCTTCCTTGGGCTTAAGCGCGGGCACGGGCTTCAGCGCGGCCGCAGGCTTCGGCTCTACCGCCGGCTCGCTCTCCGTCTGGACCTTGCGTTCGACGCCGGCGTTGGTCATGACGGTGTAGAAGATCCAGCAGACGATCAGGATGATCAGGTTGTAGACCAGCGAGAGCGCCGCAGCCTTGCCGAGGTCGAACTGGCCGAGCGCGATCTTGACGAGCTCGATCGACACGAACGTGGTCGAGTTGCCGGGTCCGCCACCGGTGACGACGAACGGCTCGGTGTAGATCATGAAGCTGTCCATGAAGCGCAGCAGCACCGCAATCAGCAGCACGCGGTTCATCTTCGGCAGCTGGATCGCCTTGAACACGGCCCAGCGCGAGGCGCCGTCGATCTGAGCGGCCTGATAATAGGCATCGGGGATCGACTTCAGGCCGGCATAGCAGAGCAGCGCGACGAGGCTCGTCCAATGCCAGACATCCATCACGATGACGGTGACCCAGGCGTCGATGTCGTTGGAGACGTAATTGTAATCGAGCCCGATGTGGTTGAGCACATAGCCGAGCAGGCCGATGTCAGGCCGGCCGAAAATCTGCCAGATCGTGCCGACCACGTTCCACGGAATCAGGAGCGGCAGCGCGAGGGTGACGAGGCAGGCAGCGACCGGCCAGCCCTGGCGCGGCATCGACAGCGCGACGACGATGCCGAGCGGCACTTCGATGGCGAGGATCACCAGCGAGAAGAACAGGTTGCGCCCGAGAGAGGCCAGGAAACGGCCGCCCAGATCGGTCGAGGGATCGAGCAATTCCTTGAACCAGCCGACGCCGTTCCAGAAGAACTGGTTGTTGCCGAAGGTGTCCTGCATCGAATAGTTCACCACCGTCATCAGCGGCAACACCGCCGAGAAGGCGACGACCAGGAACACCGGCAGCACCAGGAACCAGGCTTTTTGGTTGACGGTCTTGTCCATCAGGCGGCTCCTTCCACCAGAAGGCTGTCGGCATAGACGTGGATGTGCGCCGGATTGAATTGGAGCCCGACATTTCCGTCAGAGCTGGTGAAGCCGGCCGGCGCCCGCGCCGCGATCTTGGCCTCACCGACGCGCACGCGCGCAAAACGGATGCGGCCGAGATCGTCGATGCGTTCGATTTTCGCCGTGAGCAGACCGGGTACGGGCGCGACCGCGTCGACGAACTCCGGACGCACGCCAATCTCGATCCTGGCGCCCGCGGGCAGGTTGTCGTAGCTGCGGTTCAGCGCGATGACACGGCCATCGACCCGCGCCTCGCGCCCCTTCACCTCGGCCGGCAGGATGTTCATGCCGGGCGAGCCGATGAAATAGCCGACGAAGGTATGGGCGGGCTTGTCGAACAGCTCGGCCGGCGTGCCGCTCTGCACCACACGGCCGTCATGCATGACGACGACGGTGTCGGCGAAGGTCAGCGCCTCGGTCTGGTCATGGGTGACGTAGATCATCGTGAGGTCGAGTTCGCGATGCAGCGCCTTGAGCTTGGAGCGCAGCTGCCATTTCAGCTCGGGATCGATCACCGTCAGCGGCTCGTCGAACAGGACGGCTGCGACGTCGGAACGGACGAGGCCGCGGCCGAGCGAAATCTTCTGCTTGGCATCCGCGGTCAGGCGCGTGGCCTTGCGGTGCAGATAGGGTTCGAGATCGAGCAGGCGGCCGATCTCGGCAACGCGCTTGTCGATCTCGGCCTTCGGCACGCCGCGGTTCTTCAACGGGAACGCCAGGTTCTCCCCCACCGTCATGGTGTCGTAGATCACCGGAAACTGGAACACCTGGGCGATGTTGCGCTTCTGGGTTGACAGCGGTGTGATGTCCTGTTGGTCGAACAGGATTTTTCCCCGCGAGGGCGTGATGATGCCGGAGATGACGTTGAGCAGCGTGGTCTTGCCGCAGCCGGACGGTCCGAGCAGCGCGTAGGCGCCGCCCTGCCGCCAGGTCATGGTGACAGGCTTCAGCGCAAAGCTTTCCTGCGGCGCATCGTTGCCGCCGTAGGAGTGCGCGAGATCGACGAGGTCAATGCGAGCCATGGCGCACCTCCCTCAGGCTTTTTTCTTCGACGCGTTTTCTTCGCGCGAACCGCCAGGCACTTCGCTTGAAAACGCTATGGAACCGGGCGCCGCGACCAGACGGTCCGCCGCGTCGAAGACGAAGACATCATTGGGATCGAGCACGGCGTCGATGGTCTGGCCGGGCTCGAACTCGTGCACGCCGTGCAGCACCGCAACCCAGTTCGATCCGTCGCGAGTCAAATGCACGAAACTCTCCGAACCGGTGATCTCGGTCACCGTCACCGTTGCATGGAAGGCGTGGCGGTCAGCCTGGCCATTGGCGAGTGCAAGCTGATGCGCGCGAAAACCGACGCGATAGGCGCCATCGGCGAGCGAAGAATAGAGGCCGGAAGCCGGCGCGGCGACCCCGCCCGCATATTGCACCGAGCCGTTCTTTTTCTCGATGCCGACGAGATTGAGCGGCGGATCGGAAAACACCTGGGCGACCCGCAGGGTCTGCGGCTGGCGATAGACACTGGGCGTCCCGCCGATCTGGAGCGCCCGGCCTTCCCACATGCACACGGTGTTGCCGCCGAGCAGCAGCGCCTCGCTCGGCTCGGTCGTGGCATAGACGAAGATCGCGCCCGATGCCTCGAAGATGCGTGGCAATTCGGCGCGCAGCTCCTCGCGCAGCTTGTAGTCGAGATTGGCGAGCGGCTCGTCGAGCAGCACGAGATCGGCGCCCTTCACGAGCGCGCGCGCCATCGCGGTGCGCTGTTGCTGACCACCGGAGAGCTGGAGCGGGGTGCGCTTCAGGAACGGCTCGAGCCGCAGCAGGCGCGCGGCTTCCGCCACGCGTGCCTCGATCTCGTCCCGCGGCTTGCCCTGCACGCGCAAGGGAGAAGCGATGTTTTCATAGACGGTGAGCGAGGGGTAGTTGATGAATTGCTGATAGACCATCGCGACCGAACGCTGGCGCACGTCGGCGCCGGTGACGTCCTTGCCGTTGACCAGCACCCGGCCCGTGGTCGGCTTGTCGAGGCCGGCGAGCAGCCGCATGATCGAGGTCTTGCCCGACAGCGTCGGCCCAAGCAGCACGTTGAGCGTGCCGCTCTCGAGCGTCAGCGAGACGTCGCGAATATGCTCGATGCCGTCGACGGTCCGGGTCACGTGGTCGAGTGTCACGCTCATGAGCGTCCTCCTGCTTCCAGCAGAGGACTTTGCGACACAAAATGGGTCCTGATCCAGTCGTCCAGGGCGGCAATTTCGCCGGCAGACAGCCGCAGGCCGAGCTTGGAGCGGCGCCAGACGATATCCTCGGCGGTCACCGCCCATTCGTTGGTCATCAGGTAGCGAACCTCACGTTCCGTCAGAGTTGCACCAAAGTCCTGTCCGAGATCGGCCGCCGATTTTGCGTCGCCAAGCAATTTGATGGCACGGGTGCCATAGGCACGCGCGAGACGTCGGGCATGCTCATGGCTCAGGAAGGGGTAGCCGCGCTGGAGCTCGGCGATCAGGCCGTCGACGGCCGACACATCCATATCGCCGCCCGGCAGCGGCCATTTGCCGGTCCAGCCCTCGCGCGCCTTCGCGCTGCGAAGATAGGGCGCAAGCCGTTCCAGCGCCTCTTCGGCAAGGCGGCGATACGTCGTGATCTTGCCGCCGTAGATCGACAGCAACGGCGAACCGCCGGGCGTATCGAGCTCGAACACGTAGTCGCGGGTCGCGGCCTTGGCCTCGCTGGCCCCATCGTCATAAAGCGGGCGCACGCCGGAATAGGTCCAGACCACGTCCTCCGGCGTCACCGGCTTGGCCAGATATTCGCTTGCGGCAGCACAAAGATACTGGATCTCTTCCGCCGTCGCCTTCACCTTGGACGGATCGCCGTCATAGTCGCGGTCGGTGGTGCCGATCAGCGTGAAGTCGTCCTGGTAGGGAATGACGAAGATGATGCGACCGTCGGCGTTCTGGAACATGTAGGCGCGGTCGTGGTCGTAGAGCTTCTTGACCACGATGTGCGACCCCTGCACGAGGCGCACCTTTGCCTTGGCGTTGACGCCGGCACCGCGCCCGAGCACGTCCTCGACCCAGGGGCCGCCGGCATTGACCAGCGCGCGGGCCTGGATTTGCGACCGCGCACCGGTCAGCGTGTCGACCATGCTGACGGTCCAGACACCGTCGGATTGCTTGATATCCGTCGCACGGGTCCGGGTGCGGATCTCCGCGCCCTTGTCGGCTGCATCGCGCGCGTTGAGCACGACCAGGCGAGCGTCATCGACGAAGCAATCGGAATATTCGAAGGCGCGGCTATAGCGATTCGGGATCAGCGGCCGGCCGACTTCGTCGCGCCTGAGATCGAGCGAGCGGGTCGCCGGCAGCAAATGACGACCGCCGATGTGGTCATACAGAAAGAGGCCGAGACGCAGCAGCCAGGCCGGGCGCAGGCCGGCATGATGCGGCAAAACGAAACGCAGGGGGCGGATGATATGGGGGGCGATACCCCAGAGAATCTCGCGCTCGATCAGCGCCTCGCGGACCAGGCGAAACTCGTAATATTCGAGATAGCGCAGCCCGCCATGCACCAGCTTGGTCGACCAGGATGACGTCCCGCTCGCCAGATCGTTCATTTCGCACAGGAAAACGGTGTTGCCGCGGCCCACCGCATCGCGCGCGATGCCGCAACCGTTAACACCGCCCCCAATGATGGCGAGGTCGAAAATACGATCCAACAGACGCATCCCCCGGCGACCACCCGTTCAGCCGAGTGGTTACTTTCGTTTTTGATTAGATCACACCGAAAAACGAAAGCAAGACGAAAGAGAGGGAAAAGGAAGCGAAAGCGGAACTTTTTCTGTGTGCAATCAGCCCTCGAAGTGGGCACCTGAGACGACGATTTGGATGCAACGCACACTTGAATGGTCACATCACGCTTCTATAGTCACGATAGTCATACTGGTTAAATTCGACATGACCGATCATAGTACCGCTCCCGCCTCGCCACCGGCCGACGCACCGGAAGACACTTGGACGCTTGCGAGGGCCAAGGCGCGCCTCTCCGAGGTGGTCGATCGCGCCCAAACGGGCCCCCAGATCATCACCCGTCACGGCAGGCCTGACGCTGTGATCGTTTCTGCCGAAGAATGGGCACGGAAAACCGCGCGCAAAGGCACGCTTGCCGAATTCCTGCTGGCTTCGCCGCTACGCGGCGCCGAACTCGAGCGTGAACGCGCGCACGACGAACCACGCGACGCGATGCCGTGAACCTGCTCCTCGACACCAATGTGCTATCGGAGGTTCAGTGGCCGGCGCCTTCTCCGAAAGTTCTGGCGTGGCTCGATACCGTCGATGAGGATCGCGCGTTCATCAGCGTTGCGTCGATCGCCGAGCTTCGCCGCGGCATCGCCTTGCTGGATGACGGCCGACGGCGGGAGGCGTTGACCGCCTGGCTCGCCCATGATCTGCCGGCCCGGTTTGGAGGCCGCATCCTGCCGATCGACCATACGGTCGCCGAGCGTTGGGGCGATCTGATGGCGCACAGCCGCCGCAGCGGCATCGCGTTGTCGGTGATGGACGGATTCTTCGCAGCAACCGCGCTTGCCAACACCCTCACACTCGTCACGCGTAACGTGAAGGAGTTTGCCGCATTCGGCATTCCGCTGCTCAATCCGTGGGACGGCCCATAAACCTCTACCTCAAGCGCACCACCGGCGCGGCTTCGGACGCTGTGTCCTGCGCATCGGCCTGGGTATCGTCGATATCCTCCGCTCCCTTCGGCATCGCCGCCATCACCTCGATGCCCTTGCTGTGGCAGATGGTGGCGAGGCGCTCCGGCAGTTCCTGATCCGTGACGAAGGTCTGGATCTGACTGATATGGGCGATGCGGACCGGCGCGCTGCGGCGAAGCTTCGTGGAATCGGCCACCAGCATGACGCTGCGGGCGTTGGCGATGATGGCCTGTGCCACCTGCACCTCGCGATAGTCGAAGTCGAGCAGCGCGCCCTCCTCGTCGATCGCGGACGCGCCGATGATGGCGTAATCGACCTTGAACTGGCCGATCAGCTGCGTCGCCGTCGAGCCGACCACGGCGCCGTCGGCGCGCCGCACCGTGCCGCCGGCCACCACCACCTCGATGCGGGGATGGCGGTAGAGCAGCATGGCGACGTTGAGGTTATTGGTGATGACGAGCAGATCTTCGTGCGAGGTCAGCGCGCTCGCCACCTCTTCCGTCGTCGTGCCGATGTTGATGAAGAGCGAACAACCGTTCGGGATCAGGGACGCGGCCGCAGCGCCGATCGCCTTCTTCTCGTCGGCGGCGACGAAGCGCCGCGCCTCGTAAGCGAGGTTTTCGACGCCGGAGGCGATGATCGCGCCGCCATGGACGCGGGTCAGCGAACGGCGCTCGCAGAGATCGTTGAGGTCTTTCCGGATGGTCTGCGCCGACACTTCGAACCGGCGCGCCAGCTCTTCGACCATGACGCGGCCTGAGGCGCGGGCGATGTTGAGGATTTCAGCCTGGCGATGGGTCAATCCGGTCACGGCAATGGCCTCCAGAATGGTGCATGGTGCGGCGGTTTTAGCGCGCGGTCAATGCACGACGATGATGGTTAGTGGACGAAACCCTCACCACGCCATCGCGCTCGCCAGCCGCGCGAGCAGCAACGGGTCGTCGAAGGCGCTCGCGGAGGCAACCGCGCCGGACCCAACAAGGTCAGCATCGCTGAGGCTGGTCCGGATGCCGATCGTCGGGATACCGGCCGCGGTGGCCGACTGCACGCCGGAGCGCGAATCCTCGAACGCGATCGACGCAGCCGCGCTGGCTCCGACAAAGCGCAGACCCTCCTGATAAGGCAGCGGATGCGGCTTGCCGTGCGGCAACTCGTCGCCGATCACAAGCGCCTCGAACCGCTCCGTTATGCCGAGGCCGGAGAGCAGCAACTCGGCGTTGAGGCGCGGCGCATTGGTGACGGCGACCATGGGAATCCCGGCGCTATCCGCGCGGTCGAGCAGCGCCATCAGGCCTGGCAGCGGCTCGATATGATCCGCAACGAGGGCGCGGAACACTTCTTCTTTCTCGTCCAGGATGGCGGCACGCCGCTCCAGCGTTTCGTCGGGCAAGAACCGCTCGCCGATCGCGACGTTGGCGAAGCCTTGCAGTTCCTTCGAGAAGCGCGCGTGATCGAAGACATGGCCGCGAGGACCGAGCACCTGGTTGAACGCCTTCAAGTGCAGCGGGTCGGTATTGGCGAGCGTGCCGTCGATATCGAACAGCAACGCCCTGCCCATCGTCTCGATCATGTCTGTACTTTCCCAGATGCACGATGCATCGATGCGGAAGACGTATCAATTGAAGCTTGGGCGCGCAATGACGTCCACGCATGACGACCACGCGCCACTCGACAACAGCGCACCCGGCTGCAACACTCCATGCAAGATCAAAAAGGAGGAAACGATGACGATCAACCGGCGCGATCTGGCTCTCTCGAGTTTCGCCATCTCCGCGCTTGCGCTCTCGAAACCGGCGCTCGCCGCCGCAGGGGAGGAAGAGGCCGTGGCGAAGCAGGTCGAGGCCTTCCGCCTCGCCCAGATCGCGGCCGACCGCAAGGCGCTCGGCGCGCTGTGCTGGGACGAGCTGAGCTACAGCCATTCCAGCGGCAAGGTCGAGGACAAGGCGACCTTCATCGCCAATGCCACCGACGGCAAATCAAAGTTTCTCTCGATCGAATACAAGGACCCGACCATCAAAGTCGTCGGCCCCGCCGCGATCGTGCGCTTCCACTGGATCGCGGAACAGGAAATGGCGGCCGACGGGAAAAAAGTGGCGACCAATCTTCACATCCTGATGAACTGGCAGAAGCAGGGCGAGGAGTGGAAGCTCCTGTCGCGCGCAGCGACGAAGCTGTGATCGACGGCATTGCGGCAAGATTCCGGGCTCGCGCCACGCGCGCCTCGGAATGACGAGAACGGCCCTTACGCCGCCTCCCTCACGTCCCCATTCACCAGCTTGCGCGCGGCACGCTCGGCTTCGCGGGCGTTGCGGAAGAGCTGGCCTTCGAGCCGGTTGAATTGGTCAGACGAGGCGAAGAAGCAGTAGCCGCCCTGGCCGCGGACCACGATGCCCGCGGTCTGCGAATTCACTTCGATGATATAGCTGTCCGGCATGTCCCGTAGATTCCTCAGTGCGGGCAAATAACCGGATGTCTGCCCAAAGGTTCCTAGGGCAAATCAACCGGTTTTCCTCCCGAATCGACGGGCTATTGAGTACGCCGGGACCTCATCCGTTTTATGACTGGTTCTTGGCGAAGGCGCGACGCGTTGACTCACTCGCGCCGCCTTTCCTGACACTGCACGTCTTCATGAGATGAGACAGAGCGCCGCATGCGATCATGTCGCGATCGGCGGATCGTTGCGCTGGATCGCTTGCGGGTGGCCGTTGTCGTCGATCGAGACGTAAGTGAAATTGCCGTCGGTCACCAGGATCGGCTGCAGCTCGCGGCGCCGCAGCGCCCACGCTTCGAGATGGACGGTCAGGGAGGTCCGGCCGACGCGCACGAGGGTGGCGTAGACCGAGACGAGATCGCCGACATAGACGGCCTTGCGAAAGTTCATCGCGTCGATCGCGACGGTGACGGTGCGCGACTTCGCGGTCTTGGAGGCGAAGACGCCGCCACCAACGTCCATCTGGCTGAGCAGCCAGCCCCCGAAAATGTCGCCATTGGCATTGGTATCGGCGGGCATCGCCAGCGTGCGGATGCAGAGATCGCCGCTGGGCTCGGTCTCCGACTTTTCGGTCATGCGGATCTCACCTGAAATTGTCCCAGCCCGGATCGGGTGCGAAGCGGCCGCCGAATCGCTCGGCCAGCGCGCGCATGGTCGATACGACATTTTCCGTGCCGCGCGCACGTGCATAGTTCAGCGGCCCGCCGCGGAACGGCGCATAGCCGGTGCCGAAGATCATTGCGCCGTCGACAGCGTCGGGGTCGTCGACGATGCCTTCGCGCAGAGCGGCGACGCAGACATTGGACATCGGCAGCACCAGGCGGTCGATCATCTGGTCGGTTACGCCAGGACCGGTCTCGGGCAAGGGCGCCTTTTGCGCCTTGCCGTCCTTCCAGGTGTAAAAGCCCTTGCCTGCCTTGCGGCCAAGTTCGCCCTTGGCGACTTTGTCGCGCAACCATGCAGGCGTGGGTGGCAGCAGGTCGCCAAATTTGCTGCGCAGCATGTCGCCGACGTCGAGACAGATGTCGAGCCCAACCTGGTCGGCGAGTTCGATCGGTCCCATCGGCATGCCGAACTTTTCGGCAGCTGCATCGATCAGGCGCTGGTCGATCTTCTCGTCCAGCATCACCATCGCTTCCAGCATGTAGGGCGTCAGCGCGCGGTTGACGAGGAAGCCGGGCGAGCTCTTCACCTGTAACGGCAGGCGGTCGATCGCGCCGACAAAGGCGAGCGCTTCTTTCAGAACTTGCGCGTCGTTGCCATCGTGGCTGACGATTTCGACCAGTTGCAACCGCGATACCGGATTGAAGAAGTGCAGCCCGACAAGGCGCTCCGGCCGCGAGAGCGTGGTGCGGAGATCCCCAAGCGGGATGCTCGACGTGTTGGTGGCGAGAATCGCACCCGGCTTCATCCTGGGCTCGAGGGCGGCATGGACCTTCTGCTTCAGCTCGAGCTTTTCCGGCACCGCCTCGATGATGAGATCCGCGTTGCGGACGCCCTCGCCGTCCATGTCAGGGATCAGGCGATCGAGCGCGTCGCGCACCTCGGTGGCTTTTCGGATGATCTTGCCGTAGAGCTCGGCGGCGCGCTTCACCGCGCCGGCGATCGGCTCGGCCTTCATGTCGGCGAGCGAGACGCGCAGCCCCTGCCCCGCTACCCAGGCCGCGATGTCGCCGCCCATGGCGCCGGCCCCGATCACGTGGACGTGCTTGACCGTGTTGCCGGAGCCGGCGGATTTCTTCATCTGCTCGCGCAGGAAGAACACCCGAATGAGATTTTGCGCGGTCGGCGTCACCATCAATTTGGCGAACGAAACCTGCTCCGCCTTCAACATCGCAGCCTTGCTGCCGCCATGCGTCTCCCAGAGATCGATCAGCGCGTAGGGCGCGGGATAATGCTCGCGGGAAGCGGCCTTCGCCGCCTCCGAGCGCATGCGTTTTGCCAGCAGGCCGCGCACCGGACCGAAATTGGCGGCGCGCGTCAGGACCCCCGGACGCATCCGCTTCAGGCGCCCGAACAGCGCGTCCTTCACGGCGCCCTCGACATGGCGCTCCTGCGTCACGGTGTCGACGAGGCCGAGCGACTTGGCGCGGCGCGCATCGATGGTGCGGCCGGTCAGCATCAGCGTCATCGACTGCGTGGGGTTCACCAGCGCGGTGACGCGCGCGGTGCCACCGAGGCCGGGATGCAGGCCCAGCATCACCTCCGGAAAGCCGAAGCGCGCGCCGTCGATGGCAATGCGCGACTGACAGGCCAGCGCGACCTCGAGGCCGCCACCGAGACAGAAGCCGTGAATGACCGCGACGGTCGGCAGCTTCAGCGCCTCCAGATGGTCGATCACCGCATGTGCGGCACGAATGCGCGTCTCCACCGCCTCCGCATCGGATGCGCCACGGAATTCGTTGACATCGGCACCGGCGATGAAGCCGGACGATTTTGCAGAGCGGATCACCAGGCCCGCGGGGCGCTCAGTCTCGATCGCCGCGAGCACGGCGTCGAACTCCTCCATCACGTCCGAAGAGAGCGTGTTGGCGCTTGATCCGGCACGATCGAACAACAGCCAGGCGACGCCATCGGCACCGCGCGTCAGCTTGAAATGCTTGTACGGGCCGTCTGCCGCCGGCTTGGGCCCGAGCTCCAGCACGCGGTCGCCGAGCGCGGTCATGATCTTGGAATCCATGGTCACACCGCCTCGATCAGCATGGCACCACCGAGCCCGCCACCAATGCATTCGGTCGCAATGCCGCGCCGCGTGCCGAGCCGTTTCATGGCGTTGACGAGATGCAGCACGATGCGGTTGCCGGAGGTGCCGACGGGGTGGCCGAGCGAGATAGCGCCACCATCGACATTGAGTTTGTCGCGGTCGATCCGGCCGGCCGCGCCGTCGAGCCCGAGAATCTCGCGGCAGAATTTGTCATCGTTCCAGGCAGCGAGGCAGCCGAGCACCTGCGTCGCAAACGCCTCGTTCAACTCCCAGGTCTCGACGTCCTGGAGCGTGAGATTGTTGCGGGTCAGGAGCGGCGTCGCCGACATCACGGGACCGAGCCCCATGATAGAAGGATCGAGCGCGGCCCAATTGCTGTCGACGATGGCAGCCTTCGGCGTCAGCTTGTGTTTGGCCACCGCCGCGTCGGAAGCCAGGATCAGCCAGGAGGCGCCGTCGGTGATCTGCGAGGAATTGCCGGCAGTGACCTGGCCCCAGGGACGCTCGAACACCGGCCGGAGCTTTGCCAGCGTCTCGGCCGTGGAGTCCGGGCGCACGCCGTCGTCATGGTCGAAGAATTTGCCGTCGCGGGAGAACGCGGTCTCGACCTCGCCTTTCAGAAAACCCGCATCTTGCGCATGCGCGAGACGGCGATGGCTCTCGGCCGCATAGGCATCCGATTGTGCACGGGTAATGCCGAAGAGATAGCCGACCACTTCTGCGGTTTGGCCCATATTCAATTCCGTGACGGGATCGGTCAGTCCGCGCTCCAGCCCGATGATGGGCTTGAGATAACGAGGGCGAAGCCTGAAGGCTGCGGCGAGCTTCGCCGCCACGCCCTTGGCGGTGGCGAGCCCTGCGAACCAGCGCACGCCGGAATTCGGCCAGACCAGCGGCGCGTGGCTCAACGCTTCGGTGCCGCCGGCCAGGATCATGTCGGCATGGCCTTCGCGGATATAGCGGTAGGCGGTATCGATCGACTGCATGCCGGAGCCGCAGTTGATCTGCACGGTGAAGGCGACCATGTCCTCGCCCATGCCGAGCCGGAGCGCGGCGACCCGGGCCGGGTTCATCTCGTCGGCGATCACGTTGACGCAGCCAAGGATGACCTGGTCGAAATCGTCAGGCGAAAATGGCTGGCGCGCCAGCAGCGGCCGTCCGCATTGCACGGCGAGATCGACAGGCGTGAACGGCCCTGGCCCCGAGCGCGCTTTGAGAAACGGCGTCCGGCTGCCGTCGACGATGAATACCGGTCGTGCCATCAGCTCGCCGCCCTCTGTTCACCGAGTTCCTGGAAGAACTGATGCACGTCGCCGGTTTTCTTGTAAATCGGCGACAGCGCCTCCGGCGCAAAATCGTCGACCTCGATCACTTTTGCCACGGCTTCGTGAGCGGAAGCGAGCTGCTCGCCCTCGGCCTGCGTGATCACGCCCTTGGCGACGGCTTCCTTCCAGTCGCGGATTTCAGCGACGCGCATGCGCCTGGCGACCGCGTCCGTGGCCGTCACCAGCTTGAACGCGCGCTCCAGCCGCGCAAAGCCGCCATCGTCATCGACATGAGCAAGATTCGGCGTGAGACGCTCGCGCGCGGCCGAAGGCTCCAGCACGATGCCGGCGCATTGGTGCACGACGCGGTCGGACGGGCCGAGCACGCGGGCGCCGAAGGGCTGGACCACGAGCTTGAGGATGACGGCAATGAAACGGTTCGGCAGGTTGGCAAGGATTTCGGCGAGCCTGACCTCGATGGTCCTGAAGCCCGTCGCCATGCACCATTCGAGCGCGGCAAAGTCTTCCTTCTGCCGGCCTTCGTCCTGCCAGCGTTTTAGCGCGGCGGAGAGCAAGTACAGCTCGGAAAGGATGTCGCCGAAGCGCGCCGACAGCATCTCCTTGCGCTTGAGCGCGCCGCCGAGCATCAGCAGCGCCATGTCGGCGCAAAGCGCGAATGCCGCCGAATAGCGCGAGAGCTGGCGATAGAACGGCGTGGCGTCGCCTGCATCGGGCGTAAGTGCGAAGGCGCCAAGGGTCCAGCTCGCACCGAACGCGCGGAACAGCGTCCGGAAACTGTGGCCGACATGCTTCCAGAATGCCTTGTCGAACGCGGTGAGCCCACGCTCGCGGTCGGTATCGGCCAACGCATTCATCTCGTCGAGCAGATAGGGATGGGCGCGGATCGCGCCCTGGCCGAACACGATGAGATTGCGGGTGAGGATGTTGGCGCCCTCCACCGTGATGCCGACAGGCACGGCGCGGTGCAGATTGCCGAGATAGTTTTGCGGGCCGTCGATCACGGCCTTGCCGCCGTGGATGTCCATCGCGTCGTCGATCGCGATCCGCATCCGCTCGGTCGCATGCAGCTTCATGATGCCTGATATCACGGCGGGATGGACGCCGGCGTTCAGCGCCGCACAGGTGAGCCGGCGCGCCGCGTCGAGCTGGTAGGCAGTCGCCACGATGCGCGCGAGCGGCTCCTCGACGCCTTCGAACTTGGAGATGGAGATGCCGAACTGCTCGCGGATGCGGGCATAGGCGCCGGTGGTGCGGGCGGCATAGGCGGCGCCAGCGGCCGAGAGCGATGGCAGCGAGATGCCGCGGCCGGCGGCGAGCGCGGTCATCAGCATCTTCCAGCCTTGTCCCAAGCGATCCTGGCCGCCGATGACATAGTCGAGCGGGATGAAGACGTCGCGGCCCCAGTTCGGGCCGTTCTGGAACACCTGCATCGACGGCAGATGGCGGTGGCCGATCTCGACGCCGGGAAGATCGGTCGGGATCAGCGCCACCGTGATGCCGAGCTCTTCCTGCCGGCCCACGAGATGGTCGGGATCATAGGCCTTGAAGGCGAGGCCGAGCAGCGTGGCGACGGGACCAAGCGTGATGTAGCGCTTGTGCCAGTTGAGCTTGAGGCCCGTGACCTCGCGGCCCTCGAAGGTGCCCTTGCAGATGATGCCGGTGTCAACCATCGAGGCCGCATCGGAGCCGGCCTCCGGGCTGGTGAGACCGAAGCAGGGAATGTCGCGGCCATCGGCCAGGCGCGGCAGCCAGCGCTCCTGCTGTTCCCTGGTGCCGAAGCGCATCAGCAGTTCGCCGGGACCGAGCGAGTTCGGCACCATCACCGTGACGGCGGCCGCGATCGAACGCGTCGAGATTTTCCGCACCACTTCCGAATGCGCATAGGGCGAGAAGCCGAGGCCGCCAAATTCCTTCGGGATGATCATGCCGAAGAATTTTTCGCGCTTGATGAAGTGCCAGACATCGGGCGGCAGATCGCGCCATTCCCAAAAGATCTTCCATTCATCGAGCATGGCGCAGAGCTCGTCGACGGGACCGTCGAGGAAGGCCTGCTCCTCCTCGGTCAATGTCGCCTGCGGGATCTTCAGCAGCTTCGACCAATCAGGGTTGCCGGCGAAAAGATCGGCATCCCACCAGACGTCACCGGCCTCCAGCGCCTCGCGCTCGGTATCGGACATCGCCGGCAGCACGCCGCGCGCCCATGAGAAGATCGGCTTGGTCAGGGTGTCGCGGCGGAAGCTCATGGCGGACCTCATGCAACGGCGCTGATGTGGGCATTTTAGCGGAAAGTGGCCGGCGTGCGTGAACACTTCGCCTGAAAAATCATGCGAATTGACGCGGCCGGGCGGCCGCCCCGGCGCACATAACGGCCAGGGCGCGGTGGCAGTTCCGGGTTACGGGCTCGCCCGGTCTAATCCGGCCGGACCATCTCGAACATGTTTTCCGGCTTGATCTCGAAATAATCGCCACGGCGGCCGGCGCGCACGATCGGGCGGGCAGCGGCCGTCTGGTAGACGCCGTCCTTGATCATGGCCTTGTCGATGTGGACGGCGACGACCTCGCCGAGGGTCAGCCAGGCGTCGGCCTCCCTGCCGTCGGCGCCCTTGAGGCGGACGATGTCGGATACCTTGCACTCGAAGGCGACCGGGCTTTCGCCGACGCGTGGCACATTGACGAGCTTGCCGGGGACGGCGGTGAGGCCCGCGATCTCGAACTCGTCGACTTCGGAGGCGACATGCGCGGCGGTCGCGTTCATCTGCCTGGCCAAATCCATGGTGGCGAGATTCCAGACGAACTCGCCGGTCTGCTTGATGTTCTCGACCGAGTCCTTCCAGTTTGTGGAGGAAAAGCCGATGATCGGCGGCACATAGCAGAACGCGTTGAAGAAGCTGTAGGGCGCAAGGTTGACGTGGCCCTTGGCATCGCGCGACGAGATCCAGCCGATCGGTCGCGGCGCGATGATGGCATTGAAGGGATCGTGCCTGAGGCCGTGGCCTTTGGCGGGCTCATAGAAGTGCAGGTCTTTGTCGGTCACGCGCTGCTTCCCTTTCGTCATTTGCGCGCGAAGCAATCCAGAATCCCTCGTCGGAGACAAGTCAGGTTTGCTTCGCTTCGCTCGCCATGACGGAGTGCGTTGACGGGTCCTCGCTCGCCATCCGCCGTCGAGGGCGCCGCGAACCGGATTATAGGAGTAATCCCGCCGCCCGGTCAGTGGCGCGGCGACAGAGCCGCGATGACGAAATCTATCATCTGGTCGATCGAGGGGCCGGGCTTGGTGGCGCACTGCGCGATCATCTGGGGGTGGAAGAAACGCATCATGGCGGTGCAGGCACAGAGCGAGGCCAGTTGCAGGTCCGGTACCTCGAACTCGCCGGAGGCGGCGCCCTGCGCGATCATCTGGCCGATCACACCGGCAATGCACTCCATGTGGGTGACGCAGACCTCCCAGTCTTCCTGCATCGCGATCTCGACCATCTCGTGCAGCTTGTTGTCATCGACATAGCGCTCGGTATTCATGCGGTTGATGGTGGTGAGCAGTTCGCGGAAGCGCGGGATCACCGCACCGGGCCTTGCCAGGATGCGCCGGGCCTCGAGCTCGACCTCGCCCATCAGGCCCCGAGCCACCGATTGGTGGATCGCTTTCTTCGATTCGAAGAAGCGATAGACGTTGGCGGGACTCATCCGGAGCTCTTTGGCGATGTCCCCGACCGTGGTCTTCTGATAGCCGATCTGGCGGAACAGCCGCTCGGCCACCTCGAGAATACGATCCCGGGTGTCGCCTTCGATATGTTCCGAAACCAGTGTCATGCGTCAGGACTCGTCCATTGCTAGTTTTCTCATTTATTCAGCCGCTTCAGCAAGCGGAATTGCGTGCTCGTCATCGCTCCCATGCTGCGGCGCGGCAGGCTGTTCCGTCGTACCGCCCTCGTCGAGGCTCTTCCTGAACCAGAGGGCATAGAGGCCCGGCAGATACAGCAGCGTCAGGAAGGTCGCGACGAACAGGCCGCCCATGATGGTGATCGCCATGGGGCCCCAGAAGGCCGAACGCGACAGCGGGATCATGGCGAGGATGGCGGCGAGCGCCGTCAGCACCACCGGACGGGCGCGGCGGACGGTCGCCTCGACGATCGCCTCACGCCGGGTCAGACCATGCGAGACGTCGGTCTCGATCTGGTCGACCAGGATGACCGTGTTGCGCATGATCATGCCGGCGAGCGCGATCAGGCCCAGCAGCGCCACGAAGCCGAACGGGGCGTTGGCGACGTTGAGGCCGAGGGACGCGCCGACGATGCCGAGCGGCGCGGTCAGGAACACCAGGAACAGGCGCGAGAAGCTTTGCAGCTGGATCATCAGCAGCGTCAGCATCACCATGACCATGACAGGGAAGAGGATGAAGATCGAAGCGTTGCCCTTGGCAGATTCCTCGAACGCACCGCCCGCCTCGATCCGGTAAGCCGGCTCGAGATGATCCTGAATCTGCTTCAGCTTCGGCGCAATCTGGCCAGTGACGTCGGGCGCCTGCACGCCGTCGACGACGTCGGAGCGCACGGTGATCGCCATGTCGCGGTTGCGCCGCCACAGGATCGGCTCCTCGTGGGAATATTCGATCTTGGCGATCTGCTGCAGCGGGACCGCGACGCCATTCTTCGAGGTGATGGTAAGATCGCCGACACCGCCCAGATCGAGACGTTCGGACGGAATCGCGCGGGCGACCACGCCGACCTTCTCGATGCCGTCGCGCACGGTCGTGACCTGTGCGCCCGAGATCAGCATCGACAGCGCCTGCGACACGTCCTGCGGGGTGAGACCCATGGCGCGGGCGCGATCCTGATCGACGACCAGCTTGAGGTAAGGCGACTGCTCGTTCCAGTCGAGCTGGACGTCCTTGACGTTCTTGTTCTGCCGCATGACGTCGCGAACCTGGTAGGCGATCTCGCGCACCTTGTTGGCATCGGGGCCGATCACGCGGAACTGCACGGGGAAGCCGACGGGCGGGCCGAAATTGAAGCGGTCGACGCGGACGCGCGCCTCCGTCAGCATGCCGTCGGCAACTGCGCCCTCGATCTTGGCCTTGACCCGCTCGCGCGCCTCGACGCCCTTGGCGACGATGACGATCTCGGCAAAGGCCTCGTTCGGAAGCTGCGGGTTGAGGCCGAGCCAGAAGCGCGGCGAACCCTGGCCGACATAGGCGGTATAGGTCTCGATATCCTTGTCGTCCTTGAGCAACGTCTCGGCCTTCTTCACGGCCTTCTCGGTGACGTTGAAGGCGGTGCCTTCGGGCAGGCGCAGCTGCAGGAACAGTTCGGGCCGCTCCGACAGCGGGAAGAACTGCTGCTGCACATGGCCGAAGCCGACGATCGAAGCCACGAAGACACCCACGGTCGCGACCACCACCGTGATACGATGATTGACGCACCATTGCACGACGGCGCGCAAGCCGCGGTACATGCGGGTCTCATAGACCGCATGCGGGTCATGATTGCGGTGAACCTTGATCTCCGGCAACAACTTGACGCCGATGTAAGGCGTGAAGATCACCGCCACGAACCACGAGGCGACCAGCGCGATCGCCACGATCCAGAAGATGCTGCCGGCATATTCTCCGACCGCGGAATTGGCAAAGCCGATGGGGAGGAAGCCAGCGGCCGTAACCAGCGTTCCCGTGAGCATCGGAAACGCAGTCGATTCCCAGGCAAAGGACGCCGCGCGCATGCGGTCCCAGCCCTGCTCCATCTTCACCACCATCATCTCGACCGCGATGATGGCATCGTCCACCAGCAGGCCGAGCGCGATGATCAGCGCGCCGAGCGTGATGCGGTGCAGGTCGAGCGACATCACGTTCATGACGATGAAGACGATGCCGAGCACGAGCGGCACCGACATGGCGACCACGATGCCGGTGCGCCAGCCCAGCGCCAGGAAAGACACGAACAGCACGATGACGAGCGCTTCCATGAAGGAGTGCACGAACTCGCCGACGGCGTGCTCGACCACCTTCGGCTGATCGGCGATCAGGCTGACGTCGACGCCCTGCGGCACCGCCTTCATGAACTCGGCCGTTGCCTTCTCGACCTCCTTGCCGAGCTCGAGGATGTTGGCGCCCTTGGCCGTGACGACGCCGATGCCGATGGCGGGCTTGCCTTCCTGGCGAACGATGAAGCTCGGCGGATCGACATAGCCGTGGGTGACGGTGGCGATGTCGCCGAGGCGGAACACGCGGCCGTTGCTCTCGACCGGGGTCTCGGCCACGGCCTTTGCGCCGTCCAGTGCGCCGGTGACGCGCAGCGGCACACGCTGCGACGAGGTTTCGACCGTGCCGGCCGGCGTGACGTTGTTCTGCTTGGCGAGCGAATCGAACAGCGCCTGTGGCGTGATGCCCAGCGTCGCGAGCTTGGCGTGGCTGAACTCGACGTAGATGCGCTCATCCTGGTTGCCGTAGACGTCGACCTTGGTCACGCCAGGAACCTTGAGCAGGCGCTGGCGGAAGCCTTCGGAGACCTTCTTGAGCTGGGCGTAATCAGCGCCGTCGCCGGTCATCATGTAGAGGATGGAGTCCACGTCCGAGAATTCGTCATTGACGACGGGTCCCAGGATTCCGGCGGGCAGCTGCCCCTGCACATCGACCAGCTTCTTGCGCAGCAGATAGAAAAGGTAAGGCACGTCCTTCGGCGGCGTGGAATCGCGGAAGGTCACCTGCAGCGCGGTGAAGCCAGGCTTGGAATAGGTCTGCACCTTCTCGAAGTAAGGCAGCTCCTGGATCTTCTTCTCGATCGGATCGGCGACCTGGGTCTGGATTTCCTGCGCGGTCGCGCCCGGCCACATCACCGAGACGTTGACCACCTTCACCGTGAAGAACGGATCCTCGGCGCGGCCGAGCTTCTGATAGGAGAAGAAGCCGGCGACGCCGAGCACCAGCATCAGGAACAGAACCAGCGTCGGATGGCTGACGGCCCAGGCCGAAAGGTTGAAGCGCTTCATCGCTCTCTCCGAAAAGTCGATCCAATTGCCAAAAACGACAGCCGCCCTGTTCAAGGCGTCGTCGCGAGGCAGCGAAGCAATCCAGGGGGCTGGGCAGGTTCTGGATCGCTTCGCCGCTTCAGCCCGTGCATTTGCGCGTCGGGCCGAAACTCGCCTTGCAACAACGGACGCGTAAACTCTAGAAAGACAGTGACGACACGACCCGCACCTTCTGGCCGGGATCGAGCTTCTGGACGCCGAGGGCGACGATCTTGGCGCCCTCGTCGACGCCACCGGTGATGACGACGTCGTTGCTGTCGTAAGCCTTCACCGCAACCGGCTTCAGCGTGACCGCACCATTGTCATCGACGACGTAAAAGGACGGCTTGCCGCCTTCGTTGAACAGTGCCGACAGCGGCAGCCGCGCGACACGTTCGGTGGCGGCGTCCGACAACGTCAACGTCGCGGTCATGCCGAGCGAAACCTTGTCGTCGGCTTCAGGCAGCGAAAACTTTGCGAGATAGGTGCGCGTCGCCGGATCGGCGGTGGGCGCGATCTCGCGCAGCTTGGCCGTATATTTCTTGTCCGGCTCCGACCAAAGAGTGACGCTGGCGACGCCCGACTTGGCGCGTGCAACCAGCGTCTCAGGGATCGCGACGACCGCTTCCTTTTCAGCAAAGCGGGCGACACGGATCGAAGCTTGGCCTGCGGCGACCACCTGGCCGGGCTCGATCAGCGTTGCGGTGACGACGCCACGGGCGTCGGCATTGAGCGTCGCGTAGGAAAGAGAATTCCTGGTCAGTTCGACCGAACGGATGGCGCGGTCGAGGCGCGCACGGGCCTCGTCGGCGGCAGCGCGGCTCGAATCCATCGCGGCATCCGTGGTCCAGCCCTTGGCCTTCAATTCCTTGGCGCGCTGCTCGGCGGCGGCGGCCTGGGCCAGCACGCCGGTGGCGGCGGTCTGCTCGGCGACGGCCTGCTCGGCCTGGAGCTTCAGATCGACCTCATCGAGGGTCGCGAGGGCCTGACCGACTTCGACGGTCTGTCCGACCTCGACCAGTCGCTTGTCGACTTTGCCCGCGACGCGGAAACCAAGATCGCTCTCGATCCGGGGCCTGATCGTGCCGACGAAGCTGCGCTCCGGGGTCTCGGCATCAAAATGGGCAGTTGCGACCAGAACCGGCCGCGGAGGCTCGGCCTTTTCGGCGACGGTGTCATTGCACCCGGCCAGCGCAGCGGCCATCAAGGCCAGCGAGACACCAGCCAAGAGCCTGGAATAGCTGGACAAAACGGACCGAACGAACATCGGAGGACACTCCTGCGTCTGCAATGAGAGGAATGTCGACTAATCACTGATGAAAGTCAATAATCATCAGTCATCAGGAAACCGTGATCGTTGAGGGGACCTCTGCCCGTGGCCGGCGATGTTTGCTACTGGCGTTCGGCGAACTCGTGCTTGCTCTCGTGGCCGCCGATGAAGACCAGGATGCCGGCGATCAGGGGCAGCACCGCGAGCACGAGCAAGCCGGTCGAGGTCTGCCCCGTCGCTTCCTTGACCCAGCCGATGAGATAGGGGCCGCCGAAGCCTGCGAGGTTGCCGACCGAGTTGATCAGCGCGATGGCGCCGGCAGCAGCGGTGCCCGAGAGCCAGGCCGTCGGCAGCGTCCAGAACACACCGAAGCAGCAGAATACGCCGATCGCGGCGAAGGTCAGCACCACCATCGTCATCGTGGGATCGGTGAGGTAGCTGGAGACGGCGAGCGCGACGGCGGTCAGCAGCAGCGGCGCGCCGACATGCATCACGCGCTCGCGCGTCGCGTCCGAATGCCGCGCCCACAGGATCATCGCGATGGTGCCGAACAGATACGGGATCGCCGTGACGAAGCCGGTCTGGGCGTTGGTGAGACCGAACGCCTTGACGATCTGCGGCAGCCAGAACTGCATGCCATAGAGCGCGCCCACGAAGCCGAAATAGACCAGGCTCAGCATGATCACCTTCGGCGAGGACAGCGCTTCGCCGAGGGACAGATGCTTGACCGCCTGCTTGGCGGCAATCTCGGAATCGAGTCGAGCCTTGAGCCACGCCTTCTGCTCGGCCGAGAGCCAGTCAGCCTTCTCCGGCCTGTCGGTGAGGTAGAACCAGGTGACGATGCCGAGCAGCACGGAAGGGATGCCTTCGAGGATGAACAGCCACTGCCAACCCTTCAGACCCATCGCGCCGTCGAGGCCGAGCAGCAGGCCCGAGATCGGCGCACCGATCACGGTCGAAACCGGCACGGCGATCGCGAAGGCCGCAAGGAACCGGGCGCGATATTCGGCCGGATACCAATAGGTGAGATAGAGGATGATGCCGGGGAAAAAGCCGGCCTCGGCCACCCCGAGCAGGAAGCGCAGAACGTAGAAGCTGGTGACGCCGCCCGTGAGCGCCATCAGGGCCGAGATGATGCCCCAGGTCACCATGATGCGGGCGATCCAGCGGCTAGCCCCGAACTTTTCCAGCGCGAGGTTGCTCGGCACCTCGAAGATGAAATAGCCGATGAAGAAGATGCCGGCGCCCCAGGAGAAGATCAGCGGCGTGAACTTCAGCTCCGCGTTCATGGTCAGCGCGGCGAAGCCGAGATTGACGCGGTCGAGATAGGAGAAGAAGTAGGCCAGCACCAGGAACGGGATCAGGCGCCAGGAGATGGCACGGATCGTCGAGGTCTCGATGTCCGACCTGTTGGTATTCTTGGCTCCCGTGGAACCGGTATAGGCTGTGGTCTGGCTCATGGCGTCCCCCCCTATTGTTGCTTTTGTGAGCTAAAGGCGGTTTTGAGCATCGCGGGTAAAGAGTCAATGGAAGCAATGCAGCCAGTCAACACCCTTGCGCTGCGGCAGACGTCGCTGATCCGCGTCGCCCTGGCGCTGGTCGTGATTGCCTGCGGGCTGTCTCTCCGCCGGTACGGCTTTCCGCTCGGCCTTCCCGCCTTCGTGGTGAAGTATGGCGGCTCGCTGCTGTGGGCGACGATGGTGTTCTTGCTCGTCGGGCTGTTGCTGCCGCGGCTGCCCCGGAGCCAGCTCGCGGTGATCGCGATGGCGGTCGCGGCGGTGGTCGAGTTTTCCCGGCTGGTGCATACGCCATGGCTCGATGCGTTCCGCCTCACCACCGCCGGCGCCTTGCTGTTGGGCCGCATCTTCTCGCTTTGGAATCTGGCGGCTTATGCGGTTGGAATCGGGTTCGGTATCTGGCTGGATCGGCTCATGGAGATACGCAGGGTAACTGAAGGCTAGTCTCGTCGAGGCCGGTGATCGACAAGGCATTTGAGCAAGCAAAGGATGCCCTCGGCTATCTTGCAAAAGGCAGGGCCAAGGGAAAAGTCGTTGTCCAGATGAGGTGAGTCGCCCCACGCTCACTCCGCCAATTGAAACCGCTCGAACCGATCGAGTTCGTCCTCGATCTCCTGCTTCAGTTCCTTGCGCCCGGCGGTTTTCTTCCCCTGCCCGAGCCAGGTCCATTTCTGCATCAACAGCTTCCTGGCCTGCCGGTCGGTCTTGAGGTCGAGCGCCGCGACGATCTCGTCGCCGACCAGCACGGGCAGCGCGAAATAGCCGAGCTTGCGCTTGGCCTTCGGCACATAGGCCTCGAACAGATGATTGTAACCGAAAATGAGATTGGTGCGCTTGCGCTGGATGATCAGCGGATCGAACGGCGAGAGGATGTGGACGAGATCCGGCGACAATTCATGCGGCTCCAGCGCCGCCGGCATGGCCCAATGCTCCTGCTTTCCCGCGCCTTCGACCGCGACAGGCAGGAGCTCGCCGCGGCGGACGCGCGAGGCGATCAGGCCCGCGACGACCTTCTTGCTGGGCGCATCGAGATAGCAGATCGAATCGAGGCTGACCACGCCTTGCGAGCGCAACGCGCGGTCAAGCAGATAGGCCGTTATCTCTTTCGCCGAAGCGGGTTTCGGCAGCTTGTCCCAGCCAAAATGGCGCGTCATCAGATCATAGGTCTTGAGCATGCCCTGGCGCGCGCTGATGGTCGCGACACCGGTATAGAAGGCAAGCTGAAGTGCCCGCTTCGAAGGCTTGCGGCTCTGCCACAGATGCTCCTTCTCGGTGAGCACGTCGTCCTCGATGTCGCGGATCGTTAGTGGGCCGGCGCGGAGCAGCCGCATCACCTTGCGCGAGTCGGCCGGCTTGACCGAGGCGTACCATTTGTGACCCTCGCGCTTGTGCTCGCGCATCGCCGGCAGGAAGAAGCGAAAATCATCTGACGGAACGTAGGACAGCGCATGGGTCCAATACTCGAACACGCTTTTGTCGACGCTCTGGGCATGACGCAGATCGGCGCGGCGGTAGGACGGGATGCGGCTGAACAGGATGTGGTGGTGACACCGCTCGATCACGTTGATGGTGTCGATCTGCACATAGCCAAGATGGGCGACCGCATCGGCAACCGCCTGCGCGCCCTCCCCGAACGGCTCGCGCGTATCGAGCCGCTGGGCGCGCAGCCAGATCTGCCGGGCCTGTCTCGTCGAGAGCGGGAGGGGTTTTGGTGGGCGGGACATTGCGGGAGGCAATGTAGCGGGATTCGCGAGGGGAGAAAGAAGCGGCAGATGAATCGCAAAATAAAAAACCGCGCCGTCATCTGCCGACAGCGCGGCGGAAATGATGCGGCCGAAGCCTACTTCATCGACATGGCCTTCTGCGCCTTCATGTAGTGCATGCAGCCGCTCTTCATCTTGCCCATGCTCATGTCCGTGTTGGCCATGGCCATTTCCTTGTTCGCCGCCATCTTGGCGGGCGTGTCGGCGGGACCGGACATCGCGGCCGTCGACTTCATCAGATTATCGCTGGTGCACGGCATCATCGCGGCGGACGCCAAAGCTGCCGCGGTAAGCAAGGTCTTCAACGAAAAGTCTCCTGAAGTAAAACGAAGCCGGCGTCATGCCGGCCTTCGCAACTACGTAGTCTCTGGCGAGAACGTTTCGTGGAGAAGGCAATTGTCTTGCTGCAGCGCAAAGCGAGACGGCGTTAGCGGCCGTCCTTCGGCACCTTGGGCCGGTTGCTGAGGCTGCCAGTGGCGATATCAGGCTCGCAGGAGGCCCTGCCGCGCCCTTCCGACTCGCAACGATAGACGCTGCCGGTGAGGCGATCGACCAGCCACACGGTCTCGTCGGTCGGAGCTTGGAGGCCGGTATACCGGGAGGTCACTCCCGTGATCAGCGTGGAGAGCAGGATCGCGACCGCGATCATCGCCGCGCCGATGTAGATGGGCATGGCATTCAGAGACACGGCCCGATCCGGCGGGCCACTGCGATGGTAGTCACGCTGATAGTCACTTGGCCTCGGCACTGGATGGAACTCGGCTCCCCTCGCCTGCGATGTCGGATGAAGGTGTCTGCTAGGCGCGCATCTGGCCGAAAACTTGTTCGCAGCCAGGCGGTCACGCGACGGCTTTGCGACGAACGATGAGCGCAGGTTTCCGACAGCGAAGACGGTCCCGATCGAGCCGCTCCCCGTCGCCCTTTGCCTCTCAGCGGCGGCCGAACAATCCACCCATCATGCCGCCAAACAGACCGCCGGGGCCGCCCGTCGGGGCGCCGACGCCACTACTATGATGGCGCCGGCCACCACCGCCGAAAGACCGGCGACGCACCGGCTCATCGTCTGCCTGCTCGGAGGCGGCCGCGCGGGCCGAAACGATCTCCGACAGCAGAGCCTTGTGCTGGAGCTTGTTGAGGTAACCCGTGGCGGGATAGCCACGTGCCGCCTGCCATCGCTTCATCACGGAACGGGTGTCGTCGTCGAACTTCCCGGTCACCTTGACGTCGAAGCCGAGCCCGGTGAGGCGACGCTGCACGTCTCGGCGCTGTCCCTTGTCGAGACCGATCTGGTCTTCGGAGATCTGGCTGGCCTCTTCGGTGAAAGTCGCGGGATCGATCCCGGCCGACAGGTTGCGGGTGGTGTTGGACGGCCCATCCTGCAGCGCCGCGATGCGGGCGAGTGCGATCGATTTGAACGTGCCGTTCGGATAGTTGGTGAGATAGGCGTTGAGCTCTTCCACCTTGTTGGTGTCCTTGATCGAGCGCCAGAACTCGAGCTCGATGTCGGCGCCTTGCCTGGTCGCGGCCGATACGGGCGCGTTCGACGGATCGATTGTGGCCGCAGCCGGCGCGCCAACCGGATTGAGATAGACGTTGCCGGTGAGGTTGGTGTGCCCCCGAGGCAATTGGCCCTTGCTGGTCTCGTCACTGACCTGGGCACGAACCTTGGTCATGGCCTCTTGGATCTCGACTCCCGGCTGGGCAATGTTGGCGACGAGGGCGCGGGTGAACGGGCTGTTGGTGCCGGCCTCGCCGTCGAGCGCGGTCTGGCCGGGGCCTGTGGCAAAGGCAATCAGCGTGCCCTCGCCCGACTTCATCTCGGCGAGGCCAGTCTGCACATTGACGGAGCGGGTGGCCTTGGCCGACCGGATCTTTGCTGCGAACGGGTTATCACGGCAGGCGTCCAGGAATACGAGCTTCACCTTCGCATCCGCCATGGTCTGATCGAGCGTGATGTCGACATTGATCGCAGCACCGAGCTTGACGTCCATCTCGGATTTGAGGTCGGCATCAATAGGCAGCAGATAGTTGATACCATTCACGGCAATCCCGTGGCCGGCATAGAAAAACACGGCGACATCGGCGCCTTCGCTCTTCTTGCCAAACTCCAAGAGCTTTGCAGTCATGGCGTCGCGCGTGAGGTTGGAGCCCTCGACGACATCGAAGCCGACATTGCGCAGCACCCTCGCCATCGCCTTGGAATCGATCGCCGGGTTGGGGAGCTGCGGGACATTCTTGTAAGCGGCGTTGCCGACTACGAAGGCGACGCGCTTGTCGGCAAAAGCTGCGTTGCCGCTGACGAGAAATGCTGCGATTGAAATTGCTGCGATCAAGAAGCGCATGATCATTCTCCCCTGATCCAAACTTCTTCGATGCTCTCGGATCAGCCAGAGCCGATCCGATGAGAGCAATCCGATCCAGTTCACAGCGACGCACTGTGATCTGAATCACCCGGGGATTTCTGCTGCTCCAACCGAGCTGCGAGACGCTGCGAGGGCTACTTTTCGGCGGGGCTGACGCAACGGGCAGTAACCGCGGTCACGAGCAATGCAGGGAGATTGTACCCGCAGCGGCCCGAAGTCCAGCAAGCCGCGGAACGCCAAATCGAAAAGACGTGAAGGATTTGCACGCTGCTTTCGAGCATCGAAAGACGGAGTTACTTCCTGACGCAGGCCCTATGCTGCCCCGGTGGTAGGCGGCTGCCGCTGGCTGAATGCCGTGTATACCGGCCGGCTCGGCTGCTAAGATACGAACCGAATTTCGGTTCCTCCTGAATGTGATCCGCATCACATCCGAGCCTTTGAACCTTCTCTATCCTGGGAGCATCAAATCGCCATCAAGCGTTACACCGAGGATACGACAATGACCCATTTCAACAAGTCTTTCGGACTGAAGGCGATCACGCTTACCGCGGCGCTGTCGATGGCGGCGGGCCTCGCTTTCGCCGGCGACGCCAATGTTTCCACCAACCAGATCCTGGATGCATTGAGGCCGAAGCCGGTGACCCGCGGGTTGTCGGTCGGTCCGCAGGCCGACCCGACGGCGCAAGCCAAGGAAGCGACCTTCCTCGATACACTGCGCAACCGGCAGACCCGTTCGCTCTCGATGGGCGAGCGCGATCAGATCGCCGAGCTCGCGTCGACCAAGCCCAACATCGATCTGGAAATCCAGTTCGACTACAACTCGGCCGACATCGCCAAGACCTCGCTGCCATCGGTGCAGGCGCTCGGAAAGGCGCTGTCCGATCCATCGCTCAAGGGATCGACTTTCGTGGTTGCCGGCCACACCGACGCGATCGGCACTGAAGAGTACAATCAGGGCCTCTCTGAGCGTCGTGCCGACACGATCAAGAAGTACCTGGTGCAGAACTACGGTCTCAACGGCGGCGATCTCGTCACCGTCGGCTATGGCAAGACCAAGCTGAAGGACACCGCCAACGGCGCCGACCCGATCAACCGCCGCGTCCAGGTTGTGAACATGGACACGAAGACGGCGTCCAAATGATTTGAGACGTCGCGGCAGCAACAGCCGCCTGCCACGAAAGTGGCGGGCGACGTCCTCTTGTCAGATCCAGCTCTGGAACAACATCAGCCGGCTGAACATCCGCATCGACGTGCCGATGAAAGCGGCTGAAATCGGCAGCATGACCGCAAAGCCGATCGCCGCAATCCCGACATAGGCCCACAGCACCCAGCGCGGCAGGCCGTCTCTGCGCAGCGCATAGACCAGCGCGAGCGAGGCCGCGGTTGCGGCCGGCAGATAATAATAGATGAAGCCGAGCGTGCGCGGCAGCAGCGCCCAGGCGAGCCAGGGGCCGAAATAAAACGAAGCAATCAGGAACGCATCCCAGCGACGCGCAACGATGAAGTCGCGCAACACCATGACAAGGGCCAGCAACGCCGGCCATAGCACCAGGGGATTACCGAGGAAGACGATCGCCGCGACGTCGTCGTCCGTCGTCTTGTCGAACAGGAACCACACCGGCCGCACCAGCAACGGCCAGGACGGCCAGGAGCTCATATACGTATGGCCGGCGATCGCGCTGGTGGTGTTGTCGGCGAAGATCCGGCGCTGCGCTTCGATCAGATCAGGCAATGACAGGCCATAGAGCGGAACGAAGGCAGCGATATAAGTCACGGCGGGCAGCAGCGCAAAACAGAGGGCGGCATGATGGGCCTTGAAGGCGGGCCAGAGATCGGGCCGGTACCAGTCGCTCGGCTTCGCATCGGCAAACAGCGTGTGCCAGCCCTGCATCAGTCGGACCATCGCCACGATGACGATGCAGACGCCGAGCGGAAACAGGCCGCTCCATTTGCAGGCCGCCGCAAAGCCGAACAAGCTGCCGGCGAGCGCGAACAGAGCCTGCGGACGTTCCCGTCGAAAGCCGTGCATGAAGGCGGCAATTGCGAGCAGGCCGAGACCGAGCGCAAAGATGTCGAGCATCGCGATGCGCGCTTGCACGTAAACCATCTGGTTGAACGCCGCGATCAGCGCTGCCGCGATTGCAGGTCCCTGCGATCCGAACACGGCGAGGCCGCAGAAATAGATCGCGACGATCGCAAGCGCGCCGAACAACGTTGCCGGATAGCGCCAGCCCAGCGCATTGTCGCCGAATGCCGAGATCGAGACAGCGATCAGCTCCTTTGCCAGCGGCGGATGCATCGGATTGAGCATCGGCTCCGACACCGTGGTGCCCAGCATCTGCCGCGCAGCCGGCACGTAATGCACCTCGTCGAAGACGAATTTTTCCGGCGTCGTCAGCCCGACCAGCAGCGCGAGATGCGCAGCTAGGAAGATCGCGACAGCGATCACTGCGCTTCGCGACGTCATCGGAGCCGCATGTGCTTTGCGCGACGGCTCTAGGGCTATTTTGCGTGGCAAATCTGCGTCACCGCGAATAAAAAACTACTCGGACGATCCATTGAACGCATTCCGCCGCAACTGTCACTAAGCTAGCGCTTGTCTCATGCCGCTTGTGATAATTCTGCCACAACACGAGTGCGCGCGATCCAGTACGATCAGGGGCCTCGATCGGTTACGACATGAATTTGCGTTTTCTGCTTTTCCCAACTCTGCTGTCCATGACACTCTGCGCTGCGCCTTGCGCGCAAGCCCAGACGCGCGTCGGCGAAGCCGTTCTCGTCCAGAACGAGGTGGTCCGCGTCGCTGCAGGTACGACACCGATCAATGTCGGCGACAGCATGTTGCGCGACGAGACCGTACACACCGGCGCGGAGAGTGCGGCGCGCTTCGTCATGGCCGACAGCACCAATCTGTCGCTCGGGCCGAGCGCGACGCTGAAGCTCGACCGCACCGTGTTCAATGACGAGCACAGCTATCGCGACGTGGCCATCAGCATGGCCACCGGCGCCTTCCGCTTCGTCACCGGACATTCGGCGAAGACCGCCTACAAGATCACAACACCGCTTGCGACCATCGGCGTTCGCGGCACGACGCTCGACATCCTGTCGCAGCGCGGCCGCTCGGTCGTCGTGCTCCAGGAGGGCGCGGCGAACGTCTGCACCCTGAGCTTCCAGTGCATTCAGCTCACCCAGCCCGGCGACACCGCGGTCATTACCTCGACCGGCGGGAGGGTCACCATCACCAAGACCAACACGCCGCCCTGGACCTTTGCCGCCAACTGCACCGCCAATGCCGGACTTTGCGCCGTCAACCAATACGCCGATGCCTCGCCGGCCACTCCCGCCGTTCATGACGACGGCATGCTGTGCGGGCGCTGACGATGGCAAAGCCCGGCTTCAAACGTCTCGCCTCGGCCTGCGCGCTCGGCGCAGCCGCCGCGCTCACGCTGTTCGCGCTCGACGCCCGTCCCGCGACGGCCGCGACATTCTGCGAATCCGGGTGCGGTCATCCAACGCCCACCCCGTCACCGACATATTCGCCGTCCCCGACGCCAGCCGCGTCGCCCTCCCCGAGCCCGTCTCCATCGCCAAGCCCGTCTCCGTCGCCAAGCCAGTCTCCGTCGCTGCCGAGCCCGACGCCGACCGGCTCCGATTCCAGCGGCAACTCGGTCAACGGCCTCGCCAACCAGCGCTTCAACCAGATGATCACCAACCGGGTGCTCGGGACGGTGCTGCTTGGCGTCAACGAGCAGGTCAATTGCAGTGACTGCATCAGCGCGTTCGGTTCGGCTGGCTCGTTCTCGGCCGGCGTCCACGGCCGCAAGGAGCTGACGCCCAATCTGTCGCTGCTGGCCGGCCTCGCCTACACGCAATACAGCGAGGGCGGCTACCACGTCACCAGCGCGCCGATCGGCGCCGTCGCGCTGCGCTATGACCTCACCGATTGGGGTTCATCGCGTCCGTTCTTCGACGTCGGCACGATCCTGACGCCCTGGGAGAAGGTGCGATACACCCGCAGCTACAACACCAGCCTCGGCGCGGTGAGCGTGACGGGGTCGAGTGACGCTTCCAACTACGCAGTCTATGGTCGCGCCGGCTGGATGAGCCGCCTGTCACCTCGTGATGAGGTTGCGGCCTCGATCGAGGTCTGGCAACTCTGGCAGCGCGTGTCGGGCTACGCGGACAATGCGGTCGCGTTCAACCCGTTCGACGCGAGCATCGCCGACGGCACCGACCGCACCAGCCTGGTCAAGATCGGCGGCCAGTGGACGCATCTCGTCGCCGGCAATATCGAGACCAACATCAATGGGGGCTGGGTGCAGTCATTCGCCAGTCACAGCGGCATCGTTGCCACCGTGACCGGCGACGGCGTGGCGGCGCCGACGATGGGCAACCAGGGCTGGTTCGAATATGGCGGACGCCTCGGCTTCCGTCTGCAGAAGGATTGGGTCGTGGACCTCTTTGCCAACGGCACGCTCGGCCCCCAGCCAGTAGGCAACACGATCCATGGCGGCGTGGGGCTGAGGATCAATTATTAGCGTGGTTGGCGTAAGCGCCAGGCGCAAGCCTCGCAGGGTGGGCAAAGCGCAACCGTGCCCACCATCCGTCTGATAGCAAAGGGACCGTGGCCATGGTGCTTTCGCGCCTTTGCCCACCCTGCGGCACCTGGGTTGACGTCACGCCGCCGACTTGCCCTCGAACGCACGGCGCAGAACGTCCACGTCCAGCTTCACCATCTTCATCATGGCCTGCATCGCGCGCGCGGCGGCGGCCCTGTCCGGACTCGAGAGAAACTCGAACATCACCTTGGGCACCACCTGCCAGGACACGCCATAGCGGTCACTGATCCAGCCACACTGCTGCTCCTTGCCACCGTTGGCCAGGAATGCACTCCACACGCTGTCGACCTGGGCCTGATCGTCGCAATGAATCATCAACGACAGCGCGTGGGTGTATTCGACCTTCATCCCGCCATTGAGCGCGACCAGGGGCTGGCCGGCGACCGTGAACTCGACGACGAGCACCGAGCCCTCCTTGCCGGACGGGTTATCCGAGACGTTGCGCTGGACGTGCGTGATCCCTGAATCCGGAACCAGCGAGACGTAGAACCTGGCGGCCTCCTCGGCATCGCCGTTAAACCACATGCAAGGCACGAGCTTGGACATCGCGAATGCTCCTCTTCCGGTTCCAATCAGGCGCTCGCCATGGCGGGCTTCGCCGGGACGGCCGCCATGTCCAGCCAGTTCACACCCCACATGTGACCATCCGGATCCTCAAAGCTGCGGCCGTACATGAAGTCGTACTCGTCAACAGGACCGGGATCGGCGATCCCGCCTGCGGCCTCGGCCTTGCCGACGATATCGTCGACCTCGTTGCGGCCATCGGCGGACAGGCAGAACAGCGCCTGGTTCGAGGTCTTGGCATCCGCGATCGGCTTCGGCGTGAACTGACGGAATTTGTCGTGGATCGTCAGCATCACGTGGATGGTCTCGGAAAACACCATGCAGCTCGCCGTGTCGTCACTGAATTGCGGATTCCTGGTCGCGCCGATCGCCTCGTAAAAGGCAGTCGCGCGCTTGAGGTCGGTCACGGGCAGATTGAGGAAGATCATCCTGGCCATCGAAAGCTCCTTGGGGCGGGTTCTGCCCAAGGACGGATGGCCCGGCGCCCATCCGACACGCCTTCCGAGACTTTTTTGGCCATTTTTGCGCTGGGAGGTCTGTCGGACCGCCGGCCGGCCGCCAGCATTACTTCTTCTCGTTGGGATCCCGGTGGATCGGATCGACCCACAGCACGGTCTCGGGTTTCTCGACCGGCTCGATGTCGAGATTGATCGCGACCGCCTCGCCGTCGCTGCGGACCAGCACGCATTCCAGCACCTCGTCGGGGCTGGCATTGATCTCCTGGTGCGGCACGTAGGGCGGCACGAAGATGAAATCGCCGGGGCCGGCTTCGGCGGTGAATTGCAGGCTCTCGCCCCAGCGCATCCGCGCCTTGCCCTTGACCACGTAGATGACACTTTCCAGATGCCCGTGGTGATGTGCGCCGGTCTTGGCAGCGGGCTTGATGCTGACGGTGCCCGCCCACAATTTCTGCGCGCCAACGCGCGCGAAATTGATCGCAGCTGCGCGGTCCATGCCTGCGGTCGAGGGCACATTGGTATCGAGCTGGTTACCGGGAATGACGCGCACGCCGTCATGTTTCCAGCGATCGTCATGATGATCGTGGTCATGGTGGGAATGCGAATGGTCATGGCCGGTCATGGGCTTTTCTTTCTGTTGGTTCCGTGCCGGCGAAACTAACCAATGCCTCGGCTGCAGGCCATAGCAAATTCGGAACTCTCATGGCCGCCGGGCGTTGTTCTCGCGAGCAATCTGCAAGGAGAGTTTCATGGGCAGCACTAGTGACAAGATCAAGGGCAACGCCAACGAGGCCATCGGCAAGGCCAAGCAGGGCATCGGTGAAGCCACCGGTTCCGAGCGTCTGCAAGGCGAAGGCGCGGTCCAGGAAGTGAAGGGCAAGGGCCAGAAGGCGATGGGTGATGCCAAGGACGCAGCGAAGGATGCAATCGATCGCGCGGCGGCGTCAGCACGTCGCTCGACTGAATAACACGCACTGAACCGAAATGAAAAGACCGGCCGCAAGGCCGGTCTTTTTGTTTGCGGCGATCTTGGCTCACTTCACCGCAAGCAATTCCACGTCGAACATCAACGTCGCGTTCGGCGGGATCACGCCGCCGGCACCGCGCGCGCCGTAGCCGAGCTGCGGCGGGATGATCAGCGTGCGCTTGCCGCCGACCTTCATCGTGGCGACGCCCTCGTCCCAGCCGGCGATGACGCGGCCCTTGCCGATGGGGAATTCGAACGGCTCGTTGCGATCGACGGAGCTATCGAACTTCTTGCCCTTTTGGCCATTCTCGTAGAGCCAGCCGGTATAGTGCATCACGCAGATCTGGCCGGGCTTCGGCGAAGCGCCGGTGCCGACGACATGGTCGATGGTTTGCAAGCCTGAAGCTGTTGTCATGGGTTTTCCTGCGGTCTGGGCCGATGCCGTGGTGGAGACGAACGTCGACACGCTACCGATCAGGGTGATCGCGAGTGCCGAGATGATGGCGAGGAGTGCGCGTTGAAAACGCTGCATAGAACACCTTCCGTTTGAGGCGGAAGGTGTCTACCGCAAGCCCGACGCCGTTTCCACCCCTCAAACCTCGATATTTTCCAGCCGCACCGGCAGCTTGCGGATGCGCTGGCCGGTGGCGTGATAGATCGCGTTGCAGATGGCCGCATTGGTCCCGACATTGGCGAGTTCGCCAAGTCCCTTCGCCCCTGCCGGATTGATGTGATCGTCCTGCTCGGAGAGCAGGATCACCTCGACACCTTCGACGTCGGCATTCACGGGCACGAGGTAGTCGGCAAGATTGTCGTTGACGTAACGCGCATTACGCTGGTCGATCTCGGTCGCTTCCAGCAGCGCCGACGACATGCCCCAGATCAGGCCTCCCATCAGCTGGCTGCGGGCCGTGCGCGGATTCATGATACGGCCGGCTGCGAAGGCGCCGACCAGGCGTGGCGCGCGGATCTCGTGCGTGAATCGGTTGACGCGGACTTCGACGAACTCCGCCCCGAAGGCGTAAGCGATCTTGTCCTTCATCGCGGCGCCGCCGACGAGCCGCGCATGTCCAGCGTGCATGGCCTTGAAGGAATCCGGCGGGGCACCCTCCGGTTTCCACTCGCCATATTCCTCGACAACGCCGACACCAAGTGCGTTGAAGGCCTTCTCCAGATCGAGAGGACGGTCGCTCTTCGTCGCCTGCACCGTCGGCGTCCGGCCGATGCCAACCGTTTCCTTGGCCTTATCGGTGAGACTCTCCTTTGGCATCACCGCCTTGAACAGGCGCTGGCGGATCTGGTCACACACCATCATCACTGCCGAGCAGGTGCTGGCCGTCGAGTTGGAGCCGCCCGCGACAGGAGCCGGCGGCAGGTCGCTGTCGCCGACAAAGACGGCCACCTTGTCCAGGGGAACGCCGAGCCGCTCCGCCGCTGTCTGTGCGATGACTGTGTAGGCGCCCGTGCCGATCTCGTGGCCGGCGATCTCGACGCGGGTGCGGCCATCACGCTGGAGGCGCACGCGCGCCGCCGATGGCGCCATCTGCGTCGGGTAGCAGGCCGCCGCGCAGCCATAGCCGATAAGCCAGTCGCCATCTGACATCGATTTCGGCGCCGCCGAGCGCTGCGACCAGCCGAAAGCTTTCGCAGCCTCGTCGAAACACTCCATCAGCGATCGGGAGGTATAGGGCTTGCCACCGATCGGCTCGCTGGTCGTGTCGTTGACGCGACGGAGCTCGATCGGGTCCATGTCGAGCTTGACGGCGAGCTCATCCATCGCGCTCTCCAGCGCGAACATATAGGGCACCTCCGGCGGCGAGCGCATGAAGCCGGGCGTGTTGCGGTCGGCACGCACGATCGACACCAGGCTGTCGACATTCGGGCAGGCATAGAGACGTGTCGTGGTCTTGGTGCCGCCGACGCAATAGGGATCGGCGCGGGAGGACACTTCGGCGCCCTCGTGCCTGAGGGCGACCAGCTTCCCATCCCGGCTCGCGCCGAGCTTGATCCCATGCCGCGTCTCGGCGCGATAGGTCACGATAGTAAAGCCCTGGTCGCGGGTCGGGACAAGCTTGATCGGCCGGTTCAGCCGCTTCGCTATGCCGGCGATGATGGCGGTCCGCGGCGTCATGGAGCCGCGCGAGCCAAAGCCGCCGCCGACATAGGGATTGACCACCCTCACCTTGTCAGCGTCGATGCCAAGCTGCTCGGCCACGCCGTTCTTCAGACCGTAGACGTATTGGCTGGGCTCATAGATGACGAGATCGTCGCCCATCCAGACACAGCTCGTCGAAAACAGCTCCATCGGATTGTGGTGCTGCGTCGGCGTCTCGTAGGCAGCATCGACCTTCACCTCGGCCTCGTCGAACGCCTTCGCGAAGTCGCCGACTTGCGGGTCTTCCTTGAATTGCGCATTCTGCCCCTTCGCAGCGGCTTTCGTCGTTCCCGGCGAGTCGAAGCTCGCGCTCGGGGTGGCCGCGGTGTAGCTGACCTTGACACGGTTGGCGGCCTCACGCGCCGCCTCGTAGGTCTCTGCAATGACCACGGCGACGATCTCGCCGTCATGCGCGATGTCGGTCGATTTCAGCGGCTGGATCGTGGTACCTGCATAGCCGCCATTGCTGAAGAGTTTCGACTCCTTCAGATCAGGGGCGTTCTCGTGCGTGATGATGTCGATCACGTCACGGACGCGTTTGGCATCGTCGAGGTCAAGACTATTGATCCGGCCTCTGGCAATTGCGCTCGTGACCAGGAACGCATACGCCGGATTGTCCAGCGGCATATCGGACCCGTACGTGGCGCGCCCCGTAACCTTTGCGACCGCATCATAGCGCGGCACGGGCTGGCCCATATTCGCCTTGGGCTCGGGAGCAGCTGCGGTCATGGTCAGATCTCCATCGTTGCGGCCTGCTGGAGCGCGCGCGCCACCACGCGCTTGCCGAGCGCGATCTTGAAATCGTTGTATTGGCGCCCCCGGGCGTCCGCGAAGGCAGCCTCGGCGGCGCGCTCTGCGAGACCATCATCGAAGGTCTGTCCCTTCAGCAGCGCCTCCGCCTCGCGCGACCGCCACGGCACCGTCGCGACACCGCCCAGCGCGACACGCGCATCCTTGATCGCGCCGTCCTGCACATCGAGTGCGACCGCGGCTGACGAGAGCGCGAACTCGTACGATTGCCGATCGCGCGCCTTGAGGTAGACCGAGCGCGGCCAGCGGCCGGGAACGACGAAGGCTGAAATCAGCTCGCCCGATTGTAGTGTGGTCTCGATCTCGGGCGTGTTGCCGGGTGCCTTGTGCAGCTCTGCAAAGGGCATGCTGCGGGTGCCGGACCTGTCGGTAATCTCGACCGTGGCATCCAGCGCGATCAGCGCCTGAGCGAAATCGCCGGGATAGGTGGCGATGCACTGATCCGAAACGCCGAGCACCGCATGCATGCGGTTGACGCCGTGCATCGCGGCACAGCCGGAGCCGGGATTGCGCTTGTTGCAATTCTCGTAGGAGACATCGCGGAAATAAGGGCAACGCGTCCGCTGCAAGACGTTACCGCCGAGCGTCGCCATGTTGCGCAGCTGGGCGCTGGCCGCAAGCTTCAATGAGTTGGCGATGACCGGATAGTTGCGCTGGATCTCGCCGTTCGCGGCGACGTCAGACATTTTTGCGAGCGCGCCAAGCCGCAGGTCCGCAGCGCCCGGATCGATCGCCGACCAGCCCTGCGCGAGCGGATTGATATCGACGATTGCGGCAGGCCGCATGACGTCGAGCTTCATCAAGTCGATCAGCGTGGTGCCGCCGGCGAGCGGCTGGACCATGGCTCGGGTCAGCGGATTGTCGACGGCCGCAGCGGCGCCGAGCGCCTTCACGGCCATATCGGGGTCCGTCGCTCTCTGATAAGAAAACGGTCGCATCGCCTAGCCTTTCATGATCTCGGGCGCGGCCTGCTTCACGGCGGCGACGATGTTCGGGTAAGCGGCGCAGCGGCAGATGTTGCCGCTCATATATTCGCGGATGTCGGCATCGCTGCTCGCGTGTCCCTCCTTGACGCAAGCGACGGCAGACATGATCTGGCCGGGCGTGCAATAGCCGCACTGGAACGCATCGTTATCGATAAAAGCCTGCTGCATCGGGTGCAGCTGATCGCCGGTGGCAAGTCCTTCGATCGTCGCGATCTCCTGCCCTTCGGCCGCCAGTGCGAGCGTCAGGCACGACACCACGCGCCGCTCACCGATCAGCACTGTGCACGCGCCGCACTGCCCGTGGTCGCAACCCTTCTTGCTGCCGGTGAGCTTGAGATGTTCGCGCAGCGCGTCCAGCACGGTGGTGCGCGGGTCGAGGCTCAGGCGCTTGTCCTGGCCGTTCACCCGCAGCGTGACCTCAACGTGGAGCGCCGGATCCTGCGCCACGGGCGCCGGCGCGTCCAGCGCGCCCGCTCGCGCGGTCATCGGAACAAGCGCGCTGCCTGCGGCGCCGGCCATGAACGCGCGCCGATCGAATCCCGGTAGCCGGGAACTTGAATTGTCGGACATGGACGGCCTCCGCTGCTTCGAAGACAAAGCAGCGCACGCCTGCGCCGCCGCCGGTCAACGAGGGGCCATGAGCTCCGTTCCGAACGGAAAAGGGGGGCACAGCGAATGCCGCGTCGCCCTCCGTCAACTTTTCCTGATCTGCTTGCGAAGGAACCTCGCGCGGGATCAATAGCCGAGCGCGCAGCCGTCCTTGCGCGGGTCGGAACCGCCAGTCAACGTACCCTTGTCCCAGTCGATCCAGATCGCCTGGGCCCCGCCGAGCGGGCCGACCACGCTGGCGGTGTTGTGGCCGAGCTTCTTCAAGCCCTGGACGATATCGGCCGGGACGCTGTCCTCGAGCTGATACTGGCCCTCGTAATGCAGGCCCCGCGGCATATCGATCGCCTCCTGCACGTCGCATCCATAATCGAGAATGTTGGTCACGACGTGGGTTTGGCCGACGGGCTGGTACTGACCACCCATCACGGCGAACGGCATGACCGAGCGGCCCCCCTTTGTCATGAGGCTCGGCATGATCGTGTGCAGCGGCCGCTTGCCGCCGGCGATGCAATTGGGATGGCCGGGCTGGATGCGGAAGCCGCCGGCACGATTCTGGAACAGCACGCCTGTCTTGTTCGAGACGATCGCGGAGCCGAAGGAATGCGCGATTGAATTGATGAACGAGCAGACGTTACGGTCCTTGTCCACGACCGTGATGTAGATGGTCGAGGGGTTCATCGGGGGCGCGACGTTTGGCAGGTCGAGCATGCCGTCCATGCGGATCTTCGCGATGTGCTCGTCGCAGAATTCCCTGGCGAGGATCTTCGATACTTCGACCTGCATATGATCGGGATCGGCGACGTGCAGCTCGCGATGCATATAGGCGATGCGCGCGGCTTCCGCCTCGAGATGGAAGCGTTCGATACTGAGCGGTGCATACTTCGTCAGGTCGAACCGCGACAGGATGTTGAGCATCAGCAGCGCAGTGAGGCCTGGGCCGTTCGGCGGGCACTGCCAGACGTCGTAGCCCTTGTACATGGTGCCGATCGGCGTCGTCGTCTCGGTGCTGTGCGCGGCGAAATCGTCGAGGGTGTGCAGGCCGCCAATTCCGCGCAGGGTCTCGACCATGTCCTCCGCGATCGGCCCCTTGTAAAAGGCGTCGCGGCCGTCCTTCGCGATCGCGCGCAGCGTGTTGCCGAGCTCGGCCTGACGAATGACGTCGCCGGCGACCGGCGGCTTGCCGCCCGGCAGCAGGTAACGCACGGTGTTGGTGCCACCCTTCAGCTTCTCGAACTGGTTCTTCCAATCGAATGCGATGCGAGGCGCGACGACGTAGCCCTCTTCCGCCGCCTTGATCGCGGGCTGGAGCAGCCGGTCGAAGCCGAACTTGCCGTGGTCACGCAGTACGGTCGCGAACGCATCGATCACGCCGGGGATCGAAACGGCATGCGCCGACGTCAACGGCACGGAGTTGATCTTGCGCTCGAGATACCAGTCGGCGCTGGCCGCCTGCGGCGCGCGGCCGGAGCCGTTATAGGCGATGATCCTGCCCTCGCCGCGCGGCTGGATCAGCGCAAAACAGTCGCCGCCGATGCCGGTCGATTGCGGCTCGATCACGCCGAGCAACGCCGAGCCCGCGACGGCCGCGTCGACCGCCGTGCCGCCCTCGCGCAGCACCTCGATCGCCGCAAGGGATGCCTGCGGATGCGAGGTCGCCACCATCGCGTTGGTGGCGTGGACCGTGGACCTGCCGGGGAAATGGAAATTTCTCATCGAATTCCTGCTCTCTCAGACCGTGGGCGCGGATGGCACGCCATCCCGGAAAAACCGGGGTTACATGACACATTCGGGCCCATCCGGGCAATGCTGGCATACCAGGAAGATGGCTGCCATCCGCTGGGAATAGGCCTGCTCATTGCGGGTTTTCTGAGCGTGGGCCGCCTGATAAACGGGCGTCATGACTTACAAGGTCTGCGCCTTCTACCAATTCGCCGCCCTCCCCGATTACCGCGAGCTGCGCGAGCCGCTGCGCGCGTTCTGTGCCGGTCTGTCGCTCAAGGGCAGCGTGCTCCTGGCCCAGGAGGGCATCAACGGCACCATCGCGGGCGCGAGCGACGCCATTGACGCCTTCGCCCAGGAGCTAGCGCAAGGGGCGATGTTTGGCGGCAGGCTGAACAATCTCGAATTGAAGTGCTCGACCGCGGAAGCAATGCCGTTCGGCCGGCTTAAGGTGCGGCTGAAGAGGGAGATCGTCACGCTGGGCGATGCGGCCGCTGATCCGACCCGGCGGGTCGGCACCTATGTCGAGGCGACGGAGTGGAACGCGCTGATCGCCTCACCCGACATGCTGGTGCTCGACACCCGCAACGCCTTCGAGGTGGCAATGGGGACATTCGAGGGCGCAGTCGACCCCGAGATCAAGAGCTTCGGCCAATTCAAGGATTTTGCCGCCGAGAAACTCGATCCGGCAAAACACCGGCGTATCGCGATGTTCTGCACAGGCGGCATCCGCTGCGAGAAGGCGAGCGCACATCTGCTGGCTCGCGGCTTTGCCGAGGTCTACCACCTCAAGGGCGGGATCCTGAAATATCTCGAACAGGTGCCTGAGGCGCAAAGCCGCTGGCGCGGCGAATGCTTCGTATTCGACGAGCGCGTGTCGCTCGGCCATGGCCTGCGGGAAACTGGTCTGCGCGAACGGGACAAGGACGCGACACGTGACAAATGAGATCAAGGCCCTCGCCGAGCGCATCGACACGCTGGAGACGCGTCTTGCGTATCAGGACGATACCATCGAGACCCTGAACCAGACCATCACCGCGCAATGGAAGCAGATCGACGGGCTGACGCGACAACTGGCGCAACTCAGCGAGCGACTGCAAGAGGCCGAGGCGAATGCGCCGGGCCCGACCAACGAGCGCCCGCCACATTATTGAGCACGCCTACCGACCGGATGCCTTCTACTCGCCGGAAGCCTTGGCCATCAGGTTCATGACCTCGCCCGACATCATCAGCCTGTTGCGGCCGGCGTCCTTGGCGGCGTAGAGCGCGCGGTCGGCGGCCTCGACCAGCGCTCCCGTGCCCGCGGTGCGTTCGAAGGCCGGCCGGCAGGCCGCACCGCCGACCGAGACGGTGACGCAAGCCGCCGCCGGATTGGAGGCATGAACGAGGCCCGCACCGTGGACGGCGCTGCGGATCCGCTCGCCGATCCGGGCACCGCCGGCGGCATCGGTATTCGGCAGCAGCATGGCGAACTCCTCGCCGCCATAGCGGGCCGCGAGATCGCCGGCCCGCTGCATCTCGGCCGCGATGATCTTGGCAACCACGCGTAGGCAGGCGTCGCCCGCAGGGTGGCCATATTCGTCGTTGTAGGCCTTGAAGTGATCGACATCGATCATCAGGAGTCCAAGGCTCGTGCGGTCGCGATAGGCGCGCGCCCATTCCTCCTTCAGCCGCTCGTCGAACCGGCGCCGGTTGGCGAGGCCGGTGAGGCTGTCCTCGATCGCGAGCGTCTCGAGTCGTGTCTCCAGGTTCTTCTGCTCGGTGATGTCGCGCGAGATCGAGACCACGCCGTCGACATTGCCGTTGTCCTTGCGCGTGACGCGCATGGTCGATTCCAGCCAGACCTCGGATTTCTGCCGGTGCGCGTTGCGATAAGTGATGCGCGCTTCTTCTGCGTCGCCTCGCTTCATGGCGTCGACGATGGCCTGGACGTGCGGCCTGTCCTCCGGATGAATTCCGGCGAGCGCGTCGGTGCCGATGAGCTGATTGGGACGCCAGCCGACAACGCGGTTGGACGACGGAGACACGTAGCGCAGCCGCTCGTCGAGCCCGATGCGGGTGACCATATCGCTGGACCCTTCCGCGAGCAGGCGGAAATGCGCCTCCTTCTCGACCAGTGCCGCCGCCATGCGCTGGCCGCGCTGCAATTGCCGCACGAGTACAGCGCCGATGATCGCAATCAGCAACACCAGCGCGAGCACGTAGAGCATGCGAGAGATCGCAGCAGCCCGCCACGGCGCGAGCAGCTCCTCTCTGTCGACGGTCGCGAGCAGCACGAGCGGATAACGGCCGCTGCGCTTGAAGAAGCTGACGCGCTCCGCGCCATCCAGCGGCGAGGTGAAATGATAGGCGCCGCTCGGCCATTGCAGGCTGGCGTCGCGGAACAGCGGCGCATCGCCGAGATTGCGGCCGACGAACTTCTCGTTGTTCGGGTTGCGCGCGATGATCGAGCCGTCGCCGTACAGCAGCGTGACGGAGCTGTTGCGGCCGATCTCGAACTGCTCGTAGAAATGCGACAGATAGCGCGAGCCGATGGCCGCGAGCACCACGCCGCCAAAGCTGCCGTCCGGCTTGTTGAAGCGGCGCGACAGGGTCACGACCCATTCGCCGTCGACGAGGCTCTTCACGGGGTGGCCGACATAGGCCTCGCGCTTGGGCGAGAGCTGGTGGTGACGGAAGAAGGCGTCGTCGCTGAGCGTCGAGGCGATTGTCCCGGGCGAGGTCAGCCAGTTGCCCTGGTCATCGATGATGGCGAGGCTGTGGACGCGGTCGATCGCCTTCTTGCGGGCCTCGAGCAGGTTGCGCAGCTTGCCGATCGTGACGGCATCGGCGCCATCCATCTCAAGACGGCTGACGACGCCGACGACGCCGGAGTCCAGCAGATCAAGGCTGTCTTCGGCATGCTGTGTCAGGGAGCGGGCGACGTTCGCCCTCTCGGTCTCGGCGCCCTTGAGCACCGCGTCCCGCGCGGCCCATTCACGCCAGCCGCTGACACCGAGGATCGCCACGCAGGTGAGCACGACGAACGCGGCCGCCCGCAACGGCAGGCGGCTCCATCCGGCTCTCTGTGAGACGACGTTCATGCGACAGGAATCTCCAACAGAGGGAAACTCTGCCGCTTGTCTTAGTGAACCCTGAAGCGCGCGCCGGGATTCGCACTGATCTACGGGTTTTTCCGTACTCCTACGGACCGGGGCCTCGGCGGATCACTAACAAGGTGTTAGCAAGCCTATCGGAAACCGGCCGATCTAGCTGAAGATCGACTTGACCTTGTCCCAGAGCGAGGGATTGTCGGCATCGGCGTCAGCCTTCGACGGTGTCGGCTGGGTGGCGCTGACGGGATCGGAAGCGGGGAAAGTATCTTCCAGCCCGGTGTCGAGCTTGGCGTGGCGATCTGCGGCGAGCGCTTCGCGCAAGTCGTCAGCGTGCTTGTCGTGCGGCGCGGGATTGAATGTCTGGGCCATGGAATTCTTCCTCCATTGGCGGGATCAACGCGGCGCATTTGCGCTGGTTCCCCTGTTCCGCTCCAGCCTCTGGCGGTGTATCAGGAACTCCAAATCTGCATCAGGATTGCCAGTGCCACAGTCTGCGACAAAGCCGTTCATCGACGTGCTCTCCGGCCAGCGCCAAGCCGTCCCGCCCCTCTGGATGATGCGGCAGGCCGGCCGCTACCTGCCTGAATATCGCGAGTTGCGCGCCAAGGCCGGCGGCTTCCTCGATCTCTGCTTCAATCCGGCGCTCGCCGCCGAAGTCACGCTGCAGCCGATCCGCCGGTTCGGCTTCGATGCCGCGATCATCTTCTCCGACATTCTCGTGATCCCGTACGCGCTGGGCCGTTCCGTGCGCTTCGAGGTCGGCGAGGGTCCGCGGCTCGAGCCGCTGGATGAACCCGCCAAGGTCGCAAGCCTCGCCGCGCAGGCCGATTTCGGCAAGCTCGCGCCGGTGTTCGAGGCGCTGCAGATCGTGCGCGGCGCGCTTGATCCGAACATTGCGCTGATCGGCTTCTGCGGCGCGCCGTGGACGGTTGCGACCTACATGGTCGCGGGCCACGGTACGCCCGACCAGGCGCCGGCGCGCATGATGGCCTATCGGCATCCGGAGGCGTTCGCGAAGATCATCGACGTGCTGGTCGAGAACTCGATCCGCTACCTGCTGGCACAGCTCGGGGCCGGCGCCAACGCGCTGCAGATCTTCGACACCTGGGCCGGCATGCTGCCTCCGGCCGAGTTCGCGCGCTGGTCGACCGAGCCGACGCGGCGCATCGTCGAAGGCGTGCGCGCGAAAGTGCCTGACGCGAAGATCATCGGCTTCCCGCGCGGTGCCGGCGCGCAATTGCCTGGTTACGTCGAGGCGACCGGCGTCAATGCGGTCAGCATCGACTGGACGGCCGAGCCCGCCTTCATCCGCGAGCGCGTACAGAGCAAGGTCGCCGTACAGGGCAATCTCGATCCGCTGGCGCTGATCACGGGCGGCGCGGCGCTCGACCGCGCGGTCGACGACGTGCTGGCGAACTTTGCGCAAGGGCGCTTCATCTTCAATCTCGGCCACGGCATCCAGCCGGAGACGCCGATCGCCCATGTCGAGCAGATGATCAGGCGCGTGCGCGGATAATTTGTGCCGCCCTTGAGTCCGCACACGAACGCGAAAACAACCCCATGCACAGTACAAATCGTTGAGGAATTCGCTTCGGGCTCTCATAAGCCCTGCAGAGACGACGTTTGACTCGTCGGGCAAAACAGGCGCACGATGGCATCATCGGCGACAGTGACTTCACGCCCTATCGCGGCCGGCTGCGCTCGATGATCTCGGCGGCGCCCTTGTCCAGTAGATCCAGTCCGACGCTACGACCGAGTTCGCGCGGCCGATTGGCGGGGCCCGTGCGCGAGGCTTCGATGATGGTGTTGCCGGAGAGGTCGAGCACGGAGGCCGTCAGCGACATCTGGTCGCCTGCGATGGTCGAGAAGCCCGCCACCGGCGAATTGCAGTGACCGTTCAGCACCCACAGCACTTCGCGCTCCGCATCGGCGCAGGCGTGCGCAGCGGGATCGTCGATCGATGACAGGATTTGCCGCGTCTCCCAGTCCCGCGCGGCACATTCGACGGCGACGATGCCCTGCCCTGCCGCCGGCAACATCTCCGCGGCGGTGAACTCATAGGCGATGCGGCTGGATAAGCCGACGCGATCGAGGCCGGAGCGCGCCATGATCAACGCATCCGCTGGCCCGACCGCACCGCCGTCCGGCAGCTTCTGCAGCTCGCTGTTATCGAGCTTTCGCACGCGCGTATCGGCTGCGCCGCGGAAGTGGATCACTTCGACCTCGGGAAACAACCGCCGCGCGTACGCCGCACGGCGCACGGCGTTGGTGCCGATCTTGAAACCCTTGCCGCCGGACCGGCGTAGCGCGTCCAGCGTCACGCCCTCGCGCAGCACCAGGGCATCGCCGGGCGGATCGCGTGACAACGTGGCGCCGATGACGAGGCCGGGCGTGTCTTCATTGCCCGGCATGTCCTTCAGCGAATGCATCGCGGCCTGGAGCTCGCCCGACAGCACCGCGGCGCGGATCTGCGCCACGAAGGCGCCGCCCTTGCCGCCATGGGGCAGCAGCTTGCTGGTCTGGTCCAGATCGCCCGTAGTGTCGAACTTGACGATCTCGACGTCGAGACCTGATACGGCTGATGTCAGGCGCCGCGCGATCTCTTCCGTCTGGGCCAGCGCCATCGCGCTCTTGCGGGTGCCGATCTTGAAAGGCGTAGCCACGTCCATTCCTCTTCAGACGCGGGTTTTACCGCGCATCCTGCAATATCATGTCCGACGCCTTTTCCGCGATCATGATGATCGGCGCGTTGGTGTTCCCCGACACGAGGTCCGGCATGACAGAGCCGTCGACGACGCGAAGGCCCTCGAGCCCCCTCACCTTCAGCCGCTGGTCCACCACCGCGAGCGCATCGTTGCCCATACGACAGGTCGAGGTCGGATGGTAGATGGTGCTGCCACGCTCGCGGCAATAATCCAGGATCTCCGCGTCCGTGGATACCTTCGCCCCGGGATCGTACTCGCTGACCACGAACGGCTTCAGCGCCGGCGCGTTCAGGATCTTGCGCAGGATCTTGATGCCTTCGACATTGGTGGTGCGGTCGGTTTCGGTCGACATGTAGTTGATGCGGATTTCCGGGGGCACGGTCGGGTCCGCGCTTTTGATGCGCAAAGAGCCGCGGCTCTCGGGCCGGAGCTGGCACACCGAGGCCGTGAATCCGGAAAAATCATGCAGCCGCTCGCCCATCTTGTCGGTCGAGAACGGCAGGAAGTGAACCTGGATGTCGGGCGAGGCCAGCCGCGGATTGGTCTTGAAGAAGGCGCCCGCAGTTCCGGCTGCGATCGTCAGCCAGCCTTTGCGGAACAGCGCATAGCGCGCGCCGGCGAGAGTGCGGCGGAGCGGATGATTGACGGTGTCGTTGAGCGTGATCTTCCGCGAGCAGCGCATCACGATGCGGACCTGCATGTGGTCCTGGAGATCGTGGCCGACGCCCTGCGCATCCAGCACCACGTCAATGCCATGCTTGCGCAGGAGATCGGCGGGGCCGACGCCGGAGAGCTGCAACAGCTGCGGCGAATTGTAGGCCCCGCTCGACAGCACGACCTCTTTCCGCGCCCGCGCGCGGCGCACGTTCGCACCTTGCCGGTATTCGACGCCGACCGCGCGGCGGCCCTCGAACAGCACGCGCTGGCCGAGCGCCTCGGTTTCGATCCTGAGATTGCCGCGCGTCTTCGCGGGGCCGAGATAGGCCACCGCCGTCGAGGCGCGGCGGCCGTTGCGCGTGGTGGTCTGAAACAGGCCGACGCCCTCCTGCGTGGCGCCATTGAAGTCAGGGTTGTAGGGCAGTCCGGTTTCGACCGCGGCGTCGATGAAGGCTTTCGACAGCGGATCGGTCACGATCATGTTGGAGACCGGCAGCGGACCGCCGGTGCCGTGATATTGATCGGCGCCGCGCGTCTGGTTCTCCGCTTTCTTGAAATAGGGCAGCACGTCGTCATAGCCCCAGCCGGCATTGCCGTGCTGGCGCCAGCGATCGTAATCCTCGTGCTGGCCGCGCACATAGAGCAGCCCGTTGATCGAGCTCGATCCGCCCAGCGTCTTGCCGCGCGGCTGGAACACCTGACGCCCCTTCAGCTCGGGCTCCGGCTCGGTCTGGTACATCCAGTTGACGGTCTTCTCCTTGAACAGCTTGCCGTAGCCGAGCGGCACGTGGATCCAGATGTTGGAATCCCTTGGTCCGGCTTCCAGCAGCAGCACGCTGTGCTTGCCGTTCGCCGACAGGCGGTTTGCAAGCACGCAACCGGCCGAGCCGGCACCGACGATGATGTAGTCGAATTCAGGATCAGATGGTGCGAGGGCGGAATTTGCGTTCATGCGCTATTGTTCTTCTTGTTGATGTGGGCGTTTCCGGCTTATCACTAGCACAATCATGCAGCGACACGCAGCGCCTCGACCAGCGACTTGAACGCACGGGCGTATTCCGCGCCGGGCCTTGCGATATCGGCGTGGCCGGCGCAGGCCACCGCGGCCTCCGTCACTGCGCCGAGCAGCAGCCGTGCCAGCGGCTCGACCGGCTGCTTTGCGATCAGGCCGGCCTCCATCGCGGCCGACAACGCGCGCGGCATCTTGCCGCCGAAGTGCTTGGCGTCAATCTCGCGCCAACGCTCCCAGCCGAGCACGGCGGGTCCATCGCGCAGGATGATCTGGCCGGTCGGGCCCTTGGCGGTCGCGGCAAAATAATGCTGGGTGCCGGCGACCATCGCGGCGAGCACGTCCTTCTCGGCCCGCGCGGCGCTGTCGATCTCGATCACGAGATCACGCGAGACGAGGTCGAACACCGCTTCGAACACCGCCTCCTTGGTCTTGAAGTGATGATAGACCGCGCCCTTGGCGATGCCGGCGCCTCCCGCAATCTCGTCCATCGTGGTCGCGGCAAAGCCCCGCGTCCCGAACAGCCTTCGCGCCGCCGCCAGGATCGCCTCCGAGGTCGCCGCCCGCCGTTCCGCCTGCTTTGCCATGCTGTTCCTGTCTCGCGCAGATCGGGCCGCAGGCTCGCTCAACCTCTCCCGCTTGCGGGGGAGGGAGCCGACCTCCTTCGCGGTCGCACGTCGATCTGATCTGATGATTCCCTAATCCAATTCGCCCCGCGCCACCAGTTGACTTTTCGACCACTGGTCGGTATTTACCGACCAACAGTCGGTTTTATCAAGAGGTGCCGCATGCCGAGCCGTGAGATCGTCGAAGCCTTTGCGCAGCGTCTGGAGGTCGGGGATTTCGTCGGCGCGATCGAGCAATTCTATGCGCCCGACGCCGTCACCTACGAGAACAACACCGCGCCGACGGTCGGCCGCGACAACCTCGTCGCCAAGGAGCGCGGCGTGCTGGCGGCGTCGAAGCAGGTCAAAGCGGTCCGCATCGGGCCGAGCCTGATCGAGGGCGACAATGTCGCCTCGCGCTGGATCTTCAGCTTCACCAATGCCGAAGGCGTCACGCGCACGCTTGAAGAGATCGCCTGGCAGACCTGGCGGGGCGATGAGCTGATCGAGGAGCGGTTCTTCTACGATCCGAAGCAGCTGGGGCGCTGAGTCAGGCCGAGCACCGAAACCTCCCCAGCGTCATCAGGCTCGACCCGGCCGTCCACGCGCTCCCTTCGCGATACAAACTCCGTGGATGCCCGGGACAGCCCGGGCATGACGACTTCCTGTAAAAAGGCGGAGAGCAAGTTCCATCCCGTCGCCTGCACCGCATTTGTATCGATTTGTTATCGATACGATGACCCGAACACACCGAAGTGGTCACGGAGCCCGTGGCAAGCGGGGATAATTCACATTTCGTCAAAGGTTTGCGGAGAACTCTCGGGACCGAGCCGGACAAACGGCCCTTGCTGCAGGCCCTGGAATGCGGACTCACCTCACCAATTATGTGGCGCGGCTGTTTGCCGGCGATCTGTCAGCCTTCGGCGGTCCCGCAACCGACGAAACCGTTGCCGGGCATATCCGCGCCGAACAGATGTCGCTGGTGCTGGGCTATTCGCGCGGAATCATGCTGGCCAACGCCTGCAATGCCATCGTACTCGCGATTGCGCTGTGGCCGTCGCCCGACCGGACCTTCGTGTTGGTCTGGGCCGTCATCGTCGCGGGCGCCGCGATCGCGTTCGGCGTGCAGTCGCATGCTTCGCGCAGGATCACAAAACCGCAATTCGTCTCCCGCCGCGCCATCCATCGGCTGGTGCGCAACGCCTTCGTGCTTGGCATCGCCTGGGGCATCGTGCCCGCCGCCTTCTTCGCGGATGCGTCCAGCGGCGGCCAGCTCGTCATTACGTGCCTGTGCGCAGGCATGCTGGCCGGCGGCGCGCTCGCCTTTGCCACCATCCCGATCGCGGCCATCGCGTTCACCGCGCCCATCTTCGTCGGCATCGCCATTTGCCTCAGCCGAAACGGCGACCTCGCCTTCCTGCTGATCGCCTTCCTCGTCGTGGTCTATGGCAGCGTGCTGCTGCGCGGCGTTTTCGTCAATTCGTTCACCTTCGCCCGGCGCGTGATGCGGCAGATCGAGGCCGAGCGCACGGTGCGGCAGGACCCGCTGACGCAACTGTCCAACCGCGTCGCCTTCAACGAGACGCTCGATGCCGCCTTGAAGCGGCTCGCGCTGTCAGGCGAGGAATTTGCGGTGCTGCTGCTCGACCTCGACCGCTTCAAGGAGGTCAACGACCGCTTCGGACATCCCGCCGGCGACGAATTCCTGGTCCAGGTCGCAAATCGCCTGCAACGCTGCACGCGCGCGGCCGAGCATGTCGCGCGGATCGGCGGCGACGAGTTCGCGCTGGTGATGGCCAACATGACGCGGCCCGAGGATGCGCTCGAGATCGCCGAGCGCTTCGTCGCGGCCTTCAACGAACCGTTCCCGATCGAGGGCTGCGAGATATCAGGTGCAACCAGCGTCGGCATCGTGCTGGCACCGCGCGACGGCAACACGCCGCTCGACATCATGAAGAATGCCGACGCCGCGCTCTATCGCGCCAAGAAGGCGGGCCCCGCCACCATCTGCTTCTTCGAGGAGGCCGACGACAAGGTCTCGCGCGACCGCAAGGCGTTGCAGGCGGACCTCGCCGGCGCCGTCGCGCGCGACGAGCTGTTTCTGGTGTTCCAGCCGTTCCTCGATCTCGGCAAGAACCGCATCACCGGTTTCGAGGCGCTATTGCGCTGGCAGCATCCCACGCGCGGCCTGGTGCCGCCGAGCGAGTTCATCCCGATCGCGGAAGAAACCGGTCTGATCCACGAAATCGGCGAATGGGTGATCAGGCGCGCCTGCGCGACGCTTGCAGACTGGCCGGAAGACATCCGCGTTGCCGTCAACTTCTCGGCGGCGCAGTTTCACAACACCGGCATTCTCCAGACCATCGTTCAGGCACTGGCAGATGCCAGGGTCGCGCCTGACAGGCTCGAGATCGAGATCACGGAATCGATGCTGCTGTCGAAATACGGCTCGGTCGCCTCGGTCCTGAACGCGCTGCTGGAGCTCGGCGCCACGGTGGCGCTGGATGATTTCGGCACCGGCTTCTCCTCGCTGACCTATTTGCGCAAGCTGCCGTTCAGCCGCATCAAGATCGACCAGTCCTTCATCCGCGACATGCTGGTGCAGCCGGACTGCGCGGCGATCGTCAAGTCGGTGATCTCGCTGGCGCGCGACCTCAACATCGGCGTGGTCGCGGAGGGCGTCGAGACCGCCGACCAGCTCGACTATCTCAGGCAGTTCGCTTGCGACGAGGTGCAGGGCTATCTGATCGGCCGGCCGGTGTCGGCCGATGCCGTGCAGGCGCTGCTTGCCGCGAGGAAGCTCCGGGCGATTTTCGCGGCGTAGGTAATGATGAGACGAGTCCATCTCGGACGAAGGTGCGTTCCCTCCCCCCCTTGTGCGGGAGGGCTAGGTGTGGTCTCTCAAGAGGTTGTCCATCTGGTCTGAACGGAGAGAGCGTCGCTGCTAGCTGAATCCATTTGGTTTCAAGACATCACGCTCCGTCTCACACCGCATCGGCCCGCAGCAGCGTGTCCACCGTGATCGTGCCCCTCGCCCGCGAGACGCAGGCGCAGATCTTCGCGTTGCTTTGCTTCTGGTGATCGCTGAAGAAGACGTCGCGATGGTCGATCTCGCCGTCGACGGCGACGACGTCGATGGCGCAGAGGCCGCATTCGCCCCGCTTGCAGTCGGATATCACCTCAAAGCCGCTGGCGTTGAGCACGTCGAGCATCGAACGCTCGCGCGGAATCTCGAGCTCCACATCGGTGTCCTTCAGGCGCACGCGAAAGGCCTCGGTCGGCAGCGAGCCGCTGGAGCCGAAGGTCTCGTAGCGCAGATCTGACAGCGGATGGCCGGCGCCGATCCAGGCGTGGCGGGCGGCATCGAGCATGCGCATCGGGCCGCAGAACAGCGCAAGCGTGCCCTTCGGCAGCGAGGCGAACAGCGCCTCGAGATCGAGCCGCTTGCCTTCGTCGCTGGCATGGACCACCAGCCGATCACCCAGCAGGCTTGCGAGGTCATCGAGATAGGCGCCATCCGCACGCCCGCGCACGGCATAGTGCAGCGCGACCTTCGATCCACGGCGCGCCAGCGCCTGCGCAGCGCCGAGGATCGGGGTGATGCCGATGCCGCCGGCGATCAGGCAATAGTTTTCGCGCTCCCAGTCGACCGCGACGAGCGACGCCGGCCGCGTGATGTCGAGCCGCGCGCCCGGCGCCAGCTGCCACATGTAGCGCGAGCCGCCACGGGAATCCTCGGCGCGGCGCACCGCGATCCTGTAGCCTTGCGGGCTCGCTTCACCGACCAGTGAATAGGACCGCGTCTCCGGCTGGCCGTGGATGGTGACGCTGACATTGATGTGGCTGCCGACCGGATAGGCGGCGCCATCAAACTGGTCGGGCCTGATCAGGAATTCGCGGATGCCGGGCGACAGATCGCGCGTCGAGACCAGCGTTGCGGGAATCCAGGTTTCGATGAAGCGCATGGTGCCCTCAATCGGTTGTGGTCTTGATCAGTGCGAGCGCCGGCAAGAGGTCGAGATGGGTGCGATTGCGCAGTGCGAGGCGGAGATTGCGCACCGCAAGCCGGGCGTGCTCGCGCATGATCGCTTCGGCCCGCGCACCCTCACGGTTCTCGATCGCATCGATCACGACGCGGTGGTGTTCCTGCCCGATGATCAAGATCTGCTGCGCCTCCGGCAGCGCCGACTGGGCCATCACGAAGCCAGAGGGCGAGGCAAACGGCAGCGCGGAGGCGCGGTCGATCTGCCGGATCAGCGGCGGACTGCGCGAGAGCTCGGTCAGCAGCGCGTGGAAGCGCGCGTTCAGCGTGACATAGGCCGAGAAGGCCTCGATCGAGATCGGGACCTGACGCAGGAGATCATCGATCGCGAGATGGCATTCCTTCAAGGGCTCCAGCTCGCGCGCGGTGACGCCGCGCTCGGCGGCGAAGCGTGCGGCGAGGCCCTCCAGCGTGCCGCGGAGCTCGATGGAATCGGAGATGTCGCGTTCGGAGAACGCCTTCACCATGAAGCCGCCGGAGGGGATCGCCTCCAGCAGCCCCTCCTCCTCCAGCCGCACCAATGCCATGCGCACCGGGGTGCGCGAGGCACCCGTGGTCTCCACCGCCTGGAGCTCGGAGATGCGCTCGCCCGGCCGCAACGATCCGGACAATATCTGGTCGCGCAGCGCGAGCTGCGCCTTCACGGTCTGCGAGACGGAGCGGTCGACCTCGGCCATGCCCTACTCCGCGGCCTGCAGATGCTGCGGTCCGTTTTCCTTCGCCACCATCTTGTCGATCAGCTTGCGCATCCACATCGCGCCGGCATCGATGTTGAGATTGTAGAAGATGCGATCCGGGTTCTCGTCCATGGCGCGCTGCTGCGCCTCGAGGATCAGCTCGTCCTCGCGGAAGATGCTGGAGACGCCTTCGCGGAGCTCGGTGGTGAGGCGCTGTTCGCCGAGCCGGTAATTGCGGACGAAGGCCCAGAAATAATGGCAGGTCTTCTCTGTCTCGGGCGTGATGGTGTTCAGCACGAAGCCGTTGACGCCCTGCGAGCGGTCGCCCTCGGGCGCGCCGGTACCTGCCGGCGCGACGCCGACGTCGATGGCGATGGTACAGGGCGCCTCGAAACGGATGATCTGCCAGCGGTCGACCAGACCAGGCTTGCCGAGCTGCTTGGCCCAGAACGGCGGCGCCTCGATGCCGCGCATCCAGCGCGTCACGGTGACCGTCTTCTCGCCATGGGTGACGTCGAACGGCGCTTCGGCCACGGCGTCGTTTCCAATCGAGGAGCCGTGCACGAAGGTCTCGTGGGTGAGGTCCATGAGATTGTCGAGCACGAGACGGTAGTCGCAGTTCACGCGGATGGTCTTGCCGTCGCCGGCCCAGGCTGGATCGTGATTCCAATGCATGTCGGGCACCAGCGCGGGATCAGCCAACGCAGGATCGCCCATCCAGAGCCAGATGTAGCGGTGACGCTCGACCACGGGATAGGCGCGGACGCAGGCCGACGGGTTGATGGTCTCCTGCGAGGGCATGAAGGTGCAGCGCCCCTGCGCATTGTATTTCAGGCCGTGATAGCCGCAGACGACGGTGTCGCCTTCGAGCCGGCCCTTCGACAACGGCACCAGGCGATGCCAGCAGGCATCCTCCAGCGCAGTCACCGAGCCGTCGGCCTTCCGATACATCACGACATGCTTGCCGCAGATCGTCCGGGGCAACAGCGCCGGCTTCACCTCGGCATCCCACGCGGCGGCGTACCAGGCGTTCATGGGGAAGGGTTTCGTCATGGGCGATCTCCCAAGGCTGTTGTATGCGTTGTGTATACAATAGCGGAGGAAGAAATTCGTTCAAGGCTTATTTAGCCTACCATAATACCTAATCATGGCAAGTTGTATACAGAATCGGGATCGCTGTCATTCCCCGCGAAAGCGGGGAATCCAGTACTCCGCGGCAGACATTGCGTTCACGTAACGGCGGCCGCGGCGTACTGGATCACCCGCTTTCGCGGGTGATGACAGCGGAGAATGCGGCAAACGCTCTCTCGAAGGGGCGTCTTGGGCTCCGCCCCGGCAGTTACCCCCCGAACACCTTCGCGAGCCCGGCCTGGGCTTCTTCCTGAATCCGCTTCAGATGCTCGGTGCTGCGGAAACTCTCGGCGTAGATCTTGTACACATCCTCGGTGCCCGACGGCCGCGCCGCGAACCAGCCGAAATCGGTCTCGACCTTGATGCCGCCGAACGGCTGGCCGTTGCCGGGCGCCTTGCTCAGCGTTGCGCGAACGGGGTCGCCGGCGAGATCCTTCAGGCCGAGTTGCTCGGGCGTGACGGATTTCAGGATATTCTTCTGTGGGCCGGTCGCGGCAACATCGATGCGCGCGTAATGCGGGACGCCGAACTCGGCGGTGAGATCATTAAAGAGCTGGCTCGGATCGCGGCCGGTCTTCGCCATGATCTCGGCGGCCAGCAGGCCGAGGATGATGCCATCCTTGTCGGTGGTCCACACCGTGCCGTCGCGGCGCAGGAACGAGGCCCCTGCACTCTCCTCGCCGCCGAAGCCGAAGCTCCCCGTGACGAGGCCGTCGACGAACCATTTGAAGCCGACCGGCGTCTCGACCAGCTTGCGGCCGAGCTTCTTGGCGACGCGGTCGATGATCGAGCTCGATACCACGGTCTTGCCGATTGCCGCGTCCTTGCGCCAGTTCGGCCGGTGCGCGAACAGATAGGAGATCGCGGTCGCCAGATAATGGTTCGGGTTCATCAACCCGCCGGTGCGGGTGACGATGCCGTGACGGTCGGCGTCGGTATCGTTGGCAAAGGCGACGTCGAAACGGTCGCGCATCGCGATCAGGCTCGCCATCGCGTAAGGCGAGGAGCAGTCCATGCGGATCTTGCCGTCCCAGTCGACCGTCATGAAGCGGAAGGTCGCGTCGATCGCCTCGTTGACCACGGTGGCCTTGAGGCCGTAGCGCTCGATGATCGGATGCCAGTAATGCACGGCCGCGCCGCCGAGCGGATCGATGCCGATAGCGATGCCGGCGGATTTGACGAGCTCGAGATCGACGACGTTGCCGAGATCGGCGACGTAGGGGGTCATGTAGTCGTAGGCATGGACGGTCGAGGATTTCAGGGCCTTGGCATAGTCCATGCGCTTCACGCCTTTCAACCCATCGGCGAGATAGGCGTTGGCGCGCTTCTCGACGACACCTGTGACATCGGTGTCGGCCGGGCCGCCATGCGGCGGATTGTATTTGTAGCCGCCATCCTCAGGCGGATTGTGCGAGGGCGTGACGACGACGCCGTCGGCGAGACCGCTGGCGCGACCCTTGTTGTAGGTCAGGATCGCGTGCGAGATGACAGGCGTCGGCGTGTAGCCGTGATCCCTGTCGATCATCAGCTCGACGCCGTTCGCCGCGAACACCTCCACGGCACTCACGAGCGCCGGTTCGGCCAGCGCATGGGTGTCGATGCCGATGAAGAGCGGACCGGTCAGCCCCTTTTCCTGCCGGTAGTCGCAGATCGCCTGCGTCGTCGCGAGGATGTGCCCCTCGTTGAAACTGTTCTTGAGCGAGGTGCCGCGATGGCCCGAAGTGCCGAACGCCACCCGCTGCGCCGGGTCTGCCGCGTCCGGATTGCCGGCGAAATAGGCCGTCACGAGCCGCGGAATGTTGGCGAGCGCGTTCGGCGAAGCCGGCTTGCCCGCCGCGGGATGAACATCAGCCACTGAAATATCCTCGTCCTGTCATCGGAGATTGCGGTCCACCATAGCATCGGCCGGGCTGGCGCCAAACCACAACAGGTATGATCGGTGGCCGTTCCCGATGCCGGAGGCCGGGCCGCAGGACTGGAGGCGTCTCTGGCTCGCCCCGCGGGGACCAGCCGCTATCCCTTGGCGCTGTGCGTCTAGTCCAGCAATGATTCCTATTTCGGCCCCGATCCGGCGCGCCGGTTCTATGACGGCGTCCGGACCGGCGGACGGCCCCGGCGGCACATCGGAGGTTAACGCCAATGCGGTACGACGGGCTCCATGCGGCGGGGTCCGAAACAAGCAGGTCTCAACGCGACGTGGAAGCACGTCGTGACGGCCGTGCTGCTGTCGGCATCAACCTGTGCCCAGGCCGGGGATGCCGACCTGGGCGCGGCCGAAACAACGACATCGAGAATCGAGATCCGAAAGATCATCGAACGCGAGACGGCGCGGACCAATCTGCCGGCCGACGTTGCCGAGGCCGTCGTCTTCGTCGAAAGCGGCTACAACTCGGCCGTGGTCGGCAGCGCCGGCGAGCTCGGCCTGATGCAGCTGCGGCTCGAGACCGCCGCGAGGTTCGGGTTCAAGGGAAATGCCGGCGAGCTCGCAGAACCCGACCTCAACATTCATTACGGCGTGCTTTATCTCAGCCGCGCATGGCGTCTGGCCGGCGGCGACCTCTGTCGCGCGTTGGTGAAATATCGCTCGGGCCACGACGACGAGGAGATGACCCCTTCGTCCCAGGTCTATTGCAATCGCGCCCGCAACCGGCTTCACGCCACGAGGTCGGCGGCCGAGGTCAGCCAGGTTGCAGCAACGCCGGCATCGGCGACCACGCCGGAGACAGCGGTGGCGGTGCATGCGAGGAAACCAGCACGAACTGAAAGACCGCAGACGCAGCCCGAGATGGCGAGGCCCGAGGACGTCTATGCCCACTTCCGCCGAGGCACGGCGGCCGCGAGCCGCGCATACTGGGCCGCGCATGAGATCAGGATCAGCCGCATCAAGGCCCGCATCGAAGCAAGGTGGAAACAGGCGGCCTCGCGTTGACAGTCGTTCACTGCGGAACCGCGGCACCGGCGGGGATGTCGTGTGTGCCTGCGGCCGGGCTCGATAATTCGAGTCGCCGCGTGATGCGCTGCCCTGCCGTGTTGTGTCGCCCAAACAGTGTAGACCCCGGTCATGCAGTGTTAACTATGAATTGTCTCACTCTTCTCACTGGGCGCATCGACCGTTGGCGAGATCAGCTTCGGCGGCTCGCCGGCACTACCAATCCCGCTCGTCCGAATCCGGATTCAACCGATGGTTAACGCAAGAAGAGGCTTCCGCTTCGGTTCGGCCGGCACCGCCTCTATGCTTTCAGCTCGCAAGCGCGACAGACGCGCAAGACCACGGAGCAAGCGTGATGCAGGGGCAGGCCTGGTTGGCCGGTCGAACCGATACAGGCGCGGCGTCGTTCGGCCGTTCGCACACGCTCGACGTCCTGCGCGGCATCGCCATCGCCGCGGTGATCGCGATCCACGTTTCGCAATCCTTTCCGTCGCATATCCACGCGCTCGACGACGCCCTCCTGTACGGTTGGACCGGCGTCAACATATTCTACTTCGTCAGCGCCATCACGATGTGCCTGATGTGGACACAACGCACCGAGGCAGATGCGACGCGCAAATTCTATATCCGCCGCTTCCTGCGCATTGCGCCGCTGTTCTGGCTCGCGATCCCGGTCTATCTTTTCATCAACGGCACCGGGCCGAGCTACAACGCGCCTGATGGCATCGGACCGCTCCAGGTGATCCTGACCGCGACATTCCTGCACGGCTTCTGGCCGGACAGCGTCAACAGCGTCGTGCCGGGCGACTGGTCGATTGCCGCCGAAATGACCTTCTATCTCGTCTTCCCGCTCGTGATCACGGCATTCGGATCGCGTCGCAATCTCTATCTGCTGCTCGCGATCGTGCTGCACCTGGTCAATGTCGGTTTGTTCAAGACATGGGCGTTCGAGCAGTTCCTGGCCTATTACGGGCCCGGCCAGGAATCCTTCGTCTGGACCACGCTGCACATCAGCTTCCTGAACCAGCTGCCGGTCTTCCTGGTCGGCTGTGCGCTGTTCTTCGCGCTGCGCGACGGCTTCACCAATTCGGACGCCGCGATCCTCGCCGGCTCCATCGCGCTTTCCTTTGTCGCCAACCGCGCAAGCGGGGCACACGAGTTCAACTATCTCCTGATCAACCTCGTGATCGGCGCGCTCGTGTTCTGGTGCATTCGTCTTGCACTCCGTTTCGCGCCGCTCGAGGCGCTCGGCCGCAACTCCTATTCGATGTACCTGTCGCATTTCGCGGTGATCTACGGCCTGCATCGGGTCTGGCCGTTCGCCGATGGATTGGCATCGCTGCTGCTCGTCTATGTCACCACCACCGCTTCGAGCTATCTCGTCGCGCGCGCCACCTGGCATCTGATCGAACGGCGCGCGCAGGATCTCGCGCGCCGCCTGACGTCCGCGGGATCGAGCCGCTCCACCCTCCAACCGATCATCGCGGCTCCCGCGGCAGGCATGCGCTGAGCGCTTAGGCCCGGTGCGGCTTGCCGCGCGCCATTTCGATCACATCGGCGACCTCAACGATGTGATGCTCAGGCCACTCCGACCTCGATCCGGAACAACAACTGCTCTTCGGCCCCTGGTACGATGTGCATCAGGCCGGGCTTGTCGACGAATTCGCCCTCGAAGCCGATGGGGCTCGCATAACCGCGCCAGGGCTCGATGCAGAGGAACGGCGCGCCTGACGTTTTTGACCAAACGCCGAGCTCACGAAAACCGCGCCAGGACATTGCGAGCCAGGGCCCGCCGCCATCCCCGGAAGCGTAGCGGACCGCAGTGCTGTTGATCTGATCGAAAATCACGGCATCATCGACGAACAGAGATTCGGACAAGGGCAACACCGTGCCTTGGACAGGGCTCGGCTCCGCGGCTACGCGCATCAACCCACCCTCGACACGACGGATAGGCGACGGCTCCGCCTGAGCGAAGGTGAGCGCATAACTCTCCTTCGTCACGCCTGCCTGAAGCGGCCAGTTGAAGGCGGGATGACCACCGACCGATGCCGGCAATGTCTCCTTGCCTGTATTGGTGACCGTGAGCGTGAGATCGAGACCCGTGTCGTCGAGCGCATAGGTTGCCGTCAGGCGGAATGCGAACGGATAGAGCGCGCGCGTCGCCTCGCTGTCCTCGAGCACCAGCACGCAGCGGCTGTCGCCGCGCTCCGCCCAGACGAAACGGTTGTCGCGCGCAAAACCGTGCTGGGTGAGCCGGTACGTCTTGCCCCGGTGCCGCAACTCGTCATTGGCGAGACGCCCGACGATCGGAAACAGCAGGGGCGCGTGACGCGGCCAGGCCGGACCTGCCTGCCAGACGAATTCAGTGCCGTCATCGTGCCTCAGCGAGCACATCTCGGCGCCTTGCGCCTTGATGGTGGCGCAGAGGCCGCCACTGCGGATCGTGTGCGTATCATCGGTCATGACAACTCCAGGGCACGCCGGCCTCATGCGAACCGACGAGCCAAAAGCCGGGAAAGTTTCGGCTCAACCGTGCTCCCGTGCTGGTGGCCTTTCTCGGCCAGATCGGCGCCGGGGGTCAACCCCAAACCGGCCAAACGTGGGGCTAGATCACGGTCGGACCAACCTTCATTAAATTGCCTGCTAACAGGGAATTCTACAGGGAAAACTCCGAGCCCCAGTGCCGTGGTCGCCAAGAAAATGCCGGAAGTGCCTTGAACCCTCGAAGTCGCGATCGGAAACCTCAAAATTCAAACAGGGAATTGTTCGGTGTGGAACAGGGACTTTGGCCGTCCGAAACAGGGACATGCATTTCGGAGCGCCTTTGTTTGATGACGTTGGGCACGGCCGGGGATTGAGTGTGGACGCGCGCCGCAACGGACTAGAGGGGCGGGGGAAGGGCACGACAGCCGGAAGGTTGGGCGCCGATCGTCGCGAGCCGCACCGCACGTTTGGAACGCAGCAAGACTGCAGAATCACCGTCGCTCCGCACCTTGAAAATGCGAACCGGAGCCGAGGTGCCCAGCCTCGTCGCAACCACGTAGGCGCGCCTGCCAACGCAGCACTGACCAAATATCGCCTCAGCGAGACAGCTCCTGACCAAACGCGGCTCCTGCTCGCGCGCATCTTGCCCGCCGCCTTCGGATTGATTGGCCACTTGCGGTTGCCGCGGTTGGCGTCGATCTGCCCGGACTAAGGTCATCGGTCCCCGCTTGGTGCCAACGGCGATAGTGGCGACGCCCCTCGAGCTTCAGGCAACTGACAAAACAAGCGACTCGCCGGGAGATCGGGCGTTGGCGATTCCCGAATGGAGCGGCCATTGCTTCACCGCGTCCTCCGTGCTCGTACCACATGCCGCGGAATGGTATCCCAATATGGGCGAGAGCAGGCCAAAGGCACCGATTCGCCTACAGAACGTTAACACTCCGATACACATCAAGCGGAATAACCGTTTCGCTTGTCATTGGATTGGGGGTTTTGCTGTGACCTATACATCTAAATGGGAAACGCTGTCTGCTGCGGCTGATCGGCTGGCAAAAGCGTCCGGCTGCTCGCAAGAGCAAGCCCGATCGGATGTCTGTTGCGCCTTGTCGGATGGCGTCATTGCCTTGCGCGCCAAGCTGGCACGCCATCCGATCCGACTACTCACATCAACCGAAGTTATCTGCGGCAAGCAACTTGAAATTCCGACTGACCTCAAGCCAAACGACATTGATTGGCAGGATTCGCGGCCGGAAAAGCCATGGTGTCTTCGCGACCATCCGCGCCTTCATCACGGACCGTGGTATTTGGAGCGCATCGAGCTTTCCACGGCTGACGTGACCGCGAAACTGTTGCCCGAGGTCGGCCCCACCGCAAGCCCGAGCGCTCCTGAAACCGACAAGCGACCGAAGCGAAAACAACGCGAATCCACCCAATTGAAGAATACCCAAGATGCGATTAACAACCTTTGGAAAGACGTACCTCCCCAGCACGTTCTCCCAAATGCTCTATTGGACCGCCGCGTCAACGCATGGCTGAAGGAACACGGCCGGCGCGAAGTGTCGCGTGACACCATTTTGAGAGCCGCGGGTCGTCGCTAAGCAAGCAAGTGCCGCTAGCGCACGCCACGCCGGCCGGCGCGGCAAGCCCGCCGACCGCTCCTCCCACGCCGCCCGAAGCGGCGCGAACTCCGGCAACTAGCGCATCAATGGCATTGCCATACTTGCTTCGCCGCGATGCATTCCTCCGACCTAATCTCGCGATGATTGATAGCGATGATTGGAGGAGCGAATGCCGACCGCAAACCAAGCTAGCGCAGAAGCGCCCCACGAGCCCTTCCGCGATCTAAAGTTTTCGCGCGAGTTGCTTGCTAAGCTAAAGCGCCCGCTTGGACACAAAATCCGAGACCATTCACTAACACAAATCCGCAAGATCAAGGTGAGCCTGCAGACCTTTGGGCCGGTGGCGCCGATTCTCATCGATCCTGGCGGAACGGTGATCGATGGGTGGGCTGTAGTGGTCGCCGCACGAGAGCTTGGATGGCGCAAATTTCCGGTCGTCTACATCTCTGATCTGTCCGAGGCCCAACAGCGCACCCTTCGAGTGACGCTGAACAAAATACCAGAATACGCCACCTGGGACCTGGACGAGCTCAGACTCGAGCTATCCGAAATCCTCATTCTAGATTCGCAGATCTCGTTGGAGGACACCGGCTTTGACGTGCCTCAACTTGACAAGCTTCTCGACGACAACGGCCTCGATCAGGAGGACGAGTTACCGCCCGCCATTGAACAAACCGTGGCCATCTGCCAGCTCGGCGACCAATTCAACTGCGGCGATCACGTTATTCAATGTGGCGATGCGCTCAATCCGGAGAGTTACCCCAAACTACTCGGATCAGAGCAAGCCGGCATGGTATTCACGGATCCGCCCTACAACGTGGCGATCGAAGGACATGTGACGCGCGCGAAGTCCGCAGGGCGACATGATTTTCCGATGGGCAAAGGCGAGCTTTCGCCGCCTGAGTTTCGTGCCTTCCTGGCAACGACCTTGGGAAACGCGGCGAAGGCCTCCCGCGACGGTGCGATCCACTTCGTCTGCATGGATTGGCGCCATACGCCCGACTTGCTGGCGGCCGGCGCCGCCGTCTTTTCCGAACTCAAAAATATCTGCGTCTGGAACAAGAGCAACGCCGGGATGGGCTCGCTGTACCGGTCGCAACATGAGTTCATCTTCGTCTACAAGTTCGGCACCGCCCCGCACATCAACAACATCGCGCTCGGCCGTCATGGCCGCAACCGCACCAATGTCTGGAACTACGTCAGCCAGAGCGCGCTGAGCGGGACCGCGAAAAGCAAGCTCGCGCTGCACCCGACCGTCAAGCCGGTCGCCATGGTCGCGGATGCCATCCGCGACTGCTCCAAACCTCGCGACATCATTCTGGATCCGTTCGGCGGCGCCGGCACCACCATGATTGCGGCTGAAAAGACCGGCCGTCGCGCCCGGCTGCTCGAACTCAATCCGCTCTATGTCGACGTCGCAATCCAACGCTGGCAGCGCCTCACAGGCCAAGCGGCCTATCACGCCGAAACCGGCCGCCCCTTTTCAGGCGGCGCGGCAGCAACAAATTCAAACTGACTGGAGACACACATGGTCGAGCGCATACGTCTGAACCCGAACAAGAACCCGGGCGCGACCGAACGGATCGTCACCGAGGTGCCGCCCACCAACGCATCCGCCGACACGGTGGGCTACGGCAAACCACCCAAACATTCCCAGTTCAAGCCGGGACAATCCGGCAATTCCAAGGGTCGCCCGAAGGGCAGCCGCAATTTCAAGACCGATGTGCAGGAGACCCTGCAGAGCCCGGTGAACATTACCAAAAATGGGCGCCCCAAAAAGATCACCACCCAGCGGGCCGTCCTCGAGAGGCTGCGTCTAGAGGCGCTTCAAGGCAACCCGCGTGCCAACGAGCAATTCATCCGCCTTGGAGAAAAATACAGTCGCCCGGATATCGCGGTCGACGCGCCGCTTGAAGCGAGAGATCAAGCAATTCTTGATGCCTATGTTCAACGGCGGCTGCGAGCTGAGGATGGTTCATGAGCGCGAGCGTTTTATCGGCCGTCCTGCGCACCGATTTCTGTTCTTTTGTTTGGAAATGCTTCGACACCATCGCGCGTGATGCGACCTACGTCGACAATTGGCACATCGAGGCCCTGGTCTACCATCTGATGCAGGTGCAGGAGGGCAAAATCCAGCGCCTGCTCGTCAATATGCCGCCGCGGGCGCTGAAATCGGTTTGCGTGTCGGTCGCCTATGTCGCCTGGCTGCTCGGCCATGATCCGCGGCGCCGCATCATCGTCGTTAGTTACTCTAACGAACTGGCCCTTGAACTGCACCGGCAATTCAAAATGGTCATCGAGTCCGATTGGTACCAACGAATCTTTCCAGCGATGCGGCTCGCCAAGGACACCGGCCTTGAGGCGGTGACCACGCAAGGCGGCTGCCGCTACGCCACCTCCGTTGAGGGCACATTGACCGGCCGAGGCGCCAACCTCATCATCATTGATGACCCCCACAAGCCAGATGAGGCCCTTTCGGCCAAGCAGCGCATCAAGGTCATCAATTGGCACCAAGGCACGTTGGTGTCGCGTCTGGACGATAAGCAAACGGGCCAGATCATCGTAGTCATGCAACGCTTGCACCCCGACGACTTATCCGGCCACCTGCTCCACTCCGGCAATTGGCACCACCTGAGTTTGCCCGCCATCGCGCCGGACGATTGCACGATCCCAATCGGACCGGACCGGGTCAAGCAGTGGCGCTGCGGCGAGCCGCTGCAGCCCGAGCGGGAGGGCGCAGCAGTCCTGGAACGGCTCAAGCGCGAGATGGGTAGTCAGCGATTCTTCGCGCAATATCTACAGGAGCCAGTTCCCGACGGCGGCAACGCGCTCAAACGCGCCTGGTTTCCAGCTTATCTTGGCGCTCCGGAGCAGCAGCCCGGCGACCGCATCGTGCAGAGTTGGGATGTGGCGGCGGGAATTGGCGAGAACAACGATTATTCGGTATGCATCACCTTTCTGAAGCGCAAGACCAAATACTATGTGCTCGATGTCTTTCGCGACCGCATGGTCTATCCGGATTTGCGCCGCAAAATCCCCGAGCTGGCGCGCCGGTTTGGCGCCGATACGATCTTGATCGAGAAAGCCAGCTTTGGTTTGTCGCTGTGGCAGGATCTCCGGAACGATCCACCGGACGGGATGCCCGAGCCGATCGGCATCCTGCCCAAAGGCGACAAGCAGGACCGGCTCGCGGCGCAGTCGGCGAAGATCGAGGCCGGCCAGGTTTTGCTACCAGGCGAGGCGCCATGGCTGGCCGATTTTCTCACCGAGATCCTCGCCTTCCCCAACGGCCGGCACGACGATCAGGTCGATAGCCTCAGCCAATTCCTGTACTGGGCATCAGATCCCTGGTCCGACCCCGCCATCGAAGTGGGGCTGCCGATTTTCGGCGGCGGTAGCGACGCCTCCTGAGCGCTAGCCATATCGCGCGTGCCGGCGCCGGGTGATCAGGCGTCGATCTCGACCGTCTTCTCATAGCGCCGCAATTGAATGTGGCCGGAGCGGGTCAAGCTCACCAGCCGCTGCGCACATTTGATCTGACGGCGCACCAAAGAACAAAGGCCGGTACTAATGGCCGCACGCGTCCGGCGTGGCCATGGCGAAATCAAATCCACGTTGTGATTCAGAAGCCGTCGTCCCAGCGCCGCAAGCGCTACGACCACAAAGCCATAAGGAAGATAAAACTAGATGGCTTCTTGGCCGGGGCACTTTGGCGAATAGCGCACCACGTCGTAAGAGCTGAACAAAATCGCCTTGAGCTCGATCACGACCGGCGGCACGGTTTGCCGCGACATCAGAACATCGATCTGAAACGCGTATTGCTCGCGCGTCGGACAGCATGTCGCTCGGCGTCTTCCCTCTTGATGCGCATTGCCGCCATCCTCACCTGCCGACATATTGGCCTGCTGCATCTCCGCCCATCCCAACCGCGGCGGCCATGCAGAAGTCGCTGTAATCGATGGAATACGCCCGCGCGCATAATCCGGAACGAAGCCAATTCGGTCGCAGCACGTCAGCCGCCCGTCGTTCTTTGGCACCGAAGCGCCCGCTTCTGTCTGACCAGGGCGGCGCGCTCGTACCGGTCCAGGCCCTTGAGACGTGCGACGCCGGCCGCGATCGGGCATCGCAAAATGGCGACCAGCATCGCATGTCGGATCGCGCGTACGCGTGACAGCTCCAACTTGGCGCGAGCAATCTCGATCACGATGTCCGACGCGACTTCAGGCCCGAGGCCAGAGCGGATCGCCCCGGCAAGGCCTTCGATCGCCGCGTCGTCACGCTGCTCGCGCCTCGCCAGGCCGTGGTGCAAGGCATTGCGACAGCACCGGCGTTTCCCGGCAGCGGTTTTGGGCCCCGTACTGCTCGTCGCGTTCCTACGATTGGCTTCGATTTGTCGTTGTGACGCCATGCCGCAGGCCTCTGCTGCTCGCGGCAGAAACCGTCGCTCCAAAGCGCCGATGCATCAAGGATTTAGGCGCAAAAGAGCAAGAATCTTGCTGCAGAATTGACTGGCATTCCCGCGCAAAAGGAGCGTTACTTAAGGGGACCGGGCGCAACCGATGGCCCTGGTATCTCACCTCGCGGTAGCGGGGCTTTTGCTGGTGCGGCGGCAAGCCGCATCAACCCAAGGGAGATACCGGTGGCCACGATCTCAGCTGACGGCGCCGAGGCGCCGCGTTCCGTCATCAAATTCACCCCCAGCGACCGCCGCGCCTTTGTCGGCGGCTCGGATGCGCGCATCATCATGGGCGATGACCAGAAGAGTCTCACGCGGCTGTGGCGGGAAAAGCGCGGTGAGATCGCGCCGCAAGATTTTTCAGAAAACCTGGTGGTGCAGCTCGGCACCGTCACCGAGGAGCTGAACCGGGCCTGGTACCAGCGCTGCACCGGACAGGCCATCATCGATATTCAGAAGCGGGTGCGGCATCCCGTGCACGGCTGGATGGCCGCCACGCTCGACGGTGTGGTTGCAGAGACCGGCGCGGTGTTCGAGGCCAAGTTCATGCTGCCCTGGGCCTTCACTGAAGAAGCCGCCGTCGAAAAACATATGGCCCAACTGCAGCACAACATGTGGGTCGTCGCGTCACGTTCCGCCGCGCTCTCCATCATCACCGGCGGCGGCAAATGGGTCGAGATCACCGTGCATGCCGACCCGCTGTACCAGCACCTGCTGCTGACCGCCGAAAAGAAGTTCTGGCGCTGCGTCCAGAGCGGCGAGCCGCCGGCCCTGTTTGGCATTGAGACGCCGCGACCACGATTGGCCGCCGTCAAGGTGGTCGACATGACCTCCTCCAATCTCTGGGCCGACTGTGCCGCCACCTATTTGCGCACCCGCGCCGCCCATGGTGAGCACGAGCTCGTCAAGGTCGAGCTCAAAAAGCTCATGCCCGAGGACGCCAAGGAGGCGATCGGCCACGGCGTTCGCGCCAAGCGGGCCAAATCCGGCGCGATCAGCTTTGATCCGGTTCAGATGGAGCACATCCATGCACCAGGCCAGTGAACATATCGGGGCGATCGCAGCCGCGCTGGCGCGCGCGCAGGCCGAATTGACCAACCCGGAAAAGACCCTGACTGCTCAGATCCGCTCGCCGTTTCTGCGCGACGACGACCGGACCTTCCGCTACGCCTCGTTGGCCTCCGGCCTCGACATCGTGCGCAAAACGTTGAGCCGGCACGAGATCGCCATTATCCAGACCACCCGGACCGACGTCACGACGGGCACCATCCACCTCACCACTTTGCTCGCCCATGCCTCCGGCGAATGGATCTCCTCGGAGTGGCCGGTCTGTGCCAGCAAGGATGTCGAGGCGCCGCACCGCATGGGCGCGGCGCTGACCTATGCTCGGCGCTATGCCCTGTTCGCGCTGGTCGGGATTGCCGGCGAGGATGATCTCGACGCGCCGGACGCGCTGGCCGGCCCGCCGTCCGCGGAGTCGCAAGCGCCGCCGAGCGCGAAGCCCAAGCCGGCCAAAGGCGTCTTGCATCACCCGCCGGTGCTGGGGCCGCTGCAATCCGCGGAGCTTCGGGATCAGCTGCTGCGCCAGCTCGTAGCGCTGCCTAGCGGCAGCGAGCTGCTCGTTTGGGCCAAGGCCGCCATTCCGCGCAAGAATACGCTGCTGGAGCCGGACGCCCGGATCGTCGAGGCCGCCTATCAGAGCAAGCTGGAGGACGCCGCTCGTGCTACAGCCCACCCCTCCGATTCAAAGGCCGGCTTGGAACGAGCGCAAAACAACACGCCTGAGCCGCTCGGGGCAGCTCCTGCAAGCACCGAGACCGCACTGCAGGCATCCCAGCCGCCCGCACGTCAGCCTGAGCTCGCTTATCCCAAGGATCCACCCCGCAAGCGCAGCAAGGCCCACCTGTTGTTCGTCCGGGAGCAGCGCTGCCTCGTTTGCCAGCGCACCCCGTGCGATCCGCACCACCTCAAATTCGCTCAACCCAGGACCCTCGGCCGCAAGGTCAGCGACGAGTTCACGGTTCCATTATGCCGCGCTCATCACCACGAGCTGCATCGGTAAGGCAACGAGCGCGCGTGGTGGGCCAATCTGCAGATCTCTCCCCTGCCCATCGCACAGGAGCTGTGGGCGGCAAGTCCCGCGCACGATCCAACCAACGCCGGACTCGCCAGCGCGGCTCTGCCGACACATCTTGGATCGGAGGCCTCGCCACGATGAACAGGCCACTGTCGCCCTCGCACCAGTTCACCGCGCTGCCGGTCGAGTTCGAGGCCTTGGCACCTCCGCCTTTGCTATTGCCAGGTGAGAGTCTCGAACACTACGAACTGCTGCGGCAGACGATCTTTGCCGACCTCGCGCCGCGCTCGGCGATCGAATGGCTGCTCGCCATCGACGTCGCCGAACTCTCCTGGGAGATTCAACGGTACCGCGTGTTGCGCCATAAACTGCTTGCTTACGACGGATCGACTTGGCTGGAATCGTCTCCAAATGCCAAGCCGAGGCCGAATGCTATACGCTGCAAAACGCCCTCAGTTGGCGGATTGACCCGGTCGCCACGACAGAAATAGACACGCGCCTTGCGGCCTACGGATTCGATCAACACGCCATTACCGCGGAGTCTACGTCCGGGCGCGCGAGATGTTGGTCCTGTTCGAAAGTCTGCTCAACGCCGCACAAACAAAACGCGTGCTGCTGTTTTGCGAAATTCGGAACGGGCGCCTCGCGATTGGATCGATACGTTTGCGGCGCTGAAAGATCAAAACGGGCGCTCCTGACCCGACCGCCCCCGGACGAGAGCGTTTCCTCTGCATCCGGAGCGATATGCGTCAAAATGGGCTTGTCGCTGAAATTGCCGCCAGGTATCGGATCGGAGCCAAAGAATTTTTCGGCCGATCAGCCCATGCTAATTAACGATTTTCATTCTGCTTTTTCCGGCAAGACCATCGTCCGTTGGGAGGATAGAGTCATGTCGAAAACGACGCAGTTGCTTACATCCGATCACGACATCGAACATCGGCGAATTGCCCGATTCGATTGGAGAAAAGGGACGCTGCTAGGGTTGGTAGAGCTGGCAGCGCTTCCGTTCGCACCTGCTGAGGTGGTCGCGCTGGATGTGCCGGCCGTCGCTGGTCGCGGGAGAGCCAAGACACCACACCTGTTTGATGACGGAAGGGGGTAATTCGGACGACAATTGGAGCCGTCCGGCGTGCAAGCAACGCCGGGCAATGCGCGGATCGATGCCGACGACGTGGATCATGTCGCCGTCACCATAGGACCTTCCGCTGTCCTTGTAACGCGACCAAAGAGCAGACATTGAGAAGAGAGTTTGTCAGAACCGGTCAATGTCCGTTTGGGTCAAACTGGGAAGAACTCACGTTGAGCAGAACGAGTCCGCTCTTTCCTTGATTGCCGAGGTGCGAGTGGACTTGGATTTCGGTCGCTGAAGGACCAGATGCAGACTCATGCTCCGCGGCAGGCAGGTGCACTCGATCACCTTGGTCGGCGCACCAATATGAAGGTGGGCATCGTCCGGATTTCGGGGGCTCGGCTTCCGGGACAACAAAAGATGTAGCTGGGACAACAGCCCGAGACCCAGTACAGGCGAAAAGCTGCCCCTCTGCCGGCAAGGTTGAAGAGGTTGATCCATGTCAGACCTTAGACAAACTCGACACTCCACGCTTCTCGACGCTGCCTGGCGGACAGCATACCGCGTCGGTTTCCCGCTTGCCCGCATCTGGTGGCGACTGCGACACCAGCAGCATGAAGGGGCCCTCGTGGCTGTCTACGTCGGTCAGGCGCTGCTGCTGGTGCGCTCGTCCTATAGGAGCGAGTGGAACCTCCCCGGCGGCAGTGTGCGGCCGGGTGAGACCCCTGAAGTAGCGGCTCGCCGCGAGCTGGCAGAAGAGATCGGCCTCGCCGGAGCACTCCCGCTGGTCGCGATGGGCGACGCCAGGGGCCTCTGGGAAGGGCGAAAAGATAAAGTACATTTCTTTGAACTACGACTGGATCGGCTACCCGAGTTACAGCTCGACAACCGCGAGATCATCGACGCACGGCTGATATCGCCGAGCGAGTTGCGCGGCATGGCGCTGACCGGGCCGGTCGCCGTCTATCTTGGCAGGACGGTTGCGCCGGGCTGCAATTCAGAGTGATCGCGCACTGCAATGTTCACGATCCTCGAAGGCCGAAAGCTTCCGATCGACGCGAGCGGATGGCGACCGACGGCACGAAATGTCATTGGCACGGCTTTAGGAGCGACAGCCATACCCTTACCAGATCATTTGCATGGCGGACCCATCCGCTCCGCGAGCAGGCACATCAATCGAACCATGATACGCTGCGGAAGCTCACCTTTTAGCTAATCGCGCATAGTGGGCGCATGCAGCTGCCGCTCGCAGCAAGAAACAAAATCCATGTCTTCAGTTGCCGCTGGCTACAAGGCTCTCCGGAACAATCGCGTCAGAAGCAAGTGCCGACCGCGCCATCACTCAATATTTTCAGCCTGACGCTCGGGATCGGTAACATCACAATCGTCCGCTCTTGCACCGACAAGAGAACCCCGCGGCCATTTCTGTAAACCCGCCCATTAAGAACCGCTCACGAACAAAATTCCCGCTTCGACACGACCGTAAAGCTACGGACTATCATGTTAAGTCGGGGTCATATCAGACTAGGCGCGGTCAGGGGGATCCGGATGACGCATCAAGGCTAGTCGAGTTATCCGGAAATGACGGAGGTGCCACCAGATCTCTCATCCAAGGAGTGCCCAACTTGCCGAGACAGTTGCCTCGAATACTCAGACCAATGCCCCTCGAAGAGCTTGCGGTCGACTTGCTGTTCGAAGCATTCGGTGAGCATCGGTACGATCGATCCCAGCGGGAATATGAGCATCTGATCTCGCTCATTCCCCCGCTCAAGGAAGCTATTTATCTGGTCAATCGACGCCTGCAAGAGCTCAACGAAAAGGGCCAGCAACGATTCAGCGTCATCTGCTATTTCCGACCTGGCGATCTGGCGCCGCGCTATATGCCGTTTCCGAGCAAAATTTCGCTGGATACGCTTCGCAAAGGCCTCATTACTCTCGGCTTCCGGAAGCCCAAATGGCGGAAAGCTGCCAGATAGCGTCGTACGTATGAATTCATTCTTTTGGCGCGGCGGTCCTCCAGCATTCACCCGGAGCACGCCAATGATGGCCGACCGCGCAGCCAAAGCGACCATTCACAAACACCTGTGAATCAGTTCTTTCTGCAAGCGGACCATGTTTCTAACCAGTTGAATATTATGTGCTTTTTTAACTATTTACCCGAAGCCACTGCCATGGTGCATATGAGTTGCTCCTTCAACAAAAAGGAGCACCGACATGACGCTCGGTCGAACCGCCGCCAACAAGTCACGGCTTAAAAAACGTACCGCGTTTTCCCATCCTCGTAAGCCAACTAAGCACGTCGAATGTCCCATCGAAGACCATTTGAAGGTCGCCAAGACAAGCACTCGCTTGGCGCCAGCTGTTCAGCGCGACGTACTGCTTCTGCCGCTCGGAGAGCTCAAGCGAGCTACCAAGAACGCGCGAACGCACTCCAAGAAGCAGATCCAACAAGTCGCAAACTCGATCCTGCGCTATGGGTGGACCTATCCCATCCTGGCCGACGAGGATCGGCGCATCATCGCCGGGCACGCCCGCTGGGACGCGGCTAAGCAGCTTTCCCTCAAGGACGTCCCCGTCCTGGTGATGCGCGGCCTCAGCGAGGCCGAAAAGCGAGCGCTGGCGCTTGCCGACAACAAGATTCCGGCGAATGCAGGCTGGGATCGCAAGCTGCTCGCCGAAGAACTAGGTGAGCTCGCCTCTCTGCTCCCCGAGTGCAACCTCAGCCTCGAGATTACCGGTTTTGAGCCGGCCGAAATCGACGGGCTGATGGCCGATTTCGGCGAGACGGAGCAGGATTCAGCCGACGCATCCTGCACGCTCGGCGAGCAGCCCGTCAGCCGCAGGGGCGAGCTGTGGCAGGCTGGTTCGCATCGCCTGCTGTGTGGCGATGCCGGCGATCCAAGCGATTGGTTGACCCTCATGGGATCTGAGCGGGCCAGCATGCTGATCGCCGATCCCCCGTACAATCTGCAAATTTCCGCGACGCTAGGTCGCGGCAACATCAAGCATCGCGAGTTTGCGGTCGCGTCCGGTGAACTGTCGCCGGCCGCGTTCACCGCTTTTCTCACCGGTTGGATGCGGTGCGCCGTCCAATTCTCCAAGGACGCGTCATTGCACTACATCTTCATGGATTGGCGACACCTTGGCGAGATGCACGACGCCGGGCACGCCGTCTTTGGCCCGCTGCAGAATTTGGTGGTCTGGAACAAAACGAATGGCGGCCAGGGCAGCTTCTATCGCTCCCAGCATGAGCTGATCTTCGTCTATAAGAACGGCGATGCCCCCCATCGCAACAACATCGAGCTTGGCCGCCATGGCCGCAACCGCTCGAATGTCTGGACCTATGCCGGGGTCAACGCCTTCCGCCAAGGCCGCCTCGACGAACTCGCAATTCATCCCACCGTCAAACCGGTCGCCTTGATCGCCGACGCGATCAAGGACTGCACGCAGCGCGGCGATCTCGTCCTTGATCCGTTTTTGGGCTCGGGCACCACCCTGCTGGCGGCGGAGCGCGTCGGCCGCCGCGCCTATGGCATGGAGATCGATCCGCTCTATGTCGATGCCGCGCTACGCCGCTGGCAAAATATTACCAAGCGAGATGCCACCCTGGTCGCGACTGGTCAGACCTTCGATGAGGTCACCGCACAGCGCACGACGACGTCGTCGGAGCGCCGCGCGTGAGCCGCTCACAACACGGACCGGATCGCGCGCGCAGAAAACGAAGCGACGTCGGTTACGGCCGCCCGCCCCCCGAGCATCAGTTCAAGCCGGGTCAATCCGGCAACAAGCGCGGTCGGCCCAAAGGCTCGAAGAACGAGGCGACCGTCCTCGACGAACTTTTCAATCGGAAAGTCGATGTCCGCCAGGGCGGGAGACTGCGAAAACTCTCCTTGCTGGAAGCCATCTGCTTGCGATGTGCCGAAGATGCGCTGAAGGGGAATCTCAAAGCGACCGCCTTCCTGCTCAACCGCGCCAGCAACTCGGCTTATCATCCGAGCAGCCAGCCAGCGACGTCATCGATATGGATGATCGCAAAGTCCTGGAATCTTATGTCCAACAGCTGCACGAGGAATTCAACAAACGAGGAGAGTCGGAGTGACCAACCATGACAACGCAATCATCGATGCTATTCTACGCATTGACTTTGTCAGCTTTCTCTATCGCTGCTTTCTTCACCTCAATCCCGGCACGACGTTCTTGCCGAATTGGCATATTCGAGCGATCGCCTACCAACTTGAGCGGATTCGACGCGGCGAGATCACCCGCTTGATCATCAACATGCCGCCGCGTTATCTCAAATCCATCACCGCGTCGGTGGCGTTTCCCCTCTTCCTACTCGGCCATGAGCCCTGGCGACGCATCATCACAATCAGCTATGCCGACGACCTCTCTGCCAAGCATGCAAGTGACTTTCGATCTATTGCGCACGCCCGGTTTTACCAGCGCGCGTTTCCGCGCATGCGTATTGCGCGTAGCACGGAAGGAGAGGTTCTCACGACCAAGCGCGGCTTCCGCAAGGCGACCTCGGTGTCAGGAACGCTGACCGGATTGGGAGGTGACCTCATCATCATCGATGATCCGCAGAAGCCCATCGACGCCCAATCGGAGACGCGCAGGAACACCGTCAACCAATGGGTGACCAATACGTTGATGTCCCGGCTCGACAACAAGCAGACCGGTGCGGTGATCCTGGTGATGCAGCGCGTTCATCTCGACGATCTGTCCGGCTTTCTGGCCAGCTCATCCGACGAGTGGGAGGTGCTCAGTCTGCCCGCCATCGCCGAGACCGACGCCGCGGTCTCGATCGGTCCCAATCAATTCCATTTCAGAACCTCAGGCGAGGCGCTGCATCCGGCTCATGAATCGCTTGAGACCCTGCACAAGCTGCGGCAGACGCTCGGGCCCGATGTATTCTCGGCGCAATATCAACAAGCTCCGGTGCCGGTCGGCGGCGCAATGATCAAGCGCGATTGGTTACGTTATTATGACGCAGCGCCGCCTTTTGAATTTGGAAGCAGGATCATTCAGAGCTGGGATACTGCGGCCAAGAACGGCGCGCAAAATGACTGGTCGGTGTGTACGACGTGGCAGGTCGCGGACGGGAATTATTACCTGCTGGATCTGGTGCGCGGTCGGTTCGAGTATCCCATCCTCCGCGACACCGCACTCGAACTCGCGAAGCGCTTCAGGCCGCATGAGATCCTGATCGAAGACGCCTCAACCGGAATTGCTTTGGCACAGGAGCTCAGCAATGAGACTGATTGCTTCGTCAATCCCGTCAAGATCGAGCACGACAAGATCGGCCGCCTCTATGTCCAGCAGGGCAAATTTGCCGCCGGACGCGTCTGGTTTCCAAGGAAGGCCCCTTTCCTCGCCGAGCTCGAGATGGAGCTGTTGACCTTTCCGCAAGGCCGTCACGATGATCAGGTCGACAGCATCAGTCAGGCGCTTGGGTATGACGACAATGGTTACGATCACACCCTGAGTTGGCTCTGATGGGCAGCGATCGCATCGCTCGCTTCTGTTGCGTGAGAGCGGCCCGCTCGTAGCGCACCTTCGTCGACCCCCAGGCACCTGTTCCGCGACATCGCTGCACACGGCCGGGCCATATCAGCCGCGTTAGCATCGGCAGAAGACCCGCGCAAGCGAGTGCTCAGCGGCTGTCAGAGTCTACTCGGGTTGGGTCCCGAGGGCGCACTACTCCGAAAGATCTTGGAGCTCACCGAAAGGGCCAATTGTGAAGCTGCAGAAATTGTAGCGCATTGCCATCATGAAGCAACGGCCCGTCCATCTTCGGAGTGTAAAAAAGAGTACTAGCGAGCACTCCACGCCGTGGGAGCCATCTCTAACTCGCGGATGCTTGGTCGGAGTGCCGATCGGCCTCATGCTGTGGGCTCTCATTTTGTGGCCTTTCTTGCGATAAGCGACCACTCGTGACCCGCCACAAAGAGCTACGCATTCTCTCCTCAGGAGCTGCAAAGGCCTTGTAACGTCCCGGCGCGAGCCGCTGATTGCGCCTTTGTATAATCCGAAAAATATTGGCTCCCACGCCTGCAAATGCGATCGCTACAACGAAATCGTCAGCTGGCCGACGATCATCTTTCCGGCCGCTCGCTCGTCGGTCATATCAGGCATTTCGTCCCTACCTCGAGCACGGACACAGCCGGTCACGGTAGCCGGCGACAATCGTCTCTCTAACGGCCCGCGCAAGTCGCTGGTCGCGCCTTAAGGTTAAATCGAAATCTCACTTGATGGATGATTGGTTTTAGCTCGTTCTATCAAAGCTGAAATGCCCGTATACTTAGCCAGTTCGTGTGCAGCGCGGCTGGCCCAAGATCGATTTTTTTCAGATCTAGAAAGGCACAGGGCGTGTCATGAGCTGTTGCGCAAGCGATTTTCAAGCTGATAAAGCCACGGGCGATTATGTGGTTTGCCATGGCGTTCGGATAAATCTCAACGAGATTCTCAACGAAGACATGCTGTCGACGGCGGGTATCAAGGCGATGCGGCAGCAATTCCTGACCAATACGCCATTCCCCCACCTCGTGATCGAACGTTTGTTCTCGCTGAAATTGCTCAAGCTGATGTACGCCGAATTCGACCATATGAAGTGGAATGATTGGCGTGTCGCGACGACGGCGGCAGAAATCAAGCGCGGTTCGCTGCCCAACGCGACGTTTGGCCCGGCTGCGCAGATCTATTTCCAAACGATTGCTTCCGGGCGGTTCATCGACATCCTGGAGCAGATTACCCGGATCGACGGTCTGGTTTGCGATACTGAGCTGTACAATGGCGGCTTGCACGAAATCCCGGACGGAGGTCATTTTCACGTCCATACCGATTTTACCCACCATCCGGTCACCAATCTGGACAACCGGTTGGTCTTGATTACCTACCTTAACGAAGGCTGGATCGAGGATGACGGCGGGTTGCTGCAACTATGGGACAAGGAGGCAAATGCCTGCGCCAGGAAAATTGTGCCCCTGATAGGACGCACCATCCTGTTATACCAGTCGGCGCTCAGTCTGCATGGCGTTAGTCCGACCACGAAAGCGCGCGGCGCCAAGCCGCGGCGTTCGGCCGCCTGCTACTATTATTCCAACGGTCGCGAAGACGGAAGCGAACACGCCAGCAATACGGGATATTTCCAGTCGAAGAATGACAACTTCCGTCTTAAGCAAAATGTGAACATGTTTATTCCGCCGATTCTGCTCGAACTAGTTCGGAGCTTTCGGGGACGTTTCTTCTCCTGATGCGACGTATGCCTTCCCAGTTATTTGTACGCTGCGCTTGAGCCCGGTCTTGTGGATTACGGAAAACCTCCGGGCGATCGATGCTTCAAAACCCGGTCAGTCCGGCAGCCGCGCGGTAGGCCGAAAAAATGTCCTTCTTTGCTCGAGCTTTTTGCGCACGAATTGAAGCGGACGCGAACCATTGTCGAAGACGGACAACGATTGCGTATTCAGACGGATATCATGCTGATCAAGCGGATAATCGATCTCGCGCCCTCAAGGGCAATTTGAGAGCCTTGAGGATGACGGTGGCGCTGGTCGAGCAAGTTCGTGAAATCGAAGGTGCAAAACTCCAACGCGATTATGACGCGATGTCGAGTGAGGAATTGATGGCCTATTACGCGCGACTTCGCGAAATCAGGCCAGCAAACCGCAATCGCATCAAGCAGGTAGAGAGTTCTTTTCCGTAGCCCAGAGATGGAGATCGCGCTTCATAACTGTCGAAGCCGGCTCCTGCGCAACGGAAATTCCGGAACGAAGCCAATTGGCTCCCGCGTCAACCTCGCTCAGTACGCAGGAATCGAAGCGCGCGCTTCTGCCTGGCCAAAGCAACGCGCTCATAGCGCTCGAGGCCGGCGAGATCTGTCGCGCGAACCTGGGCCGGTCGTTGCAGAAGCGCGGCCAAGATTCGGTGACGGATCGTGCGAATGCGTAACAGATCCAGTTTACAACGCGCGACGTCGACCACCTTGTCCGATGCGCCGTGCTGCCGAAGACCAGAGCCGATCGCGCCGCTCAGGCGCGCGATCTCCGCGTCATCGCTATCGCTGCGGGCGCGCGCCAGCCCATGGCGCAAGGCGTTGCGACGGGACCTTGCTTTTCCGCGCACCGTTTTCGGACCAGTACTGTGCATGGCGTTCGCTCGATTGGCTTCGATTTGTCGGATTGATGCCATTCCCGCAGCTCCGAGCTTGCGGCCTTCTGTCCGCTCCCAAGCTGGCTCCAAAGTGCCGTTGGATCAAGGGTTTACGGCCAAAATAGCAAGAATCTTGCTGCAGAAAGCACTGGCATTCCGCTGCAAAAGGAGCGTTACTGAATGGACCGGGCGCGACCGATCGCCCCGGTATCTCCCCTCGCCGTCGCGAGGCTTTTGGTGGTGCGGCCTGAGGCCGCGTCAGACCAAGGAGATACTGATGGCTACGATATCAGTCGATGGTGCCGAGGCGCCACATCGCAACCTCAAATTCAACCCCATTGACCGGCGGGCCTTTGTCGGCGGCTCGGACGCGCGCATCATCATGGGCGATGACCAGGACGACCTCATTCGCCTGTGGCGTGAAAAGCGGGGCGAAATCGCGCCGCAAGATTTGTCGGAAAATCTGGTGGTGCAGCTCGGCACCGTCACCGAGGAGCTGAACCGGACCTGGTACCAGCGCTGCACCGGCCAGGCCGTCATCGACGTTCAGAAGCGAGTGCGGCATCCCGTGCACAGCTGGATGGCGGCAACGCTGGACGGCGTGGTCGCGCAGACCGGTGCGGTGTTCGAGGCCAAGTTCATGCTGCCCTGGGCCTTTAGCGAAGAAGCCGCGGCCGACAAGCACATGGCGCAGCTGCAACACAACATGTGGGTGGTCGCGTCACGTTCCGCCGCGCTTTCCATCATCACCGGCGGTGGCAAATGGGTCGAGATCACCGTGCATGCCGACCCGCTGTACCAGCACCTGCTGCTGACCGCCGAAAAGAAGTTCTGGCGCTGCGTGCAGAGCGGCGAGCCGCCGACCCTGTTTGGCATTGAGACGCCGCGACCACGATTGACCGCCGTCACGGTGGTCGACATGACCTGCTCCAATCTTTGGGCCGACTATGCCGCCACCTATTTGCGCACCCGCGCTGCCCATGGCGAGCACGAGCTCGTCAAGCTCGAGCTCAAAAAGCTGATGCCCGAAGACGCCAAGGAAGCGATCGGCCACGGCGTTCGCGCCAAGCGCGCCAAATCCGGCGCGATCAGCTTTGATCCGGTCGAGATGGAGCACGTCCATGCACCAGGCCAGTGAACACATCGGTGCGATCGCAGCCGCGCTGGCGCGCGCGCAGGCCGAATTGACCAACCCGGAAAAGACCCTCACCGCTCAGATCCGCTCGCCGTTCCTGCGCGACGACGACCGGACCTTCCACTACGCCTCGTTGGCCTCCGGCCTCGACATCGTGCGCAAAACGTTGAGCCGGCACGAGATCGCCATCATCCAGACCACCCGGACCGACGTGATGACGGGCACCATCCACCTCACCACCCTGCTCGCCCATGCCTCCGGCGAATGGATCTCCTCGGATTGGCCGGTCTGTGCCAGCAAGGATGTCGAGGCGCCGCACCGCATGGGCGCCGCGCTGACCTATGCCCGGCGCTATGCCCTGTTCGCGCTGGTCGGGATTGCCGGCGAGGATGACATCGACGCGCCGGACGCGCTGGCCGGCCCGCCGTCCGCGGAGTCGCAAGCGCCGCCGAGCGCGAAGCCCAAGCCGGCCAAAGGCGTCTTGCATCACCCGCCGGTGCTGGGGCCGCTGCAATCCGCGGAGCTTCGGGATCAGCTGCTGCGCCAGCTCGTAGCGCTGCCTAGCGGCAGCGAGCTGCTCGTTTGGGCCAAGGCCGCCATTCCGCGCAAGAATACGCTGCTGGAGCCGGACGCCCGGATCGTCGAGGCCGCCTATCAGAACAAGCTGGGAGACGCCGCTCGTGCCACAGCCCACCCCTCCGATTCAAAGGCCGGCTTGGAACGAGCGCAAAACAACACGCCTGAGCCGCTCGGGGCAGCTCCTGCAAGCACCGAGGCCGCACTGCAGGCATCCCAGCCGCCCGCACATCAGCCTGAGCTCGCTTATCCCAAGGATCCACCCCGCAAGCGCAGCAAGGCCCACCTGTTGTTCGTGCGGGAGCAGCGCTGCCTTGTTTGCCAGCGCACCCCCTGCGATCCGCACCACCTCAAATTCGCTCAACCCAGGACCCTCGGCCGCAAGGTCAGCGACGAGTTCACGGTTCCATTGTGCCGCGCTCATCATCACGAGTTGCACCGGAAAGGCAACGAGCGCGCGTGGTGGGCCAATCTGCAGATCTCTCCCCTAGCCATCGCCCAGGAGCTGTGGGCGGCAAGTCCCGTCCACAATCCAACCGACGCCGGAATCGCCAGCGCGGCTCTGCCCACACATGTTAGTTCGGAGGCCTCGCCGTGATGAACAGGCCATTCCCGACCTCGCACCAGTTCACCGCGCTGCCGGTTGAGTTCGAGGCCTTGGCACCGCCGCCTTTGCTACTGCCAGGTGAGAGCCTCGAACATTACGAGCTGCTGCGACATGCGATCTTTGCCGACCTCGCGCCGCGATCGGCGATCGAATGGCTGCTCGCCATCGACGTCGCCGAACTCTCCTGGGAGATTCAACGGTACCGCGTGTTGCGCCATAAACTGCTTGAAACCTATCGCCAAAAGGCAATTGAGGCGGCCTTACGACGGATCGACTTGGCTGGAATCGTCTCCGAATGCCAAGAGGAGGCCGAGTACTACACGCTTCAAAACGCTCTGAGCTGGCGGATTGATCCAATTGCGACAACCGAAATCGAGACGCGTCTTGCTACTTACGGCTTCGATCAACACGCCATCACCACGGAAGTTTACGTCCAGGCGCGCGAGATGTTCGTGCTGTTCGAAGGTCTGCTAAACGCCGCACAAACAAAACGCGTGCTGTTGCTTCGCGAAATTCGAAACACGCGCCTCGCAACTCGATCGATTGATTTACGGCGCTGAAAGATCAAACGGGCGTTCCTGGCCCGACTGGAACCCCGGAATGATGGCGTTTCCTCTATCTGGAGCGATATGCGTCAAACCCGGCTTGTCGGTATCGATCGGAACCAAAGAATTTTTCCGCCGATTAACCCATGTTAATTTAACGATCGTCAATCTGCTGCTTTTTCCCGGCAATACCATGGCCCCGTTGGGAGGGTAGAGTCATGTCGAAAATGACGCAGTTGCTTATATCCGATCACGACATCGAACATCGCCGAATTGCCGACCGTGTGTTCGAATGTGTGCTGATATTTGACTTGCTGAGTACGACCGGGCTGTGGATGTATTTTCTTGGACGGGAGCTCTGGACGCTCGCCAGTTGGTATGTCGGATAATTCTCGCGACCGACGGTGTGGCACCCGACCCTATTGCATGTTGATCTATCGTGTAGAACGCCCGGCACCATCGCCCTTGGGCTCGTCAAGGCGAGGGCGCTCGACCGCCTTGTCGGCAAGGTGACTGGCGGGTCGGCAAAAGACAAAGAGACTGAAGGCGGATCTTGCCGTTCTTGTCGTGGTGCCTAGCCGCGGAGCCTCTGCCGAGCGTCCAAGCGGTGCGGGATTCATGCTGATGTTAGTGGGCCCGCCCGCTACGGAGGCGCGCCTCAAATCCTAGAGGCGCTTTCCGCACCCGCACTCGAACATATGATTGATGCGTCCGGTCTCAGAGTGTGACCCGTCGTGGGCCATACGATCCTTTCTAATGCGCCTCTGGTTAGAAAGTAATACCGGATCGATCTCGGGGCTAATATAACTCTGTGCAAAATGGTGGGTTGTTGGGCATCATCGAACAGAACAGTGATGCGGTGCGAGGGCTTTCGGCGACGATCATACCGGCCTTGTCACCGTGTTTCGGGCAACGAATTCTTACCAGGGTCGCGGCCTGCGGCCTCGATCAGCACGCCACCAGCACCGAAGTATCTACGTCCAGGCGCGCAAGATGCTCATGCTGTTCGAATTGCCATGACTTTCTCAGGCAGGGCCCCGGTGCCATCCGTAGCTCAATATGCCAGCTGAACCGATGTTGTATGCGATCGAAAATGACGGCGTCGGTGCCGAACATGATTTGCGGCAGAGTAAGCAACTTGCCTAACGGGCTCGGATCCGGCTGCGAGCAGGAGCCCACCCAGCGCGTCGCTCTCTTCGGCCCGCCAGCCTGAAGCGGTCAGTCGAACGCGGCATGGCCGCCGATAGATCCCGGCACTGTCTCGTTGCCGGTGTTAGCGATTGTGGGCGAAAGATCGAGGCCGGTATCATTCGATCGTAAAGGAGCACCTGCGACTTGCGCCTTGATGGTCGCGGTGAGCCCGCCGAAACGGCTTGTGCGAGTGTCGTCAGTCATGACCGGCGCAGAAGGTGGCTTGCGGCACATAAATTGCGGCAGATTTGGTAGTTACCGCTGCGCCTTCTTCTCCCACCAGACCACCGAGGCCTGCAACGAGCGCATCGCGCGATCGCACGAACACTTGGCGAGCCAATCGGCTGAGTTGTCGCATGTCACCATGGATTACTCCATCTCGTTTTGGCCAGTACCCCATGATCGCCGTGTCGTCCGACGCCGATCAATCCACCAGGATTCAGGAACGCTCCTCCGAGTTTGCGCCGCGACCGAAATTTAGAGTGAAGTATGCGCAGTACGCCGGTTTCGGCCGCGATTGCAGCCACGGCGATCGTGACCGCCTCGCCGTCAGCCCACGCCGGATTGTTGGGCGCGCCGATCGGCCTGCTGTCGGCGATCCAGCGCATCAAGTTTGAGGCGCCGGCGCTTGCTCCGATGGCACACACCATGTTTTGCCTGCGTTACAAGGACGAATGCCGCCCTCGTCCGCTGTTCCGCGGCGGCCCGATCCTCCTCACCGAAGCGCGATGGGCCGATCTGAAAAACGTCAATCTGGCCGTGAACCGCGCCATCATTCCAGAACGGAATGAGCTTGGCATGGCGGGGGAGACCTGGCTCATTGATCCGGAGCGCGGCGACTGCAACGACTACGCGGTCACCAAGCGCCACAGGCTTCTGACGCGCGGCTGGCCCGCGCGGACGCTGCTGCTCGGCGAGGTCGAGATCCCTTCGGGCGAGCATCATCTGGTTCTGCTGGTACGGACCAAGAGCGGGGATTTAGTGCTAGATAATTTGAGCCCGCAGATCAGGCCATGGTCGCTCGCGCCCTATCGCTGGGTCCGAGTACAGTCGCCGGGCAATCCGCGATATTGGACCACCGTCGCACAGCGCGGGCTGTAGAGCTTGTCGCTTGTTACCCTCCCGGCCGATCATGACGCGGAGGTAACTGCTCCAGCACCATCTGCACGTTGACTAATCATAGCGCTCAGGCGATTTGGAAACTTGAATTCGCGGATCGCCGCGGCACCCCACTCATCAGGGATACTCGGCGGTCTGATGGCAAGGACTCCGTGAGCGTCTGGTATTCCAGGTGAGCGGCAGGACCGGACCCTTATGGCGGTTTTATGCCCACCTTGCTCGGCTGCCTTTGCGGAGCGCTCAGTCCTCCCAGAGGCGCTTTCCGCACCCGCACTCGAATATGTGAGTGATGCCTCCGCTCTCTGAATCCACCACTGCCCGTAGAAGCTTCATTTTCTTACCGCAGATCCGGCAGGTTCGGCTTGAGTTGTCCTCGACGATGCAAATCTTCTCCGCGCGAAATATCTCCATGGATCCGTCCCTGTCCAAAGTGACCGTCGTGAAAATTACAAAGCTTTTGAAGCAGGGAAGATGGAAGAACTGCGTACGAAGGTACGAAAAATTTGCGACCGTCCACAGAATAAATAATGGCACGTCAGGCAGCCTTACGACCCTTTTATTAATTAGGTACCTCGTTGGGGGTAATACCTTATCAGATCTAGGGGCTACTATAATCCCTGTGCAAAACAGTTGGTCGTTGGGCCCCCATCGAACATAACAGTGATGCCGCTTGTGCGAGCGCTTTCGGCGACGACGCCAGCCTTGTCAGCGAGGTCCGGGCAACGACTCCTTCCGAGTTCGCTGATCTTCGCGTCCCGACTGCAATCCTGTCTATCATAGAATCCATGGTTACGCCTCGCGCAAAGAGAGCAGATCATCATAGTGGTAGGTAGCAAGTAGCAATTTTACTTATATCTACCACTGATTGCGCAAGCCCGCACTGACTATTAAAGCCGCGCCGCTGCTCGTCAGCTGGAATAGGTTTTCGCAGGCGGGTTCGCCAAGCCTTGCACCCTAATCGAGCACCGAATAGCTGCTACGATCGATGTCCCCGGGGAATCCAAAGCTACCGAGTCTTGCGCCGAACCTTCCGGGTATCAGCAATAGGCGACTGAGGCGGCGTATCGACATGCTCATACCAACTACACTGGCGCGCATCATCAAACCTGAATTACCTGGATCCGTCTGCCCCCGTAGGACTACGGAGCCCCCTGCATTAGCAATATCCCATCGAATTTGAACGTCGCGATCGTTCCACAGCAACTGTGCGGCCGGAGCTCAGACGCGATGCTAAACGCACGTCACGTCACGTCACGTCACGTCACGTCACGTCAGATGAGCAGCATAACTTTGCCGCAATGCAAATCAAAATCCTTTTCTTTACAAGCCTTGCCGGCAACAAGCGATCGTCGCGGCGTCGGGTTGTCGACCTTTCCGCGATGCTGCGCGCAAGCATGCTGAAATGCCGGCACCCTGACTGCTCTTTTGATCGCTCGCACACGATGCCGTTCATGAAAAAGAACTCCGGTCGACGAACGATCGCCTGTAACAATACACTCCAGCAACCCAATTATTCATCCGAGGTGTCATGTCGTCTCAATCCACTCCGCAGTTCGTCACCAAGACTGCGACTTCCGCATCAGCGTTCATCGACTCGATCGGTGTCAACACACACCTCGCTTTCGACAGCTCACCTTATTCCAATATCAGCGAGGTCTCGGCCTCGCTGAATTATCTTGGTGTCCACAACGTCCGAGACAATCTTTACACTACGACGCTCGCCTCGAGCGGCTTCGCTACACTTGCCGCGCGAGGCTACAAATTCGATTTTGCCGCGGCTTTGTCGAGTAACCGGACGATCGATATGTCCAAGTTCATCTCGGCTCTCGACAGCTACGCGAGCCAGTATCCTGGCAGCGTTCGGGCGATCGAAGGTCTGAACGAAGTCAATAACTGGACGCCAACCTATAAGGGCGTGACCTCAATTGCCTCGGGCGCGGAGATCCAGAAGCAGATCTTCGCAGCCGTTAACGCCGACCCGCTGCTGAAGGACATTGCGGTCTACAACGTGTCGATCGGGTCCACCGATACCAACCAGTTCAACCAGCTCGGCAATCTCTCGAACTACACAGACTACGCGAACGAACATGCCTACGTCATGTCGACGACCAACATTTCCAGTGGCCTCGACTATCTGCTGTCGTTCGCGCAAATCAGCGCGCCGGGCAAGCCGACCGTCATCACGGAAGCCGGCTACACCACTCTGTCGAGCTCTTGGTACGACGGCGTCGATGAGGCAGTTCAGGCGAAATACACACTCAACACGCTGATGGACGCCTATCGGAAGGGCGTCTCCAAGACATACCTATACGAGCTTTTGGACGAGTCGAATCTGGGCGCCAGCAATCGGCAAAGCCATTTCGGTCTATTCCGCGCCAATGGCACGCCGAAGCCGGTTGCGACCGGAATTCACAATCTGACGCAGATCCTTCAGGACACGGGACGGTCCGCTAGCGCCGCCTCGAACAGCCTGACCTATGCGCTGGCCGGCGCCCCCACCACGTCACACGACATCGTGCTTGCCAAAACCAACGGCAGCGTGGACCTCGTGCTGTGGGCCGAGCCGGTGCTATGGAATCAGAACACTCACAGCGAGGTCCGGGCGACCATATCGCCGGTCACAGTAACATTCGACAAGGCCGAAGCTTTTGTGAAGGTCTATGATCCGATGCTGGGTACCGGCCCGATCGCGACCTATGCCAATGTCAGCAACATCCATGTCGGCATCTCCGACCATCCACTGGTGATCGAGGTGACGCCGGCCCTCAAGGCCGTATCAGCACCACCTTCGCCGCTCCTGTCCAGGACGACCAGCTCCTACGTCGGTGGAGTTCTTTCGACCGAAACCACAACGTATGCGGCTGGCCAGAGCGACGCGTCTGCCGCCCAGTCCACGAACGGATCTGGCACGATGACGCCGTCGACCCCATCAGCGACCAAGCCGATCCTCACCATCGCGGATAGCTCGCTCGCGGTGGCCGGAAGAGGCGGCAAGGTCGACCTTGGAACCAAGGTGACAACGACCGATTCCAACGATCATGTGACCGTCAACATTTCGGGGTTGCCGAGATATGCATCGATCACTGACAGGCTCGACGGTCAGGCGTTTCGCGGAAACAACATCACGCTGACGGCTGCGCAGGTCGACAGCGGACTGGAACTGACCTCGTACTATCGCGGCGGAGGCCATCCGGTTGGGACACTTACGTTGACGGCAAGTGCCAAGGATCCGTCAACGGGCGCGGTTTCGACCGCTTCGCCGCAAATCATCACCATGACGGATCCTCGACCCGCGGCCCTGGCGACCACCACATCCTACCACAACCACCATCACAACCACCACAGCCACAGCCACCACAGCCACGACAGCCACAGCCACCACAGCCACAGCCACCACAGCCACAGCCACCACAACACCGTGGCGGATCATCAGCCTGCTGCCAGCACGGCGGTCGTGACCCCGACGTCCCCACAGACGATCGACCTTGCGCATCATCCGGAGACGACCGCTGCAAACACGGGGTCCTTGGCCAGCCGGGGCTTTGCGCTACTCCAGCAGCATTTCGATCCGGCCGCCAGTCTGGAAACGACCGCGCCGCAGTCGATCACTGCGGCAAATCATCCGGTTGCGGCCGGTACGGCGATGGCAGCTCTGGCCAGCCAGAGTTTTGCGTTGTTGAACCAGTATCTGGCCGGTAATACCGAACGGGCGGATGCCGGACACATCGTCACGGCTGTGTCGCAAGCGATCGGTTTCGATCACGAACCATTGCTGGCTCAACCGCACCACTAATTCCTCGCCGTACCCTGGCTTAGCCGATGCGGCGGCCTATTTCGCCGAAGGCGAGCTCGACCATCACGCGCACAGGACGCGCGAAATACAAATCAAAAACATAACTCTGAGCAGAATTCGGCCCACTGTTGCACATTGGAACGTGGCTGAAGGCTGAAGCTGGATTTGGTAAACCTCGACGGTCAAAACCGGTGCAGCGGGCCTTCGGATACGTCGGTGTTGGAGCTGATCAGCATCAGGGAGGCGGACAGGCGGCAGGTGGAGCGGGCGGCCCGATCCAAAAATCAGTCTTCGGCGCTGGCGCCGGCCAAGCGGAAGATAGTATCGAGTGCCCAGGCAATGGCCGCGACAATGTTGACCAGATCGTCGGCATCGCCTGGCGGGTACGACGGCGTTGCGTGAGGGGGCCGTTACGTTGTTTTCGAGCATCTGCGCTCACTTTTCAGCGCAATTGGACCTGCTGCGTCCAAATGGCACGGTTAAGAAACACAAGTCACGCTCGCCGCCAGTGCAGCAAAAAAGAGACGGATGTTGAGTCCGACAGGCACTCTGTCGTGCCATTCGCGAGATTTTCCCGACCTAGAGCCCACATTGCCTCTCGCAATAGCGGCGACCAGAGTCCGGCTCCGCCATTCCAGCAAGGCTGACAAAATGGCCCTGTCGGAAGCGGGCTTAGGGATAATGCAGGATTTATCGACCTCCTGAATCGATCGGCTTTTCCGGAGAACCTGGCCCGGAACCAGTCGCGCCGATCGGCAGGCCGTTAGAGGCGTGTCCGACTCCGACGCCTGGACCGCCCACCGCGCCGGCGGCAGCCGAACTGTTCGGCCCTGCCGTGTTCGTACCTGTTGTGGCCGCTTTCTGCTCGGCGGAGACAGTGTTGGCCGTCGACGATTGTGTGGTCGTCCTAGCTGGGGCTTGCGAAGGCTGGGTCGAGCCCGAGGTCGCGCCAATGCTCTGGTTGCCGGAGGACGCTGCCGGCGCGGTGCCTTGTCCGATTGGATTGGAGAAAGGAGCACTGCTAGGATTGGTAGAAGTAGCGGCGGTTCCGTTCGTACCTAAGGAGGTGCTCGCGTTTGATGTGCCGGCTGCGCCGCTGCTGCCGCCGCCGGCACCTGCAGCGCCAGCACCGCCGCCACCTTGAGCAAGCGCCGCCGTCGAGAGGGCTGCACTTGTAATGGCTGTCAGGATTGTCCTACGGATCATGATTTACTCCCTTGTTCGAGAGGGACAACCACAGCCTTCGGACGTTAGTTCCTCATTCGCGCCACGGTGCTTTGCCATTAGCTCGCGCATCCGTATGGAGCAGCCATCTTGACACAGCAGCTCTTCGAACTCGAAAGTCTCTTCCGGGGATAATCCGGCGAGAACGACCATGCCTTTCTTGTTGATGCCGAACCGGAAATCTTCGCCCCTCGAGCGCAAACGGCAGTCGATGGTCAGAGCTCCTAGCTTTTGAATCACCGCGCCGCGCAACGGGAATTTCTGGCACATCAGGCGAATCAGCAGCACGATTACGATGGTGGAGGTGCCCGTCGAGCTCTTTCAGCACGGCGCAAGATTGCTCCATCCAGCAAGTGGAGCAGCTACGCGACCAAAGGCCCAGTCTAAGCGGGAGACGTCCTCTAATCTCGATCTCACCAAAGCTTGGTTGTACGCGGCTGCGCTCATGAGCTCGCGATGGCACCATGTGAATGAGTTGAGCCCGTCGAGAATTCCTAAGCCAAACTACTCATCAAGTGAGATCGCGTTGTGAGAAGCAGTACATTGCCGAAGCGGCCCGAACTTGGCCGGACCCTGGGAGTACTATCAAGAATATTTGTGGAGTTCGACTGCATCTACGATGTAGATCGGTTACACGACGCGGTCACCTGGCTTTGACGCCCCGCTGCGGCATAACGCTGCACACACACATACACCGATCCGTAATTCTCTGCATCCGAGCCTCTACTATGCGATCCGGAATGTAAGCCCCGTCCTGACCAAGGCTTTTTCCCGGGCTGCAATGGCGCGGATATCACATTTGCCTGGTCTACCCGGGGATTGCCGAGCCTACGACGCTCGCCCAACGCTCTCATAGACGAAACCGGCCGCAGCCATTTCTTCGGGACGGTAGATGTTGCGCAGATCGACAATGACGGGCCGCACCATGGTTGCCTTCAGCCGGTCCAGATCCAGCGCGCGGAACTGGGTCCACTCGGTGACGACCACCAGCGCGTCGGCGCCCTCGGCGCAGGAATAGGCATCCTCGCAATAGGTGATGCTGGGCAGCTCGCTTTTGGCCTGCTCCATGCCGACGGGATCGAACGCCTTCACCTTCGCGCCCATGTCGAGCAGGCCGGTGACCAGCGGGATCGACGGCGCATCGCGCATGTCGTCGGTGTCGGGCTTGAAGGTGAGGCCGAGCACCGCGATGGTCTTTCCGCGCAACGAGCCACCGAGCGCCTGGCTCACTTTTCGCGCCATCGCGCGCTTGCGGTTCTCGTTCACGGCCAGCACGGATTCGACGATGCGCAAGGACACATCGTAGTCCTGCGCGATCTTGATCAGCGCCTTGGTGTCCTTCGGGAAACATGAGCCGCCGAAGCCGGGACCGGCGTGCAGGAACTTGGTGCCGATCCGGTTGTCCAGCCCAATACCGCGCGCGACCTCCTGCACGTTGGCGCCGACTCTTTCGGAGAGATCGGCGATCTCGTTGATGAGGGTGATCTTGGTCGCGAGAAACGCATTCGCCGCGTATTTGATCATCTCGGCGGTGCGGCGCGCGGTGAACATCAGCGGCGCCTGGTTCAGCGACAGTGGGCGGTAGATGTCGCCCATCACCTTGCGGCCGCGCTCGTCGGAGGTGCCGACGACGACGCGGTCGGGGAACTTGAAGTCGCGGATCGCGGCGCCCTCGCGCAGGAATTCCGGATTCGAGGCAACGACCACGTCAGCCCCGGGATTGGCTTCGCGGATAATGCGCTCGACCTCGTCGCCGGTCCCGACAGGCACGGTCGACTTCGTCACAACGACGGTGAAGCCGGACAGCGACTGCGCGATCTCCTTGGCGGCGGCGTAGACATAGGAGAGATCGGCGTGACCGTCGCCGCGGCGCGAGGGCGTGCCGACCGCAATGAACACGGCATCGGCATCAGCGACCGGCTTCGACAAATCCGTCGGGAAGTCGAGGCGCTTGGCCTTCACATTGGCTGCGACCAGCTCGTCGAGGCCGGGCTCTTAGATCGGAATCTCGCCGCGATGGAGCGCCGCGATCTTCTTCTCGTCCTTGTCGACGCAGGTGACCTCGTGACCGAAATCCGCAAAGCAGGCGCCGGACACCAGTCCGACATAGCCCGTGCCGATCATCGCGATGCGCATGAAAAACTCTTTCCGTTGACGACGGATGTTCCGCTGAACACCCTAAATTAGACCATTTTACTACCAGACCGCGCGCCAAACATTAGGGCAAGTTACTGCTCGATCCGAGTAAACCTTAGCGGGCCTCGCGTGCGGGCGAGCGCGTCGAGACGGCCTGAAATGGATAACAGGCAATTGTGGCGAGCTAGGTATACGTGGTCGAGGCGGCGATGAGACGACTCAGCTCCGAGAGATGCCGTCGGCCCACAATGGGCGGCCAAGGTCCTGTCCTGCTCGTCGACACATACCTATTCGGCATGACTGATGGCGCCGACCACGAGTGGCGCGTCCGGCCGCGAGATCGTCACTACCTGAACGGTGGATGTGCCAACATCGTGACGATTCTTGCCCACGACCACGAGTGTGAACGTGTCTGTCCCATTGAAGTCCGGCTCGGCGTAATAGCGAAAGCCCGGGCCGACTAGGACCAGTTCGCCACTCCTTGGCTTGTCGGCAACCGAGATACTGTAGATCTGCATCGTCGACCATCGTAGGCCCTGGATACAGTCGGCGCCCGGTGCGATCGTCATCGACCATTCTATGGTGTCGCCGGCAAGCTTATATGGCTTGATGTCGTGCAGGCAGTTCGGCGTGGCATTGGCGACCGGCGCCGATGCAAGGCTACCCAACGCGGCGACAAGGAAAGCGTAAATCGAGAGATTTGACATGGCGCGGTCCTCAAGCCTTGTGTTCGGCTTGAAGATGAACGAGCGAGCCTGAAGCTTTGTTAAGACCACACTGGCGGAAGCGGCGCATGGTTAACGAGCCCGTTTACACTCTTTCCACGACCAGAAATCGGCTCGCCAAAGTTAAAATGGCAGACCAAGGGCCTCACGGCGGCGGCTGACGATTTCGGATCGCTACGCGCACGTCGCCGCATCGACCTGTAGATTCCATTGCTTCCTTCGAGCGTGGTGATCATTTCGTGAATAAAACTTCGTACCGCCAACTTCTGTAACGCAAGGCAGAAACTCGGCCGCGCGATTGCCAAGAGGTAAGCAACCACCGACCCACTGCCGCGATGTCAGCATCACGTAAGACTCTGCACGCAGAGAAGACAACACATCTCGTTCGACGTCATCTTCCATCCCCGCAATTCTACGGTCTTCACGACGAGAGTCGTAGAGAGGTGGCGAATTGCAATCCTCTCGCTAAGCGACGCGCAGATATCATTCCTGAACAAGAACTCACCATCTGCCAAAATCGCTGCTCGCAATTTTACTCAATCAAGAACCTGCCTTTAAAGCGGCGCGTGAATGCTTGTTTCCAACAACAAGCATTCCTTTGGGGCGTCATGTCTACTCAAACAACTCTTCAGTTCGTCACGAAGACCGCAACCTCGTCCATCGCGTTCATTGACTCGATTGGCGTCAACACACATCTTGCAACGCCAAACACGCCTTACGGTAACGTTTCGACGGTCGCGAGCGCTCTCGGCTATCTCGGCGTCGACTATATCCGCGACAACATCTCGACCACAGCTCTTGGCACAAGCAGCTATTCCGCGTTGGCTGCGGCGGGCTATAAGTTCGACTTCGTTGTGACGCCAGCGTCAAATGGCACGGTCAATATTTCGCAGACCATCAGCACGCTGATCAATGATGAGGCGCAGTACAAAGGAAGTATCGCCGCCATCGAAGGCCCGAACGAAGTGAACAACTGGATGGTGAGTCTCGACGGCACGACGAAGTCGATCGCCGCGGGCGCGGAACTTCAGGAATTGCTCTATACGGCGGTCAAGGGAACCGCTTCGCTCGCGAGCATCCCGGTTTACAACGTCTCGATCGGATCGACTGATTCGAGTCAGTATGCTCAGCTTGGAAATCTTTCTAACTACACTGACTATGCCAATGAGCATGCATACGTCATGTCGACGACCAACATCTCGGCAGGTCTCGATTATTTGCTCGGGTTTTCACAGATCAGCGCGCAGGGAAAGCCGACGGTCATCACGGAGACCGGCTACACCACGTTGTCGAATGTTTGGTACAACGGTGTCAGCGAGACAGTTCAGGCGAAGTACACTCTGGACACACTGATGGACGCCTATCAGAAAGGTGTTGTTCAAACCTACCTCTACGAACTCTTCGACGAGCCGAGCGCAGGCAACACCTCGTCCCAGGCGCATTACGGCCTATTTAATGCCGACGGAACGCCAAAGTTGGCAGCGACCGCCATTCATAACCTTACGCAAATTCTGCAGGACAATGGCACCTCCGCAAGTACGGCGACGGGTAGCCTAACCTACGCTCTGTCAGGAACTCCATCGACCTCGCACGACATGGTGTTGGCCAAGAGCAATGGCAGCGTCGATCTCGTACTCTGGGCCGAACCCGTTCTTTGGAATCAGACAACGCAGAGCGCAGTGCAGGCGACCTCGTCGCCGGTCACCGTGACGTTTGGCCAGACAGAGGGCTTCGTCAAGGTCTACGACCCACTTGTCAGCTCCAACCCGATTGCGACCTACGCCAATGTCAACAGCATTCAGGTCAGCATCTCCGACCACCCACTGGTGATCGAAGTCACACCGGTTATCAAGGCCGTTTCGGCGGGGCTCGCTTCGACAGGGTCAACGACAAGCAGTTCTTACGTCGGCGGCGTGCTGGCAAGCCAGACGATTACGTTCGCCTCCGGCTCCAGCGACGTGGCTGACGTCAAGACCTACACAAACGGCATGGTGACACGCGAGACCGTCACACACGCCGACAATTCCAAGGATGTCTATATCTATAACGTTCAGAATCAGGCCTACACGACGGAACACGATGCTTTTGACACCACCGGCGCGCTGACGGCCATGATACGCACTCATGCTGACGGGACATTTTCTTACTTCTACAATGTCGCCGCGGACGGAACGAAGACGACCGACCAGTATAATGCGGCCGGCCTCATCGTCTCCGAAACCATCCTGCATGTTGATGGTTCGTCGGACGTCAAGACCTACACGAACGGCGTCATCTCGAGCGAGACGGTGAAGAACGCCGCGGCGTCATCTGTCTCTTCCGTCATCAGCGGATTCACGAACGGAGTCCTTGCTACTCAAACGAAAAAGTATGCAGCCGGCACGGGACAGAGCTTCGAAGTTACGACGTACACGAACGGGGTCCTGACCAAGAATGACATCGTTCACGCGGACAATTCGGAAGATGTGTTCTATTACGGTGTTCAGGGAAAGGACTTCGTTGCGGGCCACGACAGCTACAACACGAGCAGGGTTCTGACCTCCTCCGTGCACACACACGCCGACGGCTCACTCGCCTACTCCTATACGCTCGCGGCCGACGGCACCAAGACGACCGACCTTTACGACGCCACAGGCAACCTGACCTCTGACAATGTCGTACGAACCAACGGCTATTCTGAGACGAAGACCTACGCGGGCAACGTCATCACCGCCGATGTAATCAAATATGCTCCAGGTGCGGCCGACATCAGCGATGCCAAGGTCTATGCCGCAGGCGTTCTTACGTCGGACACAATCGTGCATGCCGACAAATCCAAGGACGTCTACCTGTCTAACGTCCAGGGCAAGACCTTTATCACGGAGCACGACGTTTACAACACGACCGGCGTGATAACGTCGACAGTTCGTACTCACACAGACGGTTCTCTAGACTATTCCTACTCGCTCAAGTCCGATGGCACCAAGGTCACCGACCAATTCAGTGCGACCGGTAGCCTCACCTCCGACTCTGTGGTCCACACCGACGGTTCTTCCGAGGTCAAGACCTTTGCCAACGGCTCGCTGACGAGTGACGTGGTCAAATATGCCGCGTTAGCCGCCGACATTAGCGATAGCAAGACCTACACGGCAGGGGTGCTCACAAACGAGACTATCGTCCATGCGAGCAAAGCCAAGGACGTCTACGACTGGAACGTCACTGGGAAGAGCTACATCGCCGACCATTTCCAGTACGACACGAGCGGACGGCTGACAACGACGGATCTGACCGACGCAGGCGGGTCGCACGCCCAGACGGCCTCCCTGACCGGCGTCAGCCTCACCTCGACCACGGCTGTGGCGGATACGCTCACCGCCGCGAGCGCCGGCGGCGACAGTTTCATCTTCAAGCCAAACTCCGGCAACGACGCCATCGTTGGCTTCCACGCCGGCAATGCGGCGAACCACGACACGATCATGATCGACAACTCGGTGGTCAGCGACTTCAGCCACCTCACCATGCAGCAGGTCGGCAAGGACGCGCTGATCACGCTCGATGCCCATGATTCGATCCTGGTAAAGAACGTGGCGCTCACCACCCTGACCAGCGCGGACTTCCAGTTCTTCGCGCACCACGACCTGGCGGTATAAGCCGCCCTTCAGAACCGATTGGAGCCGCGGTCGGACACGACCGCGGATCCGGCCTTTTGGGCGGCGGGACCTGGTCTGGCCTCAAGGAATTCAGCCTGCTAAGATTACCAGATACGAGCGCAGTTTTTGCTTGAAATGATGGGATGACAGATTTGCGGAAGGTGACGTGCTGCGGCGCTCTGGCGCTGCTCCTCGTAGTGGATGTGGCTGCGCCAAAGGGCGCGCTGGCGGCCCCAAGCGCCGAGGTCGCCAGGAAGTGTATGCATTTCTCGTATATCGCTTATCCCTACCAGCGGCCCGGCGCAGTCAAGATGAGCGGGGATCGCCAGTCATATTTCAGGGATTGCATGGCTAAGGAGGGCAATGTGCCGGAGCCCGCCGCACCTCGCAAGGCGCAGTAGCCGCCGGGCGAAGCATGCCGACGGCGGGAGGTCGTTATTTGCCGCCGTCATCTACTTTGCCGTTATTGGCAACGCATTTGTTGAAATAAGCGGTCTGATCACGCCCCGATCCCTTGGCGCTCCCGGCCGCCGGATTGGTTGGCTCCCGGGGCGGGAATTGCTTGGTGGTGAGCGTCTTGCAGGTTCGCGCCAGCTCGGCCGTGATTGCCGATGATCGGTCGGGGATCGAGGCCCCGGCGAGGCAGATCAATCCAACCGCGAGGACGCCAGCCTTGTCTCTGAAAACCATTGTTCCTCCTCCGCGCCTGTGGCAGAGCCGACGGCGCCAGCCCTCCGATATCCTTGAAAGGATCCGGCAAGCTGCCATGCTATGATCTCCCGCCCGTCGTTGTAGATCAAGGAGATCGCAACGGACCGGCCATGACTTCGAGAGACCTGCAACCAAGCGACGAGAAGAAGGCGGAGTCAGCGTCCGAGGTTCAGTTCGCGCTTGTGATCGCCCGTATGCTAGAGACGGTGAAAACTCACCCCGAACACCTGCGCCAGGTGGTCTACGACCTTGCCCGCTACAAGCTCCAGGAGCAGTTCACCCACGTCGACGTCAAGGACATGAATCGCTCGCAGCAGGCGCTGGAGGCCGCCATACGCGGCGTCGAGGAGTTCTCGCAGAAAGAGAGCAGCCTGCCGCTAACGACGATGCCGGGCCCGCCCGCGCTCGCCGCCTCGAACCAGGCTGCTCCGTTGCGCGAGGTCACGGTACGGGAGCTTCCGCCGATGTCGCCTGGCCCGCGGATCGAAACCGATCGGGGTCCGGCCCAACGCCGCCATCCGCTCTGGCCGGTCATCAGCCGGACAGCCGCTCTGCTGATGGTTGTCGGCCTTGCGATGCTTGTCGTCCAGCAGAGGCAGCGGCTGGCGTCGCTGGCACATTACCTCCAGCACCAGGTCCAAGAGCGACAGATTGCCGCTACGCCCCCCTGGTCGGTGCCGGCGGCCGTCGTGCCGCCACCCGCGGCTCAGCCGAACCCGAACCCGCCGCGGCCGACCGATTACGGCGTCTACGCAATGGTCGATGACAAATCGCTGGCCGAGTTGCAATTGCTGCCCGGGCGGCCGCCCGATATCAGGGTCGCGGTCTCGGCTGCGTTCAAGGCCCCCGACCAGACCGCCCTGCCCAACGGTCATCCGAAATTCATCGTGTTTCGGCGGGACGCCGTCAACAACATCCTTGAGCGCGCCGAGGTGCGTGTCGTCGCGAAAATCGCCCGGGAGTTCTCCACCGAGGCCAGCGGCAGGAAGCCCGAGGCTGATGATGCCTGGGTGATCCGCAATGCATCCTATCCGTTCCGGGCCTCTCCGCTCCCGGACGATTCCGAGATGTACGAGCTGCACAGCGAGGACCCGGTGCTGGAGCTGCCTCCGGGCCGCTACGCGCTGATCCTGAAGTCGCAATCGTATTATTTCAGCGTGGCCGGCGACATCACCGACCCGCGCCAGTGTATCGAGCGGATCGTGGCCGTCAGCGGCACGTTTTACACTGATTGCAAGAAGCCCTAAGGCTCTTTCCAACGCCGGACTTCGAACCTAATTCATGTTAGAGCGTTGACCAATCGGGCGCGTTTATCGCGTGGAGGAACCTATGCGGATCAAATCCCTGGTGCTCGTTGCGGCGGTCCTGGTGTCTGCGGCGCCCGCGCTTTCGCAGGGCACCCAGAAAACTAACCGGTTCCCCAACTATAACACACAGTCGCGGGCGCCGGTGGCCACGCAACCGAGCAACAACCCGTTCAGCAACCCGATCGGACAGGGCGTGCCGCCGGCTGCTTCCGCCAATCCGAATCTGAACAGCAACCGGACCTACCCACCGCGATGACGGCGGTGGAGCCGCGTTCGTAATTCACTGGGACGTCACATCGACCTCGATCGACGACGTGCCGCTGATGCGCAGCGACCTTCCGGATATCGCGATCTTGAAGGAATCGGAGCCCTGCGCGTCCGCATTGGCAAAATAGCGGAATGCGGGCCCCTCGATCACCAGCCGCCCGGATTTCGGCGGCTCGACGATCGTAACGTTGTCGATCATGATCGTCGACCAGCGCAGCCCCTGGATACATTCGCTACCCGGCTTGATCCTGATCGACCAGCGCACGGTGTCGGATCTGAGTGTGAAAGGCTGCGCATGCAGGAGACAGATTCCACCGCCGGCGATGGATGGCGAAGGCAGGGACAGGCAAAGGGCTGCTAGAACGCCGACCGCAAGTGAGAAACCTGCCCACAGCGCGCGTCGGCGGGCCGTGACCACAGACAAAACGCCGAGGCCCCGCGCCATCACAGCCTCCGGTCGTTAGGTGTGATAGGACCGATACCAGGCCACGAAGCGCGCGATGCCCTCCTCGGTCGAGGTCGAGGGCCGGAAGTTGATCTCGCGTGCGAGATCGTCAACATCGGCGTAGGTGGCGTAGACGTCGCCGGGCTGCATCGGCAGCAACTCCTTGGTCGCAGTCCGGCCCAGCTCCTTCTCCACCAGCGCCACGATCTTGTTCAACTCCTCGGGATTGTTGTTGCCGATGTTGAAGATGCGCCACGGCGCGGCGCTCGAGCCCGGATCGGGCGCCGCATTGGCGGCCTTGGAGACGCCCTGCGGCGGATGGTCGAGCAACTTGACGACGGCCTTGGCCACGTCGTCAACATAGGTGAAGTCGCGCCGCATGTCGCCACCATTGAACAGCTTGATCGGCCGCCCCTCGGAGATCGCCTTGGTGAAGCCGAAGATCGCCATGTCCGGCCGGCCCCAGGGACCGTAGACCGTGAAGAAACGCAATCCGGTGGCCGGCAGGCGATAAAGGTGGCTGTAGGCATGGGCCATCAGCTCGTTGGACTTCTTGGTCGCGGCATACAGGCTGACGGGGTGATCGACATTGTCGTGAACCGAAAACGGCATCTTGGTATTGGCGCCGTAGACTGACGATGACGAGGCGAACAGCAGGTGCTTGCAGCCGCTGTGCCGGCAGCCCTCGAGCACGTTCATGAAACCTTCGAGATTGGAATCGACATAGGTGCGCGGATTGTCGATCGAATAGCGGACGCCGGCCTGTGCGGCGAGATGCACCACCTTCTCGAAGCGGTGGGTGTCGAACAGCGACGTCATGCCGGCACGATCGGCGAGATCGAGCTTCACGAAGGAAAATTTCGGATCGTTCTTGAGCAGGTCGAGGCGCGCGAGCTTCAGCGCGGGATCGTAATAGTCGTTAAGGTTGTCGAGCCCGACCACGGGCACGTCCGCCTGCAGCAGGATCTGCGCGACATGGAAGCCGATGAAGCCGGCGGCACCAGTGACCAAGATTGCGGGTGGTTCGGTCTTTTGCATTCAACTTGTCCACTTGAAAGCAGCGAAACGGTACGCGCCAGCCTAAGACAGCGACAGCACAAAGTTTGTCAATGTGGCAACTTTAGCGGCGGACAAAGAAAATCTTGAATTGCTGAATCGTGCGATCAGGAGCGCCGCCCGGCCGCCCCATCCTCCGGCGGCGACCTACCTGCCTTATTCGGAAGCCCTTGTTCCCGACGGCCAAATGGCCATAGAGTTCACGACTACTTTAAGTGAGGTTCGTGGCCGTGGTCGCCCTCGCGCCGCATTATTTATGTCTTCAATCAGCAATATTTTGCGATCGCAAGGTTCGATTTTTGAAAGTGTCGCGGTTCCTTGCCTTGCAAGCGCCTCAACTCCGGCAACTCTTGATCGCCTTCTTCCTTTCCAATGCGCCGACTGCAACACTCGGGGAGCTACGAAATGAAATCTCAAGTTCTGGCAATCACCGACAAGCTCATAAAGCGAACGGCAGAAAATCTACCCTTCTACAAGAAGAGAGGCGACAGTTTCGATGTGATCGAGATCGCCTTCCTGAAGGCGGCCCTTCAGAGCGCGGAATACTACGAGCAGCATCTCTTCACCGCGGCGACATTCGATTCCGACCTCGATCTCCTCACGGCGGCTCTCCGGCTGGTGAAGACCGACGGCCTCTTCCTCGAATTTGGCGTCGCCAGCGGCCGAACGATTACGCACGCTGCAAGACAGCGCCCCCAGCAATCGCTCTACGGTTTCGACTCATTCGAGGGCCTGCCGGAAGACTGGCGAAGCGGGTACCTGAAAGGACGCTTCGCGGGCAATCTGCCGCCGGTCCCGAGCAACGTCACACTGATCAAGGGGTGGTTCAACGAAACGCTGCCCGAATTCCTGAAGGACCACCCTGAAAGGGTTGCGTTTCTGCACGTGGACTGCGACCTCTATTCGTCGACCAAGTGCATCTTCGACCTTCTCGCCGACCGCATCGGCAGCGGCACGGTCATCGTGTTCGACGAGTTCTGGAACTACCCGGGCTGGCACGACCACGAGATCAAGGCGTTCGACGAATTCAAGGCGAGGACCGGCCTCAGCGCAAAGCCGATCGGCTTTGTTCGCAGCCACCAGCAGGTTGGATTTGTAATGGTGTGAGGCAGATCGCCTTGAGCGTTATGCCGCCTCTAGGGGACCGCCAATGAGTCTCTAGGCGGCCTAATTGCAAGCGCACGGCTGCGCAGGATGCGCCGCACCGGCTCATCAAAGTAGTAATACACGAAATGAGCGGCGTAAATCGAGGCAAGCGCAGTCACTATCAAGACGACTGGCTGCGAGACATGTAACCTGGGCGCGATCATGAACACGGCAACATGGCAAATTGGCCGATGAATACCGTAGAGAGGATATGAGACGGCCCCAAGCCACTCGAAAAATTTCGTCCCAAATGCTCCGTTTGTCCGGGCACCCAACAGCGTGAGTAGCGGAAACATGATCAAGGTACTCGCAATGTCGTACCAAACTCCCGCGACATTCGGGACCGAAAACAACGCCGCTAACCCCGCCAGCAAGAGAAAGGGATTCAAGCCGGATATCCACGGTAACATTCGCTCGCTGTAGATTTTATGAACGAGCAACCCAGCACTAAAACCAACAAACACTCGCAACAGACCAATCCAGAATTGGTCAATCAGATCTCCGCCATTCAACTTTTCAAACCCAGGGAAAAACCAGAGTCCAAGTAGAGCGGCCACACAAAAAAGCGCGATCGGAGACGATCGGACAAGAAAGCGCGCCCAAACCAGATTCGCGATCACCTCAAAGAAGATGGACCAAAACGGTGTATTGACGGGGTAGATTGATCCGCCCAGTGCGCTGGGAACAAAATAGAAAGGGAGAAGAAAAAGGTTCACCCCCAATGCAAGCGCGACGTCCGACGCGGAGAACGAGGGGTTCTTGGTAAGTGTGGCGAGGATGAGATAATAGATCGCGCCCAAGATCATTCCGAGAAAAATAACTGGATAGAGCCTAATCACGCGCTGAACGACGAAGTCACGAAACGTCATGTTTGCGCTAAGGCGTTTTCCATAAGCGTGCGCCATCACAAAGCCGCTAAGACAAAAGAAAAAATCGACGGCGAGATAGCCATGGGACAAGAAACTACGTTGCTCAGTCCAAGCGCCGAGATGGAAGAGAAGGACGGAAATGGCGGCCACGCCGCGCATGCCATCAAGGGTGTGAAGCTTTTCCAACACCGAACCTAACTGCGTACAAAATTGAGCAACAATACGTAGCAAAAGAGTCGATGTTTCGAAAGATCGGCGCGACTCCGGGTTGCTTTAAACCTCCGAACGATAATGCTGCATCGCTTAGTGGCGCAATGTTTTGCGACGACAGCTTTTTTTCAAGGCAGATTGAGACGGCTATCGAGTTGTCGGCTAACGACGCTGGAGCCCAGAACGTTGAAAGCTCCTGCCCGGCGCACCACAATACGACCAGTACGTGTATTGGAATTAAGGAAAATAAGGCTTTTCGAGGTCAGAGATGTCTAATTTTCGCCTTCTTCCTTGTGAAGACAACCGAAATACCCCATACAAGTCACAAAATCGGGGGATTCCAATTGATGTCTGGGGTGATCGCGGCGCTATTGTGGGCCTTCATACTCTCAGTGGTTGTGGCGCTGCTTATTCATAATCGGTCCCGCCGAGCGGCCCTCACCACGGAGCAACGGAAAGACGAAGATCATAATGATGACGACGCGATGCGCATCTGGTGACACGTTGCGCATCAATCACATACCTGATGACTGGCGTAATAAGCCGCTTGCAGGCGCCCACGCAGCGATCCTGAACGCTGAAGCCGATCTCCGCGCGTTCAGTTCCCCCGTCAAAATTGCAAACCTCGTTTCTCGCGTAGTCTGCTTCATACATAGCGCGTCATTGCGCGGAATCCCGCGAACCGGGAACCAACGGTTCGCAAGCAGATTGATCGCTGAAGACGCAGCGGATGCACATTAACGACGCTTTCATTGGTTTGATTTCGCTGGGAAAATGAATTAGCCCTAGGGCCGCTCCGGCGCTAATATCGGTGGCTATCGGTATGCGCTCCAGCTTTGATCCGTCGGCGGCTTACACGTCCATGACATGGGTCGTTTGTCGTGACGTGGTCCGCGGATCCTGGTGAGAGACACAAAATGCAGCCGCGCCTGAGATTGTCATCCTTCGAAAGTCGCCCCTCTACGACCCAGACGATCGATATCTTTGCGGTCGTAGCTCCCTGCGTTGCACTGGCGTTTGGCTTTTTCGTCCAGTTCAACATCATGACGGCAACCTTCGGCCTGCCGTTTCTACGCCTGACCGACGCCTTGATGTTCCTCTTCCTGCCGCTGTTGTTCATCGTCGTGGGGATCGGCAGAACCGTTCGCGACGGCCTGCTCTACTTTGTTGTGCTTTGCCTGGTGGTCGCAGCGTCGCTGCTGGGAAAAACTGGTGTCGAGCAGGGTGACGTCTACATGACGCTCATCTTCTTTCTCACGTCGGTCTTCGCATTCTTCCTGGTCGAAGTTGCGCAGGACGAGCACGTCCTAATGTGGCTCGCCGCCGGCATCCTCCTTGGATTGATACCGTCAATCGCAGTGCTGTTTCTACAGGCTGGCGGCGCGGCCGGCCTCGCAAACATCGGTCTCGGCGTCCCGATCGACGAAACCACATCGCCAATGGTTGCAGCATTCGCCAAAACAAAATTCGGCGGCATGTGGATTCATGGCAACGAGGCCGGCCATGTCTACGCGGTGGCGACAGCCTCCGCATTCTACCTTGCATTCCGGTTCCGGCAGCCACTGATCTATGTCGGCTATTACGGCCTCCTGGTCGCAACCTTCGCCGTGACCCTCAACCGATCGGGACTGATCGCGCCGACTATCGCTCTCATCTATCTCTACAAGAAAATGGGAACTTTCCGTCTCTATGTCGGGAGCGCCATCGCGGCCATCATCGCTGTGGTGATCCTTTTTTCGCTTCCCAATGCACCTGCGCTCGACACACTCTCCGATTCAATCGAGACGAGGTTCGTAGACGACAGCCACGCCGAATCGAACGTCTTTGAGCGCGCGATGTCCAATATCCAGGGCGTTCAAGTCGCCGTGGAGAATCCCTTCGGTATTGGTTACAACGAACGCATCGCCGCGATGGGTCAGAAAACAACGACAGGCATCGTCTCCGTTCACAACGGTTTTCTTTCCCTCGCCAATCAAAGCGGGCTCGCGGTGATTTTACTTTACCTCACCGCTTGCACCTATCTCTTTGTCAACCGACGAACCATTTCGTTGTTCTACCTGGCTACCACGGCGTTTACAGTTACCTCGATGTGTTTCGAAGAGCTCAGCATCAATCCGTTCTTTATTTTCTCCGTGGCTATAACAATAGCCGCCGCGTGGCTGCACTATTCGAAGTCAGCTCAAATGAAAATTGCGAGACAGCCCAAGCTCGTGTTGCGCCCGTTTGCCTTGCGCAGACCTCCGCATTAGCCATTGCACCGATGGTCCCCTCATGTCCATGACCTCCCAGGCCTGTTCGTTCCGAATAGGAGGGCCCGGGTCAGCTACTGACTCAAAGCGCATTCATTTTAGAGAGCTATATTCCGAGCATGTCTGAGACCGGGCAAGGGGAAAGCGAGCGACTGCTCGCGCTGCAGGCACTGCGAGCAGTGGCTGCAGCGCTGATCGTTTTCCTGCACGCGGAGGAGATGGTCCGGGTGCACGCCGAAGCGCACGGCCACACGTTCGTTCCCTTCAAGGCCCTGCCGCTCGGGGCCGGCGTCGATCTATTCTTCGTCATCTCCGGCTTCGTGATCGTCTTCGCCTCCCGAAAGCTGTTTGCGGCCGCCGGCGGATGGGGCGAGTTCATGCGCCGCCGCCTGATCCGCATCGTGCCGTTGTATTGGACCGCGCTGACGCTGCGCCTGATCGTGCTGGCCGCGGGCGCCGCCCTGGGCGCCAAGGCCCTGCCCGACGCGACCGCCGTCGTGACGTCGTATTTCTTCATCCCCCACGACTCGCTGGGCTTCGGGACGGAATACCCGTTCCCGATCCTCGACCTCGGCTGGACTCTCAATTTCGAGATGTTCTTCTACGTGCTGTTCGCCTGCTTCATCGCGCTGCCGCGCGAGCGCGCCGTCGCGATGGTGGTCGCCTGCCTATTCGCCGGCGTCGTGCTCGCCAGTGTGTTCCCACCGGACATCGTCGCGCTTCGGTTTTGGCTGCGGCCGATCACCTGGGAGTTCGCTTTCGGCGCACTGATCGCCACCGCGTTCATGCGGGGCGTGGTCCTGACGAACCCGCTGCGCGTAACGATGATTGTGCTCGCGCTGCTGGTCTGGCTCGTGCCGGTCTCCTGGCTCGGCGAGACGTCGGGCCCCGGCTTCTACGGCTGGCCGCGCTTCTTTATCTGGGGCGCCGCCGCCATCCTGATCGTCGCCGCGTCCGTGCTGGGGCCGACCAGCCTCCGCTCAATGTTGTCGCGGGCACTGGCCCGGCTCGGCGATTCTTCATACGCACTGTATTTGCTCCATCCTTTCGTCTTCATTCTGATCAAAGTCGTGCTTGCGAGAGTCACGGTGCCCCAGATCTTCTACTGGCCGACGGTGGTGGTTGCGGCCGCAATCGCTATCGCGGCGGCGGCCGGGTTCCACGCTTATGTTGAAAGCCCCGTCGTTCTATGGTTGAGACAGATGACCGGCAAACGAAAGCTTGCACCGCGAACCGACCCGATGAGCGATGGAAAAAGTGTTCACCTCGACAGCGCCGGCACGTCCGCATGACTTATTTTTGACTGAAAATCCGCGCTTGAGCCCGCCCAGGACGATCTTCTCGATCCAGATTCTGCGCGGTATTGCCGCGCTGTTCATCGTCATCGGGCACGGCCAGAGCATGGCGCGGGAGCTCGCCGCTTTGACGAACCGGACATTCTTGGCCTGGTCCCCGGTCCCCTGGGGCGTCGGCGTGGACCTGTTCTTCGTCATCTCCGGCTTCATCATCTTCTATTCCAGCGCGAAATATGAAAACGACGCGCAACCGCGCCGCGCCTTCTATGCGCACCGGATCGCGCGGCTGGTTCCGTTGTACTGGACCGCCACCGCGCTTTTCATTGCGCTAATCGCGACCAAGAAATCGCTCGGCTTCGCCCAGGACGACGCGTTCCCGACGATGCAGGCAATCGCAGCCTCGCTCCTGTTCTTGCCGATCGACGGCCCGGGCACCAGCGGCCTCGCCTTCCCCGTCTACGATCTGGGCTGGACGCTGAACTACGAAATGTATTTCTACACATTGTTTGCGCTCTGCCTGATGCGCTCCTATGTGCAATCGGCTACCCGCGTGCTCGCATGCCTGTGCGCGGTGCTGCTGCTCGGCGCTGTGCTCAAAATCGAGCTGTTGCCGTTCGCGTTCTGGTGCCAGCCGATCGTGCTGGAGTTCGGCTGCGGCATCCTGATTGCGGTCGCTATGCGACGGAGCGTGTCGCTACCGGCACCGATCCGGCTTGCCCTCGTTGTCCTCGGTGCGACGCTTATCGTCGCGCTGCCGTTCGGTCAGCCCGAGGCCATCAACGGCACCTATCTCAACGGATGGAACCGGTTTTATACGCTCGGCCTTCCCGCCGCGCTGGTCGTCGCCGGCGCCGCGTTGGGACCCGATGTCAGGAAGACCTTCTGGTCGGCGATCCCGCTGCAGCTCGGCGACGCCTCCTACTCACTGTACCTGTTGCACCCCTTCGTGCTGTTTGCACTCTCGATGGCCTATCGCCGCGTCGGGCTGTTGCAGGCATTGCCGCTGCCACTGGTCGTCATCATGCTGATCGTCGCAGCGTCCGTCGTGGCGATCCTGTCGTACCGGCTTTTCGAGCGGCCCTCGGCGCGGCTTGTGTCGCAATGGCTGATGCCGGGACCCGCGAAGGCCAAACCACAGCTTGGTGAACGCGGCGTCCGCTAGCTAGATAATTCAGCTTTCGATCTCGGACGGCAGCGACGCGCGGTTGAACGGACGCAGCGCTTCCTGCGCGGTCAAATTCACCGATGCCAGCACCTCGGCCCCGGCGGCGCTCGCCGCTCCGCGCGCGATACGCCGGCGCATCACCTTGCCCAGCGCGATGAACGGCTCCTCGACGAGATTGAAGGTGATGGCCGAGGTGACGAATGCCAAGCCCATCACCAATGCCAGCAGCAGGATCGAATGGGCCAGATCGGCCGGCTTTCCGATCAGTTCGACCGCCACCCACAGCGCGATGCCGTGGAAGAGATAGAGGCCGTAGCTGATCTGCCCCGCATAAGCGAAAGGGCGCGAGCCGAACAAGCCGTAGCGCAGCGCGAGCAGAAACAGCGCCAGCGCGGCGATAGTGGACAGGAACACCGAAGCCGGCGAAAGCCCGGGCGCATAGCCACCGAGCATGTGCCGGGCCACGCACATGAACGCGGTGACGGCGACGAATAGCAAGGGAACCGAGGCCGGGATGTGAAAGCTATCCCGGGTCTGGGCCAGCCGAACGTTATGCCCCGCGATCATCGCGAACAGGAACGATGCGGTGTACATCAGTTCGCCAAGCGGCTTGGCAAACCTCATTCCCGGTGCCACCGCGAGAGCGATCGCGAGCACGATGATCGCGGCTGCAGATGCGAACATGATCCGCCGCATCCGGCTCGCCGATTGCAACGCGCCGACCAGGAAAAACATCACGCACAGAATGTAGAAGAAGTGCTCGATGAGCAGAGTCCAGTAGGGATAGAGGATGTTCTCGAATCCCAGCACCATCTGGAACATCGTGAGGTTCGCGGCAGTCTGCGCGACGGTCGGCATCTTGTTTCCGAGCACGGCCGTGGCAAGCAGCGCGAGCGCGATCGAGACCCAGTAGAGCGGATAGAGGCGGAAGAAGCGCCCCACGACGAAGCTCGCGATCGGACGCGACTGATGCCCGATGCTGCTGGGAATCAGGAAACCGCTGATGAAGAAGAAGACGATCACACCGAAACGCCCGAAATTGACGTCGTTGGCGAAAATATAAGCAAGCGGCTCAGCCATCGAGGCGCCCGGCTTGTTGAGCGGCGTGAACTCGAGGCAGTGCTGAAGAATCACCGTGGCTGCTGCAATCCCGCGCAAGCCGTCGATGGTTTGAGATCGTTCTACAGCCATGAGTTGTCTTCCGAGGCGCGGGTCGCAACAGCTGGAACTTGCACGTCATTCCAACGACCAAGTTCTGTACCGAGAGCCGCGAGCCCGAACACAATTGAACCGCGCTACCGTATCTCCGCCAGCACGGCCATCATGTCGGCGCAGGTCTTGCTGATGTGGAAGCGCTCTGCGGCAGATGTGCGGCCGGCCGCCGACAGGCGTGTGGCAAGATCGCGATCCCCGAGCAGACAGGAGATCGCGGCCGCCAACGCGTCCGGATCGTCCGGAGGAACCAGCAGCCCATCGACGCCGTCGGTCACGATTTCGTTGACGCCCCCGCCGCGCGTGGCGATCACGGGGCGGCCGGCGAGCATGCCTTCAACCACCACGCGGCCGAACGGCTCGGCGTGGGTCGATGAATGCGCCACGATATCGACGCCCGCCATCAACGCCGCTATGTCCTTCTGGAAGCCGGCAAAGCAGACGCGATCGCCAAGACGCTCCGCCTGGACGATCTGCCGCAGTTCCGCCTCGTAGGCCTCCTGGCCGAACAGGGCGCTGCCGACGATTAGCGCCTGCACGTCCGGCAGGCTGCGCAGCGCCTTCAAAAGCACGTGCTGCCCCTTCCAAGGTGTCAGCCGGCCGAACAGCCCCACTACTGGTCCGTCGGTCAACGCGAAGCGGCGACGCAATGCCGCCGCCGCCTCCGGGCTCGCCTGCGGGTGATCGGCCGGATCGAACCCGCAATAGACCATCCTGACACGCTCCGCCTTGCCGCCAGCCGCGATGAACGCGTCGGCACTCGCCCGCGAATTGGCAACCACGCGCGCTGCAAATAGATTGGCGAAGAGCACCGCCGCGCGGCGCGTGTTGCGGCTGAAGGCGGGGTCTGTGATGATGTCGTGGAGCACCCAGACTAGCGGCCGACGCATCATTCGCGTCGCCAGCGCCGAGACGAATAGCGCCTTCTGAGAATTGGCGCAGACGACATCGTAGCCTTTTGCCGCGCGCGCCAGCGAACGCGCGAGCGCGACCACGCCGCGGGTGACGCTGATCAACTTCAGTGCGGACGCCTCGCGTCGCACCGTCGAAACGCTTTCACCACCCGCCAGCACGACAGGCTTGCGATCAGCCGCGGCGAGATCCTGCACCATCGGCCCATCGGCAAAGAAGCCGCCGCTCCACCCCGCCGGGCCATGCGTGATGAGGTCCAGCATGAAGAGTTCGGCGCCACCCTTCTCAGCGGTCTGGCTCACGAACAGCGCAGTGCCTGTCATCTCAGAGCCTATCATGTTGGACGCGTGGCCGGAGCCCCGCCTTTTGGTTGCTCGCGCCGTGTCAGCGCACGCCGAAACACGTCCTCATATTGACGTGCGGCCTTGTCCCAGGAGAACCGCGCCATATTGTCGAGCCCGGCCTGCACGAGCCGGTCGCGCAGGCCGGGCGTTGACAGCAGGCTGCGCAGGCTGTCGGCGAGAGCAAGCGGATCATCCGGGTCAAAAGTCAGCGCGCCGCTGCCCGCGACTTCCGGCGTCGCTGAACGGTTGGAGCAGATCACCGGGCAATGCAGACCCTGGGCCTCCAGCACCGGGAGGCAGAATCCTTCGTAGAGGGAAGGAACGCAGAGACACAGCGCTTCGCGATAAAGACGCGACAGCGCCGCGTCGTCGATACCCTTCAGCCGCTCGAGGCGCATCCTCGAGCCAAGCGCGGCCAGCGTGCCCGCGATCGTCTCGTCCGGGTCGCTGCCGACATGGACCAGCGCCACGTCCGGAAAATCCTCGTGCAGCATCGCCATCGCTTGCGCGAGCACCTTGAAATTCTTGTTCAGCGTCGCGTTGCCGACTGCCAGAACGTAGCGTCCGGAAACCTGCGGCGGCCCCGCGTTGGCCGGCATCGGCGAGAGCGTCGCCGCCGAGTGGACCGTCGTGATTCGGTCCGCGGTTCTCGGATAGTACCGTGCGAGATCGTGCCTGGTCGCATCCGATACCGTGATGATTTCGTCGTGTCCCGCAGCCATCAGGCGGTAGATTATATCGGTCGTGAAGGCTTCACGGCGGCTGACCTGCTGGGGCAGTGTGCGGAAATAGAGATCGTGCACCACCATCACCCGCGCCTTTGCACCGGTCGGCGCCCCGAACGGATCGATGTTGACGAGAAGATCTATCCCCATACGCTGGCACAGAAGGTGCATCATGAGCGTTTGCGCGATAACGTCGAAGACCATGATGCGGGGACGCTTGACCTTGAGGATCTCCAGGCCGGATACGATCAGGGATGACGGCAACTCGGAACGATCCCACGGAGATCGGAGGACGTAGTCGAACTCAGGGTTTTGCAACAACGCCTCGATCAGGCAGAACGCCATCCGCGCGACGCCGGACGGCTTGCCTCCGAATTGACTCGGCATATTGAGCAGCACGCGAGTCATCGAGGCTCTGGACAACATTCTCAATTCAGGCAAGGCCGTATGGCTTTAATGATACTGCCAGCAAACGCCTATAAGGTCTACATTTATTCACAAAGTCCGCCTACAGAGTGTCATATCAAGGCCAGTAGGATTTCCTATAGATTATCGTTGATGCGGGTCCTTCATATCAGCTCCCTTTACCATCCGGATCAGATCGGTGGCGCCGAAGTCATGGTCGAGCTCCTTGCGGAATCGCAGGCCGCGGCCGGCCATGCTGTGGCCGTCGCCTGCATCTCGCGGCAGGAGGAACCGCCGACCCAGCGCAATGGCGTGACGGTTTACCGCACCGGTTTCGGTACTCCCTACTTCATCATGGACCGCGACAAGCAGTCGCGACTGAACCGCCTGCACTATCGCTTGGCCGCCAAGATCAACGACTATGCGATGCGCAAGTTCGATGCGGCAATTCTCGACTTCAAGCCGGACGTGGTGAACACGCATTCATTGTCCGAACTGCCGCCGCAAATCTGGACGGTGGCGAAACGGCGCGGCGTGAAAGTCGTGCACACCATCCACGACTACAAGAGCATCTGCAGTAGGGGCTCGATGTTTCGCGACGGCAAAGCCTGCCGCGCGCAGCATCTCAAATGTCGGCTGATCTCCCATCCGCATTATCAGCACCAGCGTTCGGTCGACGCCATTACGGGCGTCGGAACGGAGATCCTGCAGAGGCATCTCGATGCTGGCCTGTTTCAGCACGTAGCGGCGGCTCTTCGCCGCGTGATCTTCAACCCGATCGAGCCCCCCCCCCATAAGCGCACCCGCAAGCGCGACGCGGGCGGCGAGATCGTGTTTGGCTGCCTCGGCCGCATCGAACCGTCCAAGGGCGTCGAGGTGTTATTGGACGCATGTCAACGGCTCCCCGCGACGGGTTGGAAGCTGATCGTTGGCGGTCGCGCCACCGACGGGATTGCGCCCTATCGAGCGCGCGCAGCGAATCTTCCGGTGGATTTCGCCGGTTTTGTTCAACGCGACGCGTTCTTCGACCAGATCGATTGCCTGGTGGTCCCCGCCGTGTGGCCCGAAGCCTTCGGCCGAACGGTGGCCGAGGCCCTGCTTCGCGGGCTTCCGGTAATCGGCTCCGACATTGCCGGCATTGCCGAACAGATCGGCGACCAGCCGCAATGGCTGTTTCCACCCGGAAATTTGGCCGCGCTCGCGGAGCGCATGAACACTGTCCTCAACGAGCCCGCCCGGCTCGTACAGCGGACCGATGCGATGGATCAAATCGCCGCGCGCGTCTCGCCCGCTGACATCACTCGACGCTATCTCGACCTGTATCGGTCGACGCTCCAATAATCCGAGACATCGAAGGAATAACGTTTCAATGCGCATCCTGCATGTGAGCTCACTCTATCCCCCGCATATTGTGGGTGGCGCAGAGAAATCCGTAGCTCTGCTCTCCGAGCAATTGGTCTCGATGGGCCACGACGTCGGGGCAGCCTGTATCGAACGTGAGGGCGTGCCGAAGACGATGCAGAACGGTGTGGCCGTCTATCGCGTGCCGCACCACAACACTTTCTGGCTCGAGGACTGGCCGGGCCATTCGCGCGGCCGGCGTCTGTGGCAGAAGCTCCGCCAGCAATGGAACACCGCAATCGAGGCCGAGTTCGACCGCATCCTTGACGACTTTAAGCCAGACATCATGAACTCGCATTCCATGGTCGACATCTCGACCTTGATCTGGCGCGCCGCGCGCAGGCGCGGCATTCCAATCGTGCATACTTGCCGCGACTACGATATGTTGTGCGGCAACGCCGCAATGTTCCGGCGCGGCGAGAATTGCAGTCACTGGCATGTCGGTTGCCGGGTTGTGAACTTCTCGAAAGTATGGACCAGCAAATGGGTCGATGCCGCGGTCGCCGTCGGCGCCGCGACGCTTCAGGTTCATGTCGATCACGGCTTCTTCGCGCATCTGCCGCCGGAGCGACGGCGCGTGATCTGGAACGGCGCGATCGTGCCCGAACAGGCCGCACGGGCCAGGGATGCGTTCGACCGTAGCCAGCAACCGATGACGTTCGGCTATCTCGGCCGCATCAACATCGAAAAGGGCGTCGGTACTCTGATCGATGCTTTTCGCCGGATCGGCACCGGCCACTGGCGCGTCAAGATCGCGGGGCAGGCACCCGATACGCTCGACGAATTCAGAAAGCGCGCGGACGGATTACCGATCGAGTTCGTCGGTTGGGTCGATCCGTTCGATTTCTTCCGGGAGCTTGATGTGCTCATCGTGCCCTCGATCTGGGCCGAACCCCTCCCACGGACTATTCTGGAATCCTACGCCATCGGCGTCCCCGTGATCGGCGCACGCTCCGGCGGCATCCCGGACTTGATTGGGGCCGGTGACGACGCCTGGCTGTTCGAACCCGGCAACGATGCCGATCTGGCGCAGAAGGTCCAGCAGGTGATCCGCAATGGTCGAGCCGCCCTGCCCGGCCGCGATGCGTTCGAGAGCGTGTTCCGGGAAACGCGCCCACCGCGCGTGGCGGAGAAGTATCTCGATCTTTATCGCGAAGTCCTGGCCTCGCGAGGAACGCAAGCCAAGACGGCCTGATGCGCGCAATGCATGATCATCGCGCGACGATCCTGCTCTAGGCGCCGCCCGGCCGAACGCCCGGCGCGATCGTCTTTTCGAACAGCGTCAGGGCGCGAGCGCACGCCTGGTCCATGTTGTAGTAAGCGTAGTCACCCAGTCGTCCGGCAAACCACACCTTGCCCTCGAGCTTGCGAGCTTCCTCCTGATAGGGACGAAGGGCTTCGGCGGTCTGCGGCATGGGGATCGGATAGTACGGCTCATTCTTGCCGCGCTCATGTGCCTGCGGGTATTCGGTAATCGTGATGGTGTCGCGCGCCTTTTGACCGGTCAGGTGCTTCTGTTCGGTGGTCCGGGTGAAGTCAAATTCGTTCGGATAGTTCAGCGTTCCTGTCGTCTGCACGAACTCAGAGTCGTGAGTCCGCTGCTCGAAGCGAATACTGCGATAGGGTAGCGTCCCGAACGCGTAATCGAAATACTCGTCGATCGGACCGGTAAAGATGATGCGATCAGCACGCACGCTGTCCTTGACATCAGTCCATTCCGTCCCGGTTGCAACCTCGATGAGGGGATGCTTGAGCATCCGCTTGAACATCTCGGTGTAACCGCGCAGCGGCATCGCCTGATACGTGTCCTGGAAGTAGCGGTCGTCACGGCTGACGGCGACGGGGACACGAGCAGTGACGCCGGAATCGAGCGCCTCCGGACCGATGCCCCATTGCTTGCGCGTATAGGAGTCAAAGACGTTGTTGTAGATGTAGTCGCCAAGGAATTTCAGATCGCCCGCCGCGGCCTCGCGCAGCTTAAGGATCGGAACCTTCTTGCCGTAGCCGAAATTGTCGATGAGAGCCTGCGACAGCGAGTCGGCCATCCGCGGTGGAAACAGAGCAGCGATCGAGTTCAGGTTGAACGGGATCGGTACCTGCTTGCCTTCGATCATACCAAGAACATGATGATAATAGGGCCGCCACTCCGTGAAGCGGCTGAGATAGGTCCAAACTTTCGCGCTGTTGGTGTGGAAGATGTGCGGCCCATATTGATGGATTAGGATGCCGTTCTTCGCTGGCACGTCGTAGGCATTACCGGCAATGTGACCGCGGCGGTCAATCAAGAGCACGCGCTGCCCGAGTTCGGCTGCGATACGCTCGGCGAGCGTCACCCCGGAGAAACCGGCACCAACAATCAGCCAGTCATAGCCGCGTTTGTGACGATTAGCCGCCCGGCCTGCGCGGGAGCTCAACGTTTGGGATTTTCCAGGCATTTTAGGACTCAACCGATGTCTTGCAATGAACGAGGGCAGATTGAAATTCGGCCTGCCAGGCAGCGTCCAGCGTGCTGCGCGAAGGCTTCATAACGTAAAGATCGAACATGCCGTCGAGGCCCCACACGATCGTCATGCCCCCTTCGATAAGGGCTCCGCGGGCCACGTTGCGAAGTGCAGTCTTGATCATGTCCTTGAGGCCATAGCTTAAGCCCAGATGACGGCAGGCATTGAAGGTGCGGTTGCGATAGAAATACACCTCACGCCCCTTGCTGGGCACGCGGGTCGGTCCGAATCGCGTCTCCACAACAGTCGTCTTAGGTTGCGGATGACGGTGCCGCGCTGCAATCACGGTCGCCACACGATGGCCCCTACGAATTAAGCGTCGCATGAACTCAACTTCGTCGCCCCACAGAAACATTTCGTTACGCATGGGACCAATGGCGCGCGCGGCTGAACAACGCACGAGCGTACCGTTAAATGGATTGGCCATGTCGAGCAGCAGGCCATCGCGCGCGGCGGCCTCCGCATCGGCCACCGTGAAAATCGACGCGCCTCGATAGCCCGGGGTCTCCTTGATGAGGCCGAACGCGAGTTGGGCAGAATCCGTATGGGACACCACCAGCGAATTCGCGAGCGCCAGATCGGAATTATCGAGCGCGGCCTCAAGAACCTCGAGCGCGCGAGTATCGGGCATACCGTCGTCGTCGAACAGCCAGACGGCGTCGAAGCCGTTGGCGGCAGCAAGATCCACCGCCAAACGAAATCCGCCCGCACCGCCGAGATTGGTCGAGGTATGAATCGGGGTGACTCGGGGATCCGAGAGCGCGTCCAGATAGTCGCGGGTAGCGTCGGTAGAGGCATTGTTGATGATAAAAATTCTCTCGGGCGTACGGCTCTGGCCTGAAGCCGCCGCCAGCGCTCCCTTGAGCAATTCGAGACGATTGAAGGTTACAAGCGCGCAAGCAATGCGCATCACGCTACTCCCTGCTCAGCCACAACGACCGCCGACGCACCACGCTCCCGGATCAGCTCCTGCCAATGCGACACTAGCTGATTGCGCATCAGAGCAAACGTCGCCAGCACCACCGCTCCATAAAGAAGCGATAGCCCGACCCACGACCACAGCGCGTCGCCGTGGAATTGCCCGGCGACTGTTACGGTCACAAGACCTGCGAGCATTGCGAACATACCCGGGCATACCGCAATCAGAATCCTCCGGAGGCTCAGCCCGGCCCGGCGCGCAGCGACGACGAGAAACCCCGCCGCGATGAAGACGCCAGTCAGGACATAGGCTTTTACCATCATCATGAGGCCATACGGGAGAGATACCACAAAAACGATTAACGTCAGGCCACTGCCAATCACACCGGCCCAGAACTGGAGCTTGGCCTCCCCTCTAGCAAGCAAGATTACGCCATTATAGGCGGCGATCGCTTGCACTGCCCCGAGCGGTGCCAGCCAGGACACAATCGAGGGAATTGAATGCCACTTTGGTGACATGAAAGTGGTTAACGGGTATTGCAACCCAAACACGAAGTAACCCATTGCAGGGAAGCTGAGCGCAGCCGTAACGGCGCATGTCGCGCATACCGTGCGCTCGAAATGGCTCGGTTCGTTGCGGTGACGACTCAGGGTTGCCAGCAGCACTGAGCTGGCGGGCCATGCAATAATCATGAGGGGAACGAGCATGAACTGATAGGCTAGGCCGAATAGGCCGACCTCGGCGGCGCCAAGCCAAATCCCGATCAGGATGTTCTGGCCGTTCCTGGCCGCGAAGGTAAGAATGTTGCCCAGCATCACCCAGCCGCCGAACGACAGCATGGGAATCAGCGTCCTCCATCTCATGTTCAAGGCAAAACCATCACGCGCGAAATACAGGAACAAGACCATCCGCAACGTCTGCATCAGGCCATTGTAGAGAACGAGCGCCCAGATACCCGCTCCTTGGAAAACCGTAATCACGCTCAACAGCGCCGAAAACACCACGGCCCCACCCTCGACGCGAGCGATCAGCGGATATCTGAGCTGACGCTCGAGCAGAGCGCGCGGCGGAGTCGCGACGATCGAGAGCACCACGATCCCGGACATTGCCATCATAATCGGCTGCAGTCCCGCAAGCCCCGTGGCCGATTGGATACCAAACGACGCCATGGCGAGTATGCCCGCGCAAACGGCGCCCGCGATCAGCACCAAAGTCACGACGCCGCCGGCCTGCTGCTTAGTGAGATCAGGATGCCGTACGATCGAACTCGACAAGCCGAGATCGGTAAGCATGGAGATGAAGGTGATGAACGGTAAGGTAAAGACGACCAAGCCGTATTCGCTCGGCGAGACGAAACCCGCGAGTACGATGTTCATCAGAAACTGGATGGCCGAGCGGAACAGGTTGAGGCCGCCCATCGAGGCAATGTTCTTCAGCAGCATTGGCCAATCCGCGTTCGGAGTACAAAATGGTGGCTCAAACGCCGATCTCCACCGCGGTCAGCTGGTCGCTGGCAGTGACCGCGAATCCCCCAGCAGATTTGTCGAGCGGCCGCCTGACAATCGATCCGTCGTCCTGGAATTGATGGGCGATCGCGGAACGGGATGCGGGCGACACAGCGAGCGTAAGGCTTCGCGTGACCGGCGGCCGCAACGCTCGAGGGCCCTGATCCCAACCGGAGACGCCGAGCCAAACAAAGACAACATGGGTTCCGTCATCACGCGCGAAGGCTGCAGTCCAGACGTCCTGGCCGCCTCCATTGATACTGTATTGCATCTTTGCAGCGGGGACACCGGGTCTAGCGGGCCTGTTAAACAGAGCGAGAAGCTGCTTCACCGCGGCGAAGGATGATTTCGGCGTGCCGTCGAAGCTGACCAGTCCGAAGTTCGACTCCTTATCCGCGGGCCCATTGTTATTGCTGTCAATCAATTCATAAATATATGTGCGCTTCACTCCACTGATGAAATTAAAGAGCAGCAGCCGCGGCAAATACCGCGTCTTGATCGCCTCCGACACGGGGAGATGCCCAGTCGTCGTTTGAAGCGCAGTATGATATCCGGTTTCGGAGACCAAGATCGGCTTGTTACCGCCGAACCGCTGCGACGCGGCGATAAATCCTGCGAGTGCGCCTGGCCCCTTGGTTTCAGGATGCTCCATGCCCGGATATGGATGGATATTGAGCCAGTCGATCACATCGGAGATGTCTTCGGCAAGTGGCACGCTTTTCTGGATGTAGCTCGGCGATGCCACGATGATATTGCGGAGTTTAGGATTGCCCTTGATCGCCGCGTACAAGGCACGCTGGTGTTCTGCGGAGATGGCAGGATTCATCGTAGACTTGCGGAAGAGATCGGACTCGTTGGCGCCCTCGAAAATCTCAACGCCTTGATCAGACCAATCGTAGATATCCTGTACGCGCCGAGGTGGAACGAACAAAAATCCGTTCACGGGATCGGCGCAGACCAAGCTAAAGCGGCATCCCGCAGCAACCACAGTCCGGATATGCTTGTAGAAATCGTGATCGCGAGTGAAGTAGCCCGCGAAGATCGCATCGTCACGTACATGCGTGACGCCGAGCTCCTTAAGCAGCGCGATGACCGCGTCCACGTTAATGTAAAGAGTCTGCTTGCGACCCAGGTGGATGTCCAAACCGACGCTGTTAATGAAATCGTCTGCTGAAAACATCCGTGGGGTTGGATCCTGCCCAAACGCCGGGGTCGCCGCTGCTGCAAGCAGCGCGGAACCGACCGACACGAGAAATGACCTTCGTTGCATCGTTGTGTCCTGCACCAATCGTCCACCCATTCGCGACACTTAGCGGCCCGGTCGAGAACCGGAGACCTGCAAATAAATGGCTCGACGCGCCTCTAGGCCCGCTTCTCGCGTGCACGCTTGACCAAGGATGTCGTACTGTGACCTTCCAGGATGTCAACGAGGACCACTTCGCCGCCATATGCAACGACCACGTCGTGACCGACCACCTGCTCGCGCGTGTAGTCGCCGCCCTTCACTAACACGTTCGGCTTGATCGTGGAGATGAGATTGAGTGGGGTATCCTCCTCGAACAGAACCACGAGATCGACAGCCTCGAGTGCCGCCAGAACTTCGGCACGTGACCGTTCGTCCTGCACTGGCCGCTCCGGTCCCTTCAGACGCCGCACCGATGCATCGCTATTGAGGCCCACGATCAGCCGGTCACAAGTGGCGCGAGCTTGCGTCAGCACGCGAACGTGTCCCGGGTGAAGAATGTCGAAGCAGCCATTGGTGAAGCCTACGCGTTGTCCCTCCTTTCGCCATTCCGCGACCTGGATTTCGAGCATGTTGGCGTTCGCAGCAATCTTTTCTTCTGCGGTCAGCGAGGCAGATGGCAGAATCTTCCGTCTAAGCTCATCCAGCGAGACGGTCGCGGTGCCAGACTTGCTCACCGCGACCGCCGCAGCCGCCGATGCGCAACGTAGTGCCTCTTCCCAATCCGCTTTAGCGGCGAGCGAAACTGCCAGCATCGCAACGACGGTGTCGCCGGCGCCCGAGACGTCCCGCACCTTGGTCGGCTGCGCCGGAACGTGAATCAAATCACCGCTGCGGTGTGCAAGGGTCATCCCGTGCTCGCTGCGCGTGACCAGGATCGCCTCGGCGTCGCTAGCACGCAGAACCTCAAGTGAGGCCTCAGCGATATCGGTATCAGATTGCACGCGCCGGCGGGTCGCCTCGCTAAACTCCTTCTGGTTTGGTGTCAGCAGCGTGGCTCCGCGATAGAATGCCCAATTGGCATTCTTGGGATCCACGATGACGCGCTTGCCGAGCCTGCGGGCCTCATCGATGATGTGACGCACAACACGAGCGGTGAGCACACCCTTAGCGTAGTCCGAGAGCAACACGATGTCCGCGCGCGGCAATGCCGAGACCGCGGCATCAATCAACTTGGTCTCAACCTCCTCGGAGACTGGAGCGGCGAGCTCCCAGTCTGCGCGCAGCATATGCGTCGAAAAGTGCTCGGATACGTATCGTGCTTTGCGCGTCGTGGGTCGATCCGGATCAACAACGAGCAATTGCTCGATCTGCTTTTCGCGCGCGAACTCGGTTTTGAGAATCTTCCCGGTGACATCTTCGCCGATGAGACTGACGAAGATGCATCGTGCACCAAGCGAAGTGATATTGCGCGCGACATTGCCAGCGCCGCCGACGTTCATCTGGCTACGCCTCACTGCAATCACCGGCGTCGGCGCCTCGGGAGATATTCGCGAAACCTCGCCGTAGACGAATTCGTCGAGCATCAGATCGCCGACACACAGGATGGTCTGGCGAACGATGGCACTGGACAGCGAGTCGAAATCGAACATTTGGGCGCCTCTATCCTGCTATGCGACTGACGACTTGAGAACGAAACAGATTGACGGAATCATGACCCAGGTCACGCTGGAACGGTTGCTGATCGCCCCATCCTTCTTCGAGAGAATTGACGTGACCGTTGTAGTTAAAAGCACGACATTCGTGTGAACCATCGATAACGGGCGTAATGACCACGCGCGGGAGAAGAACATCTCAATCATATTGCGGTGACCGCGAGACAGAGCAAGCTCGTGACTGCTCGCTTTTATAGCAAATCCGCAGTAAAAACGCCGAATAATTCGGCTTTTATGAACGAGCCAAGAGATAGCACCAAGAGCTGGGCCCGCGCTCCGCAAGGAAGACCGCTACGTAGTTCCATTCACCTTTCCAACACGCGCCAAACACAACACGCCCTTATTCTCCCACAGACTGCGGCAAATCTCAGCAATGACCCGGATCCTTGCTTAATTCGGGAGAAGCTTTGACCAATTCCGAATATTTAAGCTATAGACCCGGCGGAACGGGTCTGCCCCTTGCAGCAACTGCTTGTTGATTTCGGGCAGATTGCCCATTCAGGCAAGATCAAGCCAGGCATTCATCAACGACGGACAGATTCCTTGTTGCAAGACCGAATCTCGCTTCATTTCGAAAGCTCGCTCAGCGGCATGACCAGAGCGATCCAAAGTGTAGAGCTACGCGATACTTTGCATGCCATCTCCAGCGCGATTGCGATCGCACTCAAGAACGGCAACAAGCTGTTGCTCGCTGGCAACGGTGGAAGTGCGGCCGATGCCCAGCACATCGCCGCAGAGATCGTCGGCCGTTACAAGTTAGAGCGCGCGGCGTGGGCGGCGCTCGCGCTGACGACGGATACATCGGCCCTCACCGCAATTGCAAACGATTACGGTTACGAGGACGTGTTTGCGCGGCAACTCCAAGGACTGGGCCGGCGCGGCGACGTGTTTGTCGGAATCACGACATCCGGGCGATCACCAAACATTCTCGCAGCATTGAAAATGGCGCGCGAGAAGGGGCTTGTGACGGTGGGCTTCACGGGCGCCAAGGGCGAAAGCATGCGCGCCCTATGCGACCACATTCTGATGGCGCCGACAGAGGACACTCCCGTTATCCAGCAGATTCACCTGATGTCGGCACACGGGGTTTGCGATCAGGTTGAACAGATGCTGGTGAATGCGTAGCCTACCATCATGAAGCCATTTCGGCTTGTCACCAAGGCATGGCCTGGCCTTTCGAGAGGCTTCACCGAGCGCGGCTTGCGCACGATTTTCCCCTAAGCTGCAGTTGACTCCTCCGTTCTTGCTTCAAGCAGTCTGCCGGAGATCCAGCTGCTCGCGCAAGCAGCCCAAAACTTCCTCGGAGCTCAGCATGTGCATGCACGACGTAAAGTCCTCGGGGTATTCGAAGCCGAGATTGAGAAAAGCGTTCTTGCCGCCCTTTGGGCTGATTGAGCGCGCGCTCTTAGAAAGCGGGCCCCACCGCACCGGGTTCGTTGGTCCATGCAGCGCGACAATCGGCAAATCGAGAGCCGCCGCAAGGTGCATGATGCCTGTGTTGACGCTGACGACGCCGGAGCTCATCTCCAGCAAAGCGGCCGTCTCGTCGATCGAGTATCTTCCGGCAGCATCAATGATGCGACCGGATGGCGCATTGATGCCAGTACACAGAATAGCCGATTTCTCTGCATCCGAAGGCCCCCCGGTGAAGACGACATCGTAGTCCAGCCGCACCAGAGCCTCCGCCAGGAGTCGCCAGTGACCGATCGGCCACTCCCGCATCTCCTTCTTGAAGCCCGACGCCCAAGGGTGACAAACGATGTATCGCCGGGAATGTTCCCTGCGCAGCTTGGATCGCGCCGCCTCCGACGGCTTGACGCGCGGCCAGGACGGACGCTCCACGTCCAATACTCCGAGCAAGTTCACATAGTTCTCGAATTCGTGAATTTGATCGGAGTGCTTGACGGTTGCATCGAATGCAAAATGGCGATGTTGTCCGCGGGTCTCGAAGCCTAGCGTATACTTGGCTCCTGACAACCTTGCCAGCAGTGCGCCGACCCGAGGCCATGCGGTAAAGTCGATCAGGATATCCTGCTTTTGACGACGCAGGAGCCGCACCGATCGCAAGGGATCAGAGATGGGAAGAATGGTGAGGTAGTCACAGGAGGGCAGGAGCGGCGCTATGCCGCTGTTGGCGCGCGACGTGAACAGGGTTATCGATGCACCAGGAAACGCCTGCCTCAGAACCGGCACCGCCGGTCCGACGCAAAGGATCGTATCGCCAATCGCACCCAGCGCAATCAAACCAATGTTCGAGACTCGCGCGGGAATTTTCTTTTTCGATTTGACGATGGACAGCGCAGCGACGGCTGGGATTCCGATGTAACGATCCCATTTTCGCAGATCGGTTCTGCCTCGCTCTTGATGTTTCATTTCTTTAGTTCACTTTGGCCGTAGAAATTGCGCCCACGAGATTATCTCCGACAACAATCGCAACCACAATGCAATGCAGCATTTAGGCTTAAAATTGACAGAGTGCACGCATTTGCTGAGTGCAAGGAAGGTGTAAATTGCTCAATAGCAGGTCGACCCAAATTTCGCCCATCGGCGTGAGGTTCGTTCTCTTCGTCGGCTGGCTCGCGGTCGCCTTTCAAGGTAGCGCCGCGTGGGGGCAGACAGGCCAGCGCGCACTTTTGGGGGCTCCTCCGGTTGTTGGGGGCACCGGCGGACTCGCCTTTCCCGATGCGGGCGACAAGTCCCGCTTTAGCTCCTTGCCGAACCAACATAAGACTGTCACTGGACAACCCTGCGTTGACGTTCATGGAACAACTCGACCACAGATCGTAAATCCCGATATAACGGAGCACGTGCTTATCATCGAGAATAGTTGCAGTTATCCGATTGGTCTCAAGGCTTGCTATTACCAGTCCACTAACTGCATCAAGACGACAATTGCCGGCTACGGACGGCGACAGCAGACGCTCGGCTTCGCTGCCGATAAGGACTTTCGGTTCTCATACACTGAGGACTTCAACTAGGCCGATCCCGTTCCATGGTGCAAAACTGATTATTCGTCGCGACATCCCGAGCCTGACCAAATTAGGGAGCGCCTGCGTAGGGGCGGCACTCGTTGCTATCTCGTGTTCTGCCGCTTCCGGCGCCGAAGCTGTGACGACGCCTATCGTGCTCCAATATACCGGGCCGCAAGCCATCGCGCTTGCCGGCGCCATGGTGGCTTCAAAAGAAGGCTTCTTCGCTCAGCAAGGCATTTCGGTAAAGTTTCAAAGGCGCCCATCGGGTGACGCGCGTCCAGACGACGGCGCGGCCATCACCGTTTATCTCGAAAATGCGCGTGACTTCCTGATAGCCCGCGCTTCAGGAGCTTCCTCGGTTGCTATCGCCGGCAACTATGCCGACAGCTCCGTGGCGTTCTTCTTTCTCCGTAACAGCAATATTCGCTCCGAGGAGGATCTCGCGGGCAAGTCGATCGGGTACGACCCGGCTTCAGACACCGGACTGATATTCGAATGGTTCATGCAGAAAAGCTCGGTCGCGCGATCAAGCATCATCGAGATCCCGTCCAATCCGGGTCTCAAGGGTCTGGTGGACGGCAAGGTCGACGTGATCGTCGGCCATTCCGGGATCGAGAACCTCGCACTGGAAAAAGCCGGTCTCGACTACGGCACGCTCGATCCACGCGCCTATGGCGTTCATGCATTGGGTACCGTCTATGTGACGAGCGAAAGTAGCATCCGTCAAAGCCCCGATGCGCTCATTCGCTTCCTGCGCGCCCTGATCGCAGGCTGGGACTTCACTTACGACAAGCCCGACCACGCCGTCTCGGAGATCGCTGCGCTCAACGACGGCGACGTCGATCGAAACCTGCTCAGGCGTACGCTGGAACAGCAACGGGAATTCCTCCGTCCCGGCGGCGCGCGTTTTGGAGACGCGCTCCGCAGCAGATGGAACGATCTCTACGCCTTTATGTCGCAGCGCCGCCTTATCAGAACGCCGATTGACTTGTCCAAGGCCACGGATACAAAGCTATTAGCAGAAGCCTATCGAGTTCGGCTTGGGCCGAGCAATACGGCAGACTAAAGCTTCGCAAGCCGAGGGTTTCGAATGAAGATTCGGATCATTCTAGCCGTTGCCACCTTCGTGATCCTCCACACACCAGAAGCGATCGCAGGTTGCTATTGCAGCTGCATCGATGGACAGATGCAGCCCGTCTGCAGCAACTCCTATGACGTGGCTCCAGTCTGCCCAGCCACGACATGCGCGCGATCCACTACTCCCCGGCTCACACCCCCGCCACTGGCGGGGAGCCGATCCACCTGCCGAGACCAGCAAGTCTGCGACGCGTTCCAACGGTGCGAATGGAAAGTCATTTGCAAGAACGACCGGTAGTCTAGGCCCGCAAGCCCAGGACGCCGAGATTATCAGCTCCTATGAAGCGTCGTCCATAAACGTGCAGTTTGGATCCATCGCGATCAGTCGACCTGCCATGGCCGAAGCTCCGGCATTGTGACTCCGGGAACAACGACCTCCACACCCGCCCTGCGTAGATCAGTCGCGAGTTGTCTTTTGTATTTGAGGTCCACGTCTGAGAGCGCCGCGAGCAGCGTCTCATGGACGGGCCATCCTGCGCCCATCAGATTGGCGGCTGCATCTCGGATGAAGCCCGAATTGACCATCGCGGCAAACTCCTTAACGACGCGATCCTGAAGCCGCATCGGCAACAGCGGATAGACGATCAACGCATACTTATTGCGACGAAGCGCGATCCATCCCTCGTATGGGCCAAGTTCATACGATTTAGATAAGTATCCAATCAAGTCATCGTTGAAGCCATTTTGCGCGCCCTCGACCCAGAACAGCGCGAACCAAAGAAATGGATCCTCCGGCGTGCAGCTCAGCGATTTCCTGATCATTGCATCGGCCGCAACAGATGCTTGCTTGACCTCATCAGGGTCGGAATTATCGATCGCAATCTGGACAAGCCTGCCTCTGATAATCGCGGCATTGTGCATCGCTCTCGGGAGGCAACGCTCAGATCGTTCAAGCATATCGATTGCTGGAACGGTCCTCTCCAGTACATCCAGCGACAAATTTTCGAAACGAATGACCCGCGAGGCGACTCCGTCGAGGGGGGCGTAGGCCCAGAATTGAGGACCACAGACGACCGCCCAGATCAGCCCGACTACGCCGATTCCAAGTAGCGGAACCAACGCCAATCTGCTGAAGAGGACCTTCATTGCGTCTCAGTCAACGTATCCATATCTATGATAATAATTCTTGTAGTAGTAGTTTCCCCGATAGGAATCATACCTGTTCAGCACATCGACGTTGGCCTTGTTCAGAACCGAGCCGATGATCTGATCGTGCAACATGGGAGCGTCCTTCAACACCTGCGCAATCACATCGCGATCCGTTCGGCCCCACTCGATGACGAGCACGTAAGCGTCGATCAATCGCGACGTTGAACGGACATCGATGACCGGCGTCAGAGGGGAAAGATCGACGACGATCCAGTCAAACCTTTCGCGAAGATCCTCGATCGTCTTGGCCATCGCTGGAGACGAGAGGAACTCTGACGATTGGGCGACGCGCGACGGAACGACCGTTGGCAAAAAGGCGAGTTGTGTTTCAGCGTCCCGCAGAATCGCTGAATCAAGATCGACCTTTCCGAGCACAACATCCAGTAGCCCCTGCGTCGCAGTCGGCGCAAGAGCGCGGGTCACCGACGGATTTCTGATATCGGCGTCCACGAGTATGACCTTGTTACCTGCGAGAGCAAGAATTTGCGCGAACGAAGCACTAATCGTGGTCTTGCCCTCGTTCGGCAAAGCCGACGTAAACCCGATCACCTTCGTCTTATGATCCATGAACGCTATATCGGCGGCAACTTTGATGGAGCGGACAGCCTCCGTGAAGCGCGAGAATGGCGCATCCTGAACGTAGCGCATCACGCCGTCCAAAATCGTCAGAGTTCTTGGTTGGACGACAGACTGCTGGGTAGCTCCCGAGGGGCTTCCGGCAATGTCTTTCGCGACTTGAGGCGGTCTTGTCAGACCGAGCAGCTTTGCTGACGCTCGCAAAATTCTCCCAGGAAGGAGCTTGCGTCGCGAGGCATCACCGCTGCCGTCACCTCCGCCGATCCTCGGCGTCACCGCCAGGCAACTTACGCCGAGCAACGCCTCTGCGTCATTGCGCGTACGGATGACCTGATCCAGCGCATCCCTGGTCCATCCGACGGCGAAGCCCAACATCGAACCACCAACAATGGCGGCCAAGATGATTAGTAATGTCTTGGGATCGCTGGGCTTCAGCGCCGGCGACGCATCCGTGATGAGGCGCGCGTCTGTCATCGGGAACGATTGCTGCTGCACCGACAGCATATAAAGTTGCAGGAAGTTGTCTGCGAGCGCGCGAGCGCTTTGTGCATTGCTGTCGAGATCGCGTAGAACGATCTGAGCTTGGTTTGTGTCGTTGGACTGGTCGATAGTCGATTTAAGGCTGGCTTGGACGGAAGCTTCACGCGCCCGAGCGATCTCAAGATCGCTCTTGTAGGACTCACCAATTCTGCGCAGTTCGTCCGTGATCGACTTGCGGATCTCGCGCATCTGGTTGCGAATATTGATCACTGCCAGATGCTGCGGACCGTAACGCTTGGACCAGTCAGCCTCACGCGCGGCGAGATCGAGATACTGTTGCCGCAGTCGCGTAATGACGTCGTTTCGCAACGAGTCCGTGACCGTGGCAATGTCCTTGAAGAGATCGTTCACGTCCCGATCCTCATCGTTGAGGATCGCCGACAACCGATTGTAGCGCGCTTGGGCTTCCGCGGTCTGCGCACGTGCGATCGTCAGCGCGCTGTTGGTCTCGGCAAGCTGTTGTTCAGTGAGCAGCCGGCCGCCGGTATCGACGATGTTGTTCTTGGCCTTGTAGTCCGCGACGGCACGATCAGCAGCAGACGCTTGAGCGCGCAATTCCTTCAGGCGGTCCTGCAACCAGCTAGCAGCACGCTTCGATGCCTGATACTTAGCCTCGAGCGCATCAACAAAATAGGCCTCCGCAATCGCATTGGCGATGTGCGCCGACAGTTCAGGGTCGCGAGATTTGTAAGAAATCTCGATCACATAGCTCAGAGCCTTGCGCTTGACAGCGAGATTCCTCTGAAGTTGCATCAAGACAATCCGCGTCAGGGATTGCTCGGAGGGCGGCGTGCTTTCAAAAAACAAGCCCAGGACCGATGACAACCAACTCGTATCCTTGCTGACGAATTCTGGATTGTGGATTAGGTCGAGATCCTTAACGACCGCCAACCCAACCTTATCGGATTTCAGGATTTCGACTTGGCTATCGACGGTCGCAGAATCCAGCGGAGTGTCGACGCCCATCGGCGACGACGATGACTGCTGGTTCAGCATCTGAGTCTTGCGACTGTCGATGATCAGCGCCGCGGTGCTCGTGTATTTCTTCTCCGCCGTCATGCAATAAGCAGCAGCCAGGACGACGCAGACGATCACGGTCAGCACGATATACGGGAGCTGCCGCCTCAACAGGGCCCGGAGCGCCAGCAAAGAATCCTGCGACGTTGCCTGATCACGCGGAGGCTGCTCCGGCGATGTAGGAGCAGTTCGAAGAGCTTTTGGATCAACCTGAAGCATGAATCGTCCTGTTCAACGGTCCAACACCGGCGGCCCGGCGTTCCGCCGACCTGTCTTTTCGAAGTACCTAAAGGTGCGGTCGGCAGCTACCTGCTAACGCTGTTCGAGGATGTCGTTGTCGTTGTTGATGTCGACGCAGCGCTGATCCCAGAAACGCCGCCAGTAAAATAGTTGGTGCCGGTCGTCGGCGTAAAGCTGGAGGTGAAAGGCGTAACAGCACCGCTACTAAAGCCAGTAGTCGTCGGGTTAGTCGATCCGCCGACCCCGCCGGATGAAACACCGCCACCAGCACCACCTGCCGCGACCGCGCCGATCGGCTTGCCCGTGGCGAGCGCGAAATTGGTCTGTGCGGGTGTCGAGGTCGCCTTGGCCAGGGCTTCGCCGATGTCGGCTGCGAACTTTGGATCGGGCACGTTGCAATCGTTTGCTGCACTGCCAAGACCGGTGCCGATCGCCCCTTGCTGCGCCACGTTTGCCGTCTTGAGCATCTCGACGACGGCAGGGAGCGTGCGCGGATCCGACGCTACCAGATTCTCGATGGTCTTGGTGAAGCCGTCACCCGCCGATTTCGGGTTCGGATTGGCGTTTGCCGGATCGCTCAGAAGCGCCGACGGATTATTCAAGAAGTCCGAAATCGCCTGGGGCGACATCTGCTTGTCGGGTGCTAAACAAGCTGCCCACGCAGCTTGGCTGAGGACCACCGTCGCAACGGTCGCGAGAAAAGCCCGTCCGATCAATTGCGCTGCCACTTTGGCCATTGCCGCACTCCTTCAATTTCTTAATTATACCATGCTTCTTAGGGCCCTATAGCACATTTTGCAGTGCAAGATGGCATCCCTGGGGCGATTTATTGCCAATTGCTTAATTGGGCCGAATTCTCCCTTTTTTGAAATCACGCATTCGTCACCGCTTGCGTGTCCGACGACGTCCGCGCCACGGTAGATCGTGACCGGAACGACTGCGACAATCCGACACCGACTATTGCAAAAACGACGATCGAAAACGCCGGAATCTGGAACGGGAAATCGACCGCTGTATGCAGAGTGGCAGCGACGAGGACGCCAAGCGCGGCCGCCGGGCAGCCGCCCCCGCGTCGGCGTGTCAGAACGCCACGGATCAACAATACGATCATCTCTATCCAGCCGAGCGCGAGCAACGATCCTAGCGGAATTCCAAGTTCCGAGGTCAGTTCCAGAAATGTGTTGTGGGCGCGGTCCCAGACGCCCCAGCTTGAGATCAGCGGGCTCCGGTAGGCCGGGAACACCCACGCAAACGACCCGAGACCAGTGCCAAGCCAAGGATAGTCCTGGATGATCCGCCACGTCGAAAGATAGGCCTGCCACCGCCCCTGGTCGGAGACCCCTTCAACACTGACTCGCTCGGCGACCGCCCCACCGAGGAACTGGATCAATACGCCCGCGGCAATAACGGCCAGAACACCTGCAACCAGGAACATACGACGAGAGGCAAAGGACCGATAAATGAATCCGAGAAGCGCGACGATCAACCCCGCTACAGACGCCAGCGACCCGGCCCGCGAGCGGGTCATGAACATGGCGACCACGCAGATCAACACAGCCGCAGCCGGCGGCAGCAGTTCGCTGTACAGCGCGGCACGCCAATCTCGCAGGTTCGTGCGGCTAGGCCTTCTCCGCCGGATCCTTTCCGCCAGAAACACCAGCCAGATCACTGCACAGCATCCGAAATAGATCGCAGCCGTATTGCGGTTATAGAAGGTTGCAGTCAGCTCCGCGAGGTACGCATCCTTGTCGTAACCAAGGATCTTGGAGGGATCGATCAGGTAAGAAACGATCCCGAAGATCGCGTAAAGCAGACCGCTACAGGCAAAGGCTGCGACGATCACGCGCGCGTATCTCTCGTTCGCGCCGAGCACGAATGCGCAGCTAAGCGTCAGAACCGCGAGCAGAAAGGGCCCCTGAGACAAAACAGGTTGGAAACGCAACGCAGACGGGATGGGATCCAGCTTCGTCGCGAGCAACCGGGCAGTCGCTTTCCAGATCGGATTGTCCAGCGCGACGGTAGCGGGCGACGACCAGATCTGAAGAAGCAGGACGGCAAGCCAGCAGGCGCAGAAGGACCACAGGGCGAAGAGAACAATAGCGCGCCTTGCGTCCAACCTCTGAAAGGAGGCAAGAATCCCGGCAGTTCCCAGCACAGCAGCCCAAACCACAATAGAAGGTAGCCCCACCGAGCCAAACGGCATCGGCGAGACTACCATCGTGAGACAAAGCAAGGCTAGAGAGACACGACCAGACCAGCGGCGAAGGGTTCTTGCAATCCCGGTCACTGCCGCGAATTGATTCTCAATATCTGCACGTTGTTTGCCGCGACGGTCGTATCATTGGCAGTCGCGATGACCAGGCGCACATACTGGAGCCACTTTGCCGAATCCACCGTCGCCGCGTTCGCCGCGAACAAGACGTCCTTGTCACGCATGTCGAACTTCGTCGCCAGGAAAAATCCAGCCGGATCTCTAAGATCCACATTGTAGATAATCGGCACCAGCGGCCCGACATATTTCGAGCAATCGACACCTAACCGCTCGGCCAACTCGCGCGGCTCACGACGATAGACGTAAACGCCCGCTGGCTCAGCCTGAGCGTCAAGCAGGCCGCCCGCCTTGCCCAACGCCTGCGCCATGTTGATCTTCCACATATCGAACGTGAACTGACCCTGCTGCCCTTGGGCACCAAATGCCAGGAAGACCTGCGGCTCGCGATACACATAGATCGTATCGTTGGGGTGGACCCAGACGTTGTTCGCGGGCTGATAGACCAGAGCACCGAAGGGCACGGTGGCACGCTTGCCGTGGCGCTCCAGAGTAACCCACGTCTCGTAGCCCTGGCCCTTGATACCGCCGGCGCGTGAGATCACGTCGAGGATGTGCTCACCTGCCGCGTTGGCCTGCAAACGCTGCGGCGTGTTTACTTCGCCTAGGACGCTTATTAGCGACGTATTCTGCGTGATCAGGGCAACCACGACCTGCGGCTCGATGGCGCGATTACCAATGGAGCGGACGATATCTTGCTGGATTTCTCCAGGGGTACGGCCAGCGGCCTTCACGGCTCCTGCATAGGGAACGGTGATGTTACCGGCTGAATCGACGTTCTGATTGGGCAACTGAACGAAGTTGCCGGGGCGTACGCCCGCCTCCGCAGGAATAAAAAGGCCGCCTGCCGCAGCTTCAAAAATCGTCACCGAGACCACATCGCCGATGCCGAATTTGATCGACGCTGGCGGACGATTGTCGGGGAATGATCCTGCGATCGCACCAGGACCGTACTCCTTGAGAATATCAACGACGGGCGCAGTAAGCTTCACCAGCCCATAGTCGGGCCCGGCCCTCGTGATCTCGCTCTTGATGACGTGATCTTCCGGCCCAGAACTCGGCATCAGCGAGCACCCCGCCGTACCCAGCATGGCTACAATTGCCAGAGCCCCTCGGAAAACGCCCCTGCTCAAAACCAAATCCCCATTACAATTCACGCGTGGGAGGATTGGTTGAAATGCCCAATAGAGTCAACGCGATTTGGATGACAACCCGTAAGAAACCGGGACTTGTTGCGCCGCAGTTACAGGGGCTTAGCTTCGAACAGCAATTAAGCAGCTGGCTGCCTAGGAAATCTTGCGTAAGCCGCTTTCCTGGTCGGGATAAAAATTAATACGCGTTACGAGACCGCACCAGCTCGAGACACGTTAACACCAAAATCTTGAAGTCGAGGGCCAAGCTCCAGTTATTGATATACCAAAGATCGCAGTCGACCCGGCCCTTCATCTGCTCCACGCGCGCGGTCTCGCCTCGGAACCCCTTTACTTGGGCCCAGCCGGTAATGCCCGGCTTAACGTGGTGCCGTAACGCATAAGCAGAAAGAAGATCGCCATAATGGTCGTCATGGGCGAGCGCATGCGGCCGGGGTCCAACCAGCGACATGTCCCCGAAGAGAACGTTCAGCAGCTGCGGCACCTCATCGATGCTCGATCGCCGCAGGATCCGTCCAACCCGTGTCACGCGCGGATCGAACCGCCTAGCCTGCACCACGGTTGCGCCATCCTCCATCACGGTCATCGTGCGGAACTTGAAGATCGGGAATTGCCGGGCGTTGAACCCCTTGCGTCGCTGGCGGAAGAACACCGGGCCAGGTGAATCCAGTTTGATCGCAATTGCACTCAGCAGCATCAGGGGAGCCAGCATAGTCAGACCGCAGGCAGCCCCCGCCACATCAACGAGGCGCTTCGAAAGCTGCTCGGCTCGCGAAAGCGGACCACGTTGAATTTCGATCGACAATGATTTGCGCAAGCGGAACGAGGGATTTTCTGCCAGTGAGCGAATCCGCCGATCGGGCAGCAGCTGCACCGGAAGCGGCGAAATCCGCAGCTGATCTCGAACCAGCTCCAGCTTGCGCGTATCAGTCCATGGGAGAGCCAGCACGATCTCATTCGCGCCACGCTCACGCGCAACTGCCAGCGCTTGGTCGAGCGAACGCGCCTCATCCTCAGTCATCGCGAAACGGGTATTGTCGTTGCTGGTGAAAACGACGCGCTCGATCTCCGTAAGACCAAAACGTTCGAGCAACTCACCGACCCCGAGCGTCGCGAGCTCATTGCGCGTTCCGAGTACAATCGCGCGCCGGCCCTGGACTTGGCCCTCAGCAACCGCAGTCGCAACAAAACGCTTGGAAACGCGCCGGAACAGCAGAAGCAACGATAGAGCTAGCAGCCCAAAACAGATGATCGACCCGCGCGAGAAGGACGCCCCAGCCTTCATCAGAAAGGCGAGCAGAGTAAGAAGTAAGCTCACCAGCGCCCATTGCGCAAAAATCCGTCCGGCATCTTTTCTCTTGGAAAATGCGGTGCGCAAATCGTAGAAACCGCCGGACTGGCCGATCAGCACATAGAGCAACGCCGCAATAAGGCCCGCACCCAGCAATTGATTGGCGTTCTTGAAGTCTCCCATGACCAACATTTGATAAAGCCCACCTCCAACGAGGCTCGCCGAGATGATCAGGCAAGCATCGATGCAAGCGAGGGCGTTCTGAAGCGCAAAATAAGGCAGCTTGAACTTGCTGTCGGTGCGCTCGATGGTTGTCGGGCTATTGGACGGATACAGACCGCTCGCCTCCTCAGACGCCGCTTGATGCTTTGCAAAGCGTTCGCGTTGCTCTAGGTCGGTCGAACTCTGGGGGTTCAATATCGCCTCCCGAAATAGCCGGGTACGTCAACTTGCAATGAAACAAGCATAAACTTTTTTGCAATGCAATAAAATTGCGCGCCGCAGCACTACAAAACTTTATGATAAACACATGCCTACATAGTAAGCATGCCGTCAAGCGGATCCTTATGAACAAGCATCAACACCTCTCGCCGCAAACGCGAATCCGTCTCAGCGCCTCAGGGACGCTGGCTTTCCTGGTGCTGGCCTGTAGCCCGAGCGCTGCTTACGCGCAGCGGTTGCTAAATTGTGTGCCGGGCGCCGGGGCTGGCCAAATCGAAAGCTGCGACGAGGAGGCTTCAAGACTCGCCAATGCGCGGACCCAAACGACAATGCTCGGTGACGGATGGCGCCTGGCCAAAACGCGGGATTCGAGCAGCAGCGCTGAGATCGTCTCCGTCATGCATGTCGCCGATATCTCGAAATCGGATATCAATCTCGCCGGATTGAGCCTGCGCTGTGGCCAGGATGGGCTCCAGGCGGTTCTGATCCTGCTCGCACCGCTCCCGCGCAGCAGTCGACCGTCTGTGGTTGTGAAGACCAGCACGAAAAGGTCGGAATTCGAGGCGGTCGTCACCCAGGCAGGGGAGGCCTTGCTGCTGCCAGGGCTCGCATCCACGCTAGCAAGCGGCGCATGGCAAACGGCGTCGGAACTTTCGATCGAAATTGCGACGGGCCCCAACCCTATCGAAGGCGTCGTGCCAATCCGAGGACTGGTTGCCGCACTCAACTCCCTTCCGCCCAACTGCTTAACCAAATAGCCAACCACATCGCGAAGTCGTGGAGCTAAGGCGGTCGTTTCACCCTTTTTTAGGGAACCGGGTGAAATGGTGGCATCCGGAGATTTCGCATGATTCCGGCCGCCATTTTCTTGTTTCTCGTGGGCGCGGTCCTGGCGTGGGCGTTCCGCGTCTGGATTCTCGTGCCGCTATCGCTATTGGCGACGCTCTTAGCGACGGTCTTCGATTTTTCTTCCGGCGCGACTTTCTTCGAAGCCTTCGCGCAAGGCTTGCTGATCGGCATGACCCCACAGTTCGGTTACGCCTTCGGCCTGCTCTCACGATTCACGCTGTTGGGCCTGCGAGCGCCGTTGCTACCGAAAGCCTCCCGCAACGCTTCGGTCGCGCTGCTCTACAAAAAGAACGCAGCGCGGCGACCTCACTGAGGCCCCCGCGCTCGCTGTCATCAGTGCGAGCAAGCGACCCTACACACGGAGGGTTAGCCACACCGTTTGGCGTTACGACTTCCATATGCGATAGTCGCCAGCAATAGCGTCAGACTTGACTGTCGAACTCCGGTCACGTCATCACCTGAAACCATTGAAACTTGCTAATCGCCTTCCGACTTCTCACAATACTTTTGGCCGCCGTCCCTGCACTCGCAATAGCAAACGATGCGGTCGCGCGGCTTTGCGTCATCTTGGCAGCCGCGGCACTCGCGGTGCTATCTGCGGTGACCATTCCGCAGGGTGAGCTGACGCTTGTTTCACCGCCGCTACGCCGCGTATCAATTGCGATCGTCTTTCCCGTAACGTGGATGCTGCTGCAGATCGTGCCGTTGCCCTTCGCCAGGCTCATCAACCCGATCTGGTCGACCGCGACAGCCGCTTTGGGAGAGGCTTCGAAATGGGGCTATATCAGTATCGCCCCCGGGGCCACCTTCCAAAGCCTCGTCTTCTACCTGACACTCCTGGCGCTGATGATCTCCTCGGCTCTGGTCACGAGAGATCGCAAGCAGGCCGAGACCGCATTCTTCGTAGTCACAGCAGTCCTGACAATTGTGTCGGCCGAAGTTTTGATTGGTCAGAACAAGACCTTCGCAGGATTAGTCTCCCCGCCAGGTAGCGCTGCCTCAGCCGTGTTCGCCTCCATGAGCCTGTTGGCCACACTCTTTAACTGCGCAGCTGCGATCATGGCGATCGAACGGCATTTGAGCCGGAAAGCTTCGGCCAAGGACTTGTCGTCCATGCCCCTGCTGCGTCAGCTCGGTCTGGTCTTTATCGGTCTCGCAATGTCCGCCGGAGCAACAGCGATCCTTGCGCCGCCTTTCGCAGTCGCGGCCCTAATCTTGGCGCTAGCGGCGCTGGTGTCCGTTGCGATCCTACGCGGCCTCCATTTCCAGTCAGGGCCCGCAGCGATCCTGTTTCTAATCGTTGCAGGAATCGCAGTTGCTATCGTGCTCCCGCATCTTCAAGGAAATTCGGCCCGCGGAATCGCCGGATTCGCAACCTTTTCGACCCCTGAGACGCTCGCGCTTGCGAACCGCATCCTGGCTGACACGCCTTGGTTCGGAACCGGCGTCGGAACGTTCCGCACGCTGACGTCGGTGTATGGCGATTTCGGCAGTGCGCCGCAGGCAGCGCCTACAACGGCGCTGTCGGTCGCGATCGAATGGGGATGGCCGGGCTTCGCGATCCTGGCGGCGCTGACCCTTCACGTCTTCGTATTTCTTTTTGCCGGAGCCCTGCGCCGAGGACGAGATTCGGTCTTCGCCTCGGCGGCTGCAGCGAGCATCCTGACCGTGGCCACCGAAGCCCTCTGCGACGCAAGCCTGCTTTCCCCAGAGGTTCAGGTCGTTGTCGCAATCATTGTTGGGCTCGGCCTCTCGCAAAGCGTCGGCCGGACCAGCAAGCTCAAATAGATCGCCTACACCCCACGGCCCGCGATCGTGGCCCAGAGCCGGTGATGGGTCGGCGTCTGGATCCGGACCCAACGGTAAGGTACGCGCGACCAGGGCCTGATCTGAGGCGTCAGGTTATCGAGCACGAGGTCGCCGCCATTGGTCCGGACGACCAGGATCAGGTGATGTTCGCCGGAGCTGACCACGACCTCACTGAGCAGAAGCGCACGAGCTGGCCAGCCCCTGCTGAGCAGTTCGTGGCGCTTGCTGACGGCGTAGTCGTTGCAGTCACCGCGATCTGGGTTGATCAGCCATTTTTCCGCAAGGAGCCCGAGCTCATTGCGCTCCGGAATGATCTCGCGATTGACGCTTTGATTGACCTGCTTCAACTCGGCCAAGCGTTCTTCCGTGAGCTTCACGGGTCCGCCACGAAAGATCGGCCGCTTGCGGCACTCATCCTCGTAGCGGACACAGAACTGCAAGAATGCAAAGGGCGGCATCGTCGGATTTTCGAACTTGATGTGCTGGATTGCGGCCTGGAGCCCCATAGGCATCCCCAACAATCCAGCGTGAGCCCCTCGAACCCCCATCGACATCACCACAAAGGCCGTGGCAACCAGAACAGAAAGCTTGCGCATATGTCGCATCCCCGAATTTCCTTTGCCGGGGAAGCTAGATGTAAAGGTTTGAAATTCCGGGCGTATTTGACCGCCAATTAAGATCAAATGCGCCTTATGGCCTACTGAATTTGTTTACTATGTGGGTACGGTTGAAACTGTCCGAATCAACTGCTGCATGGATCACCAGAGTCGCCCTAGATGTTCAAATGGCCACAAGCGAAGACGCAAAGGCGCAAGCCGAAACTGCCGGAAGGGCTTCGCGTCTACGCCATCAGCGACATTCACGGCTGCGCTGATCTGCTTCAGCAAATGTTCACAGTCATCGACAGGGATTTGACGACGATCGGCTCCAGACGCCCGCTCCATGTCTTCCTCGGCGACTATGTCGATCGTGGCCCAGATTCCCGTCGCACCATAGACCTGTTGATCGAGCGAGGCCGCAAGCACGAATCGGTATTCCTGAAGGGCAATCACGAGGCCTTCCTTACGGACGTACTCAAGGATCCGTCCCAACTCGATCAGTGGAAACAATTTGGTGGCCTTCAGACACTGACGTCCTACGGCCTGAGACCATCGCTCAATCCTGACGCAGCCGAGCAGGCCGAGCTCGTCAAGGAGCTCGCCACGAAAATTCCTGCTCAGCAGCAGCGATTCTTTCACAGCCTGCGACTGCGCTTCGTCTGCGGTGATTTCTTCTTCGTGCACGCGGGCGTTAAACCCGGCGTCCCGCTCGCTCAACAGCAGGAACAGGACCTGCTCTGGATCCGGGAGGAGTTTCTGCAAAGCGAAAGGCATTTCGGCAAATACATCGTTCACGGCCACACACCCGTGCAGGAGCCGGACGTGCGTCATAATCGGATCAACATCGACACCGGCGCCTATGCGACGGGCAATTTGACGTTGCTCACCATCCAGGGCGATAGTCTCTTAGCTCTGTGACAAGAAGCCCATTTCCTATGTATTCCACAACACGCTTCCGCATAGCTCTGACGACCCTTGGTCTGGTGCTGGGCTGCTACGGTCTCTGTTCCCTGGCCGCGGAGTTGAGCGCGATGCAGAGGCCGCAATTTCCCTCTGATCCGGGCAAAATTGTCGCGCCTGCGGGCGAGGTACCGGGATGGCTCGAGGCGGCAGCGCTCGTCAGGTCGGACCTCCAGAGCAGTCAAGCCCTGATCGCCGCTTTGCAGACGATCCAGCGCGGCAAGGCGGCCAACAGCGCGGCGTCCCATAATGCGAGCAGCCGTTCGCTCGTCAAACAGGCGCTTTCCTCAGCGCCATACGATGCCGAACTCTGGCTCGCCCTCGCCCTGCTCGAGAGCCAACACGAACCCGGCGGACCGACCATGCTCGAGGCACTGAAAATGGCGTACTTTACGGCGCCAAATGATGCACGGCTGATGCCGGTGCGACTTGATACGGCAACCCTGTTTGATGTGTTGGTCGACCCGGACCTTGCGGAACTGGCCCGCGGCGACGTGCGGCTGATGCTGACGCGACAGGCCGACCTGAAAATGGCCGTCGTGCGAGCTTACCGGCGGGCGTCAAAGCAGGGCAAAGAATTCCTCGATCAGGCCGTTAAGGCGATCGATCCGTCTTTCATCGCCGCCTTGCATAGTTAGGGATCGCGCCTGTGCGCATCGCTTGCTCGTCTGCATCGAACCGTCTAAGTTAATTGCAATTGGGGAAAATACAGCCATGCGATCTCCTCTCGGTCTTTTCGCACTCATGTCGAGCCTGACGGTCTCAGCTGCGCCCTCCTTTGCCGCAGACTACGCGGTCCCGCCGGTTCCGGTACGCCACGTGTCGAGCATCCCATACATTGACCGCGGCCCGAATCCGTATTGCGGTCCGCGTTGCGGCTGCCCGATTGTGGTTCATGTCCGCCACAAGAGCCTTGTGCGCTACTATCCGTCGAGCTTCGACCCGCGCACCAGGAATGATGATCCGAACTATGCTTATGGTCGGACACAGACGTACGCCCGTTTTGCAAATCCCGCCTTTCCAGAGCGCGTTCTGGACTATTAATCCCTTCAGGTAACGCCGACTTGAATATGGCCTGTCGACCGTTCAGTGGCGCTTAGCTGAACCAGATACGGCCGCCGCTAGTTGTTAGCGGCCGGCGGCCTGAACTTCGGAAACCGGCTCAGCATCGCCGCCTTCAAAAATTTGAAATGAGCGATCGAGGAGCCGAGTTCCTTGAGCCGGCGCTGGCCGTTCAGGATCTCCTTGTCGAACAGATCCTGGTGATGATTGTCCAGCGCTTCGCGCTCGAGATATTCGTCCTCGCCGTTGCCGATCGTCACGGCAGCCCGTGCCAGCACATCTTCGACCCGGCGATTGAGGCCCGACTGCTCCCGCTCGGCCGCCTCCAGAGCGTCTTCGATCGCGGCCATGATGGTCTCGATACGGGACTGGTCGGTTTCGGCGTCGCGCTCGGGCGAACGGGAACGGAACTCTTGCTCAGCCCCGCTGTGGCCTCTCAGGAAGTTGTGGGTTCGAGCTCGCAAGAACAGCTGAAACATGCGTTCATTTTCCGGTTGAAAGCGTCAAGGCCAGAAGAAGACCAGAAAGTGGGTCCGGGATAGTTAATAAAGGCTAAAGCCCCCGGACTGCTCGTCCCGATTTTGCGCCACCCATGCTTTCCAGGCGCCTTCGTGCTTGCTGTACAATTCCTGCCAGCGTTGCTGCCCAACAACTGGGCAGAGGACACTGCCGTCGCGTGCCATCGGGCCGTCTTCCTGGCCAGGAAGTGCCTGGCTGTCCAGTCGTTCGAACTCGCACGTCTCCTCGAATGTCAAGCCGATCAGGACCCGCCGCCCACCAGCATCGACGAAATATCGCCGCGGCGCATTGTTCCCCGGGTCAATCATGGCGCGCCTCTTCCCAAATCCAGGGGCCTCTCAATGCGCGGAGACGACGACCATAAGCCCAGACAAACAGCGGTGTTCCGATAACCAGGACCAGCAAAGCGATGAGCCAAATCATTAATACCAACCCCAAATTCGAGATTACGGAAGCAACCATTGGCCTTCAAATCCGGGCGCAACTAAGCCACCAGCGGTCAAGGAAACAATGGCAGCTGCCGCTTAACCTAACCGGACATGGTTACCTGGCGATCCTGGACAAGGCCACCATCACCTCCAAATTCACACCATCCAAACCTCCGCAGGTTGTAGATCCCTAGACTGGATACGCACCGCGTAGCCAGAGGCGAAGCCGGCAAAGAAGATCAAGAGCACGATCAGGAATGGCGCCATTTGGAAATCTTCCACTTGCGGATGTTTCCTTCCCCAGACTCCGCATTCTCATCGCCCAGTTGTGTCGAGACGATGATGAACGCCGCTGATTTCGTCAGCAAGCGCGAGAAATATGGGCAGCAATCTGCTTGAGGATTAGCCGTTCTCGATCAACCGAAGAACCACAGGATCAATCTCACCAGCGACATCGTGATGAAATAGACCCAGCCCGCCATCGCGATCAGCACGATGCTGAAGAACGCACCTTCAAATGCACGCTCTCCGATCTTGGTGAGAGGCAACGCTGCCCAGGTTTTTTGAAGCATCTACGTCTTCGTATTAATTGTTTGCGAGATAATAGAAATCGAATTCGACGATCTCGTGACGCGCCTCGTAGGAACTCATCTCGAGAGATTCACCAAAGCATTGTTGCATGCCCGCAGCATGCTTAGATTGTGAACCGGAGTTCCTGCGTCATTCAAGATTGGCCGCGAAGACTTTGGTCGTATAGACAGGGACCACGTTGCCCCGACATCGCGGCGGAGACATCGATGTTGCGCACTTATGCTAGACGAAATCTGCTGTTTGGCCATCCGCTCCCGACGGGCCGCGAAACAGGAAGAGGCCTTTATCCGTAGAGACAATGTCGCCCGGCTGCAGCGTGTCCTCGGCGAGCACACGCTCAGTCGCAAGCTTCTCCGGCAGATCCGGCTCGAATCAGCGTAGCGGGGCCTTGAGTCGCCAATCCCGCCGGGCCTGTTCAGCGCGCTTGCGAGCATCGTTTATTCTGCGCTTCCAGTCCTCGCGCAAAACCAGACCCAGCACCTGTCCGCTCCCGAGCTGGAGCGACACGACCAACACGACTACAGTTGCAAGATCCACCCTCATGCCGGTTATCAGGCTCGCGCGGCAATTCGCGCGCATTCTATTTCACTGCCGCGGCAATGTCTTCCGGCCTCGAGCATGCCGCGGAGCGAAACGAACTTTGTACGAAGGGCTCAGCTCACGAAAACTCCCGTGGTTGTACGGTGCGCTTCGCACCAACTTCATCGCGGTAAGGTTGAGCGGTTAGCTTAATCGGCGTTGTTTGTTGCGAAGTCTCACGGATCGCCTATCCATCTTCGCACCGGGCTCCCCCAAGGCCCGGCCCCACCCAAGCAAAGCCGCTGAGCGAATATCGGTCCGCTTGGCGGCTTTGTCGTTGTGTTGACGCGTAGAGGATCATTCGGTTATGGCGCGCAAGCCCTGGTCATTCAAAGAAGACCGCCGGCTCATAGAATTGGCCAAGTCTTCGATCTCGCTGGAAGAGGCAGCGAAGCAACTCGGGCGCACGCCCGATGCCATTAAGCGCATGGCCCTGCGCCTCGGCCTTTCCCTCAGATTGAAGGGCGGCAAGAAGGGTTAACGACCGCTTTTCCCGGATGCGTCCGGAGCGGAACCGTCAGGCAAATTCGGCGCTGCTTCAAAAGGAACTTGCTGAAATGGCGGAGATTCCGCCGTGGCACATTATTTCATTATCGGCATATCCATTTGGTTCGCCCTCAACGTTGGCTTCTTAGTGTTGCGCCTCTGGGTGACACGCCCGACCTGACACCCGAGCTATGCGTGGCAGCTATCAGCCGAGCCAAATCCGGGTATGGCCGCCGCTGCGCCATTAACCACACCCCGATCGGCGCCAGACCACCCCCGTGGTCGGATCGGCGTTCGGCTTTAAACCTTATTTTAGCGGGCCGAAGGTTAGTGTCGGGTAATTCTTGTTTTACCCCCCTGGGCCGGATGGAAGCAGCACGGCCGAAACTATCAATGGTGGCGCTCGTGCTTGCGGCCACGGCTGCCTTTGGGCTCGCCGGCCACCTCCTCGTTCATTCACAATCAGCAGCCGCGGCAGCTCGATGAACTCACCGAGGTGGTGATGCGCCGCTCCGAGTTCGCTGTCGACTTCGCAGCGGCAAACCTCGACGAATTGGCGGGCCGCGGCTGGCCACATGCGATCCGTCTGCACTCCAGGCGATCCGCCTCCATGTCTATCAGAGCTCGGCCGTCGTCCAGATGCTGGTGGCGCTCGCCAGGAATTTCCATATGACGGTGGTTGCGGAAGGCGTCGAAAGCGAGGAACAGGTCCACGCACTTCTGTCCTGCGGCGTCGAAGAGGGACAGGGCTATCTCGTTGGGCCGCCGTTACCCCTCACAAGATTTAGTGATCTTCTTGTTGCTCATACTGTGCGCAATTCATCTGGTGCTGCATCCGAATATGGTTTGACCGCGTAAGGTCGCTCATCGCAGTCTTTTTTAGGAGCTTCTAACGCTTCACCCTGCATGCGATGAAGATGCAAGCCGAAACTTTGCACAAAACCATCGGCCGTGCACACAACTGATCGTCAAACTTCTGCTTGAGAGCTGTCTCATCATCCTCGCAATGGCGGAACCCAGCGGGGATCGTGGTGATGAGACAGATCCCATCCATTGTGGTTATATTGATCCTCGCTTGCTTCGATCGAACGGCCGCGGTGTCACAAGATGACCGAGTTCCGCCTCCCATGGCGTTCACCCTGTTTTGCACGCGCCATCCCGCGGACTGTAGTCGGCGCGCTGGAACCCAACAGGCGGTAGACCGACTTGATTTCGCGGCACTTTGGCACGAGCTGAACCTGGTCAACACTGTGGTGAATGCCAGCATTGCACCAAGCGCTTCGAGCGACGCGATCGACCTCGACTGGCAAATCTCTCCGCAAGAAGGAAACTGTGCGGACTACGCGGTGACCAAACGCCACCTCTTGCTGGACTCCGGCTGGGCCTCATCCGCGCTGATGCTTGCAGAAGTGGTCATCCGGAAGACGGGCGAGCACCATCTCGTGCTCATCGTCAAGGAAAACGGAGATTACCTGGTCCTCGACAATCGCAGGCCCGCGATCGTCAAACTCATGCAGGCACTGAGGGATTACAGTTTCGTTCGCGGACAACGGGATGACACGTCCCGACTTTGGACGCGAGCTCTGTGGTAGGCCGTTCAGAAATCGATTGAGATTCCCGGAGATTCATTGGAGAAAGAGCATGTAACAACCCCGAGTAAATCATGACGCGGCCTGCAGTGTTCTTCGATCGCGACGGCGTTCTCAACGAGGATGATGGCTACGCATTTGAACCGAGCAAGATTCGGTGGGTCAAAAGAGCCATTGAAGCTGTACGAGCCGTCAATCAATCCGGTTATTTTGCCTTCGTGGTGACAAACCAGTCCGGAGTCGCGCGTGGATTTTACCAGGAGCAACAGGTTCGCGCGGTTCACGACTGGATGGCGGATCAACTGGCAGCAGTGGGCGCGCGTATCGATGAGTTCGCTTACTGTCCCCACCATCCCGAAGGCACGGTCGCCAAGTATCGGCAAACATGCACGTGCCGCAAACCTCAACCGGGAATGATCCATGAACTAGCAAAGCGCCATTACGTTGACCTCCGCCGGAGCAGCATGATCGGCGATAAGCAGAGTGATCTCGACGCTGCCGAAGCTGCAGGCATTTCGGGTCATATGTTTCGCCGACCGGATCTCAAGGCGTTCATCGTCCCTCTCTTGGTGCAACTGTAGCAGGCGCCCCGACCAATGTGATGGCGCGCGTAGGAGCGTCTGTCGGGATCAGGAACCTGATCTCGGCATCGGATTGCCTGCGAAAAAATCCGAGGTTGCGATGTCTCGCAACAAAAGCACGCGCTGGACCGAAGACCAAGAGTCGCTCTTGCTCGAACTGGATGCCAAGGGGTATCCGCCGCGATTGATCGCCGCAAAGCTGGAGCGCTCTGTACGATCCGTTACGATACGGCTCGCGCAGATTAAGAAAACAGCACCAGACAAGGCACGCTGACTTGTACGATGCTTTGTTGGCCAATGCCGGCGATCGCTCTCATCTCCGGGATTTTTGCGATCTGCTTCTGCTTGCGGCACAGGGGGCACTCTCGCGAGGATAAGGCTGCTCGAGACGATCGCTTTGACAAAGCCACCGGCGTCACGCTCTGACCTGAGCAGCAACACGTCCAGATGAGCACGACCCCGGGCGTTTGCGCCTCTTGATTCCAGTTCCACGTTTCGCAGGCAAATTCATGTGATCACGAGTCATCGCGATTCCGCAAAACTGCCTTATCCGTGTTGGGCTAACTCCGTAAACGGAATTTCTTCTCCGTTTCAGGTCTCGTTCAATGCTTGGTGCAATCCTCCTGATCGTCATCGTGGCCGCTTCGTTTGCGGCTGGCTACCTCACGCGCTCCGCCGTCTCCTCTCGGCGTCGTACGCGATATTTGAAATGGGAACCCTATGTTCGATCTTCGCGCCCTTCGCAACCCCCACAGTTCCTGATGCGACCAGACGACCGAAACATCACACCCATGCACCGGTTCGCATCGGGCAATCGTCGTAGGGCTTGACCTCGGCGGCTCGCGACCGCGAAGTTCCAAGCGAATCTGCTTAACGATACCGAAAGGTTCCAAGCGCCCGCAGCCCCGATTGGCGCTATGGTCTGCGCATGCAACGTAAGCACTTCATGACCGCGACGGGGATTTGTCTCGTGCTTATCGCTTATGCCACCTTGGCAAGACTGGCAGGCAGGCCCGCTTTACTGGGCCACGCGGAGGCTTATTGGGTCGTCGTCATCGAGCGCTTTAGTGCTTACGCCGTACTTGGATTCCTTCTGTCTTTCCTGTTGCCCGGACGAATTTCAGTAGCTTGTCTTCTCGTTTTGACTGTCGCGACCTTTCTTGAGATCTTTCAAGCTTTTATACCAGATCGCGACCCACGCCTTCTCGACGTCCTGCAGAAGGCGGCAGGCGGGATCACAGGCGTTCTCATAGCCCAAACGATACTGACATTTCTGCCGCGCCCCCCATCCTAGCACCACGGCTCACGTGACTTCGTTGCCATGCGACGAAGTTTTGATTGGGCGGGGAGCGGCATTCAATTCATATTGGACGCACGAATAGGAAGGATTGGGTCATGATGAACGGACATGGCTTGCTTGTGGCGGGTGCGCTGTTCATCGGACTGTCGTTCCCCGCCAAGGCTCAGGGCACGTACACCATCACCACCACACGAGGCGGATATACCGGCAGCACTTACGGCACACCTGACGCCCCTAAGGCTCCTGCAACTTCGAGATATGTTGCCCCAGCGCCGCGGAATCCGGGAACAGGCCAAGGCCGGACCGAAGGCGCCATGGGGTTGACGCCTCAACTACAAAGAGAGCTTGGAATTTCACGCCAACAGTAGAAAATTGTTCTCGCCAGCGAATTTCGACACGGAGGGCTAAACTAACGTTCGAATTTCGGTGAACTGCAGCCAATGCGGGTTATAGAACACCTCTATGACCGCTGCGAACGGTTCGCGGCGGCATTCCGAAGGATGCCAAGATGCGCAAGAGCCCTGGCTTTATCTTGATCACAACGCTTTCTGTGGCAGCGGCTTCGGCTCAGGACAAGCCTCAGCCTCCGCGGCGCGAGAACAGCCGGTGCAACTACACGATTGCGGGAAAGCAATATGAGCTTGCAGCAGATACCAGGATTTGCTTTCGCTCGCCGCCGCCATACGGTGACCAATACTCCCTACAGCAGTGTTTTCCCCCGTTGCAAGAAATTGCCCAAGTAAAACGCGGCGACCCGCGCTGCGAGAAATACGAAGATCGCCAATAACTTACAGATGCGTCCCGCGTTGAGCAGACTGAATGGTTCTGGATCAAATTGAGCGAAGCTTCTGCCGCGGTGCGTATCCGCTTGCTTGACGCTTGGGAGCGACATCGCTCGGAAATTTGCCCTACTTCGTCATCTGTCCGCGCAGCTCGCCACTGGGATTAAGGGCCGTGTGGATGTTCGCGTACCACTTACCTGTTAGCAAATCTGTTGCCTGACTTTCAGTCAGCGTTGTGGTGCCTTGTATCGGGCTCTGGACTGTCTTGAAGGGGAGTGCGATGCCGGCGTTTTTGCCGGCTTCGCTGGGGCCATGAAAGTGAGCCCCATCACGGGGCCGGACAGACCGGCATAAGTGACCGTATATGTTAGGGCTTTTGTATCAGTATCGTAAGTGGCTTCTGCTTTGCCGAAGCCCGAAGAATTGTTCGGGGGCACTTCGTTGCTCCCCTTGACCTCAGCCTGCAGCTTCACGATCTCGGCCCTTGCGGTTTCGGCCATCAAGATAGGCGGCGCGAACAGGGCCGCAGTCGCTAATAACTTTACGCAAATCAGACAGCTGGCTTTCCCATGGCATCCCCCTCCGGGCTCGATGGCCGGCTCCGTTGGAACACCAGCCGCAGCCTGAAACTCCGTCCAATTATGCCTGATTCGAGACAACTATCGCGGGAATCTCAATGCCACCTCCTGGAGCTGGTGGGTGCGAGGCTCCGGCTTAGGCCATCCCGCGCGCGCCATAGATTTGAGTCGGCGTTAGGAGCTCAGCCATCTGCCGGTGCGTAGCTTGGAGAGCTAGGATCGCGCCGTCCAGATCAAGGTCCGCCTCGCGGACGGACGACAGAAATTTAGCCGTGAGCGCCAGGTCCAGCTTGACGCGCGTTGCGCCGTCGCGGCTTTTTTTGCGATCGAGCGACAGGTGAATGGCTCGCATCCTCGCTTCATCGCTGCTGCAATCGCAGAGCGTTCCGAGTTCGTCATAAGTCATCCAGATCTGAGGCATGTCCCTGTCCATTCCTTGTTATCGGACCCAGCCTAGATCTCGGCCTTAAAGGGATAGTTGCTGCAGCGCGACCTCGCGACCTTTTCGCTGAGGGATGGTCAACTGAAGCTAAATCTGAGACGCCGTTTCGCCCGCGTTCCGAGGGGCGAGCTGGGCAGGCCCTTCCCAACGGCCGCGGAATTCACGGCAAGGCCCAATTCTGAGCCAGCATACAAACTGGACTTCGGGACCGCCAACCACATGTCTCAGTTCAACGCGCCGCACTTTCAGAACCACGTCGACGTCAGGAAGTACCTTGAGGATCTCCGCTGGGGCGGCGAGCGCCTTTATCCGCAGGCAAGTCACACGAAAACGCGTTTACAAGGACTTCACCATCACGACCAAGAGCGTAATGGGGGTCGAGCCACGTCATGTTCAACGTCTAGCTTGAGGCCTTCTAATGGCATCGAGCAAGAAGGACATGAGCGCTCATCAGCTCCACCGTTCTCTTGGCGTCACCTGCAAAACCGCATGGTTCCTTGCTCACCGAATCCGCGAGGCCATGCGCGCTGGCGGTCTCATGGCCCCTTTTTTGTGTAGCGGCGGCAAGGTCGTTGAGGCCGATGAAACGTTCATCGGCCGCAAGGAAGGCGTCAGCAAAGCCCGCGCTGCCGGTCACCATACAACGTCGCGCTGACGCTCGTTGAACCTGGCGGCGCTGCCCGTAGCTTCCATATCGACGGCACGCCCACGGCGACATCTTTCAATCATCGGCGCGACTCTCGGCCGCGAAGCAGGCGAGATCTATCGCGGATTGCGCGCCGGTTTCTGCGCTGGCGCGCGAGGCGGCTTCGCCGCTCGTGATTTTGGTTTTTCCATCGGCGGCTTCTGCGACGTCTTGAGTGCGCCGCGTAGCACAGCCTCGAAGCGCTTTTGGACCTCTTTGTCGCGATAGCCGTCTTTGTCTCTCATCTGAAATTCCCAACAACCACCTGGTAAGGCCGAGACGGTTTGTCTTGATCGGCATCACGCGACGCGAACAGGTAAATCAACGCAGTCCAACACTTGCCTCAGCGCCGCAAAGATAACCCGTGAAGGTACGTATTTGTAACCTGCTCGGGTTCGCAACATCCTCCAACGAAATCATAGACGTCATCGCGCTTTCCCGCGAGAAGGGCTCGAACGTCGGTTCCATCGAACCAGTTCACCCGCCGCAAACCAACCTTCGCCAACATCACGGCGAACGGCCCATCTCGCGGGCAGTTACGCTAACAAGCCGGCCAGAGCAGCCACAATCCTCCCAAGTGAACCCCTTGCAAAGCATGCGTTCGCTTTCCTCGAACAGCCGTTTGGCGAGGAATGTCACCTGCTCATGGGACAGGCGGCAAATCACAACTTCGGGCGCGCCAGTTCCCCCCGCTTTATCGGTGCCCCGGGAGGCAGTCACCGAACTACCCTAGGGTCGTGGGCTGCCAATCAACCCGCTTGCGTGGGGAGCCGATCACTCTATGCTTCAGTGTGTGCTTGCCGGGGCGCGCCCAGATTTCTTGATATCGAGGGGATTCGGTTGAGGCTGCTCGAGCTTCGATCCGTTGGTGTTGCAGCGACAGCCTCTTATCCAGGCCATATTCCTGCTGGAATACCCCTCGCAGGCCGCCGCTCGGCGCGCTTGCGCGCAAGGAACCAGAGTGGCTCTCGATAGCGCTGCAAGTTTGGCCTGGATGATCGCTGCTTTTGCGTTGGGGTAAGGAAATATGACAGACCGACCGACTATCCTCGTCACGGGAGGCGCCGGCTATATTGGCTCGCACGCCTGCCGCGCGCTTGCCGCTGCCGGCTATCGGCCCGTCGTTTATGACAATCTGACAACAGGGCATCGCAGCTTCGTCGCCGGAGAGCTGGTGACGGGCGATCTGCTCGATGGCGCGACGCTGGCGCGCACCTTCGCCGACCACTCGGTCACGGCGGTGATGCACTTCGCGGCGGCGAGTCTCGTCGGCGAGTCCATGACCGATCCGCAGAAATATTACATCAACAACGTCCAGGGCACGTTGTCGCTGCTCCGGGCGATGCGCAACGCGGGCTGCCATCGCATCGTCTTCTCCTCGACCGGCGCCGTTTATGGCAATGCCGATTCCAAGGCGCTGTCCGAAGATTTCCCCTGTGCACCGATCAACCCCTACGGCGCTTCGAAATGGATGATCGAGCGCATGCTCGCCGATTATCGCGCGGCTTACGGCTTCGGTGCGTTCTGCCTGCGCTATTTCAATGCCAGCGGCGCCGATCCGGCCGGCGGCATCGGCGAATTGCGTGACAACGAGACGCACCTCATCCCGCGCGCCATGATGGCGTTGCAGGGCCACGCCGAGTTCGCGGTGTTCGGCGACGACTACGACACGCCCGACGGCACCGCGATCCGAGACTATATCCACGTCACCGACCTCGCCGCGGCTCATGTCGCTGCATTGAAACTGCTGGAATCAGGACATGTCGGCGGCAGCTTCAATCTGGGCACGGGCTCAGGCTTTTCGGTGCGCGAAATCCTCACCGCGATCAAGCAGGAGACCGGGCGCGAGGTGCCGCACACCGTGAAGCCGCGCCGCGCCGGCGATCCGACCTATCTGGTCGCCGACCCCACGGCTGCGCGAAAGGTGCTGGACTTCGTGCCGCGCCATTCCGACCTACCGACCGTGATCCGCACCGCCTGGGCCTGGCATCAGACGGCGCATCCGCTGAGATAAGCCGGACATCATTTTTGTTGGAGTGCAGGCCTGGCTTGTACGTCGGTGGTGAACGACGCGTTTCTGGCGTTCGACGCCGGTCGACTTGCGCGCCAAGGCATGTAGCCGATCTGGCTGTTGATCACACCGATCCCAGTGGTCCGGACGAGAAGGGCGGCCGAAGCCGCGACCGACCATCGGGCCCCTTCGGCAATTTGTCGGCGTTGAGCTTCACGACCGCGCATTTGGCGTCGGCGGCTACCGAGTCATCCTGGCTGTAGATCAGCGTGCACTCGAACCTGACGTCAGGTGCCTGCCTTGCCGTCCCCCAGCACGTCGCCACTGCGCCGTTGCATTCGCCGGAAAGACTGGCCTCGACTTCATCAGGACCAAACACGCTCGTATTACCTTCTGCGTGCCGTTTCACGGTCAGCACGGCCGTGAAGCGCTGCTGATCGACCTGATAGGTGCCGCCATACGTGAAGAAACTATCGCGCCCAGAGATCCGCCCTTCTACCAATTCGACAAGGCCTGTGCCTTGGCCGCGCTGCGTCCTGAACCAGGCAGCGTATTTGCCGTCCCTGAGCATGCAAAACATCCGTCGCGAAATTCAAACGTATTTGCGACCAACTCTGGGGCGCGACAATGACTGATATGACGCGTATTCCGCCACGGTTAACACCCGGCAAAGCCATTTCGTCAAATTACCGGCGCGGCATGCGCGAGGCCGGCGGCAAACTCGAAACAATTCGATGCCGTCGTCTGCAGGTTCGAGCGCTTCGACCCTGTGTGCGGTCGCGCTCGACGGAAGCCCGAGGGCTTGCAAGAATTCGCCTTGGACGTGACGCTCACGCTCCATCGTACAGCGCACGAAGAGATCGTCGAGCATCGCCTCGTCACGCTGGGATGAGGTGGTAGCGATCGCGGGGCACACTGCGGCGTCATTGCAGAAATCCCAGGCCGGCTCGATACCCTTCATATCGGGAGTGACGGGGAAAGGTCCGAAGCTGGATCGCGCCCCCGAATCCGCCGCGGCGGATTGACATGCTTAGAGAGTAACCCTTTGCCAGGGCGCTATTTTCTGCCATCAGAGATTTGAACCTGTTCGTGCCAGGGGGGCACCAATAGCAAGGGTGACTTTCATCACATTGGTCTGGACCATCCCCGCTAGGCTCGCGCTGGGGCGTGGATTATGGGCATCTGGATCGGTGGCATATCGTTCGAACTGGAAGAGAAAGACATGAGAAGCCTGATCGGCGCCGTCGTCGGCGTGTTTTGCCTCACGGCCCCCGCCATCGCGGAGAGCCCGGCCGCCATCGTCGAGGATGTGCAGGGCAAGGTCGACGGCGTCGAATTCATGGACTATGTGGCGCCCGGCAAGATCATCAAGCTCGGCCCCAAGGCGGGCATCACGCTCAGCTACCTGAAATCCTGTCTGCGCGAGACCATCACCGAAGGCGTCGTCCTGGTCGGCACTGAGCAGAGCACCGTGCAGCTCGGCAAGGTCGAGCGCGCCAAGGTGCCGTGCGACGCCAACGCCGCCCAGCTCTCCGAGCGCGAGGCGAACCAGAGCGCAGCGACCACGTTCCGCAGCTTGCGAGCCGACGCCAACGCCCCGCCGGCAAAGTTGCCGACGATCTACGGTGTCGCGCCGCTGATTCAGGCCAAGGCTGGCAGCACCCTGGTGATCGAACGCACCGATGGCAAGGAACCCACGATCACCCTGCCGCTCAAGAGTGACATCCTGGTCGCCAGAAAATTCTACGACCTTTCGAAAGCCGGCAAGTCGCTGACCGCTGGCGGCAGCTATCTCGCGAAGCTCGGCGCCAAACGCTACACGTTCCAGGTCGACGGCAGCGCCACCGCATCGCCGACGCCGATCGTCGGACGTCTGCTGCGGCTCGAATAGACGGCCCGCGGCACAACGATGCGGCGGATCGGACGACGGGACATCGTTGCGGCGATCCTGATCGCGCTCGTCACGGGCGCGGCTTTTGCGTCCCCCCCGTTCCAGAGACTGCAAGGACTTTCGCTCGACATCCTCACGGCCTTGCGCTGGACCCTGATCGGCGATCACCGTGATCCCGCGACATCGCCGGTCGTCGTCGTCGCCATTGACGGAGCGACCTACGAGACGCCGCCTTTCAAGGGATCACCGACCCAGACCTGGACCCGTGAAATCGCCCGGGTACTCAACAGCATCACCGCGGGTGGCGCCAAGGTCATCGGGTTCGACGTGATCTTTCCAAGCTCGATCGAGCAATCAGAAATTCCCTTCGGCGATGCATCGTTCGGCAGCCGGGTGAAGGGATTTGACCGCGACTATCTGATCGCGCTCAGGCGGCTCTCCGACAGTGGCAAGCTCGTGCTCGGCGAGATTCTCAGCAATGATCATCCGGACAGGCCCGATCACGCGCAGCAACTGGCCGTGAACGGCAACATCCGCGCGCTCAACGTCGATACCGACCCCGACCACGTGATCCGGCGGATGCCACTGAGCTTTTCCATCGAGGGTCGGCCGGTGCCCGCAATGGCCGTCGAACTTGCCGCAAGGTCGCTCGGCGCCAAGCCTGAGACCGGACCGACCGGCGTAACGGAACTGTCCGGCTACGCGATTCCAAGCACGGTGCCCAACACGCTCGCCCCCAACTTCCGCGGCATGGGCCGCGACATCCCTGCCTATTCCTTCGCCGATCTGCGCGCCTGCGTCGAAAAGGGAGACGCCGACTTCTTCCGCCATGCCTTCGACGGCAAGATCGTGCTGCTCGGCAGCATCCTCAATTTCGAGGACCGCAAGCTGACCTCGATGCACCTGGCCGGTGGATATGACGGGGCGCCGACGGCGCGATGCGCGCTGCCCGCGCCGGCGAGCTCCGCGCAGGGAGCCCACAGTGCGGTCGCCGGCGTGTTCGTCCATGCCACGGTCGTGCGAAATCTGCTCGAGCATGATGCGGTCAGCGAGTTAGGATTCCCACTGCGCACCGTGCTGACGATCATCTTCGCGGCAATCATTGCCTGCGCGGCCTGCATGCTGGCGCCGAGCGGCGCCCTGATGACCTGGTTCGTGCTCTGCGTCCTCTATACCGCCGTCGCCGTCGGCACGTTCGTCCATGCGCTTGCACTGCCTCTGACGGAACCCGTTCTGGCGAGTCTCGCCGCGCTCGCCATGATGATCGGTTACCGCTTCATGATCGCCGACCGCGAAGAGCGTTTCCTGCGCAAGAGCTTCGCGTTCTACCTCGCACCGGAGGTGATCGACGGCATGGTCGCGTCCGGCAAGATGCCGGTGCTCGGCGGAGAGACGCGTGACATCACCATGTTCTTCTCCGACGTCAGCGGCTTCTCCTCGATTGCCGAGAAGATGACGCCCGGCGAGCTGGTCGCACTGATGAACGATTATCTGTCGGCCATGACCGATATCATCGAAAGCCATGGCGGCTATGTCGACAAATATATCGGCGATTCCGTCGTCGCCATGTTCGGCGCGCCCGCCGACGATCCCGATCACGCACGGAACGCGGTCGCGGCCGCGCTTCGATGCCGCGATCGGCTGGAAGAGCTCAACGAAAGCCATCCCGCGTTCCGGGGCCGCGGCCTCGCCCACCGCATCGGACTGAACAGCGGCGAAGCCGTGGTCGGCAATATCGGCTCGCGCCGGCGCTTCAACTACACCGTCATGAGCGATACCGTAAACCTCGCCTCGCGGCTCGAAGGCGCCAACAAATATTTTGGCACGGTGATCATGGCGTCGGAGATGACCATGAACCAGAGCCGCAGCGCCTATACCTGGCGCGAGCTCGACATCGTCAGGGTGCAGGGGCGCGACGAACCGATCAGGGTGTACGAGCCGTTGGCAGAGAAGAACCGGGCAACACCGAACCAAGGCATCCGCGCGGCGACTTACGCCCGAGCACTGGAATGCTGGCGCGCGCGCGACTTTGCCAAAGCGGCCGAACTGTTCGAAAGCGTCGCCTGCGACGATCCGCCAAGCCGATATTTCGCCGGGCGTGCCCGGCTATTGGCTGAGAAACCACCGCCGCCGGACTGGACGCCGGTGAATGCGCTGGAAGGGAAGTAGGGCGCCTCCTAGAACGGCAGTCCCACATAATTCTCCGCAAGCAACCGCTGCGCCGTGTCTGACGACAACAGATATTCCAGCTCGGTCTGCTGGAGCCGATCTTCGTATTCGGAACGATCGGGAAAACGGTGCAACATCATCGTCATCCACCACGAAAATCGCTGCGCCTTCCAGATCCGCGCCAGCGCCTTGGCGGAATAGCCCTTCAGCCCGGAATCGTCGCCATCCTGATAATGCGCGAGCATGGCGTGGTAGAGATAATAGATGTCGGAGCCGGCGCTGTTCAGCCCGCGTGCGCCGGTCGGCGGCACGATGTGGGCGGCATCGCCGGCAAGGAACAGGCGGCCATAGCTCATCGGCTCGGCGACGAAGCTGCGCAGGGGCGCGATGCTCTTCTCGACCGAGGGGCCGGTGACCAGCCGCGCGGCGACGTCATCAGGCAGACGACGCTTCAGCTCGGCCCAGAACGCATCGTCCGACCAGCCCTCGACCTTGTCGGTCAGCGGCACCTGGACGTAATACCGGCTCAGCACCTGCGAGCGCAGCGAGCACAGCGCAAAGCCGCGTTCGTGCTTCACATAGATCAGCTCCGGCGAGACCGGCTTGGTACGCGACAGCACTCCCAACCAGCCGAACGGATAGACCTTCTCGTATTCGCGCAGCACATCCTTCGGGATCGATTTGCGGCTGACACCGTGAAAGCCGTCGGCGCCGACGATGTAGTCGCAATCGATGCGGATCGTCTGGCTGTTCGACCGGTACGTGACGTACGGCCTGTCCGACGTCAGTTCATGCGGTGTCACGTCCTCGGCATCGTGCACGACTTTGCCGCCGAGGCGATCCCGCGCCTCGTAGAGGTCACGCGTCAGCTCGGTCTGGCCGTAGACCAGTACCGAATTGCCGCCGGAATGCTTGTGCAGATCGATATGGGAGAGGACCCCGTCATGAGCGATCTCGAATCCGTTATGGATCTCACCCTCGCGGTCCATCCGCTCGCCGCATTGCGCCTCGCGCATCAACCTGGCAAACCCGTGCTCGAGCACGCCGGCGCGGATGCGGGCCAGGACGTGGTCGCGGCTGTATTTCTCCAGCACGACGGTGTCGATGCCCTTCAGGTGCAGGAGCTGGGACAGCAGCAGTCCGGACGGCCCACCGCCGATGATGCAGACCTGAACTTTCATTTTTCCGTCCTCCATCCGGCATTTTTTGCAGATCACCGGGCCCGGACCGATGGAGGGATCGGCCTTTGTCTTGTACTATTCGCACATGAGAACCGCAGTCCCCGCCCCGGCCATCCGGGTCTATAATCTGTTCGGCGAAGCCGGCGACCTGCCTGACGTCGTCCATTGCGAGACCATTGCGTCGCGCTCGGTGCTGCACGACTGGACACTTGCCGTGCACCGGCATGCCCGGCTGCACCAGGTGCTGCTGATCGAGCGCGGCGGCGGGGAAGCAACGCTCGACGGGCGCGCGGTGCCGTTGAAGCCGATGCAGATCGTCAACGTGCCGGTCGGCCATGTCCACGGCTTCAGCTTCGTGCCCGGCACCGAGGGCTGGGTCTTGACCATCGCTGCGGAAATGCTCGACGAAGCGCTGCTGGCCGCCGAAGGCCTGCGCAGCGTGTTGTCGCGATCCGGCGTGGTGCGCGGCACGCCGCAGATCCGCGCCGTCATGAAGCAGATCTTTGCCGAACACGCCGCGCGCGATTTCGGCCGCGCGCATGTGCTGCGCGCATTGTCGGCGGCCATGATCGGCCTCGTGGCACGTGCCCTCACGCGTGACAGCGGCAGCAGCGGCAACTCCGAATCGAACCTGTTCCGTCGCTTCGAAGCCCTGCTCGAACAACATCATCTCGAGCGCTGGACGGTGGCGGACTACGCCGACGCGCTGGCGATCACGCCAACCCATCTCAACCGCATCACGCGCGCGGCGACCGGCGACACAGCCTCGCATCTGATCCTGAATCGGCTGGTTCGCGAGGCGCGGCGCAATCTCGTCTATACCAACCTGCCGGTCTCGACGATCGCCTACGCGCTCGGCTTCGAGGATCCCGCCTATTTCAGCCGGGTCTATGCCGCCGCGACCGGGCTGTCACCACGCGCTTTTCGGGCGCAGCTTCACGGCGCTGAAGGCTGATCCGCGCTCTATTGGTGCGCTCGTTCCGCGGACCCGGCCGATGCTTCGTCCGGATGGCGCTTCTCGTAATGCAGGAAGAGATCGAGCAGCGCCAGGAGCACGATGAAGATGCCGAAGCCGATGCTCAGATGCATCGCCCGCGTATGCGGAAATCCGAGCAGCCAGGGCGACGCGATGAGCCAGACGCCCATCAGAACGTTGATCCATTCCTCCCAGTCCCGATAGGCGATCATCGCTGCCAGCGACAGCACGACGATGATTGCGCTCGTAACCCAGAGGTCGACCTTGCCCAGGCTGTTGGTCAGCTTGAACAACCACGGCGATATGAAGAGGACGGCGGCGAGAAACAGATTGTAGACGTCAGGGACGGTTTCGCGCTCTTGCAGCTTGCCCATGGCAAACCCTCCGCGAGAGATTCATCGAAGCAAAGATCGGGAAGGCGATTCGGTTCCCATTCGGCGTGGGCCCACTGGCTCGACTTTGGTCGCACCGAGGAAGCGGAGAGGAACCGAAGCGGCGGCGATAATCCTGCGGTGCAGTGGCGAGCACGCGCAAAAAGCTGCGGCGCACAGATACGTCGAGCGCAACACCGCGATTCTCGCAAGGGCGACTATTGCCGCCGCGTCCATCTACCTTGGTATAGAGGATCGAATCCTTGGGATTAGGCGCCGTTTACTTCCGTACAATTGAGCACGGAATGCGGACGCCTTAACGTGGATCCATTCGGCGCCCTGGCGTCGGTCGCCTTAGCCTCCCTCCACTTGGCGCATGACGGCCACACCCTGTCCGGCCGTCTGCGCCGCCTTTTCAGTAAAGCCATCGCGACCTCAGTGTTTTTCGGCAGGCACACACCCTTCAGGGGGTGAACCTGCGGCCCCTGGCAGAACCGGAGATCCGTGCACTATGTCTTCGTTTGAGAAGATCGCACTCTTCATCGATGGCGCCAATCTCCACGCGACCGCAAAGGCACTCGGCTTCGATCTCGATTACAGACGTCTGCTCAGCGAATTTCGGGGCGGAGGTAACCTGCTGCGAGCCTTCTACTACACGACCGTCCTGGAGGATCAGGAATATTCATCGATCCGGCCCTTGATCGATTGGCTTGACTATAACGGTTACACTGTCGTCACCAAACCCGCCAAGGAGTTCGTGGACGCCACCACCGGCCGCCGCAAGATGAAGGGCAGCATGGATGTCGAACTCACCGTCAACGCGATGGAACTCGCCCGCCACGTGAATCACATCGTGCTGTTCTCGGGCGACGGGGATTTTCGTCCGTTGGTAGAAGCGGTGCAACGCCGCGGGGTCCGCGTGACCGTTGTCTCCACGCTTGCCAGCCAACCACCAATGGTCGCCGACGAGCTGCGGCGGCAGGCAGACGTATTCATCGATTTGGCGGGACTGAAGCCAAAGGTGGGGCGCGCCCCCTCTGACCGACCCCGGGCGCGCGAGACAACGATCGCCGAACAGTTCACCCCGCGCGGTGGGATGGGTCGAGGCGACCGGGTGGAATGACCCTGCGGCGATCGCCAGACTTCAGACGTCGAAGAAGACCGTCTCCTCCGGCCCCTGCAAATTGATCGTGAAGGAATACACGACCTTGCCGGCACGCTCGCTACGAGTGGCGATCAGCGTCTTGCGACGCACCGGTGGCTCGACCAGATTGAGCACCGGGTCGGCGGCATTCGCAGCTTCCTCATCGGAGAAATAGAGCCGCGTGTTGAGGCCGATATTAATGCCGCGGGCGACGATCCAGATGTTGACGTGCGGCGCGCATTTGCGCCCTGCCCTGTCGACGATCGCACCCGGCTTGATGGTCTCGAACGTCACCAGCCCGCTCTCGAAATCAGAGCCGGCGCGGCCCCAGCCGCGAAAGTCATCGCCGACTGCGCCGGCGGAGCGATCGGCCGGATGATTGTAGCGGCCCGCCGCATTGGCCTGCCAGATTTCGAGCAAGACGTCGCGCAGCGGCGAGCCGCTGCCGTCGATCACCCTGCCCTCCAGCGTGATGCGCTCGCCTTGCGTATCCGGTGTCACCAGCACGTTGGAAAAATTCTTCTCGAAGATGTCGAAGCCTGCCATGGCCGGGATCAGGCCGATATGGACATAGGGGCCAGCGGTCTGTGACGCGGTTTCCTTGAGATAGTTGAGCGGCTGCGGCATGGCTCAGTTCCCCTCCGGGCGATTCTCGAAATAGGTGGAGCGCTGACCACGCAGCACGATGTCGAAGCGGTAGGCGAGCGAGTCGAGCGGGATCGAGGCGTTGAGATCGAGCGGCGCCACCAGGCGATCCAGCGCGTCCTTGTCCGGGATCGTCGTCAGGATCGGACAAATCGGAATCAGGGGATCGCCCTCGAAATACATCTGCGTGATCAGCCGCTGCGCGAAGCCTGAGCCAAACACCGAGAAGTGGATATGGGCAGGACGCCAGCTGTTGACGAAATTGCGCCAGGGGTAGGGCCCGGGCTTCACGGTGCGGAAGTAATAGTAGCCGGTATCGTCGGTCAGCGCGCGGCCGCAGCCGCCGAAATTGGGATCGACAGGCGCGAGATATGTGTCCTTCTTGTGCCGGTAGCGGCCCCCGGCATTGGCCTGCCAGAACTCGACCAGCGTATTCGGGACACCACGGCCGGTCTCGTCCAGCACGCGGCCGTGGACGATGATGCGCTCGCCGACGGGATCGCCGTCCTTGGCGTAATTGCGGATCAGATCGTTGTCGAGCGGACCGAGATCGTTGTGGCCGAACACCGGCCCGGTGATCTCGGAGACCGAGTTCTCGATCGAGAGCAGCGCCTGGCGCGGCGAGCGCAGCACCGAGGATTTGTAGCCCGGCGCGAAGGCGGGTGGATGGATCGTGCGGTCGCGCTGGAAGAAGCCGCCATCACGCGGCGTGAATGGCTCGGGGCTGTTGAGGCGGGGATCCCTTAAGGCTGGCGCCTGGGCGTTCATCGGCGTTGTCTCTCCCTGCGGCCGCGACCAGTCCGGCGCGACCTGTTGACTGGATCATGGGCCCGCCTATTCTCCGAATAAATAGATCAATTATAATGCATTACATGAAGAAAATCGATCATTTGGCCCTCGATGGCCATGCGCTCGAACTGTTCCTGGCCGTGCTGGAGGAAGGCTCGGTGACAGCGGCGGCGACGCGTCTCGGCCTGACGCAGTCGGCCGTCAGTCACGGGTTGAACAAGCTCCGGCGGATCGCCGGCGATCCTCTGTTCGCCAAATCAGGCCGCGGCATCGTCGCGACTGCCCATGCCCAGGCCTTGGCCGCGAAGGCGCGCGCGCTGATCGATGAGATGCGCGGCTTTGCCGGCGGCGTCACGTTCGAGCCGGCAAGCGCGCAGCTTTCGCTGACGATCGCCGCCAACGATTTCCAACGCGACTTGCTGCTGCCGCACTTCTTCGACCATGTCGCCGCTCAGGTGAAAAGCCTGAACCTGCGCGTGATCCCCTCGCAGTCGCCCTCCCCCGGAATGCTGCGCGAAAATCGCTGCGATCTCCTGATCACGCCGCTGCCGCCGTCCGGCATCGACATCGTGCAGAAACGACTGCTGAGCGATCATTACGTTTGTTATTTTGATCCCAAGACCCGTGCCGCGCCAAACGATCGCGGCGCTTATCTCGCGGCGCGCCACATCACCGTGGTCTACACTGACAACGAACGGCTCGACTTCGATCGCCGGCTCGCCGCGAACGGATTTCACCGCGACATCGCCATCTCCGTCCCGAGCTTCTCCGGCGTGCCGTCCTTCCTGCGCGGCTCGCAGATGCTGGCGAGCATGCCGAGCCTGCTCGCCCCCGGCGTCATGCGGGGCTTCGCCCATGCGCGGATTCCACTGGCCTCACGCACGCGCACGCTGGCGGAGTTGCCCATGTTCATGGTGTGGCACCAGCGATATCAGAAAGACCCGGCGCATCGCTGGATCAGGAATCAGTTCGAGTCCGTTGCAGCGAGCGCCGGCAGCTGAATACGGCGCGCGGCGACGTTCGTTGCGCCCTTCCGGTGCGGGGGCCTGCCCTTCGCCAAACCCACTGGTTGGGCGCGCGCGACCACGCTAGAATTCGGCCATGACGATGACCGACATTGCGAGCCGGACCTACAATCACAGCTGGCGGCTGGACCCCATCATCCGCAGCCTGCTCGATACCGACTTCTATAAGCTGTTGATGTTACAGATGATTCGAGAATCGTACCCGAATCAGCAAGTAACGTTCTCGGTCATCAATCGCTCGCGCCATGTGCGGCTTGCCGAGATCATCGACGAGGGCGAGTTGCGGGCCCAGCTCGACCATGCCCGCACCATCCGCTTCACCAAGAAAGAGCTGATCTGGCTTGCCGGTAACACCTTCTACGGCAAGACTCACATGTTCTCGGCGGACTTCATCCGCTGGCTGGCCGAATTCCGCCTTCCCGAATACGAGTTGCGCAGGGTCGAGGGCCAGTACGAGCTGCATTTCCACGGGCCGTGGACCCACACCACGATGTGGGAGATTCCGGCGCTCGCCATCCTCAACGAATTGCGCTCGCGCGCGGCGATGAAGGGCCGCGGCCGGTTCGAGCTCGACGTGCTCTATGCCCGCGCCAAGGCCAAGCTGTGGACCAAGGTCGAGCGGCTGCGCGCGCTGGAGAACTTGAAGCTTTCGGACTTCGGCACGCGCCGCCGTCACGGCTATCTCTGGCAGCGCTGGTGCGTCGAAGCGGTGAAGGAAGGGTTGGGGCCGTCCTTCATCGGCACGTCCAATGTGCTGCTTGCGATGGACAACGATCTCGAGGCAATTGGTACCAATGCGCATGAGCTGCCGATGGTCGCGGCCGCGCTGGCCAAGGACGACGAGGAGTTGCGCTGGGCGCCCTATCGCATTCTCGACCAGTGGCGCCAGACCTATGGGGGCAATCTGCTGATTGCGCTGCCTGACGCGTTCGGCACGAAGGCCTTTCTGCGCGACGCACCGGAATGGGTGGCCGACTGGACCGGCTTCCGGCCCGACAGCGCGCCGGCGATCCAGGCCGGCGAAGAGATCGTCGCATGGTGGCAGAAGAAGGGTCGCAATCCCAAGGACAAGCTGCTGGTCTTCTCCGACGCGATGGATGTCGGCTCGATCGAGGAGACCTATCACCACTTCGCCGGCCGCGTGCGGCTCTCGTTCGGCTGGGGCACCAACCTCACCAACGACTTCGTCGGCTGCGCACCGGATGGCACGTTCAATCTCGATCCGATCTCCCTGGTCTGCAAGGTGTCGTCGGTCGACGGACGTCCCGCCGTCAAGCTCTCCGACAATCCGGAGAAAGCAACCGGCGTGCCCTCCGAGATCGAGCGCTATCTGCGCGTGTTCGGCGATGCCGGCCGCGTGCGTCAGCCGGTGCTGGTCTGACGCCAGGCTGAAACTCTCTCGATCGGGTTAATCGCGAAGGCCGAATGCGTGACAGTGCCGCGCAAGTTCCGGCTCGGTAGCATTTGCGACGATCTGCGCGCATCGGCTTCATGGCCCTTTCACCCTGAGTCACGGTCACTTCACCATTCTAGGTCGAGTTAAGCAGCATTCCCGCGTAATCCGCGTTATCAGCCGACGCTCCGTCGGGATCGTTGAGTGGATTTGGGGAACGCAGAGTGTTTCGCAGAACAACAACGTCGGCGAAGGAAGGCAGCTTCCTTCACGTCATCAAGCTTGTGTCGCCGTTCGTCATGGTCGTCGTGCTGCAAGCGATGATCGCGGGCTTCAGCCTGGAAGTCATGTCATCGGTCCGAGCCTATGTCGCGGGCGAGGCGATGTGGTCGCGCTCGCAAAAGAACGCCGTCTATTTCCTCAATCTCTATCTGCATTCGGGCAACGCCGGCCAGTTCGCGCAATACCGGACCTCGCTCGCCGTCCCCATCGGCGACGAATATGCGAGATGGGCGCTCGAGCGCGATCCCGTCGATGTTGAGCTCGCGCGCATCGGTTTCCTGCAGGGCGGCAACCACCCCGATGACGTTCCCGGGCTGATCTGGCTGTTCCGCCATTTCAACCAGGTCAGCTTCCTTCGCGAAGCGATCCGGGAATGGGCCGCCACCGATCCAATGCTGCTGGAGCTCGGCGTCTTCGGTGAGGTCATCAAGAGCGAGCTAAGGGACGGTCCCATTCGGGACGGCGATCGCGTGCAATTCCTGTCGTCGCGGCTCTCCGAGCTGAACAGGCAATTCACGGGGCATGCCGAACGGTTCTCGACGGTGCTGGGCGAAGGCTCCCGCGCCATCAAGCTGACGCTGATATGGCTTAACATCGCCACCGCCGCGACCTTGATCCTGCTGCTGGTCTGGCTCACGAGGCGACTGGTGCTGCAGCGCCAGGCATTCGAGGATGCGCTGCATGCCGAAAAAGAGCGGCTCGCCTTCCAGGCCTCGCATGACTGGCTGACCGGCATCGCCAACCGGCGAGCTTTCGAGGCCCGCCTGCAAAGCGAGCTGGATGGTCACAACGAAGGTTCGCTCTGCCTGCTCCTGCTCGACCTCGATCAATTCAAGGGCGTCAACGACAGCTGCGGCCATCTCGCGGGCGACCGGCTGCTCTGCCAGGTCGCGCAATTGCTGCAGCAGAACCGGCGAACGCGCGATCTGGTTGCCCGGCTCGGGGGTGACGAATTCGGATTGATCCTGCCGCAATGCGCTCCATACGACGCAATGGACATCGCCGAACGGCTGCGGCGGTCGCTCGAGCTGTTCAGCTTCGCCTGGGAGGATCGCTGCTTTGCGGTGACCGCCAGCATCGGCGTTGCCTGCATCGTCGATGGCAACACGACGCTCGAAGAGGCAATGCGTCGGGCGGATGCCGCCTGCTATCGCGCCAAGGAGAAGGGGCGCAACCGGGTTCAGGTCGACAATGGGAAACCGGAAATCATCCTCGTGGCGGCGAGACGGGAAGCGGCGCGCGCTTGACGGCACCCTTCGCCGTTAGCGTGTCGGCCGGATCCCGAGACCCAGAAGATGCGTGTCGAGAAACTGCGTAACCTGCTGGCGCAGCATCTGCGGCGGCACGGCAACCATGCGTTCTTCGAGGCCGAGCGAGATGATGCCGTGCACCGCGGAAAACAACGTGCGCGACAGCAGTGCGATCTTCACGTCGTCCGCACGCGGTAACACCCGCACCAAAGGCGGATGCATCAGGGAAAAGGCGTCCATGACCATCTGAAGAATGTCGTCGGGATAAGGACGATCGTCCTCCATCCGATGCTCGAACAACGAGCGCAGCAAATTTGCGTTCGCGGAGAAGAATTCGAGATAGGTCTCAGCCAGACCATAGAGCTGCCCAACCGGATCCTCGGCCGGAACCGCGCGCAGCCGCGCAGTCAGCGCCTGGACTGTCCCTCGGTTGACCGTCAGGATCACCCCGTCGAAATCGCCAAATTCATTGTAGACGCTGCCGACCGAGCAGCCGGCAGCCTCGGCAACGTCCCGAACCTTCAATGATCTCAACCCTTTAGCTGCGATAATGCCGCGGGCGATTTCCAGGATTTGGAGCCGTCGCCGACTTTTTTTCTGGTTCGACAGCGATTCTTCTTGAACATTGTTCATTTTCAAGCTACCCATGTGAACATTGTTCAAATTAGTCCGGAGATCGACAAAATGCAAACCCTGGCACTCGATATCGCCTTCACCTTCGTCGACGACGCTGCGGCGCTCGCGAGCGGCTTCCTCCGAGCGGTCTTGCGGCTTGTGATGGCCCCGATCGATCGCATCGCAACCGCCTGCGACATTGCCGGCGTGCTGACTGAGCGCCGCGCGACCTTCCGGATGTGGCGGGCCGACTGTGCCCGCCACGAGGACCGCCGTTTCAGCCTGCTCGGCCGCATCAACCCCTTCCGCCATCTCGCTCACCTCACCTGAGGACATCGAGATGCGCATGCGGGTCCACTCGAATGCGAAGCGGCGTCGCAACAAAGGAGTTACTATGTCCGGACATTCGGGCCGATCGACCCACTGTCCACAGTTCGGTTCAGCTTTTCCTTATCGGTCGGGGCGATATCCCCATAAGCGCGGCATTTCCGCCCGAAACTGCAGCCGCGACCGGATATTTGCGAACCTAACGAGACAAGCTGGAGACCAAGAGGATCGGAGAAATCGTGGGGACAGAGCAAGCCGGGCGACCAGCATAGGCCTGCAACCGTCCCTACAGCGCTCTTCCGGTCTTGGCGTTTCATCGACAAATTAACAACCTCAGCCTGCCCTCCAAAACAGGACTCGTCATGATCAGGGATCTGCTGTCGTCACGCCGCTTTGCGCCGCTGTTCTGGGCGCAGTTCTTCTCGGCGCTCAATGACAACGTGCTCAAGAACGCGCTTGTCATCATCCTGCTGTACAGCGCCGCGACAGGCCACGGCGACGCTCTGGTGACGGTCGCGGGTGCCGTCTTCATCTTCCCCTATTTCATCCTCTCAGGCCTCGGCGGCCAGCTCGCCGACAAATACGTCAAATCCGTCGTCGCAAGGCGATTGAAATTCGCCGAGATCTTCGCGGCGGCCTTTGCTGCCGCCGGCTTCTTCCTGCACTCGGTGCCGCTGCTGTTCACGGCACTCGCATTGTTCGGCATCATCGCTGCCCTGTTTGGCCCCGTGAAATACGCCATGCTGCCGGACCAGCTCGAGCTCGGCGAGCTCGCGACCGGCAACGCGCTGGTCGAAGGCGCGACCTTCATGGCGATCCTGCTCGGCACCGTCGCAGGCGGCCAGTTCGTGGCCGGCTCCGCCCATATGGGCTGGGTCGCATCGGCCGTGGTCGTGCTCGCCCTGCTGTCCTGGGCCTTTGCGTCTCGCATTCCCGCGACCACGCCGTCCGCAGCGGATCTGCCAGTCGATGCCAATCCCTGGACATCGACGCTCGGCCTGTTGAAGACGCTGTATGCGGATCACCGTCTGTGGGACGGCACCGTGGTCGTCTCCTGGTTTTGGCTGGTCGGCGCCATCGTGCTGTCGCTGCTGCCGGCGCTGGTCAAGGATGTGGTCGGTGGCAGCGAAGGCGTGGTGACGCTGTGCCTCGCGATCTTCGCGATCGGCATTGCCATCGGCTCGCTGTTTGCGGCCAGCCTGAGCCACGTTCGGCCCAACCTCGCGCTGGTGCCGATCGGCGCCATCATGATGGGATTTGCCGGCATCGACCTTGCGTGGGCCATCGGAGTCGCGGTGAAAGGGAACGACGTCGCCGCAATCGACTTCGCAACCTCTTTCGCCGGCCTGCGCATGCTGGTCGACTTCGTCGCCTTCGCGTTCGGCGGCGGCCTGTTTGTCGTTCCGTCCTTCGCCGCAGTGCAGGCCTGGTCGGCTCCGAACGAGCGCGCCCGCATCATCGCCGCCGGCAACGTGTTGCAGGCTGCCTTCATGGTGGTCGGCTCGCTGTTCGTCGCGCTGTTGCAGGCGGCCGGCCTCCACATCGGCTGGATCTTCCTCGGCCTCGGCCTCGCCAGCTTCGGCGCGGTGTGGTTCGTGCTGACGAAATGGGGCAAGGAGGGCGTACGCGATTTCGGCGGCCTGCTGTTCCGCGCGCTGTTCCGCACCGAAGTGCGCGGCCTCGAGAACCTGCCGCCATCAGGCACACGCATGCTGATCGCGCCGAACCATGTCAGCCTGATCGACGGCCCGCTGCTGCACGCCGTGCTGCCGATCGATGCGAGCTTTGCGGTCGACACCGGCATCTCCAAGGCCTGGTGGGCCAAGCCGTTCCTGCGGGTAATCAAGCATTACACCATGGACCCGACCAAGCCGCTGGCCGCGCGCGACCTGATCAAGCTCGTTGCCGCGGGCGAGCCGGTGGTGATCTTCCCGGAAGGACGCATCACGGTCTCCGGTTCGCTGATGAAGGTCTATGACGGCACCGCGATGATCGCTGACAAAGCCGACGCCGTCGTCGTGCCCGTTCGCATCGAGGGCGCGCAACGCTCCCATCTCAGCTACCTCAACTCCAGCCAGATCAAGCGCTCGTGGTTCCCGCGGGTGACCGTGACGATCCTGCCGCCTGTCAAGCTGCCGATCGATGACGCCCTCAAGGGCAAGGCTCGCCGCAACGCTGCGGGCGCGGCCCTCCAGGACGTCATGATCGATGCAATGGTCAAGAACGCCATGCTCGATCACACGCTGTTCGAGGCGCTCGGACACGCCTATCGCGACCGCGACACCGGCAAGGTGATCATCGAGGACGCGCTCGGCACCAAGCTGACCTATCGCAAGCTGATCCTCGGCGCGCAGGTGCTGAGCCGCAAGCTCGAGACAGGTACCTCGGCCGGCGAGAATGTCGGCGTGCTGCTGCCGAACTCCGCAGGGGTCGCCGTCACCTTCATGGCGCTGCAAAGCATCGGCCGCGTGCCGGCCATGCTCAACTTCTCGGCCGGGCCGGTCAACGTTCTCGCCGCCATGAAGGCCGCGCAGGTCAAGACCGTTCTGACGTCGAAGGCCTTCATCGAGAAGGGCAAGCTCGACAAGCTGATGGCCGCGATCTCCGCAGAGGCGCGCGTCGTCTATCTCGAGGATGTTCGTGCCTCGATCGGCACCGCTGACAAGATCAAGGGCCTGCTTGCAGGGTCCGCGCCGCGCGTTGCCCGCCAAGCCAACGATCCCGCCGTTGTGCTGTTCACCTCGGGCTCGGAAGGCACGCCCAAGGGCGTGGTGCTGTCCCACCGCAACATCCTCGCCAACGCGGCGCAGGCGCTGGCGCGGGTCGATGCCAATGCCAACGACAAGGTGTTCAACGTGCTGCCGGTGTTCCACTCATTCGGCCTGACAGGCGGAATGATGATGCCTGTTCTCGCGGGCATTCCGATCTACATGTATCCTTCGCCGCTGCACTACCGCATCGTGCCGGAACTGATCTACCAGACCGGCGCCACAATCCTGTTCGGCACCGACACGTTCCTCGCCGGCTATGCCCGCTCGGCGCATGCCTACGACTTCCGCACCCTGCGCCTGGTGATCGCTGGTGCCGAGGCGGTCAAGGACCGGACGCGCCAGGTGTTCATGGAGCGCTACGGCATCCGTATCCTTGAAGGCTATGGCGTCACCGAGACGGCGCCGGTGCTGGCGATGAACACGCCGATGGCCAACCGCCCCGGCACCGTCGGCCGCCTGTCGCCGCTGATGGAAAGCCGCCTCGATCCGGTCCCCGGCATCGAGGAGGGCGGACGCCTCTCGGTGCGCGGCCCGAACGTGATGCTCGGTTACCTCAGGGCCGAAAATCCCGGCGTGCTCGAAATGCTCCCCGAGGGCTGGCATGACACCGGCGACATCGTGGCGATCGATGCCGCGGGCTTCATCACCATCAAGGGCCGCGCCAAGCGTTTTGCCAAGATCGCAGGCGAAATGGTCTCGCTGTCGGCGGTCGAGAGCATCGCGACCACGCTGTGGCCGCAGGCTAGCTCGATTGCCGTGTCGATCCCGGACCAGCGCAAGGGCGAGCGCATCGTGCTGCTGACGACGGAGAAGAATGCCGAGCGCAGCGCGATGCAGGCCCAGGCCAAGTCGATCGGCGCCTCCGAGCTGACCGTCCCAGCTACGATCATGGTGGTCGACAAGGTGCCGCTGCTCGGCACCGGCAAGACCGACTACGTCACCGCGACGACGATGGCGCGCGAGCAAGCGTCCTCGCCGGAGCGCGAGGTCGCGTAAGCGAGATGCGCGAAGCGCCTGAAATGGGCAGCGCGCGGTGTCCGGGAGTGGTTCTGCTTCACGGCATCGCGCGCGGCTCCTCATCCCTCAAGAGGCTTGAGCGAGCGCTCCAGGTGGCCGGATTCGCAACGCTCAACATCGACTATGCGAGCCGCAAGAAGCCAATCGCGGCGCTCGCAGACGATATCCACCCGGCGATCGCCCGCTTCGCCGAACGTGAGGCTCCGCTCCATTTCGTCGCACATTCGATGGGCGGTCTCGTGACGCGCGCCTATATCGCGAAACACCGGCCCGACCGGCTCGGCGCCGTCGTAATGCTGGGCACGCCGAATGGCGGCAGCGAGGTTGCCGATCTCCTGAGCGGATCTCGGCTGTACCGCGGATTTTACGGGCCGGCGGGGCTCGAACTCACGACAGCGCGCCGGCCGGACGCGCTGCCCGCGGTGGACTATCCCGTCGGGGTCATCGCAGGCAACCGCTTCATCGATCCTGTCGCTGGTCTCTTCGTTCTGCCGACGCCGAATGACGGACGGGTCTCAGTTCAGAGCGCAACATTGGCCGGTATGGCCGACCATATTGTCCTGAAAGCGTCCCATACGGAACTGCCACGCCACGGCGTAGCGATCGAGCAGACGATCGCGTTTCTGAACAACGGCCGCTTTGGCACAGCCTGACGGCTAAGCCGCCGTCCGCCGCTCCCGCGCATAACGCACCAGCGCCGCGAAGCGATAGATGCCGTGCACGAACTTACCATACGGCATGGTGATGAACAACGCGAACACCGCGCCGAGATGCAGCGCCAGCAGCAGCCCCATGGCGGCCGTCTCGCGCAACACGAGAAGCAGCATGCCGGTGAAGCCGGTCAGGAAAAGCATGGCGATAAAGCCGACATCCATACCGTAGCGCTGCTCGTCGAGCAGCGCCGGATCGCGCCGCATCTTGGCCATGAACAGGCCGATCGGGCCGACGATGAGGCCGATGCCGCCGACTGTGCCTAGCACCACAGGCAGGTCCCACCACGGATACGGCGCCTCTCGTCCCAGCAGATAGTGATACAGTGTGGCCACCGAGGTTGCGGCGAAGCAGAGAAGGAAGCCATAGAACGTCAGGTGATGGAAAAATTTGCGTCGGTCGGTCGGCTTGTCGTCCTCGTTGTAGCAGCCGACGCCGCCGCCATGAAGATAGCGCAGTTCGCCTGCATCGCGGATCGCCTGGAAGATTGAGCCACCGTCGGCTCGGCCGCCGATCGGCGGGCCGATGTCGCGCCAGAACGCGCGCACGCTCATCACCAGCGCAAGGACGGCATAGAGGAACGCAACGCTGAACAGCGCGGCCATCGCATTGTGCGGCATCAGCTTGTAGAATGCGCCGGGGCCGGTGTGCACGCCGAACAGCACGCCGCGGTCGTTGAGCGCGGCGAAACCGAGGATGAAAGCTGCCATGCTGAGCGCAGCGACAATGCTGATGAGGAGACCATTGCGGGCGAACGCGCCGGAGAGCGCCTGCGGCCAGGCATAAGCCGCATAGGATTCCGCGCGCGCGACCGCCAGCGTCTTGGGAACGTTGACGTTGAACTCGTGCGGCGGCGAGAACTGGCAATCGACATAGCACGCGCCGCAGGCATGGCAGAGGTTGGCGAGATAGTTGAGATCGCCGTCGGAGAAGGCGCGCCGCATCTCCATCGCGGGGAATACCGCGCAAAGACCCTCGCAGTAGCGGCATGAATTGCAGACCGTCATCAGACGATCGGCTTCATCAAGAGTTCTAGTTCCGTGCATGTTTCGCCGCTTCCCGTCCTGCGATCCGCCCGAACACACTGCCGATGGTCATGCCCATGCCGGCGGCATACCCCTTGCCGAGCACGTTGCCGGCCATGATCTCGCCGGCGGCGAACATGTTGGCGGACGGTTTTCCGTCAGCCATCAGCATCCGTGCCTCCTTGTTCACGCGCGTGCCGAGATAGGTGAAGGTGATGCCCGGCCGCACCGGATAGGCGAGATAGGGCGGGGTCTCGATCTTGCGCGCCCAGTGCGTCTTCGGCGGCGTGAGGCCTTGGGTCACGCAATCGTCCAGGATGGTGTGGTCGAACGTCCCGGGCCGCACCGCCGCATTGAACTCGGTGACGGTCTTTTCCAGCGCGCCGGGGTCAAGCTCGAGCTTGCCGGCAAGTTCTGCCACGGTCCGCCCGGCGATCGGCGGAAACAGCGTCGGCATGAAGCTCGTGACCACTGTCGAGTCGAAGATGATGTAGGCGATCTGGTCGGGCTGCGCCGCGACCAACCGTCCCCAGATGGCATAGCGTTTCGGCCAGATGTCCTCGCCCTCGTCGTAGAAGCGCTGGGCGTGCTTGTTGACGACGATGCCGAACACCACCGAGTCATGCCGCGTGATGATGCCGCCGTCGAATTTCGGCGCGCGCGCATCGATTGCGACCGCATGGCACTGGGTGGGATCGCCGACCTCCTGCACGCCGTTGTCGAGCAGCATTTTCAGGACCGAGCCGCGGTTGTAGGGCGTGCCGCGGATCAGAAAGTTGTCGGCGGCCTCGCCCCAATATTGCTTCAGCCATTCGATGTTGGCCTCGAACCCGCCGGCTGCTGCGACCAATGACGTGGCACGAATCTCGGTCGCGCCCTTGATCGGTCGCTTGAGGCGTGCGGCGAGAAACAAGCCGTCCTCGATCACGAGATCGGTGACTTCAGCGTCGTATGCCACGTCCACACCGAGCCGCTCGGCGGTGAGATAGAGCGCATTCAGCATCGCGCGTCCGCCGCCGAGAAAGAACGAGTTGGTGCGACCGAGGCTCAGCGTCCCACCGAGCGAGGGCTGCCAGCGCACACCCTGTTCCACGATCCAGTTCAGGATGTCCTTGGACTCCCGGATCATGTGGCGGGCGAGCGCCTCGTCGGTTTGCCCGCCGGTCACGCGCAGCAAATCCTCCCAGAACTCCTCCTCGGTGTAGGGCCCGGTCAGGATTTCGGTCGCGGCATCATGGGCGCAGCGCATGTTGCGGGTGTGGCGGGTGTTGCCGCCACGGTAGAACTTTGGCGCACCTTCGAGAACCAACACGGATGCACCGCCACGGCGCGCCGAGATCGCCGCGCACAGCGCCGCGTTGCCGCCGCCGATCACCAGCACATCGTATTTGCTGCCCATTCCCTCGGTCCGATGCGACGAAGTTGGAGACATTCTGCTCGCTGGCGGCCTTGGTCAACCCCGACAGCCATTGCGTACTTTTGTATGCAAAGATATACATAAGCGCTGCAAGCGGCATCTCTGCATGGGCAGGCTGCATTTCGAGGGTTCATGGCCAGACGCCCGGCAAAGGCAAGCGGATCGATCACGCGCGGCGGCGGCGTGGCACTCGGCGAAGCCGTGTTCCGCTCGCTCTGCGAGGCGCTCCAGGCCGGCAGCTACCGGGCCGGCGACCGCCTGCGCGAGGAGGAGGTCGCGCAGCGGCTGAAGGTCAGCCGCACGCCGGTGCGCGAAGCGCTGGGCCGGCTCGCCGCCCGCGGTTTCGTGGCGCCCGCCGCTGGCCGCGGGCTGATCGTGCGCAACCTCGACATATCGGAAGTGCTCGAGCTCTACGCCATGCGCGAGATCATGGAAGGCGCCTCGGCGCGCCTTGCCGCCGAGCACGCATCAGCTCCGGAGATCGACGCGCTCAGGGATATCGAGCAAGCCCTTGTCGAGGCGTCCGAGACCGACGCCGCCGAGATGGCGAAGCTCAACCGCGCCTTTCATGAAGCAATCTGCCGCGCCGCGCGCAACCGCTACCTCGACAACGCGTCCCGCGAATTGCAGGACTGGATCGCCCTGCTTGGCCCGACCACCTTCACCGTGACAGGTCGTCCCTCGACCAGTCACGGCGAGCACCAGGCCATCATCGAAGCCATCGCCGCGCGCGACGGTGACAAGGCCGAGCAGCTCGCGCGCGCGCATATCCGCGAGGCGCTGCGTTGCCGGCTCAAATTGTTGCAGAAGCAGTAGGCAAAACGCTCACGCCAGCACGTCCGCGACGACCGCCTTCACGATGTCCCGCACATCAGTTGGCTTCATGCGCACCTGCAGGCCGCGCTGACCGCCATTGAGATAGACCAGCCCGTGCGCAAGCGCACTCTGCTCGATCACGGTGCGGACCTGCTTGCGCTGCCCGAACGGACTGATGCCGCCGACTTTGTAGCCGGTGACGCGCTCAGCCTCCGGCGGCTTCATCATCTGCGCCGACTTGCCGCTGACGGAGGCGGCGAGCTTCTTCATCGAGACTTCCTGATCGGACGGAACGATCACGCAGACCGGCTTGCCATCCACCAGCGCCATCAGCGTCTTGAGGACACGCGCGGGATCTTCGGCCAACGCGGCAGCGGCCTGGAGGCCGATGCTCTCGGCATCAGGGTCGTAGTCGTAGATATGGACCGTGAAGACCACGCCTGCGGCTGTGAGCGCGCGGGTGGCCGGGGTGACTTTGGACATGCGCCACTTCTAACACCGTCATTGCGAGGTGCGAAGCGACACCCTAGCCGTCGTCCTGGCGTTCGCCAGGACGACACCGTGGTTGGCGCCGGGCTGCGCCGTCAAACGACGACCGCGCCCTACTCCGCCGCATCCCTCATCTCCGCGCGCTCGGCACGTGCCGCGCAGAACTTGAACTCCGGAATCTTGCCGAACGGGTCGAGTGCCGGGTTGGTCAAAAGGTTCGCCGCCGCTTCCGCGTAGCAGAACGGCATGAACACCATGTTTTCCGGCACGTCGCGGTCGGAGCGGACCTTGACCTCGATCGCGCCGCGACGGGTCTCCAGGCGAATGAAATCGCCGGGCACGAGCTGCTTCTTGCGCATGTCCTTCGGCGACATGAACGCAACCGCTTCCGGCTCGATCTGGTCGAGCACCTGCGCGCGGCGGGTCATCGAGCCGGTGTGCCAGTGCTCCAGCACGCGGCCGGTCGAGAGAACCATCGGATATTCGGCATCAGGCAGCTCGTCCGGCGGAATGACCTTGGCCGGCACGATCTTGCCGCGGCCGCTTTCCGTCGGGAAGCCGGTGGTGAAGATGATCTCGTTGCCGGGCTTGTTCGGATCATCGGCCGGGTAGGTGACCGCGCCTTCGCGCACCAGCCGCTCCCAGCTGATGTTCTTCAGCGACGGCATCAGCTCGGCCATCTCGGTGTAGACATCGCCCGGGCCGGAATAATTCCACGGCAGGCCCATGCGCCTGCCGATCTCCTGGATGATCCAGAGATCCTGGCGCGCATCACCGGGCGGCTTGATCACCTGGCGTGCGAGCTGCACGCGTCGATCGGTGTTGGTGAAGGAGCCGTCCTTTTCCGCGAATGCCGAGGCCGGCAGGATCACGTCGGCATGGAACGCGGTCTCGGTGACGAAGAGATCCTGAACCACGAGATGATCGAGCATGGCGAGCGCACCGCGCGCATGCTGCAAATCGGGATCGGACATCGCAGGGTTCTCGCCCTCGACATACATGCCCTTGATCTCGCCGGCATGGATCGCGTTCATGATCTCGACGACGGTCAGGCCGCGCACGGGATCGAGCTCCTGGCCCCACAGCTTCTCGAAGGCGCCGCGCATGTCGTCGCGGCCGACCGGCTGGTAGTCCGGCAGGAACATCGGGATCAGGCCGGCATCGGAAGCGCCCTGCACGTTGTTCTGGCCGCGCAGCGGATGTAGGCCCGTGCCGGGCCGGCCGACCTGTCCGGTGATCAGCGCCAGCGCGATCAGGCAGCGCGCATTATCGGTGCCGTGGACGTGCTGGCTGATGCCCATGCCCCAGAAGATGATCGAGGATTTCGCGCGGGCATAGGTCCGCGCCACCTCGCGCAGCGTTTGCGCCGGGATGCCGCAGATCGCCTCCATCTTCTCAGGGGTGAACTCCTTGATCTTCTCCTTGAGGTCCTCGAACCCCTCGGTGTAGCCGGCGATGTACTGGTCGTCGGTCAAGCCTTCGGTGATGATGGTATGAATCATCGCGTTCAGCATGGCGACGTCGGAGCCGGGCTTGAACTGCAGATGCTTGGTGGCATGACGCGACAACGACTGCCGGCGAGGATCCATCACGAACAGCTTGGCGCCGTTCTGCTTGACCGCGTTCTTGATGAAGGTCGCAGCGACCGGATGGTTCACGGTCGGGTTAGCGCCGATCACGATGATGACCTCGGCATCCATCGCAGCCGAGAACGGCGCGGACACTGCGCCGGAGCTCAAGCCTTCGAACAGCGCTGCCACCGACGAGGCGTGGCACAGCCGGGTGCAGTGATCGACATTGTTCGAACCAAAACCGGTGCGCACCAATTTCTGGAACAGATAGGCCTCTTCGTTCGAGCCCTTGGCAGAGCCGAAGCCGGCCAGCGCCCTGGAGCCCTTCTCGTCGCGGATTTTCGCGAGGCCCTTGGCCGCCAGGTCGAGCGCTTCCTCCCAGCTCGCTTCGCGGAAATGCGTGAAGGGATTGGCGGGATCGACCTGGTCGTTGGCATCCTTCTTCGCATTCGGCAGCCGCACCAGCGGCTTGGTCAGGCGATGCGGATGATGGATGTAGTCGAAGCCGAAACGACCCTTGACGCAGAGACGGTTGTGATTGGCGGGGCCGTCGCGGCCCTCGGCATAGATCACCTTCTCGTCCTTGACCTCATAGGTCACCTGGCAGCCGACGCCGCAGAACGGGCAGAGTGAATCCACCTTCCTGTCGGCATAGGTGACGCGGGTCTGCGCCTCGTCCAGCATCACGGCCGGCATCAGCGCGCCGGTCGGGCAGGCCTGCACGCACTCGCCGCAGGCGACGCAAGTGGACTCGCCCATGGGATCGTCGAAATCGAACACGATCTTGGCGCCGTGATTACGGTAGGCCATGCCGATGACGTCGTTGACCTGGACCTCGCGGCAGGCGCGCACGCAGAGGCCGCACTGGATGCAGGCATCGAGATTGACCCGCATCGCCGGATGGCTGGCGTCGGTCTCCCAGCGCTCGGCCGCGGGAAAGCGGCTCTCGGTGACCCCTGTGGCTTCAGCCCAATGCCAGAACTTCGAATCCGGATCGTGGCTGGTCTCGCGCGCCGGCTGGTCGGCGACCAGCAGCTCCATCACCATCTTCTGCGCGGCCGTCGCGCGCGCGGATTCGGTCTTTACCTTCATGCCGACCGATGGTGTCCGCTTGCACGATGCCGCCAGCACGCGCTCGCCCTCGATCTCGACCATGCAGGCGCGGCAATTGCCGTCGGGGCGATAGTCGGGCGCAGGCGAATAGCAGAGATGCGGGATGTCGCGGCCCTGGCGTTTGGCGACCTGCCAGATCGTCTCGCCGGCATTAGCCTCGACCTGCTTGCCGTCGAGCTCGAACGTAATCTTCGTCATTCGGCCGCTTCCTTGAACTCGTCAGGGAAATATCTGATCACGGAGGACAGCGGATTCGAGGCCGCCTGTCCGAGGCCGCAGATCGAGGCATCGCGCATCGCCTGGCTCAATTCTTCCAGCAATGCGCGGTTCCAGACCGGCTTCTGCATCAGCTGCGCCGCCTTCTGGGTTCCGACCCGGCACGGCGTGCACTGGCCGCAGCTCTCGTCCTCGAAGAACTTCATCAGGTTGAGCGCGGCTGCGCGCACGCTGTCCTTTTGCGACAGGATCACGATCGCGGCCGAACCGATGAAGCAGCCGTATTTCTCCAGCGTGCCGAAATCGAGCGGGATGTCATCCATCGACGCCGGCAGGATACCGCCGGACGCACCACCGGGAAGATACGCGTAGAACTGATGGCCATCGGCCATGCCGCCGCAATATTCGTCGATCAATTCGCGCACGGTGATGCCCGCGGGTGCGAGCTTCATGCCGGGATTTTTGACTCGGCCCGAAACCGAGAAGCTGCGCAGGCCATGACGCTCATGGCGGCCATGGCCCTTCCACCAGTCGGCGCCCTTCTCGACGATGTCGCGCACCCACCACAGCGTCTCGATGTTGTTGATCAGCGTCGGCAGGCCGAATAGGCCGACCTGGAACGGATAAGGCGGCTTATGCCGGGGCAGGCCGCGCTTGCCCTCGATGCTTTCGAGCAGCGAGGATTCTTCGCCGCAGATGTAAGCGCCGGCGCCGCGGCGCATGTGCAGCGTCGGGCCGCCTGCGGGAAGTTTTGCGATCTCGCGCGTCAGGATCTCGCGGGAGGCCGGATATTCATCGCGAATGTAGATGTAGACGTCGGAGGCCTGCACCACATGCGCGCCGATCAGCATGCCCTCGATGAAACGATGTGGGTCGCTCTCCAGGTAAACACGATCCTTGAACGTACCGGGCTCGCCCTCGTCGCCGTTGATCGCCATCAATCGCGGACCTGGCTCGCCGAGCACTGCGCGCCATTTGCGCCCGGTCGGGAAGCCGGCGCCACCGAGGCCGCGCAACGAGGCGTCGTCGAGCGACTTCAGCAAATCGTCCGTCGACAGTCCACCGGAGCGCACGCGATTGAGCAGCTTATAGCCGCCGCCGGCGACATAGGCGTCGTAGCCGATATGTTTGGGCAGATGCGCGTGAGTGTCGCCGGCCTGTGCCGCCGCCATCACATTGGCCACGGTCGCATGATCGACGAAGTTGTGGCCCACCTCGGCGGCAGGCGCGCTGTCGCACCGGCCGACGCAAGGCGCACGCACGACGCGGATGCCCGGGCCCGCAGCGTCTTGCAGATCCGCGAGCAGCTTTTCGCCGCCGAGCATGGCGCAGGTCAACGAATCGCAGACACGGATCGTCAGCGGCGCGACGTCGGGCTCGCCTTCCTTCACCACATCGAAATGCGCGTAGAAGGTCGCGGTCTCGAACACTTCGGCGAAGGCAAGCTTCATCTCGTCGGCGAGCGCGGCAAGATGCGCAGCCGATATCTGGTGATAGGTATCCTGGATCAGGTGCAGATATTCGATCAGGAGATCGCGCCGCCGGGGCTTGTCGCCGAGCAATTGCTCGATCTCGTGTGCGGCTGTGGGATCGACCTGCCTGCCCTTGGGCGTCGCCTTGGCGCGCCGGCGCCCCTCGCCCGGATGCTCGAAGTCCCTGACCTTGTGAACGTCGTCGTTGCTGCTCATGGAAACGTCGCGTTCTCCTCAAAAGCGCAATGATCTCTGAGCGAGATAACCCATCGCGATCCGCCCTTACTTCCACGCCTGACAATCGGGGAACCGGATTGCCCGCCGCGCTGTTCAGGCTTCATTTCCAGGCAACTCTAGCGTCTGGCATACCAGATGCCAAGCGAATTTAGAGCGTCTTTGTCATCATTTAGGGGGCGGCCAGCCGCCCTGCCACGCCGCTTTGAGCGAGTTGAGCGCGGAACCTTGTCAGGTCTTCTCCATGCAGTCCTGGATGAAGAACCAGCGGTCGTCGCCAATCAGTCCCTTGGCCTTCACCTCGGCGCGGCACGCCTTCAGCTTCGGCTTGTTGGCGGCCCACTTCGCCTTCATCTCTTTCAGCTTCTGCATGGTGAGCTTGATCTTGCCCGCCGGCTTGGCGGTGGTCGTCGCGGCAGGCGCCGGATTAGCCGGCGTGGTTGCCGTCTGTGCGGATGCGGTGTGAAGGCCTGCGGCCAGCAGCACGGCGGCAAGGCAGATACGAGTGCGAAGCATCGGAAATCCCCCTGGGTCCCATTTTCGATTTGGAAGACAGATGTCGCGGGATGCCGAACAGTCGGCATCCCGCGACGATATGGCTTTGCGATCAGAAGATCTGCCAGGCGCTCTGGAGCGTCTTGTACACACCCCAAATCAGCGGGATGCCGACGAACAGCCAGAACAGCGCAGCCTTGCCATCCAGGCCGCCGGTGCCGATCCCGAACGAGCCGGTCTGGACCGGACCCGCACCAGCGTTCGCCGCCTGCAACTTCGCGACCTCCGCCTCGCTCATGTACCATTTCGAATTGACCGGTTTGACGAGGTAGTTGCAGATGATACCCGCGATCAGCATCGCACAGAGTATGTACATGGTCGTGTTGTACAACTGATCACGGGGCACGCCCGCCGCGAGCTGAAACTCGCGGATGTAGTTCACCACGACTGGGCCGATGATCCCCGCAGTGGACCATGCCGTCAGCAGCCGTCCATGGATGGCGCCGACGAACTGGGTCCCGAACATGTCGGCGAGATAGGCCGGCACGGTCGCGAAGCCGCCGCCATACATCGACAGGATGATTCCGAAGCCGAGCACGAAGAGCAGCTTCGAACCCATCGCTGCGAAGGTTGGCGCCAGCGCGTAGAGCACGATGCCGAGAATAAAGAACGTATAATACGTGTTCTTGCGGCCGATATAGTCGGACAGCGACGCCCAGGCAAAACGGCCGCCGATGTTGAACAGCGAGAGCAGACCGGCAAAGCCCGCCGCAATGCCGGCGATCACGGTCTTCTGATCGGCCGAGAGCTGACTGAAGGTGAGCTCGGGATGTCCGATCAGCTTGCCGGCAAAGATTTCCTGCAGCATCGGCGAGGCCATGCCGATGACGCCGATACCGGCCGACACGTTCAAGCACAGCACCCACCAGATCAGCCAGAACTGCGGCGTCTTGTGCGCGTTGTTCAGGTGGACATGATGCTCGGTGATCATCGATTTGTTTTCGCTTGGCGGCGTCCAACCCTCAGGCTTCCAGCCACCTGGCGTCACGCGATAGGCGAAGGCACCGATAGTCATGAAGATGAAATAGACGACACCCATGACGACAAAGGTCTGCCACACACCGACGTCGCTCGACGACTTGAAGTAGTTGATCAGCAGATTGGCGAATGGCGCGCCGATCATCGCACCACCGCCAAAGCCCATGATGGCCATGCCGGTCGCCATGCCGCGCCGATCGGGGAACCACTTGATCAGCGTCGAGACCGGCGAGATGTAGCCGAGGCCGAGCCCGACGCCGCCGATGACGCCAGCCCCGAGCCACATGATCCAGAGTTGATGGACGTAGATGCCGAGCGCGCCGATCAGGAGGCCGCCCCCCCAGCAAAGCGCGGCAACGAAGCCGGCCTTGCGCGGACCGGCCCGCTCAAGCCAGCCGCCCCAGATCGCGGCGGAGACGCCAAGCAGGACAAAGAACAGGGTGAACATCCACCCTAGGCTTGCGACCTTCCAGTCGCAGGTCGTCGTGAAGAGCTCCGACCACAGCGACATATCCGGGCAGGCCTTCGGCGCAGTCAATCCGATCGCACGGGAGAGCGGCAGCCAGAACACCGAAAAGCCATAGGCCATACCGATACACAGATGGATGCACAGCGCCGCGGGCGGCACCAGCCAGCGATTGAAGCCGGCCTTGGCGATCGTGCGCTCGCGATCCAGAAAACCGGCGCCGGCGCCCGAAATTCTTCCAGCGCTCTCAATTGTCGTCATGCACTCCTCCCCTGCAGCTGCCCTTCTGAGCAAGACTGCCGCTACGCTTCTGTTCCTCAGCCCATTGCGGCGCAGCCGTCCCTGCTGCTCCGCACAATCACCCGACACGCGCCAGGATCGTCACGCGCATCTGAAAACGTTAACCCCTCGGCCGGGGGTCTATGCCCGATACGATATGCAGGCTTGCGTGCCTGGCCCGCTGCTCCGCGCATCGCGGAGAAGACTCAACCGCCGCGGCCGAGAGCACAAAGTCGATTGGGGCAGAAGCTGTGATCGATGTCGATAGATAAAAGGTCGGTATCGGCGCAGTAACGCGCCTAAGAACGCAGCGCAGCATTGGCGCTTTCTATCGAACCATTCGTCTTTTCTATCAAGAACACGATGCGCGCCTCGTTGCGCTCGGTGATCTCCACCCTATCGCCCGTCTCACGGATAAGGTTCGGAATGTCGATTACCGACAACGGATCCGTGCAGTGGACTTCAAGCTGATCGCCCGGCTGCAATGGTTTCAGCGCCTTGCGTGTCTTCAAGGCGGGCAGCGGGCATTTCAGCCCGGTGAGATCGAGCGTCGTTCTGGTCATGGGCGCAACATGGCGGGAGTGATCAAGGGCGTCAACGCAAGGGCTTCAGATGAGGGCTGCATAGGACAGAAAACCTACGTCCTCACCCGGCTCCACGCGCGCGATATCCTCGCCCAGTTCAATCAGGCCATCGGTCTCCACCAACGACGACAACAGCCCGGCCCCTTCGCGCGGAAACTTGACGGCTTCGAGCGTACCATCTTGTCCACGTCGCAAGGAGGCACGCACATATTCGCGGCGGCCCAGCTTTTTCTTGTAAGTGAACGCCGCGCGCAACGGGATCGGCACCAGCGGTTCCGGCAGACTGCCGGCGAGCGCGAGCACCGTTGGCCGCACCACGTGGACAAAGGTGACAAAGCTCGCGACGGGATTGCCGGGCAGCCCGATCAGCGGCGTGCCGCCAATGATGCCCATCGCCACCGGCCGGCCCGGCTTGATCGCCATCCGCCACAGCACCAGTGAGCCGACGCTCTCGACCGCCGCCTTGACGTGGTCCTCCTCGCCGGTCGAGACACCGCCGGTGGTGAGGATGAGATCATGGCCTCCCGCGACCTGCTTCAATCCGTTCGCCAGCGAAGTGCGTTCGTCGCGCAGAATGCCGAGATCCGAGACCTCGCAGCCCAGACGGCGCAGCATCGCCATGAGCATGAAACGGTTGGAATCGAACAGCTGCGACGCCGCACGCGACTCGCCCGGCGAGGCGAGCTCATCGCCCGTGGAGAACACCGCCACGCGAATACGCCTGACGACCTCGAACCTGACAAGGCCGAATGCCGCCGCAAGCGCGACATGCTGCGGCCGCAGCCGCTGGCCGGCGCGCAGCGCGACGTGGCCAACGGGAATGTCCTCCCCCGCCGGGCGAACATTGGCGCCGGGCTTCAGCCCGGACGGCAGCACGATCTTGCCTGATGCATCGACGCGGACGTCTTCCTGCATGAAGACCGTCCCGGCCCCCGGCGGCATCGGCGCGCCGGTAAAAATGCGCGCGGTGTGACCAGGCTTGATCGGCGCTTGTGCAGAGCCGCCGGCCTGGATGCGCCCGTCGAGCGGGAATGCCTGTTCCGCCTCTTGTGGAAGGTCGACATTGCCAACGGCGTAACCATCGACCGCGGAGTTGGTGAAAGGCGGCAGCGGCAGCGGCGCTGCGATATCGCGCGCCAGCACGCGCCCGTCGGCGTCATCAAGCGCCACCGTCTCGATGTCAGCAATCGCGCTGACGCGTGCCGTGATCAGGCCCACGGCCTCGTCGACCGACATCATCGGTCCGCCGAAAGCAAAGCAATCGTCCGACAGTTGCGCCATGGTGCCTCGTCAGCGCCTCGCCGCGCTTCTTACCACCGCTTCCTCGGCCGGCATCGCCGCATGCAGCAGCAACGCCGCCGCAGCCTCGATATCGTCGAGATGGACAGTCGGCAGCCGGGTTTCAACCGCCGCGTCGGTTGCAATTCCGACAATACCGGGATCGTCAGGAAACAGCAGCGGCTTGCCGTTGCCGGCGCGATGCACCTCGATCTTGCGATGCGGCTCACGCTTGAAACCCTCGACCACGACGAGATCGGCTTCGGACAGCTTGCTCAGCAGCTCCGGCAATCGCGGTTCGGCTGCACCGCGCAGTTCGTGCATCAGCGCCCAGCGGTTCGACGAGGCCACCAGCACCTCGGCCGCACCGGCCTCGCGATGGCGCCACGAATCCTTGCCGGGCACATCGACGTCGAACTGGTGATGCGCATGCTTGATCACGGAGACGCGCAGGCCCCGCGCGTTGAAATGCGGGATCAGTCGCGTCAACAGCGTGGTCTTGCCCGCACCGCTCCAGCCTGCAAGGCCGATGACTTTCATAACAGTTCGATCTCCGCCAGCCGCATGACGCGGCTGGAACCGTCTACTTAAGCATTGTGGGCATGCTTATATCGGCTTGACCCGAATGTCATGCTAACGTCGCGGCCATGATGAAGATCGATAAAGTCCCGGTGCCCCTGATTATCCCAAACCCCGACGACCGGCGCCTGACCCAGAGCGTGACCGGAACCGACCAGACCGGCGCCAGGGTGGAGATCAAGGTCCCGATGGAGCGACCGCTGACGCTCTATCTGAATTCGCAGGAGATCGTCACCATGATGACGATCGGCGACTATCCGGAATATCTGGCGCTCGGCTACCTGCTGAACCAGAACATGCTGAAATACAATGACGCTGTCACCGAGGTCGAATACGACGACGACCTCCAGGTCGTCGTCGTGCGCACCGAGCACCACACCAATTTCGAAGCCAAGCTGAAGAAGCGGACGCAGACGTCGGGCTGCGCGCAGGGCACCGCCTTCGGCGACCTCTTGGAAGCGGTCGAAAGCGTCGCACTGCCGAAGGCCGCATTGCGCACCTCCTGGCTCTACCAGATGACCCAGACCATCAACACCATGCCCTCGCTCTATCTCGAGGCCGGCGCGATCCACGGCTGCGTGCTGTGCAGGGAGGGCGAGCCGCTCTGCTACACCGAGGACGTCGGCCGCCACAACGCCGTCGACAAGATCGCGGGCTGGATGTACCGCCACGGCGTCGATGCTTCCGACAAGATCCTCTACACCACGGGACGCCTCACCTCGGAAATGGTGATCAAGACGGTGCGCATGGGCATTCCGATCCTGGTATCGCGCTCCGGCTTTACCGCATGGGGCGTCGATCTCGCGCGACAAGTGGGCCTGACGCTGGTTGGACGCACCCGCGGAAAGCGGTTCATCGTACTCGCCGGCGAGGAGCGGATCGTCTACGACCAGAATCTCGCTTACGTCGAGGAGGAATCGGCAAGGCACAAGCGCAAGGGTGAAAGTGGTGACGACTGAAACTCCGCTGACGCAAGGCGTGCTGCTCGCCGGCGGTCTCGCACGCCGCATGGGCGGCGGCGACAAGCCGATGCGCACGATCGGCGGACGCACCATTCTGGAGCGCGTGATCGCGCGCCTCAAGCCACAATGCGACGGGCTGATCCTCAACGCAAATGGTGACCCGGCACGCTTCGCGCGGTTCGGCTTGCAGGTCATTGCCGACGATGTGCCCGGCTTCCCCGGCCCGCTCGCCGGCATCCTCGCCGCGCTCGACTGGACCGCAGCGAACCGGCCGCAGATCGAATGGGTGCTCAGCGCCGCCGGTGACTGCCCGTTCCTGCCGCGCGACCTCGTCGCGGCCCTGCACGGCGGGCGCCTGCGAGAGAACGCCCAGCTCGCGGTCGCCGCATCAGGCAATCAGTCGCATCCGGTGATCGGCTTGTGGCGCGTCGCCTTGCGCGCCGAGCTGCGCCACGCCTTGGTCGTCGAGGATGTCCGCAAGATCGACCGCTGGACCGCGCGCTATCCGCTCGCGACGGTGAGGTGGCCTGCCGAGCCGCTCGATCCGTTCTTCAATGCCAACACGGTGGAGGACATCGCCGAAGCAGAGCGGCTGGCGGCGCTGGATGATGCGGCCTGATGGAGTTCAACGGGACATCGAACCGGGTCGAGCCCGGCAGCGACCACTGGTCGGGACATGCCTCCGGACCAGCCATGATCGACCCGCTCCTGAATGCCATTTTCACGGTCGTCGATTTCGTATTCGATCTCTCGATCGCGATCGATCGCACCAAGCGGCTGAGCCACCAGGCCACGGGCAGCGACACGATCGTTGAGGTCCCTGCGGCCCCGAAGCCGCTGCCGCCCGCCGCGCAGCGTGCGCTCGCCGAAGCCGAGGAGCGTGAACGCGCCGCGCAAGCCGCCTCCAGCGGCACCGACGAGGCGTCATAACGTAGGCCCGGAATGCATTGGCGCCGCGGCCGAAAGCCGATTGTCTAAGCGGGTCGGAAGCCGGCTCGCTCCAGCGCCGTACGCGCCTCGCCCGAACCGAGGGCATCGAGAAAAGCCTGCACCGCGGGCCGCTGCTTTCGCGCCGTCACCAGCGCGAAGTCATAATGCTCTTCCGAGAGCGGAATGAAAGCGAGGCCGGCGGCATGGGCGACCGGCGCAATGGTCATCCCCCAGTCGGCGCGGTGCTGCGCGACGGCCGCCGCGACGGCATTGTGCGAACGCGGTTGGTTCCAGTATCCCTCAGGGCGGGCGCCACCGAGCAGCCGGTCGATCAGGATGCGCGTGCCGGCGCCCTGGTTTCGATTGACCATGATGCAGGTGGGATCGGCGAGCGCGACGGCGACGGCCTCCTTCGCACCAAGCCCTTCGAAACGCTTGTCACCCTTGCGGAAGACGATACCCTGCATGCGCCGCCAGCCCGGCACCAGCTCGAGTCCTTCGACGAGATAAGGCGTGTTGTAGGTCTCGCTCTTGTGGTCGAACAGATGGATCGGCGCGAGATCGCATTCGCCGCGCTTTGCGGCTGCAAGTCCGCCCAGGCTGCCGACCGCAATCGAGCGCACCATCAGACCTGCATGCGCGAGAGGCGTGGTGACGAGATCGAGGCCGGTGCAGTGGCTGCCGACGATGACGAGATCAGGCACGCGCACGTGCGGCGTGAACAGAGTCACCTCGGTCATCGTGCCGGCCGGCATCTGGTCAGCGAGCGCGTCGATACGCAAAAAGCCGTCGGCCTGTGCGAACGATGTGATCGCGCCGGAGCCCTTGCCGGAGGGATAGGCGATCAATCCATCATTGCCCTCGACCAGCGAAACCATGACGAATTCGGTCCGGCCAAGCTCCGACGCAACGCGCACCGGCACGGTCGCATTCACCACGGTATCGGAGCGCGGCGGCAAGCCAGCCATCTTGCGCAGTGACGGCACGATCATGTCATGGAAGGTGAACATCGCCGATGTCGGAAAGCCCGGCAGGATCACCACCGGCTTGCCGTCGCACACCGCCAGACACAGCGGCTTGCCGGGCTTGAGGGCGACACCGTGCGCAATGATGCCGGGCCTGCCGAGCCGGCCGATGATGCGATGGGACAGGTCGCCCGCGCCTTTCGACGTGCCGCCTGACAGCACCAGCATGTCGGCAGCCGCCAGCGCATCGCGCATCGCGGCTTCGAGCTTGGCTTCATCGTCGGGAATGGCGCCAAGAAAGACAGCCTCGCCGCCGTTCTCGTCGATCGCAGCCGCGACAATCGCCCCGTTGGTGTCGTAGATTGCGGCCGGCGGGAGCGTGTCGCCGGGCTGCACCAATTCGTCGCCGGTCGAGATCACCGCAACGCGCGGCTTGCGCGCGACCTTCACCTCGGCGATCCCGCAGGCCGCCAACATGCCGATCTCGCGCGAGCCGATGATCGTGCCGGCGCGTAGCAGCGTCTCGCCACGTGCGATGTCAGATCCGGCGTAGGATACGAACTGCCCCGGCGATATGGCGCGACGGACGTCGATCGCATCAGCGCCGGCCGGCTGGGTGTGCTCGACCATCACCACGGCATCGGCGCCGCGGGGAAGCGGTCCGCCGGTTGCGATCGGCGTTGCGGTTCCCGCGGTCACTTGCAGCGCCGGCACGGTGCCGCAATGAATGGTCTCGCCGGTGACGGCGAGCCGCACCGGCGCGCCCTCACCGGCGACTGAAAGATCCGCCGAGCGCACGGCAAAACCGTCGACATTGGAGCGATCGAATGGCGGCACGTCCATCGGCGCGGGGATGTCTTCTGCCAGCGCTGCGGCGATCGCGTCGGCAAGCTTGCGCGTTTCGCTCGGGACTGCGCGCGGGAACAGCGCATCGTCAAAGCGCGCCAGCGCCTCCTCGCGGGAGAGGATTTTGAGGAATTGCTCCTGCTCAAGTGCGCTTCGGTCTGGCGGCTTTGGGATCATCGTCATGCCGGAACCCATATCATTCCCGCATCAAATAAGCATCGGCCGGCTCGCCCGCGGCAAATCCCTCGTGGCTGGCGGGAATGAGCAACCATGCATCCGCGCCGGCCATGGCCTGGAGCGGCCATTCGCCCACGGCAAGCGGCCGCCACGTCTTATGTTCCTCGGCCAGCAGGGCGATCTCGGCAATGCCGACGCTGGAAGCGATCTTTCGCGCAAGCGGCAGGGTCACTGCGCGGCGCGGCTGCCGAGCCGAAAATCGATCGATCAGCGGAAGCACCAGCGCAAGCCAGACCGCCAGCGCCTGAGCTGGCGATCCGGGCAAGACGACGACGGGAACTTTTCCGATCCGCCCTGAGGCCGCGGTGCGTCCGGGCTGGAGCGCAAGGCCATGATCAAGCTGCGCTCCGCGCTGAACCAGCGCCGCGACCGTGCCATCCGCATGGCCGACGCCGCTGCCTCCGATCGTCAGCAGGAGATCGCAGGCTGAGGCATCGAGCGCCTCCCCGATCGATGCCGTACCGCGCGAGGCAGCTTGATGGGCGCTCACATCGAGTCCTGCCTTGCGTGCGAGGCTGGCGATCATCTGCATCGTCGCGGTCCCGCCGGGCACGTTGACGATGCGCAGCCGCGGCCGCCTGACACTTAGCTGGTCGCGCCCGGCGACACGGGCGAGCAGCAGGGCCGCTGCACCGACGGGATATCCCCCTGTGACCACGGGCGCGTTCCCGGCGATATCGCTACCGGCACGCGCGACGCCTTGTCCCGGAACGCCTTCCACCAGCACCTGGGCGAGTGGGCCCGATACCCCGACCGCATCAGCATCGAGCACGCAATCGCATCCCGCCGGCATCGCATCACCGGTCTCGACCCACACTGGAAGCTCGGCCAGAGGCAGCGGCGAATAGGAGGACGCGCCGACCAGATCGTTGGCGCACAGCGCCCAGCCATCGACGGCCGCGATGTCTCGCGGCGGATGGGCCGGCAGCAACGGCATCCCCGCGGAGATACAGTCGGCCGCTTCATCCAGCGGCAATTGGACCGGCTCAACCGGATCAACGCCGCGCAAAAGCATAGCGAGCGCGGTGTCTAGCGGCGTCAGCGAGGGGGGCAGGCGCTGGGTCATGCCTCATGATGGACCACGCATCGCGCAGTTTGGCAACCGCTCGTGCCTCGTCCTTCAGCCGCCTGGCTTCTCCGCGTTCGGAAAGAACACCTGCTGCCCGTCGACCTTGTAGTTGGCGATCGCCGCCTGCCCCTCCGGCGAGATCAGCCAGTCAATGAAGGCCTGCCCGAGCTCCTTCCTGACGTTCGGAAATTTTTCCGGATTCACGAGCATCACGCCGTATTGGTTGAGCAGCCGCTTGTCGCCCTCGACGACGACGTCGAGATCGCCGCGGTCCTTATAGGCAATCCAGCTGCCGCGATCTGCGAGCACATAGGCGTTGGCCGTGCGAGCCGCGTCGAGGGCGGCAGTCATGCCGTACCCGCTCTCGCGATACCAGGCGCCCTTGACGCTCGCGATATCGATGCCGGCGACGATCCAGAGTGCAAGCTCCGCCGCATGGGTGCCGGACCGATCGCCGCGCGTCACGAACGGCGCCCCCTTGGCCTCGATGGCCTTTAGCGCAGTCGCGATGTCCTTGCCCTTCACACCGGCGGGATCGCTCTTCGGCCCGACCAAAACGAAATCGCTGTACATGACGTCGAATCGCTTCGCGCCAAAGCCGTCGGCGACGAACTTCTCCTCCTGTGGCCGGGCATGCATCAACACGACGTCGACCTCGCCTCGTCGTGCAACGTCGAGCACCTCGTCGCTGCGGCGCGCGATCACCGTCACCGCGATGCCGGTCCTGTCGCGGACAATAGGCAACAGATAATCGAGCAGGCCAGTGTCCTGCGTCGATGTCGTCGAGGCCAGGACAATCGCACGCTCCTCGGCAAACGAGGCCGCAACGCCCCCGGCAAGGCCGCAGAGCAGCGCAAATGCAACGGTCAGTCGGCGAACGGCCATGACAGGTTTCCATTGAAAACGACGCGATCATGATCATCGATTGCGCCACACTCGTGACGGATGTGGCCGTCGCGCGGGCAACAAGCAATGGCACTTGGTTTGAGCCACGAAAGGAAGGCAAGTTCACGATGCGCGGGTCAGCGCGCCGAGGCAGGCCATTGGGAAGTTTCGCCCAATCAACCGGCACGTTGATTGCACGCGCCGAGGGGCCTGCCGGCTGCGATCCCCTCCCGCGCCGGGCGGATCCGCTTCGCGGGCTGAGATTGACGCCCACCCCCAAATAGTTGCAAAAGAAACCAATTCAGCCGGGCCGTACCCGGGACAGACAACTTTCGGCCAACGCGCCGGATCAGGGGAGGACAATCGTGAATCCAGCGAGATTTGGACTGCCGGTCGCCGCCGCCTTGACGGCAGCGCTACTGACGGGTGCGGCGTCGGCGCAGGTGTCCGACGACATCGTCAAGATTGGCGTTCTCACCGACATGAACGGCCCGGCCTCGGCGCCAACCGGCCAGGGTTCGGTGACGGCTGCGCAGATGGCAATCGACGATTTCGGTGGCTCTGTGCTCGGCAAGCCGATCAGCATCGTGGTCGGCGACCACCAGCTCAAGGCCGATGTCGGCGGCGCGATCGCCCGGCGCTGGTACGACGTCGACCAGGTCGATCTGATCGTCGACGTGCCGGTCTCGGCCGTTGGCCTCGCGGTGCAGAACATCGCCAACGAGAAGAAGCGGCTGTTCATCACCCACTCCACCGGTACCGCCGATTTCCACGGCAAGTTCTGCTCGCCTTATGCGATGCAGTGGGTGTTCGACACCCGGGCGCTCGCGGTCGGCACCGCGGACGCCGTGGTCAAGCGCGGCGGTGACAGTTGGTTCTTCATCACCGACGACTACGCCTTCGGTCATTCGCTGGAGCGTGATGCCTCCGGCGTCATCACCGCCAATGGCGGCAAGGTGCTGGGCTCGGTGAAGCCGCCGCTGGCGACGCCCGACCTCTCCTCCTTCGTGCTGCAGGCGCAGGCCTCCAAGGCCAAGATCATCGGCATCGCGGCCGGCCCGCCCAACAACATGAACGAGATCAAGACCGGCTCGGAATTCGGCGTCTTCAAGGGCGGCCAGCAGATGGCGGCGCTGCTCGCGCTGATCACCGACATCCACGGCCTCGGCCTGCAGGCGGCGCAAGGCCTCTTGCTAACGACCTCGTTCTATTGGGACATGGACGACAAGACCCGCGAATGGTCGAAGCGCTATTTCGCCAAGACGAACAAGATGCCGACGATGTGGCAGGCCGGCGTCTATTCCAGCGTGATGCACTATCTCAATGCCATCAAGGCCACCGGCACCGACGATCCGCTCAAGGTCGCGGCGAAAATGCGCGAGACGCCGGTCGAGGATTTCTTCGCCCGCAACGGTCACTTGCGCGACGACAATCTGATGGTGCACGACCTTTGGCTGGTGCAGGTGAAGACGCCCGGGGAAAGCAAATATCCGTGGGACTATTACAAGATCCTCGCGACGATTTCCGGCGAGAAGGCCTTTGGCCCGCCGGACCCGGCGTGCCCACTGGTGAAGAAGTGAGGTTAGCGAATGGCCAATAGGAGCGGGCGAATAGGACTAGCTCCATTCGCCACTCACCACAGGCCATTCGCTACTTCACAACTCCGATCTCGCGAAAATATTTCATCACGCCCGGATGAATCAGCTCCGGCCTCGGTGCTGCGGCGACGGTGTTCGCCGCCGTGGTCTCGCAGGCCTGCGCCAGCTTCTTGCAGAAGGTTGCTTCCACGCCGTGCAGCGTCTTGGCGAGACGATAGGCGACGTCGTCGGGCAGATCCTCGCGCGTGAGGACAAAACTCCAGGAACCGAGCGAGGCGATCGACTCGGATTGTTTGGGATAGGAGCCGGCCGGCACGGTGAGCGGTTTAAGGAACGCGTGCCTGGCACGGATGCGCGTGATCTCGTCGGCATCGGGCGCGATGAAGCGCGCGCCTGACGCGCTCGATGCGACCGCGGCAAACCCGGGCCAGCCGATGCCGGCGCCCCAGAGCGCGGCGACGCGGCCATCCTCGACCATCGCAGGCCCGTCGCCGGCGCGGTCGAGATAGACGGCCTTGAAGTCCTCGTCCTGCTTCAGGCCGAGACCGTCGAGCACGTAGCGCGCCAGGATCGGCAGGCCCGAACCTTTGGCGCCGAACGCGATCGGCTGTCCGACGAGATCGTGGATGGTCTTGTAGGGGCTGTCGGCCCGCACCACGAACATGCCGGGGTTGGAATAGATCGCCGTCAGGATCTTCAGCGCGACCTTCGCCCGGCCGATGCCGGCAAAGGCCTCATAGGCCGGCTCGCCCGCGACCAAAGCGAGATCGAGCTCGCCTTTCTCCAGGAGCGGAATGTTTTCGTTGCTGCCCTTGGTGTTGCGGGGTGCGATGGTGAGCGAGCCATCCGCTGCATTCATCACCTCGGCGAAGGCGTTGCCATAAAGCGGGAAGCCGCCGCCCGGCGTTGCGGTGCCCAAACTGATCGTGGTGGTCGGAATGGCGTTGCCTCCGGTTTGAGCGGCGGCGGGGCTCGCGAGCAGTGCCGCGCCGAGAAGAATGGGAAAAGCGAACTTCATGATCGTTCCGGCTGCGCCTGCGTCAACATCGACGAGAGGCGATGTAGGCAGCGGGCGGTTTTTGTGAAAGCATGCCCACAACGACGATAGAACAACGGGAGGCGACATGTTGCGAATTTTGCGGTGCGCTGTTTTCGGGCTGGTCTTTCTGTCAGGTCTTTTCGCCGCCTCCCCTCCGGCCTCCGCCGCCTACCCCGACCGGCCCGTGCACTGGCTGATCGGCTTTGCCGCCGGCGGCCCGGTCGACATCGTCGCGCGCATCATGGCGCAGTGGCTGTCGGACCATCTCGGTCAGCAATTCATCGTCGAGAACCGCGCCGGCTCCGGCGGCAACATCGCGGCCGGTGCCGCGATCAACGCAGCCCCCGACGGCTACACGCTGCTGTTCGTCGCGCCCAACAACGCGATCTCGACCTCGCTCTACAAGAAGCTGCCGTTCGACTTCCTGCGCGACACCACGCCGGTCGCGAGCATCATGCAGCTCACCAACATGCTGGTCGTCTCCAACGCGATGCCGGTGAAGTCAGTTCAGGAGTTCATCGACTATTGCAGGGCCAATCCCGGCAAGATCTCGTTCGCCTCGTCGGGCAACGGCACCTCGGTGCACATGTCGGCGGAGCTGTTCAAGGCGATGACCAAGTGCGACATGGTGCACGTGCCCTATCGCGGATCGGCGATCGCCTTCCCCGACATCATCTCCAACAAGGTGCAGCTGATCTTCGACAACCTGCCTTCCGCGCTCGAGCAGGCGAAGGGCGGCAGCGTCCGCGCGCTCGGCGTGACCTCGCCGCAGCGCTGGCCCGCCCTGCCCGACGTGCCCGCCATCGCCGAGACCGTGCCGGGCTTCGAATCGGTCGGGTTCTACGGCATCTCCGCGCCGAAGGGCACGCCTGGCGAGATCGTCGAGATCCTCAACAAGGCGGTCGGCGAAGCGCTGAGGGACCCGAAGCTGGTCGCGCGCCTCGCCGAGACCGGCGGCATTCCGAGGCCGATGACGCCGGCCGAGTTCGGCAGGCTCGTCGCCGACGAGACCGAGAAGTGGCGCAAGGTCGTGGAGTTCGCCGGGGTCTCGGTGGACTGAGCGGGCGGCCGGCCGCCGGTCAATCGCCGGCGCGACCGGGGGCCTGCGGGCCTCCTCCCGCCAAAACGCGAAAACAACCCCATGCACAGTAGAAAGCCGGCCGATTACAGCGCCTTACGGCAGGAAAAACCAAAACCGCGGGGGACAGCGGTTGACTCGTCGGGCAAAACAGGCGCATAAGGGCACGATCACAGAATTCGGTAATTCGTAAACCACGCCGCCGGCGTCTCCATCCGCCCAACCCGGCATTGCACCCCCGCCTCCATCCCTGTAAACGAACCCCGCACCGTTGCCGGCCGCGCATTCCCGCGAGCCGACTCGCGGCGGGGCCTGTAGCTCAATGGTTAGAGCCGGCCGCTCATAACGGTCTGGTTGCAGGTTCGAGTCCTGCCGGGCCCACCAAATAAATCAATAAGTTATCAGCCACCAAGTCGCCAGACTGAAATCACCGCACCAGAAACCGCACCAGATACGTGCGCTTTTCGTTCACTGGCTGGGTCGCCTTAGCGATTTTGTCGACGGCATCGCACAAATAGTCGGAACGTGGCGGCCAACTTGTTGAGCAGCACCTCCAGCGGCATTCCGAGACAGCGCGCTACGCGCCCTTTTGGTACCGGCCAAATCGATGCTGTGCGATCGCCCAGGGCTCAAGTCAAGACCGATAAGATCGACGCTGGCGTCGGGCACGCCGAAAAGATCCATGCCATTGTCCTGGATCAGGTTTGAAGGAATGAAAAATGGCCTGGCGTGCCCAGAATTGGCTTAGTTGCCGTTGAAGCGAGCATGGCTCAACAGGTGCGGCAAATGCGTAGCTCGCGCGTTGGAATTCGATGGGCGCACTCAGGATTCCGCGAGCAAGCGAAGGCGTGCTTTCGTCTTACTATCTCTTCGAGGGCTCAATGTTCTCGACGGCGAGATCGAGCTTGACAAAGTCTGATGCCGACACCCTGCTACCCGTTCCTGGTGAACTGAAGTTTCTCGCCAAACGCTAGAAGCCCGGAACCTCTGACTGTGCCTACCACACGCAAGCTGTGATTCTGCGCCAATCACCCGCCTGGCGCGATGAACTCAGAGTGGATGGCAGATGCGGTATTGATGGCTGCATCGACTGACAGATTTCCAAATGCAGGCTGACAAAGGAGATAATTAGCGCCGGCCTCTTCCAGATGTTGAAGAACGGTCTGCCGCACAGAAGCGCGTGTTCCTACGACGCACAGTTCGCTTGCGATTGCGGCCTCGAAGGTCGGAGGAAGGTTGGCCGGGAGCGGTATGTCGTTCATTTCGTAGAGGAACTTAAAGTTAGCGAGCCACCGCTCGTAAGCAGGTGCGGCAAGCAAATAGGCCTCTGCCTGGGAACGTCCGATCACAATCATGCGGAGCAAAGCAATAAACAGGTCCCCACCGTCGGCCGGGCGCCTAAGGTTTCCATGAGCGCGAAATACGTCGGTGACTTTGCGAACAACAGAAGACGGTCCGACACAGGCAAGGTTCGCGCCATTGGCCGCAGCCCAACCGGCCGACTCTGGCCGGTTTGTGGCGACCCACGTCGGGGGGTGCGGACGCTGATGAGATGCAAGAGTTAAGGGAACATCGTCCAAAACAAAATGCTGGCCCCTATAGTTTAGAATGCCGCCATTCATTGCATTGACAAGGATCTGAGATGCTTCCTCGTAGCGACTAGAAGCCACATCCGGATTCACGCCGAAATAGGTCAGCTCCATTGGGAGTGAACCACGACCAATACCGACTTCAAGTCTGCCATTACTCAAGTGGTCCAACATGCAGATTTCCTCGAAGGCACGCAACGGGTGGTACAGATTAAGCAGCATGACCAACTGGTTGACGCGAAGCCGGCGGGTGCGCTGTATGACGCTGGACAGAAACACGTTCGGGGACGGGCTTCGTCCGTGGGGGGTACAGTGATGCTCGGCCAGATGATAGGCGTAGAATCCGAGCCGATCGTAGGCCTCGGCCAACATTAAACGGTCTGCGTATTGCTCGGTGATGTTGCGCCCACTATCGTCAAAATGATCGAAGATGCCGCAAGTTGGGTTTGAAGCAGTGGTGTTAGTCACTTGATTATCTCCAGCTTAGGAGTTTGAGGTTCGCGTGCTTGCAAACGATTGGAGTAGAAGGCGCGGTCTATTGCTTGTGATGCAGACCAGTATTGATTGCCCGCCGGCGATGGGATGATTCAAGGCGCTCGTCCGGTAGACGTCGAGGCGCCTCAGCTAGGGACAAGAGCAGGCGCCGCAGAACCTCTCGTGCACGTGCCAGACGCGAGTAGAATGATGATCAAGTGTAGCGATCTGCAGCACGGCGAACCTTGCCGACGGCGCCAAGAAAGGCCTCCATCTGCTCACTTGTGCCGACGCTAACGCGAATGCAATCTTCCAGGCCGTCATCCGGAAAGGTGGCAACGAGGATCTTCTGACGTTCCAAAGCGCTTTGCCACCATCTTCCGTCCCGACCGGCAGGGACACAGGCAAGCAGAAAATTTGCGTGTGAGGGCAGTATCGAGAAGCCGAAGCCGGAAAGGGCGTTCGAAATCCGCTGCCGCTCATTCTTTATATGCTTATGGTTCTCGTCGTAAGCGCTGCGGTGGGCAAGGACACTCATACCGACGGCATGAGCCACCACATTCATGTTAAACATATTTTGGAGGGCGCGAAGTCTTCCAATCAGCTCGGGATGGCCGAACGCGAAGCCAATGCGAATTCCCGCGACCGCGTAGCTCTTAGAGAACGTGCGCAACACCAGAACATTCGAATAGCGATCGACTAGATGCAGCCCGTTCTCCGGTGCGAAATCAATATAGGCCTCGTCCAGGACGACCAACCGGTCATATTGCGCTACGAGTCGCTCGATCTCAGCAATGGGCACGAACGAGCCCGTGGGGTTGTTCGGATTAGCCAGCAGAATGAACTTGGCATGTTTTGCAGGGCCGAAGAGCAGATTATTGATCGGCAGGCAGTCATGTTCGTTGCAGCGGACCTCAATTAACTGCGCCCCTTGTAGCTTGGCAAGCTGACGATTAAACGAAAACCCCGGCGACATCATTGCGACGCTGTCACCCGGAGCAAGAAAGGCTCTATAGACTAGGCTAAGAAGCTCAGATGATCCATTTCCTGCCATAACGCGATCCACAGAGATGCCATAGGCAGCGGCCGCCGCTTCCCTCAAGGCGACATTGTCATGCTCCGGATAAATGTATTGCCGCTCTAGCGCTGCAATCGCGCTTCGCATCACCTCGCGTGGCAGCGGAAATGGATTCTCATTCGTATGTAGCCTCACATAGCTTTCATCTAGAGCTGGCAGTAATCCTGTCGGGGTAGCGTCTAATACTTGAGCGATCGGGGTAAGCGAGGATAGCAGCGTCGCCAATTTTGCTTCCGTCATGAATATCTTTCGTTTGTTCGTACCGAGGTTTTGAGCGAGAGACTCGGCAATTGCGCGGAAAGCGAACGGCAGGAGTGCTCGAACTAACAATTTTCAGTTGGCGTTCAGCGCATCGGGGCCGGACCACGAAAGTCGGCCAGCTACTCGCATGCATGTCGACATTTTCCCGTGCAGACATCCCGGGAGTTCGCAGTTACCCGCTGCTGCAGAAAGGGTTCAAAGGGTTTATCGGCCGAAGTCTCTCGTCTGTAGACATTGAGCGATGTCGATCATCGTTTCGCTGTCCAGTACATTCCTCATCCTTTGCTCTCGCGCACTTTGGGCCGATTGCCCGGCGAGTGAGGCAGCCATCCGCTCCTCGGCGGCGCCTCCCGAGGTGCCGAAGCAGTGGATCTAACGGCTTACCCGGAGTTCGTCCGGGCGCGCCACGGCGTCGTTGTCCTAGATCGTACAATTTGACGCTACGTACGATTCAAGCCCCTTTTGGCGTCTTTGGCCTGATTTACTTTACTCGACGGGGCGATGCGTTGAAGGTATGCCGGCGAGGCGCAGCGAGCATATCGTCGGAAAGCTGAGACCTTAATGCCGTCATCCCGCCTGTCGCCTCTAACGTCCGCTGCGTGTTAGGCTTATCCCTCGGCCTTTGTAGTCCCGGCTGAACAGGTGGCGTTCCTAGGGTGGATGCAGTGCAACTGCGAAGATCCCTCTTTGTCAGGCCGGCATTGACTCACGCTTGCAGAAGATAACTGCACTGCCGTCGCGAGGTTCGAGTTGGCTGCGATCGCTGATATGCCCGGCAAAGCCGCAAATTGTCTCCTGCCAAACAATCAACTTGCCGCAGTTTGATTGCTCGAGCAGCCATCCAGCTCCTTCAACTTGAATTACTGAAGTTTGCCCAATGCGGTCCACGGCAATTCGTTCGTAAAGATGATTTCGCGAGGCGCCTTGAAGCGGGCGAGCTGCGATCTCACATATTCGATCAGAAGGTCCACCTCAATTTGAGCTCCAGGCTGCTTGACTATGAGCGACCGGCACTTCTTCCCAGCGAGCATCAAGCCGGCCGATAACAGCGCATTTAGCGACAGCGGGATAGATATGCCCATGTCTCAATAGCCGGGGCGATTGGATAGCCAGACGCGACCGTCACGTGTGCTAGCACCTTACAATCTAACGTCGCGTGCGATTGCCTTCTGTCGAGACTCGCACATTTTACGAAAGTGAGTGAAGTGAAGAGACGACAGACAAGACTCATGTTGGTTGAGATACTCACCGATTACGACGCTTCCTGCACTCGTGCACGGATCGTTGGTCAATAACTCACCGACGATATGTTTGATTTTAATATGCAGCGGGCTTTCTTGCGCTCCGTCAAATTGCTGCACGCTAACGATATCGACGCTGGCCGGCGTCCCTGTCCACCAGGGACAAAGCTGCGGGCACCCTGGTGATGTTTCCACTAGGGCTGGCCGGTTCGGCCTTCCGCGCGGAGCATAGATGGCATGTCCGCATTTCGCGCAGACGCAACGAGCTTTCCTGTCGAGCCGCGCGCGCGTGTCGCGCCTAACACATTTGAACAATTCCGGAATTTAGAGGCGAGATTCTGCATAGAGATACGTATTCAGGGCCTGCCGGATATTTCAGTAACTTATCAGGCGTCATTTCGCCGGATCGGAATAACCGCACCAGATATTGAACTAGAAACGTGCGATCTTCTTTCCCCAGTCGGATCGCGACTGGCGATTTTTTCCACCGCATCCGACAAATAGTCGGGATGGTGATGGCCGTAAGTGTTGAGCAGCACCTCGAGCGACATTCCGAGATAGCCCGCCGCTTGCCACGGATCTGCCCCTCGCTGCATAAGCCAAGTCGCTGCGGTGTGCCGCAAAGTGTGAGGGGAGATTCCCGGTGCCAGGCCTGCGAGCCTGACAGCACTCTTGAATGCCGTCTTCACCGAGGTCACAGCCTTCCCGTTGTACTCCACGAAATGCTTCGCCTCTGGATTAGCTCGGTGCCAGCGCCGCAGGTGCGCAAGCAAGCGCAAGGGGATTGGCACGGTTGGCTGCCGTTTGTTGGTTTTCGCGCTGCCCTGCTTCAGGCGGTAGTAGCGGCCGCGCTCTAAGTCGACGTAAGAGCGACCAATGGCCGGAATGGGAGATGCAGCTGCGATAGCTCCAGCACGAGTTCCGCTGTAGATCCCCAATAAAATAAACCGTGCAAGATGGCGCAGTGGACGCTTGCTTGTCGGGACCTTCACATCGTCGGTCGGCCGACGAGAGCCCTTTTGCATTTCGCGATAGCGCCAGCAGGTCCAAATCAGTTTCGCCGCATCGCTCCGCGTCAACCACTTGTCCCGAGGTTGGCCCTTCTGTGGCAGCGATATCTTGACGATTTCCCGATGATATCCTTCGGCCGCGTGGTGACCAATGGCTGCGCGGAGGTCTTCAAGGTCTCGGCGCGCGCCTCCCCTCGTGGCGCGCTTCTTGGCAAACGAGCGACACGCCTCCCCGTTTACCTCGCCTAGCATTTTTGCTCCCCACCAGTCGTTCAACCGCTCGATCCGCTTTTTGAACTTGCGGATATCGGGGATGGCATTTTCGCTCTCGCCATCGACGCTGAAACGCTCGCGAAGTTTGTCCAATTGCGCGTCTAAATAGATCGAGAGAACGTCCGCAACTGCGATATCATCTATGTGGCGAATTCGTCGCTTCGGCGTGTGTTTAGAGCTTATGTAGTCCTTTAGTTTTTCCTCCGCGGCCGCAATCTCATCTGCAACGCAGCCTGTGCTGACATCCCGGCCGTTGTCTCTGATGATCCAGGTTGCCTGGTGGGTGATCTTTCCGCTCTTATTCCGGCGGGCAGCCTTGAGCTGAAGTCGGGCTCCCTTGGTTCTTCGCGGCATAGCTCTCTCATCCGTTGGATATGAGCCAGGGTTGTAAATTCCTTGCCCGCTATCTTCTCGGTGACCAATCGGTTACGATCGCGCTCGCGACGTAGACCGGCGACCGAAATTCCTCCCATAGGAAACGCGATCTTCACGGCATCAACGAGGCGAAGAGGGGTATCGAGTGTAATTTCAGGTTGCGTTCGACTTGGCATAGAGGCCCATGGCGCGACCGTTAAAGGTGAACTAAGATGTCGGCGCATGGTGGGGAGTAAAGCTTTCTTTCGTTCCATCGCAGGATTGGCGGTCGCCTCGCAAAACTGAGCAGAGTGCGCAGCACCACCTGCTTCTTGGACCTGCTTTGGCCGCGCGGTAAACGGACCGTCCGATCTGGCGAAACGGGCCTGTCTTGTCGCCGGACAGCGGTAACGTCAGCAGCGGGTTGGCCTCCGTCCCGGACGGTCCCCTTCACGACCCAGCCTTCACCCTCCAGAGCATGGCCTACCCTGCTGAGAGCGTTGGGGAAGAGGATCCCTGGCAGGGTGACGCGCTTGGTCCCTTGAGGTGTCGTTTGCTGTATTCACGTGAAGTGCACCCCATGAAGGGCTTCGTTTTTGCCGCTTCAGCGGTCTTGGTGTGGCCGTTGCCGGCTGCACACAGGGGGAAACTAATCTGAAAATCTGCGGCTTCGCGCGCGCGATTGTGGGCCCGGTACGTGGCGGCCATCGTCGGAGAGATTGCGGTGGCCTCCACGCCCCCCCTGGAAATCGGCCCCATAGCTAAGGGGATCAAGCGCTTAGCTGCGGCAATAGGCCGGAAGGAAAGGAGCCCGGTCAGAACTGCCTGTACCTTTAGGCAACGGCGGCAAATGTGTCCCGGACCATGATGAATGACTTCCCGTGCAGATCTGAGGAGTCATTCACCTCGTCTACGCCACAAGCGGTAGTGAGCCGTCCGAACTGCGCTTGGCCCACCTTTTGAAGTGAGGCGCCGTGTCCTCTCTAGAAGGACCGCAACGCCTCGCTGGTCGGTCTGTAGTTCTAACCAACGATCATCCCCCGCGCAACGACAGCGCTGTCAACGATCGCCTTCAGCGATAGCGAAGTGATCTGGCACGTGTTTCCTGCGCAGGTCGACTTCCTCCTCATCGTCCGCTTCGTCGCCACCGGTGCTGGTCGGCGCAACTTCTGCACGCTGCGGTCAGCTTCGTCGTATCGCTCCTGCTCCAGCCACTTTTCTAGAGGCATCCGGCGCCGTCCTGGCTTTGCACTTGCGGCCCTCGCAGCAGCTCGGCTTGCGATGTGGTCGACGTCGGGGCTCGCGATATCTCCGTAGGCCCGCCTGCTCGCCTGTTTATTGCCGTAGCGACCGTATGCTCGCCAGTTGAGATCAAACTCTCCCGTCAGCCAGAATTCCGAGCGGCATACGCTTTAGCCATTCCCGCTCCGCAGATCTATAATTTTAGTTATGGCTTCTTGAGACTCTTCGGCGGGTCCACTGTTTCAGTGTGATAGATTGCATCACCACCTGCCGCCCGATCTCAGCACCCCTCTCGTCCAAAACCAACACGACCGTGCCGCTAACGGGGTCGAACTCCGGATCGCTCCCAATATCCTGAGCGACACGAGCGCCGTATTTCAGCGCGAGATCAGCCGAGCCAAATAGCTCTCCCATCTCGCCCGGCTGTGCCTCGCCATTGTGGAGTATCGGGAAGTAGTAACGCTGCATGGCCACGGCCCTCGTCTATGAGGTCATCGTGCGCTATCTAAGGATGCGCCGTACCTGTCAAAAATGACAGGTCATAAACGGGGGGTTGTACTTGTCGATAGCCGCGCCGCCGCGCGCTGAGCTAATCTGGACGTCAATCGTTTGGTTAAAAGTCGAGCTGTGGCTGCGGATGCCGAAGGACTAGCAACAGGGCTCAGGGAACAGTGCAGGACTTACGTAGTTTTCCCGGTAGCCCAGTTCGTGATGCTGGGCTAGAAGGTGCCTTGCCCCAGCTCACTTCCCCTTGGTGATGCTGGGGCTTTTTTCGGCTTAGGGCGGCTTCACCCAAGGGCCATCGGCAGGGTTGCGAGGCCGACGGTGGTCAGCCCCGTGCCAATGCGTACACTATCCAGGGCTGCCTCATCACGCCACTCGGTGTTCCTGCCCGAGACAAGCAGCACTCGTCCGACGCGCGCTACTTGAGATGGACCAAAGGCCGAACAGGAGCATCGCGGCGACGCCGACTGTGGAAGATTCTCGCCCCCGAGCTAGCTCTTTGCCCATGCTCGAAATCTAAGTTAGGGTGGAGCCGGTGTGCAATTCATGCCAGCCAACTGAGGCGGCGTTACTCGCCAGCCTCTTTGGTCTGCATTTCGGCTAATGCACACTCCAGCTCGCCGGCTAAAACCTTGTAGTGCGCCGCCGCGCGGCGAAAGACATTTCGCTTGATGTCGCTCTTAGCCGATCGTCTAAGCTCCTCGCAGTTGGCGATGTTCGCCCGGAGCCTCTCAAGGTGGACAAGGATGTCTTTCATGGAACCGTCCCGATCATGCCGAGGGCGTAGCAGATCGCTGATGACTAGGATAGTACAAATGGCACCGTGCTCCGCAGGATACCTGCCCGGTGACTTTGGATAGCCGACGTGTGCTCTTCGAGGCAGTCATCTTCAAGGCGAATAGCGTGCTCGAATTCTAGCCTCAGAGCCCGTTGAGCAGGCGCCCCTTCATGTGTAACGGCGTTGGTCGGTCGCTGCTTGCGCTGTTCGTCTATGGGAACGTTCCGGCAACTACGGGTACTTAGTTTTTGGGGTGGCGGCCTCTTATTCGCGTCGATAGACTCCTCGTAACAGCATTGGTTGGTCCCCCTTTCAGCCAGCTGCTGACCTCGCCTACGAACCGGCACACTTTGACTTCCGAGGCTCATCGCTCCACGCGCCCGACCCGAGAAAGTTTGAGTGCAGACGTTCATGGCGCATTGTTTCCTGACTTGCGCTTGGACCGGAAGCGCCGCACTACGCCTGCATGTGAGCCAAGAAGTCGCTGACCTGCCCCTGTAATGAAGAGATACTTTTGCTCAAATGTCTCGCCTTTCCAATGGCTTGGTCCGCCGACGAGCCAGAGGTGCGCGAGGCGTCATTTAACTGGTCAATATCTCTGGACGCTTCGCGCATATCAACACTGATGCTGGTGATGCTTCTTGAGATGTCGTTCTTCACAATCGATTGCTCTTCAATTGCCGCCGAGATGCCGCTCGATATCTCTTGTACTTTTTCGATGATGTCGGCGATATCACCCATCGCAGCGGTCGCCTGTGCCGTCCTCTGTTGAATGGCAACAATCTGAGCATCAACCTCGCTGGTCGCTTTGGCTGCCTGCGCAGCAAGATTCTTCACTTCTCCCGCCACCACTGCAAAGCCTCGCCCCGCTTCGCCAGCCCGTGCTGTCGATGGTTGCGTTGAGCGCCAGCAAATTGGTTTGCGAGGCTATACCTTCGATCATCTGGACGACGCTGCTGATCTTTGTCACCGACGCAACGAGCTCACCTAATGTTGTTTCAGCATGTGCGGTCTTGCCGCGCGCAGTTTGCGAGATATTCGCGGCGCTGGACACTTGTCGGCTGATCTCTGAAATCGAGGCCGAGAAGTCCTGAGCGGCCGAAGAGACTGCGGTCGAGTGTTCTTCGGTCTTTTTCACTATTGCTGTCACGCTTCAGTGCGAAGACAGACATCTCCCGTCGAAGCCGTCATTTCCGACGCGACCGCTTGCATGTCCTGCATCGAGCTCGCCACAACGTCGACCACTCGCGATACATCGCTGTCAAATCTTTTCGCAAGAATCAGCCGCTCTTCGCGCATGCGAACCAGGTCCGTTATGTCCTGCCAAACACACACGACGATCGGACGAACACCGTCGCTCGTCGGCGTCTTTCAACGCCGAGTCTGTAAGTCTAAATTTCGGCTTGTCACTGGACAACCTCAACGATTGAAGCTCGTTTGGCGCGGCACCACTTTTGAGCACCCCGGTGGTCGATTATCTTACGACCTACGACAGCTGGCCATTCCTAGCCGCGATGTTGAGCTTAAATTTCGCTTCGCCAGTTCACTCATTGACTACGTTTTTTCGAGCATCGCTCATGAATCGAACGGGTGGCGCGCTGTTGGTGCCGACGAACTGAGAGTCCTCAGTCGATCCTCGAGCTGTTGTCGGGCCAGTCACGCCTGGCCATTCATATCGATCGCGAGAGGGGCTCGAGAAGATCTGTAGCATAACAGAAGGTAGGCAGCATCACACGCATGATGCTTTGAGATTATTGGCTCACACATTGAAGGATGCGGAGCATGCCGAGCTTGCCGCAATGGACACCTCTATAGAGCCTCTGGAAAGCATGCTACCGGCAGACGACCTGAAGGTCTCCTTCGTATTCGATAGCGAGCCCTCGATTGTCGTTCAGCGGGGTGGATCCGTGGTCTCTACGAGGACGGATACCTTCCAGGACTTAAACCTAGCCTTCTGGAAACGGGGGCAGGCTCGTACATCGAGATGCTATCCCTTTCGCTGGCGGCCTTGAGCAGCTTGCTGATGTGTCTGTCTATGACCGAAAGAATAGTAGACGTGTTATCTACATCAGAGCTCGCACGAAGATCCTGTTTTCCCCGCAATTGCCTGCTGTCATCCGGCGGCGCGCACTCCAACCTGCCGCCGCCCCGTCTGCGACCGAGACGCGCGAGTTGCAGAAGTATCTCGTTGCCTCTCGCATTCTGAGGCTCGCAACGCTTTGTCAAGCCTGGCAAGCTCCGGAAGAGCGACACCCATCTCGTCCCAGTCCGCTTCAATCGCCGTCCGCCTGACGATCGCAACCGGAATAGGGGCAGGTGAGCTTTGCAGCATACTTGTTGCTGATGTGGCTCCCGAGCGGGGCGCGTGTCAGGATTCGCGGCAAGGAAGCAAGGGATCGGCGAAACTTGTTACCCAAACTAAAGGATCGGCGACGCATCGGCGCTGCTACGACCAATGCGGTCATGCCTTCTTCTCGGCAATCCGCATCGCAGCACCGGTCGCCTTCCATAGCGGATGTTCGAAGAGACCAACGAGGTTGTGATGAGGTCAGGTCACGTCGCGATCGAATGGTGGCTTCAGCGCAAAGATCAGACCTCCATTCCAGTCAGGATAAGTCTTGTCGTCTCGAAATTTGACGGAATGCCTATTCCGAGCGCGCTCGGCACGGCTCGTGCTCAATGAGCTTCGTCGCTGCCTGTCGGCCACGACCCTGCCGCTGGGCGAGCTGTTCGCAAGTGGACCTTGGCTCATCATAAGACCCATTAAGCAGAAAGACGGCAGGCGATAGCTGCTTTGCGCTGATTATCGCCATAGCTGCCGTGCTAAGCTTGAAATTCGTATTTTGCCCGGGACCAAGATGGTCGGACGCATTCGCAATATAGTCATTGCAGGTACTTTCCTCGCGGTTGCTGCCGGTAACGCTACCTGGGATCTGGTGAACAGCTATTTCGGCTGCATCCTCGCGCTCGGCGCGTCGTTCGCTGCCGGCCGTTGCTTCGAACGTGCCCTCATCAGACGCGCTCATCGCGAGATGACGCGGCTTCATGGCGCGGACTGGCGCGCGGGAGACCGTTAGTCTGGCTGGATCGGTTCACCGCAAGTAGAGTCTGCTGGAGGACTGTACTTTCCCGTTTCCGCGAGCAGGCCTGGCACCTAGAGGCGCCCGCGTCAGAGGCCGAGGGCTCTTAAAATCTGGCTCACGCCCGACGCCCTTTCCGGCGGCTCTAGTCGCCGCCGCAACGCGAAATTGTCCGCGGAGACCGGCGTGCCCGTCTACGACGCCGATGCCGCCGTCCATCAGTTCTAAGAAGGCGACGCCGCGTGTGCATGATTGGGGCGGGTATCGCACGATCAGGGCTCGAGGCCGTGCTGCCGCAGAACTTTGTGCATCAGCTCGCCTTTGATCTCACGTGCGATTTCGCTGAGGATCTGAGCTCCGACCACCCTCCGGGCATCGACATCATTTGTCAGGCCATGCTCCGCGAGCCGCTCGTTCAAGCGCGTCGGAAACTCATCTTCCATCGCATCGGCAAGCCGGTCCCGCATCGCGACATGATCATCGGGGGCGATCCGCCTCACCACCGTATCCCAGGGCTCCCAGCGCGTTGCTAGAAAATCCTCGAAACCCGTCGCTTCCAGTTCCCGCACCGACGTCTCAGCCCTAGCAACGTCGTCCGCCGTGACGTCAGCGAGATTCAAGAAGCGCATATCCGGGGCGATGTGGCGCAGTTCCAGTCGATCCCGTAGCTGGGTCTGATAGGCAAGATAGACCTCGATCTCGTCGATATTGGCCTCCGGGTCGGTACGACGGAGCGAGTTGACCGTCTCGCGCGCGATGTCGTCAAGCGCCTCCAAGCGAAACATGACACGGCCATGTTGGATCAGCTTGTCGAGCCGATTGTCATAAAGCCCGTCCTTGACATCAGCGTTCACGCGTGCGGTCTGCATGCCATTCCAGGTCAAAGTGATGCGGTCCTCGCAGGACGCAGTCGCTCCATTGGCCAGCTCGAAATACTGCTCGCGCAGCTGTGGCCTCAATGCGGCCTGCAGCAGATTCTCGGCCACCCGGTCGCGGAACGCCTGATGACCATAGTTCACCGTGCCCGCGAGCCTTTCAAGAAAGAGAGCGAAGTCCTGCGCACCTGGCTCTTCGGCGAAGCCCTGCCATGCATCCACTGCGCCGGGCTCGTCCGCGAGCCAATCCGCGACAACCTCGTGCAGAAGCCGCGGCTGATGTTCCAGCGGTTGTAGCGGCATAGAAAGTAAAACCTGCGGGCCGGTATAATGCGCGCCACGCGTGGCTGACGCCAAATCGGCCAGCACCGGGGCCGGTATCGGATTCGACCGTAGGTCGATGCTGTACGCGCTGCCGAGCTGCGTCATTAAGGTCGAGGGGCAGGCTCGTCAGCTGGTTGTTCCTGGCGCCGAGCATTTCAAGCCCGCCCGGGAGCGTCTCGGGCAAATTCGTCAGCCGGTTTTCGCTGACATCCAGATATCCAAGTCTGGCCGGGATTTCGGGCAGGCTTGTCAATTGGTTGTCGCTTGCGTCCAAGTAGCGCAATCTGGCTGGAAGATCGGGCAGGCTCGTCAGCTGATTTTCGCTGACGTCGAGGCGGCGGAGCCTAGCTGGAAGGTCGGGCAGACTGATCAGCTGATTATTGCTGGCGGAAAACTCCTCAATCGTTGCCGGAAGGGCGGGCAGATCGGTCAGCTGGTTACCATCGACGGTCAAGCTGCGGAGCCTGGATGGGAGCTCTGCCGGCAGGCTGGCCAACTCGTTAGCCATCAGCTGGAGGTGCCTCAGCCTGCTCGGGAGGGCGGGCAGACCAGTCAGACGGTTGTCAGAGGCGTATAGGTCCCGGAGTCCGCCCGGAAGCTGGCTCGGCAGGCTGCTCAATTGGTTACCGATGACGTTGAGGGTGCGGAGCGTGGGCAGGAGTGAGGCTGGCAAAGCGGTCAGGGACAATGACGACAAATTCAGCTCGTCTCTGACATTGCCCTCGTCCCGCCATGCCCTCGTCCGGATGACCGCCTGTTGCCGATTCTCGTCTTCGCCCTGCCCATCTTCCACTGCCCAGCTCGCTAGGACGCGGTCCTGGGACGAGACGAGGTCGGCGGCCGCCGCTCCTGTGGCCCATCGGGCCAGGACTGACGCCCACTGCGGCAGGCATGAGGGGGACCGTCCAGCGGACCCCGACGTTGGCTCGGTGCTTTCGGATTCGGAAGCTATGCCAGCGCGAGGCTGGGCCCGTTCTGTGTTCATTGAACTTCATGACATGTTTGCCTCAGCCAAGAAGGCGGCTCTATCGGCTAGATCGAGACGTTCGCATACTAGGAAGCTCAGCTGTCGATAAGCTGTCGAGATTGGTTTATCCGGTCGGCTAACATGCCCGGGACTGTCTGCCGCTGTATATGCCGAAATTCGCCTGAGCAGGAAGCTCGCCTTCCGTGAGGCTCCCGCCGAGCTTGTCAAAGGAAGCCGATCGAGAGCCACGGCACGGCTGCTACGATCAGGGTGCCGATCAGAAGCGCGATGATGTAGCCCACGATCGGCCTCATGCCCATATCCCGGTTGATGCGGCTGATGGCACAGACCGCGTACAAGTCCGAACGGCGGCGCGAACAGGCCGATGCCCAAGGACGACCACATTCGCGTAGTGGACGTCGTGCACCCCGACCAGCCGCGCGAGCGGAAACAGTAGCAGACCCTCGCAGGCGCTGCCCTGCAGCGCAGCCGGATAAGGGGGCTCGTATACGAAAACTCTCTTTCGCCAGCTTCTGCAACACAGAGAAAGGCGGTTCGGTGGAAAAGTCACAGCTACAAATGCGATTGAAGCGTAGCCCTGCTTCTTCAGCGAGAATAGTATATAAGTTTTCACTTTAAGAGTGACTCAACGTGGTCCGTCCGTTCTGGTTCGTGCTCGACGAAATGGACGAAGCACGGGGTCTGGGAGGTAGTCGCACGCAATCTGTCTCGTCGCGCTGTAAACCACGTCCGAGTTGTACTTCCATTTCAGGCTCAAGCAGCGCAATCGCGTGGTATCCCAACTCCGTGGTGAGGTGCTGCTTGAGAGGTGCTGGCGAAGATCGCTTTCCCGTGTGCCGAAGGCTCGAGCTTCGGCGGTGGCCTGGGAAATCAAGCGAATAGGGGGCGGCGCGTCAGAGCCCCGCTCACAATACGCTCGCCGTCTGCTATTGCGACGCCAACAGCAACTGCGCCCAGTTCTACATCGCACCCTGCGGCAGCCAATGACGCGAGTTTCCTCATTTTGATAGCGCTCAAACATTCTTTGCGGCAGAGCGGCTTGCCCGTTTCTAGTACTCGGAAACTTTGATTGCCGGCGACTTCTGCTCAGCTTTTTTGCTGCGGATTGGCCTGTATCGTGTATCTCAAGCGTTTGGTCGCACTGGGCCAGCGGAGAGTGCGGCTGCGTGGTCACTCAAGGTCGTGGGGCCATGTCCGCCCCACAGCATCCCTACTGGCTTGTGATAGTTTCGCATCCCACGAAGTGGTACGTTTGTGCATGGTGCGGGCGAGTATCGGACGCATTAAAATAGGGAGGAGACACGCATGAGCCGTTCGGGCCCAAGGCTACATCCGCCACTTATGATAGATCGATCTGAGATTGAGTCCGTCTCGAGCTTTTTGACGCTGCTAGTTGAGAAGCGTCAAGCGACATCTGAGATAGCGATAGCCACGGATGCAGATATTCGCATTCCGATTGACAGCGTCTCTAAGGATGGAAACTTCGACGCGTACGTACACGTGGGATTGGCGGGCGGCGGGCATCCCAATATCAAGCTGCTTGTAGATTCTGGAAACTCGACTCTCATTTTGCCTCGATTTGACGAGATCCAGCGACTACCCAATTTCAAAAAGAGTTACAAAATCGAAGCTGAAGATGTCAGAGAACCATGGGGCGCGCCAGCAAATATTGTCACAGGCCCAATTGTGCTACCGCGCGCGGGAGGCACGCATACGATATCCTCTTGCACATTTTACGCCTGCACTGACGTGAATGACTGTGGGGAGTACACAGCAAATTTTGGGATTGGCTGTGTAGACCCTTGGTCAGCCGGAGATTCGCATGAACTGCGATCCCCGCTTTCATACGGGGCAGACTACGTTCAGATCGACTATGCTCCCGTCGATCAAGTTCTTGCCTCAGGCGGTAAGCTGCGGGTTGCACCTGGATCGTACCTTACCCTATGCAGGGCAAAACCGGACGGCTTCTCGACGACGCTAAAGATCCTTCAAAATTTGGCTTGGATGGCGCTCAAACCGCAATCCTTGGTCATAGGTGCGCAGAGAACAGATTGGCCGGGAAAGGGAGAAAACACATCCGTAGCTATGATCGACACCGCAGGGGGTCCAGTATTTCTAAGCGATCCCGAAAATTACTTACGGAAACGCGATTGGCCCGAAACATTGCCGGAAACGATACCAGATTTTTGGGTGTCTTCTTGCAAGGGGATGAGCGCTGACCTTGCCTTTTCGCTAACTGACGGCAAAGAAACGGTATTACTAACCATACGCAGCAAGGCATTGACACCTGCAGTTCAAGGCTTGTCTCTGATCATGTGTGATAAATGTGAGTTTATGCGCGCTCAGGACGGAATGAACATCGGTGGGCTAACGGCTCTTTTCTACTCGATTTTGATAGATTACAAAAATGCGCGAGTTGGATTTAAGCCGAAGCTCCATTCTGTCCGTGAGCCGGCAGTTCTCTCGTGAAGACAGGAATGTGAGAGCAAGCTAGTCGTAGCTAACCTATGATTCAGTTTTGGTGGGCGTACCTTAGTTTTAAAAATCAAGCATCGCGGCAGGCCACTCCTGCACTGTTTCTCCATCGAGTAGGCCAAGATGGCCAATTTCCTTGTGCATCCATCAGCGGGGTGAGATCGGAAAATTCAACCTCAATGAGCTAAAAGCCTGCGTCGCTTGCTTGCCCTTTTGACTTCTCCTTTGACAACCGGCGTATCGCCTTCGCGACTGAGCTCTACCTTAGAGACTGCTGGTTGAACCGCGCGCTTTCTCAGTAGAAGATGACTCTGATGCGGAATAGCTATGCCCTCTTTGGCGCTCTCAATCATGAAGATGGGGGCCGAAGTCCTCTCCAAGTTACGTCATCGGTTTTCAAGCCGCCGGGTTAACCTCCGGGAAGCGCTGCCCGTTGAGGACCTCGTTGATACGGCCTTGATTTCAAGCTGCGCGGCGATCTGGTGCTGATGCAACTGTTCATCGCGAGCGAGCTTCTTGATCATCGCCACGGCTTCCGGGTTGAGCGGTCCGCGGTACTTCTTTCGCCCCTTCAATCTGAAGCGCCTTGTACACCAGCGAAGCCGGTCCTTCGGGCCACCCAGAGCGATTGCACCAGAATGGCCCTGCTTCGCGCCGAACTTCAGCCAATGAGGCCCTCGCGACCAATCGACACCCGCAAGCCTGGCATCTTCCGCCGCATTGAAGGCGTGGTTGATTGCGCCAGCAGTGAGGGGCTTGTTTAAGTCGTCCGCCCATCAGCTCGCGGAGAACCTCGTGATCGACGACGCCCAGAGCGCACCAAACCGACGGTGATGCAGCAAACGTCTTGCCGCGCTGATCGCGCTGCAATGCTCCGTTCACATCAACCACGGCAGAGTACCAAGCGACCGCCGCGCGGCGGAAAGTCTCCAACCGGTCCTCGTCATCAACGGCCAACATCGGTGAGGATAAGAACAGTGGACGCAGGCAGCTTCAGGCCATCGAGCGATTCGCCAAGCGCGGGCATTGAGCTGGTTGGCAGGTACCACGATGGGGCGGTGAAGGGCTGGACGCTTGGTGCCAGTGCCACCTGCGCCTTAATCAGGCGATTTTCGGGCTAGAAAAATTGCGGCAAGTTGTTTGGAATCGCCCTCTAAGGGCGCATCCTTATACGCCCCCTTTAGGAAGCTGAAGCCTCGCAGCCTCAGCTCCCTCGGTTTAGACCAGCTGGACATTTTGGTGTTAGACCGGGCTTAGAGAGGGCGGCCGACAATGACGGTCAAAAGCCCGTGGCCCCACAGCCGCTTGGCTGCCGCCTTGGCATCATCCAGAGTCACGGCATCGACGATGGCGTTGCGCTTCTCGATGTAATCGATCGGCAGCTTGTGCTCCTGATGCTGCAGCAGCTTCAGCGCCAAACTGGAGGACGTGTCGATCGCCAGCATCTGCGAGCCTTTGAGATAGGACTTTACGTCGTCGAGTTCTTTCTGAGTCGGTCCATCCTCGGCGATACGGCGGACCTCCTCCTCGATCGCCTTTGTCGTATCGCCGGCGCGCTCGGCACGCGTACCGGCTGTGGGTCTTGACCCTCTCAAGATCTTCGGCGCGGACCGGGTTCCGGGCGACGTCGGCGATCACGCCGTCTATCGCGCCCTCGACCTCGGCAAAGCCGACGCCTGGTTTCGGCGAGGCCGAGATCGCGAACCGGGTCGGGTCGGGCGAGATGCTGGAATAGCTAGCGCTGGCGGAGACCGCGAGCGGCTTGTCGACGACGAGCGCGCGGTACAGATACGAGTTGCTGCCGCTCCCCACCAACTGCGCCAGGACGTCGAGCGCGTCACTCTCTCCGGCCGCGGCGGTGGTCGCCGAGGGCACCAGATAGTAGCGGCGCAGGCTGGGCTGCTCGACGCGCGGGTCGGACAGTGTGACGGTGCGCGGCGCTGCAGGTTCCGGCTCCTGTGGACGGATGCGCCGCGCCGGGATGGCCGGCCGGGGTAGGATGGCGCCGAAATTGCGTTCGACCAGCGGACGCACATCGGCGACCTCGACATCGCCGGCGATCACCAGGATTGCGTTGTTCGGGGCGTAGAAGCGACGGTAGAAGACGAGCGCGTCCTCGCGATTGAGCTTTTCGATCTCCTGACGCCAGCCGATCACCGACCGGCCGTAAGGATGATTGAGATAGAGCGCGGCCATGAGCTGTTCGTGGAGCCGCCCGTCTGGATTGTTAGGCAAGGCCCATGTTGTACTCTTCGAGCACGACATCGCGTTCGGGCAGCACGTTCTCGTCCTTGAGCACCAGCCCGCTCATGCGATCGGCCTCGAACTCCATCATGGTCGGGAGCTGCTCTTTCGGCACGCGCTGGTAATAGTTGGTGTAATCGACGGAGGTCGAAGCGTTCTCGTTGCCGCCGACGCGGAGCACGGTCTGAGTGAATTCGCCGAGGGGATGCTTCTCGGTACCCTTGAACATGAGATGTTCGAGGAAGTGGGCAAGACCGGATTTGCCCGGCGTTTCGTCGGCCGATCCGACCCTGTACCAGATCATCTCTGTGACCACGGGGGTGCGGTGATCCGGGATCACCACGACCTGGAGGCCGTTGGGAAGCGTGAAGCTGGTTGGCCGCGTCCCTGCAAAAGATGCCGATGAGACGCCGTTCAACAGGAGGGCGCACATCAACGTCATGCTAGCGGGCGAATGACCGATTGAGATGAGGATGCCGCGCCCCTAAAAGCACTCCAGCTAGAACTTGCGAAAAGAAGGGTCGACAAAGACGGGATTTCAGCTGGAGTGTCAGAGCATTTTTCAAGCGCCGTTGCAATTTATTCACAATGAAAAATAAGGTCGGTGTCGACGTGTGCATCGGACGCTCCATCTTTTGCGATTCTCCAGACCGCGATTGATCCATCGCAATAACGTCGGTCCAGTGTGTAGCCGCCCGTTGCATTAGCCATGCCAAAGCAGATAATCATTTCGTTATAGCGTGGTCGCTCAAACCAACTTGTCAGCATCCGCACACAGCGTGGTTCATCGGACAGGACGTCGTGGGCTCAGATCTTGCGCGCTTACCTATCCGGCCACGCCGGCGAACGTGGTGATCTGTGGGCAGCTCCACCGCGCACCGGGCACACTGCCGAGTCATCAGTGACGATCCGCAAAGCGGATCGCTCGGTTGTGATGGCCGAGCGCGCAGCGAACGGATTTGCTAATCAGCCACTTCAGCGTTTTGGGCAGCATCTTCGCTCGGCCCGCTATGACTGATCTGTTTATCTGTACGGCGTACGGCCTGAGCGCCTTCCAGAATTTCACCAGATCGGCAGCAGTACAAAGCGCCGAGCCTCTTTAGATGCGGAGACACAAGTACTTAAGCTCGAGATAATCATTCAAGCCATCCACATCGGATTTGGTACGCACCAATTGCCCAGCGGTGCCGGCTGAAGCTTGATCTCGAGCAGCTTTCCTGGCTCACCCTTCAACGTGCGCGGTGGCTCCAAGGGAGCGAACTCCTCGCCTCCTACAACCCTTCGAGGTACTTCTGTGAGCGGAACGCGTAGGTCTTCATGCAATCGACCGCGATCGAGCCTTTCGTGCCTTCAACGCATGTGCCTGCCCTGAACGTCCGAGAACACCGCCTTGAGGCGGAGATTTTTTGTCGTGCACTTCGGGCACTTGCATAGCCATGAGTAGGCGGGGTCGGCGAGGTTCGTTGAGACAGGCTACACAGGCCTCAATCGCCGTAGATTCGTTCTGCAGCCGCGCGACCACGGTGTCCACGACGTGGTCGGCATCTTCGGGCTTCGTATGGCGCGTTGCGAAATGGCTCTCACTGCCCGGATCGAATTCCAAGAGGTTGGCGCGTCAGTGTCTCCTTCAATTGCCGACGATATCGTCCTGGCATGCGCCTCCTCCGAGCCTCGCGAGTTTCTTCGTGTCCAGATCCGACAGCACAGTAACCTTAGCGGCTCGCGCCGTGTCGGCGTCGGGCATAGCGGACTGCCCGGCTACGGAACTCGCTGCACTTCCGGCCTGCCTGCGCTTGCCTTCTTTCCTGCGCGCTGGGGTGCCTTCGGCCGCCAGGGCCTTGTCGGCAGTGTCGGGCGGTATGCCAAGGCCAGCCTCCATTGGCGGCGCAATCATGGCTGGACGCTCCGCGACTATCGCGCGATTTACTTCGGCGCAGCTGTGTGGATGCAACGGAGAGGATAAGGAGACAATTCAAGAACCTTGCTCGGATGGCGCGGTCGCGTGTTTCGCTTGGCGCAGAGCTGCAACATTCGTTAGCGGTAAGCCGACTTTACCCGGTCAGGGCATGCAAGTATCGCCCTGTCTGGAGAATGCCTGTTACAGGAGCCGGCAAGCGCCACGTGCCGTTAGAGCGCCTTCGCCGCGCCTTGCATAACATCTCTGCCTAAGGATCATGATCGGATCCCGGTGAGAAAGTCATCGGCCTCGATTTTTAGATGATGGCTGGTTCGGGCAAGCACATTTGCAGATGTCAGCACCTGCGACGATGATGCACCTGTCATGAACGCTTTCTGCGCGACCTGCCTGATGTTGCCTGCGACAGTCGTCGACATCGCGGCGGCATGCTGAATATTCCGAGCAATATCTTTCGTGACTGCGCCCTGCTGGTCCATCGCCAAGGCAACCGCTGATGCAATTTGTGAGATTCTGCCAATGCTGTTTCCAATGCTGGTGATGGCGCCGACCGATTCCAGCGTCGCCGCCTGAATATCAGAAATCTGCTGTCCAATTTCAGCTGTCGCGTTCGCCGTCTGAGTTGCTAACGACTTCACCTCAAGCGCCACAACGGCAAAGCCGCGGCCGGCGCCGCCGGCACGAGCGGCCTCGATCGCTGCATTGAGCGCTAAGAGGTTGGTTTGCCTGGCGATCGCTGCAATTAGGTCAACCACCCCACCGGCTTTTGTTGCAGCTGCCGATAGCTGGCTCATCCGCCGGTCTGTTTCCTCAGCCTCTCGCACGGCTCCATGGGCGATCTCTGTCGATCGCGCGACCTGGCGGCCGATCTCGGAAGCGGACGCCATCATCTCTTCCGTTGCCGCAGCAACCAGCCGAACATTGGCTGATGCCTCCTCCGATACGGACGCAACGTTATCAGAGATCTCCCGAGTAAGCTGTGCCGTCTCCGTCAGCTCCCGAGCGGAAGCTTCCAATTCGGTCGATGCGGACGACATCGTATTAATGACGCTGCTGACGGCACTTTCAAATCTGACTGCCAGTTCCCCAAGCTCTGCTTTGCGGCGCTCCGCGAGCGCGCGATCCTGTTCTTGACTCGCTGCAAGTTCCTCTTGCAGTTTTTCCCTCGATCGCAGCTTAAACGCTTCCATGGCCTGAGCCATGTCCCCGATCTCGTCTGAACGGCCAAGCCCCGGCAGCGTGACATCGAACTGCCCGGCCGCAATTTGACGCATTGCCGCGCTCATGTGGCTTATAAGTCTCGCCAGTTTCTGGCCAACAAGCACCGCAATGAAGCCAATCCCGAGCGTTGCAAGCCCGATTGCCCAACCCAAAGTCTCTCTGAGGCGAACGGCACGCTCTTCAGCAGAGACAGCGCGCGCCTCCGCGGCTGCTATTGCCTTCAAAAGAAGGGGACGATTCCGGCTGTAGATTTGGAGGAGATCGTCAACTTGGTCGTCCAGCGCTTGCTGCGATACAAGAAACGAAAGAAAGCTCGATCGATAAGAAGCAATCAGAGTCCTCAACTCAGTCTTGGATTCCGGGGCAAGATCTGAAGCAGCAAGCGCGGCCTCGAATTCGACGACGCGCCTTTCCAGTTCATCACCATACTTCTCTTCATGACGCAGCATGAAATCCTTCTCGTGCCGTCGCATCATCAACATTAATACGGTCAGGTGCGGCTTATTGAAATGTGCGAGCCGCGCTTCAGCCTGATGTACCGCTTCGCGGAGCTTACCCTGGAGGCCGTCATTTTCCGTAAGCCCGAGCACCCGCTGCGCGGACACGATGTTATTAAAACGAGTCGCATAAAGGTTGATTCCAGCGCGAAGGAACTTCACGTCTCTCAAGGGATCGCCCTCGGGCAAGGAATCGGCCCGCTCCTCGATTTGGCCAAGGTCCGCCAGTGCGTTATTGACGCTCTCGGCTTGTCGAACGATCACGGCTTCGTCGTGCTTGCGCAAAAACTCCAACGCTAGCTGCTGGGACTCAAGAAAGGCCTCGGAAAGGGACGTTAGGTGAGCGCGGAGATTGGTGCTCTGGCTTACATCACTCTGCGCCTTCGCGAGATAACTGATTCCGGTAACGCAAGTCGCGCCAGTCACAAGCACGCTCACGATTCCCAAAAACCCAATCTGGGTGCGCAGACTCGGTCGAAGCTGACGAAGAATTATTGATGGGAGCCGTTTGACGGTTCTAAGAGCGGGCATCAGATGTCCAATAAATGCAATAACGTTCCGCCAAACCCCTACTTTTGATTGGTTACATAAGATTGAACTCGATTGTCATATGAATCATACATGCGCGAATGGCCAGGGATGGCACGCATTTGGCAACATAGCAGTAATAATCCGACGCACAAATTCTGCGGTCTGCCACTCATGCCCGCAGGATTCACGCGCAGAATGGCGATAAAACTTGCGCGGAGAGAACCGTGCTGCGAGGCGCCATCCAAAAATATTTCGAAGACTCCGCCATTTCGTCTTGCGACTTCGACGCCCCACGGATGGATCGAATAAAGGCGGATCGTCTTCTGCCGGAGGGGCTGGCTCGATCGGCACTTGACTGGATGCGCTGGTCGTTAGCTGAGTGGATCTCGCATTCGACCCACCTGGAAAAGTCAGGAGATCAATCAACGCGTGACGGCGCGAGAATTTAGCATCGGAGCCGCCAATATGCCGAAACCTTGAGCTGTTCAGGGTTGGCTTCTCGGATGCGGGGATGCTTTTTAAATTCCCGGCTCGCCACCACCGATTTCAACCTCAATCTCGGCTATAACTGGATCTTGCCATGCGTCCGCTGTCGGCGAACCGGGTGGATGGTCTCGTTGCTCGAAGATTTAGCTCGAACACTGCGAAAAAGGGCTAACAAAGCCTTGCTCACCCAGCGAACCCGGAAAGACCAAAGCAATTCTGACGCCGAGGACACAATGACGCTCGCGCCTGCCATAGGCAATCCGCTCCTCCCGCCCGGGCCACAGTCGAAAACCCCGGTTGGAAGCCGGGGTTTTCTCTTGTGCTATTATAGGCACCAACTCTCGTAAACTGCCGTGGTACGGTCAGTACAGTGCACCTCACGGATTGAGCTGCAAGGCTCTATCGTAAGCCGCAGGTATTGGCTGGTCTCCGCTCCTGCTCCACTTCAATGAATTGGTGGAGATTTCACCTCACATAAAGTCTCCATCCGAGTCGGACTCTGGTGAAGGTTCATCGTCGCTCGCCGTTTTGACTTTGGAGAGATACATCGGCGAATTGGTTGCACGCTGCCATTCACCATCCCTATATCTCCACTGTCTGGACTGGGTGGGATCAAGTACCATATCATTGTGATCTACATCAACGAAGCCCATTTGTTCTGCACGGGCTCTCGCTTCGTCACTGGCAGGACGCCAGTTCACAAGCGGCCGCTCGCCGTCTTGCTGTAGTTGGTGCTCGAGCAGAATATCGCCAGCGTTTCCAACGAGCGGATGAGCAACCTGAAAATCCACGATTGATGTGACGTGAGTTCGTCCGGGGAACTGATGTTGCCACCGGTCGGTGGTGAACTCAGTCGCCATAGGAAACCCGGCTTCCGTTCTTTGGAGACCGACGCTCCTATTTCCTAATTGGTAGCTGTAATATCGCGCGGCATCAGAATCCTTTCGGATCCCGTAATTGCTAGCAACGTGCGCGGTCCGCCTAGCTCTTTCGGATATAAATTCCGAGTATTCCTGCGGATTGTTGGCGATATGATTGATCTCGTCACCATGAAGGCTCCTCACCCGTTCCCGGAATTCGGCTTGGTCGATCTCGACAACGGGAGATCTTGAAGTCAGGTGATAACTCGGCTGCGAGGATGAGCTGGCACCCGAATCCTGCAATCCCATTCTACCGAACGCGTCCGCGAAATAGTCAGCATTCCCGTGCTCCGGGGAGCTCGCATAATGATACTCATCAGCGGATGGAACATCGGACCAACTGTTAATTCGACCGTCCATGACGACCACACTCCTATGGCTGTTGCATTGTGTTCAGGTCATTAGACCTGGCTCCGCCGATAAGCAGCTTAGCTGTCCGTAAGCTGACCCCGACAAATAAACGGAAGCAAAATTCTCCGAAACGGTAGAGCGAGCCGCGAGAGCGCGCAGTTCGGCGCCGCGCTCGCCGGAGCGTCTTCATAACTCGGCCGAACTTGAGATCAGCGTGAGCGAAGCTCCGTTCCCACGATGAACGCGCCATCAGGAATCGGCTGGGCGATCTCATGGAGGAAGCGAGCGAAGCCGTCCCGGCGCCTGAGCATATAATTGATAGGCTTGAGCACCTCGGACGAGCGCGAGAGGGTTTCCGCTCGAGCAGCGGTCAGGCGTGCATGTCGTCGAGAAGCGGCTGCTCTGTTCCTGGCGGAGGGCGCGCCGATGCTTAGCCTCACAGCCGTTAATGTCGCGCTCGAGTCGAAAAAGCCTCTCCGGGCATGGCATAGCGCAACACGCCGACGTAATGGGCAGTGTGTTCTTGGGTGGGTCGAACAGCGGCTTTGTCGGAATCGGCTTGCAGGATGCCGGCGAAGACCACCAGATGGATTTGGGGACGCTCGCTTCGCCGGTCGCTTGAGGCGTAATCACAGCTGGCCGCGGCGGGAACCCGTTCAGCGGCCGGTCGTCGAGCTTATGTAAATCTCGACATAGTAGAGAGCGTTTTTAGATTGGCGGCGCGCGGTTCGGTACCCAACACGAGCACTCGCGAGCGGCGCCGGTAATCTAAAAACGTGTTGGACGAAGCCGCGGGCACGCCGCTGCAGCTATGGGTGTTGAATCACTGCGCCGTTATTTGTGGACGTCGTGACCTGGACTGGAGACAAGTCCAAAGGGACATTACCCGAAAGTACTGGGTGGAAGGGACATCTGGGAAGCGAAGTAGCCGAAAAATGCGAAACGCCGGAGGGTTGACGTCGGAAGAACGACAACAGGGCATCTATCGGCTGCCACGGCGGCCGGAAGAATTGCGCAATAAGGTGGCGGTTCTTGGTTGATTGAGGTCTCGCATCAACAAATGTCCGGTGAACGAGTGGCGCTGAACGAACCTGGCTGCAAGACCTCGACGCACACCATATGGCCTTGATGACAGGATGGACATTGACGCAAGGAAGCGGCATTGCAGTGCTCAGCCTTCGCGGGGCAATCGGATGGCTCTTCCGGGTTCGAATGAGCATCGGCGGATATCATTCCGAGCAGTTCACGGCAGCGAGCGAGCTTTTGCTTGCGGTAGCGGTTACCCAGAAAACCATAGTAGCGAATGCGTTTGAAGCCTTCGGGCAGGATATGGATGAGGAAACGCCGGATGAACTCCCCGGCGTCCAGCGTCATTACTTTCTGCTGGCTTCCGCGGCGGTAATCCTTGTATCGAAAGCGCACTTTGCCGACTTCGATATCGACGATACGGCTGTTGCTGATCGCCACCCGATGCGTGTAGCGGCCGACATAGTGCACAACCTGTTCGGCGCTACCAAATGGCGGCTTGGCGTAGACAACCCAATTGATTCTGCGGACCTCGTTCAGATAACGCCGAAGCGCAGCCGGATCACGCAACGCTTCCAGCGACGAGAAGAATTGTAGCTCGCCAGTATCAAACGATTTTTGCAGGGCGTTGAGAAATAGCCGCCGGAACAGGCGAGAAAGCACGGCCACGGGAAGAAAGAAGCCCGGCCGGCACGCGATCCAGCGGCTGCCATCTGGAGACAGTCCTCCTCCAGGAACGACGCGATGGAGGTGGGGATGGTGAAGGGAGGTTCTGCCCCCCAAGTATGAAGGACGGAAAAGAACCCGATCTCGGCACCGAGGTGCTTGGGGTCGGCAGCGATGGTCCGCAAGGTCTCTGCAGCTGTGCGGAACAGAATAAGTCCGCGACGCACTATTCCGCGCAATTGCAGGCCGGCCCAGCTTAACCCTGGAACGTCGGAGCAACCGCGTGCGTCTGCGACCGGTACTCGGCGAGGTAAGGCCGTCGATTTTCAACACCGCGACCGCCAAGCCCGTCGATGTCGTATCAGGCATTGTACCCAAGACTGACGTCGTCTGGAGCGAAGCTTGCGGCCTGCGCGTCGATTACCGTCTTGAACAGCTCTGGCTTCTGGTTGAGCCTATCGTTATCACCGAGCTTGCCGCAGATGCATCAGACGACACACTCGAGCTCACACGCGAGTTTGTACGCGAGCGACGTGCGCGTCGACACAATCGCCTCGCCAACGCCATGCTGGACGGCTGGATAAGCCTCATTGTGGGTCGACAGCCAAGCGTGCGTCTCAGGGCGTTTGGTATCGCGGTCGAAACTAAGCGGCTGCATATGCGGTCGGACATCTTCGCTTCATGGGCGGTCTAACTGCCATCGCACAGACAAGAGAATTGCTTCGGCTATGAAACATAACGCAATCACGGCTCCGCACGGGCTCGCTGCTGCACAGGTCGTCCTTGCCCTGGGAGAATTATTCATAGGCACCGGCGAATTCGCCGCCATGGGCTTGTTGCCCGGCATGGCCGAGTCCATCGACGTTTCAATACCCAAGGCGGGTAATCTCATCAGCGCCTATGCGCTTGGCGTGGTCGTCGGCTCTCCATTACTCGCCGTGCTCACGCTCGAATGGAGCGGCGGCCGCTGTTGGTGGTGCTTGCTTCGATTGTCCTGCTCGGCAATGCCGCGTCGGCACTAGCGCCAGGAGTCCTCGGGCTCACTGCGGCTAGATTCCTCGCCGGTCTCCCGCATGGCGCTTATTATGGTACGGCTTCCATCGTGGCAGCGGCCATGGTCCCGCCGTCAAACCGGGCCCAGGCAATCGGCCGCGTTATGCTCGGTCTCGCCGCCGCAAATGTCGTCGGCGTGCCGGTGGCCACGTGGCTAGGCCAAGTTTTCGGCTGGCGCTCAGCGTTTGCGCTGGTGGCCGTCGGAGGGCTGGCACTAATTGGCCTGATCCGCATATTCATCCGCATGGTCGCTGCCGACAAGCAGGCCAGCCTGCGGCGGGAGCTTTCCGCTTTCTCCAACGTGCAGATCTGGCTGACACTCGGGGTGGCCACGATCGGCTTCGGCGGGATGTTCGCGGTCTACAGCTACATCACTCCAACGCTGACCCAGGTTGTGGGTGTCACCGCCGCGCATGTTCCGGTTTTCCTGGCGCTCTGGGGGCTAGGTATGATCGCCGGCAACGTCGCCGGAGCATGGCTTGCTGATCGCGCGTTGATCCCATCAATTTTCGGGATCATCATATGGAATGTGGTCTTCCTTGCTGCCTTCGCCGCGGCGGTGAAGCAAGGCCCCGTTGCCGCTGGCCTCACGCTCCTCATGATCGGCATCGGGTTCGCCCTGGTGCCTGCTCTTCAAGCGCGTCTGATGGACGTCGCGCGACATGCTCAATCGCTGGCGGCGGCCATGAATCATTCGGCATTCAATCTCTCCAACGCTATCGGAGCCTGGATTGGAGGAATGGCCATCAGCGCCGGTTGCGGATGGCCCTCGACCGGTCTCGTTGGCTCGGCGCTCGCAGGCGCGGGACTTATTGTAATGGTCATATCTGCACTGCTTGCACGGCTCCCAGCGGGCACGACGAGCCGCCTGGCCTCTGCTGGTATCTGTGCCAGGTGCGCTCTGGTAGAAGAACCCGATATCAACGTCGAGGCTCTGGGCGATCTGCGGCGTGGTCAGAAACACTTTGCGGCGCCAATCGTCACTCAAGTCTCACCCGGCGCGTTGGGTTTCCAATCGCCGGGATGCAGGGCGGCCCAGGAGCAGCACTTCTTCATACTCAAAACGAGGAACCACTGATGCACGAAAGAGATGGACGACCCGCATTGTTTGCCGCAGGCAATGTCGCCGTCATTACCGGCGCAGCCAGCGGCATCGGGCGTGCGGCGGCGGAACGCTTTGCTACCCTCGGTATGCGACAGGTCCTGTCCTGTTCGATCAGGACGAGGTTGAGTTGGTGCGCGTCGCGAGCGGCCTTCATGCCGAGGTCCGGCACCTAGCTGGGACCGTAACTCGCTTCGATGATTTGGAGCGCTTGCGCGACCTAGCCATCGGCGCCTTCGGCGAGGTCTCGGTGCTGATGAATAATGCCGCCATTGGTCGGGAGGACGGTAACTGGACCGGGTTGAGCGATTGGCGTCGGATCATCGAGGTCAACCTCTGGGGCGTCGTGAATGGCGTGCACGCACCGAAGCAATGCTGGCTCAGCAATCGCGCGGCGCGATCATCAACACGGGCTCCAAACAGGGCATCACCAATCCGCCGGGCTTTCCCGCTTACAATGTTGCCAAGTCCGGCGTGAAGACCTTGACCGAGCAACTGGCTCACGGACTGCGGGGAGAGAGCGACGCCGTGACGGCCCATTTGCTTGTTCCTGGATGGACCTACACCGGAATGACTCACGCGCCCGACGGGAAGCAGCCAGCCGGCACGTGGACGGCCGACCAGGTGATCGACTTAATGATCCCTCGAGTTGAGTCAGGTGACTTCTATGTCATCTGTCCGGACGGTGCCGTCACACCAGAGCTCGACGCCGCGCGGATTCTATGGGGCGCCACGGACATGACGGAGAACCGTCCCGCCCTGTCGCGCTGGCATCCCGCCTGGAAGGAACGCTTCGACGATTTTGTAGCAAAGGAGACGGGCGCATGAAGCCCTATGTGATCTGCCAGATGATGGGCCCGCTTGACGGTCAACTTCTTGTCGAGCAGTGGGCCCCGTCCACCGGACAGCCCAACGACGCGCTGATCGCGGAATATGACCGTGTGCACGAACAGTTGAGCGCAGACGCCTGGATCGTGGGACGAGCGGTCGGAGCCAAATTCGCTGACGGCGGGCCGCACGCGCCGATTGATACGCCCGCCGTCGAGCGTCCGGTTCGTGTGGCGCGCAGCGGTGCTGAGGAATATGTCGTGCTGATCGACCCCCACGGCAAGCTTCACTGGACCGGACCGACGACCTATGGGGCGGCGACGATTGTTCTGCTGGGGCGGAACGTTCCGGACGCACATCTGGTCGACCTGGCCTCGGACAGCATTTCCTATATTATCGCCCACGGCGAGAAGATCGATCTCTTCCAGGGGCTTGAGATACTCAACGCAAAGTTCGGGATCGAGCGGCTGATACTTGAGGGGGGCGCACACAGGAACGCAGAATTCCTTGAGGCAGGCCTCGTCGACGAGATCAGCTTGCTCCTCTTCCCAGCAATTTGTGGTCGGACCGGTTGTCAAACCATATTCGGGGCGCGGCCAGACGGATTTGCCGGCCGGCTTCGATTGTCGACGATTTCGTCGGAAATGCGTCAGACCGGCGTGATGCATCTTCGGTACAAGATGGAGTACCCTCGGAAAAGTCAATGACCGTGACGCGCGTGAAGTCACCGCACCTCGTTCTTCAAGAAGGAAATCAGGGCGCGGAGCGCGATCGGCACCTGCCTGCGGCTACTGTAGTAGATATGAAAGGCGGGCCCAAACGAACTCCACTTCGGCAGCACTTCCTTCAGCACCCCGGATTTGAGCTGATCCTGGACGCGCCGTTCGATGCAATAGGCTATGCCGGTACCGGTCTCTGCGATTTCGATCGCGAGCGCCGTCTCGTTGACGACGATCGCCCACTCCACTGAAACCTGTCCGCAGTCAGAGCCTTTCTCGAGCTCCCAGTGGTAGATCGCTCCTGTACCAGTGCGCTGACCAACACATCGGTGGAAAGACAGGTCCGACGGAGTCTTCAATTGCGGCCCCTGCGCCAGATAATCTGGCGAAGCGACCATGATCCAGCGAAGATCTGCGCCGACCGGTACAGCAATCATATCCTCAGGAACGGACCCGCCGACGCGAATGCCGGCATCAAAGCTGCCGCCAACGATATCGATGAACTCGTCCTGAACGACTATCTCAAGCTTCACCTCCGGGTAATCCAACATGAATCTTGCGAGGTTCGGGCCGAAAGCAAGCCGAGCTGCGTCGGTGAGGACATTGATCCGCAGACGACCTGACGGTGTACCCCGATGAAGGTTGAGGCTCTCGATCCCGCTCTCGATAGCCTCGAAGCCCCGTCTCCAGGCTCGCCAATAGCTTCTGGCCCGCTTCCGTCAGCGTGACGCTTCGATTCGTGCGGTTGGCCAGACGAACACCAAGCCTCGTCTCAAGTCCGCGCATCGCATGGCTGAGTGCCGATCCTGAGACATCGAGTTCGAGAGCGGCACGACGGAAGCCGCCGGCGCGCGCGATCGTTCTGAACAGGTTCAAGTCCCCAAGGTCGGAACGGGTGAGTGTAAGGCGAGCCATGCACTATCTATGGTCCTCGTTCTGAAGGCCCACATAAACTGCGGGGGCTGACCTCACGCATCGGCAACACAAATACGAGGTTCACAACCGCATTTTTCCTGAATTGTGCGCCAAGCTCGGAGATAAGCAGGTGCTAGTCGACCAAAATGACTCTGATGTCGTTCACATTGGTCAGCGTTGGACCTGTCTCCAGTAAGTCGCCGGTTGCCGCAAAGAATGCGCTGGCGTTATTTTCATCGAGAAAGTGCTGAATGTCGAGCCCAAGTGATTTCATCCTGCTGAACGTTCGCTCATCCACGATAGCCCCGGCTGGGTCGGACGCCGCACCTCCGCCGCCATCGGCACCGTCCGTATCTGCAGCAATCGCCGCAATCCCCGTGACATTCTTGAGTGAGTCGGTTAGCGAGAGCGCATACTCCTGATTGGGACCTCCTCGCCCATTTCCGCGCACTGTAACAGTGAGCTCACCGCCAGACAGTATAGCGACCCGCCGTCCGTTTCGGCGCATGTCCAGCGCGAGATTCGCGTGTATGGCGGCCACTTCGCGCGCTTCGCCTTCGACATCGGCACCTAGATCCATGATTTCGTAACCGGCTTTTTTGGCATGGACGATCGCGGCGTCGAGCGACGCCCTGGGCCTTGCAATCAATTTAAAGCGCGCACGGTCGAAGCATGGATCGTCAGGCTTGCAACTCTCGTTTCTCGGATCCCGCAACGCGCGCAGAATTTTATCGCCTACCTGCAAATCGTACTTGTAGACGATTGCACGTGCATCCGCGAGGGTTGTCAGATCCGGCACAGTCGGCCCGGATGCGATGGCAGAAGGATCATCGTGTGGGACGTCAGAGATTGCTGGTGTGACGATCTCGGCCAGCTTCCCTGCCCGACCGAGGCGCCCACCTTTGATACGGGACAAGTGCCTCCGAATGACATTTATTTCATCGATAGGAGCGCCGGAGCGCAATAGAGCCCTCGTTAGTTGCTGCTTCTGGTCGAAGGTGACGCCATCTGCGGGTGCAACCCAATTCGCCGAACCACCACCTGACAATAGAACGAGTAAGAGATCTTCTGGCAGCGCGCTGCTTGCCAACTGAAACGCTTTCTGGGCGCTCGCCAAACCTGCTTCGTCGGGTATTGGGTGACCGACCTCGACGACACTAATACGACGCGTAGGCACTGCATGGCCATGCCGTGTGCTGGCGATGCCTATCAGTCGATTCGGATCAAGGTGCAAATCATCGAGATAGTGCCGCTCGGTGGCTGCCGCCATAGCCGCCGCACCCTTGCCGGCTGCGAGACAGATTACGCGACCTTTTGGCTCCCGCGGGAGATGGGGAGCGAGCACAACACGGGGATCCGCGGCAGCAACGGCTGCATCGAACATGGCACGCAGAAGCACACGCCGGTCGGTCATCTCAAAAAATGCTCAATTCTTCTTCGAAGCGAGCCCACGGTAATCGTCGTGAACGACGCAGTTCGCCCTCGCAGGTACAAGGATAATGCCGGCCCTATAGAGACGACATGTGCATCGGCTCTGGATAGTACCTGAAACCATCGCCGTCCCTTCCTACATGACCAACCCCAGGCCAGGGGAAATGATAAGACATAAACGGCGTCTTGTTTGCGGCCAACATATCCAAGACTCTGACGCGTGATTGTGCCGACAACTTTGGATCAGTGTCGAAGGCAAACTCCATCTTCGGCTTTTCGAACAAGAGCACAGGGTGGTGCGTCAGGTCTCCGCCATAGCAGAACGATTTTCCCGCCGACTCAATCATGAAGCAGTGATGCCCCACAGTGTGACCGGGCGCGGCAATTGCGTGTATCCCTGGCAGGAACTGCTCTCCATCCTTAAAGAACACGATCCGGTCGCGCACCGGCGGCAGATTGCGGATTGCGGCCTTCACCAAACCATCGACGTCAGTGCCAAGCTTGCTCTTGTCGGTCCAGAACTCGTAGTCAGCCTGGCTGATATAGATCTGAGCGTTCGGAAATGTTGGTTTGTCATCATCGCTCCAAATACCACCGACGTGATCCCAATGAGCGTGAGAGCACACGACGGCATCAATATCCTCGAGGGCGATCCCGGCCGCTGCAAAGCTACTTCTCAAACGACCGGTAGTAGGACCGAACTGCTTGAGCGACCCCATACCCGTGTCGAAAAGCACAAGTTTGTTGCCGAGATTGACGACCGGGGCATTTTGCTCGAGAACGACGTCGTCGATCGGGAGGAAACTCTTCTCCAGCATCTGCACGACCTCTTCCTTTGGCACCCCTAGAAAACTTTCACGCGGATCGCCAAGTGGAAGTGGGCCATCGGACAGGACGGTAACCTGCGCTTCACCGAGTGCGAAGCGATAGTAGGACGGTGCCTGCTTATCAAACTTGATTACCTTCGCCTCGCCGGGCGTAGCGGCCGGTCCTGTTAGTATCGCTCCGCCGAGCCCGCCCGCAGCTCCCTTGACCAGATCACGGCGACTGACTCGCGAGTGGTTAGACCTCGATTCCATTTTGTCGCTCCCACAGAATGATATTTGCGTCTTGAAATTATGCGCACTAAACCGCGATCATACCGCCGTCGACCACCAGTTCAGACCCGGTCATATAGCTGGATCCGTCGGAGGCCAAAAAAGTGAGTGCTGCCGCGACTTCAGAGCATTCTCCGGGTCTTGCCATAACCGTGCTTCCCAGAATGAGCCGTGTCTGATCCGGATCTGAGAAGTAATCTTCATTGAGCGGGGTCCTGATTGTCCCCGGATGAATTGAGTTTACTCTGATCCGATACTGCCATAGGTCGACAGCAGCAGCCTTGGTCAACATGCGGATCGCGCCTTTCGTGGCGCAGTAGCCGCTCATGCCGGGCATATTCGCCACGATACCTGACACCGAGGAAACGTTGACAATCGAGCCGCCACCGGCCTGCCTCATACTGGGAACGATCAACTTGCATCCGAGAAACGTCCCGGCGACGTTCACGTCGTACAGTCTCTTGAAGTCAACGAGAGAGAGACTCTCGATCGTCTTCCGAATCAGTATCCCGGCATTGTTGACGAGGACATTGACGCATCCGAAAGCGCGCTGTGCCTCCTTGATGACATTGATCCATGACCCTTCATCAACTACATCATGGGCGACGAAGATGGCTTTGCCTCCCGATGACGATATCTCGCTGGCGACCCGGGCACCGTTGTCCCTGTCAACGTCGGTTAGCACGACTGCCGCATGTTGCTTCGCAAATTCGCGAGCGTGAACTTCCCCCATTCCCTTGGCCGCTCCGGTAACTATGGCAATCTTGCCTTCGAGCATATTCGTATCCCCCTATTCAGGACGCCTGTTGCACGTCGAGCCCGGTCAAATCCCTGTCGTGTTCAGGCACACGGCATAGATTGAAGTGCTTGCCGCCATGAACAATCTATTCTTGTGGCGGCCGCCGAAGCAGATGTTCGCACAGGTCTCAGGAAGATGTACTTTCCCGATCAGCGCGCCTTCCGCAGAATAGCAGCGAACCCCGTCCTCGACAGGATCGGCCCATCCCATACTGCACCAGATGTTTCCGTGAACGTCGACGCGAAGTCCATCAGTGAAACCAGGAGCAAACTCGTCTGCAAACACGGACCCGTTCTTCAAGCGTCCATCAACTACATCGAACTGGCGAATATGGGAGGGGCCGCCGTCGGTGATGCCGCTGTCGACCACGTAGAGCCGAGACTCGTCAGGCGACATCGCCAGGCCGTTCGGCCTGACGAAGTCGTCAGCGACCACCGTAGTGAGCCGCTCGGATCGAGTCTATAGACCGCTCGAGGGAGCTCGGCTTCCTGCTTGATGCCTTCATAGTCGCTATCAATTCCGTATCCCGGGTCGGTGAACCAGACGGCGCCATCCGACGTCACGATGACGTCGTTGGGGGAGCTAAGACGTTTTCCCTCATAACGATCCGCGAGTACCGTTATGTTGCCGTCCAACTCCGTTCTGGTGACGCGCCTGAGATGCTCGCAGCTCACGAGGCGTCCAGCCCCGTCGCGGGTATGGCCATTGGCGTAGTTTGAGGGACTTCGGTATATTCCTAAATGTCCATCGGACTCGAGCCATCGGTAGATGCGATTGTTCGGGATATCGCTGAATAGAAGACAGCCGCTGTCGCCGAAATAGACCGGACCTTCTACCCAGCCGAAGCCGGTTGCAAGGCGCTCAATCGGCGCATTGCCTATTTTGTAGGTAAATCGCCTATCCAGCACCTCAACGCCGGCGACCGGATACCGCGAGCTATTTTCAATCGGGCCGAGAGCAAAACCCACAGCAGATTCTCCTCGCCCTAGCCTTCTTTCAACCGCCCGCCAAACTTGTCGGCACACACAGCCATCAGGATGATCGCGCCGATCACGACCTGATGCCAGAAGGTGTTGACGTTCAGAATATTGAGGCCGTTGCGTACCACGGCCATGAGGATCGCACCGGCTGCGGTACCCAACAGAGACGCCTTTCCTCCGGCTAGACTCGTTCCTCCCATGACCACGGCTGCGATCACGTCCAGTTCATATCCCTCGCCAGCCTCCGGCATCGCCGCTTCAAGGCGAGATGTGAGAAGAACACCCGAAAGAGCCGCCAGAAATCCCGTCAGGGCGTACACGGTGATCTTGATGCGATCGATCCTTATACCGACCAGACGCGCGGCTTCGGGGTTGCTGCCAATCGACAGGGTGTAGCGCCCAAACCGCGTCTGATAGAGCAGAAAATAGATCGCCAAAAACGTCGCGATGGTGATTATCACCGGCATTGGTACAAGCCAGACGAAGCCTTGTCCGAACACCTGAAAGGTCGGGGTAGACAAACCCGTGAGCGGAATGCCTTCAGTGTAGACCATGATCAAACCGCGCGTCATGACCATCATCGCCATGGTTACAATGAAGTCGGCAATCCTGACTTTCGCGACCAACACACCGTTTACAATTCCGATCAGCGTTCCAGCGGCGAGACTTGCCGCGACGCTGGCGAATGGATTGAATCCGCGGTTCATGAGATCCGCAGCGATTAGACCCGTGAAGGCAAGGGTCGAGCCGACCGAAAGATCTATGCCGCGCATGGCGATCACGAGCGTCGCGCCGAATGCTATGATTGCGACGAAAACGGCCTGGCGCGTGATATCCGTGAGATTTCCCAGACTCAGGAAACGCGGCGACGCCAAGCCGAGCGCGGCGATCAACACGATCAATGCGATCAAGATGCCACTACCGCCCCCGGAGAGCTTGAACCTTGAGCCGAGCGATTTCACGTCCAGAGTTTGAGCCGACAACCTATCCTCCACGATTCCCCTCATATGTCCGTTGAATTGAAAGCGAGGCGATAGTCTCTTCGCTCGTGGAAGACGCATCCAGAATTCCGGCAGCTTCTCCCTCGAACATCACGAGAATCCGGTGGCACAGTCCGATCAGCTCCGTGCTATCGGATGACACGACGATGATCCCTTTGCCCATCCGAGAACTGGCTACGATCAACTGGTAGACGTCTGCCTTGGCCTTGATGTCGATTCCGCGGGTCGGCTCCTCGAGCAGCATCACTTCGGGCTCGGTCAATAGCCATCTTGCAAGCAGCACTTTTTGCTGGTTGCCGCCGCTCAAGCGCCCGATCGGCTGGTGAGGACCTTCGGATTTAATTCCCATCTCTTTGATATATTTGATGCACCAGCTTCGCTCCGCGCGTCGATTTAGGCGGATGCCGCCGAGCTTGGGCAGACTAGGAGCAGTCAAATTCCACCCGACGCTGTGTTCGGCAAAAATGCCTTGCGTCTTTCGTTCGGCGGGAAGAAACGCAATGCCGCTGCGCATCGCGGATGATATCGAATCGATCGCGACTGGCTTCCCTTTCAGGGAAATATTGCCAGCATCTGCTGCCCCATCTCCAAACAATGCCCTTACGAGGAAGCTCTTGCCTGATCCCTCCAATCCCGCGATGCCTAAAATCTCTCCTTCACGTAGGTTGAAGCAAATGTCTTGGAAGGCTCCTTTTCGAGAGAGCCCTTCTACCCTGAGGATTGGATCCACGCCTGGACTCGTCTTGGCCGGGAATTGCTTTCCAAGCGAGCCGCCGATCATCAGGCTGATCACTTTGCTAACGTCAAGCGCCGATGCCGGCAGGTCCGCGACGCACGCTCCATCGCGCAAGACGATCACGCGATCACAGATCGTCAGGACCTCGTCCAGCTTATGGGATACGTATATGACGGATTTACCTGCCCGCTTGAGGTCGTTGATGATCCTTACAAGCCGCTCTCTCTCCGCTCTTTCGAGTGCTTCGGTTGGCTCGTCCATGATTAGGATGTTCGCGTTCGAATTCAACGCCCGAGCGATCTCTACGATCTGGCGCTGGGCAAGCGTGAGTGAGCCGACCGGGCAAGCGAGGTCCAGTTCGACATTCAGCACCTGGCTCAAGATCTGCTGCGCGCGGTCGCGCATAGTCTTTTTTCGAAGTGGCGAAGTGAGCTTTGGCGTCGCGCCAATTGAGATTTCACGGCCGATGAAGATGTTTTCGACGGCATTCAGATCGGGAAATAGACTCAACTCCTGGTAGATGATACTTATTCCAACTCGCTGGGCATCCGCCGGCTCGCGAATATCGACGCGTACGCCGTTGACCTCGACTTCTCCTTGGTCAGGGACGTGAGCGCCGGCTAGAATTTTCATCAGCGTGGATTTGCCGGCACCGTTTTCCCCGACCAGGCCGAGCACTTCGCCTTTGGCGAGGGTCATCGAAACATTGAACAACGCGTTGGTCGCGCCGAATCTCTTTCCGACGCCCGTGATTTTCAGAGCTTGTTCCGATTGACTCATTAGAGAGATCCTTCCAACGTAGAGAGCCGCGCAACGCGCGGCTCTCTCCTCAGCCACTACTTCGTAGACTTCGCGACGTAGATGTAGTCGGACGGATTGAACGTGCCGATGTTGTTGGCATCGTATGTCTTCGGAGCGACGAAGATCTTCTTCGGAACGCCCTCGCCCTTCATGACGAACTGTTCGACGGCACGGACTATATTGCGCCCTTCTTCCTTGGCGCCGGTATCCACCGTCGCGGCAAAGTCGCCGACCTTGATCGCGTCATTGGCTTCCTTCATGTTCTCGTACCCAACGATCGCGATCTTGCCGTTCAGCTTCCTTGCCTTCAGCGCCTGGAGGCCGCCCAACGCCATCTCGTCGTAGAGCGCGACGAGAATGTCGATGTCCGGATGCGCGGTGAGCATGTTCTCCGTCACGCTGAGACCTTGCGCTCGCACCCAGCCGGCAGGCTGCTTCGCAACAATCTTGAGGTTCGGGTATTTCGAGATGATCTCATTGAAGCCCTTCATGCGCTGAGCCGTATGCGGTCCGGGCAGCCCTTCCAAGATGGCGATTTTGACGTCGCCCTTGTCCTTGTAGTGGTCTACGATCCACTGGGCTTGAGCACGTCCACCGTCGCTTTGGTCGTATCCGATATCACTCACATAGTATGGATCGTCGGCGACGGGCGAATTGAACAGGAACACGGGAATGCCGGCCTCAGTCGCCCGCCGGATCAGGGGTTCCAACGCGCCCTCGTTGTAGAGAGCGACAGCGATCGCGTCGACGTGCTCGTTGATCCAAGCCTCCATCGTGCGGACTTGATCGTCCGTCGCGGACTGGCTCTTTGGCGCCTGAACGAGCAACTGGATCGTGCCAGGTCCGCCTAACTTGTCGATCTCCTCCTTAACGCCAGCCAAGACCCGTTGATAGTAGGTGTCCATGGCCGTCGGCAGGAAGCCGACCTTGAGTGGCCGATTGCTCTTGGCTTGCGGCTTCGCCTCCTTACCGGTCGCCGGAATCACTTTGTCCATGAGAATTCCGGGAAATACGGCGCCGTAGTCAGCGGCACGCGTCACCCCCGGAACGATCATCGCCGCCATAAAGGCAGCAGCAAACGGCACGCTAATAGAACGTCTCATGTTTCCCCTCCGATGTTTTTTCCGTACTGCACTTGCTGCACGCGCAAAGCGCGGGCAGCCCTCGCCGAACGCTCCGCCCACGCGGAGCGTCGCAAACGATCCGTTTCGCTCGATGCGTTGTCCTGCCGCTACTCTTTCAGATTGCGGAGGATTTCCCTCAAGAGCCGCCAAATTGGTTCGACAGTCGTGTGATTGAGGCGCTCTCGGGTCGTATGGACGTCGAACGCCTCGGGCCCGATCGAGATCATGTCGATACCGGGAATTTTCTTGTTGAAGAGGCCGAGTTCGAGACTCGAGTGGGACACCTCTACATGCGGCTTGACCTTGAAGGTCTCCTCATAGGCGCGGGTCGCCACAGCCAAGAGCTTCGAGTCCTTATTGTAAGGCCACTCGGGGCAATCGGCGAACGTCGTAACCTTTGTTCCGCGTCCCATCAGTGCAGCCAGTCGCTCGATGCGTTTCAGGATCGCGTACCGTCGCGAACTGATCGCACTCGGAATGGTCGAAACAATCTCCACCTCCTCGTCGCTTGTCGACAGCAAGGCGATCGTATTCGAGCTCTCTACCAGGTTGGCAATGGTGAGGCTCATGCTCTGGACGCCATTCGGCGTGAGCGTGATGGCCTGCACGGCCGAGTTGGCGGTGACGTCCGAGAAGACACGCTCCACAGCTTCAGTGTGGCGCTCCAACCCGACCTCGAGCTTGGGGTCGCTGACGAGGAACTCTTTTTTGAGATCCGCCGAAACACTCCTGACGATTTCGTTCGCGCGGTCCAAATCAGCTTGATGCAGGAGCAGGATCGCTTCGGCATCGCCGGGGATGACGTACCGATTGACGCCTCCTTTAACTAAGGCAAGCCTTGTCGGCAGCTCATCGATGAGCGCGCCAAGGAGTCGGGCGAGAAGGACGATCGCATTCGCACGTTCGAGATGAATGTCGAACTCCGAGTGACCGCTGCTGAGCCCTTTCACGAACGCGCGCAGGGTCGTGAGGCCAGCCGGCGGTTTCTGCCATTCGATGGGAATCCGGAAGCGGGCCGAGATATCGCCCGCGCAACCCGCGAATAGGCTCTTGGGATCGTGCCAGTTAAAATCGATCAACCGCTTCGCAGTGAGGCGAGAGGCGTCGAAATGCTGCGCACCCCCCTTTCCCACTTCCTCCTGCACAGTGAGTACGACCTCCAAGGGAGGATGTGGAATATCCGTCGAGTCCAGCACCGATAAGGCGAGGGCGACGCCCACCGTGTTGTCCGCGCCGAGGGTCGTGCCCGTGCCATGAATGAAGTCACCATCGATGCGGAGTTTAATGCCCTCCTTCTCGAAATCGTGGTCCACGCCTTCATCGCTTTCGCACACAATATCGGTATGACCGTGGAAGATTACGGGAGCTGCGCTCTCGTACCCACGCGTACCAGGCTTCTTCACGAGGATATTGTGAATGTCGTCTTGAAAGTATTCGAGCCCACGATCTCGCGCGAACCTGGCTATATAGTCGCTCACCTGCTTCTCGTTGTACGAGCCTCGCGGGATGCGGCTGATCTCTTCAAAATAGCGAAAGAAGATTTCGGGTTTAAGGCCGGAAAGGACGTCGTTCGTCTGACCACCAACGGCTCGGTTCTCGGTCCGTCGTCCGTTCACACTATCGGTCAAGGTCTGGTGCGCAGACATCATCTTCCTCCCATCTTCCGGCGCCGCTTAGATGCGCTCGCTTCAGACTATGATGATAAGAACTATAAATTTCGCATCAAACGAATTACTTGCCCAGTTAGGTGAACCGCATTCATGCGAGTACGCTCAAGGCAAGGAGCAACTCTGGGTGATTGACACACCGGAGCCAGGCTTTTCATCCGCTTGGGTGAAAGCCGAGGATGACGACCCATCTGCCAACTCGACAGAAGGGCCCTTAAATGTCATTGGTGATTTATGACCGCCACGAGTAGCGTTGCTGGGTTGATAAACGCTTCCGCTGCGCCTGCCTTGGGCCGATCCACCAGCGTGCGACCGTGGGACACAGGTCAAAGCAGGCGCAATCCTAGGAGTTTCGAACGGAATATTGCTCACCGCCGATCCGGGCCCAAGCGATTTGCCGCACGGAATCGAGAACAGAGGCGGAGGCCTGCCCTTCGAGGGACGTCGTCCTGCGCAAAGCGCGAATCAGGTCAGAGGATGAAATCTGTATGGATGAAGCTAGAATGGTGGCCTTCGACAACCGCATTGAGGATATCGCGCGCGGGCGGCGTGTATTTCGCTGCCACCATGGAGCGGATAGAAAACGAGCGCAGCGCATCAGTAACCGACAGCGTACCTTCGGCGGAGTCCTTCCTTCCGGTGAAAGGAAACACATCGGGTCCGCGCTGGCACTGACAGTTAATGTTCACGCGACAGACCTGATTGACGAGCGAGTCCGCCATCCGACCTATTAGGCTAGGATCTCGCGCAAACAGGCTGACCTGTTGACCGTGGTCCGAGGTCGCAACGTAGTCAAGTGCAATATCAGGATCGTCGAAGCGCATTATTGGGACTAATGGACCAAACTGCTCTTCGCGATACAATCGCATTGCCGGCGTGACCGGATACAAAACCGCCGGATAAAACAGAGTGCCGGCTGCCGCGCCTCCCCCCGAATTGCAAACGCGTGCGCCGAGGCTGACGGCATCATCGAGCAGCGCAGTCATCTGTCTCGCCTTTTCCAGAGTCGGTAACGGCGTCAAGGTCACCCCAGATTCCCATGGCATTCCAACTCTAAGTTCGTCCAGACGCTGAACGAACTCCGAGATAAACGCTTGTTCAATATCGCGATGAAGGAGTAGCATCTTCAGAGCCGTACAGCGCTGACCATTGAACGTGAGTGCTCCCATCAGACATTCGCGCGCAGCAAGTGCTATGTCGGCATCAGGCATGACGATTGCGGCGTTCTTGGCATCGAGTCCAAGAACTGCGCGCAGACGGTTCGTCTTTGGATGGACTTTCTTGAGATGATCCGCTACCCGGCTCGAGCCGATAAGCGTCAGCACATTCACCTGCCCAGTACCAAGGAGGGCAGGAATGATTTCGGCTCCCTCGCCGTAAGCAAAGTTGATAGCGCCAGCCGGGAATGCATCACGAAACGCTTCCAATAGCGGCTCGAATAATAGAACGCCGTTGCGCGGCGGCTTGAACACGACGGTATTGCCCATGATCAGGGCAGGAACCAGCGTCGCAAACGTCTCGTTGAGCGGATAGTTGTAGGGCCCCATGCACAGAACAACGCCCAATGGCGTCCTGCGCACTAGGCCGACCGCCCCATCGACGATCTGGAACTGCGAATTGGCATTATCGAGGTTGCGTAGAGCTTCGATGGTTTGCCTGATGTACTCGATCGTTCGATCAAACTCCTTTTCCGAGTCAGCAAGCGTCTTTCCTATCTCCCACATGATAAGACGCGAGACGAGTGTTCGACATTCGCTCATACGGGCGACGAATTTCTGCATCGCGGCGAGACGATCTGCAACGCGCATCGTCGGCCAGACGCCACGACCGTTGTCGTAGGCGGCTACCGCTGCGTCGAGTGCGGCGAGAGCCGATTCGACTTTCCCTGACGGATGGCTACCTAACCGCATCTGCGTCAATTCGCCATCGCTCCCCCGCACGAGTACAGGCGAGAGGACGTTCTTAGTCGGCCCCGTCCAATCGTGGAGCTCGCCACCAACCAGGATTCTGCGCTGCTCGACGGGTGCAATCGCAACTTCGCGCAAGCCAGGATCATCAGCGGTAGGAAACAATCGATTCAGATGGCCGAAATCCATAACACCTCCAGAAAACAATTCTTCGCTGTCACATTCGGTTCATTGGTCCTGGAGGTTCTGAATATGATTAGGCCGCAGGCGGCCCTACGACATTCTTCAAACGGCCGCTCCAAAATGCTTCAATGTTGTCTACCAACTGATCCGCGAGCGACTGGACGGCCTCTCGACTTGCCCATGCCACATGCGGGGTAAGAATGAAGTTCGGCAGATCGGTCAAACGCACGAGCGGGTGATCGTCGGGCGGAGGCTCGACGGTAGCAACATCAAATCCAGCGCCGGCAATGTGCCCACAGCGAAGAGCTTCAGCCAAGGCAGCTTCGTCCACAAGGCCGCCTCTTGCGGTATTTATTAGCAAGGGTCTGCGGTCCATCAGCGCGAACTCGGGAGCAGCGATCATGTTTCGCGTGGCGGACGTAAGGGGTGCGTGGAGGGTGATCACATCGCTCATGCGCAGGACGTCTTCGAATGGCGTGTACAGCGGTCCCATTCCAGAGATACCCTTGTAGGACGAGAAGAGGACTCGCATTCCGAATGCGCGACCGATGTCCGCAACCGCTCTGCCCAACGCGCCATCGCCAATGATGCCAAGAACCGATCCGGCCAGGTCGCGGATCGGATGATCGAAGTAGCAGAACTGGCCGGATGCCGACCAGCGACCAGAACGCACGGAATCCCTGTAAGCGACTAGGCTTCTGCGTAATGCCAGCAGCAGTGCAAAGGTGTGTTCGGGGACGGTATTTGTCGCGTAGTTCCGGATGTTCGATACGGTTATGTCTCTCGCAGCGCAGGCCGAAAGATCCACGATATCGGTCCCCGTTGCCGCGACAGCGACGAGCTTGAGATTGCGCGCCCTAGCGACCGTTGCTGCGCTCAGCGGCACCTTGTTGGTGATGATGATATGCGCGTCTGCCACTCTATCGCCGATCTCATCTGGCTTCGTGGCAGAAAACTCGCGCAAGTCGTGCGGGAAAGCGAATGGTCGCAGGTTGACTTGAGACGGCATGGTGTCGCGATCGAGAAACACGATCTTGGCCAATTGGTTATGAATCATCTTTCGTCCCTCTGCCGAACAGTACAAACTTCCGGATCCGATAGCGCGTCACTGCGGCGATCTAGCGCGCGGCGAGAAATCAACCAACGTCAGCGGCGGTTCTCCCACTATATGGGACGATGCTTCCGATGAGATAAAACGAAAAATACCTCCGGATAGATGATTTCTGGTCAACTGATCTGGAAAGTCTCGATGCCTCGCAGATGTTCTTTTGTGCTCGTGCCGCGGCGTTGAGGCTCGACCTCGACTGAAAGGAGCGCACTCAGCCTTTCATGCGCCGCCGGCGAGATCCATGGGGGAATCATCTGCGATGCAGCCTAGCGGCAGCTTCAGTTCGTCCTTCCTACTAATCAGGGTCGACCTTCGAGTAGGTCGTTACGCGCTTGTCGACCACCCATGGGGAAACCAACCGGTCGAAGCTCCGGAAATGTTCGGTGGCGAGATGAGCGTCGAAGGCGTCTTTGACGTCGTAAAGTTCGTAGAGGAAGACCTCAGCCCCCTCCTTCGCCTCACAGACTTCGAAAAGACGGCATTGCGGCTCGAGCTTGAGAGAATCGGCAGCGTTCTTCGACATTGCTTTGCGGAAATCCGCCCGGTATTCGGCCTTGATCGAGAAGCTAACGGTGACTACGAACCCTCCCGTCATGCGACCTCCTTCATGGCGCTCGAAAGTGCCGCGATCGTTTCACGGGTAACCGTGGCGCAGCCCGCCGTGCCGCCAAGCTCCATCGGAACGGCGCCGGAAGACAGCGCGATTTCGACCGCACTCTCGATCAAGCGCGCTCGTGTCTCGAGGCGAGGTTCATTGTGTTTTTCGGCGAGCCAGTCGAGCATCATCGCTGCCGATAGGAACATCGCGCAGGGATTTGCCTTTCCTTGGCCTGCGATGTCCGGCGCTGTGCCGTGAGCCGGCTGGAACAGGGCATGCTTATCGCCGACGTCGGCGGAAGGAGCCATCCCCATGCCTCCGATCAAACCCGCGGCGAGATCCGAAAGGATGTCGCCGAACATGTTCTCCGTCACCATGACATCGAGCGTCCACGGCTTCTTCACCATGGTGAGAGCCATGGCGTCCACGTAGGCGTGATCCGCTTCGATACCGCTGTGCTGAGCCGCCACTTCGCCGAAAACTTTTCGAAAGAAGGCCATCGAGGCAAACACGTTGGCCTTGTCGACGCAGGTGACTCTGGCTCTCTTGCCGCGCGCTCGCCGTCGCTCGGCAACACGGAAGGCGAAATCGCTGACTCGCGCCGTTCCAGTCCGGCTGATGTGCATCGTATCATAGGCATCGCGATCGTCGATCAGCTCTCCCTTACCCCTGGCATAGAACAGTCCTTCCGTCTGTTCTCGGATAAGCACGAAGTCGATGTCGCGCGCCCGGGGGTCCGACAGAACGTTAGGCAGCCCCGGAAACCAGCGAATGGGTCTGACGCCGGCGTAAAGATCCAGCGCCATACGCAGATCCAGCTGCGGAATAATCTCAGTACCGTCCGCATGCCTGATATCCGGCCACCCCATTGCCCCGAACAGGACGGCGTCCGCCTTTCGGCAGGCATCGAGCGTCATGTCCGGCAAGGCTTCGCCGCTCGTCGCGTAATATTGGGCGCCCGCGTTCCAGATCGTGGTTTTTAGGGCCGGCCCTCCGGCTGCCTTGGTTTCGACGGCCGCCAGCAATTCCAGACAGGCCGCCATCACTTCGCGTCCTATGCCGTCGCCGGGGAGTACCGCAATATCCAGGTAGTTCGATGAGGTGGTCAAAGGGCGTCTCCATATCTGCGTTCAAGTCGGAATGATCGCGCCGGCATGCGAGCGTTACGCCGACGTGGACAGGCAATATGCTGGCCGGACGGCGAGTATACCACTTTCGAATGCGATAACGCATGCATTAATGTACAGTAACCCGACCGCGCGCTTGTCGCAAGCACCGACGGTGGGATTCTCGATACCCAAGACGCAGATTCGTCGAATCGGAGCGCCTATCATCCACGCATTTTTTGAGGGAAGATCAGACACGCGCTTCTCTTTTTCCGCGGAGCGTGCCTAGTCTGGGCCGCAAAGCACATGGTGCCTCGAAACTCGTTTGTCGCACCGGAAGAACGCACAAGAACGACACATAGCGGGCCGTAATGACCACCAAGCCTCAAAGAAATTCGCCCGATCGCAAGGCAATCGAACGGAAACTCCCGCCGCGAGGACGCTCGGGAGCAACGCCCTCACGCGGAACTCGATCGAACCAGGCAGACGTCGCCTATTCCCGCCTGCGGGAGCTTATCCTGAGTGGCGGGATCGCTCCGGGCAGCTTCGTTCTCGAACTCGAGGCGGCGGCTCGGCTGGGTATGAGCCGTACTCCCGTGAGAGAGGCAATGGTCAGACTGCGCGCGGAGGGTATCGTCGAGATACGCGCCAGACACGGAATGCGCGTTCTCCCAGTCTCTGCCGACGACATGCGCGAGATATACGAGGTGATTACAAGCCTGGAGTCCACGGCGGCCGGGCTCGTTGCCAAGCGCGGGATCGATGCAGACGCACTGTCCTCGCTCAACAAAGCCGTCAAGGCCATGGACGCCGCGCTGGAGCGGGACGATCTGGAGCGATGGGCGCAGGCGGACGAGGACTTCCATCGGACACTGATCAATAGCTGCGGTAATGGCCGCCTGATTCAGACCGTCGATCAATTTTGGTCGCAAGCACATCGCGCGCGCCTGCTGACTTTGCGACTTCGGCCCAAACCCACGCAGTCGAACCGCGAACATGCCGCCCTCGTCAAAGCCATCGCCAAGGGCGATGCGGAAGCCGCGGTGCGCATCCATCGGGAACACCGCGAGCGGGCGGGGCGTCTTCTGACCGACCTCTTGGCCAAGATCGGCTAGGTCGTGGCGGCTCTCGGAAGTTGCTGCGCGCCCGGCAAAACGGGCGCGCATCGGCCTCAAGATGCGGTTCCCAGACTCGTCTGTGCCGTCGCCGGCATCGACCGCGAGCGTTGCCGTAGGAAATATGCGACAGACACGGCCACGCAAACGCCCCAGATCGCCGCGACGCAGTAGATCCCCAGGTCGAGGGTTTTGGTGGACTGGGTGAGGTATCCGATTATGAACGGCGAGAAGAAGCCCGCCGTCAGGCCAATGGAGTTGATGAAGGCTATTCCAGCGGCTGCGGAGATGCCCTTGAGGGCTGCGGTCGGGAGGCTCCAGAACACGGGCAGCGTGGCCATGACGCCGCCGAGAGCCATGCTCAGTCCCAGGAGAACCATAACAAGGCTGTCCTTGAACCAGATGCTGATCAGGAAGCCCAGGATGCCGAACAGACAGCTTCCGACAAAGTGCAGACCTCGCTCCCTCTTGCGGTCCGAACTGCGGCCGACCAGGAGCATCACGACGACCGCTCCGGCGTACGGGATCGCGGAGTAGATTCCAAGTTGGACGGTGTCGGTCACGCCCGCCCCCTTTATGAGGGAGGGCAAATAGAAGAACACCCCCGACTGTGCGAGCACGATGCCGAAGAGAATGACGGCCAGCATGAGCACGTCGATGTTCTTGAAGACCCCGGCAATTCCGAGCGCCGGCTTCCTGGTGTTCTCCGATTCGATGTTTGCGCGCAGGCGAACCTTCTCGTCCCGCGTCAACCAAGGCGCATCCTCAATGTTGTCCCTGAGCTTGTACCAGACGACGAACGCCAAAACGACGGCAGGAAGGCCTTCCAGAATGAACATCCATTGCCAACCGGCGAGTGAACCTGCGCCGTGCATGTTCGCGATGATTAACCCAGAGAGCGGTGCACCGAAGATACCCGCGAGCGGCGCGGCCAGATAGAACAGCGAAGTGACGGTCGCGCGACGTTCCGTGGGGTACCAGCGCATCATGTAGAAGATGACGCCGGGAAACAGACCCGCCTCGCCGATTCCGAGTGCGATGCGCAGGATGTAGAACGAGTATTCCGACCAGACGAGGGCCATTCCCATCGAGATCAGACCCCAGGTCAGGAGAATTCGAGCCAGCCAACGTCGCGGACCGAAGTAGTGGAGCAGTAGATTGCTGGGAACTTCCGATGCCGCATAACCAAGGAAGAAAAGGCCGGCACCAAGCCCGTAGATGGCTTCGTTGAGACCGAGTTGCCCCATCATTTGCGGCTTGGCGAACGCGATGTTGATCCGGTCCAGATAGGAGACTGTGTAGCAGGTGATCAGCAACGGCATTACATGGCGCGTCACCTTCTTGTAGAGCGGATCGTCCTTGGGATCTTGAGCGGGCATTTCCAAGCTCATCTGCTATCCTCCTTCGCAATCTTTACAGCATTCTTTAATGTATGCATTATTGTCACAATTGCAGAAACGAGCCGCTGCTGCAAGGGTTTTCCCGAGCCAGGTTACGCGGCACCTTGGCGAGTAAAGAACGATGTGAGAAAGGGATACGATGCCCGAGGAATTCGACTATATTATCGTCGGGGCTGGAGCCGCCGGTTGTGTCCTGGCAAATCGCCTCTCGGCCGACGGCAGTTCGAGCATCTGCGTTCTCGAGGCCGGCCCCGCGGATCGCAATCCGTTCATCCACATACCAGCAGGCTTCATCAAGACGCTCTTTGACCCTTCCTGCACCTGGCAGTTCAAGACCGAGCCAACGGCGCTAACTGGCGGTAGGGCTATCTCGACGACGCAAGGCCGTACGCTCGGAGGCGGCTCGTCCATCAACGGCATGGTTTACAACCGTGGGCAACCGGCGGACTTCGACGGATGGGCCCAACGCGGCAACCGGGGCTGGGGATGGAACGATGTTCTGCCTTACTTCCGCCGTTCGGTTCGCAGGATCGGAATTGAGGGTGATCCACCGATCGACGACGGCATTCCCGTAAGCCGCATGGATTGGATTCACCCGGCTTCCGAGGCGTTCATCCGGGGCTGCGCTGGCTTGGGAATTCCGCTCAACGCTGACTACAATGGGGGACGGCAAGAGGGCGTAGGATATTTCCAGCGCACGATAAACAGAGGGCTGCGTATCAGCAGCGCGAAAGCGTTCCTAAAACCGGCACTTGGTCGAACAAATCTCGATTTGAGGACGGGGGCGCGCGCATGTGAAGTGGTCATCGAATCGGGACGGGCTGTAGCGGTCCGCTACTTGAGGGGACGTGGCGATGCGCCCCTTGAGGTGCGGGCGCGCCGCGAAGTCATTGTATCCAGCGGTACTGCGAACACCGCGCGCCTATTGCAGATTTCGGGCATCGGCCCTTCGGATCTGCTTCGCAGCATCGGTGTGGAAGTTCGGCACGAGCTCAAGGGGGTCGGCGAGAACTCTCGCGATCATTACGCCGTGCGGGTCGTGGTACGAGCCAGGAAGGGTACGATCACCCTCAACGAGTTGTCGCGCGGCTACCTATTGGGGGGCCAGATCGCCCGATGGGCAATGGGACGGCCGACCATCCTTGCGACCACACCTTCGCAGGTCCATGTATTCTGGAAGTCCTTCGACGGTCTAGATACGCCAGATTTACAATGTGTCTTTACGCCCGGCTCCTACAAGCAGGGGGAGGTCTACGTTTTGGACGACTACCCGGGATTCACGGCAGGCGCCTGGCCCCACCGGCCGCAGAGTTCTGGCTATGTACGCGCGCGATCGGTCGACGTTTTCGACGATCCCATTCTTCAGCCCAACTACCTCGCCGAGCCGGCCGACCGGCACGCCACGCTCGGTGGCCTACGGCTGATCCGACGACTGCTGTCGACGCCCGAGATGACGAACTTCGTTTCCCACGAGACGCTTCCGGGGCCTGACGTGCGATCGGACGACGAATTGCTGGACTTCGCCTACCGGAACGGGAGCACGTGCTACCATCTCGTGGGCACCGCCCGCATGGGCCCGGCAAGCGATCCGGGCGCTGTAGTCGACAACGAACTTCGCGTGCACGGCCTGTCGGGTCTGCGGATCGTCGACGCATCGGTCATGCCGATGATGCCATCGGCCAACACTTACGCTGCGACGCTAATGATCGCCGAAAAGGCCTCGGACTTGATCCGCGGCAAAAGCGCCGCCGGCTCGGATTTGGCGGCATGACGGCCTCCTTTCGAGAAAAATGGCCGCTGCCGAGGGCAGCGGCCAAGTTCTCCAGGGGAGGAAAGCAGACGACCGGCCTGCCAGCGGAAAGGACACGTTGATCCCGCGGACCTTCGCGCGGCCGTTTGCAGTTGAAGAAGCGCTTCGGGCCAGCTCTAGCTGGCAGAAACCGTCAACGCATTACGAACGGATCTGCTACGTCTTCAGCCGTGCTGATCATGACGCTCTTGGTCTGAAGATAGTTTTGGATCGCGTCGAGTCCGTTTTCTCGGCCGATGCCCGAGTGCTTGTAGCCTCCGAGTGGCGACAAATAGCTGATCACTCGATAGGTGTTCACCCAAACCGTTCCCGCCTGCAGTCGTTCAGACATCCTCAGGATCCGGCGAATATCGCGGGTCCAGAAGCCGGCGGCCAAGCCGTACGTCGTGTCGTTCGCGAGCGCGAGCGCCTCTTCCTCGTCGTCGAACGGGATGCAAGCCAGTACAGGTCCGAAGACCTCCTCTTGCGCGATCCGCATCTGGTTACGGACGCCAGTGAAGATGGTTGGCTCGACAAAATAGCCCCCGTTTCCGACGTCCGGACCAGTTGCCGGACCGCCTCCGAGCACGCACGTCGCGCCCTCGTCCTTGGCGACTCCGATGTATTCGAGGATCTTGCGGTATTGCGGAGGCGTGGTGACCGGGCCGACCTGTGTGCTCGTCAGCAGCGGATCACCTTTCTTGGCACGCTTGGCGAACTCGACAATCCGCTCGACAAAACGATCGTGAATGCTTCGCTGGACCAGCAGGCGCGAACCCGCGATGCACGTCTGACCAGTCGCAGCAAAGATTCCGGAGATCACGCCCTTGACCGCATTGTCGATCTCCGCGTCGTCGAAGACGATGTGAGGAGACTTTCCACCGAGCTCAAGCGTGACCTTCTTGAACGTGCGGGCCGCAACCTGACCGATATGCCGACCGGTGTTTTCGCTGCCTGTGAACGCGATCTTGGCCACATCCGGATGGGACGTCAGAGCATCTCCGATTTCGCTTCCGAAGCCGGTGATGACGTTGAAGACTCCCGCCGGAAATCCCGCTTTCTCGACCAGCTTGGCGAATTCGAGCGTCGAGGCTGATGTGAACTCGGACGGCTTGGCGACGAAGGTATTGCCTGCGGCGAGTGCTGGTGCGAGCTTATATGCCAAAAGAAGCAGAGGCGAATTCCACGCGGTGATGCCCACGCACACGCCCAGGGGCTCCTGTCGCGTGAAATTGAACGTCTGGGGCTTGTCGATAGGAATGACGGCGCCTTGGACTTTGTCGGCGAGCCCGCCGAAATAGTAGTACCACTGTGGAATATAGCGCAGTTGGAACGCCATCTCGTTGATGAGCTTTCCGTTGTCCGTCACCTCGACACGCGCGAGCATTTCGGCGTTCTCGGCAATGAGATCGCCCAGACCACGTAACAGATGGCCCCTTTCGCTTGGTGTCAGCTTCGGCCAAGGCCCGGCCGCGAACGCCGATTTGGCGGCTGCGACGGCTTGATCGACGTCCACTTGGCTTCCCCGCGGGATCGTCGCCCAGGACTTACCGGTGAAGGGGTTCTGACTTTCGAACCGCTCGCCACCGGCTGCATCGACCCACCGGCCGCCGATAAACATCTTGTAGGATTGCATGCTCTCACCGTTTGGTTTTTACGATTTCCGCGACTGCGTTCCCCGGTGGCTCAGGTCCCCAACTGCCGCGCGAAATCGATGATGTCAGTTGCGACGACGTCCCAGTCTCCCGCTGGGGCCAAGTCCGTCTTTTGCCCGGGTCCATACTCGGTCGGACGCGGGATGAATGCGGTCTTCAGCCCGACGCTGCGAGCCGCCGCGAGATCGTAGTTGTGGGCGGCGCACATCATCACCTCGCCAGGCTCGAGGTACATCAGCCGGCAAACTCCAAGATAGGTCTCCGGATGCGGCTTGAAGTGACGGAAAAGCTCGCATGAAAAAACGTTGTCCCAGGGGAGCCCCGCGTGCTTCGCCATGTTGACGAGCAGCGCGACGTTTCCGTTCGAGAGCGGGCCAATCACGAACTTCCGCTTCAGGCGCGTGAGGCCCTCGACCGCATCGGGCCATGCGTCCAGCCTGTGCCAGACGCAGTTAACGTGCTGCATCTGAGACGGAGATAGGTCCTTGATGCCGAGTTGCGCTGCCACTTTTTCGAGCGCATGCGCGTGAAGTTCGTCGAGATTGGTCCAGCCGATCTCTCCGTTTCGCACCCGGTTCTTCTCCGGCTCGTACTCGTCCCGCCAGCGATCCGCCAGCGCCGTCCAGTCGGCCTGGATGCCCTGGTTGTTTCCCCAGGCGGTTAGATCGCGGATGATGCTGCCCCGCCAGTCGACCACCGTTCCGAAGGTGTCGAACACGATGGCTTTGACGTCCTTGATCGAATTTTTCATCTTGCTTGCGACCTTGGCGGCGGCGAAGGCGAGAGCGGGTGAATTCCCGCCTTGCGGCAGCCGACGAATTCGTTAATGCATACATTATGCGCGTGGGGCACTTCATCCGTCAAGGCGGATCTAGAAGCGACGCGTCACTGCGCCGACGACATTTTCGGCCGTTATGCCGAAGCGGCGGAAGAGTTCCTCTCCGGGCCCCGACGCTCCGAAGCCTGTCATCCCGATGAATATACCGGTCTCTCCGAGATAACGCTCCCAGCCCTGACGCACGGCGGCCTCGATTCCCACCTTGAGTATGTCCCCGCCTCCAAGAGTGCTGCGCCGATAGCTTTCGTCTTGCCGCTCGAATGCCTCCCAGCTCGGCATCGAGATCACCGCCGTCGATATCCCTTCTTTTTCCAATAGCTCCCTGGCTTCAAGCGCGATCGAGACCTCGGAACCGGTAGCGATCAGGCTGACCTGTCTGGGACCGCCGACCGCCTCCGCGAGCACGTACGCTCCCCGCGCGCAGAGATTCTCGTCTGTATGGCCCCGGCGAACTGGCGGCAAAGCCTGGCGAGAGAGGATCAAGGACGAGGGACCATCGCGCCTCGCCAGCGCCATCTCCCAGCATTCGGCGACCTCGACCGCATCGGCCGGTCTCATGACCAGCATGTTCGGGATCGCCCTGAGTGAGGCCAATATTTCGACGGGCTGATGGGTAGGTCCATTCTGCCCAATTCCGATCGAATCGTGGCTGTAGACGAATACGCTGGGCACCCCCATGAGCGCGGCCATTCTGATCGCGGGACGCAAGTAATCGGAGAAGGCCAGATAGGTCGCCCCGATCGGGACGATACCGCCGTGAGCGGCCATGCCGTTCATCATCGATCCCATTGCGTGCTCGCGTATTCCGTAGTGGACGAAGCGCCCTCCTCTGTCGCTGGCGGTGAAGGCGCGCAGTTCGCGCTTGTGCCCCGTCGGTCCTTCCAGATCCGGAGCGCCGCTCACCAACTCGGGGATCGCGGCAAATACGCTCGCGACCGCCTCTCCGGAGGATTGAATAGACGGTTGGGCGGGCAGATCGATCGCCGATCGCTTGTAACGCCGCAGGGATTCCTCCCAGCCCGTCGGCAGCTCCCGCCGGGCCAGGCGTTCCGCAAGGGCGCGTTGGCCCTCTGGCAGCTCGGCGAGCCGCCCCTGCCAGGCGCGATACTCTCCGCCGTTGCGCGCCTCGATCATGCTCCGCCAACCCGCCAAAACGCTTTCCGGAACGACAAACGGTGGGGACGTCCAGCCCAAGCGCTCGCGCGCAGCCTCGGTATCCTCCTTGAAGACGCGGCTGCCGTGGGCGCCCCTCTGCCCTTCCAGCCGAACGAACCCGCGGCCGATGATCGTGGCGCACGCGATCAGACTGGGCCTGGAATCGGATTTGGCGTGGGCGATCGCACTGTCGATCGCCTCCATATCGTGTCCGTCCGCATCGAGAACCTGCCAACCCGCAGCCCTGAAGCGGGTCCGGATATCCTCGCTGATCGAGATCGAAGTGCTACCGTCGTCCGTGATCGAGTTGTCGTCCCACAGCACGATCAGCTTTCCCAATCTCAGATGCCCAGCGAGCGAAAGGGCCTCCTGAGCGACCCCTTCCATTAGACAACCGTCGCCGGCGAGAACATACGTGAAATGGTCGACAACGCCTGGTCCGATCACGCTACGCAAATGTTCTTCCGCGACGGCCATTCCCACGCCGTTCGCGAACCCCTGGCCGAGTGGCCCGGTTGTCACCTCGATGCCGTGCTCCGTCGCGTATTCCGGATGGCCGTGGCAGATCGAGCCTAATTTTCGGAACGACTTGATCTGTTCCATCGTGACCGCCTCGTAGCCACTGAGGTGAAGCAGCGAATAGAGCAACATCGAACCGTGACCGTTCGAGAGGACGAACCTGTCGCGATCGAACCAGTTTGGATCGGCCGGATTTAGCTTCAGGTGCCGGGTGAACAGAACCGTAGCGATTTCCGCGCAGCCGAGCGGAGCCCCCGGATGGCCGTCGCCGGCGCGTTCGATCGCGTCCAGCGACAGTATCCTGATGGCGTCCGCCATCTTCTTGTTGAGAGTTGCGTCGGAAGGCACTTGTGTTTGAACAACGACGTTCATAGGTCTACTCTCGCTTCATCTGGTGTGGTCGCTCGTCTGCAATTGCGGGGACCGCGCGGCTTAGAGGAAACCGGTGGAAAGCCAGGGAATGCAAGCCACGATCACGAGGCCGATCAGAAGGGCGGCCACGTAGCCCAAGAGGGGCCGGATGCCTTCCGCTGGATCCACGCGGCCTATCGCGCACGCGGCGTAATAGCCGACGCCGAATGGCGGCAAGAACAGCCCGATTCCCATCGCGAGAATGACCACGATGGCATAGTGCACCTCGTGAAGGCCGACGCTCTTCGCGATCGGAAACATCAGAGGCGCGAACAGCACGAGCGCGGGAATGCCTTCAAGCACGCTTCCGAGGATCACAAACATGGCAATGGATACTGCCATGAAGGTCGGCGCGCCCCCTGGAAGCGACGACATCATCTTGGCAAGATCACGCGAGAAGCCGGACTGGGTGAGGCACCAGGCGACGGTGGTCGCCGCTCCTATGATGAAAAGGATCGCACCCGACAAGGCGGCCGTGTCGACGAGCATCTTCGGGAATTTGGACCAATCGCAACGCCGGTAGATCAGAAGGCCGGCGAGAATCGAATAGGCGATACCGATGGTGGAGACTTCCGTGGCAGTGGCAACACCTTCGACGACCGCCAGCCTTATTATGAAGGGTAGGGCCAGGGCCGGCATCGCGAAGACGAAGGACTTGAGAACCTCCTTGCGGCTCGGTCTCGTCACGTCGGAAAGGTCCGCCTTGCGGTTGCGCCACCAGACTAAGGCCGCAAGGCATGCCCCCACAGCGACGGCCGGAACCAGACCGCCTGTGAAGAGTGCTGCGATCGACACGGTCGTCACCGATCCGATCGTGATCAATACGAGGCTGGGAGGAATCGTTTCGGTCTGGGCTCCCGTCGCAGCCAATAGGGCCACGAGTTCGCCGCCGCGTTGCCCGCGTTTCCTCATTTCTGGAAACAGCGACGGCGCCACCGCTGCCATGTCGGCGGTCTTGGATCCGGAGATGCCGGACACCAGATACATCGCGCCGATCAGGACGTAGCTCAATCCGCCCTTGACGTGCCCCAGCAGCGCAGCGAGGAAGTCGACCATGGCCTTCGCCATACCGGTCAGTTCCATGAGCATTCCAAGGAACACGAACAAGGGCACGGCAAGGAGGATCAGATGCGACATGCCTTCGTCGAGCCGACCAGCAACGGTGAGCAATGGTGCATTGGTCGATAGACCTATATAGCCGAGCGCGGCGATCGCGAAGGCGAATGCAATCGGCACACCAAGGAAGACCGCCACGCCGACAAGTCCGACGAAGAATATGACGAGGTTGAGATTTCCTAATGTGTGGAAAACGCCGCGTAGATACCAAGCGCTGGCCACCACGAAGGCAAGCAGACAGGCCGTCGTCGCCACGCGTCGGAAGCCGGAGATCGAACTGAGCCGAGCCAGAGCGAAGATGATCATCAAGGCAAAGCCGACGGGCAGCGCAGCGGCCCTAGCCGAGCCCGAGATTTCTAGCGCGGGAGTGATGACAAACGATTCTTCGTGTGCGTAGTCGAACGATGGAATGAAAACGAGCAGCATCATCGCTACGCAGACAAGCAATGCCAGTAGTTCGCAATTCGCGCGAGCCGCTCTTGGAAAGCGATCGACCAGCGCAGTCATCCGCATGTGCTGGCCTCGGTGCAGGGCGATCGCCGTACCCAACATAGAAAGCCAGACAAACAGGATCTGGGCCAGCTCGTCCGTCCAAACGATCGGATTGTGAAAGACATACCGCGCCACGACACCTACCGAAAGTATGCCGACTTCGACGGCCACAACGAGGCCGGCGAGAAATTCGGTGACGGTTACTAATGGCATGACCAGGCGCGATACTGGCGCCGATTGAACTCCTACGTCCATCACCGCATGCCGCTCGCCGGTTGTCGACATCGTGCGCTCCTCAGCTCAGCTTGCCACTTGCGGCCTCCAACAAAGACCAGGCCTCCTCTCCATACTTGCTCTTCCATTCTCCATAGAATCCGGACTGTTGTAGCCTGGCGCGGAAGGAGGAGGAATCCACCTTTACGAACTCGAGACCTTTCGCCGTTAGTTCACCCTGCAATGAACTATTGAGAGCGGCGCGACGTCGGCCCGCTGCTTGACGGCCGCGTCATTGACGGTGCCAACGACTAGGTCGCGGTCGGCCGCGGAGAGCCCATCGAATGCTCGCCTATTGGCCAGGAACCAAAAGCCATCCCACATGTGGTTTGTTTCGGATAGGTACTTTTGGACTTCATACATCTTCGCGAAGTAGATTCCGGCCAGCGGATTCTCCAATCCGTCCGCGACCTTCGTCTGCAATGCCGAATACGTTTCGCCCCATGGGATGGAGGTGGGTGATGCGCCCAGCGACTTGAAAAGGGACGTCCAAAGTGGACTCGGCGGGACGCGAATCTTGAACCCTTTGAGGTCGTCCGCGGTCTTGATCGGACTGCGCGCAGATGTCGTCTGCCTGAAGCCGTTGTCCCACATCTTGTCGAACGCAACGATGTTGGCTTTGGCAAAGCTCGCCACGATGTGCTTGCCAAGAGATCCGTCCGCGGCGTTCCAGACTTGCGTGTAGTCGGAAAACGCGAAGCCTATGCCTGTAATGGCTGCTACCGGAACCAAGGTGGCGACGATCAGACCCGACGACCCGAAAAACTCGAGGGCGCCGGACCTTAGCTGGCTTAGCATGTCGGCATCGGTGCCAAGCTGACTGTTTGGAAAGACCTGAATGTCGACCCGCCCATCGGTACCTTTGAGTATCTTCTCGCTCGCTTCCCTCATTCGGGCGTTGAGTGGATGGTCCGTCGGCATGATGTTGGCGAACTTCATCTTGAACTGGGGCTCGGCCCTCAAGATAGATGGACTTGCGAAGCCCACCGCCAGGCCCGTCCCGCCCAACATAAGTCCGCGGCGCGAAAGCTTCCTCATGGTCTCCTCCTTGGTAGCAGCTTTGTTGACCGACCTGCGCCGCGGGCTGCATCGCAGCGAATTACTCAATCCTTCTCGGCAAAGAACTTCAGCAAAGCCTGCACGACGAATTCAGGCTGCTCCTCCGCGACCCAGTGGCCGCAATCGGGAATGATGCCGCCTCGTACCTTCGCGGCAACGCGCTTCAGAGATTCTAAGGTCTCCAGTCCACGCCCGAATGCCTTGTCTCCCCCAAGAGCGAGAACAGGCATCTTGAGCTTGCCATTGCGTTCCAGGACTTCGCGATTATCGGAGGCGTCCTTCGCGAACTCGCGGTAGTAGCCGAACATCGCTCGGAAGGCCCCGAGCTTCTTGTACGTGCGGTAGTATTCCTGCTTGTGTTCCTCCGTGATGCAGTTCGCCCTATGACCGTAGTTCTCGAAGAACCAGTCCATCATCAGTTCTTCCCGCCCGGCACAAAGTGCTTCAGGTAGATCCGGCGTGCGGTAGAAAGGATGGTGCCAGCGTCTGCCACCCTGAGACATCTCAGCTCCGTCACCGGGAATCGTGACGTCCAGAACAGCAAGGCGTGAAACGGCTTCCGGATGATGAGCGGCAAGAGAGAACGCAACTGGCCCACCCCAGTCGTGCCCGACGAGGTGGAGGCGGTTTATGCCGAGATGGTCATGGACCAGCTGCCATACGTCTTCAGCGATCGTCTTCTTGTCGTATCCGAAGACAGGACGAGTCGAGTCACCAAGCCCCCTTAGATCCGGAGCAATGACGAGGTATTTCTCGGCCAACTTCGGGAGAATGAAGCGCCATTCGAACGAAGTCTGCGGAATTCCATGGAGAAGCACCACTGCTTCGCCCTGTCCTGCCGTCAGATAGTGAAGGGTGACTTCCTTCAAATCGGCGAACCGTCCGGTGACAACGCTCATGGTTCGCTAGCTCCCGCATCGGCTGTCATGGCACGATAGGCGCGGACAACCTGGCTGTCGTCGATCTGTCCCGCCCCCTGTCCGGATACCGCCAGGAACATTTGCTGAGCGACCGATGCGAGGGGAGTCGGCGCCTTGAGCCGGAGACCCGCATCCAGCACAATTCCGAGATCCTTCACGAAGATGTCGATCGCGCTCGTAACCTTCGGTTCGCTCGCCACCATCCGCGCCCCACGATCACGCAGCATCCAGCTCGAGGCGGAAGACTGCGAGAAGATATCTATCAATATGCGCGGATCTATGCCCGCCTTCGCTCCAAGCGCCACGGCCTCGCCCGCTGCGGCAAGGTGCACTCCGCACAGGAGCTGGTTGATCGTCTTGACCAATGCGCCTTGCCCGGCGCGTTCGCCGACGTGGTGTACTTTGTCGCCCATCGCATCCAGTACAGGCTTCGCGAGCTCGAACGTATCGGGGTTGCATGCGGCCATGATCGTGAGTCCGGCGGATGCCGCGCCCGCGACCCCGCCTGATACCGGAGCGTCGACGAAGCGTCGTCCCTTCGCCTCAACCTGAGCCGCGATCCGCTCAACCTCCGCCGCGGGACACGTGGCCATCAGGACGACCGTCGCGCTCGCCGGCAATGCATCGACGGCTCCGGACTCGAAGAGAATCTGTTCGGCCTGACCGACGTTGACCACCATCAGCAGAAGGAACTCGCAGCCGGCCGCCACATCCCGCACGGACTCGGCCCACGTCCCTCCGTTCTCTTCAAACGCCCCGCGCGCGTTTGCTCGAACGTCGAAGCCCTTCACGCGAAAGCCGCGAGCGCACAAATTGCGCGCCATCTGGGAGCCCATTGATCCCAGCCCGATGAAGCCGATGTGCTTCGCCCCGGAAGCGGGTGAGCTCTGCTGTTGCATGTCGTCCTCAATCAAAGCCATGACTTGATGCTGTTCGTGATCGCGCTGGCGGAAATGCCGTAGCGATCGTGAAGTGTCGGAAGTGCGCCGGCGGCCAGGAATTCGTCCGGAAGTCCTATGTGATGAAACGCCGGATATACGCGCTCGCGCATCAGAAGCGCAGCGACGGCTTCGCCCAATCCGCCGATGACCGAATGGTTCTCGGCAATAACCACGGGCCGACCCGGTTTTCGGCATGCCGCGACGATGGCTTCCGCGTCGAGCGGCTTGATGGTCGGAACGTGCAGCACGGCCGCCTTGATGCGATCGGTCGCGAGCAGCTTCGCGGCCTCCAGGGCGCGCATCGTCAGCAGGCCCGACGCTATGATGAGGACGTCTTCGCCGTCCCGCAATTGCTTCGCTTTACCGAGCTCAAACTGGTACCCGTACTCGTCGAGCACGAGCGGCACCTGCCCCCGCAGAAGCCGCATGTAGACGGGACCCTGGTGCTCGGCAATCGCCGGCACGACCTGCTCAATCTCCAAGGCGTCGCAGGGATCGATGACGGTCATATTGGGCATCGCGCGGAGCAGCGCGAGATCTTCCGTCGCCTGATGGCTGGGCCCGTAGCCGGAGGTCAGGCCGGGCAACGCGCAGGCGATCTTGACGTTGCGGTTCTCCTCCGCAATCGTCTGATGGATGAAGTCGTAGGCGCGACGCGACGCAAAGACGGCGTAGGTCGTGACAAACGGAATGAACCCCTCTGACGCGAGCCCCGATGCGCTGCCGAAAAGCAGCTGCTCGGCCATGCCCATCTGATAGTAGCGATCGGGAAACTCGTTGGCAAAGACGTGGAGATCGGTGTACTTGCCGAGATCTGCCGTCATTCCAACGATCTCCGGACGTCGGCGGGCGACCTCGATAAGCGCGTGACCGAAAGGAGCCGGCTTCGTCGCCTGGCCCTCGGCTGCGATCGAAGCGATCATCGCGGAGGTGGTGAGCCGCGGCTTGCTCGGTGCCGTCACGCCGTTTGTCTTTTTCGGCTTCATGCCGAACTCCCTTCGCCGAGCGCCTCTAGCGCCAGTTTCCACTCGTTCGCGTCGACCCGCATGAAATGGTTTCGTTCACGAGCCTCCAGAAACGGAACCCCTTTTCCCATCAGCGTGTCGGCGATGATCATTCGAGGCCGCGGTCCTTCGTGCGTCTTCGCCGCATCGAAAGCCGCGACAACCGCGTCGAGATTGTTGCCGTCGACCCGTTGCACGAACCAACCGAATGCCCGTACCTTGTCGGCGAGCGGCTCGAAGCCCATCATCTGCTTGGACGGTCCATCGGCCTGCTGATTGTTGACGTCCACGATGGCGATGAGATTGTCGAGCTTGTAGTGGGCTGCCGACATCATAGCCTCCCACTTTGAGCCCTCGTCGAGCTCGCCGTCGGAGAAGAGCGTGTACACGCGACTGTCGGCTCCGCGTCTCTTGAGACCCAGACACTTGCCAACCGCGATGGTTAGACCGAGCCCCAACGAACCGCCGGACATCTCCATTCCCGGCGTGTAGCTCGCCATTCCAGACATGGGCAGTCGGCTGTCATCGAATCCATACGTCTCGAGTTCGCTCTCAGGTACGATCCCGGCCTCGATCAGCGCCGCATACAGGGCGATGGCATAGTGGCCGTTCGAGAGCAGGAAGCGATCGCGGCCGTCCCATTCCGGGTCTTCCGGCTTGTAGCGCATGGCGTGGAAATAGGCCGTCGCCAGGACGTCGGCGATGTCGAGCGCTTGCGCGATGTAACCCTGTCCTTGCACTTCGCCCATGCGCAGCGCGTGGCACCTGATGCGACGGGCTCTTTCGCTCAATGAAATGTTGTGGCCCTGGCCTGTCATATCGCCGCTCCCGTGTTGCGTTGTAAGGCAGCGAAGGCCGAAAGGTCCTTCGCGCTGCGAACCCGTTACGCATGATCGGAGATCCGCTCGACTGCGAGCAGGTTGGGCGTTTCTCCGTTCGGCGGTTATCCATCCGCTGTTTCGTTCGAGACCGTAGCCCCCTTGTCCATTCGCAACAAAAGAATTAAACCATCAGTTAGATGAATGGGGCTCATTCGACGTGTCTGAACTTCCGCAACTTCGTGCCATCCAAATTTTCGAGGCTGCGGCACGCCTCGGATCGTTTCTTCGTGCCGCGGACGAGTTGACGCTCACGCCCTCGGCGGTGAGCCACCAGATAAGGTCGCTGGAGGACGCGCTCGGCGTGCAGCTTTTCCACCGCATCAACCGAGCCGTTATGCTCACGGACATCGGCAGCAAATACGCCGACGAGATCTCCGAGGCATTGGGACGAATTGAAGCCGCGACACATACGATCACACGTCGGGGTAAAAGTGATATCCTCACGATACACTCCGTTCCGAGCTTTGCGAGCCAATGGCTCATGCCACGATTGTCCAGGTTTGGCGCTCTCAATCCCGCAATCGATCTCAGACTCAACGCGTCGGGCGATGCAGCCGATCTTGGAGGCGATGCGGTCGACATCGACATTCGCTATGGGACGTTCGTTCCTGCCGCGTATCTCGGGGTCGATCCTTTCCCTCTCGAAACGATCGTCGTCCTATGCTCGCCCAAATTGATGAAAGGGGCCTCGCGTATTCGCACAGCAGCCGACCTCAAGAAGCACGTCCTCATCCACTCTGAGGTCAATCTCTATAGGTGGCGACACTGGGCCGAAGAAAAGAAGGTCGAATTGGATCTCGAACGAGGTCCCCGCTTCGATCGATCGTTCATGGCAATCAGCACCGCCGTGGACGGCCTCGGTGTCTGTTTGGAAAGCCGACTTCTGGTGCAGCGTGAACTGGAGGATGGGCGGCTTGTGATGCCGTTCGGCGCATCCGGCAGGCGGATAAAGTGTCATAGCCTCGTCTACCGACGATCCCGCGCGAACGTTCCGAAGATCGCGACATTCCGGTCGTGGCTGGTGCGTGCCCTCAAGGAAACAGACACGTGAACCGCTCAGAGTCCGGTCCGCGCAACGCCTGCAGATGCGCATGGTCCGGCCCTCGATCTAGCCGCTGTCCGGCGGGAAAAGTGCCACTCATTTGGATTCACGCCAGCTATGGGCCGGAGCATAGCCGAGCATCCGGCGCGCCTTGTCGATCGAGAGGAGCGTTTCGCTGCCCTTGACCGCCCTCTTTAATGGCACCCCGGGAAAGTACTTTGCGGCGAGTTCGGCGCTCGGCGTAGCAAAGACTGTATCCTGATTTGCTATCACAAAGACCTCCGCTCCCTTCAAGTCGGACTCGAGCGACAGCCGAACGGCCTGCGCCCCGTCCCGTGCGTCGATGTAACCGAATAGATTGAACTTGCGGACTTCCGGATCGAACGAGGGGAAGTCGGCGTATTCAGAGGGATCCATTACGTTCGAGAAGCGGAGGCAGATAATCTTGGTTTCGCCATCCCACCGGCAAAATTGGCGCGCCAACTCTTCTCCAACCGCCTTGGAGAGCGAGTAGGCGGTCTCCGGTCGCGCAGGATAGTCCTCATCGACCGGCAAGTAAGGGGGCGGATTCTCGTACGGGAGGCCGAGCAGAGTCTCGCTCGAGGCCCAGACGATGTTCCGTATCTGAAGACGCCGCGCGGCCTCGAAAACGTTGTACGTGGTCAAGGTGTTTATTCTGAAAACCTCGCCGCTGGGCTTGACGCCCGGCATCGGAATAGCTGCCAGATGCACGATCGCGTCGACGCGACGATTGTGGTTCCAATCCATACCTGACAGTAGCTCGACCGTGCGGTCCAGGCTGGTGAGGTCAACCTCGACGAAGGGGCAGATGCGCTGCTCAGGGGGCGAAACGTCGGCGTTGATCACGCTGTAACCGCGGTCCAGTAGATCACGGGCGCAGGCCCTGCCCAGTTTTCCGCTGCCGCCGGTCACGATCACCAAGGTCATCTGCACTTTCCTTCTCGACTAGTAAGCTCTCGACCGATCAAGAGCGCTGGTTGCGACCCAGCGCCACGGCTAAGACGATCAGTACGCCCCGCGCCATAAGTTGTTGGCTGAAATCGAGACCCAACAGAATCAGGCCGTTGTTGATCACACCAATCAGCAGAGCCCCGACGATCGATCCCACCACGGTCCCGGCTCCGCCAAACAGGCTGGTACCGCCCAGAACGACGGCTGCAATGACGGACAATTCGTCTCCTTCCCCGAGCTGAAAACGCCCTGATTGGAGTCGCCCCGCATAGAGCATTCCGGCGATCGATGCCGCAGTTGCTGTAATCATAAGCGCCTGGAATTTCACGGTGCGCGTCTTGACGCCACTGTAGCGCGCTGCGGTTTCGCCGCCGCCAGTAGCTAGGATTTTTCTACCGAAAGGCGTCCTACGCAGCGTGATGTGAGCAACGGTCCCAAGTACAGCGACCCAAAACACCAATACCGGCACGGGACCAATGTTGCCCGAGCCGAAAATCGCGATGAACGTATCGTTGATGACCGGCACGGGCGAGGTTCCGCTCGTCCACATACCCAGCCCGCGCGCGAATCCCATCATCCCCAGGGTTACGAGGAAGGAAGGAATACCGATCCAGGCGGTGAGTCCGCCGTTTACCGCCCCCACGAGCAAACCCGTGGCGAGACCGGCCAGGACGCTGGGGATCAAGCCGTAGCGACTAAGTGCCATACTGGAGATGACGGATGCCAGGCCGGCGATTGCGCCCACCGACAGGTCGATCTCGCCGGCGCACAACACGAACGTCATGGCCATCGCCATGATGGAGATGATTGCCGTCTGGCGCGTGATGTTCAGCAGATTGTTCGTCGACAGAAATCCGCGATCGCTCAAGACAATCGCAAAGACTGCGAAGATTACGGCGAAGCCGATGTAGACGACATACTGCCTCCAGTTAGCAATGAGCGAAAAGCTCCGCCTGTTCCGGGCTGGATCTATGGACGCTGTTGTCATCGTCGTGCCATTCTCTTCAGCGCGCTGGAGCATTGAGCCGGACTTCTTGAATCAACACTTGCAAGCCGTGCTCGGCCTTTGCGATGCGCGTTCCACCATCCGAACCGGACGGATCCTGGTCCTCCGTCCAACTGGATATCTCGTCCCTGGTTACTTCTCTGACGAGACGGCCGTCACTCATGATGAGGACCCGGTCGCTTACTGCAAGCAGTTCGGCAATCTCGGAGGAGATCATGACGACGGCGCGCCCTTCGTCGGCTAACCCGCGAATGAGTTCGACGATTTCCGACTTGCTGCCAACATCTATGCCTGCTGTAGGCTCGTCCAGAATGAAGATATCGGGGTCAGTGGCCATCCATTTGCCCAGCACGACTTTCTGCTGGTTCCCGCCGGAGAGAGTCCGCACCGGGATAGCGTCCGTTTCAGCCTTGATTCTCAGTTTCTGAACGATACTTTCAGTCGATGCCGTTTCCACGGCATTGTCGATCAAAGGCCCCCGAGCGAGATCGTCGATCCTCGGGAGAGCGAGGTTGGCTCGCACGCTATGGGCAACGATCAACCCCTCGCGCGATCGGCTTTCCGGTATCAACGCGATCCCTGCGTCCATTGCGGCGCGCGGCCGATCGATCTCGATCTGCCTCCCCTTGACCCTGATGTCGCCGGAGACTTTCCGGTCGATACCGAACATGACGCGCGCAAGTTCGCTCCGTCCGGATCCGAGCAAGCCAGCGATACCGAGCACCTCTCCCGCGTGCAGCTTGAACGAGACGTCTATCGGCTTTTCCGCCCCGGAAACGTTGCGCAGCTCGAGGACCGGCGGTCGGGAACGATCGACGGTCCGTGGACGCCAGTCGAATGCCCCGACGCGCTTGCCGATCATGTGCTCGACAAGATCCTGAATCTGCATCTGCTTCAGAGAGGCGGTCGCGACGTTGCGTCCATCGCGAAGAATCGTCACATGCTCGGCGACGCGATAGATTTCGTCCATGCGGTGCGAAACGTAGATGATGGCGACGCCGTCCCCCGTGAGGCGCTTCAGCACGCCGAACAGATGCTCCACCTCGAACGCGCTGAGCGCAGAGGTAGGCTCGTCCATGATGAGCACCCGCGCGTTTTGCGAGATCGCCTTCGCGATTTCGACCATTTGCATCTGACCGGCACTCAACTTCCCGACCGGGCTGTTCGGATCGAGATCGAGTCCCAATTCGGCCATCAAAGCGTGCGCTCTTGTCGCCGCGGCACGGTCGTCCACGAAGATGCCGAATCGTCGCGGTTCTCGCGTGAGAAAGATGTTCTGCGCTATGGTGAGGGAAGGAATGAGGCTCAGCTCTTGAAAGATCATTCCGATTCCCAAAGATCGAGACATCTCGGGACTATGGGTGCTCATTGGCCGACCGAAAACGCAGATGGAGCCGTCGGTCGGCGCAAGTACACCTTGAAGAATTTTGAGCAGCGTGGACTTACCAGCGCCGTTTTCTCCCATCAGCGCATGAACCGTGCCGCGATCGACGGAGAAGTCTACGCCCCGGAGGACATTGAGTCCGCCGAAGGCCTTCTTGATTCCAGTCATCTCGACCGCGGCGGTATCTTTGGTCATTACGCTGATCCTCACGTCGAGGAAATCGAGGCGGGTCTCGTGCCCTGCTACTTCATCGCGTCCGTGACCACCTTGGGCGGCTCGGTGCCATTGGATTTGGGCCAGGCTGCGACGAGATTCTCCTTTGACACCGCGAGCGCGGGAAGAACCACGTAAGCCGGCGCCTCCTTGCCAAGCAATGCATAGCCGGCGAGCATACCTTCGGCGTAGCCCGCTCCGTAGGGCCGTTGTGATCCGGTGCCGCGAACGAAGCCGTTCTTGGCCATGTCAATCGCGATATTGACCCCGAGATCGCAAGTCGTGATTGCCAGATCTTTGGGTGCGCGTCCGCTCGCACGCGCCGCGGCCAACACGCCCTCGGTTGGCACATCCCAAACCGCCCAAATCCCGTTCAACTCGGGATGAGCGGTGAGCATTCCGGACGCGATCCGCTCGGATTCACCGGCGAAGTCGGGCCCACCCACTCCCTGTTCCACTGCTACCTTGATCTCCGGATAGGCCTTGATCGCCTCCTTGAACCCGACCACACGCTCCTTTGTGGCGAACAGGTCGGATGCGTGCGGGATCAATCCGATATTCCCCTTGCCGTTGAGCGCTTGGGCCATGAGCAGCGCTGCTGCCTTCCCCATACCGCGGTTGTCGGAGGAGACGAGGCTTACGTATTCCTTTCCGGGCACCATGCCGGCTCCGGTTTGATCGAGAAAGACGATCTTGATGCCTGCAGCAGCAGCTCGTTTGTAGGCGGCTGACGTAGCGCTCTGCTCGGCCGGTACCGAGATCATCACATTCGGCTTACGCGCCATGACCGTCTCGATATCGGAAACCTGCTGCTCGGCCTTGTAGCCGGCGTCGGTCACTGCGATGATCTTGATACCCAGTTCGTCGAGAGCCGCCTTTTGACCGGCCATCTGAGCCTTGGCCCAATCGGACGCGGTATAGTGCATCACGATAGCCGCAGTCGCGTTCATCGACTTTACTTTCGCGATCTCGTCGGCGGTCAGCTTGATGTCACTCGCGAGCACCGGCTTCTCGCCGTTCGGCCCTGGCGCAGGGTGCTCTTCGATTTCCTTGAGCGCCGGCGCGATATCGGCCGAATGAGCCGGCGGCGCCACGATCGCGGCAAGTGCGACAGCAACGGCAGCAACGACGTACTTCTTCGAGAACAGATTAACCATCAGATCCCTCCCATCACGCAATCGTCGATGTACTTATTAATGCATACATTAATGGACGCGTAGGCTTGCTGTCAATCCCGAACGAGAAGTCGTGAAGCGTTTCCGATTCGTGGCGAACCAAGAAAGATGCATCGAGTGCGCGCGGCAGTGCCCTCCATCCGCCGGCGCCGCGCGCGCGGAGAAGCTGCACAAGCCCGGGCGCTTGTACGCGAAACCGAGACAGGACGCGGATGCTGTCTGCCTTGCTGCTTAGCAGCGAGGCCAAGCGCACATTGCCGGAGGCTTGAGCAGGATCAAAAGGCGACGTTGCTTGGCGACTCCAGGGGTATCAGCTCAAGGATCAAGAACATCATCCACCAGGGTCCTATACATGGGCGCACGAAGTTGAAGGACGAGCTCGCCCGCTCGCTTACCGTCGTTAGCGATGGCATCCAGCGCTCGCCGGACTTCCTCCAGGTCTGGCGGTTGAGCGCTCAGCCAATTCAAGGCCGCCTGAGCATTAATGATCGTCGCTGTGAGCGCGTTGATGGCGGCAGTATGGGTACGCAAAGAATCCACTGTGGTCTGCAACTGCGCTCCGCTTTTCGCATCGCCCTGATTTCCTTCTGGTTCGGCGTCGCGGGTGCGATGCACCCAACGCGGCCTTAAACCCTGAACAGCGTTCGCAACCTTCCGGATCACATCGAGGACGAGGTCAGGCTGGCACAGCTTGCGAAATCGGCCGCTGTCGGCCGCGAAGGCAGAAGCGCCTATGCCTTTTACGACAAGACGTTGAAACTCCGGTTGAACCGTGCGGCCCTTGTTGGCCACGATGCACCAACTCGACTTCCAGGACATAGCGCGCTCCCTCAGTGGGGGTGAGAACGATTCGGCGCTGTCGGCCCGAGGGGCCACTCCAACGTCGATGCAACAGCCAACTTCTTCCCTTCGGTTCTTTGTAAGTTTTTGATGACCCCCCCTAGTGGGAAATATCCGGAAATGAGAGCTTGAAGGTCTTCGCCAAATCCTGTTCCTGCTCCGGCGATAGGTAGCGGGGGTTGAGTCCACGTAACAGCAAGTAGAGCCTCGCGGTCTCCTCCAATTCTTCGGTTGCGAAGACGGCAGCTTCTAACGTATCGCCCGCAACCACAGGGCCATGGTTGGCGAGCAAGACGGAGGAATACTTCCCCCCAAGCCCCTTGATCGCGTTCGCAACGGCAGGATCGCCTGGCCGATAGTACGGCACCAGAGCGGTCCGACCACATCTCATGAGGTAATAGGGGGTCATCGGCGGGAGGACGGCGCGCGGATCAACCTCGGGCAACATCGAGACCGCGACCGAATGAGCCGAATGAAGATGTACCACGGCGCGGGTCGCACTTCGGGTCTGGTACAGCGCGGCGTGCAACGGGACTTCCTTCGTCGGCGTATCCCCCGATAGGACCCTTCCCTGCGCGTCTAGCCGTGTGATCCGATCGGGATCAAGGAATCCGAGCGATGCGTTGGTGGGCGTCACTAGCCAGCCGCCGTCATTGAGCCCGACGCTGATATTGCCGGACGATCCCGGCGTGAGACCGCGCTCAAACAGGGAGCGGCCGAAGCGGCAGATTTCATCTCGCAACTTGCTATCGCTCACTGTCGGTCCGCCATTCGTCGACTTACGGCGTCTACGTCACACATTCGAGTGAATCCGATCTGGCCGGTCGCAGCCCGCCTTCAAAGACGGGCCCCTTCAAAGATTCACGGTACTGCGATGACGCGGATATTGTTCGTGGTTCCAGCTTGCGCGAACGGGATACCCGCAACGATCACCACGTGGTCCAGGGCTTCTGCGAAACGCTCCCCGACCGCGGTAGAGACAGCGCGCGACACCATCTCCTCATAGTTGCTCACGTCGGATGAGAACACGCTGTGCGTCCCCCAGAGAAGACACAGACGACGAGCGGTGTGCGAGCTCGGCGTAACGGCAAGCACAGGCACATCTGGACGGCGGCGGGCGATGCGTGCTGCGGTCGTGCCTCCGGACGTGTACACGACGATGGCCGCCGCATGGATCGCCGACGCCAAGCCGGCCGCAGCTGCGGCCACGGCGTGAGGCGGCGTTTGCTCCTCGTCGGGACGCAAGGCATCGACGATGGAACGATACATTTTGTGACGTTCGGTGCTGCAGATGATGCGATCCATCATCTCCACCGCCTCGCGTGGATATCGGCCGACGGCTGACTCCGCTGACAACATCACGGCGTCGGATCCATCGTAAATGGCCGTGGCGACATCGGACGCTTCTGCGCGCGTCGGCGACGGCGAGGACACCATAGAATCCAGCATTTGGGTGGCTACGATCACAGGCTTAACCGCCAAACGACAGGCTCGCACCAGCTCCTTTTGCCGGCCGGGGACGTCTTCGTGGGGAATTTCCACGCCGAGATCACCGCGCGCCACCATGACCGCGTCGGACAAGCCGATGATGTCATCGATCCGATCGAGCGCAGCCGGCTTCTCGATTTTCGCAATGAGCCCTGCCCGATCTCCGATGAGCCCCCTCGCCTCGAGGAGATCTCCCGGTCGTTGCACAAACGACAGCGCGACCCAGTCGACGCCGAGCCGAAGACCGAAGTCGAGGTCGGATCGGTCTTTTGGGGTGAGTGGAGACACGTCGAGGATTGTGCCCGGCAGGTTAACGCCCTTCTGGTCGGAAAGCTTCCCGCCAACGATTACCTCGGCTTCGAGACTGTCGCTGAAGAGCGACTTGACGCGAACGCGCAGCCGACCATCGTCGATCAGCAGGTCGTGACCAGGTGCCGCCGCCGCAAACACTTCGGGATGCGGCAACGGGATAGCAGTCCGATCGCCAAGTGCGCCTTTTTGGACAAATCGAATGGTCTCACCGGCCGCTATCATCAAGCTCCTATCACGTAATGTGCCGATCCGGATCTTCGGCCCCTGGAGGTCCAGCAAGATGCCTATCGGCCGGCCCATTTCAATTTCGAGAGCGCGTATCGCCGCGTGTACCTTGGCGTGATCCTCCTTTGCCCCGTGACTAAAATTGAGGCGAAAGGTATCGACGCCAGCCTCGAACAAAGTCCGAAGCATCTCAGGCTCGCAGGACGCTGGCCCGACGGTTGCTACGATTTTCGCTCGGCGGCTTCGGCGCACGTGAATAGCCTCCCAATGATACCGGGCTCGCTCCGACGAAGCAGCCCTGCAAGGACTAACTACCGCGGAGGGGTCTTGTCCGGCCCGAACATCAGGCCAGCTTCACGGAAGCCGCCGTCGACATTCAACGTGTGACCGTGGACATATCTGCTCTCATCCGACGACAGAAAGACTGCTGCGTCGGCGATCTCTTCAGGAGTTCCATAGCGGCTCATTGGAATGAGATATTCATAGGCCCGACGCGTGGCCGGATCGTGCGCGGTCTTGGCCATCTCGGTTTCAATTGCTCCCGGAGCGATGTTGTTGACGTTGATGCGGTACTGAGCAAGTTCGACCGCCATGACCTTTGTCAGCAACTCCAAACCGGCTTTTGCTGCACCATACGCTCCCCGTCCATTCCCACCGCGCTGCCCCGAGAGCGACGCGATATTTATGATCTTGCCACCACGGCCTTGCTTGACCATCTGGCGCGACACCGACTGCGCTACGATGAACGCGCCGGTCAAATTGATCGAGATCATACGCTGCCAATCCTCGAGCTTGATATCGAGGAATGGCGTGTTGCCACCAATTCCAGCGTTGTTGATCAGGATATCAATTCCCCCGCAGCGGCGGACCATTTCGTCCATCAGTTCGCTTACCGACCCCTGATCCGCCACGTCCACTCGTAGCCCCAAGTGATCCCGGTCGGCATGTTCGAGAGAGTTCGCCGCCGCCTTCGCGCCATTGAGGTTGAGATCCGCGATTACAATGCGTGCTCCCTCGCGCGCCAACGCCTTTGAGATCGCAAAGCCGATGCCCCGCGCCCCTCCGGTGACGAGCGCCACCCTGTTATTCAATCTCATATCAGTCCAGCTCCTAATTCTTCGTCTTCACGTTAGTTTCCCGGTCGTGCGCTCAAGCGTCGTCCACAGCTCCTCGCCGTACTTGGTCCGCCATTCCTTGTAAAAGCCTGCTGCGCGAAGTGCATCGCGGAAAGCGCCGACGTCCGGCTCATTGAAGATTAGGCCTTTCTTTGTCAGATCACCGCGCAAGGACGTGGCCAGCACGGCCATATCCTTCCTCTCGGCCATGGCCGCATCGTTGATGGCCGTAGCGATGATGTCACGAAGATCCTGCGGGATGGCTTCCCAATTCCGCTTGTTGGCCACGCAGAAGAACGCATCCCACATGTGGCCAGTCAGAGCGCAATATTTCTGAACTTCGAACAGGTTGGCAGTAAAGATGTTTGCCAGCGAATTTTCCTGTCCGTCGACGATCTTTGTCTGGAGCGCGGAGTAAAGCTCGCTGTAATTGATCGCTGTCGGCGCGGCACCGAAGGCCTGGAACATAGAAGTCCACAGTGCGCCGACGGGGACACGGATCTTGACGCCCTTCAGATCCGCCGGGGTATTGATCTGCTTTGTGCTGGTCGTGATGTTGCGGAAACCATTGTCCCACATCTTTGTCATCGGCACGAGGTTTGCCTTGCTAATATTGGTTCGCAACGCATCGCCAAGCTCCCCGTCCATCGCTTTCCAGACAGCATCGTAGTCCGGAAAGATGAATCCCAATCCGTAGATCGACGCTGATGGAACGATTGTCGAGAGCACGTTTATCCCGGAATTGAGAAACAGATCGAGCCCGCCAGCGCGCAGCTGCGACAGCATGTCCGTGTCGCCGCCGAGTTGGTTGTTGGGAAACACATTGATTTCGACCCGGCCCTTCGTTTCAGACAACACGCGATCGGCCGCTTCGCGAGCTCGCGCCGTGATCGGGTGCGATTCGGCGAGATCGAACCCCCATCGGAGCCGAAACTCCGCTGCAGCCCGCGCAGGCTTGACGGGCAATCCGACACCCGCGGCCAACGCTACCGACGCTGCTCCTTGCAATAACGTCCTGCGATCAACACTCTTCATCATTCCCTCCAATGTGTTTACTTGCTTAGATTAGAGATCACTCGTCGCGCGCTCTGCGCTTACAAGAACCCCGTTGAAATCCAGGGGATCGACGCCACGATCACAAGTCCAATCAATAAGGCCAACATGTAGCCAAGGATCGGTCTCATCCCGGCATCAGGATTCACCCGGCTAATTGCGCACGCGGCGTAGTAGCCGACGCCAAACGGTGGCGCGAAGAGACCCACACCCATCGCCAATATGACAACCATCGAATAGTGAACTAGATTGATCCCGACGGCCTGAGCGATTGGGAAAAGCAATGGACCAAAAAGAACGATGGCGGGAATACCCTCGAGCACACTGCCAAGTATGACGAAGGCCAGGATCGAGACTGCCATGAAACTTATTGACCCGCCCGGCAACTGTTTCATCGCAACCGCGAGAGAGCGAGAGAAGCCCGATTGCGTCAGGCTCCAAGCCATAGACGTCGCAGTGCCGATGATGAAGAGGATCGCGCCGGACAAGCTCGCCGTTTCCACGAGCATCGGCTTGATGCGCCGCCAGTCGAACTGCCTGTAAAATAGAGCGCCAATGATGATCGAGTAGAATATTCCAATGGTTGAGACTTCGGTGGCCGTCGCCACACCTTCAATGACAGCGGATCTGATGACGAAAGGCAGAACAATTGCCGGCACCGCAAGCAGGAATGTCTTGCCGATTTCCTTTGCCGAGGCGCGGCGGACGAGGCTGCGGTCCTCGCTGCGGTATCTCCATGCGATGACGCAACAGAGGGTGATCGCCAGGATGATGCCCGGAAGTAGTCCGCCCGTGAACAGAGCCGCAATGGAGACACCGGTGACCGAGCCGATTGTTATAAGAACGATGCTGGGCGGAATCGTCTCTGTTTGAGCCCCTGTCGCCGCCAGCAGCGCGACGAGGTCGCCTTCGTTCGCGCCTCGACGCTTCATTTCCGGGAACAAGACCGGTGCCACCGCGGCCATGTCAGCGGCCTTCGATCCGGAAATGCCTGAGACAAGGTACATCGCTCCAACGAGCACGTACAACAAGCCCCCGCGCACGTGACCCAATAGGCTGGCCAGGAACGCAACCATGGCTCGCGCCATGCCGGTCATCTCGATGAGCTGACCAAGAAACACGAACAATGGGACCGAAAGTAGGATCAGATGGCTGACACCTTCGTCAATGCGGCCGACGATGATGAGCGGCGGGGTTCTGGTCGTAAGCATGAGATAGCCGAACGTTGCCAGACCAAAGGAAAAGGCGATCGGTACGCCCGCGAAGACGGCGCAGGCCACTACTACCACAAAGAAGATTATGAGATTTGCGTTGCCAAGAGGCGCAAAGAGAGGCTTAAGCAGCCAAAATACCCCGACGATAAGCGCAACGAAGGCGAGCGCACTGACAACCTGTCTTGCATCACCGAGCCGCACGAGGCGAAGGAGTGCGAACATGCCCATCAAGCTGAAGCCGACAGGAGCGGCGGACGCTCGCCATGCGTTGGAGAGATCCATCGCTGGTGTTCTAACGATGGCTTCCTCGAGTGCATACTCGAGCGCGGCTGGGAACAGTAGGATGACGAGGCACAGCGATGCGGCCAGCGCGATTGCGTCGAGGTGAGCCCGCATTCTGGGAGACACGTACGCGAATAGCGCCGTCATTCTCATGTGCTCACCGCGTCGCAACGCTATGGCGGACCCTAGCATCACGAGCCAGAGAAACAGCATGGAAGCCAGCTCGTCCGACCAAATGATGGGCTTGAGGAAAACGTACCTTGCCATAACTCCTGCAAACAGCAGCAGAATCTCGGCCGTAAGCAGGATGGTGACAAAGGCCTCAAGAATGTAGCCAAGCAGCTTGTCGGCGCCGCCAGCGATTGTATGCAGGACGTTTTGCCGTGAGCTCTCCGTCTCCTCTAGCAAGAGCGTATGCGAGGTCATGGCGCCCGGGCCCTCCTGCACGGCTGCGCCGCCTGAAGCGATCGTTCGGACACGCATCGGCATCTTCTCTTTTGCGTTCTTATCAAACCCGGCCCAGCCATCCGCGCTTGAAGAACTCTTCGTCGCCCAGTTGGCCGCCTTTGAATGCAATCTGAAGCCCGTCCAGACGTCCGCGGATTGATCTCGCTCGGCAGAGTGGGACGCCGGGGCTTACGCGAGAATCAATTTCAAGAGCATCGATGTCCAATAGCTGTGCAACCTGGCTCGACGTATCGCCTCCTGATAACAGCAATCTGTTTAAGGGTACCATCTCAAGGATGTCACTGACGAGCTGCCCCATCTTCCGGCCAAGGTCTCTGCCACCTTCATGCTTGGCCAATTCTCGTGACATGCCGCCGCTAACCAGCATATCGATCATCCTTGCGATGCGCGGATCATCGGGACCACGAGCGGTGTGTAATATGACGCTGCGGCCTTCCTTGAGCAGCGCGACGGTACGTTCGACGACTTGCCTCGCGGCTGTCTCATGTCGGCTATCATCGAGTAGAGCAGCAGCGTCGAGTGGTACCTCTGCGAATCCAGCCCGCACGGCGGCATTGATCTGTAGCGCTGTCACGGGCGAGGCACTACCTGACACGGCCAGGACCTGATCGACCGAAGCCGGGTTGCCGTAGGTGCTGGAGGCGGGAGGAATCTCACCGGCCTCCTGCCACCATTGCGTCAGGGCATACTCCACACCCGACGGTCCAATCACAAATGCGCTTCCGCTAATCCCAGCCCATTCAGTGAGAAGTCGGCCGACCTGCGTAAGCTGGGACGCATTCGCGGAGTCCAGCAGGATGGCGTCGGCCCCACCCTCAGTCAAATCATTGAACTGCCGAGCGGCCGCGTCATGACCTTGGTCTAAGAAGGGATACGTCAGCTTTTCGATTCTGAGAGTTGCCTGCCGGGCAATGTGAAGGGCCAGATCGCTTTCATTCATGGGCGTCACGGGGTGAACGCTCATGACCGGATGCCTATCGATGCGATAGACATTCCCATCGGTTCCCGATCGGGCAAACAGATTTCCAAAGATGCAATATCTTTGGAGCGATGGCGTGCCACCAACGATCGGAACTGGGTCACCGAAGATAGACTTCGCGATTTCGATCACCCGACCGATGCTGCCAATCTCCGGCGAGCTGTCAAAGGTTGAGCATACCTTGTAGTGCACGATCGGTGCACGGAGAGATGCAAGGTAGCGTAGATCCTTTTCCAGATGCTCGTTCATCTCCCGGGGGGACATGCTGCGGCTCACACCGGCAAGGCCGACCACGTCGATGTCCCCGAAATGCTTCAAGACGTCAGGGCTTGGAGGCCGGAGAAAGAGAGCAGCGCGGAGCCCAGCAAATGCGACGACTTCAAGGGCATCCGTCGATCCAGTAAAGTCGTCGCCATAGAATGCCAACCGATAGCGAGGTTGCGTCACGATGCGCCCCCGAACTTGGACAGCGCGAGTTGAAGCGCCGCATGTGATTTTGCGTATTCGGCCACGGGTATACCCTGGGCCGCCGCTTCCCAGGCTTCGCGCAAGCTCAAAACCCCGTCAGCGATACCGCCGGGATGCCCCATGATTCCACCGCCGGCGAGATGCATGAGGTCTACACTTCCAAGACGCTCGAATGTGTCTCCGGCTTGCCCCGCCCACTGCCCTGAAGAGAAGACAGGCATCATCGGTTTGACACCAGAAAACGCGGCGAGACATGAGCTTGCGGACTGGATGACAGAATCATCCGGCTCCCAGAATTTGCTCCTGAGGCCATTGACGTGCAGATGATCGACGCCCGTCAGTCGCCACAGTTTTTGAAATGCCAGGAAATCGAAGCCCAGCCATGGATGGCGGGTAAATAAACCCCATCCATTGCGATGGCCATGAATTGGAAGATCAGTATATGTTCGCAGGTGTTCAATCGCGGAGAAGCCGCACCAATTGACGCTGACCATCACGCACGTTCCGCCGGCCTGTAACACCAAATCATGGCGACGTCGCATGTCGTCGATCGAACCACTGATGTTGATCGCGTACATTGGCTTACGCCCCAACCGGTCGGCATGCCTTTCGATCACAGGAAAAACCGCCTTCAAACGCTCTTCGAACGGCGCGTAAGGCGGGTCTGCGATTAACTCGTCATCCTTGAGAAAATCGATGTCGGCTTCGCAGATCTTGTCGACCAGCGAGGAAGTCTCGGACGGAGACATGCCAATACTTGGCTTCAAGATAGTACCGATGAGCGGCCGACCAAAAACGCCGGCCAGCCGCCGGGTGCCATCAACGCCGAACTTCGGGCCGGGGAAAGTGGCTGCGTAGCCGTCCGGCAGGCCTATATCGAGGAGCCGAAGCCCTGTGGTCTCGCCGAGCTCGAATAGATTGCCTGCAATTGTCGCTAATAGCGTCGGGATATTGCGGCCTACGTTATCGATCGGAAACGCGATTTCGATCTCGCCGCGCCGAAACGCCTTTGATTTCTGCCTCCGCTCGACGAAGGCGCTACGCAAGGTCGGAGTGTCGACGGATGGCAGTTCGGTTACCCGTACCACCCGTGCGCGCGACCTCTTCTTCAGTTCGTCCGTTTCGCCGGGCAAGGAGAGAAATGTCCCGCTCGACTGCTCTCCCGCGATGACTTCCGCCGCCCTCTCGAGACTATCGCCAGTCTCGACCAGGTAACGCGCCGTGAATTCGGATCGCGGATTGTCGCTGCGCATTGTGACGCCCTGCTGCGTTTCTTCCCGGAGTTCGTCTCATTCATCCGTACGACTGAAGAAGCGTTTCGGATGATGGATGACGATATCTTCACTCCGGCTACGGCCTGACGGCAAACGATATTCGTGAAGCGACCTGTGAGGAAAACTCACAGAGCGCCGAGTTCTGGGAGGCTTCGGACGCGCCTCTCTAGGCCCCAGCGCTAGCCAGCATTGCACAGCTCTTCACCGTCGCCGACATTTCGCGCGCAAGCCATTGGGAGACCGCCCTGCTCTCGGGGCGAGTTGCGACATGCGGCGCCGTCCAGAGCATCAAAGTGCGTTTACCTGGGATGCTCCCGAAGGGGGCAACCAGTCGTCCACTGTGGATCTCCTCAAGGACGAACATCGTCGGGACCAGCGCCAACCCAAGTCCGCATAGCGCTGCCTGGATGAGAAGATAGAAATGATCATAGGACTCTTGAATGCGGATATCTTGCTTCAACCGCATTTCATCGAGCCAATCTGCCCACGCCTCGGGGCGCGTCCGCGTACCCAACAAACGGCAACCTGCGATATCGTTCGGATCCTGGATGTTGTTGGCCTTTGCGTAGGAAGCTGCGCAAACCGGGGAAATCCACTCTCGCGCAAGCTCCTTGAGAACTACCTCTCGCGGCGGCGCGATGGTACTGGAACGGATGGCGATACTGACCTTGTCACGGATGAAATCCACTTGATCGTAGTTCAGATTGAACTGGAGATCGATGCCCCTATGAGCTTCGTGAAAGGCCGCAAGGCGGGGAATCAGCCAATACATCATGATGGTGGCGGAACATGAAACCGTCAGTGGTCCCGGTAAGATCTGCTCTACGCTAGCGTCAATGAGGCTGAATGCGCCGGACAGTCCTTCCGCCAGGCGAACCCCTTCCGGCGTCGGATCTGTGGAGGACGACCCTCGCACCAGGAGCGGTACGCCAAGCAATTCCTCGAGCGATCGGATGTGGCGGCTGATCGCCCCGTGCGTGACAGACAATTCGAGCGACGCCGCAGTCATGCTGCGCAATCTCGCCGTTGCCTCGAAGGCACGCAGCGCATTGAGCGAAGGCCTGGGACGCACCATCCGATACCCCGAAAGCTCAAAGTTTAGCCATTGTGAGCTTTTGTCACAAGGGGGCTGCTAAAAGTCGTTTGGGCATTCTGCGTCGGAGCCATAGTCTTGCTTGCGGAAACTCGTCCATGGCTGATCCATCCGAGGAAGGCAGCCGTGAACGAGATCTCGAGCACCGCCGGCACCTCGCGAGAGAACAAATGCTGAGAAAGATGATCGTCGAAGCTCGCGTGAACGAATACGCGATGCGGGATGGAAACCCACACGTGCCATGGACGGCGGATGAAATAGCCGAAACGGCGGCCCGCTGTCGCGAGGCCGGCGCGTCGATCCTGCATTTTCACGCCCGAGCTGATGATGGTGCGCCCCTTCACACGGCTGAGAAGAACGCCGAGATCATTCGCAAAGTCAGGAAGAAATGCGACATACTGATACTGCCGACGCTTGGCTTTTTTGCCAACGACACTGACCCGAACGCGCGCATTAATTGCATTCTTGAGCTTGCCAAAGATCCGGAGACCAAACCCGATATTGTCCCAATCGATACCGGAAGTAGCAATCTTGACGTGTTCGATCGCAACAATCTCATGTTCGAACACTCCGATCGCATCTATGAAAACCGCACTTCCGCCGTGGAGCACTATTTTCGCTCTCTCAAGTCCGCCGGCGTAAAGCCAAAGATGACCTGCTGGTCGATCGGGTTTGTTCGTCGTGCGATCGCATTTATGGAAATGGGACTTGTAGCAGAACCGGGTTATTTCCTGCTCAACATGACCGACGGCCCCTATCTTACAGGCCATCCCGGCACGATCGAAGGGCTGGATGCATTCTTGCCGTTTTTACCGAAGCATGCTCGCCACAGTTGGACTGCCAACATCGTTGGCGGAAACTTGTTGGCTATGTGCGAAGGAGTGGCCAGGCGCGGCGGCAACATCGCTCCGGGCATCGGCGACTATCCCTATATCGAATATGGCTGTCCGACTAACGAGGAGCTCGTCCGTCGGACATGCGTCATCGCAACGGGTTGCGGTCGCGAGATTGCGTCTCCTGACGACGTCCGGGAGATGCTTGAGATCTCTTGAAGCCGCTCCTGTTGCTCGTCTTCAGCCGCAGACCACTGACTTAAAGCGAACGACCAGCCTCGCTCCGCTGTTCCGAGGGCTCTCCCTGACTGTGCCGGGATCTCGTCGATCCCGGCACTTTTTTATCGCTTTGCTTCTGATCTGCCGATCGCTTCCCTCGACGTTGGATTCGGTTTTATCTCACTTCAAGCCGACAACTTTGTGAGGCACATAGCGCTCTTCGAGCCGCGCAATTTCCTCGGACGTCAGCTTCAGACCTAAGGCCGCAACTGCATCGTCCAAGTGCTGAGGCTTCGTTGCGCCGATGATCGGCGCCGTTACGCCATGTTTTCCCGCCACCCAGGCGAGAGCTACATGCGCTGGTGCTACCCGACGCTCCGTTGCGATGTCGGACAGCACGTCGACGATACTCCGGTCGGCCGCTTCGGCGTGTCCATAGAACTGGGACGTTATGTTGTCCGTCTCGGAACGGGCACTTTTCTCAGTCCAGGGGCGGGTAAGGCGTCCGCGAGCCAGCGGACTAAAAGCGATCACACCGATGCCTTCGTCGCGACAAAGCGGCAGCATCTCTCGTTCCTCCTCTCGATAGAGGAGATTCAGGTGACATTGCATCGACACGAAGCGTGCCCAAGAGTTGGCGTCGGCCCGATAGAGAGCTTTGGCAAATTGCCAAGCATAGGCGTTGCTGGCGCCGATGTACCGGACCTTACCGCCGCGCACGAGATCGTTCAACGCTTCGAGCGTTTCATCGATTGGCGTGTCGTTGTCCCAAAAATGGATCTGGTAGAGATCGATATAGTCGGTGCCGAGCCTGCGGAGACTGGCCTCCGCTTCGGCTAGAATTGCCTTTCGCGAAAGACCCACCCCATTTGGCCCTGGCCGCATACGACCGTAGACCTTCGTAGCGATCACAATCTCGTCTCGCGGCACCATTTCCGTTAGAATTTTGCCGACGATCTCCTCGCTCGTACCGTCTGAGTATACGTTAGCTGTATCGAAGCAATTGATGCCGCAGTCGAGAGCCTTCTGTATGAACGGCCGACTTTCGCTCTCACCGAGTGTCCAGGGATGGTTCCCTCGATCTCCTACTCCGTAACTCATACAACCTAGTACGATCCGCGAAATTTTGAGGCCCGAGCGGCCCAAACGCATGTAATCCATGAGCGATACCCTTGCTGGCTTGTTAGTCCCTGAGCCGTTTCAAAGTGTCGCGATATCGGTAATTCGAAGTCCGCGATCGCTCACCCGGGACGGGAAGTGGTCTTTGAGCTTTTCCTCGTGGACGGGTACGAGCCTCAGCATGTCGCCGCCGACGCTGGCGAGCATTTCTTCCGCCGTGAGAATTAGATTGGTCTGACTTCCCGTCGCAAGTCCCGGCGGCACGAAGCATGGATCATCCTGGTTGCCTCCGTGCAGGTTTTCGTACGTGTAGACAACGTCTCCGGTCAGGATCCATCGGTCCTCGACGCTTCCGCCGTTGCGGACCACAACGTATTGCGAACCAGCCGTGTGCGTGTCGAAGGCGGGAAGAAGATCGATATTTGGCAGGACGTCGTGCGACGCACCGTCCAGCACGACCAGCCGGTTCTTCAGTCCGAGATCCACGAGTTTCAAGATATCGGCTGGATTGATGCCGCCGAGTAGGGATCGAAAACGACGTCCCTTGGACATGGCCCAGACCCAGCTCTCGATCTCACGCTTCTGGATGTAGAACTTGGCGTTCGGGAAGTAATCCAATCCGCCCATGTGGTCGAAATGAGCGTGTGTAAGGAACACGTGCTGCACATCCTCGGGACGAAGGCCAACGGCCCCCAGGACCTCAGAAGGGGGGGTCCAGCCGGTGACGCCGATCGAATTGGCGATCTCGCCTCCGAGATCCGACTGATCGTAACCAGTGTCAACCAACGCGACCGTGTCGCTGCTGCGCAGCAGCACATAGGCAAACGGCAGATTCATGCTTCCGCTGTTGTGCCGGCCGTATATGACTCCACTTATCGGATGTTTGGGGCTTGCGGCGTATTCGAGCACAGTGATCGCATATCGCGTCATTCGGAGGCTCCAATCAGAAGGTCAGCACCAAGCTTGAGTTGGCCACAGCACTGCCGCAGGTCGATCAAGCCGCTGCTCACCATCGGGCTCGCCCGACGCAGATGGCCCCAGGCCTTTGACAGCAAACGCGTTTCGCTCGTGCGTCGATGCGGAGCCAAGGGGGCCGCCCGCGGCAGCAACAGATGCGCCGCCTGCTTGACATGATGATGCTCGTGCCGCCGCTGCAGCGGTACCCGAACCGCCGCAAGAACATCGTGCACATGATCCGAATCGCCGGCGTCTGGCCTGTTTACGTCCTCCAGATGCGACATCCCGATAAAGTTTGCGAGAAGACGAACAGAGCGGTCAGCCACGATATCGCGCAGATAGCGAATGACAGGCCCGATGACGGTATCGTATTCAGCGACCGCTGAACCAGGCGCAATGCCTTCGAAGGGATCGTCGGCACGGAACTGTACGCCCACAAACCCGCTCACGAGGAATGCCCGTCTTCGGGAACCGGAGCATTTGATGGGATCAGGCTGAAATTCCTCAAGTCCTGCCAGAGAGCAGCCGGTATCCGCGCCGACACAGCGTCGACGTTCTGGGTGATCTCGCCTATCGACTTCGCGCCCTGAACAACGGTGGCCACGGCCGGATGCGCTTGCACGAACTGCGTCGCAACGGTCGGCAAATCAACATTGTGTCGTTCGCAAACTTTCTCGATTGACCGGACGCGCTCCAGTATAGCGCTCGGGACCTTCTGATAGTCATAAGTCGAGGGCGCCTTCGAGCCAGCGGCCAGGATGCCCGAATTGTAGATGCCGCCTGCGATCACCGAGACATTGCGAGTTCGCAGTTCCTCGAAGTGCCCATCGAGTGGCGCATGGTTGAGAAGCGTATATCGACCGGCGATCAACGCGCAGTCAATTGGGAATTCGCGGGCGACTTCGATGACCGAGTCGGTCTCATTGACCCCCAACCCCACCGCACCGATAGCCCCCGAACTCTTCAGCTCATCGAGAGCACGGTATCCGCTCTCGCGGAGTTGGTTCCAGTAAAATTCTGCTTGATCGCCATGCCATGCGCGCCCGACGTCATGGACCAGAAGCACATCGATATAATCAAGACCCAAACGCTGCTGACTGTCCTCGAACGAGCGCATCACACCGTCATATGTGTAGTCATAGGTATCGCGAAACGGGTATGGATCAACCCATTCGATGCCGTACACCGTGTCGAGTTTCGGTGTTCGGCTTGCGGGCTTGAGCACGCGGCCGCACTTGGTGCTCACGACAACCTGATCGCGAATGCGCAGATCGCGGAGAGCACGGCCAAGGAAATGCTCGGCCTTTCCGAGACCGTACATCGGCGCGCAATCGAAATAGCGAACCCCGAGATCGAAGGCTGCCCTAACAACGGCTTCGAATTCGGAATAGGGCACTCCGACATTGAATCCCGAAAGAGGCACCGTCCCGAGCCCTGCGGATGTGACGGATACTTTGGTGCGGCCGAGAGTTCGCTTATTGAGCGGAAGCATCGCTCTTCTCCTTGCTTGTCTTGGATAATTTAGCTGGACAGAGCCACGGAGCCCTGATCCGGCAGCGGGGCTTCTTTGGGGATCAGACCTTCGCTCCTGAGCTCCATCCAGAAGGCCTGAGGAATTGGCGCCGCTATAGAGGCGACGTTTTGCTCCACATGTGCTGGCGTGAGCGCGCCCTGAACCACCGATGTCACGGCCGGATGCGCATAGACGAACTGAGAAGCCGCATTGGCGAGCGCGACGTTATGACGTTCACAAACAGCTTCCAGCGCCGTCACGCGCTGTACGATGGATTCGGGAGCCGTCTGATAGTCATAGGTCCGCGTTAACGCGTTACCCCGACTGCCCTCCGCGAGGATCCCCGAATTGTAGACACCGCCTGCGATAATACCTATGCAGCGACGTTGGGCCTCGGGAAAGAAGTCAGTCAGTGGCGCATGATTGAGAAGCGTGTAACGTCCAGCGACGAGCGAACAGTCGAGATTGAATTCGGCGGCTACTTCGAGCACCGAAGCCGTCTCGTTTACACCGAGGCCGATCGCCTTGACCGCTCCCGAGCGACGGAGTTCGTCGCAGGCGCGGTACCCGCTCTCGCGCAGTTGTCGCAGATAAAGGGGATACTTCTCCTGGTGCCAGACTCCGCTGACGTCGTGCAGGAAAAGAATGTCGATGTGGTCGAGACCGAGGCGCTGCTGACTATCCTCGAACGACCGCATGATGCCGTCGTAAGTGTAGTCGTATTCGTCGACGAAGGGCAGCGGATCCACCCAATTGATCCCGTAGAGACTTTCCGCTCGCTTTGAACGGCTTGCCGGCTTCAACAGCCGACCCGCCTTGGTGCTTACCATGACCTCCGGGCGAAGACCGTGAACACGAAGGACGTGGCCGAGGAAATGCTCCGATTTCCCGAGACCATAGAGCGGCGCAACATCGAAATAACGTACGCCCTGCTCGTAAGCCTTAAGGATGACAGCCTCAAAAGTCTCGAAGCTTACTGGAACACCACACCCGCCCAATGGCGATGTGCCGAGCCCAAGCGAAGTCAAATTCACGCGTCCGTTTGGAAGCGCTCTCTTTTGCAGAGTCGTCATATTCAACTATCCCGCCTAAAGATCAGTGCGCACGCGGTCGTTCACCGCGTGCGCACGATGTGCATCACATGTATTTTGCGACGTTCGAGGAATCCAAGATCAGCCAGGGAACGACGTAGTCCTTCTGAGTGCCGCCTTTCCACTCCATCAAGGAATCCCAGACCTCGGAGCGGGGCTTGTAGCTGTCCCCCTTGACGGCATGCAGGGCGAGATCGACGGCGCCCTGACCCTCAGCACGGGCGTACTTGTAGAGCGTCACTGTCATTTCGCCTTTCTGGACTGCGCGCTTTCCGTCCGGGATGCCATCGATTGCAAGCACCGGAACGGACTTGAAGTCGACTTTTGCACTCTTCATCGCCTCGATCGCGCCCAGTGCCATCTCGTCATTTTCGGCGAGTACGGCATTGATCTGGCCAGGATGGGCGAGCAACCAATTCTCCATGAGCGACTGCCCCTCGGCGCGGCTCCAGTTGCCCGACTTGCTGGCAATCAACTTAAGCTTCGGGAACTTAGCCAAACCGGCATCGATGCCAGCCTTGCGCTCGATCTGCGCCGATTGACCAATGGGGCCTTCCATCAGCACCACGTTTCCACCATTCGGGAGTAGCTTGCCCAACTGGTCCCCGATGATACGCCCTCCTTCCGTGTCGTTGACGATGATCGATGCGGTGTAGTTCTTTGATGCGGTTTTCAGGGCCGATACGATCACCGGAATGCCGGCAGCGACGGCCTTATCGATTGCGGGCGCGGAGGCCTGGAGATCGAACGGCGACATGATGATTGCATCGAACTTTTGAGTAATGGCCGTATCGATCTGGTTCGCTTGGACAAGAGGATCGTACTTGCCGTCAAAGATCGTGACTGCGACAGAACCGTCCTTGACTGCCGGGTGGCTCTGAATTTCGCTGGACCAGGCCTTCATGTACTCGCCGGATTCTCCGAACGATAAGGCGGCAATCCGTGTCTTGCTTTGAGCAAAGGCCGTCCCGGTCGATAGGATGATTGCAGCGGCGGCGAAACTCGCCATCGTTGATCTACGCGTAACCTTCATCGTCTCCTCCGATTGATGTGGTCAGTCACCTAGTCCGCCCATGCGGGGCGTTACAGCCGTTGTCTTCGTCTGTAATGGTCTTCGCAGGTGTCACTTGCGAAATTGGTCAAGCATCACGGCGACGACAATGATCGCGCCCTTGAGAAGCTGCTGGTAGTAGGAAGACACGCCCATCAGATCCATGCCGTTGTTGATCGTCCCGATGATGAGTGCGCCGAACAACGTCCCGACTAGCGAGCCGCGTCCTCCTGCAAGGCTAGTCCCGCCGATCACCACGGCCGCAATCGCATCGAGTTCGTAACCGATGCCCGCCTGTGGAAGTGCGGCAGTCGTACGGGAAGTAAGCACGAGACCAGCGAGTCCAGCGAGAAGTCCCGAGATAACGTAGGTGGAGGCAATGACGCCGCGCGTGGAGATGCCGCTCGTCCTAGCGGCTTTGTCGTTTCCTCCCACGGCGTACACGTAGCGCCCGAACGTCGTGTATGAGAGAACGATCCATCCGATGGCGAACACAAGAAACAGAATCAAGACCGGCACAGGAACGCCAGCAACGCTGCCGCCGCCGATCCAGCGATACGACTCGGAGAGGTTGGGGATAGGACGCCCCTCGGAGAAGATCAGTGTCAGGCCGCGCGCCATGCTCAGCATTCCGAGGGTGGCAACGAAAGGCGGGACATTGAAGGCCGTTACAATGACGCCGTTCAGGAGACCCAACGCCGCTCCCGTTCCCAAGCCGGCTATAATCGCCCAGAGAACGAAGTGCTGGTTGGTCGAGGTCACAAGGCTGGCAGCAATCATGCCGGCGAGGGCCATCACTGAGCCGACGGAAAGATCAATGCCCTTTGTGAGGATGACGAAGGTCACTCCGATCGCCAATATGCCGTTGATCGATGATTGCCGCAGCAGGTTTACCCAATTCAACCATGTCATGAAGTACTCGTTGGCCACCGCGAAGAACGCCGAAATGACCAGGAACACAATGACGATACTGAACGATTTCAGGTACGGTCCTATTGCAGCGATGCTTTTGGATCGGGGACCCGTCGCGGCGTTGCTTACTACGTTGGCCACCATATCCACTCCTTGCTTGGATCGCATGCGCACGCCAATTCTTGAACAGCCGATCCGTCTAACTGGCGAGATCTGTCAGCATTTGTTGTGTCGTCGCATGCCCGTCGACAACGTGATCAAGTCGTCCTTGCCGAAACACGGCAATTCGATCGCTGACTTGGAGAATCTCCGGTGCCTCAGATGACACGACGAGCACACCGTTTCCCTTGGCCGCGAACGCGCGGAGAAAGGCATAGATCTCCTGCTTTGAGCCCTCGTCGATTCCACGTGTTGGCTCGTCGCATATCAAAAGGCGCGGATTGGTTAGCAGACAGCGTGCGAAAACCACTTTCTGCTGGTTTCCGCCGCTAAGCGTCTCGACAGCGACATTTGGAGATGCCGCCTTGATCCGATGTAGCCGCATCATCCGATCAGTTGCGACTGCCTCCGCCTTGCGGCGGACAAATCCGGCGACGGCACGGAGTGTTAGCGATGACAAGGCAATATTGTGTGCGATGGACGCGCAAAGAACGAGGCCGGTATCCTTCCGATCCTCGGGAATCATAGCCATGCCTTGTTGGATGCACTTCTTCGGATTACCCGGATCGACCCTTCTCCCATCAAGGAAGACGTCGCCGGCGGTCGGCGCGTAGATGCCAAAGATCGTCTCCAAGAATTCAGTCCGACCTGAGCCAAGCAAGCCGTAGATGCCCAGGACTTCTCCTGCAGCGACGGTCACAGAGATGTTCTTGAAGTGAGGTCCGCGCGACAAGGAGCGCACCTCGAGCAGGATTGGCGCGCCTTCGTTGGGCTTGCCCTTTTCGACCGTCTTGATCTCGTGGCCGACGATCTGAGTCACGAGGTGATTGCGATCGATCGCGGAAATTGCCCCGCTCTCGATGAATCGTCCATCGCGGAAAACCGTGTATTCGTCGGCGATCTCGAAAATCTCGGTCAGCTTGTGCGAGACGTAGATGATCGCGGATCCACGCGCTTTTATCCGTTTCAGAGCATTGAAGAGGATGTGTACCTCGTGCTCGCCGATGGCCGAGGTCGGCTCGTCCATAATGACGATGTCCGCGCGGTGGCTAAGGGCCTTCGCAATCTCGACGAGCTGGATCTGTGCCAAGCTCAAGTCTCGCATGCGCGCGCCAACCGGCACATCGAACTCGAGGTCATCCAGAAGCCTCTTGGCGGCCTGCCTCATCTTCGGGAAGTCCACCACAAGACCCCCGATCTTCGGCTCTCTCCCCAAGTAGATGTTCTCGGCCACCGTCATCTCGGGAACCGGAGACAATTCCTGGGTGATGATGGTCACGCCATGTCGCAAAGCATCCGCGGCACTCCTGAAATCGACGGCCACCCCGTCAATACGGATGCTGCCTTCGTCGCGGTGCAGCAAACCCATTACGATGTTCAGGAAAGTGGACTTGCCGGCGCCGTTACCGCCGCAGAGCGCGTGAACGGTTCCGCGCTTGACGACGAGCCGCCCATCGCGAAGGGCAGGAACACCATTGAAAGACTTCGCGATTCCCTCCGCCACCAACAGCGGCTCGTCTAGCGGCCCAAGGACGACGTCCCTTTCACGGCCTTCCGGTTTTGACCCGGTCGACAAAAGCATCGGTTTCCTCCCGCGGCGTCTTCATCGCGCCTGCGTAGAGATATGAGGTCATACCTTATACCTGTTGTCAACAGAGATCATACCTCCTACCTTGTGGATGTTCGTTTGTTTCGCCTGGTCGCGGGGCGGCTTATGTGTTGGCTTTCCCCGCGGCGACGGCGAAAAAATAGAGTGCGAGCGACCGATGGAGCGGATGGAAACCAAAAAACTACCCACGCGTGTCGAAGTCGCGTTGAACTACATCACGGGTGAGATCGCCAACGGTAACCTAAGTCCCGGGGACAAGTTGCCCAATGAAAAGGAACTGGCAGAGAAGCTTGGCATCAGCCGTACCCCCATTCGCGAGGCGATGAAGACGCTTGCAGTCTCAGGACTCATTGAGACCCGGCATGGGCATGGCAACTACATCCGTAAGGATGAAGGCACCGCTGTGATGCCGTTGATGATGTTTCAGCTCTATCTTCAGGATTCGACCCCCGAAATGCTGATGGAGCTCCGGTACATTTTCGACCGCAATTGCGCAGAGCTGGCTTCGATAAGACGCACCGAACGCGATCTCGCCGTCATGCGAGAAAGCATCGATAGATTGAAGGCTCTGTCAGACGATCCAAATTCGCCGATTGACAAATTGCTGGAAGCCGATCTCGATTTCCACCGCGCAGTCTATACGGCAGCGGGCAATAAACTCATCGTTGTGATCGCCGATTTCGTTTTGAACATGGTGGCGCCCTGGATCCGCAAATCGCTGGAGGTCAGCGGACGCTACCGCGCGGTGGGCCTACATGAAAAGATGTATGCAATGATCCGCGATCAGAAGACCGGCATGCTTAGTCGGGAAAGCGTGGAGGCGAACATGGAGCACTTCATGTCTTCCCTAAAGATTCCCGCGGCGTAGCGCTTGTGACAAGGTCGATTCAGGCAAAGTTCCGGCCCAATATCTCTAGGAGACGGCTTCGCCGCACACCGGCCTCCGATTCGCGTTGCTGGCAAAGCGCTCATGCGAGCCTTTTTGAGGCTAATTCGTCCTGCGGTGGACGCCTGACATGATCGCAGGTCTGAGCCTGATTCTACTTTGCCAGTTGGCAGGCGAAGTACTCGTGCGCAGCCTTGGACTGCCGATGCCCGGACCGGTGCTCGGCATGGCAATCCTGCTCTTGCTTCTCTTGGCTCGCGATCATTTCACCGCCCTCAACCGTGGCCCATTGCGAAACGAGGCAGTTGAGAGAACCGGGCGCGGCCTGCTCGCCCATCTATCTCTCATGTTCATTCCTGCGGGCGTAGGCATCGTGAAGAAGCTTGACTTGATTGTCGAGCACGGCGCCGCAATTTTAGTGACGTTGTCGGCATCAGTGGTGATCACTCTGCTCGCGACGGTCGCCACCTTTCTGGCGGTCAGCCGTCTTCTCTCGAAAAGCCAGACAGAGCCATGAGTGAAAACTCATTCTCGCTGTGGGTTTATCTGTCGCAGTCACCTTTGGTTTGGCTCACTGGGACGCTCTCGGTCTATGGGATCGCAGATGCTTTCTCGCTTGCGACAAACCGGCACCCGCTGGCAAATCCTGTTTTGCACTCGATCTGGATCATCGGAGCAGTCTTGATCATTACGGACACTCCGTACACCACATACTTCGCCGGCGCCCAGTTCGTGCACTTTCTTCTTGGGCCAGCGACGGTAGCGCTTGCGATTCCCCTCTACGATAACCGCGCACGCGTCGCCGCCGCGCTCCTGCCAATGGTGATTTCGCTTGTCGTTGGATCAGTCACAGCGATCGTTACTGTCGTATTGTTCGCCGAGGCCTTTGGTCTACCTCGAGCGATCATCCTATCTCTTTCGCCGAAATCAGTTACAGCCGGCGTGGCGATGGGTATCAGTGAATCCCTACACGCTGACCCGTCTCTCACCGCTATCTCGGTTGTTCTCACTGGAATCTTGGGTGCGATCATCGTCACGCCGCTCATGAATCGGGCCGCAATTACCGATTTTCGCGCACGCGGGTTCGCAGTCGGCATCGCCGCACATGGCATCGGCACAGCACGAGCGTTTCAAGTCGACGAGCTGGCTGGCGTTTTCTCCGGGATTGCCATGGGGCTGAACGCGCTTGTCACGTCGCTTCTGGTTCCCATCGCAGTGACCTTCCTTCTGCGCTGATCGCGTCAGCCACCTTCGGTGGCCTTCGGTCCTAGATTCGAGCCGGATAAGGCGGTGACCAACGAATGTCGCGGCTTGATCAAAGCGGGAAAAACCGCGCCGAGCGCAGGGATTAGCTGCATGGGCTGTGGTTATTCGGCTCAAGTGCTCGCGCAAAATTGGCGAAAAACTCGTCCGCGAGCTTCTTTGCCGTGCCGTTGATGAGCCGCTGCCCGAGCTGTGCGAGCTTCCCGCCGATTTGCGCGTCGACCTGATAGGTCAGGAGCGTGCCATTATCCAGTTCGATCAGATTGACCTTTGCGCCACCTTTCGCAAAGCCTGCGACGCCGCCCTCCCCCTCTCCAACGATATTGTAACTTTTTGGTGGATCGAGGTCGGTCAGAGTGACCCTACCTCTGAATCGCGCGGAAACGGGTCCCACCTTCATCTTTGCGACCGCACGAAATCCCTCACCGTCGATACTCTCCAACTCCTCGCATCCGGGAATACAAATCTTCAAGACGGCGGGGTCGTTCAATTTGGTCCAAACGACTTCGCGGGAGGCGGCGAGCTGGATCTCTCCGCTCATTGTCATTGCCATTGGCGTCTCCAAAATGGACGAGGTATGTCATCATCTGCGGATCAGTTGGGAACAGGCGCAAAGACCCGGGCCATGTAAGTCGATAGATCGGTCTCGATCTCCGCGCGCAATGCAGACGAAATGCCTGCAAGCGCTTTGGCCAAATCCTTCTTAAATTCGATCTGCATGGATCGCGCGATCTGGATACGCTGGGCCTGCGGCGAGCCGGCGCCATGCATGGACTCCGTCAGATAGCCCACCGCGTTCCTGCCGAGAGTCATGTTCTCCACGAGGCGAAGGATGCGAATTCGGTCCTCCGTTGCGATCTCGGGCCGTCCCTTCAGGTACTTCTCGATCATCGGACCGATCTTCTCATGCCTGAGTTCGCGCTCGGACGGCAGCGTCACCATTAGGCCGCCGGCGAGATCCTGCGCCAGCCGGCCAATTTCGTAGGGTAGCCGCGTGACGTGATGCTTGCAGACATTTGCCAGCATTTCGTCCGGCAAGTAGGCACCGGACTTCATCGCGGTTCCTTGATGGCTCGCCGCGATGCCTGCCCCGTAGATCGTCTCGTTGAGGTGGGTCATCTCGACGAGTTTATCCCGGATATGCGAGGCGCGTTCGACCCCGTTGTAGTCAGCGATTGTCGCCGCGGCTCCGATCAGGACGTCGCCCACGCCCGTTTTGCAGACGTAGCTGCGGCGGTGGTAGCAGGTGAATCTCTCAACCAGCGTCGACGCAAATTCGAACTCACCGTCGAGGAAAACGTGTTGGTTTGAAATGAAGACATCCTCGAAGATGATCATCGCTTCTTGACCTGCAAATTGCGCGTTGCCGGCGTCGATGTCTCCGCTTTCGCTGCTTCGCGTATCACAAGACTGCCGGCCGTAAACGTAGGTAACACCCGCAGCATCGACCGGAATGGCGCCGACAATCGCATAGTCCTTGTCTGCCGCCTCTAGTCTCATGGTCGGCATTACGATCAACCAATGCGAGTTTAAGCACCCTGTTTGGTGCGCCTTCGCTCCTCGGACGTAAACGCCCTCAGGCGTGCGACGGACCACGTGCAGGAACAGATCAGGATCCGCCTGCTGAGAGGGGGACTGGCCACGATCTCCCTTGACATCGGTCATCGCTCCGCCGATGACGAGGTTCAGCGCCTGCATACGTGCGAGGAACTGCGTGAAACGTGCATGATATGGTGTGCCGTGTTTGGCATCCACATCGTAGGTCACAGAGTGCAGCGAGTTGAGTGCATCCATACCCACGCAACGCTGGAAGCACGTTCCTGTTAGTTGACCCAGACGACGCTGCATCTTGTTCTGCATCACAAGATCGGCTGGGCTTTGCGAAATATGGAGAAACCGATTTACGTCGCTGCCGGTGAACGGCGAGATTGCCGACGCGAGGGCAGGATCCTCGTTCGCGAGGTCATAGGTTCTTGCGACCGCATTGATGGAAGGTCGAATCACAGGATGGTCGACAGGCTCGTCGACCAGCTCGCCCATTAAGTAGACGGCCAATCTGCGTCCGCGGAGGCTCTCGATGTATTCAGCCCCGGTACGAATCCGATTGGGCATTCCAGCCGAGGTCGCTGCGACAACTTTCTGATCCATCGAAATGGCTCCTTAAATGCTGGACCGGTCGGATTGCGGACCCGAGCCCCGGCTCTACGTGTCAACCTTTCCGTACCAACGGGCAGGTGCTGTCCTTGAGCGGACGGAACGCCTGATCGCCCGGGATCACTTCGCGAAGCTTGTAGAAATCCCAGGCTCCCTTCGATTCCGACGGCTTCTTGACCTCGTATACGTACATATCGTGCACCATGCGGCCGTCCTCTCGGATGCGCCCGTTTTTGGCAAAGAAATCATTGATGGGCATCTCGCGCATCTTTTTCATGACCGCCTGCGCTTCGTCGGTGCCCGCCGCTTCGACTGCACGCAGATAGTGCATGGTGGACGAATAGTCGCCAGCATCGCCCATGTGCGGCATCACCTTCATCCTATCGAAGAACCGTTTCGACCACGCGGGGGTCTCGTCGTCACGATCCCAGTAGAAAGCATTCGTCAATACCAGCCCTTTCGCGACGGAAAGGCCGAGGGCCTTGATGTCGGTTTCCCAGACGAGCAGGCCAGCCAACGTTTGCTGCTGTTGAATCCCAAATTCCTGCGCAGACTTGATCGAATTGACTAGAACGTTGCCGGAGCCTGCCAACGCGACGACCTGGGCTTTCGACGCCTGCGCCTGGAGCAGGAACGAGGACTGATCGAAGGATTCGGGCGGGTATCGGGTCGATCCCAGGACTTCACCACCCATCGCCTTCACTACGGCTGAGGTGTCGGCTTCCAAAGCGTGGCCGAAGGCATAGTCCGCGGTCAGGAAGTACCAGGACTTCTTGCCTTCTTTAGCTAGCGCAGTTCCGGTCCCGCGGGCGAGCGCATAGGTGTCATAGGAGTAGTGGATGCTGTTCGGCGTACATGCATCCCCCGTCAGACGGGACGATCCGGAGCCATTGATAATGGCGATCCGGTTCTTGTCCTTCGCAAGCCCGGAAACAGTAAGTGCGATCGAGGAATTGATGAGGTTGCCGATCATGTCAACCTTCTCGACATCGAACCATTTGCGCGCCAATGCGGAGGCCGTGTCAGGCTTGTTCTGATGATCCGCGACGATGACCTCGATCGGCTTCCCCAGCACCTTGCCACCGAAGTCTTCGACCGCCATCTTGATCGCAGTCACCGCGCCTTCACCAGACTCGTGCGAGAACTGCCCCGACATGTCGGTTAGAACACCGATCTTCACCACGTCGTCCGAGACAGCCCCTGTCTGAGCATTGGCGCTGACGCTCATCGTCAGGATTGCCGCCGTTGCAATCAGGCCAATTTCCACGCTCCGCTTCATGACGTTCCTCCCCAGGGTTATCTTTCCATTCCCTAATTACTATCATAACTAGACTAATGTTACATGCATAACTAGACTGAACTTTTCGACGAGTCAATCGCGCCGGTGTGCTACAGCTGCGCGACTTTTCAGGGCTGTCCGGCCGTGGCAGCTGTTTGAACGGACCGATCCGGATGCCTGTTGCCGCCAAAATCCAAAGAACCGCGACCAAATCGAAGGCGACAGCGGCCTCGCCCCGCACCGCAGCCGGCCGAACCGAGCGCAACTGCTCTGTCGCCCGTACGTTGGACATTGTCTCCGACGCCTGGGCTTTCCTGATCATTCGCGAGGCATTTTTCGGAACACAGACGTTTGAAGCCTTTCGATCGGCGCTCGGCATTCCTCGCGCGACGCTGACAGATCGGCTCAGAAAACTGACGCAGCTCGCGATCTTCCGTCAGGTTGCGCCCGGCTCTTCACAGAGGAAGGAGTACAGGCTGACGAAAATGGGCTTCGACCTTTATCCGAGCTTTATTGCGCTCATGCAGTTCGGTGATCGCTGGCTATCCAAGGGTAAGCCGCCGCCGCTGACGCTTGTCCATGCGACCTGCGGCTGCGAGAGTCACCCGGTCGTCACGTGCTCCCATTGCGGGGAAAAGGTGCCAGCTCGAGAAGTCAAATATCGCGATGGGCCTGGTGCCGGGCGTTGTCCGGCCAAGCCTGGCCGCAACACACGGCGCCCCTCTGAGGGAAGCCGCTTCGTGCTCGGCCGTCCGAGCTCGGTATCCCGCGCGCTCGAAATAATTGGCGACAAATGGAGTTTCATGGTTGTCCGCGAAGGATTCTTCGGTAATCGCCGTTACGATAAGATCCTCAATGAGCTCGCAATCGCCCCCAATATCCTGACCGATCGGTTGAATCGCTTAGTTGCCAACGGAGTGCTCCGGCGCCGGCAGTATCAGAGCTCTCCCGACCGCTATGAATACCTCCTGACCGAGATGGGTCTGGAGCTTTACGGTCCGTTCATCGCCATGCTGCGATGGGGGGATCGATGGCTGTCGAAAGGAAAGCCGCCTCTTGTCCTCACGCACATCAAGTGCGGTCACGACTTTGATCCTGTCGTCAACTGCGACCGATGCAAGACTCCCATCGTAGCTGCCGACATGCGATATCGCCTTGCCTACGACCCGAAATCCTATGGCGCGCTGGGTCCACGCTCCGTCGACTGAAGGCTCAAGCCGCTCAAGCCTGCTTGCTCAAAGCCTCGACGAGCTTGAAACGCATGATTTTGCCGGACCCGGTGCGCGGAATTTCTCCAACGAGATGCGTGGATTCCGGGATCTTGTATGACGAGAGATGGGCCCTGCAATGCTCCAGCAGCGCGGGCACGTCGAGAGCCTCGTCATTGGCGACCACGAAGAGGCACGGTACCTCGCCAAGGGTCGCGTGCCGCATTCCGACGACTGCGCAATCCCTGACCTGGGGGTGTTTCACCACCACTTCCTCGATCTCCGCCGGCGCGATGTTCTGGCCGCCACGGATGATCAGCTCCTTGATCCGGCCGGTGATCGTCAGATAGCCCGAAGGGTCCGATTTTGCGAGGTCGCCCGTATGGTACCAACCCTTGCGCAGCGCCGATGCGGTTTCCGTCGGCTTGTTGTGATAGCCCAGCATGAGGTTCGGTCCGCGGACGATGAGTTCGCCTTCCTCCCCGATCGGAACGTCCTCCAGCGAGGAAGGATCCACGATGCGGACCGCGAGGCCAGGCACGGGAAGGCCGCAGGATCCCATCGGTCTGCCGCCGTGCAGCCAATTCATTGTCACCATCGTGGATGTCTCGGTGATGCCGTATCCGTCGAGGAGCCGCGTCTTGAACCGTTTCTCGAAGGCTTTGTTCAGGGTCGCAAGCATGATCGCTCCCGCCGAGATGCACAGACGCACGGATCCGAGCCGCTCGATGCCGGCTTCCTGCGCGCGGAGCAAAAGGTAGTGGAACATCGTCGGCACGCCCGGCATGATCGAATATTTGCCAGTCCCTAGCAGCTCGAGCGCCTGCTGTGGGGAGAAGCGCTCCATGATGTGCTCACTGGCGCCAAGCGCGAGAACGCCGAGAACCGAGAGATTGAGACCGTAGGAATGGAAGAGCGGCAGAGGCGATAGGATCACGTCGTCGCTTGTCAATTCCGCAATCGGCCCCCAGCAAGCTGCTGAGACCCAAAGCATGCCACGGATCGACAGCAGAACACCCTTGGCCCGCCCCGTGGTGCCCGACGTGTAGATGATGAACGAGCACCGATCGATGTCAGCCGGATCCAGCGACGCCGCACCTTGGTCCTTGGCGAGGTTCGCCATCGATACTCCGGCGCTGTCGGCATCGTTCTGAGCGAAGATCACGGTCGGTGAGATACTCGCGTCCCTAAAGACCTTATCCAGCAGATGCTTGCGCGACCCCGTCGTGACGATAACACCGCAATCGGCATCGGTCAGGCGATAGCTGACCTCGCCCTCAGCTGCCTCAAAGCTGATCGGCACCACGACTGCGCCGGCGCGCAAGGCGGCGAAGCAGGCTTCGATCCAGTCCACTCCATTCGGCAAGTAGATCGCCAGCCTGTCGCCTTCCTTCAAGCCGGCTCTTGTCAGACCCGCCGCGATGGAGGCTGTGCGGTCGGCGAGCTGCTCGTAAGTGATGGACCGCGTCGAATCCCAATATGCCACCTGCTCCGGTCGGCTCTTTGCGTGACGATTGAGGAGCGTCGCGATCGGCGCGATCAGATCAACTTGCAGCATCGCCGTCCCCCTTTTAGACCATCGAATATCCGCCGTTCACGCTGATCACCTGGCCGGTGATCCAGGCGCCGGCGTCGGACGCGAGCAAACTGACCAGTGGGGCCACGTCCGAAGGCAGGCCCAGACGGCGAATGGCGTAAGCTTTGACGAGCTTGTCGCGATTGGCTTCCACCCAGACCTTGTCGTGTGCGGTCTCGATCAGGCCTAGCGAGATCGAGTTCGCGGTAACTCCAGAACGGCCCCATTCACGAGCGAGCGATTTCATGAGCGCGATGGTGCCGGCACGCGCGGCCGCGCCAAGCGCGAGGCCCGATTCGCCGACCCGCGATGAGTCGCCCATGATCGATATGATGCGCCCGCAGCCTGACGCCTCAAGCAGTGGTCCGGCACTATGCGAGCAGTTCAATGCGCCGTAAAGGCAGGTGTCAATCTGCTTCTTCCAATCCTCCGGCGTGCTCTCATTGAACTTCTTTCGGAACACCAGTCCAGCGTTGTTGACGAGAATGTCGAGGCCGCCGAAGTCACTCTTGACGTCATCGACCATCTTCTTCACGACGTTCGCATTGGCTATGTCGGCTTGATAGGCTTTCGCTTTTCCGCCTGCATTTTTGATCTCGGTAACGACAGCTTCTGCGTCAGCTTGCGAGCTGTGGTAATTCACGGCGACCGATGCGCCACCGTCAGCCAGCATCCTGCAGATTGCGGCGCCGACGTCGCGGCCACCTCCCGTTACAAGCGCTATACGTCCCTTTAGGTCGGTCATGGTTTTCCCTTTGCTGTGAGCTTGGCGTCCTGAATAAGCCTGAAGATGCGTTCCGGCGTCATCGGAAGAATCGAGATGTCGATATCGAGCGGCGATAGCGCATCGGCTATGGCGTTAGCGATCGCCGCCGGCGCGCCGATTGTTCCGCCTTCGCCCATGCCGCGGAATCCGCCGGACACTGCAGACTCGCTTTGGACGTGGACGACATCCATGGTCGGCACTTCCGGCGCGGACGGAATCACGTAATCGACGAGGCTTGCGGTGAGCAATTGACCATCGTCATCGTAGATCAGCTCTTCGAACAGCGCCGCGCCGATCCCTTGTGCTACGCCGCCGTGAACCTGACCATCGACAATCATCGGATTGATGATCTGGCCGCAATCTTCGGCGACAACAAACTTGTGTATCTTCACAAAGCACGTCGCCGGATCGATTTCGACGGCAGCTATGTGAGTTGCTGCTGCGGTTGTGCCGTTGACTGGGTCATAGGTGTAGCTCGCCGTCAGTTCCTCCCGTGCCTCGACCGGCAAGGTCTTCATATCGGAATAGACGGCCTTTGCGATCTGCTTGAAAGACACCGCGCGATCGGTCCCGAGCACGGTCACCTTGCCTTCGGAAATCTCCAGGTCGTCGGCGCTGGTCTCCAGAAGATGCGATGCAACTCGCTTGACCTTTCCCTTAAGGATCTCAGAAGCGTGCTTCGCGGCACCACCGCCGAGCACAGCGCTACGGCTTGCGTAGGTCCCCGTCGACATCGGGACCTCGTCGGTATCACCCTGAATGACACGAATGTCTTCGAAACGAGCACCGAGGTCGTCGGCGACGATCTGCGCCAGAGTTGTCTCGAGCCCTTGGCCGTGGGAGGCGACCCCGAACGCTGCGGTGATGCCTCCAGTCGAATCGATTGTAATCTTTGCGGTTTCGGAGCCCGTATTGATCGGCATACCAGGCGCCACCGCAATGCGAGAGCCGATCCCCGTCAGTTCTGCATAGGAAGCGATGCCGATGCCGAAAAGTCGCCCGCGTTTGCGGGCCTCCGACTGCTGCTTTCGCAGCTGATCGTAACCCGCTGCCTCAGCGGCGGCTTCCAAGCACTCGATGAAGCCGGTCTTGTCCCAAATGATGCCGGACGCGATGCGGTATGGAAATTCCTCACTCCGTACCAGGTTGCGGCGCCTGATCTCAAGCGGATCAATCCCGAGCGCCTTGGCGCCCATGTCCATCAAGCGCTCGCAGACAAAGGTCGAAACGGGCCGACCAACGCCCCGGTAGGGACCGGTCGGGGGCTTGCACGTTGCGACGCCGCGAACCGCGCCGCGGTAGGATCGTATCTTGTAGGGCCCGGGCAGAAAGCTGACGACCTGCACCGGCTCCAGGCCGCAGGTCCATGGATAGATCGAGAAGGCGCCCACGTCGCCGATCACGTCTGCTTTCAGCGCGATGGCCAGACCGTTAGCGTCGAAGCCCATCTCGGCATCGACGATCTCTGCAAAGGCCTGGCTGCTACTGCTGACGTCCTCAAGCCGGTCTGCCGTCCATTTAATCGACCGGCGCAGCTTGCGCGCGGCGATGCACATCAAGAGTTCTTCTGGATAAAGGGATCCCTTCGAACCGAAGCTACCACCGACGTCGGGGGCGACCACCCTCAAGCGATGGCCTGGAAGTGACAGCGACCCCGAAATGGCATCACGTACAATTCCCGGAATGTTCGATGACGTGTAGAGCGTGAGCGCGTCTCTTCGCTTGTCGTACTCCGCAGAATAGCTCCGCGGCTCCATCGCGAGCGCCGCCTTGCGGGTCATTTCGAAGCGCCCACCTACCCTCACGGCAGCAGCTGCCAGGTCGGCCGCAACATCCCCCTTCTTGAACTCTCGAGCAATCAGGACATTCGTCCCAGCCTCCTCATGCAGCAGAGCCGCCCCCTCGGCGACCGCCACCTCTGCGCGCGCGAGCGGGGTCAGCGGTTCGTAGTCGACCTCGATCAATTCGACCGCGTCCTCGGCCAGGTAGCGTGAGGTCGCGACGACGGCAGCGACCGCCTCTCCGACATAGCGGACTTTTCCCGAGGCAAGCGGTAGAATCGGAGTTGCGTAGTAGTTCGGCGTCCGAGAGAACGGGACGACCGGTTTGAAGTCGCCGGAAATTTCCTCCGCGGTCAGCACCGTGATGACACCAGGCGCCTTCAGAGCGGCGGCGATGCCGACGCGCACAATTCTGGCATGCGCCTGTGCGCTGCGCAGGAAGGCGATATGTAACGGCCGATCCGGCCTGCGATCTGCGGTGTATTCACCGTTGCCCGCCAGCAAGCGGGGATCCTCGGTACGCCTGATCGGTGCGCCGACGTTCTTGGGGCGCAGCACGTCGGAAGCGTTGGCGCGGTGATCTCTATTCATAGCCCTCACCACCTTTGCGCAAGCCTTGCCATTGCGCGTAGTCGTGTCCGCAGATCACGGTAGCGCCGGACGTCTCGATTCTGCGAACCTCCGCGAACGTCTTCATCTGCTGCTCGACGTTCCAAGTGTTACGAGGGGCTGCGTCCGCATCGAGGTTCTGGCGTAGGCTGACAGCATCGGACGCAAGCAGGAACTCGCCGTCCCGGTCCATGCTGACCAGTGCGCCCATAGTGCCAGGGGTGTGGCCTGGAAGAGGAACCAACACCACGCTGGAATCACCGAACAGATCTTTCTCGCCGTTCACAGGCTCGATGGGGTGTCCGTAATCCCAGTCGGCTTTGAGGTATCCCGCACTATCGGCGCCAGGTGCCTTCGCTGCCTCGATCTCCTTGGCGTGAGCGAAAATCGTCGCTTTTCGGAAGAACTGATTGCAGCCGCAATGATCCGGGTGAAAGTGCGAATTGACCACGATGTCGATGTCATCAGGCCCGAGGCCCGTGCAAGCCAGGCTCGCCAGGAGTGTCTCCTCCGCTCGCATCATCGGCCTCATGACTTTCGCGAGCGGTCCCCACCGTCCCTCAGCATCATCGACTACGGCCGGATGGCATCCGGTGTCGAACAGAAGGCTACCCTGCTTATGCCGGATAAGCGCACAGCTGACCGGAAGGTCGATCGTCTCGTTGCGATCTGCGCCGGCCACGTAGATGCTCCTCTTCATCCGGAGGTGTCCGGCGGTGAGAAAGTTCAACTTCATGATTTTTTCTCCGCGCGCATCGCGGCGGCACTGCGGATCGCAGTCACGATATTCTGGTAGCCTGTGCAGCGGCAGAGATTGCCGGAAAGGCCCTCTCTGATGTCCTCATCCGTCGCCAGCGGATACTTTCGAAGCATGTCCTCGCCGGTCATCAGCATGCCCGGCGTGCAATAGCCGCACTGGAGTCCGTGATGCTCACGGAACTGCGCTTGCAAGACGTTGAGCTCGTCGGGCGAGCCAAGTCCTTCGATGGTTACAATTTCGGCGCCATCCGTCTGGACTGCCAGCATAAGGCAGGAGCGCGCGCTATCGCCATTCACGAGAATGGTGCAGGCGCCGCAGACACCGTGCTCACAGCCGACATGCGTACCGGTGAGGCCCAGCCGATCGCGCAAAAAGTCGGACAACAACATGCGCGGTTCAACGTCCGCGACGTTGTAACACTCTCCGTTCACTCTGACCGAGATCTCCGTCATGCTGCTTTCTCCTTTTGTCGGAGTGCTTTGCGCAATGCGCGCCTGGACAGCTCTTTTAGGAGATGGACGCGGTACTCCCCCGATGCATGAAGATCGTCGTTTGGCGAAATCTTCGACGCGACGATGTCGGAAAAGAGTTCCGGAGCCTGGTCGTCGAGCGGCAATGCAACGAGCTCCCGCTCGGCTGCCTTCAAGCGCAGCGGAGTGTCGGCCACGCCCATCACAGCGACGCGCGCATCCTCAAGCCTGGTACCCGCGCGGCGGACTGATAGAGCGATGCTAGCCAGCGCGAAATCGCCGAAGCGGCGGGCGACTTCTTCGAATGCCCACCCGTCCTGATCAAGAACTGGAAAATCGACTTCGGTGACGATTTCGTCCGGCTGCAGGCAATTCGTCAGAGCATCGACAAAGAACTGCTCCGCAGCGACCTTCCGAAGCCCATTCGGTCCTCGAATGGATATCATTGCATCATAGAATACTGCTAGCATCGGCAGTTCGGCGGCAGGATCCGCATGGGACAAGCTGCCGCCGATCGTACCCCGATTGCGTATGGCCAGATGAGCCACGTGCCGCATCGCCGCCGACATGACCGGAAGCTTCGCAGCGATGAGTGGCGAGTGCTCCAGGTCACGATGTCGCGTTAGCGACCCGACCGCAATCCGCCCCTCCCGATGCTCAATGTAGGAAAGCCCGCCGATGCGGTTAAGATCGATCAGAACCGAAGGTCGCGCCATCCGGAAGTTTAAGAGTGGCAGAAGGCTCTGACCGCCGGCCAGCAGTTTCCCTTCTCCGTTCGAGGCGACAAGCGCTTCGATCGCGGCCTCGACCGTTGATGGCGAGACATAGTCAAACTTGGCAGGCTTCATGGGCCTTCTCCAACCTTCCCCATCCCGAATTAATTTCCGCGAAAGCGTGGTGGTCTCTTCTGCACGAAGGCGTCGCGGCCCTCCTTGAAGTCCCTACTGTCAGACGCTTCGTCGACGAGCCGCTGTGCCGCCGCGAGATCCAGCGCGCCGTTACCCATCGAAAGACCGTTCAACATGAACTTGGCACCGGAGATCGAGAGTGGCGCGTTGACGGACAGGCGCCGCAGGAACTCCTCTGCAGCTGCGACGGCGTCTTCGTGAAGCTCGTCGATCAAGCCTAGTCGGAGGGCATCTTCTGCTCCGAAGCGGTCGGCTGAATAAAGGATCCGCTTTGCATTCGACAGCCCCGTGAGTGCCAGGAGCCGCTGAACGCTGTTCACCCCGTAGACAATAGAAAGCTTGGCTGACGGGATCCCGATTGTTGCGGTGCGGCTGGCGAATCGGAAATCGCAGGCGAGCGCGAGATGGCAGCCGCCCCCGAGGCAGTAACCGGCGATCGCCGCGACGACGGGTTTTCCCAGCGCAGCAATTGCCCCCGAGCAGGCATCGACTGCGACTTCGTACGCCACAGCCTGATGACGGTCTTCTCGGATGCGATCGAATTCGGAGATGTCGGCGCCAACGGAAAAGTCCTTGCCCGCCCCACTCAGAATGACCCCGCGAACATTCCGGTCGCTGGTGTAGCCCGAGAAAATGTCAGCGAGCTGTCGCCACATATCAAGCGTGACCGCGTTCCTTATCGCTGGGCGGTTTAGAACCACGTGCGCAACGCCGTCCCGCCTCTCGATACGAATTTCCTCCACGTTGCCTCTCTGGGCTGAGACGGGCTTGGGCAACCGACGAAGGTCGGGCTCACCCGTTACTTGCATAACTAGACTAATTTTCTCCGGCGAGTCAAGCCCTGGCTAAGCCCTCACTCCGCGTTTTAAAATCTCGTGTTGATGTCACAGTTTGGATCGCGGAGCTTGCAGCCAGCGAGGGGGGGTTCCGACGCAGGCGGTCGGACATCCCTATCCGGCGTTTAACTTCCCACCATCCCCAAAAACCGACGTCTCGCGACAAGAAGGGATTTAGTAAAGGACATTGCCGAGGGTTGGCAGACACGCGGTGACTGCGGGGCCCATGACTTCGCGACGGAGAGACTATGCCGGAGATTACGGTGGTCATCTGAAGCGTACCGAAGAGATCTGCTATCTAAGCCTATCTCAGACATTTGACACGTTGGCAGGTTAGCGGGAGAAGTAACGCGTGCATCGGGCTCCGCGCTAGAACCACAACGAGGAAGTGAATGGTGATAGGCAGAAAGAACGGCCGCCCTGCTCGCGCAAGGCGGCACCGATCGGCCGCTGCTTACAGTCTCGCGCTTGGCGCGCTCGTTGTGCTGCTGACCGGCGGCCCCTCAGTCGCCGACGAGGCATTTCAGCGCGCCTGCATGGGACTGGCCGATAGGACTATTCCAGCCACGTTGATCGGGCTTCCCAGCGGGAACACCGTCGTCGCTTCTGCAAGCTTCGTCCGCGCTGCAGCGCAGGCTAAGACGCCCGCGACGCCCGACTTCTGCAAGGTACTGGGCAGCATCTCCCCGGTTGATCCGTCGGCGCAGCTGATCAACTTTGAGCTCAATTTGCCGGTCGCCTGGAACGGCAAGCTGTTGCAATATGGGGGTGGCGGCTACAATGGCACACTGATCACGGGTCTTGCGCCCCTCCGCGATGCTGCGCCTGACGAGGTGCTGCCGATCGTGCGTGGTTATGCCACGCTCGGCACCGATTCCGGTCACCAGGCCGCGAGCTTCCCGCGCGACTCCATCGGCAAGTTCGGTCTCAACGACGAAATGCTGACCAACTATGCTTATGCATCCTACAAAAAGGTGCGCGACGTCGCCGTAGTTTTGAGCGAACTGCTCTATCGTAGGCGGCCGGCGAGGATCTACTATTTCGGCGGCTCCGAAGGCGGCCGCGAAGGGCTCACCATGGCTCAGCGCTTTCCGGTCGATTATGACGGCGTCGTCAGCGTCGTTCCGGTAGTGCAGTTGTCTATGCTCTTCCAGTCCTACATCCCGAACGTGCTGCCGCACTTCGACGGCGGCTGGCTCAATCCAGCAAAGACGGAGATGCTGGCGAAGTTCGTGATGGAAGCTTGCGACGAGCTTGACGGCCTGCGCGATGGTATCGTCAGCAATACATTCGCCTGCCAGCCCAAAGTGAACCTCGCCGCATTGCGCTGCCCTGGTGGAACAGATACGGGCGACAACTGCCTGTCGGATCCGCAGATCGCCTCCATCCAGGCGGTTCATGCGCCGCATCCCTTCCCGTTCGCGATGGCGAATGGCATCGCCGACTATCCGCAATGGCTCTATGGTAACGAGACGACACCCGACCCCGACCGATCCACCATGGCACGCTGGGTTGTCGGCACGGCCCCGCCAACCGACCCAGTAGATGTGGCTACGGCTTCGCAACATTGGATCTACGGCGTGAATGCCGTGCGCTTCATGATCGCACGTGACGACAAGTTCGATGTGCGGAGCTATCGTCCGGAAAATCTCCACGCCCGCGTCGAGGAGCTCTCGAAGTTGCTCGATTCCACCAATCCCGATCTGTCGGCGTTCTTCGCCCATGGCGGCAAGCTGATCATGCGAGAGAACCTGGCCGACCTTGCGCAGAGCCCACTCGCTGGTATCAACTATTTCCAGTCGGTCGTGGCCAAACTGGGTCAGGCCACAGTAGATGGCTCGGCGCGTCTTTATCTTTCGCCTGGCTCCACCCACACCGGCAACGGCGCAACCGTGCCGGACGGCATCGCGATTCCGACCATGGTCGACTTGCTCGACCCGCTCGACCACTGGGCCAGCGACGGCATCGCGCCGGCCGACGCGTTGATCCAGACGGTGAAGGAAGCCACGCCGCCCTTTGCTCTGAAGGCGTCCCGTCCGATGTGCCGCTATCCCAACTACCCGCATTATATTGGAGGTGATAGGTACTTGGCACGGAGCTACGACTGCAGAAATGGTCCATGACGAGCGGTATGGGGATGCGAGAGATGCCTCCCCAAGGCATGCAATTCCTTCCAGAACGCTACCAGCGAACACGCAAGTCATGATCGGCACGGCCAAGAAGACGGCGATGCCGCGGGGAAGCTAGCCACGAACTTCGCTTCCCCGCTCATGGGAGCGGCGTGAACTTCAGCTGGCTCAGTGGCGCGACCTTGTCGGTACGTGTCATCTTGAATTCGGTGCTCGGACCGAGCCACTTGTCCCAGATCTGGTTGATCTCCCCAGCCTTGTCCATCTCGAGCAGGGTCTCGTTGACCTTCGCGAGCAGTGCCGGCTCGTCCTTCTTCATGCCGATGCCGATCGGCTGAAGCACCATGGGCTCCTCGATCATCTTCAGCGGCTGCCCCGCCTCCTTGGACTGGCTGACGAGCTTGGTAATGGTCATGGTATTCGCCACCATTCCGACTGCCTTGTTCTGTTGAACCGCCATGAAGGCCGAACCGGTATCGACGAAAGTCAGCGGGTCGGATTCGTTCATCTTGATCGCGAGTTCCGACGTCGATCCTTTGGTCGATGCCAGGCGCTTGCCCTTGAAGTCGGCTTTGGCGGTCCCGGGGTCGCCCGCCTTCACTGCCAGCATTTCCTTGGCGATGTAATAGGGATCGGAAAACTGGATCTGCTCGGCGCGGCCCAGCGTGTAGGCGAGGTTCGCCACCGTGATGTCGACATGACCGAGCTTGACCTCTGGCACGCGTGCCTCGACCGAGAGCGGCGTGACCTTGGCGACAACGCCCCAGTGTTGGGCGATCACCTTGCAGAGGTCGACGTCAAAGCCCACCATCTCACGTGTCTTGGCATCCGGCGCCGCAAATGGCGGAACGTCCGCGAAGGTTCCGCAGCGCAGCTCCTTGCGCTGGATGATGTCCGAGAGCTGGTCAGCGCAGGCCGTTGACGCGATCCCAGCAAGGCCTACGATCGCGGCCACCAAGCCGATCGAACGATTCTTGAAAGACATTTGTGTTCACTCCTCCAGATTGGTCACATCAAGTCAGCGCGCTCACCTTGTGTGCAGGTCCGACAGAAAACGCTGCGCACGGGGATGTCGCGGTGAGCGGAAGAAGTCGACCGGAGCTCCCGTCTCGAGCACCCTTCCGGCGTCCATGAACCAGACGCGATCGGCGACATCGCGCGCGAAGTTCATCTCGTGGGTCACGCACATCATGGTCATTCCGTCGCGTGCAAGCCCGCGCATGACGGAAAGCACCTCGCCCACCATCTCCGGATCGAGCGCGCTGGTCGGTTCGTCGAACAGCATCGCCGGCGGCTCCATGGCGAGCGCACGCGCGATCGCGACGCGCTGCTGCTGTCCGCCGGAGAGCTGGCCCGGATAGTTCTGGGCTTTGGTCGCGAGTCCGACGCGATCCAGCAGGCGAAGTGCCGTTTCGCGCGCCTCGCTGCGCTTGACGCCGTTCACCTTGATCGGCGAAAGCATGACGTTGTCGAGCGCACTCAAATGTGGAAACAAATTGAAGCTCTGGAAAACGAATCCGATCCGGCTCCGCAAGTGATTCAGCGCCGTGCCACCCAACTTGCCGTGAACGTCCTTGCCCTCGAACAGCACCGAGCCCGACTGAATTTCCTCGAGCCTGTTGACGGTGCGGATGAGCGTCGATTTCCCCGAGCCGGACGGCCCACAGACCACCACCACCTCGCCCTTCTTCACCTCGGCGTTAACGTCGGTCAGCGCGGCGAGTGCCCCAAAAAATTTGTGCACGGCGACGAATTTGATCATCGGATCGGCATCCCGGGATGGAGGTTCATGCGACATGGTCATGTCCCTGATGCGCTTGCGGGTAAGGCAGGCAGTGCAGACACGGCAACCGGGCCTGCGGTCCGGCGCGCGGTTATCCGCCGCTCGACCATGCTGATGGCCTGCGTCAAGGTCCAGCACACGATGAAGTAGCTGATGGCAAGGAGGAAATAGACTTCGAACGGCTTGGTCAGTAGCCGGTTGTTGATCTGGCCGGCCGCGAAGGTGAGCTCGGGGACGTTGATGATGTAGCCGAGCGTCGTTTCCTTGATGGTGGAGACGAACTGGCTGAGAATGCTCGGGATCATGTTGAACAGCGCCTGCGGCAGAATCACGTAGCGCATCGCCCCGAGACGGCTGTGCCCGAGCGCGCGGGCGGCGTCCATCTGGCCTGTTGGCAATGCCTGAATTCCGGCTCGCACGATCTCGCTCAGGAATGCGGCTTCATAGCCGACCAGCGTGACCAGCATGGTCGCGTACGCCGGCACGCTATGGCCGATCATCAGCGGCAGCACGAAATAGACCCACAAAATGATCAGAAGCAGTGGCACGCCGCGGGTCATGTAGACCAAGCCCATGACCGGCCAGCGCAGCGCCCGCCACGGCGATAGGCTGGCCAGCGCCATCACAACGCTCAGCGGAAAGGCCAAGGCAATGCCGAGGACGGAGAGAATGAGGGTGGCCGCGATACCCCCAAGCGGGCCGTTCGGATACTGGCCGACGAGCAGCAACAGCCAGTTGTCCCTGACAAGGTCGATCATGCTCGGGAGCAGCGACATGATCACATCACTCCGGCCATGCGGCTGCGTTGCTCCAGATGGTGACCAAGCCACATCAGCAGCAACGAGCAGACGAGATAGACGATCGTGGCAATCAGGTAGGTCTCGAACGGACGAAAGCTTTGGTTCTCGACCTCTTTGACGGCGTGGGTCAGCTCGGCGACGCCGATCGCCATCGCAAGGCTGGAGTTCTTGAACAAGGAGACGGTATGGCTCACCAGCGCCGGCATCGCGTTGCGAACGGCCTGCGGCAGCAGGATGTAGGCCATCGCTCCGACGTAGCTATGCCCCAGCGCACGCGCCGCTTCCCACTGCCCCCTCGGCACAGCGCGTAGACCAGAGCGCTGATCCTCGCTGAAATACGCCGCCTGGCACAACCCCAAGGCAATGATGGCGAACAACGCTTCGCCGTTGTGATCGCCGAGCCACATTTGGACCGAGTCCGGCAGCAAGCTCGAAATGCCGAAATACCAGAGCATGAGCTGCACCAAGGTCGGCACATTGCGATGGTAGGAGACGTAGATCGCGACAAAACCGCTGGCGATCCGGCCCGGCAGCATTCGGATCGCAAGCAGGATCATTCCAAGACTCATCGCCAGAAGCCACGAGCCGATGAAGACGATGAAGGTCATCTTCACCCCATGGACCAGCATCCGGCTGAACTCCGGATTGAGCAGGACGGCCATGAGGTCGAAACCCTTCATCGCGCGCCCCTCCTCTAGGTCGGCAGAATGGGTTTTGGAAAACCCTCGGGGCGCGTGGTCGACAAGCCACCCGGCACTTGCAAGGTCGGTGTGATCTCGATGTAGCCGACATTCACCGCGACCGGAGCCGCAATCGCAAACGCGATTGCATCGGCAATGTCCTTTGCCTCGGGCAGTTCAAAGCCTTCGATGAAGTTCGCGCGCGTTTCGGCGCTGTCGCCGTGGACATGGGCGAAGATATCGGTTGCCACCCTGCCGGGGCAGATCTCGGTGACGCGCACGCGCTTGCCGAAGCAATCGACCCTGAGCTGACTGGTCAGCATGCTGACGGCCGCCTTGGTCGCGTGATAGCTCGAATTGCCCGCAAAGTTGTAAGCGCCGGCAATCGACGTGATGTTCACCACATGACCGCGATCGCGCTGGGCCATGCCCGGCACGAGAAGACGGCAGAGATGCAGGATCGCACGCAGGTTGACGTCGACCAGAAGATCAATGTCGTCCGGATCGGACTGCAGAAACTTCTTCGGCCGGTCAACCCCCGCGCAGTTGACGAGCACGTCGACCTCAATACGCTGAGCAAGCATGGTGACAGCCGCAATATCTCTAACGTCGATCGCATGGGAGATGCAGCCGGTGCGAGCGGCCAAAGCTCTTAGCGCACCCGCGGACCGTGCGAGCGCATGAACCTTCAGGCCCTCGCGCGCCAGGCGCTCGACCACAGCCAAGCCGATGCCAGACGAGGCACCGGTTACGAGAGCGGTCCTGTAATCGGAGAATGGCATGGGGGTCCTCACCTTTCCAACACGTTAAACGATCGCGCAACTTTCCTGCCAAGAGGGATTAAATGTGGCGAGATAAGGTCCCCTTATGATCACCTACCCGGTCCGCCGGAGTCCGCCACAAGCCGGGAAACCGGCACGATCTCGCCGCCGGCAGCCTCGATCGAGGCCCGAATCCCTCGGGCCAGCTCGACGGCGCCGTGGGTATCCCCGTGCAACAGGATTGATTTGACCGGCATGGCTAGCGCTTTTCCGCTGGCGGCAATAACAACGCCGTCACGCAGCAGACGCTTGACCCGCTCGGCGACCACCCCGGCGTCATGAATGACGGCGCCGGGCTTTGCCCTGGAAACCAGCAAGCCATGGTCGTCGTAGGCCCGGTCAGCCAGGAAGGTCGTGGCGACCCTGATACCGCACTGCGCCGCCGCACCCTCGATGGCGCGGCTGCTCGAGGAGACGATCAGGAGATCGGGATCGAATGCGGCGACCGCGCGAACCAATGGCAGGGCAAGTTCGGCGTCGGCCGCTGCAATGTTGCCCAGCGCGCCGTGAAAGCTCATATGCGTGACGCGATGCCCGACGGCCCGCGCGATGCCATCGAGTGCGCCGAGCTGGTAAGTGACCATGGCGGCGAGCTCGGTGGGGTCGATCTGCATCACGCGTCGGCCAAATCCCTGACGGTCGGGAAACCCGACGTGAGCCCCAAGATCGACGCCGCACGCCCTGGCGCGCTCCGCCGTGCGCTGCATGATCAGGGGATCACCCGCATGAAAACCGCACGCGACGTTGGCCGAAGATACGAGGTCGAGCAGCGCCTCGTCATTGCCCATGGACCACGGACCAAAACCTTCGCCCATATCGGCATTGAGATCGATCTTCATGCTGTCTCACCTCCAATCGGACGTAGTAGGAACAGCGGCTCGCCGTAGCCGACGACGGTGCCGTGGGCGATCAGCACATCGGTCACCATTCCCGACAGCGGGGCAGCCACGGCTAGAAGCAAAGGACCGATTTGCAGGAAGCCGAGAGGCTCGCCAGCCCTGACATTGGGGTCGGCCAAGGCGATTGCACGCTCGTGAAGCGGATGCCGATCGAAAAAAATTCCCGGCGACGGCGCGCGGAGGGTCATTGACGGTGCGTCGACGGGCGAGGTCGCCTCACCTTCAACGACACGCACCACTGCGCCGTCGTTGACCAGGCGCAACGAGGCGCTCGGACCGCGCAGCTCGAGCAGCGCGAGGTCGGCGTCCTGGAGCCAGACACTCAACTGATCGACGTGATCGAGAGGATTGCTCACCGGCCACGTCCTTCGCCGCAATTAAGCTCGACGAGACGACGGGCGTTGGCAAGCCAGCGGCGGACTTCCGCCGAGGCGCTCAGCGCTTCATCCCAGCTACAGCGGATGAAGCGGACGCTGCTCCCGATCGGGGCCTGGCCGAGGCGCCAGAGGTCTGCCTCGATCACCGTGCCGATTTTGGGATAGCCGCCGGAGGGCTGTGCATCGCGCATCTGGATGATGGGCTGGCCGCCATGAGGCACCTGAATGACGCCGGGCACGATGCCATGTGAGCGCAATTCCAGCGGACGCAGTGGGATGAGCTCAGGGCCGGCAAGCCTGTAGCCATAGCGGTCGCTCTGCGGGGTGATCTTCCAGGCGGTCGACCATAACGCACCGTGCGATGACTTCGTGAAGCAGTCGTATTCGGCGGCCGGCAGCACGCGAACGGCGGGCACGCCGTCGGTCTCGAGCGGGAGCGCCAGCCCGGGCGGGACCAGACCGAAGCCGGGAACGGCTCGGCCGCTCGAATGTCCGGTCGGCAGTTTGTCGCCATCGCGGAGCGGCCGCCCCTCGTGGCCACCAAATGAGCCTCTCAACTGCGTGCTGCGTGAGCCGAGCACAGCCGGCACGTCAATACCATCGGCGACGCACAGATAGGCGCGGCTCGCGCGCCATGTGGTCTGCTTGGGAAGCGACAGCGATAGCACCTGCCCCGCTTCGGCGCGATGCGCCCACCACGGCAATACCGGCGTCTCACCAATCCTCGCCGCACAGTCGGCGCCGGTGACGGCAAAAACGGTTGAGCGCTCAAAGCGAACCTTGAAGGGAAGAACCGGAATCTCGATGGCTGCGGCGTTCTCCTCGTTGCGCAGCAGGATATTGCCTCCGACAAGGGCGAGCGCGTCCATGGCGCCCGATATCCCGACGCCGAGATTTAGCCCACCGGTACGACCGAGATCCTGGACCGTCGCAAGCGCGCCTGCTGACAAGATTTTGATCATCGCAGCACCCTGACAACCCTGAAGCGGATGCTGTCGCCTGGCTGAAGCAGCGCGGGCGGGCTACGATCGACATCGAAGAATGGGACCTGCGTGCTGCCGATCGTATTCCACCCGCTCGGTCCGTCCGAGGCAGACACGCCGGTCTGGCTACCGCCTATCGACACGGCTCCTCCCGGAATCCTGAGCACCGGCACCTTGCGGCGCGGCGTCGCGATGCGCCCATCCATGCCGCCGAGATAGCAATAGCCGGGGTGACTTCCGAGCGCGAATACGGTGTAGGTAGGCGCACTGTGGCGTTCGACGATCTCATCGATGCTCATGCCGGTGTGCTCGATGACATCGGCCATATGCGGCCCGGCTTCTCCGCCATAGGTGACGGGCAGATCGATGCAACGCCCGGCAATCGGAAGCGGCTCGATGACGTCCCAGAGTTCGACGAGCCCTTGCTCGATCTCTTCCGGTCGTCGCGGTGGCTCGACAAAGGCCAGCATGAGGTTGTTCATGCCTGGCACAGCCTCGCGCACACCGGGAAATCCGGCTGCCTCGTGTGCTAAGGCCCAAATCAGCCGCTGCGTTTCGAGCGTGGTCTCGCCGGGCGCCTCGAACAGCAGCGCCGTCGTCCCGAGCAGGCTTGTGCGAGGCCGGTCCGTCGTCATGGCTGCCTACTCAACCGAAGTTTCGTCTCGAGATGGTGGATACTGACGCCACCGCGGATAAAATCGGGATCGGCGACAAGGCGCCGGTGCAGCGGCAGGTTTGTTGCAATCCCCTCGATCCGCGCCTCGTCGAGCGCCACCCGCAAACGGGCCAACGCCTCATCGCGTGTCGTGCCATGGACGATAAGCTTGCCGAGCAGCGAGTCGTAATATGGCGAGACGCGGTAACCGGCACTCGCGTGACTGTCGATGCGCACGCCAGGTCCGCCCGGCATCTGCCAGGTATCAATCACACCGGGTGACGGCACAAAACTGTCCGGGTCTTCGGCATTGATGCGGCACTCGAAGGCATGACCGCGACAGGCGATATCGCCCTGCCTGAACGGCAGCCTTTCACCCTGCGCCACGCGGATCTGAGCCTCGACGAGATCGATCCCGGTGGTCATCTCGGTGACGGGATGTTCGACCTGGAGGCGCGTATTCATCTCGATGAAGTAGAACGAATTATCTTCGACCAGGAATTCGAAAGTGCCGACGCCGCGATAGCCGATTTGCCGACAAGCCTCCGCGCAGCGCTCGCCGATTTCGCGGACCAGCCCATCTTCGATCTGCGGGGCTGGCGCCTCCTCGATCACCTTCTGATGACGGCGTTGGAGTGAGCAATCGCGGCTACCAAGCCAGACCGCGTTACCGTGTGTATCGGCGATCACCTGGATTTCGGCGTGGCGCGGATGCCCTAAGAATTTCTCGACATAGATTGCGCTGTTGCCAAACGCCCGCCGCGCTTCTTCCCGTGTCAGGAGCAGCGCGTCGCGCAAGCCACTTTCGCTCTCGACTATCCGCATGCCGCGACCGCCCCCGCCCCCGGCGGCTTTCAGGATCACGGGATAGCCGATCTCGCCTGCGACCGCGCGCACGACATCAAGATCGTCAGTCAGGGCCGCATCGGGACCGAGGACGCACGGAACGCCCGCCGCTCTCATGGCGCGCTTGGCCGCGATCTTGTCACCCATAACGCGCATGCTCGCGGCGGTCGGACCGATGAATGTCAGGCCCGCGGCCTCGACTTGCTCGGCAAAGCCGGCATTCTCAGACAAAAATCCGTAGCCCGGGTGGATCGCCTCGGCTCCGCTGACCTCGGCCGCAAACAGAATCGCTTTCTGGTTCAAGTAGCTCTGCGCCGCCGCGGCGGGTCCGATGCACAGAGCAAGGTCAGCCTGACACACATACGGCGCCCCTCGATCGGTCTCGGAATGGACCACGATCGTTCGCAATCCGAGACGCCGGCAGGTCCGCTGGATACGTAGGGCAATCTCTCCCCGGTTGGCTATGAGAACCGATCCAAACATGGGCTCACGCGAACCTTATCAGTTCTTGGCCGGCCTCGACTTCCTGACCGGAGACAACCAAAATCGCCGACACCGTGCCATCCCGTTCGGCGCGAACTTCGTGGAACATCTTCATTGCCTCGATGACACAGAGTGGGGTTCCAGCCGTCACGGTCTGACCGACCGAAACGAAGACGGATGCATCCGGCGCCGGTTGCAGATGCACAATGCCGAACAAGGGCGCTGCGATCTTCGCTTCTCTGTTCGGCGCCGCTTCGGGTTCGGCGCGAGTTGGCAACTGTCTGGCTCGCGTGGATCGGGCGGCCTTGACCGGTACCCGAGCCATATCGTCCGGCTGCGCCCGACGAACCAGCCTGAGCGACCAGCCGTCTTCGCTGAACTCCATCTCGTTCAGATCAGACGCAGCCATCGCATCGATCAGAGTCTTTAGACGGTTCAGGTCCATGCAGCGCCGCCAGTTCGGGGATCGTGGCCTGGCGCGGCCGTCGCGCCTGGATGGACGCTAGCGCCATCGATTCCTGCCGACCAAGACGGATTGGCTTTGCCCCTATAAGGGACCGCTATGACGCCTTCTGAGACCGCTCATCATGCGCAATCAGATTGCCCGGCAAGCCGGCCACAAGCTCCAGCAGGATTTCCTTGATCGCCTGTGCCGGTTCGGAGAGCGGCAAATGATCGGACTGGCACAGCGCCAGCGGCGCCTCGATCACGGGTTCGATGATGCAGGATTGCCAGGCATCGCAGGAGGACGCGACCTGCCGCGCCATCGATTCGGGCAGGATGGTGGCACCAAGGCCATCGGAGATCACGGCCGTCAGCGTGCTGGCGGATTCGATTTCCGCGATGACCTTCGGCACCTTGCCGATGGCCGCGAAAGCGTCATTCACCATCTTGCGGACGACATTATAGGGACGCGCGAGGTAGAGCTCGGTGTCAACGATCATCGCGAGCGGCACCTCGGCCGGTGGCGCCACCATGCTGCCGCGGCCGACAAGGTAAAGCGGCTCCCGCAGCAGTGGCTGGAATGAGAGGCCGTGGACGGCGGTCTTGCCGCCGTAGAGAACCGCCAGGTCCATGCGGCCATTCATCACGAGCTCGGAAAGCGTGGTGCCGTAGGTCTCGTTCAAATAGAGCAAAATACCGGGGTGCCGCGCCCGCACGGTGCGCAGCAGCGGCAGAGCCAGTCCTGCCGCGGCAGTCCCTGGCGCGAGTCCCACCGCAACGGCGCCGGAGATATTCTTTGCGGCCGCGTTCATGTCGGCACGCGCCTGGTCGCATTGCCGCAGGATGAGCTGGGCGTGGCGATACAGCACTTTTCCGGCCTCGGTCGGCACTACGCCGCTCTTGGTGCGCACGAGAAGCTGCTGACGCACCTCGCCTTCGAGGGTCGCGAGCTGCTGACTGAGCGCTGGCTGCGCCACATGCAGCACATCGGCCGCTTGCGTCAGGCTGCCGACGTCGACGATCTTCACGAAGTACTGCAGTCGCCTGAGATTCACGTCCTCTCCTCAGACTGCCGTCTGCTCCAGACCCGAGCAGAGCATCCATAAGATATGCCTATCAGGCCAGATTGAACTCGTGTTGGCCAGGGCCGGGCTCAATCTCTAGCGTCGCACCTCGCTTAGCCAGGGTCAATCACTATGAACCATCCTCGTATTTCCGCACGGGTCAGGCGCATCAAGCCCTCGCCCAGCTCGGCGGCAGCCGATCGGGCAACGGCGCTGAAGCGAGAGGGCCGGAACATCGTCAGCCTTGTCGTCGGCGAGCCGGACTTCGATACGCCTGCGAACATTCGCACCGCGGCCTCAAAGGCGATGGACAAGGGCGCCACCCGCTATACGATGTTGCCAGGGTCCGTCGATCTGCGCGAGGCGATTGCAGCCAAACTGAAGCGCGAGAACAACCTCGTCTACGCACCTTCCGACATCATTGTCACCAACGGTTGCAAGAGCGGCATCTATAGCGCGCTGGAGGCGACGATCGAGGCCGGCGACGAGGTGATCATCCCGGCTCCCTACTGGGTCTCCTACCCCGACATGGTGATCGCCTGCGAGGGCGTTCCGAAGATTGTCGCCTGCCCGGAAAGCCAAGGCTTCAAGATCTCGCCGGAGCAACTCGAGGCTGCCATCACGAACAAGACGCGATGGCTGATCATCAACTCGCCGTCGAATCCGACGGGCGCAAGCTACTCGGCGGCGGAATATCGCAAGCTGGCCGATATTCTCGTACGGCATCCTCATGTGCTGGTCATGACGGACGACATCTACGAGCACATCCGCTTCGATGGCCGCACAACGCCGCACCTGCTGAACGCTGCTTCCGAACTCGCAGACCGCGTGCTTGCGGTCAATGGCGTGTCGAAGACCTACGCGATGACCGGCTGGCGGATCGGCTGGATTGCCGGCCCCCCCGATCTGATCGGTGCGCTGAACACGCTACTGTCCCAGGCCGCGGGCAACGCCTGCTCGGTCAGTCAGGCTGCCGCGGTCGAAGCGCTCAACGGCGATCAGGGCTTCGTCACCGAAAGCGTCGCGATCTACCGTACCCGCCGCGATCGCATGCTGACGCGGATCAACCAGATCGAGGGCTTGAGCTGCCTGCCGCCCGACGGCGCGTTCTATCTCTACATCAATTGCGCAGGGTTGATCGGTCGAAAAACTCCGGCCGGTGCGCACCTCGAAACCGACGGCGACGTCGCGATGTACCTGCTCGAAAGCGTTGGCGTCGCCGTGGTCCAAGGTAGCGCCTATGGCTTATCGCCGTACTTCCGCATCTCGATCGCCGCGTCGCTCGATGTGCTCGACGATGGCATCAACCGCATCGCTCACGCTGTCTCCGAACTCCGCTAGCATCCCGATCGAAAGCACCTCATGTCAAACACCGGCATCGAAAAAAATCCCTCGGCCCCGCAAGCCGATCCCGCGGTGATCGCAAAACTGCGGACCATCGCGGTCGCCCTGCTCAGCGATCAGCTGCACCGCAACTGCGGCAGCACCGGCCTAGTCCCCTATCACTCGCCGGCGCCGATGGTGGGCACCACGGTGACGGTGAAGACGCGCGGCGGCGACAACCTCGCCATCCTTCGTGCCTACGACTTCTGCCGTCCCGGCGACGTGATGGTTGTTGACGCCGGCGGCGACATCTCCAACGCACTGGTCGGCGGCATCATGACGCTCGCCGCAGCCTCACTCGGGCTTGCCGGCATGGTGCTCGACGGCGCCATTCGCGATGTTACGGAAATCCGTGCACGCACTTTTCCCGTGTACGCGCGCGGCGTGACCCATCGTGGTCCCTACAAGGACGGTCCGGGAGCGATCAACGTTCCGATCACCGTCGGCGGCATGCCAGTGAACGCGGGTGACATCATCGTCGGCGACCAAGACGGCCTGCTGGCATTTCCGCCGGCTCTGGCCGTAACGGTCATTGAGAAAGCATTGGCGCAGGAGCGCAAAGAGCAAGGCACCATCGATGCGATCCGCGAGGGTCGCTGGGATCGCGCCTTCGTCGATGCGCTTGAGGCGCGTTGCGCGAACTAAGCGCTACAAGCTGTTGCAGGCCGCAAGTCCCAGTTCCCGGGCCGTCAGCGGCGATGCCGACGGGCTGATCGCCCGTCCTCTCGGGCGTCGCCTTGGCCATCAGATCCCTAAGGTCAGCAAGGGCGAACGACCGTCCCTCCGATGCGTCCTGTAGGAGGCATGATCGGTAGTTATCTCTGGATCAAGGCGAGCGCTTCGGAATGAAGCCGCGGCGTTGCGGTTGCCAAGATGCGCCCTTCCGAGTGAATCGACAGCGGGCATCCCTCCCAATCGGTGATGCAGCCGCCGGCGCCCTGCACGATGGGAACCAGCGCCATGTAGTCATATGGCTGAAGCCCCGTTTCGAGAACGATATCGCAGTGTCCCGACGCAAGCAGGCCATAGATGTAGCAATCACCGCCGAACCGGCGCATCCGCGCAACTCGCGACAGCCGCTCGAATGCCTCCATCTCGTCTTTGCGGAACATGTCAGGCGATGTGGTGTAGAAGCTCGCGTCGGCGACGCGCTCGCATGCGCTGGTCCGAACCAATCCATCGCCAAACCGCGCCACGCCGGGCTTCGCCATCCACCGCTCGCCGGTAAAGGGGATGTCGATCACGCCGCAGAACGGCTGCTGCTGATAACTCAACGCGATCAGCGTCCCGAACAAGGGAAAGCCGCTGATAAAGCTCTTGGTGCCGTCGATCGGGTCGACGATCCAGGTGAATGCGACGCCGGGCTTGGCTCCGATCTCTTCGCCGATGATGCCATGCTCCGGAAAGCGCGCCTCGATCCTTTCCCTGAGACGCAACTCGACGGCTCGATCGGCGATCGTCACCGGGCTAGCATCGGACTTGGCGAGGACGTCCAGCGACGTGCGAAAATAGGACAGCACGATGGGCCTGACTGAGTCCGCGAGCTCGGCGGCAAATGACAGATATACATCGGCATCGTCTGCCGTGACGGCATAGTGGGCCATTACAACTCCTTCAGGAACAGCGGGGGTATCGCGGATGGTAGAGCGCGCCCGCTTGTGTTTTCAGATGCCAGATTTGTGACGGCCAATATCGGCTCAAGCAATCCGCTAAGGCGGCTCCAGGATCCTGCAAACGTCCTGCGTCTTTCAAGTATCGTTTCGCGACAGGGGGGCGATCATCGTCGTTATCAAAGGCGACCTGATTCACAACGCCACTATCTTTGAACTTGTTAAGAAGTACGTATCCATCCTCGACGTTGTATTGTCCTTCCGGCATCTCGCCCGGTATCGCCCTTCGCGCCCGACGCTGCCGATGAAGTATAGCGCGCGAGGCACGATATTCACCAAACGCTACGACGTTGCCTTTCCACCTGGTCGCGCATGACCCGGTGAAGGAGCTTCGTGGGGCTGCCCAGGGAACTTTCGGGCAGCGCCTGACTAGCCCGGTCCCCTGACGAAAAGCTGACGGCGGCAATAGATTTCTCGAATTCGGCAACTCGGGCGCGGCGCCGTCTTCACCAATCGTCGCGAAGTTCCGCCATCAGGACACGTCAGTTACTGCGGGTTCAAGGGTGAAGGGCTGACCGTCAACACAATGGCAACTTTGTCATTCGACTCGCTTTGACGATCTCAGCCTTGGACGTTAATTGCTGTACCGGCTTTGTGCCGATGTCGAACTGCTAGTTGCAGCATCGCGGTAAGCTGCGGCGGAGGGGCTTTGGGGACTGATGATTCTGCAGAAACAAAATTGCCGCTGCTTTGAATATCAAGCTTTGCCGTGGAAACGACGGTTACGCAACGTGGAGCTAAACGCCCGCCTACCAAATTTGGTATGGGACATAAAGACGCGCTTACATTGAGCGACCGAAAGTCTGTCACGCTCGAGCGAAATTGGTCGCGACGAAAAACGTCTTGGCAGGCTTCATGCCCGTTCTTGTAAAGTCCCGCACACAAGCTCTGTTGACTAGACGCGAGCATCGTCCTCCAGGGATCAGCCTGATTTCAGCCTTCGCCGTGTTCGACCTCGCCAACCCGCGCCCGAACCGGACGTCGGCCGCGGAGAACCTCCGAAGTAGCTCTACGGGATCGGCGACACGCAAGAGGCCTGCCATTTGCCCAACGGCGACAAGTGCAAATATCGACGCGAGGGTATCTCGCAGCCAAGCCCGGTCGGCGCGCGCCTACTCGATGTCCCACCTTCGCCTGGTGCCGCCTCTTACCTTTGAGAATGCTGCTGGGGATATTGCCGGCGATATACACTTTCTCCAGTCGTAGATTTGGCAACTCGCTTCCTTCCTTGCTGCGCCTCTCGCGGCGGACAGGGTTCCGCAGCGGCTCCGCAAGTAGAGCAAATCTTATGCCGCGGTCGAAGACCGATGAAAGATAAAGTTGTGACTGTCTCAGCTGGTTAGCTCGCGAGAACGATGCTGGGCGTGTAGCCAAGCTAACAAACTGCCGAGATAACGGCCGAATACCAACAGGTCCGCGAGCTAGAACCGGTCGAACAGTGCGGCTATTTAATCCGCTATCGGTAAATGCCGATACAGCTTTAGCACCTGATACCCGAGCCGAATCAAGTCCTCGGGGCTAGGCAACAGCGGGCTGGATGTCGTCGATTGTTTGCCGCGTCGCGACGTCATGATGAGGCCGCCGACGAGAAATCGCGTGGTCCCGAATGCACGCGTCGTTCGCGCCTCCGACTCGACCGTCCACTTCAGAAGTCTAAACGCGAGCGGAAAGGCCTCGACCGAAAGAGACCGGAGCGCGGTCTGCTCTGTCGTCGATCAACGCGCCGCCTGTCATCGCATCTCGGAAGCCCTTCGCTAGGCGGCGGATAAGGACAATGCCAGTTCGTAATATCCTCCTTCCGCTAGCCCGGCAAATCCATCGCGACGATCCGCAGCGTTTTTGGCTCGCTATACGCTGTCTTTCTGCCCGACTAATTCCTCAAACAGAGCCGAACGCTGGTAATGCGGGGGGAATGCGCGATCACCCTTCCCCTCGCCGACCGCTTGTTGCTAACAAGCTCGCCCCTCAGTACTCTCTCTGAAAGAACTGAACATCATTTGCCAGTGCTATACGCTCTCGTTGAGAATAGCTTTGTTTGAGAGTTTCGATGTCTCTTTCGATCGAATTGATTGTCGACGGTTATATGAAACTAAACAACCGTAGCGCGCTGGAGAGCCTTCTAGCGCATCGGCGGAAGCTGCTGCAGCAGTTGACCTGCGTTACCGGCACTGATCCGAAGCAAGCGATCGCTCAGGTCACTCAAGAAATCGCAGTCATCGAAAGGGCACTTGCGGCGCTCGCACGGGAGTAAACGGGAACGACGCACCGGCTCGCGTGAGTGGACGGCGTTCCGGCGCCGAACATTGAGTTCGGCCGCTTTTTTGGACGAAGCTTATTGGCGCGACACGTGATTGGCATCGCAGCGCAAGGCGTGGCCAAGGCCTAGATGCGCAGCCTTTTGTGCGAGCTACTCTCTTGTTTCAGTGATCGGCCGCTCTCAGCTGGGGGGACAAGATATTGGCTGACGGCGCTTCCACGTAAAACAGATTCTTCGTTCGGAAGGGCGGGAACGGTCGGGTGGTTTATGATCGAGATCGTAAGAGACCAGCGCTGATTGTGACCAGCTTGGGAGTAATCTAACCATTGAAGAGGCCGAATCGACAAAGCTTGTCACCGCTCCGCAGGACAAAAACGTGTCATTTTGAGCAGAGCATCGAGATGCCGGACATTGTGTGATCGGGCGAGCCTGCGCGTGCGATGGGGTGCCACCAAGAACCTCAGCGCATTGATACGACACTTGGACGGCCGACATCGCGCAAGCGTCCCATTTGACGCGCAGTCGACGAACACCGCGTACCGCTTCTCAATCGGCATACCGACCACCGCCCCGCGCTGGTGAATGTCGCCAACGAAACGCACAATGAACTTCGATGCGCGGAGCTTTTCGCGTCCGCTGCGCGCAAAAAGATACGCCATGACAATGCTCCATCGGATAACGCCGCATTTGGGTGACGTGCAATCGCTATCGATCTGCGAGGACGATACACCTCTGCGAGCTGGCCGGATCGCTATGCCGCAGGGGACGCCGCGAAGCGCGAACCTGGATAACAGGCCAGGATCTTCACCACTGAGCCCTTGAAATTCACCTCAATAACAAGCCATGTACTAGATCTATCGCCACATCGTTGGTGCTTTGGAAAGAGCTTCCTGACCAATCTGTTTAAGCAGATCGGGGCGCGTCTCACCTCTGGTGGCGGCCTCCAGGATTTTGGAGGCGACGTAGACGCGGACGCCAACGTCATGCGGTGAAATGCTCTCGCAAACCTCATCCAGGATCGTGCGCAGAAGCGCGGTCGTGGCACCGTCCAGCATTGGGAGATCTCCCTCACCCCATCAAGGAAGATAATGGGCATTTGTTGGACCACAACTCAAGTACATCAGATCGATGACCTCGCTGCGACTTTGGGTTTTGGACATTTAAGCTGGTGTAGCAGAAGCACCCTGCGCGGATACGCGAACGTCGCGTGAAAATTCATCAGAGGCGCTGCCGTAGTGCAGGATTTGAGCGCGACAGCACGGCGCATTGCATTAATCGATATTGCCATTTTGTTACAGTCTCCGCGCCCAGTAATCACATTCAGCCGGAGCGCGGCATATTTAGTGGCCAGGTTATCTCCGCGATCGTTGGATCGTCGGCCATTCTGGAACTGAGCATGAGTTGTGAGCGGGCTGGCGTCGCCAAAACCTGCGAGATGGGCGCGAGCCCTCTGCAGCGAGTGAGCTAGCAAACCAGGTCGCCGCGGCCTGCTGCTGAAACTGCTGCGATCCGACGCCGAGGCCACGAGCTCAGACAAAGAAAGTGACCGGCTCGTATCACGATTTTTTGAAACGGAACGGGAGTTACATGAATCATCTCGGCAGTAGCCGTCGTCGCACAACGTCTGTGATGACAGACGAACAGCAAGAGCTGGAGTGCTGCAAGCAAGAGATTGCGCGTCTCAGACAGCCGGTCGTACGACTTTCTGAAATTGTTTTACGCCACGTCGTAACAAGCGCGCAAAGCAGTCGGAATGTGCCTGAGTATCTGAGCGAGCCGCCGAAGTGAACTGCCCCCCTTTTCGACCGGACACCGGCGTTAGCCGGAGGAGCTAGGCCTAGTCCTAGAGGCATACGCCTATGTCTGACACGTTTTCGACGATGGAAGTCATCACCGGCGTTGCCCGGCGGCGGCGATTTACGACGGGGCAGAAGCTCTTGCTCGTCAACGAGACGCTGCAACCGGGCATGTCGATCAGCTATGTTGCTGCTCGCCATGGGCTCTCCCCGAGCCTGGTCTTCCGATGGAGACGGCTGATGAGTGAAGGGGGCGAGGAAGCGGTGCCGGCCGACGAGAATGTGGTCGCCGCGTCCGAGGTCCGGCGGCCGGAGGAACGGGTTCGAGACCTCGAACGCTTGCTGGGCCGCAAGACCATGGAGATTGAGATCCTCAAGGAGGCTCTTGATCTTGCACGCGTAAAAAAAACGACCTTGCTGTCGCGACCGCAGGCACCGGAGGATACCCCCGTGAAACGGGGGCTCGACCGGGCCTCGTTGGAGCTACACGCAGCGAAAAACTTCGTCTTCAGGACTATCTCCGCGCCTGGCCCTTAGGGGAACTCGTGAGGCTCCTGCTTTGGCGCCGGCGCACCGAGCAAAGCGACGGGATGGCAGGCCAGGAATGTCCAAAGGTGACAGGCCGCTGCAAGCGCTGCAAGAATCGCGGTCGAATAGATGTCGTCGCGAAGCCGCTTGGATCGGGCCAGCCTGTTGGCTCTGTAGGTCCTGAAGTCGATGATTTTTGCCGATGTTTCTGTCACTTGACCTCCACCCGCTCTAGACGGCCATTCGAATTCTCTGACCAGGGCCGTAACTCAGTCCATTCCTAAGCCGCTCGCCGCCATCGAAGCCATTTCTGATCGGCCTCCCGTCGCGCCTTGAAGCGGTTGACGCATTTCTTGGAGCAAAGGGCCGTTCGCCAGCAGTAATGGCGGATCAGCCCAAACTTTCCGCCGCAGATCGCGCAACATGTGGCTGAGTGATAGAGAGAATTACGCAAGCTAATGTGCATTCTCATCTCCTGTGAGACATTTAGTTGGGAAACCCCACAGCCCCCTGACCACAGCACCGCGCGGAGCAAAGGTCCGCTCGCCCGGCGGGCTGTCCACCCGGTTCTTGCAGCCATCAAGTGACTGAAGTGCGATTGCCTCGCGAAGCAGTACTTTCCGCAGAAAGCCTCGCCAAGAATTCGCTCAAGATAATGGATTTCTCTAATCGTGCTTAGCGCAATTCGCTCGACATTTCGACCAATTGCTGCGCCTTCATCGGTCAGCCCGCAGGATTGCTGCGGCGCTCGGATCAGGACCGCTTAAAGAGCACGAGCCTGCGACCTTGTGTGCGTGCACCCTCGTGGGACACTCAAACGGAAGCAATACGGACACTTTCGCCTTGCAGCTGTCACAGCAGACGATTGCACGGTCAGATGCATCTCACATCAGCAAGTCAGCAGCGTCACGAATGGCAGCATAGATTTCATCGAGGTCGGCCGCCGTAACGCAGTAAGGCGGCATCACGTAGATCGTGTTACCGAGTGGGCGTAACAGCAGATTCCGCGCTTGGAAGAACGCCAGAAGTCTCGGACCGATGTCCGCCAGATAGCCGGCATCGCTCGTGTTGAGTTCTAGCGCTGTCACTGTTCCTGTGCGTCGGACGTTTTCGAATCGTGAATCGGTGCGGAATGGCGCGAGTGCCTGTTCTTGCATCTTGGCCAGGGATGCTAGCCGCAAGCGATATTCCTGATCCCGCCATAGATCCAGATTAGCCTTGGCGGCGGCACAGGCCACTGGATTGGCGGTATATGAGCTCGAATGAAAAAACGTACGCGTGCGGTCTTGCGAATAATGCGCATCGAAAATATCGGCACGACAGAGTGTGACGGCGAGCGGGAGCGCCCCGCCCGTGAGGCCCTTCGAATAGCAGGCAATATCGGGCGTGACATCGGCCTGCTCACACGCAAACAATGTACCCGTCCGGCCCCAGCCGGTCATGACCTCGTCCGCAATGAACAGGACGTCCAAGCCTTCGCAGATCCGCTTCATTTCTCTTAGCACCGAGGGAGAATACATCAGCATTCCGCCTGCGCCCAATATCAGCGGCTCCACGATGAAGGCTGCGGGATGTTCGTTTAGACAAGCGGCTTCAAGCGCATCGAGCGTTGTTTGCTCAAGATCTCTTGTCGGAAATGGAATCGAGGTCACCTCGAACATCAGCGGGCCGTAGGCCGCGTTGAACACGCCTCGGCTACCTACTGACATCGCACCGATCGTGTCGCCATGGTACGAGTGCTGCATCACCACAATTCGGGTTCGCTCTTTTCCGGTATTGCGCCAGTAGCCGAGCGCCATTTTCAGTGCGACCTCGACGCTGGTCGACCCGCTATCGGAGAAGAACACATGCTCGAGCGCCGGGGAGGTGACCTTCAATAGTTCTGTCGCAAGTTGCTCAGCCGGTTCGTGAGTGTATCCGGCGAAGATGACCTGGTTGAGCTTGTCTGCCTGCTCTCGGATCGCGTTCACAATGCATGGATGGCAATGGCCGTGAGTCACGACCCACCAGGAGGAGATTGCATCGATAAGGCGTCGACCATCTTCAGTATAGAGATAAGCCCCCTCTCCCCGCAGCACCTTCGTCATGTCGCACTGTAGAGCATGCTGCGTGAAAGGGTGCCAGATCGGCGACCTCTTGGCCATTTTCATAGGTTCACGAAATCACTGCCAACGAAAGAGTGTTTGAAAGCAGCCTGCAGCCTATCGTCCGTGAGGGGAGCAAGCCACGGGAGCCGTCCCAACCAACGTACCCTCCCGATCTCGCAAATCGCACTTTCAGTTTCGGCGTTTCTCTCGCCGATAAAGGCAATTCCAAGGATTCGAATCTGACGCTTACGCAGAGCCTCTATGGAGAGCAGCGAGTGATTGATCGTGCCCAGTCCCGTCCCTGAGCAAATCACGACAGGAAGCTGCCAGCGCTCGAAGATGTCGATGTAAAGGGTGCGAGCTGTCAGCGGTACCATGAGCCCGCCGGCGCCTTCGATCACAAGTCGCCGCTCGCCGCTGTCAGGCAGTCGAAGCCTCTCTGTATCTATGCGAATGCCGTCGATCTCCGCGGAGTAATGCGGCGACGCAGGCGTCCGAAGTCGGTAGAGCTCCGGGACAATCCGATCGGACGAGAGGCCACCGAGGCGGCGGACGCACTCGGAGTCGGTCTCTTGTTCGAGCCCAGCCTGGACTGGCTTCCAGTAATTCGCGCCTAGAAGGCCGGCGAGCCCTGCGGAAAACACCGTTTTGCCGACGCCGGTGTCCGTACCAGTCACGACGATCCGCTTATTCATCAAACCGAGCCCCTCGTCACATCAACCAGCGCATCGAGCATTGCGCGCACGTCCGCCTCCCCAACATTGAGCGTCAACGCAATTCGCAAGCGGGCGGTGCCCGCAGGAACGGTTGGCGGCCGAATTGCGCGGATATCGAAGCCGCGCTCCTGGAGAGCGGAGGCAAGTCGCATGGCATGATCATTGTTACCTACGATGTACGGCACGATCTGAGAGGTCGATGGTGTACGCAAACCGAGAGAGGTGATGCGCCGATGCGCGAACGCAACGAGTTTGGCCAGCCTTTGCTGCCTCTCCGGCTCTTTCTGCAGGATGCGCAGTGCCTCTCGAACGGCAACGGCGATCAATGGTGATGGCGCGGTGGCAAAAATAAACGGACGGCAGCGGTTAACCATGAAATCGCGCAAGATGCGGGGGGCTGTAACAAGTGCACCCGCCGCACCGAGCGCTTTGCCGCAGGTGTGAACGACGATGAGATTTTCGCGCCCGTCATAAGGGGCCGTGAGCCCTCGTCCCTCATGCCCGTAAGCGCCTGTGGCATGAGCCTCATCCACGATCAGAAATGCGTCTTGGCGATCAGCGATTGCAACCAGCTCCTCAAGTGGAGCGAAGTCGCCATCCATACTGTAGAGACTTTCGGCTACAATCCAGACCCGGCCCGCTCCACCTTTGTTTCGCCAGTCGCGAATTGCATCTTCGGCTGACTGGGGGTCATTGTGCGCGTGAATTCGGTACTCTGCTCGGCCGGCTCGCGCCCCTTCGTGAATACTGGCGTGCACGAGCGAATCGAGAACGAGCAGATCACCGTGTTGCGGCAAGGTTGTTAGGAGGGCAAAATTTGCGATGTAGCCGCCTCCAAAGAAAAGCGCTGCCTCCGCGCCAAAGAACTGAGCCGCTTCGGTTTCGAGTTGTTCGTGCTCCTCGCAATTGCCTCGCAGAAGCCGCGACCCGCCGGCTCCAACCGGAGTTCCTGCCTCGAGCGCGGCGACCATCGCGTTTTTGATGCGCGGGGCACTACCAAGCGCCAGATAGTCGTTCGATGCGAAATCGATCCCTACGCGCGGCTTGAGGCATCGCAGCCGTTTATCTTCGTTCAAGACATTCAACGCTGCGACATACGGACTAAGTCTAGCTGTTTGGATGGACCGCATTCATCATTCCCGAGGAACGCTCAAGCAAGCAAAAGATGCTTTGGAAGAAGGAAGGAAGGGGCCGTTAGGTTCAACTTGGCAGGATGCGATTGTCTTGATCCACACGCACAATGCGTGGCATAAATATCTTTGCTTCGGCCTCATCGAATGAGGCATATGCAACGATAATGATCTTGTCTCCAGGCATCGCCAGTCGGGCGGCCGCACCGTTCAGGCTTATCGTGCCGGACCTCGGCGGCGCCTCAATCACGTAGGTGGCAAAGCGCGCTCCTGTTTCAACATTATAGATTTCGACGCGCTCATTGATCACCATTCCGGCAGCCTCCAGCAGCGAACGATCTATCGAGATCGAGCCTTCATAGTGCAGATCAGCTTCGGTGACTGATGCGCGATGGATTTTTCCCTTCATCAAAGTTATCTGCATTTCTCACCTAGGCTGGATATAGGAGCAACAGACTGCGCGCACTGCGTCCGTCGAGCGAGCCCGGACGTGATGCCGAGCCGACCCAGCAGATCCGCGTCGCGATCAACTTTCGGATTATTGGTGGTCAAGAGGACGTCGCCGATGAAGATCGAATTTGCGCCGGCCAAGAAGCAAAGCGCCTGCAATTCATCGGTCATATATTGCCGCCCAGCGGATAAGCGAACCACACTCCTCGGCATCATGATCCGCGCGGTCGCCACCAGCCGAACCAACGCTATCGGATCGGGAGGCTCCGCGGTGTCTTCCACCGGCACGCCCTCGATCCTGCTCCACAGGTTGATTGGCACGCTTTCGGGATGGTTTGGAAGATTGGCCAACAGCACAAGCATACCTAGGCGGTCCTCCACGCGCTCGCCCATGCCGATAATCCCGCCGGAGCAGATCTTGATGCCGGCATCGCGCACCCGCGCTAGCGTATCGATGCGGTCCTGCAGGCTACGGGTGGTAATTATCTTGCTGTAGAACTCGGGCGATGTGTCGACGTTGTGATTGTAGAAGTCAAGGCCGGCCTCCGCGAGACGTGCGGCCTGCTTCGGCGTCAGCATGCCGAGCGTGACGCACGTTTCCATGCCTAGTTCCTTGACCGCCTTGACCATGTCGCAGACGGAATCAACATCGCTATCTTTTGGCGTGCGCCAGGCCGCCGCCATGCAGAAGCGCGTGGCGCCTGCATCCTTCGCGCACTGCGCGGTCGCAACCACATCCGCGCAACGCATTAGACGAGTGGCTTTCAGGCCGGTCTCGTAATGCGCGCTTTGCGAGCAGTAGCCGCAGTCCTCCGGACAGCCGCCGGTCTTGATGCTGAGCAGGCTCGCAGTTTCAACGTGATTTGGATCAAAATTCTTGCGATGGGCGCACTGCGCCTGAAGCATCAGGTCGGCAAAAGGGAGGTCGTAGAGCGCCTTGGTCTCTTCGACTCTCCAATGACAACGAACCTGCGCATCGATGCCTGTTTCTTTGCGCTGGAGTTCCGCGGCATCATCCATAACCATCCTGCTCAATTGTAGATAATCGCGTCAATTATCTATAGTCATTGCTCTCGAAGAGATGCTAATCGAGCTGCCTCGCAAATGCATCGGTTATTGCGGTAGATAATCTATGATCACTGCTGACAACATGACGACAGTCGCGCGCATCGCGGATTCAATCGCTGAGCGCATTATCAGCGGCGCCTTAGAGCCAGGGACGCCACTTCGCCAGGATCACGTTGCACGAGAATTCAATTCGAGCCACGTCCCCGTGCGCGAAGCCTTTCGGCAGCTGCAGGCACAACATCTTGTTGTCGCTGTGCCACGTCGCGGTGTTCGGGTCGCTCCGCTCGATACCCGTTCAGTGAAAGAGATCGCCGAAATGCGAGCTGCGCTTGAGGTGGTGGCTTTGCGCCATTCGGGGCCAAGGCTCACAACAGGTCATTTGACTCAGATCGAGCTCGCCCTGACCGAAGGAGATAATGCAAAGACGGTCGAGGAGTTTGAGATGGCCAACCGCGCCTTTCACCAAGCCTTGGTCGCGCCGTGCGGAATGCCGCGTCTGCTCGCGAGCCTCGATGGACTGCAGCTTGCCAATTCGAGATTGGTGTTCGCGATGGCGCGATCAGTGGGCTGGCGACCGCGCTCCAATCAAGATCACCGCCTGATCCTGCAAGCCTTGCGAACGCGCAACTTAGATCAAGCCTGTAACCTGCTCACGCGGCACATTCAAACCATTGAGCGCCTTGCCCTTCCGGCGTCCTGAGCAACACTGGCAAATTTCATTACGGATCGCCGACGATCGCAAGCGACGATGATGTGGCAACTGACTAGCCTCATTGCAACGGCCTCTATTCCCATATAGTTATGGTCCAGCTAGCGACATCTCCAGGGATGGCCATGATTCGCCACATCGTCTTCTTCAGCGCCAAGGAAGAGGCGCGCATCGACCAGATCATCGAAGGTCTTTCGCTTCTCACCACGATACCCCATGCGCGCCGGCTTGAGGTTGCCCGCAACCGCAAGACCGATCAGGTCGGCAACGATATCGACATCGTGGTTTATGGTGAGTTCGACAGCGAAATGGAGCTCGCGGCGTACAAAGCGCACGACCTCTACCAACAGTCGATTAAACGGGTCCGACCGCTCCGCGAGCTGCGGTTCGCGGCCGACTATGATGTATCGACAGATGCCCCTTCCACCTCCACGGCAGGATGATCCAGGTGCTGTCGCAGCAAAAAACACTGTCAGGTTAGCCTGGTAGTGGACCTATAGCAGAGAAGCCTCATTCTCATCGGGTCGGCCAACCGAGGGAACGGCACTTTCACGACGTCAGCCACCGGTGACCGACAACCCGATGTACGTTCGCGAGTTGCAGTGGATTGAACCCGTCACAGCGATGCGACGTCTCGGGCATCGATCGCAACTCACGTTTCTCGATAGCGCAGCAAGGCGCGAGCTGCTCGGGCGCTACTCATATCTAAGGTGCGATCCGTTCAGCACCTACACCGTCGCAAACGGCCAAGCCAGTTGGAACGGACTATCTCTTAAGGCCGATCCATGGAAGGTCCTTCGCGTTCTACTCGCGAAGTACCCGCAAGAGCATCGTCCCGAACTCCCGCCCTTCCAGGGAGGAGCGGCAGGCTACCTTGCCTACGACATGAACAGGACATTGGAGCGATTGTCTGCGCCGACAATTGCCGGTCTGGGCTTGCCCAATCCATCCTGCATTTCTATGACCTTGTCATCAGCTTCGACCACCGGGCTAATAAATGTTGGATCGTCTCGACCGGATAGCCGGAGCAAAATCGCGCGGGACGGAGCGAACGAGCGCGTCGTCGAGCCAACGAGTTTGCAGCACTGCTTGCCGGTCGAAAGCCGCCTCAGAATGGTAGTCCTATGAGAGCGGGCGCGTGGCGCTCGAACTTCAGCCGCGAGGGCTACATTGCGGCGGTACAACGCCTGATTGACTTGTTGGCGGGTGACGTGTTCCAGACGAATATTGCGCAGGGTTTCGGCACCCGGTTGTCGACCCCATTTGATCCGCTCGCCTTCTATTGCCAACTACGAGTATTGAATCCGGCGCCGTTTGCCGCCCTGCTACGATGGGGAAAGCTGACCATCGCATCAAGTTCGCCGGAACGATTCCTGAAACTTGACGGGCGACAAGTCGAGACACGCCCCATCAAGGGCACGATCGCGCGTTCGCCGGATTCGAAGGAAGACCACCGCCGTGCGTCTGTTCTCCTCGCTTCCGAGAAGGATCGCGCCGAGAACACGATGATTGTCGATCTTTTGCGAAACGATCTGTCGCGCGTTTGCACTGCGCATTCGGTACAGGTTCCGGCTCTGTGCAATCTCGAGTCTTATGCCTCGGTGCACCACCTCGTGTCGATCGTTACGGGGGAACTTGCCGGAGAGGAAGACGCCGTTAGCCTGCTCCGGGCTTGCTTTCCCGGCGGGTCCATTACAGGAGCGCCAAAGCTACGGTCGATGGAAATTATTACAGAAATCGAGCGCATAGCGCGAGAGGTCTATTGCGGGGCAATCGGCTTCATCGGCTTCAACGGGCACATGGACACAAGTGTTGCGATCCGCACTGTCACGATCGACGGCGACCTGGCTGTGTTTCATGCGGGCGGCGGTATAACGGCCATGTCGGAGCCCCAGGCCGAATACGAGGAAACGCTCGCTAAAGCAGAGCGAATCTTTGATGCATTTCATTTTCAACCATCTGGTGGATTTTGATTGCCATCATCGATAGTTACGACTCCTTCGTCTTCAACATTGCCCGCTATTTCCACAAGCTCAGTGAAGCAACGGAAGTGATCCGAAACGACGCTATCAGCATCAGCGAGCTCGTTCGTCTCGATCCGCGCGCGGTGGTCATATCGCCCGGCCCCTGCACCCCAACCGAGGCGGGAATATCACAGCAGTGGTCCGGGAGCTTTCTGGACGCGTACCAATTCTGGGCGTTTGCCTTGGACATCAGTGTATTGCGAGCGTTTTTGGAGGACGGGTGGCGCGAGCGCATCGGCCCATGCACGGTCGGCGCTCATACGTCGCGCATGACGGCCGAGGGTTATTCAGGGGGCTGCCAACCCCGCTTGAAGTCGGTCGCTACCATTCTCTTGTCGTCGAGTTTGATCAATCACGTGCGCAGAACCTCATAGTGACCGCGCGTTCGGAGGAAGGCGAGATCATGGCCCTCACGCACGGTTATCATCCCACCTATGGCGTCCAGTTCCATCCCGAGTCGATCCTTACCCCACAGGGCCACGTCCTGCTTATGGACTTCTTGCGACTCACAGAGAACTTCCGAAAGCAGGCCAAGCAATGAAAGGCTCGGCCTACCGATCAAGATGGTGGACCGTTACTTTCCGACGGGGTTGGAAGGCCAGCGTTATACGACAGGCATTTTGTGGTAATCAGCGCTATTCCGTGCTCGGCTCCGCGGTCAGCGGCGCGCCTCCGACAGAGACTGCACCTTGCGGTTTTGATGGCCGGACGTCTCTCTTGGCCGGCTTGGATGTGGTGCGCACGGGCGGCGGAGAAGCAGCAGGAGCAGGTGAAACGACAGGCGCCGGCTTCTGCAGCTCGTGGATTCTTTGGGTCAGGGCTTCGATCTGGCCCGAGATCCGCTTTAGCTCGGCTTGCTGAGCATCGAGGTTGCGATTGAGCTCGACAATTTCATCGGCTGTCTTCTGCTGCCCCGATTGGATCCCTAAAAGGACGTCCTTATCCTCAGGTGACAAGTCGCGAGTGGGAGCCACGATTCCGTGCGCCGGTGGCGCCTCGGCAAACGTCTCGATATCAGTCCAATAGTAGGCTCCTCCTGCGCCAAAAACGAGCAAGACGGCTACAAGAGCAAAACTCCAACGAAAGCCTTTCGATGGTCTCTGCAAGACCGGTGGCAACTCCGATGCTTGGGATTGATCCGTCACAGCCTTACCCGCTCTGTTCATTTCGATATGCTTTGGTGGTTCTCGTTGCCGCGACAAAAGACGATGGTCAAGAGCTGCCGCGCGCCGTAACAGCCGCCGCAACGTTCTCAGCAATGTTGTCTCCCGCATCGGAGTTTTTGCTTTGCGAGCTACTTTCGACGATCCCGGGCACGCGGAACCAGAGGCGAATCAAACCGCACGCGTCTTTTCGCTGGCTGATCATGCCATGTTGGCATACCCAAGATTTCAGAAGGGCACACATGTTCGACGTCTGCCCAAACGATAGACATCACTGCTCGTCGTATCGGCTCGACCATCTGTCTTAGGCCGTTCGGCGAATGGCCAATAAAGACGGTACGCCTGGCGAGCGTCGGCCCGGAGATCAGGTCGGCCGTTCAGAAACACGAGCACAACATGCGTAACGGAACGATTCGAAGACGTGGATCCCTATGGAAACCTGAGCAGATCATGTCGATCGCCGGGCCTCCATTACAGCCATAGCAGCGTCCTGTCCGGCTGCGCACCGCCTTTGCGAGAGGCCTCGCAGAAATCCCAGCGCGTCGACTGTCGAGCGCGGGATCTAAATGAAAGCAAGTGCGAGCAGGCTGGAGCAAAGCAGCGCAACGCCAGCGGCGGTGAGCGCCAACAGGCTACCGGACATAATGTCATGATTACGCATCAACCGTCCTCCACAGCTCGCGGAGGCAGCAGCGCGGGCTGTCTTGCGGTGTTAAAGTCCCCCTAAATTACTACTCGAATTCGCTGCACCATTCCTGCGGCCTCCTTGCAAAAACGCATTTTTTAGGCGGAATGATCGCCCCGATAGCCAACCTCCGGCAAGAACAGTCGGTTATTAGCTTTTGGCTGCGAATACGCTGGGATCCATGGGATGCGAAAGGCCTCCCCTTCTCCAAGGCACCAGATGTGAGCCGCTTCATAATTGCGATAGATTAACTTGAGTAATAATGCATGCGCAGTCTTCTGATTCTCCTCGTGGCGTTTACGATCATCTTGACCGCACGCAGCCAGCACCAGAATGGCTTCGACCCACGTCAGAGGGCGCCCATGCCTCCCGTCAATGTGCCGTAACGCAAGCATCTTGCTCCGAATGACTTGACGCGCTTTATCAATATCGGGACGCAATTAGTGACACCGCTCATGCCCACGATCTGCGCCGCCGCCTTGGTAGGCAATGCACCTTCCGCCGAAGGGCTCAAGCTAAATGATCTCGAAGTATCTCCGACGTTCAAAGTCGGTGACCCGATGTTGCACGACCTCCCACTCCCAACGGCGCGAGCAAGAAAACATTTCAACAAACCTTTCTCCGAACACATCACTGGCCGCTGCAGATTGGGCAAAGCGATCAGTTGCCTCTGATAGGCTTTGAGGCAGTCTCGCGCACGGAAGGCACATCTCCACGCCTGCTTCACCGACGATCGAAGCCGGCAGTGACGATCCTGTCTCGACGCCCAATATGCCGGAACCAATCGCAGCCGCGAGCGCGAGATATGGGTTCATGTCTGCGCCAGGCAGCCTATACTCCAGCCGATGGGCTGATGGCTCTCCGGGAATGGAGCGAACCGCGCAGGAGCGGTTGTCAACTCCCCAGCTTGGATAGATTGGCGCCCAGCAGCCAGGAACCAATCTTTTGTAGCTATTGAAGTTTGGCGCCGCGAGCACGCAGAACTCATTCATGTAGTCTAGTTGTCCGGCGATGAATTTCTTCATCAGCTTCGAGACGTTACCGGACGCATCACTGTCATAAAACGCATTTCGGCCATCCGAGGACATGGAGATGTGAATATGGCCGGACTGGCCGGGCCATTGCTCGGAAACCTTGGCCATGAATGTAGCCATCATCCCTCGGGTTTGCGCCCAGCCTTTTATCATCGACTTGAATATGGTTGCCCGATCGGCAGCTTCCAGCGCATCACAATGACGAATTGACGCTTCAACCACGCCAGGTCCCGTCTCAAAGTGTAGTCCGCTGAGAGGTATTCTAGCTTTTTCACAAAGCGCTAAGATCTCATCGAACAGCTCATGGTGCGCGACAGATCGCGCAATCGAGTAGCCGAACGGGCCGCGCGTTAAAGGCGCCCACTCCCCGAAGGGCTTTTCTTCAATCGTGTCTGCGTTCTCCTTAAACAGCATAAACTCAAACTCGAACCCGACAGTGCAGTCGTATCCGTGGTCAGAAGCCCTGCGCAGGACCCTACGCAGAACTCCGCGCGGGCAGATGTTCTCATGCGCGCCCGTGAATTCCGCGAGGTAGAGATATTGATCGCTGAGATGAGACACCGAACGGCCGGTGCCTGACAGAATACGCAGGTCAGCATCTCCGAACGCTGATAGCGGATTCTGCGTGAAACTAGCCGGAATGAGCCGGTCTTCACAATCCCACGCCAGCACCGCTTCAGAGAACTTGATAACTTTATCTCCACCCTTGAAATCTTCACCTAAGAGGTGTTTGCCTCGCAGAACGCCATCGAAGTCGCTCACGCCGACCATCGCCGCGCGGGCTGGATTCGCTCTAGTCAACCTGGCATCAGTCGGCATTAGTCGCGATCCTGCATCACTAAGTCGAATACCTGATCCATCCGCATTGCTCGTAACTTTCGATAGTCATCCTCAAGCTGAATCAATTCGCTATTCACCAGATAAACGATGCCCGGCGTCGAAGCCAAGTCAGTGGTTGGAACTAGCTGCCCACCAATCGGAACGAATGCAATGGCATCCGCGTAGCTCGGGAGCTTGCGTATCATTTCGAGGCCCGGATGACCTGTAACGACACCGCTCCTGTCCGAGATCAGCGAGACGCATAGCGCATGCGACTTCCGCTTGTAGGGCCCCCGTAGCCTCATGTACTCACGAAAGCCCTTAGGATCTGCGTAGCGCCAGGCCGTTAGCGTCATATGGTTATGCCCCAGCGCCATCGTTCGCGCCTTTGCCGACATAGTCCCTTGAAGTCTCGCCCCGAAGTCCACCAGAACCGGCCCTCGATGATCGACAATGATCTCGGCGTGAGCCGGCCCTTCGACAATTTGAAGCGCCTGCAACGCACGCTCCAGGTACTCGGCCAACTCATGAACGATTGGTTCGCCGCCCTCCAACAATCTCTCCAGTGAGCAAACCGACGACGCTCCCTCGATAGGCACAGTGTCATACGTCCAGGCCTCCGTAACGAAGGCTTCACCGCCAATCGAGATGGCGTTTACGGTATATTGCTGTCCATTTATTTTTTCTTGCGCGAGGGCAAAATGATTAAAAGCGCCGACACGATTTGTCTTCCCGATGATTGTGCTTAGCGCCCGCTGAATATCAGCATCCGTCGAGCAGAAGAACACGTCCTCCGTGCCCGTACTGTTCAGGGGCTTGATCACGATCTCATCGAACTTCGCTTCTAGCTTCCAGCTTGCGATCTCTGCCGCATTGTCGGAGACAACTTGTCTGATCGATCGCACACCAGCATAGGTCAACGCGCAGGACAATCGCGCTTTGTCGCGCCTAGCAGCCGATAGTGCGGTGCCATTGGAAGGCAATCCAAGCCGTTCCGACAAAGAATCGGCCAGTTCAACCCCGGTCTCGCAGCCCGCGATAACGAACTCTAATTCCCGACCATGGAGAGCCTGAAGATGATATTCAACGATGTCGTCAAACCCCATGCGCTCGCTGGGGCGAACGACTTCTTCGTATAGATTCGCATCGAAGTGCGATTCAAATATGGGTGGAATCCGGGCCGCCGACATCGCATGCAATGTTCCGATGCCATATCGTTTGAATTCTTCCGGTAAGTATCGGCCGGTAGAGTATGCGTCCACGACGACGCATTTCCGTTCTTTCATACGGATCTCCTATATTGCAAGTAGATGTTGGTGACAGCGATAGCCGTTATGAGGACGTTACCAACGAACGTATGTGATGAGGGCACGATGCGAGCATCGAAGTACTGGAACAGGAAGGTGATGACGGGGGCCGTTGACAGGACCATGTTGACCGTGAAGGGCTCTACCCGGCGGATGCCCTGCTGGATCAAGAGCAAAGGTAAGACGATCGTCGACAGGCCAATTGTAGCAATCGCCAACCAATGCTGTGCAATTTCGGGTCCGACGGATGAATGGTCCACCAGTCCCAGCAGCAAGAGAATCGTTCCATAGAACCGATGAGCCAGCACTTGTCGGCCCGAAAAACCCCGGTCGAACAGTAATTTCACGAGTATATTTGTGATGGCGATCGATAGGCCGGCCACGATGGCCAAGACAATGCCAAAGGATGAGCGAGCTCCCCACTCCACACCCGCGTTGCCGCTGGCTGAGATCCAAATCATGTAACTTCCGATCGCTGCGATCGCAGCACTGACGACTATCTCGGATGCTGGAGGAGAACCCCGGCGCCTGATCACTGCGTTTAGCCAGATTGTTGCGGCCGGTCCCAGCGCGACCATGAACGAAACAACGATCGCAGGCTCGACGTATTTCAATCCGATGAATAGGCCCACCCAACTGATTGCTGTCACGACATTGAGTACGATGAAGGCTAAAACCGATCGACTTCCTACTCTTGCTTCGCCTCCCTCGTGGCGGGCCAAGAAGTTGAACGTCAGACAAACCACCGCGAATGACAGCAGGAGCGCAACAAACGCATCTCCTTGCTGAAAATAGGATGCAGCATAAACCTCGCCTGCCGCGCTCAGAACGACATAAAGGGCCACAAAGAGCACTCCTAACGCGAAGCCGCTCGTCGAGCGTTCACCATTTTGGAGCCTGTGGCGTGAGACGCGGCCGGTTCTCGATGACTGGCTTTTCGGCTCACTGGGGCCACGGTTCATTTGCATTATCGCGCTCTGCCTCTAGCCCTTCTTACTCCTGCAGTACCCAACACACGCCTCCCCAAATGCTTTGAACAATTGCTTGCTAAGGAGGTCGGTCGAGACGTGCCATTCTGGGTGCCATTGAACACCGATCTGCAGCGTCGGAGCGCCAATCACCGAAGCTGCTTCGACGAGACCGTCAGGCGACCACGCCTCCCGCCTCAGCGCTGGGGCAAGCGCCTCGATGCCCTGATTGTGCAGCGAGTTGACCTGCGCCTCCATTGTCCGCGCGACAGGAAAGAGTACGCCATCCGACGATATGCTGACGCTATGCGCGGCATCGTACTGGCGGTCTCTGGGACGATCTGGCTTCTCGGCGTGCATAGCGCCGCTTTCTGGCCTCCAAACTGCGAGCGATGGGCGGAGCGTGCCGCCAAAATAGACGTTGAGTTCCTGAAGCCCACGGCAGATACCCAGAATCGGCATTCCGAACGCGATGGCACTCTTTATGCTCAAGGCAGAAAGCCGATCCCGTGGACGGTCCAGGACTCCAGGCTCGACGTCCTGCCGATCAGCATCTGTAAATGACGCAGGCGCTGTAAGGACGGCCGGGTCGATGTTTGATTCATCACCCGTCAACACCAGGCCGTCGACCCGACCCATGATGGCCATGGCGACCTCCTCGCTAGCATCCTCCGGATCGAGGGTCGGCAGTATGATGCAAGCAACTCCCGCATGACGATGGAGTGCATGCACGTACTTGCGACGTAACCAGTCGCGATGCACATCCTCGACCAGAAGACGGTTCGATGTGACGGCGACAACGGCTCGGGCGCGCTCGGACTGCTGCAACCTCACGCGAGCTGACCTCCCGTGCGAACGCCGGCAATAGACTGCTCATACAACCGTCTATTCCGCTCTTTCAACTGAGCTATGACGCTAGGTTGACCTTGAGGTCCCTTGACAAAGAGTCCGCCCCAAGTCGCAGCGACCTTCGCGTAGTTCGGATCCTGCATCCGGATTTTCTGCGCTTTGCGCAAGAGCCAAAACGGGATACCCGGTGAAAGGTGGTGCTCCAGGTGGTACTCATCCAGATTCTGCCCGAGGATGGCTCGCTCGAGAAAGCTCCCTTTCCGGTTTCTGGTGAGATAGACGTTCTGCGTCTCAGTTTCGCACATCGGTGAGTGCTCTGCGAGTTCGATGAACCAGCCGAGGACCTGAAATGTGGTGAGATAGGGCACAATCCAGAACAAAACGACGACATGGAGTAGCCCAAGCAGATATGAGCCGACGAGGATGCTGATCCAGAAGAGATAGAAGCAATACCTGTCGACAAGTATGGCTGTCCGGCTCTGATCCCCGGCATCTTCGATAGAAAAACGATTGGTCCAAAGGTACTTCAGATAGGCCAATGTCGCGCCGCCAAAGATCGGCTTCCAGATGATGTTGAACGCGTATCGCTCCGGAGGCTGCACGTCATAAACGCCGCTGGCCAGGAAGAACTTCAGATCAGGGTCCTTGTCGGGATCGCCGAGATACGGATGATGCAGGTAGACATGCGAGATCCGATAGGCCCAGTGGCGCTGGAACAAGGGATAGGAGGCGAACAGAATGCCGAGCATATAATTCCAAGTGGTGTTCTTCGCGAGCGTGCGGTGAGCTGCATCGTGCGCAATGGTGGTCAAACCGCGCTGATAGGCGCCGATCAGAAGAACGGCCAGCGGGTACAGCCACCACGAGACGGAGACGGTCGCGAGCGTGCACGCTGCGATGACAGCATAATCTTTCGCGATGTACGCCGCTCCCGTGATATTGTCGGGTCTTAGCTCCGAGAGCTGCTTATTGACCTCACGACTGAATTGAACGGCTTCAAACCGTGATGACCTCAGTTTCCAAGCGTCTGCCTGATTCATGAGAACCTCTTTTCTGATCGCCTTGCAGGTTGTCAGATTGCGGAAAGCGCCTTGTCCAGATCGCGCAGGATGTCGTTAACATCTTCGATGCCGACACAAAGTCGGATAGATCCGCCAAATATGCCGGCTGCTTCGCGCTTTTCTCGGGGGACAGTGGTGTGAGTCGTAGAGACAGGATGGGTTACGAGTGTACGGGCGTCTCCCACGTTCGAAACGTGATACATCAATTCAACGTTCTGGATGAACTTGCGCCCAGCCTGTTCATCCTCAACTTCGAACATGACCATCGCACCGTATCCGTATGCGGTGTTGAGTGTCTGCTCGACGATTTCCCGATCGGCGCCTTCAAAGAGCCCCGGGTAGTAGACGCGACGCACTTTAGGGTGCTGCTTGAGAGCACCGGCGACGATGCTGGCATTCGCGCAGTGCTGCTTCATGCGAAGAGGCAACGTCTCAAGTCCTTGGATGAGCTGAAAACTCGCAAACGGGGCGATGGCCGCGCCGGTATCGCGCAGCCAGGTCATGCGAGCCTTGAGGAGGAATTCACTCTTTCCGAGATCGCCGACATCTCGCACAGCGTTATGCCAGACAATTCCCCCGTGCGCTTCGTCGGGACGGTTAAACAATGGAAAGCGGGACGCTCCCCGGTAGCTGAACCCACCGTTATCAACGATCAGCCCGCCAAGCGTCGTGCCATGGCCCGATATATATTTCGTCGCGGAATACGTCGTAATAGCCGCGCCGAGATCTGCGGGCCGGCAGGCCAGAGGTGTGGTCGTGTTGTCAACGACCAGTGGCACTCCGTACCTTCGGCCGATCTCCGCCAACTGCTTGACCGGGAGCGGAATCAGACAGGGATTCGAAATCACCTCTCCAAATAGGCATATTGTGCGGTCATCAATCGCGCGCTCGAACGTCTCGGGCCTCCGAGGATCTGCCGTCCTGACGCTAATTCCGAGCCGCTTTAGTGTGTTATGGAGCAGATTCCACGTATTGCCGTATAGGTACGGTGACGCGACGATATTGTCGCCCACTTCGCCACTTGAGAGGTTCACGATGGCAAGGAACGTCGCCGCTTGCCCTGACGCAACGGCGAGCGAGTCCCTTCCCATGTCGACAGCGGCATAGCGCTTCTCCAGCGCGCGGGTCGTCGGATTGATGATCCTCGTATAAGTGAATCCATCGGCCTTGACGTTATAGACGTCGGCGATGTGGCTTAAATCGCCATCGAGCTCATAAGCTGTATTCTGGTAAATCGGCACTGCGACAGCTTTCGTCACGGGGTCGCGTCGATAGCCCGCATGAAGAACGGCAGTCTCGGCAGGAAGACACGGCTGCCGGTCTCCAGCCGCTCGAGCGGGTACCTTTACACGAGCCCCTGCTACTTGCCCCGGCACTGGCCTTTCTGACCGGGCCTGACCGGACCGAAAATAGGTACGAAAAGCGCACCCCAACTGCTCAATCCAGCTGGGTTGGATCTCCCCGATGCAACCGACGCGAAAGCTGCGTGTCGCAAGATGCAGCTTCGAGTAGACGTAGAGATTGTGGGCCGCCAGGTGGCGATAAAGTCCATCGAAGCTTGCCTGGTCGACAATTCCGGGCGGCGCACTGAAAGCAACGCAGACCGGCGACTGCAAGTCCGGAGACAGCAGCGGAGACGCAACGCCTTCGAGTTCTTTGACAATATCGTCTCTAACCTTTTCATACCTAAGGCGCCTCGCATCGGTGCCCTCCTCGTGCAAAATCTTCAAGGCCATTGCAGTGGCCTGAACGATGTGGGTAGGAGGGGTCGACCGCCACTCACCGGTGCGCTCGAGCGAGAGCCACTGATCTCTCACATCGAGCACAAACGACCTCTGTTCTTGAACCGCATTCTCCAGCAGTTGGCGCGAGGTGACGACAAACGCCACCCCCGGCGGGCCTTCTATGCACTTGTTGCTCGATGTGACCAATACGTCGGGTCCTCGATTGCTCAGGTCGATGTTGAGGGCGCCAAAAGAACTCATCGCATCGATGATCGTCTTTACGCCACGTCGCTTTGCCTCCTCCACTAACTCTTGCAAGGGATTGACGATGCCGGTCGTTGTCTCGCAATGGACGAAACATAGGTGCGTAACGTCAGGATGCTTGGTTAGATACTCACCGATTTCTCGAGGGTCCAAAGGGTCCGTCGCTCGCTTGACGAGCTTCAGCGCTTCGACGCCCCACAGCCGCAAAATTTGCAAAATGCGCTCGCCATAGATTCCGTTTATGCAAACAAGCGGCTTATGGACACGGGACACGAATGAAGAGAGAGCCGCCTCCATTGCAAAGGAGCCGCCTCCCTGAATAGGCACTACCGAATAATCCTCAGCACTTCGCAATAGGCTGAGCATCAGCCGCCTCATGCTGGCGGTCACCTCCTTGAACTCGTCATCGCGGGATGCGAGGTCAAGCTGCATCTGGCTCCTCACCGCCAGCGATAACGACAATGGACCAGGCGTCAGCAAAGAGCGCTGTCTTGTCAAACCGTTCTCCTCAAGTTGTGTTCTTCGTTGGATTTGGAGTACGCCCATCCCACCAGAGGCCTCTCTGTGGCACGCCGCATTCCTCGGTAAACAGCTCGAATGAAGCGCCATAGATCGACGCAACACTTGCCGTCGACTTCAGCCGCCGGCAAGATGACAAGCCAATTTTTCATCCCAGATGCAAAGCGATCCTTCACAAAGCTTTCGTCGAACCCATTCAGATTTCTGATGGCTCGAGTCTTGATGCAACGGGGCTCTGTCGCTGTTTGAGGATTTCGGACACTGCTGGCGGTCATTGTCATTTTTAGATCGTACAACTTGACGTTAGGGGCGTTTCAACCCTCTCCAACGATCTTCTCGCGCATTTTTTTCTGACTGCACTCCCGTCCTACGCAGAGGCGAGCGGAGGTTCGCAGCGAGCTAGAAATTTTGAGAGTTCGGCCCTCACGACTCCCCCTGGCAGTAAAAAACCTCCAGCAATCCAGTATCGCCTGTCTTGCTTCCGCGTTGACTGCTGTACCTTCTGCACTGAACTGCCGGAGAGCCTGAAACAGAGATATTGCTTTCGCAAAAGAACCGCCTTGGCAGCACCTCTCGGCGCTCTACTCCGCTTTACGGCGCGTAACGTCTCATCAGTCGATCCATGCTGCGTCAAGCTCGCTGTGTTTTCGGCTGGCACAAAGCGCGGCTTCCTAGGTGAGTAGCGAGTACCATCACCGACGCAAGCACCTAGCGTGAGGCGTGTGTCCTGTGAACCTCACTTCCGAGCCGCTGTGCTGGCGTTGTCGCCTCTGAAGCACCTGCTCGATCGTACAAGCTTCCATTGATGGCGCTGTCAATCCGCCGGCAATGCATGTTGCTTGGGATCGCGCGCTCGGCTCTCCCGTCCGGTCGATAACGCCGACCTTGGCCGATGCGGCGTCTCGAAGAGCTGTTCTCGCCCCGGTCGTTCCTGGTCTAGGGCGGTGATCGTGATGCTGATAGTTGAGGAACGTTAGGTCAATTGCACGCGCGCGCACCGGTTGATGCGGAGGAGGATGGGCATCGCCCCGGAGAGCAAGGCGGAACAAGACGAGGCCAACGCCGGGCAAGATCTTCCCTATTTCTTGTGCAACATGATGATCGACCAGCCGAACCAACTATGGTCGGCGCACATAACGTATTCCCATCGGCCGCGCTGCTTTACCTTTGTGACATGATCGATTGAGAGCCGTGCGGTCTTGACGTGGCGGCTCTGGAGGCGGCGGCGAAGTATGGCACTCCGAAGATCCTCAACATGGATCAGGTCAGCGAATTCACTAGTGCGACCTTCACTGGCGCGTTGACGAACGTGGGATCAAGATCTCCATGGAGGTCACGCTCCTTAAATTGGCAACATCGGCGGCAGTAGCGGTCGCTTAAGCAAAAGGGCATCTATTTCAAGGAAAAACGCGATAACTATTACGCACAGCCGGCATCCCCTTTGTGCGACCCACTAGCATCTATTCATGAGAAGACTTGAAGACGTGGCAAGCATATCGAATTCCGCCGCGCTCCCCGTGATCCGTCATGGGTGCTCAGATCGTGCGGCCAACGACATTGGTCAAATTAATGAGCTTGTTTGATTGCAAGCACTCGAACTACATTAGGCGATATTGAGGATCTGCTCCAGTCGCGCGACTTCGTCCCGCAACATTTGGATAGCCGCGTCGCGATTGTCCGAGACATTCGAGGCGACGTGGACTGGTGCTTCAGCGTGAGACGAGGCCGATAACGCTCCCCTCTTTGTAGTTCGGAAACGCCACCACGTCCGAAATATCCGACGATAGAGTTCGGTTACCTCCTCTCCGGTGTCCATAACTCCGGCTTTCCGGGCGTGTCGCAGTTCCTCCTCATATCCGAGTTCTAAAAGAAGCTCGGCGCCGACGAGATTGGTCACTGTTTGCATCTCTTCGACGCTCAGTTGAGATCGCCACGCCTCAACAGAACCTTGGTCGATGGTCGTTCGCTCTAGTATTTTTCGGTCTCCAAAGCTGCTGGTTCGGAGATAATCTGCTTTTTCCTGTCCGCCGATGTGAAAGCCGCTGGATCACACTCGAGCGCCGCCAGCAGCCGCCGAATTTCCTTCTCAGGATGCGCCACAAGCATTTCGTATTGCACCAAGTGTGTTTGCGGGCGAGTGCGGTGCGCAGCTAACCTAGGAAGGTCCAGAACTAAATCGGCAAGCGAGGATATGATCCCGTCGGGCATACGGAGCATGAGATCGACGGTACTGGAGACGCTGACACTACCTGAGCTTTCTGCCCGGAGCGGGATGCCCCACGTAGATTTCAAGGAAGCAGCGATTGCAAAGGGATTGCGCATCAGGAGGATATGTGGCGCTTCTGGGTAGACTGAATCGAGAAAATCAAGCGCCGTCCAATATCGTGGTGTCTTGTCTAAGATGACCCGCTTGCCTGCTTCTGCGAGATACTGATCGTATGCTGCATCGGCAAAAGCGCGGCTGGCCGCTGTGCGATTGATCCGCCCCAAGAATTGAGAGGACGCGGCCTCAATCAGTGCGCCCCCCGCCGGATGGGAAGAAACCACCCCGCCAAACGCTTCAAGCGCCAGCATCAACCAGGGCTCAGGGGGAGCTAAAATGTCTGGATGATGCTGGAGTAAATGCCCAAGGAGTGTGGTCCCGGATCGCGGAAGACCGAGGAGAAAACACACCGCAGACGAACGGCCAAAGACGTCCGCTCATGGTTCAGACATTCGTGCTTGAAGAGAGCCCGCCGCCGGCGTTAGCTCGATTGGGCACAACAAAGCCAGCCACAAGAACACTTGAGAGCAGCTCTTCCGTATAAACTCTGAAACCGACAACCATTCATATCCTCTGCCTTAGGCGCCGCTCGATTAATTGGGCCAGACTGCGGAAGAGCTTACTACCATTGCTTTGCGAATTGCTCGGGAGCTACACGAAATCAAGCGACCACTCAATTGCACGAACATTGATCGCGCTTATGGAAAGGTTGGAAGACACTATACGGAAGTTTTGCCGAAGACCGCCCGCGACACATAGGGCTTTTGCTATCATCAAAAGCAGCATGCTGGGGCCTTGAAAGGTACATGCGGCATCTCTCTCGCTGATGCTACGCACACCCGAACGGATATGAGAAGAGTGTAGCAAAGGCGCAGTTCATATCGTACACATCACAAGGTAAGACCGAGCAATCTTCTCAACGGGGAAGCAATCCCGACGCAACTTTCCTGTCAGCCCGTCGTTAGCCGTTCAACACTCTGGATTATAGCACCGGACAGTTTGTCTTACACAAGTCCACTCCCCAAACCGTACGGTGCATTTTGGGTTAGCGGATCGTGCAACGTCGCTCGTTAATTGACCAACGCGAAGAAGGGTTGGAATAACGGACCTGATCCAAAATCCAACTAGATTATCCGAGACATGCGCCTAGCGCCAACCCCTGCCGAAGGAGGCGAGATTGCTCGGGCATTCATAATCCTTCGCAGGGCTGTGACCAAGACAATTTCTTCACTGCCAATAAGGATCGCAATAGCCGTAACCGTTGAGACCATCTTAGACAATCAACGGCGAGAGGATGCGTGAGCCCGACCGCGACATTGAACCGCGATTAAAAAATCTCGCGGCGCGGATGGGTGAAGCTAGTCGTCGCAAAATTTCTGTGGCGCTGAGGGCGGCCTGCAAGCCGCCCTACCGCGCCATTGCCGGCAGCATCCAACACTATCGCTGATGTCCGAGCCCAATTCCGAGGTTTAGCGCTTTCTGGCGGAGCGCACCGACGCTCCGTTTGGTCATCTTTGCTATTTTGATTACCGGGGTTCTGGCCTTTGAATGGACTTTGAGCTCTCTGATATCTGCCCTCGTCCACTCGCGTCGCTTAACGCGTTTCTTGGTTGCTTTTTTCACGATATATGCTCCTTTTAAGAGGGGTGGCTTGTAACACGGTTTTCCATAAAAAAAAGGGCAACGTTATAGGCAGTCCCGCCCACATATAGATTCGATATGACTCTCGCGAGGCGAAACGTCTGGATCTAATGAAGCTCTGGAACTGTAAATTTCGTACAGCCGCGGCGCAGAGGGATTCGTTCTTTGAATGCCTCGCAATGAACTTCTTACCGTTCGAATCTACGCATGTAGAAGGACATGTTCCGGATAATGAGCCAAAATAGCTATCAAGCTGAACAGCTCCAACCAGGGACGTTCGGACAGCGAGCGGAACGTCGCTGTGTTCCAACGTCCGGCGATGATTGCTTTGGGGGCTTGCGTACGCTCAATCGCTTGCGGGGCGCTTCCTGCCTACGTTCATTCCTAGCTGCAAAGTCAAAGGTGGCGGCTGCTCAGCTGTCGACACTTGCACGTTCTCCCGCTCCACCTCAGCTTGCATGACAGTCCGATCTAACTGCTCGAGTGTCTCGAGATATTTCCTTCCCTGCTCGCTGATGATCCAGCATCCTGCGTCTCGCTCGATCAAGCTCTGGCCGAAAATATCGAGTTGGGGTGCGCGGCTTGCGATGCGCTTCATCCGAGCCGGCCACTCCGGGCCGCTGCTATAATAGATAGCCAAATGCTGCTTAACGACTTCGATGCTCGCCCGACCGTGTGGCTGACCGGCAAGTATTTTCAGAATGGACAGCTGAAAACTCACGCGCTCGCCATCGAGGCAAATAAACTCTCCATATCAATGATCTTGAGGTAAGCTCTTCAGCCGTGCGCAGCTTTTCAAAAGAAGCCGTCCTCCTCAAGCCCTTAATGCACGATAACCACTTCGCTTCGGGTGCGAAAACCAACGCTTTGGGCGGCATCTGCGACGCCCTTCCCAGAGTGTTCCGAAGAATGATGCAGCATGGCTGTGCCGCCTAAGACTGTGTCACGGTCTCAACTACCGCCTTCCCCCGATTTGGGATCAAGCGACGTCGGTGGTAGCCTCGCTGTTGCACATCATGTCGAATGACGTCGCTCACGGAACGAACCGCCCGCTTCCTTCGCTTCCAATTCAAGCCCAATCCCGCGGGGATCGCAAAGCCTTTCGGGACGACCAAGAGATGTCTTCGATTCAGATATATATCGAACATATCGTCCCTCTTTTGACGCGAGCGTAGATCGGTCATGCATTCATTTGGTGACATCGAAGCAACAGTCTTCTCTAAAGTCGCTGGACGGCCAAATGATACTCCAGCAATCGTTCTGACGCACGTGAAGATCGCCTCGGCTACGCGGCCGTTGCCTCAGGGTTCAGGAGAGCTGAGGCTTCAGCTCGAAAGGACCACGTGAACGGATTAACCTCATGCAAGTGGTGCTCGAAGCACGAGCACATCAGCGAAGATTGTCCAATCACGGACACTCTTTTGCTTGCAGAAATCGATCTCCGCCTGCTGAGCGGCAGCACCCAGGGAGGCCGCATCGACCTGGAACGCTGCCTGGCGCGCACGATGTCCGCCGCCGGTATCGTCACAAACATGTCTTGATAAACCGAACGGTAAATGAAGGCATGGTCTTGTCTTGATGTGGTTTCGCCCGACCATTACTCCCACTTCGGGCGAGAGTTTTTGATCTGCCTCAATCAGCTTCTAAATGGGTTTGTCCCGCTCCCTCAGGAACAGACCGCGCGGCTGAGGGTCCTGTTGCCTCGAGGAAGCGCGATCGCCCCTGTCGAACCTGTCATATCGCCCGCTACTTTAGGCCGGTGACCGGGGCCTCGTAGGCTCCTCATGCAAAAACGGGGCTTTGACCGAGAAATGTCTCGCCCGGGCGTGTCCGGCTCGTAGCGGCCCGTCGAGCTCCGCTATTCTCGGAAGCGCAATTGCTTTTGACCCCTATCAATGCTGCGGCAGCAGCTGACTTCCGCTAGAAGTTGCTCCCCCGTAACCGCCGCATGGCTGTCCGAAATACTTGGTTTGCCGTTATGCTTTTCCGTCCGACAGCAGTGAGCGGTTGTTAAGACAGCTGCCAAGCGCACCAGAGCCGCACCAAAATTACCTGAACATGATAAGCTGCGCCGCTTGCGATGACCTCTACATCATTGACCTGCGAATCAGCCCGATGACGTGTCCGAGCGCGACTATGCGAGTCGTAATGGTGTCCACTGGCTCCGACGTCTTTCCCCCTCTCGCTGAGCGATCTGCCGCGCTCGCGAGGGCGCGTTTGACGTCACCGACAAGCCAACGATGGTGACGCGCAGGCAAGAAAGTCTCTCACCAACAAAGGATGTGACATGACAGCATGTTGGACCATAGCACCGCCGCCGGTGGGATTGCTGGAAATACCGGCCGCCGGTCTAGCTTTGCGGAAAGCGACAAATGCCAACGGCGGAGGTTGTGACCTGATCCAGCCGGCGGCACGGCCGATAGCCTTATGTCGCGGCCGGCGCCATCGAGACCGCGTACCGTCTTCGGCCCTATCGAGCGTGAATCTGTCTACGCGCACATTGGCGCATCTGGCTTGGATAGCAGCTTCCATCTCCGCAAGCATCGGCGTGCGCTTGAGAAAGAACTGCCTGTCCGGACTCTTGATTCGAACCGTAGGCGATTCTCCCTCGGACCGCGACAAAGTAGCGCGACGCGTCACCGTCTCATCGGACGCCGCTCCATCCCCGGCCCATCAAGGGCCGGGTACTTTGGTTCGACATTGTGGAGCACGCAAATCACCACTAGCGAATTAACCTCGTCGACAACAGACTAAGCTCGGGATCAATGGTTTTGCGGATCGGATGCAGCGCGCAGCTCGCGGGCGGCAGCGACCATGTTGACCAACGCGGGCCGCACTTGCTCCCATTTGCGCGTTTTTAGGCCGCAGTCCGGATTGACCCAGAGCTGCGATTTCTGCAAACGCGCCTGAGCCAACACCATCAGTTCCTTCATTTCGCTCGTCCCGGGAACGCGTGGAGAGTGGATGTCGTACACACCCGGTCCAATTTGATTTGGATACCTGTACTCTGTGAATACGTTCAGTAGCTCCATTTTAGAGCGCGACGTCTCAATCGATATTACATCCGCATCCATTGCGGCGATTGCGCCGATGATGTCGTTAAACTCCGAGTAGCACATATGTGTATGGATTTGCGTTTGATCGCTAACGCCGGACGAGCAGATGCGGAAACAATCTCCCGTCCAATCGAGATATTCGTTCCACTCCGATCGGCGCAATGGCAATCCTTCGCGGAGTGCGGGTTCGTCGATCTGGATCATGGCTGCACCGGCATCCTCGAGATCGCGGACTTCGTCTCGGATTGCGAGCCCAAGCTGACGGCAGACCTCACTTCTAGGAAGATCATCGCGAACAAACGACCAATTCAGGATTGTCACCGGTCCGGTCAACATCGCCTTCATTGGCTTGCTCGTTAGTGACTGCGCGTAGCGCCACCATTCTACGGTGATCGGCTTCGGCCGCACTACATCGCCAAACAGGATCGGGGGACGAACGCAGCGCGAGCCATAGGACTGCACCCATCCATTGCTGGTCGATGCGAAGCCTGCGAGTTTTTCGCTAAAGTACTGCACCATGTCATTGCGCTCAAATTCGCCGTGCACAAGGACATCAAGCCCAATGTCTTCCTGCCAACGTACAGCGCGGGCTATCTCCTCCTTAAGAAACCTGTCATATTGTTCGTCGCTCATCGTGCCTTTCGCATGCGCCGCACGAGCACCTCGGACCTCAGCCGTCTGTGGAAATGATCCGATCGTCGTCGTAGGGAACGCTGGTAGTCCGAAGCGCACCCTTTGAATCTCGGAACGACGGGCAAATGGGCTCGTTCGCCGGCGCATCTTCTGGTCGATCGCCCTCATCCGGGCAGCAACATTCGCATCATGGATCTTCGGCGAACTCCGGCGGGCAGTCACAGCGCATTCCGACTCGGCAAGAGCTTGCCCGACATTCCGGTCGCCAGCGAGTGCCCGCGCCAGGATCGCAAGCTCACGCATCTTCTGAACCGAGAAGGCGAGCCAGCTCTTGACGTCGGAAGTGAGCCCGGTCTCTAGTTCAGCATCGACTGGTACGTGAAGCAACGAGCAGGATGGAGCTAGCTGTACACGGTGTTTACCGAGCTTCGCGATCGCGGGCTCTAGCCTCTGGCGTAGCGACGACAAGTTCGACCTCCATACATTCCTGCCGTCGATGACACCGAGCGACAAGACGAGATCAGCTCGCCCGTCAGCAATGATCTGCTCCAATAACTCCGGCGATCGAACCAGATCGACGTGCAGGCCGGACACTGGCAGGCTCAAGGCAGTATCCAGATTGTCGCCTAGTGCGCCGAAATAGCTGGCAACCAAGATTTTGATAGCCGGTCCCTCCTTTGCCAACCGGTTATAGGCATGTAGCAAGGATTTTCGCGCCGCCTCGTCCAGATCAAGGACCAGGCTGGGCTCGTCAAACTGAACCCATCTTGCCCCTCGTTTGGCCAATTCATGAAGAACCTCGATATAGACCGGAATCAGATCATCCAACAGGGAGAGGGGCTGGAACGAGTTATCGGCACTCTTGCCGAGCTTTAGGAATGTGACCGGTCCGATAAGAACGGGGCGGGTTTGAAAGCCCAGACCCTTTGCTTCCTCATATTCTTCAATGGGTTTGCGAGAGCACAGCCTGAACGCCTGTCCCTTGTGAAACTCTGGAACCATGTAGTGGTAATTGGTGTCGAACCACTTGGTCATCTCCTGCGCTGGCGCGCCAGATCCTCGTAGGCCGTGACCGACACTCGGGTCGAGGTCGTCGCATTGCGATCCGCGGGCCATGGCGAAGTACGTCGCAAGGGAAACGGATTCTCCCTTCGAATCGTAGATCTCCGGGATCGCGCCAACCATGACACTTGTATCGAGCACTTGATCATACAGCGAGAAGTCATTCGACGGAATGATAGTGACGCCGATAGAGCTCTGACGAGCCCAGTTCGCTGCGCGCAGGCCGGATGCGTCCTCTTGCAACTGCTGTTCGCTTATCCTACCGGCCCAATACCTTTCGAGAGCGAATTTCAGTTCACGGCGTGGACCGATGCGTGGCGTTCCGAGCGTAGCAACGGGAAGAGAGAGAAGAGACATAGCTTAACCCCTGTTGGGGACAAGGCCATGGCGGACGCAGGCAGTCGAAGTCGCGCATGCGACAGCTGCTTGGCGCACCACCGAGACACCCCGCCCGTGGACCAATATTTTGCCGGGGCAGGTCTCCTGGCTTGCAGGTCGTCGCTGCTGTCCGGCCTTCCCGAAGCCGTGGAGGCTTCAGTGACATCGTTGGACAGTGGCTCGCCGCTCACAGTTGCGGGGGCAGCGCCGGCATTGCACCGGCTTCCCTCTTAGCTCCGGATCGAACACGCCCCGGAGAACCTCGACGACCTGGATTATCGGTAGGAGACCTTTCCCGTCAACCTCTCAGATTGTGTACCAAGCTAGTCTGCGACATCTGGTAAGCGAATGACCGTTGACCGGCGAATGACTGTGCGTCTCAACGATTAACCGCCACCCGGAAACATTGGCTGGTCAGAGATCGCGTGTCAGAAAGTCTCGAGTGAGCATCGGTAGCTGCCATGGGATGCCTCTGCACGCTATGGCGATGGCAGGGACAAAGGCAGCGTTCGCGGCGAGGACTACCGCCATTTCGAGCAGATGCAGCGTTCGACGCGGCTTCGTTTCAGCGTTCGCCCAGCAGCTGCACCGGGCAGCGGCTTCTTTGCTAAAGGATCCGCATCGATAGCGGAGGTTTTTTCGGCGCACTCGGGCACCACACGCGGCGCGCCGATTGATCGCCTGCCAGCCAGACTTCAACGTCGGCGGCTAACTCGGCTTCGTGTCGCTGGCCGGCATGTAGGTCAACGAAGAAGGCGATCGTGAAGCACACCGTTCAATGGTGGCAGCGGCACTCCAAGCCGGGATCAGATTTCCATCCGAGGCGCTCGCTTCTTCTACTGCGGGACAAGGGGGTCCAAGCTGCGGCCGATGCGCCGAATGGAAGCATCGAAACATGCGCACGTCGGAAAGGCGACAAGAACACACAAAATCGATGCGTATTTTCGCCCATTGCCTGGCACGAAGAATGCAATCCGTCGGCATGCCCAGACTGCTGCTGCTGGGCATGCCAGCTCAGCCAATTGGAATGCTGTCGCTGACAGGGAAGTTAGCGCCGCGTGACATAGGCAACGGCGTCGAACAGCCTTATCGCGTCGTCGCTAACTTCTTGCCTCTCGCTCAGAGCAAGTTCAAGTCACCTGCTGCCTAAGTCTCTGGATGGGAGACGCCGAGGTTATGAAGAGACTGTTTGCAAGACCCCTGCTATATCTGTGGCTAGGTGCATCTCTAATCTGCCTCGCCTGGCCGGCCGCCACGAGCAGCCGTATCCGGTCGGTCGACAGCCCCCTTATCGAGAGATTCAAGTCGGCTTGGCGGGCGCAAGATGGTGAAACGGTAGAACAAATCATCTCCAATGTCTCGAAGGTGGCACAGTTCGTCCCCCAAATGTGGGGCGTCGCTGAACTTGGCGGAGACGACTTTGTTTTCGTTTCGTGGACCAGGCACCAACACAACAAATCGGACGAACACTACGTTATCACCTGGAAAGTCGGGCTCGATGGTACAATTGAACTTGCGTCAACCTACGCGCAGCCGATGGAATTAGGCTGGCACGCGCTCGCACTCTCGTTGATCGCCAGTGAAGTCGCAGATGGCGAAAGGAACGCAAACCTTCGCTTTCTACACGATCTGTCGAACTTCAATTTTGTGACTACCCCCCAAGGTCGGCTCGGCGATGTTCTTCGGAAAGGCCGATGCACTATCGTTGAAGCTGTGGTAGATTACTTACCGAAGCCCAATCACAAGCCGACCCAGAAAGGTGATCTGTGGCGCGTTCTCCTATTAGTAAACTGTAATATCCAAGGACCACGTTATTTTACACACAACGGGGTCATCACTTTCGAGAAGAGCGAAGTAAAAGATTGGGGAGCCACAGTCCAGCTTTGCCAAGCATATCGCGAAATTCCCTCCTGGGTCCTGGTTTCAGCGCACCGAACCAGAGGAAGAGAAAGAGGAAGAGTAGGCGAGCCCCTCATTGAACGGTCCCGCGCCCTGCAACTGCGACAGCTCAGTCGCCTCTCCCGGAGCTTTCGGCTCGTCGTACTTTGGGCAGCATGATTTCGCGATCTTTCTGACAGGCGCAGAGCGCGAGGGCCCGTCGTAGTTTGCGAGATGCCTGCTTCCCGGCGAACCAGCTGTCATGCATTTTTCAATGCGTGCGCCGGTGGATAAGCTTCCGTCCAAGGCCGGTCCGGCGTACTCCGCGCATCGCCAATTGAGTGCCCACGCAGTAGCGTCCGCACAGCGAGGTGGAGCGACACTCAGCGGTGGCTGAGACGATACCTGGGAGAACGTCACCCGGGGTCGGCCCTGTTAGCCGTGGCCTGCGACGGCTCATCCCCGAGCCCTCGTCGAAACCGTCGTCCACGTACTGTTTTCTGATGACTTCGTCATCAACGATAGCGACGTTGCTGCTCCTCCGTACCCAACCGCTGGCGCCGGAGGTCCAGACTCGCTCACCATTTGCAAGACTAAGCGCAGCATTCCGAGGCTCGGGATTGTTCAACATCGCGAGTTCGCCGCTTAGAGGCGAGGATCTCCAGCTCAAGTCGAGAAGTATCGTACGCTTTCAGTGAGGAAGACGTCGATGCTCGTATTCGCTGCGCGCGCAGCGGATGAAATCACTTGATCCTTACGTGGCGTCAGGTCGTAGGTTCGAACTCACGACAAGCTGTCATAGAGCACACTTCTACCGCTTGTGGCGGAACGCCGGATATAACGCGATCAAACAGCCTAATCTATCGGCAGTGAGCATGGATCAGGAGCGAAAGGATATTGTCGGGATGATGCGCCGCGGAACAATGTTCGCATTACTCGCACTCATTACATCTCCGGTGTGCGCGGCGACGCTCAGCGGTGTTCCGCGCATCCTCGACGGGAACACGATTGAGATCGAGCAAACCACCATTCGGCTGTCTGGAATCGAAGCTCCTGAGACCGATCAGATTTGCCTCGACGCCCGAGGCCGAAAGTGGGCCTGTGGCGTAGCCGCTCGCGACGAGCTTATCAAGCACGCGAATGGGCGAACGTGGGATTGTCAGACTCAACGACTTGATGAGCAACGGCGCGCCCTAGGCAATTGCTTGATCGAAGGCGAGGATGTGAATGCTTGGATGGTGCGCTCAGGCTGGGCGCTATCGGCTGGTGCAGCTCAACATAGCTACGTGATCTATGAGTTGGTGGCGAGCACAAATTATGCAGGGCTCTGGTCCGGGGCGTTCATCGCGCCCTGGGACTGGCGTAACCGCAACAGGGCCACAATTATCGTGGGTGGAAACTCGGTTCCGGTAGACGCTCAGGAACTTTTGCTAGGATCCATCCTGCTGTCTGAACCGCCGTCCCCCGAGTGCCTGATAAAGGGAACCCATCGCAGCGGCGAGCGCATTTATCTCATGCCGCTGCAACCTGGATATGAACAAATCGACATGACGAACAAGCGAGGCGAACGCTGGCTCTGTAGCGAAGCGGAAGCCCGAGCCACCGGCTGGCATAAGGCCGCGCGATGAGGCGACACATGCACGAAGACCATTCTCTAAACATGGACTCCCTAACCAAGTTCGCGCGTTCGCGCCGGGCGCTGTTGTTGTTCGGTGTTTCGACAGTATTTCTCGGACTCGGCAGCAACATTGTCGATGTGGAGGACGCAAGGGGACAGCCAAAGCCAGACAACGTGCTCGCGCCGGATGCTGCTCTGCAGCGGCTGCTGAAGGGAAACGATCGGTATGTGCAGGGCGAACCACGAGCCGATGATTTCAGGCGCGAGCGCCCGGTCTTGGTCGAAGGCCAAAATCCCTATGCGGCGGTTCTAACCTGCGCCGACTCCCGCGTCCCGCCCGAACTTGTCTTCGACAGCGGACTTGGTGATCTGTTTGTCTGCCGCGTTGCCGGCAACTTCGCTAACGATGATACGATCGCCAGTATGGAATATGCGGTCTCAGTGCTCAACACGCCACTGATTCTCGTACTTGGCCACGATCATTGCGGTGCGATAGACGCGACAATCAAGTCGCTGCATCAGAATAGGCCGCCGCCGGGGCACATCTCATCCCTGGTCAAAGCACTTGCTCCTTCAGTCAAGGCATCTCTAGAGCAAGACGGCGACATATTCGCCAAAGCAATTGGACAGAATGTGATCGACAACGTCAACAAACTCAGAGCGACGGGCCCGATTCTGAACGATGCGGTCGAGCAGAACCGGCTGAAGGTCGTGGGGGGCCTCTATCGGTTCGAAACCGGAAAAGTGGATATTGTGAGCTAGGGCTAGCATCTTCACACCCGCGGCAAATCATCCGCAGTCCGGTTTTGCATTTCGGGAAGGCGCTGTTTGATGGTCCATTGTCTTGAACAAATGCGTCGGATGCTGTCCAATTCACAATTGTCATCGCCTCGGAAAAGCCCCGCGGTATGCGTGGCCTCTTAGCTATCCTCCCGTTGTACGTACTCATGTCGGCAGCGGGTGGCCAGCATCAACACACGCACATAGCGCGCGCGGCAGCATTACTCTTGGTTGCCCGATTGAAAGCGATAAGCTTCGGAGCAGTCGCGAGCTCTGGACTTCCGAGCCGACACGATTTCTATTGCGACTTGCCGCACAAACGTCTCTATTGGGTCAGCGGCTCACATACTTTATCAACAGGCTCAATCAGGGACTGAAGACCGCCTACAGCGAGCAGCATGACTGCTCGTTTGAGGTAGTAGCCACGGATGCTCAGCATCAGGCAGCGACAGGCCGCAATGGGCCACGCAAGTCATAAATTTAGCTACCATAGAACGCAGAAAGGCGAAGCGGACCTCCAACAGCCTAAACCTGTTCGAAGCGCTTCGTCTTCGCTCGCATGGGCGGGCAGTTTTGGAGCCAGCTCGAACTACCGAGGCTGCCCTCGTACACTTGTTTAACACCTGCCGTGCGAAGGTCCGCCTCTACCTCACTTACTGGCAGTTGCTCGAAAGCAAATGAGGCTGTCGGTAGCGCCGGGAGATCGGAGCACGCCTTCGCGTTTATCATGAACGTTGAATCCAGCCGGTCAGCGGTCGAGATCCGCCAAGGTCGTCTTTTCTTGCGGATTGTTGACTGAATGACATTTTCGTCTGAAAGCAAACACGAACCACGCGCATTGCGCCGGCACGGCGCAGTGATCTCGCATGACTAAGACGAGGGCGGCAGACATGCTTAATGGCACGTCGATTGGTGGGAAAATGGAAAAGAAGCCGTAGGCTCGGACGCCGTCCCGAACGCAAATCAGAAGTTCCGCACCTGGTACGGCTCGGCATGTCCCGAATGTGACGACGCGTCCATTGGAGCAGACATGACACCGCATGCCCCCATTGAATGGCGCAGGCCCCAGGACGGCAAGGACGGCTCTTGTCACCGCCGCTTATCGATTGCTCGGCAACCCAGCGTCAAGGCCAGCTGCAACAGCTACATCCTTGTGAAACTCCCCGGTCCCTTAGGTTGGGAAGCCACCGGGTGCAATCCCCTGCATTCCAGATCAACTGCGACAGCTTCGGATTACCGTGTAGCCGCTATCATCCACCTGGCCTCGCCACACGCACAAGCCACATGAGTAACGCGCAATGGTGATCCGCTCAAGACACGGAGGACAATTTATGAACGCTCCAACAGAAACGATGCCTGCCGAAACCCATGCCACCGCTTCGACCTGGGCTGATCTGTCCTCCCTACTCGTTGAGATCCGTGAGCGTCGCAACGAGTTTGGCCGCGCTCAGAAGATATTCCAAAAGAGAGCATCGACGGCTTCAGACGTATCGGCGTCTACCGGGCCATGGTCGCCAAGCGTTTCGGCGGCGAGGAGCGGACGCCCGCGGACTTTAGCCGCCTGATCGAGCGGATCTCCGAAGTCGACGGATCTGCGGGCTGGGTCGCCAGCTTTGGGGATGGAGCTCGCTACCTCGCTGCTCTTCCGGACGACACGCTTCGAAATGTGTACGCCAATGGACCCGACGTCGCATTGGCGGGTGCGCTTTTCCCGCTCCAGCAAGCCAAGCGATGCACCGGTGGATTTGTCGTGAACGGCGTGTGGCCATTCGCGAGCGGCTCGCCGGGAGCGGATCTGATAGGACTTGGTATCACTGTAGATGACGATCCGACTGGTGACCTCCCGCGCGTAGCCGTGATGCCGGCCGAGAAGGTAACAATCCGGCCCAATTGGGATGTCATCGGGTTGCAAGGCACGGGAAGCCACGACATTGTTGTCAGCAATGTCATAGTGCCAGAGGAATGGACGTTGATCCGCGGCGGTCCACCGACACTTGATGGCCCGATTTATCGCTATCCCTCTGTGGCTTTCGCTGCCCAGGCGCACGCGATTGTGGGAATCGGCATTGCGCGCTCTGCCTTGGACGAGGTGACCACCATGGCAGGAAGCCGCGTCTCGATCACTGGAGCGCCCGTGATGGCTGAGCGTGGCTACGTCCAGCTTGAAATCGCCAAAGCCGAAGCGATGCTACGCTCCGCTCGTTCGTTTTTTTTACAAGGCCACGGAGGAGCTGTGGAAGCAAGCGCTTACGGGTGAGGTAACTCTGGGCGCCACAATGCTAATGCGGCTCGCCGCGACGAACGCTGCGCGGCAGGGGGCTGAGGTCTGCAGGCTTGCAAGCGGTCTTGCTGGAACTGAGGCGCTCTATACCGCAGGAACTCTCGCGCGCGCCATGTGCGACAGCTTCGTCGTTGCCCAGCACGCAGCGTTGAATGAAGGAACGCTCCAGAGCGCTGGCCGCGCCCTGCTCGGAAGTGAAATACAACCGGGCTACCCATGAAGCGCGTCACGTAAGGCAAGCCACACAACACGAGAGCAGATCTGAGCAGCTGCTACGCACGCACATTCTTGAGCAGTACATCACCTTCCACAGCGCGAGGGTAGTGAGCCGCCACTTCAAATGATGGCAACAAGTTGAGAATGGCTTGCAGGGTCAACTGCCCTTCGTAGAGCTCGCGGTCACTATATTCGGTGTAAATGAAGCGCGTCTTGCTCAAGGTCCGCATGCCGCCTGCGATAACGTCGGCCTCGGCTCCTTGAACGTCCATCCAGATGAAGTCAACTTCGTCCAGCTTTGCTTCGCTGCACCAGTCATCCAGCCGACGCGTTTCAACCGATACAGGATGATCAAAGCGCACCCATTCATACTCAGTAAGATGGTTCTTTGGACGGCGTATTGAGCCGGATAGGTCCCAATCCCTCGCATCCCCATCGGCATTGCTTGGGTGGAAGTCGATTGTCCCGTTTCGATCACTAATCGCTATTTCAAACAGCTTCACCCTACCAAGGGAGGATCCCAGCTTCGTCTTGAAGCGAGCGATCGCTCGGGGATCCGGCTCAAAGCAGTAGAGCTCGGGTTGCGGACACAACTCGAGAAACTTTTGCGTGTCAGTCCCATCGTTGCAGCCGATATCCAGAATGATGGGATTCGGCTTTTCCAGAAGGGAGACGATGTGCTGATGTACTTCTACGGACGACACAGCTGCTTTTCCATGGTGCGCGGAGATCAGGCGAAGTTCGACTTTGAAGCTTGCCATCACACGCCAAAAGCCGCTGCACAACGTATATCAAGGTATAAGCTTCATATGTCCGCCGATCTCCCTGCTGCACGGCAGCTGTTTGCGTGCCATCGACATCATATCGGAAGCATATCGTGCGCCTAGCGAAGCCGCTCTCGAAGCCATCCCGTAAAACGCGGCCCAGCGGGGCATATCGTCGCCTTAGCTTTTTGCAATTGTCCGGCGGCCTTTGCTCGCACTGATTTGCCAGGAACGCACCCTGTTAAAACCGAGGCACGCGTTGCGGTACGCAAGCGATCCTACAAGTTTCCTCACGAGCGGTCGATCACGAATGCGCAGGAATCAACTGAACAGGCTCGCGACACGGCTACATCGCCACACGCACTTAGTTGATTGCAACGTGCTCATCAGCCAGCCACTCTCTACAGGAACTCGCGTCCTATTGTTCGAGATCGTTACATGCTTATTTCGCAATCGATGAACCGCGCAGATTCGGCGAGCCCCCTCTTTGATAAGGCTTCTGTACCGCAGGCTTCGCGGGGCCACCGCGGCTAAATGGGGTCGCCAGATAGCCGAGTTCACCCCTGAAACGGGCATCGAAACCCGCGGCGTTTTGATCGGTCAATGCGCGTCCGGGGAATGTTGAAGTGGCCGTGTCAAACGCCTTCCGGAACTGCCCCCTTTGCGTCACGAAGAACTGCCCCCACCATCGGATTATGATCTCGGTTGAAGGTTGTTTCCGCCGGTGACGGGCCGGAGGGAGGCGGAGCCGACCGGAGGGCCGTCACCGGCGGTCGGCGTCTTGATGAGGCCGCTTTTGCGCTTGGCGCGAAGTCGGTAGCTGTCGCCGCGGATCGTCAGCACGTGGCTGTGATGCAGGAGCCGGTCAAGGATCGCGGTGGCGACCACGGGATCGGCGAACACCGTACCCCATTCGGCAACGCTGCGGTTCGACGTGATCAGCATCGCGCCAGTTTCGTATCGCCGGCTGACCAGTTGGAAGAACAGATGGGCCGCGTCAGGTTCAAGAGGCAAGTAGCCGAGTTCGTCGACGATGAGCAGCTTTGGCTTCGACAGCGCGAGAAGTTTCTCGTCCAGGCGTCGCTCGCCGTGCGCCTTGGCAAGGCCAGCGACCAGCGTCGTCGCCGTGGTGAACTGCACCGTGTATCCGGCCAGGATCGCCTCTCGCCCGAGCGCGATCGACAAGTGCGTCTTACCTACGCCTGGCGAACCAGCGTCATAATGCCGGGTGTCTAGGATCCGAGATTGAGATCCTCTACCCGTTTCATCCGCGATGCGGAGCGTCAGTCGTTGTTGTCGCCTGCAAGCGGCTTGGCGATGAGACGCATCTTGTTATCAGACAGCCTGATGCCACGTTAACGCTTCTGCCGGCATGGATGGCGGCTCCCGCCGCCGCTTCCTTCCGACTGATAGCTGATCCGCGGCTTCCGGTGGATCGTCTGCTGGAGGTGCGCGTTCTCGTCGATGCGGTCTTAGCCTCCTCTTCCAGGGAATCATCCCATTCGCGAGGAGGCGGACATGGCGGACGCATCACGTCGTCAGGGGGATCTTTTCGAGAGCCCTCCAACATACAGCAGCATTCCGATCGAAGCCCACCAGCAGATGCTGGAGCTCTTAAAGGAGCTTCTGGCCGAAGCGTTCACCGACAGCGCGGCCGAGACATGCAACGTGAGCGGGGAGGACAGCGGTGAGCAAGATCACGCCTGAGCACCTTGCTCGCCAGGCCGTCATCTACATTCGTCAGTCGACGGCCGACCAGGTTATCAACAACAAAGAGAGCCAGCGCCGCCAGTACGGCTTGGCCGACCGTGCGCGCCAGCTGGGCTGGAGCGAGGTGATCGTGATCGATGATGATCTCGGTCGCTCTGGTAGCGGCACCGCGCGTCCTGGGTTCGAGAAGCTGCTCGCTGCGATTTGCGAAGGGCGAGTTGGCGCTGTGGTCTCGATTGAGGCCTCTCGGCTGGCCCGCAACGGCAGGGATTGGCATACGCTCCTGGAGTTCTGCGGGCTCGTTGGAACGCTGATCGTCGATGAGGATGGCGTCTACGATCCGCGCCATCCCAATGATCGCCTTCTGCTCGGCATGAAGGGCACAATGAGCGAGATGGAGCTGTCGATCTTTCGGCAGCGCTCGCTTGAGGCCTTGAAGCAAAAGGCGCGCAGGGGTGAGCTCTTCCTCAACGTTGCCATCGGCTATATCAAAGTCTCCCACGATCAGATCGAGAAGGATCCTGATCGACGCATTCAGGAGGCGCTCGCACTCGTGTTCGCCAAGTTCGCCGAGATGCAGACGCTGCGCCAGGTTCACCTATGGTTACGGCAAGAGCGAATCGCCTTGCCTGCAGTCAGCAGTGGCCCCGAGGGACGTCACGTCGAGTGGAAGTTACCCGTCTACAACACGATCCGCCACATCCTTACCAATCCGATCTATGCTGGCGCCTACACCTTCGGGCGTTCTGGCAGTCGGGTGACGATCGAGGCCGGCCGCAAGAGAATCGTGCGGGGTTTCCGCCGGGAGCGCAGCAACTGGGAGGTTTTGATCAAGGACCACCATGAGGGCTACATTACATGGGCGGAGTTCGAGAGGAATCAGCGCTTGATCACCGATAACGCCAATGGGAAGAGCTTCATGAGTCGTGGCTCGGTCCGCTGCGGTGAGGCCCTTCTTGCAGGGCTCCTTCGTTGCGGTCACTGCGGTCGTAAACTTCACGTTGCCTACAGCGGCACGCACAGTAACGTCGGGCGCTATCATTGCCGCGGTAGCCAGATCAATCATGGCGGAGAGCCATGCATCTCATTCGGCGACCTGCGTGTGGATGCCGCAATCAGCGTCGAAGTCATCGCGCGCCTGCAACCGCTCGGAGTCCAGGCTGCGTTGTCTGCCATGGAGGACCGCGGCCGGGAGCACGCCGAGAAGCTGCATCAACTTGAACTTTCTCTTGAGCAAGCGCGCTATGAGGCCACTCGGGCTCGTCGGCGATATGAGGCTGTCGATCCCGACAATCGCCTGGTCGCCGGCGAGCTGGAGCGACGTTGGAATGAACGCCTGCTGGCCGTCCGCGCGCTCGAGGAAGAGCGCGGTGCACTGTTGGCCAAGCCGGAGAGTCCTCTGAGCGAGGCGGATCGCGACCGGTTGCTTGCGCTTGGCTCCGATTTGGAGCGGGCCTGGAACAGTCCTGGGGCGACGCCTGCCACGCGCAAGCGGATCATCCGAACCTTAATCCACGAAATCGTTGTACGCGTCGGCGATGCGGCAATTGAGCTTGTGATCCACTGGCAGGGCGGCGATCACACAGCGCTAGAGACCAGAAAGAACCGCACGGGCCAACACCGCTGGAGCACATCCGCAGATGTCATTGATCTCGTGCGTGTTCTGGCACGCCAGATGCCCGACGGCACGATCGCGGCGGTCCTCAACCGAGCGGGCAAGTCGACGGGGCACGGTAACAGCTGGACCCGCGCCCGCGTTCGTCACTTGCGCAACCAGCAAGCTATTGCACCCTACCGGGAAGGCGAACGCATGGAGAGAGGAGAAATCACTCTGGACGAAGCCGCCGCTGCGTTGAAGGTCAGCCCATCGACGGTTCGCCGCCTGATCGCGGAGCGAAGCTTGCCCGCGCACCAGCTGTGCAAGGGCGCACCCTGGGTGATCAAGGCGCCTGATCTGGAGCACCCCGAGGTCAGGAACGCCGCGCAGGCGCGGCGCTTCCGGCGCCCGTCGTCTGGCGATCTCCGCCAAAGAGAGCTTGAACTATAATGGCATAGCGAGGTGGGCAGTATGAATCGGACTCGGGCGGCCCGAGCAGCAGCACGTTTTCTCCGTTGGCTATCCAACGTGATGCGGCAAGATCACGGATCTGCTTTGGATCGATTGATGGCTGCGCCTCGAAGTCGAAGCCAGCAAGCTCCTTCACCGCCGGGAAGTGTGCGAGCTTCAGCGCCATCTCTATGCGGCGATGGTCCTTGCGTGCGATCTCGCGCTCGCACAGCAGGATCAGCGTCTCACGCGCCGACAGGTTCGCGCGCGCCGCCTCGTCGAGCAGGGTGTCGAGCTGATCGCGGATACCGGAGAGCTGCAGTCGCGCCAGCATGGCATCGAGCGGATCGGCCGTTGCTTCCATTATCTTCTTTGCCCGTGCCATCAGAAGCTTCCTCCGACCACGGCTTCGTATTCGGCAAGAGGGCGCAACAACGAGGGGGGTGAGGACGGCGCCAGCACCGCCGCCGCGATCTCAGCCCGGCGGACCGCGCCATTGCGACCAGCAACACCATCGAGATGAGCGGTGTCGATGATCCGCAGCCGGCGTCCATCCGATTGCTTGTGGATCGCAACTTGGTGCAATCCATGGCGGATCCGCACTTCCCCGGCCGCGATCGTTACCGCCACGGGCTCGCCAATCAGGCGCCACGGCACTGAGTAGCTGTTCGTGTCGATCTCGACGGCGCAATCGTGCCCGACGACGCGGGTCAGTTCACGCAACGATCCGAACGACGGTTGCCCGCTAAGCGGCTTCAACCGATGTGCCTCGTCACGCGCAAAGCGAGCAATCGGCGCCTCCCCGGTCGTGCCGTGGATACGCACGTTCGCCACCTCACGCTCCCATCCGGCCAGATGCGCCTCGAATGCCTCCCAGCTCGCGAAGGAATGCCCCGCGATCGCGTTCTTCTTCACGTAACCGACGCCATTCTCCGTCTTGCCCTTCGTCCGCGCCCGATACGGCGCGCAGGCGCGAGGACGGAAGCCCCAATGCTTCGCGAACGCGATGAGCTTGTCGTTAAATTGGACCGACCGGCTCACGGCGTCGTGGCGCACGACAAGCGCCCGGGGATTATCCATCAGCACTTCCTCCGGCACACCGCTGAAGGTCGTGAATGTGCTCTCGAGCCGGCGAACCAATGCTCTTGCCTCTCGGCCCGGAACGCACGCACATGCAGCCGCCGCGAATGCCCAAGCGTTGCCACGAACACGAATGCCTTGACTCTCGCCCCTCCGATCTCGACCAGACGCTCGCCGAAGTCGATCTGCAGCTGCCGGCCTGGCGGCGTCTCGAACCGCGTCGTCGCCAACGCCTCCGCCTTCAGCGCCTGACGATAGGGCTGCACGGCGCGTTGCAGCGTCCGCCGGCTGACTGCCACGCCTTGCTCGGCCAACAAGTCCTGGCGCACCACGTCGGCATTGCCGCGATGCCGAATGAGCCTCTCGCGCAGCCAACCCTCAAGGCCGTCGAGACGCTTCGGCCGCTCAGGCGACTTGAACGGCTTCACCCCGCCCGCCGCCACGTAGTCCTTCACCGTGTGATGACTGCAGCCCAGCTGCCGCGCAATCCGCTTCAGACCCCACCCGCACGCCCTCAGGCGCAACATCTCCGCCACGTCATCCGGCGTCTTCATCACCTGCCCCCGTGGATCAATCCACGACGAGCTTTCCGCGATTCGTTCCTCTTTCATTCACTCTCTCCTCGGCTATCCAAGGAGGGGGCAATTCCTCATGACGCCGAGGGGCGCATTGCCTCACTAAAAATGTTACCGGACAACTTTCCTGTCGTGTCTGGGGCGGAGCTGCCGAATCAGTTCGGTGGCGGGTATGGCAGGGAAGATCAGCATGCGCGCAAAGCGCGAGATCACATCAGCGCTGGTGGAGCGTTATCGGGCGAGCGGACGGCTCGAGAAGGCACGGATCCTGGACGAGCTGTGTGCCCTTACGGGATGGCATCGTAAGCACGCGATCCGAGCACTGTCGGTGGACGGGGCATCGGGATCGGCCGTGCCGCGGCGACGGGGCCGCAGTTACGGAGCTTCCATTCGCGTTGCACTGATTGTGCTCTGGGACGCCTCTGACCGGCTCTGCAGTAAGCGGCTCGTCGCGATGATCCCGTTTTTGCTTCCGGCACTTGAACGGCACGGCAGATTGAAGCTTTCTGCCGATGAGAGGTCGAAGGTTTTGAAGGTGAGCGCGGCGACGATCGATCGCCTGCTGAGCGACGTAAAGATCGCAGCAGCCGGAGGGCGCCGACGGCGGGCGGGCTTTTCTAGTGCCGTACGGCGGCAAGTCCCGGTGCGTACATTCAATGACTGGGGATCACCTCCGCCGGGGTACTGCGAAGCGGATCTGGTTGCGCACGGCGGCATGTCCGTATCTGGCGCGTTCATTCAGACGCTAACAATGGTGGATATCGCAACGGGGTGGACCGAATGCTTTCCGCTCGTCGTGCGTGAAGCAGCTCTTGTGATCGAAGCTCTCGAGCGGGCGCAGAACCTATTTCCCTGGCCCATTCGGGGGCTAGATTTTGATAACGACAGCGCCTTCATGAACGACACGGTCGTGTCGTGGTGCCGTTCTCACGATGTCGAAGTCACTCGTTCCAGGGCCTACAAGAAGAACGATCAGGCATTCGTTGAACAAAAGAACGGAGCTATCGTTCGCCGCCTGGTGGGCTACGGGCGGTTTGAAGGCATTGATGCCGCTCGCTCATTAGCTCGCCTGTTTGCTGCGGCACGGCTGCACATCAATTTCTTCCAGCCCTCGTTTAAGCTGAAGGAGAAGCACCGCGAAGGTGCCAAGATGATCAAGCGCTATCTTCCTCCCGCTACGCCGTACGAAAGAGCATTGGTCCACCCGAGGCTCAATGAGGCATTCAAAGGTCGGCTGCGGGAGATTTACCGGACGCTTGATCCGGTGGCATTGCTGGCACAAATGCGGGACGCTCAGAATGAGCTGGGTAAGCGCGTCGATCAACGGGCTGGAAAGCCAGCGATGACTGTCGCGCAGGGGCATAGCGACTTAGCGGCCTTTGCCCGAGAGCTCGGCGACGGTTGGAAACAGGGTGAGCAGCGGGGCATTCATCGTCGTCGCTATGTGCGGCGCAAGCCTGTGCCACGTCGGCCATCGATGCTCGACCCCTACATTCCCATCATCGAGGAATGGCTCGCCGCGGCTCCGCACTTGTCCGCGGTCGATCTTCTCTCCCGGCTGGAAGCGCATGCGCCCGGTCGGTTCAGCGGCCATCAGCGGCGCACGGTGCAGCGATTGGTCAAGAATTGGCGATCAAAGGCCGCTCGACAGCTCATCAGCAGCACAGAGATCACACTATCGGGCCAAGCTTCGTGCCTTAGTATTTAAATCCTGACAGGTTCTTTCGCCGAAGCACCGCAAGCCGCTCGCTCGCTACGGCGCTCTGTAGGGCGCGCTTCGCGAGCAGCTTGCTCCGACTCGCGGCAGCCGATCCAGAAAAACACCAGGGTGCGCTTCGGTAACATTGTCATCTGAGGCAATATGAGGGGGCAGTTTTCCATGGCGCGCGACAGGCCGGGCCAGAATACGGATTTTGGAAGAAGCGCGATGTCACTTTCGCAACGGCCGAGCGGACTGTGCCGGTCAGCGCGTTTGCTTCTCGACAAAGTCACCCGCAGCCCCGCAGTGATCCAGCAGAATTGGAAGGCTAGATCGCCACACTGATTATGGTCCGACTCTTGCTGTAGTGAGGCTGGTCACATTGTGTCCAACTTCAACTTGTTCAAACGTTCAGGAGACTTCAATGAATTTTCGACCACTTCACGATCGCGTCGTGCTTAAACGCATCGACGCCGATGAGAAAACCGCTGGCGGTATCATCATTCCGGACACAGCCAAAGAAAAGCCGTCGCAAGGCAAAGTTATTGCAGTTGGCCCAGGCGGCCGAGATGAGAGCGGCAAGCTAATTCCGATCGATATCGAAGTCGGTGACCGGGTGCTGTTTGGCAAATGGGCAGGCACTGAAGTCAAGATCGACGGCCAGGATCTACTGATCATGAAGGAGAGCGACGTGATGGGCGTCCTCACCGAAGTGTTCTCCAAGCAGAAGGCCGCCTAATTCTGGACTTGCGCAGCTCACCTCCTTCTGAGGAGGCCCCTGGGGGCGCTGAACCAATTGGAATCGAGGGAATTCTCTATGACAGCGAAAGAAATCAAGTTCGGAGTAGATGCGCGAGATCGTATGCTGCGCGGCGTCGACATTCTCGCCAATGCCGTGCAGGTCACACTTGGTCCAAAGGGGCGCAATGTCGTACTCGACAAGTCGTTCGGCGCGCCGCGTATTACCAAGGACGGCGTTGCGGTTGCAAAAGACATCGAACTCGAGGACAAGTTCGAGAACATGGGCGCGCAGATGGTGCGCGAAGTCGCTTCGAAAGCTGCGGATGCTGCCGGCGACGGCACCACTACCGCGACCGTCCTTGCCGCCGCAATCGTGCGTGAAGGCGCCAAGTCGGTTGCCGCCGGCATGAACCCGATGGACCTCAAGCGTGGTATCGATCTCGCGGTCGAGGCTGTGGTGGCGGACCTCCAGAAGAACTCCAAGAACGTGACCTCGAACGACGAGATCGCCCAGGTCGGAACGATTTCTGCCAATGGTGATGTCGAGATCGGCAAGTTTCTCGCCGACGCCGTGAAGAAGGTGGGCAACGAGGGTGTCATCACTGTCGAGGAAGCCAAGTCGCTCGAGACCGAGCTCGACGTCGTCGAGGGCATGCAGTTCGACCGCGGCTACATCTCGCCCTACTTCGTCACCAACGCCGACAAGATGCGCGTTGAGATGGACGACGCCTACATCCTCATCAACGAGAAGAAGCTCTCCTCGCTCAACGAGCTGCTGCCGCTGCTCGAGGCCGTGGTGCAGACCGGCAAGCCGCTGGTCATCGTCGCCGAGGACGTCGAAGGCGAGGCGCTCGCGACCCTGGTCGTGAACCGCCTGCGCGGCGGCCTCAAGGTCGCGGCCGTCAAGGCTCCGGGCTTCGGCGATCGCCGCAAGGCCATGCTGCAGGACATCGCGATCCTGACCGGCGGCCAGGCGATCTCGGAAGATCTCGGCATCAAGCTCGAGAACGTCACGCTCAACATGCTCGGTCGCGCCAAGAAGGTGATGATCGACAAGGAGAACACCACGATCGTCAACGGCGCCGGCAAGAAGGCCGACATCGAGGCGCGCGTGGCCCAGATCAAGGCGCAGATCGAGGAAACCACCTCGGACTACGACCGTGAGAAGCTCCAGGAGCGTCTCGCCAAGCTCGCTGGCGGCGTCGCGGTGATCCGCGTCGGCGGTGCGAGCGAGGTCGAGGTGAAGGAGCGCAAGGATCGCGTTGATGACGCGATGCATGCGACCCGCGCGGCTGTCGAGGAAGGTATCGTCCCCGGCGGCGGCGTCGCCCTGCTCCGTGCCTCCGAGCAGCTGAAGGGCCTGCAAACCCAGAACGACGACCAGAAGACCGGCGTTGAGATCGTACGCAAAGCACTGTCCTGGCCGGCACGCCAGATCGCAATTAATGCCGGCGAAGACGGATCGATCGTGGTCGGCAAGGTGCTCGATAATGAGCAGTACTCCTTCGGCTTCGATGCACAGACAGGAGAGTACAGCAATCTCCTCTCCAAAGGTATCATTGACCCCGCCAAGGTCGTGCGCATCGCAGTTCAGAACGCCTCCTCCGTGGCGGGGCTGCTGATCACGACGGAAGCGATGGTTGCCGAGTTGCCGAAGAGGGCTACGCCTGGTCCAGCAATTCCTGCTGGCCCCGGTATGGGCGGCATGGATTTTTGATCCAGGTTCTCAATTTCTCCATGACTCGCGAAACCCTGGCAAATGCCAGGGTTTTTGCATGGATTATCCTTAGGCCCTTGTCATCCGCTGCCCATCGGTTTTTCCAAGTGCTCGGCGGCAGGACCAGGCTCGGCCGTCAGCTTTCGACCGACCTACCAACCTTTTCCGTGTCACGTAGCCGAAAGCGATAAAATTCCGTCGTGACGTTTCGCACCTAAATCTTGTGGCCAACGCGGTTGTCTGAACCCTGACAATGCTCGTTCTCATAGTCACCAAAGTATCCCGGAGGAGTGATGATTGACGCTATTCATGTAGTCATCTCGGACCGGCTCCCCCTCAGCTTCCCTGCTGCGAAGGTCGGGTCACGACGCGCTTAGACTTAAACGCCCACTAAAGTTCGTGCTGCTTGCTTCGCATTCAATTTCTTGGGTTTCCATGTGATGATGGGAACGGCATGGTACTCCGCATAGGAGCTCGCCGGCTACGACGGCAGTCAGGAATTGTGGCCTCGGCCAACAAGCCTATACTTGCTTGCATCCACACTATACCAATGTGTAGCGGAGCTAGCCGCTGGGATGAATTGGCACGAAACATGATTGGGATCATCGTGGCTTTATGCCCATGTACAACCAAGTTTACGCTCAATTCGAGGCGAAGCAGGAACGCTCAGCTGAGAGTCGTGCAACCGCACTATACTCCAGTTTGGCTGCTGACCTCAGTCAGTTGAATTTCGCAGACGCGGATGACCGCCGAGCATTCCCTCCGACCCTACACAGCATTTTGGCAAGGCATGGACTGTTCGGGCTCACCGCACCAAGAGAGCTGGGTGGATTAGCTCTCCCCTTGCACGAGGCCATCGATCTCATCTCCGTCACGGCATCGTTCGATGTCTCCGCTGCATCGACCCTCGTTATCCATAATTTTCTAGCCTTGCCTTGCATCGAAGCGGCCCCGCACATCCCCGAACGAGGCGCTATCATTCGGGGAGCAACACGCGGCGATCTCTGCGCTTTCGCTTTGACGGAACCTGGAGCTGGGTCTGCCCCGAGACATATAAAGGCTTCGGCTTTCGTCCAGGACGATACAGTTCGTATCTCTGGCCGCAAAATCTGGATCGGCCTCGCTGATTGGGCTCGCTGGATCGTTTGCTTTGCGCGCGCGTCAGGACAGAACGATGCCAGAGGTCGGTTGGTTGCTGTACTCGTTGACAGGCAGGCTCCAGGCCTCAAGGTGACCCACGAGCATAGAACCCTCGGTCTACGTGGCATCATTCAGAATACACTGGAGTTCCAGGATGTTGAATTGCCGCGCTCCTACGTGCTTTCCGGCGATCAAGACGGCTGGGGAGCGGCGACATCGAGTATGAACCGCGGCCGTATCGGTGTAGCTGCTATGGGTCTTGGGGCCCTAGAGCGTGCCATCCAGATTGCGGCCTCTTATGCAACCCATCGCCGGCTTGGTAAAGTGCGCATGATCGAGAACAGTTACATCGAGCAGCTATTTGGACAGATGGTGCTGCGGCGGGAAGTGGTGAAGGCGATGCTGGCAGCATCCTGCCAGCTTCTTTCACTGCACGGCGCGCCGAACGTCCACCTTGCGTCGGCAACGAAGGTTTTGGCCTCAGAGTGGTGCGGCCTTGTCGCCGATCAATGCGTTCAACTGCTGGGCGGCCGCGGTTATGATGAGGGAACGCCTTTGGCTAAAATCTACCGGGACGCTCGCATCCTCCGCATCTTCGAAGGCCCGACTGAGGCGCTCCTATCACATCTCGGCCGCTGCCTCCTCTCCAAGGCCACGCGCCACGAAATAGCGGACCTGTTTCGGTCGGTTGGGGCGGCATCGATCCATGCTGCTGCGATCGACGAGCTCTCTGGCCTCAATGAGACTGACGGTGCCGTCCTGATTTATGCAGGTTGGCTCACCACATTGGGACTGGCAAAAGCCGTCATGTCCGCTGGCTGCTTCTCAGCCTCAGATTGTGCCGCGGCTGCATCCGACATGGTCGGTTCTGAACTAGCATCTCTCCGCACTCGCGCGCCGGCACGACAAACTGTCGAAGCCTGCAGTCGGGCCAATCGGAGACTAGCTGCTTTTCTTGACGAAGCGGCTTGCTCTATTCGCTCTCCCGTACTCACAGACGATTACCTCAAGTTGGTGCAGTATGTCTGACGACTAGCGCGTGTCGGACGTCCTTTCGTGTGGTGGTCCCCCCGCAAGGCGACACTTGACCGCGCGCTCGCATCATCGACGGGCTGGGTATATTTGCATCCTGCTGCCCCTTCTCGCTGTCACGTGGCATATACGTGGCCAGAAGCTCTCAAAGGAAACAACAGTCGTACGTTAGGCCATGTCTGCTTTCAAGACAGGTGGGCACGGACCTCCACAAGCCGCTCTGGCTTAATGCACTGCGTCAGTTCGTCAGCTTTTCGAAAGCTTGTCGGTGTAAATCAATGTTGAAGTTAGCGGCGCGTGGTAGGGACAGCGCTAGCCCCGAGTATGCGTGGGGATTTCAGCGCCGAGTCACGTTTCTGCTAACTTCACCAGTAGTGCGGGCGTGGCAGAGACAGCGTCTAATCCATCCAGCCCGACCATCGTCGAGTCCGCCCGCGCTGCTTCCAGCGTTAGACCAGGACCAAATCCACCCTGGTGGGCGACGGTCTTCCGGATCAGCTTAATAACCCGCTTACGCTCGATCGCGCGAAGAGAATTCCGGCTCCTTAACTCAGCAGATCTCGTCGCATTCTTCGGCGTTTAACTTCTAAAACGACTTTGTCGTCCAGCTCCGCGCCACCTCAATTGAGCAGTTTGGAACGCACATGATTGTCACAGGCCAGCCCGCGGATGACCTGTTCACCGAGGGCGACATCAAGAGCGGCAACGAGGGCACGGCGCGGACTACTGCGAAGCACGCAGCGATCGAGGATTGATTTTTGTTCGACGGCATGCCAACGCCATAAGCAGCAGCTATTTGGTTGGGAAATCAGCATAGCAACGGCCGACAATGACTCCAAATCGCACGAACTGCAGCTTCTGCGCCACCGTGGATGCCTAGTCGCTGACCGTATGCTGTAGCGCGATTGAGCGCAGGGTATCGGTAATCCTGCCAGAAATGTCCTTCCTGAGTGCAAGCGCATGCCATCCAGGCTTTTTGACGTAAGATGTCGGGCTCGCAAACCTGAATGATCGTCCAACCTATATCGCTGAACATTCGTCGTCCTTCGCCCTACTTGAGAGCTTCAGTCGAGAGCACGACCGAGCATCCCAAAAATAGTGACGAGTGCACCTAGTAGGCGGTGTGTCTCGCATTGACCGACTAGGCTCCGCGCGCGGTATCCTGCAAGCTCCGTTGCAACCTGCGCCCGCTCACGTTATTCTCTGTGTTACCACGGTGGATATATCATGTCCGTTCAAGCTGCTGTAACGATCGGCCAGGCTTTTGAAGAGCGCGCGCATCTGCTCTGACCGAATAGTAAATTCCCCATAGTTAGGATCAAAGAGCGTCGTCGTTCCATTGGACGTCGAGGTTGCAATTGTGTGTCCGCCACCTGCGGCGAAACGTAAGGTCACGAAGTAGACTGACGCTTCGTGGGCGAGCTCGTCGACGATCGGGGCAATCTGCGAGGATGTACCAAACCTATATCGCGTCTCTGCGGTGGAGGGTTCTAGACCTGCTTCCCGCAACATTGAACTCTTCGCCCGGAAGTCATTTGACCCTTCAGCATTCTCCCTTCGCACAAGTGTCTTTAGCTCTTCATACCGCTGCTGCCGCATCGCCGCTGAGCGATGATTTTCAGCACCCGGACGCAGAGCCCTCATGCGGGATGAGGGACTGCTTGGGAGATTGAGGAGCCACTCCGCTGCCAATCCAACGCAGATTCCGCTGACATTGGCCCCGGGCAATTCAGCAGTCCTGTATTCGAACAGAGGACGGACAGAGCCCGTTGCAGGGGATGAATCGGATCGGGAGGACAGAGAGGATAGGCTACGGGGCGAAGTGCCTGGACTCTCAGTGATTGCATCCAAGCTATGCGGCTTGCTGCAGCAGAGTCCCATTCGGTCAGACAATTCCCCAGATGACAGACTCTCCTGACGAGCCAAATCGGTGAGCGTTTGCGTGAATTCACTACCGTTGGCGGACCTACTCGGTTCCTCAGCTTGATTGAGCTGCGTATATTGGCCACTAACCCGATTGTACATGCCGGTTCGCCTGCTTCTCAGAGAGAACGCGCGCTGCTTGCAGCCCACGTACAAATGATATTGCTGCAAGCTGACGGCGAGCTGACCACCGGAGAAGCTGGCCTCTCCAACAGCGAGTCCGTGATTCAACACCTCCGACATGAGCTCGGATGCAGCCGCAGGCTTGCGGCCGACGAGTTAACAACCTTTCACAGCTACGACACCCCTAGTTGTGGAATGCGGGCGCACTTCCTGGGCAGCGGCCTTCGCCAATGACGCCTATCAATTCGCGATCTCACCACTGCCGCGTTGCGGCGCGGCCACACTCTTGCCGTAGGATCGGCCAGTTGCGCGCCGGTCGGCCCGACTAAGCGTGGGCGTTGCTGTTGGCCAAGTTCATCACCGTCTGCGCAACGGCAGTCATTCTGTCGGAACTTGTTGTTAGCTGCTCCTGCACCGTAGAAGTTAATTCTGCGGCCACAGCCCCGTGCTCACTGCACAAGGCGATCGGTACAGACATATAACCCGGATGTCCGGCTTACTCATGGGCACCAAATCGGTGCTTCCGCACCACCCCGGTCTCACCTTGCGCTCCCATCACGCTGTCGCGCTCATCCGCGCGAATAACGCTGCCGCGTCCCCAGGACTTAGCCCAACGACGCCTACATAGCTCGGAGACGGCATCGGAATGTCTCTATAGGTGGGTCTCCACAAGTGAAGGCAATATCGGCTGTTATTCACATACTGCGAATGTGGAGGATGCAGTTGCATAACGCACTCTTCTTCATGCCAAAACAGGTCTTTGACAAAGCACATCTCGTCCCAGTTCGGACAACGCCGCGGGGTTGAAACTGCGACATGTTCCCAGCCGGGACGGACAAATGCACTGATCTTGAGTTCACACCCGCAAGGCCCCTGCACGAAGAAAAGACCGCCAGGGCCTGATCCTGGAGCAGTAGCTAAGGGGCCGTGTCTCACGCGGCCCGCCTCCAGCTTGTCTATCATCTGGGCTCGCACGCCTGCTCCTTTGCCTTTCGAATAGCTCTGAAGTCAACGTAGATGACGTTGTCTCGCAATATGTCAAGCTGCTCGATTGTCGGTCCAACGTTCCAAAACCACTGTATAGGGTACCAGCCCCAGAAGCCGTAGATGTCTATCATCACTCCTTCTCCTCCTACTAATCCTCTAATGCTCGAACCGACGCCCTCGTCCCCACTGGTTGCCTGCGGACGGGCGCCCCGCGATCTGCGCGTTCGGCGAGTCGAACGGCCGATTGCATTTCGCGCTCCTATGTAATCCGCGATTGGCCCATCCGATGCGAGCATTGAATCGTTGACTGTTCACCCAGTGCCCCGCTTGCCCACACGAAATCAGCGACTCTTGGCCTAACCTCGTCTTCAGTGAATTAGCCTTCATCATGGCATGCCCTACTGTGGCCTGCGACATCTAGATCGCACGATGCTCGCAACACCAGTAGTGGCTGCAGATCGCTCGGCGCAACATTGCTGCTTCTCGAGAAGGTACTTGATCCTCCGCGACGTCCTCGCCAAGGCTGAACAGTCCCAATGCGCCATTTATGTGAAAATGATTCAGCCTTATCGCGGCCAAATCGCCTCGCGGACAACCGCAGACGTCCGCATCTCTATTCTCCGAACCAGCGTTCGGCTGCTATCTCCGTCGTAAGCTAGCCGTCAGGAACAATGTTTAGTCGATCTCGTCGTTCGCAACTGGATATCAACGGATTTTACAGGACAAGATGCAGCTCCTAGCGAGTTGTCCACGGTATGTCGCTCGCGAAGCGCTCACTATTTGCTGCTAATGCGGGTGTTGTCCCCGACAGGAGTGTCGCGTGTCCGACATCGCACAGCGGTCCGCGTGACCAACCCACCTCATCAAAAGCGCTGACGACAGTTCTGGCTCGTGGCATGTCACTTGCTGTGCTCACAGACGCGACTTGTACCGACGATGTACGGGCAATCGATCGGCCAAATGCCCCCGCGCAACGAACATTATTTCTGATACTTCCCTATGAAAGAGGACTGCAAACCTATGGATGACAGGAGGCATGCAAAGCTTGGCATCTACGGTTTAGACAGCGGTCAGCGAGATGACATGCCACATTGGCGCTCAACAAAACTCCCAACGATCACGCATTTGGGCGCCGATCGTCGCTCCCGGCAAGTGGGAAAGAGCTGGAACTGGGGGCTTTTGGCCGCGTTGCTCATAAATGCGCTGCTCTGGGCGGGTATCTACTGGGTCATCGTCGCCTTCTTCTGAGACAATCCGGCCATAGCAGCGAGCGGCTACAAGCACCACTCCTTGCTAGGGCCGCAAGCTGACGCCGGCCGCGCACTCCGCGCTGCGCCTTGATAGTGACTGCGCTGCTCCAGCGGCCGCAAACGAGATGTCGACAACCCAGATGCCTCAAATCGGCGACACAGAGACCTCGTTCCAGCTGCGACGAAATGCCAAACCTAGTAGATAGAAGGTCACCGTCGCCCAGAGGTGGCGTTCTGGACAATTCGTCTGATGCGACGAGAGAATTAATTCTCAGTAGTCTTTTTTTGTGAAGATCGCTTCGGTAACCAGACGAACGAAGGTGACCTGAAACAGGAATTGGGCAGGCGGCTGGCTTGCTCTCACGAGCGTGTGGCATGCGACGATCAGGCCACCGCGCTCATCCCAGAACGCCTCGTGCAGGTGTATTGACTTGCTTGCTGAGCGATATGTGCCCAGCGGTAGCGTCGGGATACGCCAGCAGGATGGGGCCTTCTGATCGTAGCAACGCTCTACAGCTCTTGCTCAGGCCGCGTATCGTCCTCATTCTTGCGCGTCTGCCACACCTGTGCCCGGCGCGCCAACTTGTCGTATTCCAAGGCAATCTTCAGCAGCCGGTCCTTGGCCTTTCCGTCGGCGAGGGCTGCCGCTTTCTTTCGCGTTGCTTCCGCGCGGCTTCGCCAATGACCTGGCTGGTGCTTACTTTTAGGATTCATGCCGAGAGCATGCAATTCGTAGATCAAAGAATTGCGACACCGAGGCTCCGTATCATCACGTAGCGGCGACGCTCGTGTGTCTGGCTACCGAAGCAGCCAGTGCTAGTCCACAACTATTAATCAGATGCCGCCGAGTGCGTATCGCAGACGAAACCTATCGTGCACAGGCGCAGAGAGCTTCAAACCAGCGACGCAGAGAGACTTGAATCGAACGTGGCGTTAGATTGTACGGTCCTGGACAGGTGGGGATCACCTCTAACAATCGGAAGACAGCTGACATGGCAGGAGAGCGAACGTCTCAATTACCTACCCTCGCCTGGGACCACTTATTAGAGAGCGCAACCTCATCCTACGAAGGTTACCCAAGGCCGTTGCTGCTCCAGTCACTTTTGGACCGGATCGCACGTATCGGTACCTATGGGACTGGCGACTAGACTACGCCATAGTATCTCAGATCATGTCAGGCAGACCCAAGCGATGCGTCTTGCTAACGCCGTCGGATGCACCGCCCGCCCAACCCCCAGCAGCTTCAAATCATCACCCGTTCCATCGGGACCCGCCTGGTCCTTCCCGTCTTTCCTTGGCCTCTGTCGGAAGGTGTCGCCTCCCGGACCGGTCAGCAGCCAAGCTCCATGCAGTGAGAACGGCAATGCTAGAGCGTCGAGGCTTACCGACACCACCTAGCTAAGCAGATCCGCCTTCCCGGTTTGCGGGTGATGGCACCCACCAAGAACAAGAAGAAGATCAACTTACCCGAAGGGACGTCATGATTCAGATACGACGAACTTACTTGGCTTCGCGCCTCCGCCTCTGCTACCGCGCCATCGCTGTTGGCATTGCAATGACAGCTGCAATGCTCGCCCCGGTCAACGCGGATGATCGGCCGCCGACCTCAGAGGAGAAAGACGCTTGCATGGAGGACGTGCTCCGCCTTTGTAGTAGTCTCATACCAAATCGCACCGCTATCACCGCCTGCCTGAGATCGAAGCAAGACACCCTTTTGCCGCTACGAAATCTCCAGGCGAGATGGCGGCGAGAAAAGGAGCGGATCGAAGTGAAAAATGCAGATCCCTTCGAATCGCGCTTAAAGGTCGTCCCACTTCGCGCGCAATTAATCCTTCGTGCAGCACCGGCAAAGGCATGCGTCTAGCGCTCCGGCAAGGCCGCACGGCGTAGGTTGATTACAGTTGGTCACTCGATTTCGCAGAGCAACTGACCTCGGCCTCAAAATCTACTCAGCATCGGGAATAGTGCGCCAAAAGCCACTCAGCGGTGCCGCCACGGCGCCCCCGAAAGCCAGACGCCTTGTGATGCGGATCGAACGTCTCGGGCAAGCGGGCGGAGACAAACGCTATTGTTCTGGCAACACATAGCGGCAGTGCTCTGATCCGCCACGATATCCTATGGACGCACCATCGGGAGAGAACTTGACCCTCACGTAGCGTCAGGTTGTAGCGTCGCCACCTATGCCCACGTTCATCCGACGGCCGTCTCGAGGACCAGTGTGGCAAAGCGAGTGCGGACAGACCGCCGGCTGCATCAAGGCACTCCGCTTGCAGAGACGCTTGGCTGGCGGTCGGGCCTAGATTGGACAAAGGAACGTATAAAGTTCGATGGAACCGCTCAAGTCAATCATCGCCAAAGTCGTCACCGGCGCTACCCTGACGCGTGAGGAGGCTACCTCAGCGTTCGACAGCATGATGTCGGGTGACGCAACTCCCTCCCAAATCGGTGGCTTGTTAGTTGGGATGAGGGTCCGCGGCGAGACGGTCGAAGAAGTCACCGGCGCCGCATCCGCAATGCGAAATCTGATGCCCAAGGTGGAAACCCGGTGCGACGCTGTCGATATCGGTGGCACGAGCGATACCGCTAAGTGTTCGCTCAATGTATCGACGTGCGCTTCCTTTATCATCGCCGGCCTCGGCGTTCCCGTTGCGAAGAATGTCAGCCGCACGGCATCGTTGCGATCAGGCACCGCCGACCTGTTGGCACGCCTCGGCGTAAAGGTCGACCTCGGGCCCGACGCAATTGCACGTTGTGTGCGCGAAGCCGACATCGGCTTTATGTTTGCGTCAGCCGAGTATCCGGCGATGCAGCGCGTCAGCCAGATCCGCGGCGTTCTTGGAACCCACACGATGTTCAATCTGATCGAGGCCCTGTCCAACCCGGCCGGGGTCAAGCGGCAGGTCCTTGGACTATTCACTCCGGAATGGGTGCAGCCTTTGGCGTACGTCCTGAAGAACCTTGGTGCCGATTCGGTGTGGGTTGTACACGGCTCGGATGGGCTCGATGAAATATCCCTTACCAGCACAAGCTTTGTTGCGGCGCTTGAGGCGGGTACGGTCCGCACGTTCGACGTGACGCCCGAAGACGCCGGGCTCCCCCGCTACCGCGCCGATGCGCTGGAGAGCCGCGATGTCGAGGCTTACGCCGTTGGGTTACAAAACGTGCTTAATGGCATGCCTGGTCGTTTTCGTGATGCTGCACTTTTGAACGCGGCGGCGGCACTGGTGGTGGCCGGGCGAGCCTCGAGCCTGCGGGAGGGCGTGGCGCTTGGACAAGAATCGCTTGATCGCGGCGCTGCAGCCGCTCGTCTCAATCGCTTGATCGCGGTTTCAAACGCCTGACAACCGAGCTGGTGATGCTGCATCGTTGTGGCCAACAGTGCCGCTTAGACACGCAAGGGATAGTGCAGCCGGCGAATGAGTGGCCCTTGTGCCGTACTTCGAGGGACCATCGTCGTGGCAAGTAATGGTCAAAACAATTCCCACCGAGGGGCGCGGCCCGATAGCCAAGTCTTGGTCGAGCTGGAGGCTGTTGGAGCCCCAGTTGCCGAGGTTAGGTCCCGCGACGAAGCGCGCGACGCGCCAAAGGAGATCAATTGATGATGCCCTGGCAGAGGATGGAAGCACTCGGAACTATTGCAACGATAGAACACATCATTCGAAAGTTTCGGCAATTGATCGACACAGACAGTTCGATCGCGCCGGAGCTGCGGCGTACGCTGCACGAGACGCTGGATGAGCATCTTCTGGAAGCAAAACGGCGTGTCTTCCTGAGAGCCGATTAGATCCGTGATGCCTTCTATACACGCAGAGAAACTCTGGCACGCTGCGTCGCGCTTTACGCACACCGCAGAAACATTTGCCGTCTCGACGAGCTGCTCCTTCGTTCAGCGGTGCCGCCTGCGACGATCGTTTCGCGCCGCTTGTCCTCAGACCGAGCGTTGGCAGTCCCGCATACGCCCCCTGAGCAACTCTTCATTCTGCTAGAAATCAGCGCCCCATGTAAGTTGGTCACGCCACCGGCGCATTCGCCGGGGTGCTGCCAAGACTGAATAGCGGGGCAGCACTTCCTCAAGGCAGCGCTGAATACTTGCGACATGCGAGACCTCCTGGCAGCACTCTTGGGTGCCAGCATGAGCTCCCCCGTTCTCACAGGTTGACAAAAAACGGGCTTGAATCTGACGCAACGTTAGCTCGTAGGCTTTTGAGGGTGGCACCTAATCTGGGGTGTGAACGACTTCGAATGCCTCAGCTGGTTAGATCCGCGGACCGATCGCCGGTCTTGCTCCTCAGCCACAATGGACCAGCGGTCGGGAGAGCTAGACAACGAGTTCCGATTGCGTCGCTAGGCCCGCATGCCGGACGTGGCGAGCCACTTCGGTCGCAACGCCCGGCAGATGGGGCACAAGCCTTCGGGGTTGCCCCGCGCGCGTGCCCCTGCCTGACCCGCGGCATCAGAAGACATTACCTGGCATGCTGGGACGACAAGTTGAAAGACCCGGACGGCCTCAAGAAGGTTCTGTTAATTGATCATATGGAAGGTCGGTGCCGCTGCATCATCGGCTTCAGAGATGGAGATGTGGGAGTGGCCATATATGTGTGGGGAGCCCGTGCATCAAAGAGTGGCAAGACAAACTCATCGTGGTGCGCCTATCACTACCGACAGATGCACAAGGCCGCCGCCGAGTAGAGCGAAGTGGGCGATCGCTCGGCAACTTCCCCTCTTTCAATATCCGCCGTTCGCACCCCATCACATCCATCGAGAACAGGTTCTGCCAAAGGGGTAGCATTTCACACGACGGATTCCGAACACCGCGCCAGGCAATGGCCAGCGCTTTTGATGAAGCGAGCTGCCAGGCCACACAATCGGCAGATCGCAGACCCACCGTTCTCTCCCGTTCCATTAGGGCGACAGCGCGACAGCGGGGGCTCCTTGATCTCAGCGCCTCACAACAGCACGGCCAGTTGATGGTGACTGCCATGACGATCCCATCCTGATCACGTCCAGATGCCCGGAGGTCGCGAATGCCGAGGATCCTAATTATGAATGCCGGTACGCCTCAGATGTCGGGCGGCCATCTAACAGAAGCCCAACTCTCGTTGGCGGCCAATTCGGCGTACCGTTCAGCGTGGTTTGCTCAGGAGGGCGACTTGATAGTCTCACCGGTAGAGATCCCGGCAAATCTACTATCCTTCATCGGAGCGACGCTTGATTTCGATGCATCGAGTCTTCGCCTGGTTATACGTGAGAGCCGCCAACCGACCATCCTCGATGATTGTACATTGCTGTCTAGGGCTGTTGTCGAGCAGATTAAAAGACATGTTTGTCAGCAATCCGGCTGGCGACTATCTCCCTGCTACTTTACCGAAGGTGTCGCGCGCCTCGCGGCCAGGTTAGGCATACCGAATACCGGCGACGACTTCGCTTTGCAGCGCGGGCCTGATCTGTTGAATCGCAAGAGCCACTTCCGTCAATTGGCAACAAGCGTCGCACTTCCGCTTCCTCACGGATCAGTCGCCACAGACCCAAACGGACTGTCAAACGCGGTCACCTCCCTAAGATCCGAGACCGGCAGGGTCATCGTAAAGTTGGATAATGGTGCTGGTGGAGTAGGAAACGTTATCTTGACCAGCAATAAGAGCGATCCCTTACCTGGAGCCAGAGATACCCGGTGGATTTCGTGGCGATCTTTTGATCCCAAGGCACTTTGGTCCGAGATGACGACAGAATCGTGTAAGACGCTGGTCGTGGAATCGTACCACCTAGCTCGCTCTTTATTCTATCTCGAGTATGCAATCCAGGATGATGCATCAATCGTCTTTGTTAACAGTGGAAACATTCGTCTGCGTAAAAGCACAGATCGCTCCGAGAGAGCTCTGATTTGGACAGGGCTTGAGCTGCCAAGTGACTTGGAGAACAAGCAATGGTTGACCGCCCAAGCGCATGCTTACCGATTTGTGGCACTGGCGAGAGACCTGGGATATCGTGGATTGATCAACATTGACGCGATTTTTGCAAAAGATGGCCGGTTGCTGTTCAATGAAGCGAATGGCCGCTGGGGTGGCGGCTCGGTGTTACACAACATAGCCATCCGACTACTAGGCTTCGACTATTCCCATCGCAACGTTATCTTGTCCGTAAGAAATGTGCGATCACCGTCCTTCCAAGCGGCGCATGCTCGTTTTATCAAAGATGGAATTCTATTCGACCGCACACGTAAGGAGGGCGTGATCCCGCTTGCCGCCGACGAAGAGGCTGGCACCGTGGAGTGCGTCGTGATTGCACCTGACAGGCCGGCCGCGCACGATCAGCAGCACCGACTATTGGGGTCATAAAACTCACGTCGAGACCCGCTCAATTTTTCGCCTGGCTGCCGGGTAGTTCTCCCGCAGGCCCACGTCTCCCCTGGTTTCGCACAGCGAAAAAGATCGCCACGATCGCAGAGCTCGCGCTTGCTCCAATGATGCGTGGTGGTCCTTTTACAGATCGCTGCCAGCCACGCCGTCCGACCAGAGGTCTCTCAGACTTTACGGCGACCTGTCTGACCACAAGATGCAATCTTTCAATTCCCCTGAGAGCTCGCTCGCCACCCTCTCAGAGGAACATATCTGGCGCGCCACTTCATACGCGCGCGGTGGACCTTTCGATGATCCGGCGGTTCGCGCCAGCGCGTTTTGAACAGAAGTACACGAGGGATCTGCGTTCCCCGCCTGAGACCGGCTTTACCTCGTGCCGGACCCTACATGTTGTGACAAGCACGGCACCAAATGGAGGGCGGAATACGTGCTGCTCGTAGCCCGTTGGATATACTACAAATTCACCGCCGTCGAAGTCTCTCGCTAACTGCACAATCACCGCGTACTCGAAATCCGGGTCACTCGCCGCATCCAAATGGACGCCGACGAATGAACCCGGCGGCAGGCGATGCATTTGGCATCGGCGAACCACGTAATCTGAGGATGCTCCGAAGATCTTTCTTAGCGCGAAGCTGCGGTCTTTACTTTCAAGTAGCTCCATGATCTGGGTTGAAGCTGTACCACTCACGTTTGTCGGCGTGTGGCCGGGCGGGTCTACCCGAACGCGCTTGACAAAGACGCTGTGCAAGTCGCCCGCATCTCCCTCCCGCACTTCCTCTTCCGGAATCTCAGCCTGAAGCTGATCGATCTTGATCAAGTCCTCCTGAGTAAACAATATCTGCGGGGCGATTACGACCGTTCCTTTTACCAACAGCTCTATGCGGTACTTTGTCAGTGCTTCTTCTGAAAGCAGACGGGATTTATCGGTCATCGCGCGTGCCATTCAAGCTCACTCCTTTGGTCTTCGACGCATGATTGGGGCTCCAGGTGCACCGACGTGAATGCTTGCTCCCAACGCTCGCCGTCGAACTCAGTTATTCTGATGTGCTCGATCGTCTTTCTATCCAAACATCGGATGTTTATGCTGAACCCGGATGGGTTCGATCTAGGCCTATAGAACGGCTTTACGCCACAAACTCGGCAAAACGTGTGGCGGGCGATGTTCTTGTTGAACTGATACATAGTGAGGCATTCCTCACCACACTCGATGTGGAGCTTGTCGCCAGTTACGAGCAAGTGGACAAATCCAGACATCTGACAAATTGAGCAATTGCATCGAACTGCCGAGAGCTCGCGCGGCGCACTCACGTGAAACTTGACAGAGCCGCAATGGCAGCTGCCATGATGCAAGATTTCAAAGTGATCATCTCCCGTGCGTGTGACAATCCCCAGAAGATCGCAGCACCACCGGACGCTGAGCCGATAGGCTTGATCGAATTCATTCAGAAAGCGATCGCTCCGGTTAGGCTGCACGAGTTCGGCAATCAGCCGGCCTGTCATTTCTCCATGGTACTTCTCAGCGGGATCTTCTCCGCCGACATGGTCGCTAAAATACTGAAGATCGTCCGGCCGCGCTCTAAAGGTACTGACGAGACTGGTCCATAGCGACTGGATCATGTCCGCAGCATGCAGTTCAAAAGCGACCATGTAGGCGCAACGAACCAGGGGGTCGTTCGAGGACAATCCGTCATAGAGAGAATGCAAGTACTTTCTCGTCCTGAAACTGTAGTTTGGCACTATTGCTCTGCCGAGTAGCTGCGAGGCATCCTTTCTCAATAGGTTGGAGTGAAACTTTTCGGTCAGCAGAATATCTGGTAGCGCTGATTTACCGCCCTGAAGAATTCTTCCATGGCCGCCGGTCTCGTCCCAACAGATGAAATTCCCGACCACGCTGGTCAGTTCGACATCCCTCGTGATATCTCGATTGTGACGCATTGCATCGAATATGAGCTCCCTTTGCGATCCCGCCTGCAGGTACGGGAATGCCTGTGACATCGCAAGGTATTCAGGCAGCAGTCCGGCGACCTGATCCTCCGACATCTGCGCAGCGAATGGATGTGGGCCGAAGACGGCTCGCGCGCGCTCAGTCAAATACTCGCAGGATATCCTCGGAGCCTGCGCCGGTACAGATCGAGATTCTTGAGTTGTCATTTGACCTCTGCGGATGAGAAGCGAACGGTCCTTTGACGAAACAAGTTCGTCCCGGCCGACTGTTTAGGGCCTGGCAATGCGTTGCCTAGAGCTTAACCGCTTCGTGGTGGCGTTCGCGATGGTAGATCTGGCATGCTTAACCCTGCTCCTGCGCATCGAAGTAAAAGCTGTCAGCAGTGAAACAATGAGAATCATGGCTGATTCTGGTCCACCTGCGGACCAGTGTCGCAAATGCTCGCCGCTTGTCATGGACATTTTACTGCGCGCTCCTTCTTGCAGCTGATGTCGCGTGCACGAGTGCGGCAATCCAAGCAACTGGATCTTGGCGGTAACTCGGCCTGCGCATACTGGTAGAATGCGCCGCTACATGTCGCGCGCGCCGCTCGACACATGTGCGTCGTTGATAGATGCTTTCGATCGTCTTTAACTCTCCTCACATGGAAGCTACTGATCGAGCTTCGCGAGCAAGTGTCGCCAGATCGGTTTCGAGCTTCGGTTGATGCGTGAAAATCGCCTCTATCAACGCCTGCGCCGGTTGCTCGGCAGCCTCAACCAGCGCCGCCCTCTCACCCCGGGCGGAGGGGGCGAACACACGCTTGACGACCGTCGGCGAGCCCTTGAGGCCGCATTTAGAGATGTCTTCGATACCGGCATCTTGCGCGCTCCATTTTACAATCTGGGCACGCGCGGCACGCAATGCATCCGTCATCGCGCCGCGCCGAATCTGATTCGTCGCCTCGAGCATAGTGACGAGACACGGCAATTTGGTCTGCAATATCTGAACACCGCCCTCGGCGCGTCGTTCGGCTTCAATTGTTCCAGCGGCGAGGTCCAACGATTTGATCTTGGCAACGTACGTCAGCTGCACTACGCCCAGTCGCTTTGCAATGCCGGGCCCAACCTGCGCAGTATCGCCGTCGATGGTTTGCTTTCCCGTGAAGATGAGGTTTGTCGGGCCATATTCCTTGCCAATCTTCCGGATTGCGGTTGCAAGTGCATACGTTGTGGCCAGCGTGTCGGAGCCGGCAAACCAGCGATCGGTGAGTAGGATGGCGCGATCGGCACCAAAAGTCAGCGCCTTTCGCAAGGACTCTTCTGCCGATGGTGGTCCCATGGTGAGCACGGTTATTTCGCCGCCGGACCTGTCGCGCAGCTCGAGCGCTGCCTCGAGCGCGAAAAGATCATAAGGATTGATGATGGTCGGTACTCCCTGACGCATGATTGTATTGGTTACGGGGTGAACACGGATTTGCGCCGAGTCCGGAACCTGCTTGATGCAGACGACATTGTGCACGGTGTACTCCCAAAGTGGCGATAGCCGCGACGAGAGCAGCAAGTGTTGTACCATCACCGCCTCTTTTAAATCGGCACGCGGTCGCAATGCTTTAAGCTGGGTGGTGCCCGCTCTAAACCGCTACCGAGACAAGTCAGGTTCGGACAGTCCTTTTTCGTACGAGTCGCCAGCCAGGGGACGCGAAAAGGGGACCGACAACCACTGCCGCTAGGCCCCCAGTGTGCACGGCGCGCAACGCCTTCCTCGGGCCTGCCAGCTTTCTTCAGAAGCCGTGTATTTCCCAACCTGGGCTGTTTTTACCCATCTGCTTTGGTAGTCGCAGTTTCAGCCGATGTGGGCGTTCAGAACCGCTTTATCTCGATCCCGTATTTCCTCAGCGCATAGCCGATTTGCCGCGGGGTTAGTCCGAGTAGGCGCGCTGCCTTGGCCTGCACCCAGCCAGATTTTTCCATCGCCGCAATGACTCGCTCCCGATCCGCCATCCTCGCACCACCAACGAGAGCTGTGCCGGCTGGAGCGAGCGCGGTCGGCTCGCTAACCGATTGCGGCGGAACGGTCGTTTGATCTAGCGGAATGACGGGCTTCGCAGGCATCGCTTGAATGGGTGCCAGTTGTCCCGTCTTGTCATTGGATGTACTTTTCCAGAGCATAGTGGAAAGACACTCCCCTCGGCGACATGCAAAGTCACTTCCCACAATCGATGATCCGTCACACAGTGTCGCCGTTCGCTCAATGCAGTTTTCGAGCTCGCGGACATTTCCCGGAAAGGCGCAGTTCATCAGTACGTCAATCGCACCGGCCTCGAGGGTGAGCGTACGGCCGTTCTCGCTATTGAATTTTCTGAGGAACTCTCTAGCGAGCAGCGGAATATCGCTGCGTCTTTCGCGCAGCGGCGGCAACAACAAGGGAACCACGCTAATGCGATAGTAGAGGTCAGCACGGAACTCGCTCCTTGCCACGGCTTCTTCCAGGTTCTTGTTGGTCGCGGCGATAACTCGAACGTCGACCTTAATCGTATGATTGCTGCCGACGCGCTCGAACTCCTGTTCTTGCAGAACTCGCAGCAGCTTCGCCTGGAACGACGCCGAGATCTCGCCGATCTCGTCAAGAAACAGTGTCCCTTTATCAGCCAGCTCGAAGCGCCCCTTGCGCGAACTGATCGCACCGGTAAAGGCACCTTTCTCATGGCCAAACAATTCCGATTCGAGGACCGTCTCCGGAAGCGCCGCGCAATTCAGTTTAACGAACGGTCGCTTAGCGCGAGACGATGACTCGTGAATGGCCTTGGCAACGAGCTCCTTGCCAGTGCCGGATTCGCCACGTAGCAAAACCGTGCTGTTCGATTTGGCCACAACCGCGATCTTCTCGAGCAGTCCGCTTAGCGCGGCGCTGTCGCCAATGATCCCGTGAGCGTGAAGCTTCTTGCGCTCGCGACTGGGCGACCCAAGCTCAACTCTCTGCTTCTCGCCCTGGTCTTTCTCCACTAACGGCGCTTCGCGATCCCTGGCCAAGAAGCGATGTAGCTTCACTGCTTGCCCCACCAGGTTGGCGACCATTGCGAGCAGCCAGGCATCGTACTCCAGACGAAGCCTTGAGCCATCGTTCTGGATACGATCTATCGTCAACGTACCAACAACTCTCGCACCAATGTGAATGGGAACCCCGATGAACGAGATGGGCATATTGTCTGAGGCACCGAGAACCTCCCGGTCGGCGGCGCTGAAGGCTGGCGCGGCGGCTACGTTCTCGACGATAAGAGGTCTGTCTGTCGCTACGATCTGGTTCAATGCATTCCGCGGCAGGCAAGCCCGGTAAGGTTGGTCGCCGTCGCTCCAGCCGGTACCAACTCGAATTTCCGGCCCTTCATCGCTAAATAGCGAGACGATGCCGTGCCGCATCTGCACAAACGATTGCAGTAAGCCAACGACGTTGGCTAACGTGACTTCGAGGCGACAGGTAGCGTTGAGTATTTTGGATATTTCAAAGAGGCCGCTCAACGCGCTCTCGTGCGACAGCTCCCCTGGGGCGTTACGCACCGGCTCCGCTTGCGAGGCGGGTCTTTCGCTTGAGGCAGGGATATGCAGCATGAGCCGGTCTCCGTTGTTTTGATTATCCTCCATGGAGCCATGTTCGGATTGGCGAGCTAAGTTTTGCATGTCACTCTCGATCTAGCGCCAAGTGTTGACGAGATGACATAGAACAGTGACATCTTTTCGTGGCACGACGGTAAACTTCCGGTGCGCCTTCGTTTCACTTTTTGCGGATTTGTGGGTGCGGAGAACATGAGCGCGCCGCAGCTTAATTCAGCCACATCACCAAGGTGGCCGCTTCACAGGTGCTGCCCGCCATTTATCGGCACCTCGGCCCCCGTGACATAACTCGCCGCATCCGAGCACAGAAAGAAGATGACCTTTGCAACTTCATCGGGCGTCCCCACTCTGCGCAGCGGGATACTTGGCACGAGACGAGCTTCCGTGTCTGGGGACAGCATGTTGGTCTTGATTTCGCCGGGAGCGATCGCATTCACGCGGATACCATACGGCGCGTAATCATGAGCCAGCTCGCGCGTGAGGCTCGCAAGCGCCGCTTTCGACGTCGCATAGGCACTTCCGGCGAACGGGTGCACGCGCGAGCCTGCGATTGAAGTCACATTCACGATTGATCCTGACGCGGCTCTTAGCTCGTCAAACAAACCCTGCGCCAGCAGGATCGGAGCCACCAGATTAAGATGAAATACCCTCATCCATGTTTCGGTTGACGTACTCAATGAGGTCATCCGATCGCCAGTTGGCGTTTTCGGCGAGACACCGGCGTTATTCACCAACGCGTGCAAAGGCGCACCGGCCAAGCGTCCCCTGATCTCGGTGATCGCGCGCGGAAGCATTCGATGATCGCTAAGGTCGATCTGAAGATGATCGTCGTTCCCCGCCTCCCAGGGGCATCGCTCACCATCAAAAGGTTGACGCGCGCAAGAAATGATGCGCCAGCCCGCGTCCGAGAAGAGCTTGGCGGTGGCATGCCCAATTCCGCGCGACGAGCCGGTGAGCAACATCGTCTTCTGTTGTCTGCCATCAGGATGCGCTTTGTCGGCCCGAACGGGGCAACCCAGTTGTGTTCCGGACGGCAGGTCTCTGATCAGATTTTCATTTGGCAGATCGAGACTCACAAGCGCGCCCTCTACTGTTACGCCAGCGAACGGGTAGCAGGATTTGCGCCATTGCGGTGCACGTAAATCCCCCCTGTTTTGCGTCCTAATGTCGCGCGCATGGAATACTTGGCAGATGCAAGACAGCGGCGGGTACGCTTTGTGACAGCAATGTCCAATCCGGCACGTAAGCTTGCGGGGCCGCTCGCTGCTTCATGACAAGGCAGCGAGCCGCGTTTGCCTTCGTGATCGCGCAATCGAAAGCGGCGGGCCGATGCCTCTCGCCGACCTCAAGATCGCACCGGATATCGGGGCAGGGTCTTTCGGAACACCTCCAAAGCTGACGCACCAGCCTCGCACGTTAGATTATCGGCGATCAATTTTGAATTGTCGGGCCCTGCTCTGAGCCAACTGTGTTATCCTATACGCGCTCGTTCCCCCGAAATGGCGTCCTATGTGTTGATCCGCCATGAGCAACGTATGGATTTTCCGCTCGAAGCGAAGCAAACTGTTCCGTCTATTTTGCGCTGCGCAACAAGCTGGGACCGCTATTGCGATGTTACGTCTCAGTGAACGGCGTCTGGCCCCCCGTCCGTTTTGCTCTGTGCGCCCATTTCGCGGCAACAGCATCACGTTGGCCAGACGATTTCCGTACGTACAAGAACTGCCAGTACTTCTGGATACAAAGAGCAGCGATCAGGTCTATGAGGCGGGTTATGCCCTTCATGGCGCCGCGAGCTCTTGCGCGTTGTCTTCAATCAGGATCAACTCGCTCCGATCGTTCAAATCGAATTCTATAACGCGCGGAGCAAAGAGACGGGCATAGCGCGTGAAGGCGCTCGTTGGGGGAAACCTGATCACTGTGTCGCAGCGCGCCAGGAGATACATCTCAGTCAGGGCAGAAAAGCCACCCTCGGCTCCGAGTGCGGCGTTGTGCAATGGGCCGGCCTGGGGTGCCTGGAACTGTTTTGGGATCGCAAAAACATCCGGAAATGCCTTTGAAATCTGCTCAAGGACGATCGCGCTATCCGTACACAGGAACGCTCTCACAGGTTTTGCGTGCGGTAAAGCCTTGGCCTTATCGATGGCAATGCAAACCTGCCGCAGCGCGCGCTCCGTGTCTGCCCAGTAAGGAGCATGCCCCATAATATCCTCGCCATTGCCATGACGGACATGAATACCGATTACGCTGTATGGCTCGAAGTGCTCGCGGTAGATCGCATCAATCCGGGCCCGGATTTCAGGTCGCGGCTTGATACTGCGAAAGATCTCTCGCTCCGCCTCCTGATCGCAACGCCACATGAGACAGGCGTCACACACCACCGTGGTAGCGTCACTATCTCTCTTGCTTTGGAACAGTTGATCGAGTTCGTCACGTTCTCGAAAGATCTGCTCGTCCGGGCGATAGACGCAATCGATAGATGGCTTATTCCACCATGCCGGAAAGAATGGCCCCGGAAACGAACGTCGATTGAGGTCGTCGTCGCAAATGACGCGCACGCCGGCGATGTCTTCAACCGGTTCGAAGAAGACTGGAAAGGCATTGGCGAATGGTTCGTCAAGATAACAAGACCCCCGCCAATCGATTACCAGGGTACGTCTTGTCTGCTTTGCAAACCGCCAGGCCGCCGCCAGTGACCACAGACAGTCACCGAGCCCAGTGCGTCGTCGGGACACTACGAACCGATCATTGATCGAACCACTAGCCATCTTGATTGCCTTTTCCTGCCCTCTTGGTTGGACAGCAGATATCGATACAGACAGGTCGACCATCTTCTCTCCCAAGGTCAGCTCCTGTGATCGCGATACCGGCGAGCTGCGTTGGTAGAACTTCATAGCGGCGCTGTCCCTGATGTACTGCGTCTCTAAACATTTGCGTGTTCTCTTCACCGACGGCCATTTCGTCGGAATACCTGGCTCACCTGCGCATTCGATGGCTTTGGCGGCTACCTGTACGCATGGGCATGGCCATGTTCATCGTCTCGCGGGTTGTTGGAGAACCCACCGTGACGCGGCATCAATTTCGATGCTCCCACATCATCGCAGCAGGCGCCGCCGAAACAATAGTGTCGATACGAGGAAGGGCAATACCGCATACAAGCAAAGCGCGCTGACATGCAGCAGAACGTCGCCAACGCTGTGCTCCAGCATCATTGGGCGAATGAGGCCGATCGAATGTGAGAGCGGCAAGACGCCGGCGAAGTTACGAAATGAATCGGGCAGCTGGCTCGTCGGAAAGACCGCGCCACACAGAAACACCATGGGCGTGAGGAGGAGCGAGTGGTAAAATACGAAGTAGTCGTAAGTTGGGGCAAGAGATATGACGACCATTGCAAGGCTGCCGAAGACGAGGCCCGTAAGGGCAATTGTTGGTATCGTAAAGAGAATCGACGACCAGGATGCATAGCCAAGCGTGGCAGCGACAATCCCGATTGCTGTCCCCGCTAGTACGGACTTAGTTGCCGCCCACACCAACTCTCCTAAAACGATATCGCCAAGCGTGAGCTGCGTGAACAGGATTGCCTCCCAGGTACGCTTGGCATCCATGCGAGCAAAGGCCGCATATAGGGTTTCAAAGGTTGCGGATGTCATCGCGCTGATTGCGACCATACCCGCCGCCAAAAACGCAATGTACGAAGTCCCCTCAACTCGTCCCACGATGAGGCCGAGACCAAAGCCGAGACCAAGCAGATTGGTTATTGGGTCAGCGAGATTGCCGAGCAGCGATGCAAGCGCTACTTTCCTCCATGCCAAAAAATTTCGACGCCATACCGCGATCCAGTTGTACGCGTTAGCCGGCATTACCGACGCATAAGCATCATCCATTGCTTATTTCTCCATCTCGCGCCCGGTCAACCGCAAAAACACGTCTTCCAGATTCGGGGGGCGCTGCAGAACGCGAAGGTCCGACCGCCCGCTCAGATGCGCACGGACTTGCTCCGGATAGCGCACGTAACAAAAAAGTGTCTCGCCGCTGACTTCGATGTGTTTAGCATAAGGCCTGATCAGCTCTCGAAGTTGATGTACGTCACCGCCATAAATCTCGATCACGTTGCAGCCAATATGCTCGTCGATCAAAGCGTGTGGTTTGCCTTCGGCTATTTTGCAGCCACTCTCAAGCACGCATAGTCGATCGCATAGCCGTTCGGCTTCTTCCATGAAGTGGGTGGTCAGGAGGATGGTCTTGCCGCGCGCAAGCAGGACACGTAGGCGCTCCCAGATCAGGTGGCGCGCATGGGGGTCCAGACCAGTTGTCGGCTCGTCCATGACGAGTAGATGCGGATCATTAATCAGAGCACGCGCCAGCGTCAGCCGCCGCTTCATGCCGCCAGACAACTCGGAGACGCGCACGTCTGCTTTGGTTTCAAGGCGCGCGAACTCGAGCAGAGAGGGCACGACCGCCGCGATCTTGCGAGTGCTCATGCCGAAATAGCGGCCAAACACCAGCAAATTCTCTCGGACTGTGAATTCCGATTCAAGGTTATCGAACTGCGGCACTACGCCGACCCGCACACGCGCCGCACGAGCGCGCGAAGGCACAGGCTCATCGAGGAGCGTAATCGTGCCAACGTCGGGCGAAATCATGCCGAGGAGCATTCGTACGATCGTACTCTTGCCAGCTCCATTTGGCCCAAGCAGTCCGAAGCACTCTCCGCGCGCGACCGAGAATGACAGGTCATTGACGATGAGCTTGTCGCCAAATGACTTTTTCAGGCCGGCAAGGTCGATTGCCACAGTGGACATGTTCATCTTAGGCTGGCAGAAGCCGTTCCGTGCACGATGGCTTCTTGACGACCGTTTTGCTCCAGAGCATGCCCTCGCACCAAACATGCTCGACACGCCCCCATTTGCAGGCCGCTGCAGCGTCCGGAAAGAAGCCCCGTCCGTGGAGGTTGGCGCTCGTGTTGCAGAGCAGCGGAATGCCCGTGAGCTGCTCAAACTCGACGAGAAGCGCGGCAACTTTATGAGGTGAGTTGCGCGAGATCGTCTGCAGCCGCGCCGAACCGTCAAGATGGACCACGGCGGGGATCCTGTCGCGCCAATTTGCCCGGGTCTGGTGATCAAACAGCATGTAAGGATCTGGCGTACCCGGGTTAAAGATCTCCGCCGCGCGATCTTCCAGACAGATCGGCGCCACCGGTCGGAAGTGCTCGCGAAGTTTTATGTCGTTGAGATGATCCTTCATTTCCGGGCACGTCGGAGCTGCTACAATGCTTCTACCACCCAGGGCCCGCGGTCCAAGCTCGGCACACCCGGTAAGAAAGATGACGGGCTTATTGTCTGCAAGAATCGACGCAAGTTCACGCAAGCTGCAGGGCGCCGCTTCCCAGTCCGGTGGAATCTCGCTCTCCCGCAGCGCCGGACCACTGTAAACAGACCATTCCAACGGCCCGAAGCCATCTTGCGCTGCCATAGCGCCGCACGCCGCGCCGATTGCCGAGCCGCTGTCATTCGGAAATGGCGGCACCCAGACATCATCGAACAATCCGCTCGCGCGAAGCGCGCTGTTCCATTTGATATTGAGACCGCAACCTCCGGCGATACATAGATTTCGCGCTCCGGGGAGTGACGAATATCTGAGCAAAACCAGCGACATTTCCCTAACAAGAAGACGCTCCAGAAAAACATGAAACGAGGCAAGGACATCCTCCGCTCGCTTAGCCGTCAGGCGCAATGCGCTTGCCTCGAAGAACTCGTGCATAGCAGCAAGAGACGATTCCGCATTGTTGATGTCTTCACGGTAGCGGCGAGCCTGCTCCGTGTTGCCAGCCAAGCATGTTTCATAAAGCTCCTGAAACACGTCCACGATGCTCTCGTCGACCGAGCCAAGCGCGATGTAGGCCATCAGCTTGCCGGCAATACCTAGATCCCAACTGGAGCGGTTCGGCTGCCGGTATGGCCCGAAGTGAAGGCCCGCGGCAGCATAGGCGTGTCCAATCATCGGAAACAACGCTGCGATGAGCCGCGCCCCGCCAGGTTCGACATAGTAAAGACGTGGAAAGATACAGCCATCCCAAACCAGACAGAACGCAGGCTTTCCCGCGACTGCAAAGAGACTGGTGCTATATGCTGACGCGACATGGCCCGTGACATGCGGGTAGCTTTTATATGGAAACTCTTTGCCTCCGAGCATGAGGCCAAAGCCGTCGACAGAATCGAGAAGGCCCTCAGCATGACGCTCGACATATGGCGCCCCTTTCAGCGCGACCGGCACCGCTCCGCTTAGGACTTGGAACTGCGATTCTTTCTCGCCGTCCCAGCCGTCAATGACGAACTGATCAATATCGCACGGGTCCAGGCCATGCTCCGCCAACGCGTGCAGAACTGCGTCGAGATTGTCGACGGACTGATAGCGTGGACTGTTGCCGCGCTTCTCTTGCTCCATGCAAAAAAGAAGGCGACCATTCTCGATGACGGCAATTGCCCCATCATGTGTCAACTTGATTCCGCAAATGCGCATACGCTCTCCTGGCCTAATGACCGACGTGTGATTGTTCTGACGAGCCGTCCGGCTTCCGAAACCGGACAATCAAGCAGTCTTCGTTGGCCGACCCGCTATGGCAGTTTAGACGGTCGAGCTCTGATAGGCTCTCGTTGAAGAGAGCAATCACTGTTTCCGCACCAGCAGCATGCCCCCAACGTTGACATATTTCATCACGTGCAGACCCGAAAATCAGAGTGCCACCTGGCGCAAGCATTCTCACCATGTTGCGAATCGCCGCCTGCATCTCGGCCACGTCCTTGAGATAATAAAGAACCTCGGCTACCACGATTAGATCAAACTGCTCATTGGTCGAGAACCGCTGAATGCCGCAGGTCACCCAAGTTATATGTGACCACTTACTGGTCCGCAGTCGGGCTCTTTCAATCGCCTGCGGCATGACATCCAACACGGTAAGCCGCACGCATAACGGTGCCAGCATCTCTGTGAATGCGCCGGCCGCACATCCTACTTCGAGAGCAGACGAAGCACCTGCTCCATTGCAACGCAACATCCGGAGCATTTCTGCGTATCGCGCTTGTTCGAACGAACTACTGTCGAGGCTCCATGGGTCGTCGGCGGCAAACTCTCGCTCTAACAAGTGATGGTATGCGTCCAGAGTCATGAGCCGGGCACCTATTTGAAGGCCGTCGAATGATCGCGACAGGAAACACTCTCCGTCGCCACCACGCTCGATGGACGATGCGGCAAACCCGCCTTATGGAGGGGCGCGGGGCTCCCCCCCGCATTGGCCGCACCTCTTCCGACGTTCGGGTGAAGGACACGCTGCGTTTCGTCATCCACCGGCACATTGCTTACTTTCCGCGATAGCCAATCGCTATTGCTCAATGTACAAAGCGCATAGGCCTTCAAGGGAAGTAAGAGAAAGATGTTGATGGGTGTGTGAAGAGAGAATGCGATAAACCGCAATTCGCGCGCACGCAGCGCTGCGACGCTGCACCGGACCATGGTCATCGCTGCAATCGTCAATCCCGTCCACCAGGGTATCGAGCCGCCGATCAGAAGCTGTGCGAGCGCCGCAAGTGATGAAATGGCGAGGAGGATTGGGCCGATATTTTGCCCGACAACGTCTAGCGTCAAATAGCCATCGAGCTCTGGCAGCAAGCGCAGCGCAAGAAACGTGTCCCGAAAGGTACTGCGCGCCCAGCGCAGTTGCTGTCGTAGATACGGCCGAAGACTGTGGGGGACGACCGTAGCTGCTATTGCGTCCGGGGTGTATTCGGTGCGAAACCCCGCCTTCAGCATGAGTATCGTTAGATGGCGGTCCTCGCCGAAGTCGCTCGGCTTCCCACGAAAGAATTGCGCTTCGTATTGGTCAAGTAGCAAGTTGAGTGCGGATCGCCGATACATGGCACATGGGCCGCAGCAGCACATGACGGCACCGAAGCGCGCCTGCGCCGCACGCTCTTCGTTGCACGCGAGCCAATATTCCATATCGATCAGCTTGGTCAGCCAGGTCTGGTTGCGATTGCTGGCGATCAGCTGACCCATGGCCGCACCAATGTCCGGATCATGCATCTTCAATACGAGCTTTGTGACGACGTCAGCAGCAAGGATCGTATCGGAGTCGACGTTGAGAACCAGATCACCGGATGAGCTACGTATTGCAGCTATCTGCGCCTTGCGCTTTCCTACGTTGTTTGGCAGCAAAATGATACTGAATCTCGGATCGTTGGCATACATCTGGTGCACGGGCCCGACAGCGTCGCGGTTTGCAGACCCGTCATCGACCACATAGACCTGCATCTTTCCGGCGTAGTCTTGACAGGCGATCGAGTCCAGACATTCGGCGAGGGTGTCTGGATCCTCGTTGAAGCACGGCACGATGACGTCAACAGTAGGAAGGAACACCTCGGCTTGTCTCAAGTTGTCTCGTTGCGATGAGCTCATCGCCGGTTGGGCATAAAGCGCTTGTAGACTCTTATAGACAGTCGAGAGTAGCGCATATGATGAAACGGCGGCAGCACTGGTCGTCGCAAGCAGGTCCATTGGGTGTCGTTTTTTCAGTGGAGTTGAGGGAGTGGACGGATTGCAAACCCGCGCCGTTGTAGTGCCGGAATTAGAAAAGCCAGCGCCATCGTGGTCTGATCGCGCAGCGTGGTATCCGCGCCCAGACGCTCGTCAGTGGGAGGATATCCGTCATGCAGGAGCACAATTGCACCCGGGCGAACGTTCGCTAGGACTGAATTCACGATTGTCTCGACCCCAGGGCGGGACCAATCTCTCGGATCGACCGACCAGTGCAGAGCTGTGAGGCCGGCGCTTGCTGTCTTTGCGAGCACCTCCTGCGTCCATATTCCGTAAGGTGCTCGCATAAGCCGGGGCGAGGCGTGCGGGCACACCAGACGGATCGCCTCGCTCGCGCTCAGCACTTCATCGTGAAGCTCCGTAGGGCCGCATCTGGATAGATCAGGATGCGTCATCGTATGGTTGCCAATCTCGTGCCCTTCCGCAACCACTCGTCGGACCAGCTCAGGATGCTCGATCGCATACGTGCCGATGACGAAGAACGTCGCCGGGACCCGATGTTGCGCCAGCACGTCGAGCACCGAAGGCGTACAAAATGGGTTCGGCCCGTCGTCAAAGGTCAAGTAGACAGCCGGATTTCCGCTCGCGTCAGCGTAGTCGCAGCGGACAACAGATGGGGAGGAACGCTCTGTCACAACTCAGGCCCGTTCCGATCAATCACCGTCCCGGCCGGCCACTCAGTGATCGAGCGACCAACTGGAAACACCACCACGATCACGTCTTCCATGCGGGTCGGCGACAAATTGGGATAGACGTCAGGCAGCGTGGAGAGCACGCGGATGCCATTCATAAGAGTGGCGAACCCCTGCCTTTGGACCAGTCGCGTCATATGTTTCTCGAGCGCCGGTCGAACCGTGCCAAAGCCAAACGGAACGCCCAGCTCGTGCAGTATTGGATACATCACGCGCATTGCGTGGCTTATTCCGAGCCCCTCGAGATCCGGACGGACCGCATACAATCCCAGTTCGGCCACAAGGAGATCGGCTCCGCCAACTTTGATGAAGCGTCGTAGTAGCCCGACGTGTGCTGCTATCCCGCGCGCGTCGTAACCAACTACACGAACCTCGGGTCTTGCGCCGGCCCAACTTCGGCTCCCCTGAAACGGCTGCGCATTGAACGCACCTGTCGGGCCGTAACTCTTGCGGAAGAACTCAGCGAGCTCGGCGTGCTCGGTAAGCCCCAGTTCGCTTTCCCACCGACGCCGCCACTGTACCTGAGCGCGCGCAGAGGCACCCTCCGCAGTCGGAGATACCGCAATGTTCATGGCAAGCTTCCTTGTAACAGTTGAGATGGTCACAAGGCCTCGTTACCCGCTGAACCACGATGAATACTGGAACGCGCCGCCATGCTGTGTCTGAGTTCGGCACCGCGGTTCTGCGCTCGCACGCCTCGCGTTGCATGCAGCGGAGCCATGGCTTTGTCCGCACATTTGATCCGGCGGATGTGCCATGCGCGCGATATGTCGGAAGATGCCTTCGAGGCGATTGGACAAGCCAGATCCTGTTTGCGCCAGAGAGCTCTTCTCCCTCCCCTCGCGGCGCAATCCGGCATATTGTGGTCTTGCGGCAAGCCATTTAGGCGCGGGCCCTCATCGATGGCGCATCTGAGCGGCATCGGACCAAACTGTTTCTTAAACATCTTCAAGACGCCCCGAATACGCTGGACAAGCAGGCGGTTTGAAACGGGCCTGCAAAGCTTGGCATTCGCAAACTGCTCTGCCGCTATTTCTCGACAGTAGAACGAGGCTGAAGCGCTCTCAATTGTACGCGAGTAAACATCAAATATGGGAACGGTTGAAATCCGCATACCAAGGTTTATCGGGACTTGCTTCGAGCCCGATCGAGCGGGCCTAGCACCGAAAAGAAGCAACGCCGCGCACCTATAGGCATCCTCAAAAACGGATGACGCCATTCGCTCTCCCATCCGGAAGACTTTCAGCGAGCGCACGTGAACGATCAAGGAGCATCGCGGTGGGCCTAATTATTTTTCCAAACTTCAGTTTGCTATCCAATCTCCCGCAGTTTGGTAAAATCGATTGTTTCGATACAACACATCCACACGATGGATAGACTTACGACATGCGGTTCAAGGGACTCGATCTAAATCTTCTCGTTGCGCTCGACGCCGTGATGACGGAGCGCAATCTCACAGCGGCGGCTCGCAAAATTAACCTGAGCCAACCCGCTATGAGCGCTGCTGTCGCACGGCTGCGCACCTATTTCCGCGATGAACTATTCACTATGAAAGGTCGAGAACTCGTCCCGACACCTGGTGCGGAGTCGCTTGCAGGCCCGGTTCGCGAGGCCCTGCTGCACATCCAACTCTCCATCATTTCGCGAGACGCGTTCGACCCGACTCAGTCCAGTCGGCGCTTCAGGGTCATTCTCTCGGATTTCATGACTATCGTGTTTTTCCGCAGAATCGTCGACCGCATGGCACAAGAAGCTCCCGCCGTGCGCTTCGAACTGCTGCCATTTTCCGATGAACCGGATGAGCTGCTCCGGCGGGGCGAGGTTGACTTTCTGATCCTGCCGGAACTGTTCATGTCGAGCGCGCATCCTAAGGCGACGCTGTTCGACGAGACCCTCGTATGCGTGGGATGCCGCGCGAACAAGCAGCTATCCCGGCAGCTTACGTTTGAAACATACATCTCGATGGGACACGTGACTGCCAAGTTCGGGCGGGCACTAAGACCGAACCTTGAAGAATGGTTTTTGCTTGAGCACGGTGTCAGACGACGAATAGAGGTCGTCGTGCAAGGCTTTAGCCTGATTCCGCCTATATTATTAGGCACGAGCCGTATCGGCACGATGCCCTTCCGCCTGGCCAGATACTTTGAAAAGCGGATGCCACTGCGGATCATCGAACCGCCTCTCCCTCTACCCACCTTCACAGAGGCCCTGCAGTGGCCCTCGTTCCACAATACCGATCCTGCGAGCATCTGGATGCGACGGATATTGCTCGATGAGGCATCCAACATGTCATCTGGGGAGCAGAAACCTCCAACTCGCAGGCGGTGTTAGAATTATCGTCCGCCGCACTCTGAACATCCAAGAACGACTGCGGCGGTTGGTCGCGAGGGCGCTCCCAGGTGCAAAGCGATGAACTCCAGAAATGGTTTTGATGCACCTGAGCTGCATTTCGGCTGCACTGTCGCGGGAAGAACAAAGAACATCTCTCCAGTGCAGATGTTTTTCTTGGCTAATAAAATAGCTTGAATCGCACATTGCGTCAGATTGTAGGATCACGATCCTGAGTGGCGCTGCAAGGCGCAGCTGTCGACGGGGCGGTTTGGCGAGCTCACCGCGCCATCGGCGGCCGGGTTGACCTTGCGTCAGCGAGCTCCGCTGCGTGGTTAGCCGGAGCCGGTGAGATCAATCAGCTTGGAGGCTCCTGATCCTCTCCCGCCGCTGCTGACCGGCTGCTCTCTATTCTAGCGATCACTTCGCGAGCTTCTTTCGCGATACCGGATGCGCCGACGTCCATTCGCGCGAGCCGAGACGATTGCTCAAGACGCAGCTGCCAGCCCGCGCTTTTGTGCCGCAAAGACGTTTGTCCCGGAGAGGAAGAGATGCGTTTCAAAGGTCTAGATCTAAATCTTCTCGTCGCGCTGGATGCTCTAATAACGGAGCGCAACCTAACCTCGGCGGCTCGAAAACTCCATCTCAGCCAACCGGCTATGAGCGCAGCCGTGGCGCGGTTACGCTCGTACTTCGATGATGATTTGTTTGGAATGAGGGGCCGCGAGCTTGTCTTGACCTCCCGCGCGGAACGGCTGGGCGCTCCGGTGCGGGACGCTCTAATGCACATTGAACTTTCAATCATTGCGCGAGACGCGTTCGACCCAGCCCGACTGAACCGCAGATTCAGGATTGCCCTTTCTGATTCTATAACAATTGTATTCTTCCGAAATGTCGTGGAGCGCGTCACGCGAGAGGCCCCGGCCGTCAGCTTCGAACTGGTGGCGCCGACCGATCAGCACGAGGAGCTACTCCGCCGGGGTGAGCTCGATTTTGTCATACTGCCGGACTTGTTGTTGTCGAGCGCGCACCCCAGAGCAGCGCTATTCGATGAGAGACTCGTCTGCGTAGGCTGCGGGGCGAATAAGGAATTGCAATGCCGGCTTACATCCGATCGCTATATGTCCATGGGCCACGTTGCAGTTAAGAACGAAGGCGTGCCCCCGACCGCAGTTGAGCAATCCTTCTTCATCGATCCCGGCTCCTCCCGGCGCATCGACATTCTCGTGCAGAGCTTCAGCCTGATGCCGCCGCTCTTGCTTGGGACGAACCGCATCGGCACGATGCCACTGGGCCTCGCTCGGCACTTCCAAAGCACGATGCCACTTAAGATCGTCGAGCTTGCGCATCAACTCCCGGCCTTCACTGAGGCGGTCCAATGGCCCGCGCTTCACAACAGTGACCCGGAAAGCCTGTGGCTGCGGGAAATCTTCCTGCAGGAGGCCACCCGCATGGCAACAGCACAAGAGCCCCCTGTTAGCACTTGCCAAGAATCGCGCGCCGCGGGGCATGTACGATCTGTCTCGCCGGCGTCGTGAAGACGTTCCGCGCCAGCTGAGACCACACAGACTTCTCCCATGGTTAGCTCTCATTGCCCACCAATAGAGACCCTCGCAGCGGACGACCCTTGAGGCAATCTTTCGCCTTTCGTACGGTCGCGTTAGCTCCTCCAACCTGCACAGTGTCGCCGTAGTTTGAAGATGCAGCTGAGCAATGCATCCACGCTGAGCGTTACACACCCGGCCGCGGGACGCACCTGCCAAAAGAAGTAGGACATGCACCGATCTCACGTCGTCAACTGTCCAGGTCAGCAACTGCTTCCGATGAACGGATCCGACCAGCTTCTTCTGAGCCTGCTAAATTGCGTTGTGAGCACCGCGGCCCTCGAGCATGCATATGGCTGGGAGCCGCCCCGCTGTCGAAGCAAGTGTCCGGCACCGTGTGGCCCTGTCGCATCACGGTGCAGGACATCGCGACATTCACGACTGAATGCCGCACCTATGTCTTCTTTTGGCCCTATCGCAGCCAAACGTCTTGACGACGCGCGCTGCGCTTGATGCAAACAAAAGAGGAGTTGAACGTTGAATCTTTGCAGCAGAGTCTTCGATCCGGAAGAGCTCTCGGCCCTTGGACGCGTTTACGACCACGCCGTCAACGCGCTTCCCCCATCGATGCGTAGTCAAGACAACCGCACAGCTATCGCCAAACTCATCTTGGAGCGTACGGCCGCTGGCGATGCTCAATTGGCGCGCCTGATGAACTTGTTCATTACCCTTTCCCCCGAGGTTGATCGGCTGCCATCTTAAGGATAGTCACCACTCGCGGTCTGGAATGGAAGACGATTTAGCTGGAGCTTACAAAGCCGCTTGAATCACACGTGACGTCAGGTTGTAGGCTTTGAAATTGAACAACATGAACAGACCTGCACCAAGACGGCGTCGATGGCGCATTGGCGAACTTGCAGATGCGACCGGAGTAACGGTACGCACGCTGCACCATTATGAGCACACTGGGCTCTTGGCAGCCACGGAGCGAACCGACGGTGGTCACCGGATGTATGACCGAGAAAGCCTGCAACGGGTTCACCAAATCCGTGCGCTGCGTGAGCTTGGTTTCTCGCTGGTCGAGATCCGTAAAGCTATGGAGGGCACGACCTCACTTACGGACCTCCTGCGCAAGCATCTAGAGCGCATAGAGCTCCAAGTTGCGCGAGCCACTCTGTTGCGCGACCGTTTGCGCAACATGACCATCGACGGCGACGCGAAGGTAAGTGTGGATGAGCTGCCTGCGACCCTCAATGCGATGTCGCGGGCGGAGACGCGTGATGATCCGCCGCGATGCGCCTGCAATCTTGCTGCGGAGCGCGAGGACCGCTGGCGTCGAATCCGTGACGACCTTCGCGCATGCATGGATGGAGGCGAACATCCTTGCGGCGAGCGCGCAAAGGCTGTCGCGGGTGCTGCACGCTTGCTGATCAGCGAAATCGCCGGCGCCGATTCACGTGTCTCTATGATCCTGAAAGTACTCTCACGATTAAGCGCGCCCCGCAGCCTGGCTGGCTGGGATCCCTGCCTGATGCAATATCTCGATCTCGCCCTAGGCGGCTTGGAAGATCAGCCGTACTGATGCATTCACGAGCATTGGCAGCAGCGCACGCTTCCATCATTCACCTAGTGTAGGTTTAAATACGCGGGATTGACGCCCGCGTTCTTTGATGCGGCTATGGGATTTAGCGGATAAAACAGACAGGTTGGACTCTGTCCAACGATCCGCGCCCCGAAGCATCCACTGCTCTTCCCAACGGGCTTGATCCGCACGTAACGTCAGATTGTAGAACCTTATCGCCGATGGGGGTTCGTCGAACTAACGAACGTTTGCCTCGGCAAGCGACCTCGACCAGGGGCGTCTGGTCACAAGTACATGCGGTTTTACTTTAGGTGACCATCGGAATGTCAAATATGCGGCCCGCCTCTATTGCGAGAGCAGCGCTTCTCTTCTGCGCGTTTGCCTCTCCCTTCGCGCGCGGCTCTGAAATAAAGATTGCGGTGGCCGGCCCAATGACTGGAAGCAGCGCAACGTTCGGCGCGCAAATGCGCGATGGGGCGGCTGCGGCAGTCGAGGCCATAAATGCTTCGGCCCTACTTCCCGACCATGCCAAGGTCGTACTGAGTGTCGTTGACGACGCCTGCGACCCAAGGCAAGCTGTCGCAGTCGCGAATAAGCTCGCAACAGAGCGGGTTCTGTTGGTGGTTGGCCATTTTTGTTCCGCTTCATCGATCCCGGCCTCCGACGTCTATGCCGAAGCAGGCATCGTTCAGGTATCACCAGGCTCATCAAGTTCTCTGTTGACGGAGCGCGGGCTCGAAACTGTCTTTCGGATCTGCGGCCGCGACGACCGACAGGGAATCGTTGCCGCCGACTACATTCAGGCGAACCACCCCAACGAGAGCATCGCGGTGCTCGATGACAAGAGCACGGCTGGCAAGGGTATTGCCGACGTGGTCGAAGCCCAGCTTCATCGGTTCGGGCGACAAGTCAGCCGGCAAAGCTATATTGCCGGTGAAAAGGACTTCAGAGCGTTGGTTTCAAGAATGAAGAAGGATCGGGTGCGCGTCGCCTATATCGGCGGCTACCACACTGAAATTGGATTGTTCGCACGCCAGGCGTCGGAAGCAAACGCAAACTTCATAGTCATGGCCAACGATCCGCTAATGAGCTCCGAGTTCTGGGCCATCACCGGCAGCGCTGGGAATGGCACATTGTTTACCTTCATGGCTGACCCCGCTGGGGATGCCAACGCGGCCGCAGTGGCCGCCAGTCTCAAAGCTTCCGGCCTGTCCGTTGAAGGCTACACGCTATACGCCTATGCAGCTGTGCAAGCCTGGGCAGAAGCGGTGAACCGGAGCGGCTCCTTCGACGCTGCGCGCGTCGCCAGCGCGCTCCGTTCACGGCCGATCGATACTGTAGTTGGGCAGGTCCGGTTCGATAAAAAGGGCGACAACTCGGCCTCTGGATTCTTCGTTTATCGATGGCGCAACGGCCATGTTGAACGGGTCAAGGAGCACTGATTCTCATGCAAAGCCGGCGCCCGAAGCGAGACATCTCGCGAATGACAAAACGCTCTCAGAAGGTCTTCGCAGCGATACTCGCTGGCTGCTTTATACTCGTCGCTCTCGGAGCATTTTTCGCGCTCGCTGCCGCACTCGCAGAGCTACCCAGCCCTGACCAGACAGAGGTGCTACGTCCGATGATAGACAAATAGCAGCCCCCTTTGCGTGATCCGCCCAGTCATAGGGTCTCTGAAGGTGGCCATGTCCTTCTACGGGTTTGAATACATGATCGTTCTGCGGCCGAGTGATTCCAGGTTCAAGATAGGAAGAGCGAAGCTCACATGTTTATGGTCAAGCACGGGCTTAGCTGGATGCAATCGGCGCTTGCTGTCAGATTCAGTATCCACGTATTCTCTTTTCTCGATCATAAGCTGTGATCCACGATCGAGTGAGAGAGGGACGGTATGACGCAGTCGGACAGACTACCTAGCCTATACCAGGGTAGTGGGAGCAGCCGGGCTGCCGGATAGAAGTTGCCGAGATTGCTCGTCTCCCACTTCGGTCTGGGACTACTCAGAGTTCGGGATTCGTCAAAACGATTCGCTGCTATCTCTTGCCCTCTCACTCATGGCCCGCCAACAGCGGATCAGCAATCTGCCGATATCTCTTATGCTTGCCAAGGCTAGACAGCCGGAAACACCCATTGACCGGTTTCCCATCAAGGCAGTTGAGATAGCTGCGCTATCAACGAACTGGATGCATTCCATCAACACTTTCGATTTTACTAGTTCGAGCCTAACACCGCATAAGTCGGCCGCCGGCTTACGGAAGGCACAGCTCACGAATGTCGCGTGTTAATGGATCCTTTTCAGCTTGGTCGCAGTCCAGCTCACGTCTATCGCGGCTGCGTCGAGCATCGCCTGGCAGCGAGACATGTGGGGGCGAATGCAGTGCGAGGTCCGATCTTAGCCAGCCGCGCAATCTCTAACATCGTGGCCATCCCTTTGGCATGATACTTGATGGCTCCGCGAAGTCAGCTCTCAGGCAAACTGTTCGGCAATGGTAAATGCTCTGCAGCATAGAGCTTGGGCAGCTGAACTGCCCTCTGCACCGGTGCGGGCTGGACTTTTCGCTCCGACCAGGCCGGTAGCGTCAGCTATCCGACACCGTCATCGCGGCCTGCGGCCAAAGCGTCACAATCGGCTGCATGGCCCCGAACGGAGTCACTGCTGTTGCGGAGCGCGCTGGATGGCTCGCAATACGTTCAAATCGCTAGCCATCAACAGTTTTCGTTTTCCCCTGGATCGTTGGCGGCACTTATGCGCCCCCTTTCTAGAAAACCGGCACACCTGCCGTGCAGCATTCATTTGTCCAGCGGAGCTTCCGCCGTTTGGCGTACGCAAAACGATACCTTTAGTCAGCCTGCGTTGCATTCACTACTTTGGAGAAATACCGTGGAACTTGACCCTTCCAATTCACGCATACAGCATCTCGAGGATCGGATCGATCTGCAACTCGACATCGTGGCGGGACTCATGCGCGAAGAAGGCGACGAGCTTGAAGCGATCCGACTGCTCAATGCGCTCATAAGTCAAATGATTGCGGCGGAGCTGGAGCTCGTCCAGCTTGGCGATGCCAGATCCGGCGGCGGACAAATGCGACTGTCGCGAGACCGCGGTGTCTACTACCCCGAGGAGCTCCGGGTTTTGGGACGCCTTTTTGATCAAACTGTGGCGGCTTTGCCGGAAGCGCTACGAACCTCCGCCAATCGAATGACGATCGCCAAGCTCATTTTTTCACGTGCAGCAGTGGACTGAGGTTTATTACGAATGTGCCGGCTTCCCCTCCGCTCGCTCTGTTTTGAGCCCGGAAGCGAACGGCCACCGCTTCTTTCGCGAGTGGCAAAGAGCCCTCTCGAGAGCATCGCATTTGCCCTTGCATCGCGCTCCCTGTGTAGGCGACTGACCTGGAACAAGCGCCACACACACAGGGCAGAAGCATAGGCTGGGTGAGTAAAACGTCGATGGGTCATTTAGTTATGTCAGAAAGCCGACACGGCGGATCCAGAACACGCTTACATGATCCCGCAGCGGATATCACCAGCGCCAATGTGTTTGGACGCTTCTTGGCTGCAGCGCGAGAAATGACCAGCCCTGTCCATTTTCGCATTGCTCGGCTTCAATCGCGACTGTTTGGTGCCGATGCTCCGGCATGAAGAGCAGCTACATCTCGTGATTTTTGACCGATGCCGACCAACAGGACCACTCCGGCAACCAATGAACAATGACCCGCATTTTGATTATCTATTTTTCCGAATTCGTCCGATTTCGGCGCGGCGATGCGACCTTCGGTCATCGGACTTTCAACAAGCATCTATATGCTCTCCATAAAGCATCGAGAGCAGCTCGATAGAAAGTCTGCCGGGCTGACGCCCTGCTTGCTGACGCACGCTGCATAATGTCAGCTTTCTCTGTTTCAAGATGTCGAGGAATGTTTGAGATGGATCAGATCTTTTCCCAGCACGCGCAGGTGCCAGACGCCGTCGTGAGCGCCGCATTGGACAAGGCATGGAGCTTTGTTGAGACGGATCCCTTGTTAGCACATAATCTCAGGGCCGTCCTTTATAGCCGGCTGCGCACTTACCTCGAATGTTCGGTAAAAAACGGCGAACGGAATACTCTAAATCTGGCAAACGACGCGATACGCAACTTGCGGGCTGAATTGGCGCCGTCGAGCCAGAAATGAGGCGCTTTCACCTTTAGCGTCGAGACGATTTGATGTCATCGCATTCAGAGGCGCAATGCGATAGAACAACCGGGTCAGCGCGCGTTCGAGCAAACTTTGCTCTCCTCATGTGCATCTTCGTTGATGAGAACGTTCCCGAAAAGCTATTACCTCTGCACCTCATCTGCCGACTCGAGACCCGTAAGCTGAACACCAGGCCGGGTCGACGATGAGAGGCGCCGGCCGCACTGGTATTCGCTGGCGTCAGGAAACCGATCACCGTTTTCTCTCCTACCCCTGAGCTCGGCACAACTTTGCGCAACTAAAAGAGCAATATCTAGCCGCAATGGCTTTCCCGACCCGGCGATTGCGCGCGCGGTCGGTCGGCATCGCGCAGCTCCGATTAAGAGCGATAGCATGACCGTGTTGCCCGAAGCATCGCGTTGGCGCGCATCGGGCCGGCATTTTAGGCGCGGCCTGTTGGCGTCCCTTGCGACAGATGGAGCCAGACACCGCCGCTCTGCCTCGCAGATCATGGTTAACGATCCTATGCGACGAAGCCTCGACGCGATCGCTGCCGAGCCACAGCGTCGCGTTAGGAGCGGAGCAGCGGCGAGTTGCGCGCCGCGCAACCTGACGTGGCGTGCGATTGCGCACATTTCTTTCCAAGACATGTTGTGCGGCAGTTACAGCAATTCGCGTTCATGTTGTTAAACGCACGCCGCTGGGGGCACCGAAAGGAAACGACACTGCAATGAAAAAGATTCTAGTTCTGACTGCCAGCATCGGCGCACTTGGTGCGGCCGCTCCCTCATTCGGCGCGGACTTGGCCGAGCAGCCTAACAAGGTCAAGGCGGCACCGGTGGCGGTCGCAGCCCCAGTCATCGATTGGTCCGGCTACTATGTCGGCGTCAATGGTGGCTGGGGAACGAGCCGCAATTGCTGGGATTTCAATGGCGTCACTTCCGAAGGCTGTCATGATTCGGCTGGCGGCACCTTTGGCGGCCAGATCGGCTATCGTTGGCACATCTTCAACATGGTCTATGGCATCGAAGGTCAGGGCAACTGGGCGGACTTCAAAGGCTCCAATGTTAGCACCGCCTTCCCGGCAAACACCATTGGCACCACGACAGATGCATTCGGTCTACTCACCGGCCATATCGGATACGCATTCAACTCTGTGCTAGTGTACGGCAAGGGCGGTGCTGCGGTGACCAGCAACACCTATCAGGTCAACTCGGCGACAACCAGTGCGGGTGGCAAAAACGATGATGTGCGTTGGGGAGGCGTGCTGGGCGCCGGCGCCGAAGTCAGCCTCACGCCGAACTGGTCAGCTGGCGTCGAGTATAACCACTTGTTCATGCAGCGCAGCAACATCAGCTTCCCAGCGGCACTTGGCACCGATCGCGTGCATCAGGACGTCGACCTCATCACGGCTCGGCTTAACTACAAGTTTGGCGCGCCGTTTGCCCGATAAAGATCCCCACGCACTTGCATGAATCGGGACCCCGACCCGCGGTCGGGGTTCTTTCCTCAAGTGCTCCTCTCCGGCCCCAGTTCCAGAGCCACAGCTGCGAGCTTATTTGAGCAAATGGTCGCCCGCGAGATAGAGTGAGGCCGTCACGCCCAACTCGTGAGGCAAATCGCTGCGCCCGTTCCACTGCCCATCGGCTTTACGAAAGTCCAAGAACCTCGGTCAGCGCGAGATAGCCGACTTGTCCAAGAGCACTGTATCTGCGAGTTCGTGACGATGCTCAACTCGCCTGAAGCCGGAAGGCAAAGATGTGCCGGTCAGCGATCGTCGCTCAATCGAATTCAAAGAACATCAAGGCGAATAGCCATGGCGATTGCTTGAATCCGGCTGTCAGCACCCAGTTTTGGCATCGTGTTCTTGACAGGAAAATTGACTGTATTCTCGCGGATTCCTAGGATCATCCCAATTTCCCAGGACGATTTTCCCTCAGCGACCCACCGCATACAACTGAGCTCCCGCTTCGAGAGCGTCACTTTCTTCTCGCAAAAGGTACTGCGAGGACGAGCGATCTCGCTGTAGGCGCGTGAATCAGACAGGCGAGCGTGTTCAGATGCCCGATGCGCTCCCTGAGGATCAGCATCGTCGAAGTCCCATGCAAACGACACCACAGATATCCGACCCAACGGGCCAAACAACGGCAGGCACGCTCATGCCATGCTTCAGGCCCGCCTCTCTCGCCTCCTCCAGGACGCGTCTCTCATCCGGTTGAAGTTGATGGTGTTCGGCGACGTGATCCCACAAAAACGGTCGCGAAAGCATCGGCGTCCGCCGGACCACTGGACGATAGTGTGGTACTTGCGCTTAAATTAGCGGTGGCGGCCACTTCACAGCCATATCGGAGGTGGACAGTCCTCTAGCCCGATTGCCTGGACGACGTTGAGAGCGCCGTAGGCCGACTTCAGTGAACCCTTCCTTGCCGGCACAGCGCACAAGTAACTCGAACGGCGCCCTGAGGGAATGCGTCTGGTTCGTGCACTCGGTGAAGCTGAAGAGGTCGAAGTGCGATCGCTCGCCAGATTCAGACGCCATTCGCCGCACTCGGCGCTCTGCTGCCGGCGCTTGCCTGATCGCATGGTCAGGGAGCCGAGATATCGCCATCATCCCTGCTTCGAGGCGAGCGATGAAGTGATCGGTCCAGGTCGCCGATAGCGAACAGACAAAATCGGAGATCATCGTCTGCCGCCCGTTTTGTTGAGGTTTGCCGTCGATGAGGACTAAGCGATGCGCCCACCTTACTCATGCGGCAATGATAGAACGTGGGGAGGCTGCGGACTGCGCCTGGAACAAGGACCAAGCAGTACTAACCGCAAGACCCGAGGCCCTGTTTAGCTCGCATGAGGATAGAATTTAATCGTGCTCGGATGAGGCTCGTGTAGTCTTGAATGGCACGAGAAGATCCTGTGCTCGAAAATCGCGCGATATAGGTAAGGTAGAGCATGCGCATGGCGATGCGGGACTCGACCCGCCCCTTGTCCGTATCAAGACCTTGCTTCTAGACGATGACAACAGGAACGCCATCTTTTTTACCTATATTGCGAATCACCATGGCGTTCGCTCATCCACCGCCCTGTGGCGGCGACGCGAACGCGATCGATGAGCAACACGGAATAGCCAAGGCACAAGACATCTTTTTCGCATCATTGTACGGCGTCTCATTGGGTCCGCCCGGCGTGGCAGGCGCGAAAAAGCCGAACGCTCAGAAGCGGGCCATGCTACAGGCGCAACGAGAGCTACTCGTACACGCGGGATCTGCTTGATGCAGAGGACACTGTGCATGCGCTTCTCCAGCAGGGAGATGACCCGGGCCAGACGCACCAGCAAATGCCATACCAACTATCAGCTTGCTAAAATCAGGCGTCGCAGAACTCGCTCCGAACGCGGACGGTTGGGTACAACGTAGGTACCTCGAAGCATTCATGACATTGCGAGGGAATGCGACAGCAAGCGAGCTACACCGCACTTCACCTCGGCAGCTCACTGCGGCCGGCCGCCTCAAGCCCCGCCTTTTTAGGACCTTAACGCAATCCCATTACGGCCTGGTCAAGTGCCAACGTCGGCAATTGATGGGCCGATCCACACATGGCACTCGTCCAGGAACTTGAACCAACTGCAGTTCCAGCCGCGCGTGTCGGCGAAGTTCGCCTGGATCCCTCGAGCCAAATACAACTCGGCCGCACCTAAAGGAGGAATTATGATGAGCTTGATGGAAAAGGACGAAAATCACCGCCAAGATCGGTGAAGCATGGCTTCTCTGCTCATCGCGATCATCTCACTGCTCTATGCGAGCGTTGGCCAGGCTGGTGGCACTGCGTTCCTCTCCCTAATGGCATGGTTTGGGATGTCATCGACAGAGATGCGCCCGACGGCACTTGGTCTCAACATTGTTGTCGCGACTTATTCTACTTGGCTCCTCAACCGCAACAAGGTCGTTGAGTGGGCAATCCTGCGCCCGCTTCTCTTTTCCTCGATGCCGACGTCCCTCGTCGGCGGCTTAATTGTGCTCGGTGAGCATATGTACAGAACATTGACGGGGCTCATTCTTCTTCTGGCGAGCGCAGCGATGATCACGCAGCGGGGACGAGCTGCTGGCCGCGCTCGCGAAACTCCGCTGCGGGCGAGCGTGAGCATTGGCGCGGTCTTAGGCCTCGTTTCCGGGCTGACTGGGGTGGGAGGCGGAGTGTTCCTCGCCCCGCTGCTCATCGCACTGAATTGGGCGTCACCGAAGCAGACCGTGGCGCTATCACCGCCCTTTATTTTGGCCAATTCCACAGTGGGTTTCGTCGGAGCCCTTTTCGCCGGGCAATTTCCCTCGCCAGATTTGGCCATTTACGCGATCTCAGCGTTGGCGGGGGCAGTCGCTGGAACGATAATCAGCCTGAAATGGCTGGACGCGACAGGAATCAACTTTATTCTCGTGACGGTTCTGCTCATTGCCGGCGTCCAGTTGGTTTTTGCTTGAAAGTCTCAACTCTATCTTTAGTGCGATTGGCAGCAGGTCCTGCGCGGTCAGATCGGCAGGCACGATGATGGAGGCCGCAGCGGGGTCTGGTCCGAGTGTCTTTCCTAGCTCCGAAAACTGACTCACGCGATCACGAAAATCTGTTCTTGGAAAGAGGTTACAACTTGAGGGCGCCTTTCACCTCAGCGATTTCGGCTGCAGGCTTTCGAGTAATGAGCGCTTCGCTGGCCGTGTGCAGAGCCGAAGGATGCTTCGCCTCGGAATAGCGCGTCAAATAGCCTCAACCTCAAGTCACCCGACATCATGAGCTTTGTTGAGCCACGTAACGTGGCAGCGAGCGATGCCTACAAAGGCAATGTCAGAACGAAAACAACCCAGCTGTGAAGCAGAATCGAATATCGCAGATAGTCTCGCCTCTGAAGACATTCGGGACGGTCTCCTCTTGCAATTAGCAAGACGTTCACAGTCGTTGCGGGTGTGTGAACCGCATCGGGCAGGAACGAGACGCCGCCGCCTAACGAAAGCGCCCCGACGCACTTCGCCGTGGACGGAAAGTGCGCTGGGGTCGCCCCAACATCATCAGTACATCCGTGATGATGCTTGCGGCAATGAAACAACTAGCGTGGCAGAATTGAGGCTTGTGTGTTCGATACTGGATCAAACTTATCTTCGTGCGCTGTGCCAAAGGACTTGAATCGCACGTTGCGTCACGTTGTACTGTGACGCTACTCGCACTCTCATGGAGATTATCATCCATATCACGTCCGCCTCAAAAGGAGGCGCGCGTTCGACGGTCGGGAGCCGACCACGGCGACTGGCGATGTCACGAAAACGCTGCGAGCGTTGCTCGTGCCACCTGGCTATTCTGAAGGCAAGTCTACGCTCAACGACTCGTGCGCCAGCACATCGGTCCAAGCGATAATTGTGCGGGACTGCCGGCAATCAACAACATTTCGAGGCGGCCTCATCCTTTTTAGGAAACTCAAATAGCAGAGATTACCTGCTACGCGTGACTGCTGATGAAAAGCTGACGGGCCTGAAGCGTCTGACGACTCGCTCTTCGCGGCGCTCGACATTGCAACGGACAAGGTCATCGGCAAATGCTATTCCCGCTACCGTGCCGCAAATTCGCCAAGTCCCTCGACGCGATCGAGGCCGCCATCCCGCGCGGACGCAATGTCCATCTCCTCATTGACGACTCGCCACACAACGCCCCACTGATCCGCAGCTGGCTCGCGAAACGGCTGTGTTCGCATATTGAGCTCCTACCGACCAGTTTGTCCTGGCTCACTCCGGTTGAGCGCTTCCTCGCGCTCATCACCGACAAGAAGATGCGGCTTGGCGTCTATCGCAGAGTCCCAGGCCGTGCGCACGGGCATTCTGGACTTCATCAGTTATCACAATGCCAATCCCTTGCGATTCAAGTGGACCGAATCCCCAGACGACATCCTCACGTCCATCGAACGCTTCTGCCGACACTTAGGCATCGCAACGTTGCGAAGTTCTGGTTCGGCCCACGACGCCCGTTTGACATAACGCAAAGACATTGGAGAGAGGATCTGTCAGCTTTGTGCTTACCTGAGCATGGGAAAGTTAGGACTTGCAGACCTCTCTTTTGAACAAGTATTGCGATGCTCGCCTGCCCTGGTACACGATCTACCCGGCCGCCCGGGACTTTTCCGCGATAGTTGGCGCTGACACTTGTGCAACATGGCTGTCTCGGCTGCTGCCCGACGACCCTGTATCGCTCTACATCCACGTTCCGTTCTGTCGCTCTATTTGTTGGTATTGCGGCTTCCCTACCAGCCTTGCGCGCAGCAAGCGACCGCTTCGCAACTATTTGGCAGCACTGTGGGACGAGATAGGCTTGGTCGCAGAGCAAGTGCCGAGCGCTTTGCCGGTGAGCGATGTGCATTTCGGCGGTGGGACGCCGACCACCGTTGCACCTTGCGATTTTCTCGCCTTGATGGAACTCCTACGCCACCGTTTTCAGTTCAACAATACAACTACCATTGCCATAGAAATCGATCCGCGTCGACTCACGGCCGAGATGGTCGAAACGTTACAAGCGGCCGGGGTCAGCCGCGCGAGCATCGGCGTGCAAAGCTTCGATCCCGTGGTTCAAAGGTCTGTCAACCGCGTGCAGAGCGAGGAGGTGACGGCTTCCCTCGTCGCCAGTCTACGCCAGCATGGGATTAGACGCATCAATTTCGACCTTCTCTTCGGGCTACCGCATCAGACGGTGCGGTCCTGCGTAGCCTCCGCGCGGACAGTACTGGCAATGCGGCCAGACCGGCTTGCGGTCTTTGGCTACGCTCACGTCCCCTCCTATATGAAACGTCAACGCCACATCGACGAGACGGCGCTGCCGGATAATATTGCCCGCGCTGAGCAAGCCGCGGCCATCGCAGATACGCTGGTCTCGGCCGGCTACCACCAGATCGGGCTCGACCATTTCGCTCTACCCGGCGACGAGCTCGCGCTGGCGCAGAAAGCTGGTCGACTGCGCCGCAACTCCCTCGGTTATTCGGCTGACACTTGCAAGACGGTGATCGGCTTAGGTCCGTCCGCCATCGGCCGTTTGCGTGAGGGTTACGTTCAGAACGAGATGTCGACCACTTCGTATCAGGAACACATTCAGGCCGGCCGCCTGGCCACTTCAAAAGGCTACTGTCTGTCCGCAGAAGATCGCCTTCGCGCCGCGATTATAGAGCGTCTGATGTGCGATTTGCAGGCCGACATACCAGCGATCTGCGCTGCTCACGAATTTGATCCGGCTTTCCTCCTCGATTCTGCAGGCCGCCTAGGCATGCTTGCCAAAGATGGGATCGTGGACATTGAAGATGGATTTATTCGGGTCAAGCAGGAGCATAGGTTTGTCATTCGTGCAGTTGCTGCCGCATTCGACACTTGTCTCGATCGTATTCCTATTACCTAAGCCACGCATGTAAGCAGACTACATCCAAAACGCTACTTGCGATGGAGAGATCCAACAAGCGCGTCCGGGCAGACAGGCCAGATCTCGAGGATGCGCGGTATGACGAGGCTTTCAGGTATGGCCTCGAAACTGGCGAGAGCTGATGAGAGGAGAGCCGATTGAAAACGAAGTGCATGGGGGCGCTGCGGTCTACCCTCGAGGAAGGCTCTGCCCGCTACGGCAGAGGATCTCTATCGTGATCAAACTCCGACACGATACGCCGGCACCACCTCAGCTTTCGCTATTTGCGATCGGCGCAGCTTTGCGAAGCATGGCCCTCCTCGGGGGCAGCTGGAAGCGGGTACGCCTGCAGCGGTCTCGACCTCACGGCTCGTCTTTCTTCGGTCCTGCGACCACTGGCGCTCCTCCGACAGAAACAGGCCCTTCTGGTTTGGGCCGGCCGAAGCCTTTCGTGGTGCCGCTTGAAACAGCGCGGGCTTTCGGCAAAGGCGGCACAGGAGCAGCAGGAGGCAGAGGTGTTGAACTTTGCAGCGAATCTATTCGCGAGGCTAACATGCTGATCTGATCCAGGATTCCTTTCAAGTCCTCACGCAGCGCATCGAACTGGCGGTTGAGTATCACGATCTCATCGTCAGCTTTCTGTTGTGCCCACCTCATCTCCGACAGGAGAGGCCTGTCCCCTGGGGGCGAACTCATCGTTGAAGCGACATCCTGGACTTCCGGCGTCTCACCGAACTGCTCAAGGTTAATCCAAAGCCAAGCTCCCGAAGCACACGAGCAAGCGAGGAGAACCGGCAGCACAAAAAACACTGCGAGATTTCGTCTTGACGGACTGTGCAAGAGCGGCCGCAAGTCCGAAGGCGCAGCTGGATCACTCACATCCATTGTTCCTCGCTCAACATCCGATTCCAGCAGGTTTCTTTGACGATCAACGGCCTGCGATTCAGAAGCGCTCAATGAGCTGCCAGCGTCCACAATAAGAAATCTTGGCGAACTCCTGGCCGGCTGCTCCTGCTTTCATTTTACCCCTTTTAGGCAACGGCGCAGTTTGCGCTCATCCCTCGAAGATTGGGTCTCGCAGGTTGATGGCGCAGCGTTTTCTTATCATTCAGACGAAGAACCCGGCAGATTGCTCAGCCTCGCCTTGCGCCTTGACGACATCAGCAACTTCATCCGGCACATCAAAATAGCCGCCACGGGTGAGCGGCTGAGCCGCAATGTCAGATTGGACCAGCTATCATCGTTACTGTTCAACTACCAATTTCGGCGGGTTGTTCGAGGCGACGGATACATGGCAAGCGTGACCAACGAACGCGCGCACGTCGAGAAATCGGATGCAACACAGATTTTGCCGCAACACCGGCACTGAGAGAGCCAGCAACTTGCTCGCAGGTAGTCGCGAAAGCTGCTCTATTCCCGATCGCTCCGGCCGCCTGGCCGGCAGGCCAGACAGCTGGGATTGCCGGATGCGCAACTTCGACGGCTGCTCCGCCAGCTTGGCGACTGTATCGTGTTCCGCGACAATTACCAATGAGGTGCTTTGTAAAGCCTGGCCTCGCCGCCAAAATCGCGCCTGAGCCAGGGGGAGCAAATGGACATTCGCAAGCCTTTTGTGCCCGTGACAGCCTCGCGCTCGTTGTTAGCATTGACAAGCCAACGCTCGCGGCGCGCTCTCGGCCCACCGGCGCCATAAGCACGGTTGCGATCCTGGTCCATGCCCCCCCGAGCTAACAGCTTTGCAAAGCGTGAGCGGCTCTGATTGGAAAAATCGAGATCTACCGCGTCTTGCGAGCCCTCGGACGCGAAAGCGCTAAGAGGTTTACTCTTGGCCAGTCAGGCCTCGCCGCGATCTATTCATGGCTGGCAGAGATGGAACCGACGTACGCTGTGCCTGACTGCTTTCTTGAGACGACTTTGCCACCGAGATGCTCCGCGGCGGCCGCACATTCTTTCAATTTAGAACGAAGGCGAAACCAACGTGGGCTTGCTATCGCAGTTTCGGTGACGGCTTGTCTGTTCAACAATTCCGTACTTGCACAAAGAGCGAGCGGGGTTGATGCCAGTAACCACCCAGTGGATCAGGCCAGCAGACGACGAGAGGCTTCTGACCACGTTGAAAAGTTCCGGGTCGACCGGGAAATCAGCTCTCCTGTCCCGGCGCCAGCACCAAGTTCCGGTGTGCCCTTCGAAAAGCGCGCTAATGCGGACAGGCCTACCCAGACAAGCACGCAAACGACCATCGACTTTGCAAGGTACGATAATCTGCGTGAAAAAGGACTGTGGTTCAACATACCTGGCCCTGCGGACACGATCGATCAAGACAAAGGCGGCGTCAGATCGGCGCTTGCAGATGTCGGAATCGGCTACATCGGCTGGACACAGAACAGCTTTGCAAACAACCTGCTGCCGAATGCCGCCAGAAGCACTATCGCAAACCAGCTTTACATGGGCCAGAATCCGACCTTCGCGTCGGCAAACTTTATGATAGTGACCTACGATCTCAGCCGATTTGGCATTTCCGACGGACAGATCGTCCTAGGGGTCGAGCAGCAATACTCGACGTGGGATCGCCCGGGTCCAGATCGAGTTGGTCTCAACACGCTCGCCTACTATCAGACTTTCTTCGACAGGACCGTAGAGCTAAAACTTGGCTACCTCAGAAACCAAAATGAATTCGCCGGCACCCTGTTCGGAGGGATTACAGGATCGAACATGGCCGCCTTGTTACAGGCAGGCATGAGCACCAATGCCGCACCGACGCCTGCGGTCAACCTGAAGTACAATTTTGACCCCCGCTTATACAACAAGGTCTCCGTCCAGCGCTCGATTAGCCCAGATGGTCCCTATGTGCAGATAACGGAAAATCCCACGGGCTTGAACTGGAGCACGCCCCATGCGGGCATTCTTCTCGTTGATGAAGCCGGCTACAAGAGCAAGGCAGCTTCCGGCGTACCGGACACATGGCTGCGGGCGGGCGTTGGTTTCAACAGCAGCCGGTACACAAGTTTGACGGATCCCTCGCGGCGGAGTGAAGACGGGAATAACTTTCACTACATCGCTGCGGACAGGCAGTTCTGGCAAAACGACGCAGATGGGACCCCATCTCGAGGCATCTACGGCGGCTTCTCCATTATGGGAGCTCCGGCGGACCTGAATAGAATCAGCCGGTATTATGAGCTTCGCCTTTACGCGAGGGGCGCATTTGACAGTCGATCCAGCGATCTGATTGCGCTCGTTGCTAGCAACACGAGCTGGAGCAAATTTGCGGTGGATGTAGCCTTGGCTGGAGGCCGGCTTGCGCATCGCGATACCACAGCAATTACCGCAACATATACGGCCCATCTTGCTCCAGGAATATATGCCGGTGTGGGACTATCATACGTTCATAACCCCACAAGCATCACCCACACGCCCCAAACTGAACACGCCCTCAATCTGTTGGTATCTACGTTGATATTCTTCTGATCATCGCAAACGGTCATTTTGATTCAACCATCACGTGCTGCATGGGAATTGAGGCTTCGCGATATTGTGAAGGGACCAACTGCATCTGTGCCAGACCAGCCTGTTAGGGTCCGCCAGCTATAAGAACCTATGGAAAAGAGATAGATCCTAGGAAGGCCGAGGCAGTGTTCTAGAAGAGCCTGGTTCCAAACGCGTCATTTCCGCGGTTGGCCACCGCGAACAACGCTCCGCGCGGAATCATGGTCACGTCAGGTTCTCGAAAGCTTACCCGACTAGGCAGACCTGTTCAGGTGATCCTAGAGGTGAGGTTAGCGTGGACCCGCAAGAATATGACGCATTTAACTTGCCAGATTGGTCGCAGGTGCAGCACGCAGTCTCGCAAGAGCCGCAGACGAGCCAGTTTGGAAAAGATCGCTTTGAGCAGCACCTGGCTGAGGCAAAGCAGGTCGAACCCGCTCCTGTCGCCGGTGAAAGCTCCTATCCCCATCTATCTACAGAGGACCGGGACCTGATCGACAAGGCGATTGCTCGATATGTAGATGAGAAGAACCCACAAACGAACACGGTCAGGCTCTATACTCAGGCACTTTGTCGACTCGCGGATGATTTCCGCGCCCGTGGCCAAACAACTGATCTAAAGGACCACCAATCCCTGCTTAATCACCGAGATACTTACTTTCCGAAGGACGCCCTCATGAAGACAGGCATAAGCGTCCTTCGAGCCTATCATGATTCCGGTCATTTAGTTTCTCGTGGGCGACCGCGCGCGCTCCCCTCAGCTAAGGACGCATCTGAGCATGCCCAGCAATTCCCGGACGAGGCGATGGATCCACGTGCCCGGAGCAATCTTCTGGCTAGCGAGGAGGTCCCCGTCAATTATGAAGATGACACAGCTCAATCGAGAGCAGCTAAAAGACAAAGGACGCTGAACGATCCGCAAGAAGTTCAGGTATATCGGAAACCGAGCGCAAGCGCCGCTTCAGGAGAAAGTGGCGGAGCAATGCCGGTCGCCTCAACGGGCGTCATAATTCGGGGACGATGGGACAAGCGGCCTCTTTACCCCGAAGATGCTGCCGATATCTTCAGACTTGAGAAAGCGCTTATTGAGAGTGGCGCGGCGGCCAGTACGGCGAAGCAGCATGCAGGTTCACTTCTTGGCTATAGCCGTTGGCTCTTCGCAAAAAGCAAACCAAGCATTGTTGCTCGGCTGGGCGGCAAATCGCTGAGCGATGGCAGTGACGTGCGCGAGTTCAGCGGTGCCTCTGATAGTAACAGTCTCGTTAGAGCATTAGAGCATCTGCGGACCTTTCGGTCGACGGGGGCCATCATGCCCATCGTGCGTCCAGGGCGTCGCGCTAAGCTCAATCCTTCCCTCCAGAACGTGACGCGCATCAATCCCGAAGCCGGTTTACTGGCACACCTGACACGCATCGACAGCACCCCTGCGCAGCACCACGCGTCGTACGAAGCCAACCGGCAAGAAGAGCATCACGAGGGACACGACAATCAACCTCTCCCGGCTCTCCTCGAAGGACAGGTCGCAGTCGATCCAGAGCAGCTTCGTCAGGAGCAGCTTGGGCACCTGCGAGACCAGCTTGATGACCATGCCATCCCCTCCCCAGTTTCCCCGCCTTCTGAAGAGCTTCAGCAGCTGGAAACGGAGTTGCGTAACGAGCTGCTCCGGCAATCGGAGGATCCTCCTCCCCCCTCGTTTTCCTTTGATCCAGAAGCGCTTGTCATTGATCTGGACCAGTTCTCTCCCGCGGAGTTTCGGCGACTGCTCGAGGATGAAGACACACAGGAGCTTACCGAGGGGCGTGATGATCAACCCGCCACCTCGGCTTTCATCCATGAGCGAGTCGCACTCAGTTCGGAGCAGCTCCCTCAGGCCGACCTTCGCGATGATGCACCCAGCCAATTGCCAGCCTCCGTCCCTCCAGAAGAGCTGCGGCAACTGGAAAAGGAGTTGCACGACGCACTTCACGGATTACGGGACGATCACTCCTCTCCTCCGGTCTCCATTGATCCAGAAGAATTTACTTTCGAGCCGGAGGGGCTTTCTCCAGGGGAGCTTCGGCGACTGCTTGATGATGAATAATTAACGGAGCTTTAGGAAGGGAATGACGTCCGCGTTCGAAAAGGGTGCGGATTCCGACGAAGTCGCCCAGGCGTACCGATATGAAGTCGCCCGTGGATTCCGAGACGATGTCGCCCACCTTTCCGATTTGATCTCGCCCAGCGGCGAGGCGTTCTGGCCGGCTGGTTCTCTGGCATCGGTCAAGCCGCGCGGTCAATCTGGAATCGCGACTTCAACCTTTTTTCTTCTTCTGCGGTTGCTGTGGGCATGTGGGCAACGCGGTTGCGTTGTCCAAGCGCAGCGGCATGTCCACAGCGCTCAGGTCTTTCGGGCGGATTGCCGGGTTCGGCGCAGGCTCTCACCGCTGAGGTCGAGCCGATGGGCATTGTGGACCAGGCGATCGAGCACGGCGTCGGCATAGGTGGGATCTCCAATGAGCAGATGCCACTGGTCCACGGGGAGCTGGCTGGTGACGATGGTGGAGCGATGACCGTAGCGATCTTCGAGAATTTCCAGGAGGTCGTGACGGGCGCCGGCATCGAGCGGCTCGAGCCCCCAATCATCGAGGATCAGCAGATCGACACGGCCAAGGCCGCGCAGCAGGCGTGGGTGACGACCGTCGCCGCGGGCGAGCGCCAGATCGTCGAACAGGCGCGGGACGCGCTGATAGAGCACGGAGCGATTGTCGCGACAGGCCTTGTGGCCGAGCGCCGAGGCGAGCCAACTCTTGCCGACGCCTGCCGGGCCGCAGATCAGGAGATTGACGTGGTCGTCGATCCAACGGCCCTCGACAAGCTTGGCGAACAGCGGGCGGTCGAGACCGCGCGGGGTGCGGTAGTCGATGTCCTCGACGCATGCCTGCTGGCGCAGCTTGGCGTAGCGCAGGCGAGTGGCGAGCCGTTTGTCGTGCCGCAGCGAGGCTTCACGTTCGAGCAGCAGAGCAAGCCATTCGGCGTGACCGAGGCTGCCAGCCTCACCGGCGGCTTCGATGTCGGCGAAGGCCTTGGCCATGCCGTGGAGGCCGAGGGCGTTGAGGCGGTCGAGGGTCGGATGGGTGAGCAAGGGACGGTCTCCTAGTTGTAGTAGCGCGGTCCGCGGATGTTGGCATGCAGGATCGGCGCATCGTCCGCGGAGCGCTGGTGAGCGGGACGCCGATCGAGATTGTTGGCGAGGATCGACTTGACCGAGCCATAGGTGCGCGCGCCGATGTCGATCGCCCGCGCAGCCGCCGCGTCCAGCCGTTCGCGCCCATAGGAGGCGGCGAGCCTGAGGATGCCGAGGCAGGCGCGGAAGCCTTGTTCGGGGTGCGAGCGCTCGTCGAGAATGAGGTCGCACAATGCGCTGGTTGCCGGCCCGATCGCGGCGGCGTCCTGACGGATACGCCCGATAGTCCAGCCGGCGTAGCGCCGATGGCTGGAGGCCATGTGCTCCGGCACGGTGGTGTGCTTGTGATTGCCACTCATGCGCTGATGCGCGGTAATCCGCTCGCCCTTGTGGAAGATCTCGACGGTGCGGGCGGTGAACCGCACCTCGACCTCGGCACGCGCGAAGCGATGCGGAACGCTGTAATAATGCTTCTCCACCTCGACGTGGTAGTCGAGGCTGACGCGGCGGATCCGCCACTCGGCGAGCACGTAGGGGCTCGCCGGCAACGGCTTGAGCGCCGGCCGGTCGATCTCCTCGAGCAGCCGGCGGCGCGTCACGCCGAGCCGCCGGATCGGCCGCTCCTCGTTGAGCCTGGTGAGCAACTCGCCGATCGCTGCGTTGACCTCGGAGAGGCTGTAGAAGACGCGGTGGCGCAGGCGGCCGAGCAGCCAGCGCTCGATGATGAGGACGGCCTGCTCGACCTTGGCCTTGTCGCGCGGCTTGCGAGGTCGCGCCGGCAAGACGGCCGTGCCGTAATGCGCGGCCATCTCCGCATAGGTGCGATTGATCTGCGGGTCGTAGAGGCTCGCCTTGATGACTGCGACTTTGGTGTTGTCAGGCACCAAGAGCGCCGGGACGCCGCCGATCACCGCGAAGGCGCCAACATGGGCGCTGATCCAGTCGGCGAGCCCCTGGGTCCACGTCGCCTGCGCGTAGGTGAAGCTCGAGGCGCCGAGCACGGCGACGAAGATCTGCGCCGTCCTCCGCTCGCCGGTGAGGCGGTCGACCACCACCGGCACGCCGTCGCCCGCGTAGTCGACGAACAGCTTGTCGCCGGCCGCGTGCGCCTGGCGCATCGTCACCGACAGGCGTCCCTCCCAGGCGCGGTAAAGCTCGCAGAAGCGCGAGTACCGGTATCCGCCGGGCTCGGCGCCGATGTACTCCTCCCACAGGATCGACAGCGTCACGTGCTTGCGCTTGAGTTCGCGGTGCACCGCCGCCCAGTCGGGCTCGGCGATGCGGCGATGACCCTGCCGGTTACCGTTGCCGGTCTTGGCGAACAGGCGGGCCTCCAAGGCCGCGTCCGTGAGTTCGTCGGGCAACGGCCAGCTCAGGCCTGCGGCCTCGAACCGCCGGATAGTCAGCCGCACTGTTGAGGGCGCCGCGCCCATCCGCCGAGCAATCTCGCGGCTCGGCAGCCCAGCCGCCTTCATCCTGATCACATCGCGCACACGGCGCATCGCAAGCCTCTCCGTCGGCATCCAGGGTCCCCCTTCGCAAAGCCGAAAGGTTGACCCTATGGGAGCCAGAAGAGGTCTCGTCACCCGGGCGACATCATCCCGGAATGGTGGGCGACATCATCTCGGAACGGGTGGGCGACTTCAAATCGGAATGGTGGGCGAGATCATCTCGGAATCCTGGGCGACATCGATCGGAATCCGCAAAAAGGGCACATCGATTTAGGCGATAGGCTGTTCGCAGGGATAATTGGGGGAATCCTGGAGACAGGCGTGCTCGCTCCTCCTTGTGCGGTATCAGCAAACGTGATGGTACCAGCTGACGTGAGTACCGGCCATTCAAGTGCGGTATTTTGATAATTTTTATGAGAAGGCTTGGGCGCCGACTTAAATCATGGCGCAGCGAGCGGGCCGACGCGCTCCTGTTTCAGCACCACGAACACGGCACGGCGAGCCAATGATAAAGCGGCACCATGAGGCAAACGCCGCGTGCGTGGGACCGATCGTCATGCAACTAGACGCCTGCCGGATGTTGACTCGCCCGATGCGGATCTTGCAGGGCAGCTTACCCTGTACCCAAACTTCCGTTTTGAATGGGTTGTTTGACTCGATCGGGTCCGCGCCGCGCTCGCTTGAGGCGACTTCGTCGGAATCCGCACTGAGCCAACATCGCGCTCGAAATCAGGCGTGTATTCCCGCCCCAACTCTGCGATCTGCATAAATTGGGTGCATGGCCGGTCAAGCGACGCGCGAAGAACGCCTCGGGCGAGCCGCCGGCGGAGCATTTGGAATACTTGTTCACCGAGGTTGTTCGGGATAGACGCGAACGCGCTGGCGCCCTTCGCTTTCCACCAACTCGCCCCTATAAGGCACTCCGCGGATCTGGAAATAGGTCGGCCGCCCGGGCTGCGGCATGATGCGCTCGCCTTCCAAAACGCGTACGAGGTAAGGCGGCAAGAACCGCTCCCTATGCTCCCAGCCGCCCCGGATAAGATGGCCAAGATCGACAACACCTTCCACGGTTTGCCTTGCGCTTGCGATTGGCGGTGGACGATGCTGCGGCCGGGATGACCCGGCCTCGTTCATCCCACCGGCGCGCGGGTGATGAACCAGGCGGACATCCCTGCGACCGCCTGGTCCAAAGGTCGCCGAATAGCGCTCTCCATTGATCGCAAATTGAGTTGGCCCGAACTGATTTGGCAGCAAATTGATATTGCCCAAGACATCGATCAACACGTCTGAAGCCGGCTGGGAGCCGTGGCGCCAGTTGGTGCCCACGATCGCTCCAATGTCCCGCAATTCCGGAGCCGCTCCCGGCCATCCTGCGAACGACGAGGCGGGTGCAAATTCAGGTGCTGGCGCAGAGCGCGCATCGTCACGCAAGTCGTGGGCTGTAGGTGGATCCAGATCAACGAAGGAGCCGAGACCGCCGTAGATGTTCGACGATTGGGGCCGAACTGACGACGACGATGCGGGCTCTTGCATCTGCTGCCCAAGCCAGGCCCATGCGCCTTGGCTTGGGGTGGCTGGAGTCGCAGGAAGTTCGACTGGCAGATCAGCGTGGGCGGCCCAGGGCGGCGCTGGAAGCGGTGACACAGGACCATGGATTTGCTCGCCGAGCCAATCCCAGGATCCCGCGCTCGGCGTGGCCGGCGTTGCGGGAAGCTGCTGGGACGAGCCGGCCTGCCATCCGCTTTGCGGCGCCGGCATCGATGAACCAGATCCATGCATTTGCTCTCCAAGCCATTCCCAAGCTCCCGCGCTCGGCGTGGCGGGCGTTGCGGGAAGCTCCCGTGGCGAGCGGGCCTGCCGAGCAGCTTCCGCAGCAGGATGACCCGGATCCTGAGGAGGCGGCAATCCAAGTGCCCTGTTCGCCTCAAGGATTTGCTGGTAACGGCCGAGCCTGACCAGATCAGCGCTAATCTTGCTGTCCTCCGTTTGGCGCTTGTACGCCTCCACATCCTGGGCGAGACCAGGAGTGGACAGCCGACCGGCGATCGGCGGCCTGTCATTGGTCTGCAGCCACTCACTCAGCCTGAACATGCGGCGGGTTTGCCTGTCGATCGTCTTTGGGTCGATCCTGTGTGTCGCCTTTTCCGCAGCCGCCCACATGCCGATGAGGGTTGCGTCGTCAGCATGAGGAGCCAGCCGGCGGACATCCGCCGCCAGGGTGTTTCCGGCGCCGACTTCACGAAGCTTCTTCAGGGCCGCCTTGATGCGCCTGCCGCGGTCCTTTGCGTAGGTGTCCACGTCCTCATCGAGCTCAGCTTCAAGCTGGTGGTTTTCCACATCGGGATTTTCCAGCTGCGCGTTTTCCAATTCCCGGCGAATTCGATCGGCGATCGAGGGCCTGCCGGCGTCGCTCAGTCGCGCGCTCAAATGGCGCAAATCGGCTGCCGCATTCTTGATGGTCCCGTCGCTGAGATTACCCGCCGCCTTGTTTCTGAAATCTTCAATAAGCTCCTTGTCCTCGGCAGAGACCCCGCGCGTCCGGCCCGGCTGCCTTGCATAATCAATTCGCACATTCGTCGAAAAGACGTCAGATTGGCCAGCGTCGCGCGATAATTTTTCGTTCCCACTTCCGCCGAGGACGTTGCCGATTCCCGACTTGAAGCGTGACCATAACCCGCGACTTTTTTCGCTCTTGGCCGAGGCGGCAGACACTGCGTCCGGAAAGCTGTAGCGTGAGCTGCTGAACAGATCGTCTCGCAATCTAGACTGCGGTTGTGCCGAAGTTGGAAGCTGACAGTTGGGAATGTCTACGCTCCGACGCGTACCGCCTAGCGCACTCTCCCTAAAAGCGGAGTGCGGCGGCACCCGCATCGAACCGCCGAAGTCGCCCCGCCGGACTGCTCGACCACCTGCTGCGGGGGACCGATTAGGCGAAGTTGAGTTCCCTTCATCAGACCGATGGAGTTTCAGATCCTGCAGCCGCCCTTCAAAGTCACCCTGCACGCTTGGGCTGCCTGCTCGCTGGCCAGCCCGCCCCTGAAGGGCGGCGTACTCGCGCATCCAGGCTCCTGAATCGAAGAATGGGTCGACCGGATCCATCCTGCTCTCCTCATGTTTGCATAGACCCCTGCAGCAATCGTACGGCGTGGATTACGGCCCAATAGCAGCTCGTTCTGCAAGCGTCAGATTCTCGATTGTTATAGCCGCAACCTTTCGAACAGCTGACGAGATCAGGATATTGCTGCACGCAAAGGCGTCGCATCCGAAGCCGCCTGACGAAGGATGGAGTCCATCCAGTTTTGCCGCACCTCTTCGCCAGCCCTCGGCTTGAGCCGACGAAATTGACGACCGATCTGACAATGGGTCGCCTGAGCGGGTACCAGTCTCGAGTCGATCATAGGTGACGAGATCTTGTCGCCCTTGGCATTAACTTTGGCAGTGAGCCTGCTGCAGGCGCGCATTGATGATTCGCAAGGTCTTTGCTTGACGCAACTGGGAGCGCTCTCGTGCCTTGGTGTTCCACGTTTTCTTGACTGACGTCCTGAGAGACCGAATTGTCTTCGCTGGTGTTCCATAGGTCCTGCTTCGAAAGGGAGGTTCAGCCCCAGTGGCCGGCGAGCGCCCATTAGAACGACCTGAAAATGTTCTTCGAGAAGATGTGCAGGCCGTCCTGACTCACAGCAACAACGCCGAGCGCCTCTTGTGATCAGAAAGGTTCACAGTTTGCTCAGCGCGCAGTTCGCTTACGGGCATGCCAAGCCCACTCGGCAATGAACATCCGGCACACTTCAATTCGCTCACTTCGATGGGGCTCAATCTTTGACTGAGGGGCCCAAGGCTTCTTGTGCAGTCTTGGGACCAACCCGCGCGAGCGCACGCACGACATCACCTGCACGACGGCTTGGCGGTCGTAAGCTGCCAGCGCAGTGCATGCTGAACTCCACAGCTTGCTTGCCAAAATGGAGCTCGCGGGAAGCACGCGTCAAATAGACCTGGCGAACAGCTAGCTTCCTCGTCAAACCGAGCTGGCGGCTGCGGTAGCGCCCGTAACTAATGATTCGCCGCTACTTGCCTTGCTCTCCTCGACAACTTTTTGACCGACGAAGTTTTCGTCCCAAAGGTTTTCGACCGCACGCAGCTATGCCGTTGCCTCGCGCGCAGGACCTTTTATCGCTCGACAAGACAGAAAGGCCTCGATCGACGGCAGCCGCTTTCGAAGGTGCAAAAGCACCTTTGAGAGCGATCGGCTAGCTTCACGATCGATCTTTTTGTACCGCCGCAGAGCAATGATAAATTTCTCTGCGGCGGTACGGAGCCTCATAGCTCGAGGCCACGCTCTGCGAGCACACGGTGCATGACCTCGCCTTTGATCTCACCAGCGATCTCGTTTCGGACTTGGGCTCCGAGCACCCGCTCGGCATCTGGATCGCCTAGAAGATCATGCTCGGCCAGTCGCTGATCCAAGCGGGTTTGAAACACTTCGCCCATGGCTTCGAGCACTCGGTCTCCCATCGCTGCATGTTCGTCCGGAGCGATGCGCTCCAGCACCGTCTCCCAGGGTTGCCAGCTGCTGGCCATGTAGTCGGTGAACTCGCTTGCCTCCCGTTCCCGGACCAGGTCAAGCGCCTCCGTCGCATCGCCCTCGCTGACGTGAGAGACCTCCAGGAAGCGCATGTCAGGGGCGAGATGACTGAGCTCGAGCGGCTCGCGCAGCCGATGTTGATAGGCCAGGTAGACTTCGATCTCGTCTACGTTCGGGTTGCCGCTGGTGAGCGAGTCGATCCTGGCGCGCGCGATCTCGTCCAAAGCCTCCAAGCGGAAGGCGACGCGGCCGCGCTGGATCAGATCACGAAGCCGATCGTCATAGACCCCGTCCTTGACCTCGGCGTTGATGCGGGCGGTCTGCATACCATTCCAGTGCAGGGTGACGCGATCCTCGCAGCTCGTGTTCGCCTCGGAAGCCTGCCCAAAGAACTGCTCGCGCAATGTCGAATTGGCGGCCGCTTGCCGCAGATTGTCAGCCACTGCCTGCCGAAACTGGTCATTGCCGTAGTTCACAGTGCCTCGTAGCCGATCTAGGAACTGGGCATAGTCCTGGGCGCCCGGCTCATCGGCAAAGTTCTGCCATTCGGCCAGCGCGGCCGGGTCGTCTGTGAGCCAGTGTGCGGCAGCCTCATGCAGGGATTGCTGCGCAAGCTGCGGAGGCCCTTCAGCCGCCGCAAGATGAGCGAGGACGTGGTCAGGCAGCGCGTTATCGGCGAGCTCGAAGCTCTCAAGATGCGGGTAGTAGAGGCTATTATTCGGCACAAGAGCATCTAAAAGACCTTCGGGCAGGCTGGTTAGCCGGTTACCGCTGACATTGAGTGATTGGAGCGTGCTCGGAAGTGGGTCGGGCAGGTTGGTCAATTGATTGCCGCTGACATTGATTTCAATGAGCCACGAAGGGAGGGAGTCGGGCAGCTCGGTCAGCTGATTGCTACTGACCGCAAGCGATGTGAGCCCGCTCGGAAGAGCGTCCGGCAGGCTAGTGAGCCGGTTGTCGTTCGCGTTCAGGATCTGGAGCCCGGCCGGAAGGTTTGCAGGCAGACTGGTCAAGGCGTTGTCAGCAACCTCCAGCTCAGAGAGGGTCGCCGGAAGATTGTCCGGCAAACTGGTCAAGCGATTATGGCTAATGAGAAGATGCTGGAGACCGGGTGGGAACATGGCGGGCAGGCTGCTTAGCTCGTTGTGTCTGGCGCGCAGTTCCCGCAGCCTGGGCGGAAGGGCGGCGGGTAGAGCGGTCAGCGTAAGCGAGGACAAATCCAGCGAGCGCGAGCCTGTATTATCCGAATTCCTGATTCGCCTGCGCCCCTGTCGCCTATTCTCGGCTTCGCCCTGCCCTTCTTCGGCAACCCAATTGTCCAGGATCTGTGCGCGCGCGCAGGCTGGGGTCCGATACCCTGTCAAGGATTCGACCAAATTCGCGACGGCACGATTGAAGCCGCCGAGGTAGCTTTCCTGCTCCACCTCTTCAAATGCGTCCCGGGAGGAAGCCCCGCTCCGCTGTGCGTGTCCTGTGTCCATCAATCTCTCCATCGTCAGAGCTAAAGTACACCTCCGCTTCCCGAGGCCGCGAAGCAGCTAAGTCGGCAGAGCAAATGATGATTCGAAGGCCTGTGTGCGTGGGCCGCGACTGCCGTCCAGCATCTCTTCGACAAAGGCCGATACGAGCCCAACCTGGGCAATAGATCGATACTGCTGCCCGCGGTCTGCCATCTCGTCCGGCCAGATAAGTCCGGAGAACCGTCAACGCTGGCAAGCCTCCGCCCTTAGCAGGCCCACCTGTCGGTCAGCTGACGGTGTCGCTGCAAAGACCCAGATTGTTGGGCTCGCCACCAACGGCGAATACCAGCACGGCAGCGATTGTCTTGGCACGAGAGAGGACCGAGGCAGACGTTGGACAGCGTGCGCTCTTGCTTCGCAGGCAATTGGCGAAAGGCACCGCCGCCCGGCGCGGTCGTTATACTTGAGCCACTACTGCGTGCTTGTGCGCAGAAACGTGTCAGCGGAAAATATCTTACGGTCGGGGATTGGCCGATCAAATCATGCGCTCAGGGTCATGCCAGCTTCGTGCCATCGGTGCCACTTGCGGTGATGGTCTGTCAGCTTATCGAAAGCTAACTGTCTTAGGTCCTAGAGCATGTCACCACGGGCTTGTGTCTACTCAGTTTCGTAAGGAGGGTGAGATGGATCCTTTTGAGGCAGGACAGATTCAGCGCGGCGGTGGCATTCTTTCTGCATCTTCCGGACAGGAGGGTGGGGAAAACGGAGCGGCGGCGGCGCAGTGGAGCGCCCTCGCGACAGTCCGCGCAGAAAGCTCCGGAGATTCTGCCCAGGCTGAGGATGAAGGCGAGTTGCTTGAGAATTGGGCTGCTGAACCGGAGGTAGGCCCGCTCGAGGATCGGGAAGAAGCAGTGCGCCGAGTGAATACTCTCGGTGAGACCAGTACACTGGATCTTGGATCGCTGTGCCTTACCAGCCTGCCAAGACTTCCGAGCGCTATCGTTGCGCTTGATGTGCCCTTCAACCGGTTGACCACTCTGCCCGATAGCCTCCCTGCTTCGCTCCGGCGTCTGGACGTTAGGGGCAATCAGCTGACAACCCTGCCCGAACTTCCGACCGAGCTCAGAGGGCTCGACGCGAGCTTCAACCGACTGAGGAGCTTGCCTGGAGTCCTACCTGCTGAGCTCGAGCTTCTCTACCTCGACCACAATCAGTTGCAGGAACTGCCCGAGCTGCTCCCCGCTTCGTTGGAATTTCTCCGCGCCAGCCACAATCAGTTGACGAATCTACCGGAGGACCTTCCAGCCACTCTCCAGTTTCTCGACGTCAGCGAAAATCAACTGACGCGCCTGCCGCGGCACCTCCCTATTTCGCTGGATTTGCTCGACGTCGGCCAAAACCAAATGACGAGCCTACCGGATGATCTGCTGACGCAATTTGCCGCCTCTGGCAGCATAGTTTTGACCGACAATCCTCTGCCCGAGCAGGTGCTCTCAAATCTGGATACTGCCTTACGCTCCGAGGGCTATGCCGGTCCGACCGTCTACCATTCGCGCAATGATGAAAGTGAATTGTCCGAGACAGACGATGAACAGGCCGATGCTCTCATTGAAACGGTCGCAAACTGGCTCCGGGGTAATCCACAGGAGGGTGACCGAGAGGTGCTGGCCGCTTGGCAGAGCGTTGCTGAAGAGCCGGGCGCCCGAGAGTACGCGCTCTTCATTGGCAACCTGTTCGACTCCGTGAACTCTGGCAACGAAGAATTCCGGCAGTCGCTGGCCAATGATCTGCGCCAGGTGGCGCAAAACCCGGAATTGCGTAAGCGCTACTTCCAATTAGCCCTGGACGCCAACGAGAGCTGCGAGGATCGCAGAACTTTGACCTGGAACGGCATGCAGACCGCACGCCTCATCGCAGACGTCGAGAACGGCGCTTATGACAAGAAGGCTCGGCTTCCCGATCTCGTCAATCTTGGCCGGGTCATGTTCCGCCTGGACGCGCTGGAGGGGATTGCGCGCGAGAAGGTTGCCTCGCTAAGCTCGGGCAACAACGTCGAAGACATCGACCCCATTGAGGTCTTTCTTGCTTATCAAAATAAGCTCCGCGAGCGGCTGGGGCTGCAACACGTCGCCCCGAACATGCGTTTCTTTGAGGTTTCGGGCGTCACCGACGCTGACGTTGATAGCGCAGAGACATCCGTGCGAAACAGGGAGGCGGCGGAATTCGCCGACTATTTGGCGGTGGACTGGAAACCTTGGGACGACGTCGTCAGTCACATCGCACCCCAAGACCACGCCGCGGCACACGATGAGCTTATGGCTTCAATGGAAACCGAGTTCAACAGCCGGCTGCAGCAACAGCTCGCCGCCCAAGGGTTGACCGAGGCTGAAGCTGACCTCGTTGACGATGCTAAGCGAGAGTTGGGTGCCGCAATTCGTAGGGAACTCGCCCGTGAGATCAAGGGCGCTCTAAGAGACAAAGTGCTCAATGAGCACGGCCTTATCCTATGAAGCGGCCTTTGCGTATTAGAGCAGCTTCCGGCCCGGTCACTCCTAGGTCGTCCTTACGCCGAATCGTTGTCTCAGCGCGCCGGTGTTTACCAGGCAGAGCTCTGATCGTCTCGGAGATTGTCAAGGCCACTCTTCAGTGAACGAAGCCATTCTCTCTTCTGGGCCGACGAGACTCTGGAGACCAAATCTGCAACCGAGAATGGTCACAAGAATTGGTAACGAAAGTTTGTCATGCGCGCAATGCGTTGGCCGGCTCCCGGGGCTTCCTCCCAGGTCAATGGCTAGATCGGCATTGTGATCGCGCTTCATCCGGGCGATGCGTTCATCTGACGGCTTTTGCTCCGCTTGATCTCGCATATCTGTACGAACTGCGGTCATCCATATATGCGTATGAGCCTCAAATACTCGTTTTTCGATGGATGGCGATGGGCGCGCCTTCGTCCTCGGCCGCCGCCGCCCATCGCGCGAGTGTCGATGTGTCCCGTCCGCTGACAAACGCGGGATCGTCGCGGCGCAGGAGTTCGAGCGTTGCAAGCTGATCGATGGCATCGCCGCCAGCGTCCATCTGGCGCACACGCGCGGCGACCGCCTCTAATTCGGCCGCGAGAGCTGACGCGCTGTTAGTCATCGCGCCGTTTCGGTCGAAGCTCTTTCAACGCTTCGTTGATCGCGCGCGCAATCAGAACGCGCACCTCGACCTGTGCGCATTTCGATCTCGCCAAGCGGCCCGACACGGAAACCAGGGGCTCGTGTCCGGCCGCAATTCGGACCTTGCGCGCATATTCGAGCTTGGTCGCATCGGAGTAGCTGATGTTCAGATCGCCCGCATCGATCAGGGCTGCCGCGTCACGCGACCATCAGGCATCCGCATCAACGCAGCCTGCAATTTCTTGCCGATGCTCATGCGCTCACCATGTTGGCCCGCATGGCCTACGCACGCTGGCGAGCGAGCCGCGCAACGGCTGTGCTGCATAAGATGTCGATTGGGTCGGCGACTGCAACGACGTTGCAGGCCTCATTCGCATCCTCGGTGGCCGGTCGAAAAGCGTCCGATAGGCGATGAGCGGTAGTCATCTCGCCAGCTCGGCGACGCCTGATTGCACGATAGAAGATGGAGCCCACGCCGATGCCAGTCGGCGGGCGTTTTTTCAGAGCTTCCCATTTGGTTTGGTGTCGTCGGCATCATAGTCGGGATATTTCTGCGACCACCTGCCGAACATCGCGAACCCAGCAGCAGAGCCGCTGGTCGCGGCATAGAGGGACGCTGGCGTCGTTCGGGATCACCATCAACGCCGCCTAGACCTAATCGAGGTCCAGATCGGCGCTGGCACACGCCACGGCCTGCTCGCTGTATGCTGCGAATGGATCGTTCGCTTCTGTATGCGCCTGCTCACCAGACGGCGCGCTCGATGACGAATTCCTTGTCCGTATTTCTGCGACGCCTTGTCGTGGTGGCGGTTTCGATCAGCCGAGCCGGCGCATTTGCGATGGGCTTATCTTCAGCTAGCGATACTCACCAACGCCGGCTTGACGCTGGGCGGCGCGGTCACCATGCCGCCGTCGCGCTTGATATCCACATCCGGCGCGAGCTTGCCGCTACGGCTCCAGACCTTGAAGTCGGCGCCGGGGCGGGCGAAGTAACGATGGATCGAACCGCTGGGGCTGACCGCTATCAATGTCTCGGGCCACGGTCCATGCTGGGCTTCGAGCGCAGCCATCGAGGCGAGACCATCAACGCCGTGACCTTGGACGGCGTCGGCTTCAACGACGAAGATGCCGGACACTGTGCCAGTGACGACAGCGACATCGGCCTCGGGCCATCTGCGGAAATCGCGGCCGATTTCCTCGGGGTCGGATGTCTTGCTCCATTGCCTACCGTTGCTGTGCTCAGCCGATTTGTAAGACTGTTTCGTCCCAGGTGGTGCGGGAAAAACCTCGAAGCCCATCGCGCATATTTGAGAGCAGCGGTCGCGCACGCGCTCATTGGTAGTCGCCTAACGTGCTGGGCGAGCCATTCGGCGAGATATTGGCGACGAGCGTTGCGATCAGTCGCGACTTCGCCTAGAGAAGACTTAGCAATCATTGCTTTCTAAAGGGCCTGTGGTTGTTTACGCGCAACATTTCGCCCCGCATTAGTGCCAGCCGCTGCGGGGGTTTTGTCTGGGCTGATGCAGTGAGTTAGAGGCACAGTCGATCCTGGCCGCTGCATTTCGAATGCTTAAGCTGCCGCCGGCCGCGCCTCACGGCCAACAGCACCCCGCCCGACTGCGAGAGCCCGCACCTGGGCGCCGATGTGCTGCGCGGCGCGGTCGCGCCTCATCATCACTTCCTGCGTCACGATGCCACCCTCCAACGTCGCATAGGGCTGCATCATCTCGGCGAACTCGATGCTGTCTGGCGCCGGCAGAAAGAGATCGATCCTATTCCGCGCGGCCTTGATGCGGACGGTGCGGATCAAATGCGAGACGTTCACGATATTGATCTCGTCCGCAACGTAACCCTGGTTTGCTCGCGACCGCGCAGCAGTTGCTGCGATCGCTTCCGGTGTCGCTTCGCGGGCGCCCCATGCGAGGTGAGCACGCGTGTCATCAGTCTCGCGAATGAGGTGAACGATCGCGAACAGCGCGTCGGTCGAGAGCTCCCCTTCGGCCGCGCCTACCACCGTGAGCAGAGTGTCGCTGAACACGCGCTCGCCAGCGTGGTGCTGAGCGTCATAGCGAGGGCATCGACCGGCAGATACCAAGAGGACGCAAATGCGTCACGGCGGCCGAAGGCAAGTGCGATCCGGCCGGGACGCGCATCGATTTGAGGGCCTCCTCGCCGATGTCGGTGACGAGCTGAATTTGGGCTAGCGTCAGGCGCTACATTGAGTTGTGTCCTACGTGCCAAAACGGTGTCGCGACCCGCCGCTAACAGCGGCGAGTTCGTGGTGGCCGGATTAGGTGGTGGGGGGGGGCCCAGCGGGCGATGCCGATGCCGCACGGCTACGTGACTGCCAAACAAAAAGCCGCCCGCTAAGGGCGGCTTTTTGCGGACACAATGTCCCCTGCGTTAGGCGCGATTAAAGATCCTGGAAATCCATCAAGTCAATCCTGTTATCCACAGATTTCTGCAAGCCGATGTCACTTGGCCACCCAAAAGTGGTCTAGTCGCCCCTCGCCAGGGGCAGCCACGCGGCAGATTGCACGCCCTACCCGGCCTCCTCCCTGTTCGGTCGCATTCGCGAATCACCTAAAGTCGGTTTCGTGGGTGCCGGAGGCGTAGCAGGTGAACGCGCAGCATAGAAAGATCTCGGGAGCATACTACACTCCCGAGGCAGTCGTCGCGACTTTGCTCAATTGGGCCGTTCGCGACCAGTCGGATCGGCTTCTTGACCCCTCTTGTGGTGACGGCCGATTTATTGCGGGTCACCGCAACTCAGTGGGCATCGAGCAGGACCCTGCTGCCATTGGCACCGCGATCTCGCGCGCGCCGTGGGCGCTGGTGCACGAGGGTGACCTATTCGCCTGGGCTGCTAACACCAGTGAGCGATTTGAGTGCGCGGCCGGTAATCCGCCTTTCATTCGGTACCAGACGTTTAAAGGCGCCGCTCGCGAACGAGCGCTTGAACTCTGCAAGCGTCTAGGCGCCAACTTCTCGGGGCTCACCTCCTCCTGGGCGCCCTTCTTAGTCGCAACGGCGAGCCTTCTCAAAGAGAATGGGAAAATGGCTTTCGTCGTCCCCGCCGAGATCGGACATGCTCCATACGCCGCGCCCTTGCTGGAATATCTAATCGGCAACTTCCGTCACGTTCACGTGGTCGCGGTAAAGGGCAAGCTCTTTCCGGATTTGTCGGAGGATTGTTGGCTGCTCTATGCAGACGGCTTCGGTGGGAGCACAGCCTCAATTCTGTTCTCGGCAGTCGAGCAGTTCAGGCCAAACAGCAGACCGCCTCGAAATGCGATCCGTGTATCTGTTTCCGAATGGCGCACCAAGTGGAACCGGCGGTTGCGGCCGTTCCTTGCCCACGCTGACGCAAGATCACTTTATGAGGAAATTGCGTTTGATCCTCGCTCGCGCCGTATGGGTGATGTCGCTTCGGTTGGTATTGGCTATGTGAGCGGTGCAAACGATTTCTTTCACCTGAGACCATCAGAGGCTGAGCGGCATCAAATTCCATCTGACCTCCTACATCCGTCGGTGCGGAACGGCCGCGCTTTGCCTGAAGGCACTTTGACGCGAGCCGTTGTGCGAAAGTGGGAGCAGCAAGATGAGCCGATGCTGCTGCTCCGGCTTTCAAAGGACCAGAAGCTCCCGACATCGGTTCGGCGCTACTTGGACACAGATGCGGGCCACGAAGCGCGGGAAGCATACAAATGCCGTGTCCGCGACCCGTGGTTCGCGGTACCGGATGTCCAGATCCCAGATTTCTTTCTCAGCTACATGTCGGGTCGTGCGGCCAGCCTCGTTCGCAATGCCGCCGGCTGCACCTGCACCAATTCTCTGCACGCCGTCCGGGTTCGAGACAAAGCGGCCATGGCCACCATTGTCGAAACTTGGAATACGCCGTTTACCCAGTTGAGTTGCGAATTCGAAGGTCACCCTCTCGGCGGAGGAATGCTAAAGTTGGAGCCGCGTGAAGCAGCCCAGATTGTGGTGTCAGCTCCCAATCAGGCAAAGTTATTATCCTCCGCAGTAATTGCCGAAGCGGTTGAGAGGATGCAGCGCTGGAGGCACTATGACGCCGTCCAGTGAGATGACTGATGCTGATGTTCGAGTGTGTCAGTGGAAGAACGAAGCCGAGGCGCTGACCCACTTCGCGACGTATTCTGGACCAACACAAAGCCAACAGCACATAAAGCCGCTGCATTGGTACGTGGCATGCCGCCTTGTACTTGAAGGAGGCTTCCGTCCAGAGGAAATAACCCCACGTCCTCCGTTCGTTGTACGTAAAAAACGTGACGAATTCCTTTTGGAGTACGATGCGAGCGCAGCTCAAGGCGGCGAAGCGACAATCCTGGGCGGCTTGAAAACCAAAAATGTCGATGTGGTCGTTGAAAAGAGTGGGATCGGGCCAGTGCTGGCCGTCTCCTGCAAGGGCATGACCGGCGCCTTTCGCAATCTCACGAACCGCATGGAGGAAACCATTGGTGAATGCACCAACCTCCACATCACTTACCCAGCCCTTGTCTTTGGCTATCTTTTCGTAATCCGCGCGAACAGATTGGAAGAGGAAGCAATTGCGAAGACCCTTCTGGAAGGTCTTCCGGCCGCGCGTCAACTTGCTGCGAATGACATCGCAATTCGGGTAGGTGGAGAACCAGTTGAGGGCATAATCCGCTTTCACGCCGCTCTGCGCGAACTGACCGGCCGTCGCGGCATTCGTGACGATGTAAGCCGATACGAAGCTGTTTCACTCGCGATGATTGACATGCTGCATGGAAACGTCGGCGGTCTTCTGCCGGAGTTTCCGCCAACAGGCAGCTCCCTCCGGATTGAAGAGTTCTTTAAGACCTTGTATCTGCGGTATGACGAGCGCTTTGTTTACAGCGCGCCAGCCCTTAAGGACATAACAAGCCGATTGGAGTGGTCCGCTTCGTCGCCCGCGCTGCAATCCCGTGGTGAGGCCGAGATCGGCTTTGAGACCCGTGTTGCAGGTGATACATGAAAGCTCTCATGATCTGCCAATGCGAGTGCAGGACTCAGCGGCAGTAACGTCACTGAGCAGCACAATGCAAACTGAATACTCGGTGCCATACAGGATGGCTATCATGGTCCGCTTCGGAACTAGCTAAGTATTTTGTTTAGGGTCTACTCGGAGAGCGTGGAGCCCAGAGTAGCATCGGAATGATGGCAGCGACCCAGGGAATGATCTTCCCCCGAAAAAGTGGACGGGATTAAGCAGCTTTAGCTCCATCTGGATCGGAGGGATATATCCGATGGCGGAATGGAGCCTGGTTCGATTGTAGAAACCCTCGATGAAGGCGAGGATATCATGCTGGGCCTCTGTGCGGGTCTGGTACTGGCGATGATGGACGCGCTCGGTCCTGAGAGTGTGGAAGAAGCTCTCCATCGGGGCATTGTCGGCATGCGCTACGATGATGAGCTTGATGTCGATTGGTCCGACTGTTCCTGAGGATGCGGGCATGGCTCTGTCTGTCACCTCGCCAGGCGATATTCTGTCAGCCTGTTGTCTCCCGGCTTAGCGACCTCACCCGCTTCGACCAGCTTAGCTAACAGCCGCGCGGCGACCGTGAGGTCTTTAATCACGCCTGCACCCGACGCTTGCGATCTACATTCAGCGTGTCGAGCACCATCGTTTTTTTAACAAACTGATCTCCCCGGCCTTCTCGCCCGTATCAGACGCAATGGCTTCAGCACGCTCCGTGAATACCGCGCAACGTCGCCTGTCAAACGCCTTCCGGAACTGCCCCCTTTGCGTCACGAAGAACTGCCCCCACCATCGGATTATGATCTCGGTTGAAGGTTGTTTCCGCCGGTGACGGGCCGGAGGGAGGCGGAGCCGACCGGAGGGCCGTCACCGGCGGTCGGCGTCTTGATGAGGCCGCTTTTGCGCTTGGCGCGAAGTCGGTAGCTGTCGCCGCGGATCGTCAGCACGTGGCTGTGATGCAGGAGCCGGTCAAGGATCGCGGTGGCGACCACGGGATCGGCGAACACCGTACCCCATTCGGCAACGCTGCGGTTCGACGTGATCAGCATCGCGCCAGTTTCGTATCGCCGGCTGACCAGTTGGAAGAACAGATGGGCCGCGTCAGGTTCAAGAGGCAAGTAGCCGAGTTCGTCGACGATGAGCAGCTTTGGCTTCGACAGCGCGAGAAGTTTCTCGTCCAGGCGTCGCTCGCCGTGCGCCTTGGCAAGGCCAGCGACCAGCGTCGTCGCCGTGGTGAACTGCACCGTGTATCCGGCCAGGATCGCCTCTCGCCCGAGCGCGATCGACAAGTGCGTCTTACCTACGCCTGGCGGCCCGAGCAGCAGCACGTTTTCTCCGTTGGCTATCCAACGTGATGCGGCAAGATCACGGATCTGCTTTGGATCGATTGACGGCTGCGCCTCGAAGTCGAAGCCAGCAAGCTCCTTCACCGCCGGGAAGTGTGCGAGCTTCAGCGCCATCTCTATGCGGCGATGGTCCTTGCGTGCGATCTCGCGCTCGCACAGCAGGATCAGCGTCTCACGCGCCGACAGGTTCGCGCGCGCCGCCTCGTCGAGCAGGGTGTCGAGCTGATCGCGGATACCGGAGAGCTGCAGTCGCGCCAGCATGGCATCGAGCGGATCGGCCGTTGCTTCCATTATCTTCTTTGCCCGTGCCATCAGAAGCTTCCTCCGACCACGGCTTCGTATTCGGCAAGAGGGCGCAACAACGAGGGGGGTGAGGACGGCGCCAGCACCGCCGCCGCGATCTCAGCCCGGCGGACCGCGCCATTGCGACCAGCAACACCATCGAGATGAGCGGTGTCGATGATCCGCAGCCGGCGTCCATCCGATTGCTTGTGGATCGCAACTTGGTGCAATCCATGGCGGATCCGCACTTCCCCGGCCGCGATCGTTACCGCCACGGGCTCGCCAATCAGGCGCCACGGCACTGAGTAGCTGTTCGTGTCGATCTCGACGGCGCAATCGTGCCCGACGACGCGGGTCAGTTCACGCAACGATCCGAACGACGGTTGCCCGCTAAGCGGCTTCAACCGATGTGCCTCGTCACGCGCAAAGCGAGCAATCGGCGCCTCCCCGGTCGTGCCGTGGATACGCACGTTCGCCACCTCACGCTCCCATCCGGCCAGATGCGCCTCGAATGCCTCCCAGCTCGCGAAGGAATGCCCCGCGATCGCGTTCTTCTTCACGTAACCGACGCCATTCTCCGTCTTGCCCTTCGTCCGCGCCCGATACGGCGCGCAGGCGCGAGGACGGAAGCCCCAATGCTTCGCGAACGCGATGAGCTTGTCGTTAAATTGGACCGACCGGCTCACGGCGTCGTGGCGCACGACAAGCGCCCGGGGATTATCCATCAGCACTTCCTCCGGCACACCGCTGAAGGTCGTGAATGTGCTCTCGAGCCGGCGAACCAATGCTCTTGCCTCTCGGCCCGGAACGCACGCACATGCAGCCGCCGCGAATGCCCAAGCGTTGCCACGAACACGAATGCCTTGACTCTCGCCCCTCCGATCTCGACCAGACGCTCGCCGAAGTCGATCTGCAGCTGCCGGCCTGGCGGCGTCTCGAACCGCGTCGTCGCCAACGCCTCCGCCTTCAGCGCCTGACGATAGGGCTGCACGGCGCGTTGCAGCGTCCGCCGGCTGACTGCCACGCCTTGCTCGGCCAACAAGTCCTGGCGCACCACGTCGGCATTGCCGCGATGCCGAATGAGCCTCTCGCGCAGCCAACCCTCAAGGCCGTCGAGACGCTTCGGCCGCTCAGGCGACTTGAACGGCTTCACCCCGCCCGCCGCCACGTAGTCCTTCACCGTGTGATGACTGCAGCCCAGCTGCCGCGCAATCCGCTTCAGACCCCACCCGCACGCCCTCAGGCGCAACATCTCCGCCACGTCATCCGGCGTCTTCATCACCTGCCCCCGTGGATCAATCCACGACGAGCTTTCCGCGATTCGTTCCTCTTTCATTCACTCTCTCCTCGGCTATCCAAGGAGGGGGCAATTCCTCATGACGCCGAGGGGCGCATTGCCTCACTAAAAATGTTACCGGACAACTTTCCTGTCGTGTCTGGGGCGGAGCTGCCGAATCAGTTCGGTGGCGGGTATGGCAGGGAAGATCAGCATGCGCGCAAAGCGCGAGATCACATCAGCGCTGGTGGAGCGTTATCGGGCGAGCGGACGGCTCGAGAAGGCACGGATCCTGGACGAGCTGTGTGCCCTTACGGGATGGCATCGTAAGCACGCGATCCGAGCACTGTCGGTGGACGGGGCATCGGGATCGGCCGTGCCGCGGCGACGGGGCCGCAGTTACGGAGCTTCCATTCGCGTTGCACTGATTGTGCTCTGGGACGCCTCTGACCGGCTCTGCAGTAAGCGGCTCGTCGCGATGATCCCGTTTTTGCTTCCGGCACTTGAACGGCACGGCAGATTGAAGCTTTCTGCCGATGAGAGGTCGAAGGTTTTGAAGGTGAGCGCGGCGACGATCGATCGCCTGCTGAGCGACGTAAAGATCGCAGCAGCCGGAGGGCGCCGACGGCGGGCGGGCTTTTCTAGTGCCGTACGGCGGCAAGTCCCGGTGCGTACATTCAATGACTGGGGATCACCTCCGCCGGGGTACTGCGAAGCGGATCTGGTTGCGCACGGCGGCATGTCCGTATCTGGCGCGTTCATTCAGACGCTAACAATGGTGGATATCGCAACGGGGTGGACCGAATGCTTTCCGCTCGTCGTGCGTGAAGCAGCTCTTGTGATCGAAGCTCTCGAGCGGGCGCAGAACCTATTTCCCTGGCCCATTCGGGGGCTAGATTTTGATAACGACAGCGCCTTCATGAACGACACGGTCGTGTCGTGGTGCCGTTCTCACGATGTCGAAGTCACTCGTTCCAGGGCCTACAAGAAGAACGATCAGGCATTCGTTGAACAAAAGAACGGAGCTATCGTTCGCCGCCTGGTGGGCTACGGGCGGTTTGAAGGCATTGATGCCGCTCGCTCATTAGCTCGCCTGTTTGCTGCGGCACGGCTGCACATCAATTTCTTCCAGCCCTCGTTTAAGCTGAAGGAGAAGCACCGCGAAGGTGCCAAGATGATCAAGCGCTATCTTCCTCCCGCTACGCCGTACGAAAGAGCATTGGTCCACCCGAGGCTCAATGAGGCATTCAAAGGTCGGCTGCGGGAGATTTACCGGACGCTTGATCCGGTGGCATTGCTGGCACAAATGCGGGACGCTCAGAATGAGCTGGGTAAGCGCGTCGATCAACGGGCTGGAAAGCCAGCGATGACTGTCGCGCAGGGGCATAGCGACTTAGCGGCCTTTGCCCGAGAGCTCGGCGACGGTTGGAAACAGGGTGAGCAGCGGGGCATTCATCGTCGTCGCTATGTGCGGCGCAAGCCTGTGCCACGTCGGCCATCGATGCTCGACCCCTACATTCCCATCATCGAGGAATGGCTCGCCGCGGCTCCGCACTTGTCCGCGGTCGATCTTCTCTCCCGGCTGGAAGCGCATGCGCCCGGTCGGTTCAGCGGCCATCAGCGGCGCACGGTGCAGCGATTGGTCAAGAATTGGCGATCAAAGGCCGCTCGACAGCTCATCAGCAGCACAGAGATCACACTATCGGGCCAAGCTTCGTGCCTTAGTATTTAAATCCTGACAGGTTCTTTCGCCGAAGCACCGCAAGCCGCTCGCTCGCTACGGCGCTCTGTAGGGCGCGCTTCGCGAGCAGCTTGCTCCGACTCGCGGCAGCCGATCCAGAAAAACACCAGGGTGCGCTTCGGTAACATTGTCATCTGAGGCAATATGAGGGGGCAGTTTTCCATGGCGCGCGACATCGCCGGGAGCTTGTCGGCCGGAACATCGGTCGACGGCGGCACTTCGGCCTCTTCCGTATCATCTACAGCCAGGTCTACGGCGGGCAAATCGTCAGCCAGAACGCTCTCGTCCCCATCCTCATCACCCCCGACCGCGTGAGACTGAAGCCTGTACCTGAAGTTGACCTTGGCGGGGTTGCCAATTCGATATTTCGAACCCGCCTTAATCGTACCGAGCCCTCGGCTGTCTTTTGCAATCCTCCGAGTTCAGGGGCAGCAGCACTGAGAGAGCAGCCGATGAACCCACCCGTTTCGTAATGCCGAAGGAGGAGATCGCGTTACGGCAGCATTTGCTTGTTAGGGACAAATTCAAATTCGAACGACGCTGCATGCGCTTTTTTCAACCGGCCGGGCTCGAAGGGTGGGCCACACCGAAATCGAATGATTTTGGCGTGGACGGTTTTGCCGTCCACTCGACGGACTGGGTATCGTGCAGTGCAAGCGAAACTCGACGGAAAACAAAGTGGATCGGATCGTCCAACAGTTCAACGGGCGTCGCTGAAGAACAAAGCGCGCACCGTCGCCTCACGACATCCGCTTTCAAGGAGAACGCCATACAGTCAGCCGCTCTGACAGACCGGATCGTGCAATTGCGATGGATGATCTGGTGGGCTGGCACGTGGAACAACCGTCATTCGATTTCGGGCTGCCTGAGGAAGAAACTTCAGCTTAGTCAGGACTGCCTCGGACTGAGATGGACGGGCGACAGACATATGCGGCGAGCCGGCACAGCGAGGACAAATTGGAGCAGCATCCTTACAACTGTCTTGAGGCAATACCGGATAACGCCTTGACGATTATCGTTAGTACAGCACCGCCACCCGTGTTTTTCCCGACCCGATATGAGCCTGCTCGCGAATGATACCTGCTTCTACCATGGATCGAAGAGTAACAGCATGTCGCGACTTCTCAGCGGTATTGCTGGTACTTGGTTGCTGGAGGACTCCGACGACGCGCAAAGGCTAACGAACTGGCATCATTTCCTTACGGTCACCGACTTCTGGATGTAGAACTTATTGCAACAATACAGACGAACAACGGGAACAGAAACGAGCGCAAGGGACGCCGACATAGAGGAATTCGACCTCACAGACTTTCGGGTCTATTTGAGGCTAAGCTGCGCATAAACAAAATCGCCTTCGTCCAGTTCCTGTATTTGTCCCAGAGCTCATTGAAAGTGCTATCGAGCTCGACAACGTACTGACTCAGCGAGGTCCTCTTTGAATCCAGAAATTTTGAACTTCGGTGCGGCATCGATTTTCCACCCAGGACGCTCATGTGCCCAAGCGGGTAAGATGCGAACCTCATGATCCGCTCGTATTCCTACTAAGGCATCTTATACCGTCGTAGTCCTCGGCGAAAACGCCTCCACGACAGCTACCGTTCGGCCGTCAATCCAATCCGGTTGTCGATCAGAGCCAGTATACACCCGTTCCAACAGAGCGAATGGTTTTCGGCTTTGATGAGTAGGCTGGTGAATAGAGGGGATTGGTCGGCTGCCCGCCGCCGCTGTGACTTCCGTTGATCCGTGAACGAGCAGTTTGCGAATGCCCCTCGCGAACAGTGCGCTTTCTGTTTCGCTGCGCAAGACGGAATCTTTTTCGAGCTTTTTAACAAGATTGAGAAGACGCCGCTCGCATTCGTCGTTGCGACGGATTACTGCACATTACCTTTGGGAGTATTTCCCCGGTCCCGTTCAAGACGTCCGTGTGCAGAATCCGACAGCAAATTGCGATTAGCTGAGCTGAATTCGCAAAGAGATGATGGTCCGAACCAAGCTCGCGAGGCCTGGCATATCGATTGCTAGGACGTGCCTGCTACACCAGGCGACTGACCAGACGCAAAGGCCGAGCCAGACCCAACTTGCCGTCCAAGTCAAGTCTCTAGCATAGAAGCGGCGCTGTTTAACTGCCGCTCCGCCAACGGAGCAAGGTTATGCTGATCGACACATCCGAAATCTTCGCCTCCATTCGCATCAACAAGCAGGGAGCGCAGGAACCGCAGACCGCGGCGCGATGCGAATGGCCTGGTTGCCAGAACAAGGCTACCCACCCCGCGCCTAAGGGCCGCGGCAATGCGCGCGACTATTGGCACTTCTGCATCGGGCATGTTCGCAAATACAATCAGTCCTATAATTTTTTCTCGGGGATGGACGCCGAAGCGGTCGAGCGCTACCGGAAGGATGCGCTGACTGGCCATCGTCCGACCTGGAAGATAGGCGAGAACATCAGCGCTCGCAGAACGACTGGCAGCACTGCCGCTTTCGAGGACGACTGGCATGCCCTCTGCACGCTCGCCGAGCTGAACGGACGTGCCGGGGCCCGCCCGCGCGCGAAGCCCAAGCCCGAGGCGCGCAAGATTTTGAATGCCGAGGGCAAAGCGTTGCAGGTGATGGGCCTTAATGCCAATGCGACGCTCGGCGATATCAAGGCGAAGTACAAGGTGCTGGTTAAGCAGCACCATCCCGATGTCAATGGCGGCGATCACTCCAGGGAAACTCGCCTGGTCGAGATAATCAAGGCCTACCAGTACCTGAAGACCGTGGTGCGCGAGAGTTAGCTCGAACATCTCTCTTTGCTTCACGGCGCTTCGGAAGTGAAGGCCGGAACCACCAGAGCGTTGCTCTGGCTAGGCTGGTAGTTTGACTTTCTTGGCCGACGCGCTTTCCGCCATACATGGTGACCATCAACATGATGGACGGTTCGTGTCGTTCCGGCAGCGATTGGGAAGATTGAGTCGCGACCACCGGCGGCGGTCCATCTTTGAAGCTTCAAGAGGACTTGCGCAGGATCGATCCCTCCGTTCTTCTAGGGGGAACACGAAAGTACAAACCTTTCCCCGATACCCGTTGGCTGTATGGAAAGGGTTAGCGCGCTGCGGCGACCCGTCCGGACCTATTCGCACCGTGCTGACGGGTCAACGATCAATCATGAGAGCCCATGCATCGCAGCGTCGAGGACCGGCTTCTGACGTAGTCCCCCGGACTGCGCCACTCACCTATCTCCTGCAGATCGCTGCGAGACAGGCAAGGCAGGTGAACTTGAGCGCTTCAACGTGCATGGCGTCGATCAAGCACTCGGCTATCGCAGGCTGCTAGAGGGGCTTCCCCTTTCGTGAGTAGGTGTCTGAACGGCTCCGATTTCCTAAAAACTGTCTTCCGACACGGCGCCTAGCGATGCCGGTGAGGCGTGAGCCCGCGGCAGCGCCTATCTGCCCTCCCCGCCCCGCTGTTTATCCAAGGAGCATCGTCATTTCCTCACCGTCAGTGCTGCTTTGTGTTCCCTCCACGTCGTTCCGTTGGCAGCCAATCTGTGGCACCTCCGAAGAACACTCCCAGCGACCATCTCGCGGCTTCGCTATCGGTCAGTTGATGGGAGTGAGGTTCGCGGCCTGAGGGGTTAGCCCCGACCCCGAAAGATCTATATTCGGCATAATAGCTCGTGCTCAAAGAGTTGGTCTTGCCGGGAGCCCATTCCCGCCAGCCTTCCGCAACGACCTGCGCATCTATCTTGGTCGACAGGAGAACCACTGTAGCGTAGGCCCGCCAAGGGCGACCAAGCGCGATATTGCGCGCGCCAGGATCGGCACTTAGGCTGCAATGATCAAAAACATAGCCGCTGTCCTCATCGGGAGCTGCCTTGCTCTGGGCCGTAAAGACGACCGCTTGATTGGCGATGCCGCGCAACTCACATTGCCGGAACCAAGCCTTGGCGTTGCCAAACACGAAATCAACATGCCCTTCGATGTAGCAGTTCGAGAAGTATTGGCGTGACATTCTGCCGTTTGGACCCTTGCCAGCAAACAGCGTGTCCTGGGCGCCGAGCAGGCGGACGCGCGTAACGACGTCCTTGTCTCCGGTAAGGGATAGTGCAACCGCTTGCGAAGGTGGATTGGCCGGATTGAGGGCGTAGTCGTTCTGGATGGACAGATTGTCGAGCCGGAAGTCATCGCCAGTGGCACTCAACGTCGCCGAGAGGAGGGTTCCTCCTACATTGATGGCACCGTCCCCATACACAATGACGGTATCCCCCGGATTGCTACCAGTCCCTGAGAGATGAACGCCGGATTTGGAGATTTTGACCTTCTCACGATAGATGCCCGGCCTGATCAGGACATCTCCGCCTTCCGCCGGCAAAGCATCGATGGCTTGCTGTACGGAATGATAATCTGCATTTTCGGCATGCGACACCAACAGTGGCTGAGCGTACGCCGGAGGGATGCACAAACATCCCGCCAGAACTACAGCGCGGCGAACGAAAATTCCCATGTGATCTTACACTTCGTTCAATCAGCGGCACCTTGGGCGCAGTTGGTAGAGCGTGTCTCAGCGGGACAGCCGCCGCGCCAAGCCCCACACATTTTCGCGCGAAATCAGCCCCGCCAACGTCAGCTTCGCATTCCGAGGTTGGCAAGCCGCCGGACGATCGTAACGAAGTCAGGACAACGGGCTCACTTGCGTCAACACCGGCCGCTTTGGACCATGCGTAACTCACCACCCGAGATCGCCGGCGGATGTCGTGCTTACCGTTTGCCATCGCGGAATGCCCCGGAACAAACCTCCGACCCGCGCAGCAGTGGTCCTGCGGCTCGCCCCGGCAGCGGCGGCGATACGTCGGAATGATCTGCGGTGACTTTCGCGTGCTCGATTTGCCAAGTCGCGGTCCTGGAAAATCGGACATCTTCGAGTGTCACGTCAAATGCGTGCGCCTCGTCTAGGCCGCGCATCAGCAACACACCAGAGTCACCATGCACATGACGGAGAACGATTTGCCGATAGACCGGAATCTTAGTGCCTTGAGCGCGCGGATCATATTTTGCGTCGAAAGACAAGGGCCACCGGTTGCCCCGCAGGCACACGTACTCATACGTCACACCTTCGACCAGACCGCCTCGACTAACATCGCTCTTGATGCGCAGACCCGACGTCGTGCCATCCAACGTCAGATTACGCACCAATATGTCTCTGGCACCGGAATTCACCTCACTGCCAATCGACATGCCGTGCCCCGAGCCGAAATAATTATCGATTATCGAGATATGGCTGCTTGAACCACTGTCGCCGGCCTTGATTGCGACGTTGTCGTCTCCCGTGCGGATCAAGCTGTGGGTGATGGTCACATCCTGACTCGCGCCAACGTCGATGCCGTCGGTGTTGCGGGCATCCGCGGGCGTATCGATCGTGAGGCCCCAAAATGTGGCACCTTCGCCCCGGTTCATCGCGATATGAAAATTGGGAGCGTTGCGCAAGGTGACACCAGAGAACGTGATGTTCTGCGCATGATCGATCTGGATCAAGCGCGGGGCGTTCTGGTTGCCGCCTTCGGCTTGGGCGCGCCGGGCAAGCTGCCACCATGTTTCCGCGCTGCCAGCAATCAATGCGCCGCCCTGACCATCGATGATGCCCTCTCCGTAGATGCCGCCGCCTCGCGTCTTAGAAAAGCTGATGAATGGCCGGCAGCCATCGCCCTTCTCCGCAATGCGCCCACATTGTCCGAAACCCTTGTCGTAAGCAGCAGGCTCTGCGATGGCGATCAGCCTCGCACCACGTCCGACCCATAAGGTCACGCCCGACTTCATCTCGAGTGGGCCCGAGCGGAATTCGCCACGCGCTAAATACACGGCGGCTCCGGAGGGGCATTGATCGATAGCATCTTGCAACATGGCCGTATCTTGCTTGCCAGACGGCACGGGGCGGTCGCACACCGTAAGAGGTGCAACAGGTTCACTGATAATCCGCCGGTCTTGCGCTTTCGCGGCTGGGAAGCCAAGTAACGAGGTGAGTACGGACAATAGGGCCAAATTGCAAAAACGCTTCGTCATCAATCTCCTCGTGTTTTGTCACGCGCATCTCTGCCCGTTGCTGTCAATTGCCGAGCGCTAGCTTGATCGAGCCGCGCCGCGCGCTACTGGCCCGTGCAAGATGACGTTTATAAGACGCAGCATTGGCCGGGCGGCGAATGCCAAACGGTATCACTCTGCATTGACGCAATAACGTGGTTTTGTGAGATGCCTCGTGCTCTCAACCGCTTCGTTAAACAGTCAGCAGAACCTGGATGCCGGGGACAAGCCCGGGCATGACGCTTCAACTCAAACCGCATCGGCCCGCAGCAGCGTATCCACCGTGATCGTGCCCCTCGCCCGCGAGACGCAGGTGCAGATCTTCGCGTTGCTTTGCTTCTGGTGATCGCTGAAAAAGACGTCGCGATGGTCGATCTCGCCGTCGAAGGCGACGACGTCGATGCGCATAGGCCGCATTCGCCGCGCTTGCAGTCGGATATCACCTCAAAGCCGCTGGCGTTGAGAACGTCGAGCATCGAACGCTCGCGCGGAATCTCGAGCTCTACATCGGTGTCCTTCAGGCGCACGCGAAAGGCCTCGGTCGGCAGCGAGCCGCTGGAGCCGAAGGTCTCGTAGCGCAGATCTGACAGCGGATGGCCGGCGCCGATCCAGGCGTGGCGGGCGGCATCGAGCATGCGCATCGGGCCGCAGAACAGCGCAAGCGTGCCCTTCGGCAGCGAGGCGAACAGCGCCTCGAGATCGAGCCGCTTGCCTTCGTCGCTGGCATGGACGACCAGCCGATCACCCAGCAGGCTTGCGAGGTCATCGAGATAGGCGCCATCCGCACGCCCGCGCACGGCATAGTGCAGCGCGACCTTCGATCCACGGCGCGCCAGCGCCTGCGCAGCGCCGAGGATCGGGGTGATGCCGATGCCGCCGGCGATCAGGCAATAGTTTTCGCGCTCCCAGTCGACCGCGACGAGCGACGCCGGCCGCGTGATGTCGAGCCGCGCGCCCGGCGCTAGCTGCCACATGTAGCGCGAGCCGCCACGGGAATCCTCGGCGCGGCGCACCGCGATCCTGTAGCCTTGCGGGCTCGCTTCACCGACCAGTGAATAGGACCGCGTCTCCGGCTGGCCGTGGATGGTGACGCTGACACTGATGTGGCTGCCGACCGGATAGGCGGCGCCATCAAACTGGTCGGGCCTGATCAGGAATTCGCGGATGCCGGGCGACAGATCGCGCGTCGAGACCAGCGTTGCGGGAATCCAGGTTTCGATGAAGCGCATGGTGCCCTCAATCGGTTGTGGTCTTGATCAGCGCGAGCGCCGGCAAGAGGTCGAGATGGGTGCGATTGCGCAGTGCGAGGCGGAGATTGCGCACCGCAAGCCGGGCGTGCTCGCGCATGATCGCTTCGGCCCGCGCACCCTCACGGTTCTCAGAGCGATCCGGACAACATCTGGTCGCGCAGCGCGAGCTGCGCCTTCACGGTCTGCGAGACGGAGCGGTCGACCTCGGCCATGCCCTACTCCGCGGCCTGCAGATGCTGCGGTCCGTTTTCCTTCGCCACCATCTTGTCGATCAGCTTGCGCATCCACATCGCGCCGGCATCGATGTTGAGATTGTAGAAGATGCGATCCGGGTTCTCGTCCATGGCGCGCTGCTGCGCCTCGAGGATCAGCTCGTCCTCGCGGAAGATGCTGGAGACGCCTTCGCGGAGCTCGGTGGTGAGGCGCTGTTCGCCGAGCCGGTAATTGCGGACGAAGGCCCAGAAATAATGGCAGGTCTTCTCTGTCTCGGGCGTGATGGTGTTCAGCACGAAGCCGTTGACGCCCTGCGAGCGGTCGCCCTCGGGCGCGCCGGTACCTGCCGGCGCGACGCCGACGTCGATGGCGATGGTACAGGGCGCCTCGAAACGGATGATCTGCCAGCGGTCGACCAGACCAGGCTTGCCGAGCTGCTTGGCCCAGAACGGCGGCGCCTCGATGCCGCGCATCCAGCGCGTCACGGTGACCGTCTTCTCGCCATGGGTGACGTCGAACGGCGCTTCGGCCACGGCGTCGTTTCCAATCGAGGAGCCGTGCACGAAGGTCTCGTGGGTGAGGTCCATGAGATTGTCGAGCACGAGACGGTAGTCGCAGTTCACGCGGATGGTCTTGCCGTCGCCGGCCCAGGCTGGATCGTGATTCCAGTGCATGTCGGGCACCAGCGCGGGATCAGCCAGCGCAGGATCGCCCATCCAGAGCCAGATGTAGCGGTGACGCTCGACCACGGGATAGGCGCGGACGCAGGCCGACGGGTTGATGGTCTCCTGCGATGGCATGAAGGTGCAGCGCCCCTGCGCATTGTATTTCAGGCCGTGATAGCCGCAGACGACGGTGTCGCCTTCGAGCCGGCCCTTCGACAACGGCACCAGGCGATGCCAGCAGGCATCCTCCAGCGCAGTCACCGAGCCATCGGCCTTCCGATACATCACGACATGCTTGCCACAGATCGTCCGGGGCAACAGCGCCGGCTTCACCTCGGCATCCCACGCGGCGGCGTACCAGGCGTTCATGGGGAAGGGTTTCGTCATGGGCGATCTCCCAAGGCTTAGGGACACCTTATGTTCAGCCAGGTTCGGCTGCTGATCGACTAAGAAGCGCCCTGTACCAATGGCGGAGCCGCTGCATTTGGATACGTCGAAATTGTGCGAGTCCACGGCAACCTCTCGTCCGGGGGGCAGTTGATTATTCGGTATTCGGTCCAGCTTTCGAGAAGCTGACGAGGTTACAGCCGGGGCCTACCGTAAGGCATCAGGCAGAGCATTGCCCGGGGCGAATGTAGCGTAAGTGACTGCCGTTTTCCGGCTTCTTCCGAACCACATTTTGCGGGACATAGTCAGCCAGTTCGCGTTATCGTCGATGCGAATTTCCGGATCTGGCCCTTTATCCGCAGTCACAAGTACCAGAGCCGTCGCAGGCCTAGCGCCGAGGCTATTGTGGAGTGTCACGATGTTGACGCGCGCCCAGAAAGGTCTGCCAGGCAGTTTTGACGCGTAGATGACGTACTAAACAACCGAGCTGGCCCTGAGCCAAACCTAAAGAGTTGTTGACATTCATTCAGGACATCTGCGCCAACAGCCGCCAGACGGGAAGCTAGGCTCAAAACTGCAGTGTGGGCTCCCTGATGTGATGTTACTCCGCACCCATCCGCAGGCCAACGCACCACAATCGCCAAAACGCCCATAATGTTGGGAGGCCGCCATTGCGAGCGCCCGGATCGAAAGCGATGCGTCTCAGTTTGTCGGTGGCGAAACCTGCTGCCGTAAACGTGTGTCCCGCTTTTAACGGTCCCATAATCGACTGGAAAACGCCACGGGACCCTCCTCGTCGATGGGATTATCGACGGTTCGCGATTCGGGCGATCGCGCTCTACGTGTTGGATCGGTTGCCGCAGGGTCCCGGCGGCGTTCATCAAGCGACGATGGGATTGCTCGACGCTCAAGCCTCCGTTCCAACTCCTCCAATCCTGCCTTACATTCGGCGACAACCGATTGGGCACGAAGCAGCTCGACCTTGAGCTCGTCCATTTGCCTGGTTATTTTCTCAGGATCCCAGTCGTCCTGCATCAGCTCATCACCATCTGCAAACACCGATGCTAGCCCGGTGGCCTAGCTGCAAGACCCCGCTCGGCATCTCACCGCTTCCAGCGCCTGAGGCGCAGCTTAAAAGTGACACAAACGATTGTTCCAAAGCATAACGTCATATTATCTGGACCGACATTCGCCGCGACTCTGTTAGAGGCCCGGAATTTTGGCCGCCAAAGCAACGCGCGATCTCAAGATGATTGAGTTCGCGCTGAGTTGCATCAAGAGACCGGCGCCTGATGAAGTCGTAACAGTTCATTTCAAGACTCGGGTCGCGTGCTGGATGAGCATCATGAACACAAGTGGTGTCGTCACCGATTCAAGCAACCGGCATGCCATGCATTCGAGCATTTTCATACGGTACAAAGCTCAGCATTCCCGCACCATCTCGTCACCGGCGCCCCATTTGTTGCGCCTGAAACAACTAATGTCTTGAGCAAGACAGTGACGGTGCCAACCGCGACAACCTAACAGCACTCCCTACGACGGCCCCCAATCAAAAGGACGAACACTTTGCCGATTTAGGCCAGCATCATCTCACCATTTTGCGCAGCGCGTCACGGTACGAGATCTAGTGAACGCGGCTGCGACGACAAGATCGCATCGGAGTGGATAGCTGAAGCGCGTGTAATCTGAGCAGCTTGTTAAATGAGCTGGATAGCAGATAACGCACGGCATCGCAGCCTTCGTGGACCGGTGAGAAAGGGTAGTTGGCCATCAAGGTACCGACGAACCGGACGCATTTGCACAGACCGCAACTCCGATCGCACTCACGTCGCTTGGACAGATCGCCATGAGGGACACGCCTGGACGACGAGGCGCTGGGTTCATGTGTCCTGGGGGTCGCGGATCATAGTCTTATCGCTGCCGCGCGAGCGTGTTTTGCTTGCGCTCTGCCACGGGCACACGCGTCCGTCTGGCGTAAAAAACTGTCCTGAACATTTTTGCGTGCCGCTCTCGTCAGCTTAACCGGTGAATGCGCGCTCCATCCGAGCGTGATCTCCTCATTGAGGAACACGAAAACACCCCGCCTTGTCGTAACGATCATAGGCCAGCGTTTTGCTTCCAGCCAATCGATTCCGGCGTCAGCCGAACCGCGCATTTCCTCGTCAACAATATGGTTGACCGCCTGTTGCACTTGCCTCGCCGATGGAGCCGCGCCTGCCCGGCTATCTGTCCCGCCGATTGGTCAGCTTCCAGAAAGCTGGGCCTGCCAACCTGATCGTGAAGATATCTCGGCCGATCCGCGCAGCGTCAAGCGGAAACATCGTCAAACGGAGATACGAAATGGTTCGAATCCATGACGCGCTCGACACCGGAACTTCAGGCGCTTCGCAGCAAGATGAAGCTGGAGGCGAGACTGCCTTCGACATGCACCTGGACAGCGTGCCGCTGGAGCAAGGGAAACACGTAGAAGCTGGACCTTCCACTGCCGTTGCCTCAAGCGACCCGAAGGACGGCCTCGCCCCGGTAGACCAGCGGCGCGATATGAAGCTCGTCGTCATCTCGAACCGGGTTGCCCCCTTCGACCCCAATAAGCCTCAGACCGGCGGGCTTGCGGCCGGCCTGGAACCGGTCGTTGAACGTTCCGGTGCACTCTGGGTGGGCTCCTCGGATACCCGCGGAGATGGGACCGACCAGCCCTTGCCGCTGGTGAAGACCGGTGCAGGCGACGTGGCGAGGCTAAACCTGCCAGAGGCAGACTATCCCGGCTATTATCGAGGTTTTTCCAATTCGACACTGTGGCCTGCAATGCATTCCCTGTCCGAACGGATGTCGGGCTCCGAAGGCGATTATGACAGCTATCGAAACGTTAACGCCTTCATAGCGCGAGCCGCCTTTGACGTCCGGGATCGAGACGTATTCTGGGTACATGACTATCATTTGCTTCCGCTCGCGGCTGAGCTGCATAGGCTCGGCATTGATCGGCCGACCGGCTTTTTCCTGCACACGCCTTGGCCGGCGCCCGACTTGATCGAGCACGTACCTCACCATCGCGAGCTTATGAAGTCGATGCTCGAGTACGATCTGCTCGGCTTTCAGACAAACCGGGATCTCAACAATTTCCTCGCCTGCCTTCGGGTCTATTTCGGGCTGGAGAGCAAGGGTGGCACCGTGACAACGGACCGTGGCCAGACCCGGTTGCAAAAATTCCCGATCGGCATCGATCCCAACCAGTTCGCAAAGTATCTTGCGGCAGAGCTTTCGGCCTCAGAGGAAGAAAAACTCTCGTCATTATTGCAGAAATTCGAGGCCGCAAAGTTTGCGATCGGCGTCGACCGGCTCGACTACACGAAGGGTATCGATAAGAGGGTCGAAGCGTTCAACCACCTTTTAGCCGCGGAGCCTGGCAGCATCTCGTTGCTGCAGATCGCGCCGTCCTCTCGTGCGGACGTTGGCGAATATCAGAAGTACAAGGAGGACGTGGAGAATGCGATCAGCCAAGTCAATGCTGAGCATGGCACGGACGAGTGGAAGGCGATCCACTACACGAGCGACTCGTTCAGCCAGGCTGCACTCGCCCGTCTTTACCGCGCCGCAAATATAGGTCTCGTCACGCCGCTGCGCGACGGCATGAATCTCGTGGCGAAAGAATATGTCGCGGCCCAAGACCCAAATGATCCCGGTGTTCTGGTCTTATCGAAGTTTGCCGGGGCGGCTGAAGATTTGAACGAAGACGAGGCGCTGCTGATCGATCCAAATAATCCCGAAGAGATTGCAGACGCTATTTCGAAAGCGACCAACATGCCGCTGGAGGAGCGTGTCAGGCGCTGGCGGTCGATGATGGATAAGATTGAATCCTATACCATCCACGACTGGTCGGCGGACTACCTCCGGGAGCTGGACAAAAGCCGCATCACTGTTCCGGCTGATCAGTTCCACCATCTCGGTCTCGGCTGGACCAACGAGGCCCAAATGCCGCTCTATCAAACTTATGCAGCGGCGCTGGCCGTCTATAATGAGGTCGAGCCCACGGCTACCGCCTTGAAGGAGGCCGCCTATGCAGACGTGAAATCGGCCTTTGAGGCTTTAGCGGTCCCGCTGACGCACACACAGGACAGCCTCTGGGATTTGCCGGCGCAGACAGCTCCACGCGACGGTGCTCGTGAGAAACGGCTCGACCTCATGAGGATTGACCGGGCAAACCGCATGACATGGCGGGTGACCGGTCCTTAGCAACAAAAGAGCAATCTGCGGCTTTCTCGTTGAGGCATGCGGGCGTGTCGCGTCCGCATGGTGAACGGATGTGCGGGGCCATATAAATGGGTCAAAGGACACATAAGTCTGTCGGGCTCTTCAGCCCCAAATCTTACAAAATCGCGCCTCAACAGAAGAGGTTCGACATGAAAATCGAAGATCTGCACCCGTCCGCTGGCCTGCCGAGCACAACAAGCGTCCAGCGATCCTCGCGCTCGCGCACTTTGCGCGAGCCGACATGGCGCTGGGTCACGCCGGAGCCGGGCACGAGTTCAAAGACGTTCACAAAGAGCTGGTGAGAGGATTCAGCCGGAACAAAGCTGCTCCCAGATCCGCTCTTCTTCATGTCTGTATGAAGCCCGAGTGCGTTTCCGCCTTGAAGGTGACCAGTTCATGGCTAAGGGCGCGAATGTCGTGGTGGTGTCCCATCAGATGGCGCAGGCGCTGGTCGGTGCTCCGTCGGAGCTAAAAGTTTGGACCTCTCCTGCCCGATGCCCTGGCTCTACATGGCGCTCCGGGACAGCCCCTTCGGATGAACATCGAGCCTGCGATCGTCGAGGGCTGCTCGGTCTCTTTCATCGTGCAGAGCGCCGGTGAGGGCCTGAAAAGAAGTCGCCCGGACCCCGGGGCGCGGCCGCCGCAAAAACGGCTGCTATCCGGCTGCAAGAGGAGAGAGTGGATCGAGAGCCTCCTGCTCCAGGTGATGCACGTCAGGTCCGGAACACAGCCACTCAGCGAGACCACGGATCTTACTGTCTGATGACGCGATGGACGCCAGGCTCGGATCGACAGTGGTCGAGTGGCCGCATTGCTCGGCCAATTCCCTCGTCATTAGATGCGGCAGTGGTCCCCGGGGGAGACTTTCCTCCAGATACCTAAAAATGCGCACGCCTCCGGCGTCCACGTCCCCCCAATGAAGAAACGGCACATCGGCCGGAAGGGCATTCAGGACGTTGGTCAGAAGTTCGATGACCCCTGCCGCGGGAAAGCCGCCGATGTAAACGACTAGACCGCCATCCTCGATCTCACGAACCTGACGATTGAAGCTTGCGTAGTTCTCGATCGTCAGCACCGCCGTCGGTCTTTCCAGGATCGACAATTGCGGAAGCATTTCCGGATGAATGGATACGAAAGGCTTTGCCCGGCCATCGATCAGGCGGCCACAAGCCCCTTCCACGGCAAGAGGTCCTTTCAGGTAGACAGGGTGACCGAAGCGCTCCAGCCCGATCTTCGCCCAAACCACATCCGGCGCTGCGCCCGGCTGCCCGATCCGGACGGCGAGAACGCCGGCAATCCGCGAAGCGTGCCGATCGAAGGCCTTTGTGTCTTTCGTCGCCTTTTGGGAGAAGGTTCGCGCGTCCAGTCCTCTGGCCTCCTGCCGCGAGATGGACGCCAACAGCGTGAAGAACTCCTTGGCGGCGTCGGGCTGGCTGGCCGTGAGGCGGTACGCTGCCTCGCTGCGGGCCCACTTAGCTGTCATCTCTTCCAACAAGCCGACGACCCACGGCTCGCCGTTCGCGGCGATCGGGAGCAACTCGTCCCTGAGGCGCTGCGCTGTAGCCGGCGCTGTCGGACGACCGAGATGCCTGGCGAGCAGCTCAGGGTCGCGGACGCGGACTCGCTCGATCAGGTGACTCCGGTCTCTTCTGCCCCATTGCACCTCGACAGCGCCGAACCTTGTCGCTGATGCCATTTGGTCGTGGAAACGGATGACTTGCTGTGCCGTCGGCAGCCTGTCGTATTCCAGAGCCGCGGAAGCCGGGCGAGACCGATCGGGGTTCCGTTCGCTTCTCTCGAGCAGGCGTTCGAGGAATTCGATGCCGACGTCGGCTGTCCTAACGTTGGTCATTCCGCAGCCTGGTCTTGCGGGGCAGCCTGAGTCTGCTCGGTCGCGATCAGCTCCGACTTGAACACGTCGAAGCCCTTCCGGTAGGGATCGATCGCAACGATAGCGTCGCGCATTTTCTCCGTCAGGAATTCGGTGTCGATCACCACCAGGTTGCCGAGTCGGTTCACGTTCACGACCGTGTCGACCACCTCCATAAACACATGGCGCTTTTCGTCCGGGGTGGCTAGCATGACCTGGAGCCCGAGATCCCGCATGAACTGAGAGCACTGACCGATGGCCTTCGTGTCCAGCCGGTTAAAGGCCTCGTCGAAAATCGCGAGCGACAGCCCGCTTTCTCCGGTGCGACGGTTCTGGTACGTGGCGGCTAGAGAAGCGCCGATGGCGATGTAGAACGGCAGTTGCCCCTCGCCGCCGGACCCCGTGCCGGCGCGGCTGGTCAACGAGGAGCGGATCTTGCCCTCGGCATCCTGGATGTAGAGCTCGAAGTTAAAATACTTGCGCGGGTCCTCGATGTCCTCCGTCCGTTCCTCCGGATTGGCCAATATTTCCTCAATCTGGCGCACCGCCCGGATCAGGGGAGAGGCTGCGTCGCCGCTTCGATCCCCGAAAAGAGGCAGGTTGAACTCCGGCTTCCTAGATTCTTCGACGAGCTCGATCATCTCGACGTGGGTCGGGGCCTCAAGCGCCTTGAAGGAGTAGTAGTCCCGTCCGTGAAACTGACGGTCCTTGAGGTGCCGATTGAGCTCACTCAAAGTCGACTTGATGCCGGTGAAGGCGTCGTCGAGGCGATGTAGGAGATCATCGCGGAATGCCGAGGTCATCTCGATCGCGGCGTTGCGGCACTGCTCCTCATATTGAACCAGTTCATGGGCGTCGAGGCGCTTCTTTTCAGCCGCGGCCCATTGCTCGACGGCCGCCGGTGTCGCCTCCTCAGCGGTGAAGGACGGCACGACATGGAATTCTTGACCATGCTTGTTCACCGCATTGGTCATTTCGCGCATGAGGCTGGAGCGCCGTGTCGTAGAACGTGTCTCCCTGTCCGCGATCATCCCCACGATATGGTTCGCAATGGTCTCCGTCGCCAGCGCGGCAACTTCCTGTCGATAGCCACGCATAGTTGTCGATTGCGGAAAGTCCTGCCGCAACTGACGCGCGCGGTCGCGTCGAGCTACACGGGCGGAGTCGCGGTTCTTTTGCATGTAGTCATCGTAGGCACCTTCGGCCTTATCGCGAGCACTCTTTGCATAATCAAAGGCCTTCTGTGTCTCTGACTTTCTACGGCCCGCCGTCTCGACTCCCGTCGCGAGGCGCTTCAGGTCGGCGACGAGCTTGGGATCGCGATTACGCTTCGCGTCCTCGATGTTCTTCTCGATCTCCGCGATCTTGCGGTCGAAAGCGGCCAGGTCTGCGCCGCAGTCGAAGCATGTCAGGCCAGCTTCGAGCATCTTCTGGAAGCGGGCGAACATGTCCTCGAAAAGCCGTGCCTCTTCTTCTAGGCGGCCAACCTCGCGCGCCCGCTCGGCAAGCTGCAGCGCGAGCTCCTGCCGCTCGGCTTGAAGCTGTTGACGCATCTGGGCCTGCGTAGACCGTCCGAGCTTAAGGTGCTCGGGTTTAGGAAGTCGCCGGACCGTCCTACCGCCCTGCATCATGCGGTCCGGCGTGATGGCGTTCTCGGCGGCGGCCATCTTGTCCATGGTCTCCACCATCATGAGCCGGCCAAGGCGATAGTTCAGGAAGGCCCGCGCATGCCGGGTTTTCCGTGCTGATGATCTGTGCCAGCGACCCTTTTTCTGACGGTCTGGTGCTTTCGGTCTTGGTCGTGTTGATGACCTCGGCGTGCTGGAATGAAAATTCTCCGCCCTCCCGGTAGATCTCGAGGGCCCGGACGGCTCGACTGGGTTCGACGATGAGCGCCTCCCGCGACCGTCCCAAGACGGCTTCGGCGGGCCATCCGCCACTTGTCTTCGCGGATTTCCACTACATCGCACAAAGGTTCGGCTTCGATCCCGTGCGAACGAAGCTGGTCAATCAGATCCCGGGTGCCTCGCTCGATCGGGCTCAGTCCCTGGTCCATGCGCTTTAGATTACTGTCGATCTGATCGATACGATCCTGCAGATCTCTTGTCGCCACGCGGGCGTTGAAATGGACGTCCGAGAACGTCTTGCGGACCGCCGCCAGACGCTCCTGGTCGACTGCGGCAAGGGCCGCATCAAGATGTGAGGTGCTGTCCTTCCAATCGTCCGGGAGCGTCTTGTCCCACTCGGAAAGGGGTGCCCTACTCCGGGCGATGACAACTGCGCTCAGCAGCGCATGCAGCAGGTCGTCGCGACGAACCAACAGATTGAGCTCGACGGCCTTCTTGATCGAAGCGATGAGGCTCTCGAGATCCTTCAGTGGTGCCATGGCGTTGGCGCGCTTGCTCAGAGCCGCGGTCTTGTCTGACTCGTACATCTGGGCAAGCTGCTCGGCGTCGCTGGTCCTAATCGAAAGCTCAATGCTCTTGTGCTCGGCTTCGAGCGTGCCGTGCCGGGCCGCGGCGGTGGTCGCTTCGACTTCCGCGTTGCGCGCGGCGGTCCGCAGCTGCGCGAGTGCCTCTTCCTGCCGCCTGGCCTCGCGGCGGAATTTCTCCCATTCCAGGCGGGCAATCTGCCAGCTGGTGGTTGCGATGACCCGTTCGTTTTCGATAGCCCGACTGACGATGCGGAGAACTACAGCGAGGCTCGCGCTTTGGGCCTTCAACTCCTCGATACGGTGGGTCAGCGAGCGCCAATGCTCGATCCCCCGGCGCAGTCTGTCGACCTCGATTGGCTGGACATCGAGAACGTAATTCCGGACGAACTCCGTCGGATTGTCCACCGGCTTCAGCAGCAGGGCGTTCCTGAACGCCCTCTGGAAACGCCGCGGGTCGAGCGGGAAGCCCGCCGGTGACAAGGCCCTGAGCGATTCCGCCACGAAGTCGGTTGCGCTCGAAAATGCATCGTCGACGTCGATTTTCCGGGCACGCATCGCGGTGCGCACGGCGTGCCACTGTAGCGTCTCGACCTCGTCGTCGTCGAGCGCGGCGAGGACGTCATCCTTGGTCACGGCCCCCTTTATGATGAAACGCGCTTCGCAGGTTTCGTCGCTCCTCGATGCCGATGCCGCGAAGGCTACGCCCAAGCTCACGGCCGGTCCGCCGGTCACGTCCTGAAAGACAAGGATGACGTAAGTGTAGGCATGCTGTCGCGTCGGCTCCGACCTCTCGCCCTTTTCGTCGAGCGAGACAACGCCGAGACAGTAGTCGCGCAGCGTCCGCTTGCTCCTGACGTTGCTCTGGGCACTCGGATTGAATCGGATGCTGGCCATACTCGCGCCGGACAGAACGGTCTGCACGGCGTCGATGATCGCCGATTTTCCCGCGCCGTTCGGTCCGATGATGGCGGTCATGCCGCGCATATCGACCTGCTGAGCGCGGAACAGGTACCAGTCGACCAGAATGATGCGACGGAGTTCGATCACGCCTGCCCCTCGCTCGTGACGTCGGGCTTTTCCGCCGCCGCGGTGGAACGCGACACGAACTCCTCCAGCGAGCCAAGTGTGTCCCTGGAGACAACGATCGGCAATGCAGGCCGCAGGAACAAGGTGAAGTTCCTGTCGTCCCGATCCTCGATCCTGACGAGTCCCCTCTGCCGGAAGCCGGCGAGGATTTCCTTCACCCGCCCGAAGTTGGGCCGCTCCCGATGGGTCCGATCTTCGTAGATCTGCAGGATGTGCTCGCTCTCGACCTCCACCTCGCCGAATTCCTTCGCTTCGTACCGGGTGAACGCTTCCTCATAGTGGAGTCGCAGCACCAGCAGCAGCAGGCTCTCGTCGAGCTTCATGCTCTGGCGCGGAGGCAGTTCGTTCGCGACCAGGCCGAGGTATCCGTCGTTCGGCCTGCCGACGACCCGATATCCGAGCGCGTCAAACAGGTTCTCGAAATAGCTCGCGTAGTGGCGCAGCACTTCGTACGAGGTCTTTATGCCCCAATCGTTCTCATAGATGAACTGCGCACGCCAAAGCACCTGGGCGGCCTGACGCAACTCTTTCTGGAGATGGTCGCCGTCATGGCCTTCGGAGTCCGCGTCGTCGATGATTTTGGAAAGATCACGCAGCATCGGCCGAGGTCCTCGTTCTCGCGATGCGGAAGGCGGTCACGTCGATCCAGTCGTTGGAGGTGCGCCCCTCTTCCAGCGTGACCGTAAATTCGCCTAGTCGCACGGAGCGACCGACGGCAGCCAGGTTCGGGAACGCCCGGTAGGCGAACAGATCGGCAATGCTTTCGATCTCGACCTCCGCAGACGAGACGACGTCGCGATCTTGCATCTTCCGACGAGCGAACTCGAGCAGCCTCTGATCGGTCACCCGCACCATCCGATCAAACTCGGTTGTGGCTTGTACATAGGCGCGAAGATAGGGGTCCTGCTTCGGAACCTTGAACCGCGTCCGCTCGGGCGGAGCTTTAGGTGGCGGGGGGGTGTACAACGCGAGCGACGTGACCGGCAGACCGACATCCGGCGACCTCAGCCGGATCTCGACCTCGTCGTTGCCTATCTTCGAGAGCTGCTCGATTAACCGGACGATGCGCTCCGCGGATCCCTCTCCGATGACATCCATGTAGTGTACGGCGGTGCGGATGCGGCGTTCGAGCCGATCCCGGAAGTCCTCGATCTTATCCATGAACGGCCCGACATCCTCGAACACGCTCTTGATCTTCTCGAGCTCCGCGATGACGCGTGCCTCGGCCGTGGCAATAGTGGCGCCTGCGGCCATAACACCTTGCTCGATGTAGGCGCGTGCGATCTTGCCGAGGCGCTCGGCGTCCGCGAGCATGTCGCCCGCGAGAGATGCGATCATGCGACGATGACGGTAGGGGTTGTTGGACGTCTTGAGCTGCTTGTAGTCGGCGATCAGCAGCCCGTCGACGAAATCCTGGAAGAACGTGCGAAGGATGGCGGCCGCGTTCGGATTGCCGAGAATGCGGTCCTCAATCTCACGCATGCCGGCGAGGATGCGGCGCATGCTGCGCGCGAAACGCAGAGCCGTGTCGTGTGCGTTGGCCAGGCCTTGGGCCATCGTCTCCGGCTCACGAAATGCGGCCTCCAGGTTGTTCTTGACGTCGACCACGGCGCCGGCAACGCGTATGCGACTGTTGCCGAAATCGGTAATCGCCCCCAGGACCATGAAGGCGTCCGGATTCATGTCGACGTAGGTCCGCCACTTTTCGGTGTCTTCGGTGAGCCAACCGGAATCGCGTAAACGGTAGTAGGCGAGATAGTGGGCCTGGCTCGTCGTCTGGTCTTCGTCCGGATCCCCCTCGGAAAGATCACCCATTGTGTCGATGCTGAACTCCGAAAGTCCGATCTCGATCTGCTTGACGACCTCTTCTCGCAGCGGGGTCTCGAGGATGCGGGCAGAGTACACGCGCTCGTAGAGCCGCATGAGGAGACGAGCGTAGACGTGCTTTTTCGGGCCCGAGAGAGGGCGGAAGAGGGTCTCTGGGAGATAGCCAAACAGCTTCATAGCGGGTCCTCAGCCTACCGATTGAACCGTCATATTGACTCAACCGCAAGAAAAAACTGAGAAGTTTCAGGGCGTTCTAACGTCGCCCCCCCCGCTCAGCGTTATGTATCGAGCGTCGTGGTGAGCTAGGTGTGGTCTCTCAAGAGGTTGTCCATCTGGTCTGAACCGAGGAAGCTGAGGTTGCGAAGCTTCAGTGTTCCAAGGAGAGACCAGATGAACGTCCACAAGAATGCGCCTTTGACGCCCAAAGGTCGAGAGGCGATGGTGCGAAGCGTAGTCGAGGGTGGGCTGAGCCAGGCTGACGCGGCCTTCCAGTTCAACACGACGCCCAAGACCGTTGCCAAATGGGTCCAGCGGTTCCGTGAGGACGGTGTGGAGGGGTTGCGTGACCGCCCCTCAAGGCCGCACTCATCGCCGAGCCAAACTCCTGCGGCCACATGCACGGCTATCGAGGCCTTGCGCCGGCAGCGCCACACCGGCCAGCAAATCGCAATCGAGGTCAAGGTGTCGCCAGCCACGGTCAGCCGAGTGCTTCGTCGTTTGGGCTTGAACCGGATCCGCGATCTTGAACCGGCCGAGCCGGAGCGCCGTTATGAGCGTGAGTCTCCAGGCGAGATCATTCACATCGACATCAAAAAGCTCGGGCGTTTCGAGCGGGTTGGTCATCGCATCACCGGCGATTCAAGTGGTCCAAACAGGAGCCGAGGCGTCGGCTGGGAGTTCGTCCACGTCTGCATTGACGACCATTCCCGCGTCGCTTTCTCGGAGATCAAACCGGACGAGACGGTGGACAGCGCGGTGTCTTTTCTCAAGGCGGCTGTGGCTTATTATGGAGGCCTTGGGGTCACCGTCACGCGCGTCATGACCGACAATGGCGGTTGCTACCGATCTCACGCCTTCGGCGAGGCGTGCCGCGACCTGGGCATCAAGCACATCCGCACCAAACCCTACACGCCGAGAACGAATGGCAAGGCAGAGCGCTTCATCCAAACCGCACTACGGGAATGGGCTTATGCCAAAGCCTATCCAACCTCCAATCGCCGCGCCCAAGAGCTGCCGATCTGGCTGCATCGATACAACTGGCACCGGCCTCATGGTGGTATAAAGTCACAAACCCCGATCAGCCGCCTCGGTCTGACTGAGGTCAACCTCTTGAGGCTCCACAGCTAGGCCGGGGCGCCCTCACGCCGAGGGGGCTGCCGTCGGCAGAAAGGTCGCTGCGAGACGCCGATGACGCTATTGCTTCCCCGCTTTCCTTGCGTCACTTGAGGTACTCCCGAGCGGCATCCTCCATAACCGACCAGGCGGCCCGCTTCTCTTCGAGGGCCGCCGCATGCCGGCGGCGATCTGGGGATCGATCATTATTAGGACCGTGACACGCTTTCCGATCGGCGTGCGCATGCCCGCTTCGATGCCTTTTTCTTCCCCACCCTGGCCTTTCCGCGCCGTGCGAAGCAGTTGGTTAACCATACGGGATGCTGACGGTGTCTGGCTGAAAAAGTCCAAGGCCGGCGCACCCGCTTTAGGGGGCAGCGTCGCAGGGCTAGCTGACCAAACGCAACCAGAGTGGGTTGATGGGCTCCATCCGATACACTCTTTTATGTCCCAAAACCTCTTTCAACACGCGTTTTAGGCCCAAATGACAATCTTGTACGTGCGAAGCGGACCGAAGTCATAGGGCCGTCGCCCACGGCCAGAATGGCCGCACATCGTTATGTTGCTGCGTCTGACCGACGCTGATGCGATGGGCGCTAGCGCAGTTGGCGTGCTTCTGTCCGCACTGGAAAAGAGCTTACCACAATAGGCCCCGAAAGTCCCGTTGAAGAACAGGTCGCAGTGGGGGCGCTAGTCGCGAGCCGGCCCGGGTGGTCCGCAGCAACGAGCCGCTCGAAAGAAATCTCACCTTTGATTTTAGTCCGGCTGTTACGGATTTGGTCTATGAGGGATGGCGGGCTCGCGCCATAAATCGGTTCACCGGCTCAACGAGTATCTGAACTTCGAGGCCCCCTATTGATCGCTTCGATGATAGCCTTGGTGAACAGGTTGTCGCGAGCACGGTCGTGACAAAAAGGCGACCGAGTGTCTCATCCTTCATCGAAAAGGCGGACGGCGCCGCCCTGACGAGCGCCTTACCAAACACCGGGCGAAGCTAAAGCATCCGCCGAATCGACGTAGATTGTCGAGCCGACCTGCACGCGACGCAGCTCCTGCCGGTATCCACCGGCTCCCGCTTTATGAAGCGTCTCGATGGCTGGAGGATCGTATGCACCGAAAATAAGGGCCTCCGCGAGCACGCGACCTGTCATCATGGACGGCCGCGAAATGCCAAGCAGGCTGAGCACGGTCGGCGCATAGTCGCAGATACCGGAAGGCACGTGCGATTCCACGCCGCTTCTGATCAATGGGCCCGCTAGGATGCCGAGCGACGACATTTCCCTGGCGTGCAGCCCGCCGTGCACACCGAGCCCAACCGGCGAATCCGGGCCCCAGCAGCGGCCGGGAAGGCCAAAGGAATCGAGAGCATCATCCCCCCGAAAACAAAACGAAATGTCAGCCGACCGGGGATGATCGGCGAAGACCAGATGACGGGCGAGGCTACCTGGGGCGATCCCATCGTCCCCGCTCTTAGCGGCCGTAAAAACCGGACCGCACCAAGGCCGTTCCATCACTGCCGCAACCGCGCGGCGGATGGCTCGGTCGGATGGCTCCGACAGGTATATGGCGCCAACCTGACCTGACATGACGACCGCCTCGATCCCCGGTCCTGGTACTTGGGCACAACGCATCCCAGTCGCGTTCAACGTCTCCAAGAGATCAGCCTGCGCGTGCACTGTTACATGGCCATGATCGGATGCTACGATAAGATGCACGCCTTTCGGCGCCCCTTCAGATTCCCACCATTCAAGCACGCGGCCAAACTGGCGGTCGAGAAAGCCGATCACCTCCAGAGTCCGCGTCGCGCCGATTCCACAATAATGCGACGAGGTGTGAGGCTCGCCGAAGGAGAGAATTGTGACATCGGGCTGAATTTGGGGCCAGACCTCATCAAGCAATGCCGACGTTAGAAAGGCTTGAGCGGCAAGATCCGGGGTACCGTGAGGCGTCGGCGCCGGTGTCGGCCCAAGCCGCGCCTCCACCCTTTCGAGCATTGCCGCTGGCGTGGCGTGGCGAGCGAAATGACCCGAGAGCGTTACTTGGCTCAGCGGTCGCGCCTTGTGGTTTAGGATGCGAGTTGCTCCAGCTGGATTCGAGGCGAGAACCGCAAACGTCTTGCCGTTCGCCGCGAGAATTTCGCCTAGCGACGGCGCGCCGACCAAATGCCCGCCGCTCGAGGCATCGAGGTCCTCAATCAGGCGGTCGTCGCCCGTATCGATCAAGCGCGGCGCTGCTGCCACGCGATCAAGAAACCTGTTACCGATAATGCCATGACGATCCGGGGTCGCGCCTGTGATCAGGCTCGTCAGTGAAACCCGGGTCTCGCTGGGATAGACGGTGCGCTGCCGCGCTAGCATGGTACCGCGGAGCCTTAGTCTATCCAAGTTCGGCGTCCGCGATGGACTAATAAGATCGGGTCGGAGCCCGCCAAACAGCACCATGACCACGCGGTTTGGACCTGATCGATCTAACATAATGGCACGCTCACTCAGTTATGTGTTTCTAGGATCCCCTACGGCTGCTCTCTTGAAGCGCCGCGACGGAGGTCGATGAGAGATCGGCATGGGCTGGGTTAGAACATGCCATCGATACTCTTTGCGCTGTCCATGTGAACCCTCTCGTGATCCCGTCACGCCTTTCGCTTAGGGCGCGAGATTGCGGCGGGATCATCACATACAACAGCCGCATTCCGACCCAGTACCTGGCCGGTAATCCTGAAGACCGATCCTTTGCCTTTAACGCCCCTTGCAGAGTATTTCCGTCTCGATGACGCCTTCTCTCGCTAACTCAGCAACATCGCTATCGGAGAGCTTAGAGAAGCTCGCTCACGATCTCGTTGTTGTGTCGCCCCAACGTAGGCGCCGCCGCACGAATCGTAGGGTTTGTCCCCTTCGCAAATCGGCATTGATGGCTGTAGATGCGCGCCTATGAAGGGGCGCTCGACTTTTTGCAGAAATCCACGCGACGTTAGGCGGGGATCCTGGAGCAGATCGATTGGATGCCGAGTTACGCCGGACGCAACCCTTACCGTCTGCAATTCGAACATCGTCTGATCTGCGTCACGGGTACGCGTCCAGGCCTCGATAGCGTTCTCGATGTCGTCCTCAATGCTACGGCGTGCTTCCGCAGAATTAAGCGATGCGTCCATCGCCCAGTCCAGTCGACCAATAAGAATTGCAAGTCTCTGCCACATGTCGTTGTCGGTGGCGGCTACTATGAGCCAGTTATCCTCGCCCGCGGACCGAAAGCAGCCATGAGGCACGAACTGCGGATGTCGGTTGCGGTACCTTTTCGGCGGCTTACGGTCGATCGAGTGGATAGTGAGCCATGGCGCAGCAAATGACCGCATGCATTCGGTCTGCGAAAGGTCAATATGCTGGCCTTGTCCGGAATCACGAGCATAAATCAACGCAATCAGAACCGCGGCGTAGCCGTTCAAGCCCCGGATAGCATCTCCCAAAGCAACATGGCGCATCACGGGCGGCATATCGCACTCTCCGACGAGACCCGGCAGGCCTGACCCTTGTTCGAGAGTCGAGCCGTAAGCCCGACAATCGCGTTGATTGCTATTCACGCCAAAAGCGGACATCGACAGCTTAACCAGTCGAGCGTTGAGCGCTAGCAGCACATCCAGGCCTAGTCCGAGCTTCGGCAGGACATCCACTGAATAATTATCGACGACAATATCCGTTTCCGCCAAAAGCCGCTTAACAAGAGCAAGACCTCGTGGCCGCGTGAGGTCGAGTGTCATGCAGCGCTTGTTCCGGTTCACGATGCAGAAGCATGGCGCCCGCTCGTACATTTTGTCTTCGATGAAAGCTGGGCGTCTGTCTACGCCACGCCACCAATCCCGATATTGGATCGCCTCGATTTTGATGACGTCCGCACCAAGATCCGCCAGGATGCGCGTGCACAAGGGTCCTGACCAGCCCATCGATAAGTCAATCACGCGGACCCCATCCAACGGCGGCCGTCCGGCATCAGCGCAGGCCCCTGAAGGTAGAGGCAGATGCCTTTGGACGTTGGCAGTAGGTTGCTGCTCGCCGGGAAGCGGAAACCCTGCCACCTCGCCGTGGCGGAGTTTGCGTGAAGCGTTGCATCGAGCCGGCGGTTAGTCCTTCCTCGTTGCCAAGGAGAACAGGCAAGATCGCGCCGCGCTCTTTCCTCTCAGTGTCTTGGATAAGATCAGACATTTCGGGGACTGGCACGACAGGACTCTTACGTTTACGCCCCTCGGAGAACCACTGCTCCGCTGTACGCGCGTTCAATCTCGGTACAAACTCTTGTTCAACCTGTTCGACGTTCTGCAGACGATCGCTGCCGAGGAGGCGATCCGGATTATCTCCAAGTTCGGAAAGGTCGAGCATATCGCAAAACGCTGTCCACTGAGCGGGTGTGAAGGTCGTAACGCCTAGCCATCCTTCTTTTGTTTCGTAGATACCCGCTGGAAAGATCGGCCAGAATCGATTGATGCCAATACGGCGTACGACTTCGCCGCGCGCCGATGCCTCAAAGATGTGGCTTTCGCTGACAGCGAGGCTCGATTCGAAGATACTGAGTGACCACCTGCGGCCCTGCTCGTCCCGCATTCGAGCAATCACCGAAGAAGCTGCCGCAATAAATCCCCAAGGGCCGGCAAGAATACCGGTCTGGCAATCGGGAGCGTGCGAAGGCGGTCCCTCTACCGGCCCAACCAGCTTGATGAGGCCAGCAAGCGCACGGACAGTCGAATCCGTCGCCGCGAAGTCTGCACAGGGCCCTTCACGCCCGAACCAGCTCGCCTCAATGTGCATCAGGACGCAGTGGCGGTCACGGACCGCAGCGACATCAATGGGCGGGCAATTCGCGGAATCAACATCCCGACCATCGATCAAGACATCGCCATCCTCGATGAGTGCAGTTAGTCGGGCAATCGCACCAGCCCCGGCAGGATCGATAACAGTGCTTGATTTGTTGAAATTGAGAAATGCGAACCACGCCCTGTGGCCCTTGGGAGCGGGTGGTGCAGTACAGCGCATTCGATCTCCCCCCGGCGGCTCAATTTTCTGAACGTCTGCACCGAAGCCTGCGAACAATCGAGCGCAATAGCTGCTGGCGTCCGAGCTGCCGATGTCGACGACCCTCAGATGTGATAATACCCTCCGGGATTGTTTCCTTTTGCTATCCATATCGGTGCGCCAAATATCACGTGCCGAATTCGCATCTCGACGAGCGAGCGAGCCGCTGCCTAGCAGGCCGTGGGTACTCCATCGGCCACGGTATAGCGATCAAGGGTCCGTTCTGTAGCCGGTACTCGGAATCGAGCCTGAGCAAGGCGGAAATCCCGTGGACCTGAGCGACAATGACTAGGACACGCAACATCTGGCTCGAAGAGGCAAAATGCCATTAAGTGGCCGGCGCTTGCCTGTCCACGGCGGGGTGAACTGGCGATTTTGAGCACGATGTAGGAACAGCTAGATGAAGACAAGGTCGTATGCGCTCTTTCGCTCTCGTAGAGGAACTGAGCTCAGCGCAGCAACAATCGTACCAATCGCGTCCGGCGAGAAATTCATAACGCGAGACAAGGACCAGATAGACTTTGCGTCTCGTTCGACGCATTAAGCGCATTGAAGCACCGACCAGAAAATGTGCGGAATGAGACAAAGCGTCCGCTTGCCCGCTCGGCTACCTGCCGAACAAGATTCAACTAGGCGAATGCGGCTAGACTCTGCGATGGAGGCAACGCGTCGCTCTGTTCTGCCTAGTCAACTACCAACGCTCGCAATTGATCCAGTGGAAAGACGTGTGTTACTGCAGATCGCGGCGAGCGCTTGCGTGCCGTCAGCTGTCGGATGCAACAGGAGCTCTCTACCTCATGGAAGCGTATAATGACTAGGACGCGCATTCGCCCAGCACGCCGCCTCAGACGTGACTGAAGATATCTCCGGGACTCGGGCTGCCGATCGGCCCGCTCCACCTCCCCGCCTCTTCAGCCTCTTTCAGTGCTGCCCCACTTCCTCAAGGCGTGAGGTTTGCCGGCCTGACGCGCGACATCGTCTGCCCTGAATGCAATTTATTCTGAGAGGGACATTCGACCATGCAACCTCCTGTACTATCATCTAGCGCCCTGTCATCTTTTCGAGGCCGGCCCGATGGCCCTGTTTTCGCCCCCGACATTGCGCAGATAATCAAGTGGCGCGACAGCTCCTACGCGGCGAATCTCTATATTGCGGCTGTGTCGTGGCTTTATCTTTTCACTTATCTCGATGGTCACGCGGTGAGAGGATGAGCTTCGGGTCCATTTCTCCCTTCGGGAGCGTCCGACGCGGACCATGCTTCGCCTCTTTCAATCATGGGGTCTCATCACAAGCGAAGCCGGCCGGGTACACGCAACCCCGGCGTCCGTTCGCTATCTAAGCGACAAATCCCCGGATAGCGTCGCATCGTATATTGCAACGATGAAGTACAAGCCTTCTGTTCGGGAGCTTTACGAAATGTTGCGAGATGGAGGCGCCGACACCTGGCACGTTGAGCGCGGGGTGACAAAGAGCTGAGACGCCCTGATGCAGACCGACGATTTCGCCAATCTGAATACACGCGGGATGGAGGAGCGAGGGCGGATTTTTGCTCCACACCTCGCAACTCTTCTTGATTGCACGGATGACACTTCCGTCCTCGATGTGGGCGGCGGATCGGGCGTGTATTCTTCTTATTTGCTGATGCGCTGTCCCCCACTCACAGCAACGGCTTTGGGACGGCCGCCCGTTGATCAGCTTGGGCGGACATGTTTCACGGATCGGACTCTTTACCCAGATCGCGCTCAAGTCAAAGCTCGAGATATGTTCGTTTACCCGCTGCCAAGGGACGCGCCCCTTCATCTTTATTCGCACGTTCTTCACAATTGGGATCAGACAAGGTCCGCCTTCTCTTGAACAAGTCTCACGAGGCTCCTCGTGCCAGCAGGCGCGTGGCGATTTTCAGCTGCCACCCCGACGACCGTGGAGGCTATCCGTCTCCGGCTGCTGAAGCAGAATATTCGGTGCTGCTCAGGACAGGATATGAGGGCTGCTGTTACAGCTTCGAAGACATGCGCACGATGCTTGAGGACACGGGCTTCCAGCATTTTGAGTACCACAAATCCATCTGCAACCGCAGCTTGGTTGTCGCCCGAAAGGCCGCCTGAGATTCAAGTGGGCTTTAAAGCGGCATTGATCCTGCCGCTGCTCTTCCTTAATTGCTGAGTGCGATATGCCGATTGAGACGACCGTTCTATTATCCAAGCTCCGGACGGCTGGGTACAGTCTCTTCTCCGGCGTCCCCTGCTCAAACTTTGCGGACCTGTTTGAGGAAGCGGCTCGTGAGCCTGGACTCTTGGCAATTCCTGCAGCCAATGAAGGCAGTGCGATTGCCTTGGCGGCCGGCGCGGTGCTGACAGGTCGACGAGCAGTCGTGGCGCTTCAGAACTCCGGTTTCGGAAATATCATTAATCCGCTGACGTCATTATTGATGGTCAGCGAAATACCGGTCCTGCTCCTATTATCCGTCCGCGGTCACCCCGATGAGCCCGTGGATGAGCCACAACACACGATTATGGGGGCCAAAACAACAGCCCTCCTAGACTTGCTCTCTATCGAGTGGTGCGACTTCGATGGGACTGATGTAGGCGTGGATCGCGCCCTCGCGCGTAGCGGCGCATTATTTCGCAAAGGCGCGCCGTTTGCGCTGCTATTTCGAAGTGGCCAGCTATCCAGCTGCAGCACAGCAAAACGTTCGCCTGACACGATCGACTGTAGCCTCAGTGTCGGGCAAGTCGTCGAGTCGATTTGCAAGCAGATCGACTCAGATACCCTCATTGTTTCTACGTCCGGATTTATCTCTCGTGAGCTGTTCCGGGTCCGGGATCGTGCGCTGAATTTATATGTCCAGGGCTCGATGGGACATTGTGGCGCGATAGCGGCAGGACTCGCGCTTACTTCGCCTGCCAGAACGGTCCTGGCACTGGATGGAGATGGCAGCGTACTGATGCACATGGGGGCTCTGTCCACCATTGGCTATGCAAGCCCACACAATCTGATCCACGTGGTGCTGGACAACGAAGGCTATGTTTCAACTGGCGGCCAGCTCTCGACTTCACGAACATCTTCACTCGAGGCCGTCGCCTCCGCTTGCGGGTATCGCACCTCCACCCTTTGTAAGGGATCAGATAATCTCATAGGTGTCACGCAGCAATGCCTAAGGACGACCGGCCCTCACTTCATAGTTTGTAAGGTCAATCGGCAGCATCCGTCGCGGCTCCCGCGCGTTACCTCCCGATATTCGCCTCTTCAGAACAAAACCACATTCCAGCGAGCGCTTCACAACCGGGGCAGCGAGCCAGCACCAGCATGGTAAAAGAAAGTGTTGATGCACCGGAAGCCTCCATGTTCGAATCTGGCCATCCCGCGCCTGGCTTACACGGCAACCCCTTCAAAAGCGACCTGCCCTCAAACAATCGCTCCGGCGACGCCGCTCGCCGCCAGGGCATTTATTCCCCACAAAGACGCGTCACATTCCGATAATCTCAGAGTCACATCCTGGTTAAGCTATCGCACGCCTGAATTCGATGAAGACTATCAGCCGATGATCATAGCAGGTTCGCCTTCCCATTCGGACCTGACGATCGAAGCCAGGAATCCTTTCACGGGAATGCTTGTAGGCAAAGTGCCACAGGCACGACCGGAACATGTACGGAAAGCGTTTCAGGTGGGCGGCGCGAACTCGTCCTAAGCTGACCCGACGCGAACGGACGGATATTCTCCTTGGAACCGAAAGCGCGGTCAGACGAGATCAGGATCAGTTTGCTCGGCTAATTACGTCGGAGACCGGTCTCTGCCTGAAAGACGACCTGCATGAGACCAAACGCGCCTGCGACGTCTGGTCATTTGCCGCCCATGCCATGATCCAGAGCGAACGCGAGATCTATCCATGTGACATCACAACTCCTCACGAACGACGCATCTTTGCCATGCGCCGCAGGCCTCTTGTCGGCGTGATCTCCGCAATCAACCCATTCAATCATCGTCTCAATCTTGTCAGCCCATAAACTTGCTCCCGCCATAGCGACAAACAATCGCGTCGTCCTAAAGCCATCCGAGCGAGCTCCACTGACCGCCCTGGCACTTGGCAGGATACTGTTTGAGCAGGGACTGCCAGAGGAAATGCTTTCAATCCTCACGGGAACCCCAAGTCGTTGGAAGGTGCTATGTTCACCGACCCAGATGCGGAGCTGGTGACATTTACGGTCCGTTTGCGCGGAGCGATACATCGCCACGTCGCCGAGCGGGCCGGAAGCTCATACTTGAGCTCGGAGGGAACGACCCAATCATCGTTCTTGAGGATGCTGATCCCGAACGCGCAGCGTATTTAGCAGTCCAAGGTGCAATCAAGAATTAGGGTCAACGATGCACAGCCGTCAAGCGGGCGCTGGTGACCGGAACTATCGCTATGGATTTTGCAGATCGCGCGCTCCATTACATGCGGCAGCTTATGACCGGCGACCCCAGCGATCTATTTGTGGACGTCGGGACCGTGATCAGCCAAGAGGCCGCTCGACTTATCGCTCGACGTCTCGCCGGCGCGATTGATGATGGTGCGGTCCGGCTACTGGGCAGTCGGCCTCACGGCGCATTTCATCCACCTACGCTCCTGAATCATGTTCGGGAAACCTCCGAACTTGTTGTTGAAGAGACATTCGGGCCCGTGCTGCCAATCATCCGTTGCCCAAACGATATCGATCAAATTATATCAATTGCGAACGCGACCAAGTTTGGACTTTCCGCGGGTGTTTGCTCTAACCGGGGCATGTCACGAGATTGATCAATGGTCTCGACGTAGGAAGCGTGAACGTATGGGAAGTCTCCGGTTATCGGACGGAAATGACGCCCTTCGGCGGGATCAAGCAATCTGGGCTCGGCTATAAGGAGGGTGTTCCCGAGGCGATGCGCGGCTTCACGCAGCTGAAGACGTACTCGCTCCCTTGGCCGGTCTTGCCTTCCAATGGGCTAAGGCATTCTCAAATTTGATTCGTGGGAAAGGCAACACCCTGTTTGCCCATTGGCACTCGCGGGCGAGCTGAGGACCCTCACAGAGCGGTGACTTCTGGTTCCTCATAGCCATTTAGAGCACGATTAAGCGGAAGTCAGGCCAGGTAAAGCACCGGTGGACCCAGTGCTAAAAAGACATTCAGAATCAGACGCGCCGGCAGTGCTCGTAGAAGCGAAAATCGCGTTTTGCTGGAACGACGCAAGCATTCGCAGCGGCTTTCAATTACTCTAGAGTCCTACGGCATAGCTGCCGTCCTCCAACCCGCTTGCACAGAAGTCCAACCTCGCCTCTGCTTTTGCGCGACATCAAAGCGCGTCGATCAGCTCCTGACTAGATGAAGGAACCTCGGCTAAGTTCAGTATTGGTTCTTGCTCCATGGCGCTTGCGCAGAGAATAGAGTACCGGCATTCGCAATCATTGGTCATGTCGCCGCAGTTGATGCAGGCCATCAAACTGCTGCAATTGTCCAACCTCGATCTCACGGCCTTCGTGGAGGAGGAGCTCGAGCGCAACCCTCTGCTCGAGCGCACCAGTGGCGAGGGAGCTGGCGTCGAATCCCCAAGTGGGGTGGGTGAGGTCAGCGCCGAACAGACGGCCGAGGCGGGCCCACGCGACGCTCAGGATGCCGCGCCGACCACTTATACCGAATGGGGCGGCGGCTCCTACGGTGACGAAGACTACAATCTTGAAGCTTTTGTTGCTGCCGAGACAACATTGTTGGGCTCTCTCGCCGAGCAGCTCTCGGTCGCCCTCACTTCGCCCACGCAGCGGATGATTGGGCAGTATTTGATTGACCTCGTGGACGAGGCCGGCTACCTGCCGTCCGATCTCGGCCGGGCAGCCGAGCGGCTTGGCGCAACGCAAGAGGACGTCGAGGGCGTTCTTGCCGTGCTGCAGAAATTCGATCCGCCCGGCGTCTGTGCGCGGTCTCTCAGCGAGTGCCTGGCGATCCAGCTCCGCGAGCTCGACCGCTACGATCCCGCGATGCAGGCCCTCGTCGAGCATCTCGATCTCCTCGCCGAGCGCAACATGGAGAGCCTGCGCACACTTTGTGGCGTCGATGACGAAGACATTGCCGACATGATCGGCGAGATCAGGCGCCTCAATCCCAAGCCGGGTCTGAAGTTCGGCTCGGCGCGGCTTCAGACCATAATGCCTGATGTCTATGTCCGACCGGGACCTGATGACGGGTGGCATGTGGAGCTCAACAGCGACACTTTGCCCCGTGTCCTGGTGAACCAGACATATTATTCCGAGCTGTCGAAGAAAATCGGCAAGGAAGGCGACAAGTCGTATTTCACCGAGGCGCTGCAGAACGCCACCTGGCTGGTGCGCGCGCTCGACCAGCGCGCCCGCACCATCCTGAAAGTCGCGACCGAGATCGTGCGCCAGCAGGACGGCTTCTTCACCCATGGTGTGGCGCACTTAAGGCCGCTAAATCTGAAGGACATCGCGGAGGCCATCCAGATGCATGAATCCACGGTGTCGCGCGTCACCGCGAACAAATACATCGCGACAACTCGCGGCACATTCGCGTTAAAATATTTCTTCACGGCATCGATCGCCTCGGCCGACGGCGGCGAGGCGCATTCGGCCGAGGCCGTGCGTCACCACATCAAGCAGCTAATCGATTCGGAAGAACCGTCTGCGCCCCTGTCAGATGATACCATCATGGAACGCTTGCGCGCGTCTGGAATTGATATTGCCCGCCGCACGGTCGCGAAGTACCGGGAGGCCATGCGAATTCCCTCCTCAGTGCAACGCCGCCGCGAAAAGCAGTGGGTAACAATCAGTAACCGAGCATCGGACGGAGCTCGCAGTCCGTGAAGAACTCACAAGCCGTTATCCGGGAAGCCCGAAAGCGACGTTTTGTCGTAACTGGATCTAACGAAAAGAAGCCTTGGACTTCGTCGGGCGTTATTACTCACCTCGGACTGCTTGGCGAGGAGCGAGAAGCGACGACTGAGAACAACACGTTGCCGCTCGACTCGATCACATCACCGACTCAAGTCGTTGGTGGCGCAGGGCCGAGGGGTAGAGGATTCCCTGGAGTCGTGAATTAACAAGGGTTACATCATGATCTCGGCCGGCCGTCCTATCGACGCGCGGCTTCGGATTCGATCTGAGTGACGTTGCTCGAGGTAACACCGCCGATCGGGATCAGACACGGCTTCTTCGCCTCAGGAACTTTGCGCCGCAGCTCGATAACAAGCAAAGCAGAACGCATTGCTTTGTGCTCTTACGCGTCCCGCCCCCCCGCCAGAAGATTGGCAAAGCTGCCGGTGTAGGTCTGAACACCTCGTTAGTATGATCGTAGCCCGTGACGGAAAGGCCGAATGCAGCAACTGGAGCGCCGCTTTTTTGCGGCCAGCGGCGAAGCCCATCAGCTTCTCGCAAGTTTGCCATTGTAGCGATGCCGTCCTTGTTTACGGAGCATGGTGATGCGGAACAATCGTTCCTACTTAGCAAGGCGGCTTTGATGAATGTCCAGGCCCCCGTGAGATGATCGTGACTCGCTAGAAGTCTCAAGAGCCCCTTGATCAGCAATTCGCGAATGCTTGCGAAACTCACGCGACGTCTCGTCTCAGGTGGTGCTTACCAACACACAGACTGACGCAGACTCTTCAGCACGCAATTCAGCCCGAGAAAACGCGCCGGACCCACAGCCAGAGCACCGCGCGGAGCTATACTGACGCGTTCATCTTACTCAGATCTCGTGGTGAAAAGATCCCCGCACCGGCGCCAGGATGGCCTGCTGGGCGGCGGAGAGAGACCCTTTTTGTCGCACGACAAGCTGATGGCTCCTGGGTGACCAGCGCTTCACCTCCATCACAATTTCATGCTCCGCGGGTAAGCCGAATCTATCTTGCGTAAAAGGGGGCACGTCAGCGAGACATCCCCCCAGACAAATACCCTCATCAGCTCGAGACAAGCCGTACTCTCATTTTGGACGCATCGGCTGGGTCAATTCAGCCAACGCGGAGATCTTCGGCCGACATCTTGCCCGTACGCCCCGTCTTGAGCTCATAACTTACGCGGGCTCCCTCTTCGAGGGTGGTGAAACCAGCTTTTTCAACGGCACTGAGGTGCACGAACACATCGGGACTTCCATCCTCGGGTCTGATGAACCCATAACCCTTGCTCGGATTGAACCACTTCACAATACCCATTGCCACGGCGGCACCTCCTTACTGAACGCTGGTGATCTAGCGAAGAGTCTTCCGATCATCAAGAGTGATGACAACTAAGGCCGCGAGCTCGATGCGAAGGGCTTGCGCTTTTTTTGTCGAATTGCCTAGCTATGCTCAATACGCGAACGTTAGAAACGTATCTGGCGCGAATTCCAGGCCGCAGGATCCTGATGACGCTTTAGCCTCCGCTTCGGTTGCTTCGGCTAACGGTTCACAGGAGGATTGTGCGTGCAGCACACGCCGCTCTAATCACCCAAAAGACCAGCTGGTGATTGGTGCCCCGAAGATCGTTCACCAAACCGGCAAAGCTCCGTGAGCATCACCCGATTGGTGAGGCTTGTACACCCCTAGAGTTCGAGCAACGTCTACCAGAAGCACGTTTTGGAAATGCGTCTTCCGACTTCCACTGCCACCCCAAAGTCCCGCCGACGCCGTCCAAGCCGTCTGGCTAGCCACCGGACTTCAACCTGTGACAGGCATATGGCCAAGGGGCTCGCACAGGGAGATAGACGATTCGGGTCGGGCTCACCGTCTCGATCTTTCAAGAGCATGACGGGCCGGCGGCACTACGTCGGCTCGCTCGTCCGCGTTGCGCTTCACCATTAAAGGCTAGGACATGGAGGCACGCCATGTTTATGGTATCAGCGCCTCTTCGATCCCCAGTTTAGTTCGCGGGGCGCAATTTGCCTCGCTTTTCGCCCCATCAATCTACGGGCTCATTAGCCCCACCGCGAACCGTGGTCTAAAAGACCCAGACGCCGCGCTTTGACGACACACTGGGTCCGGGTGCTCGTCTCGAGCTTTCGCATCGCATTCTTGATATGAAAGTTAACGGTGTTATCGCTGACGTTCAGGATGACCCCGATCGCCCAGGATGACTTCCCTTTCTCGACCCACCGCAAACATTGTTTTTCGCGTTCCGATAGTACAACCAGTTTCTCTTGGACATCGGCCATGACTTTTTCCTGGGCTTAAGAGAACAGGAATGCATCAGCAAATGCCGTACCATTCATCCGCGCAGGCAAACTATCGCCGAATCAGAGCAAGTTCTTCGGAGATAGCGGCTCCGCTCTCGCGCGGCGGCGGTCTCAAGCCGGCCATATCGAGAAGCTCTCACCATATGTCATAAACGCTACAAACTGCATTGCGACAATCGCACCGATCGATATCAAACTCTGTGAACCGGATATCACCCGTCACTAAGGCGTTGCGCCAGAGAGCGGGATCAACGCCCATGAACTCATAACGACGACTTTACGTATCACGTCAATTCTTTGCATCATGAAAGCTCTTTACGTCAAAATAAACTACCAAAGCTAGTCATTGATCGCTGTCAATCCAAAAGGATATGATCAACGACTTTGCGCCGATCGAAGCTCGGCTTCCAGGATTTGTGCATGCAATGTCAACCACAAGCCATCCAGCCAACCGCAGATGATGAATACACGCGGCGACCGGCTGTCGAAGGGCGTCGGGCAGAGATCTGTTCCACTGGTAAGCTCTCGTTTCTGATGGAGGCGCATGATGGCCTTTCGGCTAAAATCGCCAAGCGCTTGGGCTTCAAGGGGCTCTGGGCGTCTGGTTTGTCGATCGCCAGCTCGTTGGGCTTTCGCGATGCCAACGAAGCTTCATGAAGCCAGCTCGTCGAGAGCGTCGAACGCATCGTGGATACGACCGAGATACCGGTGCTCGTGGACGGGGATGGAGCTTCGGCAATTTCAATAATGCGCGCCTTCTCGCACGCAAACTGCGTCAGGCTGGCGCGGCGGGGCTCTCGCTTGAGGACAGCTGCTTGCCGAAGCTCAACTCCCTCATTGGAGAGCGGCATCCACTCGCCGATGTCGATGAGTTCTCTGGTCGTCTGCGGGCTGTAAAGGATGCAGTCGGCGAAACTCTTATTCTCGTCGCCAGGATTGAAGCGCTGATCGCCGAGCACGGACTGAACGAAGCCATCGTACGTTCCCACGCTTATGCCGACGCGGGAGCGGATGCTATCCTGATTCACTCGCGAAAGAGTGTCGCGGACGAGGTGCTTTCGTTCGCCAACAAGTGGGAGAACCGGCTTCCTGTCGTGATCGTTCCGACGACATACTACCGAACGCCAGTCTCCGCCTATCGCGATGCGCGCATCTCCACGGTCGTTTAGGCCAATCACTCCATGCGGGCTGCGGCAGCTGCAATGCGACGCGTCTGCGATAGTATCGCAGCTGAGGAGAGCGTTGCCAGAATTGAACCTCACATTGCACCGCTCAGCGAGATTTTCGAACTCCTGAGGTATGACGAACTCGCAAAGGCCGAAAGGCGATATTTGCAGTCCGAAAAACCCACGAGGGCAGGTTGGCCATGGGTCTTCTTCCTCAAAATGTTCCCGTGCGCCCGGCCCCTGTTAAGACCGTACCAGGAGCGCCTATTCGCTCTGGTGGGCGCGTGACGCACTCCTTTCCGGAGACCTTCTTGAGGGCGGCGCCTTGTTAGAGGAGTCTCCGTGAAGCGCCCGATACGGCTGCTGTCGCTCCCCTTCCATGAGCTGACGCATGGATCAGCGGTCCTGCTGTCGGATCTTGTCTCCATTTTCACAATTTGGTTTGAACCAACCAGGGGAAATCTCATTGCTAATGGCCCTGCCGACGATGAACCTGTTACGGCTGTCCGCTTCTATTCGGCGAACGAAAGCCATTCCGGCGCTACGTGGTATGATCAGGGCCGGAGCTACCCAGGCCGGCACTGACATGCTTCTCTCCTAACTCGCGAAACACAGGGCCCACAGCTTGCTGCCGCAAGGTGCGGTAATCTCAGGCTGCACCAAAACTATCTGCGGAACATCTTCGTACCGCCGAGCGCATCTTCGCGAAAGCCCAGACACGTGATCCAACAGGCCGGGGCTGAGGTTCATGATGGTCACGGAAGTTTGCCGCACCACGTGTTTTATCACTTTCGCGGCTGCGTTTTTTATCGGCGCGTAAAAACGCTTAAGCCTCGCATATAGCGCGACCATCTGGATGGAAGAGCGCATTGCCTCGCCCTAATTGTTACCGGATGCTGAGCCGTTGCCTCACGTAAATTGCTCCCTTGGATCGGGAGCGAGCGGGGGCGAAGATGGGGTGGCTAAGCATGGCAACGCGGAAGGAACTGACGGCGGCAGCAGGCGCGCGCTATCGGCGTTCGGATCGCGCGAAGAAGACGCGGATATTGGACGAGTTCGTCGACATCACCGGATTCCATCGCAAGCATGCGATGCGACTACTTCGAGGTCAGGAAGACGCGCGCCCAAGCCGAAGGGCGCGACGTCGAATGTATAATGAGGTAGAACACAACGCGCTCGTGCTCCTTTGGGAGGCGTCAGACCGGATCTGCGGGAAGCGGCTGAAGGCGTTAATGCCTGCGTTGATTGAGGCGATGGAACGGCATGGCCACCTCGACCTTGCCCCCGAGATCCGCGACAAACTTTTGGCAATGAGCGCTGCGACGATCGACCGCGCATTGGTGCGGGTCCGAGAAGGATTAGGTCGCAAGCGTCGGCGGCACGCGACGCACTCGTTGCGTCGCAGTGTTCCAATAAGGACGTCGGCAGATTGGAATGATCCGGCGCCCGGATTCGTCGAGGCCGACCTTGTCGCGCATAGCGGTCCATCTGCGCGCGGCAGCTTCATCCAGGCCCTCGTGCTCACCGACATTGCTACCGGCTGGACGGAGTGCGCTCCTCTGATCGTGCGCGAACGGACGCTGTTGAGCACGGTGCTGACGGAATTGCGCAAACAATCGCCTTTTGCGCTGCTCGGCTTCGATACTGACAATGATACGGTGTTTATAAACGAGACGCTGAAAGCCTACTCGAGGCGGCCAACATCGTCTTCACGCGTTGCCGGCCCTACCGAAAAAATGACCAGGCGTTCGTCGAGCAGAAGAACGGCGCCGTCGTGCGCAGGATAGTCGGCTATCGTCGGTTCGAGGGCCTGGAAGCGGCCAAGCTGCTGGCTGAACTCTATCGATCGGCGCGGCTGTTCGTGAACTTCTTCCAACCCTCGTTCAAATTGATAGCCAAGCAGCGCGAAGGTGCCCGTGTACCGAAGACATACAGCGCGCCGGCTACACCACACCAGCGCCTGGCGGCGGACGCCCGCACGCCTGACGCTGTCCGCCATCACCTCCAAGAAATCTATGCCGCTCTCGATCCAGTCGCGTTGTTGCGCGACATCCGCGACGTGCAGGAGCGCCTCGCGGCCCTCGCTGATACCCAACCAATCGGCCATCCTGCTGTGGCATCGCAACCGATCGATCGCTTCCTGGCAAGCTTGCGCACGGCCTGGAAGGACGGAGCCATGCGACCGACGGATCGGCCACTCGTGAAGGCGAAAAGAGGCCGACGTCGTCCCGCCCCGCTCATCCGAGCAACGCCAGATTTGCGAAAATGGTTTGAAGCTGAGCCTTGGCGGACTGGTAGCGAACTGCTCTCGCGCTTGCAGATGGAATATCCTGGAGCCTATCCGAACAAGCTTCTTCGAACCCTTCAACGTCGGCTGCAATCCTGGCGCAGCGAGCAAGCGAATGCGCTGCTGTTCGCTCGTAGCGAGAAAATGCCGCCGGGGTACGAGGTCACAACACCCCAATGACGTGCGAGGTACCAGCGGAGGAGGCCGGGCGCTCCGAAACCCCGGCCATCTCCGCACCCGGCCTCCTCCTCAACTCAAGCCAGGAGCAAATTAAATGAGGCAACCGATCGCACCCGGAAGCATCAGTACATGAGGCAATACGACTTCCTACCCAGATTGCCGCGCCGCACTCGCAAGCTTGACGGGGCCGTAACCAACGCCGGTTGTTGTATCAGCGGAACGTGACCGGTTCGTCCCGGCACGGAGTGTGAAACACACATCTCAGGCCCAGTTTTTAGGCCGGCGGCTGCTTTGGCCACGGAATGCCGATATCTACACTTTGAAGGAGGTAGATGACTTCGATTTGCTCGCTTGCGCTCTTACGGTCGAGCTCTCCTGCAAGCGACTGCTCCGCTGAACAAAGGTCTCGCAGTCGACTCTGAACCTGATTGGTGCGCCACCTCGCCAAATTCACGATCGGCATCCAATTACGGTAGCGGACACCACGGAATCAACCGCCCGCTGTCTCGAACCACGAACCATTTGATGGCGCGGCAAAAAGATCCTTAGAGCACTGGTAAACTTCACTTTTTAGCTCGTCGCCTGTTACCCACACTAGCGAATTATCCTCAGCAATATCCTCTTCAGCAAGCCGCAAGATCGACCCGCCGGATTCATGATGAGGGTAGTGCGGAAGTCCTTTATCCACTCGCCAGCGAGCCACAAGCGCGCATAAGAAATCGGGGGCCCAAATAGCATACGATAACCGGTGTGTAACTCGGGCTATCATCCTCGCGACACCCTGCTCCCTGAAATCCCCGCGCACCCAAAGATCTCCATTATAGGCTATTCTTCCAGTCATTTCCTCTGCGGTAGGGGCCATGCAAGCACAATAGTCATTAATATGGGCCTGGACGATCGGGTCACTGTAAAATGCTTTCAGCGACCGAAGATGCTCCGCAAAGTTACTGTGAGAAAGGTCATACAGCCGTGTAGCATTTGTAAGTACGACCTCGCTGTTCTTGTCGAGGCCAACCACCCAATATCCCTCGCCGGGGCGAATAGTCGATCGATCAGGCCGAAAGTTTGGAAATGTTCGCCCTTTCGTCGGAATTGCTTGGGTAACTGAGACATATTCATGAAAATCGAACCCCATGAACAGGTTGATATCTTTCTGGGCGGCCATGGTGTCGTATATTGGAATGGACCGTGAGACATGCACCGGAATGCGTGCGCACACTGCTGCCGCAGGTTCGTCGACCGTCATGAGTTACCTCGCACGTTATAACAATCAAACAAGCTACGCTCTGGAAACTGAATGCCGTACTACCTTTTCCTGTGGGCGCTCTACAGGCTAAGTGGTGGGATGCCGCTCGTACGCATGTGCGCGCGAGATGAAACGAGACTGATGTCATTCACATTGACCTGATCGAAATCAAAACTCGCAACTCTTGTTTGGCAAACCACAAGCCGAACGCGAACTTATTTCACTTCAGCTTGCAGTTCTCGAGGAACGCAGGAGTCGTTCACCAAACGTTTCCCGAGCCGCCGCACGCAGCACAATTATTTTAATCGTCCTGCGCCTCTACAACGGCTCACGACGTTTCGATACTTTGACTTCCCATTGAGTTTGCCTCCAGTAGCGGCTGGGGTCTCATGTATTTTTCGGCCAAACTGCTCTTCACTCGAAAGAGTTCTGCCCTTATGCCACATGTGCGCAACCTTTCGCCTGCTTGCAGACCCCTTTTCAGCACCACCACTCTACTTCCGGTGGTGCCCATCTCACCGCAAAGGCATTGGCTTCGTGATCTGGTCGTCCATTGCTTACCCCTACTGGCCGGACAAAATGCCGACACGCAGTTTAGTGCCAGGTCAAGTCACATCATCTTTGTCTCTACCCCGCCGGGATTTACATCTCGAAGTCCCTCTTTGATCCAGGGCCTCTGCCAAGGCCTCTTCGAATATTTCAAGGCCGCTATTGAGAGTCTCGGTGTCAATCGTGAGTGCCGGCAAGAATTGTATGACCTGACCAGCCGAGGCGCATCGTTCAATAAATAGACCTCTCGCGAAGGCCTTGCGTCTGGTCGCTTCTGCAATTTCCGATGACTGGCAATCAAATCCCAACGCCAGCCCCCTCCCCCGAACAGAAAAGCTGGTCCCGTGGTGGCACGCAATGGCGTTGAGCCGGCTTCGCGCAAGCTCTCCCAAGCGCTGAACCTCCTCCGAGAGGAGGCAATCGCGCCAATAGATGTCGATGGCAGCGGCCGCAGCCGCAAACGCAATGTCAGTCTTTTCCGTACCGGCGTGCTGCACAGGCCAAGTATGGTCGACCTCATCTTTAATCAGCAGCATTGACAACGGCAAACCACAGCCGCTCAGAGACCTCGACATCACAATGATGTCCGGCGATAAGCCTGCGAACTCGAAACTAAAAAATTGGCCTGTCCGGCCACAGCCCATTTCCGTTTCGTCTAGTATCAAAACGGCGTCAGTCTCTTTCGCAATTGCCTGGACCGCCCTTAACCACTCTTTGCCAGCTACGTTCATGCCTATATTTCGCTGTACAGCTTCAACCAGAATGGCAGCTGGACTATTAATGCCGCTGTACTGGTCACGCAACAACGTTCGCAAATGGTCGGTTGTGCCAACGACGGGCCCTACATAGCCGTCGAACGGGACAAGACCTAGTCCGCGTGGAGATACGTCAAAGCCAGTACGTCGAAGCCCGCAACCGGGCAGAGCGATGGATCCAGGACTCACGCCGCTCTCTCCACTGGTGAACAAGACGATATTCTGACGTCCCGTGACTTGGCGCGCGAGCTCCAGAGCTGCGTCGATAGCGATGGCGTCACTTGGTCCAGTGAATTTGAAATGATATGGCAGCAAACGCCGTTCGCGAAGCACGGCAGATCCGAACGTATCTACAAACTTAAGTTCAGCAGAAGTCGCCATGTCAAACCCGCTGACCACCGCATCTGACGTTAGATACTCGAGAACGGCCTGCCTGATCTGATGATTGTTGTGGCCGTAGTTTAGCGACCCGGCTCCTGAGTAAAAGTCGATGATCCTCCGGCCATCCGCCGTCAAAGCAATGGAACCGCGTGCTCGACTTAAACTGACCGCAGATGTCTTCATATCAAGATGGCGGTTCAATTTAGCGCCCTCATGTGTGCGTTTTGTCAGGCTCCTACCCAGCCTTCGTGCACTGCGATCCTCCACACGATCAGCCCGGGAACCTGCTCGGCACGACAACATGTGTTCCCGAATTAGTACCGGAGCCCTCTTTATCGTAGCCCCGCTGCGACCGTTCTTGGACGACTGGGTACATTGTTGCCGCGGAGCAGATGAGGCCGCAGTCTAGGAGCCGCCGCCCTTGGCTTGGTCGTCTTCTGCACCTTTCCGCCCAAGGAAGTTCATCACGTCGCCCCGCGGCGGCCTAGTTCTTCAATCGATCATCCTCCGGCAAATCATCTAACCAGCAAGCGGACTCGACGTATTGCCTGGAAAAGATCCTTCCGATTTTTTCCGGAATCTTGTTTTGATGATATCGCATATAGATGCGTCCATCATCGCCCAGACCAAGAATCTCGATCTTCCCGGTGTAATGCGACATGATATATTTGAAGGTCTTTTCGATGCCCGCCAAACGTTGATTGACGCCGTTGGCAATCTCTATTCCGCGACGAAGCGGCACCTGAAAATGGGACGCACCCTTTACCGGCCTTGCTTGAAAGAGATAGTAAGGGCGGACGCCCATTTTGTGGAACTTAGAGAAAGTCGCTGCCAGAAGCTCCGAGTTGTCATTTACGTCTGCAAGCAATACAGATTGATTGAGGAACTGAACTCCTTGTGCACGCAAGGACCGGATATTTCGCTCAGCATCTACCGAGATCTCACCAATGTGATCGAAGTGCGTGACAAGCACTGCGGTCTTGCCCGCATCACGTATTCGTTGGAAGAGAGCAGGTAGAGCGGGATCCTCGAAGCGCTTTGGTTCAAAGGCGAACAGTTTGGTGCCGATTCGAATAGAAGCTAGATGCGGAATCGAGAGGAGATGAGCAAGAATCTCGTCGAGCTTCGCCGTACTAAGAACAAAGGGGTCGCCTCCCGACAGCAGCACGTTTGTCATCTCAGGATGGCAGCTAATGTACTGACCAACTTCCGCGACATCCGGGACGATCTCATCTGATTCTCGGCCGACTAGTCGCTTGCGGAAGCAAAAACGACAATATGAGGCACAACGGTTAGTCACCAGCAGCAAGCCGGTCTGTGCGTACTTGTGCTGAAGTCCACACACCACGGTATTGTCGTGCTCACCACTCGTGTCCAAAACGCCCGGACTGTCGAGCTCCTTAACCGAGGGCTCAACAATCCGTCTTAGCTGCTCGTAGTAACCGCTGTTCGCCATCTGCTCGCGGTAGAATTTGGTGACATGATGCTGACGCGTAATGCTACGCGCTTGCAGCTCTGTCTCCTCAATCTTGCGATCGCCTTCTATAAATCTCATGACCACGGTGCCGGGGGATTCTTCTGATTGGCCCGATGGCAACCGAGGTGAGAAAACTCCAGTGGCCGTCAATTCGACTGGCGCACTGCCCGCGTCAGCTATTTGAGTCAACGGAGATGGTTTCATCTTAACTCCTTCGGAACGGGGGCGATCGTTCCGCAGTGACGCGATTCGTCAACTTCCAGCAATCCGCGTGCCAACAAGATCTGGCGCTCCATCAGCGCAACACATCAGAGCCGAACCGATCTCCCGGCTGTCGAGTAAACAATGGTCGTCCCGTTTGTCGGGCTTCAAACAGGATGTCCTCGATTGGACAAAAGCTCCAATGCCAAGAAGGCTCATCTGCTTCAACCATTCGCCGCTTGACAAGTTTGGACGGTCCGACCGAACCAGACACAACCGCCGCAATGTTTCGGAGACCACAAGAATGAGGTCTTCCTGCTACGACGGACTCAGACTGTAGGTGTACTCGTCCCATGAGACCGGCGACCGAGAACGGATAGCTTGCTCCGATAGAACTAGACGCAGCTTAGACGTGCACTTCTCCGCGGCGACCAAGTCAGAAAAGTGATCTGAGATTCCTGAACTCAGGCCAAAGGAGGATTCGAAACGGGCATTCGGTCTACACGCATTGGAATGAGAGCACTACTTCCAACGCGTCTGAAGCAATATGAAAAGATCCGCGCTGGCTCACGAACTCCGCTCTTTGAAGATCTGCGTAGTTTAGCTTTCTCGCCACTACTGTATGGCTGCAGATACGAACATGTCCGGCCAACACTGGCGTCGCCTATCGAACGTCGAGCAGCTCCCATGGCCGCTGAACGCGATTTTGACGCGCGAACTCCCTCTCTTGGTAGGTGCGCGCATCTGTACGCCTCGCTAAATGTGCGGCTGCTAATCCAGTAACAGAGTCAGGCATGCGAAGACGCGACGCATGCCGTCATCAAATGGCCCGACGCTGTCACGACCACAAACTACGGAGCATGATGAATTGAGGTCTCTAGTAATGAGCCGGCAGTGATGCAGATGAAGCTCCAGGTTGGTTCCCATGACACTCTTCGTAAACAGCCATCCCGGGATGAACGCCGTTTTCATCGGGTTCTATGGCATCTTCAACGCAAGTCCCTTGCTCTTCAGCCGCGCGGCCGCGGTAGAGGAATGATATGATGGAGATGCTGACGAGAACTCCAGATGAGGGCAAGATTGCTAGCTCCCACTCACCCGCGAAGCTATGCGGGGTGGCCACCTGCCACCCTCACTTCGGCGAGCTGCTCCAGGGAGCTTTCGCTGTTGAGAAAGGGGCGGACCGCCGCACGGTGCGCGCGCTCGTTTCAGTTCACATGCCCCACGCCGATGGGTCGGAAGCCCGTGCGACGTTGGAGCCGAGCCGCATCGGAAAGTTTGTGCCGCATGCCGGCCGCACCGGCATCCAAGTCACACCAAGTCATTTCTACAAATGTGAGCTCGCCGCTCGACTTGCCCTCGATGCCTTTGGATTGAGGAATATGGCAGCCACTCTTGAAGTCAGGACTTTTGTTCCAGAAGGCGCCGGCATGGGCTCGTCGACGAGCGGTGTAGTGGCCTCCATCCGTGCGATCGCTAAGTGCGTCGCAGCCTATCGTGGATCACGCGTGCTTCTGGCGCCCCATCTTCAGGCGGAACTTGCGGTGGCGGCTGAGCATGCGTGCGATTCGCTGATGTTTGACTCCACAAGCAGCACCATTCTTTTCGCTCAACGAATGGGCAAAGGTGTCCAGCTATTCAATGGGCCTCTCCCACAAATGTACGTTTTGGGGTTCGACACCGGCGCGGCCAAGGGAGGCATTGGAACGGACTGCCTGCCGCGAGCGCGCTACTCACGTGATCAGATCGCCGCCTTCGGCTGCGCATTGGCCGTTCTGGAGCGTGCAATAGCTGAGCAGAGCGTCGCACTCGCCGGCCGGGTCGCGACTTTCTCCGCGATACAGAGCGAGACCGCCCTGCAGAACCCGCTCAAGAAGCCGAAGTTCGACGAACTCCTCCGCATCAAGGACGACACGGGATCGGCCGGTATTGTTGTTGCCCATAGCGGCACGGTCGCCGGCCTGATCTTCGACCCGCACTTAGCCGACCTTCGCAACCGACTGGATGAGGCTAAATCCGCGGTCAGTTGCCTTGGCTTCGATATCCTCCGCGGTTTCTCGACTCCTTATTGAGGATCGACGATGGCGCAGACGCTTTCCGACACCATCGACGCCCATGCGCCTCTGAAAATAGTTTCTCTGCGGCCTGAAAACCTGGCAGCGATCGATTTCAGGGTCATGAAGGTATTTCCTGCCTTCAACATCATTGAATCAGGCCTTCGCGATGGCTCAATCGGCCCTAACACCACGATTGTCGAAACCTCGAGCGGAACAATGGCTCTCGGTCTCGCCATCGTTTGCATGCAGTTCTCGCTCAAGTTACACATCTTCGGCGACCGCGCCATCGAGCCCCCCCTTAAACGCACGATCGAGGAGTTAGGCGCTGAAGTTCACCTCGTCGAGGCGACAGCGTCCGACGCGAACGTCCAGCAGCTCCGAAAAAAGGCGCTCCTCGACTTTATGGATCAAACCGGAGCCACCTGGTCTCGACAGTACGACAACGTCGGCAACTATCTTTCGTATGCGCGCCCAGCCAAGCAAGCCATAAGGCACTTTGGGAAGATCGACATTCTAGTCGCAACGGTAGGCTCAGGGGGGTCATCCTGTGGCCTTGCCCACTATTGTCGAGCATTCTTTCCCGAAATGAAACTCATCGGAATCGACACCTTCGGTAGCGTCTTGTTCGGGCAGCCGCCGGGCCAGCGTGATTTGCGGGGGCTCGGCAACAGTATTCTACCAGGCAACTTGTTCCACGAAGCCTTTGATGAAATCCATTGGCTCGGCGCTAACGAAGCATATCAAGCTGCGCACCGACTCCACCGCGAGACAACGCTAAGGCGTGGGCCGACGAGCGGGGCGGCCTATCTAGTGGCTAAGTGGTACGCCGAGCGCTTCACCAAAAGCAAGGTTCTCGCCGTCTTCCCCGACGACAGCAATCGCTACGAGCACAACGTTTACGATCCCGCGTGGATGTACGCCAACGGCTATCAGACCGCACTCGCCGCGACCGAGCCTGTCCTTGTCCATCATCCGCTTCATGCCGATAGCGGGTGGTGCCGTTTCAATTGGGATCGTCGCTCGTTGACCGAGGTAATGGGTGATCACCCTTGCTACAATTGAAGTATACACATATGACCAACTCAGCTGCGATCTTCATCGAGTCCAACACCACTGGCTCGGGCGGCGACTTTATTCGGCGGGCACAAGAGCTTGGGCTTGTTCCGATCTTTGTTACAGCGTCACCCGAACGGTATTCCTTTCTGAGTCGCATGTCGGGCCTCGAGCTACGCACTTGCGACACGTCCTCAGAGGCCGATGTTAGAGCTGTAATCGAAAGCGTGGCAACGAACATGCCGATTGCGCTGCTCACGTCTTCCAGCGATTTCTACCTTTATGCAGCAGCGCTGGAAGCCAGGCGGCTAGGGCTTAGTGGTCCGGATCCGAACGCAATCGCGCTTTGTCAAGATAAGGATCGCCAGGCCGCCGCCCTGCGGATGGCAGGTATCGGCGTGCCCGATAGCGCGACAGTGCGAGCGGAGTGCGATATCGGCAACGCGATCAAAACAATCGGGTTACCTGCGGTAGCCAAGCCGATCAGCGGGAGCGGCAGTATCGGGGTCACCCTCGTCGACACCGAAACAGTTGCAAGTGATGCTTTGCGCAACCTACTGCAAACGACGAATGACGTGCGTGGCCGACCTATCGAGCCTGGTGCTCTTCTTATGTCGTATGTCGCCGGCGAGGAGTATTCAGTCGAGGTTCTCGATAGCAAGATCATCGGCGTAACGCGGAAACACCTTGGACCTTTGCCGCATTTCGTTGAAATCGGACATGATATACCAGCGCCGATCTCATCCAGCTTGCGCATGAAAATCGAAAATGAGGCGCTGCACGCCATCCAAGTTCTCGGGCACGTGAAAGGACCAGCTCATGTCGAACTCCGGCTCGGCGAGGATCGTGTCACGATAATTGAGGTCAATCCACGTCTTGCTGGCGGTTCGATCCCCACCCTTTTTCGTTACACAACGGGTTTTGACCCGGTCCTCGCGGTCCTCCGTAGCCTGCTCGGATTGTCCTCGCCCGCCTTGGCCGGAGACGCACACGGCTCGATACGATTCATTGTTCCGGAGCGTGACGGCTTCTTCGACCTACCTCCGAATTGCGAGCAGCTCGTCGACCGCTTCGGAGTGACGGAGTTCGTACTGTACCAAACTCTGCCAATCCAGTTCAGGCGTCAAAACGATTTCCGCGACCGGGTCGGTCACGTCATTGCAGTTGGCGACGACCCTGCTGCTGTTGCACGGCGCGCCGAAGCCGCCGCCGCTTTCATCGTTGGCGCATGAGGAGATATTCTTGCAGAGCACAGGCCGGATCAAATCGACTCTTCATCCTGAAGCCAGCGCCATCGTTTTCGACAGTGATCTACAGCGCGCGGCGAAGGACGAGCTACCCTTCTACGCCGATATCGATCGCGCCCAGGCCATCATGCTTGAGCGAGTAGGATTGATTGACCGCGTTCTCGCCGTAAACGTGCTGAGCGAGCTTGACAAACTCCAAGATGAATCCTTTCAGAGCATTGCAAGTCGCGCCGCCCCCCGTGGCTCCTATCTCGCTTATGAGGATCATCTCCGTTCAGTAATTGGCAACGAAGCCAGCAATCTACATCTTGGCCGGAGCCGAAACGATATCAACGCGACCCTGTTGAAACTAAAGCTGAGAACGCCGTATCAGGCACTGTCAGACGAACTACTAAGGCTATTGCGACTGCTGTCCAGTCTGGCTCGCAAACACCTTGAGACCGTCTTCCCGCTGCACACCCACCGTCAACCAGCATTGCCATCCAGTTTGGCGCACCATCTGACTGCCTTCGCCAGCGCGCTCGCGCGCGATCTAGATGCGCTTCTGGCCGTGCATCCAATTCTCAACCTTTCATGCCTCGGGGCGGGCGCCGGCGGCGGCACAACCTTGCCCATCCTCCCGGAGTTGACGGCCAGGCTGCTTGGCTTCTCGAGCCCGCCGCTTAACTCGATTGACAGCGTGGCCTCTCGGGACCTGGTTCTTCGTGTCCTGGCTGCTTGTGCGATTCTAGGATCATCTCTAGGCCGCATCGCCGAGACGTTGCTGCTGTGGGTCGGCAATCATGGATTGGCCACTCTACCTGACGAACTAGTCGGATCTAGCTCCGCGATGCCTCATAAGCGCAACCCTTTCCTTCTCGAGCAAGCCCAAGGAAAAGCAGGCGCGATCCTTGGAAGTTTCGTGGCCGCAATCACCGCGATGCATAGCACGCCGTTCACGAACTGTGTGGCGGTCGGAACGGAAGCTACGCGCAATGTCTGGCCTGGGCTCGACCATTCCATTGGGGCGGCGCGCCTCATCCGCCTGTGTCTCTCGGGCTTGATTATCGCGGAAGACACAGCATCCGCAATGCTCCAAGCGTCGTTCGTGAATGCCATGGAGACGGCGACGCGCCTCACGCTCGGTGGCGATCTGGATTTCCGCTCCGCTCACAATCAGATCGGCCAGGTAGTTACCAAACTTATTGAACGAGGCTCACCAAATCTGTTTGGGATTATACAAGATGGTGGGGTGCTCAATCCCGAACTCTGGCCAGCTCCGGCTGCCATCATGCGAGAGGCTCGGAACGGCGGAGGGCCCGCTCCGGAGGCGGTTAAAGAGGCGCTTGATGCGCTCGATATGGCCGTCGACCAACGATCCGCAGTTTTGCGCGATCTCGATGCTGGTTGGAGCCGTGCTCGAGGAGAACTCCGCTCCGCCATAGCTAATCTCGGACGGACCAACACGCCGACCGGATGATGGAGAAGGAAGTCGATCGATACACCAACCATGGAGAGCTTCTTCTCGTCGCTCAAGGCCGAACGAACGGAGAGCAAAAGTTACAAGAGCAGAGACGAGGCGGTGCATTGTGCCTTACGTTGCCGCAATGGTTCATGCTGCACCAGATGATGCCGTGATCGGCCATCAAACGCTGGAACTGCTCGCTCGTGTACTGGGCGGATTCAAACGGTCGTCGAAACATTCGGAGGTTGGCAGTTGCGATGAACGTTGCAAGGCACCGATCGGCGCGGTCAGAACGAGCCCCATTGCCATCGTCAGCACGGCCGTCTGTTGCAGGACGCAATGAACAGAATAAATTTTGACGGGCGATTGCCGCGGGGCTTAGCAGGGAAGATGCTGCGTTCGGAGCTGCGGGCAAAATGACAACTACGGATTCGCGCTCTCGGCGGCGCAACTGGGCGAGTCGCAGAGGCGGCCAGCTACTAACTCGAGCTCTCGGCTCATCGGGCATCAGCCCGCCCCTGGCCCGATGGTCGCACCATACGCCACGATGTAGAAAACCGCAGCGGAACGTAGGGACCGAGAAATCTCATACTGGTTACCAACCCGATCGAGCGCCTCAACGGCGAGATCAAACGGCGCACCGAGGTGGTCGGCATCTTCCCCAATGAAGACGCCATCGTCCGCCTCATCGGAGCGATCCTGCTTGAGCAGAACGATGAATGGGCCGCCCAGCGTGCCCGTTACATGACGCTGGAAACCATCGCACCAATGAGCGATGATCCAACCGTCAGCCTTCCGGCTATCGCCAGCTGGTCTGCCCGGCCCTGGCCGGCGAACGCGGTGACCCGGCGCAAGCTACACCACGCCACCGGTCATGATCCCCGCCGCCAGACTGTCAACAGAAGTGCGTCTGTGACGAGCTGTGTCGTCATGGAGGCGCTCATCGGTCAGCCACTACGGCGTGAGAACAAATCAAACACCGCTGCGACATATAGCCAGCCCTCGGCGGTCCAGAGATTGATAAAGTCGGCTATCCACTTCTAGTTTGGCCGCTCGGCAGCGAACTGCCGGTCCAACAGGTTCGCGGCTTGGGGATCTCCTTGTCGGCGAGGACAGCACCTTCTCGCCGGAGATCTTCTTGCGGGGTGCTAGCCAGGAAGTGAAGTTTTTAGTGCTTGGGCATGCCCTTAGATCCGTACGCACTCGCCGATGAGCTTCAATGAGAGTGAGCGACCGGCCCAAGGATCTCAGTCAAATCGAGGCCGAGCACGCATTACAGTGCGGTCCTCACCTGGGCGGGTTGACCCGCGTGGTCTTACGCACGGCTTGGCTAACTTTCCCACAGATCTTGCCCCTTGCTGTTCAATGCACTGATCAGGACTTCGAGCTTGCGATCACAGTCGAGCATCTTTGCCAGATAAAAGTCGTAGATCTCCAGTGACGCGTCAACGCGAAGACGTGTTCGTGATGTCATTGCGTACGATTGCTGCGCGGATCGTCTCGATCGATGGATGGAATCGCACGTCCGATAGGCTGCCAAGACGTCGGGATTGCGTTCGCCTGCAACGACGGCTCGGATAATCCGCATGCCGGTCGCGCCGGTGATATCCGACACAACATGATGGAGCTGCCGGTTCATCTCCATCAGGGCCTTCTGCATACACGAGCCGCTCGCGCTAGCCTAGATAGGCTCTCAAGGCCGCGATCTCGACATCAGGTCGGAAGCCGTAACAGGCCATAGAAATGAAGCTGACGTAGCCATGCGGCGTTGCTGACATCCGTTTTGCGCCGAGGTACATTCTTGGCGTACCGCGCGTTGACCAGAATGACCTCAGACCCGCGCTGCTCCAGGATCTCGTAGATAGACCGCGGTGGATTCTATCCGACAATGGTCACGCCGCATGCCTTGAACCAGTCCGCAATTTCATGCAGGTCTTGCCTGAATGTGCCGAATGCACGCACTGGCGTGTCGGTGCAGGCCAAGTTCACGGCGGCCAAGTGCATCAGTATCTTTGATCCGATATCGATAGCGACCGCGTATGGACGCTCCACAGCGACACTCATAGCATTGACACTACTCGAATAAGTCTAATTCGGGAACGTGGCAGCTTTCAAGTCTCGCTTCAAAGCGCGCCGCTGCCCATTTCCCGCGGATTATCGCCGATAGAGTACTTTAGTCCCTTAAGCCGCCAACGCGTCGTAAACAAGTAAGTAGCACGTTGCGGAGAGAAGTTGCCCTTACAGCCATCGCTTTTCGTTAGCGTCGTAAGCTCCCTTAAAAGGATCGGTCTCCGCGATCAAATGGCGTTTGAGAACCTTGTTGCTGGAGGTGGTCCTAGGCAGCGTTGATACGAACCCAATGTACCGCGGCACCTTGAACACGGCAAGATGGGTACGAGCATGCTTGAGAATGCGGTCGACAAGCAGATCGTTGGGCGCAATACCCTTCTGTAGCTCGACGTAAATCTTCACCTCCTCACCACGTTTCACATCGCGAACTGGCACTGCTGCAACGTCGGCAATCTCAGGAATCTCCCGGATGACAGCCTCCACCTCTCGCGCAGCGATATTCTCACTCGAACGACGGATCATATCTTTCGTGCGGCCCACCAGCCAATGGAACCCGAGTTCGTCGCAGCGCATCAGATCGCCCGTCTTGAACCATTCGCCTTCAAATGAAGCAGCATTTGCGTCCGGCTTTTCCCAGTATCCGTCAAAAAGTCCGCGCCCGCTCACCCACAGCTCACCGACCTCCCCTAACGGCGTTGGGCTACCATCCTCACTAATCAGTTTCAGTGACCGGAACGGCGCAGAAATACCGATAGACCCCGATTCGGCCAGTTCGTCAAAGTCATTCGCCATTCGCGTACCGAAGCCGATTTCAGTCATTCCATAGGCTTCCTGTGTGCGCACTCCGAACCGCTTCCGAAACTGTCGTACCGTGGCAGGTCCCCAGCCCCAATTCAGTATCTGCTTTAGGCACGTCACCCCTTCTTCGTTGATGGCCTCGGCGTGACGTGCAATCAACTCAGGAAATTGGCACCACTCGATGCGGTGGTGCTTGAGCCACCCGATGAAGCGAGACGAGCTGATCTGCGGAGCCAGGTAGTGAGTGCCACCATGTCGATAGGACTGTAGAAGATGCCATGGTCCATCCACATAAAAGAATGGCTGGGCAGAGAGAAATCGGTCATACGACTGCTCGTCCCAATTTGCGGCTTGGTATGAGAACACCCCCCAGTAATCGTGGGTCAACATACAGCCCTTCGGAAACCCCGTGGTCCCGGAGGTATACTGAATGTTTAACAGGTCATCGGGCCGGATATCCGCCTGCAACAAGCTTTTTGGCGCACCTTTGAGCAATTTTTCGAGGGTAGTTGGGCCTCCACTGATAGGCTGCCCTACTACGATTGCTTGTTCGATCGCGAGATCTTTCGGCCACGCCTTCATCGCCGCGCAGTTTGACCATGCAGATTCATCGACCACGACAAACTTCGCCCGTGCATCGCTCAGAACATATTCAATCTCTCTTGGCGTATAGCGCATGTTGATCGGGACCATCACCGCCCCGAGCTTCGCAATTGCGAACCAGAGGATCGGGAACTCGATGCGATTGGGCAGCATCACTCCGATGCGCTCGCCCTTGCGTACACCAAATGCACGCAACGAATGTGCATATTGGTTAGATATTTCGTCCATCTCACCGTAGGTCGCGCGTTGGTTGAGGTGAAAAACGTCAAGAGCGATGATTGAGCCATGTGTTCTTGCCCTCCTTGAAATTAGCTGACCAATAGTGGTCGTCTCGTATGCAGCTTCCAGCTTCTCGATCCTGCGCATCACATCCGTGACGCGCTTTTGCAGCTCGGGTGGGCTTACTCTTGGGGAAGTCATGTGCCTGTACTTCATAGGGAGGTATACGAACCAGATCATCCGTTTGGCAGCTTGCTGGAAATTTTGATCAGACTTCTATAGTCGCTGCCTTCGCGCGGATATCCGAGGCTGGTCACCGCTTCAGCATACGCCTGAGCCAGATGACTACTGGTTACCGGCACCTTAAGTTCAGCCAGCAAATCCACACTCCTCACCTCTTCGCTGCCGCGAGAACGCTCGATTGCGCCTCTCTTTACACTGCAAATGCTGGATCCGATCCAAGAACAAAGGGTAACACTGCTCGTCGCGTCTTTTATGAACCAACTTCGATAAGCCACTTACCTTGTCGACCAGGATGGCGACACTACCAGTTCCGGTGGCAACTAGTATTGGCTATTAAGATAGGTAGGCTCTCAAGTTCTGAAAGTGATGTGGAGATGCATGCTCGTGCGCTTTGTGTTCGCCTCGACTCCATCCGCCGTGGCGCGCCTCTAAACGTGTGAGGGTGATAGTAGGAGATCGCATCTTCACTAACAGGTTTGCTCCAAACATCTCTCCGGTTCTCCGCAGGAGTCCTCACGCAGGGTGACCCTGTGCTGTCGGAGCAGCTAAGCATTCCCCTACATGACCCGAGACTCTCCTCAGATCGACTTGCTTGTGCCGAACAAAGAGCCCGCCTAGTACCGAGGATTCGGCATCGGTCACAGCCAAGATGCCCCACGATGTCCCACCGTTGCTCGAGGCCTGCGGCTTGGTCGATTGTTTCCACGAAACCAACAAAGGCTGCCTACCTTGATCCGTGGATTGCCAGCGCGGTCAACAGTCCTCTAACTTCGTTTGCCTAGGCATCATCGCAGATCGCGGTGCCATTCAAGCCGTGATCATCAAACATGGTCCAACGGTAGATAGAAGGCAAATCACAAAGCTCAAGCTAGAGCAGATTCCGATCAAGTTGAACTGTATCCTGCGGCCGTGAAGTAGTTGGCGCATTCGGTAGGGGTAAATGCTCTCTGTAGGCATCGGCGATTGCGGCTTCGAGGGTATCGACGGTCCTGGCTGCGGCTTTGCGCAGGCTCGATTTGAATTTGGCAAAGGCGTTCTCTATCGGATTGAAATCGGGCGAATAGGGCGGCAGCAGCAGAAGGCTGGCACCGCGGATCTCGATTGCAGCCCGGACGGCAGCACCTTTATGTGCCGGCAGGTTGTCCATCACGACGACGTCGTCGGGATTGAGGGTAGGTGCCAACACCTGTTCGACATAGGCGAGGAAAGCGACGGCGTTCATTGGTCCGTCGAGCGTCATAGGCGCAGTCAGGGCGGTGCAGCGTAAGGCGGCGGTAAAGGTCGTGGTCAGCCAATGACCATGCGGGACCGCGGCGCGGCAACGTTGGCCGCGTTTTGAGCGGCCGTAAAGCCGGGCCATTTTGGTCGAGGGTAAGCCTCCGACGAGAGACGCCTTGCGGCGGGCTGGCCTGATGGTTGAGAACTGTACGTATGGACAGCCATACGATCAGTACGCTGAATCGACTTGAAGTGGTCGATACAGGCCGGCGGCGGCGTTGGTCTGAGGAGGAGAAGGCGCGGATTGTTTTGGAGAGCCTATCCGAGCCTCGCCTGGTAGCGGCGACAGCGCGGCGATACGGCTTGTCGCGTTCTCTATTGGTGACTTGGCGAAGAGCCTTCGCGAAGAACCGGACCAAATCCGAGGCTGGCTTTGTCAGGGCAGTTGTGGCCGAGGGTGGGCCCGTGGCGTCGGTGGCGGCCTCGTCGGAGAGCGCGACAGCACATTCAACAGAGCGTCGGATTGAGATCGAGCTGGCTGGCGGACGGCGCGTCATTGTCGATACGGGTGTCGACGTTGAGGCGCTTCGCCGGATCATCGAGGCTCTGGATCCGCGATGATTCCGGTTCCTACAGGAGTTCGGGTGTGGTTGGCGACGGGCCACACCGACATGCGCAAAGGCTTCGCCTCATTGTCGTTGCAGGTGCAAGAGGTGTTGCGCCGCGATCCCCTCAGCGGTCATTTGTTCTGCTTCCGCGGGCGCCGAGGCGATTTGTTGAAGGTGATCTGGCATGACGGCCAGGGAGCATGCCTGTTTACGAAGAAACTCGAGAGAGGTCGTTTTGTCTGGCCGTCGCTGGCCGATGGCATGGTGTCGATATCGCAGGCGCAGATGAGCTATCTATTGTCCGGCATCGACTGGCGCAATCCCCAAGAGTCCTGGCGTCCGACGAGCGTGGGCTGAGAGTTTGTTTGAGTTTGGCAGCGAATGTGATTCCATCTGGTTATGGACTCCAGCGCCGACGAGCTGCCGCCTAATCTTGCCGCCGCGCATGCAATGATCCTGGCTGAGCGCGCAGCCAGGCTTGCGGCGGAGGCCAAGCTTGCTGAAGCGGCCAATGCCCAGGCGAAGCAATCGAGTACCGAAGCTCTGATCGCCCACCTCAAGCTCGAGATCGAGAAGCTGCGGCGGACGCTTTATGGCACGCGCTCGGAACGGGCGGCACGATTGCTCGATCAGCTGGAGCTTGAGCTTGAGGAGCTCGAGGCGGCCGCAACTGAGGATGAACTTGCCGCCGAGAAGGCGGCGGGGAAGACGCAGACGGTGCGTTCGTTTGAGCCCAAGCGGCCTCTGCGCCAGCCCTTTCCCGATGACATCGAGCGAGAACGCGTGGTCCTGCCGGCCCCGACGCAATGTCCCTGCTGCGGATCGGCCCGGCTATCGAAGCTCGGCGAAAGAGTGACCTCGACGCTGGAGGAGATCCCACGCCGGTTCAAGGTGATCGATACGGTGCGGGAGAAGTTTAGTTGCCGGGACTGCGAGGCGATCACGCAGCCGCCGGCGCCGTTCCATGCCACGCCGCGGGGCTATATCGGACTCCAGCTCCTGGCGACGATCCTGTTCGACAAATTTGGTCTGCATCAGCCGCTGAACCGACAGAGCCAGCGCTTCAAATGCGAGGGGATCGACCTGTCGGTCTCGACGCTGGCGGACCAGGTGGGCGCCGGAGCCTTTGCGGTCAGGCCGATCTTTGAACTGATCGAAGCCTATGTGCTCTCCGCCGACAGGCTCCATGGTGATGACACCAAGATCCCAATCCTGGCGAAAGGGAAAGCAGATACCGGCCGGATTTGGACCTATGTCCGCGACGATCGGCCATTTGGCGGGCGAGATCCGCCGGCGGCGTTGTTTTACGCCTCACGCGATCGGCGCGGCGAGCATCCCGCGCGGCACCTTCGAAACTTCGCTGGGATCCTGCAGGCCGACGCCTACAGCGGGTTCAACGCTCTGTTCGATCCCGGACGCAAGGCGTCGCCGGCCACGCCCGCCTTCTGCTGGGCACACGGTCGGAGGGCGTTCTTCGAACTGGCCGATATCGCCCAGAACGCGCGCCGCGGACGATCGGCGACGGCGATCTCGCCCGTTGCGCTGGAAGCGGTTCGTCGGATTGACCAGCTGTTCGAGATCGAGCGCGACATCTATAGGCTGAGCGCTGAGGAGCGGCTGCAGATCCGCCGGGAAAGAAGCGTGCCACTGTTGACCGACCTTGAGTCTTGGCTGCGGGCGGAATCTGCCCGGCTCTCGCGTTCGTCCAACGTGATTAAGCCGATCAACTATCTGCTCAATCGTTGGGAAGGCTTTGCCCGCCTTGTCCACGACGGAAGGATCTGCATGACCACCGATGGTGTTGAGAAGCCCTATCGTCAGTTCAAGGCCACTTTTTTGGCTTCTCCTTCCAGGCCGCCACCATCCGCTCGTACGCCTGCTCGACGCGTGCGACATAGCCAGCTTCCCGCTCACGCAGTTCCTTGATCCAGTAGTCCCGACCCGGGCCAGCCTTGCCATAGGCACGAGGCGCTCCAGCCTTGAGTGCCACCTTCCGGAGTTTCATCGCTGTGAACGCCGGTCGTGCGTAAGCATAATCTTTCCCGGTCCTCAGGACGTGCCAGATCATCACTGCGAGCTTACGTGCCGTGGCGACGGCCGCGACTCCAGCCCCATGCTTCTTTTGCATGCGATTGAAGAAGGCCCGCAGCGGCCCGGGCGCCGTCTTGGCCGACCAGGCCGCTTCAACCAGCATCTTGCGGGCGTCACGATTGCCCTGTTTCGAGATACGACCATGCCTTGGCGGATGCTCTCCCGATTGCCGAACTCGAGGGGTCAAACCGAAGTAGCTGCTGAGCTTATCCGGTGATTGGAAGCGTGCGATGTCGCCGATGGAGGCCAGTACACTCGATGCGACGACCGAACTCACGCCGGGGATCGTCATCAGCTTGAGAGCCCGTGGATCGTCCAAAGCCTGTTGGGCCACGACTTTGTCGATTTCCGATAGTTGCTTCGTCACGCGTTCGAGTTCCGTGATAAGACGCTGGAGCATCGCACGCTTCTCCGATGGAAGAGGCAGACTGTCCAGCCAATGCTGTCCGTGCTTGCCGAAGAGATAGCCTTTGTAGGGCGGGATGAGGTTGGCATGCAGGATAGCCTTCATTCGTCCTTTAATCCGGATGATCTGCGCCAAGACGCCAGCGCGCTCGGCCATCTGCGCCGGCGGCTGTAGGTGTCCTCGTCAGCCACCCAGACCTCCGGCAAGAAGCCAGCAGCATGCAACTTTGCCAGGGTCCCAGCATCGACCTTGTCCGTTTTGACTCGCGCATAGGCGATCGCCCGAACGAGCCTCGGATTGGCGACCGCGACGCGCTTAACGTGCGGGCGCAGAATACGTTCGACCGCCGCGCTGTTGCCCGTTACCTCGATGACCACCTCATCCTCGAGGCTGAGTGTCTTGGCAAAGGCGACAAGCCGATCGTGGACGAGATCAACGCGGAGCTGTCGGATTATTGTTCCGTCCTCCAGGATCGCCACTTCGGCGAAGGATCGGTGGATGTCCATGCCGACGATTTGCATGCTTGCTTCTCCTTTGTCTCAGGAGCCAGTGGCTTGCACGACATCTACGGATCCGCGCTCGCAGCGCAGCCGGGCAAGTCGTAGGGGCGGCCAAGTAACAAAGCGAGCTCACAGCTCATGGTCATGGCGGCCTGCCACCGTTTCGTGCTCCAGCGCCCCTATCCCGGCTTGGACAGACTAATCCGGACGACCGGTCCTCTCCACCGGGTTTGAGCGTTGAAAACATCATGCCCTTTAACAATGCTGCGGAGCGAGCGTTGCGCGGTTTTGCTCTGGGAAGAAAGGCATGGTTGTTCGCCGGTTCTGATCGTGGCGCGGAGCGAGCTGCCGTGATGGCCACGCTTATCATGACGGCGCGTCTCAACAACATCGACCCGAAAGCCTGGCTTGCCGACGTCTTCGCGCGCATCGCCGATATCCCGCAGAACCGCCTGCATGAGTTGTTGCCCTGGAACTGGACGCCTCCCGCTCTGACACCCTCCACCGAGGCGGCGTAGCCATGCACGTCAACAAGGTTTATGCCGTCTTCACCATCAGTCGCGTCGCCAAGGACCTTGGAGAAGACGAGGAGTGGCTCTGGGACGTGGCCAACGGAATGGACACAGAGGATGGCGTCATCTGGGTTTACGGCATAGGTGACGACCAGGTAATGGCGTTCACCGACTTCGGCATCGAGAACCTGACCGAGCTCATCATGATGCACAAGGAAGACCCTGAACTCCTCAAGCGCTTGAATCGGTGAGCTTCTGTCCGCGGCCTAGCTCGGATGGATACGGTCGAGGCGCCGGTCTCGTCGATGAAGACCAGCTTGTCAGGATCGAGCTGCGGCGCGAGTTCGCGCCAGGCCTGGCGCGCCGCCGCAACATCGGGCCTATCCTGTTCTTTTGAAGGTTATGCCGTGACGGTCAAGGAAGCGCCAAATCGAACTCGGCGCAAACGAGGCTCCAAACTCCGATTTGAGCATCTCGGAATCTCAACCAGAGTCATATCGGGCTTGGCTTCGATCGCACTCATGATCGCATTATGGTACTCTTCGATGCGCTGCGAGCGCTGGTCGCCGCCCTGTCGTTTGGCTTTTGTCGCCCCGTTCTCGCGCCATTCTCGGACAAACCGCACCGCACTCGCAACCGAGATGCCGAACCGGTCTGCCGCCGCGCGGCGCGACATCCCGCCCTCAACCGCCCGAACTGTCCGGATCCGCAAATCCTCCGACAAAGGTTTGGCCATGTGTGCCGGCCTCCTTGTCCAGCACACAGGGTGAATCAGAATTTGACCCCCATGGGAATCCCTCCCGATTCAAGTCGGTCAGATTTTGCTCTACTAAAGCGTCAGATGTATGGACGTGCAGAAATCGATCTGCTCGAGGCGAGTGTAATGGGCGCCGCTTCAACAACTTCACCAAAAATGAGCGAGAGTCCCAAATTGTTCCCATATTGCCTCACCCGGAATGTTACCGCTCACCTTTCGCCGATGACTCTGGACTAAAAAGACCCCCGGCGGGCATGCCGGAGGCCTTCTTGGAGGTAAAACTAGATAGTTAGAGCTGTTCCCTCTTCTCCTTCCGCTAGTTGGATAGAAAGCTCACCAGTTACGATGAACGCGCAACATCATCTGAAGGCTTTGCTGGTCCTTCAGTTCGTACACCCCGCTCGGCTTGGCCACCCCCGACTGCAACGGCAAGGTTACCGTGCTTCCGCTCGCGTACTTCTGATCGAGCATCGCGTAAACAACCTCGGTCGAAAAGGTCAGGTTTTTGACGGGCGTCCACCGCGTGGCCACACCAACCACGGCATAGTTGAAGTCCGGGTTACAGCCAGCCACGCCACTCGACAGTGCAAGAGTCGCGACGAACGCGCCACAGATGTAGCCCTTCGCCGTGTTGTTGTACCGTACAGCACCCCACCCGCCGAAAATTGACGAGTTCCAATACGGATTCCAGTTGTGGGTATAGCCGCCGTTAAAGCCGTAGCTCGTGGTCAGCTGCTGGCTCGCGCCTGTAACGAAGACCGAGTCCGAGAGGCCAGCAATGCCGACGCTCTGGTAAGCACCAGTTAGCCCCGTACCGCTGTACATCGCGAAGGTATACGGACCATACGGTTGGAAATTGTAACCGGTTGCGCCGTTTGTATACACTCCTTGGATGTTGATCGTGTCACCCGCACCGGTCGGGATATTCTTTATCGACAATGCAAGCTGGCCAGCCCAGCCCCACTTGTCGCTTGGATGGCCCGTTGTCTCATCGGCACCGTAATAGCCAGTGTGATTATCATGAGCGGCCACTGACGCTTGGAAAAGACCCCATGCCTGGTCCACGCGCAGCATGGCGACGAGATCGGGAGACCGCGAACCACCGATGTCGCCGGCACCATAGGAACCAGCCGCAAGGCCGGTGGCCGTCGCTCCGCTCACGTTCCAGATATTTGTAGTATTTCGAACGACCTGATCCTCAGCCGAGAAGCTGGCTGTGATGCCTTGGCCAAAGTCCGCCGTATAGGCAAACTGATTGACAGCCTCCCACCCGCCGCCGCCAGGCAAGCCGTCGAAGCCGTTTGCAGGATAGTTCGTCCAAGGTGAAGAAAATTGCGACTGCGCTCGACCAAAGGTGAAGCCTGCGAATTGGATGAACGCGTAGTACACAGAGAGCGAACCACCGGAGATCGAACCGCTACCACTTCCTGCCGGGTTGCTTCCGTTATAGGCCGTTGAGCCATTGTTAGCTGTTGTGCCAGCACCGCTATAGCCACCGGCCGTCCAGGTGAATGCGAGCTCAGCGTACGTACGAAGGAGACCATACTCCGTCGCGGTACGAGTATCGATGCCGAGGTCAGCTCGGGATTGACTTGTGTAGTAGTTGCTCAGACGATTGTGCGCCCCAGCGACGCCGCTGGTCGCGGCTCCCCAGATGCCGTTTGAGCCCAGGACCGTTGTGGCACGTACGTAGCCACCGAGCTTGATACAAGTGTCACTGCCTGGAATGTAGTAGAACCCAGCACCATACAGAGAACAGATCTTCACGTATTCGATCGCCTTGGCCTTGATGGGAAGGTCGGCAGCCTGCGCTCCGCCTAGAGCGATCAGACCTGCCGCCGAACCTAGAAAGAGGCTCTTCGCCATCTTCATAAAAAACCTCCAGTTGTTTAACTCCAGACGAGCTAGTCTCGCTTAGGAGATTAGCCGCCTCCGCCCCCAATCATTCTCGACCTACAGGGCGTTCCTCGAACATCACTGGTGACTACTTGAACCAGCGACGTCGCGGCGCGGACCATTCCGCCGCTCGCGTTATTAAGTTGACAGATTGCGTTAGCAAACGGCGTGGAAATTTTGTACGAAACGAACGAACGCATGCGCACTCCAGGACAGCGTGTCCTAAGCGCTGCACAAGCGTACGATTAGTACCGTTACGACAAGTAAGCGTACGCTTCGTGTATCTTCGACTATCGAGCGAAACAAATTGCGCATCGTGCTTAGGCGCGGTGTCCAATGGTCGCGTCTATTGACGCGCATGCGGATGCGAAGGTTGCAAGATCGCCAAGAGCGACTCTTGCCCTAGGAGCGTATCGCTCCGGCGAGGCGAGGACCGCCTTGCGCCGTTTGATGGAGAGTGAAGACATCGGCGTATGAGTGACATGCCAATGCCGAAGGTCTCCTGTCTTGAAGTCGTCTCGACGGGCGCGCGCCGTTGGACATCGGAAGACAGCGGGTCTTGCCCAGAGTTATAGCGGGCCACCTCTAGTGTCGGTGACACACGACGTAACGGACTATCGACGAGCCAATTGTTCACTTGGCGCCGGTTGGCGCGCGCAGGCAAGTGCCGCGCAAGTACTTGTTCCGGTTGAGATCACGCCTGCGGCCTGCGGCGGCTCCCATCTCGAGTAGCGCGCCAGAATCGGTATCTTCACCGCCTGCACAACGTGCGGGGGCCGGCATTATCGACATCGAGCTTGGCGGCGCCGCGGCGCCTGTCGCATGCGTGTTTGACCGGAACGTGGACACGGAGGCGCTTCGCCGGGTTCTTGAGCTTCTGAGACGGCGACGATCCCTATTGCGAGCGGCGTCAGCGTCTAGATCGCGACCGGCTGCGCATTCCAGGGATGGTGATCAGGTGTTCCATGCGATGGTGATCACGGATTCCAGTGATCGTGATCAGGACGGAGGCGAACACGGCTGACGGATTTATGTGTGCTGGAAATGTCCTCCTCGTCAAGGCTGGCGGGTTGGTTCGAAGATCGTTCCGGCGGTCCATGGGAGGGCCCCGTGCGCGGCGCGGAGTGCCCCCACGAGCGACGTAGCGACGCGCGCGGGAGGGGCCTGTGGGCCGGCGGGGCGATCGTGCGCGAGGTGCTCACGGTTTTTTCTTTTCGCCAGCCTGACGCCGTAGACTGTCGCCTTTGAGCTCGAGGCGGTGCGCATTGTGAATGATGCGGTCCAATATCGCATCGCCAAGGGTGGGATCGGCAATGACGTCATGCCATTGCGACACGGGGACCTGACTTGTGATCACAAGGACCCCTTGTCGTAGCGATCATCGACGATCTCGAGCAGATCGCGGCGCTGGTCGGCGGTGAGCGGTTCGGGTCCCCAGTCGTCAAGGATGAGGAGATTGACGCGTTCCAGAGCGGCGATCAGGCGCGCCAGATGGCCTTCGCCGCGCGCCTGGGCGAGATCGGCGAACAGGCGGGATGTTCGCTTGTAGAGGACGGAGAAGCCGTCGCGGCAGGCCTTGTTGCCGAGCGCGCAGGCAAGCCAGGACTTGCCGGTGCCGGTTGGGCCGACGATGACCAGGTGATTGGCCTCACGGATCCATTGGCTGGTGGCGAGGTTCTGGAAGAGCGAACGGTCGAGGCCGCGAGCGGTGCGATAGTCGACGTTCTCGATGGCGGCAGCTTGACGGAGTTTGGCACTGCTCAAGCGGCGCGTGAGGCGGCGGTTGTCGCGGGCGGTGACCTCGCGATCGACGAGGAGGCCGAGCCAATCGGCGTGCGGCATCTCGGCCGCCTCGGGATTGTTCTGCAGTTCGACGAGGGTATCGGCCATGGCGGCGAGACCGAGGGCGCGCAAGCGATCGACAGTGGGGTGAATGAGCACGATGATCTCTCCTGATCAATTGTAGTAACTGCGGCCGCGGATGTTGGCGTGGAAGAGGATGGATGGGCGCCTCCTCGGTGGGAGGCGCGGTTCTGTCGGTGCCGTTCTTGAGGATGGCGGCGACCGATTTGTACGAACGGGCGTTGAGCAGGAGGGCCCGGGCGCAGGCGGCATCGACGCGTTCCTGGCCCTAGCGCTTGACCACCGATGGTGTTGAGAAGCCCTATCGTCAGTTCAAGGCCACTTTTTTTGGCTTCTCCTTCCAGGCCGCCACCATCCGCTCGTACGCCTGCTCGACGCGTGCGACATAGCCAGCTTCCCGCTCACGCAGTTCCTTGATCCAGTAGTCCCGACCCGGGCCAGCCTTGCCATAGGCACGAGGCGCTCCAGCCTTGAGTGCCACCTTCCGGAGTTTCATCGCTGTGAACGCCGGTCGTGCGTAAGCATAATCTTTCCCGGTCCTCAGGACGTGCCAGATCATCACTGCGAGCTTACGTGCCGTGGCGACGGCCGCGACTCCAGCCCCATGCTTCTTTTGCATGCGATTGAAGAAGGCCCGCAGCGGCCCGGGCGCCGTCTTGGCCGACCAGGCCGCTTCAACCAGCATCTTGCGGGCGTCACGATTGCCCTGTTTCGAGATACGACCATGCCTTGGCGGATGCTCTCCCGATTGCCGAACTCGAGGGGTCAAACCGAAGTAGCTGCTGAGCTTATCCGGTGATTGGAAGCGTGCGATGTCGCCGATGGAGGCCAGTACACTCGATGCGGCGACCGAACTCACGCCGGGGATCGTCATCAGCTTGAGAGCCCGTGGATCGTCCAAAGCCTGTTGGGCCACGACTTTGTCGATTTCCGATAGTTGCTTCGTCACGCGTTCGAGTTCCGTGATAAGACGCTGGAGCATCGCACGCTCCTCCGATGGAAGAGGCAGACTGTCCAGCCAATGCTGTCCGTGCTTGCCGAAGAGATAGCCTTTGTAGGGCGGGATGAGGTTGGCATGCAGGATAGCTTTCATGCGTCCTTTAATCCGGATGATCTGCGCCAAGACGCCAGCGCGCTCGGCCATCTGGCGCCGGCGGCTGTAGGTGTCCTCGTCAGCCACCCAGACCTCCGGCAAGAAGCCAGCAGCATGCAACTTTGCCAGGGTCCCAGCATCGACCTTGTCCGTTTTGACTCGCGCATAGGCGATCGCCCGAACGAGCCTCGGATTGGCGACCGCGACGCGCTTAACGTGCGGGCGCAGAATACGTTCGACCGCCGCGCTGTTGCCCGTTACCTCGATGACCACCTCATCCTCGAGGCTGAGTGTCTTGGCAAAGGCGACAAGCCGATCGTGGACGAGATCAACGCGGAGCTGTCGGATTATTGTTCCGTCCTCCAGGATCGCCACTTCGGCGAAGGATCGGTGGATGTCCATGCCGACGATTTGCATGCTTGCTTCTCCTTTGTCTCAGGAGCCAGTGGCTTGCACGACATCTACGGATCCGCGCTCGCAGCGCAGCCGGGCAAGTCGTAGGGGCGGCCAAGTAACAAAGCGAGCTCACAGCTCATGGTCATGGCGGCCTGCCACCGTTTCGTGCTCCAGCGCCCCTATCCCGGCTTGGACAGACTAATCCGGACGACCGGTCCTCTCCACCGGGTTTGAGCGCTGAAAACATCATGCCCTTTAACAATTGTACGCATCCGGCTAAGGCCCCGGCTAGGACCGTTCTTGGATGGAAGGCTGATGGTGCTTAAGCGGCGTGGGCGACGCTTTGAGGCTGCCAGTTCCAAGGCAGCAGTGTATTGATGTACTTGGCAGGGTGATCTGGTAAGCGCGCCAGCACGTCGGCAAGCCAAGCCTGCGGGTCGATATCATTGAGCTTGGCGGTGGCGATAAGGCTGTAGATGGCAGCCGCACGCCGGCCGCCCTCATCGGAGCCGGCGAAGGTCCAATTCTTTCGTCCCACGGCGACCGCCCGCAGTTCGCGTTCGGCGGCGTTGTTGGACATGCACAGGCGGCCATCATCGAGGAAGCGGGTAAATGCATCCCAGCGGCTGAGACAGTAATTGATCGCCTTGGTCGTGTCGTTGCTCCTGGAGAGCTTGACGCGCTGCTCGCGCATCCACGACTCCAGCTCGACGATCAGAGGGCGGCTACGCTCCTGGCGCACACGCAAACGCTCCTGCGGCGCAAGACCCTTGATCTCGCGTTCAATGGCGAACAGAACATCAATGCGCTTGACCGCCTCGGCCGCGATCGGCGCCTTGGTAAGCCGCGCGAGGTCAAAGAACTTGCGCCTGCCGTGCGCCCAGCACGCGGCCTCGATAATCGGGCCGCCCTTGCGATTGGTCTCGTAGAGCCTGCCAAAGCCGGCGTAGGCGTCAGCCTGCATCAGTCCGGCATAGCCCGCCAGATGCTGCTCCGGATGTGCACCGCCACGATCGGGCGAGTAGAAGAACACGGCCGCCGGCGGATCTGGGCCGGCAAACGGACGGTCGTCGCGAACGTAGGTCCATAGCCGGCCGGTCCGGGTCTTGCCCTTGGCCAGGACCGGCACCGTGGTGTCATCCGCATGGATGCGCTCGGCTGCGAAGACGTGGCTCCGGATCGCATCGACCAGAGGCATCAGGGTTGCCGCGGAGGCACCTACCCAGTCCGCGAGCGTCGATAAGTCAAGGTCGATGCCTTCACGCTTGTAGACGTCGCTCTGACGATGAAGCGGTAGGTGCAGGCCGTACTTGGCGAACAGGACATGGGCCAGCAGCTTTGGCCCTGCACGCCCGCGCGCAATCGGATGCGAAGGAGCCGGCGGCTGGGTGATCGCTTCGCAGGCCCGGCAGACGAGCTTCTCGCGCACGTGCTGGATCACCTTCCACTGTCGCGGAACGAGCTCCAGCGTCTCGGTCACGTCCTCGCCAATCTTGCGCAATCGGCTGTCGCCGCAGCATGGGCAGGTGGTCGGCACGGGATAGACAATGCGCTCCCGCGGCAAATGCTCCGGCAGCGGCCGGCGGGCTGGCTTGCGGCGCTCGAACGATGGCACCGCAATCTTCTCGGCTGCCATCTGCGCCGCGGTCTCAGCTTGAGCCGCGTTCTCCTCCAGGTCGGCGAGTTGTAGCTCGAGCTGGTCCAGCAATGCGCCTCGCTCGGAGGACTGTCCGAACTGCTCGTGCCGCAGCTTCTTGATCGTGAGCTTGAGCTTCTCGATCAGCAATGTTCCCGCCTGGGCTTCGGCTTGCGCGGCCAACCGGGCCGCTCGCTCGGCGCGCAGCATCGCCTGCAGCGTGGTCACATCGTCGGGAAGAGAATCATCGGCACTCATCGACGACCAGAGAATCACAAGACGCGATCTCTGTCCGAACCGCTGATCCTGTCACCGATTCAAATCCCAGCGATCAACCAGCCGCCTGTGGTCGCCAGGTCTGTTGCGGCATCCGCCCAGTCGATGCCCTCCAGCAGGTAGCCAAGCTGGGCTGGGGTGATTGTCACCACGCCATCAGCCGACGACGGCCACAGGAAGCGGCCGCGCTCCAGCCGCTTGGCGTAGAGCGACATGCCCAGTCCATCGTGCCAAAGGATCTTGATTAGCTTGCCGCTCCTGCCACGGAACACATAGAGGTCGCCGCCGTGCGGGTCTCGCTTGAAGGCTTCCTGCACCAGCAAGCCCAGCGAGTTCATGCCGCGGCGCATATCGGTGTGGCCGGTCGCAATCCACACCCGCACGCTCGACGCAATCGGGATCACCGCGGCCGTCCATCTGCCAGTGCCGCCACGGCGGCCTTCAGCGTCGCCGCGTCGACCGCGCCCGTGATCCGCATCCGAGCCCCGGCCGCAAACTCGATCTCGATCGACCCGCCGCTGCTGGCCGGCGCGACTGGACAGGGCGTCGGTCCTGCTTCCGCGACCACCATCGCAGGTACGAAGCCAGGTGGATCGGCGGCATCCTTCGGCTCAGGCCGAAACGAGCGTCGCCATCGCAGCAGCAATGAGCGCGAAACGCCATACCGCCGCGCTGTTGCCGCGACCTGACGCGGCGACTGTAAGCTCTCAAGGACGATCTTGAGCTTCTCATCCTCGGACCAGCGCCGTCGCCGGCCCGTGTCCACCACCTCAAGCCGTTCGACTTGGGCACTGCGCCTATCACTGTCCATAAGGACAGTACTCAACAACACGCCTCATTCGGCAAGGCGGCCTTCACCGGACGGATACTAACAATTGTGCCGAGCGCGCATTGAGAGGCATCGCCTTGGGAAGGCGCAACTGGACCTTCGCCGGCATCACGACCTGTCGCCTCAACGACGTCGATCCCAAGGCCTGGCTTGCCGACGTCCCCGCCCGTATCGCCGATCTTCCCGCTTCGCGTCTGCACGAACTGCTGCCCTGGGGATGGAAGCTCCTGCGCCAGGCCGCCGGTCAGCAGGCCGCCTGACCTTCACGCAACGCCATCATAGAGCCCGCCGCGCCCGCGCGCATGCGTCAATCAGGCGGTCTTCGTCGTATGCGTACGGCAAAGATAAGCGGCATCGATCCGCAGGCGTGGCTTGCGGACGTCCTTGTCCGGATGGCCACCCTTGCGGCTCATCGGCTGGACTAAGTTCTGGAATTGGACGCCAGCGTCAGCGATCTCCGCTCGAGCGGCATGACCGCCCACGTAGATAAAGCCACACACCACCATCACAAGGTCGCGAGAGACCTCGGCGAAGACGAAGATTGGGTGCGAGACGTAGGTTACGAATCGAGGAGGGAGCCGTCTGGGTCTTTGGCGTCGGCGAAGACGGCGTTCAGGCGATCACTGACTTCGGCATCGAACGCCTCATCGAGCTCACCCAAGTCTACAAAGACAATCCGAAGTTGCTCAAACGCTGGTCGACCGAATAATCTGCTCAGCCCGCGGCCGACGCCTGATGCTTACCTTGGCCGATAGGGAGGCCGCTCCGAAAGGGGTACAGTAGAATGCAGTAGCAACGCACTTCTTAACAAAAGTGAGGAGGGGAACGACAAATCGGACGCTGACGTGCTCAATGCCCGAATTAACGCTTTCTTAAAGTAACTATAGCTGCCCCCGCCGGGGGAAGTGGTGCCGCTTTTTCCAATCTCTTCAGCGCGAAGTGCAATGGCTACCCGCCGAAAGATCCGACAATGGGACGCTGCGCGTCGCTAGACGGACTAGTCCAAAGCGGGGGTACAGGACCTCGGAGTGGGTTCCCCGGGTGCGTTTCGGTGCGACCCGCGCCGTTCGATGACGATGCCACTATCAGCGTGCGTGTCTCGTACAACCCTTCGCTGCGGCCGTCATCACGGACCCTGCTTGTCCAATTCTCCGAACCTCACTCCAGATGATGATGCTTACCCGAGCCGTGGTGTGCGTCTACTCTAGTGCCGTCACCCTCGCCCGGCCGCGCCTCGCCTGGTCCGTAGAACAGCCGACACTAAAGTTAGCTGAAGTAAAAGTCGACGCTACCGTGCGCGACATCGATGACTGAATCAACGGTTTCGGTCGCGAAATAAGCGCTTGCAATGAGCTTGTAACAACTGCAAGCCTTCTGCTCAAGGCAGCGTCGATCCCGAACTTGCAATACGCCACGCGTTTTTTGTATCAATCCTTGCTGTTCGAAGCGGATCAGTGTTTCCGTCACGCCGGGCCGGCGTAATCCCAACATCGAAGAGAGATAGTCATGTGTAATTGGCAGCACATCAGAATCGAGCGCGTCGCGCGCCAAGCAAAGCCAGCAAGCAAGGCGCTTCTCCCGATCATGCCGAACACCGCACAATCCGCTCTGAGCGCAATGCAAGTTTAGCACTTGGGCATGCCGTGCGATATGCGCTCGGACTTCGGCGCATTTGGACAGGACGCGTCGCAAATCCTCGACAAGAATTCTGTGGGCACTCCCAGGAACAAGTACAACAGATTGACGCGTGACAAGATGTCCTCCGGCCAATAGCGAAGCGCCCACCGCACCCTGATATCCGATCACCGCTGTTTCCAGCACGCTTTCCGCCGCCACGATCCTAAGCGAGACGAGACCAGACTCTATGAAATAGACGTGTTCAAGCTGCTTCTTAGGTTCTTGCAGCACCATGCGGTCTTTTAGAACGACTGGCTCAAGGTACTTCCCTATTGCCGCGAGCTCTTGGAGAGAAATCCTCGCAAGTATTCCATTTTTTACAAAAGTCCGCGTGCCGGAACGCGCCGCCTCGGGGCGTTGAAGTATTCGTGTTATATGCGATGACTGATTTACCCGTGTCGCTTCGGAGCTATCTCGCCCTCCGACAGCGGAAAGAAGATGATCGTTCATACTGCGATCCATCTATTTAGTGGGTTAAATTTTTGCTGGTCAACCCTTTGCCAAACCACAATTGGAAATCTAGCAGGCGATCGCATGAAATTCGTGCAATCAGTCGCCGAGTGGCGATCAATTTCTGCGATAAGCTTGGCTGAAATGACGTATTTCAGCGCACGATGTCTTTCCGCATATCTGAGTTGTAGGTTTGCTGCCTCCGGCCAACTCGGTGGCCGGCAGCCCGCACGTGTTCGAGCGATACGCGACTTCAAGATCGAAAGCCCAGTCAACTCTGCGCACCAGCTCTGAATTTGCCGTCTATAACTGAGCAGCGCGAAGTCCTCGGGGCACATGCCTGCACGTCAAGTCGGGGAGAGAAACCAGGTGGCTCCATCTGAAAGCGCTGTAAGTGCCTCTCCTCGGTACGTCGCACAAACATAACCGTCATAGGCGTGCATGCTAAGAGCTCTGCCAGAGCGGACGAGCAGGAGTCAGGTCGCGACTTAGCAAAAGCTACAACGACGGAGAAAGCCTTTGGCGGCCGGCAATCGTCGCCCTGCTTCGGAGGACAACGGGCCTTTACTGAATGCAACGCGTGGCCGAGAGACAGCAGCATCGCTCGATGCTGGAAAATAGACAGCAGTTGCACCACTCTCCGGGAGGACACTCCTTGTCAACCGGCGCTTCAAATATCTTCGAGCAATTGGACATGCAGGCGCGAGGGAAGGGCGCCGCCTACGGCGGCCAGCTTGCGTGAAGCTCCGCATGAGATCCTGACGGAACGCTGTCTCTGATTTTAGGCGCTTTCATGTTGAAGCGTACCTTCGCCGGAAATTGGCGATACTTCCTGATCTCGTCACACCGTTTCAACATTGCAAATGGTCTAACCATTTTCGCAAAACGGTACCCCGAAGAAGTGGAATGCACTAGCGTCCTTTCATGGGCAAAGTTCCAAGATGGCTGCCAGCATCAACGAGCAAGAACTCGCCGGTGATGTGGGAGGCGCTCACGAGAAAGAACAGCGCGGCTTCGGCCATCTGCTCGGGCGTGCCAGCTTGGCGCAAGGGCGTGGTTTGCTCCATCACCTCTTTCATCTTTTCGTACTCGGGCTCGCCCAGCCCCTCCAAAAGCCAGCGCGTCTGCATGAAGCCGGGGCATATTGTGTTCACCCTGACCGCCGGACCAAACCAACGCGCCAACGACAACGTGAGCGTGTTTAGTGCTCCCTTGGAGGCGACGTAAGGAAGCGAACTGCCCAAGCCCGTCGCGCCGGCATTCGAAGAAACGTTGACGATCGAAGCGCGTTCGCGACTCTCCTCCCACTGCCTCTTCATCGTCGGCCACACCGCACGACTCATCATGTAGGGACCGGTGACATTGACCCGCAGAATACGGTCGAAGTCCTCGACCGTGACCCCCTCGAGGTCACCCTCCCTTTGGAACTTGGTCGTAGCGGCATTGTTGATCAGGCCGTCGATGCGCCCCCACTTCTTCAAAGTCTCGGCGACTAACTTCCGACAATCGGCATCCTGTCCCATGTCGGCCTGCACCATGATGGCATCGACGCCCCGCGCCTTGACCTTGGCGAAGGTCTCTGCGGCCTCCTTCTTGCTCCTACTGTAGTTGATCGCAACGTTCCAGCCCTGGCTTGCTAGATCGACCGCACACGCTGCACCAAGCCCCGTAGCCGATCCGGTCACGATTGCCACCTTGGCCATGCTCTCCTCCTCTTTCAACGCAGATAGAGTCAGCGGCACGCGCTCCGCAGACTGTGCCGAATGCCACTGCTCGACCTTGTCGCGAAGTCGACGGCCAGAGTCATTGAAGACTGCACGTGCGGGTACCACCTCGGCGCTCCCGCTCACGTTTAATATGATTCGATCGTGAAGATTTCTCTTGGTCGCAAGTCGCCGCTTGGCCAGCGCGGTTAACGAGAAGAGATTGCGGTTGGTGTTGCATGGCGAACTCCTGGCAGAGGTGCTAATCAAAAACAAGTTTCAGATTTGGATCAATCACTAAGGCTGGTAGTTGAGACCCAGGGGCGCTTACTTTCGTATCCCGTAGCCAGCTTGTCAAAGAACTCAGCAGCTTTCGCGAACGAGGCTTTGCCGGATTGGCATTAATCGTGCTTCGGTCCCGTAGTCCAACCGGCATTTATGAGGCTCAGAGACGGCCAGGCACGTTCTGCGAAATGCTCGTCTTATCTGAATTACCTGACAATCCGCCTCTACTCCTTAACGAAGATCGCCTGCCACATAGAACGTCAACTTAACGACGAGGCTTACGGCACGTACAGCGCGGTGTAGTTTGCGGAGGGATTGAAATGAAAAATCCCGATTGTCCAAGTACCCATGATATGCGATCTGCTCGACGATGCCGGGAAAGCCCTCGCAGCGTGATCGTGCCTGATCTTCTTACCGGTGAGGAGCGCGAAGAAGTGCTCGACCTGGTTGAGCCATGACGAACTGGTCGGGGTCAGGTGCACGTGCCAGCGCGGTCTTTTGGCCACGCATCTCACGATCATTGGGTCTTCGTGGCTTAATTGTCATGACGAGATGGGCCTCGCGTTCGCGCGGCAGGGCAGCCTCGAAGTCTCAAGGAACTTGCTGAACTCCGCGGTGGGCGGCGACTTACCGATAACCGGCCGGATCGCCGTCGAGGGCGGCGAACAGCGATGTGGTGCCGTGTCTTTTATAATCGTGGCTCCTTCGGGCGACCTGGCCGAGACGCATCGGCAACATCGGTTGACTGCAGTCCAGCGGTTGTATTTGAGACTTTTCCTCAACACACATCGGTGGCGAGTGCCGGCAACGACACGTAATAACGCCGCGCACTTTGGCCACAAAGTTCGGATCGGTCGAGAGCTTTGGTGTCTGCAGCCGGGGGCGGCGTGAGCCCAAGGCCGGCGAGATACGTTGCACCGTCGATGCTGACAAGCCGCTGGCTTTTGCAATACCGCGAGAACTCTATGAGTGGTGTTTCGGGGCAGCTTGCCATCGTCCTTACGATTGGCTTCGATGCGAGCAACGTCACTGGTGCGCGGTGCCCCCGAGCGCGGCTCATCGTGCAGCCGACCACCCGCTGCTCTACAAAGCGCCGCCGCCATTTACCTACGTCCCCCGCTCCAGCCAGCTTGGCCGCTACTTGTTGCGACCGACTTCCGCACCGGCCAGCACGACTCGGGCTCTACAATGCGTGTGACCTGGGACACAGGCACCAACCCGTCCTCAAAGTAGATCGTCGCCGTTTCGACCGAATGGAGCCGGCGAGCAGCTTGGGATATTACATGGTCGGCGCGAGCTCTGACTTGTGCATTACACCTAGATTCTTCCGGAACATCCCAGGCTTACACAGCGTGATCTTGCGGCGCGGTGCATCGACTTCTCTGCCAAAGAGTGCGCCAACTGTTTCAAAAGCTCAGGCCACGTTTCCATCTAAAACAGCTTGCTTTAGACTTCTAGACAAAAAAACCCATCATATGGCTAGGGATCAAGTAACTACGCGGCGGCGCGTGAACCAACTATGTCGGAGAACGATCCGACAATGATTCTCGTCCCCTGAAAAAGGCTTCAGCTTGGTACGACGACCATGTTCGGAATTGACGGTCGATTTCGAAGCCTGACTTACGAAGCAATTGTTAGACCTCCGTCGACGGGAACGGTTACGCCTGTTACCATGTTGGCACCGAAACCGAGATAGACAATGAGGTCGGCGATATCTTGTGGTTCGGCCATGCGTCTCAGCAGAGGCTTTTCAACTCCCGCACGCAGTGTCTCTGCCGGCCAAGGCATCCAGGGGCTGTTAATGTACCCGGGCGCGACCGCATTGACACGTACCTCAGGGGAAAGTGCCCGGGCGAGATTTTTGGTGAGACTTACTACTCCCGCCTTTGCAGCAGCATAGCCCATGCTGCTGCCCTTCAGATCAAAAGCAGCGACTGTTGCAACGTTCACGATTGCCCCCTTTGACGCTTTCAATGCTGAAGCTGCGGTCTTTGAGCATCGAAATACGCTTAGCAGGTTGACCTCAAGGAGAAGCTTCCAAAGCTCTTCCGTCATGAGGTCTAGACGTGCAGGCGGTATAGATTCCCGTACTCCAGGAGCGCCCGCATTATTAACGAGCAAATCTATCCTCTCTAGCGCAGTCAAAGCGTTCGAGACCATCCGTTCGGCGGATGCCGGATCGCCGACGTCCCCCGGAGCGGCGATCACTTTGCCTACCTCCCGCAGTTCAGCAATGGCTTGTGGGCCCCGGGCATCATCGGGAAGAAAGTTGAGGGCGACGACTGCACCGCTCTCGAGAAGCATTCTCGCAGTAGCAAATCCAACTCCACTTGCCGCGCCTGTCACAAGTGCTGCCTTTCCCCTCAAGTCATAGGAAATCATCGACTCCTCCCTTTTCAAGCAACCGCGAGGCTATCTCGGTTTCGGGTGGAATCGCTGCGAAGGCGCGCCCTGCACAGCAGAAATTCGGCGAAAAGCCGGGGGACGTGAGGATTTCAATCGTCGCTCATATCCACATCGATCCAGGTCGGGGCCCGGCCGCGTTGATATGACGCGAACTGCGCCGGAGCGATTTGGCATGACCCTGCTGGCCCGCGATGAGGTTGTGTTAGAAGGTACCGGCACAGCATGGTCAGTGTCACGAATGCCGGCGCCATTCGTGGCGCGGGTGATCATCGGCAATTTGTTGCGGGTGAAGGCAAACCCCAGGCTCACGTCAAGACCGACGAGATCGATGCCGGCACGCTCGCCAGTCTGCAGAGGGAGGATACCTCCCGCAGATCTGGACACCTGACGCGGAGACCGAACGCAAGCGCAGACTGGTGGCGCGGCGGTACCAAATCGTGCGGCTGCGCCAAAACGCGAGCAACAGCGGAGTCTAGCAGACCAAACAATAATACTGACGAGCTCGCCCGCATGAGGCGCCTGCGGTCACCAAGAAGCTCATTGTTTCAGTGCCTGAACGTGATGGCATTAAGTTCGATAGCCTGGATTTTTGATAGTTAGTGCATTCCTCAGGAGTGAAGGCATAGAGTGCATGGCCGATTGCGGCGCAGATCGCGTCGACGGTTCGCGCAGCAGCTTTGCGGAGCAGATGCTTGAGCTTGGCAGCGACCTGTTCGGTCGGGTTCAGGTCGGGCGAGTAGAAGAGTTTGGCGGAGACGGAGCGGGTGAGCTAGGTGTGGAGCCTCAAGAGGTTGTCCTCAGTCAGACCGAGGCGGCTGATCGGGGTTTGTGACTTTATACCACCATGAGGCCGGTGCCAGTTGTATCGATGCAGCCAGATCGGCAGCTCTTGGGCGCGGCGATTGGAGGTTGGATAGGCTTTGGCATAAGCCCATTCCCGTAGTGTGGTTTGGATGAAGCGCTCTGCCTTGCCATTCGTTCTCGGCGTGTAGGGTTTGGTGCGGATGTGCTTGATGCCCAGGTCGCGGCACGCCTCGCCGAAGGCGTGAGATCGGTAGCAACCGCCATTGTCGGTTATGACGCGCGTGACGGTGACCCCAAGGCCTCCATAATAAGCCACAGCCGCCTTGAGAAAAGACACCGCGCTGTCCACCGTCTCGTCCGGTTTGATCTCCGAGAAAGCGACGCGGGAATGGTCGTCAATGCAGACGTGGACGAACTCCCAGCCGACGCCTCGGCTCCTGTTTGGACCACTTGAATCGCCGGTGATGCGATGACCAACCCGCTCGAAACGCCCGAGCTTTTTGATGTCGATGTGAATGATCTCGCCTGGAGACTCACGCTCATAACGGCGCTCCGGCTCGGCCGGTTCAAGATCGCGGATCCGGTTCAAGCCCAAACGACGAAGCACTCGGCTGACCGTGGCTGGCGACACCTTGACCTCGATTGCGATTTGCTGGCCGGTGTGGCGCTGCCGGCGCAAGGCCTCGATAGCCGTGCATGTGGCCGCAGGAGTTTGGCTCGGCGATGAGTGCGGCCTTGAGGGGCGGTCACGCAACCCCTCCACACCGTCCTCACGGAACCGCTGGACCCATTTGGCAACGGTCTTGGGCGTCGTGTTGAACTGGAAGGCCGCGTCAGCCTGGCTCAGCCCACCCTCGACTACGCTTCGCACCATCGCCTCTCGACCTTTGGGCGTCAAAGGCGCATTCTTGTGGACGTTCATCTGGTCTCTCCTTGGAACACTGAAGCTTCGCAACCTCAGCTTCCTCGGTTCAGACCAGATGGACAACCTCTTGAGAGACCACAGCTAGGGAACTGTTTTACTCCTATGGCTGCCGAGGTTGTCCAAGACGACGACGTCGCCGAGTCGAAGGGCGGGCAGAAGGACTTTCTCAACAGAGGTGCGAAAGCTCACGCCATCGATCGCCCCTCGATGAAACATGTCGCATCGATCCGGCAGGGCAGCTAGGAAAGTCATGGTCTTCCAGCCGCCGTTCGGAACCTTGGCGTGAAGACTGCTCCCGCGCGGCGCCCATCATCGCAAGTCCGCCATATAGGTCCTGGTCGAGGTCTCGTCGAACGCTCAGCTTTGGCGTGATCTTGGTACTTTGTCCACTGCGCTCGCCGCCTCGCGACCTCGGGTCGATCGCGTTCGCCAGCCACCACCGCTGAGGCTGAGCTTCTCGGCATGCACGAAGTCCCACACCGAGTGGTCGCGACGGGCGAGCTCGGCAAAGAGACCACGAATGAAGAAATCGCCGTGCTTGATCCGCTGCGATAGCCAAACGGCGTGGTCTCCCGAAACCGCCTTCGGCTGGGTGACCGCCCCTGCCCAGGGTCAACGCTGCCGGTCTCATCGACACGATGCATCCAGCCGACGGCGGTGCTGATCGCCCCCCAAACTGCTTGGCGACTCGATTGCAGGACATCCGCCCTCGATCGCGGCTACGACACGTTGACGTAGATCCAGAGAATAAGGCTTGCCCATCCATGCTGGCCTCCTATCGAGCCAGGAACGCTCCTGAATTCAATATTGTGCAGCGACGGGTCGCTTACCGCGCACTCAGATTGACGAGTTCCTCTTCTGTACGCTGACAGCGAATGTCGGCGCCTTTCGATAGATGGCGCAGGGGGGGGGCCTCAACGTCGCAGCGACCGGGAATGCGCACCGAGCAGCGCTCGAAGAAGCTGCAGGCCTCTCCCCGCCCGGAACGCGCAACTCCGGCCGCGGCTTCCTTGAGATATTTGTCACCAATGCGCTCCAGCCAACCTTGCCGCAGCTCGGGCACGGACGAAATGAGGAGATCGGAATACGGATGGAGAGGACGCTGGTGCAGCGCTCCGCGGCTACCATACTCCATCATTTGCCCGGCGTAGAGGATCATCACCTCATCGCACACGGCTTTCACCGTCGACAGGTCATGGCTGATGAACAGGTAGGCAACCCCGAGTTCGCGCTGCAGCTCAGCAAGAAGACCGAGGATCGCGGCGCCGACCACCGTGTCGAGCGCAGACGTCACCTCGTCGCACAGGATCAACGAGGGCTCGGCTGCGAGCGCCCTTGCGAGGTTGACGCGCTGCTTCTGACCGCCCGATATCTCACTCGGGTAGCGCTCGGCTATCCCTGCAGGTAGGCGTACCATATCGAGGAGTTGAGCGACTCGCCGCCGTTGCTTGTCGCCAAAAAGGCCATAATAGAACTCCAGCGGCCGGCCGAGGATGCGGCCGATCGGGTGCGCCGGGTTGAGCGCAGTATCCGCCATCTGGAAGACGATCTGGATGCGCCGCAGCTGTTCGCGCGTGCGCTCGGCCGCGCTGCGCGGAAGCGGTATGCCATGCAGCTCCACCTCGCCTCGCGCAGCGGGCAAAAGGCCGGCAATGACACGGGCGAGCGTACTCTTGCCGCAGCCGGACTCGCCGATGACGCCAAGCGTGCTCCCTGCTTTAATCGAGAGGCTAACGTCCCGCAGCACCGGCGCCGCGGGGATGCCGTCGCGGTCGGCTATGCCATAGCCGGCAATGACGCTCCTCACCTTAATGACGGGCGGAGCCGTCGGCAGCGCGGCAGTGGAGGCCGCGGCCCGAACCTGAGGTTCGGCAGCGGCGAGGAGGCTCTTGGTGTAATCGTCATTCGGAGACGAAAGGATGAGCCCAGTCGCATCGACCTCGCGGATAGTGCCCTCGCGCAGCACAATAATGCGATCGGCTATTTGCGCAACTACTGCGAGGTCGTGGGAGACGTAGACTGCGGTCGTACCGCGCTCCTTGATCGTCTTCTTGAAGACGCGCAGCACCTCGATCTGCGTCGTGACATCAAGGGCCGTGGTCGGTTCGTCGAATATGACGAGCTTCGGCTCGGTGACAAGCGCCATCGCTGCCAGCAATCGCTGTAGCTGCCCACCCGAGACCTGGTGCGGATAGCGCTCGCCGACCTGCTCCGGATTGGACAGGACGAGCTCGCGAAACAACGCGAGCGCCTTCGCCTCGGCAGCGGCCACCGGCATCACGCGGTGTATTTGCGAGCTCTCAATGACCTGCTTGAGGAGCGGGCGCGCCGGGTTGAAGGAGGCCGCCGCGCTCTGTGGCACATAGGCGATATCCCGGCCGCGTAGGGACGCTAGCTCGCTTTGGCTCATGGCAAGCACTTCGCGCCCGTTGAAAGTGATGTTCCCGCCGACGATGCGCGACCCCGGGCGGGTATAGCCCATCAGCGAGAGTGCGATGGTCGTCTTGCCGGAGCCGGATTCGCCAATGAAGGCGACGACCTCGCCCGGCTCAACCGCGAAACTGACATCCTCGACGATAGCGAGATTACGCCCATAGTCGTCACGCGCCATCACCCGCAGGTTCTCGACTTTTAAGAGCGGCGCCATCTCAGTTCTCGCCGCTCAAGGACCAGCGGCTCGGCAAATTGTCGATCAGCAGATTAACACCGATCGTCAAGGTCGCGATGGCAACCGCCGGCACGACTACCGCGAGCGCGCCATCGGCCAGTCCGGTGATGTTCTCGCGGACAAGCGAGCCCCAATCGGCATTCGGCGGCTGCACGCCGAGACCGAGAAAGGAAAGACTAGAAAGAATTAGCACCGTGAAGACGAACCTCAGGCCAAAATCAGTCAGTACCGGACCGGCGATGTTCGGCAGGATCTCTTGGCGGATAAGGTAGCCCGTTCCCTCTCCCCGGGCGCGCGCCACCTCGACGAAATCGAGCGTGTTCACGTTGATGGCGAGCGCGCGCCAGATGCGGAAGGCGCCGGGCGTATAGATCATGGCGGCCGTCCCAATTAGCACCGGGATCGACGAGCCGAGTGCGGCGATAATCACGAGGGCAGCCATCTTGCTCGGGATCGAAATCAGCGCATCGAAGAAGCGGCTGAGGGCCGTATCGACGGGCCCGCGCGAAACAGCGGCCAGCATGCCGAGCGTGCCGCCTAAGAGAACGGCGAGAATAGTCGCCGTCGCGGAGACACCGACCGTGTAGGGCGCGCCAACCAGGACGCGGCTCATCACGTCCCGCCCAAGAAAGTCGCTGCCGAGCGGGACCGCCCAGCGCATGTGACCGAACACGTCGTCATCGACTAGCGCGCCGGCATCATGGGGCGCGACATAGGGTCCGATGATAGTCATGATGACCCAGAAGACGACGAAGCCCCCGCCAACGATACCGGCGAGTGGCAATCGGGGGCGGCGTCGAAGCTGGCTTCGTGATTCGACGGCTATGATTGTTTGATCAGCGCTCATCGGTAACGAAGCCTCGGGTTGGATAAGATGCCGGCGATATCGGCGAGCATCACGAGGAAAAGATAGGCGGAGCAAAATATCATTACGCAGGCCTGAACGAGCGGCATGTCCCGAGTCGAGACAGCATCGACGAGAAGGCGCGCGAGACCCGGATAATTAAAGATTATTTCGACGATGATGGTACCGCCGAGAAGATAGGAAAGACTAAGCGCGACTGCATTCGCGATCGGACCGATGGTGTTCGGTAGAGCGTGCATCAGCACGACCCGCATTGGCCGCGCCCCCTTGAGCACCGCCATCTCGATATAGGGCGAGCGCAGTGTGTCGACGACAGCCGCGCGCGTCAGGCGCATCATCTGCGCAATCATCACGCAACTTAGTGTGAACACCGGTAGCGCGAACAGGCGAAAGAACTGGCCGAAGGAGACGATCCCGTCCGCGTAGGACAACGCCGGAAACCAGCGCAGATGCACGGCGAATACGATGACGCTCAGTGTTGCGATCAAGAATTCGGGCACCGCTACGATGGACATTGTGAGCAAATTTGCGACGCGGTCCAAAGCGCTGCCGCGCCAGATTGCCGAGGCAATGCCGAGGGCGAGCGCGATGGGCACGCACACGATCGCCGTCACACCGGCGAGCATCAGCGAGTTCGGAAGACGGCTTGCGATCAATCCAGCCACCGGCAGCTTGTTTGCCAGCGATCGGCCGGGGTCGCCCGAGAGCAGCCCGCCAAGCCAAAGGAAATAGCGCACATAGGCGGGCTGATCGAGGTGCAGAGCGTGGCGTAGGCCTGCCACGGCTTCCGGTGTCGCGTTTTGCCCGAGCACCGCCTCTGCTACGTCGCCCGGCAGGATCTCCGTACCAGCGAATACGGCAACGGAGACGAAACCGAGCGTCAGGATCGCGATCACGATCCTGCTTGCCAAGAGGCCAACCAACGTATTCTTCATATTTGCCGTCGTCCCAGTGCCAAGCTCTGAGTGCTCGGCGCCCGCTCAGAACATGCCGTAACCAAGGTCATTGGTCGAGCCAAATATTGTCGGCGAAATTGTATCCCATCATGCCGCCGGTCGGAATTGGCCGCAGTCCCTTCAGGTTGCTGACATGGGCGTCGAGATAGCTCGCAAACACTGGAATGCAAACACCGGAACCTTCGTGCACGAGACGCTGCATCTCGGAATATTTCTCGCGACGCCTTTCGTTGTCGGTCTCCGCACGAGCCTCGAGCAGAAGCGCGTCGAAACGCTCATTGCGCCAAGCGCTTTCGTTAAATGGCCCTTGCGAATAGAAGTACTGAGTGAATGTAAGATCCACGCTCGCTTTCGGCGGGATGCTACTGAAGAAGATTGGGTGCTTCGCCCAGTGGATCGACCAATACCCATCGGCCGGTACGCGCTGCAATTGGAACTTAATTCCAATCTGCTGGCCGACCTGCTGCAAGACCTGCCCCAGCTCCTCTGAGTTTGGCGCCGCGGGGGATACCACTATTGGGAAGGCTTGGTTGGCGAAGCCGGAGCGCTGCAGATGGAAGCGCGCCTTGTCGAGGTCGAAGGCGCGCTGGGGCAGCCTCGCATCGTAGAAGCGGTTGGTTGGGTCAATCGGCTGGTCGTTGGCGATCACCGCGTACCCCCGGTAGACTGTTCGGCGAATTTGCTCGCGGTTGAACATGCGCTTTAAGGCCAGCACGAAGTCAGGATTTGATCCGGGCTCTTCGGCGAGGCGGAGGACGAGATCATGGTATGCTCCGCCCTTAGTCTCGAAGAGTGCAAGGTTAGAGGCTGAGATTACGCGCGGCACCAGGCGCGGACTAATTGTGCCGACGAACTGCATGTCTCCCGCGAGTAGCGCGTTGACACGCGCCTGGTCGTCCGGAAGGCCGAAAAGCTCGATCTCGTCGAGATAGGGCTTGCCGGGCTTGAAGTACTCCGCGTTTCGCACCGCGAGCGAGCGCACGCCCGGCTGAAATTCCTGGCACTTGTACGGGCCGGTGCCATTCGCCGTTCGGAAATCAGTGGCGCCGTCCTTGACGATCACGCATTGCCAGTTGCCGAAGATGGTCGGCAAGTCGGCGTTGGGACCGCTCAGTCGGATGCGTACCTCATTCGGCCCGGTAGCCACAATCTCCTCCATAGGCGCAACGAGGGTACGCATCGCGGAGCCGACTGCTGGATCCTTGTGGCGTCGCAAGGAATAGACCACGTCGGCGGAGGTCAATGGAGACCCATCATGGAAGCGCACATCGCGACGCAGCTTGATATTCCACACCGTGGCTCGTTCGCTGGGCGCTATTTCCTCGGCGAGGTCGAGTTGCGGGGTCAGAGTCTCATCCAGCGTAGTGAGCCCGTTGTAGAACATGAAAGCGCGCGAAAAGTCAGTTTGAGTCAACGCCTTAGCCGGGTCCAGCGTCTCCGTGGCCGAGCTCCCATTGGTGCCGACCTTAATCCTACCTCCACGCCGCGGGGCTTCCGCATGCGCCGTCTGGGCGAACATCGCGAACGTGCCAGCGGCGGCGACTGACATACCGGCCGAAACGAGGAGGTTCACCACGTCCCGCCGCGACGCTCCGCGCCGAACCGCCTCGCCTAGGCGCAGCACATCGCCGGTGACCATTTCGTCTTTCCTCAGTTCTTGTAGATCGGACATCGATCACTCCTCCTGGCGATTGCAAGGCAGGCTCGTTCAGCTCGCCGAATTCTGGGTTGCGGCCTATTCTGACTCCGCGACCTAGGTCGACAGAAGGCTTTTTGTTTCCAAAATATTATCAGCCCGTAGAGCTGAATTTCATCAATAGGACATGGTGGGGCGACGAAATAATGCGCTAAGTCCGAAGAACCGTTAATTGCGACGCTCCTCCCGCTACAGGATTGTCCAATCCCTCGGCTGGAATAGAGGACCGCGGCGGCCCGATCGCGCTGCTGATATTCTCACTCCGCCAAGTAGGCCATTAGCTCCGGGTACCCGGGCTAGGTTTAGACGCGGAGGCGCGCGTCATCGCCGAGCGGATCGGTGAAGATCGGCAACTCAAGAGAGCACGGGGCAAACCAAAGGCGCGATACGTACCGATCACACCGGCATGCAGTTGAAGCCGCCGCTCTGAGCTTCATGCCAAGCTAGTTAGTTGACCTGCTCCGGAAATCAGCTCGGGTCGTCTGTGATTCGTCACATCGCTTATTCTCCGCCGAGAAAAAGACCACATCGAACGGATAATCGAAGGCCTATCGCTCCTTGCCGCAATTCCTCATGCACACAGGCTCGAGGTTGCTTTCAACCGTAAGAGCGACGAACCCGGCAACCACATCGTCGTAGTCGAATACGGTGAGTTCAAGGGCGAGACAGAACTCGCAGCGAACAAGCGCATGAACTATAGCAGAAAATCAATCAGTCGAGTACGCCCGCTTCGTGAGTTGCGGTTTTCCGCCGACCACGGGTCTGACTGGCGCGCAGCCTCCCTTGGTCGGCAAAAATACGCGATTCAATTGACCTCGTACTCGTTGCTGCTGTGAACTTGACATCTCCAAGCTTACGGGTAGCCCTCGAGGATCGTTATCGTTGGAAAAGACCAAACTGGAAAGTGTCTCGTACTATCTCGCTCATCGGTGACTGGTAGCTCGATGTATGTTCGCGAGCTGCAGTGATTGAGTCTCAAAGCAATGAATTGCCTTTGCGCATCTAAACAGTTTACGTTTTTGGACGGCGCAGCAAGACATGAGCTTTTCTGCAACACTTCTGGGCCAGACATCTAGATCAAGTGCTCTCGGTTCTCTCCGGCAAGCACGCGCTTCACCGTCCCTGAGAATTGCTCGATGATCGCGCGCAAGCCGGCACGCCTTAGCCCCTCTCTGGTGCGATAGTCGACGGCCTTGATCGTCCTTTGGCGCATGAGCCGCAGTGCGAACAAAGCAGCGGGAGCTGCAGCTTTTCTGTGATGGTTGGTATGCATTTGCTCGATCTCCTCTACTGAGACCGGTGAAATCTCGAGATAGCCAGCGCTAACCGCTCCATTGAGCAACTCTTCGCCGACCAGCGTGCGAACAATAGAGACGTTTATTCCCGGCGCTTCAGCGTAAACAGGCTTCCCGTTCTGAAGGATCCAACCATCGGGAACGGAAATGTCCGCGACTTCACCCACTCCATCCGGGCAGATTTTGCAGCGAAACGGGAGTTCGTAGCCGAATTTACCCATGTGCCAAGCGTCTGGATACGGCAAGTCGTAAGCGGTTCCATCGCGGGTCTGCACACGCAGCGGCCCAGGCCATCCTTCCCCACGATATCGAAATACGGCGACTTCCGACTCGTCGAGGCCGTGGTGGCGAATTACGGCCTTCGCGATGTGGACGGAGTGGACACCCCCACAGAAGTTGCTCAACTTGTAGGGGATCAGCCGCTCGATCCGAGGGTCGATCCGCGCGAGAGCACGAACGGCCGAGATGTCGCAGGGTTTGCCAATCACGGCGAACCGCTTACCTTCCTCAAGCAGCCGGTGCACATTGACGAGAGGCGACGATGGGCCATAACGAGACTGAGCACCGCGCAGGACTTCATCCGGCGTCCTGGAGATCGTAGATGTCGTCAGCCACGGCTTTCGACTGTCGGCCCGTACATGCAGAACCGCTTGTACGTCGCCGCTAGTAAGTAGATATCGGCCCAGAGCCGTCAGTGTGCCGCCCGCGGCACCTTTGTGACGGACGATCGGCTCGCTCGACCAGGACCTGTATATCTCGCGAACGGGTCCCCAAATGGGATGAGTGGTGATGCCTTTTGGTGTGCCAGGTCCATAGACTGATACTCCCGGACAGACAGCCATAATCTCCTGCTTTTTATGGGCCGCAAGGTCACCTCGGACAAGCGGCCGCATATTGCCTTCCACGTTGATGCCCATTGATATCGCACCGCCAGCGATACTCGCGCACAGACCACAGCCTGCGCACAGGCCAGCGCCCACCACATCCTCAACATCTCGGGCTGGTGCGACGAAGGTTTTCCTGCCGAGCAAGTGTTTGCGGGTCATTGGGTCCTCTGAAGTGTTGCGAAGGCTGCCTGAGCCCGAGCGGGATTGGTACAATCGCATGCCGCCGGTGAGTTCACACTCAGCCCAGGCTGATGCCTGAACCGGCGCGCTCCGGACGGGGTAACTGCGCGTGTAGCCCAGCCAAATCCAGAACGCGCTCTCGCATGCTTCCCTTTACGGGTGTGGGTTTGCTGCCCCCGCTGTTAACACCGACGTGAATCAGCATCTGCTCGCCTGTGGCCGCCGGTCTCTGATCGGCCTCACGAGTGATCACGTGGAAGACATGAAGGCTCTTGTCATCAGCGCCAAGTACCTGTGTGACCACTTGGATGCGGTCGCCGGCGTGCAGTTTCAAGATGCGAGACAAGTGCGTGTCAAGCGTGTGATAGCTGCCGGTGTTTGAGAGGTACTCGTCGTCGACCCCGATGTAACGGAGCAATTCATCCGTGGCGTTGCCGATGAGCTGCAGGAACCGGCTCTCATTGACGCGGCCGTTGTAATCAAGCCAGTCAGACGGTATTTGCTGCGACGGCATTCGCAACGGACCGGGCCCGTGAATGGGTTGTGGAACGTAGTCGCGCAGCTCGTGTTCCCAGCGCATGAGCGTCTCGCCAGCACCACAGCCCTGAGCACGCAGGGCCTGCATCACGGCCACGAGGCAGTCGTCGCGCTTGTGTTCGAGATCAGAGACGGTCATGTTCCCAGCCTCGGCATCCAACTGCTCGGCCAATTTGTCCAGGAGCGCGTCGGTGAGCTCGGGCACCTCGGTGAGCTTGGACACACGCGATTTCAGCGAGGGTCCCATTGCTTCCATGGCGCGGCGTCCCCCCATCTTAGGGATCGCCAAACGGTACGTCTCGATGGGGCCCAAGATTGGCCGACGCAGTCCGAAAGAGTAGCGGACCGCCTCATCGACCTCTTGCACCGTCGCTACATCGTCGTGCACCAGCCATAGGGCCTCGCGCCAGACTGCCTCCTGCAGACGGTTTGCGATGAACCCGTCAACCTCTTTGCGTACTATAAGGGGGTGCATCCCCACGGACCGGTACATCTCCGTGGCCCGCAGCAGCATCTCGGGTGCGGTGCACTGTCCAGCGCACAGTTCTACCAATGGCAGCAGGTGCACTGGGTGGAATGGATGCGCGACCAGCAGGCGCTCGGGATGATCCATCTCCGCCTGCAGCAACGACGGTCGAAGCGTCGAGGTCGAGGAGCAAATCAGGGTCTCAGGAGCTGCCGCCCGGCTGGCCGCCGCAAGCAATTGTTGTTTGAGTTCTAGATTTTCCGGTGCCGACTCCTGCACGAGCTCAACCCCGTGAACCGCGTCCACTACCGATTCCACTACCGTCAAGGTTCCCTCAGTCGGGAGCGGGACTTCCGTCAGGCGCCCATATGCCCGCCGCGCATTAACCAGCATCTCCTCGACTCGCTTGACCGCACCAATCGACGGGCCATACAGCCGCACATCTACCCCGTTGAGGATAAACCGCGCAGCCCACCCGCCGCCGATGACCCCTCCTCCCAGCAGTCCGACCGCTCGTGGCCGCCTCTTCGATGTGAACTTTGAACTCTCAGCCATGTACTTTGGACTCCTCGGTATGACTCTTCAGCGGGCGCTTCTGGCCCTTCATCCGGCTCATCACCCAATCGCATGCGTGGAGTCCCTTGCGCGAGTTCTGCATCAGTCGCTCGCCTGCCCAATGAGAAATACCTTGTCTTTCAACCGAACGCACACGTTCGCACTCACCGGAGCGCAGCGATAACGTTTGGAATTGCATCTGTCCGGCCGAGACGGCCGGACTGGACAGCGCGCCAGGGATGCCGGTGAACCAAAAGGTCGTCAAATCGTCGGGCACTCCGTCAGCCGACGAGCCCCGCTCGGGTTCGGGATCACACACGTTGATGGGCCAACCCCTGCGGGCCGCCCGCGCCGCCGAGCGCACGAGTTGCTCCCGAGGCACCGGCAGATGAGAGTTATGCTCCGTATTCGGACCAGCTCTTGTTACCGCACAGGTGTTAAAAACTTCGGGAATCATTCTCTTGCTCCTGTGATTACTCTCTTTTGCCGAACCCTCTAAATCCGACATGCTCTTCTTTGCGTTGGCTCAAACCGCAAGCAGAGTTAGCAAATTGATGACGAGCACCGAGCGGATATCATCGGGCGCGCGCCTTGCAACAGGTCGCCGCGAACCCGTGCCGCAGTCCTCATCTAGCAATCTGCGTACCACCCGCGAACTTCGTGCGGCGGCCTATTTGAGACCAGGAAGGACGTCGACCTGCCGGGCTACTCTCTCATCGACGTTGATGGTAGTTGGACTTCCCACATTGCCGTAGTCAACTGGACAAGCTGTCATGACAAACCGCGTTCCTCGGGCTTCATGAAACACCTAATCTCGGTGTCCATCAAACCGGCAACAGCTCTTCGCCTTCATCGAAGGCTTGTTTGCGGCGCGGCAATCAGGATGGAAGAGCGCATTGCCTCGCCCTAATTGTTACCGGATGCTGAGCCGTTGCCTCACGTAAATTGCTCCCTTGGATCGGGAGCGAGCGGGGGCGAAGATGGGGTGGCTAAGCATGGCAACGCGGAAGGAACTGACGGCGGCAGCAGGCGCGCGCTATCGGCGTTCGGATCGCGCGAAGAAGACGCGGATATTGGACGAGTTCGTCGACATCACCGGATTCCATCGCAAGCATGCGATGCGACTACTTCGAGGTCAGGAAGACGCGCGCCCAAGCCGAAGGGCGCGACGTCGAATGTATAATGAGGTAGAACACAACGCGCTCGTGCTCCTTTGGGAGGCGTCAGACCGGATCTGCGGGAAGCGGCTGAAGGCGTTAATGCCTGCGTTGATTGAGGCGATGGAACGGCATGGCCACCTCGACCTTGCCCCCGAGATCCGCGACAAACTTTTGGCAATGAGCGCTGCGACGATCGACCGCGCATTGGTGCGGGTCCGAGAAGGATTAGGTCGCAAGCGTCGGCGGCACGCGACGCACTCGTTGCGTCGCAGTGTTCCAATAAGGACGTCGGCAGATTGGAATGATCCGGCGCCTGGATTCGTCGAGGCCGACCTTGTCGCGCATAGCGGTCCATCTGCGCGCGGCAGCTTCATCCAGACCCTCGTGCTCACCGACATTGCTACCGGCTGGACGGAGTGCGCTCCTCTGATCGTGCGCGAACAGACGCTGTTGAGCACGGTCCTGACGGAATTGCGCAAACAATTGCCTTTTGCGCTGCTCGGCTTCGATACTGACAATGATACGGTGTTCATAAACGAGACGCTGAAAGCCTACTGCGAGGCGGCCAACATCGTCTTCACGCGCTGCCGGCCCTACCGAAAAAATGACCAGGCGTTCGTCGAGCAGAAGAACGGCGCCGTCGTGCGCAGGATAGTCGGCTATCGTCGGTTCGAGGGCCTGGAAGCGGCCAAGCTGCTGGCTGAACTCTATCGATCGGCGCGGCTGTTCGTGAACTTCTTCCAACCCTCGTTCAAATTGATAGCCAAGCAGCGCGAAGGTGCCCGTGTACGCAAGACATACAGCGCGCCGGCTACACCACACCAGCGCCTGGCAGCGGACGCCCGCACGCCTGACGCTGTCCGCCATCATCTCCAAGAAATCTATGCCGCTCTCGATCCAGTCGCGTTGTTGCGCGACATCCGCGACGTGCAGGAGCGCCTCGCGGCCCTCGCTGATACCCAACCAATCGGCCATCCTGCTGTGGCATCGCAACCGATCGATCGCTTCCTGGCAAGCTTGCGCACGGCCTGGAAGGACGGAGCCATGCGACCGACGGATCGGCCACTCGTGAAGACGAAAAGAGGCCGACGTCGTCCCGACCCGCTGATCCGGGCAACGCCAGATTTGCGAAAATGGTTTGACGCTGAGCCTTGGCGGACTGGCAGCGAACTGCTCTCGCGCTTGCAGATGGAATATCCTGGAGCCTATCCGAAGAAGCTTCTTCGAACCCTTCAACGTCGGCTGAAATCCTGGCGCAGCGAGCAAGCGAATGCGCTGCTGTTCGCTCCTAGCGAGAAAACGCCGCCAGGGTACGAGGTCACAACACCCCAATGACGTGCGAGGTACCAGCGGAGGAGGCCGGGCGCTCCGAAACCCCGGCCATCTCCGCACCCGGCCTCCTCCTCAACTCAGGCCAGGAGCAAAATAAATGAGGCAACCGATCGCACCCGGGAGCATCAGTACATGAGGCAATACGGCTTCCCATCCAGATTGTCGCGCTATACTTGTTCAATCGAACCCGGCTTCACTCCGCCATCGGATATACCGCCCCGATCGAGATCGAGCTAAAGACTGCGAACCCTATCCGCTCATTTGGGGGAAGATCAGTCTTCGCGAATCGGTGCTGCGACGCTGGGTGGATAAGCTCCGGCAGGAGCCGGCATCGGCGGCGTGGCGCCCCCCCACGCAGGCGACGCCGATGGCGGCGGACCAGGCTTCGGAGATCGCACGGCTGGGCCAGGAGAACGAACGGGTCCGCATGGAGCGCGACATTTTAAAAAACCGTCTAGCACAGCGGCGCGCCTGTGCGGCTTAGAAACAGCCTTGTATACCCTCCCGGCTGGGAGGGTAGCGGCCGGTTGATTATTGGAGGCTCACCCCCCCCGTTAAAAAGATGGTCCATGGGTGCATGCGGACTTGAGAGTGGTGACGCTGCTTCGACAGCGATCCCGATTAGGAAGATGACGATTGGCATAGCCCAGACGCTCCTACTCACTCATTGATTGGAGGATTGCCATGCCCAAGAGGACGACCGAAGCCCGACCGGAACTGAAGCTGATCGACGTCGGGGCCGCGGCCATCGACATCGGATCAAGGCTGCATAGGGCTGCGGTTAACCCCACCGATTCTAACGACGCAGCTGTGCGCTCTTTTGGCACATTCACCCAAAACCTGCATGATCTGGCAGATTGGTTCAAAGCCTGCGGCGTGACGAGTGTCGCGATGGACTCTACCGGATCAATTGGGATCCCCGTCTACGAGATTCTGGAGCAGCGCGGGTTTGATGTGATTTTTGGTCAATGCGCGCTACGCCAAGAACGTTCCTGGACGCAAGACCGACGTCAGCGACGCTGCGTGGCTGCGCGAGCTTCATTCCTCTGGCCTCTTACGTGGCAGCTTCCGATCCTTCGATGAAGCGGAAGCTCATGTCCGGGTTCCGGCGAAGATCGCGATCGACTTCCTAAGAAACAGCCAGTTTCGCGTCTCAACCTCCGAACTGCACTCTACGGAGTGCCGGCGTCGATCTGACCGGGATCCATGGATTTCTACCACAGCTGGCATTGAACTTTGTAAGCTTGTCGGCGAGTGTGGCACCGATCTGAGGGCCTGGCCGAGTGCTAAGCACTTCACTTCCTGCCTCTGCCTTGCACCCGGCAACAAAATCTCCGCGGCAAGGTTCCCGGAATGGTCTGGAATTCAAAACCTAGCGACTTGGCACCGCGTCGAAGGTTCGCAAAAATGCGGCTGCGGTATTGTTGCTCATAGCCGGTTGGCACCTGGATCCCTGTAGCTCATGCCGTGCCGAAGAGTGTTTAAAAATAGAACTGTGATCGTCCCAGCGGTCGCTGTCACCGCTTTTGACTTACCCCCATGTGACGATAGTCGGCGATAGAATGCGTCGCTACGTCCGACGGTCGTTGCTGCCAACCGCAACAGTGCGGCTGCCCCACTAGGATCTCCGTGTCCGCGACGAAAGCAATCTTCGCTTAGTAGACGTCGTAAAGTTCCAGCGATTGGGTCACGCGAGGACATGTTCGTGTCGATTGTTGCCTACCAGTGCCGCGCGGATCGTCTCGATGGATGAACTCAGCCTTGGCCGATCGAGCAGATGGTGCGTCCGAACTGAAGGTGGGCGTGTTGACTTGCTTAGCCTTGTGCGTAGCTTGGGTCGCTTCCCGGCCAGCTTTTGCGCCCTTACTGTTCAGTGTAGCGATCAGGACTCGAGCTTGCGAGCGCAGTCGAGTTAATCTGCAGCTCCATCATGGGTATCCGCGCCATCATGGCGGCGCCGCGCAGTGTGCGCACTACCGACCGCCGTCATGACCTGCCGACCGCCTGGAAGCATCGCGCGTGGACGCGATGTCAAAGCGAATGGCTTCGGCAGCTTGACAGATGCCGCACTAGCTGCAGATCATCCGGAAGCGTCTCGAAGGCCACTCGCAACTGCCCCCCCGTTTCGAACCGGACACCGGCGTTAGCCGGAGGAGCTAGGTGTGGAGCCTCAAGAGGTTGACCTCAGTCAGACCGAGGCGGCTGATCGGGGTTTGTGACTTTATACCACCATGAGGCCGGTGCCAGTTGTATCGATGCAGCCAGATCGGCAGCTCTTGGGCGCGGCGATTGGAGGTTGGATAGGCTTTGGCATAAGCCCATTCCCGTAGTGCGGTTTGGATGAAGCGCTCTGCCTTGCCATTCGTTCTCGGCGTGTAGGGTTTGGTGCGGATGTGCTTGATGCCCAGGTCGCGGCACGCCTCGCCGAAGGCGTGAGATCGGTAGCAACCGCCATTGTCGGTCATGACGCGCGTGACGGTGACCCCAAGGCCTCCATAATAAGCCACAGCCGCCTTGAGAAAAGACACCGCGCTGTCCACCGTCTCGTCCGGTTTGATCTCCGAGAAAGCGACGCGGGAATGGTCGTCAATGCAGACGTGGACGAACTCCCAGCCGACGCCTCGGCTCCTGTTTGGACCACTTGAATCGCCGGTGATGCGATGACCAACCCGCTCGAAACGCCCGAGCTTTTTGATGTCGATGTGAATGATCTCGCCTGGAGACTCACGCTCATAACGGCGCTCCGGCTCGGCCGGTTCAAGATCGCGGATCCGGTTCAAGCCCAAACGACGAAGCACTCGGCTGACCGTGGCTGGCGACACCTTGACCTCGATTGCGATTTGCTGGCCGGTGTGGCGCTGCCGGCGCAAGGCCTCGATGGCGGTGCACGTGGCCGGCAGGGTTTGGCTCGGCGATGAATGAGGTCGAGACGAGCGGTCGAGCAAGCCAGCCACACCGTTCTCGCGGAAGCGCTTGACCCATTTGGCGACCGTCTTCGGCGTCGTGTTGAAAAGGTCAGCCGCGCCGGCCTGGCTCAACCCACCCTCGACTACGCTTCGCACCATCGCCTCTCGACCTTTGGGCGTCAAAGGCGCATTCTTGTGGACGTTCATCTGGTCTTTCCTTGGAACACTGAAGCTTCGCAACCTCAGCTTCCTCGGTTCAGACCAGATGGACAACCTCTTGAGAGACCACAGCTAGGCCTAGTCCTAGGAGCCTGTCTGAGTATTTCGTTGCCGTATCGATCTGATCGCGATTCAATTTTTGAATGAAGACATTTCGCCCTAGGGATGTTGACCAAGACTGGCTGCTCCCACCCTCGCTAGGCGAGTTTGTGCCGGCCGATCATATCGCTCATTTCGTCCGCGATCTGGTTCGGCACCAACTTGACCTAACCCCCTTTCGAGTTACGACGACGATCGTGGATACGCGCCGTACCACCCGGGTGTGATGGTCGCTCTGCTCCTATATGCCTATACACAGAGCGTTTATTCGTCGCGACGGATCTCCCGGTGCTGTGAGGAGCGTCTGGATTTCATGGCGTTAACCGCTATGAACAGACCGGACTTCCGTACCATTAGTGATTTTCGGAAGCGTCATCTCTCCACTTGCGGATCTGTTTCTGCAAGTTCTCCGACTGTGCCGCGCAGCGGGCTTGGTGAGCCTCGGCCACGTCGCTGTCGATGGCACGAAGTTGAAGGCGAATGCCTCCCGTCACAAAGGCGATGAGCTATGCCCGCATGCGGCAAAGTGAGAGCGAGCTGGCATCCCAGATCGCCAGCTGGTTCGAAACGGCAGAGCGCCATGATGGCGTAGACGACGCCGAACATGGATCATGTCGAGGCGATGAGATGCCTGCGTGGATCAAAACAAAACAAGAGCGTCTTGATCGCATTCGAATGGCGAAGACGGTACTCGAAGAGGAGGCGAGGCGCGACGCAGGGATGGTCGACCCTAACGGGCCTGGACCATCTTCTGGAATGCGGACTTATGGGCGACCCAATCGCTCGCTTGACTGAAAACCACCCGAGAGAGCGCAGCGCAACTTCACCGATCCAGACAGTCGTATATTGCCCACGAGAGATGGATTTATTGCGGGGTACAATGGTCAACTCGAGGTTGATGCGGAAAGACAAATCATTGTCTCGCACCGCTGATAACGAACAGCGGCGAAGTTGATGGACTGATCCCACTGATTGACGCTACGAGGGCAGCATTCGGACGGAAGCCAATCGAGATTTCGGCGGACAATGGGTTTGCGAGCGAAGCTAAGGCTCTGGCTGAGCGAGGTATCAGCGCCTATTTGGCCTGCCGACGAGGTCGGCGCCGGGATGTGCCGAAAACAACATGGAGGCGGCTCAAGAAGCAGTCGCGGATGATGGCAATGGCAGCCAAGCTTAAACGCGGTGGCTATCGGAGTCGATATCGGCTGAGAAAGCAAGTGGTCGAGCCAGTGTTTGGACAAATCAAACAGGCGAGAGGTTTTCGTCAATTCTTGCTGCGAGGGCTCGACAAAGTGCGGTGTGAGTGGGCGTTGGTTTGCACTGCCCACAATCTTCTTAAACTGGCTGGCGCCCGCTAATCTCAAACGGGCGCGATGCAAAAAATACGACCTCTCTCCTCCGCGTACGCTAAGGCATTACTCAGACGGGCTCCTATAGGCATCCTATGTCCGACACGTTTTCGAAGGTGGAAGTCATCACCGGCGTTGCCCGGCGGCGGCGGTTTACGGCGGAGCAGAAGCTTTTGGTCGTCAACGAGACGCTGCAACCGGGCATGTCGATCAGCTATGTTGATCGTCGCCATGGGCTCTCTCCGAGCCTGGTCTTCCGATGGAGACGGCTGATGAGTGAAGGGGGCGAGGAAGCGGTGCGGACCGACGAGAATGTGGTCGCCGCGTCCGAGGTCCGGCGGCTGGAGGAACGGGTTCGAGACCTCGAACGCCTGCTGGGCCGCAAGACCATGAGATCGAGATCCTCAAGGAGGCTCTTGATCTTGCACCGGTAAAAAAACCGACCTTGCTGTCGCGATCGCAGGCACGGGAGGATACCCGTGAAACGGATCACAAAGACCCTCGGGGTGGCCCGTTCCAACCTGATTGAGCGAGCGGGTGGCAAGCGCCCGAAGCGTGGTCCCCAGACGCGCGCCGGGGATGCGGAGCTCACGTCTGATATCCGTCGCCTGGTGGATAGCCGCCCAAGCTATGGATACCGGCGGATCGCCGCGCTCCTCAAGCGCGAGCGGCGATCCGCCGGTAACGATCCTGTCAACGCCAAGCGCGGCTACCGACTGATGAAGAAGAGCGGCTTGTTGCTGGCCCGGCATACAGGGCGCCGCACCCGCGGGCCCATGACGGAACGATCATGACAAGCCGCTCCAACGAGCGTTGGTGTTCGGAGGCCTGGAGTTCACCCGCTGGAATGGGGAGATCGTGCGGGTTGCCTTTGCCCTGGACAGCCACGACCGCGAGGTCATGAGCTGGGTGGCCACAACGGCTGGGATCTCCGGCGAGATCATCCAGGACATGATGGTCCACTGTGTCGAACAGCGGTTCGCCGACATCCGGGCTCCGCGCAAGGTGCAATGGCTGACCGACATGGATCCATCTTCGCCGCCTATCCTACCCTTGAGATTGCCGCCGCCCTGAACCTCGAGCCCTGCTGCGTGTTCCAGCCGATCGTGATCACCGTTTCCAGCCGATCGTGATCGCTATTTCCAGCGATCATGATGGGGGACAACCAGGAGGCGTCCACCGCTGACAGTCTGTAACCGGGGTAGCTCGGTCTTTTGCCCAACCGCAGAGGATCGAGATGCCTACAGAGAGACTGTCCATGCGCCACGTTCGCGAAGTTCTACGCCTGCACTACAGCGTCGGCATGTCGCAGCGCGCCGTTGCCCGCAGCCTCGGTCTGGCCCAGGGCACGGTCAGCAAGTACCTCAATCGAACCCGCCGCGCCGGCCTGACCTGGCCGTTGCCGCCCGAGCTGGATGACGACGTCCAGCTCGAGAACCGCTTGTATCCGCCACCCTCCGATCGGCCCAGCGACGAGCGACCGCAGTCGGATTGGACGCTCGTGCATCGCGAGTTGCGGCGTCCGAACGTCACGCTGATGCTGTTGTGGGAGGAGTATTGCGACGCAAACTCCGACAGCTTCAGCTATTCGTGGTTCTGCGAACGCTACAAGGAATGGGCCGGCCGCCTCAAGCCGACCCTGCGCCAGGTTCATGTCGCCGGCGAGAAGCTGCGTCGACTATTCCGGCCACACCATGGAGGTAGTTGACGGGCTCAGCGGTGAGGTGCGCAGCGCGCAGATCTTCGTCGCTGTGCTCGGCGCCTCGAACTACACCTACGCTGAGGCCAGCCTCAGCCAGAGCCTGCCGGACTGGATCGGCTCCCATAGGGCTTTTTGCTTTTTCGGCGGTGTGGCCCGGCAGACGGTGAGCGACAATCTGAAGGCCGGCATCACCCGGGCCTGCTTTCACGAGCCGATGGTCAACCGGACCTATGCCGATCTCGCCCGCCATTACCGTACCGCCATCATGCCGGCACGGCCGTATCGGCCGCGCGACAAAGCCAAGGTCGAAGTCGGGGTCCAAATCGTCGGGCGATGGATTCTGGCGCGCCTGCGCAACCGCCGTTTCTTCTCGCTCGCCGCCCTCAACGAGGCGATCCACGCGCTGCTCGTCGATCTCAACAATCGACCGTTGCGGAGCTGGGGGCGAAGTCGGCGCGAACTGTTCGAGGAGCTCGATCGTCCGGCGCTCACGCCCTTGCCAGATGAACCGTACGAGTATGCCGAGTGGAAGCGCTGCCGGGTCAAGCTCGATTATCACGTCGAGATCGCCAAGCATTACTACAGCGTCCCTCACAACCTCGTGCATCAGGAGGTTGAGGCTCGCGTCACCCAAAAGACCGTCGAGATCTTCCTCCGCGGCAAGCGGGTGGCCTCGCATCTGCGCAGCACCTTGCCGCATCGCCCGACCACGGTTCCCGAGCATATGCCGAGCTCGCATCGCCGCTATCGCGACTGGACCCATGAGCGCATTCGTTCCGAAGCCGCCAAGGTCGGCCCCGACGCCGACACGCTGATCGACGTCATCCTGCGGTCGCGGCCGCATCCGGAACAGGGCTTCCGTTCGGCCATCGGCATTCTTAAAGGGCATGATGTTTTCAGCGCTCAAACCCGGTGGAGAGGACCGGTCGTCCGGATTAGTCTGTCCAAGCCGGGATAGGGGCGCTGGAGCACGAAACGGTGGCAGGCCGCCATGACCATGAGCTGTGAGCTCGCTTTGTTACTTGGCCGCCCCTACGACTTGCCCGGCTGCGCTGCGAGCGCGGATCCGTAGATGTCGTGCAAGCCACTGGCTCCTGAGACAAAGGAGAAGCAAGCATGCAAATCGTCGGCATGGACATCCACCGATCCTTCGCCGAAGTGGCGATCCTGGAGGACGGAACAATAATCCGACAGCTCCGCGTTGATCTCGTCCACGATCGGCTTGTCGCCTTTGCCAAGACACTCAGCCTCGAGGATGAGGTGGTCATCGAGGTAACGGGCAACAGCGCGGCGGTCGAACGTATTCTGCGCCCGCACGTTAAGCGCGTCGCGGTCGCCAATCCGAGGCTCGTTCGGGCGATCGCCTATGCGCGAGTCAAAACGGACAAGGTCGATGCTGGGACCCTGGCAAAGTTGCATGCTGCTGGCTTCTTGCCGGAGGTCTGGGTGGCTGACGAGGACACCTACAGCCGCCGGCGCCAGATGGCCGAGCGCGCTGGCGTCTTGGCGCAGATCATCCGGATTAAAGGACGAATGAAGGCTATCCTGCATGCCAACCTCATCCCGCCCTACAAAGGCTATCTCTTCGGCAAGCACGGACAGCATTGGCTGGACAGTCTGCCTCTTCCATCGGAGAAGCGTGCGATGCTCCAGCGTCTTATCACGGAACTCGAACGCGTGACGAAGCAACTATCGGAAATCGACAAAGTCGTGGCCCAACAGGCTTTGGACGATCCACGGGCTCTCAAGCTGATGACGATCCCCGGCGTGAGTTCGGTCGCCGCATCGAGTGTACTGGCCTCCATCGGCGACATCGCACGCTTCCAATCACCGGATAAGCTCAGCAGCTACTTCGGTTTGACCCCTCGAGTTCGGCAATCGGGAGAGCATCCGCCAAGGCATGGTCGTATCTCGAAACAGGGCAATCGTGACGCCCGCAAGATGCTGGTTGAAGCGGCCTGGTCGGCCAAGACGGCGCCCGGGCCGCTGCGGGCCTTCTTCAATCGCATGCAAAAGAAGCATGGGGCTGGAGTCGCGGCCGTCGCCACGGCACGTAAGCTCGCAGTGATGATCTGGCACGTCCTGAGGACCGGGAAAGATTATGCTTACGCACGACCGGCGTTCACAGCGATGAAACTCCGGAAGGTGGCACTCAAGGCTGGAGCGCCTCGTGCCTATGGCAAGGCTGGCCCGGGTCGGGACTACTGGATCAAGGAACTGCGTGAGCGGGAAGCTGGCTATGTCGCACGCGTCGAGCAGGCGTACGAGCGGATGGTGGCGGCCTGGAAGGAGAAGCCAAAAAAAGTGGCCTTGAACTGACGATAGGGCTTCTCAACACCATCGGTGGTCAAGCGCTACGGCCAGGAACGCGTCGACGCCGCCTGCGCCCGTGCCCTTCTGCTCAACGCCCGTTCCTACAAATCGGTCGCCGCCATCCTCAAGAACGGCACCGACAGAACCGCTCCTCCCACCGAGGGGCGCCCATCCTCTTCCACGCCAACATCCGTGGCCGCAGCTACTACAACTGATCAGGAGATCATCGTGCTCATTCACCCCACTGTCGATCGCTTGCGCGCCCTCGGTCTCGCCGCCATGGCCGATACCCTCGTCGAACTGCAGAACAATCCCGAGGCGGCCGAGATGCCGCACGCCGAGTGGCTCGGCCTCCTCGTGGATCGCGAGGTCACCGCCCGCGACAACCGCCGCCTCACGCGCCGCTTGAGCAGTGCCAAACTCCGTCAAGCTGCCGCCATCGAGAACGTCGACTATCGCACCGCTCGCGGCCTCGACCGTTCGCTCTTCCAGAACCTCGCCACCAGCCAATGGATCCGTGAGGCCAACCACCTGGTCATTGTCGGCCCAACCGGCACCGGCAAGTCCTGGCTTGCCTGTGCGCTCGGCAACAAAGCCTGCCGCGACGGCTTCTCCGTCCTCTACAAGCGGGCATCCCGCCTGTTCGCCGATCTCGCTCAGGCGCGCGGCGAAGGCCGTCTGGCGCGCCTGATCGCCGCGCTTGAGCGTGTCAATCTCCTCATCCTCGACGACTGGGGACCTGAACCGCTCACCGCCGACCAGCGTCGTGATCTGCTTGAGATCGTCGACGATCGCTACGACAAGGGATCCTTATTGATCACAAGTCAGGTCCCCGTGTCGCAATGGCATGACGTCATTGCCGATCCCACTCTCGGTGACGCGATATTGGATCGCATCATTCACAATGCGCACCGCCTCGAGCGCAAAGGCGACAGTCTACGGCGTCAGGCTGGCGAAAAGAAAAAACCGTGAGCACCTCGCGCACGATCGCCCCGCCGGCCCACAGGCCCCTCCCGCGCGCGTCGCTACGTCGCTCGTGGGGGCACTCCGCGCCGCGCACGGGGCCCTCCCATGGACCGCCGGAACGATCTTCGAACCAACCCGCCAGCCTTGACGAGGAGGACATTTCCAGCACACATAAATCCGTCAGCCGTGTTCGCCTCCGTCCTGATCACGATCACTGGAATCCGTGATCACCATCGCATGGAACACCTGATCACCATCCCTGGAATGCGCAGCCTGCTTCACGCCGCTCGAAAGCCCCGAGAGCAACGGCATGGCCGAGGCGTTCGTCAAGAGCTTCGAGCGTGACTATGTTCGTGTGAACCCGATCCCTGACGCGAGCACCGCCCTGCAGCGGATCGACCAATGGATGGAGGATTACAACTCAGAACACCCGCACTCCCGGCTGGGCTACTGCTCACCGCGGGAGTACATTGCATCACTCAAACCAGCCGAGTGTCCGATCTGACGGGGGCAACTCCACTTGGTGACGTCCTCGACGATGTTGAGGATGCGGAAGCGTCGCCATTGGCGAACTGGTCGTGGACGAAGTCCAGCGGGCATTTGGCTTGGCTTCGATCACGACCGGCCCACGGCCTTGCGGCGAGCCCGCCGCTTGCGGACGGTGAGCCCTTCCTCGCGATAAAGCCCAGTAGATCCCGCCCTCGCGCCGCAGCAGGACGAACAGGCGGCGATAGCCGAAACGCCTCTCGTTGGCGAGATCGCGCAATCGGCCACGCAGAACTGCCTCTGGCGGGCGGCCGGAGCAATAGCGAATCATTTTCTGACGGCCACCACAATCGAGCAGGCCCGCCGTTCCGACAGGCTCATGACGGACTGCAGATGCGCGACCGCTGCGCGCTTGCCGGCGGGCCCTGCTATTTTTGAAAGGAGCACGCGAAGTGCGACTGCATCGAGCACCTGCTCGGCCAAAAGCTTCTTCAGCTTCCCCGTTCTCCTCCTCCGGGGCGCTCAACCGCTTCGTTTTGGAGACGTCATGCTGCCGAATTTGGCCATTCCAGTTGTGGATTGTCGCCTCGGAGATCCCGTGCTTGCGAGCCAGATCGGTCGTCTTCGCCCCGGCCTCATGCTCCTTCAGCACCCTGATAATCTCCTCTTCCGTGGACCGTGCTCGCTTCATCTGTCCGTCCTTCTTCGGGCCGGACTCTAACTCCTTTGGAAGGAATACTCAGTGGCAGGTCACCCCCAGCGTATCACGACGATTGCGGGTCGGGATGCACCAGCGGATCGAGGTCTAGCTTGCCTTCTGCCCCAGCTCCATAGTTTAGCATCTACCCGCTGTAACATGCATGATGGCTTCAATTGTAGGATGGTCTACGCCCGATTGACAATTGCGCCTGGACGGTATGCGGCGAACTCCCCCAAGACGCGAAATGGCTGCTAACTACGGCTGGGAGTGGAGCCACCCTGCGGGTTACGGGATCGAAGCATAAGTTCATTGTCTCGACCGTGCAAACAAGATTGCCGGTGCTTTCGAGGCGATGAAACAGATGGAACCGCTTGCTGTCGTAAGCGATGAGGCATGTAAAGATTTCGACGGGCGCGCCCAACCGCAGTTCGCGAATATAACAAACATGCGTTTCTGTCAGGACGAACTGAACACCCAGTGCCAGGCCGCTGTTGTCCTTTGCCCGGCGCCAGATTTCACCACTGGCGAGATCGGCTATGCGTTGGTAGGTCAGAAAATTGACGTGCTCGAGCTGGTCCAACCAGTCTTTCTTGACAATCCCGTCCCACGCCTTAATCCATGCCATGCTTCGCTCCTGCAAGGCTAGCCCGCACACGCTCCAAGGCGGAGCGGATGCTCACCACGCCAGCATTGCGCAAGGCCATGAGCCCCGCCTGCCCTTTCGCACCGATCCCGTTGGAGACCTCTTCGGCATATGCCTGCAGCAGCGCCTCGCCTGGCTTGAAGTCCGAAGGCGCAGTATAGCTGTCTAAGTCACGACCGATGCTCTCCACGAGCTTCTTCCATTGAGACGGATCGCTCTTCCCGAGATACAAAGAAGAAGAGACGCCCATTGCTGCCCAGCGGATAGCTGGACCTGCCGCAATGGCCTTATCTATCCCTTCAAGATCGGCCACCCCTTGCGACATCATGAAGAGAATTTCTTTGAGAACGGCATATTGGACACGATTGCCGATGTAACCCTCAATCTCCCGGTCTAGCTCGACCACTTCGCTGCCGGTCGATTCGTAAAATGCAGTCGCGCTATCCGCTGCCTGTCTAGCTGCATCGCCTCCGGCAATCTCAACAAGTGGAATCAGAAAAGGCGGATTGAACGGGTGGCCGACAAGAATGCGCTCCGGATGCCGCGCGCGCTTTCTCAACTGTGAGGCAAGAAAGCCGGAAGAACTTGACGCGATGACAACATCAGACGGCACAAGCGCATCAATTTCTGAAAGCAAGTGTATTTTCGCGTCGATGTTTTCGGGAGCGCTTTCCTGCACAAAATCGGTACCTTTCAATGCCTCTTCGAAATTAGCAGTAAAGGAAACCCGAGAAGTCGAGGCGCCGGGGGACATGCCCAACTCCGTGAGCGCAGGCATAGCCGTCGCAAGACTTTCTTTGAGATAGTTCTCTCGGTCCGCGGCTTGGTCGTACACCACGACATCAAGCCCTGCCCGCATGAAGTGCGCCGCCCAACCAGCTCCGATCACGCCGCCGCCAATACAAGTGACCCTGGTGATCTTGCGCGCGCGCGACACTTTAGATTCCGACATTCAATTTACTCCAGTTTGAAACCGCGGCAAGCTGGCGAGGAGTCGCTAGCCCAGCTGCTTTAGTGCTGAGGCGGACCTTCGTTGGCAGCACTGGACAGAGCCATGAAGCTTGCGCAGTCAGGGAATCATAATCGAGTTTGACGCCTATTTCCTTTAATCCGGGCGGATAACCGGCTGAAATTCTTCATGCGCTTGAAAGAATATGAAGGGATTCATATCAAAACATCTCGATCCTGGGTGAAGTGACTCAAAAAGCGGCGGCGCGATCCATCCGGCTCGGTCTTGCCGCGGAACCATTTCACTGCAACCGTTGCAAGCAACGGGGCGCCGCAACGGCCGGAGCCATTCATTCTTTTGAATGAAGTCGCAACTGCAGGCCAAGGCCCACTGGGGTTCGACGCTGGCTGCGACGCTGGCAAACCCAAGGATCACTAGCGTACGATTGGAGCTAAATCACTGGCCCAGGTACTCGCGCTTCAAGTGCTTTTGGTCCAACCGTTAAGATACAACCGTCGTGGTTGAGACTTGAGATCACGCGGAGCGGCTTGTGCGAATTTGAACTGATGCGTCACGGTGCGTAGAAACCGAGGTTGATCTGTGAAATTTCCCGAGAGATTCGACTTCAGCAAGTGCGGGGACTAAACATCGCCTAAGTATACTTATCAGGCGGACGAAGATGGATGCGGGCTGGTATGCGCACGACTCGCCGTCCACGAGAACCTCTCGTTCTCTCTGTGGCGGTTTTGCCTCGCACCTGTACGCGCAGTTGGCATTGAGCGGGCCGCTTGATGGCGGCCAAGGTCTGGAGCAAGCGCTAGCCGCAGCTCTCATCGACACCGCCGTCACTCCACAAGCTCTCCAACTAGTAACCGCCTGCGTCACATTATCCAGCAGCCATCCAGCTTTACCCATCAGGGCTGGTAGTGTCTTGAGCCTCTTTCGCCCTGTACTATGAAATTACTACTCGTCGGATAGCCTATGATGGAGCCAACAAGGAAGGACAACGCATCCTCTTAGGGCCGCGCCCGTTGTCATCAATCGAACGCGGAAACTGCGCCTCAGCATGTGCATACCTGTATTGACGGTGCGCCCAATCGATGATCGTAAATTTCGCGCGCATGCTGGACGGGCAGGCGTTGGTCTGAGATGCCGGCCACGCTGGCTTCCGCCACAGGCGCTGGCGATCGTCTGTCCGCGGGGTATCTATTGATGGCACTGAGCAGAGGCGCTGGCGTTAAAGTCAGCTCTCCAGAGCTCGCAAGCACCAGATTCTAGTGAGGGGAAAGCTCAAGATGATTTCCGAGATGTTAATGACCTGCAGGGGCAAAGGAGAAGGATATGGTGTGGAGTCTAGTCCGCATGTTCCGCTGAGCCCAGGACACCGCAAGACCAGGGCATGCCAAGTAGGTCGGATCCGCAGGATCATAGCGGACCCAACAGAGCGATTCCTGTTTGTCGAAGCTGGCCGGGAGAAAACACGATCTGCCAGCCAGCCTCGCCGATACCCGTAAAGTGGGGCCGTGCGCTCGAGGCCGATTGTCCATTTGCGCGGACTACGCGTTGTGGACGTTCCGAGCATCACTACGAAGTATCTAGCATACCAAAAGCCGCTCGCGGACAAGTAATAAAGTGATAGCAATGCGAAGTTCAACCCTTCCTCTCTTCGGTGTCAAGGTCGTCGATTTCGGCCAGTACATTGCCGGCCCAGCAGTTGCGATGATCCTTGCGGACTTTGGCGCCACTGTCGTGCATATCGACCCGCCAACAGGTCCCCTCTGGCATAGCCCGGCTAATGCGACCCTTAATCGAAACAAACTGATCGTCCAGATCGACCTGAAGAGTAAGCAAGGCGTATCCCAGGCGCAGACCCTCATCCGAGAGGCTGATATCGTGGTCGAGAACTTCCGCCCGGGGGTACTAAGGCGTCTTGGCATTGACTTCGCGGCCCTGCGGAGCGTCCGGCCCGACCTGATCACCGTGTCAGTTCCGGGATTTGCTTCGAACGACCAACTTCGTCGCGAGTGGCGCGCTTTTGAAGGGGTAATCGCGGCATCCTCAGGAGTGTTCACCAATATGGGTGTCAACCGCGTGCTGATGGGTGTCAATCCGTCTTTCTCGCCGCTGCCTCTGGCTTCAGCCTACGGTACGATGCTCGCGGCATCTGCCACGGTTCTAGCACTTCAAGCGCGGGAGCGCAGCGGGACTGGCGACCACATCGAGGTACCTCTTGCCTGCGCCCTCCTGGAGGGCCTCGCCTACAATTCCATCCACATCAAAGACCTTCCGCTCCGCTATAAGAAACGACGCGAGCGCGAGATCGACCGCCGGCGCGATGCAGGCATGCCGATGGATCTTTCTTACGAGTCTTCACAGGAGTTGCTCGATCCATTTTGCCGCAACTACAAATGCAAGGACGGGCGCATGTTCTATGTCGTTTGCCTAGGCCACAAGCATCATGCGAAGCGCTGCTTGCAAGTTCTCGGACTATACAACGAGCTCGTTGCCGAGGGTCTGGCAGAGGAGGTCGATTCCTATCTTCCGATCCGGGAATGGAGATCCGATCACTCGGTCAGCGTGTCTCCATTACCGAAGATCTGGGCCGACAAGATCGCCGGCCGTATGAAAACCATCTTCCTGACCCGAACCGCAAAGGAATGGGAGCGCATCTTCGGGAAAGCGCAATTACCCGGTGCGCCTCAGCGCTGGCTGCAGGAGTGGATCAGCGACGATCACGCTGAATGCGCCGGCCTCATGATCGAGGTCGACGATCCCGTATATGGGCGGATGATCCAGCCCGGGCCGATAGCGTGGTTGGAGGAAAGCGGGGAAGTGATGCTAACCCCGAAATCCAGGAAGTGGTGCGACTTCGATCAGGCACTCGCCGCGGTCTCGGCGACCCCATCTCGCACGCCGATGGCCCCGCTTGCGGAGACCCACGCAGCATGGCTCGACGGCGTACGGATCCTCGATTTAGCCAACGTGATCGCTGGTCCGCACTCCACGTACTACCTCGGCCGTTTCGGAGCGGAGGTTATCAAGGTCGACCCTGCGCGCCCTCTTTACGATTGCTCGAACACGGTCATCGTTGGCATGACTCATATGCGGGGCAAACGTTCGGTTCTGGTAGATCTCCGGTCATCAGGTGGCCGGGAGGTTTTCGACAGGCTGATAAAGTCTGTTCATGTCATCGTCTGGAATGCGACTGACCAACAGGTCAAGCGCATGGGGCTCGATATGGAGGGCCTGCAAGCGCTCAATCCGGCCGCAGTCTTCTGTCAGCTCGATTGCTTCGGCGGCGTCCGTCGCGGCCCCCGCAGCGACTACCGGGGTTATGACAACCTCGTCCAGGCGACAACGGGCATTATGCTGAGGTTCGGTGGTTCCGCAGACAAGCCTGAGGACCACGCGCACGACGGCACGATTGACGTGATGTCCGGGTTTGGGGCAGGTCTTGGCATTGCTGCCGCACTGTACCAAAAACTTAGGACCGGCCACGCAGGGCGAGCCCGGACTTCGCTCTCCGCAGTCTCCGGCCTCGCGCAGCTGCCATTCTGTTACGACTATGAACGGCGTGGACCCTTCGACGAACCTGCCGGTCCTGACGTAAGGGGCTATGATGCATTGACCCGCCTCTATGCGACGGCCTCCGGCCGCAGCCTTCTGCTCAGCGCCTTAGAGGGCGACGTGCCGCGCTTTGCGTCGATCGAAGGGCTAGAACGACTACCTGATGTACCGAAAGATGGTCGCGCCTCCTATCTCACAGACGCGATCGGCAAGACTTCCGCTGAAGAATGGTTGTCACGATTCAAGGCAGCCGACATCGGCGCTGCAATTTGCGAGGACATAGAGGCAATTCGATCTGCAAATTCCAAGCCGGCGGATCGTGCTTCGACTAGCGGACAGGGCAGTTACTCCTTCTCAATATTTGGTGACCATCCCAGCGGCCACGCGGTAACGCAGGTTGATCCGTATGCAATACGCTTGGCCGTTGGAAAGATACATCCACTGCCGCCCGCAGAAAAATACGGCGCCTCGACACGGCAAGTTCTGCGGTCACTGCAATATGCTGAAGCGGAGATAGACGGGTTGCTGGCCAGGGGAGCCATAAGCGAAAGCTGGAGTCGCGAATATTTGCCCAGCTGAGGAGGAGAGCCAGGACTAAAGCGCTTAGCGCTCGTTGTGCATCCAATACGAATGGGATTAAATGAGTGCGCAGGATGGCCTGACACCGCGCCCACCGCAAGGTAGAGCTCGCGAGTCTAGAGCGTCACATGTTTGAGCTGGGAAAATTCGTACCGTGAGATCGATTTGCAGTGTCCGAGTCTAGCGCAGGGCAATGGAGGCGAATAGCTCGGTGGGACAATGGCACGGCCAGCCGAGTTTGATCGGCAATGCAGCAGAGGATCTTGTTGCTTGGATCACACACAGGCCGAACGGAAGGAACGCGATTTCCCTGTAGATCTGTGGCGAGTCCACGATGCGCTCACGAGGAACGGCCGAGTCATGTCGGGGGCGCGAACCTCCGCAATTTACCTATGGGACACACATTTCCGACTGTTTCCATGCCAAGTTCGTGGAAATCCGGCGCCTTCGGGCGTCTATAGTCGATCCGTCACACGTTTGCGATCTGGACGTCTCAATGGCATTGAAAACAAAAGCTGTGTTGGAATCCTGGACTTTGATCGTGAGCCCGGTTGGGTCCGCGCGCGCCGCCTCTCGGCTTGCTGATGAGTCGGTCGGGACACTTACGGGTTTGCCGTCGTGATCAAGGTGCCAAAATCTACGGTGGACCGCACGATGAGCGGCGATCCAGCGCTCGTCCGACCCTACATTGCCGCTCCGCGTAGGCTAGTCGCGCAAGGCGCCGTGGCGATTGTTCGAGCTGCGGTTTTGCCATCGGCTATCAGGTTGAAGTTGCTGCTGCCGCGGACGTCCCTGTTATGATGTCGACGACAGCGGAGCACTTGCAGCTCAATGTCGGGGTCGTAAGCCCCAAAGAGAGCCACTTCGCCCGGAGTTTCTCGAAAAGCTGCGGATCGCGCGGCAAAGCCAATGCGAAAGTCCGGCGCGGAATGTGGGTCGCACCGCGAATCTCCAGACCGGAGCACCGGCTCCTTGAGAGGTCCAAATACTTACTGCTCAATTCCGTCTCGCGATAGTCCCGACATATCAATAGAGGAGTCCTTGATGTCCCGAAAAGTCGTTCTCACGTGCGCAATCACCGGCGGGAATGCGGCAGTCGTTGCAAAGCATCCGAACATCCCCAAGACGCCTTCGCAAATCGCTACAGCGGCCATTGATGCGGCGAAAGCAGGGGCTGCCGTCGTTCACATCCACGTTCGTGAGGAGGACGGGACGCCTTCGAATCGCTTGGAGCTTTATGAACAAGTCGTAAAGAAGCTGCGCGACTCGTCCACCGACGTCATCATCAATCTGACATGCGGAATGGATGGTACGATTGTGCTCGATTCCCTCGACCCGCCAACGCTTGGCAAGGCCACTGCGCTCAAGTGCCCGAGGGATCGTGTCCTCCAAGCGACTACGCTCAAGCCGGAGATCGCCACACTTGATTGTGGTTTGTTGGCGTTCGGCGAATCGATCTATGTGGCGCGAATGTCCGACTTGCGAGAAATGACGAAGCTCATGCAGGATGCCGGCGTCAAGCCCGAGCTCGAATGCTTCGACCTCGGCCACATCGAAAATGCCAAGAAGCTCATCGAAGAAGGTACCCTCAAGGGCCCGCCGCTGTTCCAATTCTGCCTTAGCACCGGTACTGGCGCTCCTGCTGAGCCGATCGTGATCCAGGCCATGAAAGAAATCCTGCCTCCCGGTGCGATTTGGGCTGGATTTGGCTGTGGTCCGGACGAAATGCCGACGGTTGCGGCAATTGTGAGACTAGGAGGACATATTCGCGTCGGGCTGGAGGACAATATCTATCTGCGGCGCGGCGTGCTGGCATCCAACGCCGAACTCGTCGACAACGCGGTTGGGATTATTGAGAGGATGGGCGCCAGCATCGCCACACCGGCCGAAGCGCGACAAATGCTCGGCTTGATGAAGCGCGGCTAAGAACCGCTTTTTGTCGGAAACAGCCGGGCGTCTTGACGGTGGGCTCACGTCCTCTGCAATCAAGCGATAGCTTGGTCTCAACGCGCTGACAATGGAGAAGAGAACGAATGGCTGAACTTGTAACCACGCGCAGTGAAGGGGCGATCCTCGCCTCACGCTCGATTGCACGAAGGCTAATGCCATTGACGCGGAAGACCTCCCCGCTAATGGGAGTGTGGAGTTGCCCCCGTCAGACCGGACACTCGGCTCGATTGAGTGATGCAATGTACTCCCGCGTTAAGCGGTAGCCCACCCGGGAGTGCGGGTGTTCTGAGTTGTAATCCTCCATCCATTGGTCGATCCGCTGCAGGGCGGTGCTCGCGTCAGGGATCGGGTTCACACGAACATAGTCACGCTCGAAGCTCTTGACGAACGCCTCGGCCATGCCGTTGCTCTCGGGGCTTTCGACCGGCGTGAAGCAGGGCTCCAGGTTCAGGGCGGCGGCAATCTCAAGGGTGCGATAGGCGGCGAAGATGGATCCATTGTCGGTCAGCCATTGCACCTCGCGCGGAGCGCGGATGTCGGCGAACCGCTGTTCGACACAGTGGACCATCATGTCCCGGATCATCTCGCCGGAGATCCCAGCCGTTGTGGCCACCCAGCTGATGACCTCGCGGTCGTGGGTGTCCAGGGCAAAGGCAACCCGCACGATCTCGCCATTCCAGCAGGTGAATTCCAGCGCGTCCGAACACCAACGCTCGTTGGAGCGGCTTGTCATGATCGTTCCGTCATGGGCCCGCGGGTGCGGCGCCCTGTATGCCGGGCCAGCAACAAGCCGCTCTTCTTCATCAGTCGGTAGACGCGCTTGGCGTTGACAGGGTCGTGGCCGGCGGATCGCCGCTCGCGCTTGAGGAGCGCGGCGATCCGCCGGTATCCATAGCTTGGGCGGCTATCCACCAGGCGACGGATATCAGACGTGAGCTCCGCATCCCCAGCGCGGGTCTGGGGACCGCGCTTCGGGCGCTTGCCACCCGCTCGCTCAATCAGGTTGGAACGGGCCACCCCGAGGGTCTCTGCGATCCGTTTCACGGGGTATCCTCCGGTGCCTGCGATCGCGACAGCAAGGTCGGTTTTTTTACCCGTGCAAGATCAAGAGCCTCCTTGAGGATCTCGATCTCCATGGTCTTGCGGCCCAGCAGGCGTTCGAGGTCTCGAACCCGTTCCTCCAGCCGCCGGACCTCGGACGCGGCGACCACATTCTCGTCGGCCCGCACCGCTTCCTCGCCCCCTTCACTCATCAGCCGTCTCCATCGGAAGACCAGGCTCGGGGAGAGCCCATGGCGACGAGCAACATAGCTGATCGACATGCCCGGTTGCAGCGTCTCGTTGACGACCAAGAGCTTCTGCTCCGTCGTAAATCGCCGCCGCCGGGCAACGCCGGTCATGACTTCCACCTTGTGTCAGACATAGGCGTATGCCTAGGACTAGGTGTGGTCTTTCAGGAGGTTGTCCATCTGGTCTGAACCGAGGAAGCTGAGGTTGCGAAGCTTCAGTGTTCCAAGGAAAGACCAGATGAACGTCCACAAGAATGCGCCTTTGACGCCCAAAGGTCGAGAGGCGATGGTGCGAAGCGTAGTCGAGGGTGGGTTGAGCCAGGCCGGCGCGGCTGACCTTTTCAACACGACGCCGAAGACGGTCGCCAAATGGGTCAAGCGCTTCCGCGAGAACGGTGTGGCTGGCTTGCTCGACCGCTCGTCTCGACCTCATTCATCGCCGAGCCAAACCCTGCCGGCCACGTGCACCGCCATCGAGGCCTTGCGCCGGCAGCGCCACACCGGCCCAAATCGCAATCGAGGTCAAGGTGTCGCCAGCCACGGTCAGCCGAGTGCTTCGTCGTTTGGGCTTGAACCGGATCCGCGATCTTGAACCGGCCGAGCCGGAGCGCCGTTATGAGCGTGAGTCTCCAGGCGAGATCATTCACATCGACATCAAAAAGTTCGGGCGTTTCGAGCGGGTTGGTCATCGCATCACCGGCGATTCAAGTGGTCCAAACAGGAGCCGAGGCGTCGGCTGGGAGTTCGTCCACGTCTGCATTGACGACCATTCCCGCGTCGCTTTCTCGGAGATCAAACCGGACGAGACGGTGGACAGCGCGGTGTCTTTTCTCAAGGCGGCTGTGGCCTATTATAGAGGCCTTGGGGTCACCGTCACGCGCGTCATGACCGACAATGGCGGTTGCTACCGATCTCACGCCTTCGGCGAGGCGTGCGGCGACCTGGGCATCAAGCACATCCGCACCAAACCCTACACGCCGAGAACAAATGGCAAGGCAGAGCGCTTCATCCAAACCGCACTACGCGAATGGGCTTATGCCAAAGCCTATCCAACCTCCGATCGCCGCGCTCAAGAGTTGCCGATCTGGCTGCATCAATACAACTGGCATCGGGCCCATGGTGGTTTAGACTCACAAACACCGATCAGCCGCCTCGGGCTGACCGAGGACAACCTCTTGAGGCTCCACAACTAGGCCTAGCTCCTCCGGCTAACGCCGGTGTCCGGTCGAAACGGGGGGCAGTTCAGCAGGAATGCCTGGGCGCATTCCGGACACGTCGATCTCGGGGCGGCTCGTGCCCGCGAAGTCACGGCAATCGTCGACCGACGCCGCAAGCCAGGAATGATCGTGTCTGACGATGGCACCGAGTTCGCCTGCCATCACTGATGGGGTTGGGCCACCCCTCACAGCTTCGCTGTGGCAAGGTGGGCGGCGTGCATCATTCGAAACGGAGGTTCCCAAGCCAGGAGCTGATACAATTGGGTTGGATCTTACGAAACACGTGCTTACTGACAGCGGCATACGCCGCCCACTGATCGAATCACTCTAGGCAAACTGCGCTATCTCCCCTTCCAAACCGGATTGCGCTTTTCGGCGAAAGCCCGTGGTCCCTCCAGCCTATCCTCCGAACAATGGAGGGCTTCTACACTCGCGAGTTGGCGACGCGAAATCCTATTTATGGCGTCTTGGAACGTGAGGACCTCCGCTACGCGTACCGTCTCCTTGATCGCGGCAAATACGAGCGGCGGCCCGCTGGCGAGTAGTCGTGCAATCTCCCAGACGCGTTCCTCGAGCGTTTCCTTGGGCAGCACCTCATTGACGATACCCCAGCGATGCGCCTCTGCGGCATCCATCCAGCGACCCGTAAGCAGTAATTCCATGGCGATATGGTAAGGAATGCGTTTTGGTAACTTGATACTTGCCGCGTCGGCCAGCACGCCTGCGCGAATTTCCGGCAGCGCGAATGAAGAATGATCGGCGGCGTAAATCAGGTCACAGGAGAGTGCCAGTTCGAAGCCACCACCTACTGCCATGCCATTGACGCAGGCAATCACCGGTTTGTTGAGGCCGCGTAGTTCCTGCAATCCACCGAATCCGCCGACGCCGTAGTCGTTGTTGCCGAGTTCGTCCGCAGCTGCTGCCGATTTAAGATCCCAGCCTGCGCTGAAGAATTTATCACCGGCCGTCTTGACAATTGCGACGCGCAACTCGGGATCGTCTCGAAACGCCTTGAATGTATCACCCATCAGCTGGGAGGTTTTGTTATCTATGGCATTGGCCTTCGGCCGATCCAGCGTGACCTCTACGATTGCGCCTTCGCGGCGGGTGGTGATGACGCCAACCATTTCTGATTTTCTCCAGTTTTCCCAAGCATCAGAGTTTTACTTCTTCGAAGCACCAGCAGCGCGTCTGCAATCCAGGCGCCTTTGCCTTCTGTACAGACAATCAGCGGGTTAATGTCTACCTCTTCGATCTCGCGGGAATTTTTCTGAACAAAGGTTGCGAGGCCTGAAATGGCCTCGATAGCTGCCGCGACATCCGCCTTGGGCCGCCCGCGGTAGCCTTCCAGCAACGGGTAGAGTTTCAGTCCGCGCAGCGCTGCTATTATATCCTTGTGCGTTGTCGGCAGCATCAGGGTTACCGTGTCGCGCAACAACTCAACCAGTACGCCGCCGGTGCCGAGCCTCATTACTGTGCCAAACATGGGGTCGCGGACGAAGCCGACGATTAGTTCGGCGACGCCGTCGCGTACCATACGTTCGACGTAGAGCCCTGACCCGAGCGCGAGCAGATCATGCGCTGCGGCACTAACCGACTCGGCGTCGCACAGATTCAGCCGCACCGCACCAACTTCCGATTTGTGCGCGACGCCTAGCGCCTTCAGTGCTACAGGAACTCCGAGCGCCCTGGATACGGTCACTGCCTCTTCCGCATTGCCGGCGCGCTCGCCCTTTGGCACGGGCAGCCCAGCTTTGAGCAGCATTTCCTTGGCTTCGGCCTCCTCAATTACTAGACGATCGCCGGCAAGCCTACCTGCAGCCGCGGTGTCGATTGGCTCGGCCCGCGGCCCCGACCACGCCGTGCCAATAAAAGCTCCCGCCTCTGCAGCTTGCATCGCTTCTGAAATCCCTTGTAAAGGCGCTATGCCACGCTCTATGATTCCGGGAATGTACTCTTCAGGCATGTTCTCGGGTAGCGACGAGACAATCGCGCCCCGCGCCTTGTTGGCCTTCAGCGCCGCTTCGAATGCGCGTATACTCGGCCAATAAGTGGTGTTCGAGCAGCGGTCGGGACGCGGGAAGTCAAGCACCATCATGTTGAGATCAAGGCCACCCGCAACCATTGCCGTGAAGGTGTCGGTCAGCGCCGGCTCGTTGTTCCAGATGAAGGTGTGGTAGTCGAGCGGGTTGGCCACCGCAACCAGCGGCCCAAGCGTCGATTTAACACTGGCGCGGTGCTCGTCGGTGAGGCGAGGAAAATGTACGAGACGCCCTTCCGCACTGTCCGCCAAGACCGAAGCTTCGCCACCCGAGCAACTGACCGAGGAGAGGCGTGGGCCAGGCAACGGTCCGGTTACGTGCAAAAGCTTCAGCGCCTCGACGAAGGCGGGAATCGATTCGACGCGGGCGACACCAAGCCGCTTCAGGAATGCGTCGGAAGCGGCGTCCGAGCCAGCAAGCGAAGCGGTATGCGATAAGGTTGCGTGACGCGCTTGCTCGGAACGGCCGACTTTCATAGCGATGATCGGCTTCTTCAACTCTCGCGCACGCGCGGCAAGCCTTTCGAAACCGGCTACGGAATCGAACGCTTCAATGTGGAGCCCGAGTGTGCTGACGCGATCGTCCTCAATCAAACCAAGGGCGATCTCGGAGAGACCGATCTGCGCCTGATTGCCGGCGGTCATCAGAAAAGCGATTGGTAAGCCACGCTTCTGCATCGTCATGCTGATGGCGATGCTTGAAGACTGCGTGATAATAGCGACGCCACGGCTTCCTTCGGCCAGTCTAACGCCGCCATGCTGGTCAGGCCACAAGAGTGCCCCATCGGCATAGTTGATCAGACCATAGCAGTTCGGACCAAGCATCGGCATGCCTTTGGCAGCCTTAACCAGCTCACTCTGCAGCCGTTCGCCGTCGTGGTCGTAGGCTCCGACTTCGAGAAAGCCGGAAGCATAGCAAACGGCGCCCCCCGCGCCGCGCAAGGCGAGGCATGAGATCACGCCTATAGTGAGATGCCGGTTCACGCCGACGAAAGCGGCGTCAGGCGCACCGGGCAGATCGGCCACAGAATGGTAGGCCCTTCGGCCGGCAATCTCATCTTTGGTTGGGTGCACCGGCCAGATCTCGCCCGCAAACCCTATCTTAATGGATTGCGTAACAACAGATGCGGCCTGTCGACCTCCGAAGACAGCGATAGATTTCGGACGTAGGAGGCGCTCTAACTTATGCATCGATCAGGTCCTAAAAACCAAGATCGCGCTGGGGACTCCAACGGCGATCCATCGCCCACTCCTGCGGGGAATTGCGTCAAACAGCAACTCCCCAGATAGGGGAGGTCACAGGGATCCTGCGGTCAAATTGATCACCGGATTCATACCCAAGCTGCTCACACCCGCACGGTTGCCCAGTGAAGCCTCAACTGGAACACGAGTGCCGGCTTGACAAGTTTACTCACGCCAGCGCCTCAATTTTGCCCTTCAATTCATCGCTTCACTGAGGAGTCCTCCGAGAGCCGCAAGTCGCCTTAGATGAAAGTCTGTATCGCCAAACGAGGCACCTAGCATGGTGACATGTTTGAAGTAGTGACCGACGCTGTACTCCATCGTCATTCCGATGCCACCGTGGAGTTGGATCGACTGGTGCCCGATCGCCTTCGCCGCGCGACTAATCTGGGCCTTTGCCGCCGAAACTGCGCGCTCGCGCTCGGTCGTCTTGGCTTCGCCTATCATCATTGCGGCATACATGGCCATCGACCGGGATTGCTCTAGTTCGACGAGCATGTCGACTGCCCGATGCTGCAAGACCTGAAAGTCGCCAATTTTCCTGCCAAATTGCTCGCGCGTCTTGAGATATTCGAGAGTAATGGCGTTCATTTTGGCAAAGCAGCCGACGGCTTCTGCGCAAATTGCTGCAATCGCCTCGTCAGCCACTCGCGAAATAACTGGGAACGCTCCTGCCGGGTCACCAATGACATTGGCGGCTTCGACGTGCACGTTCTCGAGCGTGATCTCGGCCGCACGCAGGCCGTCTTGGGTCGGATAGCCGCGGCATGTAAGACCTGACGCATGGGCATCGACCAGGAACAAGCCGATCCCATCCTTGTCCCGCGTCTCTCCGGCTGTTCGTGCCGATATGATATACTCGTCGACCGAGTCGCCGTGGAGAACAAGGCCCTTCGCGCCATTCAGGATCCATCCATCGCCATTGTTCTTAGCCTGCGTCTTAATGTCGAAAAGGTCAAAGCGCGACTGCGGCTCAGCATAGGCGAAAGCCAATTTCATCCGGCCCTCCGCGATCGCGGGGATAATCTTTGTCTTCTGCGCCTCGCTCGCCCCGTGCCTGAGGATACCGCCGGCAAGGACGATGGTCGCGAAATAGGGTTCGAGGATCAGCGCCTCGCCGAAGGCCTCCAAGATGATCATGGTATCGATCGCACTGCCGCCGAAGCCGCCATATTCTGGAGCAAAGGGCAACGCGAGAAGACCGAGTTCGGCATAGCGTGACCACATCGCTTCACTATATCCCCGCTCCTCCGCCTGATACCTGCGGCGGTCGTCGAAGCTGTAGCTGTCGAACAGCAGCCGCTCGACGCTTTCTTTGAGAAGCCGCTGCTCCTCGGAAAGATCAAAGTCCAACGTAATATTCTCCTGAACCTGGGTCGCGCCAGCGGCCATTGAACCTCAGAGGCCGAGGATCGCCTTTGCAATAATGTTCTTCTGGATCTCGTTGGAGCCCGAATAGATCGAGGCGGCTCGGCTTCCGAAATATGTAGGCGCGGCCCTCGTGACCCAATCAATGCCGATTGATGGCTCACTGCCGCTCTCGAATTCCTCTTCCGAGAAATAGGGAAGCGCGTAAGGGCCGGCTACATCCATTAGCAGTTCGGCTGTCATCTGCTCAATTTCCGAGCCTCTGAGCTTAAGGATGGAGCTTGCAGGGTCGTGCGAGCTCTTCTGCTGCTTTGATGCATTAGTGACGACGCGAAGCTGCGTCAGTTCGAAGGCCTTCAGTTGGACCTCGACTGCGGCGACCCTCTCGCGGAACGCGGCTTGGTCGACTAGTCGCTCATCGCCGAGGCAACACTGCGCGGCAAGTCTCTTGGCGTGCCGGATACGCTCCTCGGAAATGGCTACTCCGGCGTCTGCGAAGCGTTCATTGCCGAGTAGAAATTTGGCATAGTCCCACCCCTTGTTCTCCTCGCCGACGAGATTCTCGGCCGGAACACGGACGTTATCGAAGAAGACCTCGTTTACTTCGTGACCGCCGTCGATTAACTGTATCGGACGCACACTGACGCCTGGCGTCTTCATGTCGATCAAAAGAAAAGAGATCCCCTGCTGTCTTTTCACATCCGGATTCGTCCTGACCAAGCAAAAGATCCAATCAGCGTATTGCGCCCAGGTGGTCCAGATCTTCTGGCCATTGACGACATAGTGCCCGCCATCACGTACCGCTCTGGTCCTGAGTGAAGCGAGATCGGACCCCGCGCCCGGCTCAGAGAAACCTTGGCACCACCAGTCCTCTGCATTAGCGATACGCGGCAGGTAGTGTTTCTTCTGCGCCTCGTTCCCGAAGGTATAGATGACCGGGCCCACCAGAGACTCGCCGTATCCGAACTTGAACCGCGCGGGAAGCGCCCTCACCTCTTCCGCAAAAATGTACTGTTGCAGCGGAGTCCACCCCGCTCCGCCATGCTCCTTAGGCCAAGTCGGGACGCCCCCGCGATTGAGGATACGCGCTCCCGCAGCTTTCTCCTCTTTCGAGAGCTGACGGCCTTCGGACAATTTTCGCGGTATCTCCGGCAACATGTTTTCACGCAAGACGTGCCGCACTTCTTCGCGAAAGCGCCGTTCTACTTCTGTGAATTCAAGATCCATTGCTCTTCCCGTATCTAAATTCTAATTCAGACTGCCACAGTGGTGATTGCGGAGCACTTCGAAATCTTGAGGAAGCCGAGCCTCGATTGGAGAAGATGCATCGAGATCACCTTCAGCACTACGCCCATCGTGACTTTCATCAGAACGCTCGCCGCGCGGGCCTCAACCGCCGACCGGGCCGGACTGCATCATGTGCGACCCTCGCTCGACCGCGAGGACAGCGCCTATGACTGCGCAGGCAATCGACACATTTGAACAATTTCACCGCAACGCCACGCCGACGATACGATTGAATAAATAGTATCCGTCCGTCATGCAGAAATTAAAGAATATGGCGACTGATAAGCAGAAATCCTGCGCCTCCTAGTTGTCCGTTGAAGTATTACTTCTTCCCATCTGACGGCGATCGAAGAAGCCGCCAAAGCCTCTCATCTTCGTTCCAGCTCTATTGCATGTTGGTTTCACAACTCGGCTGTCGTTCAGCTCAAGGTGGCCGATGAGCGCACGAGCGCGCAAGGCAACGCGGTGCCGAATCCGGAGCGCGGACCAGCTCTGCGCAAGGAAAATACAAGCATGTCCTCGCAATCATTCTGAGTCGGAGAGGATAGCTGGCTCTATGCGACGTGTTTCGCGCGGCCTAACTCATGCGGTCCACGAGGTCACTTCCTGATCGAATACGGAGCATATCGAAGACGACGCTCGAAGCAGTGCAGCGTCACTGTATCATCGAAAGATCCGACGTCAGAGTGCCTGCGGTCAGCTCAAATGCACCCGACACTGACGTGCGAAATTGCCTGGTATCAAAAGATTTGGAGCCGCGACTTTACTTCTATGCTCAGGACCCAAGAGCCGAAACCGGAAGAGCTCGGCGCCCTAGCCACGTTCTTATTGTACGAAAGCTCCACGTATTCCGTCCAGACGCATAATTTAGGCCAGACGAGGCACCACATCGAGGGAATACGGCTCGCAAGGCTGCTAGCATTCAACGTGACTAGGTCCATCGTTCCGATCCTCAGCCTGATGGAGCACCATGGCCGAGATCTTCGTTTCCCCGAAGCAAGAATTCGTTCGTCGTCCCACCCCCTGCTATTGCCAATGAGTCCGATGACAGAGCTCTCACCCGTGATTTCAGCAATCGATCAGCATCACATCGACCATCGGCGCTACCCCCATGGAGTCGCTTTTATGGATGGGCAATACTTGCCGATGTCCGAGGCCAAGATCTCGGTGCTCGATTGGGGTCTGCTGCATTCGGACGCAACCTACGACACAGTACACGTCTGGAACGGACGGTTTTTCCGATTGGATCTGCACCTTGACCGATTTCTGGCAGGGGTTGAACGTCTTCGCATGAAGCTGCCTTTCGGTCGCGAAAAAATTGCATCTATCCTCGTGCATTGTGTAGCCTTGTCCGGCCATAAATCGGCTTACGTTGAGATGATCTGCACGCGGGGTTCATCTCCGACATTCAGCCGTGATCCTCGCCAAGCAGAGAACCGTTTCATCGCGTTTGCTGTGCCTTATGGCTCCGTTGCCAACAAGCAGCAATTGGAAAGAGGCTTGCACGTCGCGATCAGCGAGACCGTCCGCATCCCGCCAAGTTCAGTCGATCCCACGATCAAGAACTACCATTGGCTTGATCTCGTGCAGGGTCTTTTCGACGCCTACGACAAGGGCGCCGAAACGGCGCTGATCTTAGATGCGAACGGGCATATTGCGGAAGGACCAGGCTTCAATGTGTTCCTGGTAAACGATGGATCGTTGAGGACACCCGCTTTTGGCGTACTGCCCGGTATCACGCGTCGAACGGTCCTCGATCTTTGCACGGAAATTGGGCTCCGCGCCACCGCTTGCGAAATCAGCCGTGACGCTATCAAAGAGGCTGATGAGGTGTTCATTACCTCCACAGCCGGCGGTATCATGCCCGTGACCCGCATCGACGACACTAAGATTTCCAAGGGGCAGGTCGGATCTATCACCCGCCGGCTTATGGATCTCTATTGGCAAAAGCACGCGGATCCCGCATGGTCGACTGCTATCATTTATCCTTGATCGGAAATGAACCATGCGCTCGCTCTTTGGTCAGCGACTACGCGACAATCTCGATGAGCTATCATCGCGAAACCTCCTGAAAGTCGAGCGAGAGATCGCCTCGCCTCAGTCGACGCATATACACCTGCGCGCACTTGGCGAGCGCCAGCTCCTGAACATGTGCGCGAACAACTATCTTGGTCTAGCCAGTCACCCAGCACTGGTGTGCGCCGCGCATGCGGGTCTCGAACGGCATGGCTTTGGAATGTCGTCCGTGCGGTTCATTTGTGGAACGCACTCGGTTCATCGAGCGCTTGAATGCAGGATTTCCAGCTATCTTCGCACTGAAGACACGATCCTATTCGGTTCGTGCTTCGATGCGAACACCGGTCTGTTTGAGGCCATACTCGACACTGACGATGCGGTAATCAGCGATAGCCTGAATCATGCAAGCATCATAGATGGAATTCGGCTCTGCAAAGCGAAGCGACTTCGCTATGCCAACAATGATATGAATGAACTAGAGCACGCTCTACGCGAGGCAAGTCACTGCCGAACAGTGCTCGTTGTGACCGATGGCGTATTTTCCATGGATGGCGCTGCCGCGAATCTTCCAGGCATCTGCGAGCTAGCAAAACGCTACGGCGCCCTGGTCATGGTCGACGACTCTCATGCTGTGGGGTTTATCGGCCCAGAAGGGCGTGGAACGCCAGCGCTGTACGGGCTCGAAGATCAGATTGACATTCTTACCGGCACGCTCGGCAAAGCGCTTGGCGGAGCATCTGGAGGGTACGTCTCGGGCCGTAGCGAGATCATTTCTTGGTTGCGACAGCGTGCGCGCCCATACCTCTTTTCAAACTCACTGATGCCTGCAATCTGCGAGGGTTCATTGGCCGCAATCGACTTGGCAGAAAGCGCAGACGATCTCAGGCAAAATCTCTCTGCTCGCACTGGTCAGCTACGACAAGGGTTGATCGGTCTGGGATTTCAAGTTTTGGGCAACGAGCACCCAATTGTGCCCGTGATGACCGGGGACGCGGCAGTGGCGGTCCAGATTGCTGAGTTCTTGCGTACGCATGGCATTCTCGTCGTTCCGTTCTCGTATCCTGTTGTCCCGGAAGGCGCTGCGCGGATCCGCATGCAGGTAAGTGCCGCCCACAGTGCGGGCGACATCGAAAGAGTAATTGCAGTATTCCGATCGGCAAGGTCGGACCTTAATAAGCCAACTATCACACACGAGCTCTAAGCTCTCCAACATCAGGCAACCCCAAGAAATCAATTCACGTCGGGGGACGCAAACCGCCTCTCCGGCATGGCCCAAATACATCGAAGCAGGGCCGTAAAGTCAGCTACGGGTAAAATCGAGCGAGCCACGTGATTGCACTCTGTAATTAAAGCGCAGTTGGTTCACTAATCTAAGCTAGCCGCATTTTATCTGCTGTAGTTTTGCCGCTCGCCGAGCCTTTGGTTGACGAGATCAATCGAGACAGACCGGGTGATTCAGATAGACAGCAATGTCTCGACCAAATTCACCCAATAGCCTATGCCATAAGGTAACGCTTCATCGTTGAAATCATATGCCGGGTTGTGCACACCGGCAGTCGGCCCGTTTCCGATGAATATCATTGCGCCCGGCCGGGCCTCCAGCATGTAGGCAAAGTCCTCGGCCCCCATACCTGGTTTGATATTCTCGTGCACAGAAGCGGCTCCGACCAGGCTGCGTGCCGCCCTGATCGCCAGATTAGTCTCTTCGGTGTGGTTGAAGGTCACCGGGACTGATCGACGGTATTTAAACTCGATATCCGCTCCGAATCCGCGCGCGATACCCTGGGCTGCCGCCATGATCTGGCGTTCGGCAAAGTCTCGCAGCTCCGGAACATGAGTTCTAACAGTGCCGGCCATTTCGACTTCATCGGCAATGACGTTGTAGGCGTTGGCGGCGTTCAACTTAGTCACTGAAATGACAAGCGAGTTGATCGGATTCGTGGTGCGCGACACCAGAGTTTGCGCGCCGACGATGATCTGTGCAGCAATTACGACTGGATCGATGGTCTCATGCGGCTTGGCCGCATGGCCGCCCCGCCCCTTCACGACAATGTCGAAATCGTCTTGTGAGGCCATGATCGGTCCATCGCAAATGCTGAACTTGCCGATCTCGGTGCCCGGCGCGTTGTGCATCCCAAAGACTTTCGAGATGCTGAAACGGTCCATGATTCCTTCCCGGACCATTTTCAGGCCGCCGGAGGGAAGCTCCACTTCTTCTGCCGGCTGAAAAATCAAGGCGACGCAGCCTTTGAAATTGCGTGTCTTGGCGAGATATTTCGCAGCGCCCAGCAACATGGCCGTATGACCATCATGCCCGCAAGCGTGCATTTTACCGGGCACTTTCGAGGACCACGGCTTGTTTGAGGCCTCGAGGATGGGCAGCGCATCCATGTCGGCCCTCAGCCCGATGGTGGGACCATCTCCACCCTTCCCTTGAATCAATGCAACGATGCCGGTTTCAGCTATTCCCGTTTCGATGTGATTGATACCGAACGAGGCGAGCTTCTCGGCGACAAACCGCGCCGTATTGTGTACCTGAAAGTCGAGCTCGGGATTTTCGTGGAGATATCGGCGCCAAGCGGTTACCTCATCCTGCAAATCACGAAACTGATCAACACTATGCATGCCAGACCTTAAAATCCGAATCCATTAAAGGATACAGCACCGCCTGAGCGTGCGGCGGGCTCTCGGTGCGCACGCGTGAAGCGGCCCCACGCACTTTTTGCTGCTGTCGCTCGCATTCTGACCTTTTCGCAATGGAGTAAGCCATAAGCAAAATGTAGAGACGTCATGGCAGGAGCGCCGCAACTATTTGGCGCAGACCGTGTCGGCTTCTGCACTCTACTCGTGAACTCCAATTTGCCACAGTCTCTTAGGCCGGCTCGCTGATATCGCACACTTTCGTGCGGCCATTGAGACGCACGCTTAAAACGCCAATGAGACATCATGGCCGCTTCAGGCTTACGGCGAGAGCTCGGCATGCCCTTCCTTTCTGCTACGTTCCGTCTTCTTATTTGTTATATGGCCACCACTGGCATTTTTCGCGAAGCACGAGAAGTGAGCAACTGCGAGCCAGTTTCGGTCACGACGACCACCTCTTCATGCAGCATCAGCTTAGGTGATCCGTCGAAATATGAGGGATATGAGGTGCTCGGTTCAATGTTAATGATCATGCCTGGCTTTAGTATTGTCTTGTCATCCGGTTGGACAGACGGTAGCTCTGGCATCCATAAGCCCATGGAGTGTCCCATTCGGCCGATGTTGGTAGCTTTACCGCGATTGTTTGAGCCATTTAGTACGGCCGACATTGCGCCCCAGACATCACAGATCGGAATGCCAGGTCTAGCGGCGGCAATTCCCGCTTCAGTGGCATCCCAAACGACCTGATAAGCATCCTGGGTGTGCGGATCAGGTGCACCGAAAGCAAAGTGTCGATCGAAATCGCTCCAATAAAAGTCGAACAGGCAGCCGGCATCAATAAACAGCACGTCTCCGTCCGACAGAATTTTGTCGGTCGGAACACCGTAAGGACGCGTATATCCCCCGCGCCCAGAAACACCCACTATTTTGCTTGTCTTCTCGACACCGCGACTGAAACATTCGAATTCGAACTGGCGACAGGCCTCGCGTTCCGTCATACCCAGACGCAGTTTAGATGCTAAATTTTCGAATGCTTCCGAAACAAGCCTACATACAGTTCGAATTCTGCCAATCTCTAGCGGAGACTTGATCATTCGCAGTGGCGTGAAAATCGGATCCGATGCGTCGACGAACCTTCGAGGCTTGATCGCATCCGCAACACGCAAGAAATCACCTGCGGGGAAGCCAAGCCTACTCTCCGCACCAAGCTCTACGCCGATTCTGGCGTCCTCTGGCAGTAACTCGCGCAACGCTTCGGCAAGTGCGGACACACCCTCATTTTTCGGATTTGGACTCGGCCAGCTTCGGCAGTTTTTTACCCACGTCGTGTCTCTATAAAACTGGTCCATTCCCTCCGGAACGACGGCAACGGGGTCACCCGACGAACGAATGAGAAGAAATCGTGGCCGGGTCGTCTGGTACGGGGTCGTGCTAGGCTCGCCAGTGAAATATCGCAAATTGTGTTCGGACGTCGCCAAAAGCGCGTCAATGGCATGCTCTTTCATCAGACGCCGCGCGCGCTCGACGCGGTCCTCGTATTCGATCCGGGGAAACGGATCATACTGAATGGTCCTTATCGAACCAATCCCCATACCGTTCATCGCTCTTCTCCAGAGAAACACGTCAATCGCAGGACGACCGACAATTTAGATGCCGATCCGACAGCAGATGGCCACCTTCGCGCGCTCATTCGACAATATCCTTCGGGAAAGCCGCGCGTAATTTTTTATGCGAAAGCATGGGAACACCGAGCTCTTCCGCGAGCAGGCGAGCAACACCTTTGTAAGGCGCTTTCAGCTTATCGTGGTACACGATGCTTTGGATCCCGCCGACAATCGAGTGCACGCAAGCTCGCAGGTCGATCAAACGACTTTCCTGGTCATAGCCATCCGACACGAGCCAATGGTTTGGTAGCACGTGACTAGCCGCGATCGGGAGGCGATCGCGCGACTGCAATACCGCGTTCGTGAAGCTTGGCTCGAAGTGAACACCTCCGATGCAGAGCACGGAGTGCACCGGTTCCTCAATACGATCGAAAATTCCCAGTAGCGATCGCGCCAGCACTCGAGCTGCAATAGGATTTCCCCAATCTTCGGGTGAGCTTCCGATCTCGACATCGACAGCCGAAGGTCGCAGGTCAGCGAGACGGGTACCAGCATCACCAGCCTTGACGCCGGACCAATGAGTCGCTTCCAGGTAAGTGCGATAAGAGTCAAGACCGGAAGTGAGCCGCTCGGCTTCGATCGCTAGAAGAAGCCCCCGGGTAATCCGGGGATCGACCGCGCTGAAGGTCCCGGTGCCCAGATCGCCCGTCGTTTGAACCGAGAAGATCGCGTTTGGCGCATTAGCGCCCTCGTGCCAGTTCACGATGCCAATAACGTTGGCATCACCGAAGCGATCATTAAACATTGGCGCGTAGCGCGCATAGTCGTTACTTACGACCTCGTTCGTGGCCACGATCGAAATCCTGGCGTCATGCAAGCCAGCAACTTCGAGCACCGAGTGCCCATCGAGTTCGAAACTCGTTGTAACAGGAGCGCATGCGGTTTTGAGAGCGTCGAGAACGTGCCCAGCGACCGGGTCCTTTTCTTGATTGACGCAGAAGACAAAGACGGCGTGCCTCATCGAGGTCCTCCGCCGAGTTCAAAGCAGATCGAGAGCGTGAGAGGTCTATCTTCAACTTGGCGCGGTCGTCTTTTCGGACTTCTCGGAAACCACCATGCTCTTTGAACCAAAATCCGAGCTTGCACGGCGAGAGCGGGCGCGCGGGAGGCGATCAACTGGGACAGAGCCACAACGGCGCTGCTCGCGCTCTGAGTCCCCTTGTCCGCTGGCCTGCCTGGTGAAGCAGCGACCTGGACTCGCGCGGATTGATAGTGGCGGCAGCGGATCGCCGGACCAGCAGCGAACTTAACCTGCCCGCGCGACGAACACGGGCGAATCTTGCCGTCATGGGCCAGAGACGTCGACGCAAGCGGTTTGAAGAGCCGCTCATCGAGCAGGGCAACCGCGTCAGGCGTGCAAGCCTCCATTTTGGCTCGACTTCGAAAGAGATGCATGCCAGCGACAGCTTTCTAGGTTCATACACCCACCGCATACTTATTAGAGCGTCGCCGCGCCAACATTGTGCGTTCTTTAGATGATCTCGCAGAATTTCTGCGCTAGCCGGGGATAGCTCGCCGGAAACCACTGGGCATCGAGCAATGCAATGATCAAAAGCGAGATCAGCATAGTACTCGGCAAGAAACCACCTGCTAATCTGGGTGGGGGAGCTAGGGCAAAACATCAAGCCGTCGCTTACGCCGCCGATTTTTTGGTCCGACGACTCATCGCGGCTTGACAGGTCGTGAGTACGTCTGAGAGTGTTATCATGTCTGATGATGGTGTGCGGGAGAGCGCGATAAGCCTGCAAAGGCCTATCACCGCCGACGGAGCAACCCCCCAAGGAAACTCTCAGGCCCAGGACCGCACACCGAGGACGATCTGGAGAGAGGTGCCAGTCAGCACCCACCGAAGGGGACCGCGATCCACGTGGATTGCGGATAAAGCTCTCAGGTGCACGGACAGATTTGGGGACGGAGGGAGGGCGAAAGCCATTTCACCGTTCGTTCAACCCTGTCCTGGAGCACACGATGAGCACGGTCGTCATTATTGGATCCGGTATCACCGGAGTTACAACTGCCTATGCCCTGGCCCGCCGCGGCTATTCGGTTACAGTCTTGGATCGCCAGCGCTATCCGGCGATGGACACTTCGTTTGCGAACGGGGGCCAATTATCGGCAAGCAATGCCGAGGTCTGGAATAACGTCGCAACGATCGTAAGAGGCTTGAGGTGGATGCTGCGCAAAGACGCACCATTGTTGCTGAACCCAAGGCCCAGTTTTCACAAATATACTTGGCTGGCAGAGTTCGTAAGCCAGATTCGAAACTATCGCCAAAATACGATCGAAACGACGAAGCTAGCGATAGCCGCTCGCGAGCATCTTTTTGAGCTAGCCGATCGGGAGAGCATCGATTTCGACTTGGAGCGGCGAGGAATTTTGCACGTTTATTCGAGCAAGCTCGAGTTCGATGCGGCCTCTCGCGTGAATCAGTTGCTGCTCAAGGGCGGATTGGATCGCCGTCCCGTGACGCCCTCTGAAATGCTTGCAATAGAGCCAGCTCTGCGCGATCAGTATTATGGCGGCTTCTTTACCCCGTCTGACTCAACCGGCGACATTCACAAGTTTACGCGCGGCCTCGCTGCGGCTTGCGAGCGAGGGGGCGTACGCTTCGTCTTTGATGCGGAGATCTGCGGCATGCGGTCCGACCGAGACGGTGTGGTCGTACACTGGAAACCAGGTTCGTCGAAGGAAGAACTCAATGCCGAACGCGTAGTGGTTTGCGCAGGGGTCGGCAGCCGCCGCATTGCTTCAATGCTGGGGGACAACATCAACATTTATCCCGTGAAGGGGTACTCGATCACGGTAGAGCTGGGAGACGAGACGAGCCAAAAGGCCGCGCCTCGTGTCAGCCTGCTGGACGAGGCCACCAAGATCGTGACCAGCCGGTTAGGAGAAGATCGCTTCCGGGTCGCGGGGACCGCCGAGTTTAATGGCGAAAACCGCGATATCCGCTGGGATCGAATTAAGCCCCTGATAGGATGGGTAGAGCGATCGTTTCCGGATGTGTCCACCGCGCAGGTGGTGCCATGGGCGGGCTTGCGTCCTATGACACCTAGCATGATGCCGAGGGTTGGCCGAGGCAAACGCCCGAATGTTTTCTACAATACTGGCCATGGCCATCTCGGCTGGACATTATCCGCTGTTACAGCTGAAATGATCGCTGATGTCATTATGACAGACCGCAGCAACACTCGGCTGAGCGCATCGCTGCCCTGATCCTGTTCAGTGGATCCTAGTCCATACTCCCGCCGATATCGGGGCGGGAGCACGTCGGTTGTGACAGAGCCGAAGCGAATTTGCAGTCGCCTTCGAAAGGTGATGCGCCCCTCAGTGCCGGGCAACTCGGTTCCCGCAATTTATTGTCTAGGTAAGCCCTGTGACCACTTGGCACGTTGCTTCCGAAAGCCTTCCTATGACGCAGTTGTTGCGACCGCTCCCGAATTGACGCCGACCAGATGGGGCCGCATGAAAGACGTCGTTTCTTAGCAGGGCGCACGCAGTACACACCGCGAAGTGCCGTGGCATTTAAGGACGGGACGCAGCTTTGTGCGGAGCGAATTCAGGGTACCAAAGCCGTTCCGCGCAGCTCACCCGAGCGTAAAACCAACCCGATCCAACGACACCTCCTCCCGAGACGCCGAGATGCATCGATGCATCCCCAAGCTCAAGTCCTCGTCGAAGCCCCAACTGCTGCGGAGCGACACCAACTGCTGTGCGCTCAGCTGACGCTCTTCTTAGAGAAGTTTGCATTACGGGACGAAGGCCCTTTCGAAGGGCATTTTGCAAGCCCTGCAGCATATTTCTTGTAATTGCCGTTAGATCGACGATACTGATGTCACAAAGAGTGTTTTTCGACGACATTTGACGGATCTGAGATTTTTTTCTGCGGAAACACACGATCTCTTGCAGAATTTCCTCTTTAGCCTGGAGCCTGTTATGAGGTACGACCGAATCGACGCTCACATCCTGGAGATCGTGCAAAAAAATAACCGTCTCACATCCGAGACGATTGGCGAACTGGCCGGGCTTTCCGCTACCGCCTGTCAACGCAGGCTAAAGAGGCTTCGGTCGGACGGCATTATCGAGGCGGACGTTTCGATCGTTTCGGCCAAGGCGGTCGGAAGACCTATTCAGATGCTCGTGCTGGTGACATTGGAGCGGGAACGCTCGGACATAATCGACAGGTTCAAAAAGGCGATCAAATCATCCGCTGAAGTCGTCAATGGGTTTTACGTCACAGGCGATGCTGACTTTGTCCTATACATAACCGCACGCACCATGGACGATTATGAGCAGTTCACGCGGCGATTTTTCCGTGAGAACCCCGATATCAAGGGCTTCAAGACCATGGTGGTCATGGACCGGGTAAAAGCCGGATTTGCTATTCCAATTGAGGCACCGTCTGAGGATTGAGTGTCTCACCAATGGACCCCGCCTACCTGCTCCATCACCAAGCCGTGCAAGGCGTCGCGGTACCCATTATGAAACGAGCGCAGGTCTTCGCGCATTGGCGCGCATAACTTTGAACTGAGTGGCGTCACCTCCAGGCTACCAACACCAACCGCTCATTGTGGGCGCTTCGTGGCGCGAGCGAGCTGGATGACTCAGTCCGATGAACTTGCAAACGCTCACCAACGAGAGATGTCGGCTTGGCCAGTACGCATCGCTAGCGCCCTTTTTCGTCGCGCAGTGCGAGTAAAACGCTGCAAGTTTCCTTCGATTTTGTGCTCTAAGCGGCTACGCGCGATTTAAATATTCAGAGCGCTTCAGAGTATGGCCTCACCTATATGCGTTCACGTCGCTTCTGGCCATTGGACAGATCTGAGAAGATCGGCTTTCAGTTGGGCAAGGCCGCCGCGGCTCGCTCGGCGGCACCTGTCACGAGGAAATCAACTTTTTGAATCAATACAAGCGGCGAAAGGATAAGGCCTCTGGGTCAGTTGAGTGGCATCTGGCCTTTGCTGGTGGCATCTTGCAGGGAGTGACTACGGAATGAGCCGTGTCGAGAAAGCGCGCACTTGCAGGGCAAGAGCAAAGTTTACTCGTCAGGTCGGGATCGTGCGAGGCGGAACCCTTGGCGCGAACCTGACTATTTTGAGGTCTCTCTTGCATCTAAGCAGCGCAAGTCGAATGACGGCGGACTTCCCGTTTGCCATCAGCCCCTCTTTGTCCTCATTCGTCGCACCATCCGGGGTAGGGCAGCAAGCTAGATGACTCCTCTCAAGCCTCGACCAATTAGCACTGAAGGTATCACAGCGCCCTTCCGCCACCTCACCTTTCGGCGTATCTGGCTTGCGAGCCTCCTTACGAACCTGGGCGCGCTGATCCGGAGCGTCGGCGCAGCGTGGGCGATGACGCAGATGACAACGTCGGCGGACAAAGTTGCGCTTGTGCAGACAGCATTTTTGCTACCGGTCATGCTGATTTCGATGCCCGCAGGCGCAATTGCGGATATGTATGACCGGCGGATCGTGATGCTTTTCGCGCTCAGCATGTCGCTAGCTGGTGCGACCGCGCTGACGGCACTTACCTGGCTAGGGATGGTCACGCCAGACTCGTTGCTAATCCTGTGTTTTGTAATCGGCAGCGGCGTGGCTCTGATGGATCCTGCCTGGCAATCCTCAGTTAGCGAGCAAGTGCCGGCGGAAGCACTCCCAGCTGCGGTCGCGCTGAACAGCATTAGCTATAACATCGCGCGCAGCGTGGGACCGGCGATCGGCGGGATAGTGGTAGCGGCAGCCGGCGCAGTCGCTTCGTTTGCCCTAAATGCATTGCTATATCTACCCTTACTTCTTGCGCTGTTCTTGTGGAAGCGAATTTCCGAACCGTCATATCTTCCGCCAGAAAAACTAAACCGCGCCATCGTTTCGGGGCTCCGCTACATCGCTAACTCGCCCCCGATCAAAATCGTGCTGATTCGTTCCATGATCACCGGCGTGATCGGAGGCGCCATCATCGCGCTAATGCCGCTGGTCGCCCGTGATCTCCTTGGAGGTGGTGCACGGATCTATGGGATAGCTCTCAGCGCGTTCGGACTTGGCGCGGTAATTGGAGCGCTATATGTACCTGAAGTACGAAAGCGCTTGAGCGGTGAAGCCGCAATTCGCGCCTGCGCACTGTCCATGAGTGGGGCGCTTCTCGCCGTGGCGTTGAGCCACGAGCTGGTTCTCACATCGGCCGCTCTTGTCCTTGCCGGTGCCGTGTGGATGATCTCCTGGGCCCTCTTCAACATTGGCGTGCAGCTGTCGGCCCCGCGCTGGGTCGCAGGACGCTCGCTTGCAGCCTACCAAGCAGCAAGCTCAGGAGGCATTGCTGTCGGTAGCTGGGGCTGGGGTCATTTGACCGATGCCGCAGGTGTCGACACAGCGCTTTTGATATCAGCAGTGCTGATGTTAATTTCTCCACTATTGGGGCTTTGGCTCCGTATGCCTCGCATAAACCCGCGAAGCGAGGATGCTGAAGCGCTTGCGCATCCTGAGGTTCGGCTAACGCTCACCCATCGCAGCGGACCGGTTGTGATTGAAATCGAATACCGCGTGGCACAAGAGAATGCGCGGGCCTTTCATAACGTCATGCAAGATGTGCAGCTGTTCCGAAAGCGGAATGGCGCGTATGGCTGGTCGATCGCTCGCGATATCGCTGATCCTGAACTGTGGACAGAACGCTACCATTGCCCCACGTGGCTTGATTATCTGCGTCAACGCAATCGCTCGACGCATTCAGAACGCGCGCTAGATCGACAAGCTGCGTCCTTTCACGTGGGACCGGAGCCCGTGCGTATCCGGCGCATGCTAGAGCGTCCGTTTGGCTCCGTCCGGTGGAAGGACGATGTACCCGATCATACCGCCAACGAGGCCTTGCTCGGTGACTATAACCGGAATCGAACGTAGTAACTGTCAGGAATAGCCCAGCTTGATGTCGCGGATAGAGCGTCGCGCAGGCTCTCCGACAGCGGAAGCCGGAGCGATCCACTCTTGCATAAGTGGCCGCAGAATGCATGGATGTTATTCTCGCAAATGAGGTTTGTGATAAAGCGTCAGCAGAGACGCAAGAGAGTCGAACCATGTTGCTTCTCAACCGGCACACCGATTACCGCGCGCCACTGGAAGCTTCCGATGCCGAGATGCTCAGTGTCGAAGGAGCGCGCGGAGTAGAGCGCTTCCTTGCGCATCGAGACGATTACAAGGCAACGCCGCTCGTCTCGCTGCCGGGCCTTGCTCGTGAGATCGGGGTTGCCTCGATCCACCTGAAGGACGAAGGCCATCGGCTCGGGCTTGGTAGCTTCAAAGGTTTGGGGGGTTCCTATGCCGTGATCCGCCTTGTGCTGGAGGAAGCAGGTCGGAGGCTCGGCCGAGTCCTTGACGCGTCCGAGCTCCGATTGCCCGAAGTAATTGCAGTAGCGCGGGGGATGACGGTATCGTGCGCCACCGATGGCAATCACGGCAGATCAGTCGCGCATGGTGCCCAGCTGGTTGGTGCGAAGTGCGTCATATTCGTTCACTCGGGCGTCAGCGACGAGCGGATCGCGGCTATCGCTCGCTTTGGCGCGCGAACGATCGGCGTCAGCGGCAACTATGATGACTCCGTCGCCGAAGCCTCCCGAGTTGCCGCAGATAAGGGGTGGATCACAGTATCTGACACGTCCTGGCCGGGTTACGAGCGGATCCCCGGCATAGTGATGCAGGGATACACCGCTCTCGTGAGCGAAGCGCTGCGTCAGTTATCCGAGCCTCCGACCCACGTGTTCGTTCAAGCCGGCGTGGGTGGGGTCGCTGCTGCAATTGCAGGACATTTCCGGGTTCTGGCTGCTGACAACAGGCCATTCTTTACCGTTGTCGAACCTTCGCGAGCGGCGTGCCTGTTTGAAAGCGCTCGAGCTGGCCATCCCGTCAAGGTGGAGCATGGGGCGCCAACAGTGATGGCGATGCTTGAATGCTACGATCCGTCCCTCGTCGCATGGCGCATCCTTTCGCGCGCAGCCGATGCCTTTATGACGGTCGACGACGAGGACGCCATCAGCGTCATGAAGCTCTTGGCAAACCCTGTGGATGGCGATCCCGCTGTCGTTGCTGGGGAAAGCGGCGGCGCAGGTCTGGCAGGACTGCTGAAAGTTGCCTCCAACCAGACATCGCGGTCCATGACCGGACTTGGACAGAATGCTCGGGTCTTCCTGATCAACACCGAGGGCGCGACTGATCCTCGTCTGTATGAAGAACTTGTTGGTGTAACGCCGGCGCAAGTGACTGGGAAAAATATTGTACCAACTTGGGACGAGAAAACGTCGGTGTCGTGAGCCTCCGGGGCGCTTTCAGGCCCGGACCGGTTTCTCGCGATAAAGGCGGCCTGCTCTTACGTCTCGAATTGCAGCCCGCAGCCTGCTCCTTTTGACCTGTTCAAGGTCTTCCGAAGATGTCGGCCGGGAGAAGACTATCCTACCCGTCCACGATGCAGCGCATTCATTCCCGCAAGAGGGGCGTGTTTTCGGGCCACCAAGCCCGGCCTTTTGGGAACGGGCGCTCGGCGCTCTGATTGTGCAGGTAGGCGACGCCGTACCTGGACAGTGATAGGCGCAGTGCCCAAGTCGAACCCCTATACCGAGCAATGTTTCGACGATCCGGCTCACTCGACGTGAACTCTATGCTCAATCGTCCCGCGGAATTAGCCACCCTCGGTCCCGCCTACGAGGGCGACAACTTCGGCAACCAGCTCGGAACGGATGACGGCTGGCTGCCCGCGAGGAATGCATCAATTGCCCGGAGATGCCCAATCAAGTCAAGGAGCCCTCTCGATTCCTGGCTGAATGGCCGGTCCACCTCGCCTGAGCTCGGCGAACTGGCGCAAGATGACGAACAGAGCGATCATTCCGGCGCCCAGCTCAGCGATGGCTTGGCTGGCCAAAACCCCACTGAAGCCTGATATGACAGGAAATAGAAGTACCGCTGGTATGAAGAGATACCCCTGCCTGGCGAAAGAGACCACCGCGCTAAGGCGTGCTCTCCCCAGCGACTGAAGCATCGTCATCACGAAACTCTCAATACCGTAAAATCCAAAAAACAGGTGAAAGACGATGCAGCTCAAGACGGCAATTTCTGTGACATCATCGCTATTGCTGAACAACCTGACCAACGGCCGGGCGAAAACGATAACGGCTGCGGAATACGCAAAGGAAAGCGCAACGGTGATAGACAGCATAAACTTCGCAACCTTCATTACACGAGCAAAGTCGCGCGCGCCCCAACCGAACCCCAGGACAGCTTGAGAGCCGATACAGAATCCGGTGATAGGCAGCGCGCCGATTGTCAAGATTCTTACAGCTATTCCCACCGCCGCGACGAAATCGTCACCGAACCGCGCAGCAGCTCCGTACAAGAACATACCAGCAAGAGCGGCTAAGATACTTGTCGTCGTCGCCGGCGCCCCAATGAGCGCGAGCTGCCTGATGCGATCTACTCGTAACGAGACCTGAGATATCCTGACGAGCACCGTGCCGAGCCTCTTGGTAAAATACACGATGTAGAAGCTTATAGCGGCGATCTGTGATATCAGCGTCGCTAACGCTGCGCCTCGCACACCCAAGCCTAGCAAGAAAATGAAAATAGGATCAAGCAAGGCGTTCAATATGAAAGCCGTCAGCATCGTCCACATACTGAATCGCGTGTTGCCTTCAGCTCTTGCGATGAAGCCGCTGACGATGTTTAGGAGCATCAAAGTAGAGCCCGGCAAGAGGATCGCGGCGTAGTCGAGCGCGATGGGCAGGATGGTTGGACTTGCCCCAAGCGCGACGAAGATGCCTCGTAGGGTTACAAGCAGGACGATGGTCATGATCACACCGATGGGAGCGGCGAGGGCGAGCGCCGTACTCGCACCTCGACCAGCCTCCAACGCATTACCAGCACCAAGATGACGAGATATGAAGGAGGCGGTACCCACACCGATCCCCTCTCCCACGGCCGCGAGCACGACAATGAGCGGCATCGTCATGCTGACAGCTGCAATCGCCTGCGCGCCGAGTGAGCCAACAAAGATCGCGTTAAGGAGCTGCTGCAATGCGTTGATCGACAAGCCGATAACAGATGGAATAGCGAGCCGCAGGAGAAGGCTCGTGAGATTATGATCCGATAGATCGATGTGCCGGCTTTTCTTCCGCATCGCATCGCGATTGCTTTTGACGACGAGCTCCGGACTACGCTTATCCATGATTCACGCCGTCTTCAGCTCTACGAATTCATCGATCGTCTGCATCAACTCCTGTTGCAAGACCGTGCAAAGACGCCGGGTCGCATCATAATCGACCATGCTCGGATCATACGTGGTGTCGATCTGTAGACGGCCCGATTGAAATCCGACCTCGAACCAGAAGAGGTGGATCGCCGCTGCTTGATGCATGTGTTCGCCGATGCAGAGTGGAGAAGGGTCTGTGTCCAGAAAGCGGCGCGCGAAATGACGCTGCAGACCGGCGCGATAATTCACCCCAATTCTGGGAAGTGGCAGGCGATCGAGCCGACACCGCAAGGCTGGATCTCGGTTTAGGAATTTCAGGGCCCGAAAGCCTATTCCTCCACGCGGCAGCGCATTGCGCTGCCGGTATATGAGACGAGCGCGGTCGGAACGCGTCTCTCTTCCGGTGACCTTCAATGGAAGCGGAACGAGCTCGCTGATAAGGCCAATGACCTGAGATGGATCAAAATCGTCAAACAGCCGACCTCGTGTCGAGCTCAGGCTATCAATCCAGAGCGAATAGTTGCCGAACAGGGCTCCACACGCACCGGACAGGGCAGCAAGAAACACATCAAAGTCCTGACAATGCGCTGATCTTGCTCCAATACTAAGGAGACCCGCTGTCGCTTCCGCGTCGATCTCAAGATGGTACTTGGCTCGATCTACCCGCGAACGGCCGTTCACATCCTCCCGACGACCTGCGAGATTCGCATCGTGAAGCTCTCTCGACCTTGCTTCGTCAATACTCGTGCCGCGCGATGACGCATCGCTGACACGCAGATTGAATTGATCGTAGTCAATACCCTCCCAGTACTTGAGCTCGTTTGGTGCTTCGCTGTCCGCGTAATTCTCGAGGCGCTTCAACCAGGAAGAGAGCCTTTGTACGGTCTCAGGGCCATTCATATCATGGCCTGCAGCAAGAGTGTTGTATGCGCCCTCCAACGCTTCCAGGAATAGCCGATAGCCCATCCCATCCGCTACGAAATGATGCATCAGCACCAGCAGATAGTAATCGCCGCTTTCCGAAGTACGGAACGCCGCGACGTGAACAAGAGGCGTGTGACCGTCAAACCTGAACATGTGTTGACGTTTTGCCGAGACGATCTCGATCGTCCTGCGCTGGTCTGGGCCGGTCATTTGGACCAGATTGATCTCCTCCACGATGCGCTCAGTCGGACAAGTCCCAATCCCCAGCCGTAGTCCATCTTGGGTTCGAGCAACGCGCAGCCTGAGGCTTTCGTGCTTCTCGATGACATGGGCGAGAGCGCGGTCCAGGATCTTGACGTTCAGGATGCCGCCCCGCAAAAAGAACAGATCGCCGATGTTAAAATGCTCGTCAAAACCGAGAAGAGAATTCCAAAACGATATGATGGGGGGCACAGGCAGCAAACTGTCCGCGGAAGCTATGTTGTGGGGGGCTGCCCCCGCTTCCCCGGCCGCCAACTCCCTGATGGTCGGCGTTCGATAGAGTTGGTTGACGGTGAGATTCAGCCCGGCTTTGCACGCCAGCGTGACGCAACGCACGCTCAGAAGAGAATCGCCGCCGAGATCAAAGAAACTGCTGTCGATTCCCACCCCCCTGACCCCTAGTAGATCCTCCCAGATCCGAGCAAGAACTCGCTCGTTCCTGGTGCGGGGCTCAGCAGATGGACGGGTTTCGATCTCGCGGTACGGAACGGAGGATAGGCGAGTACGGTCTATCTTTCCGCTCGTCGTCATGGGAACACTGTCAACCAACCTGAAGGCCGCGGGAACCATCGCAGATGGCAGCTTGTTGCGCAGATGGGCGAGAATCTCTCCAGAGCTGAGATTCTTGCGAGCGGGCACCACGCTCGCCGTCAAGCGGCGATCGTCATCGGTGCCTTCTGCGAAGACCGCGGCCTTTGCGATTGCGGGATGAGACTCAAGGGCAACTTCGACCTCCTCCGGCTCGATGCGGAAGCCCCTCACCTTGATCTGGTTGTCCGATCGGCCACATATCTCAAGAAGGCCGCTGGTTGAGATGCGTGCGATGTCCCCACTTCGATAAAGCACGTTGTATTGTTCGCCATCATACGGATTCGGCACGAAACAGCGGCCAGTCCGATCTTGATCCCGCCAATACCCAGCGCTCAGACAGCGGCCTGCGATGCACAGTTCGCCGGGAGCTCCGACAGGCACTCTCTTCAATCGTGAATCGAGCACGTAGAGTTTGACGTTGTCGATTGGCCGCCCCACTGGGACAAGCGCCGAGCTGTCATCCGCATCCGATGTTTCGTGCACGGCTGCATTGGACGCACATTCCGTCGCACCATAGAAGTTCCACAACGGCACGCCCGGAAAAGCCTCACGCCAGCGAGCGGGCAGCGAGGAAGGCATTGGTTCGGCACTGCTTGTGACCAGTCGCAAGGCGGTCCTTTGCGGTTGCCGCTCCTGGGACCTGATGAGACCGGACAGAAGTGGCGGAGAGGCAAAAAAGCGTGTCACGCGATGTTTTGCCAAACTGCACAACAACAGATCCGGATCTAGCACCTGCCCTTGGGTGAGGATCAGCGTAGGCACTCCTCTCAGAAGCCCACCAAAATACTCCCAAGCGGAGGCAACAAGGCAGGCGGACTTCTGGACAACCATGACGTCAGTGTCATCGAACGGAAAGCACCGCCACATCCAGTTCAGCCGGTTGAGAATGGCCGCTTCCGGTATAAGAACCCCCTTCGCCCGACCTGTGGAGGAGGACGTGTATATGAGGCTCGCAATTTGGTGATCTGTCGGTTTGTCGCGGGGGACGGAATCATCCCTCCGCAATTTGCACGTTTCTAAGGCCAACAGAGAAATCGAAGGTATCTCAAAGCCAGGCTCCGTGATATTCGCGTGAATCAAGAGCTTTGCCTGACTATCTCGCAGCATATGTTGGATCCGGTCACGCGGATAATCCGGCGCAATCGGCACTACAACAGCATCCAAGCCTCGCGCCGCAAGCATGACAGCGGCAACGTCCGACGACCGGTCAACAAGCACGGCAACCAGATCGCCGGCCCCCACTTTCATCTCCTGCAGGAGCGAGCGGATTGCCGCTACGCGCGCGCGCAGCTGGTCAAACGTGACCTCCCCGAACTCGCCAAAATATGCTACTTTGCCGTGGTTAGAGACGCTGATCTGCTCGAAGGCTTCGGCAAGCGGACATTCGGATTCATATCGCTGGATCGACCCATCCAGCGAACCCAGTATAGAGAGGTCTGAGGCGCTAAGGCAGCTCAGTTCCTCAATGGGCGCAAGCGCTTCATCAACGCAGGCGGCAATCAGACACCGCAGATTGTTGGCCATGCGGGCAGCGAGATCACTCGAGATGATGTCTTCCGCATACGCCAACTGGAGCGCAATTTCATCGCCGTGATCTTGCGCGTACAGCGTTAAATCGAATTTGACATAGCCGGTGTCATATTCGCGGAATGTCAGAGCCATCTCATCCCGACCAACCGGTTCAGCGGCTTCGGAATACATGTTGAACATGACCTGGAAGATCGGTGATCGACCCGGTTCGCGACATAACCTTGTATCCCTGACCATCCATCCGAATGGATAGGCCGCATTTGCGATGGCATCGCTGACCAGACCCTGGATGCGCCTGGCATGAGCAGCAAAGGATTGACTGGCATCGATCGCCGCACGGATCGGCAGCATATTCAGGAAAAAGCCGATGATGTCGGCGCTGCCTGGTTGATCTCGTGCAGCGTGTGGCATGCCGACGACAATATCGTCCTGACCGCTATACATTCGTAGCAGCAGCTGGAAGCACGCCAGTAGTGTTGTCGAGGTGGTGCAGCTATTTTGGCACGCGAATTCTCTTACCCGACTGGAAAGATCGCTGCCAAGCAGCACTGGATGCGAGGCGCCGCGGAATGAAACTGTTTGGGGGTGCGCCCTTCCAAGCGAAAGCACCGGCGGATCATCACCAATCTGACGACGCCAATAGTGACGTTGGTTCTCCAGGGCCCCTGGAGAAATGTGCTGTTTTTCCCACGCGGCGTAGCCCGAGAGTGACGCACGGTTCCCTGGCCAAGGCGCCGCGGCATCTAAATATCTCTGCTGAAGATCTCTGAGCAGAACAGAAATCGACCAGGCATCGAGGATGATTTCGTGAGCGGTGATCAATATGAGATGATTGCCAGCACCAAACCGGACCATGCGCGCACGAAACAAGCGGCCTTGTGCGAGATCGAAATTGTCTTTCAGCTCCGTTCGCCGAAGCTGCGCGACGAGCTCCTCAGCTTCGGAGGAGGTGAGATGAGATGCATCGATCAATTCAAGATTGGTGCATGGCGGACCATCAAAGCATTGAACCGGACCGTCTTCGTCGATAAAGCGCGCCGAAAGTGCCTGGTGGGAATGAATGACCTCGGTCCAGGCGCGATTGAACCGAGCTAAATCGATATTGCCCTTAATCCGCAGCCCGCCTTGAATGATGTAGTTCCGGGCAGATGGATCGAGCTGCGCCAGAAACCAAAGATGCTCCTGGAGTCGCGTCAGAGGTGATCGGTCAAGCTTTCGGTATGTCAAGGCTGTGCATGGGTGGGGCTCGACGCGAGCCTCGATCGAAGCGGCAAGAGATCGAATCGTCCCATTCAGGACCAGCCTGAAATCCACTCTCACCCCGAGCAAGGTCTGCAACTGTCCCAAGATGAGCATTGCCCGGAGCGAGTCTCCGCCGAGGCTCATGAATTGGTCATTCACACCTATGTTCTCGATACGCAAAATGCCGGACCAGATTTGACGTAGCCGGACTTCCAGATCTGATTGCGGCTCCTCAAAGGGCGTTGACAATACCGGCCGAACACTCCCCGGGTCAGGCAATGCTGAAAAGTCGACCTTTCCGTTCCTGGTCAGTGGAATACCACTGGCGTGGATGATTCTTTCCGGAAGCATGTAACCGGGGAGTGCCTCGGCAAGAAACTTCCGAAGGTCGCTTTCCTCCAGCTCAGCTGGAGCCGTCACATACGCAACCAGCCGCCGCGAGTCGGCTTGCGCCTCCGCCCCAGCTATATCTCGCGCCGTAAGCTTTACACCTGCGCAAGAAGAGGCGACTGCGACCGCGCCATGCACCAAGGGATGAGCGGACAAACGAGCTTCGATTTCTCCCAGCTCGATTCTGTGCCCGCGAATTTTGACCTGACGATCCCGTCGACCGAGACATTGCAAAAGGCCGTCGGAACGGAGGCGCCCAAGATCACCTGTCCGATATAGACGCCGGAAGGACAGGTGGTTTGAGAATGGATTTGGCTCAAACGCATCCTTGGTGCGGACCTGGTCATTGACGTAGCCGGCAGCAACACCGACGCCGCTGACACAGATTTCGCCCACTTCTCCTACATTGCAGAGCCGCGGTCCGTCCGCGACATAAACCTCACAGTTTTGAATTGGCCTGCCGATCGGCACATAAGTATCAGCCAGCGCAGGCGGCACGGAAACCAGATGATGGGTCACGCCGTCGGCGCACTCGGTCGGCCCGTAATGATTGAGAATGGGAACGTGGGGATACAAGGCAAGCCACGCACGCGCCAATCCGGGCGTTAGAGGTTCTCCGACCGTAGAAATAATCCGCAAGCCGTCCATGCCTCGCTCTGCCTCGGTAAGCGATTGCAGATATTCAACATACACTGCCAGCATCGACGGCACGAATTGGACGACCGTAGCGGCGCATCGTTGAATTGCTCGGAGGAGCGATGGCGGCGATCTCAGTGTCGCATCATCGATGATTGATGTAGAGGCTCCGACGCAAAGCCCAGAAAGGAGCTGCCAAAGCGAGATGTCAAAGCAGTGCGATGCCGTTTGCGCGACGCAATCCGACCGAGTGAGATTTAGAGCATCGATCTTTGCCGCCAAATGATTGTTTAGTCCGGCGCGTTCGATCATTGCGCCCTTAGGCTGTCCGGTCGAACCAGACGTAAACAGAATATAGGCAAGCCCATCCACGTTCGGCGATGGCATAACGGACGGGGTCTGCAACCGGCCCAGTGCCGCCTCTATAGCTACGAATTGCGGAGCTGTCTTGCTGCTCCCCTGGAATAGGCTGAGCGAGTCCGGACGGTCTCGGCCCATCAACCAAGCGCAGCGGCTCTGCTCGATCATGAATGATGTACGGGACGCCGGCTGCGATGGATCAAGCGGTAGGTACGTTGAACCAGCCTTCAAAATTGCGATGACCGCCGTCGCCCAGTCGAGGTCTCGCTCCCCCCAATAGCCGACAACCGCGCCGCGAGCACCCTGCTCTCCCAAGGCCATTGCAAGAGCATCTGATCTTGATCGTAGCGCCTCATATGTGAGTTCGTCTGCGCCGTACCTCAGCGCAACTCTCTCCGGATCCGAACCGGCAAACCGATTGATCGCCGTGATCGCGTCAACCGGTTGACATTCGATGGACTGCTTCTTGGCTGATTGATTTTCTGTAGGCACGCGCCCCGCCATTCGTCGCCTTCTTCGGTGCTCAAATTCGAGCGCCGGAGCTCGTCATCAAGGTGTGCATGCGCAGCCACCCTGATTCCGCACGTCACAAGGTTTTGTCCGTATGAGCTTCTCGGTGTTCGCTTCTGGCTCGGTGATCGGCAGAGGAACGGCAGGACGCTAGGACGGCGCGTGCACTTTGGCACCTACCTGATCTTGGACTAGACCTGCCATCGTCTGCATGGCACCCGCAATCAACGCGCCCACAGGCTCGTTATGGCTTGTGATTAGCGTAATTGTCCGATTTCTCAGCCCCTGAGCCGGCACCACCAACCGATCGAGGGCGGGCTGGCCACCCGGCGACACAGCTTGTACGAACGAAAGACTTTTTTCCGTAACCACCGCCAGACCGATAGTGTTCAAGCCGGTGGTCGCCGCAACAGGGCCCTGTCGGCGCCTCAACATTACAACGAGTCATCGAAGCTCGCAGCAGCAGTCCCAAAGACAGCCTTGAGGTCATCCAAGTGCTGGCACCGGCAGCAATGCGCCCGATCGCCTCGTCACCTTCATGCGAATCGCTCAGCTTATTTGGCCGTTAGCTGCATTCGAAGCCGAATTAGAAAAGAGACGGCTCAGTTTGATGACCGTAACAAATCGTTGCCATCGCTTTGGTTAGCGCACCTGGGCGACTCTGGACCACCGGGGAAGCCGCTCAAAGGCTGGTTGTGAGCATCTTTAAGATCGTTGGCGAGGCAAAGAACGCCGATGAAAGGGCCCGCAAAAGGCTTATTCCCGCGGAACAGCTTAAGTCAATCGCTCCGCCTCGACCATGAGTGCCGGAGAAAAGGCCCACAGCTCACCGCCATGCATCGAACGAGATGGATCATGACATACCGTTCTGATCGGCACGCCCCTGTCAAAGATGGAACACCCGATGCAGGCGACCTTTCTCCTGATGGCCCAATGCAACGGTCGCGCCGTCATACCGGTCGAATCCGTTTGCTCGGATTTCTTCACGCACCTAGCTCCGACGAAATTCATCGAGAAGGTTCGCGCCGGAGAGATCCGTCTGCCACTGGTGCGCCTGGAGAGCACGCATTCGGCCAGCACCGAGGACAGGCGCAGTGAGGCTTAGGCGGCAGCCGCTTTGGACTGTCGGGTCGCCTTCCAATTCCACGGGAGCAGGTCGGCGACTCTGTTAGCGGGATGATCGGGAAGCCTGGCCAGCACGTCAGTGAGCCAGGCTTTGCGGATCAACGTCCTTCATCTTGCAGGTCTCGATCAGGGTATAGACGGCGGCGGCACGATTGCCGCCTGCATCTGAACCGGCGAAGGTCCAATTTCATCTTCCGACAGCCACACCGCGTAACGCCCGTTCGGCAGCGCTGTTCAAGAGGCAGATGCGGCCGTCGTCCAGGAAGCGAATAAACGAAGCCCAGCGGTTGAGCAGGTAGTTAATAGCCTTTGCAGTATCGTTGCCGAGGAGAGCAGCGTTCTCTGCTGGCGCATCCAGATTTCGAGATCGGCGACGATCGGCCTCGACTTATCACGACGTACCGCAAGCCGTTATTCCGGCGTTTTGCCGTTGATAGTGCGGTCGATCTCAAACAAGATATCGATGCGTCGCACGGCTTCGCTGGCAATCGGCGCCTCTCCAGATTTCTCCAGGTCGAAGAACTTTCTGCGGCCGTGGCTCCAACAGGCAGCTTCAAGGAGCGGAGCCGGCTTCCTTTGTGCCTTGTAGAGCTGGTTATACCCATCGAGGGTCTATGGGTTCACTTGGCAGATGGATGCGGAGGGACTTCGGGAACGGCTCGAACTGGAAGGTCGGTGTCATCCCTGCCTCCCAGCCACTACTTTAGCGCCGCGTTGATCAGATTGGCGAGCCTCTGCCCAGCTAGTGCGACTTGGGCTTCCGCGACGGACTTCGCTTTCGAGAGGTATGCCGCGTCAAGATCATAAGGCCCCTTGTCCGGACCAACCGCCGTCCCGTAGGCGTATTGCTGCGCCAGCGCGGCCGATTCCTTGAACCAAATTTCCGGGTCGTCAATCTTTGCCAGGGTCGGGTCTGCGGCAGGGAGAAGAGAAGCCGCGCCGATAGCTGCGGCGGCGGTGCCGCGATCACCTAGGATACCGTCCCAGACGAAATGAAGCTTCGAAGCTTGCACGCCTCCGACGTTGACCAGCTCGAGATTGCCGCCTTGATCCCCCTTGAGCTGATGTGTGAACCGCGAGACGGCATGCAGCGGCTGGTGGGCATCCCCAACAAGGTGCAGCAACCACACGAGATCGTAGCGCTTCAGATCGTCCGTGCTGTTGTGGTCCGAAAGGGCCGCTTTGAGCAGGTGGATCTGGGTGAGCGCATTAACCGCCGGTGCAGGATCGGTCTGTTCGCCGTCAGGCGAGAACGGGATATCGTAGTAATGCCAGTAGTCATGAACGATGTGATCGGATGTACCAACGTTCTGTGCGGCGGTGCCGTCCGTGACCTTGTCGTAGTCATAGCAGCCTGGTGCGTGCGACACTTTGCAGGACAGGATTCCCTTTATGTCGTCGGCCCAAGTGGCGGCATGCACGAAAGCCGCCTGAGCTTTGTCGCTGTCCGGCAGGCCCTCAAGGCCCTTGATCCACAGCGGATAGGCCGGATGCTGCTTGACGAGGGTATCGACCTTTGGCCGCAACGTGTCATCGAGCCGTCCGTAAGCGATTGCGGCAACTTCCATGTGACCCATATCCCACCACGCGTGGGCGGGACTGACTAACCCCCATGAGGACGAAGGATAAGACGGCGAGAACGCGCATGGCTCGGCTCCTCTTCCGCACAGCAACGGCTGGCAATGAACTATCTCAAAAATCAATCTGTGATATGTCGCCAAAGGAAAGCTGCTTTGACGGTCGCAAATTGATTTCCTAAGGCACTTCTTTGGTAAGCGCAATCTAAAGTTAAGAAAATAGTGAGCTGCAATTCAGCAGATTGCTCCAGCAGGTCCGCGGGATGCAATGCGGCACTTCTGATCAAACGACTGTCGTCTAGAGGTCTGCTGTCCCCTGAAGCAAACGCAAATTGGGGCAGCGGTGTCGGCTGTCTGCGGTAGAACGGTCTTGTGCGATTGCGGCGGCGACCAATTTAGATTCGGAAGGGATAGGCACCTCGAGGCGGAGCATTGCAGCGTACAAGACAGCCTCCTGTATGCGAACAACGAGATGAATCGGAAAGCAGATCAGCGAAGTAAACGTCGTTGCGACATTGCTGAGAGGGCAGCGCCCGTTAGCACGCGATGAACCAGACATCGTTCACTGGTTCGGGCACTGTCGGCGCGGTCGTGCTGAATATTACGCCCATTGAGGACTGCTGCGGGGCGACTTTGCCGATATCTTAGCCTGCCGCGAGTACCTGCTTGAGATCGCCGATCAAATCGGCCGTCGCCTCCAAACCCGATATTCAGCCGCACCAATCGGGCTCCATAGGACCGCGCATTCGACCCGGCTGCGGGATAGGTCATGACCAAACTGGTCGTCCCGCCCCAACTGTGGCCGATACGAAAGAGTCGGAGTGCGTCGACGAACCGCGCGACACGTGCGGCATCCCACGTTTCTGCGAGCACAATCGAGAAGACGCTCGCCGAGCCGGTAAATTGACGCATCCAGATCTCGTGTCCGGGGCAGTCCGGAAGTGACGGATGCAGAACGCGCGCGACCTCGGACTGTTCCTTCAGCCAGGTGGCGACCGCGAGGGTAGAGCGCTGGAGGGCGTCGAGCCGCACGGCCAGCGTTTCCAGGCCGCGCAACGCCAGAGCACAATGGTCGAGGGAAACTGCAAGCCCGAGCAATCGGTGCACTGGACCTCTTCGTTCGTAGGCAGCATCGTCTCGAACCGAGACCGTGCCTAGCAGCAGGTCGCTATGGCCGCCGACATACTTGGTCAGCGCTTGGATTGACACATCGACGCCGGCCGCAAATGCGTCGAATAGAACTCCCGCTGCGTAAGTGTTGTCGAGCGCTACCGGTACGCCGCGAGCATGAGCCGCTGCAACGATGGCCGGCACGTCTTGGACTTCCATTGCGATGCAGCCTGGGCTCTCGCACCAGATAAGACGAGTCTCCGCGCGGATCAGACGAGCCAAACCGGCGCCGATCATTGGCGGGTAGGCCTCGACGGAGATGCCTAAGCCCTTTAGAAGCCAGGCTCCCAATTCCTTGTTCGGCCCATAGGCGCTATCGGGCATGAGGACATGCGATCCAGCGGTGCAGAACCCGAGATAGGCGAGGACGATGGCTGCCTGTCCGCCCGGAACGACAAAACTGTGTCGCGCTCCTTCGAGATCCGCAATCCGCGCGCCGAGTTCGAGCACAAGGAAGCCAGAAGACCTCGGCGCTTTACCGTCAATTCACGATGCGGTCGCCTCGACTGGCGACACCTCTTCGCCCGGCGGTGGTGACATAGGTCGTCCAACCTGACCTTGCATGCTTGGATAGCCCATCCGGGTGCGGATGCCCATAGACGTTGCGATATCCACACGAAATCACCAGTTGGCCCTGCCCGCTATTTGGCTTTGGCACCAACGGCGCGCCTGCATTAAAGCGCGCGCCATGATGAGTTGCGACTAAGTGATCTACCTGCTTGGCATTGGCATGCTTGAGGTGCGAATAGTCTGCGTCGCCGGTCAGCAAAGCTGATCGTCCGCTCGTGAGGGTCGCAAGGATGGTCAATCCGCTGTCGTTGAGATCGGAGGGGCGGCCGCCGCTTCTTACCAATTCGCCAAAAGGAAAACGGATCCTTGCGTTGGCAGGGCGTACGACCAGATTACCCCTCTGGTCCAGTATATGTGCCAGGCGCGCGGCACCAGGTCCCAGCCGCTGGTCCGGGACAATCCAGCGGCAGCCGAGCAGATGCGGGAGAAGGAGCGCGCCATGGAGATGATCCCAATCCCAATGCGAGAGCACGATCGGAAGCTTCTCGGCTCGATCGACAACGAATCTGGATGGAAAAGTGTGGCGATTGAAAGAGATCGGAAATCCGACATCGAAGTGCAGAATTGCATTACCGCCATCGTCGCACAGAGAAATGAAATTTGCCTGGCCAACATCCCTGACCCGGATGGATGTCGCTTGTGGCAGGTCTTTGAGGATGGCTGAGACTTCGGCGGGCGTCGCCGGGGGCGGAAGTGCCGCACAGGCCGTAGCGAGCGGCTCCGGCAATACCAGCCGCGGGGCCGCTGCGGCACCTAGGGGTTGGGGCCTTAAGGGGTGCGGTGGCGCCTCGCCGGGAGTGTTGAGCAGCCGCGCGAACATCAGAACTCCCCGGGCATGCATCGAATAACCATTACCCTCGAGTTGAGCATGCCATGCCGGCAGACCATGGCCCTTGGGCCTGAGCTCGAGATGAAACCAATCGCCTGGCTCTGGCGTTGCGCCCGCAAAGCGATCAAACCGAGCCGGCGTCGTCACCACACGCAGGAGTGCAAACGGCTTGGTCTGTCCAGCACGAAAGCCGTTCAGGAGCTCTGGTCCGCTCGCGTCGACATAATCGGCATCGATGCAATCAAATTCGAAGGATACGCGGCGATGCGGGCGCGTGCTCAATGAATCCACCCGCGACACGCGGGCGTATAGTCTCCTATTGGGAAACTCCGGAGGATCTGGCGGGATATCGAAAAAGAAGAAATCGAAGATGGCCTCCTAATATCAAGCGCACGCCCCAGACGACCCTGGTCATATTTTCATAGCGGGCAGACGGTCAGCTCTCCGTTCCAGGCTCGTCCGAGAAGGCCTCGAGATAGAGGCCCTCGATCTTCGTGACTTCGTCTGGCATCAGCTGGGAGAATTCATTTTCACGAGCGCGCTTTGAAAGCCGCCCTTCATTCTGCTGCAAGAATCCAAGGAGGTTGTTGAGGGTCCGCTCCGGCATATCGACCATGTTTTCGACGCCCGCCCGGAACGTATCGAAACTCCGTAAGAACCGGGTTTCCCTCGGAAGATCCTGTTCGATGGTCCTCTGCACGCATTCGTACAGGAACTCCGCATGCGGCGTTGCATCGAAGAAGCGGTAAAAGTCAGCGGTATCGTTCAGGACCTTGACGTTGCCTTGCGGAGTCGGCTCCCATTCTATGCACGTAAGCAATCTACTCGAATAGCTTTCCAACACGTCCTTGTATTCGCCGATCTTGTCGAGAATGGCTGCCGAAACCGGAAAATGGATGCCGGCAGGATTGAAGCCGCGCCGTCCCAGAACATGGTGCATCAGGTATCGGTGAATGCGGCCATTGCCATCCTCGAATGGGTGAACGTAGACAAATCCGAAAGCCAGCACGGCGGCGGCGATGACAGGATCAAGCTCATTTTCCGCCGCCTGATCGAAGGCGATCAATCCGCGCACGAGGGGGGCAATATCTTCGTGGCGTGCGCTGATATGATCCGGAATGGGTCTTTGCGTCTCGCGGTCATGCTCGCCGACAAAGCCACCTTCGTTGCGGAAGCCGAGCTTTACGAAGCGCTCATCACCGATGACGATCCGCTGCAGGCGCAGAAACTCCGCCTCGTCGAGCGGCGCCCGTCCTGCTTCGCCGATGACCTTGCCCCACCGCTGGATGCGATCCTGTGGCGGTCTTTCTCCTTCGATGACGTAACTCGACTTCGAGTCCTTGAGGAGAAGGAAGGCGGCGGTTCGCGCGAGCAGATCCTTCGGGACCTGGCTCACCACGACGCGGGCGCGCTCCTTGAGGTCCTGTGCAACAAATTCCGTCAGCACTTGGGTCTTGAAAACGAGCGGGCAGAAGTCCGATGTGCCTGGCAGATTATTACGGACGCGATGCCGTACCGAATTCTGCCCAGAACTCGCATACTGGAGTTCGGTATCGACGGCGTCGACATAGGAGACCTTGTCTGCTGTGGGCAGATTAAGCTCACGCCCCAACAACCATTCATAGAGAAACCAGATGCGGCGCGTGTAGAGTCCGGTCGGCTTCTGCTTCACAAGGTCTGCAATCTCGTCCTCCTTCACGGTGAGGAAGAGTCGCTTCAGGATGGCAAGGTCTAGTCCTTCGTTCTTGAGTGCGAAGGTGAGATGTCCCTCGAGGCTGACGTCCGGCGCATGACGTGGCGTGTAGATGCGCCATCCACTTTGCTCGAGGATGCGGTGCTTTGTGCCGGTGGCGGAAAGCAAGCGTGGTATCGGGACGGACAGCCGGTAGGCGTCAATTAGTGCTGCGTAGCCGGCGGGGGTCGCGGACTCTGGCAGCCTTCGATCATGAAAAACGCTCACAGGGCCTGAAAATTGTAGCGGCATTGGCTCAATCCATGAAAAACGTTCTCGGCCGTGAATTTCGTTTGCCATCTCGCCTTCCGGCCGAAATTAGATCTCACACCATGAAAAAGCTTCCCGCAAGCTAAATTTTACGAAAAATATTCACGTCACCCGAATTGCGGCATCGGACTTGGGCGAGTGAAGACCCTCAACAAATCGAAGAGCCGCCGCGCTCGACCGCGCAATACGCTAATTGCATCGTTGTCACAATTAAAAGTAGAATTTCTGACAAAAGTGCAGGATTCTTAACGGGATGCGACATAATTGGAAGAGAATCGCAGATTGCCAACGTTCTCCATTTGTTCTAGGGTGATTTATGGCCTCCCTTACTGAGCAGGAGTTCGAAAGCCTGCGCATTGACCAGAGCGTATTTCATATCGTCGGCCCCGGAGAGGAACACTTGCAGCTGCTCACGGCTTTCGATGCCGGCCAACACGCGCCCTTTTTCCTGGGCCGTGCCGGATCGGTCAACAGTGGAAATCGATACGAATTCATGGCGGACTCACCGGTGCGGGCGCAACTCGCACGGATCGGCCGGGATAAAGCAACTTTCCAGGAGGAAAGCGAGAAGCTCGCAACGGCGTTCAATGAAGCTCACGACAGCACGGCTGTCGGCGCCTTCCTGATCTTCTCGCTATCCTGCTCGAGCGGCCGGCTGTTTGCCCTTTTGAAATTCGAGGACGAGAAGGTTCTTACCTACGACTACGATATCAGCCGCGGACGTTCGGGAAAGCCCCGGCCGACCTTCGGCGAAATCGAGCGGACCTTTGTTCAAAATCGCAACGCTTTGCAGAAAGCCGCGCTCATCAAGCTGCGCAAAGACGGCGACGAAATCTGCGTTGTCGATCGTCAGAATCCGCAGCGGCCTGCGGCTTATTTTGAGCGATTCTTGCTGGTGCGGCGCCAGCGAACGGAGGAGGAACTGACCAAGGCAATCGTCGATGTCACGCGCAACATTGCCTACAAGCACAAAGACATCCTTCCGCAGGGCACCATGAAAAATCTGGCGCAACGCCTATTCGATGCCAGCCAGTCAGGTGGTTCAGTCGACGGCGAAAGCGCTCAAAATTGGCTGAAAAGCATTTTCGGACCGCTGCCCGACGACAGCCCGGTCGTGACCGACTTCAAGGCAAGGCTGAAACGTGAAGGAATGGCAGGAGAATCGTTCGTCCTCCAAAAGAACGCGATTCAGGCGCCCAGAAACCGCCGCGTCGAGACGGCAAGCGGGGTCAAACTTACCTTCCCCGTCGGTTTGACGCCGTCCGTAATTTCGGTGAATCCCGACAGGGGCGAGATCATCATCAAGGACAAGATCACACTCGATGACTTCGAGCTCAACACATCTGCTCGAACGCGTTCGTGAGCTAGTCGCGAACGGCACCTCGGCGGACGAACGTGTTGACGCCCTTGTGTTGCGAGGGCGGCTGCCGTCCGCCGGTGCGCAGGTGGCCTGGCTCGCCTTCGCCGACGAAGTCCCATCGCCGTTCTCATCATTGCAAGTTTATAATCCGGCCTTGGGTGGCGATCTCGTCACGGCGGATGTCTTCGATGCGACACGCGAGGTCGTGATCACGCTTGGAAAGCCAGCCGCCCCAGCTTGCGCCTTCTTTATTTTCCAATCGAGTATTCCACATTATTTGACGCAACGGTCTGTCCTGCCCCGTCTCGCGATCGTCGATTTCAATTCCACACAGGCATTTCGCGCGCGAGGACTGGAAGTCGCTTCATGGGATTTGGCGCAGCCGGTTCCGCCTCCGGAATCCCTGCTTGGTCGCATCGACCCCACTCGCTATGTACGCGACTTTGTTCCGGATCGTGAGGTCGTCACCGATCTCAATCCCTGGATGCTGGTGGCCGCACCGGCAGCTTCATCGCCAGGGTATCAATCATGGGAAACGGTGGCTGCGCGCAGATTGTTAGGCGGGGACGGATGTCGAGGCACGCCACCTGCTCTTTTCCGGCGAGTTGGCTCGGGCGAGCCGTCCTCAGCAGGATCTTGTCACGACATTGGACCAAGCGCTCGAGGCGGCTAAGGCAGCCTATGAAGCTCACGTCCAATCGTCGAGCCGCGAGACTCTGAAGGCGCTGGCCGATCTCCGCAAAACGGTTGTTGATGAAACACAAAAGGTCGCACAACGAGCGCAGGATCTTGCGGCGACACTCTGGCGCGACTTGGCCGTCTCGGCGGCGCCTTTCATATTGAAGATCGTGGGTGACGCGGCCAAGACGCCTGGTCCTCTCATCTCTTCCCTGTTCTATTTTGCTGCCGCAATATTCGTCGGTTTGTCATTCGCGTTACAGTGGCGGATCAATGGGGCGTTTTTCGAATGCCAGGCTTCTTCCCGGCGGAGCTGGATGCAGAGCCTTTATAGCTACATCTCGGTTCGCGAGCGGGAAGAAATCGCGGAAACGCCGATCGAACAAGCGATGAAAAACTATCGTGAGACCCGCGGCGTCCTGCTTGTTGTGTATGCGGTGTTGGTCATCGCTCTCGTTGTCGCCGGCGTGCACACCTTATACGATGCAACGCCCCCACCTTCGAGCCCCGCCGCAGGCGTCGCGCCAAGCCCAGTACCAGTTGCGCCACTTCCGGCAAAGCGGCCGTAATTTCGAGAAACTTCTGTAATTTGAGGGGTACGATCTACGCCGCGAAAGAAATCGTCTCTCTTGAACGACCTGGTCAGCGATTCCATAATCTCGTCGCCATCTTGGAGCGCATGTTCGCGCACCAGGACGGAGTTACCGTCGCTTCCTCTTTAAGGTTGACAAGGACACCGGTCGGCTTCGTGACATGACGTGGTGATTATCCGTCGTGCCCATCACGGGCCGAATCTGACCACCATTGAGAGCAGGGAGCAAGGGCGAAAGGTAGGAGTTCCTCAGAGCGAGGCCTTCGCCAAAAAGTGCGAAAAGACTGGAATTCACCACGGAATCGTAGTTGCCGCCAACGGTTTTACGAGCACGGCCCGCACCAAGGCCAAGGCACTGAACCTGACGTGCATGGAGTTGGCTGAGGCGGAATCCTTTGATTGGATTCGCACTTGTCACAATCGTTGGCTTGTTCCACAACTTCACCGCGATCGAGGGTCGCGTTCGCGTGATGGAAGCGAGCAAAAGGTCGCGAATCCATCCACGGTCTAAGAGGTGCGAGCTTGGTGGAGCTGCCCGATGCCTTTCTCGCACCCGAGGTATCGCTGGCCGGGCTACATTTTGCATCGGAGCATGAGGACGGTCGCGGCTCTCTGACTATCTCAACCTGCGGCATATTTCTGCACGTTGTTCGTCGTAAAGAAGCGTTTTGGCGTGAACGTCGCCTCTGGCGAAGTCCTGCCGACAAGTCCAGGCGGAGTAGAGATTCCGCGCTGGTCGATAAAGTCGGCCAGAAGATCTGACGCAGTCGAAACTCACTTCAACTTCGGCGGTCCAACGCCGCTGCCGTAGAGAGATAAGATTGTGGAATACCTAAAGCTGTTAGTTGAGGTCGTGAAAGCCGCGGCCTGGCCAATCTCAGCCGTCTGGATCGCCTACTATTTCCGCGATGCGATCGTCGCCCAGCACAACGTCGATCATTCGCATGATCACCACGACGCTCCGTGTACTCACGGCTTGTCCAAGACAGAAACCGACGCGCTCCTGGCATAGAATCCTGCTGCCAGTGGGCTTTAGCTCGCGGCTTCAAGGTGCGCCTGGACTGCGGCACGCCGGCACTCAGCGATGCGGTTCGCTGCTGCGATCGCGGCTAATGCAAAGTGTGGACATAATACTTGGCCGGGCTTGCTGCTCGCATCGCAATCAGACCGGCCGATCAGTCGATCTTGGGCAAGTATTAGGCAACCGCCCAAGCTCGTCACTTATGTCATTTATAGATCGATTCGACTGCTCACCGCTGATTTTGTTGTATCTTGAGATTATCCAACAGCTTCGATCCTTCACTAAAGGACCTCGACCAGGATCGCTCCGCCAAGTCTAGATAGCTTTTCAGCAAATCGGAGGCACTTTTGACCTCGGCAACGCCTTTTAGAAAATTGGCGTGATCGTGCAAAGAGGAAGCAGTCAATCTCAATCCGTCCTGCAAAATCGCCGTGAAGAAACTTGTCGTTGCTTCGATCGACTTCTGCCATTCTGGAAAGACGAATGAAGCGCGCGTGGCGGCCGTCGACTCTCTAGTGTGCTCGGTCGCGCCACCTGGCCCAGCGGCCGATGCTTGGGCCGCTTGCGGCACTTGTTGTGTACGGCGTTTCTCGTCTTCGGCTATGCTCGCTGCCATTGGATCTCTCATTTCTGACCATAGGTTGTAATTGGTTCGGCGGCTCAATTCCCTCCGATCCTCAGAGGGTAACACGATCTCCAATATGGGATAGTTACCTCTCTTGGTAGGTTAGGTCCACGGACTGACTTCAGACGACACACAATGTGAGCATGCTAGCGGCGGAGTTTTAGCCCGGCAGGCTCCGTTAGGTACCTGCCTGCCACTGAGTTTTCATCCAGCAGCGGCTAGAGCCTCTTTTTTGCTGTAGCGAGACCGAACTTTGGACAACCCAGAACTAGAGTTTTGCGCCTCTGTCACATTGGCGGGCTGGTTGCGCCGACGTGGTTGTGCAGCAAAATCGGCGGTCGATTGCCGATCGCGCCGTAGGCGCCGTTCTTCGTTATAGTATCTGGCCAAGTCTCCACTTTTCCTGGGCGTCCGCAAGGGACAGGAACCAGTGGGCGTTGAGACATTCGACCCGGAAGCGGCCGTTGAAGGCCTCGATGAACGCGTTGTCGGTTGGCTTGCCGGGCCTGGAGAAGTCCAGCGTGACACCGCGTTGGTAGGCCCATAGGTCAAGTTCACGAACTCGCTGCCTTGATCGACTCGGATCGTCGCCGGGAATCCCACTTCCTTGCAGGCCCTTTCCAGGATCGCCACGACGTGGCTGCCGCGGAAGCTGAACTGTGGCTGCAGCACCGGTGAGAAGCGGGAGAAGATATCGACGATCGTGAGCACGCGCAGCTTATGCCCCGTCGCCAGCTGATCGTGGACAAAATCCATCGCCCAGGTCTCGTTGACCCGCGTCGCTGGCCGGCTGTCGTCGCGCAGCTTGGCCTTGACCTGGCGCTTGGGCGTTTTGTTGCGCAATTGCGGGCCCAATTCACGATAGATGCGTCGGGTCTTGTTCTGGCCGTGACGCCAGCCTTCGCGGCGGAGCAAGACGTGAACACGGCGATAGCCGTAGCGGATACGAACATGGCAGATCTCCCTGATCTTCTGTTCGAGGGCAGCCTGCGTTTGCGCTCTGGCACTATCAAGCCTCGGTGTTCGACCCGAAGCTCGCGCTGCAAACCTCACCCCTGTTCCAGCGGAGGATTGCATGAACGCGGACGCCTCCTTCACCCGCAGCATAACGCCGCCAGGTTTCGCGACCGCCATCTTTCGTGCCAACGCCGGGAGGTCTGATGGCGCGCATCAGGACGATCAAGCCCGAGTTTCCGCAATCAGAGACCATCGGCAAACTGTCCCGGGACGCGCGCCTGCTTTTCATCCAGCTATGGACCCTCGCCGACGACGAAGGGAGGGCTCGCGCGGCCTCGCGAATGCTCGCGAGCCTTCTCTACCCATACGACGACGATGCGCCGAGCCCGATCGATGGCTGGCTCGCCGAGCTTGAGCGTCATGGTTGCATCACCCGTTATGAGGTTGAGGGCTCGACCTATCTGCAGGTCGATAACTGGCTGAAACATCAGAAAACTGATCGCCCGACGCCGTCGCGTTTGCCGGTTGTCAGCGAAGGCACGCGATTACTCCCGAGCCCTCGCGAGGCTTCATCGACGGACCTTGGACCTAGGACCGTGGACCATGGACCTAGGACCGTGGACCATGCCGCGCCTGTCGGCGCGCGCTCGGGTTCGAGCGAACTGGATTTGGGCGGTGAGCTCGGCCCGCCTCGGCCACCGCCGTCTGACGCGGAAACGGAACTGTTCCGACGCGGCAAGGAAGTCCTCGGCAGTGCTGCCGGAGGTCTCGTCTCGCGATTGCTCAATGCCAAGGGCGGCAAAGTCCCATTGGCGCGTGCTGCGATCGAGCAGGCGTCCACCAAGCATGATCCGCGCGAGTACATCGGAGCGATCATCCGGGCCCCACCCGAGCATGAGCCGCCGAGGGTGGTGCAGCCATGACCCGGCATCTGCCCCTCGACGAAGTGCTGCGGATGTTCGCCCGGATCGGATTCAATCCGCGCTCGCACAGCGGGACGCACGAAATCCGGTGCCCGGCTTGCTCACATCTGCGGCGCAAGAAGACCCACAAGTGCCTGTCCATCCGCTGCGATGCGGACGGCTTTTTCTTCCGCTGTTTCCACTGCGACGAATTCCATGGGAGCTATCGGTATGCCGACACATGGCGGGCGAACCATGATCGCGGCTGCGATGTCATCGCGGAAGGTCTCCGCGCCGAGCTTGTCAAGGTTTTTTAGGATGCACGAGAAGGTCGCGTAATGGACTTTGAAATCCCGCGTGGTGCGGAGCGCGAGTATCTGATCGCTTTCGGCGTGGCGGCGATCTATATCGCCACGATCCCGCGCGGCGAAGGGGCGCATCAAGCTGATGTATTCGCTGCGGCCCTCGGTGCCGATCCGGTAAGACGTGCCGTTCTACAAGGACTTTGCCGAGGTGATGCGGCAGGAGATGTCGCTCAACCTCGCGCTTGCGGTCATCCGCGCCATGTCCACGCGGCGCCGCTAACAGGGAGAGAGCCATGGCGACCAAACCGAGCGACGACGACAAGCACAAGGACAAGACGCAGGCGGACCATGCCGCACGCGAGCAGTCGCCGGCGGATCAATCCGAACAGCAGCAGCCCCAGCCGGAAGATCCCCCGCAGGGCGTGCCGCCCTATAAGGACTGACCCATGCTGATCCAGCGCGTGGCGCGAGACAGGTCGATCAACCGGCTCGATCCCGCATACCTCGCGCAATGGCGCGCCTACTATCGGAACATCGTCGAGCGTTATGTCGCGGGCACGCTGTCGTGGACGGATGCCCACAATGCGCTGATGTCCCTCGGCTTCCGCGACCATGCCCTCAAGGTCGAACTGCTCGAACTCGACAAGGCTCGCGCCCGGCGCCCTTGATCGTGATCGACGCACCCCACTTCTTTGCAGCCGTGGTCTTCGATCGGACCCGGCTAGTGGTACGGACGGCGCCCATCCTCCGCTACATGATCGGCTGGGATCGACAGCGCGTGCTTGCCTGTGTCGACCGCAAGGGTTGGCGGGCGACATGGCACGACTAAAACTACTCGCTACGCCTTCCGGACGGCTTCCGAAGTTCCCGGAGCGGCACGGTGGGTGTAACGCACTCGCCCTCGGGCGGCGGACGATCTTCGTCCTCCGCAACGTAGGCATCGGGATCGCCAAGGATCGGCACCGGCTCGCCAGTCCACCCGCACTTCTCGCATGTCGGCCGTTCCCACTCGACATCGGGCACGCTTGAGTGAAACCCGCGTTGAGGAGATAGCCGGTTCGAGCCGCACGCGGGACATGCGTCGGGCACGCCACGGAGATGGCGGATCACGAGAGACGCCGCCAGGCCAAGAGCATGTTCCACCGTGGTCGTCGCGGCCTCTTCGTCGTGCCAAGTGGAAGCCTTGGCGTGGGTGAGCCAGTTGGAAAAGCGCCACGACTCGTCCAGCAGCGTCTTGAAAAGGTGGCGCCGGTGCTCGTGCTTCTGACCACCGAGGCAAGTCGAACAGATGTGGTCCGCCCACGCCTTGAAGTCCGCCTGCTTAGGTTTGCTGCCTTCATCGCCCTCCCAAGGCACGATCACTTGCGCAGCGCTCGTGAACGCAAGCAATGCCTCGCGGCAGCGTACGCCGACGGCTTGGAAGTCGCTGACCTCTTGTGCGTTCGCGAGGGCGTCGGACGCCTCGGTCAAGTGGCGAAAGCAAGCCGCAAGCGGCTCGACCGGGAGTTCTGACAGCTTTGGCTGTTGGCTGCGGGGCATGCGCAAGCAGAGCCGGACATGAAACGTCACGGCCAAGTCCATGTTCGGGAACTGCTCTTGGGAGTACAGGTTGGTCGGATTGGTGATGACCCACCACCGATCGACGTTGGTGTGAACATCCCAAGCCACATGCTGATGGCTCAGCACGTTCTCGGCATAGACCTTTTGCAAGAACTCGATATAGCGCGACAATCTGGATGGGAAGCCGTATTGCCTCATGTACTGATGCTCCCGGGTGCGATCGGTTGCCTCATTTATTTTGCTCCTGGCCTGAGTTGAGGAGGAGGCCGGGTGCGGAGATGGCCGGGGTTTCGGAGCGCCCGGCCTCCTCCGCTGGTACCTCGCACGTCATTGGGGTGTTGTGACCTCGTACCCTGGCGGCGTTTTCTCGCTAGGAGCGAACAGCAGCGCATTCGCTTGCTCGCTGCGCCAGGATTTCAGCCGACGTTGAAGGGTTCGAAGAAGCTTCTTCGGATAGGCTCCAGGATATTCCATCTGCAAGCGCGAGAGCAGTTCGCTGCCAGTCCGCCAAGGCTCAGCGTCAAACCATTTTCGCAAATCTGGCGTTGCCCGGATCAGCGGGTCGGGACGACGTCGGCCTCTTTTCGTCTTCACGAGTGGCCGATCCGTCGGTCGCATGGCTCCGTCCTTCCAGGCCGTGCGCAAGCTTGCCAGGAAGCGATCGATCGGTTGCGATGCCACAGCAGGATGGCCGATTGGTTGGGTATCAGCGAGGGCCGCGAGGCGCTCCTGCACGTCGCGGATGTCGCGCAACAACGCGACTGGATCGAGAGCGGCATAGATTTCTTGGAGATGATGGCGGACAGCGTCAGGCGTGCGGGCGTCCGCTGCCAGGCGCTGGTGTGGTGTAGCCGGCGCGCTGTATGTCTTGCGTACACGGGCACCTTCGCGCTGCTTGGCTATCAATTTGAACGAGGGTTGGAAGAAGTTCACGAACAGCCGCGCCGATCGATAGAGTTCAGCCAGCAGCTTGGCCGCTTCCAGGCCCTCGAACCGACGATAGCCGACTATCCTGCGCACGACGGCGCCGTTCTTCTGCTCGACGAACGCCTGGTCATTTTTTCGGTAGGGCCGGCAGCGCGTGAAGACGATGTTGGCCGCCTCGCAGTAGGCTTTCAGCGTCTCGTTTATGAACACCGTATCATTGTCAGTATCGAAGCCGAGCAGCGCAAAAGGCAATTGTTTGCGCAATTCCGTCAGGACCGTGCTCAACAGCGTCTGTTCGCGCACGATCAGAGGAGCGCACTCCGTCCAGCCGGTAGCAATGTCGGTGAGCACGAGGGTCTGGATGAAGCTGCCGCGCGCAGATGGACCGCTATGCGCGACAAGGTCGGCCTCGACGAATCCAGGCGCCGGATCATTCCAATCTGCCGACGTCCTTATTGGAACACTGCGACGCAACGAGTGCGTCGCGTGCCGCCGACGCTTGCGACCTAATCCTTCTCGGACCCGCACCAATGCGCGGTCGATCGTCGCAGCGCTCATTGCCAAAAGTTTGTCGCGGATCTCGGGGGCAAGGTCGAGGTGGCCATGCCGTTCCATCGCCTCAATCAACGCAGGCATTAACGCCTTCAGCCGCTTCCCGCAGATCCGGTCTGACGCCTCCCAAAGGAGCACGAGCGCGTTGTGTTCTACCTCATTATACATTCGACGTCGCGCCCTTCGGCTTGGGCGCGCGTCTTCCTGACCTCGAAGTAGTCGCATCGCATGCTTGCGATGGAATCCGGTGATGTCGACGAACTCGTCCAATATCCGCGTCTTCTTCGCGCGATCCGAACGCCGATAGCGCGCGCCTGCTGCCGCCGTCAGTTCCTTCCGCGTTGCCATGCTTAGCCACCCCATCTTCGCCCCCGCTCGCTCCCGATCCAAGGGAGCAATTTACGTGAGGCAACGGCTCAGCATCCGGTAACAATTAGGGCGAGGCAATGCGCTCTTCCATCCTGATTGCCGCGCCGCAACTCGACGATCAGGTCGGGCGCCTGCCAGTTCATATAGTCGATGATGGCCTGTTTCTCGTCAGGCGTAGACTGCAACATGGTGGACCAACAATCCGGGGTTGACCGGCCCTTGCTTTAACACGAGTCGGGGCGCGCCTATCCGTTTTGCACCGGGTCCTACCGTTCGCCCGGAGCGGCGCGGGATCGCGGGACCGCGCACCTTGCGCATATCAGGGGCTTTCCGTTTTGGGCTTTGATTGAGCCCCGGACGGGCGGGAAGCGGCCAATAAACCGGGAATCGGCTCTCAGACGCACCTCGGGCAAGCCGAGCAATATCCTGCCGCGGCTCTACGGCCTAGTCAGCTTCTCGAAAGCTCGCGCGACTAGGGTTTGCTCAGGGGATCTTGGACGTGAGGCTAGCGTGGACCGGCAGAACTTTGACCCATCCAACGCAACAGCTTGGTCGCAGGTGCAGCACGACGTCTCGGAAGAGACGCAGGTGGGCCAGGCTAGGCAAGAGGGCTTTGAGCAGCACTTGCCCGAGGCGCGGCCACCCGATCCGGCTCCTGTCTCCAGCCGTGGCCGTCGCCGGAACCAACTTCCCCATCTCTCTACGGAAGATCGGGACATTATCGACAAGGCGATTGCCCAATATGCAAGTTCGCGGAAAGAGGCACCGGTCTATCAATATGCTGCAAGACTCCGCCGATTGATAAATGATATCCGCGCTCGTGGCCTATCGACCGATCTAACGGATCACCAGTCGCTGGCCAAGCACGCCAAAGCTCACATTCCAGACAATTTTATTATAACGGGGTTGAACATCCGCTATGTTGCTGGTGGTGCGCGACGCGCGGCCCCCTCAGCGGAAGACGCCCCTTTCATAGAGCAGCTGACCAATCCCGGCAAACTCAAAGACGACTCCTTTTCTTCTTATCGGGATGCTCTTCGCCGATTTTCTAAGGCGCTTAAGGGCGTGGGCCAGAGCATATCTAAGTTGGATCACGACTCGCGAGTCAAATTCGCTCATGAGTTGCTTCCGAAGAACAAAAATCTCATCTCCGCGTTGCGGAAGTTTCGTGACCAGCTTGATGCGAAACAAGTATCAGGTCCGAGCGGTTCTCGGGGAACCGGGGGGGATGGTGTTCCGTCGCCCAGGTCAGGTGGGGTTCCGGCCGAAGTCTGGGACCTGTTCGATGATGCGGTCGAGGAGCCGCCGACGAATCCAGTGGAGCTTCAGCGGCTGGAACAGGGCTTCCGCGAAGAGCTTCACGGACGGCGAGACGATCAAGGCGTCCGCTCAGGTCTGGCTTTCGATGCAGAGCAGTTTCCTCCGGCGAAACTTCGGCGAGTGCTCAATCACCTGGATGATCAATCCATGCCTTCGCAAGCCTCGGTAGATCCAACGGAGCTTCTGCGACTGCAAGAGCAGCTTCACAACGAAATTCAGCGGCAGCCGGATGAACAACCCAGCCGGTCATTCTCCGTCGATCAAGAGTTCAATCTAGAGCAGTTCTCTCCAGGGGCGCTTCGGCGACTGCTGGACGCTGAGCTCGAGCAGCCGCAAGTCCCCGTCAATCCAACGCACCTCAATGCAGGCGCTGGCGTGCTGATGCAGGTTCCCCTCCACGAATTGGAGAGGCTGCCTACAATGCAGCACAGCGGGCACGAACAACCTGCTGCACTGAGCAGGAGCAGCGTCCTGTCGAGCGACGACAACCGACCGACCAACTTCGTGATCAACACTGACCGTTACACGGTGCTGTTCGTACCCCCCGGCATGACGAGGCAGAGCACCCCACTCCATCCGCCTAGCGCCGCCATTGGTTTCGGATCTCGATCGGAAAGCGCTCCGCAGCCCAACGCTCCGTCGGGCAATCAAGCCTCGCCAGCACTGCCTTCCCGCAGGATGGAGCAAGCCGCGCCGGCGTCCGATAGGGCTGAGGCGGTATCCAGAGCGCTCGGCGAGACTTTTGATGTGTCTTTGTCTGTCCCCGAGGATTTCTCCCACGGCACCCAGCCCGCGCCGGGTATGATGCGCTTCAGGCTGGGCCACTGGGGTCTGTTGCCGGATGTAGCACAGCGGGTAAAGACCTACGACATTCGCGGTGAACGCTACACGGCTGTATTGGGACCGGGAGGGCCCAATGATGTTCAGCTCATTCACCTGCGTTCTCCCGCTATCGGCGATACATTTGATGTTTCGTTCGCGGTCCCCAAGGATTTTTCTCATCGCACCCAGCCGGCCCCCGACATGATGCTGTCGACGCTGGGCAAGTGGGACTTCTTACCTGTCGCGGAACATCCAATGATGAACTACGAGATTGGCGGCGAACGCTACACGGCCGTTTTGGGACCGAAAGGACCCGACGACGTTCAACTCATCCATCATTCTCGAATTGCTGATAAGTCTGCGCCAGCGGCTCCGTCCGACGTCTACGACGTCCTTGATTTGCCGACCACACCGGAGGAGCTGACTGATTACGCGAACTATCTGTCGGCGTTCCCGCGCATACTCTCCGGTCCCGAGCTCGGGGCATCGGGTCCGGCGGCCTCATCCCACGACCGTAGCGGGCGGGCTCTCGGCGCCACGGAATGGCTGGGCGACGAGCATATCCAGAGGGACTACGAGCTCCTGACGCAGGAGTTGCAAATGAATTATCCAAATCTTGCAGCCCGAACGCGGTTCGTCGATCCTCTCATAGCCTTTCAGTTGAGTTGGGGCGCCGAGAGCGACGCGCTCAGCGCATTGCAGCGCATCGTCGATGATCCGAATGGCAATGATGGAGCCGACTTCCTATTCCTGCCAGTGAACGATGGCAGTGTGACCGATCCTAACGGCACCCATTGGTCGCTGCTACTCGTAGATCGCCGCACGCGAGGAGAGCCGGTCGCCTATCATTACGATTCCGTTCAGGGACACAATGACGAGCCTGCAGAGCGGCTCGCAGAACGGCTGGGCCTGACTCTGCAGCGAGCCGGCATGGCCCCGCAGCAGAACAGCTATGATTGCGGTGTGTTCGTGGTGGACGGCACACGGGAGCTGGTTCGACGATTGGCGCAAGGAGAGCGGCCACAAGGCGAGCCGCTGCACCTCAACAACCTCGTCGCCAATCGGCAGGCACTCCGGGACCGGCTTAGGGGTTGATCGCGAGTGCGCCCGTCCGGTAGTCGTGTCGACCTCTAGGGTTTTCGGCGGCGTTTCAGGATCGGCCCCTGTCGCCGCGAGCAAGCGCACGAAATCAGCTGAATGCAGGAGGACCAGTAGGGGGCGACGCCGTTAAGAACGCAGTGAGAAGGTCACAACTGCCGCTAAGCGGTTAGAAAAGCGAATCGTGCTGTGCATCAAGACCAGGCGGGTGGCTTCCTGAAGAGACCATTCTGCCAGAATTGATTCGGCGCGAATCGTGACGAATTATTGCGATCACCAGCAGGTGCTGCCTGCTACAGAAGACGGCAAATCATGGATATCTTAGTCGGCAGGCGGGCCATGGAAATATGGCCCATCGATCGTTTGCGGCCCTATGAGCGGAATTCGCGGCGCCACTCGGCCGAGCAAATCGAGCAGATCGCGGCATCGATCCGCCAGTGGGGCTGGACGATGCCGATCCTCGCGGCGGATGACGGCATGGTTCTGGCCGGTCACGGCCGACTGGCGGCGGGCACACTGCTCGCCATCGCCGAGGTGCCAGTCATCGTGGCGCGCGGGTGGAGCGATCAGCAGAAGCGCGCCTATGTCATCGCGGACAATCGGCTGACCGATGCGTCCGATTGGGATGATGAGATGCTGCGACTCGAATTGAACGACCTTCTCGAAGGCGGCTTTGAGCTATCGCTGACCGGCATCACCGAAAGCGAGTTGTCCCGGCTCTCGGTCGGCGTCGGCGAGCTGGAAGCGATGCCGGAATTGCCCGATGGCGACCGCTCCCCATATCGCGACATGACGTTCATTCTGTACGGCGATCAGTGGGAGACGGTCGATCGCGCAATCAAGCTCGCGATCCTGCCGCGCAAGCCGGGCGACGCGAACCCGAACCGGTCGCCGCAGGGCAATGCGCTCGCGCGCATCTGCGAGGAATACCTGGCGCGCCATGTCACCGACGGCTAAGGACATCCGCGTCGCGCCGATCGCCAAGCGCGACGCCGACGCGCTGATCATCCGGCTCCACTACAGCCACAAGACGGTCAACAACGCGTCCCTCGCGCTCGGCGTCTTCCTCAACGGGCGCCTTGAAGGCGCGATGACATTCGGCCCGTCGACGGACAAGAGCAACATTCAAGGGCTGGTCCGCGAGACGCCGTGGAACGGTTTTCTCGAGTTAAACCGGCTCGCCTTCTCGGAGGCGCTGCCGCGCAATAGCGAAAGCCGAGCGCTGGCAATCGCGATGCGGATGATCAGGAAGAACTATCCGCACATCGGCTGGGTGATCTCGTTCGCCGATGGGTGCCAGTGCGGCGACGGCACGATCTATCGCGCGTCGGGCTTCGTCCTGACCGGGATCAAGGTGAACAAGAGCCTTCTGCGACTGCCCGACGGTCCGGTCACGCACAAGATGACGCAAGTGACCGGCAAGAACCGCGCGGCCCACTTCGCCAGGACTGGCGGATCATGGTCCGGTCAGGGCACGCCGCTCGACGGCTACCAGATGCGGTACATCTATCAATTGATGCTGCAAGCGGCGGTTTGCGATGGTGTCGCGCTTGATGCGGTTTCGTTCTGCGAGCATCGCCTCAGCCCTGCCGAAGTAGACATCGGCTGGCGTGAGGTTGTCGATACTCTCATGATAGCGGACGTGATTATAGTGTTCGACGAAGGCTCCCACTTGACGCTCGAGATCACCGGGTAGGTAATAATTGTCGAGCAGGATGCGGTTCTTCAGCGTCTGATGCCAGCGCTCGATCTTTCCCTTGGTCTGAGGATGGTACGGCGCGCCGCGCACGTGCTGCATGCCCTTCTGGTCGAGCCACTCGGCCAGATCATCCGCCACGTAACTCGAACCATTGTCGCTGAGAAGCCTTGGCCGGTGCGCGACGGCGATGTGGTCAAGGCCAGATGCGGCGAGTGCCCGGTCGAGGGTGGCTGTGACATTGGAGGCGCACATGGTGGGACCAAGTCGCCAGGCGACGATGTAGCGCGAGAAGTCGTCAAGCACGGTCGAGAGATAGTACCACCCCGTCCGGTGATCTTGAGCTAGGTGAAGTCGGTCTGCCAGAGCTGGTTGACGGCCGTCGTCTTGTCCTTGAACTCGTTCGCGGCCTTGATCACCATAGGCCGGGCTGGTGATGAGGTCATGCGCCTTCAGCAGCCGATAGACCGACGCCTCGGAGACAAAGTACTTTCGTTCGTCGGTGAACCGCACGGCCAGCTCGCGTGGCGACAGCTCAGGTAACTCCAGCGCCAGGTCGATGATCTGGCCCCGCACATCGTCCGGGATGCGGTTCCAGACCCGGTCTGGTCGAGACCGATGATCGGCCAGCGCCTCAACGCCTCCCTCGCGGTAGCGATCATACCAGCGATAGAATGTGGCGCGCGGGATCCCGAGCTTGTCCAGTGTGCGCTTGGCCGGAAGGTGCCATTGCTCGACCAAATGGATGATCTCGGCCTTCTCTGAGGCGGGATACCTCATGCCTCGTCCTCCCATCTCCGTTTATACTTTTTTTGAGCAGACGGTTCTGCAGGGTCAGATCGGCGACGGCCTCCTTCAAGGCGGCGGCGTCCCGGCGGAGGTCTTTCACCTCGCCGGAGGTCGCAGCTCGTGCCGTGTCGCCGGCCAGGCGGCGCTTGCCGGCCTCGAGAAACTCCTTCGACCAGCCGTAATACATCGAGGCGGCAATGCCTTCTCGGCGACAAACTCGGAGATGTTCTCCTCGCCGCGCAATCCTCCCAGCACGAGGCGGATCTTCTCTTCCGCCGAATACTGCCGGCGGGTCTGGCGCCGAATGTCCTTTAGCACTTGGTCTGCCGACGCTTTGCCCGGTCCGGCTTTCTGTCTCATCTTCGCTCCTGGTGGCTACGATGAACCAGAAATCCTCCCTCCGCAAAATCCCAATGCTTGTCTCACAAGCCCTGACGGCGAACAATCGACACGCGCACTCGCGATCAACCCCTAAGCCGGTCCCGGAGTGCCTGCCGATTGGCGACGAGGTTGTTGAGGTGCAGCGGCTCGCCTTGTGGCCGCTCTCCTTGCGCCAATCGTCGAACCAGCTCCCGTGTGCCGTCCACCACGAACACACCGCAATCATAGCTGTTCTGCTGCGGGGCCATGCCGGCTCGCTGCAGAGTCAGGCCCAGCCGTTCTGCGAGCCGCTCTGCAGGCTCGTCATTGTGTCCCTGAACGGAATCGTAATGATAGGCGACCGGCTCTCCTCGCGTGCGGCGATCTACGAGTAGCAGCGACCAATGGGTGCCGTTAGGATCGGTCACACTGCCATCGTTCACTGGCAGGAATAGGAAGTCGGCTCCATCATTGCCATTCGGATCATCGACGATGCGCTGCAATGCGCTGAGCGCGTCGCTCTCGGCGCCCCAACTCAACTGAAAGGCTATGAGAGGATCGACGAACCGCGTTCGGGCTGCAAGATTTGGATAATTCATTTGCAACTCCTGCGTCAGGAGCTCGTAGTCCCTCTGGATATGCTCGTCGCCCAGCCATTCCGTGGCGCCGAGAGCCCGCCCGCTACGGTCGTGGGATGAGGCCGCCGGACCCGATGCCCCGAGCTCGGGACCGGAGAGTATGCGCGGGAACGCCGACAGATAGTTCGCGTAATCAGTCAGCTCCTCCGGTGTGGTCGGCAAATCAAGGACGTCGTAGACGTCGGACGGAGCCGCTGGCGCAGACTTATCAGCAATTCGAGAATGATGGATGAGTTGAACGTCGTCGGGTCCTTTCGGTCCCAAAACGGCCGTGTAGCGTTCGCCGCCAATCTCGTAGTTCATCATTGGATGTTCCGCGACAGGTAAGAAGTCCCACTTGCCCAGCGTCGACAGCATCATGTCGGGGGCCGGCTGGGTGCGATGAGAAAAATCCTTGGGGACCGCGAACGAAACATCAAATGTATCGCCGATAGCGGGAGAACGCAGGTGAATGAGCTGAACATCATTGGGCCCTCCCGGTCCCAATACAGCCGTGTAGCGTTCACCGCGAATGTCGTAGGTCTTTACCCGCTGTGCTACATCCGGCAACAGACCCCAGTGGCCCAGCCTGAAGCGCATCATACCCGGCGCGGGCTGGGTGCCGTGGGAGAAATCCTCGGGGACAGACAAAGACACATCAAAAGTCTCGCCGAGCGCTCTGGATACCGCCTCAGCCCTATCGGACGCCGGCGCGGCTTGCTCCATCCTGCGGGAAGGCAGTGCTGGCGAGGCTTGATTGCCCGACGGAGCGTTGGGCTGCGGAGCGCTTTCCGATCGAGATCCGAAACCAATGGCGGCGCTAGGCGGATGGAGTGGGGTGCTCTGCCTCGTCATGCCGGGGGGTACGAACAGCACCGTGTAACGGTCAGTGTTGATCACGAAGTTGGTCGGTCGGTTGTCGTCGCTCGACAGGACGCTGCTCCTGCTCAGTGCAGCAGGTTGTTCGTGCCCGCTGTGCTGCATTGTAGGCAGCCTCTCCAATTCGTGGAGGGGAACCTGCATCAGCACGCCAGCGCCTGCATTGAGGTGCGTTGGATTGACGGGGACTTGCGGCTGCTCGAGCTCAGCGTCCAGCAGTCGCCGAAGCGCCCCTGGAGAGAACTGCTCTAGATTGAACTCTTGATCGACGGAGAATGACCGGCTGGGTTGTTCATCCGGCTGCCGCTGAATTTCGTTGTGAAGCTGCTCTTGCAGTCGCAGAAGCTCCGTTGGATCTACCGAGGCTTGCGAAGGCATGGATTGATCATCCAGGTGATTGAGCACTCGCCGAAGTTTCGCCGGAGGAAACTGCTCTGCATCGAAAGCCAGACCTGAGCGGACGCCTTGATCGTCTCGCCGTCCGTGAAGCTCTTCGCGGAAGCCCTGTTCCAGCCGCTGAAGCTCCACTGGATTCGTCGGCGGCTCCTCGACCGCATCATCGAACAGGTCCCAGACTTCGGCCGGAACCCCACCTGACCTGGGCGACGGGGGAGCCATGATCGACGACTCGTCGGGTCGATCATCCAACAGCCGCCGGAGCTCCTCTGGAACGAGAGCCAGCATTGGTGAGGAGGCGGCCTGCCGAGAGCCGTCCGTCCCGGAAGCGTCCTCTCCGGCGCCGCTTCGGCCAGCTGAATCGCCGGCAGCAAAATACTTAGAAAGCGAAACCAACGCGGGATGGAATCTCATGTCACCCGGGAATGCCGCTTTAGCTCGATCAAGCAAGGTCTCGTGATCGAGTCCAGCAAGCGTTTCACCCCTAGACGCAAGACTTATTGCCAATTGGCGAAGAGCCGTAGCGTGATTTTTCGCGGTGCCCGGTTTCACTCCCCGGTTCCTGATGGCCTCCTGCATCGCCGCCTTGACCAGATGATTCGTGCCGCTGCGATGCTCATGAAGATCCTTCAACGCCTGACGCATTTTCGCGTCACTCGGGAATGACTGTTCAGCGTGAGCGGCCAACGACGAGTGATTGAGCTCGTTAATCGTCTTGCCCTGCTGCCCCAGATCATTCCCCAATCTACCAAGAGCCTGGGTGTAACATGCAGCGGTGATCGGTCCCAACCTCCCGCTCGCAACGGGATCCTGGAACACCGCGTGGATGAGGTTGCGCTCTACGTCAGACAGAAAGGGATAATCGAAAGGCGATAGGCTCCCGCGGGCGCGAATTCCCACGTTGGCCTCGCCCGCCCCACGCAAATGCTGCTCAAAGACCTCTTGCAGGCCCTCCCCCGCCTGCGGCTCACCCGAGACGGCGTGCTGCACCTGCGACCAAGCTGTTACATTGGATGGGTCAAAATTGTGCGGGGCCGAGCTAACCTCACGTCCGAGATCACTTCAACAGACCAGTACGCGGGCAGCCTTTCGAGAAGCTGACGAGGCAGAGTTCGTAACGGTCCGTTGCTCCATCTTGTTCGATGCGCCCGGCAGAATCCGCCATCGCAGCAATGCTACGCCATGTTTATATCGTACGCGCGTCTTCCGCTGGAGGAACGAACACTGGTGCTACACAACACGGACAAAAGACACTCAGTATTCTTATGGGGTTTGGAAACAAGCCTTGGCGACTGCTGGCGCAAATTGCGCTCATTAAGGCAGCATTCGCCCGATGAGCCACAGCTCGACGGCGGCTTTGTGCGTCCATTTCCGCGCCAATTTTCCTCGCCTTTTTTGGCCGATCTCTAGCTGGTTCGCAGCGCAATCAAAGGCCGAAAGGGAAAGCGCGAGATATGCGCAAGGTGCGCGGTCCCGCGATCCCGCGCCGCCTCGGCTTGAAGTGGACCCCCGGATTGTGGACCGGCGGCTTAGGTGGTGCGGATGCCGTTCCGCTTTGATAAACGGAGCGGACCATGAAGAAGATGAGACGGAAAATCGATGCGGCGCTGAAGGCAAAGATCGCCTTGGAGGCGCTACGAGAACAATCAACGGTGACGGATCTGGCGGCGCTACCAGGTGCATGTGAACCAGATTTATGCGTGGAAGAAGCAGCTTCAGGATCAAGCGGTTCGGACGTTCGACGCGGGCGCCGGTCGGGATGGCGAGGCGACCCACGAACTGGAGGTCGAGAAGCTCCACGCCAAGATCGGACAATTGATGGTCGAGCGAGATTTCTTAGCCAGGAGGTCCGGAAGATGAGCGCGCCGGATCGCCGAGGATTGCTTCAGCGCGATCATGAGAGTCTATCGATCCGCCGGCAATGCCAACTGCTGAGCGTTGCGCGATCGAGCGTATATCGGCCGCCGCGGCCGGCCAATGACAACGACCTTGAGCTGATGCGACGGATCGACCAGCTGTTCATGGCCTGGCCGTTCCTGGGCTCGCGGCGGATGACGGCGATGCTCAATGGCGAAGGCTGTCGCATCAATCGCAAGCACGTGCAGCGGTTGATGCGCAAGATGGGCATCGCGGCGCTGGGACCAAAGCCCAGAACCACAAAGCCGGTGCCGGGACACAAAATCTTCCCGTATCTCTTGCGCCTTATGGTGATCGACCGGCCAAATCAAGTGTGGGCGGCCGATATCACCTATGTGCCGATCGGCCAGGGCTTTCTATATCTGGTGGCGATCATCGATTGGGCGAGCCATGCGGTGCTGGCTTGGCGCCTGTCGAACACGATGGACACATCGTTCTGTGTGTCTGCGCTCGAAGAGGCCTTGGCGCGCTTCGGCCGGCCTGAGATATTCAATACCGACCAGGGCAGCCAGTTCACCAGCGCCCCCTTCATCGGCACGCTGGCCGCAACCGGCGTCAGGATCTCGATGGACGGTCGCGGCCGCTGGATGGACAACGTGTTCATCGAGCGGCTGTGGCGCTCGCTCAAATAGGAGGACATCTATCTCAAGGGTTATTCGGATGGCCACGAGGCCAAAGCCGGAATCGCCCGATGGATCGAGTTTTACAATTTCCAGCGCCCCCATCAGGCGCTGGAAAACCGCGCGCCGATGGCGGGCAGGTGTCACCGGCGCATTCGGCGAAGAGGCTGTGGATATGACCTTCTCGCAAGCGAGAAGCTTGGACAACGCTGCGCGTTGCCCACATCCCCACAGCCACGACAGCAGCAAGCAACAGTGGCGTAAAGTATCGGGAAGAACGAACGGTAGCAAGCTGCACTTAAGAAACCAGACCCGGTGGTCCTCAGCATAGGTCCACTTCCACTACCATCTTTTTGGCTGCCTTGATCCTGAGTCGCTCAGTATCCCAGGCGCGTACTGCAGCTCCATAGAGCACAACATCCATCCCCGGGGCGCTGCTCAGGAGCAACTTCAGCCCCGGGTCAAGCTTGGCTGCAACCCCGTCAAGGTCAAAGCCCTTCACTCTGGCTCGCGCCCGCTCTTGCTCTGAGCGTAGGCAGCGGACGATATCCGAAAGTGGAGCGCACACTCCCTACCATTTCTTGGAGGAGCGCAAGGTTGCTTTCAATTGTAATTTAGTGACACGGCCTCGCCTAATCGCAGCTGCATCGCTGACTAACTGGCCGCAAAGAGGACGTGCCTGGCCATAAGTGGCCACGGCAATAAGATCGCTGAATGCGATGCCTTGGGCACATCAGGCTTGCGTTTTGTTGGTCGGCAGCACGACCTTCGGGAGTGAAATTTGGAAGAGTTGATTGTGATCGCCAAGGGAGATGAGTTCTCACTGACTATGCAGCGGCAGGCCGAACTGTACGGAGGATGTTAAATGGTCTGGAAGGAAGAACCTTTCGCGGACCAGAAATGCGGAAGTTTTGTGGAGTTGCCGAATGGCCCCACAAGCAGGCCTTTCGAGGTCCGCTCTGGCAGGAGGTTCAAACGTTGACGTAACAATCCGCTTTTGGAATTCTATCACCGAATTGATGCCGCAGCTTGCTTTCGAGACGCCTTGTTCGATTGCAGTTCCCTCATGTGCGCGCGGCAAGCTCAACCTGACGGTGTCGGGACTGGAAACGTCGCAGAGGTTGCCGTCGTCTTCGCCGATGCATAACCCAACTGGAGGCGGAACTGGTCTACAGCCGAATACTTGCAGCGCAGAATTTGTTCGTTCTTGCAAGATCCCGGTCTGCCCAGCGGTGAATGCTTGTTGACGCCCCAAAACTCGCCGAACGACCGCCCCGGAAGGACTGCCTGGAGTAGCTGGTGAAGACACGTCGGGTGCGACTGGAGGAAAACCGTGACGTCTCAGTGGGAATACCAGCTTAGATTTGGTATGAGCGATTCGGCTGTGGCGGAGGCGATACGACTAAGACTCCAAGAGCCGAAGTTGGGGCCATTGTTCGATACTCTCATATCCCATCGCGCCGCCCCAAAATGTCTGTTCGATACCTTTACCGCATACTTGGCCACCGCCGAAAGATACGGCATCGAGCGGTATCCGCTCTACGAATGGACAAAGGCGATGATCGAGATTCCGACGAAGCAAGAGGAGTATTTGAAGAACTTCGCAGCCTACGTTGACGATTGCGAGGTTTTTGCCGAGGCAACTGCCGATGCATTGGAGACAGCCCTGCAGTCACTGGTCGGCTGCGGACTGATTGCGCGGATGATCAAGCACAATACCAATCCCGCCAACAATCCGCAGCCGCCAGAGTGGAGAGCTATGACGGAACCTGGTGATGAGTCGACGTTCGCGCGCAGACACCGAAGCAATTTGCGCAATGCGTTGGCTGGTCAACCCGACAACGTCAGCAACACGGCTCTCGCCAAATCGACCTCCTCGTGACCGTGCGAAAAGGAAGGGTCAACAATGCCGCCTGCCGCTCTTTCTTCACTCTCCACAACTGGAGATTTGCCTGCCACCAGTTGGCAGTTGGCACGTGTTTTGAACAGGAGACCTTACGCAGAACAGCTCAATGGGAGACAAGGTGATGCCTCATAAAAATCGTTGCCAATCTCGACGTCGACGCGCGACGTTTGCTAACCTGCTTGGCCGTGCCGGGAGCCCGGTTCAATCGCAGCCATCGCACGATGTTCGTATCGGTTGCGTGCCGTGACTTCTTCGTACTTGCAATCTCAAAGCGTCCTGGTTTCTTTCGAGCGGCCTGCCGAACGTTGTCGAGGCCAAGAAAGTTGACGCTCCCTTTAGGAAGGGCAGGATCCAGATGACGCTCCCAGGCCCGGAAGCACTGGTGCTCGCCACGAAGATCCAGATCCAAGGGTCAGCCACCGAGGCGCGTTCGTCCGAAGCGACCGTCGAAGGCGGCCTTCTGAGGCAGGAGGAGAGCCCGAACAGAAACCAAATGCGCCCGACGAAACCTCCATGCTGCATTTCATTCCGCTCCCGTTCCGAGGTATCGGCCCCGTGTCCCCCTTACAACTCTGCCCCCCAAGAACGACATCATGACAACGGAGATGGAAGTCACCTCTGCGAACGCAAGCATTCGGGCAAGCACCGTCTGGACAATTGTGCTCGGCTTTGCCGCCGATCCGTTGATGCGTTGGAGTTGGCCTGACCCAGGGCAATATCTTAGGAGAATGCCTCAATTCGTTAACGCCTGTGGCGGACGAGCATTCGAGCATGGCACAGCATACGTCATCGGAGAGAGTTGCGCCGCGGCCCTGTGGCTGCCTTCCGACGTGCAGCAAGATGAAGATGCGCTGGACGCAATCATGGCGCTGTCCCTGCGCCCGGAGGTCACCGAAGATATGGCACACCTCCGGCAGGGAATGGCCGAACATCATCCGCCGGAGCCACATTGGTATCTGCCTCTCATTGCCGTCGATCCGAACTGGGCCGGACAAGGGCTTGGCACATTGCTGATGAAATACGCTCTTCAACGATGTGATGAGCAGGGCATCGCTGCCTACCTCGAAAGTTCGAACCCGGAAAACATTCCCTTTTACCAACGTCACGGCTTCAAGGTTATTGGAGAGATACAGCACGGTTCTTCGCCCCCACTCACGCCAATGTTGCGAACGGCTTATTGACCAAGATCGGAGACGCTTCGCATGCTCCAGATGCCGGGGCTTCGCTGCGGAGATGGCGAACTGGTCTGGCCAGAGTGCGCCACCAATAAAGGCCGATGCCCGCTTTGAGTACTTCCCAACAACGTGGCGCGTGCGGCTGCTGCCTCTAAGGCGCACAGCCCAGTGAGCTGCACTAGGTGTTTAGTCACGGCATTTGCTGGAGCGGTTGAGTTTGAATCGTTCGGGCTGGGAAGTCCAGCATTTGCAAATGTATTCGTCGGGTGTGAGGCCCTTCAGGGTCTTCAGCCGCCGAGCATAGTTGTAGGCGTTGATGAAGTTGGCAAGGTGAGCTTCGAGCTGATCGTGTCGACCGTAGTAATAGCGTTGGACGGTCGCGCCCTTGATCATGCGGTTCATGCGTTCGACCTGACCATTGGTCCAGGGATACTTGATCTTAGTCAGCCGATGTTCGATCCCGCTCTCCCGGCAGCGCATGTCGAACATATGCGTCGCGTATCTTGCTGTCGGGCCGTCCGCATCCCGCGGTGGGAAGGTGAACTGGATCCCATTGTCGGTGAGAACCGTGTGGATCTTGTAGGGGACGGCCGCAATAAGAGCTTCGAAGAAGGCCGCGGCCGAAGTCCTTCCCGTGTTCCTAGCCAGTTGCACGAACGCGAACTTACTGGTGCGATCGATTGCGACGTTGAGGTAGAGCTTGCTCTTCGGCGGTCTGAAGCTCGGCGATGTCGATGTGGAAGTAGCCGATCGGATAAGCCTTGAACTTCTTCTTCGAGGGCTTGCTACCGCCGACTTCCGGCAATCGGCTGATGCCGTGACGCTGGAGCCAGCGATGCAGGGAAGACCGCGTCAGATGCGGGATGGTCGGCTGCAGCGCATAAAGGCAATCGTCGAGTGGCAACAGCGTATGCTGCCGGAAAGCAACGATGATCGCCTCCTCCTCGATGGAAAGGACAGTCGACTTGGCTTCCTTGGGCCTAGTCGAACGATTGGTGACAGTCTCGCGCTGCTTCCATTCACGACAGTCTTCTGGTTGATCCCGTAGCGCTTGGGGAGACCTCTCAGGCTCTCTTGACTATTTTGTATGGCTCGACGGACTGCCTCCGTCGTGGTGGCGCAGCCGTGTAAAATATGTCCCATAGCGCTTCCTTCGAATCGTGCGACAAGGATGCACCATCAAAGTGTGGGACTAAACATGCCCATCAGCTTCGACTGGATGCGAGCTAGCGCGTCACTGAGCCTCGCCGCTTCAATGAAGCGTGTCTCCGAATATGGCGGGTGCGCGGATGGATCGTGCAAGAGGGCCTCCGCTGTATTCGAGAGCCGGCGAAGGGGCGTCCTCAGCCACTGCGCCGCACAAAAGAGCAGTGCTAGTGTGGCAATGGCACAAGCACCGAAACTGCTCCAGAATGGATTAGATTACGGGTGGACGCAAGCGACTCGTCGGCACTCTGCCGAACCAGAAGAGACCAACCGAAGCTTGGAAGGTTCGCGAAGCCGACCGTCGGAACGATCACGGTGAAGTAGTCCCTGCCGTCAGGCCAACGTTCGCGCAGAGACGCAGTCGTGACGCGACTAGCCGCAAGCGCGGAGCCGATGTTGAGCGGCTTGTTGATAAGATCGGGCGGACCAAACATGACGGTTCGATCCCCCGAAAGCAGCAGCACGTCAATGCCGGTTACTTGTAACGAGTCCATGCCTTCTGCGACCCATTTCCAGTCAAGGTGGGCACCGATGACCCCGGCAACGGAGCCGGCGTGGCGCAACGGCGCTGCCAGGTCGATACCGATAGGGCTCACGAGATGCAGGCAACTGGGTGGCCAGTAGTTGAGCGGCATGCACATCGATAGCCGCCGGCGAGACAAGGCCCCGTCTGAACCAAGGTCGCTGTGCGACACTTACTCCTTCGAGCATGCCGTCTTTCGCCGCGAGTTCGAGGCCCGCGACGCCGAGCCAAGTGTAGCGTCGATCAAGGCGGCTCAAGAAGTCGATGTGTACTCGCGCATTCTTAAGATCTGTTAGGTCAATGACCTAAGCGGACCGCGCTACATCCATTAGAGCCGGCGGGCCAACAGCGCGGAACTCATTTCGCCGCGAATTCTTAACGCGTCGCACTGCAGCTTTTCTACCCCTTGCTGTAGCAAGGCCGTGTAGATCGTGGCGGTCACCACCGCCGGCACCAATATGAGCAAGGCGCCTCCACTACCGCGGCTTACGGCCTCATGGAACTAGCGGCACTACGCTCTGGACAGAATCTGCTCATACAGGCACTCCGGCCATCAAGATCGGTAGGATGCTCGGAGCCCACATCATAGCCGCAGCCATCCACGAGCATTCGCCCGCGCCAAAGGGGCCGCGGAGCTGATCGACTACACTGCGCAAGATTGGAGGAAGACCCATTCCCTGATGAGCCAGAGCTTCCCTTCACAAAAAAGCCTGACCAGTCTCAAACTATCTGACGACGAAAGGCGACGGGACGAGCAATAGAACGATTGGGCTGAGACGGGGATCATAATCGCCTCGTGCGGCGAAAAGGTTCAGCGAGCACTGCCTGATCATGCTTGGAACTTTGCTGCAGGGGCGCTCATGACAGAAGACGCGGAGTTTCATATCGACAAGCTGGCATATGCGGTTGCATTGCTAGATGGTGCCAAACGCATTCATTCCTCTGCACCCGGCGAAGATATTTCCCGAATAGGAATTCCCTTCTACCTTCTCATCGGCTTCAGCATCGAGAATGGCTTAAAAGCATTGCTGCAATTTCAGGGGCAGCATCAACCTGCGCTGCAGCGGTCCCACGACCTAGCGGATTTGTTAGCAAAAGCCGATGGACTTCGTGAGCGCCTTTGCCCCGGCGCTGCAAAGGACGCGGAACACCTCAGCCGCTATCACAAAGAGTATTGGTTTCGATACCCTGAGCGCGCCACAACTGCCGACGTCTATAAGGCCGAAAGCGCCTGCATGATGGTCGGCCACCTTTTAGTGGAGGTCGCTCATCTAATTGGCTACAGAGGATAGCTGGTCACTTTCCTACTCGCGCCGGCGGCTCGGACGCCCGCATGTTGCGCCAGCACCGGCAAGCAGCGCGGGCGCGACGCTGGCGAAAGTCTCACAGGGGTCCCACCCGAACCGGTTGGTGCTCACGCGCGCCCCCTAGAAGATCGCGTATGCGTGCAGCGATCTTCCGTGCCTCCTTCGGCCCGAGATTGGGCTTCACGCAATCGAGTATGTCTACCATTGCCTCAGCCTCCCTGGCATTAAACGTCGCGACTTGGCGATCTGCTTGGCTCAGAGACTGATCGGCCGCACGGGCCTGACTGGCTGCAAGCACCGCAAGCGCTTGCGACCGCAGTGGGGTGATGTGCTGCTCGAATGAGTGCATCCGTTGGCCCCGTGGTGTCCCTGCCACGCACCCCTAACATCGGTGGCCAGCCCTCCCCCTTGGAACGGCAAGGCCGGCCACCTTGCTCCTGAGAGGGTCACGTTCTCCCTGGCGCCACCAGATAATAGCGCGGACAAGTAACCGGGGCGCCTATCAGAATTGGTGGGGACGAGAATGTAAGGTGGTGCGAGCATGCTCAGCGCCGTCGAGGTACATTCGGACGTGAAACCACAGCACGTTCATGGAAGGGTCGCAGATGGTGAAATGGTTCTACAAAACTCACGCTGGGGTGGCTCAGATCGTTCCCACTGGGGAGGATTTTACGGTCACGCTCGGTGATGAGACATTGGGGCGGTATGCTTCGCCAGCCTCCGCGGCCGAAGACTTGGCGAACGAGACATGCTCTTGGCCTTCGGCCGGAGACCCATCAAACCTGGGCATACCGGACAAAATCAGCCAGTGGCAGCGGGTGCGTTGACTTACGCTCCCGAGGGTCCTCGCCCCTGGTGATCACCGCCTGCTTGGATCATCCGCAGTCGAAGTTAGCGGCAACGTGACTCGGCGCCCGAGCCGTTGGAGGCAGAGCGCTGTCCCTGCAACGCACCGCCAACTTCGACACAGCCAGCCTCACAGCAGCGGAAGAAGCCGACGGTACGATACATTCATCAGGAAAAGCCCTGGCACAACTACCAGAACCGGTCGGCCCCACGTCGTCAGGCAATCTCTAAGCTGGTCCGACAGCCTGCAGAGACGGGAGACCCCGCATGGCAAAACGCGTGCGCATTCGTTGCATAAACACGTCTGACAGGCGAAACGCACATGAGAGAATCAAATTTGTCGGCGGGCTGAATTCAGACGGAACGCGATGGAGGCTATCCGTCGCGAAGACTATTGGAGATATCGAAAGCCGCGAGTGGGAGTTCTACGTCGAAGAATCAGGCATCACTGTCGAGGTCATCGTCGCGACCGACGGCCGACACAAGTACATCAAGACAACAGTGGATGGAATTCAACCGGACAATCTCCTCTCGCTCCCTGAGTGTCCGTGAGGGATCGCAGGCAGTGCGGGCGAGACTCGGCGCCTGTTGGCTTGGGGCATGACAGGACGCTGTCCCTGCCCCGCCCGCACTACCATAGAAGCTAGCGGCACGTGACTCGGCGCTGACCGTTCTGGTGCCATCGCGCTGTCCCTGCCACGTCCCGCTAACTCCGGGGCTCCGTATCCGCGCTGGCTGACCAAAAGCTGACGAGACTGCGCGGCCATCCATAAAACGAAAAGCGGCCCGTGTGAGCCGCTTGCCGTCGAGAACAATACAGACGAGCCTATGATGGCTGCGAGCGTCAAGCACACGACTGCTCGGGCAATAGCTTCGTGTTGACAATTACTGAGGACATCTATCTCAAGGGTTATTCGGTTGGCCACGAGGCGCTCACTAGAAAAGTCATCGGTGAGAGGACAGCTAGGCTGGCCTGATCGCCTTATGTTCGACCGGCCGGAGGCGCGGTCGATGGTCGGGACGCCGCCGGATAAGCTCGGGGCGCTTTTGAAGGCAGCCAAGGGATTTCAATGATCCTTCGGGTGCTATGAATCCACAGAACGAGGAGTCCTTTAGTCGCCTGTCGCATTCGAGCGGGTTCGGGTCGTGGAGCCCTCCACATCATAGCCGCTGAAAACAGCCGCCCACCATCAAAGGCGGCTGTGATCGTCTTGCGCCCGACCGCTGGAAACAGGAAGGGCAGAATCGTATCGTCGCCCATGGCCGGTGTGGTTGCCTCGATGATGTCAGCGCAGAATTGGTCTCAGCAACCGAATCTCACGTCCCATCAGCGGGTCAAACCACACTCGCCTCGCCAGCCACCCACAGGCCCTTCATCAATAAAGATGGGCTAGATACGGCCGAAAGCCGCCCACACCCCGTTTTCGCCGTCCCAGCTGCCGCGGCTTGCCGCCTTGGAGTACTCCGTGGCGCGCTGCTCGAAGAAATAGGCGTGCTCGACACCATTGAGAATCTCGACAAGCCACGGCAATGGATGCGCCTTGAGCTGGGTGAATCCGCCCTCCTTGGCCTCGAAGAAGCCGAAGACCGGGGCAATCCGCAGCTGGGTCAGTCGCCAGTCGGCGACATAGCGGACGTAGGCGTGGATCTGCTCAGCTCGCATGCCCTCGATCTTGCCGAGGCCGAAGGCGAGGTCGACGAAGTTCTCCTCCAGCTTCACCATGGTCTTGGCGACGTCGACGATGTCGTCACGGACAGTGCGCGTCACCGCGCCACGATGACAACCGCTCGCCGCTTACAGTTGCGGGGGCAGCCTCGGAATAGCCGTCGCCGGCGCACCGGGTTCCCTCTTAGCTTCCATCCTACGAGATGCGGGAATGGAACTGCAAGGCCAAAACAGAGCACGTGTGCTGCTATGCTGGGAGCGTTTGATTGCTCCCCACATCCAACGCTGTTGGGCCGGGGAACGGACGTCTTGCTTTCTTCGCACGTGATGCGGGCAATGTGCAAACTTGCTTGCGAATTTGTCCCCCCTTGAGAATGGCGGAGTTCTTCTCGGCTGGGCGCGTGGTGGCCGCGCGGCGGACTAATTCTAGCGTTAGCCCATCGCGGCGATAGCCGATAGCTCCCCACTTCGACGTCCTGATGTAGCTGCCGACATAGTTGCGGCTGGGGCCGCTCATCGCGGGTCAAGTATCCGGTCTAGCGGGGTTAACTCCTCGGCCGCACGGCCATCTCACAGGTTGTCCTACAAGTCTGGCTGAATCCTAGTGGCTCCGAAATCTCGTTGGCAGAGGATCCGGGAGCTTCGTCTATGCCAACGTATAGCTTTCGAAGGAGCGCCTCGCCTGCCATTCCTTTCTTGAGGCCGACGCGATAACTGGGACAGACAAGGCGCCGGAGGCCCAAGCTTTTTCTACGATTTTAGGTCGTGTTCTGGAATGCGAAATTTTAGGATGGCGAAATTCATGTGAACAGATTAGAGTGTGACGAAGTGTGGGCTAAGAGGTTGGATTGAAATTGACTCTCGGCTCTCCTCGCTGGACCAAACGAGAAGACGAACTGCTGCGCAAGCTTGTTGATGCCGGCACGCCTGTGAAATCCATTTGCGATACGCTCAATAGATCCGGGCTAGAGCTTCGCAGGCGCGGCTACTACATTGGCCTACCAAGGAAGTGGTTCAAGCGAACAGCCAACATCTGACGCTGTGAGGCGGCGCTCAGCAATAGGCAGTTCTTCCTGAACCCGGCTCTCAGTATGGCGGCAGTCCGAGGGACGACCGAGCACACCCGCAGCGCCGCGACCTTCGCCCGGTTGCCGGGCGGGCCAGCAAACGGCAATTCGGGAACAGCCCGAAGCGGTCGTCCGCGGCAATGTGCCCGCCCTGTCAGGGCAGACTGCCGCAATGCCGGCGCATCTAATCAAATGATCCGCGAGAAGCTCGACGCGGTCGGCATAGCCCGATTGACAGCTGATTTGCGCCGACCCCGTCAATTGGACCGCAGCGTCATCCTATTCGACACCCAGCTTTGAGACGATCGACGAAACCGGGAATTCCGAACCCGATCTCGTTAGATGCAGCATGTCGCTCGCAACAAGGGATTTGCCGACGCGCGTCAGGCATTCGCCCTTGTCGCAGAAAACCTCGCGCGTGGAAACACTCGACCCCCAGCGCGCCAGCGATGTTGCGCAACGTGAGGTCGCCTTATTAGGACCGCCGGCGGCGGCTCGGTGGACGTGCTGATCTCTGCATTTGGGAACCAAAAGATTGGCTCGCAGCTTGGCGAAACCGAACTTGACCACGCTTTCCGGCGATGCCGCCCGCTTCCTTGCCGGCGGCGAGTTTCCCGTCCCGATCCCGACCCAAACGACGAACGGCTTTCCAGCCCTCACAATCGACTTCAAGAAGTTCGGTGTCGAGTTGTGCTTCGTCGCCACCGTGCTCTCGCGCAGCGTGATCAACCTTCGGATCGAGCCGTCGGTCAGTGAACTTGATTTCGCCAATGCAGTGACGATCCAGGGGACGACCGTTCCACCCCTACCCGCCGCGATGCACGCACGACGGTCGAACGGCGCGACGGCCAGAGTTTCGCCATCGCCGGCCTGCTGCAGACTCGCAATCGCCAGGACGTTTCGCAACTTCCCTGGATCGGCTCGGTGCCCGTGATCGGGACCTTGTTCAGCAGCAAATCGTACCAGCAGGAGGAAACCGATCTGGTCATCATCGTCACGCCGCGCCTGGTTGCGCCGGCGGCACCCGGCCAGCAATAGGCATCGCCGCTCGACTCCCGACTTCCGGCAAACGACGTCGATTTCTTCCTCAATTGGTCAGATGGAAGTCCGCAAGCGCTACAACGATTACGTCAATTCCGGTGGTGAAGTGAAGGGTCCGTACGGGCACATCATCGCTCCCGAGGTCAGGGCGCCCCTTCCGGCGCCGGCCGCTACTGTTGCCGACCAGCCGGTCGTGAAAACCCTCAACTAAAGCAAGCGAGAGATGACCATCAGGTATCTGGCTCTGCTCGCGCCGCTCCTGCTCGGCGGATGTTATGGCCTCGCCGGTCATGACGAGGTGGATCGCTACTTCCAGCGTTCGAACACCATCACGATGACCGCGGGCGATGCCAAGCAGGTCAATGCCGTCATGCACACGATCCATCCCTGGCCGCGATACGTCGGCGACCGCAGGATCGCTTACGACGCTCGTGCGTTGGTGCCGCGGTCACACGCTATGGCAAAACGCAACAGCCGGTGGATCAGCTTCCCGACATTAGCGATGCGACCAGGCAAATGGGTGTGCGGACAACGCCGACGCAGAACCTTAACATCGAGGGATTGGGGGCAGGTTCGTCAACCGGCGTGTCGATGCCGGTCGGCGGAACACCAGCTGGCAGGTAAAGGACGATGGGGCGTTGGGTTGAGTAATTTAGCGACGATATTTCCATAAGGCCGCTGAGCCGGGGGACAACGCTTATGCGGCGCATCATCTTAGTTCTAACTTGTTGCTGGTTGGGAATAGTCCTTGGCGGGTGTAAACAGACACTGAGGGACGCCGCAGTCGTGGTTCTCATAGAGCCGCCGGGCGGGGACCCTGTGCAGGAACCGACCGCCGATCTGGCCGATCAGGCTTATGCGCAGGCGATCCGGCTTGGCGGCGAGACCGTTCGGATCCTGAACAATCGGGGCTATTCATACATGCTGCGCGGCAATCTCGCCGGCGCACGACGAAAGTTCGAAAAGGCCTATTCGCTCGACCCCGGCAACCCGGTCATCGCCAATAACCTCGAACTGCTCGACGGCAGCCGCAGGTTCATCGAACGGCCGCCGAACAACCAATCCTGACGCGCGCCTTAACGAGCGATTCAGCGCAATCTACTTTCCATCAGCTTCTCGCCTCGACGAGCAGTTCGTGCCCGCTCTGCGCGCTCTCGTGCACGCCGACCTAGAAGCCGATGAGTTCCTTCTTGCCTTCCGCCGTCTCGCCGATCAGCACCAGCATGCATGTGCTGTGGTCTTCCATGCGAGCCTGCAGGAAGACGCCGTCCGCCCACACGTATACGTACCGGCGCGCCGACAAATCGCGCTTCTGCCAATGCTGTAGTCGTTCTGCCACCCCGTCGTCAGTCTGGAAACGACCGCCGGAGAAATAATTCGGCGCATCCTTGCCCAAGAGCGTCGCCAGCGCCTCCTGGAAGTCGCCCGTCGAGATGCCTCGCAGGTACAGCACCGGCAAAAGTGCATCCAAGCTCTTCGTGCGCCGTGCCCACAACGGCAAGATCGCCGAGGTGAAGCGAATCCGCTCGCCATCGCGGGCCACCGCGCGATCCCGAATGTTTACCCGGGCGACTTCGACGGCGCCGATCCCCGTCTGGATCGTCCGCACGGGACCATGGCCGTCCCGCACGAGGCGGTCGCGGCCGTCGGGAAGCTTCAAGTGCTTCATCCCGGCGCTAAACGCCTCGGCTTCCATCTCGACAGCCTGCGCAAGAAGGGCGGAGATCGCAAGTCCCACCGGATCGATGCCCACCAGGCGCGCAAGCTCGATCGTGACCGCCTCGTCTTCATCGATGAGACCTGGGCATCGACCAACATGGCGCGAACACATGGCCGCTGCCAACGCGGCGAACGTCTGCAAGCCGCCGTTCCGCGCGGCCATTGGAAAACAACAACCTACGTGGCTGCTCTAACCACGCGCGGTATCATCGCGCCCTGAGGCGATCGGGCGAACGGCAGAAACGACGGCCGGCTCGTGCGTAAAAGCACGTTACTCAAGAGCAACTGGCGTTGGAGGCCGAGCTGGATCTTACGTACGTCGCTGCAGGTCCCGACCGCGCTAGGTTCGTCTGCCCGATGTGACGATATCCTTGTGTGACGATATCCTTGGACGCCTCAGCCATCGAGATGAGCTTTAGGCGCGCTCTTTTTCGGCCAACGTCCGAAGCGTTCGCATGTCAACCCGTCCGTCCGTAGGCGTATCAATGTAATCAATTTGGATGTCGGACATCTCAAGAAACTCTGCCTTGGACAGAGCTTCTCTCGCGCTCGGCCTTTGAACGGAGAAATACTTTCGGCCGTACTCCGTTCGATGACATGTGATTGTGTAGGTCATGAGCCGCCTCCGTTGAAGGACGGTGCTCCTGTTCCGGTCAATGAGTATGCTATCTCAATGTAGCAGCTTCGTGTCGCCTAGCGCAGCTCTGACCGTCGGCTCGTCTGCGTAAACACTGTAGCCCAGTATGCGACATCCCAACGGTCGGGCACCTACCAGTAATGATGGGGATCCTGCGCAACGACGCTCACTCGGCCTGAACTCTGGCGTCTACGCTTGATTTGGTTGTGAGATCCACGCGCGCTCTTGATACGTGTCGCTTGTCCAGCTGTCAGGCAGAAAAAGACGCGACCATCACTGGCACTTCGCCGCGCGCAAACGTAAAGACACCAGCGTTTGGCAATTTGCGGTTTTATCGAGAGCCGACGCGGATTGAGCCGCAACACCAACCGATCGCTCACCCTTCTTCGGCAGTGAGGTGTCATCGATAACCACCATAGCATCCCTGCCGCCGACAAGTCGGTCCGCCTGGTTGAGCAGCTCCTGCACATCGTCCGGGATGCGGTTCCAGACACGGTCTGGTCGAGACTGATGCCGCCAGCGCTTCAACGCCTCCCACCCCGTAGCGATCATACCAGCGATAGAATGTGGCGCGCGGGATCCCGAGCTTGTGCAGTGTGCGCTTGGCCGGAAGGTGCGATTGCTCGACCAAATGGATGATCTCGGCCTTCTCGGAGGCGGGATACTGAAGTGGACCCTATGTTGAGGACCACCGGGTCTGGTTTCTTAAGTGCAGCTTGCTACCGTTCGTTCTTCCCGATACTTTACGCCACTGTTGCTTGCTGCTGTCGTGGCTGTGGGGATGTGGGCAACGCGCAGCGTTGTCCAAGCTTCTCGCTTGCGAGAAGGTCATATCCACAGCCTCTTCGCCGAATGCGCCGGTGACACCTGCCCGCCATCGGCGCGCGGTTTTCCAGCGCCTGATGGGGGCGCTGGAAATTGTAAAACTCGATCCATCGGGCGATTCCGGCTTTGGCCTCGTGGCCATCCGAATAACCCTTGAGATAGATGTCCTCCTATTTGAGCGAGCGCCACAGCCGCTCGATGAACACGTTGTCCATCCAGCGGCCGCGACCGTCCATCGAGATCCTGACGCCGGTTGCGGCCAGCGTGCCGATGAAGGGGGCGCTGGTGAACTGGCTGCCCTGGTCGGTATTGAATATCTCAGGCCGGCCGAAGCGCGCCAAGGCCTCTTCGAGCGCAGACACACAGAACGATGTGTCCATCGTGTTCGACAGGCGCCAAGCCAGCACCGCATGGCTCGCCCAATCGATGATCGCCACCAGATATAGAAAGCCCTGGCCGATCGGCACATAGGTGATATCGGCCGCCCACACTTGATTTGGCCGGTCGATCACCATAAGGCGCAAGAGATACGGGAAGATTTTGTGTCCCGGCACCGGCTTTGTGGTTCTGGGCTTTGGTCCCAGCGCCGCGATGCCCATCTTGCGCATCAACCGCTGCACGTGCTTGCGATTGATGCGACAGCCTTCGCCATTGAGCATCGCCGTCATCCGCCGCGAGCCCAGGAACGGCCAGGCCATGAACAGCTGGTCGATCCGTCGCATCAGCTCAAGGTCGTTGTCATTGGCCGGCCGCGGCGGCCGATATACGCTCGATCGCGCAACGCTCAGCAGTTGGCATTGCCGGCGGATCGATAGACTCTCATGATCGCGCTGAAGCAATCCTCGGCGATCCGGCGCGCTCATCTTCCGGACCTCCTGGCTAAGAAATCTCGCTCGACCATCAATTGTCCGATCTTGGCGTGGAGCTTCTCGACCTCCAGTTCGTGGGTCGCCTCGCCATCCCGACCGGCGCCCGCGTCGAACGCCCGAACCGCTTGATCCTGAAGCTGCTTCTTCCACGCATAAATCTGGTTCACATGCACCTGGTAGCGCCGCCAGATCCGTCACCGTTGATTGTTCTCGTAGCGCCTCCAAGGCGATCTTTGCCTTCAGCGCCGCATCGATTTTCCGTCTCATCTTCTTCATGGTCCGCTCCGTTTATCAAAGCGGAACGGCATCCGCACCACCTAAGCCGCCGGTCCACAATCCGGGGGTCCACAATCCGGGGGTCCACTTCACCACAAACCTCATCGACCAGCTTGCGCTTCCGACCAGGCTTCATGGCTTTCGGCGGATCACGTCCTGCAGCATCTCCTTGTCGAGCGACGGATCGACGACCAGCTTCTTCAGCTTGGCGTTCTCGTCCTCGAGCTGCTTCAGCCGGCGCATCTCGGTCGGCAGCAGCCCGTCATACTTCTTCTTCCAATTGAAGTAGGTTGCCTGGCTGATCCCGGCCTTGCGGCAAATCTCCGCCACCGCGCCCCCGTCGCTGCCCTGCTTGAGAATGAACGCCTTCTGGGCGTCCGAAAACTTCGAGGCCTTCATCGTCGTCGCTCCTGCCAGTCGAGGGATTTATGCAGCGCCAACTCTAGCCAGAAATGGTCCAGTTTGCCGGCCTCAGATCATGCGACGACGCCGAAGTTTGGGCCAGTTGTTGACCGGGACCATCGTTTCTGGACGACTCGTAAATGCTGCTACGGCCCCGTGAGGTTCAACAGTCGAGAGCGGCCTCAATCGTCCTGGGCGAACGCGGAGGCGACGAAGGCGGAGACCACGCGCCGGCAGCTCTTAACTTGCATCGGGCACGGCTCCGAGAAGCCAGGGAAGTAGGAGCCCTTTCGCAGCTTGAGATGCGTAGTTCGACTGCGCCAGCGCGGCCCCCCAGATCCCGTCGCGGTAGCCATTGCGCTGGGCCAGTCGCTCGAGGGTCTTCTCGCCATAGCCGAGACTAGTTTTGGCTTTCAAGCCCCATCAGGCGCTTGGCCGCAAAGCCGATCGTCTCGCGCAACAGATCGGCATCAGGGGTTTTCTCCACGAGCGTGCGCAGGTTCGTCATGGCATCGGTCATCGGTGGTTCCTCGGTTGCGTGGGCGTGTCGCGCCCTGATCCTACCGGAGAAGTGCCGGTAACTTCGGCAAAGCTTTGCTCTACCGAGCTACACCACCATCAGAGACACGACCGAAGCTTTGGCGCCCCCTACCGGATTTGAGAGGTGATCTGCCTGCCAGCTCGAAATATCGAGATAACCACAACTTGGGACCAAACTACGCAATATTTTTCTGTGTCCAGCAGGAGGACTCTAGGATGAAGTGCAACAAGCAATTGTCGCTCGCGGGCATCATTGCATTCGGGGCGATTGCTTTTGGGAGCGGAAGCTTGGCTGCTGACTTGCCTGCGGCAGCTGTTATCAAAGCGCCAACTCCCGTTGCTCCTCTCTTCAGCTGGACTGGAGGTTACATCGGAGGCAGTCTAGGCTCGGGTTGGGGGAACAGCCAGACCGACCTCGGTGTGGGCAATACATTCATTGGCGCTCCCGTCAACCAGTCTGTAAACCAGCTCATCGGAGGCACTGTCGATTTGAATGTGCCAATGCCGCAGGTACAGATGAACGGCTTCCTCGGCGGTGTACAAGCCGGTTACAACTTGCAGTCTGGCGTGATCGTGTACGGCCTGGAAGGCGATTTTTTATGGAGTGGTATCAAGGGGCGCACTGGCTGCTTTGTCCTCTTGAACTGCACGCACGAGGCCAAATGGATTGCGGATATCACCGGACGGATTGGCGTCACGGTGGGCGACCGCGGCTTGGTCTACATCAAGGGCGGGGCGGCTTGGGCCGATTCCAGCATTGGCATCAACCAGTCCTTCGCCGTTACGTCGAATTTGGGGACGGGCTTTGCTGCTAACGGTGCCGTCGATGGACGAGCGAGCAAGAACATCTTTGGCGGCACATTGGGTGCGGGCATCGAGTATGCCTTCCTGCCCGGCTGGTCAGCGAAAGTTGAGTATGACTACTTCGATTTCGGCAGGCAAGACGTGGCGCTTCCGGTCTCGGCAGCAGGCCGTGTGCAGACGGGAGATGGTGCGCCTGGTGCCATCGCTGTTGGGGTCAGGACGCCTATCTCCTTCAAGCAGCAGATTCATACGATCCGGGTTGGCGTGAACTACCACTTCTGACTCGGCAGGAGCTTTGATCTGGCGACGCTCTGCCTCTCCTACGGCAACTCACGCTCGATGCAGCGAGCTCGTCTCCATGCGCTCCCCGTCCAATGCGGCCGAAACCGCTTGGATATCTGCAGGAGATGGATGATGAGAGGCATTGATGGGCCGGGCAGGACCGCCTTCTCGGGGATTCACACCCACGAAGCTGGTGGCGCGGACGGACCCGGCCAATCATCATATTTTTCGTGGAGCAGACGCGCGCTGAGCCTCAAGAGGACAGCGCCCCTCCATTAGCAACAACCTGCGCATCATCGGTGAGCTTGGTCGACCTGATTGAGCTCGGCCGTCGCCACGGTCGAAATACATCGCGCGTCTCCATGGGCCGGGTTGACAGGACGCTCGCGAGGTACTGCTCGACTTCGCGGACCGGGGTGCGCAAGCTCTCGCTCGCCGTATCAGCGTTGGAAGCTGAGCGGCTCTCGGTATCGGAATAGATGTGGCGCGAGAATGCCGGCGACGAGCACAACATACATGAGGCACCTAGCGAAATCGTTGAGCTCGCCACCGAAGATCAGCATGCCGCCGGCAACGGCCACGGAAAACGCCGGCCAAGGCACCCGTGATGGTTGGCGGATCTGCCGAAGCTCAAGACAGTTTTGTCGCCGCCGTTGATGCAAGAGCTGAATCGAACATCAGCGGCGCGAGCAGCAGGCCGCCGGCACCTACGAGACGCTCGCCTACTTTACGTTGCCGGACATCCATAGGTGGAAGACTCAAACGAAAAATCCGCTCAAGCGCATCGATTCGGCGTCGAACCCGTATTGTCGGCATCTTCTCCGACAGTCAATCCTGCCCCAACTTGGCGGCGGCCCGGCTGCGGCACATTGCCGGAACGGCGTGGCCGACCAAATGCTACATGAACATGCGACCGCTCTATAACCCACAACTCTCTGAAACCGGAGCCGTCGTCTGATCAAAGTGCGAATTTCTGGACAGCACCCCAGGATCGGCCCCACCGTCGCATGCTCCCGCAGAGCCTCCAGCGCTATCTTCGCCTTGTGCGCCACCTTGATCTTCCGCGTCCCTTGCGATGGAACGCTCAAGCCGAGCTAGCCAACCGATCCGCTTTTTGGAGTCTATTTCACCAAGACGTGCGTCGCCGAATGCTTCGATTCTTCGACAGTCGCCTACGAGGCGGCCCCCTCAGCGTATCTGGCTTTGCCACCATAAAATTTATCGGACTCATTCTTGCATACAGTTCTGTAGAAGTCGTCCGCGTCTTCCGTCGCGTATCCAGCCCCGGCAAAGCACACTCTCGTGTTTTCCTGTAGTATGCCTTATCCTGCTCGCACTATCAAAAAGAACCGCGTTTAGACAACCAACAGTGCCACAACATCATCCTTTGACAATCATCATTCTCGCGTGATTGATGCAAACGGCAATGTTGAACGATGTGAACGAGTCGCTTATGCCGCAGCGGGATCTCTCCTAGGCGACCGTGACGGCGGCAAGTCCCAAAATCACGTTGCGGTTGATGCCGAAATGGAGGCGATAGAGCCACCAGATTGCGCAGCACCGGTCGAAATCGGAGAGTGCCCGAGCCCGCCTTGTTGCTGCTGCGACCCGCGCTATTGGCTTCATGACACGTCTCGTCTGGAAACCTGAACGTCTCGGGATCAGTGCTTCAAATTTAGTGAGTTTTTGGTCGGTGGCGGTCCGCTGTCGCGCGCATGCATCGGCGAAAGATTGGGAGCTGAGGTTCAGGTTTGCCATGGCATTGCGTCTCGAAGCTTGATGGAAAGACGCATATGTGCATCCGACCTTTCCGTAACCTTACGATACAAGTGTTGCTTCCCCAAACACTCAGATCTGGTAGTGACAATTGACAGCGCTCTATGCGATAGTAACCGCGGCGGCACGCATTAGTTGGCAGACCCGATGCTGGCGCATCGAACCGATCGGAGCCGATGGCGTTGGCTGCACCTCGGAAAACGGCCTAAGCTCAGGCGGCGCGGGCTAAGCGCCATGTGATATCGCCTCAACTCATCGATGGCCATTGATCCTGAGCTCTATTCGCGGCTGATGAACCCGCCCCTGGCGACTGGTTATTCGGAGACGGTGATCGACTGCGACTTCCTGCCGCTGTGGTGATGCGGCTAACGAATGTGTTTCGTCATTTGAAAAACTTGCCGGCCAACCACTTAACCGATTAGACACGCGATATAGCCGGGCTATACGGCAAAGCTGCCGGCCCACAACACTGGTCGGTAACGGTCGGCACTACGTTGCGCAGCCCGATGCGGCCTTCGCGAGTATTGAGGCCAAGCGAATACGAATTGGCGCGCACCACCCCCTCTCTGAGGACAGTCCTTCAACTGAACAGACTACCAAAGCATATCATGCTGTGCGCACACGCATGCTCAAAGACCAATTTTCTGGTCGCGATGACTGGGTTCGTTGAAGTCTGTGCTCGGCCCGAGCCTATACCGTAGAGAAATACTTTGCGCGAGGCTCGGGAGCGATCGGTTTCATTTTTGGCTGCACGGGCTGATGGGGCGGTCAGCGGCCGGCAGTGAGCATGGTCCGCGTGCGTCACAACAGTTGCTGTTTGTTTGTGAATTGCCGCACAGGTTCTGTCAGCTTTTGGAAAGCTAGGGTGGATACAGAGCCGTTGGGGTTCGCGAGGCGTGGTAGAGACAGCGCCATAACCAGAAGGGGACAGCGCCGAGTCACGCTCCTGCTAACCTCAATCTGCAGCGCAGGCGCGGCAGGGACAGCGCCGATCTAGTCCCAAACCGACCGGCGCCGAGTCGCGCCCGCGCTGCTTTCCGGTGTCGGAGAAACGACCCTGGTAGCCGTACTGTCATGCTTTTTCAGCACGGACACCCGGCCTGCTTGTGCCAAGGGAGATTGGCGACGTTAGATTTTGCGGCGCGTGTGGTCTTTCAAGCGATCGCTTCCATGCCTCCCGTCTTACTCCGCCAACATTCTTGGGCTCTCATGAATGGCAGCGTGTAAGCCTTTTTTCATGCAGCGGGGCGGTTTGGTATCTGGGCATCTGCAATTTCTCCGCGGAGGTAGCGGACCAGCGTAGAAAGTAGCAGACCAACCAACCCATTGAGGTAGGTGATTGGCAGTCGTACTAAGCCTACAACCTGGCGGCACCCTAGGTGGCTAAGTGCCAGCGTTGATGCCGAATGGGGCAAGGCTGGCGCCAGGGTTAGCGGCGGCGTGGCAGGGACAGCGCTTTTCCAGGGATTGAGCGCCGAGTCACGTCGCCGTTAACTATTGACGTCGCTGGCGCAGGTTGGGACAGCGTCTTTGAAGGTTTGCCCACGAGGACAGGTAGGTGCCCGGCGGCACCGCTCGGCAATACCACTTGGTAGCACCGCAAGGGCTTGCCCCTCACGGGAGCAAACGTGCCCGGCGACAAACAGGCTTGCGACATCGGCCAGGAATAGCGCTTTCAGGGTTTCACTGCCCAATCGCCGAACCACCCGCTAGTTTCGTATCATACCGGATACCAGGAGCAGCATCGGATTCTTTCCATGGCGCCAGTCTCGCCTGCGCTGCTCTCCGTGTTCTGCAACAACTCTTTCCTGACACCCTCGTCGCTGTTGGCACCGCTCGGCAACATCGAAGTCTCCCAGCTGAGTGACCTAAAGGTAAGCCGGCCCCCGGTGCTCGAATGGTCAAGACAACGCCCAAGCCGAAGCCTCTCAGCAAGTCTCGCGCGCGCGCTGAATCCCAATTCGCTCGGGCTCATGGGTGGGTAGCGATACGCGTGGCCATCTGTTTGACTAAACATTGGCGGATCCAATTCGCGGCGCTTGCCGCTTGCCCTCGCAGAATCGCGTGCGCGTTCCAAGTCGACGCTGCGAGACTTTGCTCTCTGGACTCCACTCTTCTGCAGCCAATGGCTGCTGCCAAAATAGGTTACGATTTGCCGTACCGCGTTTGATTTGAACTGGTCCTTGTACTTGATAACCTGACCGGCGCGACTTGAGCCTCAGCCAAGAGAGTTCGCCGTCGTGCCTCTTCAGCGATCGGGAGAGCCTAAAATTCCGTATCAGGCTGAACGTAGAGTGCGGAACGTCCACAAAGATGTTGTACCGCTAGACGAAATTCGCGGAGTCCAGAGAGTGAACGCGATTAGGGTCCCTGCACACGCAGTCTGCGCTGATCCAGGGATTAAGACCACTACAAAGACGGCTGGACGGCTATCGCTGCGTTCGCGATCGTCTGCGCCAGCTCATTTCATCGGAGCTGCAGCTCCATTTCGATGAATGGAGGAGCATCGCCTCGCTCAGTCAGCTTCTTTGTTTGCCTCGAGGCCGTTCGTGCGAGTTGGGCAGCGGAATCGAACCGTTGCCGAGCCGCCAGCTCGAGTGAGATTCGGTCGGCGCCCAAAAGGCCTGTGCCGCCGTGAATTGAATCGACATACCCTTTTTGCAGGCCGCGCCAGTAGCGTTCGGGAAAACGATACGGGTGGCACCCAGGCCTTCCAGTCCGCTGATCTTTTTATGTAGGTTATAGCCAGTGGTTTGATGACCGTCGAAATGGCTGCCTTCGCGCATGAGAGCTCGTGCGCTTGTGGCTTACAATCTGCGCCGGATCCGCGTCCAGCGCGGTATTCCGCAGGAGCAACTGGCTTACGATGCAGGAGTTGATCGCTCCTACATGAGCGGACTTGAACGCCAAGAAGCGAACCCGACAGTCGATCTTCTTGATCGCCTTGCCGAGACGCTCGGCGTACCTGTCTCCGAACTGTTTCTTCGGCCATCCAAGGGCGCCCCGCCACCTGCAACCTTACCTAAAGGCCGCAAGCCGAAGCCCAAACGCGGCAAAAAGATTTAAGTCCCCCGACAAACACGATCTGCGACACTGATGTCGTGCGCTCCCGGCGCAGGTGTTGCGCTCACACGAGGATTTTATGCGTGGCGGACACTGATATGCAGCGATCCGGCTATGGGCATCGAATATTGTGATGGACTTTGATTCTGGCGCCGGAGCAGACAATGGCGGCTCAAGACGATGAAGTTCCTTTAAATGCCATCCGCGCGTTTGTGACCGTTGCCCGCGAAGGCAGCGTCACGCGCGCGGCCACCACTTTGGGAACAACGCAAAGTTCGGTCAGCCGTTATTTGGCTGTACTGCGGGATTATCTGGGGGCTGACCTCATCGAGCGGCGTGGACGGCGCAGCGATCTGACCGAGTTCGGAAGGCTATTCGCGAACGCAGTGTCTGAACCGCTCGAAACCGTCAGTTTCACGGCGAAGAGAATGCGACGCCGTGCAGGCGCAGGAACGAATCGGATCGTGGTCCGCACGTCATTATCGACCTTTGCTTTCTCTCTCCTTATTCCAAATCTGCAGGCTTTCTCTTCTGAAGCGGGTGGCGTTATCGTGGACATCATCAGCTCGCTGGCGCACCCGACATCTTCGGATGATTTCGATATTTTGATTACACGGGATCTTTCGCTCATCGAACCCGCCGACAGTTGGGAGATTTACAAAGAGGAGCTCGTGTGCGTCGGCCCACCAAATCTGGTCGGAGGCAGAGAGCTCTCGGTTGTTCGCACGACCCCGATACTGAACATCACATCCCGCCCCGACATCCTGCCGACATGGCTGAGAGCCATGAATCTGTCTTCGAGCGATATACGAGTAGGCGCCCGGTATGATCACAACTATCTTGCTCTGGCTGCTGTCATGACGGGAAAATGCCTTCTTGTCGCGCCGGAAATCATCGTCGGAGATCTGGTCAAAGGGGGCGCTTTGCAAATCATCCCTGGCACCCGCACTCCAAGCGGCATGCGATATCGCGCCTATGCCGTAGATCGCAGCGCGCACCCCGAGATCGCACGTTCTTTTTGCCGATGGCTGGCTCGTCTTTGCAAGAAGGTAGCACCTGCGCAGGCTGCCTGAGGTCTAGCGGTCCCTCCGCGGCAGGAGGAGACCCATGTTCATGTCGAGCGCGGCATAATCGAGTTGCGCGACTGTTGAAGGATTTGCCGAATTCGCGGCCGCCAGTAGCTAAAGCCTACGGAGATAGCGCCCCCTCTGTTGCAGCAATCAAGACGGCATAGCGAGGTATCGGAGCGCAAAGACTTTATCCTATCCACCATCGGACCCGGCAGCAGAAGAGTTGGCTGGCAGCACGGAAGTTAGCCATTGATCGTGCCGCAACCCACTACTTGTCATCACTGCCCCTGCGCTTGTCGAGCAATGCTCGCCAGCGCAGGCGCATGAGGCGCTGCCCCAGCTTAACAAGTCGAATGGTTCGGCTGCGCAAATCGTCTGTTTTCCAGGCGCGCTCGGCAATACGATGACTTCCAAACAGCCCTTGCGCGATTTGGCGATAGCTATTTCCTTCCTGCCATCCATCCACTGCGCGCAACGCCAGGATCACCCGACGCCGCTTCAAAGCAGGTAAGGCAAGTGGCGAATCTCCGAGCGCTCGACGCTCAAGGGCAAGCCAAAATTGACGGGCAGCCCCTAGGCGAAGCTCGAAACCGGCATCGAGCGGCAGATCAACGAGCAGAGCATTTCCGCTCGCCGGAAGCTTCCCGAGCCAAAGGCGATGCTGCGTGCCTCCGAGCGGCACGATCGCATGCCATCCATCCGGCGCACGGCGAAGCGCGCCGCCCGGCAGATTGTCGAAATCGAGCGGATAACTTTCGGGCGCAATGCGGTTGGCCGCCCGCACAGCCAGTACGGTCGGCAGCACCTCAGGTGCCCAAAAGATTGCTTGCTTGTCGAAAGTCTTTTGCGGATCAGCCGGAAAACGAGAGCCCCCACTTGCGTCGGAACTCGCCCGCCGCCGCGCTTGAATGTTCGCGGCGAGATAACCGCTTATAATCCTCTTGGTAGTCTTGATCCCGGCGTAGCCACTCCCAAGCCAGGTCGGCAGCATCTGCCGTCTTCAAGCCGCTGTACGCTTCCTCAGATTTCCAATCAGTATTCGCCATCACACCTTTCCCGCACAATCTTCAGATGCGGGGAAATGCACCCGATGATTGTGGCGGTTTCCGGCTGCTTGCTTGCCGTGTGCGCGTCTTCGATGCAACTAATCGATGGAACAATCAACTTTTGCGATTGCGATGATTGCGATGACCTTCGGCATTCGCGCCGATCATTGTTTTGGCCAACCCCGATGTAACAGATCACGATAGCCCTTGCCCGCTAGCCACTTGGCCCGCGTCAGATGACTTTCGAATGTGCGTCGGGCTCGATCCGGTTCAACGGTCGGGTCAAGCCCAAGCACGATGCGCGCAATTTCACGCCAATCTGCCTTCGCAGCGTCGGCATCAAGAAGTCGCATGTAGGCAACAGCGTGCTCCCTGTCATAGGGCGTGAGCTCGTCCACGCTGGGCGCCAATTCTGCGATCTTCGGCCCTGCTGGCACTGCTTAAAACTCCTACCCAGCTGAAAAATCGGCCGAAATCAGAGCAACGATAACGAATTCTTGGTCGCTTTGATACCTACCCAATGGTCGCACGCTAATCTCCTTTTCGCGCCAAAGGCGGCAATCGCATATCGGCTCACATTGGCCCGTCCGCTCCGTGCTGCGCCTTCTCTTTTTCATCGCAGGTCAGACCGGAAGCGATCGCACATGCGCGCCGCAACGAGGTGTCCTTGCTGTTCCTGGCGGAAGAGCATGATGGTTCGTGGGGACCAGGCCGACGGCACTCGTGAAAGGCAACCACCAGAACCAGCCAACTGGAGAATATTCGTTTCCATTTGAGCTCTGGCTTGAATATTCGTCCTATCTAGTTGCGGTGCGCCGAAAACAACGCTGACCGCGGTCCGTTATCTGTTGTTGGTCGCAAGTTATTGCCCTCGCCAGAATCGCTTGCCGTGGTCAACGAGAAGACGGCACTGGGTCAGCACCTCACCATTGCCTGATTTCTCGAAGCAATTAGAGAGGACAACCACAGCTGGCTACGAGCTTATCGTAATAGTCGGGCTATAACCAGTGGTTTCATAATCGTCGGAATGGCTGCCTCTGCGCATGAACGCTCGTGCGCTTGTGGCCTGGAATGTGCGCCGGATCCGCGTAGAACGCGGCATTCCGCAAGACCAATTGGCCTATGATGCCGGAATCGACCGCTCATACATGGGGCGCATTGAGCAGAAGAAAGAGAACCCGACTATTGATCTCTTGGAACGCATCGCCTCGACTTTGGGTATTCACTTGTCCGAATTATTCACGCAGCCGGCTAAAGGTGCAACGCCCCCCAAGCCAATGTCGAGAGGGCGCAAGCCAGGACGGCTTGGCCGAAACAAGATGTAATATTGAGCGAGCCAGTTTTCTGCTAACGCTTGTGCGGAATCGAGCCGGTGCCCCCCACGTGCTTCATCGATCTGCGGCCGACCCTTCCAATCTCCTGCTCCAGCCGATGTACTCCCAACAAGGTTTCGCTTAGTGCTCCGTCGGAGCGGCCTGTTATAAGGCGGAGCATCTTCGAAAGAAGGGTTTGCGCCGCTCGCGTATCCTACCGCCGCCGTCGGTAGAAACCGAAGTTCTCGGGGAGTCCGTTTAGAGCTTTGGTCGGTTTGTCGTCTATAAGGTCGGGGATCCCAATGGCCCAACCGAAAGACTTCCGCAACGGCATCGAGGGACCTCCTAACGTAGTGCGCAAGAGCATGGGAGCAGATCGGTCCTCCAGAGCTGTCGACGGCTAGAGGATGGGAGCTCTCGGCCGGCCGAAGATCGGGGAGTAGCGATGCTCTTGCGGGGGCGCAATTTAGGGCTCCTGGAAGGCTCGATTGCGGCCTGTCCATGGACACGGCCGGCACGATCGCCAGCGGGATAGTTTCTGTCGGGGGCGCGGGCGCGATGTGAATCACGGCGATCTGACGCCTCGCCAGTTTGAGACGTGAATTGGGTGTGAGCGACGTCGGTCCTTACTATCCCGAGACGATGAAACCGAGTGACCCGCGTAGCGAGAGCCAACGGATGCGGATCATCAAAAAATGCAGCGTCATCGGTTTGACCGGGGAGCAGAGAGCATGCCTGAAGGTGGATGCTGTTGCGCCTGGAAGAAGCCTACCAGGTGGCAGCTGCGCCGGTTAGCCGTTGCTCGCATAGGACGGGCGGCTCCGCGACAGTGCAGGGCCGCAACTGTACCTGGGTTTCCAGCCGTCTGACGTGATCCGGAAGATGTGGACAGTGTCAGGCTGCCTTTGCCGCCCTTGATTTCGGCCTCTTCACGTGCGGTACGCGGGCGTCGATCGCAAACTGGTCCATCATCCAGTGAGGGGGACTTGATTTGCTCACGGGATACGGCTCAGTCGCCCGATTGTCCCAGATTACGACGTCGCCTGATTTCCAGTTCCAGCACAGGGTATTCCGGGGCGCGATGAGATAGGATTGCAGCCGTTCAAACAGTCTTTGGCTGGGATAGCGCTGCAGGCCGACGAAGTTCTTTACGGAACGACCGAGCGAGAGCATGCGATCGCTGGTCTCGGGATGAACACGAACAATTGGATGTGTAGTTTCGTATATCGTTCCGGTCGATACGCCGCACCAAGGCCGCTTATTGGGTTCGGTGTTCTTCTCTGGCGCAGAGAGATCAGATACGCCGAAGCTCACAGCCCAGAGATTATCTGCAAGCATCCGCAGGGAATCGGGAAGATCAAGATAAGCGGCCGCCCTGTTCGACCAAGCAATGTCGCCGCCAAAAGGCGAACCTGCTGCGAGCCGCAGCACCGAGATGGCTGTGCGGGTGCGCTCATCGTTCATCTGATTGAGATGATTCCAGGCCCGATCAGGCAGCTCCTGCCGAATCGCTAAACCGCCCATTGTGTCTTCCATTGTCAAATCCGGTGTCAGCGAGCCGAGCCGCAGCACGAAACGCTGTTGTTGGGCATCGTCGAGATGTCCCTGATCACGGAAGAAAATGACTTTATGCTCTAATAGCAGCTGGCGGAACGCTACGATGACATCGTCAGGCAAATCGTCTGACAGCTTGACGTTCTTGATTTCGGCACCAAGCCGGTCCGAGTGTTTGACGATGTTTGCTTGCAGAATGATGTTATCAACAGCCATAGTTCCACTCATGACGTGCCTCTCTCTGGATGTCTAAACACGCTCCGTGGTGGTCGTGCCAGGCGACAAACCGGCAAGACAGTCTTCATGACACGCATCTCCGATTTGTCTCAGCGCGCTCACTACTGCTCAATCAAGCGGCCGCATTCTGATACACACCACCAGTTTTTTAGAATCCAACTCCCTCTGCGTGTCGACAAGGCGAGTGCCTCTCTCAAAGATCGCTCCACATGAGGCCACCACATCGATTTGCAGCCTGATCGAACAGTGGAGATCATAGACGCAATCCATGTCCAGTCCATGAAACGAAACCAGCTTTCTTTTTGAGCTCGCGCAACGTTCGCCTCGCCTCAGAACTGATGCTTGGAAAATCCTCGAACAACGACCGCGCCGTCCTCATTCAACCACACCGCACATGTGCAGACGAAGATGGGAACTGGTTCGCGGCATGCACTCGCGAAGCGGACCAAACCACCGCCTATCCATGTCTACCTGAAGATGTATGATAGATACTCAACTACTTAAATGAATGCCAATCATTTTTTTTGCGACTTGGAGTTGTTCAATGCGCGAGCTGTTTCATCAGCTGATCACTCGCTTCCGCGCCCACTAGCGGCACAAGCGTAAAGCAAGAAGACTGCAACTTGTGAGGCGGCTTAAACAACGGACTTAATCCCCCAATTTTCGAAAGCTTGCACTCGGCACCAATTCAGGCTCTTGCGGCGATGGCCTGCGTTTGGTCTGCCAGGAGACGTAATGCTCCTTACGGACTGCATGCTGTTTGGCTTCGTGGCACAGAGCGCCGGCCAGACAACCATGCGTCTCTGCGCTTTCAGACTGCAAGCCGCAAATTCCGGATGGTTATTTTGCCCTGCCATGAGTGCACGACACCGACGACACTTCGGAGTTCAGATCCTAAACGAAGCTTTCTTTCCCTGTGGGTCTAACTGCCGCAGCGGATTAAAGGGAAAGCCGGCGCGAGGCGTACGATGGGGAAAAGGCTTTTCCTTTAATCGACTGCCTACCGCCAATTTCCGTATACTTGCCCGAGATCGCCTTTGGCTTGTGGCCACGATCCCGATTGACTCAACGTTGCCGGTCTCGTCGACCCGGTTCATCCAGCTCATCGCGTGCTGATGGCCAGTTCAAAGCGCTGCGGCAGCCCAATTTCGGGGCATCCAGTCCTCAACTGCCGCTACAACACGCTTCCGAATATCCAAATAACATGCCTTGCCCATCAATGCCGGCCTCCTATCCAGCCGGCATGCTGAATCAGAAACGCGCTGGTTGAATTCCCAAAACCGATTCAGACTAGCTCGATACCGCCGTAGGTCATCACCGGCCCAGATTCAAGGCCGTTGCGCCAACAGAGGTTTTTCATCGGCGGACCGCCCAGTTTCGTATGGACGCATGATCTCAGTACGCGAGAGCTACACGACGTGACGTATCCTCAATACTCGTATGAAAATACGTGGAACCTCCTCAATTGCGGGCGATAGACTAGATCTGATGCTTACATGCCTTTGTCGCAAATGCGTGCGAGCATCAGGCAACCTGCGTGTGTTATGCAGTCGGCGGACAGCACGGGCCAGTTGCCTGGAGCATAGTCGCCGCGGCGGCGCTGTTGATCGTTTGCGTGTTCTTCGCGCGGCGCTATGTGTAAGCTTTCGCGCCTCACTCCTGCTTCATCGCGGTCGGTCTCAAAGCGCTTCTAGCAAACTTCTTCAGTGGCATCGGTTTGCCGAACAGATAGCCCTGGACGAGGTCGAACCCGAGCTCGCTCACGGCCGCCAGGTCAGCCCCGCTCTCGATTCCTTCAGCTACGGCGCGCGCGCCGTAGTCCTGTGCGAGCTCAACGATGTGACGGCACACCGTGCGTTTTAGCCGGTCATTGCCGCAGCCGGCGACGAATTGCCGGTCGGCTTTCAGCTTGATGAAGGGAATTCTGTCCAGCCCCATCAGCTCCGGCCAATTGGCGCCGAGATTGTCGATCGACAGGCCGATATTGTGGAAGCTCATTTCGCGAGCGATCTCGGCCAAAAAATCGAGGTTGTGGATCGCCTCATCGCTGGCGATCTCAATCGTAAGCCCAGCAAAGGCCGGATGCATCGGCATGCGGCGGCAGAGATCGCTGACGGCATGGGGCTTTTTCAGATACGGCGCCGGCAGGTTGATCGATAGATCGACCGCGCTCTGCCGTTCCAAAAGGTAATGCCAGTCCTGCAGGGCGCGCTCGATCACGAACTCGGACAAGCCGCTGAAATATGGATCGTGACTCTCCGGAATGAAAAAGGCTGGCCGGACCACGCCCCAGGTTGGGTGTCGCATGCGCACCTTCGCCTCGGCACCGCGGCGAACCAGCGAGCGCGCGTCAATTTTCGACTGGTACCAGAGCTCGAGCCAGCCCCCATGCAGCGCCTCGCCGACATGCACCGCCGGGCTCGGGGCCGGCTCCTCGGGCAGCAGCATTGCCACGCGCTCGCGGAGTGTGTCGGCCGCAAAGGGCGTCGTAAGCGGCGGCAGCATCCCAAGCCCATATTCATCGCCGACCTGCTGCACCGCCTTCAAGATAATCGACTCTCGCACGCCGACAGCGAGAACCTTGCCCTCGAAGGCCTCGCGTACGAGGACCTCCAGAAATTGGCCTGGCTCGACGCGATCGGCGGCAATGCCAAGCAGGACCAGGTCGGGCAGATCGATAGCGAGTATAGATTGCAACTCGCCCGCACTGCTGCATTCGCTGGTGATGAAGCCGAGATCCTCGAGCACCTCGCTCATGAAAGCGCGCAGATGGGGCTTGCTATCCACCACGCATACGCGCGGCGTCATTTTGCGCCGTCCGAAAGTCTTCATCCCCGGTCCGGCAATCTCACCGCTCACATTGTCCATCGCAAACCACTCCCCGTTTGACCGCGGTGTGTCAGCGGTACGGCTGGCTAAAATATGGAGAGCTTCAGCACAATGGTTGAATAGTTCAGGTAAGCTTAAAGCGCCCATTATTCGTAAAATTGTCTGGAATGCGTTCGGTAACTTTTACCCTTGCCGCCTTCCGCTAGAAAATTCGGAATAGCAACCACAAATGTGGGAACTCATTGCCAAGCATCGCAAGTCGGAATTCGACTGGCGATAGTGAGGTTTGCTGCGTAATCCATCGTTGCTTGAGAACCGAACTAGATTGGCGATCAGCCCGACGCAAATACCCGGCTTATTCACTCGCTCCAGAGCCAAGTGCACCAGCTAGCGAGCATACCAGAGGCCAGATTGCTCAATGGTGTGCGAGGGTCATCCCCGACGCGCTGTGGTTTCCGCTGAATGCCGCGCTGGTCTGTCGCTCTGTGCTGGTCCGGGCTAACCACCGACAACGACATATCATTCCGCTCTGCTGAGCCTTCGTTAGGTTCAAGACGAATGTCGGCTTGTTGACGATACGCACGGTCAGAAAAGGCCAAAAGAAGCAATTTCAGTTTGGCACGCCGATTGCTCTGTTGCAGCATCGTCACCGATTACTTGCAGGTGACACATAGTGACAACATTTGGCGGAGGCTCGACGATGTCGCAGGTTGAGGTAGAACGGTTTGTCAACAATCTCGCCAAGGAAGGTAGTCTGCTTGAAAGCCTTAAACAGAGTGCTACAGGTCTTGCACCGATTGTAGCGGCCGGAAGGAGCCGCGGCTACGATTTCACGCTTGACGAGGTTAGAAGCTGCATCCGATCGCCACGCCGACTCGAATCGATGCACCGCGGCGCGCTAGTCGGCAGCAAGCAAGATTCGAGCGGTGCTGGCTTGAGTGAGATTGTGCATACCACTGCGTTGACCCGTTCCAACTCGCAGGTACGCACAGCCACCATTCAAACCGCGGACGGGGGCCGAAACTTAGTCGCTATGGTTCTTCTTATTGTAGTTGTTGTCGCGGTCACGGTCTGACAATTTCAACTCTGGTCGAATAGGCTTCCTCAAGGAAGCAATCAGGTCCGAAGAGAACTGAAAGCACGCCCCGACAGGAGTGAAATCATTGTTTTCGGGCCCCACTTCAGGCTCACCCGTAACGGCATGACGAACGCAGCCACCGAACACTTCCGACAGATCTTTGACCGCCGCACCCCCGAGCAACTGCGCACGCTGTCACATGTCAAGCGCTTCATGGAGAGGCTGGCCGGTGACTTGGATTTCCGCAAGGCGCTTTCGGAGAACGTTGATTTTCCTCGAGTGGTAACTGATCGCTACGGCATCGAAGTTGACCCAATGAAGATGCTGCCGCTCTGGCACCGCGGCTACCTGAAACACCGCTTCAACCCGGAGTCCAAGCCGTGGCCCCTCGCGATGATGTGGGACGAGTTTCTCTGCGAGATGTTGCGGCACCGCGATCTCCTGCGCGAACAGGGCGGAATGTCGACGATTAACCCTCGCTTTCATGCATGGCGCGAGCGCCAAATCCGGCGCTGCAGCGATGAATTGGGCGGAACGGCAGGGTCGATCACGTACCCCATCATCGCTTTCGAGCTGAGCTATGGCTGCACCGTCGGTTGCTGGTTCTGCGGCCTCTCGGCCGATCGCTTCAAGGGCTACTACGAATATAGCGAAGAGCATGCAGCGCTTTGGCGCGGCGTGGTCGGTATCACGAGCGAGATGTTTGGTTCGGCGGCCTGTACTGGTTTCTGCTACTGGGCCACAGAGCCTATGGACAACCCACACTACGACCGCTTTCTATTCGACTACTATCAGATCACAGGCGCGATGCCGCAAACAACGACGGCGGCACCGCTCAAGGATCGCGCACTCACCACGCGCGTGCTCGAAGTGTTCAAGCGCCATCGCACCGTGACTAATCGTTTCTCCGTGCTAAGCACAAGACATCTAGACCAGATTCACATGGCGTTTTCGCCTGAGGAGCTGATCGGTGTCGAACTTGTCCTGCAGGGTAAGGAGGCGATGACGGCAAAGGCTTTTGCCGGGCGCGCGCGTGATCGCGGCGAGAAATTTAGGAGGGCCAAAAAAGATGATGCAATCGCCTTGCTGGAGAAAGATCACACGACGATCGCCTGTGTTTCCGGCTTTCTCGTAAATATGCTGCAGGGACGTATACAATTGGTGACGCCTGTGCCGGGTAGCAAACGCTGGCCCCTCGGCTACCGCATTTTGAGTGAACGCTTTTTCAGGACGCCTGACGAGTTCCGGGAGGGGCTGCAGAGCATGATTGACCAGCATATGCTCGAGAGTCCGGCTCCCGAACTGCCAATCCGCTTCCGGAGGGACCTGCAATTCAAGGCCAGCAACCGATCCTTTTGTCTCCGCTCACCTCATATGGAACACCGGATACTCGACGACGCCGCTGGGGCTTCCGTTGGACATCTAATCGCGTACGGCAACTGCACAGCCTCGGAGCTGGTAAGGCAGGTCACGACCGACGGAACAAGCGTGTTCGCAGTAGCTGACCTGCTCGATCAGTTATACGCGGCCGGGGTGATTGAGGAGGACTTAGACGACAGCTTCGCTTGGCAGACCAGCTGACCTGTCACCCGGCTTGCATCCGAGCGCTTAGAGTCTCGGATTTTTTTGCCAGCCCCGCGACTGACGCGCAGGTAAGTTGTGTCTGACCAAATCGCTCGTCTCTGCCGACACGACCCGCAACCGCGCGTCGAAGTCATTCAGATCACTGCGCTCCGGCCGTCGCGGCGCAGCTAGACGAGCGCTGATTCACTCGCACTAGTTTCAACTCATGCCTTCAAAATATGATGTAAAATTAATATCGCCGGCATATTGCGTGAAACTCGGCTGGATCGCCTTCGCCGGCTTTCTCTGGCTGTTGGCGTATCTTGCCTGATCCCAAGCTGTTTGCGGGCCCAATTGGCGGGGTCGCGTACCCGAAAATACGGTTGAGCCCGCAGCCCAGCGGGCTTTTGGCCCTACTTGCGCGCACCTTCTGCTACAAGTACTCTAATGAAATCCGTCGTTTGAGAGGTTTTCGGCTGTGAACGGATGGCGGGCCCCGGCCGTACACAGGAGCCTCTCCAAGCAAGCACTGCGCCGATAACCTGCACCCAGATCTAACAGTAAGTTTACACGAGCGTCCGAAGCTGACACGCTCGACACCGATCCTGCCTGGAAGCCCCATGAACGATATTGCCCCAGATTTGGACTGGACGCCCTTCAACGAAGCGAATTCGATCGAGACCGTGGCAGCGTCGGTGAATTTCCGCGAGCCGCTGACCGAAGTCGCTTGGAAGAGAGCCGTCAGAGAGGCTGATGCCGTTTGCAGGGCCGCCGGCCTGACCGAAAAGCAAGTCCTTAACTCGGTCCAATTTATGGTGGGTCCTAATCAGGCTCCCCAGGCGCCTCCGGGCGCCCCAGCCGTCGAGGCGATGATCTTCCTACGCACAGCTGCCGTTTCGATGCCGGGAGCAGGGATGCAGAAGCGCCCTCTCGAAAGCTTGCAGGTGGGGCGGACCGGCCTGGTCTATCAGGCGATGCAGTATACGAGCTGGGCCGCGTTTGCCGAGCGGCTCGAGCAGTTGATCAAGCCGCCGCTGCGGAGCGCTCTGTATTCGATCAGCGTCGATAATCTGCGGCTTGAATACAAGGATAACTTTCGCTTCGCGGGGACGGGGAAACCAACAGCTCGCAAGATGCTCAATGCGGATTCCAAGCTTATTGTGCCGCATGCTTTTGACAATGAGAGGTTGTGGCATTCTCATACCGGCTTTTTCGAGGCCGCGCAAGGATGCAGGGAGCGTCTGGTGCAGGTCAATATTGACGCGAGCATGATGCATCTAGCACATCAGGTTACACCCGACACTTCCGTTCGAGTAATCTCGATCGGCACGGCTGTACAGAGCAACCTGCTCGAAGGTTCTTCTGAAGCGCTTGAAAATGAAGGCGAAACAGCTATATCTCAGTTGTCGACGTTCAGATCTATGCACGATCGTTGTATTGAGATTTTTAGGGAAATCGTAAGCGCCGATATAGCCATGCGCGTAGGACTTGATTCATGACCGGCATTTCGACGGCGGCCCCATTTTCAATCGATATTGACTCCCCCAGCAGCTCGCCTGCTTTTGCGAGGCGCAAACGTCTTGCTCCCTACGCTGTCGCGGGCTCGATGATTTTCTTGCTCGGGACGGCGCCGGTGGTGAGCGAGGCATCGCAAGCCCCTTCGGCTGTTCGCGGCCCGATTGCGACGCGGAATTCGGAAGTGCTCGATGAGCGGCTAAGGTATCAGACGCCGACAGGGTTCGATCGTGGTATCGCGCGGCTTCGTGACTTCCGTGGCTATAATGAGGATTGGGACGGCAACGGCGCAGCGGCGCCCAGCCAGACTGCTATTGATCGCGCGATTTCCTATGTGGCCGAGCTGGAACCTTGGCATCCCGCTCCCCTGACGACCCTAGGGCGAGACGGCAGTGCTATTCTCGAATTCGAAGAAGATGGCATGTTCAACTCGATCACATTCCTTCCCGATGATAATGTCGAACTCTACTCGAAGGCAGATGGCGAGCCATCGCAGTTCGTCAGTGGGCCGCCCAATTCGGCTGACGTAAACGCGTTTCTGACCACCGTGATGAATCTGCCCACCATCGTCTGATGCGTTGCGCGGAGTGTCGAAAATGGCTGGGCGGCACAGGGCGTAGGCTCGCCAGGGATTTGGAAGAGCACTGTCCGGCCTGCGAATGCGAACAGCATAGTGTAGGCGATGGTTCGCCGGGCATCGTCCAGAATGGCGAGACGCTCTATCGAATGTTCGTCGATCCTGTGGACGTCGATTCAGATGGAAGGCTCGCGCGGGCGGCCTTTTCCAAGGCTTATGAAGATGGGCTCAGCATTGTACGTGAACGCGCGAATGATGCGGAGGTCGAAGCTTTGGCGATTGATATTCTCTCAACAAAGCCAGGAAAGCCGACCAAAAAAGTCCTAGCGATTTTCAGATTTGTGTGCGTGTCGGTGCGGCAGGAGATGATTGTTTACAACAACGCGCGTGTTCGCGCGTTCTGCGTTTACGATCAGACAGTACCCGCATTTTTGAGCAGGGTCTCGCGCCTGTTCCGACCCACGGCATCGTTTTGGCGCGACGAATGTACGTGCCACCCGTCACGGCTCGCCAATTCGAGCACGACTGCAACGTGACCCTTCATCGGCTCATTGCGGCCGAAAGGATCGAGGTCGTGGACTTCCGAGACGGTCTGATTCACCGACTCAATGAACGATCCGCAGCCGGCGAATTCGTCAGAGCGGCTTGATCTGTCCCCTCTCAAAACAAAGCCGAAAGTTCCATCCAGAGACTTCGCAGGACCGCCGCAACCTGACGAACCCCCCTCAAAACAGCCTCCCGCACCCGCTAGCACTCTCTCATAAACCTGATCACAGTGTTCATTTGCCGTAAGACTATGCCCGCACAAGCAGAGTTCTGTGCGTCAAGTTCAGCAAAATTGATCATGGGGTCCGGCCAAGCCATCCCCTCGGAGCCGCCGTCGCTCGCTCGCCCAAGCGCAGCGCTGGCAAGCGGCGGCGGCGGAGAGGGGTGGCGTCCATCCCTTTGGTGGGCCTGAGCATCGTCAGGCCGCCTGACGCAGCGTCTCCTTCTTGTGCTCCTTCAACAGGTCCATGTTCAGATACCGATTGGTCCTCGAGCCAGCCCTCGTGGCACTCGACCGTCAGCGCCCGCACCAGCCTTAGGCAGCTCTCGGCGTTGGGGAAGATTCGCACCACATAGGTGCGCCGCCGGATCTCCTCGTTGAGGCGCTCCAGCATTTTGGTCGACTTCATGTGCTTGCGGTGCCCCAGCGGCAGACGGAAGTAGGTCAAGGTCTCCTCGATGTTGTCCTCGACCCAGCCGGTGAGCTTGAGGTATTTGCGGCCCCATTTGGCAGGCCAGGCGGCCAGATCGCGCCGTACCTCGCCAAGATCGTGTCGGTCGTACATCCAGCGCAGCTCGAGCAGGCAATCGTCGTCGACCTTGCGTGCACATAGTCGAGCGCGTTGCGCAGGAAGTGCACATAACAGCGCTGCCAGAACACGCCGGCCAGCACTTCGGCGATCGCCTTCTTCAAGGCGGGATGATCGTCGGAGGCGACGAAATCGACGCCATGCAGGCCGCGGCCTTCAGGCCTTGCAAAAACTCGCTCCAGCTCGACCGGCTCTCCCGGTTGGCGAGCTCGACCGCGAGCACCTGGCGCCGGCCGTCCCAGTCGACCCCGATCGCGATCAGCACCGCCTGGCTGGCGATGACGCCGTCCTCGCGCACCCGCTCATAGCGGGCATCCAGGATCAGATAGGGAAACGGTTCCTTGAGCTTGCGCTCGCAGAACGCTTTCAGCGCCCATCCAGCCGCTTGTTGATCGCGCTGATCGCCGAGGCCGAGAAGGCATGGCCCACTAGTTCCTCCGTGACCTGCTTGACCTTCCGTGTCGAGACGACTTGCACGTACATCTCGGCCAGGGCCGCAACCAGCGCCTTTTCCCAACGCTGATAGCGCTCGAACAGCTCGGTCGAGAACCGCCCCTGCCGGTCCTGCGGCACCTTCAGCTCGATCATGCCAACCCGGGTGATCAGCGAGCGCGGACAATAGCCGGAGCGATAGCCAAGCCGTCCCTCGCTGCGCTCGCCTTTCTCCGCACCCAGCGTCTCCCTCATTTCGGCTTCGAGAATGTCCTGCACCGCACTTTGGATCAGCGGCTTCAAGAACTCCTTGTCCGACCTCAACAACTCTTTGACTGCGGAGACATCCGTCCTAATCTTCGTCACGGTCATGGCGGGTCCAAGCTCCTCTACGAGCGCTGATCTTCTCAATCACCGGACTTACCATGGGCGCTTCAGCCTCTCAGCTTTTGCAGAACCTTCCACACACTACCACAAGCAGTAGCGCTCGGGCACAGAAGCCTTTGCGAAAGGTTTGGCTTCGAACCATCCTCGAAGCCGCGGTGTTGACAATCCAGATTGTCTTCAACGCGTCCATCAGCGCTTCAATGGCGGGCAGACGCGCTTGGCGCCAGCTTTGGTCGATCTGGATTTTTAAACGTTCTGCGCGCTCACAGAGCTGGCGAGGGGTGCTTGATTGCGTTGAATTACGGCAATTCCCACCGCATGCCCCCAAGGTATTTGATCCCACCCGGCCGCACTCAGGACTTCCTCGATGTTCCACGCACAATCGGCTTGCTCCCCACCCCCTTCACCAAACCCCACATCGAACGGCGTTCAAACGACTTGAGAGCATTAGCGATGAGCTTCTTTGCTTCGACAGCGAACAGAGACCGTCGAGACATCCTGAACTTCACGAGCTCCGTTTCAGCGGATGCCGCGCGATCCAACGCCTCTGCGAGCTTTCTGTTCGATTCCGCCTTTATCTCTGCCGATGCGAGTCGCGCGTATGCAGATGCACTCAATGACCAAACCAATCCCGATTATTCCGCAGTTATGGCATACAGCTTCCTAAGCTCGTTCGATCGAGGCCAATTCCTGCTTAACAAAAATTTCAAGGACAGTTCCGGCAGAGATCGCAGGAGTGGCTCGGCCGGACCACGCTTCGGCCCGCTACTCGGCCGTCTCTGGGTAACCTCCAAATGCACCCGCGACCAGAGAATGCAGCACTGCAATTGGTGACTTCATGGCCTTCATCAATGCGGAAACGATTTCGACGAGTTTCGTTCTTGCCATTCCTCCATGCCGCGATGATCCGTCAACCGCTCGCCCTAGCCAAACAACTTCTGCACGATTCTTCAAGCCCGCACAACGGCGGTCTGGGGGCGGGCCTGTGAACTATGATAGATTGCCCAAACCAGACTTGGCAGCGGGGGAGACCGTGGAGATGGATGCAGGCAGTAAAGAGGATTCAAACGCTGAACGCAGCAGCCCTGTTGCGGTCGGAGACGATCTGCGTGACCACGTCATCGCCCTGCTTGAGGCGCGAGGAGTTAAGGTCGAACGAGAAATCCGGATCGGCGTAAAGCGCGTCGATGTCCTAGCGGTTTTCGAGGACGAACTTGAACGAAGGCGTATTGCGATCGAATGTAAAAACATCGATCGTAACCTAGGCCAACAGGACGTTGCCCTCGTCTACACCGAGTATGAAACTCTCCTTCCCAAGGACGTTGACGCCGTATGGCTGATTGCACGAAAAGATTTCACCCCGGACGCAAAGAATCTTGCAAAGGCGAAGATTGGCTTCCGTCTTTTTACGATCGATGAATTTGAAGAGCGCCAATTCGGCTTCAGCCGTTACGTCAGACAACTGATCGAAATATTTCGAGAACAAGACCTTGAAGCCTATTACGTAGAACAACGCGTGGCAGGCGATCAACCTCTTATCGAGAAGGTCCGCTCATGGATCGACAGTGACGACGGTAGGCCGCTCGCGATACTTGGTGGATACGGAATGGGAAAAACCTCATTCTGCAAGTATCTCATTCACCAACTCGGGACGGAGTATCTCAACGACGTCTCGAAGCGTGTGCCGATCTATGTGCGGCTCTCCGAGATTGCTAAAGAGCAGGAGTTAGAGGGCCTGCTTGGAAAGATGCTGGCCGCACGCTACCGTCTATCGAACTACTTCTTCGAAGACATCATGAACCTCAATCGTCGTGGCAAGTTCGTTTTCATCTTCGACGGCTTTGACGAAATGAAGCATGCGCTCTCCTGGGATTTGTTTAAATTCAACTTCGGTCAGATTAACCGCACCGTAGTAGAGAATTCCCGCGTCATCGTTGCTGGTCGGCCCAACGCGTTTCTTTCCGACCAAGAGCACAGTTGGGCACTGCGCGGCACTCGGATATCTGGCGAGCAAACGATTCGTATCCCTGGGAGCCCAGAATATATCGAGCTAGCTATCCAGCCATTTTCGAAGTCTGAAGCTCAATTGTTCCTGCGACGATATCTCACCAAGCACTTGAAGCGATCCGGCGAAAGCGTCGAGGGCGCGAATGCCGAATGGGTCGAATCTCGCGTTCGCGAATTTGAAGCCCTAACTCACCGAGACGACTTCAAGCGACCGGTGCACCTACGCATCTTCGCAGATATCGCCACCAATCGAAGCGTGGTTCTAAAGGACTTCAGCGTCTACGAGCTTTATGAAATCGCGACTCAACTCACCCTAGATCGCGAAATGGAGAAGCAAGAAAGGCTCCCCATAGACGGCGGCAAGCGGTCAAAATTCCTTCAAGATGTAGCGTGGTGGCTATGGGAAAAGGAAGGTGGCCGAGCCCTCAATTTCAACCCACGCGAGGTGCCAACCACGATAATCAGGCGTGTCGTCCCTGTGGAATATGAAACTTCTGATGAGGGCGTCTTAAGAGAGCTCTTTTCAGGCGCATTCATCGAACGAAAATTTGGAGACAATTTTTACTTTGCTCATCGGTCATTCTTAGAGTTCTTCGTGGCGAAGAGATTTGAAAACGCCGCACAAGCTGGCCTTACACTGGGCACGATAGACGCAACGATTAACAACGAAATTGTTGATTTCCTCAAGTCGGGAAAGCATTTCGCGAGGTTCGTTGAATTTGCTCTCGATCAGATGCGTCGGTACGCCGGCGAGTTGAAGTTGATGCTGTTGAATGTGGCGCACGATTTCATGATTTCGACGGGATATGACAAACGGCAATTGATGAATCAGCAGCACATTGATCTCCTCTTCAAATCACTGCCGTTGTACGATGCTGAGAACCAACGCGGTGCTCTCGCAACGCTAGATTCGCTGATCACGACCGATTTGCCGATGCGCGCCTCTGAAGGAGGAATGCATGAGCGGGGGATCAATGCGCTCTATTTTATAATCGACACCATTATGTTCAACCTTAACGCTCCGCAGTTTCGCGACGCCACGCTAGCAACTGTTCAGCACCTGATGTCGAGAGTCAGCTTTCCACACTTGCGAAGCGTCAAAAAGGGCGCGGGCCGGCTGAGAATCGCTGTTACAAGAGCAAATTTCTTTGAGTTTCTAATCGTAAATTGTTGTCGGGCAACAGCCGAAAATGGACCTGATGGATTGCCCCAACTCTTCGTTGATTTTGGGCGTATGCTGAACGAAATTTACGAGACTCATCGACCGAAGATAATGGTGGCCAATCGTACCTTCCCCATTGAAGGACGATTCACGCTCGAAATTGCAGCTAACACGTTCGATGTCACGGCGGCCGATTGGGCGCTCCTGGTCGAAGCCCTTCGCGAGCCCTAGTTGGCCAGAGGGTGCAACCGAAGAGGCAACGAAAACGCGATGAGCCCGACATTTAGCGACCCTGCGCTCACAGCGTTCCGGAAAATACTCCTTGACGATGTCCAGTTTAAAGAGCTGGCAAACTTCTTTGTTGAGTCAATGAAGTCGAAGGAATTGGCGGAGCCAGGTTGCGAGCAATTCAACGTCTCTCGACTGCAAGCGCTCCACATAAGACACAAACCGGTGTCGTTGAGATAAGCCCCCTCATTCGGCGCCGTGAGACGAAGGTCATAGGTCTCGCTTAATGTTGCTTCACGGCAACATTTCGCACTTTTCAAAGTTCGTTCCATCCGCGCGTGTTGCTCGCAGAGGGAGAATAGTATCTCATCGCAACCGGCAAGGTTGGGAATGTATTTTAAAGTTAGTTTGTCTTATTATTAGGAGCGTCCAGCAAATGTGGATCCGGCTGATTGCGGCTATTGTCGCGGCGGCGCTGCTGATTGGCTGCGCCATTCACCCCGTGCCCGAGGACGTAACCGGGCTCAGTACAGCCGACATCGTAAAGCAAATCCGATGCGAAACACGCGATGCTGCAAGGGATGTTATAATCAAATATCTCACGGATCTGGCTGTCCATGGCAATAGTGCGATCGCCGCCGATCTTGTCGCGCAATTTAATGAGAACCGCGACTCGATGGCTAGCTTCGACGCGCGTCGTTCATTTCCTGACGCCGCCCATGCTCAGATTCGCAATGTTTTCGAGGTCATCTACTCCGCCGGCGTCGGGTACACTTTCGATCTTACGATGACCGAAGATAACAATCTCGGCGCAACCGCCAACTTCGTCGGGCCATGGCTAAATAAATTTACGCTCGGCCTCACTGGGGACGGTAACCGGACGCGGCAAAACGAGCGAACATTTACGATAACCGACACGGTCGGTTTTCTGCTCCGGGAATTGAACACGCCAAAACCCAACGGAGATCAGTATTGCGACGGACACGTTGCCTTCAGCCCGAATTATATCTATCCGATCGCCGGCCGCGTAGGAATCTATAACACCGTATACACCTTCTTTGAACTGAGTTTCTTTGATGGTCTGGCAGCAAACAAAGCCGATCCAGGCGGTAGTGGCGCTCCGGTCATGGCTGACAAGCTTACTTTCACGACTATGATCGACCTCATCGCGATGCCGAAAGTGGTATTTGCTCCGGTCGGGAACGCGTTCCAGGTCGCGGATGCTTCGGCAACAGGGACCTTGAGGCGTACGGACGCTCACCAAGTCACCGTAGGCCTTGCCCTTGCTCCCAAAGGCAAGGGGTTGGCGGCTCTTTCGGCGCTCAAGGGTTTTGTCTTTTCCGGCGCGGCGCTTGGGGGAACGCGCGTCGCGATCGGCTCAAAGGCTAGAGGCGATCTTCTCGTGTTAAATCGCGTCACCGCCACGACCACGAGCTATGCCGAGCAGCTAGCCGTCTTGGCGATCGACCAACTGAAGAGCCGTGAATTGCAACTGATAACACGCGTCTCTCCATAAGCAAGACCGCCTCCAAGGACAGGCAAGGAGGTGGTTTGAATCTTCCGGCGAGAGGAAAGCCTGCCTTGAGGCCGGCGGGAACGCGGCGATCTTGCTAGAGTTGAAACCCGCCAGGAAATGGATCAGCAATGCAATTGAGGTGCCCGTCACAAATACCTGCCTCTCCCCTGCGTGTGATGCATCCCTGACCGGCAAACGAGCATCCGGGGCTTCGTTGCATCACAACGCGTTGGGCGGCAGCCACGTGGCCGCCTCGTACCGGTCGATATGAACCGCGCTGCTTTCCTGTGCGCCGAAATTGAACAACCATGTTGTCATCGATCGTAGGCATCAATCTCATAATCTCTCTCCTCTTTCCAGATACAGCTGCATCGGGCTGACAATCATCGGGAATTCGTGGGTCACATCGACGCGTACGAAGTACTCCTTTTCGGACGCAGTAGCGTTCCTGAACGTATAAATAGCTCTCATAATGCGGCCAATATCGGCGCCGAGCCGCGACGGTATCACGCGCATGCCCGATAGCTCGTATCCATCAATTTGGCTCGCCGGTGGCGTGTAGCGCGCCGCCAGGAAGTTATAGGCGCGATCTTGGTCTGATAGACCATGATTGTCGGCCACTTGCGAGAAAGAGGGCAATCCGTCTACGCTAAGCTGATTACGCTTCACTTGAAAAATCTGGTCCACCTGAACCGCGATTCCGTCCGGCGTCTGCGCCCCCGCGACACCGATTACAACGTCCAGGTCCTCGGCGTTGATCGAGGGGGCCTCAACCGGCGGCGCTTCCTTCGCGGCTTTCTTGCCTCCGCGGCGTTCGGGTTTGGTGTATTTAGGCCGCTCTAAGGCGTCGATCAGGTCGTCGAAGTAGCTCGGGTCGCTCGGATTGAGCACGAAGACAGGAAAATCCTCGATCGTCAGGCGCCAACGCAATTGCCGCGCGATATACCTGGTTAGCTTTGGGTCCTTCGACAAAACCGCATGCTGCCATTGTCGATCCTCGGTCGGTCTTTTGGTGAGGTCTCGATCGGGCGAGAACACCACGCCCAGATGGAGAGCCAGCGCTTGCATCTCCCGCTCGATGGCCGCGTTTGGATAGTCTGCCTCGATCGTGCCAATCGCGTAGACAAAGCCGCTGCGTCCAGGCTGGCCTCCATGACAGGTACAAGCTCCGCCTGGAGCCCCGCAGCCGCATCCCGCTGGTGTCACCGTCTGCGGTTTTACGATCAAGCCAGCCACCTGAGATAGAGCCGGTTGTTCACTTCCATAGGCCATTGTCGTCGCTCCCTGCAGGCTCGCATAATTTCTCACCTCGACAGCTCCGGTGGCGGCAAGTGCAGTCGGAACTATCCGATCGAGCGTCGCCGACACGATTTCGCGGGTCAACATGGGCGGCTTCGATCCGTTGCGCGGACTAAGGCCTGCCAGGACGGATCGTAGCGTGGCGCTATCAATATGCGGTCGCGCCGACCACACTTGCGCCAGAATGCCTGTTGCAACCGCGGTAGCGACGCTCGTCCCCGACATCACGGTAATGCCCCCGCCGCGAACATAGCCCGGCATTCGTCCAAGCGCGGCAACCCCGCGATTGGATATCTCGGGACCGAAATTGGATTCCGGCAGTAAGCTCTGCGACGCATCCAGAGCAACGATCGGTATGACGGCTGGGTGGGTCAAAAGCTGTCCAATGGCGAGACCGCCCTGGTTTCCGGCTGCCGCTAGCAAGAGAACCCCATTTGCTTCGGCAAAATCTAAGGCGGCCGCAAGCCGCCGGTTGATGCCGGACTCTGTACCGACGATCGCGAGGCTGAGATTGATAAGCCGAGCCCCTTTGTTAACAGCTACTGCAATCGCAGTCGCAAGTTCGTCAACGCTGGCGGATGGCGAATTCGCATCGACGAACAATGGATAATGCAGGAGCCGGCAGTTAGGGCACAAGCCGGGTATCAAGGTGTCTGGACGGGCGCCCAGTAGCCCCACGATGAATGTGCCGTGATCACACGCACTATTCGGACTACTGTCGCAGCTTCCGTCGGCGAGGCTGACAGGACTGTTCGCAAGTGCACCTGCCAATGCGGTCGCGTCGTATGGAGCATCAATAACAGCTATGGTGAGAGTTCGGTTTTCTTTACTGATCCCAGAGTTCATACCGATCTTTCAGGAGTCTTCGGGCGCCTCGGGAACACTCCAATCTTTCATTGCCCCGAATGCGGCCCAGTCCAGTAGCATCGGTCGCTCGCGCATTCTTGCAAGGGCGACTCTGCGCAATATCAGGTCGGCACGAGATCACAATTCCCTCAAGAGTAGTTTCGTTGTCGTCGTCGTGCAATACGATTTTGACGCGATCTGAACAAAAGGGGATGCCTCAGGTCAACCTTTACGTCTGACCTTGCCCCCAAGTTTTATCCAGTCCTGAGTTCGCCCCGGCTGTTGGATTTACCCGAATGGGCGGTGGTAGCGACGGGAGCTGATGCGGAGCCATCGGCGAAGCGCAGCGCCAGATCCCGTCGCGGATTGCAGGTGAAGGCGAACTCCGATGGTGTTTTCCATCCGAGTTGCGAGTGGGGTCGCGTATCGTTGTAGTCGACGCTCCAATGTCCGAGTTCGACCCGGGCCTGGGCCAGCGAAGTGAACAGCGTCTCACTTCATAGCCCCACAGCCTAGAGCAGCACCGGCGCCGGTTTTTTGCGTTTCTGCCCAGAGTCACGCTGAACAAGAGCGCGAGGCCCCTTTTTCAAGCCGCAAGACGTCGCTCTCGGAAGGACCATTCGATCCCAGCTTAGTCGCGGGCCATCTCGCGTCCTGTGCTGGCAAAGCGCGCATTCCTCCAACTGGCAACGGCGCGTTTCGTACTGAGCGCTTGCGATCACGCTTTGCCATCCGCCTCAACGGGAGTCACACGTCAGCCATCGAGTGCGCTGCGATTAGCAACTCGCGGCCATTCGGAGGAAAATCCTGCGATTGCTGCATAGAAGACATCGACAAACCTGGAACACTCCTGTAGGGAAGTGCGCAATATTACAAGCGCTACCTAAGAGCGTGACCGTAATTCAATCTTTTTCAGGCCCCCTAATGCTTGGGATGCTTTCAATGTGAGCTGGCGCGAATGCCTGCTACGCGAGCCTGATGTACTAGCTTGCCAGCAACCTCCATAAAGTGTGAGGAGATCACGCGATGATTGTGCGGGAGCAGCTGTTTACTTTGTTGCGCAACCTTCGATGGATAATTGTCCTATCGGTAGCTATCTCGGCATTGCTCTACCTGCCAGACCAGATTCAGGAGCTCTACCGGATAGCCGCCGACGACTTTGGTTGGGTGACCTTCAAAGAGTTCGCTGCCTTGGGCGTGATTGCCCTGGCTATTTGGGCAGGCGCGTTTCAGCTCACAACTGCATCCCTGCCACAAGTCCCCAAGCCTTCGGGGCGCCTGGCTTTCTATCTAAAGCTTGCTCCCGTGTTGCTTGGAGCACTGCCAATCATCGCCGCCACAGCAGGTCAATTCGCCTCGCGGCCGGCGCGAAAGCTTGGCGAGGTCGAGGAAGTCGGAAGTATCTTCCGCATTCAGGATCAGGCGCTCGCGTTTGAGCGAAACATGCTGTTCATCCTCGCACTTGCCTTGCTGATCATGCTCGTCTGTTTCGTGGCATTGACTTGGCGAATAGGATCAAGAGATCGCTCGATCAATCTCGCGAGCCGTGCCAACAACGCTTACTTCATCCGTTACAGGTTTCTCGCGCTCTCGATCGGCGGCATCGTGCTGTTGACGGCAGCATTCCTCATACTTCCGGATAGGCTCGCACAATTTCTCGGTTCGTTCGGCGTGATCGCCCTTTTTGCGGTTTGTGTCATCGGTCTGACGGTCCATTTCGCTCTCTTAACAATCAGATTTACGTTTCCGTTCATTCCGATTGTCTTTGGCAGCTTGTTTCTATTTGCCTCTTTGTTGGGAGGTGACGACCACGAACTGCGCACTGTCTCTGAAGCAAACGGCCAGCCGGAGAAGGCGCGCATGTCCGCAGCCGCCGCGTTCCGCGAGTGGCTTTTACAAAAGCCCCGGGTGGAGGAAGCCAAGAGGCTCGGCGAATACCCTGTCTTCATTGTGGCGGCTCAAGGCGGAGGGATCTATGCCGCCAATAATGCGGCGCGGTTTCTTGCACGGATGCAGGATCTCTGTCCGGCATTTCGCCAACATCTGTTTGCGATAAGCGGTGTATCCGGGGGTAGCGTCGGTTCGGCAATCTTCGCCGCTGCGCTCCACGCCGAAAACTTGTCCCTTGATACGAATGCCGTCGACGCCAAGACATGCCCAAAAATCGCTGATTTCCTGGCGGGTGTTGGGCGGGTGCAAGATCTTGATGCTCCTGGTCCGGTCGAGCAGCGCGTTGCAAGCGTCTTGGCAACCGATTTTCTGTCGCCGTTGGTTGCCGGCTTTCTGTTTACTGACTTCACTCAGATGTTTTCACCGTTCGCGATCCCTGCTTTCGATCGCGCGCGCTTTCTCGAATACACTTTGGAGAACGCTGGTGACAGAATCTTTGGCAGCAACAAGGGCGGCGGCAATCAATCCAATCTGCTAAGGGCTGATTTTCAGTCCCATTGGGCGCCCGGTAACAACATGCCGGCGCTGTTGTTCAACACGACTGATGCGGGCAGCGGCAAACGGGCTGTCATCTCTCCCTTTGATTTCGATACGCTGCACCCCAAAGACACGGACCTGTGTGTTCTTGCAGCACTTGAACGGGCGGGCACTGGGACGGACCAAACGGTCAAGAGCCACTCGCTGCGTATTCCGCTCAGCACAGCCGCTTTCACAAGCGCACGTTTCCCGTGGGTGACGCCGGCGGCGACCATCTCAGTCAAAAATGACTGCATAACCTCTCATCCGCAGGCGCGCCTGGTGGACGGCGGATACGTGGAGAACTCTGGTATTGAGACCGCGCTCGACCTGATCGAGAAGCTTAACGCTATCAAGGGTACCTCCGATGCGCCGAAATTCAGGATTTACCTGCTGTCCCTCGTCAGTGGCCAGTTCGGTGACCATGGTTCATTCATGTTCGGTGAGCTCATGGAGCCGGTACGCGCGCTCCTGAGCACGCGAACTTCCCGAACCTATGTCGCCCTCAATCACGCAACCAGCATCGACCGTCGGCCTGACGCCGAAGTGACGCCAAGTGTTCAGCGCTTTCCAACGTTCGGCCGGACGGACATCACAGGCTTGTTTTATAGCCTTCCACTCGGCTGGACGTTGTCCCAGAAAACCGAGGATATCATCTCATTGAGCAGTGGCCGCTTTTGGGACTGCGTGCCGAAGGACGACTTCGATCAGTCCCGCGAACGGCAGAGCAATGCAGATTGCCTGCAGGTGAAGTTGTTCCATCTTCTGAATGGATCGGTCGCGACCGCATTCGAAACGCTGAAGGATGCCAAGCTTGCGAAGGCTGCCTACGCCGACGAGCTAGCGAAGGAATATCAACCAACCCCAAAGATCAAGCCGCAGCCATTACTTGCGTGTTATGAGAGCAATTGGTTGCAACAGCGCGGTTATGATGAATATCGGCAAAAAGTCGCCGACTACGAGCATCAGCTGAGCAAATCGAGCAAAGATCATTCGCCGGCCCCTCCACCCGTTCCCTCCATATCGCAAGAGCTATATGGCCTACTATCAGTCCGAGCAGGTCAAAGCCTTGTTGCAGGAATGGGATCGCGTCGACGAAACGGATCCGCGTATCCTCGCCTATATTTTGGGATCCGTCTCTTACGACAGCGCCGATTTTACTCGCAGCAGCGAGAACTTTTCTTATAGCGCGGTTTCTCAACTCCCGCAGAAATGGCGCGATCGCATTGACGTCAATAACGCAAGACTTCTGGCCGCAAACAAGCCCCTGGTCGACGTGAATGCTTTGCTCAATCGTCCCAAGGAACTTGCCGATTTCGTGCTCGGTTACGAGGGCAACGACTTCGGCAACCAGCCCGGGACGGATGACGGCTGGCTGTTTCGACCGCGGGGAATGTATCAGTTGATCGGACGTGAGCAGTATCAGGAAGCCCAGAACCAAATCCAGCAATTGGGCGAGCTACAAGGACTTGATCTGCTAACGCTGCCCGACGCGCTATGGGATGCAAAGATCTCGGCTAAGGTTACGTTCGCTCACTTCCGGTTCCACCGATATAAGGACGACCGGTTATCCCCGCCGAACAACCGCCAAACGCTCTTCGAATTGCTCAAGGATCGTGCGAACGACTGGACAACCGTGCGCGCGCTGCAAACGGATATGGCGCATCCAGCCGACCACGCGCGGGTTAATGCACGCAGTGAGATGTTCCTCGCCTGTATCGAGGAGGCCTTGCATCCGACGAAACTGAAGACTTTGCAAAGCCAATTCTACGGTGAGGAATGAAGGGTTTGATCCGGTCGCGCACCTGCCTTGGCAAGGCGCGTAGCGCGGGATTGCTCGACAGCTGATGTTTAAACTTTTGGTCTTACGGGGGATTTCCAATGATCGCGAGGGGTCAAATCAATAGATCTCTGTTTCCGCGGCGGCTTGCAAGCTTGTTAGCGGCAGGGGTGATGTTCGCCGCAGTTTTGGAGGTAGGACCGGCTCCGGCGCAAGCGGCCTCAAAGCCGCTCGCGCCCAATGACGTGTCGATTCTCTTTCCTCCGCCGAAGTCATCGGCCGACCTCCCCAATCTGATCGCCGTGTCCGATCTTGCGGGACCTTCGGGATCGCCGCAGCGGCTGTTTTCCGACGCCGATTTCGCGCGCTTTATCGCCAACGCCGAAAATCCGGAGCATCCGGGCGTTCCGGATTCGGGTGCACGGCACATTCAGTTTCCCGACGCCGTCAAAAAGATCGAGGCCTGGTTTGTGGCTGGCATCCGGATCGATCCGGGCGCGCCGGGATTGTCGCCGGAGATCATAGCGCAGTTTGGCCGACAACCACAAATCCGGCTCATTATTCAGCCGGTGACCAATGGGCCGGAGGGCTTCAAGGTCCATGACACTGCAGGCCACCTTATCTTCAGCTTCACCCTCGACCCGGACCCAGCTCTGGACGGCTGTGGGCCGTTCCCTCGCTTCAAACCGGACGACGAAGCGTTCAAGGCGATCGTTCGTGACGTCGCGACCTTGCGCGATCAGCTTGCGGCCGGACAGTTTAGCAATTTCAGAGTCTCGACTGCAGGTGATCTGAATGTGCATCCGGGTCTTGTGGGGGCATCGGCAAAGGCGTTTCGCGATGCACTCAAGGCACTGATTGAGAAGCATCTCTCACCCCAGCGCCTCAACACCATGGCGGTGATGGGCATCGTACCGCCTGAACCTTGGATTTTCGTGTCGATGTTGAGGGTCCCGCGAGCAGGCCTCATCCCAGTCCCCGGCCCAACGCTTGATGGCATGCACGTGGCACAGATGTTTAGCGCTATCGGCGGAAAGCACGTGGTCCCGCAACCGGGTACGAACAATCAGAATCCGATCACCTGTCGACACGCGGCATTGCAAAATCCGCCCCTGCCACAAGCTGATCGTAAGGGTGTTTCGACCTCCGCGTTCATCGATGGTAACGTGCCCAACAGCGGCATCATCGAGATCGTCAATACCATTGCTGATACGAAAAAGAGCCACTTCTTCAATACCGATTGCGTGAGCTGTCACACCGAGACGGCACAGCCACTCGCCAGGAGAATTCCAAATTTCGCAATCCCTGGCGTGAACCGGGCGGTCTGGCCGAAAGAAGATTGGAATCTGCGCAACTTCGGTTGGTTCCCATCCTTTTTGCACGGCGGCCCGGCAGCGGCGACCATAACCAGGCGCGCGGCAGCTGAGACGGCCGACGTCGTCGCCTTCATCAATAGCCAATTGCTCAACAAGTAACAGGGGCCGTCGCCGTTTCCGGTAGCCTGCCGGCCGGCTAGACGCACGAAAGATGGATGGAGTCCTGCTATGGGGAGACCTTCTTTTGGCTCTCGTCTTTTTTCCTGGCAGATGCGCTGGCCTCATATCACCGGCCTGTTTTTAGCAATCGTCGTTGTCGTGATCGTGGCCGCCGGCGTAGTGTATTTCGCCCCGCAGAAGGTTCGCGACGCAGCGCTAAAGATCAAAAACGATGCTAATCTGGTCGCTCAATTGTTACCTGCGACCCTGCCTGAGCCATCAAAAATCGAAAGCGCTTATTGGCTCCCGCAAAATTGGAGCTCCCGCCAGCGTTATTGGTTTCACCACACATCGCAGGGCACAGCGACAATCCCTGTCCCTTATCAGTGGTTTTTGGCCCTGGAACGCCCGGAGCTATCCTTCTCTTACATGAGCTTAACGGACGAGAACTACCTGCGCCGCCTCGGCTTCATTCCGAGCCCCAGCTCAACGGACTTCGCCGCTAATGCCCCCGCATACGGTTATCACGATGATGCGCCGAATGGGAATACAGCCGCGCCCGGTTGGACTCCAAGCGCGCCCGAGAACCCAAATGCTCTCCCCGTCGGCTTTGCCATCCTCAAGGGCGGTGTCGATCCGACGACCGGCGCCCCGTATGAAGATCAGATAGGTCTGACCTGTGCCGCCTGTCATACGGGTCATCTCGAATACAAGAACGTCAGCATACGGTTCGACGGCGGGCCGGCGATGGTCAATCTGGGCGAGGTAGAAAGAGCCATTGGGCTGTCGATTGGCTACACGCTGATCTTGCCATGGCGATTCGAGCGTTTCGCCAGCAAGCTGGAGCAGATCAAAGGGCAGAGCGTCGATCGGAAGCAGCTGCGAAGCGATCTTGAGCGAGCACTTCAGAAGATTAAGTTCCAAAAGGCAGAGACCGACCGCCTTTTGACGGGACTGGGAGTGTCCGATCTCGATGAAGGGTTCGGTCGACTTGATGCGCTGAACCGGATCGGGAACCAGGTTTTCTATAGCAATCTACTCGATCCCGTAACCGGCGAGCTCTCCGAGCCACTGCTCAAGGGCAACTTTGCGCGCCATGATGCGCCCGTGAGCTTTCCGCCGATCTGGGACACGCCTTATTTCCTTTGGGCTCAGTATGACGCTTCTGTTCTCAACGAGCTCGTTCGCAATGCAGGTGAAGCGCTGGGTGTCAGCGCGAAAATCAATATGACCGCGGCCGCGCCCGGAAGGCCGCTTTTTGCCTCATCCATACATCTATCCGACATCGCGAGGTTCGAAGATCTTCTGCGCGGCACGGATCCGTTTTCGTCCGAAGATGCAGGCGGCAGAAACTTCACCGGGCTCGTAGCACCGCGATGGAAGGACGCGCAGGAGAAATTTCGCGGTGACCCGGCCTGGGCGATCGATGAAAAGCTCGTTGAACAAGGTCGCGATCTTTATCGTGCTCACTGCTTTGAATGCCACCGAGGCCCGGTAAAAGATGCTGCCTTCGACAAAAAATGGCCGGAAGACTCGTTCTGGCGCACAGAGAACCCGGATCGCTCGGCCAAAGACGAGAAGAATTGGGTAGAGATCGGCGGTCGGCATTATTTTAATGTCGTCCAGATGCCGGTCTCTGCGATCGGCACCGACCGCCAACAATCTAACGTCCTCACGACGCGACGCGTTCACCTACCCGAGCAACTCGGATTGAATCCTGCAGACGACCTCAACAAAGCCGGAGGTTGCGGCCTACTGGCCGATAAAGGCGCAGATCCTCTGTTTGTACTCGCCCTGATGGACGTGGTGGGCAAAACGATCGACCAATGGGTCATTGCGAACGGAACTTCTGAAGAAATCAAGCGGCAAATGTGGGGGCCGAGAAAGAACTGCCAAAACCAGCGAGTCTATGTCGAGGCGCGTGCAAGCCGCAACGGCAAGAACGAAATAGTTCTCGCCCTTGAGCCTCAGTACCGGGCGCGCCCGTTGGACGGTGTTTGGGCAACAGCTCCTTATCTGCACAATGGGTCCGTTCCGACACTGAGAGACATGTTGGTGCCGCAAGACAAACGGCCGAAGTCGTTTTGCGTCGGCAGCCGTGCGTTCGACCCGGTCAAGGTCGGACTTGTTACGAAAGCAAAGGCGATCGAGAGCTGTGCGGCCGGCCTTACAAACTTTGATGTGTCGCTCCTTGGCAACAGCAACCGCGGACATTCGTTCGAGGGCAAGGAGACCGACTTAACGAAGCTGCCCCCTGGCGTCATCGGACCAGAATTGACCGGAGCCGAGCGCCGAGCGCTTGTTGAGTATCTCAAGACTTTATGAGCGATGCGTAGTCCTTCGACCTGTGTGTCGGCGCCGCGACCTTCGACATTCCGCCCGGGTCGCCCGCGCGCCGTTAGTGCGCGTGCCATTTGCCAGCCTCATTCATTCTGCGCAGATGGTAATGGCTTCGCGCCCGGGGCCGCGATTTTCAGCTGACTTTAAGGGCCTCTTCATTTGGCAATTTGGCCGGGCGGCGAGAAAACGTCGCCCTCGGTGGCGGCGACACGAAAGAGCCGCGTCCAGAGGACGGCTAGAGCCATAGCGGATCATCTTCCGATCCGCCCCAATGAACAAGCAGTTCCGCCGTTCCCACAGGCCCGTCAGCTCCTGCAGATGCGCGACCTTAGCGCGGTTGGGACGGGCCTCCTGCTCCCTTGTCGCGGCTCATGATCAAACTTACGCGGCAGCCGATGTGTACCCCCTCCTCGGTAGCATATCGTCGAGTGCCTGATCGACATCATTGCAGATGACCGTTTTGCCGCCATTGCGCGCGATGGACGATTGCGCGATGCGCCGCACGAACTCCTTGATAGAGGCGGCGCTGAGGCCCTCGCTCTGTCGCACGGCTTCATTGACAACGGCTCAGTGAGTGGCAGGTGTTTGCCATAGAGCCGCACCAGCTTGTCGCGGCCACCGGCATCAGGTAACGGCACCTCGATGACCTGGTCAATCCGGCCAGGTCGCGCCGCGAGCGCGTCCTCAAGCTCTTCCAGTCGGTAGGTGGTAAGTAAGAACAGGATGTCGGCGTCCTCCTTCAGCCCATCCATCTCATTGAGCAGATTGTTGAGCATCAATTCTTCGCGCGCGTCTCGCATCTCAATGCGGTCGCGCGCGATAAGATCGACGTCCTCGATCACCACTAATGCCGGCTGCAACAGCCGGGCGAGATTCATATTCACACCGAGCGCACCGACCTCCCCGGCTGCCGTTATTAAGGTGGTCTGATCAGCCAGGTTAGTTGCGAGGTATCGGATCGTGTGGGTCTTGCCGGTGCCGGGCGGGCCATAAAGCAAGATGCCCTTGCGTGTCGATTGGCCGAGCCGGCGCAGCGCATCTCGCATTCCGACAAAGCTCAATACATTTCTATCGAGCAGTTTAAGCACCTTTTCGGGCAGGATCACGTCCGCACCGTCTACCCGGGGCCAACGATGCACCGTAAGGCCGCGCGAACGGCCGCTGTAGTACGGATCGCTCTCGAGGGACAGGATCTTACCACGGTACGATCCGGCGGATTGTACCGCTCTCTCCCGTTCAACGAAACAGTCATGGGCGAAAGACTCGCCGGCCCCGCCGGCGGGCACCGCGATGTCAATGTGCATCATCTCCTCTGGGTCTGTCCGCATTGTTGCACTGGCTGGCGGTAGTAGAACAGCACGACAGCGTAACGAAACTCGTTCGTCTCGGATAGCCAAAGCCCATTGTGCAAGCATTTGACTGGCGTACCCTCGCCGATGTCGATATGGTAATATTGTGGCGACGCCAGCAAGACGCGATAGTCTCCGGCACGCCGGAGGTGCGCGAATGACAGCTTCTCCATAGCCCATTGCTGGTGCAGGCCAAAGAAGCGGACCGGCGAAGCGAATAGCTTGTCGATTGCGATCTGGATGTCCGCGCGCATGTGGCCGGCAAATTGCCGCACCATAGTCACGAGCCTGATCGGCGGGATATCGGCGAAATGCCAGGCAACCGTGTCACGGGCCCATTCGAACTGGATTTCGGACGGATCTCGCGCCTCTGTTTCACCAGCAGGCTCGGAGGTGATTTGCAGCGTATGTCCTTCAGCTCGGATTCGTTCCTGCGCCGCATCGAAGAGCGCCTTTGCAACTGACGGTGGGAAGGGGCCTCACGCGACCTTGTCCTGCCGTTCGATCAACATGGAAAGGGCGTAGGCATCGCGCTGATGTCTGCCGAACACCTTTCGGAATAGATCCACCACGAAACCCGCGGTGTCTTGCCGCCATCTTGAAAAACCGGCAGTACTTGATGATCCATTTGAAGTTCCTAGTATGAGTGAAACGGTTTGTCATTGGCCTTACTTCGCCTGATGCGCTCCATTCGTCGCACGGTTGTTAAGGGAACTTGCGCTTTGCCTTCCAGGCGCCATTTGGCCGCATGGACTGCCGGAGAACTCATTGGCGGCTCACGGTGCGCCCATCAAGGCCGGCGTCGATTGGGCCGAATGGCGCAATCGACGCAGATAGCCGAGTAAGGACACGCAGGCCCCAGCTGACCAGACGCACAATTGCGCGTCATGCTTGGGCTTTGTCAGTATCCTCACAGTTGTGCTCTCTCCTACAGTCCATACGCGCCCGTGTTGGTGTAAAAGGCGAATGATGTCACTGCTTGTCATCCAGCCTCTCTCGTTTCCGGATATTCAGCAGGTTGCATGCCGGCTGCGAGAACGACTTTCAAATGTGCCTTGCACAGAACTCGGCATGAGCCTCTCTTCTTCAAGCTCGCGAGTCGCCAGATTAGCGAGCTGAAATCCACGCCGTCGCGGTTCTGCCGAGCACTAGCTCGTACTCCGGCCGGACTTTTTGCAACCGATATTTCTCCTCGATAAGCTAGCGATGGACCCTCCGCGCTAGGATTCGATCGAACTAAGCTAACAACCTCGCCTCCAATCCACCGCAATGTCCGATGACTTGTGCTGCGTCTCATCACTTCTGATGCGGCGGAGGCCTCGGCAATCAAGAAGAGCTAGCAGTATCCGGCGGCGCTCAGTCGCCGCCCCCTGGTTTCGTCCACAGCATGCCATCGCACCACACGTGATCAACGCGATCCCACTGACAGGCGGATGCCGCATTCGGGAAAAAGCCGCGTCCATTGTGATTGGCGCTGGTGTTGCATAGTAGAGGAATTCCCGTGAGGCCTTCGTATTCGACGAGAAGCTCGGCAACTTTGTGCTGAGAGGTCCTGCAAATAGTCTGCAATCGGGCAGATCCGTCCAGATGTACAATAGCGGGAATCTTATCCCGCCATTCTGGTCGTGTTAGGTGCTCGAAGAGCATGTAAGGATCTGGCGTTCCGGGACTAAAAATATCCGTCGCCCGATCCTCCAGGCATATTGGCGCCACTGGCCGGAAGTGCTCGCGATGTTTGATGTCGTTGAGACGGTCCTTCATTTGCGGCGTTGTCGCCGCGGCCAGTATGCTTCTGCTACCCAGAGCCCGAGGTCCAAGCTCCGCGCGGCCCGCAAGAAAAATGACAGGCTTGTTGCTGGCAAGAATGGTCGCGAGTTCGCGCATGCTGCATGGTGCGCCGCTCCATCCGGACGGCACGTCCCCTCTTTCCACGGCTGGACCACTATAGACGGACCATTCCAAGGGTACAAAACCTTGTTCCGCCGCCAATGCGGAGCAAGCAGCACCTATTGCGGAGCCACTGTCATTCGGAAAGGGGGGCACCCAGATAGCATCGAACAAGCCGGTCGCTCGTAATGCACTATTCCATTTTATGTTGAGACCGCAGCCGCCGGTTATGCAGAGATTACGCGCGGGAAGGCTCGAATGTCTCTGTATGGCACTCGCGAGCTTGCTAACGAGCAATCGCTCTTGAAAGCAATGAAAGGATGCAAGCACATTTGCGGAAGGTTTGGCCCTTAGCCGAAGCGCGCAGGCATCGAAGAAAGCATGGACAGGCTCAAGCGCGACGTCCTCGCTGCAACGACCGACGGGCTCCGTAAACGTGCTAAAGTGCTTTGCGTAGAGCTGGTGAAAATCCTCGACGATGCCTTCATCGACTGAACCGAGTGCGATGTAGGCCATCAACTTGCCGGCAACACCCAGGTCCCACTTGGTCCGGTTCGCCTGCTTGTATGGCCCGAAATGATAACCCGCGGCAGCATAAGCATGCCCTATCAGCGGGAAGAGACACTCGAGGAACCTGGCTGCCCGACGTTCTACATGGTAGAGCCGTGGAAAGGAGGCACCGTCCCAAACCAGACAGAACGCGGGCTCCCCGGCTTTGGCGAAAGGACTAGTACAAAAAGCGGAAGCCACGTGGGCTGCGACATGCGGATAGCTTTTATAGGGGAAGGCGCTCTCCTTGAGCATGAGCCCAGCGCCGTCGTGCGCTATGAGGAGTCCTTCGGCATCGCTCTCAACATATGGCGCCGCTTTAAGGGCGATGGGTGCAGTCCCGCTGAGAACCTGAAATTGGGACTCAACCTCGCCCCACCATCCGTCGATAACGAATTGGTCAACGTCCCCCGGATCAAAACCGTGCTCTGCCAAGGCGTGAACAACCGCATCGAGATTGTGGAGTTTTTGATATCGTGGATTATTGTCCCGCTTCTCCTGCTCGACACAAAAGACTAGCCGTCCGTCCTCGACAAGCGCGACTGCTCCGTCATGGGTCAGTTTGATACCGCAGATTCGCATACAGTCTCCGCACCTAACGTCAGATACATCGATTTGCGTCCCAACTGCTGCTCATGTCGCGAGACTCAGATGGGCTCCCACAGTCACGATGCACGCTCCGGGCCAGTTCCAATCAGAGGAATCGCTGGCAACTGTCTGACCAAAGTGCAGGTTGGACGCGACTTGACCGATTCGCGACACCGAACGCGTTCGGTTTCGGACCAAGCACTCGCCCCTGCGGCAACAATCTCAATGCGCACGACCTGCGGCGCCTTGTGCCTTCGACGTCGGGCGAACGAGTGCAGCGAAACTCACAAGCAGATAAACGATATCGTCGCCGCGCAATGCACGGAATGGCTCATCGCCAAACGAACGCGCTTCGCAATTCAGTTAGCGCCTAGGCAATCGCGCTAGGACGAGATTGCATAAATCGTAGCGAACTGCGCGTATCATTGGCAACTGTGCCGAGATGCCCGGGAGTGTCGGGAACACCGATGCGCTCGTCTGCACCGATTTGGCGCTGAAGGCACGTTGAGAAAAACACAGATGCTCGTTTTGGAGTGGTGCTCGCTCAACCTCGCGAACAGCCGCCGATCGTTGCATCGCCGCCCGTGTTGCGTGAAGACACCGGACACGGATGCCCCGAACGGCTAAAGGGTAGGCAGCACATGATCCGGGATCATGGCGGCTCAACATATCCGCCTAACCACCGTTTATCTCAGCTCCGCCAGTCGAGCCGATTTGACCGTCACCATCATCAGATGGAACGCATCTCCGCCGTCCTTCCTTGGGCTCCGCTTGCCGCTGGAATAGGGCGAGTTGGCACAGCCCCGACCTCTCATCCTTTCGATCCGCATACTGACTCGTCGACCGGTCCTTCTATTTCTAAGATCAGGAGACATGGCCCGAAGCAACTAGGAATCGCAGTCCCTTCATGTCACACCTTAACCGATGCTCGCCGTTCACGGACACAGGAGCTGCTTACAGTGCACAGTGAAAGTAGTTAAGAGCTGAAGCGGAGATATTCATACCAATGCCTTCATCTGAGCCTCGACCAGCGATTATCTGAGCCTAAAGGCTATTTAGCGCCTGGACGATGCGCTTCAGTCCGATCGCCAATGTCCCTGGTGGGGCGCCGAATGAGACTCGCAGGCCGCTGACGTCGCCAAACGCTTCTCCCGCGGCGCAAGCCACATTAGTTTTCTTCAGAAGCCATCTTGCAAAATCATCCGTCACTCCAACTTGCCCCTCGTCCCTCAAGGCAGATGCAAGCCTGTTTAGATCAAGATAGAAGAAGAATGCGCCGTCGGCGCGAGATAGGGTTACATCGCGTAGATTAGAAAGAATATTAAGACCTGAGTCGCGAGCGCTGAAAAGCCGTTCGTATGTCTCCCGCTCAACCTGACCGCCGGCGCGAAAGCGGCTTAGCGTGGCGCGCTGCACCTCTTGGCTTGGTGTCATCGCTGAATAGCCCCGAAGCTTGCTTGCGGTGGAAACGATGGACCGGGGAGCCGCGAAATAACCCAAGCGAGCGCCAGATATTGCCAGTGCCTGTGAACATGGATTGACGATGATCGTTCGTGATCTCAAGGCGGGGTGCACCACGACGATCGACTCATGGCGCTGCAAGCCTGTGAATACTAATCTTGAGTAGCGCTCGTCCGAAATAATCCATATCCGGAACTCGATAGCAAGCTCGGCTAACTCCTGCAATGTTGTTCGATTGTAAACTGCACCCGTTGGATTGTTGGGTGAATTGATCATCATCGCTTTCGTGCGTGATGTGACGGCAGCTCGGATCGAACTGACATCTGGGGTATATCGTGGTCGCTGAGCATCGACGAACACCGGTATCGCGCCAGCGCCGTGAACGAGCGCTGGTACCGACGGCTGCCAGGGCCGGATAATGATAACTTCGTCGCCTCGCTCCAGAACAGCCAACACTGCATAAAGCAGCGCTTCATCTGAACCAGCGGTGATTGCGATCTCTTCCGGACACCAATCAAAACCTGTCTCGGCCGCCATCCTCTCCGCAATAGCTTTGCGGAGCGGCAGGTGGCCAGCGGGATCCACGACGCCGCTCGCCTCAGATTCGCCTGTATACACCGTCCTGTCGAGCACTGATGAGGATGTATGGAAGACCTCCTCATTCGCGAGATCGATGAACTGATGTTCGCCGCAAAATGCAGAGCTCGACGCCACGTCTTGGGCGCCGGGCGCCTGCCCGGTAACACAGAACATTGTCCGGAGGGGCGGCAAAGTGACCCTCATAAGGCAGTCGACCTCGAACGGCGAGCTGACGCTCGCGATCGCCGTTGTGGCTCAACATCAAGTCGGACTGATCCTTGGCTCAACAATGGCAACACAGAAACTTGTTCTGGACTGCTTGCAAATAGGGGCACCTGCCGTTGTCCTCCCTGCGAATCGTTCTGCCGATAGCGCCTCTATGCCTGTGTCATTCCGAGCCAAAGGATTTCGCAAGCGTGAGGATAAGGCAGCGCGCGCCGGGCAAAGACCATTGAAGGTGACATATTGCAGCTTCTGACCAAACTGTCCGATGGTGCATCGTCCGGGTCCGCGCGAGCGACCACTGTGCGTCATGGCTAATCCAGATCAATTGCCAGTGTTAGTAGTTGATAAGGCGAGCATCAAAGCCACTCTTTGGCCTGCACAGAGCCCTTCTTCTTGGTGGTCATCCTTCTCCGCTTTAATGGCTAGACGCAAAATGAAAGACATGAGTGAAAGATCAGAAAGCTCTCGCCTATTTAAGCCCGCATCTGTTCGTCCGCTGTGGCGCTTTTCGCACATGGTCGTAGCATCCCGAACATTGCGTGGGTGCTTAAGCGGCACACAATGCCCACTCGATCGCTAGAATGGCTTGTCTTCCAACTCGCCTCGCTCCGGAAATGCCAGCCAGCACATGCAAAAGGCTGGTACGACGCTTGCTTAAGGATGAAGCGAAGAGCCATCGAGATACCCCGCCAGAGCTAATCCTTAACAAGTGAGTGACTATATGTCCGGTGTCGCCGGTGCGTTTCTCTGCGTTTCAAGTGAACCATCGCCGCGTGTCGTTGATCAACTGAACAAAATGATTCCCACCCTTGCACTCCGTGGGCAAGCTGGTGTCGTAGTGTCTGCCGTTATGCAAGGGCGCGGACTCCGGCATGGTAGGGCGTTTCAATCAAACGATAGTTCGGTACGCATTGACTGCATCGACCAGGACCCGGGCTTTCAGCCTCATGTTGCAATTGCGCAGATCCGTAGCGGATCCTGTGGAACTGGAGATGGCGGCGGCGTCCAGTCAATTCCTAGCCGCCACTTCGCCATTTCGCTGGACGGCGCCTTGGTGAACGCTCATGAACTCAGGAGCGAATTACTCGCTCGAGGCCGGCTGCTAGATACGAGCACTGACGCCGAGCTCTTGCTGAGGTGGATTGAACACGCTTGCGAACGAGAATATTGGCGTCACGGCCGGCCCGTAAACTACGAAGCTATCTTTCGCGATCTTGATGACCGTATCGATGGTGCCCTTAGTGCGCTTTTGCTAGATAAGGACGGAGATCTTGTTGCATACCGCAGTCGAAGCGGTTTGCGACCATTGGAGACTATGCGAGCACGTAATGGCTTGTTGCTCTTTGCTTCTGAAAATTGTGCCTTCGCAGGCTTGGAAGGTGAAACCAGCGAGCTCTTGCCTGGGAGCATACAGCGCGTGGATGCTAAGACCGGCGCCAGCGTTGACCATGCCCTGAACTGCCGAGGATATAGGGCCAAGCTCTGCGCCTACGAAGCCCTCTATTTGGGAAGCCCGAACACGTCGGTCGACGGCCATTCACATCGCCAAACCCGTTACAACATCGGACTCTCTTTGGGGAGAATTGTTGCGGAGCGAGTTAAAACAGATCTCTTGATGCCGCCAATCGTGTCCTCCATGCCAAATACAGGGGGGCCATACGCCGATGGTCTGTTTGACTCTCTCGCCGAACAGGGCGTGGTTACCGACCGTATTGACGTAGTGGCGACGCAATTTTTTGAGCGAACGCTGCTCGGCAGAACCAACGCCCGGCAATCTCGCATCGCCCGGAAGTATCGAGTGTCCGAACCCGCCGTTGCTGAGCGGACCGTAATAATTGTCGACGAGGCGCTCATTCGAGGTGATACCAGCAAAGCCGTCACGACGATGCTTCTTGCCGCTGGAGCCAAAGCTGTACATTGGGCGATTGGTTCTCCTCCTATAGTTGCGCCAAACTACTACGGCATGGGTATTGATACGCTAGACGAGCTCGCATTCTGGCAGGCATTGAAGCGGCTGCCGTCCGAACTGCTCGCCCAATGCCTCCGCTTCCACAGGATGGAGCCGCCAGCGCTCAGAATCGTTGAGAGCAATATTGCGACGGGGATCCAAGCAGCATCGATAACCTATCTGCCCTTCCGCGCCCTTGTATCGGTATTGGCCAACAGGCTAGAGGGCATCGATCTGTCACCCTTCACGTTCGACATGCCGACCCCCGCTGGGCGGCAGCTCGCGCGTAGTCACTTGGAAGCGTTGCTGGCCACCCTTCCTATCAATACCCGTTCGAGGTCAAGATCATGAAACCCGTTCTCGTGTTTGACTGGAACGGAACACTGCTCGATGACACCTATGCGCTGCTCGAAACGACCAATGTCATTTTGGACCGCTTTGGTCGCCCGAGCATCGATATAAAGACCTTTCGAGATCGTTGTGATGTTCCCCTCTCTCGTCTCTATCATAGCCTTGGAATGCCGCAGGAGGAGGTTGAGGCAGTGGAGCATGACGAAGGCGCACTGTTTCACGACACATACGAGCCTCTTGCGGCCAAAGCCGATTTACGTGAGGGGGCGCGCAGAGTACTGGAGTTGGCGCAACGAGAATCAGCACTGCTCATCATTCTTAGCAACCACATAGTTGCGCCTCTGAAATCCCAGCTGAGAAGGCTTGGGGTGGATAACTACATCACCGATGTGCTCGCATTCGAAAGTCGCGCCACGCAGTACAAATCGATGAGCAAAGGAGAGCGACTTCGGCTTTATATGGACAACCACAACCTGAAGCCATCGTCCACCTTCATCATCGGCGACATGCCGGTCGAGACCAATATTGCACGAGACCTCGGGCTGACGAGCATATCTATTACCGGGGGATTTGTTTCGACCTCCCGCCTGCAAGCCGCCCATCCAGATTACACGATCAACAACCACCACGAGCTCGTGCCCATCCTGCAAAGGCATGGCTTTTTTCAGGATGTTGAATCATGAGCAAGGGATCATCAGTGAACGCGCCCTCCACAACGATCAAGCAGTGCATAGGTCTCGTCGGAGCAGGGCGCATGGGAACGGGTATAGGCATCAGCCTGCTGCGTCAGCAAAGCGAGCTCCACATCAAAGTCAACAAGAACCGGCTCGGTGCTGATCGCCTGACAGGTGCCGGAGCCCGAGAGCACAAGTCGCTCGCTGAGTTGGCGCAGCACGTAAGTGTGGTGGTGTTGTCCTTACCCTCCAGCCGCGAGGTTGAGACGGTGTGTCTCGGTCACGATGGGCTGTTTGCGCACATGAGCCGAGGAGGTTTGATAATTGATTGCACGACCTCTTATCCTGCCTCTACCATTGCATTGGCCAAAAAGGCGCAAAGACGAGGTCTAAGCTTTATTGACGCTCCAGTGACACGAAGCCCCGAGCAAGCTGAGCTCGGCCTTCTCAATGCGATGGTTGGATCAGATGCAACACTCTTTCCCGTCGCCGAACGCATTCTGGCCGCGTTTTGCGAGACCGTCCTGCATGCTGGCGATGTCGGACAAGGCCACAAGCTGAAGCTCGTTTACAACAGCATGACTATGGGCATAGCTGCGGTTGCCGCTGAGGTTTGCCAATTGGCAGATCGTCTTCAGATTGATCTTGTAACGCTGCGTTCCCTGGTCAGTCGGGGTTCTACTAACAGTGGAATATTTCAAGCCTTCGCTGCCTTTTTGTTGGGAGAGAGACCAGATGCACTGGCAATCTCGATTGGGAATGCTGCAAAGGATATCGAGTGTGCGGTGCGCCTAGCGCGCGAAAGCGCGGTGTGCGTGCCGGTTCTGGATGCTGCCGCGGTGGAATTCAGCGTCTCGGTTATCGCAGGAAAGGGTGAACTGACCCTACCACATTTGGCTCGATCATGAACGCTTATTATGACTTCAAGCGGACCATCTTTCAAGCATGCCCTCTCCTTCTCCCTGCTGGGCTTCGCAGCCAATGAAATCAAGTTGGTTTTTCATCACAGCCTGGAGAAAACTCCCGCCCGAGACCGTTGGACAAAAATCAGCAAGGCTGATTTCTGCATTCCGATGGATCCATATTCTCATCATAATAGCAGACGATCCGTGTGCCGTTGTTGCAGGGTCCTATCCATGCAACGTCCCCCGGCGCAGCGTGTTGTTGAGCGAAGTGTATGCCACTGGTCAAAGACTTGGGCTTCGCAACCTTCGGATGCCCCATCTTTTTTGAAGCGCTCAAGACCCTGGGGACCTTTTTCATCTTCTATCTCAGCTCCCTGATTTTACCGCTGCCGTGAATCCTGAATTCAGCTTCGCGATATCATGAGCCTGCGGAACTTTGCTCGGTGCGCCCAGCGATATGATTATGTCGCCGGTCGTTGTTCTGCCTGCTGCGATCAGATTAGCGGCCGTGTTTGCGGATACGTTTACGAGGGTCCAACTCGGGGTGATGTTACCGTTCGCCATCGCGACGAAATTTGCTTCGTGCGTCAGAACGTCGGGCGCAGTGGTCCCGACCTCAGAGGGTACATTGGCTGAAATTAAGAACGGCAGCGTCGCGCCATCGAGCCAGTCCTGGACCTTTAGATCGGCGTCGAGAAAAATGCCGCCTTTTTCAATGCAAGGTCGGGGCTCGACAAGGTCATGCGTTTGATTGTTGAGGAAGTCGGCAGCTACGTCGTAAGTGTAGTCGATGTTTTCCGTGCGCGTAGCGTCGGCTTGCAGGAGTCCTCCCAGTCCTAGAGCTGTCGATTGAGGCGTTGAGATACTCGTTCTGTTGCTAAAATTCGTTGTTGCACTGGGGAGCAGCTGCTTGAAGCTGAGCCCCGGATTTAGGCTGCCCTTTTCCTCGGCGATGAGCTTGATCGTGATCTTGGCTTTGGCCTTATCGAGCCAAGTCAGTCGTCGCGTGTGACATCGCAGAGCGTTCTTGAGATCGTTGTTGTGAGCCGCGATCACGGCATCGCGCAGTTCGCATTTCGCGTGATTCAAGATCCGGTTGATCAAGAACGCCGTAGCGTGCGGCTCGTTTGGTGCAACGATATCCGGGAGATAGGTCCCGCATCCCCCGACCATGAAGCAACAAGCTGCTGAAACGAGCGCTGCCACTTTTCGATCTAAAATGATCATCGGCTTGCCTAAATAAAAAGTCGCAAATAAACTTTCGTCCACGATATAGCATCTCGACCAGCAAGTCAGTTGCGAAAATATTGCAATGCAACTTAAATCGGAAATCACGAAAGGGGCTCGGCTAAAACTACGCCGCGCCGTGGCATCGATGAGAAGGTCCGCCGGTTTTAGTTCTGGCCTACGGCTTCCGTCCGCGCTTGCGCGATCCCTTCACGGCGCGTTTTACCTGTCTCACCAGTACGCCTCTGTTGTCCTCAATCTCGTGCTCCCAGAACCTCAGGACGGTCCAACCCTGGATCGGTCGATGTCGAACGCTTTCGCCAAGCCCAGCCCTCCTTAGGAGCCCATGATCGCACGATCGAAATCGTTTGGGCGCCAAAAGATTTCGTCAATTGGCTATCCGCTCGCCGTTTTGAGGATGCCGAGGGATCTGAACGCCCTTCTGTCCATTCCCCAGCGATGAACATCCAAATTTCCGGGTACACAGCTTCCGCCGCTTTTTCCCGCCGCGTGATGCCCGCACCTTAATGTCCCCAGCGAAGAGCCAGGGGGTTGACCTCATTCGCAAGCTCGATCAAGCCAGCTCTCGTCGCGGGATGGATCTGTTCGAGCGGATGCCGTACGGCTTCGCATTTGATCACGCCACCTTCAGCCATCACGCTCTTGGCAGCGCGCAGGCCACACTGGCGATTTTCGAAATTGATGAGCGGCAGCACCTTTGCATACGCCAGAGCGGCCTGCTGCCTGTCGCCCGCTCTGTGATGAGCGAGCACGGGGCCCAGCAGGTCCGGCAACAACGCGCTTGACATTGTTCCGCTCGCACCGGCGTCGAGGTCTGCCATCATGCTGATGGCTTCCTCCCCGTCGAAAGGACCAACTATGATCTCACCTCCGAGCTCGATCAGACTGCGCAGCTTGGCAGCCGCAAACGGCACCTCGATCTTGAAATATCTGGCGAGCGGCACCTCGCAAGCGAGCCGAACGAGAAACGGGACCGTCAATGTAACGCCGGACAGCGGAGCGTCCTGGACCATGATCGGAATCCCGGCTGTGTCCGCGACCCGGCCGAAATGCTCGATCATGGCGCCTTCGTCCGCTTTGAGGCTTGCACCATGATACGGCGGCATCAGCATGAGGAGACTTGCGCCACGTTCGGCCGCATAGCGGGCCCGTTGCACCGCAATCTGCGTGCTGAAATGGCTGCAGGTCACCATGACCGGCTTGCGGCCCGCAACATGCGAAAGACAGAGCTCGACCAGAATGTCACGTTCCTGATCAGAGAGCAGGAACTGCTCGGAGTAATTGGCCAGAATGCAGATCCCGTCCACGCCTTGATCAATCATGCAATCGAGAACGCGCCGCTGCCCTTCGAGATCGAGATCTCCCGAGTCCGTAAACGGCGTCGGAGCAACCGGGAACAAGCCGCGATAAATGGGAGTTTTCGCATTTCTCATGTAGAGGATTCCGGACAGGAGGCAGTCAATTGCTCTCGAACTCGGTCAGCCCATCGCAAACCTCCAAGGACTGGAGATTGACTGCCGTGGCGTCACGAACAAGTTTGGTTTGAGGTCTTGGTCGGAGCGTTTCGGCACCCCCTAGACCCAGCCAGGCGGCACCAGGTCCGTCAAAATGGCAAGACATTCAAACAGGAAGTAGCTTCCGAAGATCAGTTCAACGTTCTGGGCCGCATCGATATCGCGCACGATTGCCTTTCGGGTGAAGCAACCGCCGGTGAGCATTCCAGGCGGTCGCCGGTCATCGGGACCAGTCGGCGTCAGGTATTTTGAGATCAGCTGAGTAACTGTGCGCTCGGCAAATAATCTATATTTGGCGCCCCGCTCAGGACCAAGTGCGGATGCGAGGCGCAGCGCTGCGGCAGCAGCGATAGCAGTGGCCGCAGTATCCCTGCTAGTGTTGGGGATCGCCGGATCGTCGAAATCCCAGAAGGCAACGAGATCCGCAGGGACGTGGTCGATCCACCAGTTAAGAAGGCGCACGGCGTAGTCGCGCCATAGCTCCTCGTCCGGGCGGACCATGGCGGCGTGAGCGGTGTAGAGCATCGCCCATCCCTGCGCCCGGCCCCAGGTGCTGATATCGCTATATCCTTTGTGCGTGTGCGTCCTGAGTACCTCCCCGGTGTGGGGATAGAGGGTGGACGACTGGATAACTGAATTGTCCCGCCGCACATGGATGTCCAGAACACGCCGCAGATGTGCATTGGCAACCTCCTCCATCCCGGCATCGGAAAGCTCGTCCGCGGCCCAATAGAGCAGGCCTGTCGCCTGGAGCGAGTCGATGCTGCTCTCGGAGGCTCCGACTGCGTTCGCCTCCTCGGCATCGCTGCCCAACGGTATCAGTCCGAGATGTGGATCGAACATATCACGAAGCGACCTCGCCGCTGTCAGAGCAGCGTCGCGTGCGTTTTCGTCTTTGCACAAGATGCTGCCGAGGGCGCCAGCATGATAGAAGCCGAAGCCTTTGAAGGCCGTAAGCCGCTCGGCACGCGGCAACATTCGACTTAGCGCAGCACGGGCGTCTTCGATTGGGAACTGCCGGGGATCAGCGAGATGCGCGAGCCAGAGCTCGCCGACAAATGCCCCGCCCGTCCAATCACCATCGGGCGTGAAGGTCCATTTTCCGTCTGCGGCACTCGCCCAGTGTGGCAAGCCCGAGCGTGCAATGTCCCGAGTCTCAGCAATGCGCTTGAGCATGCGCCCGCGCGCGAGCAGATATTGGTTGTCCGACATGGCTTCCGGTCCATCATAAAACTCGCCGCGCGGCCTTTGGCCTGGCGACAACTCAAAGCTCTTTACCAACAGATCCTGGGCTAGCGCGAATGGTGAGTGTTCACGCGACTTCCAAGCGTGCTTGGTTGCATCGCCGCCGAGCAGCAAACCTCGTCAGCAGCACCGCGAGGGACCGACGCCGCGCGCAACGTTTAGGCCTCTCACTATGCCCCCCCCCGTTGGAAAGCTTGCTACTTCCAAGAAATCTCTTTGTTCGTTTAGTGATGCGAGTCCGCAGCGCCGATGGCGCCTGTATCGTAAAGATCCTTCAATTTCGTGTCGTCATAGCCGAGCTCTTTCAGAATCTCTTCGGTTTGCGCTCCGAGCTTTTGCGGCGGCAAACGCACGTCCGGCTGCTCGCCGTCGTAGCGCACGGGATGGCCGACAAGGGTAATGGGAGCGCCGGTCGCGCCGGTGACGACCTGAAAATGTCCGTTGTGCGCGATCTGCGGATCCGCAACCACGTCGGCATAATCGTTCACCGCAGCGTGCCAAATTCCATGGGCTTCGAACAAGCCGATGCATTCGCTCGTTGTGCGTTCGGCGACATTGGCCGCGATCATGGCGGAGGCCTCATCCCGCCGGCGATACGCATCCTCGTCAGGAATCCGCCGGTCGGCGGGAAGGCCAAGCGCGTCTGAGAGCGCCTCGAGGGATCCCAAAGAAATCGCAATGTGCCCATCGTGCGTCGCATAGATGCCGTAAGGCGCGCCATAATACCAGCCCGCGACCGGGCCCGGCTGACGGACGTCGTCAGGCCTTTGGCCGTTCAAGTAGCAGGTAAATGATTCCATCTGGAGATCGAGCGCAGCCGACAGCAAACTAACATCGACCCGGCAGCCCTGCCCTGTGCGCGCTTTCCTCACCAGCGCAGCCAGGATGCCCGCCGCAAACAAGGCGGCGCCGTGATGATCAATGGCGGAAACGCCGACGGCGCGAGGCCCTTGCTCGCGACTTCCGGTAATCATCGCAAGTCCTGACAGCGCCTGGATCAGCAGATCCTGGCCCGGGCGGTTGACGTAGGGCCCGTCAGGACCGTAGCCGGACGCAGCGGCATAGATGATCTGCGGATTGATCTTCTTTGCATCCTCGTAGCCGAGACCAAGCTTGTCGAGCACACCCGGGCGGAAGTTCTCTGCGATCACATCCGATTTCGCGATCAGTTGTCTGGCGATGACCACGGCTTCGGGTTTTTTCAGATCGAGCGCGAGGCTGCGCTTGTTGCGGTTTCCCGTGAGAAGCAACATCGACTGGCCATCAACCTGCTTGTCGGCCCCGCCCCATTTCCTCTGAAAGGCCCCTCCGGGCGGTTCTACGGCGATCACGTCCGCGCCGAGGTCGGCGAGAAACTGCACGCCGACCGGACCCATCAGAAAGTGATTGAGGCTGAGGACACGAACGCCCTTCAAGAGATCGACCATCACATCCTAGCCTTCGGTTTTTCGCTGAAACGAGCGCTTTGGTCTTCGATTTCTGAAATCGATTTCAGAGTTAAGCGATGCGAGAAGCGGAGTCAAGTGAATCACCCAACTTTCAAATGAGCCTGGCCTCGTCCCGCTTGATCTGCGCCTGAGTGGGTCAGAAATAGCGCGCACGGCCCGCATCCAGGGCTTGAGAAAGTGGCGCTGGTGATGGTTTAACCCTTGTGAGAGGAAACTCTCTCCGGCTCCTGGTGACCAACGCAAATGGACAAGAAACACGTGATCGCGCCGAAAAGCCGCCAGCAGCCGCGGGTGAAGATCGAGGACGTCGCCCGGAAGGCGGATGTGTCGCCGGCGACCGTATCGCGAGTGCTCAATCACCCCGATATCGTACGGCCGGAGCTTCGTGACCGGGTCATGCGGCATATCAATGATCTCGCCTATACGCGCGATAGCGCAGCGCGAGCATTGAAATCGGGACGCATGCGGACCATCGGCATCATCGTTCCGACGCTGGCACTCGGTATCTTTGCAGAAGGCGTCGAAGCGCTCCAGAACCGCCTTAGCGAGAGCGGCTACACATTGTTCATTGCGAATTCGCAATATGACCACCGGCGGGAATTTCAGGAACTGCGCAGCCTCATTGAACGTGGCATCGATGGAATCGTGCTGGTCGGAGCTTCCCACGGACGGGAGCTGAGGAGCCTGATCGAACAGTCAGGCGTACCCGTCATCACCACCTATGTTGCCAAGGCCGGCGGCATGCCCGCGATCGGAATCGACAACGAAAGCGCCACCCGCGAGATGACGCAGTATCTGCTCAGGCTTGGACACGCCCGCTTCGGCGCGATCGCCAACGTCGCTGCCGTGTCGAACGACAGATCCCGCGCCAGGCTCGAGGGAATTCAGCGCGCGCTCTCCGACGCCGGCCTCCCGCTCAAGCCAACCCAGATCGTCAAGGCCGATTATTCGCTTGCCCAGGGCCGTAGTGCCCTTCGTCAACTCCTCACCGATCACCCGGACACGACAGCAGTTATCTGCACCACCGACACGCTTGCCATCGGAGCAATGGCAGAGGCTCGCAAGATGGGTCTGGCCGTACCGGCTACGCTATCCATCACAGGATTTGACGATGTGGAGCTGGCGGCGCAAATGGACCCGCCGCTCACAACGGTCAGTGTTCCCGCAGCAGAAATCGGCCGGGGAGCCGCCGATTATCTCATCAATGCCATCGCCGGAAGTCCTGTCCCGAAAAGTGTCGTACTGCCGTACCGGCTGGTCATGCGCTCATCGAGCGCGCCGCCGCGGTCTGGCGCCCGTCGCGGGCGCAGTCGAGATCATTGAGCAGGCAACGTCCCTGAAATCATTTCAGAACCGCGGCCTATCCTTCGCGGCCCCAGGCAGCCGGTGGGCATTTCATTGAACAATCGCCCGTAAGCAGAGCCTGCCGAGCAGGCAGTGCGCCGAGCGACCGTCAATAGCGCCGAAGGCGTCTCAATGCTCGCGTTCAACGTGAACGGAGTGAACGGGCGCGTGGTGGTGGCTCGCACCCAGTTCGTGCAGTCTATGGTGCAGGCGATGATGCGCAAGTTCAAGGGCGGCTCGCAGCCGCAAGTGCCGGGCTTCATCGGACTTGGGAGCAAGCGTGTCCATATAGGCGATCGATCCCTCGATTTGTGCAAGGACCGACACTGCGTCCGCGGTGGCAAAGATGGGCATGTCGCCTACCTGGACATATACCGCACTGGTATGCGCCGCAATGTCGGCTTCGCGTCCGGCGACACTGCCCCGAACGCGTAGCGCGATCCAGCATGACGCGCTGACGGGCAGCGAGAGCTGTCCCTTGCAAGATAAGCCGCCACATCGAACCTGCTCGACGACGCTGCCGTTGCGGATCAGCTCCAGGCGCGCTGGCGGCACGCTGACCGATTCGATCCGCCAGTCGATCGTGAGGATGCCGCCTGAACGGGGAAAGCTCCACCGTGCCTCCAGGGCGCCGTCCTTCAACGGTCATCTCAATCAGAGGCCCGACAGTAATGAACGTGTCGCCATGACGTACGGCATCCATCCAGTTGCGATACGTAAAGTCACGTTCGCCAAGCCGCACATACGTCCGCGAGCCCCCGAGGAGTGCGGCCGCGTCCATCTTGTCGGAGCCGGCTACCAGCGGCAGATGGTAGCCGATGTTGAGGTAACGGTACCAGTCGGCGAGTCCAAATGCGCTGATCTGTGCAGTCCGCGGGTTGAACGACATCATTTCGATGGCGTCGACAAGACCGAGCACAATGTCGGCCGCCCGCTCCGCTTGCGGATTCGGCGCGTGCGGCATGACGACCAGTCCCCCTTGCTGGCGGCAGCGCTCCGCCCAATCGGCCATGGTCGCTTCCAGAACATCGCCGATCGCAGCTTCGTTGGGCCCGCCGCAAGAGAGCGGATTGATCATCTCGCCTTCGTAACCAAGCAAAGATATGTGCCCTAGAACCTGCATCCGGTTCTCGGTGCCGACCCGAACCAGAAATTCTCCGTCTCCGCCGAAATCCTTTGCCCCGATCGTCGTGCGTCCGTCGAAATCGGCGACGTTGGTGAATAGCTCGCCCCATTGTGCGGCGAGCAAGTTGACGACGTTGACACCCTCCGCCTTGCCCTCAAGCAGGGCTGTCTGCGGGCTCAGGAAATGGACGTGCGTATCAGAGCTCACCCATCCCCGTTCGCGCCAGCGCAGCACACGATCGAGCTCAAAGGTGAGATTGTCCGTCATTGGAGTGATTTCGACGATGGTGCGTAGCGGTCGCACCTCAAACCCTCTGCAGATCTCTACAAACACGGGCCCGAGCGGCAGGTCTGCCTCGCAGCTGCCGTCCACGTAAGCGTACTGATTTAGCCCATTGGCAAATTCGCCCGAGAAGTCCTCGAACCGGCCGGTATTGACCTTGCGGTGATGTCCCTTTGGTGGCAGATATTCGCCGTGCGCACCATGGACATGCAGCCGCGCGGCAACACGCGCGCTGCTGCCCTTCTCCACGATGCGGATCTTGACCGGCCTTGTGGCGGGCTCGACTGCTGCCATCTCGAACGAGGCGCCGCCTGCGCTGCCGCCACTTTCCAGCGATCGAAGGTCAAATATATGCAAGCGGCCATCCTCGGAGCACAGATAGAGCTTCGCATCAGGATGCGCCGAGTACTCGATGATGACTTCGTTTTCGGAGCGCACGGGCTGCACATCAACTTTGGCGCCTAGCCAATCCGCTCTGGAGTACTCGAGCACTGCGCGGGCGGAGATGACGGCGCCAAGGTCCATGCCGATCTGCTCGCCTCGATCGTCAACATCGAGCTCGCCAAGCTTATTTAGATGGACCCCGGGCGGCAGGCTCACTTTCAGTTTGCGACGGAACTGGAGGCGAAGCGGGTGCTGGGCGAGCGCTGTCGTGGTCACCGCAAACACAAGAGAGATTTCCTGCTCCGCGCGCAAACTTAACGCCGAGAGCTCCTTGTCCGGATAAGGATTGGGCAGCGCGTAAAGCCACAGGTTCTCGCCTTGCCGATCCATGCGTCCCGATTGGTTGCGGGCCTCGCCCTGGAAGAAGCTCGCCCCCGGCGCTCTGCCGAGTATGAAATCCTCGCCGGTGCTTGCATGTACAATGGGGGCGCGTAGAGGCAAGGCAGCGAATGGACTCGCACCCCAGGAGATATGGTTCTGCTGGACCGCGAAGCGGCGCAGCACCGGCACGTCGCTTTCGCTGCCGTCGGTATAGCGGAGCCCGTATGTCGCTATGCAATCACCGAGTGGATTGCCTTCTATAGGCAGCGTAGCCGGGCCAATCTCTCCGAAACCCTCGGGGCTTGCAATCGTGCGGTCTGCCGCCACTTGCACAAACAGCAAATAGCTCGCCATTGTCGGCGGCAAGGCAATGACGGCGGGAGGCGCCCCGGGGCGCAGCTCCAGCACATCCGGCCCTGTATCGCTGCCGAAGAGAAAGGGCATGCCGCGATGGGTCTGGAGCCCGCGAAGCGAATTGATCCAGCCCGTGTCACCCGGACGGCTTGCGAAACCTTCGGGCGCATTTGCGCGCCTGGCGTTGAAGTAGGCTTTCAAGTCCACTGGCGTGAAGTGCGGCGATGAAGGTGTTTTCATGCTTCGGACTCCAGTTTCGGCAACTCAGTGCATCGCAAGCAGTCTTCGTCTTGTGAATGGCCGCGCCCGCAAGAACGCTTGTGCCGCCCCATGCTCATGCCCAGCATGACGAGATACGCGCGACCCCATACGAGCTTGCGCTGACGCGAACGCCTTCCGCAGCCTCGGGGCACGGCGAAGGGCATGGGCAGAGCGCGTTCATTCACCGATGTAGAGGCGGCCGCGCTTCTTGGCGATCCGATAGACCAGCACGCTCAGGAGCGCGATCACCGATCCATAGACAGGAAACATCCAGGCGATGTGCTCGCGTTGCAGCCAGACAAGCAGATAGGGTGACGTCCCGCCAAACAGGGAGACACCGAGCGCATAGCCGAGAGCCACTCCCGTGGTCCGCACGGCGCGCGGCATCAGCGTGGTGGCGATGAAGTTATAGAGAGCCATGTTGAAGCCGACGATCGCGCCGCCGAATACCGTGACAAAGAAGAACGTGACAATGCCTTTTTCAGAATAGAGCATCGTCAGGAAGAAACACGGGATAAGCAGAAGGCGCAGCAGCGTGAACGCGCGCGAGGGTCGCACCTTGTCCGCGAAAGCACCGACGAGAGGTGCCGTCGACATCCAGATCAGGACCATCAGCGTCATGATCCCGTACACATACGTGCTGTTTTCCTTGAAGACCGTGTTGGCCATGTTGGGCAGGCCGGTATTCCAGGCATAGTTGGCGATCTGCACGGACCCGATCACCAGGATGACTGCGAGCAAGGATAGGCGGACACTCCATAGCGTTTTCCACACGCCGCCAGTCGTCTCCTGAAGGCGCGAAGAATCATCATGCCGATGCATGGCTTGATTGATCAGAGTCTCCGGCACCGTCGTGCGCAGATAGATGATCAGAAGGCCGAGCACGCCCCCGACTGCAAAGGGTATGCGCCATGCCCACTCCCGCATGGCTTCAGGCGCGACGGAGGCGCTCACCAGGAAGGCAACCAGGCTAGATCCAAGATTTCCCAACTGGATGAATGTGCCACCGATCAGACCGAGGTAGTGTCCCTCCTTGCCAGGAGGCGCCAATTCAATGGCAATGGCGTTTGCAACACCAGCCTCAGCGCCTGTGGCAAGTCCTTGAATCAGGCGCATGATCAGCAGTGCTACGGCCGCCGTGACGCCGATATCCTTGTAGGTGGGCAACAAGGATATCAAAAGCGAGCAAACCGCCATGGCGGTGACCGAGATCAGCATCACACGCTTGTGGCTGATGCGATCTGCGACCGGACCCAGCAAAGCTGCGCCCAGCGGCCGCGCGCAAAAACCCGCCCCGTACACGGCCAGTCCCGCTAGCAGCGAGGTGGTAGGATCATCTGAAGGGAAAAAGTGCGGCGAGAGAAACGCAGCCATGACGCCGTAGACATTCCAGTCGTACCACTCCAGCGCCACCCCTCCTCCAAGGCCGGCCGTCATCCGCTTGTTGGCGGTTGGCTTATCAAGCTGGATAGGTAAAGCGCTAGGCTGAGCAATGATGTTCATGGGTTCTCGGCTCTATTGATGACGTTCATGCGTTGCGGGTGCGCGCGAGAACGAGCAGCCGCTCGTCGGCTCAACTGCGCTCGCCGCTGTGGCGGCTACGAGTGTGGCTGTCTTAGAACCGACCGGAGTGCCCAAGCGCTTGGGCACAAGGTGCGGGGGAAGCCGGCGGGAAGCACGCCTGGCTCGGCGTATTTGCGCGCCTCGCCTCACGCCCGCCGTCTGCGCGCAGGACGCCTCCATCCTCGCGCCTGACTTGTGCGGCGGCGCGCATAAAACGCGCGCGACATTCCGTGCCATTCCCATGGCTAGCCTTCCTCCTGTTGCTCTAAGCGCGCTTCTGAAGAAGCTGACATTGTTGTTGGGCACCGCGGCGTCACAAGGCCGTCTCAGCGTCAATGGGACCCCTGAGATGCGCCCCGCCTCTCGGCCAGTTGCACTTCCGGCTCACCGCAGGACGGACATTTCAATACGCTTCTGAAATCGATTTCAGTTACAATAGAAATCCGAAACCATCAGTCAAGCCTTTTTTTGCGGCCAGACGCAGCATTGTGGGCCACGGTCCGCTGTGCGCGAGCAAGGCGCGCCAGCGCTTCGGACGAAATTGCACCAAAAAGCCGCCTCGTCCATCGTGTTTGCTAAGAAATCGTTTTCAGTCTAAGGCTGGCTTCATATTCATATCGGGAGAACTTGCATGACCCAGACGTCCGATCTCATCCTGTCGACATCCGTCGCGTCCCATGTGCGCCTCTTGACGCTGAATAGGACATCGAAGCGAAACGCCTTGAGCAACGACATGATTCTGGCGCTGGGCGCCGCCTTGCGCGAGGCCGCAATCGACCAAGATGTGCGCTGTGTCGTACTCTGTGGCAGTGATGCGTTCTTCTCTGCGGGGGCAGACATCAAGGAGATGCGAGAGCGCGGCTTTGAGGCAATCGACAATTCTGCACGACGTTCTGCCTGGCGGGATGTCGCCAATTTCCCCAAGCCTCTCATTGCCGCAGTCGAGGGCATTTGCTTTGGCGGCGGCCACGAATTGGCGCTTCTCGCCGATATCGTGATTGCAGGCGAAGGGGCGGCATTTGGACAGCCTGAGATTAACATCGGGATACTGCCGGGCGATGGCGCGACGCAAAGGCTGACGCGCGTGGCCGGCAAATCGCTGGCCATGCTGATGATCCTGAGCGGCCAATCCATCACGGCGCGGATGGCGATGCAGGCCGGCCTGGTGGCGGAAGTTGTCGAAAGTGGCAGGGCGCAGAATCGTGCGCTCGAACTAGCCGATCTGATAGCGCAAAAGCCCCCCCGTTCGGCTGAACTTGCCAAAGCGGCCGTTCTCGCCGCTTTTCAGACCACGCTGGACGCCGGACTTGAGTTTGAACGGCAAGCCATTCGCTTTGCGTTCAGCACAGCTGACCAGCAGGAAGGGATGAACGCCTTCTTTGAGAAAAGGCCGCCGAACTATCGCGGAAACTGACTGCCGCGATCTGCTCACATGCGTGGCCAGCCAAGCTGGCCCGTCCAGCATGGGCCATCAACACTCCTTCGGCTCGACCAGGCCGGCGCTACGGGCGACGATCTGGTATTGGCCCGCCTTTGCCACGCCAACATACATGTTCATCTTGCAGTGGCGCTTGCCCGGCACCATCTCCGCCGGGCCGCCAGGCCCGTGCGCAAGCTTTGCGTGGTCGAGCGCGGCAGCGACCGCCTCGCGGTCAGTTGTACCAGTTTCCTTCACTGCGGCTTCCCACAGCTTCAGCCCTCGATAAGTGCCGGTCGCGGCGCTCCCTGCTGAGAACCGGAACTTGCCAGGAAACTGCTTTTCGTAGGCGGACTGAATTTTGGCGCTCACCGGATCTTCCACCGCAAGTGCCTTGTAATAGTCGAGGCTGCTGGCGAGGCCCTCGATCTCGTGCGCCTGGTTCATCTCGAGCGTGTTCTCGTCATAGTAGACGCAGCCCAGCTTTCCCCCATTCCTGGAAAAGCCCGCTTCATAAAGCTGTTTGAAGAAGGAGCCGACGCCCGGCGGGATGACGCTGTTGAATACCACGTCTACTTTGTTGGAGGTGATGCGGCTCACGGTGGATGAAAAATCGATTTGGTCGAGGGGGTAGTACTCCTCGAACACCACCTCCCCGCCGCTGCTCTCGATCACCTTGCGCGCATAGGCGTTGATTGTCTGTGGCCAGATGTAGTTGGAGCCAGGCAGCGCGAAGCGTTTGCCGCCGTTCTTGATCAACCACGGAATGAACTGGTCGCAATTCTGCGCCGGTACCGGGCCCGTGCAGAACAGATAGGGCGTACATTCCCTGCCCTCGTAGGCCTGCGGATAGATGTAGAGGGTCTTACCACGAGCGATGATGATGTCCTTTATGGCGTTGCGCATGGAGCTCGCGATGCCACCGAGCACCAGGTCGACCTTGTCTCGCTGAATCAGCTTGCGGACATTGGCAACGGCGACCGACTCGTTGGACGCGGTGTCCTCGATTAGGAGCTCGATGGGGCGCCCCAGGAGACCCCCATTTTCGTTGATCTCGCTGACCACCATGCGAGCGACATTGGCGTCGGTATTCCCAGCAAAGCCGAGTGCCCCGGTAACATCGGTGGCAATGCCTATCCTGATCGGGCCTTCGGCGGCGTTGGCCCAGTCAGGACGGATGACCCAGCTGCCCGGGCCGGCCGCAATCGCCGCAGACGCAAAGGCGAAATTTCCGAGAAAGCGGCGGCGACTAAGCTGTCGGTGACGTTTCGACATCAAACTGACCTCCCCTTGGCTGATGGCGTAAGATCGACGTGCCCCGCTCTTTCAGGGGCACGGCAGCCGGAACGCTATCCGTCAATTTGGGGGAGCGAGCAGGCTCTTCGGCCCATTTTTTGGGTAAAATCGCGTAACGAAGGGGCGCATTCAGGACCGTCTGAAATAATCTCTCGCGTTCTCACCAAGGATTCTGACGGCTAAGCGCTCTGCGTCTCGAAATCCAAAGTAACCGCTCGCGACCTTTTCCTTCAGTACCTCACTGATGAGCTGGCGTGCGCCCTTTATCGCGGCAAACGTCTCCTCGACGTGAAGGCAGTCTCCACCGATCATCATCCGGGATTCATCCGGCAAGACTTCAATGGCCTCGTGCAGGGCGAGCTTGAAATGTGACGGGCTCAGCAGAAACGACCAGCACAAATCAAGCCAGACATTTCGATACACAAAAGCCATTCCTAACAAATCACGGCTCCAAGGATAGGCCAAATGCATCAGCAGAAAACGCGTCCGAGGATGACGCTCAATCAACCCGGTCATACGTAGCGGGTGGGAGCCCCTTATGATTGCCGTTCCAAGGTGAGTTTGCACCGGCAGGTCGGCCTCGCCTGCGAGTTGACAAAACAGGTCGACGATAAAGTCGCAGAATGCCTTGCGCGCTGCCGGTGACGGTGAAATTTGTCCCCAGGCCTGCCGAGCCAGTTCCTCGTTCGGTTCGTCAAAGCTTAGATCACGGTCATAGGCGAGTGCGTTTTTAAGCGCGATGTGATTGCGCCGGGAGCAGCCGGCTACGAGCTCACGGATTGCATCGCAATAATCGTCGAAGGTTTTCACCTCCATGCCGAGGCGCCGCAGCAACTTATGGCCGCAATTTCCATTGTGATCGCGGGATTCTGCGTGCCAGCCGAGAGCGAATGCGTTAATCCGCAGAACCGCATCGTAGCTTTGCCCTAGGACCGGCCGCGGATCCGTCAACGGATCGAGAAAAGGGTCCGTTACGATCCTCCCGATACCGGCGCGCCTAATTACTTCGCTTGGCCATGTCGCTTCCATGTGGCGCAAGCGCACGCTAGCATCCACCGCCTCCCAATTGTCGCGAGTAATTCCAATGTCGGCGACGCCGTAAAGATCGGCAACCCCGCGGACGAGATTGCGGACGAATGCGTTCGATCCGCTCCTCTCCACGAACGGCGCAAGGGCCTCCCAGGTGGTCGGCTCTGTCGGGGTAAATATCATATTGCTCGTTGCCTTGGGCTCGGATGGCAGCACCTGGCTGGTCCAAGCCGCATAGCTCTGCTGGAACAGCTTCAACAGATTTACGTCCCGGCTATGCGCGACCTCCGCCATGTGATGTTCATGGACATCGACGACTTGGCATGCATTTACAAAATTGCCTATAGTTTCAGACATCTTCCCTCTCTGTTCAGCCATCGTTAAGGAGCTCGAAAGCGCCACCTTTGGCTATGAGATGGCCGCCGCCGCGGACGCCTCTAGGGCGCTAGATATGTCAACAGGCGCGGGTCGTTGCGCAGCTCTTGCGATGGGCCTGACAGCGCGACACGGCCGCGATCCAGCACATAGGCGTGTTCCGCGACGCGCATTGCCAGATCGAGATGTTGCTCGACGATGATGATGGCGATCTCTGCGGCTAGCTCGACCAAGCGCTCACAGATTTCCTCGATGACGCCGATCCAGACACCTTCGGTCGGCTCATCCAACAGGAGGAGCTTAGGCTTTCCGAGCATCGCTCGACCGATTGCGAGCATCTTGCGTTCACCACCGGAGAGCGTTCCGGCCGGCTGGTCCAGGCGTTCGCCGAGTTTTGGAAACATGCTCATTACCCGGTCGACAGCCGATCCATCGGGGTACAAAAGCGATCCGACGGCGAGATTGTCGCGCACGGACAGGCGCGCGAACACTGAATGCTCTTGCGGCACATATCCAATACCGGCCCGCACGCGCTGTTCGGTCCGGCGGCGACCGATGTCTTGGCCGTTGAATTGAAGGCCGCCCTTCCATGCCGCTAGTTCGCCCACGATCGCTTTCATGAGCGTGCTCTTTCCGGCGCCGTTGCGGCCGAGGACGGCTACACCGCCGCGCGGCGGGACGGCCATATTGACGCCGAACAAAACCTGGCTGCGTCCATACCCGGCGTCGAGATTCTTGATATTGAGGAATTCAGGCACGGCGCAGATAAATCTCCTGGACGCTTCTGTTGGCCTGGATCTCGGCAACCGTTCCTGACGCCAGCACCTTGCCCTGATCGAGCACGGTCAGACGGTCACAGATATCACGGATGAAATCCAGGTCGTGCTCCACGATGACAAGCGAGCAATGCTGTTTGATCGGCAGCAGCAATTCGCCAGTGACGCGGCGCTCTTCCAGGCTCATGCCTCCGGTGGGCTCGTCAAGCAGCAGCAGGCGCGGTCTGCATGCGAGCGCCATCGCGATCTCCAGCCATTGCTGCTGCCCGTGAGAAAGGGTCGCCGCAGCATCGTAGGCGCGATCGGCCAGGCGGAACTGGAGGAGCATCGTCATGACCTGCTCGTGCAGTTGTCCTCGAGTGCGCGAGAATGCCAGGTCCAGGAGTGAGGACCGGGCCTGCAGGGCGAGCAGAATGTTGTCGTAGAGCGTCAGGGTCGGCAGCACGGCGGTGATCTGAAATTTAAGGCTCATACCGGCTCGCGCACGCTCTGGCGGCGTAAGCGAGGTGACGTCCGTATTGATGAACTTGACCCTGCCCTGTGTCGGCATTAGCGCTCCTGCAAGACACTTCATCAGCGTGCTCTTGCCCGATCCATTCGGCCCGATCAGGCCATGAAACTCGCCCTCGCCGACCGTGAGCGCCGCGCCGTCCAGCGCGGTCAGCTTGCCAAACACCTTGGAAATGCCGGCGGCTTCAAGAAGCGGCATTGCGCCTCCCCCTGAGGCTCGGGCCGAAATATCCGACACGTTCCCGCTCGCCGAGCACGAGGCTGATCAAGCCGAGAGGCCGGAACAGAATGACGAGTAACAGCAGAACGCCTAGGATGATCGGCCAGATATCGCGATAATTGTCGGAGAGCCAAAAGCTGAGACCCTCGACAATCGCGGTGCCCATCACGGCACCGATCAATGTCCCGGAGCCGCCGAATAAGACGTAGAGCACGACCTGGGTCGACATCACGACGCCCAGCATGTTGGTCCAGACAAATCCCTCGTGGAACGCATAAAGGCTGCCCGCGGTACCTGCAATCGCGCCGCTGATTGCGAAGATGATCGCCTTCAAATGCTGCGCTTTGTACCCGAAGAAGGCGATGCGCTGCTCGTTCTCTCGCAGGCCCGCCAGCGCGAGCCCAAACTGCGACCGCACCAGAAATCGCGACAGAAGGTAGATCAGAGCAAGAATGACGAGCACCAAGTAGTAAAAGCCAAGCCCCTCGTTCAGCTCGTGCGAGCCGATCGTCATCGGTTGAATCGAAGGGATACCGTTCTGACCGCCAAGATATTGAGACCCTCGCGCCAACCGATCAGCCGCATAAGCTCCGGTCATGGTGCCCAGCGAAACGAAGACCACACTGGAGGGGTGACGACCCAAAAGAAGGAAACCCGCCAGCAAGAGTGCCGCTACAAAACCTACAAGAGTTCCGACGGGAAGAACCGCAAAAATCGAACCAACCCCGAAATCGCGCGAAAGCAGCGCCACAGCGTAGCCGGCCATGCCAAAGAACAACGACTGACCTAAGCTCAAGATCCCCGCATAGCCCCACACCAGGTCGAACGACAAGGCGAAGAGGCACAGAATAAGCACCCGTGTCGCATAGACCGTGATGTAATCCCGCAGGAACAGGGGTGCGATGGAAGCGGCAATCAACAACGCTAGCTCGAGACTCGGAAGCCGTCGCCCGGTGAAGGCGGATGCCTTGACGGGCGAACGAGCCGCTTCAACGACGCTTGGCGTGGGCTGTATGCCAGTGTCGGTGGATGACATCAGCATTCCTTCGGATCGACCAAGCCGGCGCTACGCGCAACGATCTCGTATTGGCCACCCTTTGCCACCCCAATGTACATGTTCATTTTGCAGTGGCGCTTGCCGGGCGCCATCTCCGCAGGCCCGCCCGGCCCTTCCGCAATCTTGGCGTGGTCAAGGGCGGCGGCGACCGCGTCGCGCTCAATCGTCCCGGCTTCCTTCACCGCAGCCTCCCACAGTTTCAGCCCGCGGTAGGTGCCCGTAGCGGCGCTACCTGCCGAGAACCGGAATTTGGCAGGGAACTGCCTGTCGTAGGCCGACTGAATCCTGGCGCTCACTGGATCGTCCGCCGCGAGCACCTTGTAATAGTCGAGGCTGCTCGCAAGTCCTTCAATCTCGTGGGCCTGGTTCATTTCCAGGAAGTTTTCGTCGTAGTAGACGCAGCCCAGCCGCCCGCCATTTTTTGAGAAGCCAGCTTGATAGAGCTGTTTAAAGAACGGGCTAACGCCGGGCGGGACAATGGCGTTGAAAACCACGTCGACTTTGTTGGATATGACGCGGCTAACCGTGGAGGAAAAGTCGATCTGATCGAGCGGGTAGTATTCTTCAAAGACAACTTCGCCGCCGCTGCTCTCGATCACCTTGCGCGCATAGGCGTTGATAGTTTGTGGCCAAACATAATTGGAGCCAGGCAGCGCGAAGCGCTTGCCACCATTTTTGATCAACCAGGGAATGAATTGGTCGCAATTTTGAGCCGGTACCGGCCCGGTGCAAAACAGGTAGGGCGTGCACTCTTTGCCTTCGTAACCTTCCGGATAGATATAGAGGGTCTTGCCGCGAGAGATGATGACATCCTTGATCGCATTGCGCATCGAGCTCGAAATACCGCCAATTACCAGGTCGACCTTATCTCGCTGAATCAGCTTACGCACATTGCCCACGGCAACGGATTCGTCGGAGGCAGTATCCTCAATCAACAGTTCGATCGGGCGTCCCAACAAGCCGCCGGAGTCATTGATTTCCTTGACCAGCATGCGAGCCACGTTGGCGTCGGTATTGCCGGCGAAGCCGAGCGAGCCGGTAAGATCGGTAGCAATGCCGAGCCTGATTGGGCCTTCCACAGCATTTGCCCAGTCTGGGCGGATCACCCAGCTACCCGGACCGACCGCGATGGCCGCGGATGCGAGGGCGACATTGCCGAGAAAGCGACGGCGGCTCAGTTGTCGGTTGGCCTTGATCATCGGTTGACCCCTCTTCCTGAAATGAGGCCTTGCGGCCGGAACTTGACAAAAATGATAGCGAGCACGAACACCAGAACGTCGGCGATCATCGGGGACATCAGCCAAGGCAGCCAGGCACTGAACGTGCCGATGAGGCTGGCGCCAGCAACCGGCCCCGCGAAAGACCCGACGCCGCCGACCATCACGGCAACAAAACCCTGGATGAGAAAGCGAATGCCAAGATCGGCGAACAGTGAAAAGACCGGCACGATCAGCGCGCCGGCAAGGCCCGCGAGCGCCGCGCCAAATGCAAATGTGACGCTGTAGATCATGCCAGTGGAGATGCCCGAGGCACGCGCCAGGGACGGGTTCTCCAGCGAGGCACGAACCCGCAGGCCGAACGAGGTGTAGGCGAGCAATGCATGGCTCACGGCCATCACGAGCAAAGTGATGATGACAATGACGCCGCGCCAGGTCGCAAAGTGCAGACTACCGATCGTGATAGAACCGCTGATTGGCTCCGGCACCGAGAGATAGAGTCCGCCGGTCAGCCCGCGCACGGCTTCGCGAATGATCAACCCAAGTGCATAGGTGCCAAGCATGGCCACGATTGGAGCGGTATAGAACCGTCGCACCACGAGTTTTTCCAACACGAACCCAAGCGCGCCGACCGCGACGGGCGCGGCGAGCATGCCGAGCGGGACCGGCAAACCAACGCTGTGCACGAGATAAGTGACGTAGGCGCCGAGCAGCACGAACTCGCCCTGGGCAAAGTTGAAGATACCCATCATGCTGGCAATGATCCCGAGACCGAGCACAACCAGCACCACGATGGCGCCAAAACTCAGGATCTCGAATGACGCGATAAGGAGCGTATCCATTGCCGCTGCGTCACATTCCCTGAGATTGCGAGCACAGCCTCTTCACGTCCACTGCTGCAATGCGTGAACTACTCGTTGGAATGCGAAGGGCTGCTGTCACAAGAGCGCTCCTGGAAGGTCATCCCGGCAATGGGAGTTGCAGGCGATGGTGGGCTTCGCGAGCGGCCCGCCTCCTCTTCATTCACGACATGCAGCGGGAGATTGCCTAGAGAAAGGTAGGAAAGATCTGAGTAATGTTGGGTAATGTTCGCTGGGCGGATGAAATTGCGCCCGCGCTCATGACCGCTCTCCGGTGACGGCCCACGTTCTCGCCAGCCCAATTTCGATGCGGTCGAAGGCGATGGGAGAGCTATCCGTATCTCTGACTGGGTCCCGTACGGGCGGAATCGCGTGCCGCGCCAACGATACCGAACCATCGAAGCAAACCAGACGAGAAGATGCACCAGATGACGATGGCCGCTTATGGTTCATCCGCACCAAAACGACGAGGTCATTTCGTCCAACGTAGCGCGCCAAAGAGGCCGCAAACATATCCTAGGACATTTCAAGCAACTCGCCGGACGCGGGCGGCTGGTTATAGCGCTATTCTCAGCCGCCTGATGACAACCGCTGGTGGATTGCTTGAGCGACCAATCCACATCCCTTCCCAGGCGCCTTGATGCACCTTAGCCTTCGCTCGCGTGGACACCTGCTAGCCGCATCGATCCAGATCCAAGCCGCTCCTTCCAACCGCCACTGCGGCTACCGCGCGGTCCAGCAATTCCTCTATGAATGGCAACAATGGCGACATGGCACCAAGCCTGGAACATTCTGGGGCCATATCGACTTCGATTTAACCGATGAGACAATCGTCCGGGCGATCGAGTGCGATTCACGCCGAGAATCTCACCACGCCGGCAAAGCTCCTCGTTCCAGTGGGTCTTACAATCCGGAAGGACAGCGTTTTCGCACTGGCTGAACGCACAATCGCGGATCTTTCCTGAACGAGAGTCGCCATCGGCCAGGATATCAGTACCCCTCGCCAGGGATATCATTGAATATTACTTTATGAGGAAAGAGGAACCTGGCATGGCAACCAGCTACAGCATCGGAAAGCACGACGAGACCTTCGTCAACGACCTTGTCGATAGCGGCCGCTACAGCACAGCCAGTGAGGCTATGCGTGATGGCCTGCGCCTGATCGAAGAACGCGAGGAGCGTCGCAAGGCGAAGCTTGAGGCCTTGCGCGCTCCCGTTCAGGAAAGGCTGGACAGCGGCCCGGCCGATCCGTTCGAGCCCGGCGAACTCGTCGAGCGGGTCAAGGCCCGAGGACGTGAACGGCTGAAAGCCAGCAAGCGTGGCGGGTAATCTGGCCAGGCGTCCTCGGGTTGAAACCTACCTTGAGGAAATCTGGCTTTTCGTCGCATCAGACAACATCACGGCGGCGGATCGTCCCATCGACCGGATCTGCAACACCTTTCAGATGCTCGCCGAGAATCCGCAGGCTGGCCGCCAACGTCCTGAACTGGGTAGGAGCATCCGCAGCTTCGCGGTTGGCAATTACGGAAGCATTCCCGAATGGCGCCGAAATCGTCCGGGTACTGCATGGTGCCCGCGACAATGCACCGGCCGATCTCGATTAAGCTGTGATTTTCAGCGGGTAACCTTCCAATTCAGTTCAATCATCGATCAATCAACCTTTCGGTCCGTCCGGGAGAAGGAGAACCCCCATGTCTATTTTTCGCAGGGCCGCGAGTCCACTCTGCCCCGCGAACTCGCCGACGCTATCGCCAATCATGACCGGATCAAGCAGGAGCTTGGCACAGCAGAGGCAACCCTTCTCAGACAACAGGCCGAGGCAGGCTATAGCGCGACAATCTGGGTGGGAAGCACTGTCACCCTCATTGCCGCGCGGCAGCAGGCGCCGCGTGCAGGAAGCCATCTCGCGCGCTGCGAAGTCCAAAGATTAGTTTGAGCCACTTTCGAGGTACAGCCAGTCTGCGTCGCCGGACCGTATTAGGGACGAACTCGGCAGCCCATTCCTCCTCCTGCTGCTCGCCCTGCGGCCGTAGCAGACTGAGCAATGATCAAAATGGTCGCGGATGGTGCGCTGACGCCGACAGCGAACTTTCGGTATTATGGCGCAAACGCCACAAGAATTTTGAAGGGGACTGCCTAGCTGTCCGGCGCAGCCGCTAGGCAGTAACGACAAAGTAATGGAGGCGCTGGCCACCAACAGCGCCCAGACGACTGAAGCCCAAGACATCCAGTTGTCTCTTACCATAGTCGGAGCATCCGGCGGCTCGCCTCTGAGCCTTTGACCTAGATCAACCGGACACGACCATGGCCCGCCATAGACCTACGCAGAACCTGTACACTCGCCCCGCTATCTTCACCCTTGAGTGGCTTCATGCCGAACTAGGCGGGGCCATCCTTGAGAACCGGCAGAAGTACGATGAGATGAGCGAGCAGATGCGACAAGTGGAAGCCGTCATCAAGATGCTGGACCCGAACTACAACCTCGCTGGCATCGCCGTGAAGCGGCGGAAGCCGAACAAGTGGTTCAAGCGGAGCACATTGTATAGGAAGGCCGTGGACGTGCTCCGGACGGCACCGGAACCCATAACGGCGCAAGAGCTAGCCGCCGCCATTCTCGCCGCTCCTGGCGTGCAGGACGCCTCCAAGGAGGACGTGCAGAACGTCGCGTTGGGGATACAGCACAGCCTTGCCAACCACGACGGCCAGGGGGGGAGAAGGTTGGCGAGGCTAGACCGGCCCGCTGGCGACTGAAAGAAGCCGCGAGCAACGTTTAAGCGCGCGCCTCTTCAATGACTACCCCCTCAAGCGGAGGCGGTCAATAAATCGCGCACATAACGCTTTGTGCCGCGCGGATTGTCTTGGTGAAGACCCTCTCCGATTAGCTTTTTATCGGATTCTGACATAGCCGATATTGCAGCCTCGATGCTCTTTGTCACCGCTTCTAATTCTTGGTGGTCCAGAGGTGCCTTGGAGGCGCGACTAACCATCGCGGCCAATACTGCGTCGGACATAATTTTATTATGGAGGTAGCGCTCCGCGCGCTTCTTGGCCCTAAGACTTTTAAGCCCTCAAAAAAAGTTTTGGCAGACGCTGCCCCGGCCGCCAAAGAAACTGCGACCGACATAAGCGATAGAAGATTTTCTGAGTCGATCATGTCATTGACCCGCTATGGAAATGGCCTGTCCAAAACTACATGCCAACGGAATCTCTCAGAGGTATGCAGAAACGCAACTGCTGCGAGTAAAGTTCCAGAGTAGTGATGAACCATTTGCTCCGCAAGGCCACCCGATACGGCGTCCAAGAGTAACGCTATTACAAATAATAATGAGTAAATTACTTGGGCAATTCTGTGTCCAGCAGTAAAAATAAAGGTCGCCGAAAGTATTGACGCAGTTATCATAATGTTTCCTAGGTCAATCTGACCCTTCTTGAGTAATTCAACAAGCAGAGGAAGACAGGGAAGCGCTAGGCACGCAAGTACACTCATCAGCCAAGTACCGACCTTGTCGGATGATCCATAGCAAATTATAAATAGGTTTTTGCAAAACCCGACTATTCTATTGAATACTTGCTTCATTACCTTTGTCGCATTCGCAATTGAAACGGGTTGCCGCTGCCAGTAGCCAGTGAAGTCCACCGACTTGCCCCGCTTCAAAGCCAGCACCGCGACCCGTTGCGTCTGGTAGCCGTTGGAGACTCTGCGGTTGTCCTCGCGCCATGAGGACTCCTGAGCATACCGCAGCAGGTACGGGCCAGCGACATGGTGATGAATGCCTTTTTCGGCGCGACGAAGGCGGGAGAAGTATTCTGCGGCCCAATTGGTGCAGGCGCCGTCAAAGCTGTACGCCTCCTGATGGTTGATGCGCTTCACCTCGAAACGCTCATGAAGATGGTCCCAAGCTGAGGCTTCGTCGGCGTGAACCGTCGTACCCTTGGCAATGCGGGACCGGATGAATGAGGCGGCTTGGCTTTCCGAGTTGAAGACGGCCGGGACGGAGTTGCCGTCGCGCTCGCGAACGATCACAACAACCTTGCGCTTGCCGTTCTGGTTACGAGTAAAGCGGCGGTCAAGGCGCGTCGCTCGACGATTGCCGTGAGTTCGCGGGCCACGCGCCGCCCCGAGATCGACGTGTCCGGAATAGCGCCCAGGCATTCCTTGGTGACGTCGTCAACGATGTTGAGGATGCGGAAGCGTCTGCCATTGGCAAACTGGTCGTGGACGAAGTCCAACGACCAGCGGGCATTTGGCTTGGCCTCGACTAGGATCGGGGCCCGGCTCCCCACGGCCTTGCGGCGAGCCCGCCGCTTGCGGACGGTGAGCCTTTCTCGCGATAAAGCCGGTAGATCCGGTTGAGCCCCGATGGCTCGCCCTCCCGCCGCAGCAGGACGAACAGGCGGCGATAGCCGAAACGCCGCCGCTCGTTGGCGAGATCGCGCAACCGGCCCCGCAGAACTGCGTCCTGCGGCTGGAGCGATAGCGGATCATCTCCCGATCCGCACCCACGATCGAGCAGGCCCGCCGTTCCGACAGGCTCATGACGGCCTGCAGATGCGCTACCGCAGCGCGCTTGGCGGCGGGCCCTACCATTTTTTTGAAAGGAGCTCACGGAGTGCGGCTGCATCGAGCATCTGTTCGGCCAGAAGCTTCTTCAGCTTTCCGTTCTCCTCCTCCAGGCCCTCAACCGCTTCGTTTCGGAAACGTCCATGCCGCCGAATTTGGCCTTCCAATTGTAGATCGTCGCCTCGGAGATCCCGTGCTTGCGAGCCAGATCGGCCGTCTTCGCCCCCGGCCTCATGCTCCTTCAGCACCGCAATAATTTGCTCTTCCGTGAACCGTGCTCGCTTCATCTGTCCGTCCTTCTTCAGGGCGGACTCTAGCTCCTTCTGGAGGAAATACTCAGTGGCCGGTCATTATGATTTTAGAGCACGATGTGCCTGAAAGCGATTACCTCAATCTTCCTATAGTCCGAATGTGTCTTTGCATTAATCGCGCGTCGCACGCCCTTGCCTTGCCGGAAGTCAGTCGTCGCAGGGCGAACAGGAGAGAACATTCGGCTTACGCTTGCGATGCCGCCGCGGGCTGTCCCTGTCGCGCCGACCGTACGACGCTGTCGACCGCGCGGTAGGCAAACACAATGGCCGGGCCGATCGTAATGCCCGCCCCAGGATAAATTCCGCGCATCGGCGAGGTCATGTCGTTGCCGCAGGCATAGAGACCTGCGATCGGCGCCCCATTTTCATTCAGGACCTGTCCCTCTGCATCGGTCGAAAGGCCGGTGGCTGTTCCAAGCGTTGCCGGGACAATTGGGAGCGCGATGAATGGGCCGTTTTTGATAGGCCCAAGGTTCGGGTTTTTCTTTCCGGCCGCCGGATCTCCTAGGGTACGGTTGAAAGCTGATTCACCGCGGTTGAAGAGCGGATCGCGTCCTTCAGCCGCGTGGGCATTGTGTTCTTCAACAGTCTTTTGGAGCTGGTTAGGATCGAGTCCCAATTCGCCCGCAAGCTCCGTAATCGTCCGGCCGATCTCGATGTACCCCAAACGGGCATACTTCTTGATGCTCAATGTCCATGGCCAGGGCAGCAGGTGCCCCATCCCCCTGCGGCGGACGAACTCCTTGTCGCAAATAAAATAGAACCGTTTGTCCGCCGGATAACCGTTGTTGAACATGGCAAGGCAGATATCATGATACGAATTGGATTCATTGACGAAGCGTTTGGCATTTGGTCCGACGGCGATGACACCCGGACGGCCACGATCGAGCCAGCCGTACGGCACAACTTGCGAGGAGCGACCGTTCCTGAGTATTGACACCGGCGTCCAGAAGCCACTCGATGCAACGTCGTTATCGATTGCAGCCCCGAGCTTGCCTGCGAGCGCAAGGCCATCACCCGTGACATCGCTGTGCGCCAGCGTATCATTGTGCTGGTGAGCTCCACTCAGCCGAGCGCGCAATTGACCGTTCCGCGCAAAGCCACCGGTTGCCAAGACCACTCCGTGCGAGGCGCGGACGCGAAGATTCGCGCCATCACGCTTCAGGATTGCGCCAGTAACTCTCCCGCCATCCCTGGTCAGTTCTATCGCCGGGCAGCGCGGCCAGATTTCAACGCCATATCTGCGCAGGCTGACCAATAGCCGCGCGATCAGCGCATTCCCACCACTAAGTTCAGTGCCCCTCCTGTAGCGCAGCCGATCGCCTGCGTAGCGGCTGACCCGGCGCAGCACGTGCTTGAGCGAGGCAGCCGACTGGAACGGATTGAGGAAGTTTCTGACCTCGCCGGATGAAATCATCATGCCGCCGAGCACCACGCGGATCGGATCACCGATCAAATCGAAATCCTTGCCGAGAAGCCGCCCGTCGTAAGGTGCAGGACTCAGCGCCCGACCCTTGTCGACCCCGCCGATCTGGTTCGAATGATAATCGGGAGCGGAGGCCAGGGTGAACTTGACTTCACTTCCATTTTCCAAGCTGGCGAGCGCTGTTGGTCCGTCTTCAAGATAGGCGTCGACGTGCTCGGGGCGATAATAATTGCCGAGTTCGTGTTGCAGATAGGTCTTCGCCTTCGCGATCGAATCATCAATTTTCGCCGCCCGAGCCTGCATTGAGCATGGAACCCAGATCATGCCGTTCGAGAGGGCGGTCGTCCCACCGAGCTTGGCGGACTTTTCGCAGACCGTGACGCGAAGTCCTGCCTTTGCTGCGTAGAGCGCTGCGGACAGTCCGGCCGCGCCGCTGCCGATCACGAGCACGTCCGTCTCCCAATCGTGAGATGGTTTGCTCGCTTTGGAGGACGGAGCTGTATTGGGCTGGAATTTGGTGATCGGGCTATTCATTCGTGTCTCGGTGCGGATTCTGCTGAGGATGTTGATGCTTTCGCGGGAGCGGAACGGCTTTGAATTTTTCGGCCGCAGCCTTCACTGCCCGCTCGATCGGGATCCGTTCGATGGAGGAGGCGCCAACGAAGCCGACACATCCGGTCGATCGGTAGACTTCCGAGGTATCCTGGGGCTCAGCGATTGCCCCGCCATGGCAAAGAAGGATCACGTCCGGGCGGACCGCTTGAGCCGCAGCATTGATCTCGTTGATGCGCCTGATGGCCTCTTCGATCGATTGTCCCTCCTCATGCCCCACAAGCCCGCCGCGCGTTGCGCCGACATGTGGGACGATGCAGTCGGCTCCCGCGGTTGCCATCGCTTTGGCATCGTGCGGGCTCGCGACATAGGCGAGCGAGAAGATGTTCTTCTCGCGGGCCGCCGCGATCATCTCAACCTCGCGCTCAAAGCCGAGCCCGATGCGGCCTCGCCGCTCGCGCCACTTCTCGCCCATCGTTGAAATGGTTGGGTAGTTGATCACGCCGGAGAAGCCGGCAGCCCAGAACTTGTCCAGAAGATCATCGAGGTCGAGTCGGAGAGGGTCCCAAGCCTCGATCCCGCCGATGACAGGAACAGAGGAGACAACGTTGCGGATCTCGGCCGCGAGCTCCAGGGTGCGCGCATTGGAATCGCCGATCCGGCTCGTCGGCAATCCCATCAACCGTGACAGCCCGGTGCTGTAGACCACAAGCATGTCGGCTCCGCCGAGAGATGCGCATTTTGCGACGAGCCCGCAACTGCTTGCCGCAGCAAGAACTGCCTTTCCGGCAGCAACTTGAGCTGTGATCTTTGCGAGTATTTCGGCCCGATCAAACATCCGCACGGCATGCCCCTCCTGCCGTCAATCGTTCAACGATCCACGAAGACGCCGCTTCCGCAAATTCCGGATCGTTGATGTGACAATTCAACTCGCGGGCGACGATCGAGGGCGGTAGGTTTTGCCTGACTGCGTCGAACCAGGCTTTATCGGCTTCAGGATTTCGGAAGATGCCACCCTCCTGGTCATAGTCAGACACCCCCTTGGCCGGCCACAACACGACGGTGGGCGCTTTTGCTTGCGCGAGGCGCTCTGCTGTAAGCCTGCCTATGCGCTCGTTCTCCTCAGCGTTCGTGCGCATGAGCGTCGTGAAGGGCGTATGGAAATAGAATTGGCGGCCCTTGAACTCGGCAGGCACGCTCGAGGGAGGGCCGAAATTCACCATGTCGACGGCCCCCGGGGCGACGAGTTGCGGAATCATCCGGAGAGAAGCAGCCTTTAGCCGGTCTGGACCTGCACTGGCAGTGCCGCCGACCAGCTCGTCAGCAAGCTCGGTCGTGGTCAGATCGAGCACCGCATCGAACTCACCGGCGGATACGAGCTGCTCCATCTTACGTCCCCCGGCGCCATTGGCCGGAAAGACGATCGCGTCGACCCCTGCCTCTCCGAGCCGCGCTACGCAGCGATTTGCCGCCGGCGTCGTGACCCCAAAGGCCGTGATTGCAACGGTCTTTCTCTCCCGCCGACCTTGAGCGGGCACATAATGCATCGCTGCCACTGCCCGCCCTGCATTCTCGAGAGCACGTTCGGTGAACGCGTTAATTCCGAAAAGGTCGACCAAGGTTGGATAGAGGATAATGTCATTGTGGAGGGCTAATTCGGCCAGGAGGGCCGGCCTGGCGCTACTCACCAGCAGTTTCGGAAATCCATATGGCAGATCCGATACAAGTTCACCAAAGACTGCGCTGCCTTTGCCGCCTGCCACTCCAACGATCGCGTCAATCGCACTTGTTCGCAGCAGCTCATTGACCTCCTCACGCGCGCTTTGAGCTATCGCCCGCAAGAGCTCGGCGGGTGCAGCGACCCGCGCATCGCTACCGCCGGGCTTGCTTCTGGCCCTTCCGTTTGATGTGCCTACATCGATCGTAAGAGTCTTGCGGCCGCAATGTTCGATGACGCGCGCGAGATAAGAGGTTTCGCGGCCCTTTGTGTCCAGGGTTGCGACGATCGCGACCTTGCCGGCACGATCGGACGGATGACCATCCCGGATCGACGTCTGGTCGTCCGCGCGATGGTTAGACACGATCTTCCTCCTAGACCTTTCAGGACATTCGGAGGTCTAGATCGAAGTGAAATGGCTCATAAGCCCGGATCCGAGCGCGACTGGGTAAAGTTGGGTAGGCGCGCAATGCGGCAGCCCCAGAACATCAAGAGTCCGTTCCGGGCCTATGCAGGGCCTGGCTTAACCAGTAGGGGCAATCCAGTCTGCGCGGACCTCCTGCGCACCACCAGCATTCAGAACGTGGTCGGCACCTCCAAGCGACGGGTCGAACATCAACGATCTCACCGAGCACAGGCGCGGAACAACGCGCAGATCCTGCTCCGCGAGATGAGCCAGCACCGCCTAAAGGCGATCCTCGGTCAGGGCGCAGTTTGGGCGTCGCGTGTCCCGCGCACAACATCTCCAGCCGCGCAGGAGGTGGCGAACGTCCTCCACATCGCCGCGGAGTTCCTCAATCAGGTGCTGCTGGAGATCGGGGCCGGCTGGATGGGTCATCAAAACGTCAAAGCTCTGCTGCGCCGCCTCAATCGGCTATCTGACCGAGGGCCACGTCGATGCTGTTTCTCATCGCCATGAACGGCGCGGCCTAACACCGTTCGCACCGAGCGCCGGCATGGGCTCCGGAGCCGGAGATGCTGCCCGAAGCGTTTACGGGACCTTGGCCTCGAAGGCCTGGCCGAGCCCGCTGCGAGCGGCTACTACCAAACGACCTGTCGCCGCTGGCGATGCCTCAGGTGCAGTTCATGAACGATCTTGCCGAAGCCGCCGCCACTTGCCATCCCGCCATGACAGGTGCTGCGCAGGCGCGCGATGAACGGCGACTTCGATGCGACCGCCGAGGAGAACGACGAATGGGCCGCAGGTCCCGAACAGGCCGCGTTTGCGCGAGCGTGGAGGGAAGTTAAGCCAGCAAATCGTCCAGCGACACTTCACCAAACGGGTTCGAGAATATCCTGCGGGCGATAAAAAAGCCCGTGATCCTGCTGCTCGGAAACCGCTTCGAAAGTACATTCTTGGCGGCGCGGAAGTGCGCGCCAGCGGTGAGGATGTCGTCTACGACGCCTATGTATTTGGGATCTGCCGCGCAGCAGAGCGCTTCGTCGATCCGATAGTTCGCCTCGATCTCTTCCGGCTTGAGTCTGTTTCCATCGTGAACGGCCTTCGTTGATCGGATTTGAACGATCAACTCTCGAACATCGACGGTCGCCTCAGATCTAATTGCTTTGCAAACCTGCGTCATGCGGTCATCGTGCATTGGATCGGACTTGATCTTCGAGGGTGGGATAGGTACCAGAACAGCTTCTGCCAGCCATTTGGGGTTAATGGCCGGGCCGAGAGCGGCCGCGCAGCTCGCGATGGCTATTGCTTTCCAGGTGTATCCCCCTGCACCTTTCTTCTTTTTCAGATTCAGAATGAGCGAATTGGTCTCGCTGTGGGCGTAACCCATTCCAGCCGTATACTCGTAGAGGAAAAGGCACTCATCACCTTCGGTGATGTAGTAGTGATCAGCCCTATTCTTGTCTTCAATTTTTTGGAAGCGGACTGCTGACACTTAGGGCGTCCCAAACGTCTTCCATGCTCTTGATGCGAATGGCGCCGCGGGCCTCAAAAGCCGCGGGCCACGTAATGTCCTTCCGCTGGAAGCATGAGTCGAGGATGAACAACTTGCGCCTCTGATGAAGCGCAGCCCTGGCTTGGGTAAGAGTTCCACTCGTCTCACCCGCCTCGACAATGATAGTCGCCTCTGTCATCGCGCTCATTGTGATGTTGCGCTCAGGAAAGAATAGCCGGTTGTGGGGGACCGCCTGGCTCGCATATCGAAGCACCGGCACTTGCGATATCAAAAGGAAATCCGTTGCTATTCGCTTCTGAAGGTCTGTGTTCTCCTTGGGGTAATAAACGCCAAGTGGCGTACCTATGACCGCAATCGTTCTTCCTTTAGCATCCAAAGCCGCGGTGTGGGCAGCCGTATCGATGCCGTACGCCAATCCAGAGACGACCGTGAAGTCCTGAGCAACTAGCTCCCGCGCGATTTTCTTTGCGCGCGCGATACCATCATCGCTTGGCTTTCGGCTACCAACCACGGCTACAGAGCGTGTCTCCGATAGCTCCCAAGTTCCCTGAAAGTATAGGAGCTCGACCGGATGCTTCGCATCGCGCAGCCGCATTGGGTAATTACCAGCGTGATGAATTCGGACGCCGAACCGCGTAACTCCTGCCTTCGACAGTTTTGTCATTACTTCTCTAGCGCGGGTTTCCGCTATGCTAGGAGGCACAAAGTCGGATGGCATCGCTGTCGGATCGGCAGCAAAACGATCAGCTATGGTCTTGAAAGTCGCCCCTTGCTGAAGCCACAGCTCCTCGTACGCGCCCATCTCGCGCGACGGTGAAATGGGTGCGATGGCTGGACCATCATCGTTTCTGGCGAGAAGAGCGGCGTTCATTGGGTTTCCATGATCATCTTTGCCCTTCGATTCTGGAATAGCAAAGGCAGGGTGTGGACTACTTTCAATCGGGCCGTTCGCATCCGGGCGCAAAGATGCCTAAAGCATCGTTTTCGCTCTGCGGCCGATTAAAGCAGAGCCATAGCCGTGGCTTTAGGGCAACTTCCAATTTTTGCAGACCGGGAACCACGAGAATGTCAGTAATGCGGAGGTCGTAAAAGCAGCGTCGCACCCCAGATAAGTACAAAATAAGAACAACACGTCAACGCCTTGATTGTGGTAGCGGCGACGGTTGAAGGGGACTTAATCCAGTACCCGAGCATAGGGCGCGTGTCCCGGTTCTCCACCTTGCGCCAGTGCCGCACCGTCGGGCTCGATCGGGCCTCTCGCCGCGCTTCGACACGATGCTCTCCAGCCTGAATTTGCAGCCCCCTTGCGTAACAGTTGGCCCGATCTCGCGATCTCGAACGGGCCAGGAAGATCCTCTCGGGTAGCGGCCCAGCGCCGGTCGGAGTCACCTTGCGCATCTCGAGCGGCAGCTTGCGTATGTTTTTCGCCGTCAGCCCAAATGTCCGAAGGCCTAGAGCTGGAGCTCGTAATTCGAGCTGAATGCAGCCGCCGAAGTCGGAGCAGCCGTCGGGAGTGATCTTCGCGAACTGCGCTTGACGATGCGCGCGAGAGCCAAACCAATCGGCAGAAGCGAGACCGCGTAGCGCTCACGGTCGGATACGGCCCTCGGCGTCCAGGTGATCACGCCACGCCGTGTCCGCCCCCGAAGCAGCCATGTCGATGCCATCCCATATTGTGATCGACCGGACAATGCGGCTCGTCACGTCCTCGCTTTCCTCATCTCAGCCGAGGCGCGCTCCGAGACAAAAAGATGCCGCTGCCGGCGTTTTCCAGCAGCGGCTCTAGTCAGGGAGGAGCAGACGAGCCGGTCTGCTAGCGGATTCGTATGGCGCTGATGGCTCGCAAGCATTTCTGACAATACGTTTCACGAGCCCTTTGATGACGCTCGCAGCTCGAGCAGCATATGCAAGTAGACGTGGACGCGAAGAGGTCACTCAAAGCAAACCGCAGGTAAGACTGATGATGACGCCGTTCGCCTTTCTCGCTTCCTGCCGGCCCGGCTCCGGCGTCGAAGATAGATATTACCTTGCTCCCCATGATCAACAGTGATGGTCTAGACCTGGAGGGAGCCGCGTGTAAGATCGCCGGAAGGTTGAACTGGGTAGGATTGGGTAGAAACCATGAGAGCCAAGGTCGTAGGCCGCCTTGCCGCAAGTCTTACCTCATCTCGCGATGATCAGATGACGATCTATGCGCCGTCGCTGCGAGCCCTTCCACAGAACGCCACGCTCGTCATGGCCACGCTTCCCGTTATCGATTGGAACGACTGTCTCCTGCGAGACCTGCAAGCGAGCCCCATACTCCCCGCTTTCTGCTACACGGCGATGGTCATGATCGATCCGTTTGCGTGCTGGGAAGATCTTGGGGATTTATTGGAAGATGCAAAGGTGACCGGAGTAACGAATTTTCCGCCGGCCGCCATGATTGAACGGACACCGGCCGGAGTGCCGCTCGATAGCGGTCAGGAACTCGAGCTTCGGCGCATGGAGTGGTTTGCAAGCCGCGGGTTCAAAGTCCTATTTGTTGCGTCGGACGAGGCAAAGATGAAAGCAGCAGAGCAACGGCTAGGTGCGCAGGTCGATGCGTTCGTCTATTTGAGCCCCGACGATTTTGCTCTCTCGATTGGATCGGACATTGCGCTCGTAAGCATCGGCTTTCATGGATCATCGTCGATACCGAAGTTCTGCCTGGCCAAGCAGCCGCTCCGAACGGCATGAGGCTTATTCGAGGATCCGCAGCTTCTTAATTTTGTTGTAGAGGGTTTTGCGTGAAAGCCCGAGAGAGCGAGCAGTCCTGCCGCGGTGAAGCCGGTTTCTCTTCAGGCCCTCGATAATCCAGTCCCGCTCGGACAGCGAGGCCGCCGGCCGTGGCCCTGATGGTCCCTGCAAAAGGGGCTTTACCACCTCACCGGTAATGTGACTTGATGGCAGGGTCACAAGCTGATTCACGATCTGCCGCAACTCGCGCAAATTGCCTGGCCAATCGTGACCGGCGAGCGCCAGGAATGCAGAGTTTTCTATCGTGAGCGTCTGGGCGCTGGAATCTCCCTTGGCTTCGACCGTAAAATGTTGAACGAGTTGCGGCAGATCTTCAAGCCTATCGGGAAGCGAAGGTAGCTGGACATCCAGCCCGGTAAAGAGCGCAAGAAGCCGCGGGGACAGAACGCTTTCAAGACCAGCGCCTCGGGCCACCGTCGCGGTCGCAATGATCCGCGCACGGGAACGCATGACAGTTAGCCCGTTCAGAGGGGTAAACCCACCTGTCTCCATATAATCGGCGAGACGTTCCTGACCTTCACGCGAAAGCTGGTCAACATGCAGCAGCAAGACAGCGCCGTCGCTCGATGTCTCCAGGAGCGACAATTGACGTCTGCCGCTCTCAAGGCGCTCGGCGCCGAACAACGGGCCGAGTGTATCCATCGCCGGACCGGGTCGGCAATGAAACAGCGCCGCCTTGGCGTGCCTGCGGTCGCTAAACGCGTGAACCAGGCTTGCTATTCGACGCTTGCCGGAGCCTACCTCTCCCCAGATGAGAACTGGACGGGGGGTGACCGCAACGCGTTTGGTCGTTTCCAGGATGCGCTTCATTGCCGAGGACTGCGCAATGACGCCGTGCCTGAAGCCGCTCAACTGTAGCTGTCGTTCGAGCAGATCCACCTTCTCGCGCAACAGGTGGATAGTTTTGAAACCGGACGTCACCTCGAGGACCGACATCTCCAGAGGCACGCGGTCCAGCGAAGAGCCTCCGATAAACCCCTGGATTCCGGTCTCACGGCAGATGTCCAGGAGCTCGTCCGGCTTTGTGATCGGGCCGCCGCCCAGCAGGCAGATGGTGCTCTTGTTGACCGATTGAGCAACACGCGCAACGGCACTGGTACGCGCTGCAAGTTCAGCCAGGCTGATCGACGGATCGGATTCGCTTTCAACCCCGCGGTTAAGATTGAAGTTGATGCAAATGGCCTCGGCGCCTGCTTCGACCATTCGGCGGGCTTCGGATTGACTACGCGTATACCCGATCGTCATCACGCCGCGTTTTGCGGCCTTCACAAGGAGCTCGATCTCCCGGGAATATCCAAGGCCGGACTTCTCAAGCAATGACCTGCGGTGATCGTCGATGTGTATGACCGAAGGGAAGTTGGTTACACCTGCAAATCCCCATTTGATGATCCGGTCGAGCCATCGATCCAGATCAAGCTCGGGGTCGAATGTACAGACGCCGAAGAAAACCGGCAGTTTTGTGTTCGGCAGGATCTCGGTCCGCCCGAACCCCGCTACGAACTCGTTGCTATTGCGGATTGGAAGAATGGAGGCGGGCGATGCCCCGCCCATGGCGCGAAAACGGCCAGCATTGAGTGCGAGCACGAAATCGGCGCCCGCCCGCTCCGCGGCCCTGGCCGTCATGCCCGATCCGATCCCCGCACCAAGGACAAACGAACGGGAATTGCGGAAGAACTGCCTGATGCCGGCTCCCTTCACCTTCAGCTGTCCGCGTGTCGATCCTGAGCCGGCATCATCGCACGGCTGGCGTCAAGACTAGCTCCAAGTTGCAGGCGCTTGCAACCGCCGCACCGATTTTCCATTGCTCATGAACAAATGGCAATCGGCAGGAGCGGCTGTGAGAGTGAGCTTTGCCGCGTCCTTGCGCGAGCCGGATTTTGGCGCCCTGGCGACGACCGTTTCGTCCCCAGCCGAACCGTAGATGTACGTGACGCTACCGAAATGCTCAACGAAATCCACGTCGAGTGCAATGGAGATCTCCTGCAGCCCGGGCGTCGTCGAGGAAAAATCATCCGGGCGAATTCCAACGGTAACCGGCTTACCAATGAGTCCTTGGTCCGGCTGGACCGGAACGGATATCGTAGAACCGGCCTCCAGTCGGATGTCCAGGCCATGTTGGTGAGCGGCCTCGACCTTGCCGCCCAGGAAGTTCATCTTTGGCGAGCCGATGAAGCCTGCCACAAAGCGCGAGGCCGGATTGTGATATAGATCGTGGGGGCTGCCGACCTGTTCGATGTTGCCGTCCTTGAGGACGACGATCTTGTCGGCCATGGTCATCGCTTCTACCTGGTCATGCGTCACATAGATCATGGTATTTCCGAGCTGCTTGTGGAGCTTGGCGATCTGAACTCGCATTTGTACGCGCAGCTCGGTGTCCAGGTTGGACAGAGGCTCATCAAACAGGAATACTTTTGGTTCTCGCATGATGGCGCGCCCGATTGCGACGCGCTGGCGTTGCCCGCCCGAAAGTTGTCGAGGCTTGCGATCCAATAGATGGTCGATCTGCAATAGCGACGCCGTTTTGGCTATCTTCGTGGCGATCTCGGCTTTCGGGGCTTTCGCCATGCGCAGGGGAAAGGCCAGGTTCTCTTTCACCGTCATATGCGGATAGAGAGCGTAACTCTGAAAGACCATGCCGAGGTTGCGATCGGCCGCATCGATGTCATTGACGAGCTCGTTGTCGATGAGGAGCCGCCCACCGCTGATGGGCTCGAGCCCGCCGATCATACGCAGCAGCGTGGATTTGCCTGACCCGGACGGACCAACGAAGACGACAAATTCGCCGTGATCGATGGTCAGGTCGATATTGCGCAGGATCTCGATGGTTCCAAAGGACTTCCTGAGGCCCTCCAGGCGAACCTCTGCCATTATGCCCTCCTCTGTCTCGGTTGAGCCGCGCGAGCAGCACTGACCTGAATTTCGCGCAAGCTCGATACAATGAAGTCAGGGGCCATGAGGGACGGATCCTGACGGGTGGGCACGCCCGTTGTGACAAGCACCGTCGAAAGGCCCGCTCTCTTCCCGGCTTGAATATCCGTCGGAACTTGGTCTCCGATCATAATCGTTGACGCGCGGTTCGTCCCCAGGCGCGAGAGTGCGGTCTCGATCATCGGCACTTGCGGCTTTCCGACGATCAAAGGCTTCACTTGCGTAGCGGCAGTCACAGCTGCAATCGTCGCACCCGCCCCAGGCTCGAACCCGCTGCCTGTCGGCAGCAGTAGATCGGGATTAGTTCCGATGAACACAGCTCCATCGAGGATCGCCTCAACGGCAATTCGCATCTTCTCGTGCGTGATACCCCGGTCGAGCCCCATCACAACCGCTTCAGGCCTTTGCTCGGTGATCTCAAGCCCGACATCGCGCATGGCCGTGACAAGCGAGGGAGCGCCGATGACATAGATTCGCGTTAGGTCCGGATATCTCGTTCGAACGAGCTCCGCGGCGCTAATAGCGCTTGTAACGACCTGCGACGGCTCGATCGAAAGACCACATCCTCTCAGCCTGCGGACGACGTCCTCCGGAGTATGCGTTGAATTGTTCGTCGCAAAACAGAATGGCACCCCGGCTTTCCGCCACGCCGTAAATGCTTCTATGGCATCCGCGATTGCGGTGCTGCCACGATAGATGACGCCATCCAGATCGGAGATAATCCCTTCTATCGGCGGCCAGTTGATGTTGGAGCCGACGCTAACCATTCATCAGCATCCCGCCATTCACATGGACAATTTGCCCGGTCATATAGGAAGCTGCGGGGCTGGCCAGGAACACCGCAAGCCCTGCGATATCTTCCGGCTGTCCGACCCGACCCAGCGGAATTCGGCCACTATGGCGCGCTTCGGTTTCCTCCCGCGGACGACCATGCATGGGCGTATCAATAATCCCGGGGGCGATAGCGTTGACGTTGATCTTGAGCGGAGCACATTCATAAGCAAGCAGCTTTGTCACGTCGTGCACGATCGCTTTTGACAAGCAATAGTCGGCGCCGCCAGCCTGGTAGTTGAAAACAGCACCCTGAGATGACAATGAGGACCCGACATTGACGATGCGGCCGCCCTTGCTCCTCATGAAGCGCTCGATCGCTTGCTTGGCACAGCGAAGCACCGCGACGGAGTTTATCTGTATGGTTTTTTCGATCTTCTCGGCGTCGCCCGTGAGTAGGGGCTGAGCCGATTTTATTCCGGCGTTGTTGACCAGGACATCGAGCCTACCGAAGCGGTTGGCGATCTCATCAAGCACCCTGCCAACATCATCTTCTCGTGCCACGTCCATGCTCATCGGCAGGATACCATTGCCGTGCGGTAAGCGTGTCAGAATGTCCCGGAGGTTTTCCACATTTGCGTCGGTTGCCAGGACGTTCGCACCGCCTTGGCGGAAAGCATTGGCAATGGCTGAGCCAATGCCTCCCCCTGCACCGGTCACCAGCACGGTCCTGTGTTCAACTGAGAACTGCTCGGTCATTCCAACTCCAAGATCGATTGAGAATTCAGAAATTCGTCGACGGCCCAACTGCTGGGCATCGAGCTCTGGGCGCCGCGTCGCGTCACACATAGGGCGGCAACCGCGAGCGCCTTTTTGATCGCTTCTCGTATCGGCAACCGGTAAGCAAGTGAGGCTGCGAAAGCTCCATTGAAAGCATCGCCCGCCGCGGTCGTATCGACGACCTTCACAGGAAATGCCCGCAGCGCAAAAGTCGCACTGGCATCGGCGTAATAAGCTCCCTGCGCACCCAAGGTGATCAGCGCCGCTTTGGGCCCCAGATCGAGAAGCTTTCCCGCCGCATGGGCGGCGCTGTCGAAGTCATGCACCTCGACACCGGTGAGCTCGAAAGCTTCTGTCTGGTTTGGGGTGACGAAATCGACACTCCTCCACGCCGCCGACGACAGGCCCGTCCGCACTGGGGCGGGATTGAAAATGAGATCGAATCCCTTGGCGCTCTTCAATGCAAAGAGGTGATTGAGCGCGGCGACCGGCATGCCCATCTCCGCAACGACGATTGCGTCCCGCTCAATAAACTCGGCCGCCTTCTCGACCATGCTTGATGTGACGTTTGCATTTGCTCCCGGGTCTATGACAATCATGTTGGAGCCGTCGTCACCGACGAGGACGAGAGCAGAACCGGATATCTCCCCAGGGCTTACCTCAATGGCGTCGAGACGGACGCCGGCCTCACGCAGCGCTTGCAGCAACGATCGACCGGCATCGTCATCGCCAAGCCGGGTGTAGAAGCTCGGCCGAAGTCCCAATCGAGCGGCGGCCACCGCTTGATTGGCGCCCTTGCCTCCCGCATTCTGCTTTAAGCTTCCCATAAGGCTTTCACCAGGCGTTGGGAGCCGCTCGACGTTGAAGCAGAGGTCGAGATTGGTCGTTCCGAAGAACATCAATGGCCTGGGGCTCATTTCACGGCCCCAAAGGTAAGACCACGTTCGAGATGACGCTGGCCAAGGATGATCAGGATGACCGGCACGATCATGGTCACCACCAGACCCGCAGCCATGACTGGATAGAACTGAACGCCCGGATTAAGCAGCTTGAGCAGGGCGACGGTTACCGGTGCTTTCGTTGAACTGAGGATCACGCCGAGAGCGAAGTTGTGCCAGGCAAGCAAGAAAATAAGCAATGAAGCGCCTATCAGGCCCGGCTTTAGCAGCGGAAGAACGATGTGCCAGACAACACGGTATGGCTTTGCACCATCCATGGCGGCCGCCTCCTCTATGTCCTTTGGAATGTCCTCGATATATGAACGGCTCAGCCAGATGATCATTGGCAGCGTGACGACCTGATAAACCCAGATCATGCCAAAATAAGTGTCATAAAGGCCGACCCTCTGGAACACGCTGAACAGCGGTATGACGACAAGGAGCGCGGGGGCGAAGCGGAAGCCTAGAATGAAGAATGCGATGTCTTCCTTCATAGGGAGATCACGCCGCGCCAGGACGTAGCCTGCGGGCACCCCTGCGATCAGCGATACCAGCACCGCACCAAGCGAGATCACCAGGCTATTGGTGACCGGTGTCAGGAAATCAACTTTGATGGTGCCGTAGCTTGTTGCCCCCGCTTGGGCGGCATCGAATAAGACGCGGAAGTTTTCGAATGTTGGAGTGAAGACAAAGCGCGGCGGCCAGGTCGTGACTTCAGCCTGCTGCTTCAGCGACATCATGACTATCCAGACCAGCGGAAATGTCAGGACCAGCGTACAGGCAACAACCAACGCATTGAGGAACAAGCTTGCAGGCGTTGAGCGATGGAAACGCATCTTTGCCTCGCCTAGCTTACGCGCTGCCGGACGAGCAGCCACAATTTCACCATGGCCAAGGTCCCAACAAGCACGATCAACCAATTGACAACCATGAGCGCAGCACCACGGCCGAAGGCGAGATTTTGAAAGGCCGTAATGTAGGCACGGACCGAGAGCACAGAGGTACTGTCACCCGGGCCGCCCTGGGTTGTTCCGAAGATGATGTCGAACTGATTGAGCGACTCGATAAAACGAAAGACTGCGGCGATCAGAATATAGGGCGCGATGAGCGGAAGCTCGACATGGAGGAACGTCGCCCAACCCTTGGCGCCGTTGACCCGCGCGGCTTCTCTGATCTCCTCGTTGATGCCTTGCAAAGCGGCGAAGATGATTAACGTAAAAAATGGTGTGTAAGTCCAAATGTCGATCAGAACCAGCGAGAACATCGCCGTGCTGGCGTCCGAAGTCCATGTGAACCGGCCGATCCCAACAAGCGAGAGCAAATAGTTGAGGATCCCGTTTTGCGGATCCATCATGGTGGTCCACATCAAGGCGACGCTCATCGGCGGCAATACCAGCGGAAGGAGAATGACAGGCCGCATCAGTCGAGCAAGCAACACGCGGCTTACGAACAATTTGGCCAGCGCAAGCCCGAAGAACGCTTCCGCGAGCACCGCAGAACAGGCATACGCCATGGTCGCACGCACGCTGTTCCAGAAATCCTGGGTCTTGACTGCCGCTTCATAGTTGGTGAATCCAATGAAGCGAACGAGGGGGCGGCCAAACTTGAGATCAGTCAAGGATTGGAAGACGCCATAGGAAAACAGCAAAAGAAATCCGAGCAGTATGATGATCGCGGGAGCAATCGCAGCAAGGCTCCACCAGTCAAGAGCATGCTGCTCGGCGTTTTGCACCTGCTCGTTTTTGTGCGGTGCCAGTTGGCCTAGCGATGATTGTAGCGTCACGGTTGCGTCGATGCCTCGAAAGTTCATCGCTCACTTCTCGAAAGATATTCGCTCGTGGCGGGGCCGCAATCCGCCGATGCCGCCCCCGCGCCTTACATGGAGGAACGGATCTCGGAGGCGAGGTCGGTCAATGTCGACTTCACGTCCGCGCCATTGACCATTTTCTGCATGGCGACTGCCCAGGCGTTCATGGCCTCTGCAAAGCCCACGCGGGGTGTAAAGGCGAGCGCAGCCCTATCCTGCACGGTGTTGAACGTGTCGACGAAATTTGTGAATTCCGGTTTAGCCGCATAGTCGAGCCAAACCTTGTCTCTCCAGGTCGAAGCACGCGGCGAGTTGACGAGCTTGCCTGCGATTGCACCGTTTAGGTCGACCTGCTTTGACGTCGCCCACTGAATGAACAGCCAGGCCGCTCCCTTTTTCTGGGAAGCAGCATTCATGGCGAGCGACCAGATCCAGATGTTCGATTCGAAAGTCTTGCCGCTCGGAGCGCGCAGCGGGGGAGCGAAGGCGATCTTGCCCGAGGCGGGCTTGCCGGCAACATCGTTCCAGAACCCGAACATGTTGGAATCGATCGCCATCGCTGTCCGACCCGAATTGATGCCATCGACCACCTGGTACCAATTGTCATTGGCAAAGGATGGGGCAGCACACTTCTTGATCATCTCCACGTAGTCCTTGTGGAAGGCGATCGACTCAGGCGAATCGAGACCGGTTTCTAACTTGCCGTCCTTCACGACGAAGTCGTGCACTCCGTACGACTTGGCGATCGAGATCGCGGCCGTGTGGATGCTGCTCCAAAAGCGCACTCCCCGCACGCCCAGGGGCGTGATGCTAGGATCGGCAGATTTCAGCTTTTCGCATGCCGCCGACATTTCCGGCGGGGTCGTCGGAACTTTGATACCGTGTTTCTCCAGAATGTCCTTACGGTAGAACAATTGGATGTTTTCGAACCCGTGCGGGATGGCCCATACTTGGCCCCCGCCCGCTTCGATCTGCCCGCCATTGACTTGCCAGGTCAGCGCCTCACGCAATGCGGGGAAGAAGTCCTTGTAGTCATAAGTTTCCGATGTGAGCTTAGGGTGGTTCAGATAGCGGTCGAGCGGCTCAAGCAGTTGACCGGGCGCGAGATCCCAAGCCGGCTGAATGCCAGTGCCGACGACGTCCCACGAGGGGGATTTCGTGCTCAGCTGGATCGTCAGCTTATTCCAATAGGCGTCGTCCGGATAAAGCTCGGGCGTCACCTTGATACCCGTCAACTTCTCGAACTCAGGCAGCTGTGCGGCAACGGCGTCAGCATACGGATGGATGTCGTAAGCCCACACGATCGAAGCGCCCTCGAACTGTCGCCAGTTGATCTCATCCGCTTTGGCCTGGCCGAAAGATGCGGCCGCACCGGCAAATAGAGTTGAGCAAATCAGAGCGGCTTTGACAAAGTGAGAAGAATGGCCGCGCGATGCGGTTAGCGTCCTTGGCATCAGTCCCTCCTCTGGGCTCTTTGGCCCTCAAATTCACGTGCCTCTCGTCCTTGAGGGCCGCGAGTGTTGGAAACGCTAGCCGTGATTGTCTGCCTATATGCGCCCATTCAGATCGAAGTTGGGTACTATTGGGTAAGTCAAGAAACAACTCACGGAAGCCCGTTTCAACAGCCATGGGGAGATGATCAATGCAGGCGCATGTTCTGGCCCCGTGCTGCCAGTCAAGGCTCGAGGCAGCGTCGACTGCTCGGACTGTTTCTTCAGCAGTTGGTTCAAATGCTCAGTTGATCTCGCCGTTCGTCACAGACGCGGCGATGAGCCCCGCTGTCCTCGCCAAGAACGAGCGCGAAGCCATCACCAAGGGCAAAGCCCTCTACGACATCGACGGTCTGGCCGACTTCTCGGTCAACGACAGCGGCGAAAGAGTCCTGGCCCGTGCAGGTTCTTGATCGGGAGGTGCGGTCATCAGCACCAGCCTCAGACACGGTCGCCCATGGCGACTATGTCGACGTAATGCGCCGGATGCAGTCCGCTTCGGTGGATTTCATTCTCACCCACCCGCGCCCTACCTCTGTCGCGGCCAATCCCGCGATCGGCAGACCATCGCCAAGGACGACCGCGACGACTGGCTTGTGCCCGCCTTCGCTGAAATGCATCGCGTACTGAAGCCCGGCTCCTTATGCCAGAGCTTCTGCAGCTGGAATGCCGCCGACAAGTTCATCGGCGCGTGGCGCGCTGCGGGATTCCGCATGGTGGGCCATATCGTTTTCACCAAGGGATGGCTTCATTCACTCGCTTCGTCGAGAGCAAAGCACGAGCAGGCTTGCCTGCTCGCCTAGGGCGAACCCGCCCGTCCTCTGCATCCAATCGATGACGTCCGCGTTTGGCATTACACCGGTAATCGCCTTCATCCATCCCAAAAGCCAATCAAAGTATTTCAGCCGCATATTGAAGCATTCTGTCCTGCCAACCGACTGATTTTCGAATCGTTTCGCGGGTCGGCTCGACGTTGGTAGCGGCGCAAACGACGGCCGTGATTATGCTGACATCGAATTGGATGCGCAGCATTGCGAACGCGCTCGGGATGCGGGTGGCCTGCAACGAGTTGCGCGCTGCCTAGCACGCCCCGGCTCGCGAGCCGGGGCACACTTTGCGTTTCGTCTCTACGAGCGCTGCGAGCACGCCTTCCCGGCAGGTTTCTTGGCGGCGTCTAGACGCATTTCCTCAACTGCTTTCCCTAAACTCGTTAATTCCTTGTACGCATCCGGGCTGTTTTTTGTCGCTCATCGATGATCGGCTTTATCCTATTAAATTGCTGAACAATACCAATTACCAGACATCTGCTTGAACGTTGTTAGGTCGTAGACGCCGGAATTTACACCAACTGAAAACGCCTCCAGAGCTCTCAGTTGGGCGCGGAGTTCTTTCTCGGGGCTCTCTTTGGAGAGATGAGCTAAATCTAGCTCGGTTCTAACCTTCATCCAAGCACCTACCGTTGCTTGTATCTTGCGATTGCGGCTATCTTCCTTAGCTGATTCGAACAGAACATTTGTTGCTCTGACCAGCAAAGCGGTAGCGACAACCAGCAGTAACGTAGCCACCCCGGTTAAAAACTCTCCCGGATTTCGGTTTGCATATTCCAGCAGCTTTTCAAAAAACCCCAGCATGGCGCCTCCTGTGTGACTACAGCTAGGATGCCATTAGGCCGCTGCGATTTAGCTTGACGCTGTTCTATTGCGCGAGGAGCCGGCTCATCGTTAACAAGAATCAAGGAAATAGCCAACGCGATCAGCCCTTGCGTGTCGCGGTTTTCGCTCTCCACTCGCCGCGCGAATGTAGCCTGTTGGGCAGCACTCGTTGAGCGGACGTGAAGGGGATCCGAGGGCTTTGCCCCCGGCGAAAACATCGGACAACAAATGTCCGCTGAATATCATGTCGCCTGGGCCCGTTCTTGGTTTTGGACCGACAGTCTTTACCCGGGCCCCCTGCAAGATTGCAAACGGAAGGAAGCGGAAGGATTGTGAGGGTGTGGAATGGCGCGCTTATACACCGCTGCGACATAGGTGCACGGCCAGCACAGGTGCATGGCCGTAATGAGTCGCTCCGCGACAGGTTCATTGAGGCTCATTGCGTCGTATCATTTCTCGGCACAGGCGGTGAATCCGCGCGGCTCCAACTTTCAGAACAGTATAGGCAAACGTAGCAAGCAGCACTTCTCGCGTCTTCAAATGACGTACAGCGATCGCGCTAGGGCAGTTTAACCTTTGGGTCTAGGCACGTCAGCTCACCGACAGCTGATCTTCATAAAGAGGGAGCCAGACAGCAACACACTCCAACGAGGTGGTCCATGGACGCATTTAACAATGTCAATCCATTCGACCGAGACTTCGCTATCTACAACGCCGCGGCGCCACAACCGCAACAGCAGCAAGCGAAGTTCGAGCCGTACTTAAATGAAGTGCCTCAGCCTGATACCGCCGACGAAGACAACCCAGCTTGTCAAGATGCTTACCAACCTCACGTGTCTGAAGAAAAGCGTAGGCTCGCCGAGTTGCCGGGTCTTGAGCACCAGAGGTCCGATGGCCCTCATCCGGAATACGCCCTCGTCGGACGCGAAAACGCTGCTGCGCCGCATAGCGCACCGTCGGAAGCTCTGAATTGGCTGAATGAGCTTGCTGCGGGACGTGTCGACCGGAATCTGCTCGAAGCGCTCACGTCTCTCAACTCACCCGTGCCCCATCACCAGGAACCAGATTCAGCCGTTCGACACTTTAACGGGAGTGACGGTTACCAGCCGGTTGCGAACAAGCGATCGGAGATCGCTGCCCTTTCTGGTCGCGATGTTCTCACGGACCAGAATTCCAACTTGCAATTGAGGCCTGCGAAGAGGCAGAGGACGCTCAGCCCGACGGACGGAGATGCGATTGAGCACCAGCTCAATCCCCCTGATAACTCCGCCGCTCGCCACATAGTAGAAGACATGGGCACACCCCTTCGGGCTAGCGATCGGCTGGTCGTTCCTTCGGAAAGCTACGATCAGGATCTGCTATGGCCTATGATGGAGAGCGCCGGCCCATCTTCATCTGTCGCGCCAACAGAGCGTCATGACCGCGCCGAGGATTTGGGAGTGGCCGTCCGCTCCTTCGATCCGCGCCCCGGCGACCGACTCATGTCAGCTGCGCCCGAGGGACGTAGCGCCGTGCCGAGCCAGGACACCCCGCCTGCTCCTTTCATATTCCACAATGACCGCTTCACGGCGCTGTTCGTGCCCGAGGTGGCGATGAGGAGCGGGGTTCCACTCAATTTGTCAGGCGCAACCATTCATTCCGGATCTCGACCGGAAAGCGGATCGCAACCGAGCGCACAGCCGGCGAATCGGCCGTCGCCAGCACTGCTTACACAGATGACGGAGCAAGCCGCTCCGGCTTCCGGCATAGCTGAGACCACGCCCCCATCTTCATCTGTCGCGCCAACAGAGCGTCATGACCGCGCCGAGGATTTGGGAGTGGCCGTCCGCTCCTTCGATCCGCGCCTCGGCGACCGACTCATGTCAGCTGCGCCCGAGGGACGTAGCGCCGTGCCGAGCCAGGACACTCCGCCTGCTCCTTTCATATTCCACAATGACCGCTTCACGGCGCTGTTCGTGCCCGAGGTGGCGATGAGGAGCGGGGTTCCACTCAATTTGTCAGGCGCAACCATTCATTCCGGATCTCGACCGGAAAGCGGATCGCAACCGAGCGCACAGCCGGCGAATCGGCCGTCGCCAGCACTGCTTACACAGATGACGGAGCAAGCCGCTCCGGCTTCCGGCATAGCTGAGACCACGCCCCCGGCCCGCGAGATCTACGCCGCTTCATTCGCCGTTCCTGAGGGCTTTTTACATGGCACCCAACCTGCACCAATCGCGATGATCTCGAAGCTCGACCGCTGGCGCCTCTTGCCTGACGCAGCGCAGCCGATGAAGCAATACGACATTCGCGGTGAGCTTTACACGGCCCTCCGGGGGCCGGGAGGACCCAATGACATTCGGCTCATCCATCACCCACAAATGTAGACGCCAGCGACAGCCGTCCCACGAGGTGCCAATCCCCACAGCTCGTGTAAGGACATGTTGGTGGACTATAACTCGCTTCAGCCAATCTTGCGAGACTTAGTGGGGCACCGGGCGTTGCGGATAAGCGGCGTGCCCCCGGGATACGCTTGCCAACGTCACCGTTTAGCGACTCCCTGTCACGGCGAACAGCTCTCCCTCCTTTGTTGCTTGCTCGGAGCGTGATCACGTTGGCGGCCTAGTCGCAACGAGGCGTTGTACGACGAGATCGACGGTCCTGCCGACGATCTCCAACGGTCGCTCTTTGGTGCAATATCGGCCCATATCTCCACTTTTCTCTGGACGCCCGAGGCCAGGAACGGTTGGGATCGACGCGTTAGGTGGCGGCTCTTCGAAGCCCTGATCCAGGACATGTAGCTTGCCTGGCCGCGAGAAATTCTAGCGTGGCGCCGCGCTGAGAGGTCCGGCTCAACGTCACGCGGCATTAAACCGATCGACGTCGATCTATGCTCGGAGCCCCATTGATTCACAGCCCTTCTAGCTGTCAGCACGATGGCGGTGCTGCGTATCGCGATCCGCCGTAAGCCGCCGAACGAATGCTGAGGAACTCCGAGGTGCGATGGAAGCGCTATAAAGGCCTACCAATCCATGGAGGAGATTTCGCACCTGACGCGAGCTAGCTTGCAGGCATTAGTGATTTCGGAGCTTTCTTCGATGTTGATCGTTGTACTATTTTGAAGCCCGACCAGTTTGGCGGCATCGGTCTTTTCTCCCCCACTCATTTGCCAAAAGATGCTCTAGTTTGGATTCACAACCCGATCGTTGACATCGCCGTCACGCCCGAGCAATACAAGGCTCTAGCTCCAACATTTCAAGCTCTGCTTGATAAACATGCCTATCCAAGAGACCACAAAGCTAATGACGGCGTTGTCGAGTACAATGCTGACAACGCTCGGTCCATGAATCACAGCAGTTACCCAAACACAGATCAAGACGATCATTGCCGCATTTTCACAACCCGTGACATTAAACCTGGTGAAGAACTGACGTGTGATTACTTGTCGTTCGATCCAAGCTGTGACTTATCGTGAAATAAAGAGGAATCGCCGAACGTTTGTGCCGCAACGGTCTAAGTGGCTGTGTATTGAGTTTGCGGTCTGACGATGTGATTGCCGACGACTTTGCATGGCGGCATTCTGCGCTGGTTCTGGCCATCGACCGACGCGACTTTTCCAAGATGCTCGACGAACTTAAGATGACAAGGGAACGCAGGTTTCGAGGCAGATCACTCCGCGCGGAGAGTGGGGTGACATAGCCGGGACGCGCTTGCAAAATTGCAAGCGTGTGAGCTTGAGTTCACTGGATCTGTAGAGCCTACTCGGCAAGATAGTAGCAAACGCGCCCGATCTCGCACTTGCTCGCCAGGTGCGATCTTGACACGTTCGGCTAACTTCCATCGCACTCGAAGACGATCAGCGCGTCGATTTTGAAGCAGAGGCAGCACTCCTCACCTCGCCGGCAGTCACTCTTCCCGGAACTGACACTAGCATGCGCTGAATTCGTAGCGCGGGCGCCAGCTCGCGCATTGAAAGAAACCGTTGTGCTTCAAATCACTACGTTGATCCAAGCTGAACGCTTTTGTGCATGCTCGAAGGACTTGAAACTAGCGCCGTGCCCAGGACTGTCGCGCCATATAGGAGCTGTCGAGTTGAATTGTCGGCCTCAAAACCATTGTCGGATAGCTGACGCGACACACTCTCGGAAAGGCCTTGCGGGGTCGCGATTTAGTTCGGCACGCGGTTTGCTCCCGCCGTGACATCGTCACCAATCTTCGTGGGGTGATCTTCGGAGCGGCCTTCGCACATCATGGCGTTGCTGGCTGGCTCCGATGGTTTGCCCTTCGGGGAGCTTAGAGAGCCGGGCTCTGCCCGGAGGAAGTACAATCTTTATGCGATCAAGAGTTCTCTTTTTGGGTACTGTGACGATGGCACTCGTCACCGCCGGGACAGCCATGGCGAACCTCGGGGGACAAGCACTCCCAGCGGCAGTGTGGAACTGGTCTGGTGGGTACATTGGAGGCCACGTAGGCGGCGGGTATGGCCAAACCTCCTTCAGCAATCCCTTCGGCTCCTCGATCTACGGCGACGTCGTCGATGTTCCATCGTTCATCGCAGGTGGCCAGATCGGCTACAACTGGCAGAACAACCGCTGGGTGTTCGGCCTCGAACTGGATGCCAGCACAGCGGTCGGGGGCGGCTCAAACACCTGCCTCGCCGCGTCCCACTTGTTTGTAAGCGCAAACTGCAACGCAGGTCCGAACTTGTTTGCGGCCGGGGCCGGCCGCATTGGTTACGCCTTTGGCGCACTGGGGCAGACACTTGCCTATCTCAAGGCAGGTGTAGCCTGGCAAAACAATCAGGGAGATGTTGTCAACAACTTCGAAGGTGGCGACCTGCCACAGGAGAAAACTCATTTCGACTATGGCCGAATTGGTGGGGTCATCGGGCTCGGCGTCGAGCAAACCCTTACGCCTGCATGGTCTGTGAATGTCGAGTATGACTATTTGCACTTTGGCGGACCAAGCGTCCCGACTGCTTCGACATTGCAATTCCCTCCGTTTGCGGTTCTCCCGGCGAACGCTACCAACCTGTCCAGCAGCTATCATATCGGGAAAGTGGGTCTAAACTACCACTTTGGTGCGGACCCCGCGGGCGCACCAAAATCCGATACGCCGCTGTATGCGAAATCAGCTGGCAGCGGACAACCCGTTTCTTACGCGCCCGGTTGGTCGTTCGAAGCCGGCTCGCGGCTTTGGCTGAGCCGGGGGCGATTCCAGTGGGATCCCAGCGCAATTCCGTACGGTTCGACTGAAGACCCCAGCATACTAATATCCCGGCTCACCTATCATGGGCTGGATGGCCTCTCGGGGGAGATATTCGGCCGTGTCGATAGTCCGTGGGGAGTGTTCCTGAAGAGCAACTTGGGCATCGGAGGCTTCAACAAAGGGAAGATTAACGATGAAGACTGGATTCCGCACCTAGGAGTTTCCTACCAGAACACCCTTTCGGGTCAGTCTAACGGTAGGTTCGCGTATTACACCGCCGACGCCGGTTACGACTTCCTTCGCGGTGCGACCTACAAGATCGGCAGTTTTATAGGCTGGGCCTCTTACAGCCAGACCTCAGACTCGACTGGCCTCGTTGGGGTTACTCATCCAGATCTAAGTCTCGCTCCTGGCGACGACAGGATCGTTGGCAGCCAGGATACTCAATGGAATGCGCCTCGAATCGGCGTGAGCGCCGAAGCCATGCTGACCGAGCGTTGGCGCCTGAATGCCGATGTCGCTTACCTGCCCTGGACCACCTTCTTGGGGCGAGACTATCATCTGTTGCGTCCCAAAACGACCTTTGCCGAACAACGCGGCAATGGTGGCGGGGGAGTCCAGCTGGAAGGCATCCTGTCCTACTTCATCAGCGACAACTTTAGCGTCGGAGTTGGTGGCCGCTATTGGGCCATGTGGACGAAAACAGGTGCCGAGTCCATGGACTGCGGAAACGGTTGCATCAGACACTCCCGAGGCTTTGCGAAGTACAGCATGGAACGTTGGGGTATGTTCTTACAGGCCTCTTACAAGCTCAACTAAACGCTAGTGGAGCGAGGCTGCATATTTCAGATCCCTGCAAGCCATTTTGAACCTTGCTGAGTATCACGGGCGTCGGCTGTCGCGCGGCGATCCGACCTGCGCGTTCACGCCCGGGTAGCTTTCGTTGCGTATCACCTTGCGCAAACGAGAAGACCACAGCTTCGTACACTGGACCAGAGCGTCTTTCGACAGAAAACAGCTCGATCAGTGAACGGGTTACGGATTTCGGATGCGGAGCCAACTTGCGGTCTCCTTCTGAGAGCGCCAGGAAGCGGGAAGTCCAGATCACAAGTCTCATCGGGCGGCGCGAAACGTGAGCAGGATGCGCTGCCGGCAGGTGCGAACGGCATATCGTCGCGCGTCATGGAAACACGGCCCTTAGCCTCACGACAATCGCGCTCTCCGCAAATAATTGAGGAGAGAGGGCGCCCGGAGCGGAAGGACCCATCATTTGACGGTCCAGATGTCCTCACCCGCATGCGTCGTGTCGTAGATGCTCATCTGAAGCATGTTTTGCGGATTAGAGTACGGAAAAAAGAAGGATCGGGACTTTGCCCCGGTGGACCACTGTAACGCCTCAGCTGGCCCGGAGCCACCGTGAGAAGCCCTGCGTGGTTGATGAATCCACCTAAGCCGAGATTCAGCGCAAAGTTGCTATATGAGCCGTATTCCACTGTCGAACCTCAGATAAAAGCAGTGAACGTGAACTCAACCTGCACCAAACTCCTGATCTAAGTTGCTGCTTTGATCGATTTCTAGTGGAGCTTCGATATGGCGAGATTTCTGGGATTCATGCTTTTCGCCCATTTGTTGTTTGTGTCCGCTCAGGCCACGGCGCAGGGACTTCCTGCGCCCTCGTATTGGAAGAATGAACGGGGGTCAGAACTGTTTGTTTGGTCGGTCAACAGCGGGGCAATACAAGCCACTTTTACGAACCGCGCCCAAGGATTTTCGTGTCAAGGGATTCCGTATCCGGCATCCGGAGCCGTCAATTCAACCGGGCTGTATTTTGTGGTTACCTTTGCCCAGTGCAATTCGTTTACCAGGTGGATTGGCGCGGTTAACGGGTCGACCATTCCTACGTCCTGGACGCTGTTCTACGTTGACAAATACGGCAAGCCGAGCAAGACGAAGGGGACTGATACATTCATACGCGTCTGGTAACTGTGCCGATCAATGGGCACCGACGGTTTCGCAGAAGGCTGCCGAGCAGCGTGCCTGGCAGCAGATACTCTACGATTTGTTTCTGGTTATCTGCAGACCTTGCAAAGCTGGCTAGTTGTCCTAGCGGAAAGGCAATGGTTCGCAAAGCCGCTCTGCACGCCGTTGAAGGTGCAAGAACTATCAAGAGAGAAGCAGTGGCCGCCCCGAGCCGGTCAACAGCTTGAGAGACGAACCTCCTCGTCGCTGCGAAACAGCGAGCACGACCGAAATCTAAGGACCGCAGCCTGAAATTTGCTCTGCCGCCCTGCAACAGCTCGGGCCGGAGCCTCTCGATGAAATCCGGTGCTGCGAACTCATCTTCTTCAGTGCGATCGGTGATAACCGAGAACTCTTCGGTATCTTGCCGGTGCTTTGCTTGGAGCGCGGTATCCTGCGCTGCGCCAGCGGGTCTTGGCAATCCTTGCCAGCTCGTCGCATCGTCGGTTGCGCGGTTCGGACGAAGCGCAAGAATGATTCACCGTCCAATCGAATTACGTCTGACCGAGATGCCTTGTGGGAGGCGGCACGTATTATGTGACTCAGCAGCAGTTCCAACGTCGATGCTTTGCAGCAGGAAAGCAGATTTCTAGGCAGCTGGCCCTCTGCGGACAATCTGGCATCGCAAGAGCCGTGGCATACGTTAACAAGCGCTCCGGATCGAGCCCATTCCGCATTCTTGCGCTTTCATAGTAATTTCACATGACCCCTATTAGAGCCATTAAAAGTTGGTACATGTCCCTAGACGGCGAACTTCAAATGGACATCGCGTATATGTTCGTTTCTCTGACGCTGGGGGACTGCCAGTTTTCGCCTGCTGCAGCCGTTCGGCGGCTGCTGCAATGGTTCGACCTGCGCAGCGCAGGCTCGGAACATGAGGACGCTTTAGCGGCGGTCGTGTTTCGCGCCTCGTTCGAATACCTGTTTTCCGACCGCTTCACGAGCGACAGCTGGACCTTTCCCGAACAGTTGTTCAAAGACTTGATCCGGCAGGCTTCTGAAGGAAAAGAGGCAAGCAAGATCGCACCGACAGCATTTCGACTGCTACGGAATATTCCGCACCGAAAACTTAAATGGAGAGAGGCTGGTGAGAGTTGGAACGCCTTGGTGGAGTCGGTACTCAACAACGATGCACTAAAGCGATGGACCCAAGAGCAATTCCTGGCGAGCAACTTCGGGCCGACGCAAGACCACAACTAACAGCAGCGCTAAGTTGAATGAGACCAATCGGTGCGACGATTGGAAGGGCTCCTTACGAGGAGAGTAGAAAGGCGGTTCGAGGGCGCCCAAAAGAAGCACCGTTAGAACCATCTAACCAAGAGCCGATCTCTACTACGAATATGGCGGTGCAACATCAACCCATCGGCAATTGCAAAAGCAAACATTCCACATTTCTGCGCATTCTGCTCCGTAGTCGCCACCCGGGGCGGCCGGGCGCATCCACACCCGGGCAGCACAGAAGTTGGGCCGCCTTGTTTCAACGCACAGAACGACCCGTTGCCAATCTGCTTACAACCGCCAGCCCAATCGACAGCCGCAGCCGGCTCCCTCATGCTATCGCCTGATGATTTTCTGCATTCTCGGATGGCCGTGTTGATGAATCTCAGCTCGGCCACTGCCTCACGAAAGATGGTATACTCTAAATTGCTTGTGCGGGAGAAACCCAGGGCTTTGATCATCCGCATTGCCTGGCCGGCATTTGAGAAAAAAGGCGATCCAGCGCAGAACAGGTCAGGCGGAGGAAGGGCAACAGGAGCCCGCACTAGCACACGTTAATTGCAGCCCGCCGCTTGGCGTACGGCAATTCTGCTTCAGATCAGCGCAATTGTCTTCCTTGTCGCTCGAAAGCATAGGTCGGATTGATGCCGCAATAGGCGTCCGTACCTGATGCAGTAGCCGTGCATTGGTCATAGGTCGAAAACTGGCAATTGCCCGGATATCCCCAATGGCGTCCCTGCAGGCAATAAACGTCCTGGCGTACCGGTAGCTTATTCGAATGAGCCCGCGAACCGGCGATCGAAGGCGATCCTGAGCCGACAAGGATAGGGAGTGCGAGCACTCCGATAACGAGAAGGTAGCGCATGAGACCTCTTGCCTCCGTTAACTTCACCAGAGAATAAACATGAATTGCACGCTTTGATATAAGTCAATGGCAGAGTGCCGGCTCGCGGGCCAACCCCGGAATGAGGCTTCTCGAACATCGAGCAAACCCGGGCGCAGTTTTCCTGCGAGCTTTTTGGCAAAACGACCTTTATGGGCACGTTTCCGCATGTTTTTGCGGGCCCGCGTAGCAGGACAATTGTACGACCGTTCATTCGCCTCCCCCTGTGATGAATACTGCGCCCGACAACAAGACGTTCTCGGGAGTGAAGAACATAGAGCATTAGCCGCATCTCTCACGAAGATCGAATATCTTTTTCGAGACGCTTCGAGGCTTTACGACGAGAGCACTCAATTCACGTACAAGAAGGGTAGGACGATCCACATCGAGAGCGAACCCGCCGAGTACGTCTATCCGGCTATAAAAGGAGCGGTACGGGCCTCCAAGCTGCTGGCGATGGGCGACGCCAGATTGGCGCGTTTCATTTAGCCGGTGAAATTTTTGGATTTCGAGAACAGTGGGCTACACCGATTTACGGCGGAAGCTGTTACACAGAGCACTCTCGGCTGATCAAGAGGCACACTCTTGATGCGATCGTCCAGACTGACGTTGTTGTCTGGCGCACATTACTCAGCGTGACCACCGCTAAATTGCAGCACGCGGAGAACCAAATGATGCTGCTTGGATCGTAAGACAGCTCTCGATCGCGTTGCGGCTTTTTTGCATGAGATGGATGCGCGGCTGATCGCTGCTGATGTAATATCACTGCCGATGTTCGACGAGACATCGCGGATTACCTTGGCTTAACCATCGAGAACGTCTCACGTGCAGTGTCGCAATTGCATAATGATGGCGATGTTGATTTCGTCGCCAATACTCAACGCGAGATCATGATTCTAGATCGGCACCGGCTAGCTAGCTTCTATCTGCAAAGTTGAGCGCCGGCCGAGTGCATACAAACCATAACTTGGGACAAGCATAAGGCGGCGCGACTCTCATGGGGTGTGTCGTGCCCAACGCTCTCTTATTGCGCTCGTCGCAGTATAAGGCGGTGTACTGACCTTTCGCTAGAGTATCTGCAAATTGTCGAGATAGCCGCGGCGATCGGCCGAGCGAGATGTAAAACAGTGCGGGCGCGGCTCGTGCTAATCCACCCGGGGGCTGATTCCAGGCCGATTAGTCCCTACCACATCCGCACTGCCGTTGAGATTAGCCGAAAGGTGACTCGGCGCTGATCGATCTGGAGCAATAGCGCTGTCCCTGCCACATCCCGTCAACCCCGAAGGCTCTGTATCTGTGTTAGCTTACCGCAAGCTGACTGGCCTGGGTGCAATTGGTCAATGTTACGTGTGGGCTATCAACCTCCGCTCGATCTGCCACGAAAGTCCCGCATCCCCTCAGACATGCTCTCACTGCCGTCATTCGTCACGACTGATGCGAAAACCCCCTCCCTATCCACTTCCGCACTACCAATGAACTCAGCCACGGGATCGAGAGGCTAACGCACCGGCTCTGGCCTAACGCTGTTCCGACGAAATACCTCGGAAATTGGCCTTGGACCCGGACTGACAGGCGAGACTGAGGGCAACGCTGATCTTTCGGATCCAATCGGGGAGATACCAACTCTGCCGGACTCAGCAAAAACTGAGCCTGCCCAGGCCGCTGCCGATAACGTCCGCCAAGCGTTACCATTGAATGTAACTTCGATACTCAACATCACTCATCGACGAGCCGCCGGCATGCGTAAGTATATTCTAAAGAGATCCGGCGTGCTTGTTCTATGAGGTTGGCGGCCGCGCTATGCCCCCCGTCGGTATTCTCATAGTAGAGATACGGTTGACCCAATGCAGCGAGCCTCGCCGCTGCTTTGCGGCCATGCGCTGGATGCACTCGGTCGTCCTTGGTGGAGGTGAGAATGAAGGGGGCCGGGTAGGTCTTGCCCGGCACCAAGCTCTGATAGGGCGAGTAGGCCTCGAGCGACTTGCGCTGTTCGGGGTTGGTGGGATCGCCATACTCGCCGACCCAAGAGGCTCCAGCGCCCAGCTTGGTGAACCGAAGCATATCGAACAGCGGAACCCGGACAATGGCCGCATTGAAGAGTTCGGGTCGTTGAGTGATTGCGGTTCCTACCAGCAGACCTCCTTGACTACCGCCGACTACGCCCAGCCGGCGGGGAGACGTGATCTTACGCCGGATCAAGTCCTCCGCGACGGCGATATAGTCATCCCATGTGCGCTGCTTCGTTGCTCCTTGGGCAGTCTGATGCCATTCTGGCCCGAACTCACCGCCGCCGCGCAGGTTCGCGACAACATACGCGTTGCCCTGCTCGAGCCAGAGTCGTCCCATGAGGCCCACGTAAGAGGGGGTGAGCGGTATCTGAAACCCCCCATAGCCATAGAGAAGTGTTGGAGTTGATCCGTCAAACCTCGCGCTCTTGGGTCGTACCAGAAAATATGGAATGCGTGTGCCGTCGGACGACGTTGCGTCGAACTGTTCGACGACAAGTCGCGAGGCATCGAACCTGGGAGGGGTCGTCTTCATTGTCTCAAGGCGTTCGGTTGCGGCGTCGAAGTACCACAGCGTCGTCGGGCTAAGAAAGCTTGAGACAGTGAACATCGCCTCCTCCGTATCATGCGATGCCGCAGCAAGACCGATACTCGCATTCTCGGGAAGCGGGATCGGCGCGGCACGCCAGGCGCCCTGATGATACTTGTAGACGAACGCCTTACTCTGAACATTGTCGAGAATCGTTAGGATCAACAAGCTTCTTGTGGCGGTGAACCTGCTGACCGCTTGTTTAGGCCCGGGCTTGAAGACAAGCGTGGGTGTGGCGCGCAGCGGATTCTTCTTCCATTCGGCCAGGTCATAAGAGATAATCGAGCCGGCTGAAAAGGGGTTTTGTCCGGACGGTGGCGACCAGTCTTCGTTCAGCGTCACCAGCAGGCGACCACTCGCGATACCGCCGATGGTCGCCTTCTTTGGCAGATTGAGTTTAATTGGCTCCGGGCCAAAGAGCACATACTCATGCTCGAACGAGCTGATGCCGCGATCTACGCCGGTCGCATGGATCCTCCCTTCACTGTCGCGCAGCACGAATGGAGTGACCCCGACATCCGTCTGCTCGCCACGGAACACCTCGTGCGCTTCGGCGAGCGACTGGGCGCGCTTGAGCTCCTTCACCACGAAAGGATAACCGGCTTGCGTCATGGTGCCTTCGCCCCAATCTCGTGCAATTTGGAGCGTGTCGCTATTTACCCAAGTGACTTCCTGTTTTCCCTCGGGAAGTTTGAAGCCGTTCGCGACGAAGGTTTTGGAGGCTACGTCGAACTCCCGGACGAACACAGCGTCTTTTCCGCCTTCTGAAAGGTGGAGCAAGCACAGGCGCTCTTCGGGCGGAAGGCAGCTCGCCCCTTTATAGATCCAGTTCTTCTTTTCCCTATGCGCCAGAGCATCCACGTCGAGAATGGTCTCCCATCGTGGGCTTTGCGTGCGATAGCTTTCAAGCGTGGTACGCCGCAGGACGCCGCGCACCTGGTTCTCGTCCTGCCAGAAATTTTCGAGACCAAGTCTTCCCAGCGAAACGTAGGGAATCCGGTCCTTAGCCTGGAGAACGTGGAGCGCTTCGCCGTAGAAACGCTGGTAACGGGGGTCGGATTGGAGAGCACTGAGTGTCTTATCGTTCTCGGTGCGAGCCCAAGCCAATGCGCGCGGCCCTTCGATCTCCTCGAGCCAAAGAAAAGGATCCTCAGGCACGCTCGCAGGGGTTAGCGTCTGGGACAGTCCAGCGGACATCAAACAACTCAGGGATAGCGATGCTGCCAGAAAAGGCGAATTTTTCATGGAAGTTGTCCTGACGTTAGCGAGCCGGACTTGGGCGTCTCGCTAGGTGGGCTGGAAGCATTCGGAAGATGCGTACTCGGGAATTAGGTCCGCTGGCTTTCGATGGTGCAAGGAGTGTGCCGCTTGATACTTGGAGGTTGTCCAGTCGTCCCCAGCCCCTGAAGTGTCAGCTTTTTGACGTCGGTCTCAAAACTGACAATCGGGTTCTTAGCAACGACGGCATGTTACGCAGCGATCACCTTGCTCCGTGTCGGTTACGCGAAACATCCTGAACGATCGCCTGCGCCTTCCGTTCGGCCGCTCACAACTCTGCTTTGGCAGCATCATCCATCGAAACAGTTCAAGTTGTGGCGTGAAGTGCGAGCACGGGTTCGAGCTTGACGGCAGGCTGCTCGCGTTGGAGGCACCATCAGTGCCCCGCGCCGGCCGCCGTTTTTGATGCGATTAGCGGCTGTGCTGGCTTGGAGAGACTTGAGGCGACTGGCGTTGGGCAACGCTTTTGTCCGCCAACCAGACGCGTAACCTGGGTAGGTTCGGTGCCGAGCCTGTCAAACGCCATCCGGAACTGCCCCCTCATATTGCCTCAGATGACAATGTTACCGAAGCGCACCCTGGTGTTTTTCTGGATCGGCTGCCGCGAGTCGGAGCAAGCTGCTCGCGAAGCGCGCCCTACAGAGCGCCGTAGCGAGCGAGCGGCTTGCGGTGCTTCGGCGAAAGAACCTGTCAGGATTAAATACGAAGATGCGAGGCTTGGACCGGTAGTGTGATCTCTGTGCTGCTGATGAGCTGTCGAGCGGCCTTTGATCGCCAATTCTTGACCAATCGCTGCACCGTGCGCCGCTGATGGCCGCTGAACCGACCGGGCGCATGCGCGTCCAGCCGGGAGAGAAGATCGACCGCGGACAAGTGCGGAGCCGCGGCGAGCCATTCCTCGATGATGGGAATGTAGGGGTCGAGCATCGATGGCCGACGTGGCACAGGCTTGCGCCGCACATAGCGACGACGATGAATGCCCCGCTGCTCACCCTGTTTCCAACCGTCGCCGAGCTCTCGGGCAAAGGCCGATAAGTCGCTATGCCCCTGCGCGACAGTCATCGCTGGCTTTCCAGCCCGTTGATCGACGCGCTTACCCAGCTCATTCTGAGCGTCCCGCATCTGTGTCAGCAATGCCACCGGATCAAGCGTCCGGTAAATCTCCCGCAGCCGACCTTTGAATGCCTCATTGAGCCTCGGGTGGACCAATGCTCTTTCGTACGGCGTAGCGGGAGGAAGATAGCGCTTGATCATCTTGGCACCTTCGCGGTGCTTCTCCTTCAGTTTAAACGAGGGCTGGAAGAAATTGATGTGCAGCCGTGCCGCCGCAAACAGGCGAGCTAATGAGCGAGCGGCATCATGCCTTCAAACCGCCCGTAGCCCACCAGGCGGCGAACGATAGCTCCGTTCTTTTGTTCAACGAATGCTCATCGTTCTTCTTGTAGGCCCTGGAACGAGTGACTTCGACATCGTGAGAACGGCGCCACGACACGACCGTGTCGTTCATGAAGGCGCTGTCGTTATCAAAATCGAGCCCCCGAATGGGCCAGGGAAATAGGTTCTGCGCCCGCTCGAGAGCTTCGATCACAAGAGCTGCTTCACGCACGACGAGCGGAAAGCATTCGGTCCACCCCGTTGCGATATCCACCATTGTTAGCGTCTGAATGAACGCGCCAGATACGGACATGCCGCCGTGCGCAACCAGATCCGCTTCGCAGTACCCCGGCGGAGGTGATCCCCAGTCATTGAATGTACGCACCGGGACTTGCCGCCGTACGGCACTAGAAAAGCCCGCCCGCCGTCGGCGCCCTCCGGCTGCTGCGATCTTTACGTCGCTCAGCAGGCGATCGATCGTCGCCGCGCTCACCTTCAAAACCTTCGACCTCTCATCGGCAGAAAGCTTCAATCTGCCGTGCCGTTCAAGTGCCGGAAGCAAAAACGGGATCATCGCGACGAGCCGCTTACTGCAGAGCCGGTCAGAGGCGTCCCAGAGCACAATCAGTGCAACGCGAATGGAAGCTCCGTAACTGCGGCCCCGTCGCCGCGGCACGGCCGATCCCGATGCCCCGTCCACCGACAGTGCTCGGATCGCGTGCTTACGATGCCATCCCGTAAGGGCACACAGCTCGTCCAGGATCCGTGCCTTCTCGAGCCGTCCGCTCGCCCGATAACGCTCCACCAGCGCTGATGTGATCTCGCGCTTTGCGCGCATGCTGATCTTCCCTGCCATACCCGCCACCGAACTGATTCGGCAGCTCCGCCCCAGACACGACAGGAAAGTTGTCCGGTAACATTTTTAGTGAGGCAATGCGGGGGGCAGTTTTCCATGACGCGCGACACCGAGCCGGAATGCGCTCGATGCCACGATTCCTAGATTCCGCAGCGGGATGTCTCCTGGGCAACAGTGACCGCAGCGAGCCCCAATATCACCTTGCCCGTGAATCCGAAATGAATGCGATAGAGCCACCAGATTGCGCAGCACCGGTCGAGATCTGAAATGGCAAGCGCGCGCCTTGCTGCTAAAACCATACGCGCCATCGGCTTCATGTCGCGTATCATCTGGACGCCTCGAAGTCTCGGGGCCTCCGCTCTCCATCTCATCTTTTGAGCGGAGCTGATTCGCTGTGCGTGCGCATCCGTAATTGAATGATAAAGCTTGATGTTGGCCATGCCCCTCGTCTCGCGTTTCGAAGCTGGCTGCACGGTGCATGCTATCTAACGTGATCCTATGGTGGAGGTGCTGCTTGAAAAACGCCCAGATCTGGTAGGGCCAACCAGTCCGATAAATGAGCTCACGCAGTCGCACTGCTAGCAAAGCGACCGCACCACTTGCGATGGTTGGTTGCGGCTAGCGGACTATGTAGGTTCACACCGGCAAAGACTACGCCCAGCCCGAGTATGCGCTCCACGGTCACCGGTTTGGCTTACCCATTTTGCGCGAACCGCGCCGACGCCCGCCGATTTGGCAGGCAAGCGCGGTCTGAGCGCGCTGGGACATCTCCGCCTCGCTGAACAATATCTCGACAGTTCGCCCGCCGCGGCACACCGTCGTGCAGCGCGCGTGGGATCGCTCAGAAGCAAAGCAGCCGAGACGATCATCCCGCGCTCGGCTCAGGTGCGGCGCTGAGCGCATGTACTCGGCATTCCGCGACGTCCTCCAGTCTCTGATCCTGGGTGCTGTGTGCAACTCGGACTGGCCGATAACCGGAGTTACATCGGTCAGGAGAAAGTAACATTCTCAGGTGAGGCAATACGGGGGTCAATTTTCCACGTGCCCGACAACGGGGGCAATATCGCAGCCCGGACAATAGGTCGGCACCACTCGGACGAGAGGGCCGGGATAACCGTTCATTTCGTGGGCTGCCAGCGGACGCGATGAAGCACACCCGCTGGTGGGGCGAGCAATCCACTTCTAAGCGGTGAATTGTCCATCCAGGTAAGAACAATCGGAGCGACCGCAGGGCTCCAGTCCCGCGCGATCACTTCACCGTCGGCTGCGTCTTATACCCGCCTAAGCTTAACGAACCCACCCTCGACTAATTCGGCTGCCTGACCGAGGCGGAATGACTCGAATCGTCGTCAGTCGTGTGTGACGTCCGTCAATTTTGTCCCACTCCCGCCAGAGCAGCTTCAAACGTCTGCAGCCATCCGCCGAACTCAGCAGGTTCTCAGAATCGTCTTGCCAGACAGGCCAGCGATCAGATCAAGGGCTATCGTGGCGCAGCGACAGGCATTTTTATTGCAGAGGTTGCGGTGAACTTCGTCGTGACACGCTTCAGCCTACATGTTGACTGGCGTAATGTGCCGTAAGGGACGAGTTCGGATAAGTGGAATGCAACGGTGCGTTCTACCTGGCGAAAATGTTTGGGTCTTGGGGTCGCGCGTCAGATAGGTCGAGGATGTCGAGGCAATTTGCTCGAGAGAGGCTGCAGCCTGTCCTCGATCCCGCAGACCAACGCCTGAGGAACCGCGCCGTGTTGGGCGCAACCATCGGCAATATTCTCGAATTCTACGACTTCGGGACCTACAGCTTTTTTGCGATACAGATCGGTCAGACGTTCTTCCCGGCAGACGACCCGTTCGCCAGCCTTATGCTGTCACTCGCAACCTTCGGCGCAGGTTTTGTGACCAGACCGATCGGGGCCATCGTACTGGGCTCGTATTCGGATCGGGCTGGCCGCCGGCCCGCGATGACCGCCAGCTTTACCATGATGAGTGCCGCAGCCTTATTGTTAGCTACTACGCCATCGTACGAGACAATAGGACTAGCCGCTCCGTCACTGGTCGTCTTCGCACGCTTGCTGCAAGGCTTTGCTCTCGGGGGTGAGGTGGGCCCGACGACAGCCTATTTGATGGAAGCGGCCCCCGAAGGAGGTCGCGGTCTTGCTGTCTCCTTTCAGCCCGCGAGCCAACAGCTAGCTGCGACCGCCGGAGCCTTGGTTGGAGAAATACTCTCGCTCAGCATGACAAGCGATGCGCTCAATGCGTACGGATGGCGGATCGCGCTTTTGTTGGGTGCGGTGACGTTGCCGCTCGGACTTTGGTTGCGAAGCGCACTACCCGAAACGCTGCACCTGCACCAAGTGCCCGTTCTGGTCGCCCGGCCTGGAGGTCAATCGTCTGACGACCGTCGCATCATGTGCTTGGGATTTGTTATCTTGGCCAGCTGCACGATCACCACTTACGTTACTGGGTATATGACCACCTACGCGATGAACACGCTGCATGTTTCAGCGCCTCTGGCCTTTGGTGCCACGCTCATCAGCAATGCGGTCGGAATTGCTGCCGCACTGCTGGGCGGTCTGCTCGCCGACCGCGCGGGCCGGCGGCGGGTCATGATATGGCCGCAGGTCATGGCATTGGTAATGATCTATCCGGTATTCTTATGGATCGTAGAGAGCCGCAGCACCTTCGCAATTCTAGGGGGTCTCGGCGCACTCACTCTGATCGGAATGATTCCGTATAGCGCCTTCTACGTGAGCATGGCCGAAGGTTTACCCAGGAACATTCGTGGTGGCGCCTTCGCGACGATCTACGCTTTTGCGATAGCGATTTTCGGAGGCACAGCCCAACCGATCGTCACTTGGCTGATCCACCTTACAGGGAGCGCACTCGTCCCTGCCTGGTACATGCTTTTAGCGAGCGCCGCCGGGCTCTTTGCCATGCTCATGATGCCGGAGACGGCACCGCTCGATTTGGCGCCCGACTGATAAACGATCGTTTGTAACGCCACGACCACTACCTAGGCATGGCGGTAAGAATGGACATTCATGACGTCCGAATGCAAATTATCGAATTGAAGGGCGTCGGAGGGCATGAAAAAGCAATATATCGGACCAGTTTTAGATCGAGCGGCGGCTCGCACTTGGAACAGTGCTGTGGTCCAAATCGACTTGCCCGTTTAATGAGCCGTCTCCGGCGCTACAGACGAGCGATTGGCGGCATCACCGACGAACTGAAAGCAATCAATTAGTCTGCCAGTATAAACCTACGGCTTGAGGAAACGGCCGCTCCCCAAGCAAGCGGCCGCACGAGGCTCTATCCTCATTCTCTGCTTGATTGGTTTTCCGCTATCAGCGTCGCACGCACGATGGATCGGTCAAGCAAAAAAACAGGTCGCAGATGCCATCCAACGGGTCATCGGCGCACTGCGGATATGATGTATCGGCTACCTGCAGCCGGGGGGTGACCGGTTGCGCGGTCACCGTCGCAGCAAAAGGCGGCACCGCCGCCGTTGCAAGCGCGAGGGCGCTGACTGTCACTAACACAGACTTTTTCATCCGAGAAATCGCTTCCCTTGGTTGGCCCCAACCTTCCTCGAGGTCTATATGACTACGGTGGGAGCGGTAAAATTGATTTTCTTGATTAGATCTATCTACGGGACGAATAAGCTCGGGTATCGTATGGCTCTGTCGGAGCTAATGATTGCAGGCGTTTTCCGGGCTCCATTCTTTTGTAAAATTAAGCCGAAGGAGCTCGGCGCTGCTAATGCAATGCGCCGAGCCGATCCGGAGGCATGCACGCCGCCAAGAATTGCTGACCGCAGCAAGACAACCAGCACACTAGATCCCTAGTTGAGCCATCTGCGATGAAACGAGCTCCGGATGGGGTTGCCACGGCTGGCCAGCGGCGTTGCTCAACAAGGACCTACAAAACCCAGGAGTGAGCTTGCCGCGGTGGATCACGACTTTGTCGTGGCCCTCGGCGGCTCGAGCGTTCTGCCAATGTCGATTGTATCCGCGCTGTTCGTCGGATTTCACGTGGCATGCGGCAAATTCGCGATCGCCAAGCGTTGCTAATTGCCAGGCATGAACTGGGCGCTCGGTATGGATGTGCACCCACATAGGCCTTGGCATCGCACCACTGCGCAGCGCCTTGGGCTGCAGCTTGATCTCGAATAGCTGACCTGGCTCGCCCTTCAGTGGGTGCGGGGGCCCCACTGACTCCAGCTCCCCCGCCGCGCGCAACTTTTCGAGATACTTTTGCGATGGAAAGGAGTAGGTCTTCATGCAATCGCTCGTGATTGCTACCTTCCGCGCCTTCAAGGAGTTTGCCTGTCCGTGCAGCTCGGACAGCATCCCGTTGAGCCGGACTAACTTATCGTGCACTTCGGGCACTTGCGAAGGCGTAAGCAGGCCACGTCGGCGAGGCTCGTGCAGCGCGGTTACACAGGCTTCACTTTCGTCAGCCTGGGTCTGCAACCGCGTAATTACGCGATCCAAGACGTATTCGGCGTCCTCGGGATTCATCTGGCGCGTTTGCGAGACGGTCCTTTGCTGAGCCGGCAGATCGAACTGCAGCAGCTTGTCCAGCCGCTCAAGTAATCCCGCCAGTGCTTCCTTGGACGGCGGTGCCTGCCACATTTGTAGGTGCTCGGTTGCAGCGGAAGAGGCGCGTGCTTCCTCCGCGGTGGCGAGCTTCTTCGTCCCGAGATCGGAGCGCACGATAACCTTGCGCGTAGGAGCTGGAGCGGTAGCGGGCCTTGCGAGTTGCGGCTCGGATAAGCTGATCGTTGAACTCCCCTCGCCTCCGGCCGCTGCGCGCCTCCCTTTGCCCTTTCTGCGGCCCGGATTGACTTCGCTCGCCCCAGCAATATTCTCTGGCAACGCAGCCGAACCCGCCCGTTCAAGCGTGACAGGCGTTGCTGGCTGTAATGCCAGCAGCCGCATGACCTCGTTCGCTGTCGCCCACGCACTCTCTACAATCTCGTCCAGCAGCTGCAGCGGAAGGTCAGCCCCCGTTCCGGTCCCCCTCACATTGGCAACGATGCCGCTCACCCCCGACGCAAATTCCGAAAGCCGCTCCATCACTCCTTCCAGCACGGCGCGATGCTCCGCGTCGAGCGCTGCTCCATTGCTCTTCAGAACGGCATCGGCCGTGGAAACAAACGCCGGAAAAATATCTCCGATAAAGCTCCCGAGCAGACGCACCCGCCCGCTCTCGTCCATGAGGGCCTCGCGCACGCCTGGATCGAACGTGCTCGCTCGCGAGTCAATCAAGAGCTCCGCGAGAGCGATCCTCTGTTGCAGGAACATGCACTTCATATTGAGAGCCTCGCCGGTGTGCAGCCTTAGTGCGGCCTCTTCGGCCTTGCGCATCTCGGGCGTGCTACTCGGCAAATTGGCAGTAGCCACACAGGCAGACTGAACCCGCTCCAGGCGCAACACCTTCTTTCCCCACCATTCCATGCAGGCTGCATAACGATTCGCCACACTTGCAAGCGCGCGGTCCACCTGGGCAGGCGTACCGGTGCTTCTGATCCTCACGAGCCAGCCTTTTGCTTCCTTTCTTTTGTCTTCCAGCTCGTAGATAATATGGGTGGCCACCTCGTTACACCGGTCGGCCGCGGCCAGCGTGTCATCGCGGAGCCTGCGAGCCTGGTCGTCGGGCATAATGCGACGCGCTAAATTGGCCGGCAGATCCGCGTAGTACTCCAGAACTGTTGAGCCTGCTTTGACGACTCGATCGATCAGCTCTTGTGCCTCTGGTAGGTTCGGGGGGTGCGTGGCCGCTCGACGGCTAGCATCAAGCTCGGCAAGCAGGCTGTCCATCTTTTGCCTTGCTGCCCTGATCTCGTTGCGCGTTGGCGCCGGGAGATTCGGCTTGCCAAGCACCGCGCTTCTGTCTTGAGGCCCAGAGCGCAGCCGCTCGATAACGGCATCGAAGGACTGTCTGCCTCCTCCGGGAAGCAGGCCAATCTCCGGCCTCGAACGGCTTATGTCCCCGCTGCTACCGACTCCTGTGGCCCCCACATCCGATGCGCCAGCTCGGCCAATGCCTGTCATACTTCGTCTCCGATAAAAGTTACGAATGTGCAGGCCGTCTGGGTAGACCGCCCGACTGACGACTACCTGACCAAAAACCGTTCTTGCGAACGCAAAAGAAAGTCGATGTCACCTGGAGTTTCATTTCCATGGGACCTCCAATGATTCTGAAGAGATCGATGTGGGTAATGCCTCGATTGCGGTTTGATCAGACACGTCACGGCCGCTGAGGCGCCTTGGCCGCGTCGCCATCCGGTACGAGTCTTGGTCGTTTGCCGGTGGCTCCGTCGATGTAAATGGGTAGTTGGGACAAACCTCGCCCTTAAACGGCGAATTATTGTCAAGGAGAAATGGCCAGCTCAAATCGACTGACAGAGCTAGCCTTGCGGCGGCATCCTACGAACTTTTAAGTAGAGTTTGACAGAAGCGCTCAATAGAGCTAGCCGAGAGCCAGCCGCCGTATACCGGTGAAGAGATGCTGAACCAGTATCGATATTTATCCTCGTCCGAACCGGCAGACTCGCCCCTCCGCAGCTCCTCAGACTGCATTTCGCAAAAGCCGCGGGGCCATTTTCGCCACCGTCAAATTACCTTCATAGAAATATGGCAGCGAGTGCGCCAAACGCACCCAGAAGCAGCCCAATTAGCGAACCGACGGTCGGTACATCTCTAAAGAGCAGAAGCGTGAGTATCGGCTCCAGCACCAGGATGGCGCCAACGGATATCGCGACAATGATCCAGATATTCTTCAGATGCATGTAGCCAAGTGCGTATCCGAATACGAGGAGGATGCCGGCGAAGGATGCCAGGAGAAACATCGGCCACAGCATCGCCATGTGGCCACCTGTTTTTCCGAATTGTCTTGAGGCAATCAACTCGGCCAGTATCGAAAGCGCTTCTCCAAGAAAGATCGCTGCCACAGCTACAATTTTCAACATCAAGGTGATCGGCCTTTACGGTTCCGACTATTAAGGCAGCCCAGACACCTGCATCGGAGTAGCCGTTGAGGTTCAATTATCCACCTGCCGAGCGCGTGCGAGGCGGACGTACGCCTCACCTATCGCTTCTTGCGGGTCTCGTTCCAAGCGTCTGCGGGCCCGCAATCAGCTCCCCGCATGCAACAACGTTTCGCGTCGATCACCCATCTGCGCTCCTTGCAGAAACGCAAGATGGTTTAGGACAAGCCCGCTCCGCCGCCTGCCGTCTGCGTGAGCAGCGCAATGTGGGCCTAGGCTGTAATCCGCACAGGGAGAGCCGAATAGCCGTGCACGAAGTTAGACGCAATCCGCTCGGGTTCGCCGACAACTTCGAACCACAATTCCGCGGACAAAATCTCCTCCCAGAGGACCCTCAGCTGCAGCTCCGCAAGATGTCTGCCAAGACACCGATGGATGCCGAATCCGAACGAGAGATGCTGCCGCACATTCTTGCGGTCGATCACGAAACTGTTGGCACTCTCAATGACCTCTTCGTCCCTGTTACCCGAGATGTACCACATGACGACCTTGTCGCCCTTCCTGATCTGCTTTCCGCCTACAATGCTGTCGATCACGGCAGTGCGGCGCATATGTGCAATTGGCGTCTGGTACCGAATTATCTCGGACACGGCGTTCGAGACCAGCTTGGGATTGTCAATGAGCTTTCGCCGTTCGGATGGGTACTGATTCATGAACAGGAGACCGCCAGTAATCGAGTTGCGCGTGGTGTCATTGCCCCCAACAATGAGTAAGATAAGATTTCCGAGGAACTCACTTGGCACCATGCGGCGCGTGGCCGCCGAATGCGTCATCAAGGAGATCAGGTCGAGGCGCGGCTCGGCTTTGATGCGCTCGTTCCAAAGTCGGGTGAAATAGGCTAGGCACTCGGACAAGATGGTGCTTCGCTTCTCCCAGCTGTCAATTGCATGGCCTGCTTTCGGAGCTGTAACAGCTACATCCGACCAATAGGTCAGCAGTCGCCGATCCTCAAATGGAAAGTCGAATAGCGTGGCGAGCATTTGCGTCGTCAACTCTATTGAGACCTTGTCCACCCAGTTGAAGACTTCATTGCGCGGCAGGCCCGCGAGGATCGCCCTGACACGGGACCGAATCAAACCTTCGAGCTTGTTCAAGCTTTCCGGTCCGACGATCGGGCTTACGGTATTGCGCTGCTCGGCGTGCTTGGGAGGCCCCATCTTGATGAAGCTTGGGGTCCAGTGCTCGCAAGGCACGTCGACAATAGTGACCCCTTGTTCTGACGAGAACGCCTGGTGGTTTGTGTCTACGGCGACGATATCCCGGTATTTCGTTATGGACCAATATGGACCATGAGCGCTGTCTTGACAGTGGTGAACGGGATCTTCCTTTCGCAGTCGCTCAAAGCAAACCCATATGCTGTCGTCTTGAAAGCGCTTGCCATCGCTTACATCCAACTTCCTCAGCGGGATAACATACGAATCGTCCGTCCGGTGATCTTCCGATAGCGTTGTCATGGTTATCTCTGCAGATGTTGCTCTCGAGAGTTTACCGTCTGGAGGCGCCATCGTTTCGAGCTGCCGCAGCGCTGGCTATGGTGGGCCGCTGGACCAGTATACCTCAAACGGCAACCAGCCTACCCTACCGTGTCGGGCAGGGAGGAACGCATTGACAACTCGATCTACTCAGTGGATCAGTGAGGGCTCTCAGCGCTGGTGAGAGAGATCGCTATGTTCTGGAGCGCAACACATCAAGCCGATTGCACCTACACAAGATAGCCGGTCTTCGGATACGGCGGATGCCTTGTGTTCAAGTCATGGATGAACAATCGGCTGGCTAGGGCTGATCCGGCAGGTCGATCCAGATGTTCGAAGGGCCTTTCAGGAGAGTATCCTGATCTGGAACGTAGATATTATCGAAGATCTTAAGACCATGAGCCGTTGCCGCTCCAAAAATGATGAAAGGGAGCTTGGCATGCTCCAGGTCTTCGAAGTTGTCAGCGTCGATAATTCGAACAAAGTCGAGGTTAAAGTGGCGGAACTTGATCTGAGACGTAGCGGATGCAACCAGATCTTGGCGCTAGATATCCCTCGGACGACCTCCTTCCTCGCATGGTTGAGTGCCGTGAAAAGGCACGACAGCTCATCAAGCTCAGAGCGGTTAAATCGCCTCAAACGCGACGAGATGGGCACTCCTTTCTTGTATGTCACCGTCGGCACAAACCTTATCTCGCAATCCAGAAGGAGGTCTGCGACGGCGCGCTTCACCATGATCGCCTGGCCGATATCTTTCAGGCCGAAGTAGCTGCGTGTTGGTCGCGCATAGCAGATGCAGCGGACTGCTCCAGTAACGGCTTCTTCCAAATAGGCATCACGCCCTCCTAACCGCAAATGACCCTCACCCTGCGACACAAAGGTTCGATAGCCGGGCGGGAACATCTCGGTGTCGTTGGACGAAATTACGGCAGTTGCGCCCGACCGTAACGCGACCCCAATATCCTCATCTAAATTGAAATCGTAACCCCCACCTGGCCTAAGCTGGATCTTGTTCGGGTACACCGTGGCAATCGGGACGTCATTTTCGACTGCCGCCTTCTGATCAGTTCTGCATGCCCTCGATGTAGGGCGCCGAGCGTATGTACCGTCCCGATTGTCTGCCCTGTTCTCGCCACCTCGCGGATGAACGCTTTACCTGCGGAAAGACCTGCCAGATGCATTTTCTTACTCCAGTGTTTTTTGAATGCCAAAAAGGCGATCTAGTCGGTCCGATCGCGCAGAAGTTCTGCCCTCGCGTCTCGTCCTGACCGCGAATCTCAAAGAGCTCCGCGCACAGCTCCGATGATCGCCCAAACCGTCCTTGTGCAGTCCAAACAGGTCAGGTGGATCCTTCTCGCCCCCGTCTGATCAACGATGACAATTCAGCGAAATAGCTTGATGGCTCACGCCGCTCCTGCCCCTTCAGAGCAGCCTGCAGGCCCGGACATCGGTCAGCAAAGAATGGCGGCTCGAATGTGGTTATCTTGGCGTCCGAAAAGTCGGCCTTCACGAAGCTGGCCTGGAACGGTGACATCCCACTCAGGTTCGCCCCGCGCAAGGATGATTGATTCATGCGAACGTATGCGGCACGCGTTGCCTCAAGGTTGCTCTTAGCCATTCCCGCGGCAAGATACGCCTGAACAAGATTGGATCCTTCAAGATTTGCGTGGTTCAACGCCATTGATTGCGGGGGATCACCGGTGATCATCGACCTGTAGAGATAGGCCTTAGAGAGGTCTGCGTGTTCAAGATCGCAGTCGCGCAGAAAGGCACAGCGGCCACAAAAACCCTGGCGGTCGCAGGCGCCGAGTTGTAGTCGGGATTGCGGCGGAAAGTGACCTCCCTTCCATGGCGCCATTTGTCCACAATGAATGGACCTGAGCCGACAGGACTCTCGCAATTTACCGTAAGTCCGCGTTTGAGCGCGGAGGGTGAGAGAATGCCTTGTGAGGATTGGGCTAACACGTTCAGCAAGGGTTGAAATGGCGCCTTCAAGGTGACCTGTAATCTCAGAGGAGCGATTGCACTTGCCGATTCGAAGCTATCACTGAGATAGGGAGCGGCAGTTGGATTACGGCGATCAGGGTCGTTGCTGAGCCACCCGTTGATATTGTCGGCGATGGCCTGAGCATCCAGAGACGTGCCATCCGTGAATTTCACATTCGGCTTTATTTCAAATGTGTATACCCTTTTGTCATCGGAAATTGTCCATGACTCGGCCAGCCAGGGCACAATCTGGCCATCTTCACTGCGGGCGACCAGATTGTCACTGTACTGGCGTTGCAAATACCATTGCTGCACCCACCCTCCGAAGAGGCACGGTGGCTCTTGAAAATGCCCATAACGAACAACCCCTCCTCGTTTGACCGCTGGCGACTCTTGAGCATGGCCGCTCGGCGCGAACTGTGACAGGCTTTGCAGCACCAATAGACTCGCGGCTACTTTTCTTGCGAGACAGTTTGGCCGGCAAGTGAAGCGCATCGATGAACGCGTATTGGATACAGACATGTCCGAGCTCCAGGACAATGAATACGGAAAGGCCGAATGCAGCGTCACACCACTGAGGAACGCGACGTACTCGCCGGTTCGATGGGGAGGGGAATTCCCAAATGCTCGCGCAATGTCTCCCCCTGATATTCTGTGCGAAATAGACCGCGCTTCTGAAGGAGAGGCACGACATGGTCGACAAAGGACGCAGTCCCGTCAGCCAGCACGTCCGGAATGATATTGAAGCCATCCACCGCGCCGGCGCGGAACCAAGCCTCGATCGCATCTGCGATCTGTTCGGGTGCGCCCACCAGCAAGCGGTGGCCAAACGCCTGAACGCTGGTGATGATCTCGCGAACTGTAAGGCCTCGACGCGCCAGAGTTTCGACCGTGCGATGGTGCCCAACAGAAAACGGAACGCTGTCTGCATCGGGCAAAATCTCCTCCGGAATGGGCCTTTCGAGGTTAAGCTTCTCGACCGCCAAGCCCATGCTTCGTGCAAGAGCGGCGACAGCGCGATTCAGGTCTTGCAACTCGTCAAGTTGCGCTTTGCGGCGAGCCGCCTCTTCTTCAGTCCCGCCGATACAGATGACAAGACCTGGAAGGATCAGCGGAGCCGTAGGGCGGCTGAATTGACGAGACAGAGTACGCAGGCGCTCGGCCTCTTGCAGCGCAGTTCTCAAGTCGCCGGCTGCCGCGAACACGACATCTGCGCTGCGGGCGCCGAGCCGCAACCCAGGATCCGAACCGCCCGCCTGAACGATGACTGGATGACCTTGATGCGAAGCGGGATGTGTGAGTGGGCCACGGATGCCAAAACTGTTCTTTTCAGGGTCGAGCAGCCGAAACAGACGCTGATCTGCATAAACTCCCGCTGCTTGGTCCGCGATGATCATCTCGCCACTCCAGCTGAGCCAGAGCGCCCGAACAGTTTCAACAAAGTCCTCAGCGCACCGGTAGCGATCCGCTCGTGCGAGCTCTGGTCCGCCAAATTAGCTACCGTCGCGGGGCTCGAGGTCGTGACTGCGTTCCACGCCACACGGCCACCGCTGATGACATCGAGCGATTGGAAACGCCGGGCGAGATTGTAGGGATCATTGTAGGTGGTCGATGCGGTGGCGATTAGCCCAATCCGCTTCGTTTCACGTGCGATCGCAGCCAGGACCAGCGTTGGTTCAAGCCCATTAAGCGGCGGCTGGTGGGTGATGTCGAAGCTTATCGCGGGGTATCGGCCAGGAATACGGCGTCTAAGCGACCGCGCTCCGCAAGCTTCGCAGCGCGGACGTAGCGGTGTCGAAAAAGAGCGCTTGGATTTGTGCCTGGCCAGCGCCACGCGGCAGAATGACCACCGGCACCATGAAGATTCAAGCCGAGATGAAGCATGGAGTTGCGGGAAGACATCACAGCCCCTCATGCGGTGGCCGCTGGGCCACTCAGCGGCCTTGTGCACAAGTTGATCTCGGCAGCGTTTCGTGCATGCTCACCCTGAACGTGCTTCGGGCAGCCAATTTGAGGGATAGACAACAAACAGTCGGCTGATGTGAGTTGAACGACACCAAAGACGCTTTTGCTAGGCCTTGGGATGAGACGCGCTCCGAGCACGTCGGTTGCCGATTGACGCCGAGGTGATAGCTTGCCTCCAGCGGCTGGTTGCTTCCACACGCGTACACTCACATCGGCTCTCCAGATTTCATCAAAAAGCTGTCCCTTTTCACGAAGATGTTTTGGATTGCATTCGCTATCGAAACCTTTGGACTTCCGACCGAGCTAGCAATCATCAGCTAGGGACCTCTAGAGGTCCAAACCATGCAAACGCAGTAGTTGAGTATTTCAATCTACTATCGTCCCTTGGCATCCTCTTCTATTGCGCTGTTTAACTTTCAGCCGCTTATTCCAACGTGTTCTCTGATCGGGTTCGTCGGACACGCTACCTAATTGCATCGAGTGCAGTTGGCGGCACCGGCGAAGCGAACCAGATGACTGGATGCATTCGAGAACACGGAGCAGATTTGGCGACATGATTAGGCAACGGCTTGCTGCCGCGCTGCAAAGTGACATCCAATCAATAAGGCGTTCCCAAGCCCACCATATAATATTGCGATGAAACATTTTAGATTATGGATGCCTCGCAACGGCAACAATTCGAGGCTGCACTTCGTTCTGCACCACGCCCGCGGTCTTGCGGATACGAGGATGCTGCGATCTCCTTAATTCTCGCGCGCGGCGCATGTCCTCGCGTACGGGTATGATGGCGGACCCCAATTTGCCGAGCGCCCGTCTTCGCGGCCCCGGAGCGCGCCGATATGTGCGCGGACTCAGCTATCTTGGACACAGCCGCCCTTGAGCATCAAAAATGGCGGCGCATCAACGTCGACGAAATCACGTCACTTACATACATGAGAGTGGGGCGTCTCTTGAGATGGATCGTTCGTGGTCTTGCCAGGTCTGGCTGGCAACTCAACGTCTCATGTCGGATGCTGGATTGAAATTGCGTCGACCGGGTCGTGTTCTGCGACCAGCTTCCGGGTCGTCCGCGCGACTCCTCACCCCCAATCCGTCCCAACAAAGCACAATGAGCTTCGTCCCACGGCGGCGAAATCACGAGCCAGGTGGCTGCGGCACCGGCCACTCGGATCGGAGCTGGCATCTCGACGCACCGTTCAACGAGATCCACTCGCGCAAAATGCAAACCTGGCCCAGATAGGCTTATCCACGCAGCGCACGATCAGCGATTGCATCGCTTTCGCGACCTGCTTCGCCCGGCCCCATCGCTCGGGCCTGCCGTGGGGCTGGACAGGGGCGAAGGGACCATCTCGCCCAAACTCAACTCTACAGTGACCAACCGGCACGCCAGCACAGCCGCAAGGGCCGAAGTTTGTTTCAACCAATGGGCCTGGTCAGCTGTTCGACAGCTAAGCCCTCTAGCATAAGCAAACGTCTCTATCCGGACTAGCAGGCCCGCTTGATCGTTCAAGACCTGGAAAGGAAGGACCTGGATCCTGGGTCAGCCCGATCCGTACGCGCTCAACATACCCACCCGTTCGAGAATCATATCCGCTGGAAATTTTATCAACTGCCGCTCGGCTTCTGAATCTCTCGGACCAACTTTGCTCGAACGACCTTGACGAGGCAACCAATGGGAGAAAGCAATGGGCCCATTTGACAACTTGAATCCGTCCGCGGCTCGCATGAGCCACGTCGATCCGCAACAGGAAGAGACCGAAGCAGACTTTGAGCTGCGGCTTAGGGAGCAGCCGCCAATCCTGTCCGCACCAGCCTCAGCCGGGGCTGAATCGAGCCGAACTGCAACGGACGGCAATAGGAGAGCGCACCTTATCCCAAAGGACGAACGGTGCACAGCCGCATCCTTTGTAAAAGCGCGCGCTCAACTCGCCGCAACGCTGACCTGCGCGAACATTGCGGAACTCAGAAGAGAAATCGAACTCGCTGCGCAAACATCAGCACAATGGGCAAGCGAGACTGGGCCGTTGGCCGGCGGCGTGGATCGTAGCCGCGTTTACGACGACCTGGTGGCATCGTCCTACGCGGAGCTGCAGCGCTTTCAAAACCACGCCAGCCATTGCAAGCCCCACGTGTTGGACGGTCAAAGCGCGATGGCCCATTTGCGTTCCATGGCGGCTTTGCGTTACGACGTCGCGCCCTGGAATATCTGGGGAGGCCAACAACTTGATCTCGGCCGCGCAGCCGCAGAGCACATGAGGGGCGATACCCATTCTTCGCCTTTTGTATCACTGTCCGAAGAGGCCTCTCAACTGCTCCTTTCGCCGGACGACGATAACGAGCATGGCGCCAAGGCAATCGCGGAAAACGCAAGCGAGCTGCACACCTACACGGTGCCAAGGGTCACCACATGGACGGCCGAAGAGATCGTCAGTATTCTTGAGGACGGGACTGAGAATGATGAACCCAATCTGGCCTGGGTGAGCGATACCCCAACTGAGGAGCGCGAGGTACTGTTTCTGGGCGGGGATCTGGATAACTATCGGACCGCTAGCGCATCGAATCCATACAGAAAGTCGGGGAAAAGCTGAGAGTAGGAGCTCCTGAACCTGAAAGGCCGATTCGCCTTTTTCCGACACTCCAAAAAATCGAAAGCGGCGTTCGCGCCATCTACAACACTCCGTCCGCCTGGCCAGCGGGGAAGGAGCCGGCGCGTAGCGCACTGGACGGGGTTTTCAGCTGAAACCTGCATCTCTTTAAATTCGCCGCACTTGTCGTGGGTTAGAAAATGCACTTACCGACCATTATTCATTCAGCTTTCCGCCCGGCCAGGCGGTCAGGTTTTGGAAAGCTGACGTGAGTAGCGAAAGAACACGAGGGCGACGCTAGCGAACGAGACCATGGACCAATTCAACAATATCCACCCCGCCGATAAGGAACCGGCCGCGTTCGATGCCACCGTAGAGCAACCCGAACGGCAGCAAGCCGATTTTGAGCAGCACGTCGGAGATGCGCGTTCGGCTGGCCCAATATATCCGCACAGGGAGCTTTATGATGTCTCTGAGGAAGATGATCGCTTGATCCAGGCAGCGTCCACCGCTGCGCTCGAGCGAGGCCCACCGCCAGGTCCAACCACTGTCAGCATTTATGATCGTCGACTTCGTAAACTAGCCGAGTTGCTGCTGAAGGAGTCAGGCAATTCAATGGCTGGGCTCGATGACGATGCGTTACTCGGTTACGCCAAGAAACTGCTGCCAAATGACAAGGTGATCGCTTCAGCATTGTTGATGGTCAGCCGCTACCGCGAGCCTGACGCCATCGCTTGGTCCACTGAACATTACCGTCCTTGCAAGGAAGATGCACGCCTCATCAAGGTGGCCGCTGAGGCAGGCTTCGGTCGAGCAATCGACCCCAGAACGGCTTTAAACTATGCTAGCTGTCTACGGAAGCTAGCGGCAGCACTGCGACCCTCGTCAATTACTGAGCTCAGCGACGACGCGCTGCGCGGTCATGCCGCCACTTTGTTTCGGAATGACAAGAACCTTATCTACGCCTTGAACAGGCTTCGCGAGTATCGGGAGATCACCGGTCAGGACAATTTGGGAGGACAAGGAGTCAGCTCGAGTGTGGCAACAGATCCGGCCGCCCGCTCTTCCATGCAGGTTCTCGTTGATCATCATTTGGGGAATGCTGCGGATCAGGGTTCACCGCCGGCTGGCAATTCCAATCCTCTGCCGGTTCGACACGAAATAGGTTTAGCCGCTCATTCTGCCATACAGAGTGCCGCCCAGGACGTGCTTTTCGACGCGGAACGGAGCGACGAGCTTCCAGCCTTCGGCGTCAATGCCCCCTTGCTTTGGCAGGGAATGCGTGGCCCAGCTTGCTCGCCCGTGCAAAGTTTCGCTCAGGAGGCGCTTTTCGATGCCGCCGATCGCGAAGGCTTACTGCCAGCGATATCCTTCGATGCACGGGAGCTTTGGCCAACGACGAGTTCGGCCCCCCACTCGCCCGGGCAAAGTGTCGCCCAGGAAGCGCTTTTCGATGCCGTGGATCGCGAGGGCCTGTTGGCAGGCGCACCCTTCAATGCTCCGGTGCCTTGGCCAACAATGAGTTCGGTTGTCCACTCGCCTGTACAAAGTGTCGCCCAGGAACAGCTTTTCGATGCCGCGGATCGCGAGGGCCTGCTGCCAGGCGCGCCCCTCAATCCTCCGGTGTTTTGGCCGAGAATGAGTTCCGTCGCCCATTCGCCCGCGCAAAGTGTCGCTCAGGAAGAGCTTTTCGATGCCGCAGATCGCCAGGACCTGCAGACAGCCGCCGCTTTCGATGCTCTGGTGGTTTGGCCAACAATGAGTGCCGTCGCCCCCTTGCTCGTGCAAAATGTCGCCCAGGAAGCGCTTTTCGATGCGGCGATCCGGCAGCCCAGCGCTCAGTCGCCGAGTCCTGCCCCTGAAGAAGACTTTGGACGAATGATGAATCGAGATGCTGCGGCCCCGCCTACACTTGATTCGACATTCTCCGCTGCCGGCGAGAGCTTTGACGCCTCCTTCGCCGTTCCCGAGAATTTCTTCCATGGCACCCAGCCGGCACCGGACATGCTGCGCTCTGAGCTCAGACGCTGGGGTCTGTTGCCGGATGCAGCACAGCGGGTAAAGACCTACGACATTCACGGTGAACGCTATACGGCCGTGTTAGGACCGCGTGGGCGTGATGATGTTCAGCTCATCCATCTGCAGTCTCCTCCTGTCGGCGATACATTTGATGTTTCGTTCGCCGTACGAAAGGACTTTTCCCATTGCACGCAACTGGCCCCCGACGTGATGCTTTCCACGTTGGGCAAGTGGGACTTCTTGCCTAACGCAGAATATCCACTCATGAACTATGAGATTGACGGCGAACGCTATACGGCCGTGCTGGGGCCAAGAGGATCCAATGACGTTCAACTGATTCATCACCCAAGGTTCGTTTCGAGGAGAGAAGCTGCGCCTGCGACGCCGGCGGCTCCCCCCGATACTTACGACGGCCGCGCATCTGGGTTTGATCGACCCTCCTGGTTCGAATCGCCCGCGCCGCACCTCCAACTGCCGACCGCAGTGCCGCTCTCCGGCCACCCCCTGGTTCCGCAATTGCGTGAACTCGGAGAGTTGTTCGGGCACGACTGGAGGCACGGTCCGCGAGAAGCTTCGCCTCTCGTGATTGACATGCTCCAAAACCTGGGCCTTCTGCCGAGCCAAGGCGTCCCGATGACCGGCTTTTTGATCCACGGCCAGCCCTACACGGCTGAAAGCCTACCCGGAGGGCGCGTTATTCTCTTCCATCGGCCGCAATTTGGCTGACTGCTCGGCGGCACCGCGGGCAACCGCTAAAGGTCCCGCATCCAGGTCGGATCATGTTATTTTCAGAAATCAGAGTCGCGTCCGAACGACAATTGAAACGGTGAGCAAGCCCCGTAGCGGCCATTCATAAAATGATCTTTAGCCGGTGCTCCAACCCTACGACTGCATTCGGCAGCGCGGACCTTTCAATTGAAAGACAAAGCCGCGCATGAAAGATACGAGCGCATCCTGGGGTGGCCGCGGGTCAAGCGAAATCATCCCCGAGCCCGCGGCTTGATCGGCTTATGAATACACGACCCAACAGGCCGGAGGGAGTGCGGACGTTTCTTACCCGGCTCATCTGAAGTGTTCTGCTGAGAAGCCTTGGCACCAACCATCTGGTGACAGGGCGAACCGCCGATCCTCCAATCGCTGAGATGGACTGGAGATCGACGGCCCTCATGACTTACCTTGGTCGAACCGTAGTAAGTTGGCGCACCTCGAACTTTCCCAGAGCGGAAAGACAGCCAGAAAACCCCTGAGCGCCCCTGTGCTCTTCCTTACCAGATGAACCTTGCGCCATCCGGCAGTTCGCAGATGAATTCGCCCTGGTTCACAAGCTCCGTGGTTCCGACAACAAGCTTCGAGGCTCGCACCGTCAGCTTGCCTTCGCGGCTAAGGCTATGGCGGATGTACTCGGTCACGGCATGTCCAGAGCTGTCGACTGTTTGGTGAGCATTGGCGAAACTGATTCCGTTCTGGACCGTCACCCTGAATGCATTGATGACCAGACCGGCCTGCGTCGCCGATGCAGGCTTGCCGCCCTCAGCGGAGTTACAGCGGCTCATATCCAGTACGAGCTTCACATTCTTCCCCGCCTGCAGGGCATTGAGAACCTCGGTGTATTTCGGCGAGGGCTCATCGGCTCGCGCGACCGCGCTAACGCTCGCGACCGAAAGCAAGGACAACAGGATAGTCAGTCCTTTGCCGGTGATCTTCATATTCTCTTCTCCCTCGATAAGTACCACAGCTTACGTTCTTCAAGATGTTCGTGCTGGCAAGCTGTTTGGCTTTCATTCAGCAAGCGCGCTCACGCCTGTACAAAAGCAGCGTCCCGCAATCAGGCGCAAGTCGTTGTAACGGCTATTCAGACATCACAAGATCGTAGGTCAGGATTTTGAGGGGCTCCACCTCGTGGGCGTCGACTAGAAGGATTTGCTCGATGGCCGCTTGGAACCCACAAAAAAAAGACGAGCGGTCGCGCTAGTCCGCTGCAGGCCTAACGAGCCAGGAGATGAAGCCGTCACATCTGTGGAATCAGATGATGCACGAAAGAATCACTCGATCATCCGCATGCGATTGCTTGTACATCTTCGTCAAGGACTGTCTGCGATAGGCGACGCATCCGCAACAAGGTGGCGGAGCGAACCCGACGCCGCGATCCCGATCTAAGCCTAGTCGAATCGGAAGTGGCAGAAACAGAAGGCAGCGGTTAAGCTCAATGGCCTCTTTCCGACCGTCAGCTTCTCGAAAGCTGCACCTGCAACAGTCAACGCTGACAGGCGGCACTTGGAAGGGAGAAAGAGAGATGAACGTCGATCCGAGGAATGCCGCCGACAATTCCTTTGAGATTCAGCAGCCGCGCTACATCGGTGGACAGCATGACCAGCTTAGCGTGCAGACGAGCGCACCGGCAAGTTCAGAAGCTCAAGCGAGCTTTGAGCAGCAGCTAAATGACTTGGCTCTAGCCGACTCGGACTCGTCCGCCCCAACCTTGGAGTCAGTCTCCTTAGCGTCAAATTCCGCGATGGCAGCGCCGTGGTCTGCGCCAAGCGAGGCGGCCCCTGAACTCAGTCGCTATCCAGCCTCATCATTCGTCAGTGCGCGCGCTCAGCTTGCCGCAACGTTGACAGGTGCCACTCTCGAAGCACTTCAGAAGGAAATCGAACTCGCCCGACAGCAAGCAGCACGTTGGTCATCGGAGACCGAAGTTGCCAATGATCGAGACCGCGTATTCGACGACGTTGCGGGATCGTCATATGTCATACTTCGTCGTTTTCAGAATCGGGACACTGATTGCAAGCCCCATACCGAAGAAAACACAAGCGCAATATCTCATGTTCGAAGCACGGCTCGGGATCATGCTTCCGTTGGAGATCCTCTGGAACGGTATCCCATGGATCGGGCACGCCAGGCTGGATGGCATATGCGCGGCAAGACGACAACTTCTCCATTCGTGTCTTTGGTCGAAGAGCCCGCCAAACTGAGCGTTTCGCGTGACCACTGGGCGAGAGCGATAGCCAACAATGCCAAAACGCTGCACACTTATGTGGTACCGAAATCTGCGGTCTGGACACCTGACGACGTGCTGAGCAGTATCGCTATCGGAATGAATGCGGGAGACCAGGACAACGTCGATGCGGATGTGGAACTGATGTGCTCGCTGGGCAGAACGCCGACCCAAGAGACCGAACGCTTGTTCCTGGGCGGCAATTTGGACAGCTACCGAACCGCCAGCCAAGAAAACCCCTACCAGCGGAAAACGGGCGAGAAGTGATTTGACAGGCGGCAAACGAGCAGTTCTCGGGCATTCCACCCTTTCGCCATAACGCCCACGCTAACGACTCCTTGCCCCAGCAGTGCCGTTTCACGACCCGGGTAACACTTAGCGACTACATCACCCCATACCCTGAGCAAGGGATGAAGCGCGCCGACATCCAAAGAGGTCGCTGCTGCTTCCTGGAGGAAACGCGCGCACCGCTTTTCGTCGCACACATCCCCTATTCGCTACCTGGATGTGTTCCATCAAAACAATCGATTTTGCCGATCTTACCCAAACGTCTCATAATCGATCGCGACCTATGGAGGCAGCATTCAAGAATGTCGCGTGGCAATCGATTCTCTTACAGCTCTCTGCCGCTTAACTCGGCTCGCGCGCTCGCGCGTCCACGATGCCAAGACTCGCTTCCTCATAGGGGCGTCAGTCCGCTCGTCAGCGTCTGCTCACCAAAAATGAGACGCACGGGCTTGACCTAACACCGAGACGTCACGTCCCTAGCGCCAGCAAAGACGACTAGCGCCAAATGCTGTAATCGGCTGTCATCAAGCGACGCCTTGATCGGGTCGACGAGCTTCTCATGACATGGCGAGAGACGCGAGTGTTACCTGGCGGTCGATAGTCTGGCTTCGGACCGTGTCGCCCTCGCTTAAATAACCGTCGCGGTTTCGACAATGCTGGACCAGCGCCCAAATCCACTTGAATCTCACCTAGCGTCAGATTGTAGCATTTCCGACAGACCGCGACACACCCCCCGCACGCGTGAACCGTTCCTGACAGGTAGCGAAATTGCGAACGTCTGAAAATCACAAAGTCCACCCGACATCGCTTATGTGGGAGCAGAAGACCTCACGCTGCTACTCTGGCAAAAAGAGGAGTCGTCACGTGAGCAATTCGCTTGAGATCTCTATCTCGCGTCTGCCGTGCACCAAGCTATGTCAAATTAGACCGCCGTATCTTTTTAGCGCCGTCCAGATCTACCGCGAGCGCCCTCTTCAAGCCGAATACTGCATTGGTCTCTCGTATCGTGCATCTCGGTCCGAGTCATCGCCAGATCCGTGTCGCAAGCCCGGTGCTGTTGTATTGGCGTGATCTCCACGGCACGACGGCTCAACAACCCAGCAACATCGCCATGGACCCAACGAAATAGGAAAGTTTCTAACATGTCGGTTTCATTCTTTCGTTCGGCCACAAATGCAATCGTCTTTCGCGCTTTGGCTTCGATCGCGCCACTTGGCGCTATTCGCCCTGCGGGCGCCCCGCCAGCGGATGGAAGAGGGGCTGTGATCGGTCTACAAACCAGTCGGCAGGCCGCTGCGGCCTTGATGTCCTCAAAAAAGAGCAGGTCTGTCGCTGACACCGCAGGCATGCCGAGCAGCGCCGACGGTGTAAAAAGGCCGCGCTCAGCAGTCGAGTCGAAGACGACAGATCGGCAAGCTTTGATGGCCCTTGGGTCTGTTCCGTCCTCTCGCTTCGAACTCTTCGTATTCACATCAGTGCAACCGCCTCTCAGGCTCATCGAATCCCAGAGGTAGATGTGACTTGCTCAGGTCGTGGTGTGGTGGACGAAAGGCGATGCAATGCGAATTCTTCTGGTTGACAATCACGCGGACTTCGTTCGTGACGTGAAGGACGAACTGTTAAATTGCGGCTTCGCCGTTGACGTGACACGAACGCTGGATGAGGCCGCGGCAGCGCTCGATTGCGCGAATTACCATATGGTCCTGCTCGAATTGGCTCTGCCGGATGGAGACGGATTGGACTGGCTGAAGCAGTTACGGCGCGACGGGCGGTCTATGCCGACCATGATGATGAGTAATTTCAATGATCTCAGTCAGCGGATTGCTATCTTCAATGCCGGCGCGGATGATTTTCTGCCCAAGCCTGTTTCTATCGACGAACTCATTGCTCGCATGCGGGCTATTCTGCGACGGTCAACGCAGATGACGGCGCCGGTGGTGACATTCGGTAATTTGCATTTTGATCCCATCGCGAGACAAGTCTCGGTCGGTGGCCGAGTGCTGAGAATTGCGCGCCGCGAAGTGTGCATTCTTGAACATCTGCTCAGCCGCGCGGGCCGTACCGTGCCGCGCACATCTCTCGAAGATAGCTTGTATGCATTTGACGACGAGGTCTCGACCAATGCGCTGGAGGTCGGGATCTATCGCTTACGCACGCATTTAAGCCAGGCGGGAGCAACGCTCAGGATCAAGACCGCGCGCGGTGTCGGCTACACCCTTGAACTCATTAGCGCAGCATCGGCCGCCTAGCCGATCTAACTTGAAAGCAACACTCCCTTGAAGCTCCTTAAAATGGACCACGGCTCTGATGCGCCGTCGATGGTCGCCAGCGGCTCCCATCATGTCCCGCTTCTCCGCCTCGCACGCGCTCTATGCGCGCTTGCTCTGTTATTTCCAATTGCTGTCACAGCTCAAACAAAAAGCAGTGGGGAACCGCAACGTGCTGCGCCTGACGGCAACACCGGCACGCTCAATCTTACCTCCTCACAGGGTAAGACGGTTCGTCTGAACGGACCGGCAGCGAGCATCTTTGTTGCCGACCCCGCAATTGCTGATTATCAGGCGCCGTCGAACACGACGATTTTCGTGTTCGGCAAGAAGTCCGGGCGGACGAGCCTGTTCGCTCTGAACGACAAGGGAGAGGCTCTGGCCGAGCTGCGCGTTGTCGTTACCCAACCGATTGAAGATCTGCGAGCCGCACTAAAGGCTGAGGTCGGCGACTATCCAATCCAGGTCAGCTATACCCCGCGTGGCGCAATGCTTAGCGGCACGGCACCCAGTGCCGATGTCGTCGAGCTAGCCAGGAAAGTTACTGAGCAGTTTCTTGGGGCGGGCTCGCTGGTTGTCAATAAGATCCAGGTCGCCGGCTCGTTGCAGGTCAATCTCAGCGTAAGGGTGGCAGAAGTCTCCCGGAGCGCGGTAAAGGATCTCAATATCAACTTCTCCGCTTCCGGTCCAAACGGCGCTTTCCTGGTTACCGGCAAACCGGGCGGCTCCAGCGCGGCAGCTGGCGCGGCGGCCGGCGGCGGCACTATCGGGATCGGGTTTAGCGCTGGAAAAACGAATTTAAGCGCTGTTCTGGACGCGCTCGCGAGCGAGCACCTCGCTTCAATCCTGGCTGAGCCGAATCTGACAGCGATGTCCGGCGAAGCCGCAAGCTTCCTTGCCGGAGGCGAATTCCCCATTCCGGTGATGCAGGATAACCGGCAGGTTTCGGTCCAATTTCGCCAGTTCGGCGTGAGCCTCGAGTTCGTTCCGACGGTTCTCAACAATAATCAGATCAATGTCCGTGTGAAGCCCGAAGTCAGCGAACTGTCGAGCGAAGGCGAAGTCAAAATCAACGGCATGGCGGTCCCTGCCCTCTCGACTCGGCGGGCGAGCACCGTGGTCGAGCTCGCCAGCGGTCAGAGCTTTGCAATCGGCGGCCTCATCCGGCGGAACTTCAACACTGATGTCGACGAGTTTCCCTGGCTCGGCGATGTGCCGATCCTGGGCGCGCTGTTTCGCTCCTCATCGTTTCAAAAACGTGAAACCGAGCTGGTCATTATTGTCACCCCCTACATCGTGCGGCCCGGACCGAATCCGAACCGGATGAGTACTCCGAGCGAGCGCATCTCACCGCCTTCAGACGCGGGGCGGATTTTGACGAACACGGTGGCCAGACCGCCGCGAGACCGCGATGCGCCTCGCGCCAGCGCACCAGGATTGACCGGCAGCGCCGGTTTTATTATCGAATGAGGATCACTAAACAATGAGTTTGCGATATCTGTGCTACCCCATCGTTATCGGAGCAACATTGGGGGGCTGCGCCAATACTGCTTCGATCCGTCCCGCGCCCGCCGGCCAAGAGATCGAGGTCGAGCAGAAGAGTAGCGTATTGTTCCTGCAGAGCCTTCGTGGCCCCGAACGGCATCGGTTGCGAAGCTTTATTGCAATGACTAGTCGCGGCCGGCCGGATGCGCTCCATGTGGGTATCATCGGCGCACCAAGACTCATTGCACAGGTCGCCCACGAGGTTCGCGCCATGGGCGTTGCCAACTACAACATCCGCCTGTTCGCCTCTCGTATGGATTTGCCGGCTCGTTCCGGGGTGAGGATCGAAGCCATTACCTTCGAAGCCCATCCTCCGGTCTGCCCGTCGCTCTCCATCGTCGGTCCTACAGTGAACGACAATTCGTTCAGTCCAACCCTTGGCTGCTCAGTCCGAAATAACCTTGCCGTCATGATCAATGAACCTGGCGACTTGTTAGGCAATAGCGCTGTCATGCCGACCAGTGGTGATCGTGCAGTACTTCCCATTACCCAACGTGGGGCCACGTCGTCGGGCAACAGGAGCAATTCGGACGATGAAAGCCATAACAGGGTTGCGCAAGAGAACCAATAAGCGGCTCGTGAGACCCAAGCAGCATGGCCGTTGGTTGGCGTTCTTGTCCATATCAGTCTTGGAATCCGCCGACGAGCGATCTGGACTCCAATTCCCCGGGTTCTTTTCTTGGGATCTTGCAGATCAGGTTCTCGGACAGTGGGGTCGTTGACAAGAGAGTTTAGCCATAGCTGGTTTGGTACGGACGCTAAACTAGGCCGGCGGCAAAGACCGCCTTTGCAACCCTCTCGAAACACTCCATCGGAACGGCCTTCCCCATGACACCTTTTCGGATCAGCTGACGCGCCAGCACATCATCCTTGACAATGCTCAGACGTCTCGCGCGCGCCTCCGCCAGTAGCTGTGAGGCCGTTTCGCCCTCACCGCGGCACACCAGCACCGGGACGCCGGTCTCGCCTCGAACGTAGCGCAGCCCAATCAATGTCGCGCGCCCCCTCAGTATCACTGTCGCCCGTTGAATTCCGAGCGGAGACTCGTTCGACGACTCCCGGCGGAGCCTGCGGTGTTCACCCTTGATCTGCGGATTACCATCCTGTTCCTTGGATTCGCGCTTGGCTTCGCTCTGCGTCATGCGCATGTCGCGCAAGAACAACCAACGCTGAATGAGCAGATCGGCCAAGCCGCCAATCAGAAGAGCGCCGGCAGCAATGGCGATCAGAACTTTGAGCTCCTCAAAGACGAAACCGAAGCAGCTCAAGTCGCAAACCGGCAAGTATACCAGTGCCCTCCAACTTGCGAGCACGGTGAACACGAACGCACCGCCGAGAACCAACACCTTAACGATAGACTTTCCAAGCTCGACAACCGACCGCTGGGAGACAATCCGCTTCAGCCCTTTGACGGGGTTCAACTTCTCAAAGCTGGGTTTAAGCGGCTCAACCGAAATCGTCAGCCCGCCTCCGGCCAAGGCACCAGCCAGCATCGCCGCAACGACCGCGGCACCTAGGATGGGAGCCGCGGCACTTATAGAAAGGTCCAACAATCCGAGCAACGCCTGCCGGACCGCACTGTTGAAGGGTTGTTCCTGCAGCTTGTCGATCAGCCGCACGGCTTCGCGCCATCCGTCTTCGATCGGGCCGGCCCTGAAGCACAGGCAGCCGAAACCAGCGCAAAGGCTTGCCGCAGTCACAAAGTCGGCGCTGCGCGGGCTCTGCCCTTTCTTGCGCGCGTCCCTCAGCTTCTTGTGGCTTGGTGGAAGGCTTTTCTCTTCGCTCGTGTCGTTCATTTCAAGAGCTTCTCGAGCCACTCCAGCACGCCGTTGAACTGACTGATCTCTGCTTCCATATAGTCGATCAGGAAGACGGCGTAGCTGACCATAATGATGCCAAAGGCAGCATTTTTGATGGTCGGAGAGAGATCGTTCAGCTTGATTTGCGGCGCAAAGCGCCCGAGCAGCATGAGAGATACGTCGATCAGAAGCAGCAGAGCCAGCACGGGCCCGGCGACCACGAGCGTCGTATGCATGATATGGTCGAGAAGCCCGATAAACTCCATCGCTCCTTGGTGGGTCAGGGGCGGCAGCAGCCGATACACGGGCCAGATCAGGTAACTTCCATAGAGGGATCTGACCATGGTCTGCAGACCTCCTGATACAACGAAGATAGTGATCGCGGCAGTCCCGAGAAAGAGCCCCATCGGGGCGGTTTGACTGCGTGTACCAGGATCGTCCACCTGACTGGAGATGCCGCGCTGGGTGTCAATGATGTCACCAACGGCCTGGATGCTCCAAAGCGGTATACTAACGAGAAAGCCGAACAGCAGGCCAATAAACATCTCCTTCAATCCCAGGAGTGAGACCGCAATCATACGAGTGCCCGGATCTAGTGTCTGCAAGCCGTTCCTGATCTGCATCAAGCAAGGCAATCCAATCACAATCGCCGCACTTGCGCGGATAACCCCGCTAATGTGCGGTCGCGTGAATACCGGAAGAACCAGCATAATGCCGAGCGGCCGGGCCGCGCCAAGTCCGGCCGCAACGACGAACTCGACAGCAGTCTGAATCAGACCTTGCGTATCGGTGGGTGACAACGCATCCATCTGAGCTCAGCTTGTGGTTAAATCAGCCAATGCAATGTCGCACCTGCGTCGCCACATGTGAGATGTCAAGAACTCTGCAGATCTCGCTTCCCAGAGGCTGGAGAGCGACATGCCACCCCACAACGCAGGTGACTTCGAATTCAACTGTCCACATGACTATAGCCATTCGAAGCCGAGGTATGACCATCCGATGAAAGGACCGGCGGACTCACCAGGCTTCTTCCACACTCACCGCTCGAAGCGCTGTTTGGAGGTCTGAGAGCCTCGAATCTTTCATCAATCTCGCCATTCTATGGGGTCGGTTTCGAGCGGCCTCTTCATTCGCAGGCTCATTCCCAAGAACGCCAGAATCATTGAGCCGCTTGCAATCAAAGCGGTTCGCCCGTTCACTGCGCGACAACTCGCCAGGCAAAGAGTCTCAGCAGGTAATTCGTCTCAATCGGATTGATAAAAATTCCAAATGGGATCATTCTTCCTCCGAATACGGCCGGCCCAGGGAGCCGAACACGACAGTTCGGATATCTATCCGTCTCATGCTAGTGAGGCGAGCTTTCAATAAGCTGACGAACTCGTCCTCTTGCGGTTCATCATAAAGGCCGACAAACACGACATATGCGAAGTCTTGCGTTCCGCGCACTAATACCTCGCTGTGAGAGCGGGAAACTCAGTGAAGATATGCTGGGCTTGCTCGATCAGCGGCGCGCTCAGCACCGGAGCAAACAGAACGAGCACGGCGACGACCACGAGGAGCTTCACAGTAAGCGGCAAGGTTTGATCCTGGAGCTGAGTTGCTGCCTGCACGATGCCGACACCCAATCCAGCCACGAGGGCTGCCAGGAGCGGCGGTAGAACCCAGATCATGAACAGGACCAGTGATCGGCTCAAGTGGGTGAGGATGCTGGCCTCGTCCATCTCAACTCCCCGGAGATGCGTAGCTTAAGACCAGCCCGTGCATGAGCCGCGACCAGCCGTCGATTGTGACGAACAGAAAGAGCTTGAAAGGAACGGATATCATTGTTGGTGACACCATTGACATGCCCATGGCCATCAGAATTGTCGTCACAATTAGGTCAATTGTGATGAAGGGAAGATAGAGAAGGAAACCGATTTCAAACCCACGCTTGAGCTCCGAGATCAAAAAAGACGGCACGAGGATCGCAAAATCATCGGCTGTTGCGTTGGCGCGCATCTCCTCCGACCAGATATGTTCCGTCGATGACAGGAGGAACGTGCGCTGCTCCTCAGTCGTGAACTTTTTCAGATGGGCGCGCAGCGGCTCGCTGCCCTCCTTTGCGGCGGTCAACCAGTCATCGGCGGTTTGGTAGCGAAGTTGCATATCGGTGATGCGGTTGTAGGTTTGCTCGAATACTGGGGCGCCTATGAACACGGTAAGGATCAAGGCAGCGCCATACAGAACGATGTTTGGTGGTATGGACTGAGTGCCGAGCGCGTTACGGATCAGGAAGAGAACGACAGAAACCTTGATGAACGCCGTTGTTGTGACGACTGCGAACGCCAGCAGGCCAAGGCCAGCGGTCGCCGCAACAAGCGCAAGGATGCTCGGTTGAATGTCAACCATTGACCGCCAACTTGCTACGTAACCGGATACCCAACGCTTCACCGACACGTACGATGTCGCCGCGGCCGATCAATTGACCATTCGCAACAATATCGACCGGAGCGTCCACCGGCCGCACAAGCTCGAACACGTGCCCCTCGTTGATGCTTCTCAACGTACCCAGCGGGATGGGCCAGCGGCCGCATTCGAACACAAGCGTGATCTCAACACTGTCGAGGTCGGCTTCCGAGGGTGGGATTGCTTGCTCAGCTTGGGGGCGTATGGTCATATTTGCATACCTTAGAGGATTGGACTGCAGGCGGAATGGCCCCCGAAGGATAAGTCTGTCGCCCGCGGCTTGCGCGGGCGCCCACAACTTGTCGGCAGCGAGGATGAGCTGGCCATGGGCAAATGGAATGACGTCGGGCAGCAGCGCGTCCCCGCGCTGCGCTTGGCGAAGAAGCTTGATGGGCGCGCGCAGCGAGCCAATCTCTCTCGCAATTACGACCGGCAATTCCGAAGAAATATTGCATAAGTCTCGCGGTAATTGGCCGATCAACTCGCCCAAGGCACGAAACGCAGGCGGAACCAGACCGTCAAGAGGCGCGAACAAGAACAGGCGGGCCTTGGCCCTCAGCGGCCCGAAAGTAACATCGAGCTCCAAATAGGGGTCTTTGGCCGTTGCGTCTTCGACCCGGATTAGCTGCAAATTTCGCGCGAGCACGATCTCTGATTGAGCGATCCAAGGCTCCAGTGCAAGTTCGAGAAGAAGCGAGCGGGTTGGATCGGAAGGTAAAGTAAGGCCATCCTGGACCGTTGAAATGAGTGCCTCGACGAGAAGTCGGGGCAGGGACAACACAGCGGTCTCGCCTCCGACGCAAAATACGCAGTCGAGCATCGACATGGCATATGGCTCGGCCCGCCAAACGAGTCGACTCATACGGATCGATAGCGGCCTATCGCCGGTGCGGCCCTGAAAAACCGTGCGCGGTGCGGCGATCTCGTTGAGCAACGAGATCACTTCATGCGACAGCTTTGCCGCTGGCTGAAATGGTGCGAGTTCACCCATAGCATTTACCGACAGTTTCCGCGGGCGCAGCTCGCGACGCATTAAGATAACTAGCCATCAGTTCGAGCTACCGACCGCCTGGCAGCGCGAACCACCCTTGTATCGGAGCAAGACCTCGTCGTCGGCCTCGATTTCGGCTGCAAACTCCGAACAGAGAGCGGTAGTGCGCTGGACATCGCCCTCGATCTCCTGCCATTTCTGGCTCGCAGTCGAACGCTTGGCCCATATGTTCCGCGCCTCGTTCACTGCCTGCTGGGCCTGCTCGTGCGCGATGTGCGCCTGCTCGCGCTCCTGGCGTGTCGATTCGATCTCTGCTGCCAGCCGCCCAAGGACTAGTTGACAGCGACGGTCGAGCTCGGTCACGGACATCGTCTCGAGCGACGCCAACTCCTGATAAAGTTCAGCTTCGACCTTGGCGCGACGATTCTCCGCGGCTTTAAGACTCTCACACGCTCGCTGCAGCGCATTGATCGCAGTTTGGAGTCTGGCTTCCATGTTCGACAATTCACGAAGCGCGCTTCGCTCTCTGATGTCTTTCACCTGTCGCAATTTCGACGCTTGCACGAGATTCAGGCCGCCAGACGCGACATCCATGAAATGGTCTCCTCAAAGCTAGACGGCTGGTCCTGTCCCTGGCGCAAGAATGCGCGCAGTTCCTCAATTGAATCGATTGCCCGATCAGTCAGTGGATCGCTGCCCGGCTTGTATTCACCGACCTTAATCAGGAACTCAGCCTCATTGTAGCGCGAGAGCAAATCGCGGAAGACGGATGCCGCCTTGCGATGTGGACCAGAGGCGACCGCATCCATGACACGACTTCGGCTCGACAGCACGTCGATGGCGGGAAAATGCTCTCGCGAGGCCAGCGCGCGCGAAAGAATGATATGACCATCGAGAATGCCGCGCGACTCTTCGGCGATCGGATCGCCCGTGCCGTCACCTTCGACAAGCACAGTATAGAATGCCGTGATCGAGCCCCGCTCGCCCATACCGGCTCGCTCCAACAGACCAGGAAGCAGAGCAAAGACGGAAGGAGGAAAACCGCGCCGGGTGGGAGGCTCTCCGGCGGCAAGGCCGATTTCGCGCATCGCACGGCTAAATCGCGTCAGCGAATCCATCATCAGAACGACCTGCAAGCCTTGATCACGAAAATACTCAGCGAGTGCGGTCGCCATATGAGCGCATTGCGCCCGCTCCATTGCCGATCGATCGGATGTCTCAACGACAACGATGGTGCGAGCGAGGGCATCGCCGATATGACGTTCGATGAATTCACGCACCTCGCGTCCACGCTCTCCTATGAGCGCAACCACGGTGACATCGGCAGCCGCGCCTTTCACAATTTGCGACATCAGCGTCGACTTACCGCAACCGGCATCTCCATAGATTCCGATTCGCTGACCTTCGCCACACGTCAGAAGTCCATCCAGCACGCGAACGCCGAGCGGAAACGGCTGCTCGATGCCACGCCGCCTCATCGGGTTCGGCGCCTTGCCGCGGAGCGGATAGGTCTGGACCGTCTTTATCGGCCCCTTGCCATCGAGTGGACGGCCGAAGCTATCGATCACGCGGCCTAGCAAGTCAGGCCCAACTGACACTTCCTGCATGCGTCCGGTCGGGAGCACTTCCGCGCGATGGGACAAGCCTACCATATCGCCGATGGGCGTCAGCAACACCCCGTCCGGCAGCAAACCGATGACTTCGGCCTCAAGTGACCATCCGGAAGCGTGGTCCTGCAACAGGCAAAGTTCTCCAACACGAGCCCCTGGCAACACGGCATGAAGCAAGGTGCCAATCGCGCGCGTAATCCGTCCCCGCACGGCACGCGTATCGACATCCTTTGCTGCGACTCGTAGAGATGTTATCGCCGCATGCACATCTCCTTCTCCGGCCGCTTGATCATGGCCTGATCGTTGGGTCATCACGGATAGAGTTCCTGAGAGGATGGATTAAGGCCGAGACGCAATGTGCGGAGCTGGGCGGCGAGTCCTAAATCGACACTGCCGAACTCACTCCACAGAACGCACTGGTCCGACGCTACGGCCGGGTCCGGATTAATTCTGACTTTCGGCCGACCATCCGTTCCATCGAACGCCAGAAATTCATGCCTTAGTGCATCAGCGTTCACAGGAGACACGTGAAGGCATAGTTCCGCGCTGCCATATCTTTGCTCGACCGCGTGACGAACGGTCCTTACCAACATTTCACCCGGATCAAAGGAGCCCAATAAATCGGTCAATATCTCAATGACGAGCTGCGGCAACTCTCGCTGCAGAACGGCTTTTCGCCGGGCCACATCGGAAGCAACTTGGGCGATCAGCTGCGCCATTTCCTCCGAGCCTGACCCAAGACCCTCGCAGTGGCCGCGCTCCCGCTCCTGCTGATAGGCTTTCCTTGCCCAACTGCGAGCCTGCCGCAGGTATCGCTCGGCTAGCGCGCGCGTCTGCACCGCATCGGACCAGATACCAAGTTCCGCGGCTGGTATGAGGGGACCAAGCGGCCGTATCCGCGGGCTATCTGGCAAGGCTGTTTCATTGTCAGTCATGCCGCAGGCTCCTCCGTGGCCAAGTGGGCCACCACCAAAGCCAGTAACTGACCCGCTGAGTTGTGGTGTTCCGCTGCGGGGGATTCGGCGGTGGTCCCCACGGGTAAGCGGAAAAGAACGCGCACACGGTCAAGCTCTGACGCGTCCTTGAGCCAAGCGCCAAGGCAGGCACATCCGTCATGTTCAATCTGGCTCGCAAGCTTCTGCGGATCGTCAATCGATGTGGTTGCAACGGCGCTCGATAAGTGTCGGATTGCGAAAGCATGTGCTTCCGCACCAATATTTTCGATCAGAATCGCGACATCATGCCTTGACACAAGCTTCCGCACCGAACGGGCATGCCAGATACTGCCAGCGAGCAGCGCCGCCGTACGCGGATCATGCCCGAGCAGAACGTCCCTACCCCAATCGATTCCGTTCGAGGCCAGCTCATTGCCTAGCAGCAATTCTACTAGTCTTTGCTGCAGTCTCCGAGTCTTCTGTAACCGCAGCACTGTGTCGGCCGACAGCGGCCCATCAAGATGGCGGGCAAACCGGCTGGGATGGATCAAAGCGGCAAGCCCGCGCAGGCGATCGGAATGCGGGTTGAATGAATAATTTGGGTCAGTGGATGCCATCGATACGGACCTGCTGCCACTATTTCGGGTCGGAGGAGAGCTTTTTGCCGGCGGACCGGACCGTCGGCTTGCCGGCATCTCTGCCGAGACTTGTCACTTTGCGCCAGGATTGACGAAGCTGTTGCCCACGTGTGCTCAGCAGCAAAGATAGCATGGCCAACGCGGCGAGCGCACCTCCTGCACCGACCGCGATGTGGGTTGCGATCAACTTGCTTGGACCAGCGGAAGCTGTTGCTGGCACGACGGAGACCTCATGCTGAGCCCGCTCAACCGGCACGAACACGACCGCCACCTTGTCGTATGATAGACCTTCGATGCTGTTGGCGACGAGCATCTTGATCTGCGGTAGCAACGCTGAGAGCTTGGCGTTCGAGGCGTGTCGAATGAACACCGACGCCGAGGACGGAGTTGCATCCTGTCGCAAAAGATCATTCTTCGGCAGAACGACATGAACACGCGCGGAGAGAACCCCATCGATATCATTGATCGTGCGCGACAATTCTTCGCTGAGAGCATAGACGTAGCGAGCTCGCTCCTCAACCGGAGAGGCAACAAGGCCCGCCCCCTTGAACACCTCACCAAGGCTCTTGAACGGTTGGCGCGGCAGGCCCTGGTCATTCAGCAGCTCGATTGAGTAGGCGAGCTGCTTTTCCTCCACCTGAATTGTGCTGGTCCCATCCTTACCCACGACACGAATGGCATCGACACCCTTGCTCAGGAGCAGCCCAAGCATCTCGTTAGCTTCGCGCTCCTGAACTTTGGTATACAGGTCAGCTTTGCAGCCGGCCAGGCTCAGCAAGAGCGGCAACAGAACGAGAGCATAAATCCGCTTTCCTGCGGGACAGCCGCTCCTGAGCTTATCTTTCGTCAAGACAGCCAAAGGGTCGCTCAGCCCGCCGATAGAAGCTTATTCAGAGATGAACTAACAGCACCTGTCCCCTTCGAGAGGAGCGAAACCTGGATGACGCCGTTGTAAACACCCCGCAGATTCACCAGCGCCGATTCGAAATGATCCACACCTTCCGGTTTGCCCGCTGGACGTACCTCGATTTGCTGTACACGCAAGACTGGTTGCGCCGCCGGGCCAAGCTGCAGACTCTTGGTAGGATTAGGCTCGTCGACGATCGTCGGCGAAACTGCACTCGACGGAAATGGTGTAACCTGGTGCATAGCAGAAATGCTCTGAAGGATGCGATCGCCGAACGGGCTCGCCGGCGTGACAGCGCGCTGGACTTCCGGCAGCGATGGAGCCGGCGTGCGCTCGGCCACAGAAGAGCCAGCACCTTGGCTCGAGGCGGCCTGCGCAAGACTCTCGTCGAACTGGGCATGTGCCGGCGAGCATCCGCCGGCGGCACACTCGACCGAATTGGAAGAGACCGACTTGATGTCGAACAACATGGAGGAAATCATTGCTATCCCGTAGTGAGATGAGCCATCTGTTCACACGAATGGGGCGGGACCTTAGAAAAGCAAGCTGACCGAAAACTGACGAGCAGCTGCCATTTAATGATCACGGTCAGCTTCCAATTTGGGGGGAAGCATCGGCTTTCATCCGGTGCTCGTTTTCATGTGTAAAAGAGCAGAAATGCTCATCTCCTCCACAGGACAGCACAACTTGAAGAAAGTTCTCTATGCCGGTGTTTTCATTTCCTTGGGCGTCGTTGAGGCGCTCGGCGCGCCCCTGGCGCTGCCGTCGACGCCTTATAGTTACACAGTTCTGGATCAGGACCTCGCGGCCGCGCTGCAGGAATTCGGCAACAACCTAAATATCAGAGTCAATGTCAGCACCGGGGTGAAGGGGCGGATTCGCGGGCGAATGCCCGATCTCCCACCGCGAGACTTCCTCGAACGGTTGATCAATTTGTACAATCTCCAATGGTACTACGATGGGCTGGTGCTCTACGTATCCGACGCGCATGAGGCGCAGAGCCGCCTTTTGGTCTCGAGCCCAATCAACTTTGATGCGTTCAAGGCGGCACTCGATGCACTCAACATCTCAGACGAGCGTTACATTGTCAGAGCAGTACCGGGGGATGGCCTCGTCTTCGCCTCTGGTCCACCCCGCTTTGTCGCGCTCGTGGAGCAAACACTGAAAGGACTTGTGGCCGAGGCACAGGCACGACGAAACCCGAGCGGTAGCGGAAAGCCACCGAACGACTCTGTTTTGATGCTATTTCGGGGATCTTCCAGCGTGGTCGTTCGCGAAGGACGACCGAATGACAATCCTTCGCCGGAGGTATCACATCAAGAGGGCGTGGTCCACACACCCGATTCAACTAATAAATGACTTATGCTTATGACCTGTGTCGGCTTTACGAAAGCTACTGCTGCCAATGTCAGAGCTCGGGTGTGTAGATGGCCGTTGCCGCAGCACGGCGCAATAAAAGTCCAGACCGCAGCCGGATGCGACCCAGACTTTTGGCCAGCAGCATTGGCGGTCGCGCTTTGCACTTTAGCGCCTCACGCGAGCTTTTGAACAACTCTACGAAATCCGTCATGCAAATGAGCTTCGTCGCACAAGAATGAAAGCCAGCCGGTTTTTCAAAGGGACGAACAGGATGGACTTTGCCGTGCTAAGCCCGGTGGACAACAGCCCAGCGTCCCACTGGTCCTCGGAGGCAGATCATCGCGTCTCGAGCCATCAGCGAGCGGCCCACATCCCAACAGCCGATCGCTCAATACCGCGGACGCCTCCGATTTCGGCAACGACCCTGTTTGGCAATTATAGATCCTGGGCTAACGCGGGCATAGCCCACGTTGCGCGCACCGGTTGCTCCGCTGGAGATTGGAGATTTCGCCTTGACGAAATGTCGTCGCGCCAGACCAAGTGGTTCTTCACTGGCCAAACTGCGAGGTATGCTCTGATCGAAATGCTAGGGAACCGCGATCTTGTACCGACGGCGCCTGGGACGTTGAACTATATACCGAATGATAATCGAGATAGTCCGACGGTATTCTTCCGGATCGACGCGCCAGGCATTCTTCATGTCATCATGCTTAGCCGCTTGGCGAGTGTTCGCTCGAAGCGCCAGTCAAAGAGTATGGTCCAGCGAGGGTCTGAGATGAATAAAACCCTCTCTCGCATTCGGTCATGTGAGGCACAGCCAGGACGGGTAGTTGGCCCGGAGAGGCGAGTGATCGGGCACAGCAAGCAGGCCGATTCCGATATCGAGGCCCCATCGCCGTCTTTCACAAACTGTCATTTTGCGTCTCGTCGTGAAACCTCTGCGCGCCGTCAGCTTTTGGAAAGCTAATCAAACCTATCATACGGCGTGAATGTCTAGGGGCGATGTGCCTATAGATTGTAGGGAAACTGAGTGCTGGAGGCGCACGGAGCAATCGGAAGCAAGCGGTAGGAGCCAGACGCCTATCGACATTTCTTGCTCGCGGTTCGTCGCCATTCTCGGGCTGCGCCACATGACCGGTTGTGGTGCGATCTCAAATCAGAGGACGTATAATGTCAGTCAACAACGTATCGCTAACCGCCAGCACGACTTTATCCGCACTGGCCCCGGGGCCATCATCGGCGCGGGATCTTTCAAATTTCGAGGCGATGCTGGCTAGTTTCTCGTTGAAAGACAAAACCGAGGCCCATTCCGCACCGCAGGATCCGGCGGCTACGGACCCAGCCAAGCAGCTGACCGAGGAACTTACGCAGGAGGTGCGGAACATCCTCCCGCCGGAGATCAAGGCCGCACTGGACGGATGTCAAGAGACCCCAGAGTCTTCCTCGCCCGATTCCTCCACCACTGTGAGCGTCCCGAAGATTGCAGAGGCACCCGTACAAAGCTCCAGGATTACGTGGAACAGCGGTACGCTGACCGATTCCGAGCTGCAGATTGTGTCAGTGCTGAACCGACACAAAGACAAATGTCCGCTGGATTGGAAATCTCTTGGAGATCTGGCCAACGATCCGTCCACACCGCCCGATCTAAAGGCGGCGATTGAGGCTCTGCAACAGGACCCAGAGCTCTTCTATGCGATAGGTTCGCAAGGTGACGGCCGCTGCGGCGGGAAGATCAAAGCAGATGATCTCTCCGGCTTCTCCGACCACCATCCGCAGGTTGCTGCCTTCCAGGAGCAGCGGGCAAAGAGCTATACGCAAAACTACATCCCTTCCGATGGCACCCGGAATGGCGAGCCATCCGTTATGACCCAGACCGATGCATTGCGCGAGCTCTATCGGTATTCCGACAACCTCCCTAGGACCCTGAGCCTTGCGGATTTCAAGCGGATCGTCGACGGCGAAGCTAAAACTGGCAAATGCCCGCCGCAGGTCCTGGCGGCCGCTCAATATTTCCTCGACCACCCGGATGAATGGAAGCAGTTGTACGGTGGCTCGATAGACAAGGTTCACAAGGAGGACTTCCTGCAGGTTGCTTCATCATCGATGAATCTCACGCAGTCCGAGCTCGATACTCTCAATACCATCAGCACGAACCAAAACGCTTTCTTCGGGAAGGGCGACCTGACCTTGGAAAATCTGGCGAGCATGGTCGATGATAAGAGCCTCGCGCCCGAGGTGCGAAAGGCGGCCTCCCAGCTGCTCTCGGATCCTGTGTTGTTCGGGCTGATGAACAACGCTATTACGGGCTACAAAACCCACCACAAGTTCTTCGACTTCGGCGGCGGGCATACGGTCGATTCCGGCAACATCAGCAACAGCGACTTCAAGCAGTTCTTCAACAACATGTCGGGCGCGAACCGCACCGTCCATCAGGTGAAGACGCATGCCGCCCGAACGCCTGCCGAGCAAGACGCGGTCGCGGACATGACGATGGGCGTGACAGACCAGCCCGATGTCAAAACCCCCAAAAAGAACGGTGGCGCCTTCATGCACGCACTTAATGACGTGCTCAAAGTTGGCTCTAAGGTACTCGACTGGGCCGCGACTGCAGTCGGTGTACTTGGCTTCATTCCAGGGTTGGGTGAATTGACCGATCTGGCGTCAATGGTGCTCGAGGCCGAGGCGCAAGCTGCAAATCTTCTTCACACTGCGATCAGTGGCGGCAACATAAAGCAAGCGCTGGAAGAAGCCGGGCTGAGCCTTGCGGCACAGGCGGTGGGCTGCATCGCGGGACCTGAGGTCAAATTAGCAATGCGAGAAGGCCTGGTGAAGCAGGCAATTCAAGAAGCCGCGACCGCCGGCATCAACCTGCCGGTTTCGGTGGCCCAGTCCTACGCGGAGGATTATCTGAATAGCCTGAAGGCCCGCATCGAGTCCGATCGCTTGCAAGCTGCAGGCGCTTACGCTTAGGCCAAGAGCTATCCTCTCATCACGCTGGAAACTGAGCTTGCGCGGCCTCCGCGCGGTTGGGCCTCTCTGCCGAGCAGTAGGTGGCGCAAGCTCTACCAGATACTTGAGACCGCCCCGGAATCCGGGGAACTGATTTCGGTACTTCAATGCGCATGTATGTTGGCCGCACTCGATCGCCCAAGTCCGACCTCAAACCCAGTCTGCCGCTGACGCCGCCTCTCAACACACGATGCAATAACATTGCGCCACAGACTGGCCGCAGCGCCAAGCCTGTCGATTGCACAAGGATCGAGAGCACCTTGGTCGCGAGCGGTAGGAACCGATGGGCTTTTAGTCGAGCGGCGGGCTCCTAATCGCTCTCCGTGAAAGGTCGCGATCGACGGATCTGCCATAAGGCTGCCTCGGGATCGATGGATCGTTCCGGTGCTAAATCAGCCGTCACTCTGACTGTCCGCCTCGCTCCCGACCGGGTCAGGCTCCGCGCCGCTTCGCCTGACCGCAAGCAAATCGCTGAAAAGAGCTCGGAGGCATCGCAACGAACGTGAGCCCGAGCTTGCAGCACGTCGGCCCCAAAACGCTCTTATTAGTAGTGCCTTTGATATTCCGCCTTTGAACGCTTTCGAAGCGATGAGCAACGTGTTCACCCGATCAAGCTTCACAGACCATCGCTTGTCTCTATCCATCTGATCTCCAGCTTTCGCCGGCGACCTATCAAATACGGCGTGCTGGTGAAGACGTTTAATGAGGATCGACGATCGGCTCATTGCACTTCTACGGCTCGTCAGCTTGTCGAAAGCTAAGACTTGCATACTGAAGGGTGGAAATTGCCTCCATTGGCACATCGAACTGACATAGGAGAACCCGATGCGCGTTACGAGCTCTAACGTCGCTGGGCACGCTGATGCTGACCTCCACGCCGCCGGCGGCAAAAGTGGCGGCAAAACAGGATCTCACAAGCCGGGCGAGCGCGAGAATCATGGCCGATCGCCTGATGCAAACATTCCCGTAAACAGCGGCGCCTCCACTCCAGGCGGCAACTCGCATGAAGCCGCCATGCAGCAAGCGTTCAACGTCGCTCTGGGAGCCGTTGCTCTCCAATTTGCGAATAGTGCAATGAGCCATTTCGACGATGTCATGGCCGAGACAGACGAGGATTCCTGACGCCGCATATTGCGACGCTAGGAAATAGTCGCCGCATGTAGCGGCGAAATTCGAGCACACAGGAGAATAGTATGACTAAAAATGTTGGTGCGTCTCATACCTCAGCCGCAGGTGGGGCAGCCGGCACCGCAACTGCTGCAGCCACTTCCACCGCCGCTGAAGTTGCTGGAGAGGCGGCATTCCAACGGCAAATTGCAGCTCTGACTGCGACCAGCACAAAGGCTGCTGAGAGGGACGTGGAACTTCGCGTCGTCTCGACCGAGCTCTCGACTGTCAAGAAAGCGGCCGACGAACGGGTGCAGTAAGGGACGAAACGGGGCGGCGTCGCCGCCCCACCTTCCCCGGCTGCTTAGTCTGTGAAGTCGCAACGGGCCGTACGGTTTTGCCGTACGGTCCCGTTCGCTGTTCAGGAAACCAACCGTGAATGAACCAAATTGCCCGCACTTCGAAGTGCTGTCGGGGTGTTATTCCGGGCTGACAGGTAAAGTAGGGACCGGATCGTGCCTGATTGGCAGCAGCCTCGATGCAGACTTAATCTTCGTCGAACAAGGCCTCGAACCGCGCCATCTTCGTGTCACCCCGCATTCCAATGCAATCGAGATCGAGGCCCTTGCGGGGGACGTCAGGATCGAGGGGCACGAGACAATTTTACCAAATGAGCCAATTGTTGTCGCTCTTCCTGTCACTTTGCATGCCGGCGCGATGTCAATTCGCTGGACAATCGAGGACTACAAACAAGCTGGCTCCATCCACCGCCGGCGTATATTGCTCGCAGTGCTCGCCCTGGCCCTGATCAGCTCTGCCGCCGTTGCCGCAGTCGCATCCAGTTTTGTCCAGACCGACAGCAGCATGGCATCAAGTGCGTCGTCCCCAGCTAGCGACATTGCACCAAAACTGGCGCTCAGCGCTCCTGATGCTCTCGCCACCGATGCAGCTGCCGGGCGGCTGCAAGAGGAGGTTGATAGAGCAGGCCTTGTCGGGATCAAGATCGGCTCTGGGGCGGGCGTTGTCACTGCCGACGGCACCGTTACACCCGCCTCGCTCCCCACATGGCGAGACGTCCAGCAGCGGTTTGATCACAATAGCCATGGGGCTTATACGCTCGTCAATGCGGTCGCCATCAAGGATGAGAAGACGCCCCCCACAATCGGGGTCGAGGCTGTTTGGCGCGGGAGCGATCCCTATATTGTCATTGCTGGTCAAAAGTATTTCGTCGGCGCGCTCCTGACCAATGGATGGACCGTCTACGGGATTGAGAAAGGGCGTGTTCTGCTGAGCCGGGATGGCCGGCTTGCCACTCTACCCTATTAGTTTTTAGGCCGCAGGTAAGGAACGAAAGTGCCATGACTAGGCTTCCCCCCAATGCCCTCGAGCCTGGCACCTCTTTTCAGGAGCCAAACGTTGACCATCATGCATCTGACAACACTCCGGTTAATTCTCGAGCCAAGTCCATCTGGATTGATCGGACACGGGGGAATGATAACAAGAGCCACACCTCAATTTCTCATCATAGCCACGTGCTGGATCGGTTGGTGGACTCCACGATCGAGAGCGCGCTCGAGCTCAGTTCGATCGATGCAGTTTCGCGCATCAATCTCGACGAGGCGCGCGCCTCGCCAGGTCAAGTGGAACCGGGCTCGACACTCGCTTGGCTTAATGAGCCCACTCTGGCGCAAAGTCTCCTCTCATTCGTGACACCGCGCTTACGTCATTCGCATGTTCTGCGTCCAGAGCAACACGGCCTTCTTCTGGAGCGTTTGGCTGATACGCTATCAGCCGCGCCCCCCGAAGATTTGGGTTCACGTGAAGGCGCCGCGCTTCTGCAACTGGAGCTGAAGCGATTAATCCTGCTCCGACAGAGCCACAACGGCTTGATCAAAGGCTAGTAAAGGCCGGGTCAGACAAAGTGCAACACTCCACATCTACACAGCCGGCAATCGTTGCCGAAGCCGGCGCTGTCGAGCTGATCTCCGGGCCTGAGCGAGATTTGCTCTGCGTGCTTTCTTATGCCCACCTTGCGTGTGGACAAAGCGCCAAGAGCCTGACTCTGTTACGGCTGATCGCCCACGAACAGTCTCAAGACATCGGCCTGCTCCGCATCCTAGCCTACGCTCTCATCTCGGAGCGTCGCGGTGACGAAGCACTGTCGGTATTGGACAAGCTTGACAGACTGGATGATGAGCCGTCTTCGTGTCTGCCCTTGATGCTGATGCGCAGCCACGCCCTGCGTCACGCTGGCCGCATGACCGAAGCGCGAGCCGTCTTCAAACGCTATGTTTTGTTGCGTGGCAGCACAGCTGCAATCGAACAACAATAAGGCTTCCCATGGCCAACCTTCTAAGAAAACTCATCACGCGCGCGCCGGCTCACCCCGATTTGATGGTCGCGTTGATGCTTCTTCTGGCAATCGGAATGATGATCATGCCGATCCCGATCGTGGTGATCGATATGCTGATCGGCTTCAATCTGGGGTTTGCCATATTGCTGTTGATGGTAGCCCTGTATCTCAACACGCCACTCGACTTTTCGTCCCTGCCGGGGGTCATACTGATCTCCACCGTGTTTCGTCTCGCTCTTACAGTTGCAACGACGCGACTGATCCTGGCCGAGGGCGATGCCGGCAGCATCATTCATACCTTCGGCGATTTTGTCATATCCGGCAACATCGCCGTCGGCATTGTCATATTCCTGATCGTGACCATGGTGCAGTTCATGGTTCTCGCCAAGGGCGCCGAACGGGTGGCGGAGGTATCGGCGCGCTTCACCCTCGATGCGTTGCCGGGCAAGCAGATGGCGATCGACGCGGAGCTACGCAACGGCCATATCGATCAGCACGAAGCCCGCAGCCGGCGCGGCGCGCTGGAGCGAGAAAGTCAACTGCACGGCGCAATGGACGGCGCTATGAAATTCGTAAAGGGCGATGCCATAGCCGGACTCATAGTCATCTGTATCAACATGCTGGGTGGCATCACGATCGGATCGCTGTCCAGGGGCATGTCCCTCGAGGAGGCGATGCATCAATACACGATCCTGACGATCGGTGATGCCCTCATTTCGCAGATTCCTGCCCTGCTGCTGTCAATTACCGCCGCAACCATTGTCACTCGTGTCAACGGTCCTTCCAAACTCAATCTCGGCGCCGATATCGTCAACCAACTTACGGCCAGCACACAAGCGCTACGCTTGGCGTCCTGTGTCTTGCTTGTGATGGGGTTCGTTCCTGGCTTCCCTTTGCTCCCCTTTATCATACTGGCCGCCCTCTTCTCCGCCGCCAGCTTTCTCAAGGTTGGCGTGCAAGAGGGCAAGACCGCTCCCAAGGCTGGCGCTGGTCCCACGGGTTCGGCTCCCGCTTCCGCACAGGGTCAGAAGCAAGCCGTGCCGGCGGAAGCACTTCCGATTACGCTGTTGCTAGCGCCGAGCCTGATGCAGGCGATCGACGTAGGGGAACTGGAGCAGTGCGTCGCTCGGGTTTCGGCGCGGGTTTCAGCTGATCTGGGCATCACTATTCCACGCATTCCCGCCCAAAGCGCAACGCACCTGGCCCAGTCGCAATTCCGGGTGGATGTCGAAGGAGTGCCCGTGGAAGAGGGCGGCATTAAACCTACACAACTCTTACTTAACGACGACGTGGCGAACATTGATTTGAGCGGGATCCCCTTTTGGCACGAGCAAGACACGAATCGGATCTGGATCGAACAACGCCATGCGCCTGCTCTCAAAGCTGCCGGAATAGGGCATCACCGTCCGAGCGAAATCATCGCCTTGCGGATCCAGTCCACGTTGACACGCTATGCACAGCGCCTGGTGGGCATTCAGGAGACACGTCAGTTGCTTGGCCGGATGGAACTGGAATATGCCGATCTGGTGAAAGAGGTGCTGCGAACGACACCGATCCCTCGCATCGCGGATGTCCTACGTCGCTTGCTGGACGAGGGCATTCCGATCCGGAACACCCGTCTGGTTTTGGAGGCGCTAGCAGAATGGAGCGAACGCGAGCAAAACGCCGTACTGCTCACCGAATATGTGCGCTCCGCGCTGAAGCGACAGATCTGTCACCGCTACGCCAACGTCCATCGTGTTGTGGCGGCCTTTATCGTCGAGCGTGAGACCGAGGATATCGTGCGCAGTGCGGTGCGCGAGACCGCTGTCGGTCCCTACCTCGTTTTGGAGGATCGGCAAAGCGAGATGTTGCTTGCGCAATTTCGTCAGATCCATTCGAGCATCGCACGCAGTCAGAACCAGCCGGTGATCCTGGGCTCGATGGATATCCGGCGCTTCATCCGCGGCTTTCTCACCCGCAATGGAATAGACCTACCCGTTCTCTCGTATCAGGATCTCGCCCCGGATTTCACCGTCCAGCCGATTGGCTCCGTAAAACTTGCGCCTGGCAAGGACAAGGCTCCTACAGGCGGCCATCGTGACCTCCTCCCTGCGGCTGGCTGACGAGCGTAGTTGTGGGTGAGATCGCTTATGAATTCACATAAGGCTGACATTCTGCGCCGCTGGCGTCACTTTCCTCGCCATTCGTGCTTGGCCGTTCTCCCCATGATTGCCATCGTGCTGCTCGCAGGTTGCGCTGGCTCACACAAGTCTGGTCTTTCACATCAGCCGGCGTCCACGGCAGAGCTGCTCGGGGCCAAGGAGCTCGATCCTGCTATGCGCGAGCGCATCGCTCACGCCCTCGGTCGCGATGCTGACGAGAAAGCCTTACGCGATGCGCTGAAGCAACAACCTGACAATGTGGATGCGGCCATTCCTCTTGCGCGGGCCTTGATGGCTCGCAAATGCCCGAACGATGCGCTTGAGGTCCTCGACGGCATCTTATCGGCAGCCCCTGGCGACCTGCGCGCATTGAATGCCAAAGCAGTTGTTCTCGATCACGAAGGCCAGCATCGAGAGGCGCAAGAACTGTACCGCCAAGCTCTCGCTGCGGAACCCGCAAACCTGATGCTGCGCAATAATTTAAACCTGTCCCTGGCCCTTGAAGGTAAGACGGAGACCAGCGGCGCCAACCCAGCACCGCAGGAGGACGGCCGGCACTTCGCGGCGCTATCTCGAACGGGCCAATGCGGGAGCGGCTCGGAATGGTAGCGTCTTGAGGCTTTGCTGTTAGCTTGCCGAAAGCTAGGCTTACCATCCGCGCGGAATATTCAATCGGTGCCAGCCCCGCGACCTCGTCGTAGCGGCGACTTTGGCACAGCGTCTGCGAGGCGAAAGCGTTCGCAGAGCTGAGGTGTAGATCGTTCTATTCGAAGCTCTCACGTGAATTTCCAGCGCGCCCGCTTGCCGACTGGATCGTTTAGCTAGCATTGCCTTTCATGATCCGGCCTATTGACCAGATCGCGACGCTTTTTTGATCGTCGAGCGCAATCAAGCAGGACGTGCAGCAGAACAACTAAAGTATGTCTCGATCTCCGCGATCGCGCGTTCCTCCCACTCTGTAGCTTGCGCTAGCAATGAGGCTCGTTGGGTTGGCCGGAATGCCGCGGACTGACGGCACAACGAAGCTATCGCGCGATAACGGCGCACATCTTCCATAACGGCCGGTCCTGTCATGTGTGGATCTCCTCCCCTGCAATCTCGGGCAAGAACTTGCTCGAAAACCATTTTCGATCTGTTAGCGCTCGGAGTGGAGGCTGTGAATGGTTGGCAGAACGTTGCCGACATGGCGGTGGCCGATAGCCACAAGGAGCACATCGACATGAAATCCCGGCTCGGCAGCGCTCCGTTCGGGCGCTTCTGCAGCCCGTTGGCTCAGTTTATTGGCCGGATAGCGGAGTGTAGCAACAGCTAGGCCGAACTAAGCACGTTTCGATTTGCAATCTCAATCAGGATGGCTGTGAACTGCCCTGTCTTGGAATCCTCACTAACCAATTTGAGCAATTCGTTTAGTGATGATTCGAAGGCGGACAGCGGTCCTTTGTGTCCGCATCCCTTGCCTCCAGAAACAGCATCGCGCACACAACTATGACTTTTTCCGTCTCATCGACGCTAGCGGAGATTGACCAATTGTTTACCTCGGCCATTCGCAACCGAAATGCTGCATGGCCGTGGCCTGACAAGATTATCCATTGACGATATTCGGGGCTGGCCAGACCGCATCCACGCCGTCGGTGTACAGCAGTTGCACGAGGCCATGTGGAAATGGCTCGACAAGAAACGGTCGGTGGCCCGCTATCTTATCAAAGAGTCCACCTTCACACGGGGAGACGCTCATGATCCATCCTTGCACAGGACGTGAGATCCTCCTCCGGGAGCCGCGCTCCCAATCGCGATGCTCGGCTCGGCAAATTCGCTCGCCGCCGCGAGGACGCTTGCCCGGACCAGGATTAGCGAAGAGCTTCGTCTTGCGGTATTGAAGCCCGGATCGTGCAGGATTCCACTGCCCCGTTGATAGCGATGGAATCTGCCCTCACAGGCGGCGCGACTCAGGAGCGCATTCAAATACCTCCCGCAAGCCACATGGTTGCTGGCCTGCTCAGGGAAGGTTCTGCCGGACATGTCTTCAAGACCCTTCCTGAGCGGCCCGGCCTCGCGCGATTGATCTGCATTTTCACTCGACCCATGATCACCTCCGCGGTTCTTTGCGCACGCCGCGTATCACAATACTGTTCAGCAGAGTGAGAGATCGGTTGTTGAGCCTCATCTCTCGGCGCTTGTCTGCCGAACAGAAAACGGTCTGATCCATCACACCTGTGTTGATTTCCGAGCTATCACGGGGACAGCGCCGCCCGACTCGATTGCGCTTCCCCGCGCTCGTAATCCGACCCTACGTAGGATTCGGTCGCTTCATGCCAATCTAGATGGCGGGGCAGAGATATGGCGGCGGCGCGCATTACAGCCGCTTACAAACCTCACGTAGACCACCAGTACGAGTGATTTACGCCCCATCTCGGCCTCCATAGTCGTTGCAATCCAAGGACGTCAATCGGTTGATGTTGAAAACGTCCATCAGTCGCAGATCAATTGCGCATGCGGTTCATCGCCCCTTCTTTCTGCCACGTTCGCACCCAAAGCAGAGCCGCGTCGGTTGCGCATCTGCGCACGGCATAAGCGAGTGTCTCAGGAGATTCCTATGGTGAAGCCAGTTGTAATTGTGGTAGGTGCGGATAAGGGTGGAGTGGGTAAAACGACCGTATCACGAACGCTACTGGACTACTTCAGCGTCAACAAAGTTCAAACTCGCGCCTTTGACACGGAGTCTCCACGGGGAACGCTGAAGCGCTTTTATCCCGGGATCACCGAGATCGTCGACATGACGACGACGGCGGACCAGATGAAGATATTCGACACGCTAAACGCAGGTCTGTCCGTTACTGTCATTGATGCTCGCGCAGGATTACTATCGTCTGCGCTGGCTTCTTTACGCGACATCGGATTTCTGGACTCGGCGCGGTCTGGCCAGATTACGTTTGCTGTGTTCCATATTCTTGGATCATCTATCGCTTCACTGGACGAGATCGCGGAAACCGCGACCTTCATGAGCGGCGCAAAGTACTATCTAGTCAAGAACTTCATCAACGACACTCAATTCTTCCAGTGGGATCAAGCGACGTATAATTCGTATTTTCACCGCATCAAACATGCGACAGAGCTGGTAATACCAAAACTTAACGAGATGGCATACGAGCAGGTGGAAGTAGCATCCGTGCCTTTTATAGACTTCGTCGCAAACAAGGGGCGTAACGATGAACCTGCGAACAACTCCTTCGTGCTTCGAGGCTATGTCCGCCACTGGCTGGCAAACGTCTGGAGCGAATTTGACCGGATTAACTTGACGGAATTGGCCGGGGCAAAGTCCGGCACCCGGGCCGGCGACGATTAGGCGCATATTCGGTAAGCTTCGGCTGCCCGCGTACGAACTAAAACTGACTTGCTGGCTATGTTAGCGACGCCCATCTACATCATATGCTCTCCTAGCCCGCAGGTCGGTAAAACTCTCATCGCCCGGATTATGAGCGAGTTCTTGTTGCTCAAACACGGCACAGCGCTGTCGATCGACGTCAACTTGAACGAGCCATCGCTGCTCGACTACCTGCCAAACATCACTGAAACCGCAGATCTGATCGACACTTACAGCAAGATGCAGCTGATGGACCCTCTTGTCATCCACGATCGGGTGCCGAAGGTGATTGATCTCGGCTTTCACGCCTTCGATGAGTTCTTCAAGATGTGCGAGGAGATTGGCTTCATGAAGGAGACGGAGCGCCGTTATGTCGCTCCCATGATACTCTTCGTTTCAGGCGCTGAACGCATTTCTCTTCGCGGTTACGAAATGCTGCGGCGGCGAATTCCGGCCAATTCGCTGGTCACCATTCACAATGAATTCGTGCTACGTGGCGGATTATCTGAAGCGATTGACGGCGAACGCATTCTTCGGATCGCCGCGCTTCCGCCGTTCCTCAACAGATATATAGATCGGCTTGGCTTTTCCTTTACTGGGTATCTGCGCCACGAGAAGGACTGGTCAACCGAGCTACATCAGTGGATCCGTCAGAATTACAGCATGTTTCGCGACCTAGATGCGAGCGTGATGCTGCGAACGACCTTTCGATCCCGGGGGACAGATATCGACAGTCTACGTTACACAAGGGCTACTTGAGATTCCGATCTGCTCGGCGTTCAGTCGTTCTGCCGAGCTCTCTGCGTTGTCGGAGCTCGATCACCGGTTCTCCGGCTCTTGGTTATTTGTTCGCACACCAATCAATGATTTGCCGCGCAGGAATTATGCAAATCACCCAACCGGAGCGCCGTAAAACGCTATGGTCTGCGGAGACTCCTCGCCACGGTCGTGGCGTGATGGTGATATTGAACCTGGCACAAACGTGTGCCGCGCGATAAAGCTTGCTTGACGCTCCAGGACCACCACATCCGTGATGACTTCAATTGACGATACACTAAGTGAGATCAGATGGTTGCGGAACGAAATCTGGCGCTGCCGTCGATTACTTAAAAGTGGCTCGCCTGTTGCTGAGCGTATCGCCGTTGAGAAGCGTCTGGTTGAACATCTTTTTGCCTTTGAACGGCTCTTGTCGACGGCATTCCCTTTGACCTTGAGTTCTAAAGTACAGTCGCCCAAGAGCACTGCCATCGAGGGAGCCGATTGCCGCCGAGCCTGCGATCAAGAGCGCGCAATGCCAGGCACAAGGCAGTCCGTGACGTCTGGCAGAGAATGACGGTAAGCCTGGGCGCAAGGACATGGGTGCATTCCGGAGGTCGATGGCGAATACGTCGCCCGCATGGAGGGCGCGCTCGATCTCCACGTCGAATAATTCGGACCAGCAGCGAGCCAGTCAGGTTTGCATCAGCCGTGCTACAAAACCCCGGCAAGATAGCCAGTTCCAGTCCGGCTGGAGATAGACGTATGACACCTTGGTCACATAGACATGAGACCAAATGTCCCATATTCGTCGTCTGAGGATCTCCGTGCAGGAGACGATCGTCATGGCACCTTGTTCCCCACTGCCGTGATCGAGACCAATTTGATGCACGGAGCTCAGTCCTCCGGTTGAGGATTCGAAGCTGGACAGGACGCCGACTCGAGACAGATCAGCTTAATTACCAAGCTGGCCAAACTCCGGCGCTCGTCGTCTGAATGCCTCAGTGACGCTCGATTTTTGCAACTGCCGCCCGGACCGATCGCTCCCTCGGTGGAGGACGAGCGGAAGCTTGTTGATACGCGGTACCGGTCCATCACCTTTCGCTGCCGCCGTCGGCACCATGCGGCGGCATTTATCTCGCAAGTTCTCGAAATTGTCTCTAAGGCATAAAATGGCCACGTCCTCATCGCCACGCTGTGTAAATTGGCCACAGAAGCGAGTCACTTCTGATCTGCACGACGTCAAGACCTGCACAGCCCGACCGTCTCGCGCATGTGCGCATCCTATCCACCATGGTGCCGCAATCACTATCACAGCAACGGCGACCACACGCGGATGTGCATAGCGGACGCAGCTCATTCGTAGCTCTTGATCCACGCATCCTGTTCTAGGCCGCATGTCCTTCACTGTACCTATTTCTCCCCCGCATGTTCAGTTCACCGGATTTGGCCGCCTCGGCTGCGGCCGTCTCGCTGTGCGGCAACTCCTGAATAAGGCATCCGAAATCATCATCGACAAGCGCAACACGGTCGTTGGCAAGACTGACACAACCTGGTCAGCACGCTTGTGTGGCAATGCTCGCCTCGATACATCGCGCTCTCCTACGGAAGGAGTACAACCTGACGCTACGATCGATTCAAGCCTTTTTTAGCTTTCGGCAATTGTAAATATATTCTTAGACGTGGCCCCACTTGGGGTGCGGTACAATGAATTCCAACGCCTCCAGGCTTGACGGCCTGCTCTCGTTTCCAAAAGTCTCAAATTTCCCGGATGACGCTTCGCCGATTGCGGGGTCAAGGTGCATAGGGCATCCATCGACCCGATCGATGACAAGCTGCGTCTACACGGCACACGGGCAGCACTACCCGCGGAAGCTCCATCTCCAATACAACGGCGGTAGATCAACCTCACTTTCATCGCGTAGTCTTACACGTGCGGTTGGCGACGCGAGCGTCTAAAGCCCTACAGCGAGTTGCGGCGGGTGAACGCTGCAGGCGAGAGCGTTAAGGCGTCGTTCGAGTGAGGGGCGCCGATACTCCAACAAACGGCACGCGAATTGCTCGCGTAAACGTCGAGTAGATTCGCGGGGTCCAAATGAGACTTATCCGATTCATCCTGCTGGACTTAGCTTTGACCCTGCTCGCATCCGAGAATGCGCAGGGCATGACTATCGCTCCCAACCCAAGTGTCAAATCAGCTACTGAAGCCCAGGGATCCTTGATTAACCCACGATGTCGCACCGTCTTAGGCTGGCGCTATCGAACGCAACTAAGTGGCGCCAATAATATCCCAATTGGGATAGACAATTATCTATGCGGCAATCCACTGGGAACCCTGAAGCCGGCGACATTGCATGTCGTCGAATTCCTAGCAGCCTTTTTTGGACTCAGCGCATTTGCGCTCTGTTATTTAGTGAAGCTCCACGACAAATACAAAGGTGGAGGATCTAGCTAACCTGTTTCAGCGGAACTGACGCCGCTCAGCCTGCTGAAGACGGAAAATCTGCTGTTGAACAATGTCAGCGAGCGTCTGCGGGGCGCTAGATCTGGCGGTTTTGACGCAAGCCTTATAACGGCAGATCAACGCTTGTACGCGAACATCTCAGGCGCTCGCCGCGAAGCTAGAGTTTCTCACCGGTCAGCGCGCTGTCCGCAACCAACGACTTGTTGGGTTTAGCAAAGAAAGCGATTGGCTACGTCGTAAGAGCGCTGATTGACGCGCCCAGCGCGAGCATGCCGGTCTAAACCCGATTGATTCCTTTCGCGAGAACGGATGGCATATGGATTGCTTCAACGGTGAACTCACGATCTACAGAACGCAAGTTTATGAGGACAGCATGCTCGGAATTGGAAGTCAGTTGCCGTCATTCGACATCACGGGCGTCAAGCCAGGTTTTCAAGCGCAGGAAGAAGAAGGGCGGAGTGCATTCGAGACCCTGACTGAAATGAGCTTTCCGGGAAAATGGAAAATCATCTTCTTCTATCCCAAGGACTTTACCTTCGTCTGTCCGACGGAGATTGCTGAGTTTGCCCGGCTTGCTAAGGAATTTGCTGACCGCGATGCGGTCGTACTGGGTGGTTCGACTGATAACGAGTTCTGCAAGCTTGCTTGGCGGCGCTCACATGTCGACTTGCACAAACTACCAATCTGGCAGTTTGCCGACACAAGGGGAACGCTCGTGGACGGCCTTGGCGTGCGATCACCCGAAGGGGTTGCTTACCGTTACACCTTTATTGTGGACCCCCAGAACACGATTCAGCACGTCTATGCGAACAATCTTCGTGTCGGGCGGAGTCCCAAGGACACGCTCCGCGTTCTCGACGCGCTGCAAACGGACGAGCTTTGCGCCTGCAACCGCGAAATTGGCGGCGAAATCTTAAAAGTTGCTTGACGCTGCATGTCGTCGCTACCTTGGAGACGATCACATGAGCGATAGCCGCTTCGGTCGGCAGCCCGCCGGGCACGACGTGTTCCGGTGCGTGCGCCTGCGCGACAGGGCCCGAGCAGCGGCTACAGATGTATTTCGGGCGGCGCGTGACCAGCACGCGCCATTGCGCCGGGATCACATCGAGGCGCTTGCTGACGTCCTCGCCGATCTTCGTCATGGCGCCGCAACCGCACGGGCAGTGCGTGCTTGCAGGCTCGATGATCCGTTCCACGCGCGGCAAATGGGCAGGCAAGCAGCCGCGATTGCGATGAGAACCTTGATCCGGCACGCGCCGCGATCGGCCCTTGATCACAGCCTCGGCTCTCTCCTGCGCCGCGTCCAGGATGCCTTGCGCGATCTCCACGTCTTCCAACGGTAAGTGATACTGATCTGGCCGCAGCTTCTCGGATTTCGCGCCGAACCTGTCGCGCCGCAATTCGCCGAGAATGACCTCTAGCCGACGCCGCGCTTCCTCCGACGCCGCCAGCGCCCCCTGATGCTCGCTCAAGGCCGCCTGCGTTTGCGCCAGAAGCGCCTTCAGGCGTTCGTTTTCGTCGCGCAGCGCCGCGATGCTCATGCGCTATTTCGAGCACATCGCCGCCGCGCGTGCCACGATCAAAATAGCTGCCGAGTCATTCTGCCGCAGTTATCCCGCGACCTGCGGGCGCCGTGCTTCTTCCGGGCGGACCAATCTCCAATCCAGCCCTTCGAACAAGGCCGCAAACATCGCCGGCGACATTCGCATCACGCCGTCCGCGATCGTTGGCCAAACGAACTTGCAACCTTCGAGGCGTTTGTGCACCAACACCAGGCCCGTTCGATCCCAGACCAAAATCTTGATCCGGTCCGCTCGTTTCGATCGGAATACCAAGGCTGCGCCGCTGAACGGATCGAGACGAAGCATCTCCTGCACCTTCGCCGCAAGCCCGTCGTGGCCACAGCGGAAGTCGATCGGCCGCGTGGCAACGTAAATCTTCAGATCAGTACCGGCCGCGATCATCGTGACGCTCGCACCGCACGGATCACCCGGCATAGCTGGTCAGCATCTATGGCTGTGTCCGTCCGCAGCACGACATCGCCGATCGCGATCTCAAGCTTGACCGCCGGAGGCTGACGCTGCTCCAACGCATCTTCCAAAACCAGAGGCGCAAACGTTGGTGGAGACGCCTCGCACAGCGGCAACATACCTCGTTGTCGAAGCCGCCGTCGCCAATCGTAGACCTGCCAGCGCGTCGCTCCGTGCTTGCGCGCCACCTCGGATACCTGGGCGCCCGGCAACAGACTCTCGGCGGCGATCCGAGCTCTCTCAGCTTCCGACCGCACACGACGTCCTGACGGCCCTTCCAGAACCTCCAGCCGGCTCACCGACCCCGCCGATGAGCCGTCCAAATGGACGTCCTTTTTGCTGTCCAATCCCATCCCAAGCCTCCGTCCCAGCCGGAGGCTTCTTCGCACAGCTATCCCAGTCCCGAAGCAAGGGTTCCCACTTAGCGCTTACCCACAGTCCCAGTGGAGGGGATGAACAACGTCCACTACCGCTTCGCTCACCTCGTTTCCGCGTCCGGAATACAAGACGATGCCGTTACGGATACATATGGATGTGACCGGCAATCCCGGCGTGACCAAGCCGATTTCGAGCTATCGTCGCTTGCCGTCTCCGTCATAAACGGTTGCGGTGCCTGCATTGATGCCCATGAGGAAGACATTGAGAGCCGCGAGTGCCGAATCCGAAGCGATACACACGGGCGTGCGCTTTGCTGCGATCACCCAAATAGTGGCAATCGCAATCGAAACTCCTGAGCCTGTGCGCCCTTAGGCGAGGGGCTGATCTTTACGCCACATTCCGATCAACGGAGCTTGGGTGCCGCTGAGTGGCACCACATCGAGCCCTTTGCGGCCACTTCGGCAGCCTAGCCGTCTAGGGAATAACGTCGTCGTCGAATTCCGGCCGGCCTGCGAGCGACGAATGCGGCTCGGAAAGGACGAGTTCCTGTCGCCTAGCCCCAGTCGCTCGGCCATCGTCTACCATCACCCAAACTTGAACAACACGCCATATCCCCCGCGCGGATGGCTCCATTGGATGTCGCCGGTCGGCTCGGCGATCACACGACAGGTACCGCACTCGATGCAGCCGTCAACAGCTATCTCGACCTGTCCGTTGTCGTTGAGCTCGTAACATCTCGCGGGGCAGACTTTCAGAAGTGCAAGTAACTGCGGGGACGGCGTCGTGTGCGGACGGACCTTGACGTGGGGGTGTCCGACGTCGACGAGATAACGATTGTAATACAGCTTGTCTTCGACACGCACTGGGGTATCGCAATTCATGTTTGGTCTTCCATTGTTGAACTTCTCCAGTTGCGGTTAGCGCCAGGCGCGGGCAAAGCGCCAAGCATCGCCGACCAGACCCGACCACGACCGCGCCTTGACAAAGGATTTTAGGCTTGCCCTCTCCTTCTCCATCTTTGGCGTACCATCGACGCGCAGAAAGTTCTGCATTGCCTTCGAGATGAGCTGCGGATAGGTAAGAAAGAAATTTTGGGAGTGGGTGTGCATTAGGGGCGGCATATCCTTGTACTTCTTCAAATCCTTGATGACGAAGGATTCATCTAGCATCTTCTTATAGATTGACAGATTTGTTGCGCTCATCGATGCGCCGCGCGATTTTACTAGACCTATCGCTTCGGCAGCGATACGACCGGAGGTCAACGCGAGATTGGAGCCCTCTCGGTGAATGGCATTGTTGAGTTGGGCTGCATCGCCCACCACGACCCAGCCTTCTCCATAGAGCTGTGGAATTGACTTGTAACCGCCTTCGGGAATGAGATGAGCGGCATATTCCTTCACTTCGGACCCTGCTATCAAAGGCGCCACCGACGGATGCCTCTTGAATTGTTCGAGTAGACCGTACGGCGTTTGGCCCGTGCGCTGGAAGTCGGCGACGAGACAACCGATGCCGAGCGAAATGCACTCCTTGTTGGTGTAGATGAATCCCATTCCGGTCATGCCGCGGGAAATAGTACCAGCCGCCTCGATCACGACGCCTTCATCGCCCTTGAGATTAAAGCGTGCCTCGATGGTCTCGCGAGGTAAAAAGTGCATTTCCTTCACCGCAAGCGCCACGTTATCGGGGGTCGGGCGCGCACGCAGACCTGCACGCGTGCCGAGCAGGCCATTGACCCCTTCCGCCAGGACGACGACGTCGGCATGTATTTCGCCGTCTCGGCGGTCTGTACGGACACCGATGATCCTTTTACGGTCGTCTTGCGCGAGCTCTGTGACGGTGGTTTCGCACAGCACGATCGCGCCAGCCTCCCGAACTTTGGAAGACAACCATTTGTCGAACTGGGCGCGTATAATCGTGTAGCGGTTCGGCCGCTCCTCGTTGAAGTCTTCCGAACGGTAGTGCATGCCGACATGGGAGCGATCGTCCATCATCCAGAACCGCTGTTCAATCAGGTGACGTTCGAGCGGCGCCTCCTCGCGAAACTCTGGGACTAGCTCTTCCATCATATCGGCATACAGTATTGCGCCCTGCACATTCTTCGAGCCAGGATATTCTCCCCGCTCGAGCTGCAGCACCTTCATGCCCCGTTTGGCCATCGTCAATGCCGCTGCGTTGCCGGCCATACCGGCTCCGACCACGATTGCATCGAATCTCTCTTCAATCATCATTATCTCCTCTAAACCGCGATCCGGGCGTGCGACTCCGGCAAAAGCCGCGCGCGGAACGCGGCAGTCAGCGCGGGCAGCAATTGTATTGCATCACTGACGATCGCGAGATGAGCAAAGTCGAAGATCGGAGCGTTCCTGTCAGTGTTGACAGCAACGATCAGATCCGCGCCCTCGACGCCAACCCGGTGCTGGATCGCTCCCGAGATGCCCGCGGCAATATAGAGCTTCGGGCGGATGGTTTTGCCTGTCTGGCCAATTTGCCGGTCAGACGTAAGCCAGCCCTTTTGCACAAGAGGACGCGAGCAGCCATATTCAGCGCCAAGAAGAGCTGCGAGTTCGCGAACGAAACGAAAGTTCTCGGGCGATCCAAGTCCTAAGCCACCCGCAACCACTACATCGGCATAGGCCAGATTGGACGATTCCGCATCGCGGTCGGTTAGGAACGACAGTACTTTTGTGACAATATCTTCTTCCATAAGGCCGAGCGGATGAACGATGATATGAGCGGCATCGCGTGAAACGCGCTCAGGCATCGGCATGACTCGCGGCCGGACGGTGGCCATCTGCGGACGATAATTCAAGGTATAGATTGTGCAGAGCAGCGAGCCGCCGAAGGTCGGACGCGTCGCCGCAAGCGAACCATCTGCATCGACGTCCAGCGCGGTGCAGTCGGCAGTCAGCCCCGTAGACAGGGTCGTCGCAACGGAACCTGCGAGATCGCGACCAAGCGTCGTCGCACCCAAGAGCAGGATCTCAGGCTTGTAGGTGTTGACGAGTTCGGCTACTGCCTTTGTATAGGATTCGTTACGATAGTCCGACAAAACATTGTCGCTTACGAGATAGGCCAGATCGGCGCCATAACAGAACGCTTCAAGCGCGGCATTACGTGTGTGCTGCCCCTCCGGACCGAGTACGACGGCGGCAAGATTCACCTTTAACCTGTCAGCAAGGGTGCGCCCCGCACCCATGAGCTCCCAGGAAACTGGATGCACCTGGCCACGCTCCAGCTCGACGAAAACCCAGACGTGTTTGTACGACTTGAAGTGCTCCGGCAGTTCCTTTTTTGCTGCTGCGCGGCCGGCCCCCGCTGGCATGCCCGTTTTGCTGACGTTGCTCATATCGAAATTCCTTTCAACAATAGGCGCCCCCGCGCCACGGTTGCTTTCTCGCTTTCGTAAACTGAAGAGCATTTTCCCTGCGTACTCGGACCGGGTCACACAACAACATGTCGTCGCGACAGACGCGCCCGTTCAGGCGGATTGGAGGGTTATTGCAAACCGAGCCATTGCACGCCGGTTTGACGAGCACGACCGCGGCTGGCTAGGGCGGCACAATGATCTTGACCGATCGCTTTCGGATCCGAACCCGCGACACCGTTTGCTGCGGAGTAATTGCAACGGCTCCACACTGGCGACCGCAACGAGGGCGATCCTGGCAACGCGTCTGCCACGCAAGCCATGCTGGGCCTTTAGCAGCAATCCGCACGGGTCGGTGCTCCCGCTCTTAGTGGCGTGGTTTCTTTCCGCCATGAGATGGAGACAACTCTGATCGGAATCGAAGGCTGATTTGATGCAAATGCCACTGTCATACCCGTTGCAGGAGTAGCGCGAAGGGGACACTTGTTCATTGACCACCGTCTCACCGCCGCTGCGAGACTGCGGCCGCGCCTAAGTCTACTGCGAACGTACCTGACGGAATCATAAGCCTCGACGTGATGGCGCGGGGCGGCACGGCAGGCACTAAAAGCAGCATCATAGGTCCTCCGTCGAACTCATCAAGGACGCTACCGTCGGTCGCATCGATGATCCGATCGGCACAACAAAAGCAAGTGTCGTACCAGTCGCAAAGACGATAGAACGTCAGCAGAGACGTAATCGCTTGCGCGGCACTTCATACAGCCCCTGATATCGTTGGCACGACAATCCAGACAAGGTCAGGAATACAACAAACACCGCTCGGGCCGCAGAGACTTGCGCCGATGAAGAGAACGCCCACGCGAACGAAGTGCCTCGGCGTCCGTGGGGCGCAGTTGGCTTACAGTGGAGTGCTCATTACTTCAACTCGCTCAAAGGAACAAAGGCCCCAATCTTCTTAGGATCTGCGACAGCATCCTTTAACACTTTGAATACCCGCTGCTCGATCGGCGAAGAAGCTACGAAATCGGCATAGGCTTGCTCCAGCATCGCCTTGCACCGCGCTCTTATTTCCGCCTCTGATGCATCAGCGAATTGCTCTTGGGCGAAGTATTGTCCCATTCGCCTTAGTATATGAAGGCGCGCGACATTGACGATCTTAGGATCGTATTCGACGCCAAGTAGCGAAAAAAACTCCTCTGCCGCACAAGCCTTGCCGAGCCGATCCAGGATACCGGCTGCCGGGGACGAGTTGATCATCAAGCAATCTCCTTCCGATTACCTCTGGGTCGCGCTCAAGCAAACAATGATCAAGCGAGATAGGTGTGCTGGACTTTGGAATGGAATGACCGCCGGATCCCTGCGCAAATACGCACTCGCCGACTCCGCAGTGCTCATGACCGTCGCACATGCGGTGTGGCTGGCTAGCGCTTGGGCGCGCTCCTGAACTTCGGGAGCATGACGCGGGCCTCCGGTAACTCTGGTCGAATGTCACCGCGAGTTCATTAAGCCCTGTGTTCCCGGCCGCCTCGCCGATGCGCGGTTCGCGCCAGGCTTCACGGCGCGTATCGTGTTCCGATCGCCAGTCCTCACGCTGCCGCCTTGGACGCATGGCCATGCGCCTGCAGCCAAACGTCATAACTAGGCTCCTCCCCGCGCTGCCTACAGATCCGGCGTGGCCTTCTCGGATGACGATGCAACTTCCGACCGTTTCGACTGTTCAGATGAGGGGTCGCCGACCACAACCTACCGAGCAGGCTCTTGCAAATCGCGCCGCCGCTCGGCCATCCGGCTCTCGCCGCTTTCTTCACCGAAGCAGACGTTGAATTCGTTGCATTGGTCGCACACGGGTGTCGTACACATCACAACGCCATCGTTCTCGCAAAGCATGCGGTAGAAAAAACGCTTCCACCGCATATTATTGACGTTGCGCGCGGCGAGCGGCCCGAAATGACGGCTCAGCACGAGAACGAGTTCGCCACGATTGCGCAAGCCGAGAGCTTCCCACAAATGGTCCGACTCCATGGCGCGACGTGCGATCATTGCAGCCAGCCATCGTCCGATGTCCCCTTGCGTCGAGCGCTCCTTGAGTAAAAGATCGCGAAGCATTGCGATCTCCTCGTGATCCGCGCCCTCGGAGGGCGAGGCCTGCTGCGCAGCATTGATCGTGGTTGAGGGGAAGTACTTCTCCAGCAGGGCCGCCAGTTCAACGCCGGAGAGGCCAACCTTCTCAAGAAGGGAGCCACCGTCCATAGCGGCAGCCGCCAGGATGGACGCCAGGACATGGCGATCGAGGTTAGCGTCTGTAGCGATATTAGCATCCGCAGGAGCCTCACCGGTGAGCAAACGGTAGGCGGCAACTCCCACGTGCAGCTGGCTGATGCAAGCAGCAGGGCCTACAGCCATGAACGAAGCGACGTGCGGGTCGGACATAATCTTGTGAGTTTTCACAATCGCGAGGTCTGCATGGGCGCGCATTGAGTTTGGCGACGGTCGATCGTCAGTATGCCGGTCTCCCGGGAGGGGACGGTGAGGAGACCGGCATCTGTCGCGCGCCCTTACAAGGCCGCGACTCGCGACCTTTACGAGGCTGCGAGCTCGGCGGCGGTCTTCCCGATGATCGATTCATCCACCGGCTTCATAATGCCGTGCTCCATCAGCATGTCCTCCAGCTCATCCATGGAGATCGGGGTCGGGATGATACCTTTACCGCCATTGTTATGAACCTTATGAGCGAGCTTCCGGTAGTGATCGGCCTGCTTGGAATCGGGTGCATATTCAAGAACCGTCATACGGCGTAGCTCTGCATGCTGCACCACGTTGTCACGCGGCACGAAGTAGATCAACTGAGTGCCCAGCTTTTTGGCCAGCGCTTCTGCCAATTCCAGTTCCTTGTCGGTCTGCCGCTCGTTACAGATCAGTCCCCCCAGCCGCACCCCTCCAGAGTTGGCGTACTTTAGGATGCCCTTCGAGATATTGTTTGCGGCATACATCGCCATCATTTCACCGGACATCACAATGTAAATTTCCTGCGCCTTATTCTCGCGGATCGGCATGGCAAAGCCGCCGCATACGACGTCGCCAAGCACGTCGTATGAGACATAGTCAATGTTCTCGTAGGCGCCGTTCTCTTCCAGAAAATTGATCGAGGTGATGACGCCGCGACCCGCACAGCCGACACCTGGCTCAGGACCGCCGGACTCCACGCAACGAATGTCCCGGTAGCCGACCTTCATTACGTCTTCGAGTTCTAGATCCTCCACGCTGCCGGCGCTGGCCGCAAGGCTCAAAATCGTATCTTGCGCCTTGGCGTGCAGAATCAGCCGGGTCGAGTCCGCCTTCGGATCGCAGCCCACAATCAGAATTTTCTGCCCCATCTCGGCCAACGCCGCCAGCGTGTTCTGCGAAGTGGTGGACTTCCCGATGCCACCTTTCCCGTAGAACGCGATTTGTCTTAGTGAAGACATGTTGTTCTCCATTAACCGATTTGCCAAAAGTTGCGCGTTTCTTGTGCGAGCTTGTTTCTCTCACAAAAGCGCGGGCACACGGGATCAAGGGAAGGAGCGCATCGCTCGCTTTGCGCGTCGGCGTGCACTCAGCCCTCACTCAGTGTTGCTGCCCCTTGGTAGCAATGGCTGTGCCAACACTCGACTACGTACCTTAAGTTTATGATTGCACTGCAAAATGCAGCCAGCAGTTTGCGTGTTCGTTGAGCGTTTTGGATCTGACAGAGTATCTGCGTCGCTGTCAGACAACGAACAAAAAACTGCAAGCATCAACGCGCAAGAAATGGTGGGGGTCGGACCATTTCGACGTCTGCAGTTATGGAACGGAACTTGCTGATCCTCTCGCAACGCCAGCAATTCGAGAAGAGTGAATATGCCGGAGGCGCTCCAATCATCCCAACCAGCAGGGATTCTCGCAAATGCATTGTGACACTCGGCACGCCGATATCGGAGCTGGCCGGCAGACAGTTCGAAGCGGCTCGCGGATGCAGGAGCGCCGCGCAATGGTCATTCGAGACGTCTTGAAGAAGCCATGGCAAGCGGACGAATTGCGAAGTTTTTTTCACAATATCAACTCTTCAGTCTTCCGTATGCGCAACAGCGACCTTGCGCGGTTTCTCGCGCGACTCTTGGAATTGAGAATTCGATGAGAGCAAGAACAGTTCTGGCCACGGCATCGACCCTCGCGCTAGCGACCTCGTTGGCCAGCAACTCGGTCCGCGGTGCGGATTTGGGGTCGAATCCGGTCTACTATAAAGCGCCTCCAATCGAACCCTCCAACCCGTGGATGATCCGCCTGCGCGCGCTCGGCGTTTTGCCGGATACCGGAGGAAGTTCGGTTAATGTTCCTGTGGCGCCAACGTGAAAAAGCTGTGGCTGCGGCCGGAGTACTCCGCAACTGTGAACAATGCGGTTGCCGTTAGCGGACGCGCCAATATCGATCCATGGCTCGTCAGCGGCGGCGTCGCTTACAAGTTCTGACGCCAGAATGGGCCAGAAAGAGGACTTCGTTTGATCAACTCGGAACGCAGCAAGCTCGTCGAGCGCGTCTCCTCCTCGTTACCGCAGCGTGGTTGGAGACCGGCTGACGCGTCAACGCCTCAGCTCGCTCGCGAACGGGAGAGAGAGAGAGAGAGAGAGAGAGAACGGTTCGTAGCATCGTTCGCGCTTCCCATTAAGGGATCGCGCCGCGCGTAGGTAACCGACAACAGATAGATCGATACCGCATATGAGATGTTTGCCTTGTCGCACGCTGCAAGGGCGCAATTTCCTTGTTATCCAAATAGACATTCGGTACGCGACACGGAAGTTTCGGCGTACTAGGATGTGGTCTGTCAGGAGGTTGTTCATCTGGTCTCAACCAAGAAAGCTGAGGTTGCGAAGCTTCAGTGTTCCAAGAAGAGACCAGATGAACGTCCATAAGAATGCGCCTTTGACGCCCAAAGGTCGAGAGGCGATGATGCGAAGCGTAGTCTGGAATGGGTTGAGCCAGGCCGGCGCGGCTGACCTTTTCAACAGGATGCCGAAGACCGTCGCCAAATGGACCAAGCGCTTCCGCGCAGAAGGTGTGGATGGCTTGCTCGATCGCACGTCGCGACTTCATTCATCGCCAGCCAACCCCCGCAGCCACGTGCACCGCCATCGAGGCCTTGCGCCGGCAGCGCCAAACGGGCAAGCAGATTGCAGCCGGGGTCGAGATCTCGCCGGCTACCGTCAGCCGCGTCCTACGCCGCCTGGGGTTGAACCGGATACGCATTTGGAGGTCGCTCGAGCCGGAGCGCCGCTATGAGCGCGAGAACCCCAGCGGGATCATTCACATCGACATCAAAAAAGCTCGGGCGTTTCCGGCGGGTCGGCCACCGGATCACCGGTGATCCGAGTGATCCGAAGAAGAGCCGCGGCGCTGGCTTGGATTTCGTGCACGTCTGCATTGACGACCACTCCCGCCTCGCGTTCTCCGAGATCAAGCCGGACAAGCCGACCGACAGTGCCGTTGGCTTCTCAAAGCAGCCGTGGCTGCCTACCACAAAAGCCTCGGCGTCACCGCCACCCGCGTCATGACCGACAATGGCAGTTGCTACCGGTCGTTCACGTTCCGCGTAGGGTAGATTGCCTTAGGGAGATCGCCATGAGTTTGCCGCTTCACGGCGTACGCGTCCTCGATCTGTCCAACGTGCTCGCCGGACCCTTCTGTGGCTACAACTTGGCCCGGATCGGCGCCGAAGTGATCAAGATCGAAAATCCGAAGGGCGGCGATCTGGCTCGTCGTCTCGGGGCAGATCCGGCGATGGCACAGCGCCTGTTCGGCCTGTCCTTTGTTGCGGTGAATGCCTGTAAACAATCGATCGCGATCGACTTGAAATCGCCGGAGGGTCGGGATGCATTCCTTCGACTTGTCGACCAGGCCGACGTGCTGCTCGAGAACTTCCGACCCAAAGTCTTGGAGCGGCTCGGCCTAGGCTATGCGGTCCTCGCGAAGCGCAACCCCGGGCTGATCTACTGCGCCATATCCGGCTTCGGTCAGGAAGGCCCTTGGGCAAACCGGCCCGCCTACGACCAGATCGTGCAAGGTCTCTCGGGCGCGATGAGCGTAACCGGCGATCACCGATCGGCGCCGTTGCGCACCGGCTTTCCGATCTCCGACACCATGGCCGGTATCACGGCAGCCTTCGCAATCTCGGCGGCGCTGGTCGCTCAGCGTTTGACCGGCCGCGGCCGGTTCATCGATGTGTCACTCTTGGAATCGACTCTGGCGGCAATGGGCTGGGTGGTCTCTAACCACCTCAACGCCGGCATGCTCCCCGAGCCAATGGGAAACGAGAATTTCACGGCGGCCCCATCCGGCACGTTCAAGACGAAGACCGGTCCGCTCAACATTTCTGCCAACGAACAGAAGCAATTCGAGAAGCTGTGCGAACTGATCGGAAGACCCAATCTGCTGAGTGAGGAACGGTTCGGTGAACGCCACACGCGCAAGCTGCATCGCGCAGCCCTGAGGGACGAGATCAACAAGGCGCTCAAGTCGAAATCCGCCGAGGAATGGGAGGAGGTTTTCAACGCCGCCGGCGTTCCGGCCGGGTGCGTGCTCTCGGTCCAGGACGCACTGCAGCAGCCGCAGCTGGTCGAACGCCGGTTCGTCGAGCGGCTGCCTCTCGAACCGACCGAAGGGCGACAGCTACAGGTGACGCGCCCAGGCTTCCTTCTGGACGAAGGCTTTCCCGAACCGTCCGTTCCCCCGTTACTTGGCGCCGACACGGCGATATGGCTCGGACGGCTCGGCTACACGCGCGCGCAGATCGATCAAATGGCCGAACGGGGCGTGGTGCGCGTCGCATGAAAAGGAATCCTGGCCATGTCCGAATCCACTCCCGCGGATCTCCTGACCGCGGCAACCAAATGGTGGTCGACCGACATTATCGACATGAAGCCGGGCGTCATCCGCTTTCGTGGCTTTCCGATCGAGCAGATGATTGGCTCGATCAGCTTTCCACAGATGATATGGCTTCTGTTGCGCGGCGACCTCCCGTCGCCCGATCATGCCGCTCTGCTTGAAGCAGCCCTTGTGGCTGCGGTCGATCACGGACCGCAGGCGCCTTCGATCGCGGTCGGCCGGATGTCCATCACCTGCGGCTTGCCGCTCAACGGAGCAATGGCGTCGGCCATCAATTTGCTCGACGACGTTCATGGAGGCGCCGGTCAACAATGCATGGAGCTGTACGCCGACATCGCGCGACGGATGAGTGAAGGTACGCCGCTTGTAGCGGCGACGCAGGCCGGCATGGCAGCCTCCGTCGGAACACACGGGAAAGTCTTGCCCGGTTTTGGCCATCGCTTTCACCCGATCGACCCTCGCTCACCGAAGCTGCTGTCTCTGGTCGATGCCGCTCATGAGCGCGGCGTGATTTCCGGCAAGTTTGCCGACATCGGCCGTGCGGTAGAAGCCCATCTCGAAAAGGGAAAGGGCCGCAAGGTCCCGATGAACATCGACGGGTCCACCGCCGTCATCTACTCCGAACTCGGTTTCGCGCCGGCACTCGGGCGAGGACTTTTCATCTTGTCGCGCTCGGTGGGCATTCTCGCGCATGCCTGGGAACAGAAGCAGCAGGGCGGTCGTATCAAGGGGCCGATGCCTCCAGGCGTCCCCTATTCTTACACAGGGAAGCCACCACGCGACTTCAGCCCGGCCTAACGATCATGAACGAGGCTCCAAAAGAAGCGCAGTCGCCAAATACGCTAGGGATCATTAAATGTCGTCCATTGATATCGCGCTACAGGCCGTTCTAAAGTTAAATTTGCTCAAGAAAGCGCTCGGCCAATGGCGGCTCCTGGCCTGCATTCTCGCGCCGGGCATCGTGTTGCTCTCCGCGATGCCTGCCGGGTTGACGTTAGAACGGTGGCGTCTGTTCGCGGTCTACGTTGTAGCTTTCGTGGGTTCTATTCTGCGGCCATACAATGAGACGGTTGTCATCTGCGACGCGCAAAGAGCGCTTTGATTTGACGGATCATGCCTCGTTCGACGCGATACGGCGCGGGGTGGGTATTCCGCTCGCGGTGGGCATAGGCCTTGCCGTCTGGACGGCTGGCGCGCCCGAGGGGCTCTCGCCGTTGGGTCATCGCGCGCTCGTTCTGTTCTCGGCGGTGTTCATTCTCTATCTCACGGAAGCCATCCCGCTCGCGATCACCAGCCTGGTCATCGCGCCAGCGGCCGTTCTTCTGGGCATTGCGACGCCGGCGAGTTCCTTGAGTGGATTCTCCTCGTCATCCGTCTATCTCATCCTCGGCGCATTCATTCTCGCCGCAGCGATGGTCAAGACGCGGCTCGCCGAGCGGATTACATACGGAATTCTCAAGGTCGCCGGCGGGACAACGACCCGTACTACTCTCGGAGTAACGATCGCCAATATCGTGCTTGCCTTCCTGATCCCGTCCTCAACCGCACGAACTGCCGTGCTGCTCCCGGTGTGTCTTGGCATCGCCTCTGTGATCGAAGGCGAAGGCCGCATCCGATTCGTCGTGAGTCTCCTCCTGACGCTTGCCTACACGAATGCGACGATCAGCGCCGGAATCCTGACCGCGACGCTACCAAATCCGGTGACCGCCGATTTTCTTGCCGAGGCGGAACGGCCAGTGACCTACGTCGACTGGCTGATCTACGGCTTTCCGCCGGCGCTGATCATGACCTTCCTGACGTTGTTCGTCGTTCAAGTGGTCGTCGGGACCGAAGAACGACATGACGCGCCTCTGGCCGGCGATGCTATCGCAAAGCGGCTTTCCGAGATGGGCCGCACCACCCCCGCGGAATGGCGAACCCTTGTGATCTTCGTTCTAGTCGTAGTCGGGTGGGTGACCCAGGGATGGTCGAAACTCGACACGACCGTCATCTGCCTGACCGGTGCCGGTTTGCTGTTCCTGCCGAAACTCGGCGTGATCGACTGGGCCGATGCCAACCGACAGATATCTTGGCAAGTCATCCTCGTATCCGGAGGCGGCATCACGCTCGGCGATCTGCTGATCAAGACCGGGGCTGCGGACTGGCTTGCAGTGGAGATTTTTCATGGACTCGGTCTGGGCGGGGCAGGCCGGGTCACTATGCTGCTTATTGTCATGATCGTCCTGCAGCTGCTCCATGTGCTCTTCGTCGGGACAACTGCGATGGCGACAGGCATCATTCCGATCGTGTTGGCTCTCGCGGAGACCGCTCAGGTGGATCCTCGTGTGCTCGTCCTGCCGGCCGGCATGATCATTGGCGGTTACCCGGTACTGATGTTCTACAACACGCTGCCGAATATCATGGTCTACGGCACGGGCCGCTTGACGGTCCTCGACTTCCCAAAGGTAGGTGTCCCGGTCAGCCTACTCGCCTGCATCGTCTATGCGATTTGCGCATCGACGTACTGGCGGTGGCTCGGCATGATCTGAGCGACCTCGATACGAACGCGCTATCAGAACGTCGGCTGTGGGCCATCGCGACATATCACGCCGCCGCTCGCTCTCGCTCGCAATTGGAGCGAAGCGGACGTAGTCAGCAGTCATATGACGCCGCCAAGCTTATAGGTAAACGGCATAGTAAGCGCGAAGTGCCAGGCTAGCTCAGACCAGCGGCTCCCAACGGCAGGCTCATGGTCGAGCAAGCCGTCCATGCTTGCCGAGACCGGCAAGCGACGCCGCCAAGCCACGCCCTTAGCTTCGCTTGAGCACCATGACAAGTCGATCGACACGTTTGCCCTGCTTGAGGTGCGAGATGACGATCTCGTCGACGTCCTCAGGCGTGCTCGCGCGATACCAGACTCCGTCAGGATAGACAACCAGCAAGGGACCAGAGTTACAAAAGCCGAGGCACCCCGCCGTCGCGAAACCGATATCGTTTAATCGTTGCGCTTCGATCGCTTTGCTCATTCGATCCCACAACGCTTGCGCCCCCGAGGCACCACAACTGCCGTGGGAATGGCTTGGCGGACGTTGCGTGTTGCACGCAAAGACATGATGCCTGTAGATCTGGGGAGGAGCAATTTCAGTTTCTGAGCTCACGCGACTATCCTCTGCTACTCAACTTCAGCTGAAGCGATGGCGGCCCACAATGCCTAATGATTGAACGACCGTTGGCCGGTATATGTTACTGGTTCTCGCTCTCGCTTGCGAAAGCCGCTGAGAGCCATCAGGCGCTATAGTCATTCTCTTCGCGCATGATGAGCGAGCGATACATTCCCGTTCGAAGTCCTGATTGCGACCAACCTGTTCGTCCATCATTGCAATCACCCGCATCACCCACTAATGGTCGATCTGCTCCAAGGGAAGCCTAACACCAGAGGCGTCCCGCACATTCTTCACAATTTAGCGCTGCCATTGCCGGCGCTCATCGCTCCTATGAGCGATCCGAGACGTGCTAAAAGCCCTTCCTCTCACCTAGACTGGTGGCATCGGTCCGACAGATCGGCTCATCAAGTCGCCGGGCCTCGGTTTTCTCATCCAAGCCCCTCGGTTTGCTGCTTGAAATCATCGACGGCAGTCCGGCTCAACCGAAACACCCCGCGGCCACGAGACAGCGGCCGATAAGCCGAGGCGTCACGGGTGTTTAGGACATCAAACCATTGGTTAGGACTGAGCTTTGCTGGACGCTCGTTGATCTGTATCACCCTCCCGTTCGGGGCGAAGCGGAGGTGGATTATGATTTCTTGTGAGTCCATATCGGTCCCTGCTTTTGGTCACTTACGATCACGATCCGGACACCGACAATCTCCCTTTTAATGTGTTTGATTGCGGAGGTGTTGGCGCGTACTTCAAGGTTGGCGACGCTGGTACACATTACTCATGAGCTTGCCACCTCCCCCTGATAAACCCTACAATGATCACAATGAACTCCCCGTGCTTCCGTATCTTAGGGACGAGACTCTTGCTCGATCGCGAGGTCTGTCGATGCATCCCGCTCTAAACGATGAACTCGAGCCACTTGTTCATGGGACCGGTACGAAATGGGCGTGCCATGACGCGATCGCACATCTGATCCAATCCAGGAATTGGCCGCGTGACGGCCGGAGTTGAAGGTGATTTCGGGCACCGGAAGCTGCAGATGCGCTCGGAATGCTGCTCGGCCATTCGACGCCACTCTAGGACTTCATCGAAAAGCTTGCGGGCCCGGTACTCACCTCGTATCTTTCCTTTTGGCCAATACGATCCCACTCGCTCGCGTTGGTTCGCCCGTTATCTGCGCGCAGTGATTCGATCCATCGAGCAGATGAAGATCGAAGCGAGGAGCCTGCCGAAACGGCACATCTGACAAGTCCGACGCATCACACCGCACAAAAGCAAGCTGCGGAAAGCGGCGGCGCAGCTCAGACAATTTCCCGACCTCGGCTCCATCGGCAGAAAGCAGTCGCTCCATTTCGATCAGTTCCTCCGTGGTGAGTGCCATCGTCGCTCTCTATGCCTCGAGGACGGTTGTCCCTCACTGCCAGAACAGGCGCTCTGGATCCGCGCTCAATTCCTCGATAGCAGGAGTCAAGCGATCGTAAAGGCTGTAAATCTCCCAGATTCCGACCGCGTGATTCTTGCGAAACAGCTTCCAGATGCCGCTCACGGCATCATAAAGAATGAGAGCTACATCGACGAGAGCGCCATCCTTGTCGATGTTGCGCGAGCAACAAGGGCTCTCGATGAGATAGCCACCCCTCACCAGCCTCACGCTTGGTGAGACATAGAGATAACGCTTGCGCTCGCACAAGCCGCGTTCGATGCGCTTGCGATCAAGCTCGTTGGGGTGAGACACCGGCCCCGCCTTCACTTTCCTCATCAGCTCGCCATTCATCGCGAAGGCCTCCTTTCAAAGCACCGTGTTTTCCTCTTCAAGACACCCAATGAGACGCCTGAACAGAATCGAACAACATAGATTGGCTCGTGAGCTTCGTTATTGAGAACGGCGATGATGGTCTTGCGCGTTGCTCCGACGGGGAGCGAAACTCCAGTGTTCCGTTTTGCCAATGAGCAGTCTTGGACAAGGTCGACTGCGGCTTGGGTCCGCGCGCCTCGCCGATCTTTCGGAAGTTTCTGCTGAGTCATGACTCCTCCGGTAATGGCAAATCATCGACCTCCTCGTAGGCATCCATTGTCTCTAGTTCGTTGCGTTTCATGCCAACGCGGTGGCCACTCTCCAAGAACTCCACGCCGTAGATATAGAATTGCTGCAAGAATGTTCCGATCGAGACGACGTAACCGATCTCCCCCCTTTTTACTAAGACCTCGCCGACCTCCCTCCCGCGATAGGTGCCATCATTTCGGATGACGCGATTGGCTCGAAGCTTTTGGCCAAAGCTGAAGACTGGCGGGCCGCTTAGCTCGACGATGTCGCTGTCCCGAGGAATTCTGCTCATCTGCCACTCCTCATGCCAACGCTTTGGGGCACCGCTCAGCTTCACGCTTTAAACTGGCGGTTGGTAGCGAGGCAAGGATCTGTCAACCACGCAGGTATTGTCGACCGGGCAGGCAGCGACACATTGCGGCTCATCAAAATGGCCAACGCACTCGGTGCATCTGGCCCCTTCAATAGCAAAGCTCCCGCCCTTCTCAGAGATAGCAATGTTCGGGCATAGAGGTTCGCAAGCTGAGCAGCCCGTGCACTGCGAGGCTACGATTTTGAATGGCACATATTCCTCCTTAGGCCGTAGAGATGCTATCTACCAAACGATACGCGTGCTCTCCGCGGTGCATGTGGTGGATCTCACCGCGCTTTACCTTGCCTAGATAGGCTCTGAACCACGCGATCATCGATTTCTCAATGAACTCATGGGCGAATTGATCCACCGGCTCAATGCCCGCCTCTATCAGATTGTTTTTCGGACAGCCGCCAATCTTAGCCACGAAGACAGCATGGCAGTCCCTAATGTCGCGCATGATGGAGGATAGCCTATCTTCCTCACCATACCCGCCCTGACAGTACCCCTGCACACGACGCGGACCGATGAACTTGGCGCCGGATGTGGAAAGCTCGTACACCAGGAATTCCTTGGCATGTCCAAAGTGCTCGTTGATCAACCCAGAGCCTTTGGTTGCGACAGCCACTAGAACGGTTATGGCGCTCATGTTTCCATAGGTTTCGATCAGCTCCTGTTGGCCGACCGCGAATTTGGCAACTCGCTCATCCTCTATTCTCTTTTGATACGCCTCGCGCTTCTCCAAGTCATAACGGACGTCCATTTTCATCACCTGATCCGTACTGAACTCTGCGCTGCGATCCTCGCCGAGTAGACCGACCGCATCGGCGCGGCACTGACGGCAATGCCGCATCATGCTTATCTGCCCTTCGCAAGCATCTTGCAGTGCCTTCAGTTCTTGTGCCGTCGGCCCGCGCTGACCTTTGAGGCCAAACGCGGTGCCGTGCTCGGGCGCGGAGATCAGCGGCATGATATTGTGGAGGAAGGCACCGCGTGAGGTGACCGCCTTGTTGACCTCGACTAGGTGGTCATCGTTGATGTTGGGGATCATCACTGAGTTGATCTTGCACAAGATGCCCCGATCGGTAAGCATCTCGAGGCCTTTCAGCTGACGATGAGTGAGTATCCTTGCCGCCTCGACGCCGGTATATCGCTTGTGGTTGAAGAAGATCCAAGGATAAATCTTGGCTCCGATTTCCGGATCGATCATGTTGATGGTGATGGTGACGTGGTCGATTTTGGCCTTCGCGATGGTGTCAACATAGTCTGCCAGCGCGAGTCCGTTGGTTGACAGACACAGCTTTATGTCGGGAGCAGCCTTGGTGACCAGCTCGAACGTTTTGAACGTCTTTGCGGGATTGGCCAGGGCGTCGCCGGGACCAGCAATGCCAAGCACTGTCATCTGCGGAATTGCCGTCGCGACTGCGATCACTTTTTTTGCCGCCTGCTCAGGGGTGAGTTTCTCGCTCACCACGCCCGGGCGCGATTCATTGGCGCAGTCGTATTTTCGGTTGCAGTAATTGCACTGGATGTTGCAGGCAGGCGCAACCGCGACATGCATGCGAGCGAAGTAATGGTGCGCATCCTCGCTATAGCAGGGATGGTTTTTGACCTTTTCCCAAATTTTGGTCGGGAGCCCGCCTTGGCCGGTTGCGGAGCCGCAGCTCGCCTGTCCAGTCTTAGCAGAAGCGCTGCAGCCCCCGTGCTCGGTGGCGGATCGCGTCCTCTCGCTGCTGTTCATTGCAGCTCCGACATATTTTCCGCGTCCGTCGACCGCGATCATTTTATTTTCCCCACCATCATCGCCCTCCCAAGATCATCCTCGAGCGAGCCTCAGGAACCCAGGTAGCAACTTGCATGCCATAGCAAGAATTAAGTAATTAAGGTCGCGGTCTATCGAGTTAGCGTAGCTCGCACTCGCGCTTGCAGGAACAGCAATGATGAGCTTGTTATCAAAGCGACAGATGGGTCGCAGTCTCACCCAGAGCTCCATGCTTGTGCTTTCATTCTCGCGCTGCGATCGCCCGACCTGACTCCAGCTAAATGGGGTTCACGCGTTGCCGCTCTCACAACAAGCGGATCCGAACCGGCCGCCTCGGACTTGTAAGGCCAATACCGCTACGACGCGCCCTACGCTGACAGGCAGAAATGAGGGCCAAAGATGATAGTGCGATCCCTTCTGCCCGATGGCCAAGCAAACCTTGTATCATCAACGCCGTCGTGGAGTAGTTCTGCTGATCTCAATATGCTACGACGAGAGCCATTCGTTCCCCAGAGACGGCGGGATCTCGCCAACTTGCCAGCGCAAAGGCAGGCTGACGCGCCTGGCCGGCCTTCAGTCCATCGCGTCTGCATAATTCCCTGATGCCCGAACGACATAGGTGCAATGCTCGCAGTCCGAAGGCCCAGCGCCGGGCCCACGACAGTGACCTCTGCATCCGCATCAGCAAAGTGATTTGCGTGAGTCCTTCACGGATCGCCGCCGTTTTCGTCCCGCTTCTTCGCGTCGATTGTAATCGGTAATCGCGTGTCGCTCGCCATCTCGGGCAGATCGAGCACCCAGCCGTTAGCTACCTTGATCCAGCCGCCCCAAAGGGTTTCGTACTCTGAGGCTATGATTGGCTCCTCGAGGTCTTTTTTTGGTACGTAGATCGACAGACCCGTATCCGGAGAACGGCGGATCATGATTTTCATAGAGTCTACTCTCCGACTGTAAGGCGGGAGTTGGCGCGCATGCGAGCCACGATATCTGACACTGCGCAAACGACTTCATCGACTTGAGCGAACGAGGTTTCACGCGAAAGCGAGAAGCGCACGGCGCCGTGCATCCGCCAGGTAGGCACCTGCATAGCGCGCAGGACGTGCGATGGCTGCATTGAGCCGGAGCTGCAGGCTGATCCGAGCGACACGGCGATGCCCGCCTGATTGAGATGGTGCGCGATGGCTTCGCCTTCAAGATGGTCGAAGGCGATATTGGTCGTGTTAGCGAGCCGATTGGTGACGTCGCCGAGCACAACGCACCCGCCATTGTGTAAAATCCCCTGTTCAAGGCGGTCGCGCAAAGCGCCGATGCGAATGCGCTCAGGTTCAAGCCGTTCCGCCGCAAGCTCGGCAGCTTTTCCCAGGCCGATAATTCCGGGAACATTCTCGGTCCCCCCGCGACGCCCTCTTTCCTGTGATCCGCCGCGGATCAGCGGCCGGAATTTCGTCCCTTTGCGCAGATATAACGCGCCGACGCCCTTGGGACCGTGCAGCTTGTGCGCGGATAGCGACAGCATGTCGATCGCGCTGTCCTTTAGGTTCAAACCCACCTTGCCAATGGCTTGGACCGCATCCGTGTGAAACAGCGCGCCTGCCTCTCGGGTCAACCCGGCCAAAAACTCCACAGGAAAGATCGTTCCGGTCTCGTTATTGGCCAGCATAACAGAGGCAATCGCTGTCCGTGGTCCAAGAGCACAGCGAAACGCCTCGATGTCTAGCCGGCCGCAGGCATCTACGGATACAATGTGCGTCTTGACTCCCCTTGTCTTCAATTGCTCCGTCAGCGCAAGTACAGCCGAGTGCTCAACCGAAGTGGTGACCACTTCGTCTCTACCTTCCTGCGTCGCAAGCGCAGAAAGAATTGCCGCATTATTGGCTTCGGTCCCTCCCGAGGTAAAGACGATTTCGTGATCGTATGCACTACCTACCAGGCGCCTCAAGCCTCTCCGGGCCTGCCTCAGAGCGATTGCGACCTCGTTGCCGAAGGCGTGCGTGGACGACGCATTGCCGAATTGCTCCGTAAAGAACGGCAACATGGCCTGCACGACGGATGGATCAGTCCGCGTTGTTGCATTGTTATCGAGGTAAATCGGTGCTTGATTTTTGCTCAATCCAGCACCTCGTCTGCAGCAGCAACGAGGACCAGGCGATCCAATCCTCCGATCTCACGCCCCAATTGCGCCTGAATACCTGCAAACCGTACACTCGAAATCTTTGACGACGTACAAGCACTGGCCGGCCTCGCCACAGCGACAACTTCTTCAGTTGCTCTGGCTCCGTCAACATGGTTCAATGTTTTCATCCTCATCGGCCGATCAGGTCCGTCCATCATCTGAACGATTTTCCGCAGGAGCAATTCGCTGTCGCGTTCGGGTTGTGAAAGGTGAATCCAGGGCTCTCCGTTGCCAGCACGAAATCAATGGTCGTACCGACCAGATACTCTCGACTGTTGTTATCGACGAACACCTTCAGACCAGCGTACTCGATCACGGTCTCGTCAGGCTTTGGCTCTTCCGCCAGACCCATTTTGTATTTGAATCCATTGCAGCCGCCCGCTTCAATCGCGACGCGCAGACCGCCAGGCGAGTGCGTCGATGATGACATCGCGCCCTTGATCGCATTCACCGCACTGTCGGTCAGGTTGATCATGTCTTTGCCTCATCAATAGTGGACCTCGCAAAGAGCAAGTCACGTGCCACCGCGCAGCTTCTTATTGATACTTGGTTCGGTGCCGTAAGGTTTGGAACAACAGTCAGATTCCTGACAAGTAGTTGCGGCGCCCGAAGTCACCAACCCGCTTTCTTTCAAGCTCGGCCGCTCCACATCCGGCGGCAGGCAAATTGCATCGCATTTGGCTTCCTGGCCCGTGGGCCGGTGAAGACCTTAGATCGAGGACCAAATTGATGACTTCAATCGAAAATACCGCACTCGGCAGACTTGAGAGAGAGGGCCGCCTGCTCAACGCCGTACTCAAAGGCGCGACTACCAAGCCGGGTCGATTCGGTTTTCGCGGTGACATCGCGCTGAAGTTCCAAACTCAGCTCGCGGATGAGAAACGACCGCCGGACTACTCGATCGAGCAAGTTCTAACCATCGCGCAGGACGGAGAACACACCATTCCGGTGCTGGCCGGCTACCTACACTCCTTTGCCTATCTCGGAGACGTTTCGACCGTTCTTAACGGCGCCTTAAGCCCCACAGGCAGCTATTTTATGTTCTGCAACAACGTCGATCTGCTGGCGAAGTACCGAGTCAAGTTTGGCGATATAAACTTCCACGTCTTACCGTGCGACGAGTCCACAGTTTGGAAGGAGATGATGGACCTGACTGGGCTGAACAGGGACGACATCAAGAGGCTGGACCCGGGCGGCAAGCTAGATATCCTCCTCGATGCTGCAAACAAAATCGATCTGTCTTATGATGACATCTCGTATGAGGATGGACTAAAGAGGATGGACGCTGTGAAAAACCGCAATGAGAACCGACCGGTCTGAGAGGGCTTTTCAGTCGATGGTCGATGCATCGTCTTCGACAAGATGAACACCCACGACGCAGATATCGCCCTCCAGAACGGCCAACGCGATCGGCGTGAGCGCTCTACCGTGACATGGACCTTCGACACACCGGCCGCTGCCGAGTTCGAAGGTCGAACCGTGCTTGCCGCACATCAACCGGATACCGTATGGATCGAGGAATTGGTTCTGCTCCCAATCCAATCGGACGCTGTTGTGCGGGCATTCATTGACATAGCCAAGCACGTTTTTGCCCCACCGAACTACGACAACGGGCCACGGCCGTTGCTTGCCGTCATGTTCGACGACCATAAGATGGAATCCTATGGCCTGGCGGCTCGGAATGTCCTTAAAGCCGCAAATGGCGTAGATTGGTATGGTCTGCTTCATCGCACGTTTGTTGGAAGACGCTGTTCATGTCGGCGTGCAATCGACTTGCAAGAACCGTACAAGTCCTGGAGCGTTTCGTGTCCGTGGTGACCCAACCCGACTAGTCTGGTCGCTCATCCAACTATCCGGCGCAAACTCCGAACTTGTTCGGCGATTGGATGCCCTTTCCATGATGGCTGCGCAACTGCGGCTTTGAGCTCTATGCATTCTACTCCGTTGGCCGGGTAGCTGACGCCGTGGCTAGTCGTTGCTTCCCATTAATGCCACCAAGCTCCGTTATGACCGCGGACCGTGCATCTCGCGGCAGCGCCATAGCTGCCTTCTGAGAAGGATTGAACAGTCATTTCAGCCAACGAGGGAGGACGCCGCGAGCGTGCGTCCCCCCTGTGAAGCAAGACCACCGAGCCCGGTTAGAACGGTGAAATCCGTCACTCCTAAACCGTTGCTGTATGCAGCCAATTCAATCCATGCGCATCCCACTAAGAGCCCGCTCCAAGTAGAATGCAGGATCATCGTCCGACGAATCCGTTTCGTAGCTTCTTTGCGGACCGACGTCATCGCCCCCAGCCTTCGAAAGATACTGCGTAGGCTTGCCTACCCGCTGCCACTGGTCATTTTCGTTCTTCGTCCAGGCATCCGGGTTCTGGTGAGGATCAAGCACCCAGTGGTCTCGACCTACGGGAACAAACCCCATTTCGGCAAGACGCGGTTCCATGCCTGCTAAGGCCGGCCGCGACATGATGAGCGGATGTTCGCCGTCTTCTCGCAGTTGATGTTCTAGCAGGATGTCGCCAGCGTTCTCGACAAGTGGATGAGTCAGCCTAAGATCTACGACGGATGTGATATCGTTGCGCCCAAACTGTTGTTTAAAATGATCTCCTTTAATCCGCGCCGGACCTCCGGCTCTTAGAACTCCGACAATTTCGTCGCCCAAATGGTAGCCGAAAAATCGTGCTGGCTTATCTGGATCGTCATAGGTGTTAGCGTAGCTTCCAGCAACCATTGCTGCACGCGCAGCCTTGTTAGCCACGAATGGCGAGTACTCTTCTGGGTTCTCGGCGATGTGCCTGATATCACTGCCCAAGTATCTGCGAACTTCATCGTTGAACGTTTTGCGGTCGATCTTTCGAATGGGCGGTTCGGGGACGAGAGAGTATGACGGCGCTGGTTCGGATGAAGAGCCCGCCAGCCCCATCCGCGCAACTGTATCCGCAAAGCGAGGACTATCTCCCGCCTCTGACGAATCGTCAGCTTGGTTACCGCTTGTGAACTGGCTGGATGAGCCAACGATTCTGCCATACATCAGACCGCTCTCCTATCGGCAAAATTGCACGCAATCGAGCTCGTGCCGTGCAAGCTCTGCCGACAAGGATAATAATCCTAGCTGACCACAGTCTGACCAGAGCTTCCTGAGCGCCTGGTCGCGACTACGGATGCAATCTGCGCGTGAATTGTAGGGGCTCCCTAAACCGGGTCCTTCCAAGAAGCTAACGCTTAATGGCGATGACCCGCCCTCTCCTGATAGCCCATGGTACTCGGCCAAGTAGGCACATTGGCCCAAGAATGCGCGCAACGGAGATTTGGAAACAAGCGTGCGAACCGTGTCGAGATTTTGCAATGTGCTCTCGATGCCCGCTGTTTGTTGCAAGGACCGCTGTCCAGCGAAATGTCGTGCCGCCCAGACGCGCCCATAGACCAACTGAGGCGTTTCTGGCTCACGTTATCAAGGAATCAACCAACCATCTAGGCGGACATATCGGCAGCTGCGGCCAACTAGCCTTCTCCCGATCCGCAAGCGGACGTGCATAGCATCGGCTTCGATCAGACCGCCTGATGTGTGGCTAACTACTTTTGAACTCTGCTCATCCTGACAGCACTTTGATCGACTTATAGTTGCGCGAGGCGCAGTTCGCTTTCCACGAATACGTGGGACTATCAGAGACCGAGTGTTTCTGGGCAACGGTTATGGTATCGGCATGCGTGGCTCGCGCCCAACCATTGCCGGTCCTTGCGAGCGCGTTAGCTCGCTCGATCCTGATGTTCGATGTCTGACCGACACCTTCCTGGCGCGCCGCCTCGCCATGAGTTCACCTGATCGCAATAGAGCTTTCGCACACTTATATCTCGCCGGCTGCGACTCGAGTGTTCGCTCAAGCCGCTTCAGATTCGGCCGAACTGTGAGTCTGGCAATTGGCCGGGCAAACCCTGGCGCATGCACCGCATCCGACACAGGCGCCCTGATCTTTCAGAACCATAATCTTCTTTTCGATCTCATCGTCTTCGTCGTCGGCGTTGACAAGTTCGCCGTCCTCACCGATTCCTTTCAAATTCATGACATCTCGGCCGCACACCTTGAAACAGCGGCCACATCCGATGCACTTCTTGGGATCGATCGAGATCAGGTATTGTGGTATCCAGTCGCGCCCGTCTCGTGTTTGAAACGACATGCGTTGCCCCTTCAGGTATTTTCTAGCGCCTTCAAGTCGCAAGCCTTGCGCTCAAGTTCGGCATACGCATCGTACGCCTTCTGCGCCACTGCCATGATGGAGATCCAGTTGGTAGGTAATTCTTCCGAAAGGTCGTGCAGATCCATCTTGGCTTGTATCGCCTTGACGGACAATTTTCTTAGCTCGGCCTTAAGTGTTTCACGATCGCCCATCAGCGAGTATCCTCAATAGTTCGCCACGTCTGGAAATTTCCTGATCAGGCCGATTCCCTCGCTGACATATTTGTCGCCCCCCTGAGCCAGCTTGGCGCAATTATCGAATCCGAAGCGATGCACATCGCGAAGCTGCTTGTTTACGGCCACCAACCGCCCTGCGATGAGCACTACGCGGCCAAACCCTTCAGGATGCAGCTTCAGTATCGGCTGGATCATAATGCCGGTTTCCCTTTCTATTGACAGCGCGACCGCATTGAAGAACAGCTCAATTCGCCACAGTGTATTGGGATCTGGATCACCAATAATCGGCAATGCGCGCCGTTTCTCCTTGTTCAAGATATAGGGTTCAAGCAGATCAAGATCGCTCTTCCCGCCCCAAGCTCCGTTAGTGTCCTGAGCACGCCAAATCTTGGCCAGTTCGATGAGGAACGCTGCCTCGTTGCTCTCATGCTCACTTTTTGTGGTCATATCACCTCATTCGTCGAACTCGAACGTTCGCGGTTGGTCCTTTGCCAGGACCTTGCGCAGCCAAGGAGGTGGCGTACCCTTCAGCACCCCGTTGAGCTTTTCTAGCAACACCAGAATGCTTTCCGGTTTGCCCACTTTGATAGGATGGATTTTGTTAGCCACCACTCGCGCGGCCGCGGCACCACCAATGGCAGCGACATAGAGGATTGCGCAATCCTTGATTGCCTCGATCTTCGGCGTCAACTTATCATCGCTGCCGTCTTCCTTAAGATCACCCTCAAACTCTATCGCATTTAGGAACACATGGGCGTCGGGCGAGACATCGTAGATTGCGATATTCTTCGCCCAACCAAAATGAGCGTCGACGCGTCTCAGGTCCTGAGTGGCAAAAGCGACCTTCATGCAAATGACCTTTCAGTCGCCTCGGCGGAGCGGTGATGCGGCGAACGTTGCGGTAGTCCGGGGGGCGTCCGCCAGCTATGTGGCGTAGGCCTTTCGTTCTCCTCGCGATGCGCGATCACGAGATTGGCAATTTCGAAGATCAGATTCCGGGTACCACGATAGCCCACCGATACCTGATGCCCAGCGCCAACTCGATCGAACATCGGAAAGCCGGCACGGTGGAAGGGCACTTTCAGCCGGGCCGCCGCTTGCCTTCCATGCGAATGCGTGATCAGCAGGTCGCAATGCCTCTTTTTGGCAAGCCCTTCCAGATCTTCGAGGTCGCCAATGAGAACTTCCTTGGTCTTAATCCGCTCGATCACCTCCGACTGAGTGGTTGTCACGGCGACGGTCACCTGCGCGCCCATATCGTGCAGCATGCCGGACAAATCAAATAGAAGGTCTGGCTCAGCACCGATCGCGACTTTCCGACCACCAATGTGGAAGTGAGCGTCAAGCATAGCATCCGCGAGCTGACCGCGTTGACGTCGATACTTTTGGGGTATGGGGCGACCGCTAATCTCGCTCAAAAACGTCATGAATTCGTCGTTCGGACCGAGACCACACAGCCGCTCGAACACACGAAAAGGCACACCGGTCTTGGCCTGCATGACCTCAGCTGGCCGCAGCATCTGCGCGCCGACTGCAATCGTCCAGCCCGCGCGCCCCATGCTCGCGATTTCGTCGATGTCAATGCCGCCCAGGGTCGTTGACGTAAACTCATCGGGGATATGCCCGTCGAGCGATCCCGCAATGTTAGGGAGGAAGGAGGGGCACAATCCGAAATCCTCCATGATGACACGGAGTTCATCAAGGTCGCCGGGGGTCAGGTGACACCCCGGTAGAACATTGACCTTTGATGGATCCCGCAGGCCATGGGCGCTGGCCCCGGCCACCAGCATCTCCACCATGCGTGCGACCGCCTTCTCCCAGCCATCCTGGAACGCACCCTTGAAATCAGGCGTTGATACATATACGAGCCGCAACTTTGCAAGCTGCGGATACTTGCTCCGGATTAGTTTTAGGTAAGCATCTACATCGTCGCCGTTGGTCTCGGTGACACCGGTCGAACAGATTCCGATGACCTTCGGCTTGGTGCGGTTAGAGATATTCAGTATCGCCTGCTCGAGATTCTCGTAGCCGCCGAGGACGGTCGCCACCTCACTCATCGCGGTGGTCTGCAGGGGTATTGCTTCTTTGAAATGCCGAACAAACAACGTCAATCCAAAGGATGTGCACCCTTGGGAGCCGTGCAGAAGCGGCATCGCCCCGCGCAGCCCCATGAAGGCGTATGCGCCGCCGATCGGCTGGCTCATTTTGAGCGGGTTGACAGTGCAGGCTTTTGATGGCGGCAGGAGCAGGGCCATGACGATTCCCTACTCCGCAGCTTGTCGCATATCAGATGGCTCACACACCGACATGCCTTCGATGCGCCTCTGGCAGCAGCCACCGACCGCATTGGTATGCTCTCGGACCGCCGCGACGCTCCTCAAGCCGTGCGGGTAAATTGCATCCTCAATCGTAGCCAGACCAACGTTGTTACACTCACAGATCTTTCGCGTGCGGCGCGCCGCTTCGGCGTGCGCCGGATCGGGGGTGACCGCGACCATGCGAGATTGCATCTGCTCCCTCGCCTTGGCCAAAGCCTCCCATGGCGCTGGTCTGCGTACCTCCTCCCACATCGGACTGGAGAGCGACTTATCTATCTCCTGCACCAGCTTGACCATTCCGACGTAGCCCATATAGGCGTGGCAACGCTCCTGGTTGATATCAAGCCATGGCACCGCCGCCTTCAGCGCAACAAACTGCGATTTGCCACCCGATAGCATGATATCCGCTTTTGCGTCCTTCAACATCTTGTACATTTCGCGGGCGGTCATGTCTTCGATCATGTGGGCGTCCTGCCCCATCAGCTCCTTGATGCGCGCCTTGTCTTCTCGGGTCGATTTCTTGGTACTGGTTCCGACTAACTCCAGCCCGGATTCCTGGAGTGCGGCAACGACTGACCATGATTTGACACCGCCCGTGATCAGCAACGCCTTTTTGCCTTCGAACCGCCGCTTGTACGGCTCGATGGCAGCCCAGGCCCGCGCTTCCTCGCGCGCAATCACCGCTTCGGTGCGCCCGACCAGATCTGTCGGGGCGCCGCGTTCCACCAGCAAGCGGGCTAGCTGCCGTAACGCTTCACTTGAATCTTGAATACCGTAGAACGACCCCTCGAAGAATGGGATCGCGTATCGTTGCTCCATCTTGCGTGCCACGTTGATCATGGACTTTGAGCACACCAACATCGCTGCCCGCGCGCGATGAGATGAAGCGACTTCGTGATATTTGCCATCGCCAGAGATGCAGGAGAGGATCCGCACTCCAAGCTCGTCCAGCAACGGCTTCACTTGCCAGAGCTCTCCCGAAAGGTTGTATTCTCCGATCAGATTGATGTCATACGGTGTCACGTGGTCAGGCTCACGCGTTCCGATCACATAATCGAGTAAAGCCTCGCCCGCGAGCTTGTTACCGAGGTTCTTCGAGCCGACGAATCCAGGGGAATTGATTGGGATGACGGGCTTGGCAAATCTTTCAGATGCTGCCTTGCAAACTGCGTTGATGTCGTCGCCGATCATCGCGGGGATGCAGGTTTGATAGACAAAGATGGCGGGCGGATCCCACTTGTCGATGATCTCCTTGATCGCTTTGCAGAGCCGCTTCTCGCCGCCGAATACAATATCGGTTTCGGTCAAATCAGTTGTGAATGAGGTGCGCCATAGGTTCGAACCCGATGACGCCGCACCGCGATTATCCCAGGAATTACCTTCGCAGGCGATGGGACCATGCACCAAGTGAGCGACATCGGTGAACGGCTGTAGCGCAACCTTGGCGCCATCGAAGGCACAGCCGCCGGCAGCACTACCCGGGTGCAGCTGTTTGGTACAGCCGTTCCTGCGCTCAGCCTCCGACTTACTGCCATTCTTGGCGCAGCCCGGCTCATCGAACACATTCTGGACCGTGGCCGCTAGTGCAGTCATCCGGTATCCTCTCAGGGCAAACAATGAAAGCCGTCGCGTAGCATCGAACGTGCCATTGCGTTGGGCGATGGCACGCCCAACGCGCCTCAGCGAATGATGTCGAAACTGTAGTCCGTCTTGCCAAGAACGTTAGTGTTCTTGTCGATCTCGTCGAAGATCTTGTCCAGGATCTTCACCAGCACATTCAGGCCGCCTTGGTAGCCCCATACTGGGGAGCGGTGATGGTGATGCCGATCAAAAATCGGAAAGCCGATCCGAATCAGCGGTGTTCCGGTATCACGTTCCAGGTACTTCCCGTAGGTGTTGCCGATCAGAAAATCGACCGGCTCAGTGAACAAGAGTGAGCGCATATGCCAGAGATCTCGGCCCGGATAAGCTTGACAGCCCTGCCCAAATGGCGAGCTTCCAAACAGCGCTTGCATTTTCTCCTGCCACGCTTTGTTGCCGTTGGTGCACAGCACATGCCTCGGCTCGGCGCCGAGTTCGAGCAGAAACGCTGCCAGTCCATAGCAAAGATCCGGGTCGCCATAGATAGCGAACTTCTTGCCATGTACATGAGCGCTCGAGTCGGCAATGGCATCCACCAGGCGACCACGTTCTCGCTCGAGCTGCTCGGGAATTTCTCTGCCGCTGATGCGTGACAGCGCGACGATGAAGTCATCCGTTGCGGATAAGCCGACCGGGTAATTAAAGGATAGGACGTCCTGTCCATGCTCCGCCACGAAGGTTAGCGTTTTTTCCGTGCACCATTGCTGCATGGAGATCGTCGCCTTGGCGTGAATCGCGCTCGCGGCGTCCTCCAGAGTCGTGCCACCGTCATACATCCGGAATTCGCCATCTGTAGGAGTATCAAACACGTCGGAATTGTCGGCGAGAACCGTGTGCTGGATGCCCAGCAATTCTAAGATGCGCTTGATCTCGCGAAGGTTCCCGACGGTATAGCCATCGAACCCACCAATGATGTTGATCGCTCCATTAGGTTTGCGCTCCAGCTTCGGCGCTGTTCCCGCCTTACCATCCCAAAAATGTTCCAGAATGCCCTTGAGCGCGTTGTCATAGCCCGTGACGTGGCTGCCGACGAACGCCGGCGTGTGGGCGAACGGCACGTCGAAGTCCGCCGGAACCGAGCCTTTTTCTTTCGACGTCTTGATGAAGGCGTTAAGGTCATCGCCGATCACCTCGGCCATGCAGGTTGTGGAGACCGCAATCATCTTGGGCTTGTACATGTTGTAGCTGTTCGCGAGCCCATCGGTCATATTGTTCAGACCGCCGAATACGGCGGCGTCTTCCGTCATTGATGAAGAGACACAGGAGCTCGGCTCCTTGAAGTGCCGCGACAAATGACTGCGGTAATAGGCCACACAGCCTTGCGAGCCGTGGACGAAGGGCAACGTGCGCTCAAAGCCAACAGAAGCGAATACTGCGCCAAGGGGCTGGCACGCCTTGGCCGGATTGACAGTTAGCGCCTCCCGCGCGAAGTTCTTCTCGCGGTATTCGGCCGTTTTCGTCCATTCCTTTATACGTTCGACCTCGGCGGGATCGCGAGGATTCTCAAATATTTTCTTCTTCTCCAGCATTTGCTGGTATTCTGGACCGCGAAACAGTTCGACATGATCGAGCACGTGTTCGGCACTCTGCGCCATTGGTGAAATCCTTCACTATCGAGATTGGCATCGCCCGGGCTTTCCCACGGAGCGAAATGAATGGCTTTATTCTGCAGCCTGGAGCTCGGCGATCGGCGCTTTCTTCCAGGGAGCCTTCGTTTTTTTCCAAACCGGCGAGTTGATGGCCATGTCCATGTCGCGCGCAAAGATCGCAAACCCATCGTACCCGTGATATGGCCCCGAATAGTCCCACGAATGCATCTGCCGGAACGGCACACCCATCTTTTGGAAAACGTACTTTTCCTTGATGCCCGAGCCGACAAGATCGGGTTGGAGTTTTTCGACGAAGCGCTCGAACTCGTAGCCATTGACGTCGTCGTAAATGAGCGTGCTGTCCTTCACGTAATGCTGAGCTGTGCGCTGATAGTCGTCGTTGTGACCGAACTCGTATCCGGTGCCAATGACATTCATGCCGAGATCCTCGTATGCGCCAATCACGTGACGTGGACGGAGGCCACCGACGTACAGCATCACCGACTTGCCCTCCAGGCGCGGGCGAAATTTTGCGATCACCGCGTCCACTAGCGGCTGGTACTTCTCGATCACTCTCTCGGCACCCTCCTTGACCTTGTCGTCGAAATATCCGGCGATCCTGCGCAACGACTCCGCTATTTTTGAGGGTCCAAAGAAGTTGTACTCGCACCAAGGGATACCGAACTTTTCTTCCATGTGACGCGAGATGTAGTTCATGGAACGATAGCAATGCAGAATGTTGAGTTTTGCCTTAGGGGTTGCTTCGAGCTCTGCAAGTGAACCATCTCCGGACCACTGAGCAATTACCCGCAGGCCCATTTCCTCCAGCATAATTCGCGACGACCAGGCGTCACCACCGATGTTGTAGTCGCCAATGATCGCAACATCGTACGGCGTCGGCTCGAACTTCGGTTTTCCGTCGGACTCGATATGATCAAAAATCCAGTCGCGCACCGCATCGTTTGCAATGTGATGGCCTAATGATTGCGACACGCCCCGGAAACCCTCACAACGGACGGGAACGATGGTCTTGCCTCCATATTCCTTGGATTTCGCTCTTGAGACGGCCTCGATATCGTCACCGATCAGGCCGATCGGGCATTCCGATTGGATCGTTATGCCGTTGTTGAGGGGAAAGAGCTCCTGGATCTCATCAAGGACTTTGACAAGCTTTTTGTCGCCGCCGAATACAATATCTTTTTCCTGGAAGTCGGAGGTGAACTGCAAAGTCACGAAGCTATCGATGCCCGTCGTCCCAACGTAATAGTTGCGCCGGGACCCCCACGAATACTGGCCGCAGCCTACCGGGCCATGACTGATATGGACCATGTCCTTGATGGGTCCCCAGACCACCCCCTTTGAGCCTGCATAAGCGCATCCCCTAATCGTCATCACGCCAGGTATGGATTTAATGTTAGACTTCACGCCGCAATCGGCCTTGCCGGCCTGGTGAACGTTGAGGTGCTTGGCACGCCGTTTCGCGGTTTTTTCCGGATAGACCTTCAGCACCTCCTCGATCAGCTCCTTGTTGCGAGCCCTGATTTCTGCGGTGCTCCGGGTCGTGGCCAGACTCATCTGATGTCCTTCAAAGGTTAGCTGTTGCGAGGGAGGCTTCTTGATCCAAGACTTTTGCAACCAGCATGCCAGCGAGCCGCGAGCACCAAAAAGTCAAATAATCAAAATTGCTTAGTGCGCTTAGTCCCGTAACCGAGGTGTTGTTGCAAATCCGACATCACGCTTTGTCAGAGAACTCTCGCTTTGCCTTGTTCGAAATGGAAGAAGGCGCGTCGTGGGTCACTCTTCTTCGCGCTTGCCCGCGGCAGCAGCCTCATGCGACGAAAGGGGGAACTTGCCTGCAATGCGCGCTTACCAACCGAGGCTTGCCAAGCGTCTATCTCAGGTGCTGCGCACGCGACCTCATAGGTCCGATCACAGTGCAAGATGCGTAGGGCCACCAATCACGTGAGCAGTTTCCGCGTTGATAAGTGCACGCACGCTGATCATCAGGGAATCGCAGACCGTGAAGTTATCGCACGCCGACCGCCTTGCGGTGCGCGGTGACGAGGTCACGACAGGTGTTCAGCGACTTGCCGGCGGCGATGACCTTGGAGATGATGTGGCTCGACGTGATCTTGCCGAGATGGATCGTTTTGGTGCCCGAGTCGACCTGCTGGAAGCCGTTCGAGATCGCGATGGAGTAGAGCTCACCGCGGGAGTTATCGCCGCGCAGGATGCACGTAGATGAACGAGCCGTAGGACAACACCGCCGAGTTCAGCGTCGCGTAGAAATTATCTGAGGGCGGAACCGCCGAGCCGAGATATTTCTGCACCGGTTCGGATCGCCTCCGAGATCGGCATGAAAGGCACGCCGGCCTTCTTCAGCTCAACGGCCTATTCCGCTAGCCCCTCGGGGGCCTTGTCGGACTCGATCAGGGCCGCAAACCCATAACGATACCTATCGACGTCGATGCGCTTGACGCGCTCGACCATCGCTCGGTCAGCTACCATTGCCCGCTCCACTCGCGCAACGGCAGCTCCCCGCCAGCGAGGATTGCGAGAGCGGCTCCCGCAAGTCACTTCGAATATGGGGCTAGTGAGTGGAAAAGCAGGAGACCGATCGGAAAGCCGGCGTTTTGTCGAAAGCGCCTTCATCATGTGTCGTGCAGGAGATCCGCCCATCGGCTAGCCCACCTGTGCTGGCACGCAGGTATCTGGCACGGGGCAAACGACGGCGCATTGGGGCGCGTCAAAATGTCCCTCACACTGGGTACACTGGGACGGATTGATCACATATATGTCGTTCTTCAAGCTGATCGCAGCATTTGGACACTCGAACTCACACGCACCGCAGACGGTGCACTGGGATGCAATTATCTTGTAGGCCATCACTGCGGTTCCATAAGCAAAGGTGCGGGACAGTTTCTCGCTATCAAGTCTTGTGCCAGGCAGTTTACGCTTGAATCGTCCGAAGTCTTTTCGTTGCCGCAAGTCGCCGCGTGGACACGTGTCGCAAATCCTACAACGAAACACGACAGCTTGATCTTGATGCTGGGGTTTGCACATGATCGATGTCACGGCACCGCGGTCACGTGAACCATGCTAGCCTCACGGATACGATCTGAGACTGTTCCAAGGGGACCGTATCGCGACTACAATCGACGCATCAAGCCACATCAAAAAGTGGTCCGGGGAGGATCAGGTCTGCCCCGAGCGCATCGCGTCGGCTCCAGTCACCAGGACAGCTGCGACTTAGGCGACAGCATCACGCTGGTCATCGCAGGTCGGGACCGCGTCTCCAAAGCCCCTTCAGAATGGCCGCAGCGATTGCCTCAAGTAGAGTCGCGCCGGTCCTGGGCATCCCCTGGACCTAGGGATGCATTCTCAGTTGTCTGCAGGGGTCAGAACATTTGTCTTCATCTTGGTGGCAGGTGAGGCGAGCGCTAGTCTGGTGATCCTCTGCTTCGCTCCGCACTTCAAATATGCGGAGGTCATCGGATTGATGTAGCCGATTGATGCAGCCAAAAAAAAAGCCACCCCGAAAGGTGGCCTTAAGTCAGGGAGGAAACGCCCATGAGGGCCTCTGGGATCAGGCAGCAGCCTGTTCGATCGGTGAGAAGGGCAGCCCGAGACTCTCGGCCACCGCTTTGTAAGTTAGCCGGCCCCGATGGACGTTGAGGCCTGTGCGCAGATGTGGGTTCTCGAGTACGGCGGAAAACCCCTTGTTGGCCAGAGCCAAACCAAACGGCAGAGTCGCGTTATTCAGTGCCTGGCTCGACGTAAGCGGCACCGCTCCGGGCATATTGGCTACACAATAATGAATAACGCCATCTACTTCGTAAGTTGGTTCAGCGTGAGTGGTCGGGTGCGATGTCTCAAAGCAGCCGCCCTGATCGATAGCGACGTCCACGAGCACCGCCCTCTTGCGCATTGAGCGCAGCATGCTCCGGCTGACCAGCTTCGGCGCGCTCGCACCTGGAACGAGCACCGCACCAATCACCACATCCGCCGCAAATACCTCTTCCTCTATGGACTCGATGGTCGAAAACCTGGTGCGAACGCGCCCTTCGAATAGCTCGTCCAGCTCGCGTAGCCGGATTATCGACCGATCGATGATGGTGACTTCTGCGCCCAGGCCGACCGCCATGCGTGCCGCGTGAGTGCCAACCACGCCACCCCCGATCACTACGATTCGGGCAGGCTGAACACCGGGCACCCCACCGATCAGCAGCCCTCGTCCGCCTGTACTGCGTTTCAGTGCGCTACCCGCTGCTTCGATCGCAAGCCTACCCGCGACCTCGCTCATCGGCGCCAGCAGTGGAAGACCGCCATGCGCATCAGTTACGGTCTCATACGCGATCGCGGTGCATCCAGATTCCAAGAGGCCCCTAGCTTGATCAGGGTCGGGAGCCAGATGCAGATAAGTGAACAGAATGTGATCCTCACGAAGCTGAGCCCACTCCGACGGCTGAGGCTCCTTGACCTTTACGATCATCTCGCTCGATGCGAATACCTCAGCTGCCGAGGTCAGAACCGTCGCGCCAGCCTTGCGATAATCGTCATCGGTTGCACCAATGCCAACACCGGCATTGGTCTCGATCGCCACATGGTGGCCCGCTGCCACATACTCGCGGGCAGCTCCAGGGGTAAGACCCACGCGATATTCGTGCGTCTTGATTTCCTTCGGGACTCCGACCTTCATTTGAACACTCCCAGCCTGATGCGCCCTTCTTATCGGAAGTGCGCAGCGATATCGCGACGCACCCGGCCAAAATGACGCAGGAATTAAGCGATATTTGACACCCTTCGCAGGATTTCAAACCCGCGTGTGCCGAGCGGATCGTGCGACATATTGGCCGACCGTCAAAACTGCGCGATAGGGATACATCGGTGCGAATTTGCGGTCTCCGCTCCCAGAAGACCAACAACCAACTCCAGTCTTGACGAAGTTCCGCATCCACGGTCCCGTTGCCGCATCGAGTTGCCAGCACGCTTTATAGTGAATCAGCTTGCCGCCTCTGGCAATTGCGATCACCGCACCCGGCACGCGTTTGCTCGCGATCTCGCTAGCGCAGAACTCGTCTAGTTTGCCAAGGCGCTGCTGAGAAACGCCAACCTCATCGGCCGTCGCTCGGGCAGAGGCGCGGAGTGCATTGATTTGAGATCGATTCCAGCAGCGGCTGCGGCTACAACTAGCTTGTTCATTGCAAGCTCACAAGGATCGATGGGCCGGTTTGCAAGACCGCTGCTTGCTCAGATACGTCGGGCGGCAGATCTAAGACGATTAGGTAATCCTGCCGGCACTATGTCTGTTGAGCAGCGCCAAAGTGAAGATTATGGCCAAAGCGAACATCATCATACCACCCACAAGCACGCTTGCTTCGCGCCAGCGCGCCGCCTGGACGTAGTCTACGACGTAAGCCGACAGCACTTTGGTGCGCCCAGGAATATTGCCCCGATCATCATCACCACGCCAAATGTGCCGATCGTATGAGAAAAGCCAATTAGGGCGGCTTTGACAAACTCCAGTCGCGCCAGCGGCGCGCTCACGGCGCCGAAGGCATGCAACGGCGAAACGCGCCGGTTCGTTTCCAACGGGCAATCGTCCATCGCAACAAAGGCGTTGCGGATCGGCTGCACGACCAGCGGCAGCGCCGACAGGACCGATCCGACCACGATTCCTGCGAAAGTAAAGGAGAGCGTGCGCTCGCCTCAGAAAAAGGCGATAACGCCAGCCGGTCCGTGGGGGCCAAGCAAAACCACTACGCAAAAGCCGAGAGCCGTGGGCGGTAGCACTAGCGGTAAGACGATAACCGCGGCCACCGCCTCACTTGCGAGAGTCTTCGAACGCGCCAACCACCAAGCGAGGGGCACTCCAACCATGAGAAGGATCACGGTCGTTACGCTGGCGAGCTCGATCGTGAGCACAACAGATTGCGAAATCTTTGCCCAAACGACATCCACGTGCGTCAGCTCACAGGTGGGCGCAGGTCACCGTATCGAGACATCGATCGCTTGTACGCCGGTCTCACCTGGTGATGTGGCGCGAATCGCGATTTGCTCGCGCCGCAGGTCGTCGCCGCGGCCAAATTCACGCGCGCCTCGTCTAGGAGAAAGACCAACATCGCGAGCTTCATCGACAACCCCGGTGGCGGGTCCGCCTCGATTCATCTGACAGGTCGTTTCTCACTGTCATCAGCAATTCTTGTGCCGCTTACGAACCTTGAGGTCTCTATCCTCAAATGTGAGAGAAAGTCGGGTTCGTGCCAATGCCGCTTTGGAGCGGACCTAACGACGCTCTGTCAGGGTTCCGGCATCCTTTGTTCCTGAGCAGACAGCGACAGCCGCACAACGAAGCATCGGAATTTTTCTCCCGAAAAGATGTTACTAAGAATGGTAGACGGTTCGCGCCGCGCAGGAAGCCTGTGTATGGCGGCAACACAAAGGGTGCAGCTAAGAAACGCCGTAGGCTGCTTCTGCGACTTGGCAAAAGGGTGCGACGGCCCGCCAGTGAATGCCGCTTCTGACCGACTTGGCTGATGCGGATCGTCAGCGCAGCCTTGGCGCCCTCCTTGCAAGAACGAGCTTAGCCGCTAGCCACAACGCAGCTCATGCCAAGAATTTTTCGCGCAAGATAGTGCTTAAACCGGGCTTCCATACAGCAAATACAGAAATCCAAATTATCAATTTTACCGATGCTACGTATTGATGCATCGATCTCAGCACTCCGCACCTACGGCCGGGAAGTTACGCCGCTTGAGCCCGCTATGCTCCATTTTTGTGCTCGACCTTGGGAACGAGGTCATACCAGTGAGCCGGTGCCGCTGACGAAAGAAGAGTTGTCGGCCGCTAGTTGATCGGCCCAGTTCGGACATCTGGTGCAGATCTTGCTTACGGAAAATGGATAACGCAACTAAACGCCTGCCTTTAGATGGTCGCACCGGCTCCCGGAACTGCCTTCAATCGGACACGGCTAAAATGATGAGTCTCGTATGACGCTGTCGCCTCGCAGCGACTCGGCGTCTCAACGAGTATTTTCGGGAAGGAAGCGTCATGACTACCATGGCAGCTGCATCGCCTCTACGCGCGTCGCAAGTTTGGTATAAGATACTCTACGTGCAAGTGCTAATCGCAATCTTGATTGGCGCGGTGCTCGGCTGCCTCTTGCCGTCTGTCGCCACCAACGATTGGGTTAAGGCGCTCGGTGACGGGTTCATCAAGCTCATCAAGATGGTGATCGCGCCGATTATATTCTGCACCGTCGCATCTGGCATTGCCCATATTCAGGATGCAAAGAAAGTCGGGTCCGTCGGCGTCAAGGCGCTGTTCTATTTCGAGATTGTTTCCAGCTTTGCCTTACTGTTGGGCCTCGTTATGGGCAATCTGGTACGAATTGGCCATGGCCTTGCGGTCAAGCCAGATGCTGCGGCGGTCGCCAATTACGTCAAGCAGGCGGAAGCCTCGAAGAGCGTCGACTTTATTCTCAACATCATTCCCGATAGCGTGGTCGGCGCCTTCGCTCGCGGCGATGTTCTGCAAGTTCTCCTTTTCGCGATCCTTTTCGGATTCTCGCTGATGGCGCTGGGAAAGCGGGGAGAGCGTCTGCGCGGCATGATTGACGACGTCGCGCACGCGGCGTTCGGGGTGATCGCTATCATAATGAAAGCGGCTCCGATCGGTGCCTTCGGCGCCATGGCTTTCACAGTCGGTAAGTTCGGGCCCGGAGCACTCGGCAATCTCATCGGTCTGATCGCGCTATTCTACGTGACGGCCGCGCTATTCGTGTTGGTAGTGCTTGGTCTAATCGCCCGCCTCGTTGGCTTTTCGATATTCAAGTTCCTTGTCTATATCAAGGACGAGATTCTAATCGTGCTCGGCACTTCGTCCTCCGAAAGCGCGCTGCCGCAATTGATGGAGAAGCTCGAGCGGCTAGGCTGCTCTAAGCCGGTGGTCGGGCTGGTGGTGCCAACTGGCTACTCCTTCAACCTCGACGGCACCAATATCTATATGACACTTGCAACATTGTTCATTGCGCAGGCACTCGGCGTCGATCTCACGTTTGGCCAGCAGCTCACGATTTTGCTCGTAGCAATGCTAACGTCGAAGGGAGCCAGCGGCGTCACCGGCGCAGGGTTCATCACGCTCGCTGCGACATTGTCGGTGGTAAACCCAGCTCTGGTGCCCGGCATGGCGATCGTGTTTTCGATCGACAAGTTCATGAGCGAGGTGCGCGCCCTTACCAACATCATCGGCAATGGCATCGCGTGCGTGTTCGTATCCTGGTGGGAAGGCGAGCTCGATCACGCAACGCTGCAGTCTCGGCTCAACCAGCCTAACGTTTCCACCACTAGCGACTCGACAAGCACAACGAGGTAGGTTCCGGAACTTATCCGCCGCCCGTCCGACACGAACTTTATCCCGTGCGCTTCTGGCGTAGGGCCCTCGGTCAGCACCGCTGCCAGGCAGCTTATCCTAGAGGCAGGCGAGCAAAGAAGTAGAGGCTCCTTTCGCGGCTTCTCTTTCGCGGTCAGGGGCTACCGGCGGTGCAATGCTTGGGGAGCGTTTGGCGAACCAGATCAAGAGTGATTTCCGCATGCCGAACTGGGAATTTCTCCGCCGACGAATACTCTTAATAAGCGGCATTTCCTCATGCGCGCTGCCTCATTCAAGCCATGGCGGTGATCAGCTTGGATTAGATGGCACTCGACGGAGCAGTCGCGGGTCATATAAGGCTGCGCTGGCTTCGGCGTCGGCGCTCAATTCCAGCGACACCGGTTGGAGACGAGTCTTTTGCGACTACTCGTGATGGCCTGATCCGATAGGTAGCACTCACGTAACGCCGGCGTCTGTTTCGGCGCCTGAACTTGCAGTTCTTCGTAGAAGCGGCCTTGCCGGCGAGGTGAGTGGTTCGGCAGTACGCAGCGGGTGTAGAGGGTGCATCGGCCAAACGAGCGAGCGAGTGCGCCGAATGGCTACCGGAGGCGGCGCAAAGCAGACGTTTAAGCTTCGCCTGCAGCCCCGTCAGTGACACCCATCGGAAAGTTTAGGACAATTATACGTATGTTTATAATGCGTTTTTTCCCGGCGCGTGCTGAGTTCGGTCGGAGGTGACCAATCTCGCACACGCTAAACCCAAGCGTTGAAGATTGCCCCATTTTTGCCGAAAATGCTATAGCTCTCGCCGGAGAACAGGCCGGACGGTCTCAAAATGTTTGTCCAGATCAGCAGTCGTAAACGTTCAGCCCCGCAGTTCACCTTCGGCGGCATGACGCTCGCCGCCGTTACATTGATATGCGTATACCTTCAGGCGCATTTTGCCGCGGCGGCGTTCGCCTATATGTTAGTAGTATTGCTATTTTCGTTAATGGGCATCTTCATCGCGTCGTCCGCGCTTTGCGTCGCAGCGATCGCTGTTCTCGCGTACTACTTTGCGCCGCCGGCGTTCAGTCTGCGATTCGATGACCCCCACGATCTTCCAGTCGTCGTTGCATTTTTTATTGTCTCCGTTGCGGGAACGTACCTGATGGGCAAGCTCCGCCAGGAACGAGAGACTGCGCGTGGGGCCGCAGCCCAACTTCAGCGGAGTGCGGCGGATTTGGAGGATCGCGAAAAACTCTGGCGCGCGATCTTCGAGCACAACCCGGCCATGTACGTCATGGTCGATGAAGCCGGTACTATCCTCAACGTCAATACGCTCGGCGCGACACAACTCGGCTATACTCGTGCCGAACTGATCGGCCGATGTGTGCTGGACGTATTTCTCGAGGAGGATCGCGCGTTCGCTCGCGAATGCGTTCGCAGCTGCCTTGAGAATGTCGGACAAACGCGCACGTGGGATGCCCAGAAAGTCAGGAAGGACCGCTCGGTCTTGTGGGTACGTGAAAACGCCAAAGCCATGCTCTGGGCGGATCAGCGGCCCATTGTGCTTATCGCCTGCGAAGATATCACGGAGCGAAGGCGGACCGAACTTGCGCTACAGCGGAGCGAAGCACATTTGGCCCAGGCGCAGGAGTTGAGTCACACAGGTAGCTTCAGCTGGAACACAACTACGGGTGAGGCTTTCTGGTCAAAGGAAACATTTCGGATTTTCCAATTGGATCCTGAGACCGTGCAACCCGAGCCGCACCTCGTCGTTGAGCGCACTCATCCAGATGATAGGGCTTCGGTTAGAGAAATTATCGATCGCGCGATGCGAGACCAGAGCGATTTCGAGCACGAATACCGGCTTCTGCTACCGGACGGCTCGATTAAGCACATTCACGCGCAGGCACGTGCCACGCGAACCGCTTCTGGCGAGATTGAGTTTGTTGGCGCAGCCACCGACGTTACGGCAGCGAGGACAGCCGAACAGCAGTTGCGCCGCAGCGAGGCGTATCTGGCAGAGGCCCAGCATCTCACTCACACAGGAAGTTGGGCCTGGGATGTCCACGGTCTAGATTTCGTGTATCGCTCCGCCGAGGTCGATCGTCTGTTTGCCTTTAGCCCACAAGAGCCGGTATCGATCGAGACCATTCGATCACGCATCCATCCGGACGACCTGCCGCGGCTACAGGAGGTGCAGCGCCAAGCGATTGAACTTAAGGAGCGGCGGTTCGAATATGATTTCCGTATCCTTGTACCAGATGGCGGGATAAGACGCATACACTCCGTTGCGCACGTGGTGGTCGGCAGTGATGGTATGGTCCGCGAGTTGATCGGAACGCATATGGATGTGACCGAGCAACACGCAGCTAAGGAACGCCTGGAAAACACACTTGCCGCGTTGCGCGAAAGCGAACAGCGCTTTCGCGACTACGCCGAAACAGCTTCCGACTGGCTCTGGGAGACCGGGCCGGATCACCAGGTCACTCACGTGTCTGAGCACACCAGCGCTGCGGGAATTTTGGCCACAGGATTGACGGGCCTCTTTCGCTGGGACATCGCGTGCGACCTCGAAGAGGAACCCGAGAAGTGGCGGCAGCATCGGGCGACGTTGCAGGCGCACCAGCCATTTAGGGACCTCGTTTATCGTACGCAGAATCGGTTTGGATCTCCAATATATGTCCGCACGAGTGGCAAGCCGTTTTTCGATGGAAATGGTACTTTCCTTGGCTACCGTGGCGTGAGCACTGACATTACCGCTACCATTCGCGCCGATCAAGCCGAACAAGAACTACGGAAAGCGCAAGCGGAGCTTGCACATGTGACGCGAGTAACAGCGTTAGGAGAACTGACAACCTCGATCGCCCACGAAATAAACCAGCCTCTCGCCGCTATTATCAACAACTCCGAGGCGTGCCTCGGCTGGATGGGTCGCGAGGCTCCTGATCTTGCCGCCGCGCGTTCCTCCGTGGAATGGATCATCGAAGACGCAATTCGGGCAAGCGAGGTGATCCGTCGCGTTCGCGCGCTCGCGAAGAAAGGCGAAATTGAGATGGTGCCGCTCGATATTAATGAGGTAGTTAAGGACGTCATTGCGCTGGTAACACGAGAGCTGGTGAGCCACCGGGTGAGGTTGCGAACCGAGTTGACGGCCGCGTTGCCTATGATCCTCGGTGATCGAATTCAGCTACAACAGGTGATCATTAACCTGGTGATGAACGGAATCGAGGCGATGGACGCAGTTACAGACCGGCCGCGCGAACTTCTGATTCATTCATCCAAGGACGATCTGGGACACGTGCAGCTCGCTGTGGCCGATTGCGGCGTCGGCATAGCCGAGAAGGACGCGGACCACGTCCTGGATCCCTTCTTCACTACCAAGTCGACCGGCCTTGGAATGGGCCTTTCGATCTGCCGTTCGATCGTGGAAGCTCATGGAGGACGGCTGTCAATGGTCCCCAAAAATGGACCGGGCGCGACCTTCCAGTTCACCCTGCCGCTGCATAAGGAGGCCGTGTTGTGACAGAACGATTTGATTCGCCAGGTGAAGGCAGCAATGCCGAGGCCTCGACGAAGGCGATCGTCTTTGTCGTTGAGGATGACATCTCCGTGCGCCGTTCGCTTACGAACCTTTTTAAACAGGTGGGGTTGGAGGTCATCGCGTTCGGATCGGCCCGGGAGATGCTGCAGACCCAAATTCCGGACGTCACCAGCTGTCTAGTTCTTGATGTTCGACTGCCAGGCCTGAGCGGCCTTGACTACCAGACCGAGCTGGCCAGGTTGAACATACACATCCCGATCATTTTCATTACCGGCCATGGCGACATTCCCATGACTGTCAGGGCCATGAAGGGAGGTGCCGTCGATTTTCTCAGCAAGCCATTCCGCGATCAGGAGCTGCTTGATGCCGTCGTTGCGGCGACTGAACGCGATCGCAAGAGACGGGAAGCTCAGCGAGCCGTCGCGAACCTGCAGTCGCTATTTGAGACCCTAAGCCCCCGAGAGCAGGCAGTGATGAGACTTGTCGCAGGCGGCCTGATGAACAAACAGATAGCCGCCGAACTCGGGCTCGCGGAGATTACCGTCAAAATCTATCGCGGACACGTCATGAAAAAAATGCGTGCCCGCTCGCTGGCCGACTTGATCAGGATGAGCGAGACGCTGGGAATTAGTTCCAATCGTCCTGAACAAACCCAAGTATGATTTTACAAGTCTATCACTTAAGCCCACTTTTCGCCGAAAGTGGCTAGCGCTTCGATAGCCGCTGTACTGCGTTGGGAGGGCTCATCTTGTCCACGCCTTTGATTTCTGTCGTCGACGACGACGCCTCGGTCCGTGCGGCGACAGAAAACCTTTTGAAATCGCGTGGCTACGACGTGCAAATATTTTCGTCCGCCGAGGCACTCCTGCTGTCGCCGCAGTTGGCCGAGACATCCTGTGTCATTACCGATGTGCAGATGTCAGCGATGAGCGGGCTGGATCTTTTGGCAGAGGTGCGGACGCGTGGTTACGACGCACCGTTCATCTTCATTACAGCTTTCCCCGACGAGCGCGTGCGCGCCTCGGCTATGGACGCGGGAGCGATGGGATTTCTCGCCAAACCGCTTGGCGGAAAAGAGCTACTCAAGTGTCTGGACAACGCGCTGAAGGCATATGGCGATCGAGGCGGCATCTGATTCCACCCCCAGGCTTGAGTTCATGTCTGATCCAAAACACATCGGAACGAAGATCCCCACTACCGAGCATCGTTTCGCACGGAACTGCAACTCGCTCTGAATACTTCCAGTTAGCAGCGATTTGGCCACGCGCAGTCCCCTTCAGGTCCGCGCTCGCGTTGACGCGCAGCAGTTCCCGCCAGTGAGCAACAGCCACTCATGTCCGCCGACGGATGTAGCGACCTAATTTGAAATGAGGCTATCAGCACAAAGCGAGCCGGCCGAGCGTTTAGATATCAGACCAATCGGGCTGACAGCCGCATTGGTTGATGTGGCCAGCTACGAGCAATTTCCCGGATTAGAAACTAGTTGAATTCTATCACCCAACCGAGGTAACGAAACGCAAGCCCGAGCGGGTCGACCGAGACTTCTAGGCCTGGACAAAAACATTTCAGCCTCATTCCACAGTGACCGATTTCGCGAGATTTCGCGGCTGATCCACGTCCGCGCCCATTGCGACAGCGGTATGGTAAGCTAAGAGCTGGACCGGAATAGCATAGACCATCGGCGTAAAGCTTGCGGCCATTGTCGGCAGCACGATGGTGCCGAGTGTATCCACCGTCGCTTCCGAAGCCCCCTTCGCATCGGTGATCAGGACTATCTTGCCGCCCCGAGCGGCCACTTCTTGCATGTTCGAGACGGTTTTGTCGAAGACGCGGTCGTAAGGCGCGATCACGACTACCGGAATAGCCTCATCGATCAGCGCGATTGGCCCGTGCTTGAGTTCCCCGGCGGCGTAGCCTTGCGAGGGAATATAGGAAATTTCCTTTAGCTTAAGCGCGCCCTCAAACGCCAGAGGCGCCGATGCGCCACGACCGAGATAGATTGCGGCCCTCGCGCCGGCCATATAACGCGCGAGCTTTTCAATCTGAGGCTCGGCCAACAGGGCCGCAGCAATCAAACGCGGCACTTCAACGAGCTCTCGCACGAGGTTCGCTTCATCGATCCTTGACAGCTTGCCTCGCTCTCTACCTGCTGTGACAGCAAGCACCGCCAATACCATCAGCTGGCAAATGAATGCCTTGGTGGACGCGACGCCGATTTCCGGTCCAGCCAGCGTCGGGAGAACGGATTCGCTCTCGCGTGCGATTGTCGATGTCGCAACATTAACTACAGATATCGTGTGTAAGCCCTGGTCCTTGGCGTATCGCAACGCAGCTAGCGTGTCGGCGGTCTCACCCGACTGCGAGATGACAATCGCGAGATCGCCAGGACGCAAAGGCGCTTCCCGGTACCGGAACTCAGAGGCTACATCGATCTCGACAGATAGACGCGCCAGCCGCTCAAACCAATATTTGGCGATGTGGCCAGCGTAACTTGCCGTGCCGCACGCAACAATTGAGATACGCTGAATGGAATTGAAGTCGAACGGCAATGTCAGCGGAATGGCGACGCGCTTGGCTGCGCTATCCAGATAATGGCTCAAAGTCTTGCCGGCTACTGCCGGCTGCTCGTGAATTTCCTTAGCCATGAAGTGGCGATAATTCGCCCTATCCGCAAGGAGAGACGATACAACGGACTTTGAGGTTTCCCGCTGGACGACAGAGCCGTGTGCGCCATAGATCACGCAAGTCGTGCGCGTAAGCACGGCACAGTCACCGTCTTCAAGATAGGTAATCGTCTCGGTCAAAGGCGCGAGCGCGATCGCGTCGGATCCTAGATACACTTCACCGCTGCCATGTCCGATCGCAAGGGGCGAGCCTTTGCACGCACCGATCAAAAGATCGTCGTGACCGTTGAAGAGGAATGCTAAGGCGAAGGCACCGCGCAGCCGCGGCAGCGACGCCTGTACCGCATCCTGAGGCGAGTAGCCATTCTTGAGATACGACTCGACCAAATGCGGCACCACCTCGGTGTCCGTCTCTGATTTGAAGTCAGCTCCATTCCGCTCTAACTCGGCTCGGAGCTCGCGGAAATTCTCAATGATCCCGTTATGAACGACTGCTACACTTTCCGTCGCATGCGGATGAGCGTTGCTCTCCGTCGGCTTTCCATGAGTCGCCCAGCGGGTGTGGCCGATGCCGCTTTGACCCGCCGGAGTGCTATGGCGCAGCTGCTCCTCAAGGTTTCTCAGCTTGCCTTCAGCGCGGCGGCGCTCGACACGCAGACTTTCGAGAGTCGCGACACCCGCTGAGTCGTAGCCACGATATTCCAATCGCTTGAGCGCCGCGACCAACTTCCCAACGACCGGACCGCGGCCCAAAATACCAATAATTCCACACATATCAATCCATGCAGCCCAACTTCAACGAGTCCGGCGTTCGCGCTATGGCAGCCCCGTGGCACAATTCGCTTGCCAGAAGGCGACGGGTTTCAAGTTCGGGATGTTCGGCGGCCGCTTCGTTGGCCTGATTTAACTCTGTCTCACCAATCATCGTTCATCCAAATTCATTCCACCTTTTAGCTCGCGATCGAGCAGAAACTGCAACGGTGCCGCCCACAGCGTGACCTCCTCGACGAGAGGCAAACGTTTTGGTGGGCCTGCATAGGGACATGCAGCTCCGCGCAAACAGACTCGCTCGGTAGCACCGATGGCTGTCGTCGTTTCAAGCCGCAGTGAAGATGTCGACCAAATAGTCTGGCTCCATAATCGAGGATATTCGAACAGATCGCCCTTCACGATTAGTCATCTCGCCACCCCCGCTTTAAGTTTCCAAAACGAACGCAGCAATACTGGCCCTACCGAACGACGCTGGTGCGGCAGCGACTGAGTCGGTGCGTCTTACGGATAGACTCTTAGAGGAGGCTCGTTTCGTCTCGGCTTCTCTCTTTCAGATATAAAACGAAAGTTGGCCAAGTCCTCCACATGGTCTGGCGGTGATACAGCTGCGCAGCGGTGTTCGAGCTTCAATTGTCCAGTCTTCCTGGAAAGGCTGCTCCGGCGCGCGTTTAAGAGACTTGTCATGCTTGGACTGAGACAACTTGCGTTCGGTCAAGTTAGAGGATCGGGGCCCAAGCTCCATTGTACGAACGTAAACTTTAGATATCGAAAGGTTCCGCGGTCTATACCAACGTTTGTCAGCCCTTATCTCACTGTTTTCCGCCGGCCGTCCATTGCCTGCCGCAATTTGCCTAGGACGTGCGATTTGTCGACCGTCAAGACTGCTCTTCTATTCAAAGCCTGCACCCTCGCTCTTCCGCGTCATCATGAGACTGCCAGAATGCATACAGACGCAAGAGGAGAAAGCAGCAGACAGTTGGCACTCTCATTGGAAATATCGGCAGGCGGCAAGCGCGCCTGGTGGACGTACGGCGATTACAATTTTCTTTCGCCTGCTCAGGATCATGGCCGTTGCGACGTGGCTGGCGTTCATTTTTTAGATCAATGTGTTGGCATCAATCGCTCCACCTCTAAATCAATGTATATGGTGTGTATTCCTTCGTGGCGTGTATGACTTGAGGCTAACGAAGGCCTCCTTTATTTGAGCTTGGAGCGCACGTGCGCGTCTAGATTCTTCCGGAAGCGGCTTCGCGATTGTTTTTCAGAGCAGGACTTTTCCGGTGCAATTAAGGGAGACCATGGCAGCTCACAATTCAAACCGGCGCATTGCGCTGATCACCGGCGTCACCGGGCAGGATGGCGCATATCTCGCTCGGCATTTGCTCGGTCTCGGCTACACCGTGCATGGGGTCAAGCGCCGGTCGTCCTCCTTCAACACCGCGCGCGTCGATCATCTCTACAAGGACCCTCATGCCGGCGATGTGCGGTTCCTGATGCACTATGGGGACATGACGGATTCGTCCAACCTGATCCGCCTAGTGCAGCAGATTCGGCCGACCGAGATCTACAACCTTGCCGCTCAGAGCCACGTTCAGGTCAGTTTTGAGAGCCCGGAATACACGGCCAATGCCGACGCCGTGGGTGTTTTGCGGCTGTTGGAAGCCATCCGCATCCTCGGCATTGAGAAGGAAACGCGCTTCTACCAAGCCTCGACTTCGGAGCTTTACGGCCTCGTGCAAGAGGTGCCACAGAAGGAAAACACGCCATTCTATCCGCGCTCGCCATATGGCGTCGCCAAGCTCTATGGCTATTGGATCACGGTAAACTACCGTGAGGCCTATGGTTTGTTCGCGAGCAACGGCATCCTGTTCAACCACGAGAGCCCTATTCGAGGCGAGACGTTCGTGACACGCAAAATCACGCGCGGTGTCGCCCGCATCGAGGTCGGCCTCGAGAACAAGCTCTATCTCGGAAATCTCGATGCTAAGCGCGACTGGGGTCATGCCCGCGACTATGTTGAGGGCATGCATAGGATCCTGCAGGCCGACGAACCCGATGACTTCGTGCTCGCGACCGGCCAGACGCAGTCGGTCCGAGAGTTCGTCGAGCTGGCGTTTGCTGAGGTCGATCGCTGCATCGAATGGCGCGGCAAGGGCGTCGAGGAGATCGGAGTCGACAAGGCAACAGACAAGACCCTGGTGCAGGTCGATCCGACCTATTTCCGTCCGACCGAAGTGGATCTCCTGATCGGCGACCCCAGCAAGGCGCGCGCGAAACTCGGCTGGGCAGCGAAGACGCCGTTCTCGCAATTGGTGAAGGAAATGGTCGCCAGCGATCTCATACAAGCCAGAAAGGACGCAGCAAATGGCGGGTGCGGCGTTTGAGCTCAAAGGCAAGACGGTGTTCGTGGCAGGCCACCGCGGCATGGTCGGCGGGGCGCTAATGCGCCGGCTGGCGCACGAGCAGGTCGATTTCTTAACGCCGTCACGCAGCCAGCTCGATCTGCGCGATCAATCCGCAGTGAATGCCTGGTTCGCCGCGAAGCGGCCGCAGGTCGTCTTCCTGGCGGCCGCCAAGGTCGGCGGAATCGTCGCCAATAATACCCTGCGCGCCGACTTCCTCGTCGACAATCTGGCAATAGCAAGCAACGTGATCCAGGCGGCTTATGCCAACAAATGCGAGAAGCTGATGTTCTTCGGCTCCTCGTGCATCTATCCTCGCTTGGCACCGCAGCCGCTGCGAGAGAACTCGCTGTTGACTGGGCCGTTGGAGCCGACCAACGAACCCTATGCCATCGCCAAGATCGCTGGCATCAAGATGGCCGAGGCCTATCGCATCCAGTATGGCGCCGATTTCATCAGCGTGATGCCAACCAATCTCTACGGCCCCGGAGATAATTATCACCCTGAATACAGTCACGTTTTTGCCGGTCTGATCCGTCGGTTCCACGAGGCGAAAATATCGGGCGCCAGCAACGTCGTGGTGTGGGGTACCGGCGCGCCGCGCCGCGAATTTCTTTACGTCGACGATCTCGCCGACGCCTGCATCCATTTGATGAAGACCTATTCCTCCCCAGAACCGGTCAATATAGGCACCGGCGAGGACATCAGCATTGCCGAGTTGGCACTCATGGTTGCCGCCGCCGTCGGCTTTCGCGGTGAGATCAGCTTCGACACTTCGCGCCCCGACGGAGCGCCGCGGAAGCTGCTTGACGTCGGTCGGCTGTCGGCGCTCGGCTGGCGTGCCACCACCTCGCTCAATAACGGCATTCAGCTGGCATATCGGGCTTTTCGCGCTGAGAGCGATCGACGGTGTCAGAGTGATCTTCTTGATCTCGGTAAAGCAGTCTGCGTCCCTAATAAATCATAACAAGCAATGAGCCGGCAGAGCGTTCCGCGGATGGCTAGTCCACCTTTTCAAGAAGAGAGTACTGATTCTTTTTGGCTCCGAAGTATCCAGCTTACGCGTTCGCTGGCCGTAAACATCCGGCCCAGCTTCAACTTAGCAGGCGGCAGCGGATCATCAACGTGCTGCGCCGAGCAAATGAGACATCCAACTTTGCACCATAGGGCGTGAATTCTCGACGCGCATGGAACGAGAAGTGATCCGAGTGCGGAGCACACCTGATGGTTTGGCGGTCATTGCTTGGCCATCTCGGCATCAGGAGCGTTGGTGAAGTGAAGCTCGGCAAGGTTCGCGCGGTCGCGGCTCGCAGGGCCACGATGGTTGGATGCGATCGTGACGTAGAGCGCTGGGAGCACGAATAGCGTGATCAGCGTGCCAACAGACATGCCGGCGGCGAGGACGAGCCCGATCGAGAAGCGGCTCGCCGCGCCAGCTCCCGTTGCAGTCAACAAGGGTATAAAGCCCGCCACCATTGCCGCCGTGGTCATCAAGATTGGGCGCAATCGGACGCGCGCGGCCATCTCGATGGCCGAGCGACGGTCGAGTCTCTCCCTGAGCTGAAGCTCATTGGCGAACTCAACCATTAGGATGCCGTGCTTAGAAATTAACCCGACAAGTGTCAACAGTCCAACCTGCGTGTAGATGTTCATGGTTGCCCAGCCAAAGAATAGCGGAAGCAAGGCACCGACCATTGCCATCGGCACGCTGATCATAATGACGAGCGGATCCCGCAGACTTTCGAACTGGGCTGAAAGCACCAAGAATATGATGATCAGTGCAAACGCAAATGTAATCGCGAGTTGGTTGCCCTCCTGCACATACTGGCGAGCATCGGCCAGGAAGTCGTGACTGAAGCCCGAGGGCAGTTTCTTCGCCTCGGCTTCTAGGAAATCCAAAGCCTGCTCCATCGTGACTCCGGGCATTGGCACGGCCTGAAAGGTCGCGCAATTTAGTTGGTTATAGTGGGTGAGCGCGTTCGGATCGATCGCAGTCTCGATGGAGACTATAGTAGACAGCGGAAGCATCGATCCGGTCGCGGTCTTTACATAATAACTGCCTATTGCTTGCGGCGCCAAGCGTTCCTCTCGTGGCACCTGCGGGATCACCTGGTAAGAGCGGCCCTGCAAATTGAAGCGGTTGACGTAGTTTCCCCCAAGTAAGGTAGCGAGCGCGTTACCGATAGTCTGCATGGTAATCCCAAGCTCGTTAGCCTTGGAACGATCAACCTTGATTCGTACCACCGGTTGGTTGAACTCGAGATCCGAGTCGCTCACCACAAACAGACCGCTCTTCTGCGCGGCATCCTTTAGCTTCGACATCTCCTCGTAGATAGATTGAAAGCCAAGCGTCGAATTGAGGACCATCTGCACTGGTAAGCCATCCGTACCGCCTGGAAGGGGAGGCAAGCTAAAGGCAAACGCGTTAATGCCTTCAATCTTCGATAGTTCCGTCTGGACAAGCGACTTTAATGCAGTCGATGATCGCGTGCGCTCGCCCCACGGTTTGAGCAACATACCCGCCATGCCGCTCTGCTTTCCGCTAGCGCCATTAAGCACGAAGCTCACGTCAGTCTCTGGAAACTTCTTGAACATGTTTCCAAGCTTGGTACCGTAATAGTCGAGGTAGTCGATATTGGCGTATTTCGGTGCTTTCATGAGCACGAATACGATACCTTGATCCTCCTCCGGCGCAAGTTCCTTGGAAATATTCATATAGAGAAAGGCAACAAGGCCCAGCATGGTCAGCGCGAACAGACCGGCAACTGGGCGATAGTCAAGCGAGCGGTCGAGCTTGCGGCCGTACCATAGCGTTATGGCGCCGAAGCCGCGGTTCGCAACCCGCGCAAATCGCCCCCCGTCGGCGCGCCTCAGAAATAGCGAGCACATCATGGGCGACAGCGTCAAAGCGATCACCCCCGACACAATCACCGCTCCTGCTAGCGTAAACGCGAATTCGCGGAATAAGGCGCCAGTGAGGCCGCCGAGAAATCCGATTGGGGCATATACCGCGGCCAAGGTAATCGTCATAGAGATAACGGGACCGACGATCTCGCGCGCGCCGCTTGTCGCCGCCCGTAGGGGCGTCTCACCTTCTTCTAAATGGCGATGAATGTTCTCCACCACCACGATCGCGTCGTCGACAACGAGACCGATCGCGAGAACCATCGCAAGCAGAGTCAGCAGATTAAACGAAAACCCCAGCACCAGCATCATGCCGCAGACGCCAATCAGCGACAACGGAATAGTGACCACAGGAATGATGACCGACCGCAGCGAGGCCAGGAACAGAACGATCACAACTACCACGACGGCGGCTGCCTCAGCGAGCGTCTTCTCCACTTCGTCGATAGACGATTGAATAAATGTGGTGGAGTCGTAGGCCACTTTCATCCTCATGGATGGCGGCAGGTTACGCTCAATTTCCGGAAACAACGCGCGTACGCCTTGCACTATCTTTAGCGGATTGCCCTGTGGACTTGCCTGCACGCCTATAAAAACCGCATGCTCACCGTTCATCGTGACGCTAGTGTCTGTCGCCTGGGCGGCAAGCTCGACTGATGCAATGTCCTCAATGCGCACAAGTCCGCCGTCATTGGCTTTGACGATCATCCGCTTAAAATCGTAGACACTTCGAAGATCAGTATTGGCCGTAACATCAGAGATAGTGAAATAGCCTTTGATCTGGCCGGCCGCAGCCTGGAAGTTGTTAGCGGCAATTGCAGCTGAAACTTCAGCCGGCGACACGTCGTGCCCGGCCATTTTCGTAGGATCGAGCCAAAGTCGCATCGCAAAACTCTGGCCGCCCAGCATCTCTGCTGTTGCGACACCGTCGACCGTTGAAATAACGGGTTGTACTACGCGCGAGAGGTAGTCGGAGATCGCACTGGCCGGAAGTTCCTCGCTTGAGAAGGCGACAAACATCACAGGAGTGGCTTGGCCAGTTGACTTTGTGACAACCGGATCGTCTGATTCCTTAGGAATTAGGTATTTGACTGAGTTAACCTTGGAGAGCACCTCCGTGAGCGCTTCGTTCGGATCAAAATTAAGCTTGACGTGCACTTGGATCGTCGAACTGCCAAGCACAGACGAGGAAGTGATGTAGTCAACGCCCTCTGCGGAGGCGACTGCTTGCTCGAGGGGCGTGGTGATGAACCCCTGTATCATTTCGGCGGAGGCACCAGGGTAGGAGGTGGTAATAGCAACGACCGTGCTCGATAGCTTGGGATATTGCCGGATCGGCAGTAGGGTAGCGGCACGCAGGCCGGTCAGCAAGATCAAGAGGCTGACGACGATAGACAGTACCGGACGCTTGATGAAAAGCTCGGTAAATGCCATGTCGACTTATCCTTCAAGAGTGGGCTGCAAATTCGCCGGCAACTTACACCAGGGCGATAATTATCAAGACGGCGACTGTACCAAAGACGCTAATACGAGCGACGAGCTATTGGCTGCTCCAAGTCGCCCACACGTCCGCGAGCGCAGACGCCCTATTCTCCGCTTCCAATCTCTTCGTGGCTCTTTGAATGCTGTTCCGCCGATCTCGCGGCTTATCGCGATCTCAATAACGGCACCTTCTATGAGACCAAAAAGGCGGTTGACCCAGATGTTCGGCTCAACACCTGATCGGAACGCGCCGACTCCTTTGCAAGGCATCAGTTCAGACTTCGCACGGCCCCTTAGATCGGACGATCCAGGTTCAACATTGAAATTACAAACGATCTGACTGGTGCTCAACTCTACAAAGGTAAGTAGGTGATATAGCGTCGGCTGTGAAGCACTATACGAAGGTTTGCCGAAGGGCCCGCTGATCACCTGCACGACTTGCGGGTTTGCCAGCGACACGAAGTTCACGGCTGATATAAAACGTGCGCATGCGCTATCGCTTCGCCAACTCGCCGAACAAGGTCGCGTGGGAGCTTGCTCTCTGCTGCCGCCACAATGCGGTGTCGGAACAAAGCCTTGAGTGCTTCTTCAGCTTAATATGCTGCAAGCGGCATAGCTACGCATTGCGCTACAGGGTTGGCAAAGTCAATATGACGTTATCGATCAGCCGCGTTGAGCCAACGTAAGCGGCCGCACAAAGCGCCGCGGGGCGCCGCAGTGGACTGTCGGCGGTTTTGAGCGTGTCACCGTCGACAAGTTCAAGATACTGTAGTCTGTCGACAGCCTTTAAATGCCTCTTCGCGACTGCAATCAGCTTTTCAACTTCGCGCTCTCCCGAGCGAAATTCATCGAGCGCTGCTGACAGTCCGCGACTGATCGCAAGGGCCTGCTGACGCTCTGCTTCGCTGAGATAGCGGTTGCGACTGCTCATTGCGAGGCCATCATGCTCGCGAACGGTTGGTACGGTGACAATCTCGATCGGGAGATTGAGATCAACTACCATGCGACGCACGACGGCGCATTGCTGAAAATCCTTCTGCCCAAAAAACGCGACATCGGGCTGCACCATGTTGAACAACTTGCATACGACAGTCGCGACGCCACGAAAATGTCCAGGCCTGAAGGCTCCGCACAGTGGCTTCGCGAGATCGCCCGGTTCAACGAAGGTTTCGAAATAGCTCGGATAAACTTCATGCGCACCGGGCGCGAAGAGGATCGTGACACCCCGACCGCGGCACAGTTCTTCATCACGCAAGAAGTCGCGTGGATAGCTGCTGAGATCTTCATTTGGTCCGAACTGAGTCGGGTTGACGAAGATGCTTACGACGGTCACATCGCATTTCGCCTGGCTCGCCGCGATTAGCGCCAGGTGACCATCGTGCAAATAGCCCATTGTCGGCACGAAACCGACCCGTTGGTCGGCACTGCGGCATTTTTCAAGGGTATGGCGAAGTTCAGCGACGGTGGTGATTGTTTGCATTTCGTACTCTACATTAAATTGAATTAGACGGCACCCAGTTGGCAATAGCCTCGCCGATCCCTTCCGGAAGTCGATAGGACTCTTGCGCTCCGGGGAATGCACCACAGCGGACATCCGCGGCCCAGCGAGAAAGCGCATCTTGCAACTGCTGAAAGCCTTCCGCATAGGCGCGGACGAATTTGGGCCGATGACCTTCAGTCAGACCGAGCACGTCGTGAAACACGAGGACCTGCCCCGAACAGTACGGGCCAGCACCGATTCCGATCGTTGGTATTGTCAAGGAATCGGTCGCTCGAGCGGCGAGCTCGGCCGGAATGCCCTCCAGTACCAAAGCGAAACAGCCGGCCTCCTGCAGATGATGAGCATCATCGAGAAGACGCAGCGCTTCGTCCGCTTTTCGGCCCTGCACTTTGAAGCCACCCATGACATTGACGCTCTGGGGCATAAGGCCAAGGTGGCCCATCACGGGAATCTCGCAATCGACAAGGGCACGCACCATGTCGATTCTCTTGCCGCCGCCCTCGAGTTTCACCGCAGCCGCACCTCGCTGCAGAAATCCCCCGGCGTTGCGTATGGTTTCCCCGACACTGACGTGATAGCTAAGGAAAGGCATATCGGCGACGAGCAGAGCACGAGGCTTACTGCGTACTACGGCTTCCAGATGATGATTCATCATCGCAACGCTCACTGGAAGCGTGTTTTCGAAGCCAAGGCAAACGTTACCTACACTGTCACCGACGAGAATAATATCTACTGTAGGGTCCGCGATACGCGCCGCAACCGCGTCGTAGGCCGTTGTCATGACGATACGCCGGCCGTCTTGCTTCCACCGCTGCAGAAAGGGAATTGTAATTCGGTCGATCAGCTGCTCCGAAACGTGGCTCATTTGGACCTCAGTTTGATTTTGCTCTTCGGCCTCAACTCAGTTCGCCCAAAGGACGAACAGCAAACAATGATTTGGTCACGGGCTTGTCGGGTTGAGCCATTGAGAACACAACGACGCGGCCTGCGTGTGCCGAGACTGACCTTGGCCGAAATCGGCGCCCCGGAGTTCTTGTTCCGGATCTTCACGAATCTCATTGGTGGAATGGCCGCTGAAATCGGGCTGTGGATCGAGGGTGATCGCGCCGCGACATTGAAGGTTGGCTTCCCTCTCATGGTTGGCAGCGAATACTTTTCTCATTTGAAGAACGTTGAGGTTCCGCGCAGCTCGGTACCTTCCTACGGAGCGTGGAAGAAAATTGTCAAGATCGGCAAGAGGAAAAGAAATTGACGTCTCGAAAAAGGCTTGCTGATGGATAAAAATGCCATTTGGTTGCGCCATCAAGGCCAGAAGACTTTCTTGGCTTGCAGGTTTTCAGGCGGCCGTGTTCCGCTTCGACCGACTCGCTGGCCGGCCGTCCAAAGTCGGCGACCACTCGGGTCTGCATCGATAATTTGCGTGCTGACGTCGGTTGCGATTTATTTTCCAGTATGGCCCCTTGTGACACTCGTCAGCGCGTGTGGCAGGCAGGATTTGGCTTTGTGTTGATCAATCGCAATCCATCCACCCGTTCCTTGTGGGAACGCTCGGCTGCACGATGTTGGCCGGGATTTTAAATTGCAGCGCGGCTGCATCCTCTCAGGCCACTTACGATCGCGCTCGGCACAATAGCCTCTCCCTCGGGCTTCGGGATCAGAAGCCAATTTGTTTAGGTGTCCATTTGATCCTGCCTGCGTGAGGTAAAGCTTCGATTCTCTTTCATGATCTGCTGGCCGACCTGCGAAAGCCCACATCTGGTCTCAAAGACATCCTACCCGAACTGGCTTCCGCCGGTGCGGCCCCTCTACACCGCGCGTATGCGCGAAGCGATCTGTCGTGCTTCCTTCGGCCGCAGGTTGTGTTTCACGCAATCGAGTATGGCGAGCATCGCCTGAACTTCTTCGATGTTGAATGTGGTGACTTGGCGGTCTGATGACCCACAGACTGATCGACGGCACGAGCCTGATTAGCTGCAAGTACCGCAAGCGCTTGCGACCGCAGGGAGGCGATATGCCGCTGGAACATATGCATCTCTCGGCCTATAGCTGCCCTGTGGCTCATGTCGCAAGCGCTGGTGGCCAACCCAGTCACGAAGATCGGGGCTGGCCACCTTTGCTCCCATGAGGCTCAAATTCTCAGGGCCACAAAGTAGTAACTTGGAGAAGTATCGAAGGGCACCTACCAAAATTGGTTGATCCTATCCTCGTCGGCGGCCTCCTAGGTGGGTCTCTGTCTTTGAACAAATTGGCACCGCATGTCCAGACACGGGGGCGTTGCATTGAAGAGAATGACAGGCCAAGCGCATGAGCAAAAGTTGGCGGAGTAAATCCAGTCCGAGCGCGATGGAAGAAGTTCGTTGGTATGATTGTCCGAGAGTTCGGAAGCCCGAGAGGGACTACCGATTGAAGTATGGCGGCGCTGTCGGTCAAGTCTCCCAATGGTGGACATAATTGCACCAAGACAACAGCAACGCATTCAGCCAGGCCTGCTCCTTCTCTTCCAGAAGGTTATTGATGATTCATCGGAGGCAGTGCAGGCGCGGGCCGGCGCCCCCGTGGTTGCTTTGGAGAAGAGGCAGTCCCTGCCCGCCCGGACCGTCAGCTCAACTTGGCGGAACTTAATTCGGTGTTTATCCCCCAAGCATACACAGGGGCAGCGCTCTGTCCCTGCCACTCAGCTAAGCACAAAATTCAGCCTCACGCGGCGGCAACAACCAGATCGGGCGCGCATCGCTCGGAGAACGAGCGAAATAGCCAGAATTAGACCTAACCCGTGAGTTGGAAGCAGTGCGAACGCGGCTCGGCGCCTGGAGGCCTGGGGGCATCATGAGGCGCTATCCCTGCCGCGTCCGCACTGCAATGAGCTTAACGGAAGCGTAACTCGGCACATGGTGGTCCTTCAGCTCATGCGCTGTCCCTGCCACGCCCCCGCTAAACCCAGCCATTCTTTATCGAAGCTGGCTTACCGAAAGCTGACAGACTTGAACTGCAACTTTACAAACAAAAGCGGCCCATCGGCGCCACTTGCCGAGGAGAGTAATTCGACGTTTTCGCTTAGACGATAGCCCATTGGCGCACTTGCAATCACCGGCAGCCGCAGGGGCCTCCGCCCCGAATTGGCGCTCAGCCAGTCCACTGCACGTTCAAGACTGATCGCCGCTATGACTTCAAGCTTCGGCCGGTGCGGCTCTTCGGCGGAGCAGGATTGGCCAATCGGATCGCGCATGAGTTGCTTTCGACCCAAAAACCTCCCGCCGTTCACCGGGGGCGCGCTCCACGCTGGTTTTTCGTATCGAAGAAGGTGCGTTCGATCCTCAATATGAGGTTGTCAGGGTGTATCACGCCAATCAACCGGTAGGCGCTAAAACTAGTCAATCGGCGCGTTCGAGAAGGCAGCGCGGATGCGACTCAGCACGTTTTTCCACCGGGGGAGGATGGTTAAAGGCGCCATCTCTGCCGCATCCGCTTCGCCGGATACTTAGGGCGACATGACTTGGCGCCGCCATCCGAGGTGGAAAGGCGCTGTTCCTATCACGTGCCGCCGGCTCAGTAGGCAGCCTCGGGGGATCACAAGGCTAGCCTACCCCGCTTCCCGTGAGGCTCGTAGCCTCAGGGTACAGTGCGACTTTAGCGAGAAAGCGGCCTTGGGTGACCTACCAACATTGATGGTCATGCACACCAATCGAGAAATTGGTGGCCAAACTTGACGACCGAGCGAATTCACGCCGCTTAGTCCTCCAGAGCGATCAGATGACGCCTGAGCGCCACTATATTCCCTATCTCCGTTTCAGTTGCCGTAAGTAAAAGAGACCGAGCGCACCCTAAAGCAACGGCTAAACTCAGCATCTCGTCACAACGCGGATGGCGCTAACTGGGATGTCCTGCCATCGTGAAGCCGTCCAAGTGAGGAACGGCAACAAAGATCGTTTGTTAGCGATGCAAACCGCTCTTCGCTCGCAGCGCGTTTGTGTAAGCCGTTGAGGATCCGAGTGCTCGGCCAAATCTTAGCCGTGGATCATGTTTGACAATGGCTTTATTCTTCTTCGACTAGTTCAACGCGGTATGCGCGTTCATTTAAGCGGCCGTTGTCATACCAGAACCGCACTCGCGCCCCAACCAAAAGCGGGACATCGCAGTTTATTACGCTTCGGTCGGTGAAATAATAATCGCGCGTCTCGCCATCCGCATGAAGGAAGCCATAGTAGCCGCGATCGTTCGGCTTGACCTTGACGACTCGGCCGAGCGTTTCAGGCATTGGCAGAAGCCGGACATGACGCGCGCGCGGGTTTCGACCGACACCTCGTATGCCGTACTCAAAGCCAACCCTCGTATGCGGCGCGTCGATTTGGCTCGGGTCGCAGCCGACAAGATCGCGCTCGTCAAAGTACACGGTTAGCTCACGGTCGCACCCCTGCCCAAGCGCTGCGTCGACGATATAGCCGTAGTGCCGGCTCCGATTGTTGCGGTCTTCCCGGAAAACGATAATTCGACCCTCAGCCATGAGAGAAACTCGCGACCTTTCACGGAACCGGAGATCGCGCGATTAAGCGAAACTCGCTCCTCGCTTTTCGCACCTGCCGCTCGGCCGCGAACGAAATCATTTTCTTCGGGTTCGTCGGGATGTCGCCTGCCCTACCACTCGCTCGGTCGAGGCCGGGTGAGGGGCGACACAGTGCACGACACGCCGTTGCGTCGCGCCATCGGGTTTTCGTGGTCACCTCAGCAGGGTTCTCCTCAGCTCAGCTCATAAACCAATGTCTCAAGTTCGAGCGCCAGAAACCCCGTTCTCGCCGTCCAGCCGTGAGCTTCTGAGCTTGCATGGTGGCAGCACTGTTCATGCCGAGATCTGGTTCGGGCGCTGCAGAGCGCCGTTAATCAGAGCATCTTTACATACAAGCGTAGGACACTGCTCATTACATCGCGGCCTTTGTCGCGGATATACCTCCCGGCGCTTTGGCGATTCTGGCGGTTTATCGGTTCCCGAGACCAATGTGCAATCGAGTACGGACTGCGGCAGCGACCGTTGGATCGGAGCATTTATTACTCGGGCCGAAGTTTGTGGCAAGCTTGAGCGCAGTTGCGCGACGGAGTTCGCAGCGAGCAGTTCGATTTCATGCAGAGCCGTTGGGTTGCAGAGAGGCGCAAGCGTCCGCGTCCTCCTCTTGCCATTGAGCATCGGTCATCTCCTTCTCTCGCAGGCGACAAACGGCTTGCGCTCCCGAAACGAAGTTGCGAGAGCAACGCAATGACTGCTATGCGTGGCTCATTGCAAGGGGGCCTTTTGCTTTGGTCCGCGCGACGCTTTGAATTCCGCAGATCTTTCGCGATGGATTTCAAGATTTCGCGCAGGCGGAGGCTGCGAGGCGATCTGTCTTGGTGTTATCCGTCTTCGGTGTAGCGTTGAATTCGCGTCTGCGGGATCGTCAAAGCGTGCCACCATTTACCTTCGTAGGGAACCGGCATAACAATCAGTATAATCGCAAAGTGCGTACTTGCGCTGCGCACTGCTGCGATAGAGTATTTTGACGTACGAGTTTCCCCTTGGCTCTCGCCAAAGATCTCGTCTCATCTGTGATATTTGCTCTCGCTGCATCCTGAAGCATTTCGAGCCCGGAAGGTTTAGGGCGAGCGTGGCAGCGCGGGCCGGCTCTCCACGCTGTTCAAAGCGGCTCTGAAAACTACCGGCTCCGCGCTGTGAGCGAAGTTTACTGACGATGTGACTCGGCGCCCGTGGAGAGGCCCTTGGAAAGCGCTGTCCCTATCACTTACGCCGCTAAATTCGTTCGCCAGCGTCACGGTACCACAACGCTGCCACCTCGCACCCTTGGGCGGCTGCTCAAGGATGCTCTGCCTTTTAACGCCGAGAGGCCCGCAAGGCACCTGCCAGATTTGAGTGGTTGAGATGATTCAGCCAAAGACATCAACTTCCTTCACGCCAATTCAGCGAAGTGGCTTGCGGCGTGAAGCTCAAGGAAACTCCTTCCGCCATTCGGTTGGCGCTGGAGATGATGCAGGGTAAGCCGGGAGGGCAGTTCGCGCCTTATCTTCCGGCAAGAAAACGATAACACACACTCATCTGTGCCGCCGGAGATACCTGCGGCACCAGAAGGCAGATATATACGGGCTACGCGCCCCGCCGTCGACCAAACTGGACGGGACTATCCCCGGCCCGGTCCGTTCAATCTGTAGGCCCTTACTTGGTCTTGAAGTACCGCAAGAGAAAGCTTCGGTAATCGTCGCAGGCTTCGTCCAAGTTGATGCCGAAGGTCTCCAGTAGCTCTGCGACCTCAGCCCTGACGTGGCCTACGTCCGCCTTTGCGAAGGCGTCTTGGGCGAGGTCCAGTATCTCACCAACCTCAAACTCATCTGACGAATGACCGTCGAGATCGAAGCTGTTGAGTGACGCGCTGCCTTCATTGCTCAACGCCCGAGGCCCTCTTTGCCGGTCCAAGTCATCGCCTTGGAGAACGCTGGGCATTAGAACCCGGTCATTCTCCTGATTTCGATGGCGCTGAGGCTCTCGCGAACTGGCTTAGCGGTCAGCGCGCTCAAGTGTGCGATCAAAATCCATCTGGACGGGCTTGGCACGCACGTTTGCTTCGTTGCGAACCTTCGTCGCCAGCGATCTCTTCAGGAAACGAGGCACGGCTTGTGCAGTTTGAGGACGCGGGCCACAGCCTCTTGCAGCCGGTCGGGCACTCGCTGTTGAGCGTAGAACGTCCCATCTCTATCTTTGACTAGTCCCATCACGCGCATCAAATGCTACGGGCTCGTGCTGCCACCTGACAGCAGACAAAGCCATAGTTTGCGTGATGATTTTGATTTAGCAGGGCTTCTGGAGCCGCTGGCGGTCCCTACGGGAATCGGACCCCTGTTTCAGCCTTGAGAGGGCCAATTTGACGGCCAACGCCTGTCCGCTGGCGTCCACCAACATCCAATTAGATCAATAGGTTGAATAAAAGTAGTTCACTATTGTCCGCCGTCATGCACCGCTGCATATTTGACGAATATTCAACGTTCATCAGGGCGAAGCGACATGTCAAAGACGCTCACCGAGGCTCAGGTTACGACGGCAAAGGCCCGGGACAGGCTTGAGCTTGGCGTGCATTGGCGCCGTCTCGATGCCGAGGCGCATCTGGGCTATCGCAAGGGCAAACAAAGCGGCGTCCGGTTCGTCCGCTGGCGGAATCACTACGAAGGCGGCAACTACAAGCAGGCTCCCCTGGGCGTTGCTAACGACCTCAACGACAAGCCAAGGGATGGCACCCTAACCTTCGAACAGGCCATGAAGGCCGCGCGCGAAGCCGTCGACCAGGCCAGAACGGAAGGGGCGGCCCAGGCAGCCGGCCCTGCGCCGACGGTGCGGACGGCCGTCGAGGTCTACATCAAGGAACGCGACGAGCGAGAAAAGCGGCGCACAGGCCGCGAGATCCGATCCGATGCCAGCATTAAGCTGCGGCGATACGTTCTCGGCCAAGAAAAGCGCGGCAATCAGGAAGCGATCGAGCCCGCTCCTCTGGCAGCGGTGGCTCTGCATGCGCTCACAGAGGATCACTTGTGGACGTGGCGCGAGGGCCTGCCGACAGACCTGAAGGTCACGACCAAGCAGCGGTTTGCGAACGATTTGAAGGCCGCGCTCAATGCTGCATGGCCAAGGCTTTCGACCGATCGAAAAATGCTCAACCCGACGTTTCTGGCCATCGTGAAAGCGGGTTTCAAAGCCGAGCGGGTCGACGATGATGATGAGGTGTCGGTTGCTCGAGATAATCAGGTCCTTACGGACGAGCAAATTGGCGCCATCCTCAAAGCTGCGCGGGAGATCGATGAGGAACAAGGCTTCGATTTGGATCTGTACCTCGTCGTTGTCTGTCTAGCTGCCACGGGAGCCCGCTACGCCCAGGTCAGAAGAATGCGGGTTCGTGACGTGCAGGTCGCGGAACGGCGCCTGATGGTGCCCGGCTCCTACAAGGGCCGTGGCGGCAACGGCGGATCCGTCCCCGTTCCGGTCGGCGACGACGTGATCGCGGTGCTGCTGCCCGCGATCGTCGAACGAGCCGGCGATGCAATCCTGTTCGAGCGGTGGTTCCACGAACAGGAGCCGGGTAGCATCGCGTGGAAGAAGTCCGAGCGGAGCGCGTGGAAACGGGGCGAACTCGTCCGTCCTTGGAGCGCCATTCGCGATCGCGCCGACATGCCAGAAGTTATTCCGTACGCCTTCCGGCACTCCAGCATCGTGCGCGGCCTCCGCAAGGGCCTTCCCATCCAGCAGGTCGCGAAGCTGCACAACACTTCGGTCAAAATGATCGAGCGGCACTATGCCAAATACATTGCAACGGCTCTCGAAGACCTCGCCAGGGCAGCAGTTGTGCCGCTTGTGCCGCGGGACGGAGGGAATGTGGCACCAATGAAAAGGCGGGCGTGACGAGTGCTTAAAGGATCGCAGGTCAAGCGCGAGCGTCAGTACCTGGACAGCGAGTGCATCAAGGTCGTTTCGCCGGACCGGGGCAACATCAAAGATCACGGTTGACAAAAACGCCATTTTTTCGGATAAGGTTGCGCACGTCAGGGGGCAACCAGATTCGAGGAAAAACGTGGATTGCGCAGAAGCCTTTCTCCGAGACCAGATCCCGCTGGCGTTGCGGTCCTTCATTCCCGCCACACTTAAAACTGCCTATGAGGCCGCCGCTCTTCTCATCGCGGATGAGCCGATCCTGAACGTCACCAGCGCGCAGGACAACCGAGGCCGCATCATCCAATGGGCCGTCGATCTCGGCTTCGAGCGACTTTGCAGGAGCGGGCAGTGGCCATTTGATCTCCGCTGGCGCTGGTTCGAACGCCCGACCGGCCGGTATCTGGAAATCCTTCCTTCACATTCCGCGGTGACAATCAGCCAGGTTTCTGACCCTTCGAAACAGCCTCGCGACGTTGCATTCCGAGCGAACAAACGCTTGAACGGCCAGGGCTGGTTGGCAGGGCTGAAGCCGGATGGCGAAGAAGCGGGAGGCACCCCGCACATCTTGCTGTTTCACGGCTACCAGACTTTGAACTTCGCCCATCTTGGGCTCCCGCGGGAGGATCAGCAGAAGGGGTATCACTACAGGACCCCCAACCTGATGCTGATGCCTCACGTTGTAACTTCACCCGAACCGCCGCCCGAAGACACCGACATCGAAGCCGTGGTGACCCTCAAAGAAGAAATCGACAAGTGGCGTAGAGACAATGGGGACCGATAGAGTAGTCCAGTTTCCCGCTCCTGCCGCCCGCGCACACCAAGCCGGGCGGCTTTTGATTCCATCCAAGCTGCGCGATGCGCGGAAGGTCGCAAGGATGTCGCAAGGCGATCTCGGCGATCGCATCGGCGTGTCTCGGCAGGCGGTTTCCGCCTACGAGCGCGGCGACAAATCGCCGGAGCCATCCACCTTCCAAAAAATGTCAGATGTCCTGGGCCAGCCCGTCAACTTTTTCACTAGTCCAGACGGCCCCCCATTCGGATCCGCGGGAGCGCGGTTCTATCGCAAATTCGGACCTGAAACGCTCCGTCGCAACGAGGCAGCCGCGGTGCTAGGCGATTGGTTTGTTCAAACGGCAAAATACTTCGACGGATTTGTCAATTACCCGCCTCCCTCACTCCCGGAATGTGCGCCTGCGAACTCGTCCGGCCGCTATGAATTTGAAGAGATCGATGAGATCGCGCTCAATCTCCGGAAGCTATGGGGTCTTGGGCCTGGTCCGATCTCAAACGTGCTCGCTCTGCTGGAAGCAAAGGGCATCGTGATTTGCCGATACGAAATGCAGGGAGAGAACGTCGAAGCATTCTCGTTCTGGAATGGCGCTCGTCCATTTATTTTCATGGCCTCCGAGAAGGAGGCCGGCGTCCGGAGGCGCTATGACCTAGCCCACGAGCTTGGTCACCTCGTTTTACATCGATGGGTCGAGCAATCGGACCTGGAGGACAAAGCCACGCTGAAAGCAATAGAAGCCGAGGCTGATAAATTCGCTGGTGCTTTCTTGTTGCCGAGCAACTCGTTCCCCAATGAGGTTTACACCACTCGGCTTGACGCGTTCGTGCCGCTTAAGGAGCGCTGGAAGGTGTCGATACAGGCCATGGTGTATCGATGCCGCGATCTGGAAGTGATCGACGCCGACCAAGCCCTCAATCTCTACAAGCAGATATCCTTCCGACGCTGGCGCAAAAAAGAGCCGCTCGACGATCCTCGCAAGATCCCGGTCGAGCAACCGCGTCTGTTGAAGCGCGCGGTAGAACTTGTGCTTGAGAGCGGAAAAAAACATCCAGAAGACATCCTGAATGAGCTCGCGCTCAGCGCCGGGTGGATTGAAATCTTCTGCGCTCTTACGCCGGGAACTCTTGCAGGCCCCGGCCAATCTCCGGTCGAGCCGACACTCAAGTAGATCGCATGAGGAGCGCATCGGCGCGTTGCCTGCGTATGCCTCAATTAGCGGCCTCTTTCCAACCCACGACGGGCAGTACTTCACCGCCGATCCATGCCACCACGAATCGATAATTTGCGCGCCGCTGCCGGCGTCGCTTTCATGGCGGCATGCCCGCCCTCACCCGCCGCCGCAGCAAGGACGTTCCCCACCGCGAAACGTGGCTGATCTATTGTCTGGAGTTTTACGAACGGGTTCTCAGACGAGCCGCGCCTTCAATCCAGAAGCAGCATTAGTCACGCCCTCACGCTGCATCGTAGCGGAGCCTCGCGAAGGCCGCTCCGACGTGCCGTTTGGATCCCACGACCGCGCCCTCCTCGCAGTGCGCGGACATTTCTGCCCCGGCGTCAAATTTTCCTTGCACCGCATTCTCGAATAGCATGTAGCCGCTAAGAGAGAATGTTCTGTCTTGATCCGACAAGAAGCCAGAAGCGGTGGGATGAGGGCTATTATAGCAACTGCTAATTAGACAATCAAAAAGGCCCGCCGCCGTCAATGCAAACACCCGTCGGCCCCCGCGTCGCCATCGGATGCGGAGGCCGATCGAACGCTTTAGCGCGCCTATAAGGGAAAGAAGATCGCGTTTAGGTGCCGCGGATTCAGTTCAGCAGTTCGAGGTGCTTAAAAGCAGAAAATGGGATGAAATGAGTCTTGTTACTTACATCCTGGCTTAACACGATCCAACTAGGACCGACAGCAGTTACGACTCCTTGCTCGGCAAGCCAGTAACCGCCGCCAGAAGCGCCGGAATTCCATTGCCACTCGTACCTCACGATTACTCGGGTAACTCCCGCCTTCAAAAACTGATTTGCATCCGAGGTTGACGAAACGGCAGCCGGTTGAACTGTCTGTCCGAAAGCTATGTTCGTCATCCCAACGAGGATGAGCAATGCTGCATAGAGTGGGTGCGTACGCATAATTACCTCCGTCATCTAAGGACTGATCTGGTAAAATAGACGTGCGCTAAAGCGCACTGATACTACCTCTCCGCTTGCAACCTGTAAACGTTGAATTGAAGTCGCACTCGCTGGGTCCGTGCTGGGCGGACGATGGCGGTCGCCATACTGCCGGCATTGTTGTCGAGTGCTCGGTGCCGGGCCTGAACGCAAGTTCGCGACGATAACGCGCCGAGTAGGCCATACCGGCCGATTATCGCGGCTTCGTCGAGGAAGCCGATCAAGGTCTGATCGTTTTTTCTTCGGTCCGGTGCAGACGTTGCTCTTTCGGGCTACCACCACATGGCGTGCTTGCGCTCCGAGACCCTTACTCGACTCTTGGGTGTGCGCGCGACATCATAGCTACATGAAAAAGCGCACCATCCTTCTGCCAATGGTCGCCGTCATTGTGGGCATGATGTGCGCCGTGGTTGGCTTGCTCTGGATGGCCGATGCCTGGGGTCCCCTAAAGGCCGGCGAGAGTGAGCGTTGCGACACTCAACTCCCGCAGTGGCTTGGCTGCGTTTTGAGCAGACACGGCGAGCTTGCCGGTGGCCTCATCGGAGCCGCTGGGGCAATCATAGCGGGAATGATGGCGTGGCTCGCGGCGATGAAAACAATCGACGACAACCGCGCAAGGGAATTGCGCGCCTTGGAAGTTGCTCACCTGCGAATTGGTACTATCGCTGACTGCTTCAACGAAGTTTGGCGCGTTGAGGAAAAAATGCAGCAGGGTGGCGACCGTGAGCGAGGGACACGGTTGATCTTCAGTCTTCTTCCGCTCGACGATTCCCGTGTGTGGGATGAGTGGATCAAACAGCTTAAAGACCTGTCGATGTCAGATGAGTTCGACGCCAAGCGCAAAATCGACCTCAAAGAGTTGGCCGAAACAGTGGAGACGGTCAGAAGCTATATTCCTATCGGACGGAATCCATTAATCGTTGACCCCGCATGGCGCAGGCGCCTTTCGGCTACTCTCAACTACTTCAAACACACTTGTGACAAATTCGATCCCGCCGGCCCCGACTACTTCAAAGGCCGAAAATCGAGTCCCTTGGACGAGCGCGAGGATTGGCAGCACATCGCTGGCCTAGTGAACTCGTTTGTGAAGGAGTAGCGGCGTCGCTCCCGTGTAGCGTTTGCCAAGACCGGCCGCGTGACGGAGGTCTCCAACCGGCGCGATCATCGGACCGCCTCACGTTGAGCCGGAAGATTTCGCAAGTTGCTCCAATCGCTGGAGCAGCATCTTGCCATCGATCAACTCGAGCCTCGACGGCATATGACAAGCAATCAACGGATCCTGTCGTAGACGAGGCGCAAAGTCAGAGGTGGTCGTGAGAAAGCCTTTCGAAGCGGTATCCCCCTGAAGCACGCCATGAGCGCTCGCACATCCTCGGCTGTAACCAAATGATCCGGCTTATAGGCCTTAACCTGGTCAATGACCCGGATACTGCCCAACCCCTTCTTAACGGCAATGATGTCTCGACCATAATCACCCGAATGCGGGGTCAGAGTTACCTCGTCAAACCCAGCCTTCTTGTACGCGCCAGCGATGATTTCTTCCCATTTTCGAGGAGGAATCTGAAAAGCCGCATTCGGATCGGCCCCCAACAATTTGACGATATCGAGCCAGGGCACAGTAACCGCTTCGATCAAGAGCCCTTCTTTGGTCTTGTCGCCGGTGATGACAACCGCCTGCATCACCAGACTGGCGCTCGCTGTTACTGCCCGAACCTCTTCGAGCGTGACGGTCGCGATTGCGGTGGAGACCGCCATAGAGGAGGCTACCGCGTGTACCGTTCTCACCGTCGACCCGCAGCGCGGACAGGGATATCTTGACGGGCGATCGAGATCGTCGGGGACGCCCTCGCCACAACTCGAACAGGTGACTGGAGAACTCATGGGTTCGTGCTTGTCCGGTTTTTCGAAGTTAGGCGGCTTGCTTGATGCGCTTCGCGATCTTCGCCACTGTCGCGCGGCTGCAGCCGGTCATGTTCTGGATTGATCCCCACGATTGGCCAGCGGCAAGCATGTTGGCGATGCCGTCATTTCGGTCCGTATCTTCCGGGCGGCCCTTGTAGCGGCCCTCTGCCTTCGCCTTCGCTTGGCCCTGTTCCTGCCGTCGACGCCGATCAACATAGTCCTTCCGCGCCACGGCCGCGAGCATGTCGAGCAGCATGCCGTTGATCGCCTCAAACATGCGGCCAGTGAACTCGTCACCTGCGTTGGTCGCCATCATCCATGACGTCGGCAGGTCCAGCGCCACGACGCGCACGCGACGCGCGGTCATCTCCGCTTTGAGGCGCTCCCAGTTCTCAGCGGTCAAGCGCGATAGACGGTCGACCTGTTCGACAAGGAGAATGTCGCCCGGGTGTGCATCCGCGAGCAGGCGGAACAGCTCCGGCCGGGCGAGCTTGGCGCCGCTCTCGTTCTCGGCGTACCACGCGGCGATCGTGAGTCCGCGCTCGGTGGCGAAGGACTTAAGCTGGCTCCGCGCTCGGTTCGCATCTTGCTCCGAGGTCGACGCTCTGAGGTAAGCCCGAACGAACATCTCGACCCCTCCGGTTCACTTTGGATGGTTCATATAATATTGGTTCATTTTGAATTTTCAAACTGAATTAGTGAACCAGCGCGGAAATCGAACCACCGGTGCAGCGCTCGGTACTGTCGTAGGACACCGGGAAAATCGATTCAGAACACTGTGAAATTTGCGGGTGCATGAAGCAAAAACGCCGCCCGCTTAAATGTCGCGCGAGCGGCGGCTTTCCAGCCCCCGGGAGGGGGGAAATGGGCAATTCCCCGGTGACGATTAGTCTGCATGACCCATGCCAAGGTTTTGTGTGATGCGGCTCCGCGTCAAGTATTTCAGAGAGACCGGCCCCTAGGCGCGTTTCTGCCGACGAGAGCGGTCGTTCGCAGGCTGGGTTCGGCTCTGCGCTTTAGCCTGCGGGTTCAGCCGCTGCATCCGGACTTGCTCCGAAAACCGGCCTTTCTCATCTTGTCAGCCTCGGCGGAAGACATACAGCTCTTGCCGGAGGGCACGGCGGTCGCGTTTTCCTATTGGGTGAAGTTCTGCAAAGCCACCGCGCTGAAAAGCGCGGCTTCCTGGATACGGAAGCCCAAAACCGTCGACGGCAAGCCGCTCGTTGCTGCCACTGTAGTTCAGCCTGATGGTGAAGCCGAGTTCTTGATGCTAGAGCGTTTCACGTTTTGATGGAAGCGTATCCGGCGTTTTCGAAGTAGTTGCTGCATTCGTTGGGCTGGATGGTTGTGATGAGGCCGCCGATATGGCGGCAAATGTCGTCGATCGTGCGCTTCTGGGCGGAGCGCATCCAGTGCTTGATCTTGGCGAAGGTTTGTTCGATCGGATTGAGGTCGGGGGAGTATGGCGGTAGGTACCAGAGCCTGGCGCCGGCGGCTTTGATCAGGCTGCGCAGGGCAGCCGATTTATGGCTGCCGAGATTGTCCAAGATGACGATGTCACCCGGCTGAAGCTGCGGGACGAGAACCTGCTGGACATAGGCGCGGAAGCATTCGCCGTTGATCGGGCCATCGAACAGGCAGGGTGCGGTGAGACGGTCACAGCGCAATGCGCCAAGGAATGTCAGCGTCCGCCAGTGACCATGTGGCGTGAAGCTGCGCACCCGCTCGCCTTTTGGTCCCCATCCGCGCAGTGGGGCCATATTGGTTTTGATCCAGGTCTCGTCGATAAAGACCAGGCGCCGGGGATCGAGTTTGGCCTGCCATGAGCGCCAGCGCTGGCGTCTACGCGCGATGTCGGAGCGAGCTCGCTCGAGGGCGAGCAGCGTTTTTTTTGAACCGCAGTCCCTCGCGCCGTAGAAACAGCCAAACCGCATTGTGGGAGACCTTGACCCCGCGCGCGAAAAGCTCGTCCTTGAGGGCGTGAAGCGTCAATGCGGCGTCTGACTGATCCGCTCCTTGCTGAAGGCGCGATGTGGCTCAAGCACGGGCTTGCGATGGCCGCCCATCTTTCCGGGCGCTACCGAGCCGCTCGTCCGATAACGCTGCGACCACTTCACAACCGACGAAACCGCAACCCCAAACCGTGTTGCTACCGAGCGGCAGCTCTCGCCCTTTACAACCGCCGCAACCGCACGCTTACGCAGATCATTGGAAATTGGTCGGACCATCGGATGCTGGCCTCCATCCCAGCCAGCATCTTGAATCATATTCGTCTCTGATCCGGAATCCCTTCCGATTCAATAAATTCGTGAACCGCTCTAGCGACACTCGCAATAGCCGTTTGGATCACAATAAAAGTTATCGGGGTTTTGGCACCAGGTCTCGCAATACTGCGGGTTGTCGCATCGACAGTAAGGCGCGAGTGGTGCCTCGTGACACAAATAGTCATCGTCGGACTTATGGAATTTCGGCTTCTTATGTTTGTGAATTGCAACTTTTCCTACCGGCGAAGCATTCGAAATTGAGTAGTCCGCGGCGATTGTTGCTGAAGGGTAGAGAAATGAGAGAAAGGTTAGGGCAACAGCAATTTGCCTCTTCATAAAAGTAGATCTCCCTCTGAACATGATTCGACGTGCACAGGATCGGTCGATCGACATCTTTGCAATTCGTTCGCGCCGGGCGCTACGCCCGTTTACCGATTGGCACAACTTTCCCACCGTCCCGTATCACGAGAGGGACGACAGCGGCCCTGGCGAGGTCGTCCTGGGCCGTTGCTCGCAAGCTCCTGGACGAGCACGACAACAAGCGCAAGGAAGCGGAAGAGGCCTACGTCAAGGCGACCGTGAAGAGCGCGCGCGAACCGCTACATCCGCGTCGTGCCCCGCTGCCTCGCGCTCATCGAGCGCGTGCCCAGCGTTCTGTGCGTCGGACCTCACGCGATCTTTGCCGAGGCTGTCAAAGAGGACCGGAAAGCGCCCGCGACACGCGCTGGCTGATCAGTCCTCCTACGCCACCGCTGGTTTCGCCCGATGAGTAATTCAAACCCTCAGAAAATCGGGCTACTCACGCAACTGTGACTTTTTATTTCAAAGTCCTTCTTCGTCTCAGGGTTCGGCTCTGGCGCGTACTCGACGAAGGGGTGGCCGGCACCAAACAGCGGTTCTCAGGCTTGAGCCAGCGTGCCGGTGCGGCGAGCTGGTGTTGCGGGTGTTGGTGACCGGCGGCCCATCCGTGCGCGGTGGAGGCGGCATGCCAACGCATGAACGCCATATCGCACCCGGCGTTGGAATTGCGCATCACTAGACCGGGACAATCAGAAACACGCCGGGCATCGGCGCGAGATTACCGACCTAGCCGCTGATCACCCGCAACAGGCTGATGATCGCGGCTTGGTTGGTGGTGATGCTGTGAGATTGCACATCAGGACGCTGACTAGTCAGGTCTTGTATGGCGTCGGCCTATATGTCTTGTGGTCGGGATGGGGACTTCCGCTTAGATAAAGGACGGACCCACAGTCGTTGCAAACCATCACGTCACATCTACCGGGGTTCCAAGTCTGGCTCTGCAATATCCCGATGTGCCGGTCACCGAAGCAACTGACGCACACCTCAACGGATGATCCATTTTCCGCCTCTGCTTGCTTGGTGCGGTAAACCCGGATGCCTGGCTCCAGTTCAACAAGCTCGTAATTCGTTTTTTGTGCCTCCCAATCCTCGAAGGTCTTAAGCTTCGCTTCCAGCTCCTGAATTTTTTCTGCCGCTTCGGCGTATCTTGTCTGGGCAGTAAAGATGTGTTCCCAAAGCTCAGATACAGCTTTATTGCGAACGTTTTCATCGTTCATGTCCTTCATTGACTTCGCAATGTTGAACATCGAATTAAACGCGCTCAGACCTGCGAAAACCTCGGCCACCATCCTTTTTCCACCCCTGCTTGTTTGGACCGGTCCGGTATGGACCACTGCCGAAAAATACCACGTCTTCTGCCAAAAGGACTGATGGAAGGCAGCCGATCCACAAAGTTGCAGTGATCAGGGGCTCGTCCTATCGTTCACCCGGCCATCACGTCGACGGCGGATCGCTCGCCGAAAGCTTGTTCGGTCGCATGGCACCAGATGGCTGCGCTTGTACCGATGCCGCGCACCTCTGAGCAGTCCTTGCAGCACATGTGGTTCTCTAGCTCGTAAGCCGGCGTTGAGTTCGGTCGCCGCATCGATGTGCGAATTGCCCAAGGCTTCACGCTCGCACCTTGCACAGCGGTCGCGCAACTGGCATCAATTTGTTTTTGAGGATTTCCGATGCGATTTGCTTTTCTGGTTCCGCTCGCTTTGCTGTCGACCATGCCTTCCCTGGCGAGCGCCGATCCCAACGAAGACTGCTTCAAGACGAAAGCCGACGTGCGCGACCCGCTGATCGACACTTCGCAGGCGCTGTTGAACATGACGGCAGCCATCCGCAAGGTTCTCATTGTTAATGGCTTTCAGGATCTGGCTAGGCCTCATCGCAGGGATCAAGAATGCCGGCAGTGCCTTGTCGGCAGTGGCCTACTTGAACGTGGCGGTGAAGGCGAAACAAAATCCGGGTTACTGTTCCGGATTGACCGAGGATCAGTGCTACGAGCGTTCATTCAAAGAGCTCCAAAACGCTCCAGATGCCGCGAAGTTCTTAACTCAGTTGGACCGGCTGCCCCCAGATGGCCGACGAGTACATCGTCGTTACCGGGAGCACGGCTGTCCAGCACGACCCGAATTTGAGGCGCACGATCTGTCAGGCAGACTACACTTTAAACCTTGCCGCGTTTAGCATGCTTGGAGTTGAGATGAGCCAAAAAGACCTCAAGGTCTTAGAGGATATTCAAAGAGTGCAAGGGGGCGCGGGACTGGTTTCCGGCCAGAAGGTCTACTCGCGCAGATCCTATAGCGTGCAGCCTGACGGCAATGGCGGAATGACCATTTCGCTCATAAGCGATCAGCGCTGATCACTGTTCCTAATAAATGGGGGGACAGACGAATAGGCCGCAGGGCAGCTCGGCATCAGACGCGCACGGCTCTTCGGAATCTCGTTATCGCGCGTACTCGTACAATTCAGGCTCACCAGAGGGCTCCAGCCCCAAGTCAAGATGTGCGTTGAACTGAGGAGCCGCCCCCGATGCCTGACAGGAAGCGTCTTGGATTGAATAGCCCAACGGACTTGTTGGCGAAACTTCATTGGGAAATCGGTCAACTTGGTCTTCCTATAGACGAGGAGGCTATCGCGTCCTACCGGGCGTTCAATTGCGCAGTGACGGCCTGGAGCATTGCGACTGGGTCTGGAGTGTGGCTGCCCCTGACTTACGCGAGCGATTTCGAACGGAAAGTCCAAACTCGAGTGCCATGGTTCGGAGCCTCTTGCCTCCCTGCTGAGAAAGCAAAGCCGTGAACTCGCCATTTGTCAGCAGTGAGCAAACGGGTCGAAGCACTTTGTCCTCGACAAACACATCGACGAGGCTGTTTCCTCCTACAGGACCGCCAGCGTATCGCTCTATCTTTCAGACGACGGAAGGGGACGTTCGGTAACCTCCTTGAGAGGGTAAGGTCGATCCGCTGATGGTCATGCGATGGGATACCTTGCGGAGGTCGGCCCGGCTCGTCTGCATGAGCAGCCCTCACAGCACCAGTTTCGCAGCAGAAACGATCGGGGCGAGGCGGAACGAACGAGACCACAGTCGTTATCCGCCGCTCATAACGGTCTAGTTGCAGGTTAATTCGGGTCGAACTAGCAACGAGGTCGCACTCTGTTAGTGACGGCTGAAACAGGGGTTCGATTCCCCTAGGGAGCGCCAGTGATTTCAACAACTTACTGACGCGCCCGGTGGTGCCGGTTTGTCGGCCCACCATCTGCTACGTGCCAGAGAGCTGATGTAGTCCTGCTTAGCAGCACGCACTCGGCGGTGAGGGCCTTCTGAACTCTATCTCATTTTCGTCGCCGCGGTATCCAATTACACGACGAGCTCATAGCGGCCATTCGGTTTATGCACCGCACAAGTATGATGCTCTGGATGAACACGGACTGGCGCCAGCGCAGGTGCGTGCACCTCGTTGGGCTGGCAAATCACCTAGAATTCGACCGTGCGTGAAGCGCCTCGCGAATTGTCCTTGCAGACGAAACCAGACAAGGCGATCTTACGCCTTGCACGCGTACTTGCTCGTCTGGCGGCAAGGGAAGATCATGAAAGAGAGCTTGCCGATCGAAGAGACAAGGAAGAGAGCGACGATCTACGCTCGATTTTCAACCGATCTTCAGAACGAGCGTTCGATTGAAGATCAACTTTCACTTTGTCAAAGCTATGCAGAGCGCGAAGGCTTAACGGTTGTCAGCACCCATGAAGATCGGGCTCGCTCAGGTGGCTCTGTCATGGGCCGCGAAGGCCTTCTGCGGATGTTAGACCGAGCGCGGGAGAGATCATTTGACGTAGTAATCGTCGAAGCGCTCGATCGCCTCTCTCGCGACATGGAAGATCTCGCAGGTATTCACAAACGATTATCTTTTCTCGGCATCGAGATCCGGGCAGTCCACGAAGGCGTCGTGAACACCGTGCTAGTCGGTCTTCGCGGCCTGGTCGGACAACTCTATCGCGAGGACAACGCGCACAAGGTGCGGCGTGGCCAAGCAGGTCGGGTCAGGCAGGGTTTGGCGGGAGGTGGTCTAACATACGGATACGCTGCGGTCGCTGGAAAGAGTGGCGAACGAGTCATCGTCGAGGCCGAGGCACAAGTGATCCGGCGCATCTTCCAGGAATACGTGGACGGTCGGACACCTCGCGAAATCGCGCACGATCTCAACAAGGAGAGGGTATCACCTCCGCGAGGGCGGACATGGAATGCCTCAACTATCAATGGCAATCTCGAGAGGGGAGCCGGCATTCTGCAAAACGAGCTTTATGTAGGGCGCCTCGTTTGGAACAAAGTCAGGATGGTGAAAGATCCCGACTCGGGAAAGCGCCTTTCACGACCAAATCCAAAGACTGACTGGCAGGTGGCTGAAGTGCCGCATCTTGCAATTGTCAATCGAGAGCTATTCCGATCTGCTCAGCAGCGCAAAGCGGATCGCGGTCACACCCACCCCAGCCATCAACGCCGGCCTCGTCGGATGCTATCTGGCCTGCTCCGTTGCGGCTCGTGCGGCTCGGGCATGGCGACCAATGGTCGCGACAAATCAGGGCGCGTTCGCGTTCGCTGCTCGACGGCGACTGAGAGCGGCACGTGTCCAGACGCCAAGACTTTTTATTTGGACGCCGTCGAGAGCGCGGTCCTCAACGGTCTAAAGGCCGAATTGCGTGCGCCGAAGGTTATCTCGGAATACGTACGCACGTATCTTGAGGAGCGGAAGCGCCTCGCGGCCACCTCACATGCGAAACGGCAGCGCCTTGAGCAGCAGCTTGGGCAACTAAACCGGGAAATCGAACGACTGGTGGATGCGATCGCGAAAGGACATGGCGATCCATCCGTTCTCGGACCGCGATCGACTGCCTTAGATGCCGAACGAAAGCGGATATCTGAGGAGTTGCAGAGTGAACCACCCGCCGTGAAGGAAGTCGCGCTGCATCCGGCCATCCTCAAACGATATGAGGAGCAACTCGGTCGGCTTGAAGAAGCACTGGGTAAAGGTGTCAGTGCGGGCGACGCAGAGGCCGCAGAAGCCATTAGGGACTTGGTCGAGACGATCACTGTGTTCCGCGATCCAGGCCGCCCAGGTGGTGTAGCCGTGGAGATAGCAGGCCGGCTAAACGCCCTGCTCGGGGAAAAGGACTATCCAAACCAAGTCAAAGGAGTGTGGGGAAAGGTGGTAGCGGGGGAGGGACTCGAACCCCCGACCCCAGGATTATGATTCCCGTGCTCTAACCAGCTGAGCTACCCCGCCACAGGGTCGCGAACGGCTGAACAGCCGATCTCGCGAACGCGCGGCATATAAGGAAGGGGGCGGTGGGAAGTCAATCCGCCTTCGCTAAAGCTTTGGCGGGACAAGGCGGTTGAGGGTGGAAAAGGGCCGATTTCGGCGGCGGACTCGCCCGTTTTCGGACGCCGGACCCGCGGGGAGGCCCCTCACCCGACATTCGCGCTGCGCGCGGATTCCGGCCGCTCCCCGGCGGGGAGAGGCGAAGCAGGGCGACGAACTACGCTATTTCGGCTTGATCGTGGGGTCGCCGCCGGGGCTGCCGGGGGGCGGGATGACAGGCATGCTGCCGTCGGTGCTCGGCGCGGGGGCGTGCATTTCGGGGTCGACGCCGGATGGCGGGCAGAGCACGCCGTCGGATTTGGCCAGCTTGTCGCCGAGCGGTTCCCGGGCTTGACCCGTCGTGGTGCCGTCAGGCGCGGTGGCGCGGTTCGGGCGGTCCTGCGGAGCGCAGTCCGCCGTGTGCTGCGGGGATGGCGGCGCGGTCGCTTGCGGCGGCGTCGCCGGGGCGGGCGGGGCCTGCGCGATCGCCGCGCCGGAGGCTGCGATCACGAGGCTGGCCAGGATGATTGATGATGTCGTGCGCATGGGAAGGAAACGCGCGGAACCCGCGCCCCGTTCCCCCGGCCGAACATTACGATTTATGGTAGCGGATCAGCGAGAAATGGCCCATCGGCGGCATGGGGCGGCGCTCGGCGAGCGTAATGCCGCCGTGCTTGGCGGCCCAGTTGACGAGACGGGCCCACGGGAATTCCGGACGCCAGCCGAGACGGCGCGCCAAGGGCGCAAAGGCGAGCTCGGAGAGTTTGCGCAGCCCTTTTTCGGCGCCGATGTGGTTGACCAGGATCAGTTCTCCGCCCGGCTTGAGCACGCGCACGAACTCGTCGAGCGTGCCTTCGGGATCGGGCACCGCAGTGATGACATATTGCGCGACCACCGCGTCGAAGGAGGCGTCGGGGAAGGCGAGGTTCTTCGCGTCCATCACCGAGAGCACTTCGACATTGGAGAGGCGAAGCGCGCGCACGCGTTGTTGCGCCTTGCGCAGCATGGGCTCGGAAATATCGACGCCGCAGATTTTCGTGGTGCGCGAATAATCCGACAGCGACAAGCCGGTGCCGACGCCGACGTCGAGGACGCGGCCGCCGATGCGGTCGGCCTCGGCGATGGTCGACTGCCTGCCAGCATCGAACACCTTGCCGAACACGAGATCATAGACCGGCGCCCAGCGGCCATAGGCCTTCTCGACCCCGGCCCGCGAGATGTCTGCTGCCATGCCCCTGCCCCGGAAATTTCCTAGCCGCGGACCGCCTCGACGAGCGGCCTCGCCGTGCTCGTAGCCACCTTCGCGGCGGCGCTCTGAATGAACCCGCCGCCGAGCACGCGCGCCTGCCCTGACGGTGCGTCGTAGAACACGCAGGCCTGGCCGGGCGAGACGCCCTCTTCGCCGGCGACAAGCTCGACCTCGTAATGGCCGTCAGCGCCGCGCAGCCAGGCTGGCTGGGGCGCACGCGTGGAACGCACGCGCACGAACAGCTCGAGACCAGACCCGATGGCGCGGTCGATGTCGCCGCCGCCAATCCAGTTGACGTCGCGCAAAGCGATGCGGTGCATCTTCAGCGCATCGCGCGGGCCGACCATGACGCGGCGGTTGGCCGCGTCGAGCCGCACCACGAAAAGCGGCGCGGCGGCCGCGATGCCGAGACCGCGGCGCTGGCCGATGGTGAAATTGGCGATGCCGTGATGCTGGCCGAGCACGCGGCCGTCGAGATCGACGATGTCGCCGCTTTCCATCGCGTTCGGACGCAGACGGGTGATGATGTCGGTGTAGCGCCCCGTCGGCACGAAGCAGATGTCCTGGCTGTCGTGCTTGTCGGCGACGCTAAGGCCGAAGCGGCGCGCGAGCTCGCGCGTCTCCGGCTTGGTCATGTCGCCGAGCGGGAAGCGCAGGAAGTCGAGCTGCTCCTGCGTGGTCGCGAACAGGAAATAGCTCTGGTCGCGGTCGCTGTCGGCGGCGCAGACCAGCGCGCGCGACCCATCGTCGCAGCGCCGCGAGGCGACGTAATGACCGGTGGCGAGTGCCTGCGCGCCAAGCTCGCGCGCGGTCTTCAGGAGATCGCGGAACTTGACCGAGCGGTTGCACTCGATGCAGGGCACCGGCGTCTCGCCGAGCGCGTAAGAATCGGCAAAGTTGTCGATGACGGACTCGCGGAAGCGATCCTCGTAATCGAGCACGTAATGGGGAATGCCGAGCTTGGCCGCGACGTCGCGGGCGTCGTGAATGTCCTGGCCGGCGCAGCAGGCACCCTTGCGGTGAGTGGCCGCGCCGTGGTCATAGAGCTGCAGCGTGATGCCGACGACATCGTAGCCCTCGGCCTTCAACAGCGCAGCCGTCGTCGAGGAGTCGACGCCGCCCGACATGGCAACGACGACCCTGGTATCCTCAGGACGGCCTTCGAGATCCAGACTGTTGAGCATGGGCCTAAGCTGACGTGACGGCGGCGTTTGCCGCGATTGCTGATGCTCTGGACCGGGACGTCAGCGGTCCCCGGGAACCCTTGTTCCCTCGGGGGCACTGGCTTGCCCGGTCGAAAGCGGCTGAGAGCTATCCTTTAATATAGGCGGCATTCCGGTGAAGCAATCATGCCCGCCCGGACGTGAGGGCAATTCTTGCCGGGGGCGGCAGAAATGACGGGGCTGAAAGCCGGCCGGCGGGTCGGCGACTTCCAATCAAGACGTTGATTTTACATCATAAAATCGGAAGCTCCCGGACTGGCCCGCTCCTTGCTGACCTTCTGGTCCGAAGCTGTTTTCAAGGGGTCGCCTGTGGTTGGTGTCACGTCAGACGTAGCGGCAAGTGCGCAGGTGTCGAGCGCGCAGCAGAAGCCTGTCCGGCCGCAGAACACCCAGGACACCACGCCCGGCGATTCCTTCGGTTCGCTGATCGATAGCAACACCCAGGCCATCAGCAACAGCGCGCCGCCGTCCTCGAGCCAGGACAACGCGCCGCGGCGCAGTGATTCGTCGTCATCCTCCGCGCCGTCGTCATCCTCCTCCTCGCCGAACCGAAACAACACCGCCTCGAGCGATCAATCCTCGCAGAGCAAGCCGAGCGACGCCGCGGATTCCGCGCCGCCGGCTAGCAACGCACCGCCCGCGCCGGCCAAGGCTGACGAGATATCCAAGGGCAAGACCGACGCCACCATCCTCAAGGCCGACAAATCCGACGGCACGAAGGATGCCAAGACCGACGGCACCGACGGTCGCGCCGCCGCGGTGGACGCCACGGCCGCGGCACAGACTGCAACGCCGGCAGCGACGCCTGATCCGACCGCCGTTCCCGTTGCCGTACCCGTCGTTGCCGTTGATCCAAATGCCGCGGCGGCCCAGGCTAATGGCACGGCGTCCTCGCCGCTGACGATCGCGGCTGCCGGCATCGCCGCCAGCACCTCGACCGCAGCGCAGATATCCGGCCTCAAGCTGGATGCGACCGGCAAGGCCACGAAGACCGATGGCAAGACCACGACTGATGGCAAGGCCGCGCTCACCGATGCGGCCGCTACGACGACCCCCGCGAGCGCGACCGATGCGACTGTCAACGCCGTGCAGCTGACCGCGGTCGACCAGGGCACGCCAAAAACCTCGTTCAAGGCCGCCGCGACAGCGCAAGGTCAGACCGACGTCTCCAATATCGGCCAGGACACCGGCAAGACCGCGCAGGCGACAACGCCTGCACAAAATCCGGCGGCCGCGCCGACGACCATCGCCGCCCATCCGCAAACCGCCAAGCCGCAGCTTGATACGACGACTGCCGATGGCAAGCCCGCCGCCGCCGACAGCAAGGCGGATGCCACCCCGGCCGCATCGATCACGCACGTCCATGCCGATACGCAAGCGGTTGCTGCCACGACCGATGCCAGCACACAGGCCGCCAACGCCGTGCAGGCGCCGCTGACCACCACGACGTCGGCCGCCACCGCATCGACCGCGACACTCACCGCGACCGCGGCCAATGCGAATGCCGTGCCGATCAGCGGCATCCCGGTCGAGATCGCGGCCGCCGCGCGCTCCGGAAAAACCCGCTTCGACATCAGCCTCGATCCGGTCGATCTCGGCCGTATCGACGTCCGCATCAATGTCGACCGCAACGGCCAGGTCACCTCGCATCTCACGGTCGAGAAGCCGGAGACGCTTCAGATGCTGCGGCAGGACGCACCACAATTGCAGCGCGCGCTCGACGATGCAGGCCTCAAGACCGGCAGCAGCGGGCTCTCCTTCAGCCTGCGCGACCAGAATTCATCGGGCCAGAACACCGGCCAGAACAACGACAACTCTGGCAATTCCCGCCGGCTGATCATCAGCGAGGATGACCAGGCGCCAGCCGCGCCCGTCAGCCGCAGTTATGGCCGCATGCTCGGATCGAGCAGTGGCGTCGATATCAGAGTGTGAGGAGTATCAGGCCATGACCACCACGAATGCCGCCACCGCGCCATCAGTCGTCTCCGGCACGACGCAGACCTCGTCATCCTCCTCGTCCTCGTCGAGCGCGAGCCTGAGCTCGTCCACGGGCGCGACGCTCGCCGGCAACTTCCAGACCTTCCTGACGCTGCTGACCACGCAGCTGCAGAACCAGAACCCGCTCGATCCGCTCGACACCAACCAGTTCACCCAGCAACTGGTGCAGTTCGCCGGCGTCGAGCAACAGCTCAAGACCAATGATTCGCTGTCGCAGCTCGTGACCCTGCAGCAGACAACGCAGGCAACCCAGGCACTGGATTTTGTCGGCAAGAGCGCGGTGGTCGACGGCACCACCGCGACCTTGTCGCAGTCCTCGGCGACCTGGCATCTCAACGTGCCCTCCAGCGCCACGGTCAGTATCTCCATCGCCAATTCCACCGGCCAGACCGTCTTCAACGGCCAATATTCCGCCGGTGCCGGCGCAGACATTCCCTTCACCTGGAACGGCCAGGGCAACGACGGCACGCAATGGCCCGATGGCAAGTACACGATCACGGCGACCGGCAAGGACGCCTCCGGCAACACTGTCGGCGTCGCCGCCCAGGTGCAGGGCACGGTGTCATCAGTCGACCTGACCCAGTCGCCGCCTTTGCTCACCATCGACGGCAACAGCTATACGCTGAGCCAGGTGAAGAGCGTCGTCGCGAGCACGAGCACCAGCAACTAAGCCGGCGCCCGCGCATTGAAGTACGGTCCGTGGCGTTCGCCGGGACCACATTTGAAGGCCTCTGCGACGTCCACGCAGCTCTCGTCAGTTAGTAAAGTATTTACCCAGACCCCGCCCGGCCGGTTGAGATCTTGTTTTCAGCCCGCCGGGCCAGCGTCGTTCCAGCCAGTTTCAACGAGAATTGTATTGAAGCCTTAGGCTTAGCGGATTTTTAAGCCGGCCGGCGTAGGGTTCCTGAGTGAGTTCAGTGGTTGAGAGTTTGTGAGTACGCCATGACAGAACCCCATCGCCCGAGGGTAAAATACGTCATCGGGCCGGACGGCAGTCCGCTGACGATTGCAGATCTGCCCGCACCCGGCACCAAACGCTGGGTCATCCGCCGCAAGGCCGAAGTCGTAGCCGCAGTTCGCGGCGGACTTCTCTCGCTGGAGGAGGCCTGCAGCCGTTACACCCTGACGGTCGACGAATTCCTATCCTGGCAGTTTTCCATCGACCAGCATGGTCTGGCGGGGCTTCGCACCACCCGCATTCAGCAATATCGCCAGTAAGCAATACGGAAATCTGCTGCCTTTGACGAAAATCGGCCCCGCTTTGCGAGGCCGATTTTTTTCATGTTTGCTTCTGGCGCGACTTTTGTCCGAGCTCTTAATGTTCGTTAACCATATCGAAACCATCACCTAGGCAATAATTGCCCAGTCGGCCGCTCTTGGGTTGCGGGTCGAATCTGTCGGGGCGGTTGCTTGCAGGGTCTTGCGGACTTTTTAAAAGGTATCGGCGCCGCCCGCTTCGGGGCGATGATCGCGGTCACCGCCGCCCTCATCGGCTTCTTTGCATTCGTCATCATGCGGGTCACCACGCCGCAGATGACGACGCTGTTCACCGACCTCAGCATGGAGGATTCCTCCAGCATTATCAAAGACCTGGAACGCCAGGGCATTCACTACGAGCTGCGCAATGACGGCACCATCATCATGGTGCCCAAGGACAAGGTCACGCGTCTGCGCATGAAGCTCGCCGAGGGCGGCCTGCCCAAGGGCGGCGGCGTCGGCTACGAGGTCTTCGACAAGTCGGACGCGCTCGGCACGACCTCTTTCGTCCAAAACATCAATCATCTGCGCGCGCTGGAGGGCGAACTCGCCCGCACCATCAGGGCCATCGACCGGATCCAGGCCGCCCGCGTCCACCTCGTGCTGCCCGAGCGCCCGCTCTTCGCGCGCGACGCGCCGGAGCCGTCGGCCTCGATCGTGGTCCGGGTTCGCGGCGCGCTCGAAGCCCAGCAGATCCGCGCCATCCGCCACCTCGTCGCATCCGCTGTCAACGGTCTGAAGCCGCAGCGGGTCTCGATCGTCGATGAAGCCGGCCAGCTGCTCGCCGACGGCGCCGCGACCGATCCGGAGCAGGCCGCAGGCGACGACCGGCGCATCGCCTTCGAGAAGCGGCTGCGCAAGGAGGTCGAGGACATCGTCTCCTCCGTAGTCGGCTCCGGCCGCGCCCGGGTCCAGCTCTCCGCCGATTTCGACTTCAACAAGATTACCCAGACCTCGGACAAGTACGATCCTGAAGGCCGCGTGCTGCGCTCGACCCAGACCCGCGAAGAGCAGAGCATGACGGCCGACAATAACGGCCAGGTCACGGTCAACAACGAGCTTCCCGGTCAGCAGCAGAACAGCGGCCCGGCCGCCAAGGACCAGAGCAAGAAGACCGAAGAGACCAACAATTACGAGATCTCCCGCACCACCAAGACCGAAGTGACCGAGGCCGGCCGGGTCAACCGCATCTCGGTCGCGGTGCTGGTCGACGGCATCTACACCAAGAACGACAAGGGCGAACTCACCTACACCGACCGCACCAAGGAGCAGCTCGACCGCATCGCCACCCTGGTGCGCTCGGCGATCGGCTTCGACCAGAAGCGCGGCGACCAGGTCGAGGTCGTCAATCTGCGCTTTGCCGACGCCCCCTCCACCGCCCCGATCGTCGAGCCCTCCGGCTTTCTCGGCATGCTGCAATTCACCAAGGACGACGTCATGTACTTCGTCGAGCTCGGCGTGATGATGCTGCTCGGCCTGGTCGTGATGTTCATGGTGATCCGCCCGCTGGTGAAGCGCATCCTCGCCTCCGACGAAGTCGCCGCCGCCATCTCCGGCGTGCTCTCGGGCCCCGCAGCTTCCGAAGAGGCCGCCCCGCCCTCCGGCCAGCCGCTGCTGCCGGGCGGCGCCGCCAGCGCCATCGACGTCGCCACCATCCAGGGCCAGGTCCACGCCCAGTCCGTTCATCGCGTCGGCGAGCTCGCCGAACGCAATCCCAACGAAACCGTCGCCATCATCCGGCAATGGCTGACCGAACCCGCGAAATGATCGAGTGAACTGACATGGCCGCATCCCTGCAAAACGCCAACTCGAACGACATCACCAGCGTGATCTCAACGCTCGGCCAGCGAGCCGGCAACCGCGCCAACGGCAAGGGGGCCGAGCAACTGACCGGCCCGCGCCGCGCCGCGATCCTGATGCTGGCGCTGGGTGAGCAATATGGCGGCAAGATCTGGTCGCTGCTCGACGACGACGAGGTGCGGCAGCTCTCGCTGGAAATGTCGACGCTCGGCACCGTCGAGGTCGACACGGTCGAGGACATGCTGCTCGAATTCGTCTCGCGCATGTCGGCTTCCGGCGCGCTGATGGGCAATTTCGACGCCACCGAGCGGCTACTGCAGCAATACCTGCCGCCGGAGCGAGTCAACGGCATCATGGACGAGATCCGCGGCCCTGCGGGGCGCAACATGTGGGAGAAGCTCTCCAACGTGCAGGAAGAGGTTCTCGCCAACTACCTCAAGAACGAATATCCGCAGACCATCGCGGTGGTGCTGTCGAAGCTGAAGCCGGAACATGCCGCCCGCGTGCTCGGCATCTTCCCCGAGGACCTCGCGCTCGATGTCGTCAACCGCATGCTGAAGATGGAGGCGGTGCAGAAGGAGGTGATCGAGAGCGTGGAGAAGACGCTGCGCACCGAATTCATGTCGAACCTGTCGCAGACCCGCCGCCGCGACGCCCACGAGGTGATGGCGGAAATCTTCAACAATTTCGACCGTCAGACCGAAACCCGCTTCATCACCTCGCTCGAAGAGGACAACCGGGAATCGGCCGAGCGCATCAAGGCGCTGATGTTCACCTTCGACGATCTCGTGAAGCTCGATTCCGGATCGGCCCAGACGCTGATGCGCAACGTCGACAAGGACAAGCTCGGCGTGGCGCTGAAGAGCGCCAACGAGGATGTCCGCAGCTTCTTCTTCGGCAACATGTCCTCCCGCGCGGCCAAGATGCTGCAGGACGACATGGCGGCGATGGGCCCCGTGCGCCTGCGCGACGTCGATGAGGCCCAGGCGCTGCTCGTCAACCTCGCCAAGGATCTCGCCGCCAAGGGCGAGATCATGCTGACCAAGAACCGCGCTGACGACGAACTGGTGTATTGATGGGCGCTCCGGCCAAATTCCTGTTCGATACCGACTTCGCCGCGCCCGACCGGACGCGCGAGAAGGCCACGACGGCGGCCGAGATCGCGCAGAAGGTCGCGGAAGCCGAAGCCCGTGCCTATCAGGACGGCTTTGCCGCAGGCCAGCGCGAGGCCAAGGCCGAGAGCGACCGCCGCGTCGCCCTCGCGATGGAAGAGATCAGTATCGGCATCAGGGGCGTCGCGTCCGGCATCGGCAACATCGAAACCAAGATGGAGACCGAGGCGGTCGAGGTCGCCATCGCCGTCGCCCGCAAGCTGTGCGCCGACCTCATCGCCGCCGAGCCGCTCGGCGAGATCATGGCGCTGGTCAAGGACTGTTTTTCGCATCTGGTGGCGACGCCGCATCTCGTCGTCCGCATCAACGACGCGCTCTACGACAGCGCGCGCGAGAAGATCGAGCGGCTTGCCAAGCAGAGCGGTTTCGAAGGACGGCTGGTGATCCTGGCCGAACCCGAAATTGCCGCCGGCGACTGCCGGATCGAATGGGCCGACGGCGGCGTCGTGCTGGAGCGCAGCGCCATCGCGGCCAGGATCGACGAGATGGTCGGACGCTATATCGCGTCCCGCAGGGGGAGTTAAGCCATGAGCGACAATGACGGACAGGTCCCGCTGCCCGACCTCAACGGACCGCTGCCGCCTGCCGGCGCCGACGTCGGCTACAACGAGGACGAATATGCCTCGCGCGTCGCCGCCGACCTGGAAGCGGTCTTCGACGTGCCGGTGCAGGTTTCGGCCGTGCTCGGCCGCTCCAAGATGGATGTCGGCGAGCTGCTGAAGCTCGGACCCGGCACCGTGCTCGAGCTCGACCGCCGCGTCGGCGAGGCCATCGACATCTACGTCAACAACAAGCTCGTCGCTCGCGGCGAGGTCGTGCTGGTCGAGGACAAGCTCGGCGTCACCATGACGGAAATCATCAGGACCGAACGCGGCTAAGGCACGCATAAAGAATGACGCGCGGCAGCGCGAACAGACGGACAGGAGACTGACATGCGGCTTCTCATCGTTGGCACATTGAAGGGCCAGCTCACCACCGCCACCAAGATAGCGATGGAGAACGGCGCCACCGTGACCCACGCCGAGGATCACGAGCAGGCGATGCGCGTGTTGCGCGGCGGCAAGGGCGCCGACCTCCTGCTGGTCGACGTCGCCCTCGATATCCGGGACCTCGTCATGCGGCTCGAGGCCGAGCACATCCACGCGCCGATCGTCGCCTGCGGCATCACCAACGACGCCCGCGCGGCGGTCGCCGCGATCCACGCCGGCGCAAAGGAGTATATCCCGCTGCCGCCGGAGCCGGAGCTGATCGCAGCCGTGCTGGCGGCCGTCGCCAATGATTCTCGCGAGCTGGTCTATCGCGACGAAGCCATGGCGCGGGTCATCAAGCTCGCCCAGCAGATCGCAGGTTCCGACGCCTCGGTGATGATCACCGGCGAATCCGGAACGGGTAAGGAAGTGCTGGCCCGCTATGTCCACGCTCGTTCGGCGCGCGCCAAGCGGCCTTTCATCTCGATCAACTGCGCCGCCATCCCCGAGCACCTTCTGGAATCCGAGCTGTTCGGCCATGAGAAGGGTGCCTTCACCGGCGCGATCGCCCGCCGCATCGGCAAGTTCGAGGAGGCGACCGGCGGCACGCTGCTGCTGGACGAAATCTCCGAGATGGATGTGCGCCTGCAGTCGAAGCTCTTGCGTGCCATCCAGGAGCGGGTGATCGACCGCGTCGGCGGCACCAGGCCGGTGCCGGTCGACATTCGGATCATCGCGACCTCGAACCGCAATCTGGCGGATGCCGTGCGCGAAGGTACGTTCCGCGAGGACCTGCTGTTCCGGCTCAACGTCGTCAACCTGAAGATCCCGCCGCTGCGCGAGCGGCCCGCCGACGTCATGGAACTGGCCCAGCATTTCGTGAGGAAATATGCCGAGGCCAACGGCGTGCCGATGCGCCCCATCTCGAGTGAGGCCAAACGCGTGCTCTCCGCCAACCGCTGGCAGGGCAACGTCCGCGAGCTCGAAAACACCATGCACCGCTCCGTGCTGATGGCGCAGGGCGACGAGATCGGACCCGATGCGATCCTGACGCCTGACGGCGACCGCCTCGACCTCGCCAGGACGGCACCGGCGGTGGCGCATGCCACCATGGCCGCCGAACAGGTAACGCGCGCGCTCGTCGGGCGCACCGTCGCCGACGTCGAGCGCGACCTGATCCTGGAGACGCTCAAACACTGCCTCGGCAACCGGACCCATGCCGCCAACATCCTGGGCATCTCGATCCGCACGCTGCGCAACAAGCTCAACGAATATGCCGACGGCGGCATTCCGATCACCCCGGCGGGCGCGCCGGGCGAGTATCCGCGGATACCGATGGGGGCGTAATCGGCTGTCATATTGATCGAGAGAATGCGAATGCCCGGGCTCAGTCCCGGGCATTTTTGTTTCGGAGGCCACGCTGCCAACCTCTGCGAGCGCAGCGAAGCAATCCAGACTGCCACCGCAGCTACGCTCTGGATTGCTTCGCTGCGCTCGCAATGAAGGGTTGGGAGAGCTTGCCGCATAACGGGAGCGCGTTACGTGACTAGGCCATGACGACACCCGGCCCTATAACCGCTCGCGAGAACCCACGCGAGGAAACACATGTCTGAGGCTCAAATCACGGAATGGCTGGCATCGCAGCGGCAGGCCATGATCGATCTGCTACGCGACGTCGTGAACATCGATTCCGGCTCCTATGACAAGGAAGGCGTCGATGCGGTCGGTGCGCGGTTCGAGCAGCATTTCTCCGAGCACGGCATTCCGTTCCGACGCGAGAGCCACGATCGTTTCGGCGATGCCATCCATGCCGAGGTAGCAAAACCCGGCAGCAACGAGAAGCCGGTACTGTTGATGGGGCATCGCGACACCGTCTTCTCCAAGGGCGAGGCCGGACGCCGCCCGTTCACGATTCACGACAAGCGCGCCTACGGGCCCGGCGTCGCCGACATGAAGGCCGGCGTCGTGATGAACGTCTTCGTCGCCACCGCCTTCCACAAATTCGGCGGCAACCCGCATCCGATCAAGCTGCTGATCACCTCGGACGAGGAGATCGGATCGCCCTCGTCGCGGCCGGTGATCGAACGCGAGGGGCGCTCTGCACGCGCCGTGTTCAATTCCGAGCCGGGCCGCCCGACGGGTAACGTCGTCACCAGCCGCAAGGGCGGGATCTTCATGCATATGGCCGTCAGCGGCAAGGCGGCGCATTCCGGTGCCAATTTCGCCGCGGGCATCAGTGCGATCGGCGAGCTCGCACACAAGATCATCCAGATCCATGCGCTGACCGACCTCACCAAGGGTATCACGCTCAATGTCGGCCTGATCTCGGGCGGCCAGTCGGTCAACACGACCGCGCCTTACGCGGAGGGCCAGATCGACATGCGCTATGTCGATCCGAAGGATCGCGCCACCGTCATGGCCGAGATCGACAGGATCATCGCGACGCCTTACGTGCCGGGCACCAGCGCGACGCTGACGATCAGGGGCGAGTTCGTGCCGGTCGTGCAGAGCGAGAGCTCGAAGGCGCTGTTCGAGACTTATCAGGCCGCGGCCAGGCAGGCCGGCCTCACCACGCTGCAAGGCGAATTCTCCGGCGGCTGCGCCGATTCCGGCTTCACCGCCGCGGTGGGAACGCCGACCATCTGCGGAGTCGGACCGGTGGGCGGGCTTGCGCATTCGCCGGAGGAATATCTCGAGCTTGACAGCATCGTGCCGCGCGCCCAGGCGCTGGCGCTCGCGATTTTGAAGGGATAGTCAGCCCTGCACTCCGTCATGCCCGGGCTTGTCCCGGGCATCCATGTCTCTCTCCAATCGCGGTTGCGCGTGGACGGCCGGGTCAAGCCCGGCCATGACGAGGATAGACCCTACGAATAACTCGGCGCGTCCGGCTTCCGGAAAATGTGGATGGGATCGCCGGGCACGAACGGCTGGCCGCGGAACATCGCATAGGCATAGAGCGCGAGATAGACGATCGCCAGCGCGCCGACGGCATAGAAAGCCCAGGTCCCGACGCGCTTCATCTTTCCGCTCCATTGCTTCCCGCGGGAAAGCTCAGGGGCGGTTCTAGAGCGATGGGGAAGAAAAGACCAGCCTGAGCGCGGCGATCAAACGCCGCGGCGGCTGCGTGCGGGAACGCTGACCTCGGCGAGCCTCGCGACGTCCTCGTCCTGATCCACCGCCACATACTGGCCGTGCCAATAAGCGAGCGCGGCGCTGCGCACCGAGTTCTTGATAATCCTGACGCGACCGATGACGATGCCGTGCGAATGTCGCTCGATGATGTCCTCGACCTCGCAATCGACCGATGACAATGCGCCGACCAGCAGCGGCACGCCGGAAACGGCCGTGATCCATTGGCTGCCTGCAAATCGATCCGCACCCTTCAGGCCACCCTTCCCCGCGAAGCGCTCGGCGACATCGAGCTGATCGGCGGCGAGGATGTTCACGCCGAAGGCGCCGTAGCGGCGGATCAGCGGGAAGGACGAGGCATCGCGATTGATGCTGACCAGCAGCGTCGGCGGATCAATCGAGAGCGAGGTCACCGAGGTGACCGTCATGCCCGTGATGTCCTTGCCCCGCCCGGCCGTGATGACGCTGACGCCGCCGGTGAGGCGGCGCATGGCGCCGCGGAAATCGGCGGACGAGGGGATTTCGGTCATGAGCTCGCGAGGGACTACATTCATGGCATGCTGCCCAAGTGGGGCTTCCCCCTCTATCTAGGTACGATCATCCGCGGACAAAAGGTGGCTCAGGATCGAGCCTTCGAGACCTGCGAGCTCGGCCGAACCCCGCACCCTCGGCCTGCTGGCATTAACCATGACGTCGTGGGCGATCCGGCCCTCCTCGATCACCAGCACCCGGTCGGCCAGCGCGACGGCTTCGCAGACATCGTGGGTCACCAGGATCGCCGTAAAGCCCTGTTCGCGCCAGACGCGCTCCAGAAGCCGCTGCATCGAGATGCGGGTAAGTGCATCCAGCGCGCCGAGCGGCTCGTCGAAAGCAAGCACGCGCGGACGGGAGACCAGCGCGCGCGCGAGCGCGACGCGCTGCTTCTGGCCGCCCGACAGCACTGATGGCCACTGCTCGCGCTTGTCGACGAGCCCCACCTCGGTGAGCGCCTTCTCCGCGCGCGACTGCGCGTCATCGGAGGCGCGATCGCGGCCGAGACCGACCTCGACATTGGAGAGCACGCGTGCCCAGGGCAGCAGCCGCGGCTCCTGGAACATCACGCGGATGTCTGCGGCCCGCACGTCGGCGCCAAAACTGATGCTGCCGGCGTCGATCTTCTCCAGGCCGGCGATGAGGCGCAGCAGCGTGCTCTTGCCGCAGCCGCTCTTGCCGACGATCGCGACGAATTGGCCCGCCGGGATGTGCAGATCGATGCCGCGCAGCACCTCGTTGTTGCCGAAGGATTTGCGCAAGCCCCGGATGCTCAGCGGCAGGCCGCTTGCCTGAACTCGGCGTTCTTCTTGCCGCTCCTCGCGCGCCACGCGGGCGTGAGGCGCGAATTTGGCAGCAATGGCGAGCTCGGTCTCGGGAAGGATCGTACGAAACGCTGTCTGCATGTGAGTCCCAATATTTCTGCTCAATTTCTCTGGAAGCCGGGATGCCAGGCGAGCGTCGCCCGCTCCAGCACACGGGAGGCGCTGTCGGCGAGCTTGCCGAGCAGGGCGTAGATCAGGATCGAGAGCACGACGACGTCGATCAGCATGAACTCGCGCGCCTGCATCGCCATGTAGCCGAGGCCCGAGGACGCCGCGATGGTCTCGGCGACGATCAGCGTCAGCCACATGATGCCGAGCGCGAAACGGATGCCGACGAAGATCGACGGCAGCGCGCCCGGGAAGATCACGCGGCGGAAAAGCTCGCTGTCGGTCATGCCGTAGACGCGCCCCATCTCGATCAGTTGTGGATCGACGGTGCGGATGCCGTGCAGCGTGTTGAGATAGATCGGGAAGAACACGCCGAGTGCGACGAGAAACAGCTTGGCGCTCTCGTCGATGCCGAACCACAGGATGACCAGCGGGATCAGCGCCAGGTGCGGCACGTTGCGTACCATCTGCAGCGTGGTGTCGGTGAGCTTCGCCGAGAGCTGCGACAGGCCGTTGGCGAGCCCGAAAGCGAAGCCGATGCCGCCGCCGATCAGGAAGCCGATAGAGGCGCGCCAAAACGAGACCCAGATGTTGCGGCCTAGCTCACCCGACAGCAGCAGCTTCCAGCCGGCGAGCGCAACATCGCTTGGTGCCGGCAAGACGCGCACCGGCACCAAGCCGGTGACGCTCGCCATTTGCCAGAGCACGATGATCGCAAGCGGCACGATCCACTGGACCACGCCGTCGATCCCGGGCAGGCGGAAATTGCGCGGGCGAGAATCGCTGGCGATGAGGCTCATGATTGCGACACCCGATGCTGAGGGCGGTAATCGCTGCCGACCGTTTCGCCGAAGGGACCGCCGTTGAAGTGCAACCTAGTCACGTTGCTCGGTTGCTCCAGCGAGAGCAGCGGGAAGACCAGCTCGGCGAACCGATAGGCTTCCTCCAGGTGCGGGTAGCCCGACAGGATGAAGGTATCGATACCGATGTCCTGATACTCCCTGATGCGGGCGGCCACGGTCTCGGCATCCCCGACCAGCGCCGTGCCGGCGCCCCCGCGCACAAGGCCGACGCCGGCCCACAGGTTCGGCGCGATCTCGAGCTTGTCGCGTTTGCCGCCATGAAGCTGCGCCATGCGCTGCTGACCGACCGAGTCCATCCGCGCGAAATTCTTCTGCGCGGCCGCGATGGTGTCGTCGCTGACATGCTTGATCAGCTCGTCCGCCGCGCGCCAGGCCTCTTCGTTGGTCTCGCGCACGATCACGTGGAGCCTGATGCCGAAGGAGAGCCTGCGGCCACGCGCGGCCGCGATGTCCCGGACCTTCGCGACCTTCTCGGCGACCAGTGCCGGCGGCTCGCCCCAGGTGAGATATTTGTCGACGGCGTCGACGGCAACGTCGATGCCGGCATCCGACGAACCGCCGAAATAGAGTGGCGGCCGCGGTGACTGCAGGGGATGGAACAACAGCTTGCCGTCCTCGATGCGGATGTGCTTGCCCGCGACATTGACGGTATTGCCCGCGAGCAGTCCGCTGTAGACGTTGAGGAACTCGCGGGTGACCTCGTAGCGCTCGTCATGACCAAGGAAGATGCCGTCGCCCCTGTTCTCGACGGGATCGCCGCCGGTGACGACGTTGACGAGTAATCGACCATTGGTGACGCGATCGAGCGTCGCAGTCATGCGCGCGGCAACGGTCGGCGATTGCAGGCCGGGGCGGACGGCGACGAGATAGCGCAGCCGCTCGGTGAACGGCGCCACTGAAGAGGCGACGATCCAGGAATCTTCGCAGGAGCGCCCGGTCGGCAACAGCACGCCGTAATAGCCGAGCTGATCGGCCGCCTGCGCGACCTGGCGCAGATAGTTGAAGTTGACTTCGCGGCCGCCGATGCCGGTGCCGAGATAGCGGCCATCGCCGTGCGTCGGCAGGAACCAGAGGATATTGCTCTTGCTCATGGACAGGCTCCTAGCCGTAGGTCGTGCCGACGGCGGCAGCGACAATGCCGATCGACTGCGCGATGGCTGCGATAACGCGTTGAGCGATGCGTCTCATGTGGGGCCTCCATGAACGGGGAGATTGTGGCAGGATCAGATCACCTTGCGGGAATGATGGTGCGCCCTTTCGGAGCTGTCGAGACATCGGGAAAAATAGCGATGCCAGCACTGCGCGTGCGGCGACGCGCATGATTAATCTTTCAAAGGGCGAAGCGAATGAGGATGGAATTTTTCTGCACGCGGATGTGAAGACCGCGCGCTCTTGACCTCAGACGCGTGGCGCGGAGCGAAAATGCGAAAACAACCCCATGCACAGTAGCCGGCCGTCCGACGACGATCACTTACGAATTATCCGAAATGAATTTGACCCGTCGGGCAAAACAGGAGTAGGATGGCATTGTGGAGGCGTGCAGCTGGAAGGCGCTGCCCGACTATTGCAGCCATGTCACCGGCAGATTCTGCAGGCCGCGGAACGCCCAGCCGCCGATCCGCACCGGCTCGTCATCGGCGAGCTCGATCTGCCTGGCGCGCGCGAACAGCGTCGGCAGCGCGACGTCCGCGATCATCGCGCGCGACGCCCAGGCACCGGCGCAGAAATGCGGTCCGGCGCCGAAGGCGACGCTCTTCGAGGTATCACGCCGCACGTCGAATTCGTCGGCGCGCTCGAAATGCTTCTCGTCGCGGTTGGCGGAGCCGAACATCAGGAACACGCGCTCGTCGAGCTCGAACGAAATGTCGCGGATGATCCACGGCTTTGCGATGCGCCGCGGCGACATGCCGATCGGCGAAATCCAGCGGGCGTACTCTTCGAACGCCTGCAGCCATGTCACCTCGCCCTCGCGCACGAGATCGAGCTGCGCGGGATGCGTCAGCAACGCCCACACCGTGCCGGCGATCGCCTTGCGCGGTTCGTTCTGGCCGCCCGAGATCGCGAGCTTGACATTCGCGCGCACGCTCTCCATCGGCATGCCGGAGGCGAGGAGAACGCCAAGGATGCTCTGGTCGGGATGTTTGCGCGTCACCGGCAGGATATCGTCGATCGCGGCATCGATTGCCGATGTCGCGGCGCGGCAGCGCGCCTCGACCGCGGCATCGCCGCCGTAATTGGCGATGCCCTCGATCATGGCCTGCGACCAGGCATCCATGTCGGCAAAGCCGATATTGGTGAGGCCGGTGATCGACTTCAGGCATTCGCCTGAAAACGGCAGCGCGAAGTCGTGCATGAGGTCGATGCGCCCAGGCGCGATCGCATCGATGATGCGGTCGGCATGGGCCTGGAACAGCGCGGTCCAGTCCGCCTTCACCGTCTTGGGCGACACCGCCGGAAACATCGCGCGCCGCTCGACCTGATGCGCCTCGCCGTCCTTGCGCATCATGTTGTGGCCCATCAGCCGGTTCATCAGGCCGGCCGGCTGATGCGAGGAGAACACATCGACTTGCTTCTCTGAAATCGAGATATCGTCTCGGCCGGTCAAAAGCGTCGAGCCGAGCTGCGGCACGAACGCGATCGGCGCTTCCTTGCGCATTTTCGCAAGCATCGGATAGGGGTCGGCCCAGAACGCGACGGGGTCGATGTCGATGCGCGGCGCAGTGCTCAAGGCGGTCTCCCCTGGATGGCTTTGGGGCGAGATTAGCGAACTCAGCCGCCCGCGTCTGTCCCTGGCGATCGGGACTGACGACAGTCACGACGAAATTACTGGTTTGTCGCCGCAGCGGCGGTCGCCACGTATTTCGTGTAGAATTCGGCGACCCGGCTGCGCCACATGCCGACGAACGCCTCTGAAGTCACGTTGTCCACCGATTTCCAGGTGCGCTTGAATGCCGGAAGTGCGTTGCCCCAGATCGCACGCTTGCACCACCTCTCGCCCTTCTCCTTGCCTTCGCTGGTGGCGCACATCGATTTCCAGGCGGTGCGAGCGGGCCGGCTGATGTGCTCAGCGGCGCCTTCCCAGCCCTGCTGATGGATCAGGTAAAGATCGCTCATGTCCGGCTTCCGGTGCGTGATCCACTCGAACTGGATGCCTTCGGTAATGATCTTGTAGGCGGCAGCAACGGCGTTGTCCCGCGGGCTGCGAATCTGCCCGAAGCCGAACTTCCCGAACTCGTATTGGCTCAGCTGAAACAGGCCGATATACGAGCCGGTGCGTTGATTGGGGTTGAAGCCGGATTCGATCTTGGCAACCGCCATCATGAAATTGACGTCGAGACCAAACGCGTCGGAAGCGCGCTTGATCTCTTCGGCGGGCGTTCCGACCGGAATGTCCTTGAACGCACGCAACACGATCTCCGCCGGCTTCTCGGCGGGCGGTAGTTCGGACCAGACGTAGTAGATCAGATAACGGAAATCCTGCGTCGACGCCGGTTTCGGAGCAGCGTCGGATCCATCGCGTGCTGCCGGCAGCGGCTGGACGATATCCTGTCCCAGCGACGCCAATTTCGGCGCGACGGCATTATCGGCGCTTTCGGCTCCGGCGCTCGACGGCGTTGAACCAGCCGGGGTCACCGAGCCAAGCTCTGCTCTTTCTGCCCGAAGCGCTGCTGCAAGTCTTTGCGATGCCTCGGCGTACAACGCAGGCGTCACCATCTCCGCCGGGGCCGCCATGCTCGCGGGAGCCGTCACGTTCGCTGCCGCTTCCGGCATGACTTCAGGCACTGTCGCGGCCGGTCTGTTTCCGCCGGCCAGATAAAGTCCCACGGATGCGATAACAGCCATGATGCAGCCGGTCTGCCAAACCTTCATTGCCCGAAGTCCACGGATGGCTTCTGTATGAAGGCTATTCGCATGTCCTGCGGCCTGTGGTTGAGTCCTCTTCGTAGAACCTTATGGTTTAAATGTGGTGAACGTGAGAACGCTTTCGGGCTCCCCAATCATCGGACATGTCCCGCCTTGGGTCTCCCGGCCCCATCTCCCACCTCCTTAGGTTCAGGACGTACGGATGGGCCAACAGGCCGGCTCAGTTCTGCGGGGCGATGCCGAGCCGGGTTGGGGCTTTCGATGTTCGATCTTCCCGCGAGCGGCGAGGTGCGCCTCAGCGCGGATTCGGCGGCAACGTCTTGTGAATGTGAGTGGCTGCGATGGCCGCGTGACCGGTCCCGACCGCAATCTGGTGCAGGTCCGACACGACATCGCCTGCCGCATAGATGCCCGGCACAGTCGTCTGCTGATGCGCGTCGACGTCGAGACATCCCGCATCATTGCTCTGCGCCCCGAGCCGGGTTGCGAGGATCGAGCCCGCCTTGCAGCCGAGCGCCGGATAAAGAACGTCAACCGCAACGTCGCCGTCGTCGCAAGAGACGACGATGCCCCGCTGTTCGATGCGCAATCCGGAACCAGCGCAGACCAGCTTGATCCCTGATGCGCGCAGATCATGCTCATCGAGAGCGTCGTCAGCCGAAGGCACGAAAGCAACTTCGCGCGAGTAGCTACGCAGGAACTTGGCCTTGTTCACGGCGCCGCTGCCGGCACCATAAACGCCGATGCGCTTGTCGGCAGCCTCGAACCCGTCGCAAACGGGGCAATAGCGGATCAGTCCCAGATGCACCGCTTCGTCGTGCCCTTCGATCGCCGGCTCGAGATCGACGATGCCCGTGGCCAGCAGAACGGTCCGCGCCCTTGCCGTGCCACCCTCGAAGCTGGCCTCGAAGAACTCGCCGTTCCGGTCGAGACCGTCCACGCGGGCATTGATGAGGGAGATGCTGTAGGAGGAAGCCTGCTTCCTCAGCAAAACCAGGAGTTCATGGCCGGAGACGCCTGAGGGAAATCCGGGGTAGTTGCGGCTCCTCGGTATCCATTCCGCCCGGCTGCGGCCGGCATCGAAGACCGTGACGGACCTGTTGTAGCGCGCCAGATAAAGCGCGGCTGTCAGCCCGGCCGGCCCGCCTCCGATGACGAGGCAATCGAGAACGTCTGGTTTGCAAGAGGGCGTCATGGGCACCTTAGTTCCGGGCTAGGGCTCACGACGCCAAGGCCGCGCTCACCTCGCTATCAAACGTTCAGCGCTTTGCTCGTTCCTCGGACCAGGTGTGACCGAAGGGCCGTCTGCGAGGTCGCGGACGTCGAAGGAGCCTAGTTCAGGCAAGGGGATTTGGCTGGAAGTCAGCAATGACGGGGCGGCTCCCCGAGACCCTGGGTCGACGCAGCAGCGCAGCGTGACACGGTGCGCTTCCGAGCCTGTGGCCCCCATGTCGGCGCAGCGGAAGCGCCCTACCCCGCCGCGGCCTTCACCGGCGCAACGTTGATCGCGAGCTTGCCGTAGCGGTCGGTAAAGGCGTCGGTGTCGATCTCTTCCAGCTCGATCTCGCCGCTCATCACGCTTCTCTTCCAGGCCGCCTGGTCGGGATCGTTCTGGAACTCCGGCATCACCTCGCGGCCGAACAGCTCCAGCGATTCGCAGATGTGCTCGTGGCTGTTCTTGCCCGCTTGATTGAGCAGGATGACCTGGTCGATATGCGACGATTGAAAGCGCTTCAGCTTCCTGCGGATCGTTTCGGGCGAGCCGATCAGACCACCGCGCAAGGCCGCCTCCTGCGCCTCCGGATTGTCGCGCTTCCATTTGTTGTATTCGTCCCACATGTTGACGGTGTAGGGCGCGGGACGCTGGCGGTTCTGCGAGGCGCCGTAGAAACGCAGCGCGAACTGGAAGAAGGTGGCGCCGTCGGCACGCGCACGCGCCTCTTCATCCGTCCTGGCGCACATGAAGAACGACACCAGCGCCATGTTCGGATTGATCTCGTAATCGGCGAGCTTGGTGAGCCGCTTCGTCATTGCGTTGTAGTAGGCATGCACCCAGGCATGGGCGGCATCGGCGCTGACGAACTGGAAGCCGAGCGCGCCGAAACCGTGGCGACCCGCCCGCTCGATGGTCGGCAGCTGCGAGCAGGCCATCCACAGCGGCGGATGCGGCTTCTGCACCGGCTTCGGCACGACATTGCGCAAGGGGATGTCGAAATATTTGCCGTGATGCTCGCTTCCCGCGTCCTTGAACATCGGGAAGATCGCGGCGACGGCCTCCTCGAACACTTCCTTCTTGGTTTCCATGTCCCGGCCGAACGGCGTCAGCTCGGTGATCGAGGCGCTCTCGCCCATGCCGAATTCGCAGCGGCCGTTGGAGAGCAGATCGAGCACCGCGACACGCTCGGCGACGCGCGCGGGATGGTTGGTCGTGAGCTGGAGGATGCCGTGGCCGAGCCGGATGTTTTTGGTGCGCTGGCTCGCGGCGGCGAGGAAGGATTCCGGCGAGGGCGAATGCGAATATTCCTCGAGGAAGTGATGTTCGACGACCCAGGCGTGGTCGTAGCCGAGACGGTCTGCGAGTTCCATCTGCGAGAGCGCATTCTGGTAAAGGGCGAGTTCGTCGCCGGCGACCCAGGGCCGCGGCAACTGCAGCTCGTAGAAGATGCCGAACTTCATGGCGCCACTCCCCGCTTGTTCGTTTCTCGTCGCGGGCATCTTAATGCGCCGGACGCCACTGTCCACGCGGCCACAATTCCGCCATGCGGGAGAAAGGCGCCGTGTGCCGAGCGGCAGCCATCATGACAACCTGGACGATTGATCCAGATCAACGCGTCAGCCGGTCTGCTGCATTTAATGTGCGGCAAGGCAGCGGCCCGGATGCCGTCCCGATTCCCCAGACCATTTCGAAGAGACCGAATATGTCGGGCCCTGACGACACGACCCCGCGCGTACGCCGCAAGCGCATGGAGATTTTTGCGTTCCTGTTCCTGACCGCGGTCGTGATGCCCGTCCTCGCGGTCGGAACCGTCGGCTCTTACGGCTTGGGCGTCTGGATCTACCAGATGTTCGCCGGTCCTCCCGGTCCGCCGAGCGCCCCGCATTGATCCCGCGAAGCGAAAGACAGGCGTCATGACTCCAGCCACACTCAACCGCCGCGCATTGATCACAGGCCGGGTGCTCAGCGCCGACCGCGTCGTCGGCCCTCCGGGTTACGAGATCGCCAGCATCATCGTGCAGGCCCGCCCCGAGCGCCTCACCGAAGTCGAGGCCGAGATCAGCGCGCTGCCGACGACTTCGTCGACATCGACACGCTGCTGTCGCGCGCAAGCCCGGGTGGCCGGCGATGACGACGACCGCCGACGAGCCCAATGAAAAACTGAAGGAAAAGCTGGGGCCCAAGCGCGGCTTCATCGCGCGAGCCTGGGATTTCGCGCTCGAGCTGTGGAGCGTGCTGTCGCGGCCGAGCACCGTGTTCGCGCTCGGCACGCTCGTGCTGGCGGGCTTCGCCGCCGGCGTGATCTTCTGGGGTGGCTTCAACACCGCGCTGGAACTGACCAACACCGAAAAATTTGCACCAGCTGTCACGAGATGAAGGACAATGTCTTCGCCGAGCTGAAATCGACCATCCACTTCACCAACCGCTCCGGCGTGCGCGCGACCTGCCCGGATTGCCATGTGCCGCACAACTGGACCGACAAGATCGCGCGCAAGATGCAGGCCTCCAAGGAGGTCTGGGGCAAGATCTTCGGCACGATCGACACCCGCGAGAAATTCCTCGATCATCGGCTCGAGCTCGCCGCGCATGAATGGGCGCGCTTCAAGGCCAATGATTCCCTGGAATGCCGCAACTGCCACAGCGCCGATTCCATGGACATCACCAAGCAGTCGCCGCGGGCCTCGGTGGCGCATCAGCGCTTCCTGTTCACGGGCGAGAAGACCTGCATCGACTGCCACAAGGGCATCGCGCACCATTTGCCCGACATGCGTGGCGTTCCGGGCTGGCAGTAGGACCGATCCGGGCCGCTTGAACCGGCGGGGCGAATGGTTAGTTTTGGGGGATGCGAATCGCATCGTTTCGCCCCTCCTCAAGACAGACATGACAAACTTCTCTCCGCATCAGGATGCCGCGCTCAAGGCCGTTGGCGACTGGCTCAAGGCCAAGCCCGGCCGCAACGGCACGCCGCCGATTTTCCGCCTGTTCGGCTTTGCCGGCACCGGCAAGACCACGCTTGCGCGGCATATCGCCGAGGGCGTCGATGGCGAGGTGAAATTTGCCGCCTTCACCGGCAAGGCCGCGCTGGTCATGCGCAACAAGGGTTGCGACGAGGCTTCCACCATCCACTCGCTGATCTACCGCGCCCGCGAGTCCGGCGAGGAGCAGCCGAGCTTCGAATTGTGGGACGACGCGCCCGCCTCCAAGGCCAAGCTGATCGTGATCGACGAATGTTCGATGGTCGATGCCGAGCTGGGCCGCGACCTGATGTCGTTCGATTGCCCGCTGCTGGTGCTGGGCGATCCCGCGCAGCTGCCGCCGATCCAGGGCGGTGGATTCTTCACCAACACCGAGCCCGATGCGATGCTGACCGAGGTGCACCGCCAGGCGCAGGACGATCCGATCGTTCGGATGTCGATGGACGTGCGCGAGGGCCGCGAGCTCGACATCGGCCGCTACGGCGAGAGCGAGGTCGTATCGCGCAAAGAGCTCGATCCTGATCGCGTCATGGGCGCCGACCAGGTGCTGGTCGGCCGCAACAACACGCGACGCGCCTACAACATGCGGGTGCGGCAGCGCCAGAACATCGAGGATGTCTTCCCTGTCGCCGGCGACAAGCTGGTGTGCCTGCGCAACAACCGCAAGAAAGGCCTGTTCAACGGCGGACTGTGGCGCGTGAAGTCGCGCAACACCTCGCGCTCGAAGTCGCGCATCCTCTCCATGCGGCTGTCGCCCGATGAAGACTTTGGCCACAAGGTCACGAAAGTCTCGGTGCGCGCCGACTGCTTCGAGGGCGGCATCGAGCAGATCGCCTGGGAGCAGCGCAAGCCCTACGATGAATTCGATTACGGCTACGTGCTGACCGTGCACAAGTCGCAGGGCTCGCAATGGGACGACGTCGTGCTGTTCGACGAGAGCTTTGCGTTTCAGGACTCGCGAGCGCGGTGGCTGTACACGGGCATCACGCGCGCGGCGAGAAGGTTGAGTATCGTCGTCTAGAGCGGAAATCCCCTACTTCCCCGCCACGAAATCAAAATCCGGCGCGATCAAATGGCCAGGTCGTCGCCGGCTTGCGGTTCGGGCTCGGCCATCGCGACGCCGGCGACAAGGTGGCCGATATCAGGGAGACCATGCGCAGCATGCTGTCAGGTACCCCGGAGTTCCCAGTGTCGCCAAGCCGGACCGGCGGCAGCGGCTTTTTTCACGGACTCGTGTCGTAACATTCGCCGGGTCGGCCCGTATCTCCAGGTGTCTGAAAACGCCAGGCAGGCTGTTCGCCCGCCCCCAACCGCCCTAAACTGTCAGGCCTTCCGAAAGAGGATCCGCCATGCGCCGCTCCGTCCTGTCCCTGCTCGCCGCCACCACCGCCTTGACGCTGGCCTTCGCCGCACCGACCCGGGCCGCGGAAGACGCCGTGGTCATTCCCGCCCCTGCACTGGACGCAACCTCGGCAAGCGGCGTCCAGACCGCGGTGGTCGCCGGCGGCTGCTTCTGGGGCGTGCAGGGCGTGTTCCAGCACACCGCCGGTGTCGTCAACGCCGTGTCCGGCTATGCCGGCGGCAGCAAGGCGACGGCCGACTACGAGACGGTCTCGACCGGCCGGACCGGTCATGCCGAGTCGGTCGAGATCAAGTTTGATCCGAAGAAGATCTCTTACGGCAAGATCCTGCAGATCTACTTCTCGGTGGCGCACGACCCGACCCAGCTCAACCGCCAGGGGCCCGACACCGGCACGCAATATCGCTCGGCGATCTTCACCACCTCGGACGAGCAGAAGAAGGTCGCGGAGGCCTATATCGCCCAGCTCAACGGCGCCAAGGTCTTCAGCAAGCCGATCGTGACGAAGGTCGGCGCGCTGGAGGCGTTCTACCCGGCCGAGGCCTATCACCAGGACTATCTGACGCTGCACCCGACCCAGCCCTACATCGCCTACAACGACATCCCGAAGGTCGAGAACCTGAAAAAGCTGTTCGCGGATAACTACATTGAGAAGCCGACGCTGGTGAATGCCAGCAAGGCCACCAATTGATCCCAGAGATCACCAGACAAAACGGGAGACCCATGCCCGACACCAAGATGAAAACCACCGACGACAAGGTCATCAAGAGCGAAGAGCAGTGGCGGCGCGAATTGTCGCCGATGCAGTACGCGGTGCTGCGCGAGAAGGCGACCGAACGCCCCTTCTCCGGCGAGTATGAGCACGACCACCGTGCCGGCACCTATGTCTGCGCCGGCTGCGGCAACGTGCTGTTCGAATCCGACGCGAAGTTCGATTCCGGCTGCGGCTGGCCAAGCTTCACCGCGCCTGCCGTCGAGAGCCATATCGACGAGGAGCGGGATACGACGCACGGCATGATCCGCACCGAGGTGCTCTGCTCCAAATGCAGCGGTCATCTTGGCCATGTCTTCCCCGATGGACCGGGACCGACCGGCCTGCGCTACTGCATCAATTCAGCGGCGCTGAAGCTCGAGCCGAAATAAAGGTTGCGCGCCGCCGGGTTGCCCCGATGGAACCCGGCCGCGCGATATGCTTTTCTCGTCCGGCGGTGCAGCCGATGAGCGCTTTCGGGCGGCCGCCGGGAAGGATGCAAAGGAGGGCGCCAAGGAGGACACCGTGACACTCGGGACCATCCTGATCATCCTGGTGATCATCTATCTCTTGGGCGGCTGGTCCGGCCGGATCGGCGGATATGGCTACGGCATGGGCCATTCCGGCATGGGGATCGGCGGCGTCATTCTGGCGGTGCTGCTCGTCCTGGTGCTTCTTGGGAAGATATAAACCATATAAACTACTGAAATCGCTCGATTTTTTTGCTCTGCGGAGCTGCCATGCGTGGATTCATCATCTCGCATCGCAGGGGTCGCATTTTTGTCAAAACGGCCTATATTAGAGGACGAAAATGACATGCGGCGGGCCCGCTTGACTGCAGCCTCCGCCCTCCCAAACCCCACGCGCTTAAAGCCCCAGACAAGATCACGAGGTCTTTGACCATGCGTCCACTGCGTCCGTTCAACTTCAACACTTCCGCCGAGCTCTTCCCCGCTGCCATCCGCAAGAAGAAGCGCGCGGGCTTCACCTATCGCCGGTTCGGCACTGCTGCCGAGGCCGTGCAGTTCGCGATGGAGCAGCTGCCGACGGATTCGCTGAATGGCGCCTATCTCCAGGTCGAGGAAGCCCGTTTCGACCAGAACGGCATCCGCTCGCTGTATGAGAGCGAGGCATTCCCGCTGCCGCGCCACCGCAAGCCGGAGCCGGTGGCCGAGACCGACGCCGACGCGGCGTAAATTTTCCGAAAAACCCCGATGTGCGCGGACAGCGCGATGGCTGAAAGGTCATCGCGCTTTTTGCGTTTTGGTTCAGAAGCAAGACCAAGACTCTCGTGCCCCGGACACGAGAGAAGGAAGGCCGAGGAAGCAAGGAGCCCTACATCCGGGGCTGCTTGTCGAGCCAGCGGCGCAGCAGGCGGACGTTGCGCATATTGGCGCGGAACATGACGTCGAAGGCGTCGCCGGCGAAGGGCACGATCCCGACAACGCCGTCGACTGCGACATTGCCCAGCATGCGCGCGGTGATGTACCAGGGCGCGCCAAGCGCGCGGGCCTCACGCACGAGCCACAGCGAGATCGCGGTGCTGATGATGTCGCCGACGACAGGGATCAGACCGATCAGCCCGTCGATGCCGTAGCGGATATTGGTGCCGGGCAGGACGAACGCGACGTCGAGCAGCTTTGCGATCGCCTCGAACCGCGCGATCCGCTGCTCGCGCGTCAGATTGCCGAATGGATTGGCGTTGCCGAATCCTTGGCTAAATCCTCGGCCAGATCCTTCCCCGAACTCGAAACGAAATTCGCGAAACCCCTGCTCCAGGGTCTCGGGGCGGATCTCATGGCCCTCCTGGTCGATGATCGGCGCGCGCGTCTGGCGGCCCGAGAAGTCGGCGCGCGGATGCGTCCCGGAACGGGGCTTGCGCGGTGCGAGAATGTCGTCATCAGGCATGGTCATGGCCATTGGAGAACGCAGTGACGCAGCAGAGGTTGCTGCGTCGCGTCAGGAAGTCGCGCTCAGCTTGCCGCCGCTGCCGGTTGCGGCTCCTCGACATAGTGATGCACGATCCAGGATGACAGCACCGACGGCACGAAACCGACCAGGCCGTACAGGATGAACTGCACCGCGCCGGAATCCGGCCCGCGCGAGCCATAGGTGAACGCAGCCAGGATGAAAGCGAACAGGCCGACCAGCAGCATCCGCAGCCCCGGCCGGACCCGCCTGACGTGGATCAGGATGTCGTCGACCGCGCCGATCATCAGCGAGGGCAGCAAGCCGAACAGATAGCTGTATTGCAGGCTCTTGAAGAACACGGCGAACAGCTTGCCGACCTCGTCGAGACTCGTCTGCGTCCAGTAGCCGGACTGGTAGGTCGTCGTCAGCAGCAGCAGGAATCCGCCCACGAACGGACCAACGAGCGCAAACACCAGATAGCGTTTCATCGAGGACTCCTCATCCGCCGACGGATTTTATAGCAGCGCGCCGGGAACCTTGGATAGCGGGTTACCGCGGCTCGAAGGAGGAACAAGTGGCAAGGCGACGAGTTCAGACAGGACCTTGAAATTCACCGTCAGATCTGGAGCCGCCGATGCCTCGTAAATTGTTGTTGCTGGCGACGATCACGCTCTCGGCCCTCGGCGGCCTGTCGAACACGCCCGTGCTCGCCCAAGGCCATATGGGCTCACCGCAGGAACAGAATGCCTGCTCGCGTGATGCCTCGCGGCTGTGCCGCAAGGATCTCGGCAATGACGGTGCAGTGCAAGGCTGCCTGCAGGCCCATCGTGCGAAGCTGTCGCGATCCTGCAGCAAGGTGTTCGAGAGCCACGGCATGTGAGGGTCCGCCGACCCGGGCGAACGGAGAACGACGTGATGTTGCGGGAGGAACAGCTTTCGATCCTCAGGGACATCAGCCAGTCCGTCGCCTTCGCCGACGATCGGAACGGCAAGGTCGGCGAGCTGATCGCGGACGGCTACGTGACGAAGGATGGCGACCTGTTCGAACTGACCGCCAAGGGGATCACGGCTGTCGAGGAGCACGCCGCCCTCGCGGCGAGCGACGGACCGACGAGCGCATCGTCCGATCAATCGACCTGAGCGCGTAACCCCATATTGCGTGACGGACGCGCAACATCTGCGAATTCCTTCGCGCCTCCCATTGAAGCTTCGCGACTTTGGCGCATACTTCGCTCGGGCGGCGCAGCACTTTTCGATTCGAACATCAAGAAATCGAGCGACCACATGCGGGGGCTGGAGTCCCCGGCGTGAAGGCTGTGACATGCGACATTTCAAGCCGCGTGCGGCGCCCCAAAACCAAGTGGTTCAATCCACGGAACTCGGGGACGCATCCTTCATGACACGCAACCAGACCATCGCTTCGCCACTCAAGACCACAGCTTCGCTGTTGGCCGTCGCCGCCACCGCCCTCACCCTTCAGGCATCACCCAGCCTCGCCTTCTCGTCCGAAGCGCAGCAGATGTGCTCGGGCGATGCGATGCGGCTATGCTCCTATGAAATCCCTGACATCCGGCGCATCACCGCCTGCATGGTGCATAAAAAGGCCCAGCTCAGCCCCGGCTGCCGCGCCGTGATGGACCGCGAGCACGCAGCCGCCACCGCAGCCCGCAAGCGGGAGGCGGCCGCGGAGTAAGGCCGGCAAATTTCAGGTAGCAGCAGCTGCCCGCTGGAGGTCTCACCTCTCCCCTGGGGGAGGTGAGAAGCCTCAGTCACCCCACTGGGCGAAGGCGTCGTTGAAGGCGCGCTCGCCGGGGGCGCCCTTCTCGATCGCGATGATGGCGCGGCGCTGGTTGGCGTAGACCAGCGGCACATCGAACCACGAACGCTCCTTCAGGAGCTGGACGTTGCGGGCACGGTCGGCATCGACGTTGGAGAGGCCGACGAGGAAGAAACCGTCGGTGACCTTGACCGCGAGGCCCGCGAGCGGCGTGCCGCGCGCCTGCTCATTCGACTTCATCAGGATGCCCGGCACGTTGGAGACGCTGCCGCCAGGAAAGTCCGGCGGCAGGATGAAGGTCAGCTCGGCCGTGTGGCTCGCCGGCAGCGACGAGTCGGTGTTGCGACGGAACGACATCGTCATCTTGAACTTGCGCTCGGGGATCTCGATGTCGGCACGCACGGCGACGTCGGCCTTCTGGTTGCCCGACGCCTTGATCGGTTCGAGCCGCCACACCACCGAGCCGACATATTGCTTGCCCTTCGGGTCGGACGGATCCTCGTCATAGAGCACGACCTTCTGCGCCACCGGCGCGGCAGGCTGGTCGCTGGCCGAGGGCTGGCCGACGCGATCCGGAATCTTGGGCTTGCTCTGCGGCTGCGAACTATCCTTCGGCGCCTCCACCACCTGGGTAGGGGACGACTTGAACATATTGGTCGCGGTCTGGACCAGCTGTTTGCCCCAAAGGATACCGGCGCCGACCAGGATCAGCACGATGCCGATGGCGATCGCGCTCTTGAACGGGAACACGGAGCCTCTGCCGGCGCGCTTCTTGGCGTCCTGATTGGGCGCGATGCGCGGACGCGGCGACGGCGGCGTGTAGCGTTCGGCCTCCTCCATCGACTCGTCATAGGAATAGGGCGCATCGGGCTCGGCGGCGCGATTTTCCAGGCTCGGCTCCAGCCGGTCGAATTCCGGCGTGGGCGAGGGCACGTTGGCGTAGGTCCGGCGCGCCGCGCGATTGGCCTGCGCGGCGGCTCCGCCGAGATCGTTGACGTCGGCCGTGATGTCGCGGAACCCGCGCACGCCCGGTGCCGGCGGCAGCGGAGGCGGTCCGCCGTCCTGTGGACGGCGCGGAGGCGAGCGATCGCGCCCGGCCGGCGGTTCCGGCGGAGACGGCTGGCGTGGCGCATCGAAACGCGGAGCGCGCGGCGGACGCGGAGCCTCGCCCTGGTCGTCGCTGCCGAGCGGCGGACGGTCGTTGCGCGGCGCCGCAGTTCGGGCCCGCGGCGGCGCGGACGGCTGAGGGGGTGCGGACGGGTTGGTCTCGGCGGCACGGGCGCTGGCGCGGCGGAACGCATCGCCGCTCCCGCCCCCACTGCGGGCGCCGCCGCCCGGGCGCGAGGCCTCGCGGGCGCGCAGGGCGGCCTCGGATTCGACCTTGCGGACGGCCTCTTCCAGCGACAGCCGCTCGCGGGTGATCTCGGATTCGGACAGCGGCGGCTGCACGCTGCGCAACTGGGCGATCAGGGCCGTGCGCGCACGCTCATAGAGCGCGCGCCGGCTTTCGCCGGGAGCGTTAGGGTCCAGGGCGGCAATAGCGCGGGCGATCAGCGGATAGTAATCAGCCATTTCTACTCAACTATATCCGCGTCCTGGTAAGAGATCGTTAAGCCTCAAACGGGTTTTGCACCAGGATAGTATCCTCGCGTTCGGGGCTGGTGGAAAGCAGCGCGACCGGGCACCCCACCAATTCCTCGATCCGGCGGACATATTTGATGGCCTGGGCCGGCAGCTGGGCCCAGGAGCGGGCGTTGGCCGTCGGCTCCTTCCAGCCCTCGATGGTCTCCCAGATCGGCTCGACCCGGGCCTGGGCGCCCTCGCCGGCCGGCAGATGGTCGATCTCCTTGCCGTCGAGCTTGTAGCCGACGCAGACGTCGATCGAATCGAAGCCGTCGAGAATGTCGAGCTTGGTCAGCGCCAGCCCGTTGATGCCGCAGGTCCGCACCGTCTGGCGGACCAGGACGGCATCGAACCAGCCGCAGCGGCGGGGCCGGCCGGTGTTGGTGCCAAATTCGCGGCCGCGCTCGCCGATCTTGCGGCCGACCGCGTTGTCCTGCTCGGTCGGGAACGGGCCCTGGCCGACGCGGGTCGTGTAGGCCTTGCACAGGCCGAGCACATAACCGACTGCGGTCGGTCCCAGGCCGGCGCCGGTCGCGGCCTGCGCCGCCACCGTGTTGGACGAGGTGACATAAGGATAAGTGCCGTGGTCGACATCGAGCAGCGCGCCTTGCGCACCCTCGAACAACATGCGCTTGCCGGCACGCCGCTCGATGTCGAGCAGGCGCCACACGGTTTCCGCGTAGGGCAACAGTTGCGGCGCCAGCGCGCTCAGCTCCTTCAGGATCTCCTTGCCGTCGAACTCCGGCAGGTTGAGGCCGCGACGGAGCGCGTTGTGGTGCGCAAGCAGCCGGTCGATCTTGTGCGGGAGCGTATCGAGATCGGCGAGGTCCATCAGGCGGATGGCGCGGCGACCGACCTTGTCCTCATAGGCGGGTCCGATGCCGCGGCGGGTGGTGCCGATCGCGGTCGCGGCATTGGAGGATTCGCGTAAGGCGTCGAGCTCACGGTGCAGCGGCAGGATCAGGGTGACGTTCTCGGCGACGCGCAGGTTTTCCGGCGAAACCGCAACGCCCTGCGCCCTGAGCTTGGTCACCTCGTCGAGGAAGGCCGCGGGATCGAACACCACGCCGTTGCCGATCACGGAGAGCTTGCCCTCGCGCAGCACACCGGAGGGCAGCAGCGCGAGCTTATAGGTCGCGCCGTTGATGACCAACGTATGGCCGGCGTTATGCCCACCCTGGAAGCGAACGACGATGTCCGCCTGCTCCGACAACCAGTCGACGATCTTGCCCTTTCCTTCGTCGCCCCACTGGGCGCCGACGACGACAACATTGGCCATTCGCGGGTAATCCTTCGAAGAATGCTCTCTAAGTGGCATGATCCAATCGGAAAACCGGTACCCACTTTTCCGGGATCATGCCTGCGCCCAGCCCAATTCCCGGCCTGGTGCCGTTCGTACGCGGGGCAGCCCCACCGGATAAAGGAAGCGGCCTTCCTAAGCAAGCAAGAACGGGGCTTTTTGAGGATCCTATGCCCGATCCAAGCCTTTGATATCCCCCGAAAATCCGGAAATCTTCGCCGGCCATGCGCAGATCTCGACCAAAGCGCTAGGCGCAGCACCTGCCGCTGCATGGTCGCGTTGCACCTGCCGCCGTTGATGCAACCTCGATTTCCATGTCTTTGAACGGTGCCGGCTCTCAACCGGTCCGGACGAAGCCGGGCCGCAGGCCTTGGCGTTCTTCTTGGTGCATTCCACCGCGGGGCCATAACAATCACGATGTCCGCCACCGGCCAGACCACGAGCGCCGAAACATCCGGCCAGCACTGGATTGCCAACCAGCCTTATCTCCTGCTCGGCATCACCGCGCTGTGCTGGGCCGGCAACGCGATTGTGGGACGGATGGCCGCCGGACACATCCCGCCGGTGACGCTGTCCTTCCTGCGCTGGACCTTCGCCTTCCTGCTGGTGCTGCCGTTTGCCTGGAAGCACCTCGCCCAGGACTGGCCGGCGATCCGCAGCAAATTCGGCCTGATGATCGCGCTCTCGATCACCGGAATCGGCGCTTTCAACACACTGCAATATTGGGCGCTGGAACATACCCAGGCGCTCAACACCCTGCTGCTGCAGTCGGCCGCGCCTCTCGTCGTGGCGCTGTGGTCGCTCGCCATCCTCGGCATCCGTCTGACTGCGGCGCAGGCCTTCGGCGTGGCTCTCTCCATGTGCGGCGTGCTGATCATCCTGCTGCATGGCGATCTCACCACGCTGTCGAACATCGCCTTCAACAAGGGCGACCTGATCTTCATGGTCGCGCTGATCATCTTCGCGCTTTATTCCGTGCTAACCCTGAAGCGGCCGCCGATCCACGGCCTGTCGTTCCTTGCTTTCACCTTCGGCGCCGGCGCGGCGTGCCTCGTTCCGCTGGAGATCTGGGAGCTATCGGCGCGCCCCGTCATGAAGCTGGACGAGCCGAATCTGCTCACCCTGTTCTATGTCGCGGTGTTTCCATCGACGCTCGCTTATCTCTGCTTCAACCGTGGCGTCCGGCTGATCGGCGCTAACCGCGCCGCGCCGTTCTTCCACGTCGTGCCGGTGTTCGGCTCGATCATGGCGATGGCCTTCCTGGGCGAGCGGCCGCAGGCCTTCCACTTCATCGGATTCGCGCTGGTGCTGTCGGGCGTGTTCGTGGCGTCACGCAAGCAGGCGACCTAGTTTCGCTGTTCAATATATTGACCGCCAATGGCACCTCTCGGGTCGCAGCTGCATCGTAGCATTGCGGCGGTGTGACTTGTGTCGTGACGGCGAACCGGCGCAAGCTCGCGCTCGACGCCAATGACGATCGCCTCGCCCGCGCCCCCCGCATCAAATCCCGCCAGCTGGCTCAACGACCAGCCCTATTTGCTGTTGAGCCTGAGCTCGTTGTTCTGGGCCGGCAACATCGTGATCGCGCGCCATGTCGGCGCGCATGTGCCGCCGCTCACGGTGACCACGATCCGCTGGTTCGGCGTGTTCCTGATCCTGCTGCCGTTCTCGTGGCCGCACCTGAAGCGCGACTGGCCCGCATTGCGGAACAGCCTGCCGCTGATGCTGTTCCTGTCGCTCGTCGGCTTCGCCTTCAACAATGCGATTTCTTACTGGGCCCTGCAATATACCGAGGCGCTGAACGCGCTGCTGATCCAGTCGGCAGGTCCGCTGTTCGTGGCGCTGTGGTCGCTGGTGCTGTTCGGCGTGCGGCTCACCGGCGGGCAGCTTGCCGGGATCGCGATATCGTTGATCGGCGTGCTGATCATCATCCTGCGCGGTGATCTCGCTGCGCTGGCGAGCATCTCGTTCAACAGGGGCGACATCATGTTCGCCTCCTCGCTGGTCGCGTTCGGAATCTACTCCGCCTTCATCCCGCGGCGGCCGAAGGTTCATCAGCTGTCGTTTCTGTCCTTCACCACATGCTGTGGCGCCATGATGCTGCTGCCCACGGCGGTCTGGGAAGGATGGAGCGGCCGGGCGCTGCATTTCGACACCGAGACTCTGATGACGCTCGGCTACATCCTGATCTTTCCCTCGACCCTCGCCTATCTCTTCTTCAACCGCGGCGTCGCGCTGATCGGGCCGAACCGCGCCGCGCCGTTCTTCCATCTGGTGCCGGTGTTCGGCTCGGCGATGGCGATCCTGCTGCTCGGGGAGAAGCTCCAGCCGTTTCACCTGATCGGCTACGCGCTGGTGCTCGCCGGCGTCGTCATCGCGTCACGACAGGGGTCTGCGGTGAGATAAATCGCGACTGCTCAAAAAAAGGAAAAGGTGGGCGCGGCGCTTGCGCGTCATCGCCCACCGACCGAATTCAGCGCCAGGAATCAGGCCGCGCGAACCTTGGCGAGGAAGCCGTCCACCGCACTGCGCAGCGCGCCGGACTGGTGATCCAGCTCGCGCGCGTTGGTCAGCACGTCGCCGGCCGCAGCGCCGGTCGCTTGCGCGGCCGACGTGACGCTGCCGATATGGGCGTTGATCTCGCTCGAGCCGGCCGCAACCGACTGGATGTTGCGGGCGATCTCGCGGGTGGCCTCGCCCTGCTGCTCGATCGAGGCCGAAATGCCGGCGGTGATCTCGCTCATCTCGGCGATGGTCTGCGTGATGCCGCCGATCGCTGCGACGGCATCGCTGGTGGAAGTCTGCATCGCCGCGACCTGGGCGGAGATTTCCTCGGTCGCCTTGGCGGTCTGGTTGGCCAGCGCCTTGACCTCGGAGGCGACGACGGCGAAGCCGCGACCGGATTCACCGGCACGCGCGGCCTCGATGGTGGCGTTGAGCGCGAGCAGGTTGGTCTGCGCCGCGATCGAATGAATGAGCTTGACCACCTCGCCGATCTTCTCGGCGCCGGTGGAAAGCTCCTGCACCGTGGCGTTGGTACGTTCGGCGTCGCTGACGGCACGGCTCGCCACTTCGGTCGAGCGCGTCACCTGGCGGGAGATTTCCGCAACCGAGCTCGAGAGCTCTTCGGCGGCGGCGGCGACCGTGCCGACATTGCCGGAGGCTTTCTGCGAGGCCGCGCCGACCGTTGCTGCCCGCGAGGAGGCATCGCTGGCGGTCGCGGTCATCGACTGCGCCGTCGACTGCATGCCGGCCGCGGCCGAGGACACCGAGCGGACGATGCCGTTGACACTGCGTTCGAAGTCGCTCGCGATGTCTTGCATCGCGCTGCGACGTTCCGCCGCCGCACGCTCCATCGCCGCCGTTTCGGTCTTCTCGAGGTCGCGGATGCGAAGCGCATTGTCCTTGAAGATCTGGACGGTCGCAGCCATCGCGCCGACCTCGTCGCCGCGGCCGACGCCGGGGATGTCGCCCTCCAGCTTGCCGTCGGCGAGGTCCTTCATGCGGGCGCCGAGCAGGGCCAGCGGGCGGCTGATGCTGCGGCCGAGCATCCAGGCGACGCTGCCGGCGATAACGACGATGACGAGCATCGCGAGGCCAAGCAACCAGTAGATCGGAACCATCTTGGCATCGATATCTTCAAGATAGCCGCCGGTGCCGAGATACATGTCGAAGCCGGGAACGGCCGCCGAATAGCCGACCTTGCGGATCGGCTTTTCCTGGCCGGGCTTCATGTACTCGTAGAACAGCAGCATCGAGCCGTTGGCCTTGACGCCGTCCATCCAATCCCTGGAGAGATTGCGGCCATTGGTCAGAATGTCCATGCGGTTCTGGCCAACCTGCTTCGGATCAGGCGCGAGCTGGGTGATGCCGTCATAGGACGTGCCGAACAGATAGCCCGTGCCGTTGTCGTAGGTCATCGCGTTGCCGTAGCGACGAAGCTCGGCCATGGCCGCATCCTTGGTCAGCTCACCGGCATCGACGCGCTTCTTCAGATTGCCCGCGAAGCTGAGCGCCACTTCCACGATGGACTTGGTCTGGTCGATGCGCGCATTCACCATCTCGCGCTTCATCAGATATCCGGCGAGAACCCCGGAGATACACAAACCGAACAGGGTGACGCCGACGAGGATGCCAAGCTTGGGGGCGATCTTCAGATTGCTCAACTTCACGGGATGGACTCCGGAGAAACGGGATACGGGCACGCGAGTGAATCGATCGAAATTGACTCAGCATTTAGTATGAGACCCCTTAGCAAGTTACTTACAGGCCTCCGTAGAAGCCCCTAGGCCGCCGGGAACAACGGTGAACAATCGCGGCGGCGTCAACCGGGAATTGTACGCACTCGCGCCGATTTCGCGTAAAAGACGCAAAGGCCCCACGAGGCCGAGCCGCAACAAGAACCGACAAACCAAATCGGGAGCAGGACATGCCGAAATACAGGGTGGTGACGCCGAAGGGCGCGAGCTTCACGGTCGCGGGCAGCGATTATTCCTACGAGCGCGAGGCGCTCGATCCGATCGATGCCGAGATCGTCGAGGCGCCGGCCAACGAGGCGGAGTTCATCGCCGCCGCCAGACATGCCGACGCGATCTACGCCAAGGCCATCCCGATCACCAAGAACATCATCGACTCGCTGGAGAACTGCAAGGTGATCACGCTCGGCTCGGTCGGCGTCGACAGCGTCGACATCAAGGCCGCGACCGCGCGCGGCATTCCCGTCACCAACATCCCCGATACCTTCATCGAGGAAGTCGCCGACCACGCCATGATGCTGCTGCTGGCAGGCTTCCGCCGGCTGATCGAGCAGGACAAGATGGTGCGCACGGGCCGCTGGTCCGAGGGCCGGCCCGCGCTGCTGAAGATCCCGCGATTGATGGGTCAGACGCTCGGCTTCATCTCGTTCGGCCGCGTCGCGCGTGCGGTTGCGAAGCGCGCCGCTCCCTTCGGACTGCGCATGATGGCCTACGATCCCTTCATCCAGGAAACGCTGATGTACGACCACGGCGTGATGCCGGCAACGCTCAACGAGGTGCTGTCGCAGTCCGACTTCGTGTCAATGCACGCCCCCGCCCGGCCCGAAGTGCATCACATGCTGACCGAGAAGCATTTTCGGCAGATGAAGAAGGGCTCGGTCTTCATCAATACGGGGCGCGGCGCCACGGTCGACGAGGAGAGCCTGATCAAGGCGCTGCAGGAGGGCTGGATCGCGCACGCCGCGCTCGACGTGCTGGAAAAGGAACCGCCGTCGCACAACAACCCGATCCTGAGCATGGAGAACGTGACCCTGACCGCCCATGTCGCCTCGGCCTCGGCACGGTTCGACGAAGCGCGCAAGCGCCGGGTGGGCTACGAATTGTCACTGGTGCTTCAGGGCATGTGGCCGGTAAGCTGTGTCAATCCGTCGGTGCTGCAAGACACCGCGCTCCGCCGCTGGCAGCCCGTCAGCATGGATCGCGGGCCCAACAGCTGAGGCGGCCGGCGCAACGCGCGCCGCGGGACGGCAAAAGACCGAGACGGCCCTTCACCGGCGATCAACGCCGGGAAGGGAGACATCACAGGGAGGAACGGATGAGGAACGACATCACACGTCGTGATGCCTTGGCGTTGGGCCTGTCCGCTGCGGCTGTAGCGGCATCAGGCGCGCCGGCGAATGCTCAATCGACGATCAAGGCAGCGGACGTGCCCGCCCCGAAACTGCCGATCGAGAAGGGCGCGACGCTTCGCATGCTGCGGCCAGTGCGCTTCGTCCAGGCCGACGAAGACGTGTTCCGCGCCAATACGGCCAAGTTCACCAAGGACACCGGGGTCGAGGTCAAGGTCGATTTCGTCGGCTGGGAGGACATCAACCAGCAGACCGCGGTCACCGCCAATTCCGGCGCCGGCCCCGACATCATCATCGGCTTCTCCGATGCGCCGCACATCTATATCGACAAGCTGATCGAGCTGACCGATGTCGCCGACTATGTCGGCAAGCGTTACGGCGGCTGGCTGCCGCTGGCCCAGCGCTACGGCAAGAAGAACAAGAGCGACACCTGGATCGGGTTGCCGTTCGGCGCCACCGCGGGCCCTCTGGTCTACCGCAAATCGATCCTGCAGTCGGTCGGCTTCGATAAGGTGCCGGAAGATCACGCGGGCATTCTCGACCTCTGCCAGAAGCTGCAAAAGGCCGGCAAGCCGGCGGGCTTTGCGCTCGGCAACGCCAAGGGAGACGGCAACGGCTTTGCCAGCTGGGCGCTGTGGTCGCACAATGCTGCCTTGCTCGACGAAGACGGCAACGTCACCATCAACAGCAAGGAGACGATCGCCGCGCTGAACTGGGTGAAGGCACTCTACCCGACCTTCATCGCCGGCACGACCTCGTGGAACGACGTCAGCAACAACCGCGCCTATGCTGCGCAGGAGATCTCGCTGACCGCCAACGGCGTCTCGCTGTATTTCTCGCTGAAGAACGATCCGGCAACCAAGCCGATCGCCGACGATACCGAGCATCAATTGTTGCCGAAGGGCGTTGCCAAGATCTCGCCGATGGCCGGCCTGACGCTGAACGCCATGGTGTTCAAGCACAGCCAGTACCCCAACGCGGCAAAGGCCTTCCTGCAATTCATGCTCGAAAAGGACCAGTACGAGCCGTGGCTCAACGCCAACTCCGGCTACTGGGCCCAACCGCTCGCCGCCTACGCGGACGCCGCCGTGTGGTCGCAGGATCCCAAGGTGAAGATATTCAAGGACACCATGAACAGCACCTATTATGACGGCTATGCGGGTCCAATCTCGACGGCGACGGGCGCCGTCAGCGCCGATTACGTGCTGATCCAGATGTTCGCATCCGTGGCAACCGGCGCGGCCACGCCGGAAGCCGCGGCCGCCGAAGCCGAGCAGCGCTGCAAGCGGTACTTCCGGCGACAGAGGTAACTGCCGACGACGAGCAACCGTTATTGCGAGGAGCGAAGCGACGAAGCAATCCAGACTGTAACCGCGGAGACAGACTGGATTGCTTCGCTTCGCTCGCAATGACGATGCGGTGACACTTCAGACAAGACGACGCCCCGATGTCCGTTACCACCCTCTCCTCCCCTGCACTGGCCAAGCGGCAACCGAACTGGCTCGTGCGCCTGTTCGACTACAAGCCGTTCCTGATCGTGATGTGTCTCGCGCCTGCGATCGGACTGCTCGCGGTGTTTCTGACCTATCCGCTCGGGCTCGGCATCTGGCTCGCCTTTACCGACACCACGATCGGCCAGAAGGGCATCTTCGTCGGCCTCGACAATTTCCAGTATCTGCTCAGCGATCCGCTGTGGTGGAACGCGGTGTTCTACAGCGTCGTCTACACTGGTATCGCGACCTTCGGGAAGTTTGCGCTCGGCTTCTGGCTCGCGCTGCTGCTCAACAACCATTTTCCGTTCAAGAGCGTGCTGCGCGCGATCATCCTGCTGCCCTGGATCGTGCCGACGGTGCTGTCGGCCCTGGCGTTCTGGTGGATCTACGATCCGCAATTCTCGATCATCTCCTACCTGCTGGTCGACGTGCTGCATTGGCGCGGCAGCAATATCGACTTCCTCGGCTCGCCGTGGCCGGCGCGGTTCTCGCTGATCGCCGCCAACATCTGGCGCGGCATTCCGTTCGTGGCGATCTCGCTGCTGGCGGGGCTGCAGACCATCTCGCCCTCGCTCTACGAGGCTGCGATGCTCGACGGCGCCAGTTCCTGGCAGCGTTTCCGCTACATCACCTTCCCGATGATGATGCCGATCCTTGCGATCGTCATGACCTTCTCGATCATCTTCACCTTCACCGACTTCCAGCTGGTCTACGCAATCACCCGGGGCGGTCCCGGCAACTCGACGCATTTGCTGGCCACACTCGCGTTCCAGCGCGGCATCGCCGGCGGCGAGCTCGGCGAAGGCGCGGCCATCGCGGTGTCGATGATCCCCTTCCTGGTGTTCGCGACGCTGTTTTCCTATTTCGGCCTGGCGCGCCGCAAATGGCAGCAGGGAGAGGCCAATGACTGACACCGTCGCGCAACGCGCCGCCGTCGCTGACGCCAAAGCCGCACCCGACACCATGGCGTGGGATTCCGGGCTGCGCCGACTGATGATGATCTATCTGCCCCTCGGCTGCTTCGTCCTGATCCTGCTGTTTCCGTTCTACTGGATGGCGATCACTTCGTTCAAGCCGAACGCGGAGCTGCTGAACTACCGGGAGCATAATCCGTTCTGGATCTCCTCCCCGACGCTGGCGCATATCAAGCACCTGCTGTTCGACACGTCCTATCCGCGCTGGCTGTGGACGACGATGCTGGTGGCGATCGGGGCGACCACGCTGTCGCTGGTCGCGAGCACGCTTGCCGCCTACGCCATCGAGCGCCTGCGCTTCCGCGGCAGCGCTTATGTCGGGCTCGGCATCTATCTCGCTTACCTCGTGCCGCCGTCGATCCTGTTCATCCCTCTCGCCACGGTGGTGGTGCAGTTCGGCCTGTTCGACTCGCCGCTGGCCCTGATCCTGGTCTACCCGACTTTCCTGGTGCCGTTCTGCACCTGGCTGCTGATCGGCTATTTCAAGTCGATACCGTACGAGCTCGAGGAATGCGCGCTGGTCGACGGCGCGACGCGGCTGCAGATACTGCGGCGGATCACGCTGCCGCTCGCGGTGCCGGGCCTGATCTCGGCTGGCATCTTTTCTTTCACGCTATCCTGGAACGAGTTCATCTACGCGCTCGCCTTCATCCAGAGCGGCGCCAACAAGACGGTGCCGGTCGCGATCCTGACCGAGCTCGTCACCGGCGACGTCTACCAATGGGGCGCGCTGATGGCGGGCTCGCTGCTCGGCTCGCTGCCGGTCGCGATCTTCTACTCGCTGTTCGTGGACTACTACGTGTCTTCGCTCACCGGCGCGGTGAAGGAATAGCCTGCGCTCCCGTCCACCTCTCCCCGTTCCTCCGGGGCGAGGTGAACAAGCGCCGCTCAACGGTGACAACCTAGCCCGAGGGGACGAGCACCACGTTCTTGTCCTTCGGCCAGCGGACGCGCCAGGCGAAGTTGATGTCGCGGACCTCGCCGGGCTTGGCGTCGAACGACCATTCCAGCACGCCGCGCTTGTCGCGGATATCCTTTGCCGTGGGCGGCGTGGTCGCGGGCAGCATCTCGACGACGATGTCCTCGTTCTCGCTGACCGGCAGCTGGTCCTCGATCGCGACGTGGATCGGGAAGTCGTGGCCGTTGCGGACAGTGGTCTTGAACGCGCGCTCGTCGGTTTTCGAGGTCGTGACCAGGAGGCCGGCCGAGCCCTCGTTGCGCCTGAGCACCGCGCGTTCGATCTTGACCTTGTCGTCGGCGCCGAAGCCGAGCCGGACGACGTCGTCCCTGGCCGATGCCGAGAGCTTGCCGCGGCCGACGAAGATGCCGTCGCGGTAGATCGCGACCTTGCCAGGCAACAACGCGGTGTCTTCGGTCGGCCTGAAGCTGGCTTCGAGGAAGGCGGTGGGGTCCTGCACCGGTGCGGCGCGTACCGCGAGATCAGCAGGCACGCTCATCGAGGCGATGCGCAGGCTCTTCGCGCCCTCGGCAGCACCAAGACTGACGCGGCCGGGAATCCTGAAGGTGGCCTGGAAATCGCCGATCTCGGCAATGGCTTGCTGTTCATCGGCACGCTGGGCCGGCAGATCAAATTCCTCCCTGCTTCGTGCCGCCTCCATCTTTCGCGATGCCGGCGCAGATGCAGGCGCCGGCATGGCCGTATCCGCGGCCGAGCCCAGCGCGCGCGGCTTCGGCAGTTGCGGATATTGCGCGACCAGCGAGCCCAGCTCTGGCGCGCTGCCAGCACGGGCGATACGGACCGTGGAAACGCCGAGCGCAACATTCGACCAGTCCTCGCCGGTCGATTGCGTGACCTCGGCGCGGCGGACCAGCTCGAGCTGCGGCTTGCGGTCCTTGGCGCCGGTGTCGAGCCGGGCATCGTAAAGCGGAATCCAACGCGCATTGCGCACGGCGTAAGTCACCCGCAGCGTCGCCTTGGTCGCAGCTACGGAGGCGACATCGATGCGAACTTCGAGCTTGCTCGGCGGCTTGGCCGAACGATCGGCTTCGAGTTGCGCGATCTGGCGATCGATCTCGCGCTGCTTTCGCGCGGCATCACGGATCGTGGTGTCTGCGGCCGCGACTTCGTCAGCCACGGCGGTAAAGGCCGCACGCCATTCGGTGATCGGGCGCGCCTCGCCCTTGTCGCCGAGACCGGCGGGAGAGGCTTCGGCGAAGCGTTGCGCGAATTTGCGCCGGGCTGTGGCCGCATCGATCGCGCCTTGCAGATCCGCGCGCTCGTCCTTCAGCGCCTCGATGCGCTTGTCGAGCTCGGGGACGTTGACCGGCGGCGCCGCGCGCGGCGGCCGCGCATCGACGGTACCGATGGTGAGCTTCGCGCCGGCCTCACCTTCGACGCGGAGCGAGGACGGATCGAGCGAGAGAGGAAAATCCTTCGCGACCAGCGTCGAGTCGCCGGACGCGAGGTCGATCGCGATCACGCGGGTGACGGTGGCACCGTCGGGATAGACGGTGACGGTGTCGATGGCCGATGTGGCGTCCACATCGGCAGCCCATGAGGGCGAGGCGAGCGCGGTGGCCATCAGAACCAGGCTCGTCGTCGTCAGACATTTTGCGATCGTGCGCATCCAATTTCTCCCTGCCGATGTCGTCGCGCAGCCAACTGGGCGCGCGAAAACACGCCGCGCCATCGTGGTAAGACGCGGCAGCGAAGGAACCGGTTCGATTGGGGTTTCCGTTGGGCGCAGCTGCGGCAGCATGATGGCCGCGGAACGCGTCATCACGCCGCGCCACAACTCGCTTGGACATTAACTTTCAGACCTTGGTGGGCGAACCCTGGCCGAAGATGCGGCGAAGCAGATCGGTCACGTTCTTGGCGCCGGCCTTCTTCAAGATGCTGGCGCGATAGCCCTCGACCGTGCGTGCGCTCAGATGCATGCGCCGGGCGACCTCCTTGTTGGTCAGGCCGGCGGCCAGATGCGCCAGCACGTCGCCTTCGCGCGCGGTCAGGGGTTCGCAATCGGGCGGCCAGCGTCGCCGGTTTGAATCCGGCTGCACGGATTCGTCGATCGCGGCATCGATCCGATCGACCACCTCGTGGGTGCGAAACGGCTTCTCGATGAAATCGGCTGCACCGCTCTTGATGGCATCGACCGCCATCGCGATGCTGCCGTTCGCCGACGTCACCAGCACCGGCGCCATGCAATTTTCCTCGCGCAGGCGCTTGAGCACATCGAGCGCGGAGCGATCCGGCGGCATCTCGAGCACAACGCAGGCCGGCATCCGCGCCTTGGCTTCCGACAACAGCGATGCGCCGTCGGCAAAGCAGATCACGTTATAGGCGCTTCGCTGGAGCGCGTCGGACAATTGTTCGCGGGAGGCGGCGTCGGTTTCGATGACGAATACCTCACCCTTGGAAAACATATTCCCCGGCATAATCCCGATCCAGCAATGTCTTGGTCAAATGAAGCGAGACGGCCGAGGGCTTCATCGCGCCCCGCCGTCATCCGCACCGCATTCGCGCCGGTGCTTCGCTTTCCCCCTATGTATGTTCCAGCCCATTCCCGGATTTGACGGATCGGGACAGAAACTTTACATTTCGGGACATCTGCGGGAATGGCTGACAGGAACGTGTCGCATGACCGACCTCATTCGCAGCGCAGGGTTGAGCTATTACCCGGACGTCGCCCGGTCGGTCGGGCTCGACCCCAAATACATGATGCGCAAGGCCAGGCTGCCGCTGGCCGTTCTCGACAAGCCGGATACCCCGATCGCCGTCGCAAGTCTGCGTCGCCTGCTCGAAATGTCGGCAGAAGCCTCCGGTGCTGAAGATTTCGGCCTGCGGCTCGCTGAGCACGGCGGACTGACCAATTTCGGCGCAGTCGGCCTGATCGTACGCGAACAGGCCACCGTCGGCGAGGCCATCGAAGCTTTCTCCCGCTTCATCCATGTCCACCACGACGGCATGAAGCTCGACGTCGCCAGGGACAAGCAGACCGTGACGCTGACGCTGCATCTGCGCGGCCGGCAGCCGACCGCGCCGCGGCAGTCGATCGACATGGCGCTCGGCAGCATCCATCGCATCATCCGGTCGTCGTTCAGCAGCGACTGGCGGCCGCTGGAGGTGCGCCTGCATTATCCGCCGCCGCGCGATCGCAAGCGCTACCACGAGTTTTTCGGCGGCCGCGTGATCTTCAACGCGGAGGAGGATGCGATCCTGCTGTCGGCGCACGACATGGAGCGGCGGATTCCGAGCGCGCATCCCCTGATCGCGAGCTATCTGCGCAAGCGGATCGAGGCGATCGAAAGCCGGCCGGCAAGTTGGGAGGAGAAGGTCGACGAGGTCGTGCGCATCCTGCTCGCGAGCGGCGACTGCACCGTCGAGCGCGTGGCTGAGCATCTCGCCTGCACCCGCCGCACCATCCACCGTCACCTCGCAGAAGCCGGCACCAGCTTCTCCGCGATTCTCGAGGCGCAGCGCGCCGATCTCGTGACCCAGCTGATCGAGGATCCCGACCGGCCGCTGGCTGACATCGCCGCACAGCTCGGCTTCTCTGCCCAGAGCGCCATGGCCCGCTGGTTCCGCAGCCACTTCGCTTGCACGATCACGGAATGGCGCAAGGGCATGCGGCCGCGGGCCAGGCCGGCCGACGTGCCGTCAACCTCCGCGGCCTAGCTGTGGTCTCTCAGGAGGTTGTCCATCTGGTCTGAACCGAGGAAGCTGAGGTTGCGAAGCTTCAGTGTTCCAGGGAGAGACCAGATGAACGTCCACAAGAATGCGCCTTTGACGCCCAAAGGTCGAGAGGCGATGGTGCGAAGCGTGGTCGCGAAACCAACCTCTTCAATCGCGCGCCAGGCCAAAATCCCGGTGTTCGCCGCAGGCACGGCGCACAGCGCCGCGACCGGCTTTCCGTCAATCTCCGCGACCAGGAACTGCGAGACGTGCCACATCGATATCGCGCGCGCCGTGGCAAGGCGCGCGATGAAATCGAGGCAATTGGGTTCAGGCCAGCCGAGCGCAATGTCGAATCAGCCGCGCGACCGGTAGCCGCGCATCGATGACAGGATAATTCTTGCGATGAAATCGGCGTCTTGCGGACGCGCAGACCGTATCGTCATGCGCGCCCCCTTCGCGAAGACCTTACGTGTTCTTCAACGCGACGCGGAATTCGGCTTCGGTCTTGGCCTTGACCTCGTCGAGCGTGACGCCGTCGGCGAGCTCGATCAGGGCCATGCCACCGTCGCCGTGCTTGTCGATGGTGAAGACCGCGAGATCGGTGACGACCATGTCGACGACGCGCTCGCCGGTCAGCGGCAGACTGCACTTCTTCAGGAGTTTGGGGCCGTCCTTCGCGGAATGCTCCATCACCACGACGACGCGCTTGACGCCGGCGACGAGGTCCATCGCGCCGCCCATGCCCTTGACCATCTTGCCCGGGATCATCCAGTTGGCGAGATCGCCGTTCTGGGCCACCTGCATGGCGCCGAGGATCGACAGATCCATGTGGCCGCCGCGGATCATGCCGAAGGAATCCGCGCTCGAGAAATAGGAGGTCGAGGGCAGCTCGCTCACGGTCTGCTTGCCGGCATTGATCAGATCGGCATCCTCTTCGCCCTCATAGGGGAACGGGCCCATGCCGAGCATGCCGTTCTCGCTCTGCAGGCTGACGTCGACGCCTTCAGGGATGTAGTTCGAGACCAGCGTCGGGATGCCGATGCCGAGATTGACGTAGTAGCCGTCACGCAATTCCTTCGCGGCGCGCGCAGCCATCTGTTCACGGGTCCAGGCCATGTGACTCTCCTTAGGCGGCAGTACGCGGGCGGGTGTTGCGGAATTCGATGCGCTTCTTGGCCGTGCCGACCTCGACGATGCGCTTCACGAAAATGCCGGGCGTATGGATGTGATCGGGATTGAGTTCACCGGCCGGAACCAGATGCTCGACCTCGGCCACGGTGACCTTGGCCGCGGTCGCCATCATCGGGTTGAAGTTGCGCGCGGTCTTGCGATAGATCAGGTTGCCGGCGGTGTCGCCCTTCCAGGCGTGCACGATGGCGAGGTCGGCGAACAGGCCGCGCTCCATCAGATACTTCTCGCCGTCGAACTCCTTCACCTCCTTGCCTTCGGCGATCAGCGTGCCGACGCCCGTCTTGGTGTAGAAGGCCGGGATGCCGGCGCCGCCGGCGCGAATGCGCTCGGCCAGCGTGCCCTGCGGATTGAATTCGAGCTCCAGCTCGCCGGCCAGGAATTGCTGGGCGAACAGCTTGTTCTCGCCGACATAGGACGAGATCATCTTCTTGATCTGGCGGGTCTCCAGCAGGCGGCTGAGCCCGATGCCGTCGACGCCGGCATTGTTCGAGACCACAGTCAGACCCTTGACGCCGGAGTCGCGGATCGCATCCGACAGCGACTCGGCGATGCCGCAGAGGCCGAAGCCGCCCGACATGATCATCATGTTGTCCTTGAGAACACCCTCGAGCGCCGACTTGGCGTCGGGATAGACCTTATTCATGCAAAAACCCTCGACTGAAATCTGCGGCAGGCGTCGCGCCTTGTCGGCGGCGATTATTAGGCGAATTCCTCCAAAGCCGTCAATGATACGGGGTTCTCCATTCCGAGGGCCGGTGCTAGAAGCTGCCCACGCCGTGGGCAGGCCCGTCCCCGGCCTTGAAAGCGACAAGAAAACCCATCAAGTTGCGGCACTTAACATAACAGGCATTGGGCGTGGCGACGCGCAGGTTTCCCGACCCCGCCCTTCTGGCTCCAACGTCCAACCCGATCAGGACACGCCATTGACCATGGCCCAAGGAATGAAGCGCCTCGGGACGCCGATCGCGGCGCTGCTCGGCGTCGTGCTGATCGCGCTGATCGCGACCTCCTGGCTCATCAACCGCGATGCGCTGCGCAAGGCCGTGGAAGCACAGATCCGCGACGTCACCGGACTCGAGCTCAGCGTGGCGGGCAACATCGACATCTCGGTGCTGCCGGCGAGCTACATCTCATTCCATGACGTCGGCCTCAAGGGTGGCGGCACCAGCGACCCTGCGCTCCATGTCGACGTGCTCACGGCCAATCTCAGGCTTTTGCCGCTGCTGCTGCAACGGTTCGAGATCGCCGACCTGACGCTACTGCGGCCACACATCCATGTCAGCCTGAAGCCGGATGGCGAGAGCAATTGGACCCCCTTCATCCAGACCATCGCGCGGACGATGAAGCCCGGCGCCGACAACCCCGTGTCGTTTTCCGAGATCCGCATCCAGGACGGCGTGCTCGACTACGAGGACGTGGCGACGAACGCCACCGAGAAACTCGAGGACATCGACCTGTCGCTGGCGTGGCCTTCGATCTCGCGCTCCTTTGCCGCAACCGGGCAGTTCGACTGGCGCGGCGAGCGCGTCGACGGCTCGATCAGCTTCGCCGATTTCGTCGCGGCCCTCTCGGGCGATCGCTCGGGCCTGAAGGCGCGGATCGCCAGCGCGCCGCTCAAGCTCGCTTTCGACGGCAGCGTCGCCAACCGCACCAGCCCGATGATGGAAGGCACGCTCACCATCGACAGCCCGTCCTTGCGCAACGCGCTGCGCTGGACCGGCCAGCCGCAGCCAGGCAGCGGCGGCTTCGGCCGCTTCGCGCTGAAGGCGCGTGCCAATGTCGTCGGCGCCTCCATTGCGCTGACCAACGTCAATGTCGAGCTCGACGGCAACACCGCCGAGGGCGTGATCACCTATGCCAATAACGGCCGGCAGACGCTGCAAGCGACGCTTGCCGCCGACGCGCTCGACCTGACGCCCTATATCTCCACCTTCCGCCTGCTCGCGAGCGGCGCGCGCGACTGGAACAGGCAGCTGTTCGATCTCAACGGATTGTCGAGCACCGACCTCGACATGCGCCTGTCGGCAGCCAGGCTGACGGTCGGTCCTTCGAAGCTCGGCCGCACCGCGATCGGTGCCAATTTGCGCAACGGCACGCTGGCGCTCTCGGTCGGCGAGGCTCAGGTCTATGGCGGTATCGCCAAGGGCTCGTTCGGCATCTCGCGCGCCGATACGGTCGCCGACATCAAGGCGCAACTCCAGTTCACTGACGTCGACCTCCAGGCCTGCGCCTCCGAATTGTTCGGCGTCAACAAGCTGTCCGGCCGCGGCAACATCAACGTGTCGCTCGTCGCCTCCGGCTCGAGCCCGTTCGGCCTGGTGCAGTCGCTCGACGGCACCGCCACCGTGACAGGCCATGACGGCGCGATCGCGGGCTTCAATGCCGAGCAGCTGCTGAAGCGGCTCGAGCGCCGGCCGCTGTCGGGCGGCGGCAACTTTCGCAACGGCTCGACGCCCTACGACAATCTCACCATCGCGGTGAAATTCGCTGATGGGATAGCCACCGCCGAGGACATCCGCATCGAAGGGCCGGCCGCGAAGATCACGCTGACAGGCACCGCATCAGTGCCGACGCGCGAATACGACATGAAGGGTGTGGCGAGCCTCAATACAACCTCTGGCTTCCAATTGCCGTTCATGGTGCAGGGTCCCTGGGACGACCCGCTGATCTTCCCGGATCCGGAAGCCCTGATCCGCCAGTCGCCCGCGGCGTCTCCTTTCCTCGACCTGCTGAAACAGCGCATCACCGGCGGAAAGGGACAGGCTCCGGAGGGATCGCCGACGGCGGAAAACGCCAAAGAAGGCGCCAAATCAAACTGAGGTATCCAACTGGGGATCGAGTCCGCCGATCACGCGAATTGATCGGGGCGAATTGATGCGGTGATTGGATCGATGCGCGCGTTAAGCATCTCCGAGCGCCCGATACACCTCGACCTATGTCTGACAACATGCCGCTAGATCGGATAGCGGCCATGGGCTAGTGTTTTATCCGACCGGTTAAAACACCGGCGGCTTGAGGGAGAAAAACGTGAAATCCAAGGTTATTGGCGCAATCTCAATCGCGGTCGCTGCAGCTGGGCTGTTTGCAGCCGCTGCACCCGCATTTGCGCAGCAAAAGACGATTACGGTCTGGTGGAGCAAGGGCTTCTATCGCTCCGAAGACGACGCGCTGATCGAGACGATCAAGAAGTTCGAAGCCAAGACCGGCATCAAGGTCGAATTGTCGCAGTACGCGATCCAGGACATGATTCCGAAGACGGTCGCAGCACTCGATGCCGGCACCGTGCCTGATGTCGCCTATTCCGATTCCTACGACGTGCAGGCGCAGGGCAAGTGGGCCTACGAGGGCAAGCTCGAGGATCTCACCGACGTCATGGATCCGATCAAGGACCGGTTCGTCCAGAATACGCTGGAGGCCTCGATCCTCTATAACGACGTGGCCAAGAAGAAGGCTTATTACGGCTTCCCGCTGAAGCAGCAGAGCATGCACGTCCAGATCTGGAACGACATGCTGGAGAAGGCCGGCTTCAAGCAGAGCGACATCCCGAATGATTGGAACGGCTACTGGTCGTTCTGGTGCGACAAGGTGCAGCCTGCGATCCGCAAGGCCACCGGCCAGCGCATCTATGCCGTCGGCCAGCCGATGGGCGTCGAATCCACCGACGCATTCCAGTCGTTCTACACCTTCATGGACGCCTATCACGTCAAGCTGGTCGACGATGACGGCAAGCTCACGGTCGACGATCCCAACGTCCGCGACAACCTGATCAAGGCGATGAAGGACTACACCGATACCTACATCAAGGGCTGCACCCCGCCGTCCTCGACGACCTGGAAGGATCCGGACAACAACGTCGCCTTCCACAACAAGACGATCGTGATGACCCACAATTTCACGATCTCGATCGCGGCGAAGTGGTACGAGGACTCGCAGAACCAGGCCCTCACGCAGGAACAGCGCGACGCCGGCAAGAAGGCCTATGAGCAGGACATCATCACCGCGTCGTTCCCGAAGGCCCCCGACGGTTCGACCATCCGCTACCGCTCCGACGTCAAGACCGGGCTGATCTTCACGGCGGCCAAGAACAAGCCCGAGGCCAAGCAGTTCATCAGCTTCCTGCTCCAGGAAGAGAATGTCCGTCCCTACATCGAAGGCGCGCTCGGCCGCTGGTTCCCGGTGACGAAGGAAAGCCAGGAAAGCCCGTTCTGGCAGGCTGACAAGCACCGCCGGGCCGTGTACGCGCAGTTCAAGGGCGGCACCGCGCCGTTCGACTTCACCAAGAACTGGAAGTTCACCATCCTCAACAACGAGAACGTGTGGGCGAAGGCCATGAACCGGATCGTGAGCGAGAAGGTCCCGGTCGACAAGGCCGTCGACGAGCTGATCGCCCGCGTCAAGCAGGTTGCAGGCTAGTTGCTCTTTTCTTCCTCTCCCCGCTGGTGCGGGGAGAGGTGAAACGCTAATACCGGCCGCCTCGTGCGGCCGGAAGTCCTTTCAAAGAGTCCCGAAGAATGGCGATTACGCTCTCTGGCGATCAGGCGATCCCCGCTCCACCCCTGTCGGCGCGGCTGACCACGGCGCAGGTCTGGGGCATCGTCCTGCTCGTGCCCTATCTGCTCGTTTTCCTCGCCTTCGTGGTTTATCCCGTCTGCTACGGGCTGTGGCTGGCGCGATCTCCGTCGAACTACGTCGCGCTCTACAACGACCCGATCTTCGCGCGCGCCGCGGTCAACACGCTGATCTTCCTGGTCATCGGCATCAACATCAAGATGCTGATCGCGCTGTTCCTGTCCGGCTTCTTCGCGCAGCAGCGCACCTGGATCAAATGGCTCTCCGTGATCTTCATCCTGCCCTGGGCGGTGCCGTCGATCCCGACCATCCTGTCGGTGCGCTTCATGCTCAACCCCGAATGGGGCGTGATCAACCACCTCATCTTCTCTTTCACCGGCGATGACGGCCCGAACTGGCTGAACGACCCGACGGTGGCGCTGACCATGGCGATCGCCGTGCACATCTGGAAGTCGCTGCCGTTCTGGACGCTCATCCTGATCACCGGCCGCCTTGCGATCGCGCAGGACCTGTTCGAGGCCGCCGAAGTCGACGGCGCCAACTGGTGGCAGAAATTCCGCTTCATCACCTGGCCGTCGATGCAGACGCTCTACGTCACCTGCACGCTGCTCTCGATGATCTGGACGCTCGGCGATTTCAACAGCGTCTATCTGCTCACCGGCGGCGGCCCCGCCGACCTCACGCACGTGCTGTCGACGCTCGGCATTCGCTATCTGCGGCTCGACCAGCTCTCGCTCGCGATGGCCTCCATCGTCTGCGCGATGCCGTTCGTCCTGCCGCTCGTGTACTTCATGATGAAACGGTTGTCGCGATGAAGCTTCCTGGCGTAAGCGAGTTTTCCTGGCGCGACGTCGCGACCGAAGCGCGATTGCTGTTGATCGGAATTCCCGTCTTCCTGTGGACGATGATTCCGATCTATCACATGTTCCTGTTCGCGATTTCCCCGAAGGAAGACGCCTTCTCGGGCAAGCTGTGGCCGGATCATCCGACCCTCCACAATTTCGAGATCGTGTTCAAGCAGCAGCATTACTTCCTGCGCGACTTCTACGTACAGTTCTGGAATTCGCTGGTGATCGCCGCCGCGGTCGGCGTGATGACGCTGGTCGTCGCGACGGCCGCGGCGTTCTCGATCTCGCGGCTGAAGGTGCCGGGTGGACGCATGGTGTTGAATCTCGCGCTCTTCACCTACTTCATTCCGGCGGCGTTCCTCGCCGTGCCGATGTACCGCACCATGGGCAATTACGGCCTGCTCAACAATCGCTGGTCGCTGATCCTGGCGATGGTGACGATCGCCAGCCCTTACGCGATCTGGGTGCTGAAGCAGGCCTCCGACAAGCTGCCGGTCGAGCTCGACGAGGCCGCGGTGATGGACGGCGCCACGACGCTGCAGATCTTCCGTCTGGTTTATTTGCCGCTGATGATGCCCTCGCTGGTCGCGATCGGCACCTATGCGGTGCTGCTCGCCTGGAACGAATATCTCTATGCGTTCCTGCTGCTGTCGAACGACCAGGACATCACGCTTCCCGTCGCACTCGGCAACTTCCTCGCCGCCGACGACTCGCCGTGGGAGCTGCTGATGACCACAGGCTTCATCTATGCGCTGCCGCCGGCCGCGGTCTATTACGCCTTCCGCCGCTACATGGTGGGCGGGCTCACGGCGGGTGCGGTGAAGTCCTAAAAATCTTCAGCGCGCTTCCTGCGATACGCAATCAGCAGCGCGATCATCGAGCCGAAGAAATAGCCGGCGGTCGCGCCCGAAATGGCGCGGCCGACGATGATTGCGAGCGCTCGATCGCCTGCGTCGATGGCGGAGATCACGCTCACCGTATACTGCAGGGTGAACACGACGAGATTGCGAATCAGGGCGAATGCGCTGCCTGGGCGGATGATCTCTCCTGTCTTGTGATCGACATCGAAGGGCCGCGGCGTCAGCATGCCGAGCGGCAGCAGCATCAGCGCCGCGACGATCCAGGCGACAAGCGGCCATTGGCTGTCCTGATGTCCGAAGCCGATCCTCGAAACGCCTAAGGCGATGAAAACGACCGGTACGATCAGCGCACGCCAGATCGGCGCCTTGCGCGGCCGCATCGACTTGATGCCCTGCCAAACCAGGTAAGCGAGCAGTATCCAGACCCAGGGCGGTGTATGGACCAGTATCTGAGAGGCGAACATCTCGAACTATTCCCATCTAGAGAGGTGCCGCGCTTTCGCCCTGCGAGCTCGACAGTTTCGAAGCCAGCGAAGCCATGACGATCACGACTGCGATCAGGGCGATCACGAGCGTGCAGATCGCGTTGATCTCCGGCTTCACACCGAGGCGCACCTCGGAATAGATCCGGATCGGCAGGGTCGCCGTGCCCGGGCCCGTGGTGAAGCTCGCGATCACGAGATCGTCGAGCGAGAGCGTGAAGGCGAGCATCCATCCGGCGACGATCGCCGGGGTGATCAGCGGCAGCGTCACGGACAGAAAGGCATGGGCAGGGTCGCAACCGAGGTCCATTGCCGCCTCCTCCAGCGACCGATCGAGCGAGCCGAGGCGCGACTGTACGACGACGGCGACGAAGCACATCGTCAGCGTGGTATGGGCAATCGTCACCGTCCAGAAGCCGCGCTCCGCGTTCAGCGCCACGAACAGCAGCAGCAGCGACAAGCCCGTGATCACCTCCGGCATCACCAGCGGCGCATAGAGCATCCCGGAGAACAAGGTGCGGCCGCGAAAGCGCTCGCCACGCGAAAGCGCGATCGCGGCCAGCGTACCGATCAGCGTGGCGACGGTTGCGGACGCGACCGCCACGCGCAGGCTCATCCAGGCTGCCTCGATCATGGCGCGATCGGCAAAGAATTCGTGATACCAGCGCAGCGACCAGCCGCCCCACACCGTCACCAGCCGCGAGGCGTTGAAGGAATAGATCACGAGGATGAGGATCGGCAAATAGAGGAAGGCGAGGCCCAGCGCCAGCGACGCGATGTTGAAGCGGGACAGACGTGAGGACTTGCGCATCTCACCGCTCCTCCAACTGCCGGCGCTGCAGCCGCTCGTAGAGCAGCAGCGGCAAGAGCAGCACGAGGAGCAGCACGATCGCCGCAGCTGAGGCGACCGGCCAATCCTTGTTGGTGAAGAACTCCAGCCACAGCGTCTGGCCGATCATCAGCGAATTGGAGCCGGCGAGAAGATCCGGAATCACAAACTCGCCGACAACAGGGATGAAGCAAAGAAGAACGCCAGCGCCGACACCCGGCAGCGACAGCGGGAAAGTCACCAGCCAGAACACCTGCCAGGGCGGCGCGCCGAGATCGCCGGCCGCCTCCTCCAGCACCGGCTCCATCTTGGAAAGCGTGGCGTAGAGCGGCAGGATCATGAACGGCAAATAGGAATAGACGATGCCGATATACATCGCAGTGTCGGTGGACAGCCAGACGACCGGCTCGCCGACCAGGTGCAGCCCCAGCAGGATCCGATTGAGCAGGCCGTCATGCTGGAGGATGTTGATCCAGGCATAGATGCGGATCAGGAACGACGTCCAGAACGGCACGATCACCAGCACCATCGCCACGGCCTGCCAGCGCTTCGGCAGCCGCGCCATGCCATAGGCGATGGGGTAGCCAATCAACAGCAACAGTCCGGTCGCGGTGATGGCAACGGTCAAACTGCGCAGATAGGCGAACACATAGAGGTCGTCGGAAACGATCAGCTTGAAATTGTCGATCGACAACGCGGCAAAGGCTGCCCGGATCGCCGTCCAACCCGCCGTCAGGTCGAACACCGGCTCGTAAGGCGGCTGCGCGATCACCGTCTGCGACAGGCTGATCTTCAGCACGAAGCCGAACGGCACCAGGAAGAACAGCACCATCCAGACATAGGGCGCGATGGCGGCGAAGCGCGCCGGTCGCGCGAAAATCCGGCGCGCGCTCATGACGGCAGCACCACGCAATCGTCGGGCGTGAACCAGGCGACGACGCGCTGATGCAGGCTATAGGCATCGACATCGAGACGCGCAGTGTTGGCGACCGACGCCTGCAGCATTCCGCCGGTATCGAGCTTCACCTTGTAGATGGTGGTGCCGCCGAGATAACAGACATCGGCGATCACGCCGTCGAGAGCGTTGATCGCAGTTTCACGACCGGCCTCGCTCGCGGGGCCGCGGCGCGACAGCTTGACCTTCTCGGGGCGGATCGCGACCGAGAATTTCACCTCGCCGACCGGCTGGCGCGGCTCGGCCACCACCAGCGTGCCCGCATCGTGTGTGCCGACGACGAGACGGTGACCGTCGCGCAAATTGGTCTCGGCGTCGAACAGATTGATGTCACCGACGAACTGCGCGATCCAGCGCGAGCGCGGCGCCTCGTAAAGTTCGCGCGGGGGCGCGACCTGGGCGAGCTTGCCTGATTTCATCACGCCGATCCGGCTGGCCATCGTCATCGCCTCTTCCTGGTCGTGGGTGACGATGATGAAGGTCATGCCGAGCCGCCGCTGCAGCTCCATCAGCTCGCCTTGGGTGCTCTCGCGCAGCTTCTTGTCCAGCGCCGCGAGCGGCTCGTCGAGCAGCAGCAATTGTGGCCGGCGCGCCAGCGCTCGGGCCAGAGCGACGCGCTGTCGTTGCCCGCCGGAGAGCTGGTCGGGCTTGCGCTTCTCCAGCCCCTCGAGCTTCACCAGCGCGACCATCTCAGCGACGCGCGCCGCGATATCGCCACGCGCCATGCCGCCGCGCTTGAGACCAAAGGCGATGTTGTCGCGGACCGAAAGATGCGGGAACAGCGCGTAATTCTGAAACATCATGTTGATCGGGCGCTCATGCGGCAGTGCCCGCGCGATATCCTTGCCGCCGAGCAGAATCCGCCCCTCGTCCGGCGCCTCGAAGCCGGCAAGCATGCGCAGCAACGTGGTCTTGCCGCATCCGCTCGGACCCAAAAGCGCAAAGAACTCCCCGGCCTTGATATCGAGCGATACGCCGTCGACCGCACGGAACGTCCCGAACGTCTTGGCCACGCCGTCGATGCGCAGCAGCGGCTCGCCCGCCGCCGGATGTGCGTCTCCAGCCGCACGGGCCGCGGCATCCATTCTCGGCAATTCGTCAGTCATGGTCCCTGCCAACCCCAATGCCGCCGCACGCTAGCGGCGGATCGGCCTTTGCTCAACCGGTTCGAGGCTGGTTCGTCATGAACGCAGCCAGCGCGTCACGGCCCGCCGCGGGCATGGTCAGGCCGAGCTTGGAGCGGCGCCACAGGATGTCCTCGGGGAAGCGCGCCCATTCGCGCCTCATGAGATAGCCCACCTCGGCGCCGGTCAGGTCGGGACCGAAGGCGGGGCCAAGCTCGTCACGGGTCTTCGCCTCGCCGAGCACATCAGCCAGGCGTGAGCCATAGGCCGCAACCAGGCGGCGGGCTTGCGGCTCATCCAGAAAGCGCCAGCGGTGGCGCGCGAGGTCGATCTCGGTCTCGAAACGATCCCAGGCGAAATCTCCGCCAGGCAAGGCCGCGCCCGAAGTCCAGGGCCGCGACATCGGATAGAACGGCGTCAAACGCGTCACCGCCCGCTCCGCGCGCAAGCGCGAGGTCGTGACATCGCCGCCGAACATCGTCAGCAGGGGTGCCTTGCGCCGGCGCGCGTGGAACAGCGTCGTGCCGTCACGTCGCCGCGCGGCCGCGGGCATCAAATTGACGCCGGAGACCGTGCGCACGACGTCGGTGGGAGCGACGCGCGCGCGGAAATAGCGGCTCGCGGCATCGCAGAGATAGCTGACGTCCGCGCTCGGCATCGCGACGATTGCGGGATCGCCGGTGAAATCGCGCGTGACCGTGCCGAGCAGCGTGAAATCGCGCTCGAACGGGCTGGCAAAGATCAGGCGTCCGTCATTATTCTGGAACACATAGACATTGTCGGATTCAAAGAGTTTTGGCACGACGATCTGGCTCATCTGCATGGCGGCCATGGGCGGTTGCGGCTGCCGCAGCACGGTTTCGGCGACCATCGACGTCCACCCGCCGGTGGCATTGGCCAGCGCACGCGCCGTGACCGCCCGGCGATGGCCGCGGTCGACCAAAACGAGCCGCCAGATGTCGGTCCTGTCCGCACGCACGCAGCGCGCACCGGTCAGGATCGCAGCGCCGCGTTCGGCCGCATCCAGCGCCGTGAGCACCACCAGGCGGGAATCGTCAACGACGCAGTCGGCATACTCGAAGGCCATGCCGAACGGACGCCTGAGCGCGTTGCCGACCGGATGATGCGTGATGTCGAGGGTGGTCGATCGTGGCAGCCCACCACGGTTCGTCAGCGTGTCATAAACATAGAGTCCAGCCCGCAGCAGCCATGGCGGTCGCTCGTCGGAATGGGCGGGGATCACAAAATTCATCGGCCGCACCAGATGCGGCGCGATCCGCAGCCACGTCCGGCGCTCGACCAGTGCCCGGCGCACCCGCCAGAAGCCGCGCCGCTCCAGCACCGATAGATCGCCATGGATCAGTCGCGGTGTCGCCGACGAGGCCGCGCTGCCGAGATCGCCCTGCTCGATCAGGATCACCCGCAGGCCGCGGCCGGCGGCATCGCGCGCGAGGCTGACACCATTCAGGCCGCCGCCGATGATCGCAAGATCGTAATCCGCCATGAAACCGTGGAGAGGGAGCGAGTGTGCGCCCGCACACCACTAGCCGGTCTTGAGCGCAAGCTCCATAGCCTCGCCGCGGCCGACGAGATCGGCATATTTCCCGATCGGCAGCGGCTTCCCGAGCAGATAGCCCTGCACGCCGTCGCAACCTTCCCTGGCCAGGAAGGCGAGCTGGTCGATGGTCTCGACGCCTTCGGCGATGATCGACATTTCGAGGCCGTGGCCGAGATCGATCACGGCCCGGACGATCGCGGCCGACTGCGGATTGCGGCCGAGATTGATGATGAAGGCGCGATCGATCTTGATCTTGTCGAACGGGAACGCCTGGAGATAGCTCAGCGAGGAATAGCCGCTGCCGAAATCGTCCATCGAGATGCGCACCCCAAGCGCCTTCAGGCGGCGCAGAAGCGCGAGGCCGCGATCGAAATCCTCGATCAGCACGCCCTCGGTGATCTCGAGCTCGAGCCGGCCGGGCGCAAGGCCCGTCTCGATCAGGATCGAATGGACGAGCCCGACCACGTCGCCGTGCATGAACTGCGCCGGCGACAGGTTGACCGCAACCTGAAGCGGCTTCGGCCACGACGCCGCCTCGCGGCAGGCCTCGCGCAGGATCCATTCGCCCATCTCGACGATCAGGCCGCTTTCCTCCGCGATGGGGATGAATTCGGCGGGCGAGACCTGGCCGCGTACCGGATGCTGCCAGCGCGCCAACGCCTCGAAGCCGATGATCTCGCTTTCGACGATGCTGTTGCGCGCGATGCCTTGCGGCTGGAAGGCCAGCGACAGCTCGCCGTTCTTGATCGCCATCGACAGGTCCTGGTGCAGCACGCGGCGGTCGCGGATCTGCTGGTCCATCTCGGGCTGGTAGAGGCTGATCGTGCCGCGCGATTTCTGCTTGGCGCGGAAAAGTGCGGCGCCGGCATTGGCGAGCAGCGAGGCACCGTCGGGGCCATTGTGCGGAAACACCGACATGCCGGAGGTGATGCCGGCACGCACCGCGCGGCCGTCAATGTGGAACTCCGGCGCGAGCGCCTGGCCAAGCTGCTGCGCCAATGCGAGGCCCGCGTCAGGCTGCTTGCCGTCGATGATCAAACCAAATTCGTCGCCGGACAGACGCGCGACCAGGCCGCCGCGTGCCGCATCCTGGAGCCGCTGGGCCACCTCGACCAGCAGCTTGTCGCCAAGCGCATGGCCGAACACGTCGTTGACTTCCTTGAGGCCGTCGAGATCGACGCAAAGGACGGCGAATTCCTCGTCGGTCCCCTCGCAGGCCTCGATCATCTGGGTCAAGGCCTGAAGGAAGGCGGCGCGGTTCGGCAGGTCGGTGAGACCGTCATGGTAGGCCATGTGCGCCATGCGCGATTCGGTCTGCCTGCGGTTGGTGACGTCTTCGTGGGTTTTGATCAGGTATTGCGGCTCGCCGGAATCGTTGAGCACCGTGGCACGCCGGGTCAGGAACAGGCGCAGGCCGTCTTTGGTGGAGATCGGATGCTCCTCGGTAATCATCCCGCGCTTCTTGATCGCGGCCTCGTCGCGCGCGATGATCAGCTTGGCTTCCTTGGCATTGAAGATGTCGGAAGCAGTCAGGCCCGTGGCTTCCTCGCGCCTGCGATTGAGGATCGTCTCGGCGCTGCGGTTGGCGAGCAGGTAGCGGCCATCCCTGACCTGCTCGACGATCAGCGCGACCGGAATGTTGTCGACCACGAGCTCGAGGAACTTCTTGGTGCTCTCCAGCTCCATCGACAGCGATTGCCGATCGGTGATGTCCTCGAACACCAGCAGCAGGAATTCCGGCTTGTTGCTCTCGTTGCGGACCACGATCCGGATCGAGGCCACCTTGCGCGGGGCATGGTCGCGTTCGACCTCGACCTCGAACTCGTTGCGATATTGTCCCTCGGGGGCCAGCAGGGCAGCGCGGTCGGTCGCCTCGATGCTCTCGGCCGATTTTGGACCGAACAGCTCGCGCGCGTTCTTGCCGACGACGTGGTCGCGCGAAAAGCCCCAGAACCGCTCATAGGCCCTGTTGGCAAAGATGTAGCGACCGTCCTCGATGTTCTTCGCGGCCACGCAGGCCGGCACGTTGTCCAGCACCGTCTCGAGGAATTGCTTGGTCGAGGCGAGCTGCCGCGACAGCTTGCGTTGCTCGCTGACATCGAGATGGGTCGCCACCGATCCGCCATTGGGCAGGATGAAATATTTGACCAGGATGGCGCGGCCGTCAGGCAGTTCGGTGATGAGGCCGTTGGGGCTTGCCGCCTTCTCGTAGAAGTCCTCGTCGGAGATGCCAAGGACGCCGCGCTTGCGCCTGAGCTCGAGAATGTCGTAGCCGGTCATGCCGGTCCACAGGTCCGAGCGCGTAAGACCGTAGATGTCGAGATAGCGGTCATTGCAGAAGATGATGCGCCGCTGCGCATCCGTCATCACCACGCCCTGATTGAGATTGTTCATGGCGGAGGACACGAAGGCGTTGCGCCGCAACTGCGAACGCCTGCTTCGGCGCAGCGCCGAATGGATCCAGAGCGCGATCGCGACCAGGAACGCGCAGATGACAATGCCGCCGATGAGGGCTTCCCAGATCAGATTGGGGTCGAGATCGCCAAAATGGCTCGGCGCCGCGAAACTGTCCGCGAGGGCACGCGAAGGCGCCACCGCGCTGGTCAGGCACACGACGGCCTGCACAGCAATCGGAAGCATGCTGCCTTCCTGCCAGTTCTTCTCAGCCATCAGCCACCCGCGATTTCAACTGCGGATTGTCTGGCTTCAGCGGTTTGGATCGGGTAAACGCCTGTACGCCCAACAGAAAAATGTGACGCGAAATACGGCAATTGCCCTGACATGATAAATGCTTTCTTAACGGAAAATGCCCGCCCGGCGCGTTTCCCAGGCAATCCGACGTCGTCGGCACCCTCAGCAGGACTTCTGCATCACCATGGATAGGGTCGAGTGCGTCGTCATCGGAGCCGGCGTGATCGGGCTCGCGGTGGCCCGGAAGCTGGCCCAGGCCGGGCGCGAGGTGATCGTGCTCGAAGAAGCCGAGGCCATCGGCACCATCACCTCTTCACGCAACAGCGAGGTGATCCATGCCGGGATCTACTACCGTGCCGGAAGCTGGATGGCCCGCATGTGCGTCGCCGGCAAGCAAGCGCTCTATCGCTACTGCGGCGAGCGCGGTATCCCGCACAAGAATTGCGGCAAGCTGATCGTCGCGACCAATGCCAAGGAAACCGAGAAGCTGCAGTCGATCAAGGCCCATGCCGAGGCCAACGGCGTCCTCGACTTGCAGCTGCTATCGGGCGAGGCGGCGCGCGCGCTGGAGCCGGCGCTGGCCTGCGATGCCGCACTGCTCTCGCCATCGACCGGAATCATCGACAGCCATTCCTACATGCTCTCGCTGCGCGGCGAGGCCGAGGAAGCAGGCGCGGCCTTTGCGTTTCACACGCCGCTGATCCGCGCCAAGGCGGAGGCCGGAATGATCGAGATCGAAGCCGGCGGCGAAGCGCCGATGACGTTGCAATGCGGCCTGCTCGTCAACGCCGCCGGGCTCTCGGCGACATCAGTGGCGCGCCACATCGACGGCATGCCGGTCGATCGGATTCCGCCTGCTTATCTCGCCAAAGGAAATTACTTCAGCTGCAATGCGCGCGCACCGTTCTCGCATCTGATCTATCCGGTGCCCGAGCCCGGCGGGCTTGGCGTACATCTGACGCTGGACATGGCAGGACAGGCGCGCTTCGGCCCCGACGTCGAATGGATCGAGACGATCGACTATGAAGTCGATCCGTCGCGCGCCGAGCGCTTCTATCCGGCAATCCGCAAATATTGGCCGACGCTTCCCGATGGCGCGCTGATGCCGAGCTATTCGGGCATCCGCCCGAAGATCGTGCCGCCGGCGGTCGCTACGCAGGATTTCCTGATGCAGGGTCCGCGCGACCACGGGGTCGCAGGCCTGGTCAATCTGTTCGGCATCGAATCGCCGGGACTGACGTCGTCGCTCGCGATCGCGGACCACGTCGCCGAGCTGACGGACATCTAGGCTGACGGACATCTAGGGAGCATTTTCGAGCGAAGCGCGGACCGGGTCGCGTCACGAAAACGCGTCCAAACAAAAAAGCTGCGCGACGATCATCGCGCAGCGCGCGCATCCTGCCGCAGGGATGAGCACAAACGCGCTGATCCCTGCGTGAAAGGATGCGATTAAACTCTACACTGTTACAGGGGTTACTAGTGAAGCGTATCGCCAGTGTTCTTCAGACGTTCGATCTGGTCCTTGACCAGCAACTTCCGGCGCTTCAACTCAACAATTTGCAGGTCGTCTGTTGAAAGGTGCACGAGAGCCTCGTGCAATTCGTTCTCGAGAATTTTATGCTTCCGTTCCAATTCAACCAGATGTGCCTGAATTGTCATTCGAAACCTCCTCGGTAGGGGTGAACCTTGGATTCGATCCGGACGAGGGACTCTACATCACCGATTCGTTCTGTCGATGGGTATCCGTCGTCGCGCCGTCATTTTTGAAAATTCATATGTAACGAACCGTGAGTACGGAACCACGCGACGAAAAATCCATGATATCAATGTGCTCGCGCGACACTGCTTCCGAATCGTTGAAATATCTTGCGATGGAGCGGTGCGTGGAGGTGCAGATCGCTTGCGATCGCGCCGCGCAAGGACGATAATTTCCACAGGGCATCCACAGCCTTGATCTCAAGCCTATCGGTTTTCGGCCACCGCAGACATGACCCATGAAGACGAGCGTGAGCTCGAAACCGAGCTCACCCGGTTGCAGCAGGAACACCGAGATCTCGATGCGGCGATCGATGCACTGCATCAATCGCCCGCCCCCGACCTGTTGCGGTTACAGCGGTTGAAGAAGCGCAAACTGTTGTTGCGCGACCGTATCGCCTTCATCGAAGACCAGATCACGCCGGACATCATCGCCTGATCCACAGCGGCTGCGGAAGTGCGGAGTCGAATCCGCTTGACTCAAAAAGAACAAAATAAGAACATTTGTCCCGGCCCCAATATGCCGGAAACACCCAAGGACAACCCGCAAGGACACCGCAGATGCCAGTCCCCGCCCCTCTCGACAACGGCCACTATGAACAAGCCTGTGATCAGGCGATCGCGATGTGCGACGGCAATCTGCGCAGCACCATCAAGGCGCTGATCATGGCCAACGAATATCTGGAAGCCGAGCTGGAGGAATTGCAGGCAGCGATTTCGGCCGGCTGCATTCCGGAATCCTCACGTAGCAGAAGCAGCGCGGCCTGAACCTCGAGGCGCACCATTGGAGCAACGCCATGTCTGATGTGACCTACTACGTTGCAATGCCGTTCCTGATTGATGCCGACGGATCGCCTGTCGCGGGCGCCGCCGAGGAATGCCAGAGCCCGACGGCCGCCTTACGGCGCGCAGAGGCTCTGGCGCACGGTCCCGGCCATATCGGCGCGGTCGCGTTCAGTCGCAGCGGCGATCCGATGACCGGTGAATTCGGTGACGCCACGCTGCTGCGCAAATTCGGCAACGTGCCGGAAGATCTCGCGACCCTTTAATTTAGCTGTTGACGAGCCTGATCCGCGGCTCGTGACGCCGGTGCGCCTTGCGCACATACATGGCGGCATCGGCCTCCTCCAGCGCGCGGGTGGCATCGGACTGCGCACCGAGCAGCGCGACACCGGCAGAAGCGCCGGCCATCACCTGCTGACCACGAAAGGTGAATGACAAACCGTCGATCGCCTGTTCGAGGATAACAGCTTTCGCCTTCGCATCGGCCTCGCCGAGATTCCACAACAGCAGGGCAAACTCGTCGCCACCAAGGCGGCCGACCACGTCGGAGGCGCGGATCTGCCGGGTCAGCGTCGTGGCGATCGCCTTCAGCACCTCGTCGCCGGCGGCATGGCCGAAGGAATCGTTGATCGGCTTCAGCCGGTCGACGTCGAGCACGATCAGCGCGCCGCTGGCGCGGTAGCGCCTCATGTAGGCGACGGCGCGTTGGAGCTCGCGCTCAAAGCCGCGCCGGTTGGGAATATCGAGCAGGAAGTCGGTGTCGGCCGCAGCTTCGAGTTCGGCGACGCGGCGCAGCGCCTGCGTCAGCTTGATCCGCAGGCCGCGGATGGTCGCCTTGCTGATGTCCGCGCCGGCTGTGGCCGCGCGAGACGGCGCGGAGGGCCTGGCCCGCTTGGGAGCAGTTTTGGTTCGGCTCCCGCCGGTTTTCCGGCCCTTTTTGGCCTTCGCAGCGGTCGCCCTTTTTGGTTTCTTCATGGGCTTCCTGCTCAATGAAGGCTTGCGGGGATTCACCAAGTCAGGATAGTGCATTCCCTTCTCCTTGCCACCGCCTTGCGAGCCGCCGGCCGGAACCGTTAATCTGGCCTATCTTTCTGTTTTCCGAGCATAATTGACGTCATGACCGCGCCGATCGCCATCATCATGGGAAGCCAGTCGGACTGGGAGACGATGCGGCACGCCGCCGACACGCTCGCCGCGCTTGGCGTCGCCTCCGACAATCGCATCGTTTCGGCACACCGCACCCCCGACCGGCTGTTCGGCTTTGCCAAAGGCGCCAAGGCTGCAGGTTTCAAGGTCATCATCGCCGGCGCCGGGGGCGCCGCGCATCTGCCGGGCATGACCGCGGCGCTGACGGAACTGCCGGTGTTCGGCGTTCCCGTGGAGTCCAGGACGCTCAAGGGTGTCGATTCGCTCTATTCGATCGTCCAAATGCCCGCCGGCATTCCGGTCGGCACGCTCGCGATCGGCAAGGCCGGCGCGATCAACGCGGCGCTGCTCGCGGCATCCGTGCTGGCACTGTCCGATCCGGCCCTGTCCGATCGCCTCGCCGCCTGGCGCAAGGCGCAGACCGAGGCGATCGCCGAGCGCCCGGAGGACAAGGCGTGACTGACGCAAAGCAGGTGAAGCTGAACCCCGGCGACACCATCGGAATCCTTGGCGGGGGACAACTCGGTCGCATGCTGGCCATGGCCGCGGCACGCCTCGGCCTGCGCTGCCAGGTGTTCTCGCCCGATCCTGATTCGCCGGCCTTCGACGTCGTGCTGAACGCAACCTGCGCCGAATATGCCGACGTCGAGGCACTCGAGCTGTTCGCTCACGACGTCGACGTCATCACCTATGAATTCGAGAACGTACCGGCTGCGGCCGCCATGGTGCTGGACGCGCGCCGCCCCGTGCTGCCCAACCGCAAGATCCTCGAGACGACGCAGGACCGTCTGGCCGAAAAGGATTTCGTGACGCGGCTCGGCATCGGCACCGCTGCCTACGCGGACGTCACCTCGGTCGCGTCGTTGCGCGAGGCGATCGCGAAGATCGGCCTGCCCGCCGTGCTGAAGACCCGCCGCTTCGGCTATGACGGCAAAGGCCAGGCCATCATCCGCGAGGGCGATGACATCGCCAAGGTCTGGACCAGTCTCGCCACCAAATCGGCTATCCTGGAAGCCTTCATACCTTACGAGCGCGAGATTTCGGTGATTGCCGCGCGCTCGGCCACAGGCCAGGTCGAGTGCTTCGACGTCACCGAGAACGAGCACCGCGACCACATTCTGAAGATTTCCCGCGCGCCTGCGCTGATTCCGGATGCGCTCGCCGAAGAGGCGCGCAGCATCGCCGGCAAGATCGCGACCGCGCTCGACTATGTCGGCGTGCTCGCCGTGGAGATGTTCGTGCTCGGCAACGGTTCCGGGCCCAGAGTGCTGGTGAACGAGATCGCCCCGCGCGTGCACAATTCCGGCCACTGGACGCTCGACGGCGCATCGGTCTCTCAGTTCGAGCAGCACATCCGCGCCATCGCCGGCTGGCCGCTCGGCAAGCCGGTGCGGCACGGTGAGGTCGTCACCATGACCAACTTGATCGGCGACGAGATCAACGATTACGAGAAGTGGCTGGGCGTGCCTGGCGCGACCGTGCACATTTACGGCAAGGGCGCCCCGCGCCCCGGCCGCAAGATGGGCCACGTCACCGAGGTCAGGCCTTCAAACCGCAAGTGAGCGGACCGCAGCAGAGCTGCGATCCCATTTTTGGTGTTGTTTCGACGCGTTTTTTCTTTGCGCGTACCGGCATCCACTTCGCTCGAAAACGCGCTACGCCGTCTTCACGCCGGCGACGACACCGGCGGGCTCCTCACTGAGCCAGCGATAGATCACCCCGCCCAGCGCGCCGCCGATCAACGGTGCGACCCAGAACAGCCAAAGCTGCGACAGCGCCCAGCCGCCGACGAACAGCGCAGGACCCGTGCTACGTGCCGGGTTCACCGAAGTGTTGGTGACGGGGATGGAGACGAGATGGATCATGACCAGCGCGAGCCCGATCGCGAGCGGGGCAAAACCCGCCGGCGCACGGCCGTGGGTCGCCCCCATGATGACGAACAGGAACATCATGGTCATCACCACCTCGGTGACGAAGCAGGCCACCAAGCTGTACTGGCCGGGCGAATGCGCAGCATAGCCGTTGGAGGCAAAGCCCTTGGCGAGGTCGAAGCCGGGCGCACCGCTGGCGATCACGTAGAGCAGTTCTGCCGCGACGATCGCGCCGCAGACCTGCGCGATCACGTACGGCAGGATCTGGCCTGCCGGAAAGCGACCGCCCGCGGCGAGGCCAACCGTGACGGCCGGGTTGAGGTGGCAGCCCGAGATATGGCCGATAGCATAGGCCATGGTGACAACGCTCAAGCCGAAGGCCAGCGACACACCGACCAGGCCGATGCCGACCTGCGGAAAGCCGGCCGCGATCACGGCGCTGCCACAGCCTGCAAATGTGAGCCAGAACGTGCCGATGGCCTCGGCCGCGTATTTCTTCATGTCCATGAGATGTCTCCCCTGATTTCAAAGACGCTGGAACAATGTCCGCAGCGGCCGTTCTTACCGCCGATTCTCCCCAATCGGGGCCACACGGGAGCATTTTCGCCGCATTTAGTGGCTGAACTTGGCCCGAAATACCGCTTGGCAGGTGGACATCCCAGGTTTTGTCTGATACATCCGCGCCCTCAAGGTTAAGGGCTTGCGCTTTTTGCCATCCCCTTTGACTTACCAGAATTCAAATCCGATCCACTGAAGAGGATGCCGCGTGCAGGTTCTCGTTCGCGATAACAATGTCGACCAAGCCCTCAAGGCGCTGAAGAAGAAGATGCAGCGCGAGGGCATTTTCCGCGAGATGAAGCTCCGCGGTCACTACGAGAAGCCCTCCGAGAAGAAGGCCCGCGAAAAGGCCGAAGCCGTGCGCCGCGCGCGCAAGCTGGCCCGCAAGAAGCTGCAGCGCGAAGGCCTGCTGCCGATGAAGCCGAAGCCGGTGTTCGGCGCTGGCCCTGGTGGTGATCGTGGCGGCCGCGGCGGCCCCGGCGCAGGTGCAGGCCCGCGCGGACCCCGCTGATCTTGCCGATAGTGTGAAGGACTGAGTTTTCAATGACGCGGGCCCAGGCCCGCGTCATTAGTTTGTAAAGCAGTGCCTTTTCTGGGACGGGGCACTACAGATGCGGCACCAGCGCGAGCGAACCGTAGATGGCCTCCCCTTTCCCCGAGCCCGGCTTGGCGCGGCTACGCCAAATCTGGCGCCAACCGCTCGCGCTGACCTTGCTGGGGATCGCACTGTGCGGCTGCTCCTTCGATCTCGGATCGCTGATGCCGGAGAAGGACAAGCCGCAGGAAGCGCCCCATGCGGCGGCGACCCCGGATAGCAGCGCGGTCAGTCCGGGCAACGTCGCCGAGGCCCAGACCCACACGGCAAAAGCGCAAGGCTTGGCCAAGTCGGGCGAGACGCAGGCCGCGCTGGACGAGTTCAATCGCGCCGTCGCACTCGATCCCTACAACGCGCAGGCGCTCTACGGCCGCGCGCTGCTCTACCAGGCCAATAACGAGCACGACTTCGCGATCGCCGATTTCGGCGCAGCCAGCGGGCTCAATCCGCAGAAGGCCGAACCGCTGCTCGGCCGCGCCGTCAGCTATCTCGCCATCGGCAAGGTCAAGGAGGCGGCGGCCGACCTCGACGAGGCCTCCGAAGCCGATCCGCACAACGCCCAGATCTGGACGATTCGGGGCCAGGCCTATGAACGGCTGGGCGACAAGGCCAAGGCCGCGGCATCCTACAACAAGGCCGTCGCGTTGCGCCCACGCGATGACGCCGCCCGCAGCGGCCTGGCCCGCGTCGGCGGCTAACGGTCTCTCTCAGCCTTGGCTGACGGATTTTCTGAACGCGAACGGGGGCCGCGTCGCGCGAAAACGCTTTGGGAGGGCGGAGACGCCGATTTAGTCGGGAGCGGCGCTCTTCGGCAGAACTGCGTGGAACATCGACTTCATGCCTGACAGCATCTCGTCGGCGACATTGGTTTTGGGCCGTGGCGCAGGCATGGTTGCGCCCGCATCAGCGCGCAGGTCGAGCGGCGGTGCGATCACCGGCACCGGAATATCGGCCGGCGGTGTCAGCCGATTCGGATCATCATTGCCGACGGAGGCCGTGTAGGGGGGATACGCCTGCGACGCGCCGCCATTGCCATAGGCTTCCGGGGACGGCGTCGACACATTGATCGGCGGCGGCAATGGGCGCACCGTCGACGGCACCGTTGTTACGACACGGGGAGCCTCGGGCACGCGGGAGGCTTCCTGCACCGAAGGCTCGGGCGCCCTCTCAACCGGTTTGGCCTCGACAGGCTTGATTTCGGCAGATTTGGCCTCGGCAGCCTTCTCAGCTGCCTTGCCCTCAGGGGACTTGCGCAGGCGCTCGATGGCGGCCCGCGCCAGGTCGTTGGCGTCGGGGCCCACAGCCGGAGCAGCCGGCGACGAATTGGCCTCAACCACGGGCGCAGCGCCGGGCGCTGCCGGGGAGGCCGGGGACGATTTGGCAACTGCCTTCTCATGCGCTGGGGCGTGGCCGTGCGAATTGGCCTCGCCGGCGCCGGTCTCGGCAGCCTTGGTTTCGACAGGCGCGCCCTTCTCGGAAACGCTCTTCTCGGAAACGCTCTTCTCGGAGACGCCCTTGGCCTTGACGCCGGGGGCCGGCAGGTTGGCGACATCGGCCGGCTTGCCGTTCTTGGCGGCTTCGGCAGGCGCCAACACGGCGGCCGGTGCATCCGCTGCCGGCCTCGCGTTGATGTAGTGGTTAACGATGTAGGCCCCGATGATCGTCGCGAGCACCGAGGGGAAAATATCCATCGAAATTTTAGCGAGGTATTTCAGCATTTCTCGGCCACTCCCCGCGACCTGATGCGGGAACTTTGGGGCATTGTAAGGGATCAACTGCGACGGATCGATGGCAAAGGTGACGCGTGTCTTACGCCTTCAACTCAATCTCAAGGAACACGATCTCGGTTGAGGTTTCGTTAAGTACGTCATGTTGGACGCCGGCCTTGCGGAAATAGGATTTTCCCGCCGCGAGCCGCGCCTTGGAACGCTCCCCGCCCGGAGCAACGATGGTCATTTCGCCCGGTGTGACGGGAACGATCACGTAGTCCATCCCATGGGTGTGATGCCCGGTGGCACTGCCCGGGGCGAGCCGCCATTCCGTCACCCGGACCTCGTCATTGTCGACCTGAATCTCGGACCTGGCGGCAAGCATCCGGAGTGTCTTTCGCGGAATCGGTTCAGGGCACGAATACCATGAACGCGTAGACAGCAAATACCACCATGTGTACCAGTCCGAACAGGACATTGGTCCTGCCCGTGCCGAAGGTCAGCATGCTCAGCAAGAATGTCAGGAACAGCAGCGCCGTGTTCTGGGGATTAAGCCCCAGCACCAGCGGCTGGTCGATCACGTAGGTGGCGAGCCCGACTGCCGGGATGGTGAGGCCGATGGTGGCCAGCGAGGACCCGAGCGCGAGGTTGATGCTTTTCTGAAGATCGTTCTTGCGGGCCGCGGTGATCGCCGAGACGCCTTCCGGCATCAGGATCAGGAGCGCGACCAGGAGGCCTGCAAAGGCCGGCGGGGCGCCGATTCGGTCGGCGACGGCGTCCACCACGAGCGAGAACTTCTTGGCGAGCAGCACGACGGCCAGGAGCGAGATCAGGAGCAGCGCGATGCTGAGTGCCAGCATCGTGCCCGACAGGTGGGCCTTCCCGCTCTCGCCCTCCGCCCCCTCATGGACGAAATAGTCCTTGTGCAGGACGGTCTGGGTGTAGAGGAACACGCCGTAGAGCACGATGGTCACGAGGTCGACGAAGCCGAGTTGAAGTGTCGAGTAGATCGGCCCCGGCGTCGTCAGCGTGTAGTTGGGCATGATCAGCGTCAGCGTCGCGAGCGCAATCAGCACGCTGAGATAGACGTTGGCGCCGGAGAGCTGAAAACCCTGCTCGCGGTAGCGCAGCCCGCCGATGAAGACGCAAAGGCCGACGAGGCCGTTGCAGACGATCATCACCACCGCGAACACGGTGTCGCGCGCAAGCTCCGGCGCCGGCTTGTCGCCGAGCATGATCGTGGTGATCAGCGCGACCTCGATGATGGTCACCGCGAGCGTGAGCAGCAGCGTGCCGAAGGGCTCGCCGATCCGTTCCGCGATCACCTCGGAATGATGCACGGCCGCGAAGACGGTGCCGAACAGGATGACCAGCAGAACGATCGCGAACAGGCCGCCGCCGGCGGACAGGGTGAAGCCGTAGCCGGTCACGGTGACGATCAGGAACAGCAGCACCGCCAAAGCGGGGAAGATCCAGGACGACCGCGGCATCGGTCCGTGTGCACTCATGCAGGCGATTCCTTCGTTGGGCAGAGCGATTATGCGCGAGAAGATCGCGCACGTCAGCACTCAGGAACCGTCGATGAATTGCCGCGCGGTCTCCAACGCTCCGAAATCATCCAGATTTTCGTGTCCGCCGCCGGGAAACCTCACCAGCTTCTTCGGCTCGTGTGCGAGCTCAAATAGCCGCTCGCCGAACGTGATGGGAATCGCCTGATCGTTCGTGCCGTGCATGATCAACAGCGGCACAGTGACGCCCCCGATCCGTTCGTCGGAGTGGAACTGGTCGCGCATCAGCAGGCGAATCGGAACGAAACGAAAGAGCGAGGCCGCAACGTCGACCGTCGACGTGTAAGGCGCCTCCAGAATCAATTTCCCGACCGGATGCCCGGAGGCGATGGCGACCGCAACACCGGTCCCGAGCGAGAATCCCCAGGCTACGACACGCGCCGCATCGTAGCGTTGCGTTGCGAAGGCGTAGGCGGCTGCGGCGTCCTGCAACAGGCCCTGCTCGCTCGGCGCGCCGGTCGAGCCTGCATAGCCGCGGTAGGATAGCGCGACGAGGCCGGTGCCGTCGGCCGTGATACCCCTGAAGCGGCTCACGCGCCCCGCGAGAAAATCGCCATTGCCGTGGAAGAACAGCACCACGGCATGGCCGGGCTTTGGCGGCACGTGCCAGACGATGACCTTCGCGCCGTCGGACGTGGTGAGAACGTGCTCCTCCGCTTCCGGAAACCCCGCGGAAGCCGGCGCGGTGCGCTCGGCAGTCGGAATCGGAAACAGCATTGTGCGCTGCTTGACGAAAAGCAGCATGAGACCCGCGAGATAGCCGGCGACAACGATGATGGCGATCCATTTCAGGACTGTCATCGCTGCGCCGGCTTCCCGGCGTTACATCGCCTTGACGATGTTCTCGGTGACCTTCTTGGCGTCGCCGAGCAGCATCATGGTGTTGTCGCGGTAGAACAGCGGATTGTCGATACCGGCATAACCGGACGCCAATGACCGCTTGATGAACATCACCGTGCCTGCCTTCCAGACCTGCAGCACCGGCATGCCGTAGATCGGGGAGGTCTTGTCCTCTTCGGCCGCGGGGTTGGTGACGTCGTTGGCACCGATCACGAAGGCGATGTCGGCTTGCGCGAATTCGGAGTTGATGTCCTCGAGCTCGAACACCTCGTCGTAGGGCACATTGGCCTCGGCGAGCAGCACGTTCATGTGGCCGGGCATGCGGCCTGCGACCGGATGAATGGCGTATTTCACCTCGACGCCTTCCTTCTTCAGCATGTCGGCCATTTCGCGCAGCGCGTGCTGGGCCTGCGCCACCGCCATGCCGTAGCCGGGCACGATGATGACCTTGGAAGCGTTCTTCATGATGAAGGCTGCGTCGTCAGCCGAGCCGAGCTTGGCCGGCTTCTGTTCACCCGTCCCGCCGGCGGCCGCCGCGGTTTCGCCCCCGAAGCCGCCGAGGATGACCGAGATGAAGGACCGGTTCATCGCGTGGCACATGATGTAGGACAGGATCGCGCCGGAGGAGCCGACCAGCGCGCCGGTGATGATCAGCGCCGAATTGCCCAGCGTGAAACCGATGCCGGCCGCAGCCCAGCCGGAGTAGGAGTTCAGCATCGAGATCACGACCGGCATGTCGGCGCCGCCGATCGGGATGATCATCAGCACACCGAGCGCCAGCGCCAGGATGACGATCAGCCAGAAGTCGAGCGCGCCGCCAGTGATGACCAGGCGGACGATGAAGAACACCAGCGCCACGGCAATCGCGATGTTGACGACGTGACGGGCGGGCAGAATGATCGGCGCGCCGCTCATGCGCGCGGACAGCTTCAGGAACGCGATCACCGAGCCGGTGAAGGTCAGCGCGCCGATGGCGACGCCGAGCGACATTTCGACCAGGCTTTGCGAATGGATGTTGCCGGAAGTCCCGATGTCGAAGGCCTCAGGCGCGTAGAACGCACCGGCGGCAACCAGCACCGCGGCCATGCCGACCAGCGAGTGGAACGCGGCGACCAGTTCCGGCATCGACGTCATCGGCACGCGGCGGGCGATCACCGCACCGATGCCGCCACCGATCGCGATGGCGACGATCACGAGCAGCCAGGCCACACCATCCGCCGGCGGATGGTTTGCCAGCGTCGTGGCGACCGCGATCGCCATACCGATCATGCCGAACAGATTGCCCTGGCGCGACGAAGCCGGGCTCGAAAGTCCGCGCAGCGACAGGATGAACAGCACCCCCGCCACGAGATACAAAAATGCAGAGAGGTTAGCGCTCATCTCAGGTCCCCATTGATCCCATCAGCCCGAGGTGGCCGCTTACTTCGACTTCTTCTTGTACATCGCCAGCATGCGCTGGGTGACAAGGAAGCCGCCAAAGATGTTCACGCAGGCGAAGATCAGCGCGACGAAGCCGAAGCCGCGCGCCCAGCCCGAACCGCTCGAGGCGCTTGCGACGCCGACCGCGAGCAGCGCGCCGACCACGATCACCGACGAGATCGCGTTGGTCACGCTCATCAGCGGCGTATGCAGCGCCGGGGTCACCGACCACACCACGAAATAACCGACGAAGACGGCGAGGACGAAAATCGACAGCCGGAAGATGAAGGGGTCGACGACCTGCGCAGCATGTTCCATGACAGCTCTCCTTAAACCTTCGGCTGGAAGTTCGGGTGGATGACGGCGCCGTCCTTTGTCAGCGCGGTCGCCTTGACGAGCTCGTCGTCCCAGTTCACGGCGAGCCTCTTCTCCTTCTTGTCGAACATGGTCTCGATGAAGGAGAACAGATTGCGTGCATAGAGGCTGGAGGCCGAGGCTGCGACGCGGCCGGCGACGTTGGTATAGCCGACGATCTTGATACCATCCGTCTCGACGACCTCGCCGGCCCTGGCGCCCTCGACATTGCCGCCGCGCTCGACGGCGAGATCGACCAGCACCGAGCCCGGCTTCATCGACCTGACCATCTCGCCCGACACGAGCTTCGGCGCGGGCCGTCCCGGGATCAGCGCCGTGGTGATGACGATGTCCTGCTTCTTGATGTGCTCGGCGGTGAGCGCGGCCTGCTTGGCCTGATACTCTTTGGACATTTCCTTGGCGTAGCCGCCGGCGGTCTGTGCGTTCTTGAACTCCTCGTCCTCGACGGCGAGGAACTTCGCACCGAGCGATTCCACCTGTTCCTTGGTCGCCGGCCGCACGTCGGTTGCAGTGACGACGGCGCCGAGGCGGCGCGCGGTCGCGATCGCCTGGAGGCCGGCGACGCCGACGCCCATCACGAACACCTTCGCAGCGGGCACCGTGCCGGCTGCGGTCATCATCATCGGGAAGGCGCGGCCGAAGGCTTCGGCGCCCTCGATCACGGCGCGGTAGCCGGCGAGGTTCGCCTGCGAGGACAGCACGTCCATCACCTGCGCGCGCGTGATGCGCGGCATCAATTCCATCGCGAAGGCGGAGATTCCGGCATCGGCCATCGCCTTCAGCGCGGCCTCGTTGCCGTAGGGATCCATGATGGCGATGACCAGTGCACCGCGCTTGTACTGCGACAGCTCGGAAGCCTCGGGACGCTTCACCTTGATGATGATGTCGGCGTCCTTCAGCGCATCGGCGCTGACGGTGGCGCCCACCGCGGTGAATTCGGAATCGGGGAGGCCCGACTTGATGCCGGCGCCCGGCTCGATGGCGATCTCGGCGCCCAACGCCTTAAACTTCTTCACCGTATCAGGCGAAGCCGCGACCCGCGGCTCTGACGGATCGATTTCCTTGGCAACGGCGATCTTCATAGGTCCTCCGGCGGCGCGGGACAGCGCATGCGCAAAAAAGTAGCGTTACTCCCGCAGCGTTGCATACCGGCTTTGCCACCGGCTTGTTTGCAGATTTTGTGAGCAGCTGCCGCCGCAAGCGCGGGCAGCTGCCGAGGTCGATTTAGGTCAGGAAGATCGCCATCAGGATCACGATCAGCGCGACCGTCGCCGTGCCATACTTCACCAGCTTGATGAAGCCCTCGTAGGTCTGCTCGTGGGCAACGTAGTCGTTGCCGTCGGCGGTGCTGTATGCAACTTCGCTATGATCTGCCATGGATGTCCCCAGTCGAAAGTCGAATTCCTCGGCTGGGATACCTTAAAGCTTCGGGCAGGGCAACGGCACGGAGGCGCGGTTTTCCAGCAAATAGGCTCATTTGGAATTCCGATTATCGCGGATCCAAAGCGCCCAATTGCGTCTACTGAACCGCGGTTCATCGGATACCCGGCGCCGCCCTGCTGTAAATTCGGGCACAAGCGGTCTTCAGCCCATCGCCTCCAGCTCATCGATCATGCCGGCGATGACGCTGAGCCCGCCATCCCAGAACTTGGGGTCTTTGGCGTCGAGGCCGAACGGCCGCAGCAGCTCGGAATAATGCTTGGTGCCGCCGGCGGCGAGCATGTCGAGATAGCGCTCGGCGAAGCCCTCGGCCGCTTTCTCGTAGACGGCATAGAGCGAGTTCACGAGGCAGTCGCCGAAGGCATAGGCGTAGACGTAGAACGGCGAGTGGATGAAGTGCGGGATGTACATCCAGTAGTTCTCGTAGCCTGCCTTGATCTCGATCGCCGGTCCCAGGCTTTCGCCCTGCACCGACAGCCAGAGCTCCCCGAGTCGCGTCGCCGTGAGCTCGCCGTTCTTGCGCTCGGTGTGGACCGCACGCTCGAACGAATAGAACGCGATTTGTCGCACCACGGTATTGATCATGTCCTCGACCTTGCCGGCGAGCAGCGCCTGGCGCTGCTTGGCGCTCTTGGTCTGCGCCAGCAGCCGCCGGAAGGTCAGCATCTCGCCGAACACGCTTGCGGTCTCAGCCAGTGTCAGCGGCGTCGGCGCCATCAGCGCACCGTTCTTCGCGGCCAGCACCTGGTGCACGCCGTGACCGAGCTCATGCGCGAGCGTCATCACGTCGCGCGGCTTACCCTGGTAGTTCATGAGCACATAGGGGTGCGCTGACGGCGTGGTCGGATGCGAGAACGCCCCCGGGGCCTTGCCCGGGCGCACGGGCGCATCGATCCAGCGATCTGTGAAGAAACGCTCGGCGATGTCGGCCATTTCAGGCGAGAAGCCGCGATAGGCCGACAGCACCATGTTGCGCGCATCGGGCCAGCCGATGACGTCAGTCGCAGCGAAGGGCAGTGGCGCGTTGCGGTCCCAATAGGCGAGCCGTTTCTTGCCGAACCACCGCGCCTTCAGCGCGTAATAACGATGCGACAGTTTGGGATAGGCCGCGCGCACCGACGCGACCAGCGCATCCACCACCTCGCGCTCGACGCGGTTGTTCAGATGGCGGGAATCCGCGACATCCTTGAAGCCGCGCCAGCTGTCGGAGATATCCTTGTCCTTGGCGAGCGTGTTGGTGATCAGCGCAAAGGTGCGCTCATTGGCCTTGAAGGTTTTCGCCAGTGCTTCCGCCGCCGCCTTGCGCTTGGCGCCGTCACGGTCCTGCAGGAAATTGAGCGTCGGTTCGATCGCGAGTTCTTTTCCGCCGACCTTGAAGCGCAGGCCGGAGATTGTCTGGTCGAACAGCCGGTTGAAGGCGGAGTAGCCGGTCTGCGCCTTCTCCAGGAACAGCTGCTCGAGCTTGTCGTCGAGCTGGTAAGGCTTCTCCTTGCGCAGATCCTCGATCCACGGACGGTAATGCGCAAGCTCCGGCGCCTGCATGGCACGGTTCAAAATATCGTCATCGATGCGATTGAGCTCGAGCGCGAAAAACAACAAATGCGTCGACGCCGCGGTCAGCCGCTCGGAAACGTCGCCGTAAAACTTTGAAATCGCAGGGTCCACGCTGTCGCCGGCATGAACGAGACCGGCGTAGGAGCCGAGACGGCCGGCGAGATCGTCGATCGCCTCGAAGCGTCGCACGGCTTCCGCGAGCCATTTTCCGCCATCTTCGTTTGCTGTGCCTGTTGCGAGCTTGCCCTTGTAGTCCGTCTCGAACGCGACGCAATCGGCAGCCATCGTTTCGAGATCGCGCGCCACTTCCGGCGCATCGATCCCGGAATAGAGATCGGCGAGGTTCCACTCCGGAAGCTTGCCTGTCTTGCTTGCAGGCTTCGCGGAGGGCTTTGCCTTGGCGACGGATCTCGTGACGGGGGACTTCTTGGCGGCGGGCTTGCGAAGGGCGTTCTTTGCGAGAGCGTTCTTGGAGCGCGAAGTCATTGTGTGGGAAACCTGTGTTCAACAATCGCTGCGGCGGGCGGGGGCATCAAGGTTTAAGAGTGCGTTAAGCGGCTTCGGCCAGAGTGACCCGATTCGAGACAGATATTAGTAGCGTGCGGGGAGCACCATGGCTGCCAGTATTTTGATTGCCGATGACGACGCCGTGGCACGCCGCCTGGTCGAGAACATGGTGCAGAAATGCGGCTATGAGACGATCGTCGTCGAGTCCGGCGACGCTGCAATATCAGCCCTGACCGCCCCCGACGCACCTGCCATCGACGCCGTGATCCTGGACCTCGTGATGCCCGGCCTCGACGGCATGGGCGTGCTGACGAAAATCCGCGAAGCAGGCCTGAGCGTGCCTGTGATCGTGCAGACCGCTCATGGCGGCATCGACAATGTGATCTCGGCCATGCGCGCCGGCGCGGCCGATTTCGTGGTCAAGCCGGTCGGCGTGGAGCGGCTTCAGGTCTCCTTGCGCAACGCGCTCAACGCCTCCGCGCTCAAGGGCGAATTGCAGCGCATTCGTCACAGCCGCGAGGGCCGGCTGACTTTCGCCGACATCATCACGCGCTCCGAAGCGATGACGGGCGTGATGCGCGCGGCGCAGAAGGCCGCCAATTCATCAATTCCCGTGCTGATCGAAGGCGAGTCCGGCGTCGGCAAGGAGATGTTCGCGCGCGCCATCCATGGCAGCGGCGAGCGCAAGGCAAAGCCCTTCGTCGCGGTCAATTGCGGCGCGATTCCCGACAATCTCGTCGAGTCCATTCTGTTCGGCCACGAGAAAGGCGCCTTCACCGGCGCGACCGAGCGGCATGCGGGCAAGTTCGTCGAGGCCCATGGCGGCACGCTGTTTCTGGACGAAGTCAGCGAGCTGCCACTGACCGCGCAGGTGAAGCTGCTCCGCGCGCTCCAGGAGGGCGCAGTGGAGGCCGTGGGCGGTCGCAAGCCCGTGAAGGTCGACGTCCGCATCATCTCCGCGACCAATCGCAAGCTGCTGGAACGGGTCAAGCAGGGCCACTTCCGCGAAGATCTTTTCTATCGCCTGCACGTGCTGCCGTTGACCATCCCCTCACTGAAGGCCCGGCGCGAGGACATCCCGCATCTTCTCAGGCATTTCCTGGCGCGCTTCGCTGCGGAGGAAAACCGTCCGATCTCCGGCGTCACTGGCGAGGCCGTCGCGCATCTCGCCCAGCTCGACTGGCCAGGCAATATCCGCCAGCTCGAGAATGCTGTTTACCGCGCGGTGGTGATGAGCGAAGGCGACCAGCTCGGTCTGGACGATTTCCCGCTGCTGGCGTCGCATCCGCATTCCGAAACGGAGATTCCGACCGCGCCGCTGATGATCGACCCGATCGCTGCCCCCACCGTCGTGTCCGGTGGCGAAATACCGATCGTACCGCTTCCCATGGCGGGCTCGCTCTCGATGTTGACCTCCACTGGCGATGTCCGGCCGCTCGAGGACATGGAGAACGAGATCATCCGCTTTGCGATCTCGCATTATCGCGGACAGATGTCCGAGGTCGCCCGCCGCCTCAAAATTGGCAGGTCCACCCTGTACCGCAAACTCGACGAAGCCGGGGTTCCCGGCCATGGCGGCAAAAGCGGCGAGGAGACGCACTGAACCTCATCCGAACAGAGCCTCGCGCGGCCCGACGATGCACACGCAAGCCGTTGAATTACGGCAAAATTCGGCTCCGGCCGAAACCGTGACTTGGAAGTGACAGACACCGGGAAAAGCGCGCGGTAAAGCCGCACAATCCGTTGCAAAAGGGGCTGTGTTGAGGTCAGTTTGTCGTGAGTTTCCCGGGTAGCGCTAGCTGCGAAAACGGGGCCTGTATATCGTCTGCGTAGGAATCGGTTGCGTGCAGGCGTTCGACTTTCGAGAGGCCGGCGCGATCGAGCCGAATCTCAATTAGGCGATAACGAAAGCTGTTCCACGGGGGACAGTTCACCCGAGGGGTGCCACACAATGCGTGACTGTTTGAACCACCGTGCGGGCTTTGACCGTGTCTTGATGACGGTCGCAGCGACCTTCCTCACGGTATCGGCCGGCTCGGCGCTGGCGCAGGATCAGGCGCGCAGCAGCGCCGCCGAGCTTGCGATCGAAGCCGCGATCCCGCGCCCCGAGCCTGCAAACGTCCCGCCCCCCACCGCCTCCGACATCAAGCCCGACACCACCGCCACCATCCAGGACACGCCGAAGGAAGCCGCAACTGAGCCGGCGAAGGCCGGGGTAGCTCCGGCTGCGGAGAAGGTCGAGACCAAGCCGTCCGACGTCGCCACGACGCCCGCAGCCGACGCGCCGAAGAGCGAGACGGCCACCACCGAGCCTGCGAAGACCGAGCCCGCCAAATCCGAAGCCGCCAAATCCGAACCGGCCGAATCTGAAGCTGCGAAGGCCGACGCCGCCGCAGCCCCGGCGGCTGCTCCCGCCGCACCTGCAGCCGCAGCAGCAACGCCGGCCGCAGAGCCGGTGAAGGCCGCGAGCAACGTGCCCGCCGCCGACCAGCCGGTCGCCGAGAAGCTCAAGGACCTGATCAACGCCAAGACCTCGCGCCATTTCGAGCGCAAGAATGAGCGCGCCGCGATCGAGAAGTTTTACGGCGCCCGTGACTACGCGCCGGTCTGGACCCAAGCCGGCAGCCTGACGACTGCTGCCAAGGGCGTGATCGCTCGGCTGAAGGATGCCGCGTCCGACGGTCTCAATCCCGCCGATTATCCGGTGCCCGACTTCGCCGCCGCCACGACGCCCGATGCGCTCGCCGACGCCGAGCTGAAGCTCACTGCCAGCATGTTCGACTATGCACGGCAGGCGCAGAGCGGCCGCATGCACTGGTCCCAGGTCAGCGCCGACATCCAGTATCCCGAGCACCCGGTCGACCCTAACGAGGTGCTCGCCAAGGTCACGACCGCAGCCGACGCCTCAGCCGCGCTCGACAGCTACAACCCGCCGCAGAAGCTCTACAAGGAGCTGAAGGCAAAGCTCGCACAGCTCCGCGGCCAGGGCGACGGTCCGGCGATCGAGATTGCCGAGGGTCCCGCGCTGAAATACACGCCTGCCAGGGGCAAGAAGCAGGCTGAGATCGTCGTGCAGGATCCGCGCGTGCCGCAGCTCCGCGCCAAGCTCGGCATCTCCGAGAACGCCAGCGACGACCATTACGACGTAACGGTCGCCGAGGCCGTGCGCAAATTCCAGGACGGCGCCGAGATCAAGGCGACCGGCGTGCTCGACGCCCAGACTGTCAGGGCGATGAACAGCCCGAAGCGGGACAAGCAGATCGACACCGTGGTGGTGAACATGGAGCGCTGGCGCTGGCTGCCGCGCGACCTCGGCGCCCCCTCGTTGGGCGATGCCTATGTCATCCTCAACATTCCCGACTATACGCTGAAGGTGATGCAGCGCGGCCAGCAGGTCTGGACCACCCGCGTCGTCACCGGCAAGCCCGGTCAGCACGCCACACCGCTGCTGACCGAGACGATGAAGTACATCACGGTCAACCCGACCTGGAACGTGCCGCCATCGATCGTCTATGGCGAATATCTGCCGGCGCTCCAGCAGGACCCGACCGTGCTTCAGCGCATGGGCCTGAAGCTGGAGCAGAACCGCGACGGCTCGGTGCACATCTCGCAGCCGCCCGGCGAGGCCAACGCGCTCGGCCGCATCCGCTTCAACTTCCCGAACAAGTTCCTGGTCTATCAGCACGACACGCCGGACAAGTATTTGTTCGCCAAGGACGAGCGCGCCTTCAGCCATGGCTGCATGCGCGTGCAATATCCGGATCAGTACGCATCGGTGCTGCTCAACATCGCCATGCCGAACGAGCACTACACGCCGGAACGCGTGCGCGGCATGTACGGTTCGGGTGAGATCGATCTGAAATTCCCGACGCCGATCCCGGTCAACATCACCTACCAGACCGCGTTCGTGGACGACGGCGGCAAGCTGCAATTCCGCAAGGACGTCTACGGCCGCGACGCTACCATGATCAACATCCTGAAGAACAGCCGCGGCAAGGATCTCGAGAGCGTCGTTGCGCACTCGCAGCCGAGCTATTCGCGCCCGGCGACGACGCTGCCATCGGGCGTGGCGGTCGCCAACAATGGCGGCTCGTCCGGGCTGAACTTCTTCGAGCGCCTGTTCGGCGGTGGCGCCCCGGCCCAGCCGCCGGCTCCAATCGGCCGCCGGCGGGTGTTCACCCGCTGAGGCCAGGCCCGCTCCTCCTGAGATTCTTCAATGAAATCAGCGACCCCGTCCCATGGATGGGGTCGCTTAACTTTAACCATTCGTCATCCGTGTTCGGGCAGCGGGCGTTTTTTCGCCACACTCAGCCGCTTAGGATTGTGGTCTGGCTTGGTTTGGGGGCGGGAAGGTCAACCTCGGATTAACCTTCTCGCTTTAACAAAGCGTTCATCCTCTTTCGCGCGCTAACGGGGTTGGCGGGAGAGTTCATTTTGAACGCTCGTCGACTGGGTGGGCTCATACGTGCTGGCTGGTTTCGCACGCCAATTCGCTGCGTTGTCGTTGTCCCATGCGGGAGTGAAGGTCGGATCTCGGATCGGCCTCGCCTCGCTGCTGCTGCTCGCGGCTGCCGGTTCGGTTCACAACGCTGCCGCGTTGAACGAAACCAAGACGCTCTCCTTCCACCACACCCATTCCGGCGAAGACCTCACGGTCACCTTCAAGCGCGATGGCCGCTACGATGAAGCCGCGCTGAAGACGCTCAACCACTTCCTGCGCGACTGGCGCACCCAGGACGAGACGGTCATGGACCGTCACCTGTTCGACATTCTCTGGGAAGTCTATCGCGACGTCGACGGCAAGCAGCCGATCCAGATCATCTCCTCCTATCGCTCCCCCGCGACCAACGCGATGCTCCGCCGCCGTTCCGCCCATACCGGCGTGGCGCGCTTCAGCCAGCACATGCTGGGCCATGCGATGGACTTCTACATTCCCGGCGTGCCGCTGGAGCAGATCCGCTTCGCCGGCCTGCGCCTCCAGCGCGGCGGCGTCGGCTTCTACCCGACATCAGGCTCGCCCTTCGTGCATCTCGATACCGGCAACGTCAGGCACTGGCCGCGGATGACGCATGACCAGCTCGTCCGCGTCTTCCCGGACGGACGCACGGTCCATATCCCGAGCGACGGCACCCCGTTGAAGGGCTATGAGCTCGCCAAGGCGGACATCGAGCGCCGCGGCGGCGACGATGGCGCTGCGACCATCGGCAAGCCGAGCTTCTTCGCCGCCCTCTTCAGGGGAAAACAGGCCCCGGCGGCCAGCGCTGACGAGGACGACGAGGGCGCGCCCGCAATCACCGAGAAGCCGGCAGCACCGACCGGCGTCGCAGCCGCCACGAAGCCGGCCGATCCGGTGCCGACGCCCCGGGCCAAGCCGCACATCGCCGCCGCGATCCAGCTCGCCTCGGCGGACGCCCAACTCGCCGCTCCGCCCAAGCCGAAGCCCGAGCCGGTGGCTGACATGCCGGCAGGCAAGTTCGAGTCCCCTGCCGACATCATCAACGCCCGCGGCTTCTGGGATACCCCGCCCGCGCCGCAGCAGGCGACGCCAGCGCAGATCGCAGCCCTGAAGGCGCGCCAGGCGCTTGCCGCCGCCACTGATCCGCAGGCCACCGCAAGCGTCTCCAATGCCGCATACGAGGCGTTGGCGTTTGCACCGGCTTCCGCCTCGCCAGTCGACCGCGCTCGCGTCGTCGCCGCCTCGGCGCCGATCCCGCGCGGCGCACGACCCCTGTCCTTAGCCCGCAACGCCGCGCCGGCCACCGAGATCAATAGCGTCGTCGGCAAGAGCACCGACGGCATGATCGCCACCGCAACCCGGCTCTCCGCAGCCAAGGGCGAGAGCATCTGGCTCAAGATCGTGATGCTGTCGCCCAGCGCCAGCCGCGCGATGTCGGTGACGCTGATGGGTGAGCTCGATATGGCGGCGATGCGCGCCTATTTCGTCAAGCCGCAAGCTGTCATCGCGATGGGCTTTACCGACGATCCCATGCAGGGCCTGTCGTGCGACAGTTTCTCCGGTAGCGCCACCACCAAGCTCCCGACGACTTCGTTCATGATGCGCACCGCCTCGCTGCGCTGAGGCGTGAGGCGGATCACCTACCGCACCTTCCTGGCCCGCCGATCCAAATGATAGGTCAGCGCCAGCGACAGGCAGATCGATAGCTCCTGCTTCGGCAACTTGCCCGCAACGGGCAGCAACAGTGCCCTCGTCTGCCGAAATTCGAACTGACCGGGAAAGCGCTCGCGAAATGTGTCGACCAGCGTCGTCCTGCAATTGAAGAAAATGGCGGCGTGCTCGGAATCCTTCAGGCGGCCGAGCCGGATCGTCGAGCCGCTGCCGGACTCATCGGTCAGGTAAGCCGGCTCGCCCCATTTCAGCGTTTCGGTGAGTTGGCCGACTTCGTCATGCTTCGCCGCGGTCGCAAAGATCAAGTCGCGCACCTGAAGCAGCCGCTTGCTGATCGGCGCCGGAAAGGCGTCGAAGGCACGGTTGACCTCTCGCGGTAGCGGCGGCGCAGTCACTGGCGTCTCCGTTCACAAACGAAGTGCAACAAGCCCTGTTGCAACAGGGACAATGCTGTCGCTTCCCGGGGCTACGGCAGCAGTGAGTGAGGCGCAAAACGCCTCAGAGCATCCCCAGCGCCTGCATATAGGTCTCGAGAATGGTCTCGGCCTCGGCGCGTTCGTTAGGATCCTGCTTGCGCATACGCACGATCGTGCGCAATGCCTTGACGTCGTAGCCGTTGCCCTTGCTCTCGGCATAGACGTCGCGGATGTCGTCGGAGATGGCCTTCTTCTCTTCCTCCAGCCGCTCGATGCGCTCGATGATGGATTTGAGCTGGTCCTTGGCAAATTTCGTCGCGGGCTCATCGTCGCGGACGGCGGCGGAGGTGGCCATCTTGGTACTCCCAATGGAACTGGCAAAACGAGGTGACGCCGGCATCCTCACCGCGCGTGCTGGCTAGACCCTTAGGGTTCGGACCTGTCACGTTCAAGCAAGCATCGCGCTCGTCCACAGCGCGCCCACACCTTCCTGCGGGGGCGCAGAGAAAGCTGTTGTGTGGTGCGACTCAAGCCGCTTCTCGGACAGTCCCTCAATGATTGTGGGGATGGACCTTCTTCATCGCCTCAAGCTGCCCGGGCGTTGCCGTGCCCTGGTACTTCGACTTCCAGGTCTCGTAGGGCATGCCGTAGACGGCTTCCCGGCTCTCGTCCTTGCTCAGCACGACGCCTCGTGCGTCGGCGGCGTCCTTGAACCAGTTGGACAGGCAGTTGCGGCAGAAGCCGGCCAGATTCATCAGATCGATGTTCTGGACGTCGGTTCGCGTCTTGAGATGGTCCACAAGGCGACGGAAAGCGGCCGCCTCGAGCTCAGTTCTGGTTTTGTCGTCGATTGCCATGGCTGGACCTCGCGGCTTGCCCTCGATGATGGTTACCCTTACGGGATCAGGTAGGGTCCTGTCACAGATTTTGCCATATCGCGGCGCAAACGGCCGGCTGAGCCATCGTAGGGCAGTTGCCCTGCCCCTACGCCAAATCGTCAATCATCTGGTATACGTTCCGCGACAATGATCGCCGAATCTCCTCGCCCCCTCCTTCGCCTGCTCGCCCGGTTGGTCCCGGTGCTGGTCGTTGCCTTGCTGTGCTTCTGGACCAGCCCGGCTTCGGCCGACTTCCGGCTCTGCAACAACACCTCAAGCCGGGTCGGTATCGCGCTCGGCTACAAGGACGCCGAGGGCTGGACCACCGAGGGCTGGTGGAACATCTCGTCCCGCGCGTGCGAGACCCTGCTCAGGGGGACGCTCGTCGCCCGGTACTACTACATCTACGGGATCGACTATGACCGCGGCGGCGAATGGTCGGGGCAGGCCTTCATGTGCTCGCGCGACAAGGAATTCACCATCCGCGGCACCGAGGACTGCCTGGCGCGCGGCTACGACCGGACCGGCTTTTTCGAGGTCGATACGGGCGAGCAGCGGGCCTGGACGGTTCAACTCACCGACGCCAACGAGCAGCCTGCGCAACCCCGCGTACCCGGCATGCCCGGCCCTGTCGGCCCTGGTGGCGGCGTGCCCGGTTTGCCCAATAGTCCGCCCGGTGGTACGCCCCCCGCCGCACCTGGGCTCCCGCCAGCCCCCTCGCCACCGTCTGGGAATAAGCCATGAGGCGTCTTCGTCGTATCAAGATTCTCGCAACCCTCGGACCTGCCTCTTCGGATCTCGCAATGATCCGCCGCCTGTTCGAGGCCGGCGCCGACGTGTTCCGCATCAATATGAGCCACACCCCGCATGACAAGATGCGGGAGCTGGTGGCGACGATCCGCAATGTCGAGAGCAGCTACGGCCGCCCGATCGGCATCCTCGTCGACCTCCAGGGCCCGAAGCTCCGGCTCGGTGCATTTGCTGAAGGCGCGGTCCAGCTCCAGAACGGGCAGACCTTCACGCTCGATTCCGACAAGACACCGGGCGACGCCACGCGCGTCAATCTTCCCCACCCGGAGATCCTGGCTGCGCTGCGGCCCGGCCACGCGCTGCTGCTCGACGACGGCAAGGTGCGCCTGATCGCCGAGGAGACCACGAAGGAGCACGCGGTGACCCGCGTTGTGGTCGGCGGCAAGATGAGTGACCGCAAGGGCGTCAGCCTTCCGGATACCGACCTGCCGGTCTCGGCGATGACCCCGAAGGACCGTGCCGACCTCGAGGCCGCGTTGGCTACCGGCGTCGACTGGATCGCGCTGTCCTTCGTGCAGCGCGCCGACGACGTGCTGGAGGCCAAGAAGATGATCCGCGGCCGCGCCGCGGTGATGGCCAAGATCGAGAAGCCGCAGGCAATCGACCGCCTTGCCGACATCATCGAGGCCTCCGACGCGCTGATGGTGGCGCGCGGCGACCTCGGCGTCGAGCTGCCGCTGGAGCGCGTGCCGAGCCTGCAGAAGCAGATGACGCGCATGGCGCGCCGCGCCGGCAAGCCGGTGGTGGTCGCAACCCAGATGCTGGAATCGATGATCCAGGCGCCGGTGCCGACCCGCGCCGAAGTCTCCGACGTCGCCACCGCCGTCTATGAGGGCGCCGACGCCATCATGCTGTCGGCGGAATCGGCGGCCGGCAAATTCCCGGTCGAGGCGGTCTCGACCATGAACCGCATCGGCGAGGAGGTCGAGCGCGACCCGACTTACCGGTCCGTGATCACCGCCCAGCGCCCCGCGCCGGAATCAACGGCGGGCGACGCCATCGCCGACGCCGCGCGGCAGATCGCCGAGACACTCGACCTGCCGGCCCTGATCTGCTGGACCAGCTCCGGCTCGACCGCGACGCGCGTGGCGCGCGAGCGGCCGAAGCCGCCGGTCGTGGCGATCACGCCGAACATCACCGCCGGCCGCCGGCTCGCCGTCGTCTGGGGCGTGCATTGCGTGGTGGCCGAGGATGCGCGCGATCAGGACGACATGGTGAGCCGCGCCGGCCAGATCGCCTTCCGCGACGGCTTCGTCCGCGCCGGCCAGCGCGTGATCATCGTCGCCGGCGTGCCCCTCGGCATTCCCGGCACCACCAACATGGTGCGTATCGCTTCCGTCGGCCCCGAGGGCGACGCCAATATTTGAGGCGGCCGGCACCCTGCCGATCAAAATGCGAAAACAACCCCATGCACCGTAGCCCGCCGGTGCGACCTAGCGCTTCGGCTTGTGGATCACCATCCGGCCCTGTGAAGCAATGCCGCCCCATTCGGCGGACCAGCTGACTTCCAAGGGGGAGGATGATCCCTCGACGCCCCCGCGATCCCACCCGCCTTGCAGCGCGAACAGGGCGCCTTGGGGGTCGACGCATCGCACGATCCAGCCGCCATCGGGCAACGCGATGGGATGCTGAAGTACCCGGCCTCCGCCATCATGGACCCGCCGGGCCGCCGCGCCGATGTCCTCGACATTGAAATAATGAAGCCAACACGCCTGCGGTACGCTCGGCAGCTTGGTGAGCATGCCGCCGATCGTCTCCCCGGCCACCGAAAACAATTCGTACACGCTTGCCGGGTCCGCTTCAGCGGAGGCCTGCTGCCAGCCGAGAAGCTTGCGGTAAAACGGGAAGACCTTGCTTCGATCTTCGGCCAGCAACTCGTGCCAGCCTACGCGCCCGGGCTGTTCCAACGCGCTATGTTGCGATTGGCGATATGTCAGCCCGGTGACCAGCGCGAACGTCGCTCCTTGCGGATCGGCGACCACCGCGATACGGCCGATATTGCTGTCGGTCGCCGAGACCAGAATCGCGCCCCCGAGCCGGCGGATTTGTGCGACACGCGCATCCATGTCGTCGACCGCGACGTAGCCGAGCCATCTCGGCGTTGCTCCCATGCGCACCCCTTCTTCGGGGAGATCCATGAGGCCCACGGTCGGAGTGCCGCCTGCAGTCAGCAGCGTGTAGGCCAGTTCAGGGCTCGAGGCATCTTTCTCCGCCCAGCCGACCACGCCGGCGTAAAAAGCAGATGCCGACCGCATATCCGTCGTCAGGAGCTCATACCAAACGAAGCATCCGAGTTGATCGACCACGCTAGTGTTCCCGTTCGGAGGGACGGACGCTTGCGCACTGCATCATGCGTCACTGCCCACTGGCATCGACAGGAATTTGCAGCAATGCCATTCATGAAGATGAATGCAATCTGAACGAGCCCCATTCCGTTTCGTGTTCACGTCAATCTTGCCCGCTCTGATTGCTCGGCGTACGATCATTGCAGAAGATCGTTCTTCGGATCATGGAGGATGCGGCCATGCAACGAACGAAGCAAGCTTCGAAAAACAAGCGAATGACCAAAGCCGCAGTACCGGCGCTCGGATTCGCCGGACTGACTTTTTCGATGGCCGGAAGCGCGATGGCATCCGCGGTGCCGGCGGACGAGCCGCAACAACGATTGAATTTTACGCCCGGCCAGTTCAGTGCGCTCAGCGAGGAAGAACTCGCCGACGTCAATCTCGCGACCTTCCATCTTGCCTTTGACGAAAAAACCGTCAGCGGCGTGCTGCTTGCGCGCGGATGCGGTGGTTGTCGCGGCTGCGGAGGCTGCAGAGGGTGTGGCGGCTGCCGAGGCTGTGCAGGTTGCCGAGCCTGTCGCTGCGGCGTCGGTTGCGGCGGCTGTGGCGGCTGCGGTGTTGGCTGGATCGGCGTCCCGTTGCCAGTAGCCTGCACGGGGTGCTGCGCCTCGTGGGGCCGTTGCCGCTGGTGCTAGGCTTGAGCATCTGACTCGACATCGACATCGCGCAATTGCGTTGGCCGGGCTCGCACGCGACCCGGCCAATTTGCTGTCCCGGCCTCCGCGTTCGCTTCGCCTCCCTGCTCGGCTTGCCGACGGCGAACGAGTGTGTTCCAACTCATATCGAGCAATCCGGTAGTGCTCGACACAAGTCGGGCCGGCAAGGCGTTCGTCGTACACCAACGATCGCAGAAGACGCAAACAGGATCAGCGTGCGACCCCGATGACTGTCAAGCGAAAGAGCCGCACCGCCAAGCCGACCCGCAAGAACGTTCTGCGTTTCGCGCCAAACTTCACGGCCTACCTGCTGCCCCCCAATGTGGTCTGTCTCTATTCTGAGAACCGCAAGTTCTTCCTGCACGGTGATCTCTATTGCGCCGTGGCGAACGTAATCGGGAGGAACGGCACGACTGCGCCGGAGATCGTCCGCCAGCTCTCGAAGAGTTTTTCCGTCCCCGAGATCGAGGAAGCGATCCGGCGGCTGCTCGAGCGCCGCTACGTCATCAGCGGAGCACCGCACGCCTACGCAGGCGCCGTTGATGGTTATTGGGCGAGCCTCGGCCTGCCTCCGGAGGTCGCCGAAGAGCACCTGCGAAATTGGCCTGTGCGCGTCGAATCGATCGATGTCAAAGGCGCGCGTGAACTGAGCGCGGCATTGGGCAAGCTCGGGGTTCACATCGCCAAGCGGGCCCCCAGGCTCGTCGTCACGCTGGTGAACGACTACCTCGAACCGCGACTCGCCGAACTGAACGGGGAGCGCGTCACCGCCGGGACGCCCTGGGTGCTGGTCCAGCCCTCCGGCGTCTTTCCATTGGTGGGGCCGGTGTTCAAGCCGGGCGAGAGCGCCTGCTGGACCTGCCTGCACGATCGCATGATCCGCAATCGCGAGATCAAGGGATTTCTCGACCGCAGGGCGGCGCGAGCGCTTGCAATATCACCACTGGTCAGCGACGCCGTCGGCGAGACCGCGATCCACTTCGCTGCTGTTGAGATCGCGAAGGCAATTGCCTCCGGATTTCGTACTGATCTGAGCGATCACCTCGCAAGCTTCGACATGACCGGGGCTGCCATCGCCAAGCACTACGTCGCGAAGCGCCCGCAGTGCTCGACATGCGGCAGCAAGAAGCTCCGGAATCCGCGGCGTGCAGCGGTGCCGATCGAGCTTGCCGAGGGCAGAAAGCTCATCATGACCAGCGGCGGGTACCGCACCGTGACGTCTCGAGCGACCGTGGCGCGATTTCGCAAACACGTCAGCCCGCTGACCGGGGTGGTGTCGCGGCTCGAGCGGATCGAGGCGGATCTACCGATGAACACCAATTTTTTTGCGCACCACAATTTCTCTGCGCCGGCCTGGAACGTCGATCAGCTCAGGTCCGGCCTGAGCGGCGGCAGCTTCGGCAAGGGCTCCACGGCCGAGCAGGGCGAGGCCAGTGCGCTGATGGAGGCGATCGAGCGCTATTCGGGCATCTTCCAGGGCGACGAGATCAGGACGACGCGCCGCTTTGCCGATTTTGCTACCGGTGACGCTCTTCTTCCCAACGACATCCAGTTCTTCAGCAACACGCAGTTTCAAAACAGGCACGTCCCTCAGCCGGACGATTCACATCCGGTTCCCGAACCGTTCGATCCCGCGACCAAGACCGAGTGGTCGCCGGTCTGGTCGCTGCGCGACAAGCGTTTCAAATATCTTCCGACCGGCCTGCTGTATTTCTTCTATGGCGGCTTCCACACGGATTCCAACGGATGCGCGGCCGGCAATACCCGCGAGGAGGCCATCGTTCAAGGCTTCCTCGAACTGGTCGAACGCGACGCCTACGCGATCTGGTGGTACAACCGCGTTCGACGTGCGGAAGTCGATCTCACACAATTCGAAGATTCCTACGTTCGCGATCTGCAGCGCCAGTTTGCCGACGCGGGGCGCCGGCTGTGGGTGCTGGACATCACCAGTGATCTCGGCATTCCTTCCTATGTTGCGATCATGCACTGGATACAAAACGGGCACGAGAACATCGAGTTTGGCTCAGGCTCGCATTTCGATCGCCGCATAGCCCTGCTGCGTTCTCTCACCGAGCTGACCCAGTTCATGTCGATTGGCATGATGGGCGGCGGCAGCGGCGAGAAGCCGTCCCTGGATGGCGTCACGCCGCTGCGACTGGACGATTATCCTTTCCTGACTCCCAGCGAAAATCCGGTCGTCCCGCCGGCGCCTGACATCAAGCTTCACGACAATACGCGTGACCAGGTCAATGCCTGCGTCGACACCGCAGTCCGAGCCGGATACGATTTTCTCGTGCTCGACCAGACGCGGCCCGACGTCGAGGTCCCCGTCGTGAGAGTGCTCGTCCCGGGCTTGCGGCATTTCTATCGCCGCTTCGGACCCGGCCGGCTTTACGATGTGCCGGTGAAGCTTGGGCTGCTGGAGCGCCCGCGCCTGGAAAGCGAACTGACGCCGTTCCTGCCGCACACTTGAAGGCTGCTTGCGTGCGCATTCCCCGGAAAAAACCGCCCAGGAAAGTCATACCCATCATCGCCGCCCGGCTGAACGGCCGTTTCTCCCTTCACATGCAGGCCGACGGAAGCATTGCCGCGGTGTCCGGCAATTATTCGCTCAACCTCGGACAATTCAGCGTCGCCGCGATCGAGCGCGCAGGCCCCCTCGCCACTGGGTTTCCGCTCGCCTCCCTTGCCGGCAAGAGTGTCCTCACGAGGCAGGTTGATGCTCTTGTGCGGCGATTGGCGCGTCACGGGCTGCTAGACTATCGCCTGTTCTCGTCCAGTAATGCCCAGGACGTGGTTGTCATCGAGCCACAGGTCGCCGAATACTGGCCGGAGCCCACAAAGCTATCGAACGACGACACCCTCGCGTTGTCGCGCTTCGCCTATCTGAGACGGCGCGGCAACGAAATGGTACTGGAATCGCCGCGCGCTGGCGCGCTGTTCCGGATTTGCGATCCCGCCGTCGCCGCCACGCTGGCGACCCTGTCGCAGCCACAAAAGATCAGCAGGCTTCGCAGGCAATGGGCTTCCCTGAACGTCCACTTGCTCGGGTTGCTGCTCGACAGCGGGATGCTGATCAAGCTCGATGCGACAAACGGAGGCGGCCATCGAGCGAACGAAGGCGACCGCGATCTGGCTCTCTGGGATTTCCACGATCTTGTGTTCCATACGCGGAGCACGGAGGGCCGGCATACCAATCCGCTCGGTGGCACATACCCGCATGCGGGGGCTGTTCCGCCACTGCCCGCCGTGCGTCCGCCCTGGCCAGGCAAGAGGATCGCCCTCGGCAAATTCGCCTCGCCGGAACTGGCGTCGCCCTTCGCGAAACTGCTACGCGCGCGCCGTTCAGTACGGGATTTCGACGATCAGCATCCGGTCACGCGCGACGAGCTCTCGCGGTTTCTCGACACCACGGCCCACGTGCTGTCGGAATGGAAGAGCGGCGCAGATGTCGAGGGTATCCCGGAGGTCACGTACACCTCGAGGCCGTATCCGGCCGCAGGCAGTGCGTATGAGCTGGAGTTGTATCTGGCGGTCTCAAACTGCGAAGGTCTGGCACGCGGATTTTACCACTACGACGCGGGAGGCCACGCGCTCGTCGCGCTCGACGCTTCCGCCGAGCAACTCCGGGCGCTTGTGACGGCGGCCGAATTTTCCATGGACGCATCCGCGCCGCCGCAGATCCTGATCACGATCGCCGCACGGTTCGGCAGGGTTTCCTGGAAATACAGCTCGATCGCCTATTCGCTGATCCTGAAGGATGTCGGCTGCATGATCCAGACGTTCTACCTGGCGGCGGCCGACATGGGCCTTGGTGGCTGCGCCATCGGCACCAGCAATATTGAACTGTTTGCAAGAATGACGGGACTCGAATTCCACATCGAGAGCCCGGTTGGCCAGTTCGCGCTTGGACGGAGCGCGAAGCGGCCAATCCCGACCTAGAGCCTTTTGATCCATCGGCTCAGCCCACAGCCCTGATCGCAGCGGCGTTTTCAGGCCCCAACCAGCGCTTTGGTCGTCGGCAGCAGCGTCTGCTGCACCACCAGACCCCTGGCGCGGGCGTCCATGACGCCGACGGCGCGCAGCGCCAGCAGCGTCACGGTCTGGACCGCGTCGCGCATCTTGGCGGGATCCTCGAGATTGTCGGGCGCCAGCGGCCCGACCAGCGCTTCGTGCAGGGCGCCGAGCAGAGCGGTCGCGGCAAGCGACGTGTCCTGGGCGGGCAGATGGCCGGCCCGGACCGCCGCATCGATCCGGGCGGCGATCTCCCCGGCGATCTCGCGGCGGCTGGCCAGCCTGGAGGCACTCACGTCCACATCGACGGGTTCAGCCAGAATTCCCCAGGCCAACCGGCGCTGCGAGAGCGTGTGGACCGCCACGGTGGTCACGGCCGCCGCCAGCGCAGAGGACGGCCCTGGCGCGGCATCGGCCGCGCGCCGGATCGCCGCCAGCTCGTCGCGGGAGACCTCGGAAATCAGTTCCGAGATCAGCTCGGCTTTGGAGGGGAAGTAGCGATAGACGGTTCCGGCGGCCACATTGGCCCTGATAGCTACCGGCGCGATCTGCACCGCCGCCATGCCACCTTCGGCTGCGGCTTCCCTTGCCGCCGCCAGGATGGCGCTGCGCCGAGCCGCAAGGCGCTTAACCACTTGATGCGTCCGCCTATAAACCATGGCGCGCTTCCCATCCCACACGCCTGCCGCACGCCGCGGCCGAGCGCTTCGTCACTGCAATCGAGCAAATCGTCCCTGAAGGACTGAACAACTATTCAGGAGGGATGACAAGAAGCAAATGCATCGGCGTGCATTGCATCATCGAGGTCGCTGGCGGAGGCGCTACATCAGCGCAATCTGGACACTGAGCGCCGCACCTCTGAAGGGACGATCTTCAGGGCCACCTTGTCCGTGACCGATCCCCCAGCGCTCGGGCCACGACAGACCTTCCACCCCGCGCGCCGTCGCCGCGTTGAAGGACGACCACCTGGCATCCTCGTGGTGACGATACAAGAGACCGCCCGGCCCCATGTCCGGATAGATCCTGACGTGGATATCAAACGGCGCATCCACGGCAAGGTCGGGGCCGATCCAATACGCCGGACTGCGCCCTGGATCGCGACCGACAATCACGGTCAGGGTTTGCGCAGGCCCGCGAAGTCCAAGCCAGATGGGTGCAATCGCGCCGGGCCCGAAAGCCGTGAAGATCGTCTGCGCCGATGCGGCATCGATCGTCGCGCTCTGCCCGGTCAGTCTCAGCTCGATGCTGGCTCCGCTCCGGACAGGTCCGCTGAACAGCGCCTCGGCTTCGCCGGACGGCAGCGCCGCCCACCGGTTCGGATCAGGATCAGGTACCGGCCATTCCAGCCTTTCTCTGACCGCACCATTGGTATCGAGCACCTGATAGCGCAGGCCGTGCGTATCGAGCGCGGCCTGCACACAATGGAGATATTCGACATCCTCGGGCATTCGGTGTGCCGTTCCGGCACCCGCAGTGCAGATCTGCAGGACGCCACGATGCGCCTGCACATCGAAGGCCAGGATGTGGCTGCACAGATAGGCCAGCACGTTTTCGTTCACGAGGATATCCCAGAACGGCCGCGCGTATTCGTGGCCGATCTCGCGTTGATATGCGCCGGAAAAGCCGTTGACGGGAAACACCGGGTGATGACCGATGACGAGCTTGTGCCTGATATCGCCGTGCTGCTTCAGCGTCGCCTCGAGCCATTCGATTTCGACATGTCCCTCGCCGCCGAGGCCGCTCCACAGCGTGTTGACGAACACCATCAGAAGGTCGCCGCGCTGCACGAAGTAGGAGAGACCTGATTGCCCTGACGGTCCGTTGTCGGGCAGATCGAGAACGCTGCGAAACACGGTTTCGCTCATCACATCGTAGGTCGTGTGATTGCCGGACGTGTGCCACATGGGAATGGCGACACGGTCCAGCCATGCCATTTCCGTATCCAGCCAATATCGCCACTGCGCGCGAAGAGCGTCCGCATCCGGCGTCAGGCCGATGATTTCATCGCCCGGAAAGACGATGAACTCAGGCTGCGGTCGCAGGCGTTGGACGACGGCGTTGACCGCGGCGAAGGTCTTTTCGTGCAATGCGCCAGGCACGCCCGAGCAGGAGTCACCATACAGCAGAAACTGGTGGCCCTCGCCGCGCGGCAACAGCGCGGAGATGGAATCTTTCACCGATCAGCGACCTTCCATTGCAAACGTCCGATGGAAGAATGGCAATTTCCGAAAGCGGGAGCAACGCGCAAAAATCGATCGAAGCCGCAACTCCCGCAGATGCGTTCTCTGCCGAGATGCACGCCCCAAACAAGAAGAGCCCCATCCGAGGACGGGGCTCTTTGAACTCAGAGATCGTCTCAGCTTACTTGAGGCTGGACGAGATCGAACCGAACTTGGTGTTCAGCGAGGTGCCGAGCTGGTTGACGACGGTGATGATCGCGAGAGCGATACCAGCGGCGATCAGGCCGTATTCGATGGCGGTAGCGCCGGATTCGTCCTTCACGAAACGCGAAACGAGGTTCTTCATAGACTGCTCCAAAGGATTCACGTGGCTTCAACTGGTCCGGTCTTTTCGGCTTCCCAGCGCCGCCCGACCATGGAACCGAACGTAGAGGCAAAGACTTGCACCGCAGTTAATTCGACTGCGCAAACATGGAACGGATTGCATGTATTCGTCGATGGTAAACCGAAATCTAAAACAACCGGTTAAATTGCGCGGACACACGGAAGGGTCCCGTCCGGACGCGTTTGCTTGACGCGCACCGGTATCCGCTTCGCTCGCAAACGCTTTGGGTAGCCCCGCTGATTTACTGGAAGTTATGACCGCCGTGGTCCAATGCCGCCCGCGCGATCAACCCGATAAGAACACCACGAGGCGGCATGTCTCTTTCCTTCACCAACAGCATCGCAGTGCAGAGCCGCGCTCGCGCGCTGGTGCCGCTGTGTGTCGGCGCAGGCGCCTATCTGTTCTTCCTTTATATCGGCGACACGCTGCTTCAGGATTCCGACTCGTTCTGGCAGATCAAGATCGGTCAGTGGATTCTCGACCATCACGCCCTGCCCTATACCGACATCTATTCGTTCACACGGTTTGGCGAGCCCTGGATCTCGACGTCGTGGCTGTCGCAAATCCTGTTCTCGATCTCCTACACGCAATGGGATTGGGCGGGGCCGGTGATCCTCACCGCGCTCGGGATCGCCGCATCCGCAGCGATCCTGGTTCATCTGCTCGATGCGCATCTCGAGATCCCGCGCTCGGTGCTGTTTGCGATGCTCGCGGTGCTGCTGTCGCTGCATCACGTCCTGGCGCGGCCGCATATCCTGGCACTGCCGGTGATGATCGCCTGGGTCGGCGTGCTGATGAATGCGGCCGACCGCAAGGCCACGCCGTCCTGGGTCTGGCTGCCGCTGATGTCGCTGTGGGCGAATTTGCATGGCGGCTTCGTGCTCGGCCTCGCGCTGATCGGCCCGATCGCGCTGGAGGCGATCTGGACGCTGGATTCCGGCAAGCAGATCCGGCTGCTCGCGCGCTGGTTCCTGTTCGGTGTCGCCGCCACGGCGGCTGCCTGCGTCACTCCCTATGGCTGGCGCACGCTGCTGGGCGCGACCAACATCCTCAATCTCGGCGAGCTGCTGTCCGTCATCTCGGAATGGATGCCGGCGAATTTCGCCTCGTTCTCCGCATTCGAGGCCGCGATCCTCGGACTGATCGCACTCGGCCTGTTTCGCGGCCTCACGCTGTCGCCGCCACGCATTCTGCTGATCGTGCTCTTCACCTGGATGGGGCTCACGCATGTCAGGAGCATCGAGGCCTTTGCCTTCCTGGTGCCGCTGGCGCTGGCCAAGCCTCTCGGCGAAAGACCGCCGCTGCCGCAAACGGACGCACAAGGTCGTGAGAAGGCCGCCGAGAGCTGGGCGGCGCGCTACGTCACAATCACTGCCGCGCTGATGATCGCGGCTGCGGCCTGGACCTCGACCTCGATCTACATGTCGCATCACCGGTTCACCTTCACGATGGACCAGACGCCCGTCGCTGCCGTCGACCTGCTCCAGCAACGCAAGGCGCAGCGCATCTTCAACGCCTACCAGTTCGGCGGCTATCTGATCTCGCGCGACATGCCCGTGTTCATCGACGGCCGCGCCGAACTCTATGGCGAGACCTTCGTGATGGATTTCTTCAAGGGGGTCGAGGTCAAGAAGCTCGACAATCTGACGCGGCTGCTCGATGAGTACAAGATCGACGCCACGCTGATGGTGGCCGACAGCCCGGCCGCCCAGGTGCTCGATCACATCAAGGGCTGGAAGCGGCTCTATGGCGACAACATCGCCGTGATCCATGTGCGTGATGGCGCAACGGGCGCGGGCAACACGCCCGTGCCGACCCAATCGAACTGAGACGCCCGACAATGCCGCCGCTCGCCCCATCGACCGTGCAACGATCGACCGCGGAGCCGAAGCCTGCGATCGTGCTCGCGATAATCTGGGCGGCAATCGTGGCTGTGCTCGCACTTCCGGCGATCAAAACCGGCGTGTTCGACACGCTGTCGACCGACGACGCCATGCGTCTGGTCGAAGTGCGCGATCTTCTCTCCGGCCAGGGCTGGTTCGACCTGACTCAATACCGGCTCGACCCGCCCGGAATCGCCATGCACTGGTCCCGCATCGTCGATGCGCCCCTGGCCATTCTGATCCTCTTGTTCCGCCCGCTCCTCGGCCAGCATCATGCCGAAGCACTCACGCTGGTGCTGTGGCCGTCGCTATTGCTGGCCGCCGCGCTATGGCTCGCGGCGAGGATCGCAAGTCAGGCAAGCGCTCCGGCGGACAAGCCGCGGGCGCAGCTCGCGGCGATTCTGCTTGCGGCGCTGTCGATCCCTGCCCTCATCCACTTCCGCGCCGGCGCGATCGACCATCACAATCTGCAGATCGTGCTGCTGCTCGGCTTCGTGCTCCACATCCGCGACCTGGAATACCGTGCAGCCAAGGCGGCTTTGGCAGGATTCCTCGCAGCGCTTTCGCTATCGGTCGGATTGGAAATGCTCCCTGCCATCGCTGCGGCGAGCGCGGCCGTCGTGGCACTCCTGGTGTGGAAAGGCGCTGAAGCCCTGCGCCCAGCCTGCGCCTTCGGTGCAGGCCTTGCCGGGTCGTCGCTGCTGCTGGCGCTGCTTCTGCTCCCGATGAACAGTCTCCTCACGCCGGTCTGCGATGCCTTCGGCGGACCCATCCTGCTCCTGGCCGCAGGGGGCGGCATCGCGCTGCTTGTGATCGCCGGTGCTAGCCGGCTGCGCGAGGGCTTGTGGGTGCGGTTGACGGCGAGCGCTCTCGCCGGTGCTCTCCTGCTCGGCGCATTCTTCAGGTCATACCCGAGCTGCGTTGCATCGCCCTATGCGCAGGTTGACCCCCTGCTCGTCAGCTTCTGGCTTGGCCGCGTCATCGAGACCATGCCGGTGACGGAATTGGCCCAGCTGCAGCCGCAAAAGCTGCTTGGCTATTACGCTTTTCCATTGCTGACGCTCGGCCCGTGTGTGGCTGCCATGATTGGCTGCACGCCGCAAACGCGCTTTCGCTGGATCGTCTCGACCATCACGCTCGCAACGCTGTTCGGCGAGAGCCTGTGGGAATTGCGCGGCGCCGCTGCCGCGAACATCGTGGCGGCCCCGCTATGCGTCGCGGGAATCACCCGGCTTCGCACCAAGGTCGTGGCCGGTTGGCGGCTGGTACGTGCGGCGCTACTGGTGTCGCCCGCCACACTCGGCGGCATGGGTTTTGCGGTCTGGCCGGCACTCGCTGCCGGCACGGGCGGACAAAAGATCGCGATGCCAGATCCCGCCGAATCCTGCCAGACCATCTCAAGCGCCGCACCGCTCGCCTTCCTGCCGGCCGGGCGGGTGATGGCGCCGATCGATTCGGGTCCTGCGATCCTGGCCGCGACGGAACATTCCGTCTTCGCTGCTCCCTACCACCGCAACAATGACGGCAACCTCGTCATGGTCCACAGCATGACGGAAACACCGGAAGCCGCGCGCGACATGTTCCGCGCACGGCAGGTCGACTACATCCTGACGTGCAACGGCTCCATCGATCAGGAGGATCTTGTCCGCATCGCGCCGGAGGGCCTCGCCGCGCATCTCGGCCGCGGCGAAGCTCCGGACTATCTGGAGCCGGTGCGGGCCGTGTCGAAACCCGGCTGGACTGTTTGGCGCGTGCGCCGGTAAGAGCTCGTCCGGGCCTTCCGCACATGCTCGACGATGACCCCACCGGCCCAGCGACAAGGGAGGCCGCAGCCCGGATGGAGCGTAGCGCAATCCGGGGCCTTCTCTAAAGTAGCGATCCCGGATTACGCTGACGCTCCATCCGGGCTACGTCAGCTTCGTGCCTGACGCGGCTCAATGCAGTCAGATCGGGCTATGCAAATGGCCTGAAGCAAACCGTGTCATGAAAAATCCGGACGCCATTGCCGTCATCGTCTCAGCGCTCCGCCAGGTCCATGGCGACGACATCGCGCGCATGATGCTGGTCGAAGGCATGAGCCTCGCCAATCTGATCGATGCGATGTTTTCGGCGCCGCTGACGCACCGGGAGGCGGTTCGAGCGATCACCGATGGACTCGATGATTTCATCATCACGCCGGACCTCGGGCTGATCTGGCACCTGAAATATGTCTACGGAGACCACTCCCTGCACGTCGTAGACCTGGAGATCGCCACGCCCGACGGTACGCTGGCGAGCAACGACGTCTGGCTTCGGCTGGCGTCGTGAATGCGGAGCCGGCGCTGAATGGCTCCTGTTCGTGTCCGGGGGACGAGCGCTCAGTCTGAGCGCAACTTCATCCACGTCGTCATTGCTTCGCTGCGCTCGCAATGACGCAGTGTGGAGCGATGACGTGCCTTCCTGATACGCCGCGAGGCGTGCCCGCCACCTGCCGCGATGGGCGAGAGATCGTGGACACGGCGCAAGGGCGCCTGTGCCCACCCGACGGGACCGGAGCTATTTGGCGGCTTTCGCGCGATCCTTCAGGGGGATCACGAGCTTGAGGCCGGACCAGACATCGTTGACCGCGCAGATCTTGATATCGACGAGGCCGTTCGCGAGCGCGGTCTCGCGCACCAGGGCTTCGGTCACGTCAGTCGGGACGCCCGATGCCTGCTTCGGCCACGATGCCCAGATCATCCCGTCGGGCGCGATCGCCTTGCGGGAGCTGCGCAGTTTTGCGGCGAGGCCTTTGGCTTCGGCTGCGAAGAGATGCACCATGTCGAGCGGAGGCCTGATCGCCTTCGCGATGGTCACACCGTCAGGCAATTCACCGACGACGTCGCGATAGGGCGTGGCGAGGCCGTCCACGAAAATGCAAAAGCCCGGCTTGACACCGAGCTTTTGCACAATGGGTTTGCCGGAATATCCGGCCATGGCAGGCGAGATTTACGCCTGCGGCTGCGGCTCCAGGCCGGGATCCGGATCGGGCCGCGGGCGCGGCGACTTGCCGGCCGGGGGCACCGCGGAGGCGCGCGGCGTGGTCGGCTCGAGCACCGACTCGCGGTTCGGCTTCTTGCCCTTGAGGAGATCGACGATCTCATCTCCCGTCAGCGTCTCGAACTCGAGCAGGCCCTTGGCCAGGGTCTCGAGGTCGGCATGCTTCTCGGTGAGAATGCGGGTCGCCTCCTTGTAGCCTTCCTCGACCAGGCGCTTGATCTCGGAGTCGATCTTCTGGACCGTTGCCTCGGAGGCGTTCTGCGTCCGCGACACCGACATGCCCAGGAACACCTCGTCCTGGTTCTCGCCGTAGGACACGGTGCCGAGTTCTTCCGACAGGCCCCAGCGCGTCACCATCATGCGGGCCAGGCGCGTGGCCTGCTCGATGTCGGAGGCGGCACCCGAGGTGACCTTCTCGCGGCCGAAGATCAGCTCTTCGGCGACACGGCCGCCCATCATGATGGCGAGGCGCGAGGTCATCTGTTCCAGCGACATCGACAGCTTGTCGCGTTCGGGCAGCTGCATGACCATGCCGAGCGCGCGACCGCGCGGAATGATGGTCGCCTTGTGGATCGGATCGGTCGCGGGCACGTTGAGGCCGACGATGGCGTGGCCGCCCTCGTGATAGGCCGTCAGCAGCTTCTCTTCCTCGGTCATGACGAGCGACTTGCGCTCGGCCCCCATCATCACCTTGTCCTTGGCCTCTTCGAACTCGGCCTGGGTGACCATGCGCTTGTTGCGACGCGCAGCGGTCAGGGCAGCTTCGTTGACGAGGTTCATCAAATCGGCGCCGGAGAAGCCCGGCGTACCGCGCGCGATGGTCTTGAGGTTGATATCGGGCGCCAGCGGCACCTTGCGGACGTGGACCTTGAGGATCTGCTCGCGGCCGACGACGTCGGGGTTCGGCACCACGACCTGACGGTCGAAGCGGCCCGGACGCAGCAGCGCGGGATCGAGCACGTCGGGACGGTTGGTCGCGGCGATCAGGATCACGCCCTCGTTCGCCTCGAAGCCGTCCATCTCGACCAGCAGCTGGTTCAGCGTCTGCTCGCGCTCGTCATTGCCGCCGCCGAGACCGGCGCCGCGATGACGTCCGACCGCATCGATTTCGTCGATGAAGATGATGCAGGGCGCGTTCTTCTTGGCCTGCTCGAACATGTCACGCACGCGAGAGGCGCCGACGCCCACGAACATCTCGACGAAGTCCGAACCCGAGATGGTGAAGAACGGCACGTTGGCTTCGCCCGCCACCGCACGCGCGATCAGGGTCTTGCCGGTGCCGGGAGGGCCGACCAGCAGCACGCCGCGCGGAATGCGGCCGCCGAGGCGCTGGAATTTGCCGGGGTCACGCAGGAATTCGACGATCTCCTGCAGGTCCTGCTTGGCTTCGTCGACGCCGGCGACGTCCTCGAAGGTGACGCGGCCATGCGCTTCGGTCAGCATCTTCGCGCGCGACTTGCCGAAGCCCATCGCCTTGCCGGCGCCGCCCTGCATCTGCCGCGACAGGAAGATCCAGACGCCGATCAGCGCGATGAACGGGAGCCAGGAGACCAGCAGCGAGACGAACCACGGCACGTTGTCGCCGGGCGGCTTGGCGGTGATCTGGACCTTGCTGTCATAGAGGCGCTTCACCAGCGTCGGGTCGTTCGGCGCATAGGTCTGGAAGCTCTGGCCGGTGGTGAAGGTGCCGTGGATTTCAGGCCCCTGGATCACGACGTCGCGGACACGGCCCTGGTCAACTTCGCTGAGGAGCTGCGAGAAGGCGATGTCCTGCGAGGAGGCCCGCTGACCCGGATTCTGGAAGAGCGTGAACAACGCCAACAGCAGCAAAACAATGATGACCCAGAGGGCGAAATTGCGCAGATTGGCGTTCATCGATCTTCCTTCGTGGTCGCGCGGATCGCGGCCTCATCCTTGGGCAAGCTAGAGAAAATCCCCAAGGAATCCTCTCGGTTAGATGGATACAATCTAGGTGCCGCCCGGGTTGCTGCCAAGGGAACGAGATGGGACTATTTATCCCATCTTAGAGCGATTCCCGCTGAAATAATGGCGTCAAAGCCGGGCTTTTTCCTGCCTGGTTAAGGTGTCCTGACGGCATCCGGGGCAAACGGCCGGTGTCATGGTCCGCCCCTCGCCGCCTTGCCGTCCCCTTTCGACCGCCGGGCCGGCGCAGGCGCGATGTGGATACGCCCGCCCGCTAGGCTGATCAAGGCGCCCGCCAAGGTCTGCTTCAGAATCGGACGGCCATTTGCGGGGGCGCGGGCGGCCGTCGCGACCGCCTGGCCGTGGACGGCCTGGTCGAGCGCCGCCAGAAGGGTTTCGACCTTGCCGAGTTCCGCGGGCCCTTCATGCCCGAGCGCATCGATGGCCCGCAGCAACAGCCGCAGCCGGACTTCCTCCGGCAGGGCTGCAAAGGCCGCGGCCTCAAAGCTGCGAACGCCCCGATGCGGCGCACCGCCGCGATCCCGCAAGGCGAGGAAGCGCTCGGCGCCGTCGGTCAGCACCTCGACCGCCGCATTGGCGCGGGCAAGCCGCGCCGACAGCCGCACCAGCGTGCGGGCATCGCCGCCCTCGGCGGCAAGCTGCGGCAACAGCGCCCGCAATCGCGGTCGTGTGAAGGTGGCATCGCGGTTGGTGGGATCGTCGGCGAAACCGATCCCGGCCCGTTTCAGGGTCGCGATGAGCTGCGATTTCGAAACATCGAGCAGCGGACGCGCGAGCACGATGCCGTCGCGCGCGGTCAGGCGCGCCATCGCCGACAGCCCGGCGATGCCGCTGCCGCGGACGAGCCGCATCAGCAGGGTCTCGGCCTGGTCGTCGCGGGTATGGGCGGTCAGCACATGGCTCGCGCCGGCTGAGTGCGCGGCCTTCGCGAGCAGGCGGTAGCGGGCCTCACGCGCGGCGGCAGGCAATCCCGTCTTTGGCTTGGCGCCGCGCCAATGCAGAGTCCGGTGCGCAAGGCCAAGCTCAGCGGCCAGCCGTTTGACCTCACGCGCCTCACGCGCGGCCTCGCTCCGCAGGCCGTGATCGACGGTGACGGCCGTGAGCTCAGGTCCGCGGGTAAAACTGCGCCGCCAGCGCGCCGCGAGCCACATCAGCGCGACCGAATCGGGGCCGCCAGACACCGCCAGCACCAGCGCCGGCGCAGCTTCCAGCCCGGCGAAGAGCTGCTTCGCCGCGCGCGCCGAAATCGGTGAATCGTCGTCGTCTGACATGACGCTGCAATCGTCCGCGGATGGATCGACTGTTTAGCGCAACACCATCCGCTTTGTCAGCGGATCAGCACTTCACCCGCTTCTGCTCGCGGTCGACGGCGGCTTTGACGCCGGCGGAGGCGCGCGGATATTTGCGACCGACCTCGCCGAAGGCGGCACAGGCGGCTTCCTTTTCCTTCAGCGCGGCGAGCGACTGGCCGAGCCGCAGCAGCGCATCCGGCGCCTTCGCCGATTTGTCGTATTTGGTGGTGACGGCGAGGAACGCTTCGGCGGAATCGCGATATTGCTGGCGCTGGTAGTAGCTCTCGCCGAGCCAGTATTGCGCATCGCCGAGCAGCGGGTCGTTCGGGTATTTCGCCGCAAAATTCTTCATGGTCTGCTCGGCCAGCGCATAGTCCTTGCGTTGCATGTAGCCGATGCCGAGGTCGAACTCGTCCCGTGGCGTGGCCGAGGGCGGCAGGGTCGCGAGAGCCGGAGCACCGGCCTGCGGCGGGTAAGCCTGCTGGGCGGGCGGATAGCCGGGCTGGACCGCCTGGGGCGCGGTCGCCTGCGGATAGGCTTGCTGGGGCGGCGCTGCGGCCTGCGGATAGCGGCCGCCATTGGCGCTGAGATCGAGCGGCTGCTGACCGCCGCCGAGCGCGCGCGGCGCGCCGGGAGCGTTCGGAGCCTGGCTCGGGTCGAACGCATCGCCACGGCGACGACTGCCGGGCGCGCCGGGGCCAGGCTGCTCCTGAACGATCGGCGCGGGAGCGGCGACCTGCGGCTGCTCGTAATTCGGCTGCATGCCCTGCTGCTGCGGCGGTTGCTGGCGATAGCCAGGGGCGACCTGGGCCGGCGGCACGGCTGCGACGTTGGGCTGCAGCGGCGCCTGGCCGGGTGTCGCGCCCTCGAGCTGATGGATGCGATCCTCGAGCTGGCGGTTGCGATATTGCAGCTCTTCGTTCTGGCCGGTGAGTTGGCGCAGCTGGTTTTCCAGCCGCTCGATCCGCATCTCGGGGTCGCCATCGTCCGACTGGGCGAAGGCCGGCGAACACAAGGAGAGCAGCGCGGCGGCGGCCGCGGTGCCGGTTAAGACCTTAAATCTGGATGACATCTTGCCCTGACGACGAAAGCGAAATGGCCTGCGACGGAACATGCGACGCGCCACACATTGAAGGGGAGTACGCCAAAACTGTGACTACCACCAAGGGGTTTTCAGTCACAGGTCGCTGAAACGAAACCGGCGCCCGTGAGGGCGCCGGCATCATCGGTTCCTGAAGATGAACAGCGGCTGACCAGAGATCAGGAGCTCGCGTTCAGCACGGTCACGGCACGACGGTTCTGTGACCAGCAGGAGATGTCGTTACACACGGCCACCGGGCGCTCCTTGCCGTAGGAGATGGTGCGCATGCGGTTCGCATCGATGCCGCGCGAGACCAGGAACGAACGCACCGACTGGGCGCGGCGGGCGCCGAGGGCGATGTTGTATTCGCGGGTGCCGCGTTCGTCGGCGTGACCTTCGATGGTGAAGGAGTAGCGCGGATAGGTCTGCAGCCACTGGGCCTGCTTCTCCAGGGTCACGATCGCCTGCGGGGTCAGATCGGTCTGGTCGCTCTCGAAGAACACGCGGTCGCCCACGTTCACCACGAAATCCTGCTGGCTGCCCGGCGTCGCCGCGCTCGCATTCGCGTCCATACCCATGTTCTTGTTGGCGCAGGCGCCCATCGACAGGGCAATGGCAAGCACCGCGGCCAGCTTCAATCCCTGGAGGATACGCATAGGATATTTCATTCCGGAGCCTCCACGCTCACGTTCGTCCACTGCTGTCCGGTCTACAGGGGGTTGGTTAAGCGAACGTTCCGTCAACCTTGACGGAACCTTGCCTCAGCCGGTCAAATGCCCCCAACCAGCGAAAAGCACCCATCATGGTTAATGGGTTGTAAATGTGGCGCGAGGGTGAAGGCAAGCCGGGGGGCCGGGCAAAAACGCTGGATATCGCCGGAATTTTGGCCCCGATATGGCTGACGACGCGAACTCCCCCTGCCCGGAGGCCGCTCCGGCCGTCACAGGGCCGCCGCAGAATCAGGCGTGAGCGGCCTCGGCCACCAGCACCGGCCGCTGCGGAACCTGGCGCTGGCCGCCGCGCCCGAACAGCATGCGCCGCTCGAACGCCGTCGAGCGCATGATCGGATAGCGCTCGAACACCTTCTTGCGGAAGGTCGGGAAATCGGCCGCCATCAACCCGAACGCCTTGGTGAGGCCAGGCACCTGCCGCGGCTCGGCAATCGGCGCGTGCAGGAACACCCGGCGATAGAACGCGTGATGCTCGGGACGCACGATCGCAAGGCCGAGATCGGCATTGAAATGCTCGCACGCCATGTAGGCGAGACGCGTCGTCAGATAAGGCAGCTCGGGGACGCGCTTGGCCATATCAGGATCGGCGACGAACCGCGTCGGATCGATCATGACCTCGCCGCGATCGAGCCGCGGCAGCACGACGTCGGGAAAAACGTCGGCCGAGGTCGATGAGCGCCATTCCGAGGTCAGCACGCTGATGCGCACCGAGCTGCAGAGCTCGCCGCGCAGATAGACACCGAAGGTCCACGCGTTCGGCAGCTCGTCATACTTATCGGTGACGCGTGCCTCGGCAGATTCCTTGACGGCACCTTCGCGCAAATACGCGCGGTAGCGGAGGTTGTAGATCTCCTCCTTCTCCTCGACCGTCTCGGCAAGATGATAGTCGACGTCGGTCAGGAGCTCTGCACCCCGTCCAACAGCCGAAATGATCGCTCTGGCTGAGGACTGCATCCCTACTCCTGACCCACCACCGCATACGCGCAGGACAACCTCCACGCGTGACCAATTATTAACAGCTTCTTAACAACGAAGCAAAGCAATCGAACTGTTAGGGTTAACCGACCGTAGGACTACGGAGCTGCCGCAACAGCGTGAAACGGCGGGCAATTCGGGGAAGCAGCGGCTAGGCGAACGAGCGCGCGCCGACAACCTGGAGCAGGTTCTCGCCGCGCCGTCCATGCGAGGCGTTCAGGAGCTGGCGCATCCGCACCGCGGGCACCGGGCGGCTGAACAGATAGCCTTGCGCCTCGGACACGGTGCCGTCGGCACTGATCAACTCGAGCTGCTCGTTGGTCTCGATGCCTTCGACCACGACCGACATGCCGAGATCGGCCGACAGCCGTGCCACGCCGCGCAGCAGCGTCAGCGGGCGATCGGTGTCGATGCCCTCGAGGAAGGAGCGGTCGATCTTGACCTTCTGCATCGGGAAATTGTGCAGATAGCTGAGGCTCGAATAGCCGGTGCCGAAATCGTCGAGTGAAATGCGCACGCCGAGCGCATGCAGCTGCGACAGGATGTCGTGGGTGAGTTGGGTGTTGCGCAGCAACGAGGATTCGGTGATCTCGATCTCGAGGCGATGGGCCGGCAGGCCCGACACTTCGAGCGCGTAGCGGATCTCGCTCAGCACGTCGCGCTGATGGAATTGCTGCGGCGAGAAATTGACCGCGACACTGACGCCCTCGGGCCACTTCATGCATTCCATGCAGGCGCGGCGCAGGATCCAGCGGCCGAGATCGACGATCAGGCCCATGTCCTCGGCAACCGGGATGATGTCGATCGGCGAGACCGTGCCGCGCACCGGATGATTCCAGCGCAGCAGCGCCTCGCAGGTGGTGATCTTGCCGGACTTGAGGTTGACGAGCGGCTGGTAGAACAGCTCGAACTCCTCATTGGCGAGCGCCTTGCGCAGGTCCAGCTCGAGGATGCGGCGAGCCTCGACGGTCGCCGCCATCTCGTCGCGGAAGAAGCAGAAAGTGCCGCGGCCGTCGGCCTTGGCGCGGTAGAGCGCCATATCGGCGTTCTTGAGCAGCGTGTCGGCGCTGGTGCCCTTGGGCGAGGTCAGCGCGATGCCGACGCTGGCGCCGATCTCGACCAGATGATTGTCGATACGGTAGCGCTCGCTCAGGCGCTCGACGATGCGGCGGGCGAGGCTCGCGGCATCCTCGGGCGAATTGATGTTCTGCTGGTACACGACGAACTCGTCGCCGCCGAAGCGGGCGACGAAATCCTCCGGCCGCAGCATCTCGCGCAAGCGGTTGGCGACCGCGCAAAGGAGCTGGTCACCGCAGGGGTGGCCGAGCGTGTCGTTGACCTGCTTGAACTGGTCGAGGTCGATGAACAGCAACGCGGAGAGCCGTTCGGAATGGTGCGAATGGGCGAGGAGCCGCTCGATCTCATCGCGGAAAGAGACCCGGTTCGGCAGCGCCGTCAGTTCGTCATATCTGGCAAGATGGCTGATGCGGGCTTCCGCATTGGTGCGTTCGGTGATGTCTTCCAGCAGCACCACGGTGCCGCCACGGGCCATCGGCTGGAACGTCCAGGCCAGCGCGCGGCCGCGCGTCGTATCCGGGTCGGCGCTGACAATCTCGCGGATCCGCGCCTGCTCGATCTCGGCGATGACCTGATTGCCGCTCTCGACCGAGATGGTGCCCGCCGCGACGCAGGCCGATACGATGTCGACGGCGGTAGCCCCGCGCTTGACCAGGTCCTCGGGCAATTGCATCAGCTCGCCGAAGCGGTGGTTCATCACCGCCAGGCGCCCGTCGGCACGGAACATGCACAGGCCGTGCGGCATGTTGTTGAGGGCGGTATCGAACTGGCTCGCCAGCGCGGATTCGCGGAAGCTCGAGGTCAATGCCTTCACGAAGATCGCGTGCAGGCTGAGGTTGATGTTCTTCAGCCCGACGAAGAAGAACGCGAGCAGGATGGCGAGTCCGATGTGGTAGAGGCCGCCATGCATCAGCAGCGCGAGCGACATCGGTCCGCAGGCGAGCACGACGTGCCACTGGACCACCCGGGGCTGGCCGTAATTGCGGGCCGCGCCGCCCGCCGTATAGCCGATGCCGATCGCGACACAGAGCATGTCGGCAACGGGATCCTCGTTGAGATAGATCACGACGAAGGCCCACAGGCCGAGCACCGCGGCATAGCTGAGCGCGCCGGCCCAGTAACGCGGCGCCAGATGCGTGGCCTCCTCGAATGACAGCGCCTCTGTTCGGTTCTCGTAGCTGCGCATCTGGAACGCGCGCGCGGTACCGATGGCGATCAGCAGGAACGCGATCGGCCAAAGCCTGGCGTCGCCGGTCTTCAGCGCAGTCATGACCGCGGCCACGGCGGCGGAGGCCGAGCCGAGGAAGATCGCCCAGAAATTCTGAACCATGGAGTTGATGAGAGCGGCGTAGAGTATGGGCTCCAGCTCGTCTCGATCACTCTGCTTCTGGTCGGCCAGCTGCATCGGCTTGTTACGCGTCCTGTTTAGCGCGTACTTTTACCCGGACCAGATGAAGCCTTTCTGAGGGAACATCGTTAAAGTCGAGTTGTTTTTCGGCAATAGCGAATCTATTTCCGCTGCAAAATCAAGCAACTAGGCAAGCCTTGCCGGGTACAAGGTGAAGGAAGGATTGCCGCGCGCGCGCAAACCCGAAAAATCTGGCGCTTTCGTTTGAAAAGATCGCGCGTCGCAGCCGCGATCTCTTCTACTGACCCGCGGTCGCGGACAACAGCGGCGACCATGCCGGATCGGAGGCGAAGCCCGGCGTCGGCACCTTCAGCTCGTTGCGGCCGGAGATGTCGACCGAAAACAGCGATGGTCCGCTGTTGCCACCGGGGTCGCGGAAGAACATCAGCACACGGCCGTTCGGCGAGAAGGTCGGGCCTTCATTGTGGAAGCCTGAGGTGAGCAGCCGCTCGCCGCTGCCATCGGGTTTCATGACGCCGATCGAGAACTGCCCGCCGCCCTGCCGGGTGAAGGCGATGTAGTCGCCGCGCGGCGACCACACCGGCGTCGAATAGGTGGCGTTGTTGTCGTCCTTGGAGAACGAGATGCGCTGCGCCTGGCCGCCGCCGGCCGCCATCACATAGATCTGCGATCGGCCGCCGCGATCGGATTCGAAGCAGATGCGGGTGCCGTCAGGCGAGTAGGACGGCGACGTGTCGATTGCCGGCGTGTCGGTGAGACGCGTCGTCGAACGCGAGCGCAGATCCATCACGAACAGGTTGGAATTGCCGCCCTGCTGCAGGCTCATGATGACGCGCTGGCCATCCGGAGAGAAGCGCGGCGCGAAGGTCATGCCGGGGAAATTGCCGACGATCTCGCGCTGGCCGGTCTCGATGTTGAAGAGATAGACCTTCGGATCGCCCTGGCCGAACTCCATGTAGGTGATCTCTTGCGAGTTCGGCGAGAAACGCGGCGTCAGCACGAGGTCGGCGCCTCGGGTGAGATAGCGCACATTGGCGCCGTCCTGGTCCATCATCGCCAGGCGCTTGACGCGGCGCTCCTTCGGCCCTGATTCGTCGACGAACACGACGCGGCTGTCGAAATAACCCTTCTCGCCGGTCAACTTTTCGTAGATCTGATCGGAGATGATGTGGGCGATCCGTCGCCAATATTCCGGCGAGGTGAAATATTGCTGGCCGGCGAGCTGCTGGCCGGTGACCACGTCCCACAGGCGGAATTCGGCCTTGAGGCGACCGTCCGGCTGCCGCGTCATGCGGCCGGTGACGAGGGCCTGGGCGTTGAGGGTTTTCCAATTATCGAATTGCGGCGCGACGTCGATGTTGCTGATGCGCTCGATGAAGGCGGCCTGATCGATCGGGGAAAACAAGCCCGAGCGTTTCAGATTGTTGGTGATGACCTGGGTGACGCCGTTGCCGACGTCGCCGTCGGCGGGCGAGCCCGGCACGAAATTGGTGATCGCGATCGGGATCGGACGAAATTCGGTGGGATCGATGCGGAGCCGCGGCTGCCCCTGCGCCAAAGCCTGTCCGCCCCCGAGCAACGCGAGGGTCGATCCGGTCAGGGTCATGAAGCGGCGGCGGTTCATCGATCGAACGTCATTCATTGCAAAATTCTTTTGTTCGGATGTCACAACATGTCTTTCAGTCCGAAGCGCATCGGAATGGTCTTCCAGGTGTCATACTGCTGCTTCGGCAGGAATGAATAGACCTGACACTGCACGATGGCTCGCTTGCCACTCTCCGCCACCGCCTCAGCGATCGACCGCGATGGTCCTCTCGCCGCAACGACGACTGGTTCGGATGCCAGCGTTCCATCGATCTTCATGGAAATATCGATGTCGACTTCATATTGATCGGCATCCTGTCCGTTGTAGGTCGGCGTGAAACAGCGCCTGACCGCGGACATGAATGCCCCTTGCCAAGTCGCGACGTTGCTGGCGGACGTCCCCGATGTCGAACCCAACGACGCCGACGCGTTCAGCGCCGCTCCCGTGAGCTCGTGCCGGGTCGCAGCGCGCTTGTCGAGGTCGCGGGCAATCTGCGCGGGGTCGAAAGTGCGCTCCTTCGGTTTCGGCTGCTGCTGCGGCTGCACCGCCGCGACCTTCTGCTCCACCGGCTTGGGCGGCGGCTTCTTGCTCTCCAGCTTCTTCTGCAGCTCCGCGATCGGATCTTCCTTGGCCGGATCAGGCTTCTTCTCCTGCGGCTTCGGCTCTTCCTTCGGCTTGGTCTCGGCGACCGGCTTCGGCGGATCGAACTTCTTCTCGACCGGCTTTTCGACGGGCTTCGGCGGCGGCGTGTCGGGGGTCGAGTTGGTCTTGATCAGCTCTTTCTTCTCGGTGACCTTGCCGACGGAATCTTCCTCGGGCTTGGCCTCGGCGATCTTCTCGACCTTCGGCTTGGGCTCTTTCTTATCGCCGGTCTTCTGCCCCGACATCATCTGGGCCAGTTGATCGGTGGAGATGATGTCGACCGGAAGCGACTCTTCCGGCGCGATGAAGGCCTTGCTGCTGAAGGTGAGCAGCCCCCATCCAATCACGAGGACGTGGAGGGCGATCGACGCAACCAGTGTCTTGTCGACGTTCACCTTCACGATCTTAAGACCCCTGATCCGCTTCGGTGACGAGCGCCAGCTTCTTGAAGCCCGCGCCCGACAGCAGGCCCATCACCTTGGCCACCGTGCCGTAATCCGCCTTCTTGTCGGCGCGCAGATAGATGCGCTCCTCGAGGCCACCGCGCGCATCCGTGATCGCCTTCAGCTTCGGAATCAGCTCGTTGATCGCGATCTCGGCATCGGCGATGAACACCTTGCCGTTGATGTCGACCGACATCTGGATCGGCTTTTGGTCGCTCTGATCGAGGCTCTTGGCCTGGGTCTGCGGCAGGTCGAGCGGCACGCCCACGGTGAGCAGCGGCGCCGACACCATGAAGATGATGAGCAGCACCAGCATCACGTCGACCATCGGCGTGACGTTGATCTCGGCCATGACCGGCTTGCGCCGGCTGCGACGGCCGCCGCCTCCGGACGAACTGGCTACGTTCATGCCCATGGCTTGATGCCCAATCCCGCCTTCACGCTATCCATCCACTCCGTCAGCCCCGCTCATCGATCTGCCGGGACAGGATGGCTGAAAATTCGTCAGCGAAGCCCTCGAGCCGCTGGGCCTGCCGATTCACCTCGGAGGTGAACTTATTGTAGAAAATAGTGGCAGGTATGGCGGCGATAAGGCCGACGGCGGTCGCAAACAGCGCCTCCGCGATGCCGGGCGCCACCACCGCCAGGGAGGTATTTTTCGACGCCGCGATCGACTGGAAGCTCGACATGATGCCCCAAACCGTGCCGAACAGGCCGACAAAGGGGCCGGCCGAGCCGACGGTCGCGAGCACCAGGAGGCGGCGTTCCAGCCGCTCGACCTCACGGGCGATCGAGACATTCATGACCTTGTCGATCCGCATCTGGAGGCCGGCGACCGAGCGGGCGTGGCTCTCGAAAGAGCGCTTCCATTCGCGCATCGCCGCTACGAAACAGGCCGCCATGGAATGGGTCGGCTTGGCCGAGAGCGTGCGATAGAGCTCCTCGATGGACTCGCCGGACCAGAATGCCTGCTCGAACCGGTCCATCGAGCGGCGGGTGCGGGCGTAAAGGAAGATCTTGTCGATCGCGATGGCCCAGACCCAGACCGAGCAGGACAACAGGCCTAGCATGACGCATTTCACGATCCAGTGAGCCTGCCAGAACAGCGCGATCAGCGACACGTCGGCGGAAGCGGCAACCGGAAGGGCGGACTGAGCCACGTCGGCCGGATTCATCAGCAATATCCTCTCAAGACGACCGTTTTCTGGCGATCGTTACCTTTGTCCCGTCCCGCAAATGGCGGCCGGTTTCCTAACAGCCGCGGTAGAACCGCCGCAGCCGGCAAGCCTGTTCAAAGCCTTGTCTTTCTGGGGTACAGGGGCTGGTCCAAAGCCGCCGCCTGCATTCCCTGCCAAGATGTCAAAACTAAGGGCCTCGACGACAGCTCCGGGCGCGATTGTCCATAATTACCAGTGCCCGGCGATGGTTAATGCCGGGTTACCACCCGCGAATTTGGCTGCGGGAAAGGCAGGCGGCGCAGGGGGATGGGACATCAGGGTGCCAGGCCGGTATTTGCGGGGCGCGTGGATCGTCTGGCATCACCCGACGCGCCACGAATGTCCGGAGCAACCGGCCTGCCCCGGTCAATTGTCCCGAAAATCACTTTTGGCGAGGATTTGCCATGAGCATCAACCCAAGACGACCGCCGCCCCTCGGGGATCACCCGCTCCACCCATGATCATCCCGTTCCCGGTTGCGGGCATCGTGATGGCGCTCGTTGCTGCCGCGGCCGGCTTTACCGACTTCTTCAGTGAACCGCGCATTCGCCGCCTCAATGATGCCTGGTACCACATGGTCGGCAACCTCGCAGCGGTCGTGCTGGCGTTGATCAATTTCCATCTCGCTACGCGCAAGGCGCTGAGGTCGCGATCAAGCCCTGGGGCGTGGTGCTTTCCCTGGTCGTCGTCGCATGGCGAGAGCCACCGCCGCGCCGCCTAAGGCTCACGCTGCAGAAGCAGGCTCGGTGCAGTTGGTCAGCCGGCGCGGGATTACCGAGGGCCGTGCAGCCGGCGTAGACCCTGCGTGTTGGACGGCCGATGCTCACACGAACGCAGCGAAGCGTTCACGTCGGCGGCGCTGCCGCCAAGCCGGCCTCCGATCAGATCGGCGATCATCATGCGCAAGAATCACACCGGTGCTGGCCTTGCCAAATCGGATCGGCGGCGGCGGCGCGCTGCGCCTCGTCGCGAAGTTGCCCATCGTCGCCTCCGGTATTTGGATGCTTCCGCGTGTCGAATATTAGGCGACGCCGCGCCGGCGGCACCCGCGCACCATGCCGCAGCCCCCGTGAGGCTACGAGCTTGCATGCGCGGCATCCACGACCATATAGTCCGTCGAAATTTCAAGCCCGCGGTGGTCCGCCATCCGCGGGTTTTTCGTACCCGGCGGCGCTGTTGCCGTCACACGCCCCCTCGCGGTCACGCCAAGAAAGGTCACGCCAGGACATGTCGCCCAACGCGCCCGCCGACGACCAGCACGACGACATCATGTACCCCTCGGCCGTGCCGTTCCTGTTGGTCCATCTCGGCTGTGTTGCGGCGATCTGGTCGGGCATCACGTGGCAGGCCCTCACGATTTGCGCGTCGTTGTATGTCGTGCGCATGTTCGGAGTCACGGCGGGCTACCACCGTTATTTCTCGCACAAGGCTTATGCGACAAGCCGGGTGTTTCAGTTCATCCTGGCCTTCATTGCGCAAAGTAGTGCGCAGAAGAGCGTGCTGTGGTGGGCGGCCAAGCATCGGCACCATCATCTGCATTCCGACACTGAGCACGACACGCACTCGCCGCGGCATCGCGGCTTCCTGTACAGCCATCTCGGCTGGATCTTTTACCGGCAGCACGACACGACCGATCTCGTGAAGGTCGGCGATCTTGCAGCTTATCCGGAGCTGATCTGGCTGCATCGGCTGGAGCTGCTGCCGGCCGTGACGCTCGCGGTGCTCTGCTTCCTCGTCGCGGGATGGTCGGGTCTGGTCGTCGGCTTCCTGTGGAGCACGGTGCTGGTCTATCACGCCACCTTCTGCATCAACTCGCTCGCCCATGTACATGGGCGCAAGCGCTACGTGACGGGCGACGATTCCCGCAACAACTGGCTGCTGGCGTTGTTCACCATGGGTGAAGGCTGGCACAACAACCACCACGCCTACCAGAGCAGCGTGCGACAGGGCTTTTACTGGTGGGAGATCGACCCGACCTACTACGTTCTGAAGGCCCTGTCCTGGTTCGGTATCGTCTGGAACATGAAGGCGCCGCCCGAACTGGTGCTGCGCAACGAGCAGCCGCTCGGTGCACGCGTCATCAAGCGTGCGGCCCGCGAGCTTGCCGGTCGCTTCGACGCGCACGCGCTGGCGCACGCGATTTCGTCGGCGCTGCACCGGGCCGATCTCGCCCAGCTGCACCTGCCGACGCTGCATGACATCCTCGATCGGGCCCATGACGGCGTCGATGCGCTGACGCATCTGCACCTGCCGAAGATTCCGACCCGCGAGGAGTTTCTCGCCGAGGCTCGCGCGATGTTTGCGCGAACGCGATCACTCAACGAGATCGTCGATCACGCCTACGAATACTTCCTGACGTCGGTTCGCGCGCAGCTCGTGACGGTGCGCTGAATCTCGCCACCCGACCGGGTTCGCTTGCGCAGGGTCATTTCGCGAGGCCGAGCGCGAAGCCACCCCACAAACCAAACCGCCCGCCTGCGGCGTGCGCAGGCGGGCGGCTCGGGGCCATCAGGACTTTGGGGGCATGCGCCTGAAGGCTTTGAGGGGCATCAGGCCGTTTTTTGGATCAGCCCTGCTGCTGGTCGGTCGGCGGCGGGGTCGGGCGCGTCTTGTGCTGGGCCATGAACTGGTCGAACTCTTCCTTGTCCTTGGCGTGGCGCAGACGATCGAGGAAGTTCTTGAACTCGACCTGCTCTTCCTCGAGCCGGCGCAGCGTTTCGGAGCGGTACTCGTCGAATGCGCGGTTGCCAGAGGACGGCGGGCCGAAACCGAAGCCGAAGCCGCGGCGCTCCATGCGGTCACGCATGCGGTCCATCTTGTACTGCATCCGCTCCATCTTGTTCTGCCAGCGATCCTGGTTGCTCCAGCACGACATTCTTCTGCTCCCGAGTGTGAAAAAGAGAAGGGCTAAACCGATCGGCCACCAGATGATGAAGCCGAGAATGGTCACGGCAATCCAGCCAGGATGCCAGGGCGTATCGAGCATGTGGGGCCGCGCGTACTGTTGCTGTTGGTCCGAGGGGCCGCGCCAGCGATTGACATCAGCGGTGTAGGCCATTTCCCTTCTCCATCACGGCATCAGCGCCGTTGTGAATGTAAATAACATTTACATAGCTAGACCATCCCGCGATTTTGTCAAGCTGGCGGCCTGACACGCCCGCGTGATTATTTGCGCGATTTATTTCGGCCTGCCCCAGGGGCCGCCGGGCGGCACGCCGGAACCGGAGGATGCCTCCGGTGGCACCGGCGGAGGCTCGGCGCTTGTCGCGGGCGACCGCCGATCGGTGGGGAAGCCGAGGCCGCGCAGATAGATCAGCACCTCGGCCTCAAGCAGCTCGTCCGGCGACATCGGCAGTTTTCGTCGCGCGGCATCGCCACGCGAGAACAGCGAGGCGACGCCGTGCGCCATCGACCAGATGTGCAGGGCCATCATCATCGCCGGCGGCCGCGGCGCGCCGGGCGGCGCGAGCGCGGCAAGACGCTCGGCTGCAGCACGAATGACGTTGAAAGCGCGCTCGCTGGCGGCCTGGAGCGCCGCGTTGGCGTCGACCGGCAGGCCCGATTCGAACATCGCGTTGTAGAAGGCGGGCTCCTCGCCGGCGAAGGCGAGATAGGCCCGGCCGACGCGTTCGAACGCGGTGACGGTGTCGGGGCGTCCGTCGTCCCAGGCTGCGGTGAGCCGCTGCTCGAACTGTTCGAAGCCGCGCTGGGCGATCGAGGACAACAGCTCGTCGCGGTCGCGAAAATGCCGGTAAGGCGCCGCCGCGCTGACGCCGGCCATGCGCGCAGCATCGGCGAAGGTGAACCCGGCCGCACCTTTCTCGGCGATCAACCCGAGGGCGGCCTGCAACAGGGCTTCCTTCAGATTGCCGTGGTGATAGCCGCGCTCGGCGCGGCGCTGCTCCTTGCGCCAGCTCATGTGAACGAGCTTTACATGAGCCGGGCACGAAGGTCACTAGCGGCAACCGGGTTTGGTGAACCCGGACTTCCACGGATCCGACGTTCCGATCGGCCCTAGCCGCCCGGGATCGGCAGCACCGGCATGATCTCGACCCGCTCGCCGGGGAAGATCGCAAAATGCGGGTGGTTCTCGAACATTTTGGCGGCAGCCTCGTGCGAGGCGGCGCGGACGACGGTGAAGGCGCCCATCTCGTTGGCGATGTCTGCGATGCCGTTGGCATCGACCTTCTTGGTCTTGCCGAGCGGACCGCCCATGGCCTGGATCGCGCCTTGGTGCTTCTCGACCCAGCCCTTCCAGGCCGCCATGCCCTCCATCTCCTTGGCCTTGCGCTCTGCGTCGGGCATCGCAGTCCACGCCGCCCACTTCGGACTGCTCTTGCTGCCGAGGAAGACGGCAAGATAGGTGTCAGTGCTCATCGGTCGTTTCTCCCTTGTCTACTGCTTCAGATCGTCAAAACCGGCGGCTGCGGCCTGCACGTCAGGCGGAAAGTCGGACATTTCCTGCACCTGGCGAATCTCGATGATCTCGTTGACCGAGGCCGGACATTTCTTCGCCCAGGCGATCGCCTCCTCGCGCGAGCCGACCTCGATCATCCAGTAGCCGCCCAGCACTTCCCTGGATTCCGCGAAGGGGCCATCGGTCACGACCGGTGCGCCGGTGGCGAACGAGACGCGGGCGCCCGTCGACGGCGGATGCAGGCCGTCCAACGTGATCAGCACGCCCGCATCCTTCAGCGCCTCGTTATAGCGCATCATCGCGGCGACACGTTCGGGATCGAGTTGCTCGTCCGCCGGCGCAGTCTCGTAGCCGAGCGGGATCATCAGCATCATGAATCGCATGCGGTTCCTTGCGACGCGGTTGTAGCCCCCGCGCTCACTTCCAAGACGAACGAGCTCTTGCCAGGCCGACACGGCCCGAGAAATTTTTCGGCAGATCATTGTGGCTCCCCGGCGGCGCCCTCTGTCCGAAATGAGCGCCTTGCACGGGACCAACGAAACTGTCATGCCGCGCGGGCTCCAGCAAAGGACCGCGCCATGACCTCCTCCCCTGCCAAAGTAGCCCTCGTCACCGGTGCCGCACGCGGGATCGGCCTGGCCACGGCGAAGCGCTTCCTCGCCGACGGCTGGCGCGTGGCACTGCTCGATGTCGAGGGCGAGCTGCAGACCAGCGCGGCTGCTGCGCTGAAAAATCCCGACAACACGCTGGCTATCACCTGCGACGTGTCCGACGCGGTCGCCGTGGGCGCTGCAATGGCGGCGGTGATGAGCCGCTTCGGCCGGCTCGATGCGCTCGTCAACAATGCCGGCGTCGCCGTGTTCGCGCCCGTGCTGGAGACCAGCGACGCCGACTGGAACAGGATCATGGCGGTCAATCTCACTGGTCCGTTCCTCTGCACCAAGGCCGCGGTGCCCTTGATGCGCGACGGCAATGGCGGCGCGATCGTCAATGTCACCTCCATCTCGGCGGTGCGCGCCTCGACGTTGCGCTCGGCCTACGGCACCAGCAAAGCGGGGCTCGCGCACCTCACCAAGCAGCTCGCGGTCGAGCTCGCCTCGCTCAACATCCGCGTCAACGCGGTCGCACCGGGTCCGGTCGACACCGCGATGGCGAAGCAGGTGCACACCAAGGAGATTCGCGCCGACTATCACGATGCCATCCCGCTCAACCGCTACGGCCTGGAGGAGGAACTCGCCGCAGCGATCTATTTCCTGTGCTCCGACAACGCGAGCTACATCACCGGTCAAATTTTGGCCGTCGATGGCGGCTTCGATGCTGCGGGTATCGGTCTGCCGACGCTGCGCGGCGAGCGGCGCAACGGGTAGAGCCTTGTAACCGGGTTCGCGATTTCGTGGAGTGCTCGATGCGGCGCATCACCGTCCTCAAAGCCCTGATGCTCGCAGCCGCGCTGCTCGTCTCCGCAACCGCCGAAGCCGAGATCCGCATCATCCAAAGCCCCGGCGGACAGGTCGGACCATTCCTCGACCTTTTCGAGAAGGTGCGCGAAAGCGGGGAACGCGTGGTGATCGACGGCCCCTGCCTCTCCGCCTGCACGCTGGTGCTCAGCATCGTGCCGGGCGATCGCATTTGCACCACGAAGCGCGCCGTTCTGGGTTTCCATGCCGCGCGCTCGGTCGACCGGCGCGGACGCTTTTATGCCGAGCCGGAAGCATCCGAAGCCGTGCTTGCAGCCTATCCCGGCCCGGTCCGCGACTGGATCAGCCGCCACGGCGGTCTCACCTCACGACTGATCTTGCTGAAGGGGCGCGACCTCGCCGCGATCTACCCGCGCTGTCGATGACACCTCGACGACAGTCTGCCGGCTCTACATGCTCGTACAGGGAGCGGTCGTCGTCACAAACATTGCCGTCACGACCTGGCTGTTCCCTAGTGGAACATGATCTGCACCATCGGCGCGAGCTTCACGCTGGCGCAGATGAGCATTCCCCATAGAGCAAAATTGATTTGTAGCGCCGCCGCCATCGGTCGCTCCCTTCCCCGTCACGTCCACCCTGATTTGTAGGTATTATGACCCAAACTAGCGATTCCGGCACGTAGTTTACAGCCCAATCTTTCGCCAATTCTTGTGCGATGCAGTTCCGCCTCATGTCACGAAGCCGCTCGCACTGCCCTCGCAGAAATGGGAGGGGAAGGAATCTCCATTCGGCCATGCCGTCGACGCGGATTTCCCTCAAGTGCCGCGTAAGCGTTGCGACGCAACGTTTTCCATTTCGTACGGCAGGTCCGGCATGGCTCGGCACGTTATCGTCTTGCTCAGTTTTTGCGCAGCGCTCGCGGGGTGTGCTGCCGCGGCGGCAGCGGAGCGTCGTCCGATCGCATGGGACGGGCTCGGTCAGGATCCCAATCGACCCGTTGTCACAAAACGTCGGCTTGCCAATCATGCTCCGCCGGACAGCGATTCCAATCTGGATCGGCAAAGAGTGCTTTCCACATTGCGTCCCTATTCCGACGCATGGTGGGCCGTCCACGACGAGATCGAAGCCGAGAACGACAAGCAGCTTGGTTCGAAGCTCGTGATCTGTCCCAGCTGCGTGGCGAAGCCGCCGAGCGAGGACGTCACCGGATCGATCCGCTGACGAGGTGCCCCTCTCTCGCGATATCGGAGAGAGGGACATCCTGGCAAATCAGGCGATCGCGCCTGTCACATACCCTCGGCCGGACAGTTCACCATCCAGGGAATGCCGAATTTGTCGACGCACATGCCAAAGCCCTTGGCCCAGAACGTCTTGCTGAAGGGCATGGTGACGGTGCCGCCGTCGGCGAGTGCGTTGAACTTGCGTTCGCCCTCCGCGGGGTCCACGACCGTGAGCGAGATCGAAAAGCCCTGCGGCTTGTGATAATGCTCAGGCGGCGTGTCGGAGGCCATCAGCACGGCGCCGCCTGGCAACGTCATCCGCGCATGCATGATGGTCTTCTCGCGCCCGGGCGGCCCTGGGGGCATATCCGATGGCGGGGTATCCGAGAGACGCATCATGGCGTCGATCGTGCCGCCGAGGACCTTGGCGTAATAGTTGAACGCTGCTTCGCAGGTGTCCTGATAGAACAGATAGGCACTGAGCATCGTCTCTCTCCTTCTTCTCTTCGCTAACCGTTTCCCGGCAGTTCTTCGGGCGGCCGCCGGCGTTACTTCTCGGTGAGCTTCTTCAGGCTGGCGAGGCCAATCTCGAAATCCTTGCCGATCATGGTGTCCATGTTGACGAACACCTGCATCACCTTGGACAGGAAGGGAGCCGGACCGGACATCGCCCATGTGACCAGTGTGGCATCGCCTTGCGGCACAAAAGTGAACTCTGCGGTGTTGTGGCCTTCGAAGGGCCGTTCGAAGTCGAGCTTGATGCGCAGTTTCGACGACGGGTTCGCCTCGATAATCTCCATATGGCCGGCGCCGACATCGTTGTTGCCGTCCCATGCATAGGTCGCGCCCTTCCCGGCCGCCGTTCCGCCGTAGGTGCGCTTCATCGCGGGATCGCGATCCTCATAGGGCGACCAGCCCGTCCAGAAGTGGAAATCGGAGACAAGCGGATAGATCGCGCCGGCCGGCGCGTTCAGCACGAGCGAGCGCTCGACACGGAACGTGTCGGGTTTTGTCAATGCGACGGCGAGGACGCCCGCGATCCCGACCGCGATCGCGACAGCGATGATGGTAATGGCTTTCAGCATGAATGGCTCCCTTGATACGGGAATAAGACGAAGCGGATTGGCGCGCGCCGACATGTGATAGAACGAATTTTCGGCGGTCACTTCGCTTTCGTACCCTGCCGGGCACTGCCACTCTTCGGCTGGCTGTCCCGGATCAGGCGGTCAATGTGCATGCGGATATGGGCGGCTTCCGCGGAAGTGTTGGCGAGCGCGATGGCCCGGTCGAAGGCGATGCGGGCTTCGTCGTTGCGGCCGAGCTGCATCAGGAACGCGCCGCGCACGCCGAAAAAATGGAAATAATTGGCGAGCTTCGGCGCCAGCGGCTCGATCAGGTCGAGCGCGGCCTGTGGTCCGCGTACCTTGGCAACCGCGACTGCGCGGTTGAGCGTCACCACCGGCGAAGGCTGCACCACCTCGAGCGCGCCATAGAGGAGATCGATCTGGGTCCAGTCGGTCTCATCAGGCGTCGCCGCCCGCGCGTGAAGCGCAGCGATCGCGGCCTGGATCTGGTAGGGACCGCTGCGACGATGGCGCATAGCCTTGTCGATCAACGCCAACCCCTCCGCGATCATGGTGCGATTCCACAGCGCGCGGTCCTGGTCGTCCAGCAGGATCAGCGAACCATCGGCGGCAATGCGCGCTGCGCTGCGGGCGTGCTGCAGCAGGATCAGCGCCGTCAGCCCCATGATCTCCGGCTCGCTCTGGAACAAGCGCAACAACAACCGCGCCAGCCGGATCGCCTCCTCGCAGAGCGGCTTCCTGATCTCGACGGTATCGCCGCTCGCCGAATAGCCCTCGTTGAAGATCAGGTAGATCATCGCGGCCACCCCGGCCAGCCGCTCCGACCGTTCGATCGCGCCGGGCGCCTCGAACGGCGTCCCGGCTTGCGCGACCTTGGCCTTGGCGCGGGTGATGCGCTGCTCCATCGCGGCTTCCGAAACCAGGAAGGCGCGCGCGATCTGCTTCACCGTCAGACCCGAGACGATGCGCAGCGCCAGCGCGATCTGCTGGGTCGCCGGCAGCTGCGGGTGGCAGCAGATGAACATCAGCCGCAAGATGTCGTCGCGGTAGTGCGAGCCGTCGAGCCGCTCGGCAAGCGCGCCTTCGGCGTCGTCGATATCCGAGATCGCCTGATCGTCGTCCGGCAACGGCTGCTGCTTGCGACTGCGGCGAACCTCGTCGATCGCGACGTTGCGGCCGACCATGATCAGCCAGGCCGCGGGATCGCGCGGAGGCCCGTTCTGCGGCCAGGTTTTCAGCGCGCGCAGGCACGCGTTCTGGAAGGCTTCCTCAGCCGTGTCGAGATCGCGGAAATAGCGCAGCAGCGCGCCGACCGCCTGGGGCCGCGCCGAGGTCAGCGCAGTCTCGATCCAGGCGGTATCAGTGTCGCTCACGCCGAAATGCCTCCGGGCCTGAACACGCCGACCGGGCGCACCTCATAGGCGCCGCCGGGATTGGCGGCGCCAAGGTCGCGCGCCACGTCGAGCGCATCGTCCAAATTCTTGCAGTCGACGATGTAGAAACCGAGCAGCTGCTCCTTGGTCTCGGCATAGGGGCCGTCGAGCACCAGCGGCGGGTCTTCCTTGCGCAGCGTCGCCGCCGCAGTGGTCGGCAGCAGCCGTGCCACCGGGCCGAGGCGCCCCTGCCGGGTAAGTTTCTCCTGCACCACGGCGAGCTTCTTCATCACGGCCTCGTCCTGGTCCTTGCTCCAGGAGCCGACGAAGTCCTCGTCATGATAGCAAAGGATCGCATAGAGCATGGGCAGCACCTTCCTGGACGCTTGTTTCGAAGACGATCCACTATGCCCCGCCCCGACAGGGCTGCGGAAAAAATCTGCGAGAAAATTGCGTCGGATCGTGCCAAGGAGAGGCACCAAAAGCGGAACCTTGTGAGGCACTTCGAATGACCGCAGGTACACTGGCCGTCCTGATCAACAGCATGCAGCAGAACTGGTCGCCGGAGCGCTGGAAGGCCCGGTTCGATGCGGTCTGCGGCGGTCGCCCCGTGGCGCTGCTGCCGGATGACTCGCCCGATCCGGCTGACGTGCACTATGCCGCCGTGTGGAAGCCGGCACCCGGTGATCTCAAGACGTTCCCGAACCTGCGCGCGATCTTCAATCTGGGGGCCGGCGTCGACGCGCTGATGGCGGACAACAGTCTGCCTGACGTGCCGCTGGTGCGCGTCGCAGTGCCTGATCTCACCAACCGCATGACCGAATATGTCGTGCTGCATGTGCTGATGCACCACCGTCAGGAGCTGTATTTGCGGGACTCCCAGCGCGCGAAGCGCTGGGAGCCGCTCTATCAATGGCCGGCGAGCGCCGTTACGGTGGGCGTGATGGGTCTGGGTACGTTGGGTGCTGATGCCGCCGATGTGCTGCGGCGGCTCGGCTTCCGCGTTGCCGGCTGGAGCCGCAGCCCGCGGGCCCTCCCCGGCGTCGAGTGCTTCCATGGCAGCGCCGGAATAGATGCCTTCCTGCGCAAGACCGACATCCTGGTGTCGCTGCTGCCGTTGACGCCGGATACGCAAGGCATTCTCAACCGAGAGGTCTTCACCAAGCTCAACCGCAAGAGCCCGCTCGGCGCGCCCGTACTGATCAATGCCGGCCGCGGCGGCTTGCAGAACGAGGCCGACATCCTGGCCTGCCTCGACGACGGCACGCTGGGCGCCGCCTCGCTCGACGTCTTCGTGCAGGAACCGCAGCCGGCGAACAGCCGGTTCTGGACCCACCCCAAGGTGGTGCTGACGCCGCACAACGCCGCCGACACCGATGCAGACGCAATCTCGGCCTATGTCGCCGAGCAGATCGCAAGGTTCGAGGCGGGTGGAGCACTGGAGAATGTGGTGGATCGCGGCAGGGGCTATTAAGGCCAGCGCTTCCGTTCACCGTCTCTTAGCGAGAAGTTGATAGGCGTTGTTAATCAACGCTCAACGAACGAGTCGGACATGCGGACGAGCCTCGGCCTCAGGATGCGGATCACGGTGGCGCTGGCCGTGACGGCGGCAGCGACTGCGCTGATTGCCGTGCTCGGCGCGATGTGGATCATCGCAGGGATCATCGACCGCGCCGATCAGCGGGAATTGCGCAGCCATTATGACGCGCTGCTGTCACGAATCGCCGAGGAGTCCCACCGCGCCGCCGCCATGAGCACGGTCGTGGCGGCAATGCCCGCGACACAGGAGGCGATGGCCAAACAGGACCGCGACGCCCTGATCGCTCTGTTCGGTCCTGTCTTTAACGCGACCAAATCCGACTACGGCGTCGAGCAGTTCCAGTTCCACACGCCGCCGGCCACCTCCTTCCTGCGCGTGCACCAGCCGGCCAAGTTCGGCGACGACCTCTCGAGCTTCCGCAAGACCGTCGTCGACGCCAATCAGGAGCACAAGGTCGTGGTCGGCCTCGAGGGCGGCGTCGCCGGGCTCGGCATCCGCGGCGTGGTGCCGATCGCGCAAGGCGCCAAGCATCTCGGCTCCGTGGAATTCGGCCTGACCTTCGGTCAGTCCTTCCTCGACGATTTCAAGCTCAACCGCCATGTCGACATTGCCTTCCATCTCGCCGACGGCGTGGGCTTCAGGCTGTTCGGCGGCACACTGAAGGGCAAAAGCTTCTTCGAAGCGGCCGATTACAGCCGCGCCGCCGGTGGCGACTTCACCGTGCGCCAGGCAAAGCTCGACGGCGCGCCGATTGCCGCGCTGCTCGGACCGATCAAGGACTTCTCCGGAAAACCGCTCGGCGCCGTCGAGCTGGTGATGGACAACACCGATTACGTGGCCTCCGCCGATCGCGCCTGGTGGCTGTCGATCGGGATCGCCGCCCTCGGATTGATCCTCGCGGCGATCGTCGGTTATCTCATCGCTCGCGGAATCTCGCGTCCGATCCTGGCCATCACGAACGTGATGCGTGAGCTCGCGGACGGCCGTCTCGACGTCGCCATTCCGGCGAGCCGGGCCCATGACGAGGTCGGCGCGATGGTGAAGGCGGTCGCGGTGTTCCGGGACAATGCGGTGAATTTCAGCAAACTTCAGGCCGATCAGCTGGAGGCCAAGGCCCAATCGGAAGCGGAAAAGCGGCGCGCTTTCGCCGCGCTCGCCGACAATTTCGAAGCCTCCATCCGCGACGTCGTCACCACGGTGTCCTCGGCCGCGGTCGAGATGGAGCACACCGCGCGCTCGATGTCCGATATCGTCGACCAGTCGCGCCATCAGACCCGTGCGGTGTCGTCGGCTTCCGCGCTCGCCTCGGAGAACGTGCAGACGGTGGCCGCCGCGGCGGAAGAATTGTCCTCCTCGATGACCGAAATCAGCCGCCGCCTTGCGCATGCGACCGAGGTGGTTGGCAAGGCCGCGAGCGACGGACGCCGGTCCAACGAACGGGTGCAGAGTCTCGCCGACGCCGCGCAGAAAATCGGCGACGTCGTCTCCTTCATCAACGGCATTGCCGGACAGACCAATCTGCTGGCGCTGAATGCGACGATCGAGGCGGCCCGTGCGGGCGAGGCCGGCCGCGGCTTTGCGGTGGTCGCCTCCGAGGTCAAGGCGCTCGCGACCCAGACCGCGAAGGCGACGGAAGAAATCGGCGCACAGGTCACGGCGGTTCAAGGCGAGACGTCAGGCGCAGTTGAAGGCATCCAGTCGATCTGCGCGACGATCCGCGAAGTCGACGAAATTTCCGCCGCGATCGCCGCGGCGGTCGGCCAGCAGGGCACGGCTACGCAGGAAATCGCGCAGAACGTCCAGCAGGCCGCCGCGCGCACCGGCGAGGTCTCGCAGAACATCGCAGGCGTCACCGAGGGTATCGCAGCGACCGGCACGGCCGCAGAAGAGGTGCTGGTTTCCGCGATCGAACTGTCGAAGCAGTCGCAGCGGCTGCGCGACGAGGTCGATCGTTTCCTCGCGCAGATTCGCGCGGCGTAGTCAGACTAGGATTTAGCCCCCAGCATCACGTCGATCGCGCCTTTCACGATCGCCTCCAGCTCCTTGCGCGGCACGCGTGCCCGGGAGCGGATGGCGATGGTGTGGATGGTGGCGGAGGCGAGTTGCGCCAGCGCGGCCGGATCGGCACTCGCGGGCAGCTCGCCCTTCTCCTTGGCGCGGCGGAAGCAATTGGCGAAAGCCTTGTCGAGATCGGTGAGTCCCTCCAGCACCATGGCACGGATCTCGGGATCGCCGACCGCTTCCGACGCCGCCGTCACCACCGTGAAGCAGCCGCGCGGGCCAGTGTCGCCCGAGAGATAGATGTTCAGCGCCGCTGCATAGATGCGCTCCAGCCGCTGGCGCACCGGCATCTCCTGACGAAAGATCTCGACCATCGATCCGCGCGCGTCCTCACGGTAGCGCTGGTAGCTCTTGATGTAGAGCTCGCGCTTGTCGCCGAAGGCGCCGTAAAGGCTCGGCCGGTTCATCCCGGTGGCTTCGCTGAGATCGTCGAGCGAGGTCGCGGCAAAGCCCTGCCTGCGGAACAGATCGAGCGCCTTGCCGAGCGCGATGTCGGGTTCATAGGCACGCGGACGGCCGCGGCGCCTGGGGCGGTCGGGCTCACTGGCAGCAGCTGGCGGTTTCGATTTTTGTACCATTTCGCACATTAATCCTTGACCCGCTCCATATTATGCAACACAGTACAAAAATCAATCTGGCCGGGTTGAGCGACACTGATCACGAGAATTGCCCAAGGAGGCCCACGATGGATCTTTATTTCTCGCCGCTCGCCTGCTCCATGGCGACGCGCGTCGCGCTGTACGAAGCCGGTGCAGAGGCGAACTACCTCGAGGTCGATTCCCCGACCAAGACGGTGCTGAAGGACGGCTCCGACTTCCGCGCCATCAACCCGATCGGCCTGGTGCCGACGCTGCGCACCGACGAGGGCGTGGTGCTGACGGAGAACGCGGCGATCCTGCAATATGTCGCCGACCGTTTCCCGAAATCCGGACTCGGCGCGGCTGAGGGGATCGATCGCACGCGACTGCATCAATGGCTCTGCTTCATCGGCACCGAGTTGCACAAGGGCCTCTTCATTCCCGTGCTCGACCGCAAGGCGCCGCAGGAGGTCAAAGCCTACGCACTGGAGAAGAACCTGTCGCGGCTCGACTATCTCGATAATTACCTCGGGGGACGCGAGTTCCTGCTCGACCATTTCAGCGTGGCCGATGCCTATCTCGTCACGGTCATCAACTGGACGATGGCGACACCACCGATCGAGCTTTCGAAGTGGCCTGATGTGAAGGCCTATTACGAGCGCCTGCGTCAGCGCCCGTCGGTTGCGAAGGCGGTCGCGGAAGAGTTCGAGCTGTACAAGGCCGAGCAGGCGCGGAAGAAAGCGGCGGCGTAGGCCACGCTCGACAAGACATCGTCCCGGCCGGCAAGGCCGGGACGAGTTTTTTCGTCAGCGCGTATAGCCATAGAGCGCGGTCGCGTTGCCGGCGGAGACAAGCCCGCTCTCGACATCATCCTTGACCGCCATGCGATCGCGCTCACCCGGTGCGCCGATGCCGGCGCCGCCCGGGGTCATCACCACCAGCCGGTCGTCAGGCGGAATGGTCTGAAAGCCCTTGCCGCGCATCTTCTGTCCGGACTTGAGGCCGACATAGCCGGCTTCGCCGTTCTGGCCGCCATCGCGCCCGCGCGGCGGATGATCGATGCGGTCGAACGCCGCAAGAATGTCGAAGGGCGCATCGATGCCGGTACCGACCTCGATGATCTGGCCGAGACCGCCGCGGGTGCGCCCCGCGCCGCCGGAATCCGGACGCAGCTCCTTGCGCCAGAAGATCAATGGGGTCTGCGTCTCCGCGATCTCGACCGGCGTGCCGCGCACGCCGCTGGGATAGGCGGTCGCCGAAAGCCCGTCCTTCGCAAAGCGCGCGCCGGTGCCGCCATTGGACGTCACCGCCATCGAGAACCCGTAATTGCCGCCGACGCCGGAACGCGTCTGGCCGCGCACGTTGAGATTCCACAAACACGAGGTGCCTTCCGCCGGCACGCGCTCGGGAATGATCTGGCGCAGACAGCCGAACACCACGTCGGGCAGCATCTGGCCGATGATGTGGCGCGAGGCGACTGGCGCCGGCTTCGGCGCATTGAGGATCGCGCCCGCAGGCGCCGACACCGTCAACGGCGAGAGCGAGCCGGCATTGTTCGGGATCTGCGAGGCGACGACGCAGCCGAGGCCGAACACGGTATAGGCCGTGGTGTAGGAGAGCGGCACGTTGATGCCGAACTTGGACGCGGCCGAGGTGCCGTCGAAATCGACGTGGATGCCTTCGTTCGAGATTGTGAGCGTCGCCGCGAGCGTCACCGGTGCGTCGTAGCCGTCGACGACCATGCTGTTGCGCCAGGTCCCCTTCGGCAGTTTTGCGATCTCGGCGAGAACGGCCTCGCGCGAGCGGTCGCAGATGTAGTCGCCGAGTTCGTCGAGCGTATCGATGCCGAACTCGGTCATCATCTCGACCAGGCGCTCGCAGCCGACGTCGTTGCAGCCGGCGAGCGAATAGGTGTCGCCCTCGGTGTCGATGGGGAGGCGCGTGTTGGTGCGGATCATCGCCATCAGCGTCTCGTTGACGACGCCCCGGTCGATCAGCTTCAGCATGGGGATGTAGAGCCCCTCCATGAACACGTCGGTCGCATCAGGGCCGAAGCCGATGCCGCCGATGTCCATGAGATGGCTGGTGCAAGAGAACAGCGCGACGAGCCTGCCATCCTTGAAGCAGGGCGTGGTGACGACGAAGTCGTTGAGATGCCCGGTGCCCATCCAGGGATCGTTGGTGATGTAGGCATCGCCCTCCTTCATCGTCTCGAGCGGGAAGTGGTTGATGAAGTGCTTGACCGATTCCGCCATCGAGTTGACGTGACCGGGCGTACCAGTGACGGCCTGCGCCAGCATCCGCCCCTTGAGGTCGAACACGCCGGCCGAAAGGTCGCCGCATTCGCGCACGATCGGGCTGAACGCGGTGCGGAGCAGCACCTGCGCCTGCTCCTCGACCACCGCGATCAGCCGGTGCCACATGATCTGAAGGTCGATCAGGCTCGCGCCATTTGCCTTGCTCATGATCAGGCTGCCTTCCGTTCCATGACGATGCTGCCGGCACCGTCGATATGGGCATCAAAACTGGTGGAGACGAAGGTGGAGGTCTCGTCCTCTGCGATCACGGCAGGACCTGCGATGGTCGCACCGGGTGCCATGTCCTCGCGGCGATAGAGCGGGATCTCGATGACCTCGCCTGCCCTGCCGTCGAAGAATTTGCGACTGCCCGAGGCTTTTGCCGCAGGCTTGCGCGTCACGGCTGACACGGTCGACGGATTGCGCGCCTCGGTGGTCGCAAGCACAGACCAGCTCAACACCTCGATCGCAGCACCCGGGATCGGGCGTTCGAACATCGCCGAGTAATCCGCCTCGAACTTCTGGCGCAGGCCCGGAAGATCAGCCGAATTCAGCGGCCGGTTCGGCAGCTCGACGGTGATTTCGTGGCCCTGACCGACATAGCGCATGAAGGCGGCGCGGCGTTCGCGCACCGGCGCGCCGGCAGCACCTGGCTCGACCAGCGCGCGCGTTTCGGCCACCATCTCCTGCAAGAGGTCTGAGACCGCGCCCGTGTCGAAATCATCGAGCCGGACATGACGGCTGCGCACCAGTTCATAGGCGATGGGCGCCGCGAGGAAGCCCACCGCCGACCCGACTCCGGCATTCGACGGCACGATCACCCTGGAAACGCCGATCTTCTCGGCAACGCGGGCCGCATGTAAAGGTGCGGCGCCGCCAAAGGCAATCAGCGTGTGCTGGCCGACGATCTCGCCGCGCTCGACGGCGTGCACACGCGCCGCGCTTGCCATGTTCTCGCAGACGACTTCGTGGACGGCATAGGCCGCAGTCTCCGCCGACAGGCCCAGCGGCTCGCCGACGTTACTCAGCAGCGCTTTCTTCGAAAGCTCCGGGTCGAGCTTGATCGTACCGCCGGCAAAGGCATCGGGATCGATCATGCCGAGCGCCACATCGGCGTCCGTCACCGCGGGACGCTGCCCGCCCCGGCCGTAGCAGGCCGGTCCCGGTTCGGAGGAAGCGCTCTCGGGGCCGACGGTAACGCGCTTCATCGCATCGACATGGGCGATCGAGCCGCCGCCGGCGCCGATCTCGACCATCTCGATCACGGGAATGCGCACCGGCAGGCCGGAGCCTTTCAGGAAGCGCGCGGCGCGATCGACCTCGAACACGCGCGAGGTCTCGGGCTGGAATTTCTCGATCAGGCAGATCTTTGCCGTGGTGCCGCCCATGTCGAAGGACAGCACCTTGTTCTCACCGAGTCGCGCTGCGATCTGCGCCGCGAAGATCGCGCCGCCGGCGGGGCCGGACTCGACCAGGCGCACCGGAAAGCGCCGCGCCGTCTCGATCGAGGTGACGCCGCCGCCGGAGGTGACGAGATAGATGGCGCCGCGGAATTGCTCGACCTGCAAAGCGTCCGCCATGCGGGCGAGATAGCCGTCGATCAGCGGCTGCACATAGGCATTGGCGACCGCCGTCGAGGTGCGCTCATATTCGCGTATCTCAGGGCACACGGCGGAGGACAAGGTGATGGAGATGCCGGGCATCGCTTCGCCGAGGATCGCAGCGGCGCGCCGCTCGTGCTCGGGATTGGCATAGGAATGCAGGAAGGCGATTGCGACGCTCTCGATGTTCAGCTCACGCAATTTCGGCGCAAGCGCGCGCACCGCGGCTTCGTCCAGCGGGAGGCGAACCACGCCGTGAGCGTCGATCCGTTCGGGCACGGTGAAGCGCAGGGATCGCGGCGCCAGCGGCTTCGGCTTGTCGATCGAGAGATCATACTGGTCGTAGCGGCTCTCGGTGCCGATATCGAGCACATCGCGAAAACCCTCGGTCGCAATCAGCGCGGTTTTGGCGCCGCGCCGTTCGATGATGGCGTTGGTCGCGAGCGTCGTGCCGTGAATGAATACATCGATATCGCTGACATGCGCGTGCGCGTCGGTGAGGATGAGGCGCATGCCATCCAGCACTGCCTGCTCGGGCCGCTGCGGCGTGGTCAGCACCTTGCGCGTCTTGCGCACCTCACCCACGTCAAGCACGATGTCGGTGAACGTGCCGCCAATATCCACGGCAAGCCTCACCTCGGCTCCCTCAAGCATTCCTGAACACTCCGTGCTGATCGTCAACCCGCGGTCGAAACCACAGCAATTTTCATATCAGCGACCACGCAAATGGTGAAGTCTCGGGCGTCCTTTGCGTGGCACCTATGCGACGGGAGAGTGCACGCCGCACGGCACCTTCAGAGCAGGAAAGCCAGTGCTGCCTCGCAGCGCTCCTCGACCTTCAGCGTCAGGAGATCGTCAGCGCGGGTGCGGCCGAGATTGACCGCGGCAATCGGGATTTGCCTCGCGGCCGCAGCCTGCACGAAGCGGAAGCCGGAATAGACCATCAGCGACGAGCCGACGATCAGCATGGCGTCGGCCTGCGCCAGATGGTCCTGCGCGGCGGCAACGACGTCGCGCGGGACATTCTCGCCGAAGAACACGACATCGGGCTTGAGGATGCCGCCACAGGCTTTGCAAGCCGGCACCTCGAATGAGGAAAAATCCGTGCGCTCCAGATCGGCATCGCCGTCGGGTGCGTCGGCGGCGTCGAGCTGCATCCATTCCGCATTGAGACGACCAAGCCTATCCTGGAATTCATCGCGCGAGGTCTTGCGGCCGCAGCCCATGCAACGGACGAGGTCGAGCCGTCCGTGCAGATCGATCACTTGCCGGTGGCCGGCGGATTGATGCAGGCGGTCGACGTTCTGGGTCAGCAGCATCGCGCAGCGACCGCCCGCCTCGAGCCGGGCGAGCGCATGATGCGCATCGTTCGGCCTGGCCTGTCCGAACCGCCGCCAGCCGATCAGGCTGCGCGCCCAATAGCGCTGGCGCGTCCGCTCTTCGGACATGAAGGCCTGGAAATTGACCGGTTGGGTGCGCTTCCAGTTGCCGTTACTGTCGCGGTAGTCGGGAATGCCCGAATTGGTGCTGCAGCCGGCGCCGGTCAGAACGAACAGCTTTTCGTGCCGGCCGACGAAATCCTGGAGCCGAGAGTCTGCCAGCGGAGCGTTTGTCATGGCGCAGATGTAGTCTCCGCCGCGGCATTTTGCCAGATCACCCCGCTAGCTCGCCCAATTCTCGCGAAATTCCGGAAAGAGCGTCAGCCCTCCACAGGCATAGATGGTCTGTCCGGTGATGTAGGCGGCATCATCGGAGGCGAGGAAGGCGAACACGGCGGCGATCTCTTCCGGGGTGCCGACGCGGCCAAGCGGAATGTGGCTGGTGACGACGCCACGCGCTTTTGGATCACCGGTCCAGGCCGCATTGATCGGCGTGTCGATCGCGCCCGGGCCGACGGCATTGACGCGGATGCCGCGTCCGGCAAATTCCAGCGCCAGTGTGCGGGTCAGATTGGCCATGCCGCCCTTGCTGATCGAGTACGCGAGATAGCCGGGCTTGGGGATGATCTGGTGGACACTGGAGCAGTTGATGATGGAGCCAGCCCCGCCACGCGCGACGAAATGCGCCAGCGCCTTTTGCGCACAGAGCACGGCGCCGTTGAGATTGACGTCGATGATGCGGCGATAAGCATCGATATCGAGGGCCTCGCTCGGCGATTCCCGCTGGAAACCGGCGTTGTTGACGAGACAGTCCAGACGCTTCCAGCGCGCGAGCACCGTCTCGAACATCGCAGCGACCTCCTGCTCGCTGCTGACGTCGGCCTTGACGATGAGATGATCGAGCTTGCCGTGCCCCCGATCGTTCGATCCCGTTCGCACCAACGCGAGCGACTCTTCGGCCCTTTCGGGATGATCGACATAATTGATGGCGACGGTCGCGCCTTCCTGGGCGAGCCTGACGGCGACGGCGCGGCCGATGCCCTGGGAGGCACCGGTCACCAGCGCGTACTGGCCGACGAGGCGCGAGGGAAATGGGGTCGAACGATCGGTTTGCGGCATGGGTTCTCTCCGGGATGCCTCATCATCGATGGAACGGGGATTTTGTTCCATCCCCTGGCGCATCGCCGGGATTCATTCCGCGCGTCGCGCCAGTGGCGAGGTCAGGATCTGATACAGGATAATGGCACCGAAAGTCGCGGTGCCGATCCCCCCCATGGTGAATGCACCGAATTTGATCGTGAGATCACCAGCGCCGGCCGTCAGCGCCACGGCAACGGTGATCAGATTGGCAGGATTGGCGAAGTCGACCTTGTTCTCGACCCAGATCCGGCCCGCCATGGCGGCGATCAAGCCGAACAGCACGATCGAGAGACCGCCGATGACGGGACCGGGGATCGACAGGATGAGCGCACCGAATTTCGGTGAGAAGCCGAGCAGGATCGAGACCGTGGCCGCGAAGGCAAACAGCAGCGTCGAATAGACCTTCGTTGCTGCCATGACACCGATGTTCTCGGCATAGGTGGTGACGCCGGTCCCGCCGCCGCAGGCGGCCACGATCGTCGCCAGGCTGTCGGCGAACAGAGCGCGGCCGAGATAGGCATCGAGACTCCGGCCCGTCATGGCGCCGACCGCCTTGATGTGACCGAGGTTCTCGGCGACGAGAATGACCGCAACCGGCGCGATCAGGAAGATCGCATCGGCGTGGAAGGTCGGTGTGGTGAAGTTCGGCAGGCCGAACCACGGCGCAGCCGAGAGCTGCGTGAAGTCGATCGGCTTGCCGAAGCCGAGGCCGTTGGCGAGCAGCAGGTACAAAACATACCCGCCGATCGCGCCGAGGATGATGGGCAGGCGACGCCACAGGCCGGGGGCCGCGACGGCGACCACGCCGATGATGAGTACGGTCGCAAGTCCGATCCAGGTGTCGAACGCATTCGCGCTCACCGCCTTGACCGCCACCGGCGCGAGGTTGAGGCCGATCGCCGCGACCACGGCACCGGTCACAGCCGGCGGCATCAGCCGCTCGACCCAGCCGACACCAGACCACATCACGATCAGCGCGATCACGCCGTACAGCACGCCGGCGCCGACGATGCCGCCGAGCGCAACCGGCAGGTTCGGGTTCGGCCCATGCCCTGCATAGCCGGTGGCGGCCAGGACGACGGCGATAAACGCGAAACTCGAGCCGAGATAGCTCGGCACGCGACCCGCGACGATGACGAAAAAGATCAGCGTGCCGATGCCCGAGAACAGCACCGCGACATTGGGATCGAACCCCATCAGCAAGGGCGCGATGATCGTCGAACCCGACATTGCAACGCAATGCTGAAGACCGGAGACGATCGTCTGGCCCCATGGCAACCGTTCCTCCGGCATGACCACGCCGGAGGTCTTCAGCTTCCAACGCGGAAAATAGCCCTGCGTCTGCCCGTCCGAGCCCGTTGCCTTCGACATCTTCCCCCCCTTGCGGTGCAGCGATTGATCTTCGTGCGATCCGACAAAAATGTGATTGTTGCTTATACAGACATCATCACATGATGTGAATCAGGCGAGACCAATGCGTTCCCGGGCTCAGGATATGACACAAGTCGCGTTCCAGCCAGCCGTCCACCGCCGGCACCAGCCCTGGTACAAGATCCTCTATGTCCAGGTACTGATCGCGATCGCACTTGGGGTGCTGATCGGCTATTTCTATCCCGATCTCGGCAAGGCCCTGAAGCCGCTCGGCGACGGCTTCATCGCCCTGATCAAGATGATGATCGCGCCTGTGATCTTCTGCACCGTGGTGCACGGCATCTCCTCGATGGGCGATCTCAAGCGCGTCGGCCGGGTCGGGCTGAAGGCGCTGGTCTATTTCGAGACGGTGTCGACCGTGGCGCTCGCTGTCGGCCTTTTGGTCGGCGAGGTGCTTCAGCCCGGGCATGGCTTCAACATCGACCCTGCCTCGATCGACCCGAAGTCGGTCGCGACCTACGTCACCAAGGCGAAGGAAGAGGGCATCGTGGCCCATCTCATGGGCATCATCCCCCCGACAGCTATTTTGGCGCCATCGCGCGCGGCGACCTGCTCCAGGTGCTGCTGGTCTCGATCCTCTCGGGATTCGCCATCGCATTTCTCGGCAAGGCCGGAGAGCCGATCGCGGAGGCGGTCGACAAGGCCGCAAAGATGTTCTTCGGCATCATCCGCATCATCGTGCGCGTGGCGCCGATCGGCGCCTTCGGTGCGATGGCGTTCACCGTCGGCGCCTATGGTCTCGGCTCGCTGCTCAATCTCGCCGCCCTGATCGGCACGTTCTACCTCACCAGCATCCTGTTCGTGCTGATCGTGCTGGGCGCGATCGCCAGGGTTGCGGGCTTCTCGATCCTGCGCTTCATCGCCTACATCAAGGACGAGCTCTTGATCGTGCTCGGCACCTCGTCGTCGGAGACGGTGCTGCCGCAGATGATCCAGAAGATGGAGCATCTCGGCGCCTCGCGCTCGGTGGTCGGCCTCGTGATCCCGACCGGCTACAGCTTCAACCTCGACGGCACCAACATCTACATGACGCTGGCGACGCTGTTCCTGGCGCAGGCGACCAATACCCATCTGACGATCTGGCAGGAGCTCGGCATCCTCGGGATTGCCATGATCACCTCGAAGGGCGCCTCCGGCGTGACCGGCGCCGGCTTCATCACGCTTGCCGCAACGCTCTCGATTGTGCCCGACATCCCGATCCAGTCGATCGCGATCCTGGTCGGCATCGACAAGTTCATGAGCGAGTGCCGCGCGCTGACCAATCTGATCGGCAACGGCATCGCCTGCGTCGTCATCAGCATCTCCGAAGGCGAGCTCGACCGCGAGGCGCTGCGCCAGACCATGACGCATCCGCTGGAGATGGGCGAGGCCCTGGAGCCTGGCGGAACCGCGTAGAAGCGCCGCGCGAAAATCGAGGGCATGCGCCACCCGCGATTCTCCCTGCGGTATTTTCCCGGAGTAGAAAATTGGTACGACCGGAGTCACAACAACGGCGTTGGGATCACGGACTGATACTTATCCATTCCACCCGACGCGCTGGGGGCAGAGCGTCGGGTTTTTGATTAATTGTCACCAAGATCTGCCGGGCGGATCAGATGATCCCGCCATCGGCGCGCGCAGCACCGGCGAAATCAAAACGACGCGTGACTTCGATCGCTTCCAGGAACGCCTCGTCATGGCTGACGACGAGTAACGCTCCATCGTAGGCGCGCAAGCCCGCTTCGACTGCGGCGATGGACTCCAGATCCAGATGGTTGGTCGGCTCGTCCAGGATCAGCAGCGACGGCGGCGTCGATCCGCCCAGCACGCAGGCGAGGCCCGCTCGAAACAGCTGTCCGCCGCTCAGGCTGCCGACTTCTTGCATGGCGGCATCCGCGCGAAACATGAAGCGCGCCAAAGCGGCGTGGCATTCGTTGGCGCCCGCCTTCGGATTGAGCCGCGCGAAATTGTCGAGGATCGAGATCGCGGGATCGAGCAGGCTGACCATTTGGTCGAACAGCGCGAAGTCCGGCCTGACCCGCACAGTGCCCGAGACAGGATGTAGCTCACCGGCAATCAACTTCAGCAGCGTCGTCTTCCCGGAGCCATTGGGCCCGGCAATCGCGACACGCTCCGGCCCGACGATCGCAAGCGATAGATCGCGCAGGATGGGCCGGTCCGGCCGATAGCCCGCACTGACGCGATCGAGCCAGACCACTTCCCTCCCCGCGGGGAGCTGCGTCGACGGCAGCTTGACGGACAGCGGCTGAAGAATCTCCACGCGCCGACGCGCAGTTTCGACCGCATCGACGGCCTCCGCGCGCCGCCGCTCGGCAATCTGCGCGAACTTGCCGCCGCTGTCCTCGCTGCGATCCCTGCGCGCGCCGGCGAGGATCCGCGGCATGTCGCCTTTGGCACGCTTCGCCCTTCCGTCGCTGTCCTTGCGCGCTTTTCGTTCGGCTGCTTGCTGCGTCTTGCCATCGATCTCGGAGAGATGCCTTTCGGCATGGGCGAGGTCGTGCCTGACGGCGGCGAGCTCGAGGGCCTTCTGCGCGCGGTAGCTGCTCCAGTTGCCGCCATAGCGCGTAGCGCCGAGCGAGCTCAGCTCGACGATGGCGTCCATGGTCTCGAGCAGTGCGCGGTCATGGCTGACGACGATCGCGCCGCCACGCCAGCCGGCGAGGAGCTCGATCACGGCCTGGCGCCCGTTCCGGTCGAGATTGTTGGTGGGCTCGTCCAGCAGCAGGAAGTCGGGCTCCGTAAAGAGCAGTGCGGCAACTCGCACGCGCGTGACCTGCCCGCCCGACAAACGATCCAGTTCCGTGTCCGGCGAGAGATCGAAGCCAACGCGGGCAAGAGCGGACGCGAGCCGCGTCTCGAGAGTCCAGTCGGCCGCAGCGACATCCTCGGCCGAAGCATTACCGAGCTCCGCCCGGCGCAGCAGGTCAAGCGCGTCGCGCACGCCGAAGAGGTCGGCGACCGTCACGCCGGCGCGCAGTTGGGCGTCCTGGCGCAGGAGCCCGACGGTTCCGTTGACGATGGCGCGACCGGACTGCGGAACGAGTTGGCCCGTGATCGCAGCGAGCAGGGTCGTCTTGCCGACACCATTGCGGCCGACGAGACCGGCACGCTCCGCGCCGAAGGTCAGATCGATATTGGAGAGAAGCGAGCGGCCGTCAGGCGTGGACAGCGACAGCCGCGACAGGATGATGGAAGCAGGCATGGAATTCCCCGTGAGCAATGCGGATGGGCGTTGCGGTCGGGGTCAAATCCATGGTGCTGATATCCTTGATGTGAGAATTGCTAATTAGTCCTGCGGTGGCTGGAGATCAAGCTACACCTGGCGCAGATGGCGGTTAAGCGGCCAGCCTGTCGAACTGAACCTTGCCTGCCTTCATCACGAGCGGAATGTGCTCGCCCTGGCCGAGCAGGCAGGTCACGTCGTGCAACGGGTTGCCGTCGACCACCAGCAGATCCGCGAGCGCGTCGGGCGCGATCCGGCCGAGTTTTCCCTCCATGCCGAGCACCTCGGCACCAATCAACGTCGCGCTGGCGATGACCTCGCGCGCGCCCTGAATTTCGGCGCGGATGCGGAACTCGTCACTCTGCAGGCGCTGCGACGGCCCGAGCAGGTCGCTGCCGTAGCCGATCTTCACGCCGGCTTTGCGATAGATTTCGAGCGAGCGGAGGCCGGCATCGCGCACGTCGGCGATCTTGGCGACGCTCTCCGGCGGCAGGCCGTACTGCGCGCCTTCATTGGCGAGCGCCTCATAGGTAACCAGCGTCGGCACCACATAGGCACCCTTCTCGGCCATCAGGCGCGCCGCCTGATCATCGACGAGATTGCCGTGCTCGATGGTGCGGACGCCGCAGCGCACCGCGCGCGCGATCGCCTCGGCGGTATAGGCATGGGCGAGCACGTAGGTCTGGCGGCCCCGCGCCTCCTCGACGATGGCGCGGATCTCGTCCTCGGAGTAGCCGAAGGCTCCGACCGGATCGGTCGGAGAGGCGACGCCGCCGGATGCCATGATCTTGATCTGGTCGGCGCCCATCTGGAGTTCCTCGCGCACCGCCCTGCGCACGCCGTCAACGCCGTCGGCAACGCGCGCCAGCGCACCGACGCGCACGCAGCAAGGACAGACCGCGTCGCTGGCGAGATAATCCGAACGCGCCCGCATGTCGCCGTGCCCGCCGGTCTGGCTGAGCGCACGACCGGACACGAACAGCCGCGGACCGTCGGTCAGGCCGGTCTCGATCGCCTGCTTCATCGCATGGCCGGCGCCACCGGCATCGCGGACGGTCGTAAAGCCTCGCCGAAGCATGCCGCGCAACAGCAATGTCGAGCGCAGCGTCACCAGCACGTTCGGCATGTGGACCTGCTGCGCCAGGTTGAGCTCGATCGCGATGGTGTGCACGTGAAGATCAATCAGGCCGGGCATCAGCGTCTTGCCCGTCAGATCGATGGTTCGATCGGCGGTGACCTTGATCGGCCGGTCCGACACCTCCTTGATCAAGGTACCCTCGACCAGCACGTCATGGCCCGTCAGCAACTCCGGCTGGAGCGGGTCGAGCAGAGCGGCGTTCTTGAAGAGAATGCTGGGCATGATGATGTCCTGTCAGGGCGCCGGCGCAAGCAGCGCCGGCAAAGTGAGCTGGGCAAAGGGGAGACACGCGTCGACGTCGTCCTCGTCATACCAGCCGGCTTCATGCAGCAGATTGAGCGAGCCGAGCGTATGACCGCGCCAGCGCACCGGCATGTTGAGCACGCTGGCGCAGCCGAGCGAGGCGATCAACTCGTGGTCGGAGAAGACGTCGCGCAAATCATCCTGCGTGCGGCCGATATAGGCCTCGCCGCGGTCGAGCACGGCTTCGGTCCACAGCCCCGGCGCCAGCCGCTTGCGGCCGCCGGTGGGATAGGGTCCGGGAAGGTTGGAATAGATCCGCGCGGCTTCGCCGGTGACCTCGTCGTAGGTCAGGATCGTGAACAGCTTGTGCCCGATCGCCGAGTTCAGCGCGTCGTCCAGCGCCGCAAATAGCGTGCCCGGCTGATCCGCCCCGCCCTGTGCCGCCGCAACGGCCCTGAGCCAGGGATCGGCCTGCGGTCTGATCCGGCTCATGCAACCTCGCCCGCCGCGATCTCTTCCAGCGAACGGCCACGCGTCGGCACGCCCATCAGCACGACGGTGACCGCTCCCAGCAGCAGGACGGTCGTGGTGACGCCGAACACCCCGGCGAAGCCGAAATTGGGATAGAGGTAACCGACCAGGATCGGCGAGACGATCGCGCCGATGCGGCCGATGGCGGAGGCTAGCCCTGCGCCGGTGGTCCTGACCGGCGTCGGGAAGACTTCGGCGGTGTAGGCATAAACCCCCGCATAGGTGCCGTTCATGAAGAGGGACAGGAGAATTCCCGCCAATATGATGTGCTGGTCGGTCTGCGCGAAAGCGAGGCCGAGCGCACTGACGCCGCCAAGCACCATGTAGCTCGCGATCGTCGCCTGCCGGCCGATGCGCTCGTTGAAATACGCGGCGCTGAAATAACCGGGAATCTGTGCGCAATAGATCGCGATCGAATAGCCAAAGCTCTTGGTGATGCTCATGCCGTTCTGGACCAGAAGGCCGGGGATCCAGACGAAGAAGGAATAATAGCTGAAGGTGATCGCAAGCCACATGATCCAGGTCATGACGGTGATGCGCGCCTGGCGGGCGGCGACGAGTGCCGTGAAATTGGCGAGCAGCGTTCCACCGGTGGTCGGCGCCGCGGCTTCGACGACCGGCGGCGGCAGCACACGACCCTCGCGCGCAAATCCCGCCTCGATCCTGTCGAGCACGGCTGCGGCTTCCTTCTCCCGGCCGCGGGCTTCCAACCAGCGCGGCGATTCCGGCAGGGCCCGCCGCCACCACAGCAGCATGACAACGGGCAGCGCCGTCATCACCAGCACGATGCGCCAGCCATTGTCGTAGGCGGGCACGATGAAATAGCCGAGCAAGGCTGCGGCAACGAAGCCAAAGGAAAAGAAGCCGGCCAATGCGCCGGTGAAGCTGCCGCGGTAGCGCCGCGCCACGAACTCCGCAAGATATGGCGCGATGATCGCACTCTCCGCGCCGGTACCCATGCCGGCGACAATCCGCGCAACGAAGAAGGCCGTCCAGCTATCGACCATCGCACTGACGATGGACGCCACGCAGTAGAGCGCCAAGGCCGACATCATCACCGCACGGCGGCCGATCAGATCACCGAGCGTGCCGGCAAGCAGCGCGCCAAAGAGGAAGCCGATATAGGTGCTGCTGCCGAGCACGCCGATCTCGACGCTGGAGAAATTCCACGCCGTGCGCAGCACCGGCAGGATGAACGCCAGCACCGCCGCGTCCATCGCATCGAACATGTAGCCGAGGCCGCCCATCAGGAGCAGGAGTGCGTGGAAGCGTGCGAACGGAAGGCGCTCGATTCGCGCCGATATCATTGACATGGAAGTCCCCCTCGATTGCGGCCCGGCACACCGCGCGTCGTTCGGGAAGGAACCATAGACAAAGTGACATTATCGTCATAATTTATAATCTTGATCTAAGACATCACCACGGTGAATGTGTGTCGTTCCGTGCGCTCGACCTCAACCTGCTGAAAGTCTTCGAGGCGCTGATGACCGAGGGCAGCGTCACGCGCGCCGCGAGCGTGTTGACGATGACGCAGCCTGCCGTCAGCAATGCACTCGCGCGCCTGCGCGATGCGCTCGGTGATCCCCTGTTCGTACGGTCAGGCACCGGGATCCGTCCGACGCAACGCGCCGTGGTGTTGTGGGAGCCGATCGGCGAAGCGCTGGAGCGCGTGCGCGGGGCGCTCGACGAGCAGGTGTTCGATCCGGGCCGCGCCCAGACCCAGTTCACGCTTTCGATGTCGGACTATGTGGCTTCGCTGGTCATGCCGGACCTGCTGAACCATCTCGGCCAGGTCGCACCGAAGGCGCGCATCCACACCGTCCCCAACACCGTCGTGGAGATCGCCGACCAGCTCGAGGACAACAGGGTCGACTGCGTCTTGAGCGTCTATGTCAACGAGGCGCAGCAACCGGCTGCCATCCGCTCGCGCTCGCTGTGGACCGTGGAATATGCCTGCTTCATGCGGCGCGGCCATCCGCTGGCCGCAGGCAAGCGGCTCGGCTCGCGCGCCTTTCTCAACGCCCGTCACATCGATGTGAGCCTCGCAGGAAAGACGCAGCCGTCTTACGATCTCTTCCTTGCCTCACGCGGGCTGTCGCGCAATCTGGTGGCGACCGTCAACCATTACAGCGCGGCCTACGAGATCGTGCGGCAGTCCGATCTCATCGCCGTGCTGCCGCGCGATCTCCGCTCGGAGTCCCGCCATGCGCCGTTCCTGCACGCGATGCCGCTTCCGCTCCAGGCGCCGCCGCGCATCGTCAGCCTGTTCTGGCATCAGCGCAACGACACTGTCCCCGCGCAGCGCTGGCTGCGCGAGACCCTGGTCTTGATGTTCGCGAGGTCGGAGTGAGCGATCAGCGCTTCAGCGGAGCCGGGGCATGGAATCGGTCGATGCCGAGATCCGTGATTCGAGTCTGGGTGCCGCCATTGACGATCAGCTCCGCCATCACCGCCCCGGCGCCGGGGCCGAGCTGGAAGCCATGCAGCGAGAAGCCGAACTGGTGATAGAGGCCCTTGTGGCGGCAGCTCGGCCCGAACACGGGAATGTCGTCCTTCATCCTGGCCTCGATGCCGGCCCACGCACGCACGATGGTGGCGCTGCGCATCACCGGAAACAGCTCGAACACCGTGCGTGCACTGATCGCGAGCCCCTTCCAGTCCAGCACCGTCTCGTTGCGGTCCTGGTAAGGCGTTGCCAGATGGCCGCCGCCGATCAGCACCGTGCCGTTGGAGAACTGCTTGAACGAGAGCTTGCGCCCCCGCAGGATCACGACGGGATCGATGAAATGCGGCACGCGCGACGTGATCATCAGCATCGGCGCCACCGTCTCGACCGGCACCGCCTCGCCGAGCGCGGCCGCGATCTTTCCGGCCCAGGCTCCGGCGGCATTGACCAGTACCGGCGCGGCAAAGGCCTCGGTGCCGACGTCGACGTGCCAGAGCCCCCCGCTGTACCTGATGTTGCTGGCCGCAATGCCCTCGCGCACGGTCGCGCCGAGCCGCTCGGCCTTGCGCCGGAACGCCGTCGTTGTCTGCGCCGGATTGGCCGCGCCGTCGCGCCGCGAGACGACGCCGCCGGGACAGGTCTCGGCCACGGCCGGTACGAGGCGCCGCAGTTCGGCCGCGTCGATCAGCTCTTCATGGGTGAAGCCGAGCGCATTGAGTTCGGCGACGCGGGCGCGGCAGACCGCGAGCTCCTCCGCGTTCTCCGCGACCAGAACCTGGCCATGGCTCTCAAAACTGCAATCGTCGTCGAGGAGCTCGGTGATCTTTTCCCAGATCCCCATCGAGCGGATCGAGAGCGGGATTTCGGGGACATGGCGCGCAAGCTGGCGGACCCCGCCGGCATTGACGCCCGAAGCGTGGCGGCCGGCATAATCCTTCTCGATCAGCACCGGCTTCAGGCCGGCGAGACACAGGTGCAGCGCGGTCGAGCATCCGTGAATGCCGCCACCGACGACGATCGCATCCACGTTTGCAGTCATCCGCGCACCACGGCCTTGATGTCGTCCTCCGTTTTAGGAACGGCGGCGAGCTCGGCGAGCGTGATCGGCTTGACCGGCGCGCGCAGCCGGTAATAGCCGATCTCCTGCGGGGTTTTTCCGCGCGCCTGCGCCATCAGCTCGGTCACGGTGAGGCCGCACAGCCGGCCCTGGCACGGCCCCATGCCGGTGCGACGATAGGCCTTGAGCTGGTTCGGTCCGGTCGCGCCGATCGCAACGGAATCGAGAACCTCCTTTGCTGTGACCTCCTCGCAGCGGCAAACGATGGTATCGCCCGAAGGAATGCGAAACTGCGGCGCCGGGCGGAACAACGTGTCGAGGAACACGCGACCGCGCTCGGCCTTGGCGAGATCCGAACGGAGCGCCGCCATTGCGGGGAGCTTCGCAGCGGACGCAGGCACCAGGGCCTCCGCGGCGGCGCGTGCCGCGATGAGGCCGCGCACGACCGCGGCATTGGCGCCGCCGATGCCAGCGCCATCACCGGCGATCGCGATGCCGGCCACCGACGAATTGCCGTTCGTGTCCAACACGGGCGACCAGCACAATTGCAGATCGTCCCAGCGATGCTCGACGCCTGCGGACATCGCCAGGTTGACGTTGGGCACAACGCCCTGATGCAGCAGCAGCAGATCGGCCGGAACAGTCTCGCGCTTGCCGCCCGCGACGTAGCTCACGCTGGCGAGCTGGCCATCACCGGCCCCTGCAAGCTCCGTGATGCCGGAGATGACCTGCACCTTGGCTTTCACCTCGCGCATCATCGACAGGCCCTTGCTGAAATAGGGCGAGGTCAGGAAGGCCAAGGCGTGAGGCAGCGCGGCAAAGTAATTGCCGCGCTCGGTGGTCTCGAGAATGCGGTCGATGCGGCCGCCGAGGCGCAGGATCTGTGCGGCGAGTAGCCACAGCAGCGGCCCCTGCCCCGCGATCACGGTGCGCCCGTCAGGTACCAGGGCCGACGATTTCAACATCGTCTGCGCGGCACCCGCCGTCATCACACCCGGCAATGTCCAGCCGGGGATCGGAAACGGCCGCTCCAGCGCGCCGGTTGCAAGGATCACGCGCTTGGCCTTGACGAAGGCGGACGTGCCCCCAATCGAAACGGCGATATCGAGATTACGATCGAGGCTCCAGACGGTAGCCCGATGGATGACCTCGGCATTGGTCGCGCGCAATGACTGCACGAGATCCGTACCGGCCCAATAGTCGGCGCCGAGTTGATCGCGCGCGGTCACGGGCGTGGAGTCGATGGCACGAAACACCTGGCCGCCGGGGCCGGCGTTCTCGTCGAGCAGCAGCGTGGACAGTCCAGCCTGGGCCGATGTCGCAGCCGCGGCGAGGCCGGCAGGCCCGGCGCCGATCACCACGACGTCGTAGGTTTCGCGCTTGGGAGCGACGCTCATCTTCCGATCTCCCGCTTGCCCTTCTGGATCTCGATCTGCATGCCCTCGCCGACGGGCACGAGGCAGCCCTGGCGATTGCCGACACCGTCGATGGTGACGAGGCAGTCGAAGCACACGCCCATCATGCAATAGGGCAGACGCGGTGCGCCGCTCACCGCGGTCGAGCGGCGCACGTCGCGGTCGGATGCCAGCAGCGCGGCGGAGACGGTGTCGCCCTGGCGCGCCGTGACGGCAACACCGTCAACGAAGATCTGTACCGGCGGCCGCTCGTCCTGTTCGGATCGTCGAAACATCTTGGTTCCTTCAATAGTTCTAGTAGCCGCTGTTGTTCAGCGCGCCCGCGCCACCGAAGCGGCTTGCCGAAAATGCGCCGACCAGCTCCGGTTCGAGCGCGCCTTGCGCAACCATGCGCGCGACCTCGAAGGCGTGGTTGGAGGCCAGCGTCACGCCGGAATGGCAGCAGGCGACGAAGGCCCCGGGATGCGTCTCCGACTGGTCGTAGATCGGAAAACCATCCTGCGGCATGACGCGGATGCCGGCCCAGCTCCTGACCACGTTGAGCCGCGACAGATGCGGGAACATGCGCTGGGCGCGATCGGCCATCACGCCACTGATCGACGGCTTCAACGTGCGATCATCCAGCTCGTCCTCCTTGCTGTCGCCGATCATCACCGTGCCTTCATCGGTCTGGCGGATCGTGGTCAGCGGATGCGGCAGGAACGGCATGGTGCGTTCGGTCACCACGACCTGGCCGCGGGTCGGCCCCATCGGCGCCGAGAGGCCGACCATCGGCGCCAGCGTCTGGTTGGCATTGCCGGCGGCGAGCACGACCTTGGCAGCGCGCAGCTCGCCCTTCGGGGTGGTCAGGCGGAATTCGCCGCCGCTCTTGCTGATCGCCGAAACCGGCTGCTCCGGGAAATAGTCAAGGCCGAATTCCCTGAAGCCGGTATGGAAGGCGCGGAACGTGCGCAGCGAATTGACGTGGCCATCGAGCGGACAATAGCTGCCGCCGGAAACTTCGGGGCCGATCAGCGGCAGCGACTTCTTCACCTCGGAGGCCGACAGCATCTCCATCTTGTAGTCGGCCGCGCCCGTCTGGTTGTGCATGCGCTTGACGAGCTCGGTGCGCTGGCCGAATTCGTCATCGCCGAGCGTGAGATGAAAGCCGCCATTCTGCTGGAGCGAGACATCGAGTCCCGTCTGCTGCTTCAGCTCCGACGCAAGCCGACCCCAAGCTTGCGAAGCCTGAACGGTCCAGACCGTGTAGGCCGGCATGCCGAGGCCCTTGCTCTGCACCCAGACCAGCGCAAAATTCGCGCGTGAGGCGCGCTTGGCGACGTCGCCCTCGTCGAGCACGGCCACGCTCTTGCCGAGCCGGCCGAGGCCCCAGGCAATAGCGGAGCCGAGCAATCCGCCGCCGACCACGGCGACGTCGTATTCAGTTCGCATAGGTTCTCCTATCGTCCCGTGTCGCCCTTGCCGGCGAGCACGCGGTCGAGCCCGTAGAAGCGGTCGAGCAGAATCAGGGCGGTCATGGTCACAGCGATCACGCAAGCCGAGACCGACGTCACCAGCGGATCGATGTTGTCCTGAATATAAAGGAACATGCGCACGGGCAATGTCTCGGTGCCGGGCGCCGCAAGAAAGACGGTCATGGTGAGATCGTCGAACGACTGGATGAAGGCGAGCGCCCAGCCGCTGATCACGCCGGGCAGGATCAGCGGCAGCGTGACCCGCCGGAACAGCGTCCAGCCACCGGCGCCAAGCGAGACCGCGGCCATCTCGACGGTGCGGTCCATACCGGTCGCGGCCGCCAGCGTCAGCCGCAGCGCGAACGGAAACACGATGATGACATGCGCGATGATCAGCGCAGCGAAGCTGCCACCCAATCCAGCCGACGTGAAGAAGCGCAGGAACGCGATGCCGAGCACGACATGCGGAATCATCAGCGGTGATAGAAACAGCGCCGCAAGCGCGTCACGTCCGCGAAAACGATAGCGCGCGATTGCGAGCGCCGCAGGTACCGCGAACGACAGGGCCACGAAAGACGACAGCGCGCCGAGGCCGAGACTGATCCAGAAGGCATGGATGAATTCCGGATAGTCCGCAATCGCCCTGAACCAGCGCAGCGAAAAGCCGCTGGTCGGCAGCGACAGGAAGCCTTCGGGGGTGAAGGCGACGAGGCAGACCACCAGAATCGGCGCCACCATCACGATGACGAAGACGGTGTGGAAGATCAGCGCCAGCGGGCCGTTCCGCCTCATCGGAACACCTCCGCATAGCGGCGCTCGATCAGCGCATTGCTACCGACCACGATCAACACCAGCGCGACCAGCAGGAGTGTCGCGACCGCTGCGCCCAGAGGCCAGTTCAACGTATTGAGGAATTCGTCATAGGCGAGCGTCGCCGCGACCTTGAGGCGGCGGCCGCCGATGATCGCAGGTGTCGCGAAGGCGCTGGCCGAAAGCGAGAACACGATGATCGCGCCCGACAGCACGCCCGGCATGATCTGCGGCATGATGATGCGGCGGATGATCGTGACGGGGCCGGCGCCGAGCGACATCGCCGCATTCTCGATCTGCGGGTCGAGCCGCTGCAGCGCGGCCCACACCGAGAGCACCATGAACGGCATCATGACATGCGCGAGCGCGACGACCATACCGGTTTCGGTGAACATGAAGGGAATGGGGGAGCGGATTGCGCCGAGCGACATCAGGAGCTTGTTGACGAGGCCGTTGTTGCCGCCGAACAGCAGCGCCCAGCCGAGCGTGCGTGCCACCACGGAGATCAGCAGGGGTCCGAGAATCACGAGCAGGAAAAAGCTCTTCCAGCGGCCGCTCATGCGGTTGAGGATGTAGGCCTCGGGCGCGCCGAGCAATGCGGTCAGGAGCGTAGTCAGGACCGCGACCCGAAACGTCCGCCAGAACATCTCGGCGTAGTAGGGGTCGGTCGCTATCTCTTTCCAGTTCTTGAGGATGAAGACGGGTTCGATACCTTTGTACTGGCCCCAATCGTGGAATGACAAGATGACGGTCATGGCCAGCGGGATCAGCAACACGCCGACGAACAGCATCAGAGCAGGCGCAGTCAACGCCCAAGGCGCTCGCGCATGTCGCTCCTGGGCGGACGCGCTCATGCGAGGCTTCTCGCACGCACGCTCATGTCCTCCGGACGCCAGACGAGACGGACCGCCTCCCCCTCGTTCGGCTGCGGCTTGCCGTCATTCTGGCGGATCACGATCGCGGGACCGCATTCGCCGTCGCACTGGAACAGCCAATGATTGCCCTGGAAGATGCGCGTGATGATTTTTGCGCTGAGGCCGGCATCGCCAAAGCCAATCCTTTCAGGGCGAATGCTGACGGTGACAGGCCCGTTGAGCCCAACCGGCGCCGGTGCGCTCCAGGAGCCCGCGACCACCTTTGCTGGCGTCGCCGTCCGATCGATCGTCGCAGCAAAATCGTTGGTCTTGCCGAGGAATTGCGACACGAAGGCCGAAGCAGGCCTCTCATAGGTCTCCTGCGGCGTGCCGATCTGCGCTATCTTGCCCTGGCTCATCACCACGATGCGGTCGGACAGCGACATCGCCTCGTTCTGATCATGGGTGACGAGGATCGTCGTGGTGCCGATGGTGCGCTGGATCTGGCGCAGCTCGATCTGCATCTCCTCGCGCAGTTTTGCGTCGAGGTTCGACAGCGGCTCGTCGAGCAGCAGCACGCTCGGCTTGATCACCAGCGCACGCGCCAGCGCCACGCGCTGCTGCTGGCCGCCGGACATGCGGCGGGGATGACGATCCTCGTAGCCGCCAAGTCCGACCATGGCCAGCGCGGCGCGAACGCGCTCGGCCTTTTCGGCGCGCGGCACGTTGCGCATCTCGAGGCCGAAGGCGACGTTCTCCGCCGCCGTCATGTGCGGAAACAGCGCGTAGCTCTGGAACACGATGCCGAGCCCGCGCCTGGCCGGATGGATGGCGGCGAGATCCTTGTCTTCCAGGCGGATCGCGCCGCGCGTGGGATCGAGAAAGCCAGCGATCATCTGTAGCGTCGTGGTCTTGCCGCAGCCGGAGGGGCCAAGGAAGGAGATGAACTCCCCCTTGCCCACGGTCAGACTGAAGTCATCGACCACAGTCATCGCACCGAACTGTTTTGCGACCCGGTCGAGCTCGAGATAGACCTTGAGCTGTCTCCGCTTCGGACGATCAGATCAGCGCTCGACCTCGCGATTCCAGCGCTTGGTCCATTCCTCGCGCTTCTCGTTGATGACAGTCCAGTCCGGATTATAGAGCTTTGCCGCCCGCTCGCCGATCGGCGCCATCTTGCCGAGCTCCGGTGGCACCTTCAGCGATTTCAGCACCGGGCCGTAGCCGTAATCCTTGAGCATCACCAGCTGGATTTTGGGATCGAGCAGCATTTTCACGAAGCTCGACGCCAACGGCGAGGCGCTCGGCTTGGCGATCGGGCACGCCGTCGTCAGCAGCGTCGCAGCACCTTCCTTCGGGTAGACGAAGTCGACGGGGAAACCGGTATTGGCAAAACTCTGAACGCGGCCGGTGCCCCACACCGCGATGACCGCCTGGCCGGACTGGAACAGTTCGGTCATCTTGCCCGGCGACGGCTCATAGGCGAGCACATTGGGGTTGATTTGTTCCTTGAAGATCTTGAAGCCGGACTCGACGTTGCTCTCGCCGCCACCGTTCATCTTCGACAGCATCACCAGCGCTTCGAGACCATAGGTGTTGTTGATCGGCGGGATCACGAGCTGTTTGGCGTATTTCGTGTCCTTGAGGTCATTCCACGACGTCGGCGGCGCCCAGCCTTTCTCGGCGAACACCTTGGTGTTGTACATCAGCCCGGTCGCGACGATGCCGACCGCGACCGCACGATCATCCTTGAAGCGCGCGGTGTCGTAGAGATCGGCGGCCGGCAGGCCCTCGAGCTTGCCGCAGAAGCCGAGCTGGATTGCCTGATACATCGGACCATCGTCGACGATGGCCACGTCGATCTGCTGGTTACCCTTCTGCGCCTGAAGCTTGGCCAGCGTGTCGGTGGAGTTGCCGGCGACGTACTCGACCTTGACGTTGTTCTCCTTCTCGAAGGTCGGGATCACCTCATCGCGGATGGTCTTCTCGAATGAGCCGCCATAGCCGGCGACATAGAGCGTCTTTTGTTGGGCGGAGACGGCCGACGGGAAGACGATGAGCGCTGCGAGGCTGACCGCGGTCAGAAGGCTGGAAGTCTTCATGGGGACCGATCTCCAATACCGGAATGAGGTGACGTGCCGAAAAATCCCTGGCTGAAGCGGGTGGCCGTGTTTCCTTCTGCGCCCTCCCGCAGCAGGGCTCCTGCGTTGCGGGTTGGGGCGCGATCTGGAGGTTGGAACGCCTCCAAGCTGCCGAAAAAGCGGGCCGTCTCCAGTCCTGATGAAAAAGATCGCAAACCACGACTTCCATCGTCCAATGAATAATGGCAACCTTTGCATGCCTGAATGTTATGAATGGATTTTTGGGATGGCGCGGATCAATTCGCGGCAGGTGGAAGCGTTTCGGGCGACGATGCTGACCGGCAGCGTGACCGAGGCGGCGGCACTGATGACGGTGACACAACCAGCGGTGAGCCGGTTGCTGCGCGACCTCCAGGCGCTGTTGAAAATGGAGCTGTTCGAGCGGCGCGGCACGGGTCTGGTGCCCACCGCTGCGGCGATGGCCCTTTATACGGAGGTCGAGCGGTCCTTCGTCGGCCTCGAACGCATCAGCGCAGCAGCGGAGGAAATCCGCAGCCGTCGCACCGGCTCGCTGCGGATCGCGGCCCTGCCGGCGCTGTCGAACGGCTATCTGCCGCGGCTGACAGGTCATTTCCTAAAGGAACGGCCGAATCTCAACCTCGCCTTCTTCGGCGTGATCTCGCCGATCGTGGTCGACTGGGTGCTGAACAATCAGTGCGATGTCGGCTTTGCCGAGGTGCCGATCGCGCATTCCGGCTTGCCGAGCCAGAAGCTTCCGGCACCCGCACGTGTCGCGGTGCTGCCCACAGGACATCGCCTCGCCGAGAAGCAAGTGCTGGAGCCGCGGGACTTCGAGGGCGAGACCTTCATCTCGCTGTCATCAGGCTCGTCGAGCCGGCACCTCGTCGACCAGGTCTTCCATCGTCACGACGTCCGCCGCGTGCTGCGCGTGGAGACGGCGCTGTCCGAGATCATGTGCGGCCTGGTGTCGTCAGGTCTTGGCGTCGCGATCTGCGATCCCTTCACCGCGCAGGAGTTCTCCACGCGCGGCGTCGTCGTGCGCCGCTTCCTGCCGCGCATCGACTTCGAGTTTTCAGCCGTGTTTCCCGCGCAGCGCAGCCCCTCGCCGGTGGCGCTCGATCTGGTCGAGACGATGCGCAAGTCGCTCGCGGAGTTCGACGCCCGACCCGCGTCGGGATGATCGAACGCTTGCAGAGAGAAAGCCGATCTCCTACCTGAGGACACATGGCACGCATCACCATCATCGAGACCGGGCAGGTCCCGCCAAAATATCGTGAGCGACACGGCTCATTCCCGGACATGTTCGAGCGCATGGTTCGCGCCGAGGATCCATCAGCCGCGGTCGACATCGTCAGCATCCCGAACGGCGATGCGCTGCCCGATCCGGGCAAGCTCGAGGCCGTGCTGATCACCGGTGCCGCCGCCGGCGTCTATGACGGCCTCGACTGGATCGCACCGCTGGAAGATTTCGTACGCAGCGCCTACGCCAGCAGAACGCCGATGGTCGGCGTCTGCTTCGGTCACCAGCTGATCGCGCAGGCACTCGGCGGGACCGTACGCAAATCGGACAAGGGCTGGGGCATCGGCCGGCACGTCTATCGCGTGCTACCGGACAACGGCGTCGTCGATGGCGAAGCGGTTGCCATTGCCTGCTCGCATCAGGACCAGGTGATCGAATCGCCCGCCGGTGCGCTGACTATCCTCTCGTCGGAATTCACCCCGCATGCCGGCCTGCTCTACGCCAACGGCGCGACGCTGACGGTGCAGCCGCATCCGGAGTTCGATGTGGCGTTCGCGGAAGTATGCTGCGAACTGCGCGAGGGCAAGGCGCCGGATGATGTTGTTGCCAAGGCAAGGGCGTCGCTGGCAGAGCCGATGGACAGCGCGAAGCTCGGCGGCGCGATTACGAGGTTTTTGGCGAGGCGCTGATTTCACCTCGCCCCCGCTTGCGGGAGAGGGAGAGGCGCAATTCAGAACGGATCCGTCCCCAGCCCCGGCACATCAGCCGGCCGCGGCCCCGGCGCTGCCCAGTGAAAGCGGCGGTCCGTCTTGGAAATCGCGATGTCGTTGATCGAGGCCTCGCGCCGCCGCATCAGGCCGTGCTCGTCGAACTCCCACTGCTCGTTGCCGTAGGAGCGATACCACTGGCCACTGGCGTCGTGCCATTCATACTGGAAGCGCACCGCGATGCGGTTTTGGTCGAAGGCCCAGAGATCCTTGATCAGGCGATAGTCCTGCTCCTTCTCCCATTTTCGGGTAAGGAAGGCGACGATGGCCTCGCGGCCCTGAAACACTTCCGAGCGATTGCGCCAGCGGCTGTCCTCGGTATAGGCGAGCGAGACCCGCACCGGATCGCGTGAATTCCAGGCATCTTCGGCCATCCGCGCCTTTTGCGCAGCAGTTTCTCGGGTGAAGGGCGGAAGCGGCGGGCGCGACATTGTGGCCTCATCGGTTGATCGGGACCGCAATCTATTCCTGCTTGCGACGGAGTCGATAGGGCATCCCCTATCAGGCGATCACGAAATCAGATCGGCCTTCATCAGCCTGCGGATCGATTTCGGGATCGGCTGCGCCCGGCCGCCGCTGATGAAGGCGACGCGCACCTCAGCCTTGACCAGCAGCTCCTCACCGCGCCGCACCTCCTGCGCCAGCATGATCGACGCGCCCTTCACCGCAACCGGCCAGGTCACGACATCGAGCACATCGTCCATCCGCGCCGGCTTGAGGAAATCGAGATGCATCGAGCGCACGACGAAAGCGAAGCCTGCGCCTTCGGTTTCGACCTGCTCGAACAGCGCCTGCTGCTCGGCGCCCATCAACCTGAGATGATTGGTGCGCCCACGCTCCATGTAGCGCAGGTAATTGGCGTGATACACGATGCCTGAGAAATCCGTGTCCTCGTAATAGACGCGGACCTGCATGTGGTGGCGGCCGTCGCGGATCTCGCCGTCGAGATGGGCTGTCACGTCGCGAGCCTCTTCGCTTGTAGCTACCGGCCCGTTGTGCGCAAAAACGCCCGGCCGCGCAAGCGCGGCTAGGACACAATTGCGGCCGGCGCCCGTCCCAAGGTCACCTCGACGATCTCGGGCGGCACGCCGACGCGGACCGGCACGATGCTGCAACCGAGACCGCCGGAAACGACGACGTCGCATTTCAGCCGAAAGTGGCCGTAAACGAGTTGCGCGGCATATTCCGGCGGAAGCGCGGGCGACCAGCCGAACAGGCGGACCTGGCCGCCATGGGTGTGGCCGGACAGCTGCAGCGCGACGCGCGCGGGCACGCGCCAGGCGATGTTGGGCTCGTGCGCGAGCAGGATCACGGGCGCATCGTCGGTGATCCTCGCGAGCGTCGCCATGAGATCGTCGGCGCCAAAGCTCCGCGCGCGACCGTAGCGTTGGGCCGGCGCGTAGGCGAGCTGATCGCCGAGACCGGCGAGCCAGAACGAGCGGCCGTCCTTGGTGAGGCGCACGGCGTCGTTTTCATAGACGGGAATGCCGGCCGCCTGCAGCGCGCGTCGGGCAACCGGCACGCCCTGCCCGGCGCGCTGGACGACCTTGTCGTCCCAATAATCGTGATTGCCCAGGACGGCATGAATGCCGAGTGGCGCCTTGAGGCCGGTCAGCACCCTGGCCCATTCATCGGCCGCAATGAGCCGCGTGACATAATGGTGGCCGGCCACATAGTCGCCGAGCAGAACGACGAGATCGGGCTTGAGCGCGTTGGCCTGATCGACGATGGCCTCGATCCGCTCGAGCGACATCCAGGGCTCGCAGGCATGGATATCGGCGATCACGGCGATCCTGAGCGGAAAATCGGCGGGCCATTGCCGCGGAGCCGGGCGATAGCGGGTGATCCGTGGCCGCAGCTCCGGCTCAACGCCGACGCCATAGGCGGCCGTCGAGAAGCCGAGCGCTGACAGGCCGCCGACAGAACGGATGAGATGACGTCGAGAAATCATGGAAGCTTGCTCGTGATGCGCTTCCGTGATGCAGCTCGAATGGAGCGGAATTGGGGTGCGCTTGTGCAAATCATCTGCACAGAGATTACAGAAATTTCATGACGTCAGGAGCACCGCGCGAGCGCGCAGATCACTCGTCGGTTTCGTCCGAGCCGAACAGGCCGAACTGCGCCGCCGCATCCCGCGACGGTTCGGCGATGCCGAGATGGCGGAAGGCGTGCGAGGTGAGCAGGCGGCCGCGCGGGGTACGCTGCAGATAGCCGCACTGAATGAGATACGGCTCGATGATGTCCTCGATCGCATCGCGCGGCTCTGACAATGCCGCCGCCATCGTCTCGACGCCCACTGGGCCGCCGCCATAGTTCATCGCGATCGTCGTGAGATAGCGGCGGTCCATGGCATCGAGGCCGGCGGCGTCGACTTCGAGCGCACTCAGCGCGTGGTCGGCGATCTTGCGGTCGATCTTGTCGGCATCGGCCGCGGAGGCAAAATCGCGAACGCGGCGGAGCAGGCGGCCGGCGATGCGCGGCGTGCCGCGGGCGCGGCGCGCGATTTCGTTGGCGCCATCCGCGCTCATACCCACCTTGAGCACGCGCGCACCACGGCTGACGATGCTCTCCAGCTCCTCGATCGTATAGAAGTTGAGGCGGACGGGAATGCCGAAGCGGTCGCGCAGGGGATTGGTAAGCAGGCCGGCGCGCGTGGTGGCGCCGACGAGGGTGAATTTCGACAGCTCGATCTTGACCGAGCGAGCCGCCGGCCCCTCGCCGATGATGAGGTCGAGCTGAAAGTCCTCCATCGCCGGATAGAGCACCTCCTCCACCGCCGGACTGAGGCGATGGATCTCGTCGATGAAGAGCACGTCGCGCTCTTCGAGATTGGTCAAGAGCGCGGCGAGATCGCCGGCCTTGGCGATGACGGGACCCGACGTGGCGCGAAAGCCGACCCCCAGTTCCTTGGCGACGATCTGCGCCAGTGTGGTCTTGCCGAGACCGGGCGGGCCGACGAACAGCACATGATCCAGCGCCTCGCCGCGCTTGCGCGCCGCCTCGATGAAGATCGAGAGATTTTGGCGCGCCTGTTGTTGGCCGACGAAGTCGGACAAGGATTGCGGACGCAGTGCAGTGTCGCCGACATCGTCGCTGCGGCGCTCGGGCGAGACCATGCGGTTGGGCTTGGGATCGCTCACTTCGCGAGCTCCTTCAGGCCGAGGCGGATGAGCTGCGCCGTCTCGGCATTCTCACCCGCGCTGCGCGACGCGGATGCAATGGCCGCAGCGGCCTGCGGCTGGCCGTAGCCGAGATTGACCAGCGCGGAGATCGCGTCCGTCACCGGTCGTGGCGCGCGCTGCTCGTCGACTGCGCCGGCGAGATGCACGACCGCCGGATCGACATTGGCGAAGGCCGGCGCCTTGTCCTTCAACTCGGTGACGATACGCTCGGCCACCTTGGGCCCGACGCCGGGCGTGCGCGCGACAGCCGCCTTGTCACGGAGGGCAATCGCATTGGCGAGATCGGCCGGCGCCAGCGTGCCGAGCACGGCGAGCGCGACCTTGGCGCCGACGCCCTGCACGGTCTGGAGCAGGCGAAACCATTCGCGCTCGTGATCCGTGCGGAAGCCGAACAGTTTTATCTGATCCTCGCGGACATAGGTCTCGATCGACAATACGGCCGCTTCGCCCGGTGAGGGCAGATGCTGCAGCGTGCGTGCCGAGCAATGCACCTGATAGCCGACGCCGCCGACGTCGAGGAGAACGTAGTCCTCGCCGTAGGAATCGATCAGGGCCCTTGAGCTTGCCGATCATAGTCCCGCGACCTTCAGCCGAAGCGCCGTGCTCTGGCGGTGATGGGCGTGCGTGATGGCGATGGCGAGCGCATCCGCGGCGTCCGCCGACGGCGGCTCGGCCTTGGGCAGCAAGATCTTCAGCATCATTGCGATCTGTTGCTTGTCGGCATGGCCGGCGCCGACCACGGTCTTCTTCACCTGGTTCGGCGCGTATTCGGCGACAGCGATGCCGAACATCGCGGGCGCGAGCATGGCGACGCCGCGAGCCTGGCCAAGTTTCAGCGTCGCGACGCCGTCCTTATTGACGAAGGTCTGCTCGACCGCGGCTTCCGTCGGCTGGTGACTGGAGAGAACGGCCGCAAGCCCCTCATGGATCGACAGCAGCCGGCTCGACAGCGGCAAATCGTGCGGCGGTTCCACTGAACCGCAGGCGACGTAGATGAGGCGGTTGCCCTCAGCCTCGATCACGCCCCAGCCGGTGCGGCGCAGGCCGGGGTCGATGCCGATGATGCGAACGGGTTGGCGAATCGGGAGCGCGGTCATGGGCCAGTGATAGCGGTTGGCCCATGATAGCGAAACACAAACAGAACAGAAGTAAACAGGGGAAAGGAGTTTCGCGTTCCTAGCCGCCCATCTTCGCGACTAGCGTGTCCGACACCTCGAAATTGGCGTAGACGTTCTGGACGTCGTCATGCTCGTTGAGCAGGTCCATCAGCTTCAACAGCTTCTCGCCGGTCTCATCGTCGACGGCGACCGTGTTCTGCGGTTTCCAGATCAACGCGGCCTTGCGCGGCTCGCCGAACTTGGCTTCCAGTGCCTTGGCGACGTCGCGATAACCTTCGGTCGAGGCGTAGATTTCGTGACCGCTCTCGCTCGAGACCACGTCGTCGGCGCCGGCCTCGATCGCGGCATCCAGCACCGAATCGTCGTCAGCGACGCTGCGGTCATATTCGATGATGCCGGTGCGATCGAACATGAAGGAGACCGAGCCGGTTTCGCCGAGATTGCCGCCGGACTTCGTGAAGAACGAACGGATGTCGGATGCGGCCCGGTTGCGATTGTCGGTCAGCGCCTCGACGATGACCGCGACGCCGCCGGGGCCATAGCCCTCGTAGCGGATCTCGTCATAGTTCTCGCCTTCGTTGCCAAGCGCCTTCTTGACCGCACGCTCGATATTGTCCTTCGGCATGTTTTCCTGACGCGCCGCGATGATGGCCGCACGCAGGCGCGGGTTCATGTTGGGGTCGGGCGTGCCCAGCTTGGCCGCGACGGTGATTTCGCGCGCCAGCTTGCCGAACAGTTTTGACTTCTGCGCATCCTGCCGCCCCTTGCGGTGCATGATGTTCTTGAATTGGGAATGTCCGGCCATGCGTGATCTTCTCTAGGGAATCGTGCGCCAAAGGTGAGCGTGGGGAAGCGCGGGCCTTATAGGCCGCCAACCCACCGGAATGAAAGGGCCTCTCATGCCTTAAGGTATCGACGTAGTGCACGATGCCCAAGAAACAGGCACCGTTAACCCTGATTTCACTCTGGTCTGGGAAAATAGCGTCCGCCCGTTCCCCGACAAGAGTAGAGCCGATGGCGTTCGCATTATTTCGGAAGCGTCTGCCCGACATGGCCGCGCCCGCGGTCGCTTCGCCGGCCGCCCAGCCGGCAGCCGAGCCCGCCCCGGCCGCCGAGGTCGATACGGCCCGCGAAATCCTGGAACTGCTGGAACTCGAGCTCGGCGCCATGATCCGCCAACTCGAGCGCGCCGCCAATTCGGTCGCAGGTGGTGCCGAAGCGACCGCGGCGACGCTCGCCGATATCCGCCGGCGCACCGATGCTCTGACCGGCCGGACCAACGCCGCACAATCGAACGCCTCGGGCTTTGCTCGGGCCGCCGACAAGTTCACCCAATCCGCGCAAGGCATCGGCGCGCAGGTCCGCGAGGCCGGCAAGCTCGCCGACCAGGCCAGCGCCGCCGCCCAGGAAGCGCGCGAAAATGTCGATCGCCTGCGCGAATCCTCCGCCGCGATCGGCAACGTCGTCAATCTGATCGCCCAGATCGCGCGGCAGACCACGCTGCTCGCGCTCAACTCGACCATCGAAGCCGCGCGCGCCGGGGCCGCCGGCAAGGGCTTTGCGGTCGTCGCGACCGAGGTGAAGGCGCTTGCGGTGCAGACGCAAGGAGCGACGGAGGAGATTTCCAAGAAGATCGACGCGCTGCAGCGAGACGCCGCAGGCTCCGCCGACGCCGTGCACCGCATCTCGCAGGCCATCGAGGCGATCCGTCCCGTGTTCGACACCGTCAATGGCGCGGTGGCCGAGCAGAATGCCACCACCAGCGAGGTCTCCGGCAGCGCGAGCAGCGCATCGCAATTCATCATCTCGGTCGGCGAGAGCGCGGCCGAGATCGACGCCGCGACCAAGGCGGCCGAGACCCATGGCGAGAACGTCGCCAGCGCCGGCAAGGCGGTGACGACATTCGCGCAGAAGCTGAAATCGCGATGCGCCGTGCTGCTCAAGCAGAACGAGCACGACGACCGTCGCAAGACCGAGCGGCTGCCCTGCCAGCTCAAATTCGAGAGCGGGCGCGGCGTGCTGCCGGTCTACGAGATCGCGATGGACGGCGTGCTGATCGGCGGCGCGGACGCAAGCCGGCTCGCGCCGCAGGCGATCCTCGACGGCATCCTCGAAGACGTCGGCGCCTGCCGCCTCCGCGTGGTCGAGCAGTCCAAGGCCGGCGCGCGCACGCAATTCGTCAACGCCAATGCCGCGCTGCGCGAAAGGATCGAAGACAAGCTCTGGTCGATCCACGAGGAGAATACGGAGTTCGTCACCCGCGCGATGGAGGCCGGCAACGCGCTGACGCGGATATTCGAACAGGCAGTCGCGCGCGGCGAGGTCAGGATGGACGACCTCTTCGACACCGACTACGCCGCGATATCAGGCACCAATCCGCAGCAGTACCGTACGAGATATCTTGATTGGGCCGATCGCGCGCTGCCGCCATTCCAGGAAGCCTTTCTGGCCAAGGAGCCCCGCATGGCGTTCTGCGCCATGGTCGACCGCAACGGCTTCCTGCCGGTCCACAACAAGATCTATTCGCATCCGCAGCGACCGGGCGATGCCGCCTGGAACACGGCCAATTGCCGCAACCGCCGCATCTTCAACGATCCGGCGGGGCTGGCGGCGGCGCACAACCAGCGCTCGTACCTGATCCAGAGCTATGCGCGCGACATGGGCAACGGCAACATGGTGATGATGCGGGAAATCGACGTCCCGATCCGCGTGCAGGGCCGGCACTGGGGCGGATTTCGCACGGCCTACAAGCTGTAGTGCACGCTCAGGCCAACACGCCGGGCGCGAATCATCCTTAAAGATCGAACGCGGGATGGGAATGCCGCGCGGAGCCAATGGTCGGCCCCGAGTCGAGGCCCCGGGGTTATGGGTCCCGCCCCCGTGCGCAATTGCGCAACTGGGCCGGGACCACACGAACTGTGCAGTACTCGCCCTCAACTCAACCAGAACTTCGGCGTCGCCGGCTCCAGCCTTCCGCCTGCGCGCACCGGTGCAATCCGCAGCGCGAGGCCCGTTGCGTCATCCGTCTCGACCGCCACGCCACTCAGCGTCGCAACGCCCGCGGCCGGCTCGAAGCGCCCCGACGGAATCCCGGACGTGAATCGCCGCAGCGGCTCCTCCTTCTGCATGCCGATGATGGAGTCGTAATCGCCGGTCATGCCGGCGTCGGTCATGTAGGCAGTGCCGCCTGACAGGATCTGGTGATCGGCGGTCGGGACATGGGTGTGGGTGCCGACGACCAGGCTGGCGCGGCCATCGCAGAAGAAGCCGACGCCCTGCTTCTCGCTACTCGCCTCGCAATGGAAGTCGACGACGATAGCGTCGGCCGCGACGCCGAGCGGACAGGCACCCAACTCGCGCTCGAGCGCTGCGAAGGGATCGTCGAACGGGGTCATGAAGACGCGCCCCAACGCGTTGACGACGAGGGCATGCTTGCCGTTCTTGGTCTCGACCAGAGCGGCGCCGCGGCCGGGCGTGCCGCGCGGATAGTTCGCGGGACGCACCAGGCGCTCGGCGCGCTCGATGAAGACGAGCGCCTCGCGCTGGTCCCAGGAGTGATTGCCAAGCGTCACCGCATCGGCGCCGGCGTCGAGAAACTCCTGATAGATGGCTTCCGTGATGCCGAAGCCGCCGGCCGAATTCTCGCCGTTGACGACGACGAAATCGAGGGACCAGTCCTTGACCATGCCGGGCAGAAATTCGGCGATGGCGTTGCGCCCGCTACGGCCGACGACATCACCCACGAAGAGAATGCGCAACTTCAGAACTCCGGAAATCGAACACGTCGGATTCCGTTAGCACATAATCCAGCGCCACGTCGTGCGATAGTGCCGGAACCGCCTTGATCTCCTGCGCTGCAAAAGCGAGCCCGATGCCGAGGATGTTCTTGGCTTTGCGCAAGTGCGCAAAGGTGAAATCATAATGCCCCGCACCATAGCCGATGCGGTGGCCCAGACGGTCGAAGGCCGCAAGCGGCGTCAACATAACGTCGGGAATGACTTCGCTCGCCGCAGGCGACGGCTCCGGGATGCCGAGCGGGCCGAGCATGAGGCGATCATTTGGATGGAAGATGCGGAAGATCAGCGACTGGCCGCGCGCGGTCACGCAGGGCAGCGCCAGCCTGGCGCCCTCCTCCGCGAGCTTCTTCATCAACGGCATCGGATCGATCTCGCTGCGGATCGGCGAGTAACCGGAGACGACGCTGCCGGGCAGCAGCTTGAACGGCAGCCCACGCTTGGCGAGCTTTGCCGCGGCGGTGCTGCGCTTCTTCTCGCTGAGTGCGTCGCGCGCGGCGAGGGCTTTGGCGCGGAGTTCGGATTTGGAGTTGGACATGCGCAGGGTCCCCACGGTCATCACCCGCTTGTGCACCCTTGCGCACCGGGGCGGGTGATCCAGCATTCCAGAGGCGGTGGCGATTCACACAAGAGCCGCGGCGTACTGGATTCCCCGCTTTCGCGGGGAATGACACCTGCCGAATTGGCCGCACTCGTTTCGACAGGCACGAACCAAGCAAACAAAAGTGCGAAGCCGCGGACGCCGTTGAAGCACTCGATCCCGGAGTTCCCTACGAAAGTAGGTGGGCACCATATGTCCGGGCCCACGGGCCCGGCCAGGGACAGTTCCCTAAAGGATCGATAAGGCCCCGGGGATATATGGCTCCTGACGCACGTCGCAGCCTCGCTCGCGCAATGTAACAACGATACTGACGAATCGCCAGCCCAACCGGTGGTTACTCACTTCTCCCGCTTGCGGGAGAGGTCGCGCCGCAGGCGCGGGTGCGGTTCTCTCCTCTTGGGGGTCCTTTCCCAGCGGAGAGGGAGAGGAGACCATCACCCGATCGCAATTCCATTCCCGACGGTCCGGTTCAACACCTGCGTCGACTTCTCGATACGCTCCGCCGCTGCGTTCAGCGCGTTGACCACGGCGGTCTGCGTGATCCGGGCGCGCTCGACGGCGGCGTTGCGGAAATCGCGGAGCTCGACCAGCTCCTGCTCCATGGTGCGGATGCGATTGCCGGCGTCGACCAGCTCGTCGCAGACGGTCAGCGCCGCCATCACGGTAAGTCGCGCATCGCCGATCTCACCGAATTTCCCACGCAGCGACTGGATCCGCGTCTCCAGGCTTTCGGCGAGCTTCAACAGCCGCACCTCCTGGCCTTCCTCGCAGGCCATGCGGTATTGCCGGGCGTTGATGGTGACGTTGATGTGGCTCATCCGTCCTCTCCGGTATCGAGCACCGAGCGTATCGTCACGATCGCGGAGTCCAGCCGGTCGGAGATCTCGCGGTTGGTGCGCTCGAGCTTGCGCGCCTTCATCAGCGCACCATCGAGCTCGTCGGCTAAGCGCGAGCGGTCTGCGCCCAGCGCCTGGATTCGCGTCGCAAGCTCGTTCTCATCGCGGTCGGCGTCGCGCCGCCGCTCGACCGCGCTTTCGAGCGCGTCGAGTGCCGCCGTGAGTCTACGGGTCGCGATCTCGATCTCGACGGCGGAGGACTCCGTCATGGCAGAGCTTTTGGAAACGCGATCGTTCATGCAGTCAGCGGCGGAACCTGTGGGCTTGCGTAACCTTTACCTCGGGGGCCTGCCGCCCGGCAAAAGACTCGGTTCGGCAAGCGGTTAGAAGCAGAAATTTACGTGGCAAGCTAGCCAAGCGCAACGTCGCCGCGAAACTATGCACCGATAAGCAGCTTTTCGGGTCGTGGCGCGTTTGATTGCCTTGGCCTGCCGGAACCGAGATGCTATCCCAGCCCCGACCTTCCGAGGCCGAAAGGCTCCTTTCCGCGCGGGCGAACCGCCGCCAAGCGCTTCATTTCAGACGGATTTCAGACATGACGCAGGTCGACCACAACCGCATGGCCAACGCAATCCGCGGCCTCGCAATGGATGCCGTCGAGAAGGCGAAGTCGGGCCATCCCGGCCTGCCGATGGGCGCCGCCGACATGGCCACGGTGCTGTTCACGCAATTCCTGAAATACGATGCGGCTGCAACCGACTGGCCCGACCGCGACCGGTTCGTGCTGTCGGCCGGCCACGGCTCGATGCTGCTCTACGCGTTGCTGTACTTGACCGGCAACGAAGCGATGACGCTGGACCAGCTCAAGAACTTCCGCCAGCTCGGCTCGCTGACACCGGGGCATCCCGAGAATTTCCACACCAAGGGCATCGAGACCACCACCGGCCCGCTCGGCCAGGGCATCTCGACCGCGGTCGGCATGGCGCTCGCCGAGAAGATGCTCGCCGCCGAGTTCGGCAGGAAGATCGTCGATCACCACACCTATGTGATCGCCTCCGACGGCGACCTGATGGAAGGCGTGTCGCAGGAAGCGATCGCGATGGCCGGCCACTGGAAGCTCGGCAAGCTGATCGTGCTCTACGACGATAACGGCATCTCGATCGACGGCCCGACCTCGATCTCCGACTCGGTCGACCAGGTGAAGCGCTTCAAGTCGGCCGGCTGGGCCGCCGAGAAGATCGACGGTCATGATCAGGCCGCCATCGCGGCTGCGATCACCCGCGCGCAAAAGTCCAACAAGCCGACGCTGATCGCCTGCCGCACCACCATCGGTTTCGGCGCGCCGCACAAGGCCGGCACCGCGAAGGCGCATGGCGAAGCGCTCGGCGCCGACGAGCTCAAGGCCGCCAAGGAAAATCTCGGCATCTCGCTCGAGCCGTTCTCCGTGCCCGACGACGTGCTGAAGGCCTGGCGCGCAGCCGGCAGCCGCGGCGCAGCCGCTCGGCAGGAATGGGAAGGGCGGCTCGGCGAACTCGGCAGCCGCAAGCGCGCCGAGTTCGAGCGCCGCCTGCGTCATGAGCGACCGGCCTCGCTCGCCAAGGCATTCCGCACCTACAAGAAGGAGCTTTTGGAAAAACCGATGACTGCGGCCACCCGCAAATCGTCGGAAGCCGTCATCGAGGTGATCGCCGGCGCGATGCCGATGGAATTCCTCGCCGGCTCCGCCGACCTCACCGGCTCCAACAACAACAAGGCGAAGTCGGCGACCGCCTTCTCCGCCAAGACGCCGAAGGGCCGCTTCATCCATTACGGCATCCGCGAGCACGGCATGGCGGCTGCGATGAACGGCATCTTCCTGCACGGCGGCTTCGCGCCGAACGGCGCGACCTTCCTCGTCTTCACCGACTACGCGCGCCCTGCGATGCGGCTGGCCGCGCTGATGGGCGCCGGCGTCGTCTACGTCATGACGCACGATTCCATCGGCCTTGGTGAAGACGGTCCGACCCATCAGCCGGTCGAGCATCTCGCAGCGCTGCGTGCGATTCCGAACATGCGCGTGTTCCGCCCCTGCGACGCCATCGAGGTCGCCGAGTGCTGGGAGCTTGCCCTGAACCGGATCGATGGCCCGACCGTGCTGGCGCTGACGCGGCAGAACCTGCCGCAGCTCCGCACCACCGCCAACGAGAACGCCTGCCAATCAGGCGCCTACGAACTGGTTGCAGCCCAGGGTGAAGCCAAGGCGACGCTGTTCGCCTCCGGCTCCGAGGTCGAGATCGCGGTGGCCGCCCAGAAGCAGCTCGCCGAGCGCGGCATCGCGTCGCGGGTGGTCTCGGTGCCCTCGCTCGAGCTGTTGTTAGCGCAACCAGAGGCCAAGCGTGCCGCCATCATCGGCCATGCGCCGGTGAAGGTCGCGATCGAGGCGGCCGTGCGCTGGGGCTGGGACGCCGTGATCGGCCAGGATGGCGAATTCGTGGGCATGCATTCCTTTGGCGCCAGCGCGCCGGCAAAGGACCTTTTCAAACACTTTGGCATTACCGCCGAGGCTGCGGTTAACGCCGTCGTGAAGCGCGTTTCCTGAGAGTTGAGCTTGCCCGAAAAAAGGACTACGTAGTCTTCCATATGATCAAGCACCGCCCGGCCGAACCGGGCGTCCGCCCCTAAAAAACCCTCGCCGGCGCGTTAGAAGCGCGCTGTGCGGGATGACAACGGTCATTGAAGGAGACGAAACATGGCAGTCCGCGTGGCAATCAACGGTTTTGGCCGCATCGGCCGCAACGTCCTGCGGGCGATCGCGGAGTCGGGGCGCAAGGACATCGAGGTCGTCGGCATCAACGACCTCGGCCCGGTCGAGACCAACGCTCATCTCCTTCGTTACGACAGCGTCCATGGCCGCTTCCCCGGCACGGTGACGGTCGAGGGTGACTCGATCAGCCTCGGCAATGGCAAGATCAAGGTGAGCGCCGAGCGCGATCCCTCGAAGCTGCCGTGGAAGGATCTCGGCGTCGACATCGCGCTGGAGTGTACCGGCATCTTCACCTCGAAGGACAAGGCCTCCGCGCATCTGACCGCCGGCGCCAAGCGCGTGCTGGTCTCCGCGCCCGCTGACGGCGCCGACGCCACCATCGTCTACGGCGTCAACCACGAGACGCTGACCAAAGATCACATGGTCGTCTCCAACGGCTCCTGCACCACCAACTGCCTCGCGCCGATCGCCAAGGTGCTGAACGACCTCGTCGGCATCGAGACCGGCTTCATGACCACGATCCACGCCTACACGGGCGACCAGCCGACCCTGGACACGCTGCACAAGGATCTCTACCGCGGCCGTGCGGCTGCGATGTCGATGATCCCGACCTCGACCGGCGCCGCCAAGGCCATCGGCCTCGTGCTGCCCGAGTTGAAGGGCAAGCTCGACGGCGTTGCGATCCGCGTGCCGACCCCGAACGTCTCGGTCGTCGACCTCAAGATCGTCGCCAAGCGCGCCACCGACGCCAAGGAAATCAACGCGGCGATGAAGCGCGCCTCGGAGCAGCAGCTCAAGGGCGTGCTCGGCTACACCAACGCGCCGAACGTCTCGATCGACTTCAACCACGATCCGCACTCCTCGACCTTTCACGAGGACCAGACCAAGGTGCAGAACGGCACGCTGGTGCGCGTGATGTCCTGGTACGACAACGAGTGGGGTTTTTCGAACCGCATGGCGGACACCGCCGTTGCGATGTCGAAGGTGATCTAACTCCGCTCTCGTGTCCCGGACGCGACGCAGCGTGAAACGCTGCTTCGCAGATCCGGGACCCATGTTCCTCCAGCGTAGGTCCCGGTTCTGCACAGCGGCGCTTCGTGCCGCAATGCGCCCGGGACAAGAGAGTCAGAGATGACCAACAAATTCCGCACCCTCGACGACGTCGACGTGAAGGGCAAGCGCGTGCTGCTGCGCGTCGATCTCAACGTGCCGATGGACAACGGCCGCGTCACGGACGCGACCCGGCTCGAGCGCGTCGCGCCGACCATCACCGAAATCTCGGACAAGGGCGGCAAGGTCATCCTGCTCGCGCATTTCGGCCGGCCCAAGGGCCGCGACGCCAAGGATTCGCTTCTGCCGGTCGCGCAGGCGCTGGCGCAGGTCGTGAAGAAGCCTGTCGCGTTCGCCGACGACTGCATCGGCGAGCCCGCCGCCAAGGCGGTTGCAGCCCTGAAGGACGGCGAGATCCTCTGCCTGGAAAACACCCGCTTCCATAAAGAAGAAGAGAAGAACGATCCGGCCTTCGTCGCAGAATTGGCAAAGCTCGGCGACATCTGGGTCAGCGACGCGTTCTCGGCCGCGCACCGCGCCCATGCCTCGACCGAAGGCCTCGGCCACAAGCTGCCGGCCTATGCCGGCCGCACCATGCAGGCCGAGCTCGATGCGCTCGAGAAGGCGCTGGGCTCGCCGACCAAGCCCGTCATCGCCATCATCGGCGGCGCCAAGGTCTCGACCAAGATCGATCTCCTGGAAAACCTCGTCACCAAGGTCGACGCGCTCGTGATCGGCGGCGGCATGGCCAACACCTTCCTGCACGCCCAGGGCGTCGGCGTCGGCAAGTCGCTGGCCGAGAAGGACCTCGCGCCGACCGCACTGCGGATCATGGAGAAGGCGGACGCCGCCAACTGCGCCATCATCCTGCCGGTCGACGCCACTGTCGCCTATCACTTCGCGGCGAATGCGCCCTCGCACGCCTACGGCCTCGATGCGATCCCGGCCGACGGCATGATCCTGGACGTCGGCCCGCAGTCGATCGCGCGCATCCACGCGGCCATCGACGATGCTGCGACGCTGGTCTGGAACGGGCCGCTCGGCGCCTTCGAAATGCAGCCGTTCGACCGCGGCACGGTCGCTGCGGCCAAGCACGCCGCGGAGCGCACCAAGGCCAAGAAGCTGGTTTCGATCGCGGGCGGCGGCGACACTGTGGCTGCCCTCAACCAGGCCCAGGTTGCCGGCCGGTTCACCTATGTCTCGACCGCCGGCGGCGCATTCCTTGAATGGATGGAGGGCAAGCCTCTGCCCGGCGTCGAAGTTCTGCGCACCAAGTAATTCGCCGACGAGAAGCAAGCGGCCCTGAGGGCCCAAAGGGAGAAATGACAGATGGCTCGGATCACGTTGCGTCAATTGCTCGACCATGCGGCTGAGAACGATTACGGCGTACCGGCCTTCAACATCAACAACATGGAGCAGGCGCTGGCGATCATGGACGCGGCCAACCAGGTCGACGCGCCCGTCATCATCCAGGCCTCGCGCGGCGCCCGCTCATACGCCAACGACGTCATGCTCAAGCACATGATGGACGCGGTCACCGAAATCTATCCGCACATTCCGGTCTGCGTGCATCTCGATCACGGCAACGAGGCCGCGACCTGCATGACCGCGATCCAGGCCGGCTTCACCTCGGTGATGATGGACGGCTCGCTGAAGGCCGACGGCAAGACCCCGGGCGACTGGAATTACAATGTCGGCGTCACCAAGACCGTGACCGACATGGCCCATCTCGGCGGCATCTCGGTCGAGGGTGAACTCGGCGTCCTCGGCTCGCTCGAAACAGGCATGGGTGACAAGGAAGACGGCCACGGCGCCGAAGGCAAGCTCAGCCACGACCAGCTGCTGACCAATCCGGACGAGGCCGTGAAGTTCGTGCAGGAGACCAAGGTCGACGCGCTCGCGATCGCCATGGGGACTTCTCACGGCGCCTACAAATTCACCCGCAAGCCTGACGGCGACATCCTCGCCATGAACGTGATCGAGGAGATCCACCGCAAGCTGCCGAACACCCATCTCGTCATGCACGGCTCCTCCTCAGTGCCGCAGGACCTGCAGGACATCATCAACGCCTATGGCGGCAAGATGAAGCCGACCTGGGGCGTGCCTGTTGCCGAGATCCAGCGCGGCATCAAGAACGGCGTGCGCAAGATCAACATCGACACCGACAACCGGATGGCCATGACGGGCCAGATCCGGAAAGTGCTCAAGGACAATCCGGAAGAGTTCGATCCGCGCAAGTATCTGAAGCCGGCGATGGAGGCCATGACCAAGCTGTGCAAGCAGCGGCTCCAGGAGTTCAATACCGCGGGGCAAGCCGCCAAGTTCAAGAAGATCCTGACCCCCGCCGAGATGGCCAAGCGCTACGCCAAGGGCGAGCTGGATCCCAAGGTCGCGTAAGCGATCGCGAAGGTGGCGTAAGCTTGAACCGCTCTATCCTCCCCCTCTCCCCGCTTGCGGGGAGAGGTGGGTCTTCCCAGGGGCGCTGGCAGTGGACTCGCGAAGAGAGTCCCCCTCACCCGGAATCCGCGCTGATCGCGCGCATTCCGGCCTCTCCCCGCAAGCGGGGAGAGCCGAACAACCCCGGCCTCCCCCCGTTACCCTGCGACCAACGTTAACTCGGCAATAGCCCGAGAACGGTCTAACTTCACAGGCAAGGGCAGAATCGTTTTGGGAGGACCTCTCGATGAATCTGACTGAGCTCAACAGGGTTGCGACCGCCATGGTCGCGCCGGGCAAGGGCATCCTTGCCGCCGACGAATCCTCCGGCACCATCAAGAAGCGGTTCGACGCCATCGGCGTGGAATCGACCGAAGCCAACCGTCGCGACTATCGCGAGATGCTGTTCCGCGCGAGGGAGGCCATGAGCCAGTACATCTCCGGCGTGATCCTCTATGACGAGACGATCTGGCAGGATGCAAAGGACGGCACGCCGCTCGTCAAGCTGATCGAGAGTAGCGGCGCCATTCCCGGCATCAAGGTCGACGAGGGCACGCAAGCCCTGCCGATGTGCCCGGGCGAACTCGTCACCGTGGGGCTCGACAAGCTCGCCGAACGCTTGAAGAAATATTACGAGCGCGGCGCGCGTTTCGCCAAATGGCGCGCCGTGATCGATATTGCGAGCGGCATCCCCTCGATGACCGCGATCAGCGTCAATGCCCACGCACTGGCACGTTACGCCGCGCTGTGCCAGGCCGCGCAGATCGTGCCGATCGTCGAGCCTGAAGTGCTGATGGATGGCGATCACGACATCGATCGCTGCTATGATGTGACGACACGCGTGCTCAACAAGACCTTCCAGGAGCTGCGCCTGCAGCGCGTCGCGCTCGAGGGCATGGTGCTGAAGCCGAACATGGCGATCTCGGGCAAGAAATGCGCAAAGCAGGCCTCCGTCGAGGAGGTCGCCGAGAAGACGATCCGGCTGCTGAAGGCTTGCGTGCCCGCGGCGGTGCCCGGCATCGCCTTCCTCTCCGGCGGCCAGTCGGACGAAGAGGCGACCGCGCATCTCAACGCCATGCACAAGCTCGGTCCGCTGCCCTGGGGCCTGACCTTCTCCTACGGCCGGGCGCTGCAGGCCGCGCCGCAGAAGGCCTGGTCGGGTCGGCCTGAGAATGTTACGGCCGGGCAGAACGCATTCAGCCATCGCGCCCGCATGAACGGCCTCGCCTCCCGGGGCGAATGGCAAAGCAGCCTGGAACAGAAGGCAGCCTAGATCTTGTCGAACAAACCGCCTCCGCCGCGCCCGGCGCCGCGCCTCTATCTCTCGACGCCCGTGGTCGATGATCCCGCCGCGCTCCTCGCCGGCTTGCCTGACCTGCTCGCGGCAGCCGATGTCGCGGCCGTGCTGGTGCGGCTGAAGGAGACCGACCAGCGCACCATGATCTCGCGGATCAAGGCGCTGGCGCCGGTCGTGCAGAATGCGGGCGCGGCCCTGCTCGTCGACGGCCATCCTGAAATCGTCGCGCGCGGCGGCGCCGATGGCGCGCATCTGCCCGGTATCGCCGCGCTGAAAGAGGCGCTGCCATCGCTCAAACCCGATCGCATCGCCGGCGTCGGCGGGCTGACGACGCGACACCATTCCATGGATGCAGGCGAGATCGGCGCGGATTATTTGCTGTTCGGCGAGCCGGACGCGAAGGGACAGCGGCCGTCGTCACAGGCGATCGCGGAGCGGCTGGACTGGTGGGCCGAGCTGTTCGAGCCGCCCTGCGTCGGCTACGCCATTTCGTTGGAAGAGGCTCACGACTTCGCCGCCAGCGGCGCCGATTTCGTGCTGGTCGGCGATTTCATCTGGGCCGATCCGCGCGGGCCCAAGGCCGCCCTGATCGAGGCCGACGGCGCGATCAAGAAGGCCTTCACGGCTGTTGCGGCGGGTCAGAGCCAGCGCCCGGCATGACGCTCCCGCGCATCACCCTTCTGACCACGCTGCTGCTGGCGACACCCGCGCTCGCGCAGCTCCAGATCACGCCGCCGGCCACCATCCCGAGCGCTCCGGCTGAGAAGCCGAAGCCTAAAGAGCCGGCCAAGGACAAGCCCAAGGTCGCGCCGCACACGATCACCAAGAAGAAGGAAGCCGCGCCAGCGCCAAAGCCGTCGGCGTCGCCGACCCCGGCGCTGCCTGCGACGGTGATCCCCGCACCAGCCCCCGACAATCCCAACGTCGATCTGGTGTTCGGCGCCTATCAGCGCGGCCAGTACAAGACCGCCTTCGAACTCGCCAGCGCGCGCGCCAAGACCGGCGACGCCAAGGCGATGACCATGCTGGGCGAGCTCTATTCCAATGCGATGGGGATCAGGCGCGACTACGCCAAGGCGATCGAGTGGTACAAGCGCGCGTCCGATGCCGGCGACCGCGAGGCGATGTTCGCGCTCGCCATGCTGCGCATCGCCGGCCGCGGCGGCCCGGTCGACAAGGGGGAGGCGGTCAAGCTGATGGCTTCCGCCGCCAAGCTCGGCGAGCCCAAGGCGGCCTATAACCTCGCTTTGCTTTATCTCGACGGACAAACCCTGCCGCAGGACGTCAATCGCTCCGCCGAGCTGTTGCGCCAGGCGGCCGATGCCGGCTTGCCGGAGGCGCAATACGCGCTTGCGACCTTCTACAAGGAAGGCACCGGAGTGCCGAAGGACCTCGAACGGTCGGTGCGGCTGCTCCAGGCCGCCTCGCTGGCCGACAATGTGGATGCCGAGGTCGAATATGCCATAGCCCTGTTCAACGGCACCGGCACGCCCCAGAACCAGCCCGCAGCCGTCGCGTTGCTGCGCAAGGCGTCCCGCCAGGGCAGCGCGATTGCCCAGAACCGCCTCGCCTGGGTCCTGATCAACGGAATGGGCACATCGGTGGACAAGGTCGAGGGATTCAAATGGCATCTGGTCGCCAAAACCGCCGGCAAGGGCGACCCGGAGCTCGACAAGCAGTTTTCCGAGCTGCCGGCCGACGACCGCGCCAAGGCGGAGGCCGCGGCCAAAAAATGGCTTGGGGCACGATGACCTGAGGCAATGACTTGACGCAATGACTTGACGTTTGCCCCCTCGCGAGGCACCCCATCTCCTCAAATGGCGTGGTTCCGCGCCCCTCCCCCGTCAAAGACTGATCTCATGCTGTATTCCGCCACTATCAACGTCATGGTCAAAGCCGCGCGCCGGGCCGGCCGCAGCCTCAAGCGCGATCTCGGCGAGATCGAGCATCTCCAGGTCTCGCTCAAGGGCCCGGCCAATTTCGTCACCCTCGCGGACAAGCGCGCCGAGGAGATCCTCTACCAGGACCTCTCCAAGGCGCGGCCCGGCTACGGCTTCATCGGCGAGGAAGGCGGCACTCGCGAGGGCAGCGACAAGAGCCACACCTGGGTCGTCGATCCCCTTGATGGCACCACCAACTTTCTGCACGGGATCCCGCAATTCGCGATCTCGATCGGGCTCGTGCGCGAGGGCACCATCATCGCGGGCGTGATCTACAACCCCGCCAATGACGAGCTCTACATCGCCGAGCGGGGCAAGGGCGTCTTCCTCAACGACCAGCGCCTGCGCGTGGCCGGCCGGCGCCAGCTCCACGAATGCGTCGTGGCCTGCGGCCTGCCCCACATCGGCCGCGGCGACCACGAGGAATTCCGCCGCGAGATGGCCGCGATCCAGGACCGTGTCGCAGGCCTGCGCCGCTTCGGCGCCGCCTCACTCGACCTGGCCTTCGTCGCCGCCGGCCGCCTCGACGGCTATTGGGAGCGCAACCTGCAATCCTGGGACATCGCCGCCGGCGTGCTGATGGTGCGCGAAGCCGGTGGCACCGTGAGCGATATCGCGACCCCAGGCGATCCACTGGTGACCGGGCATGTGGTGTGCGGGAATGAATTCGTGCACGGGGAGCTGGTGAAGATTTTGCGGAAGTAGGAGGCCGCGCAATTGCGGCCTGCAGACTCACATCGCGCAGCCTCTTACCACGCCACCCATTTGCGGCCGTGCCAATAGCCGCGGCCCTCGTGCTCGCGGAAGGCAAACTTTTCGCGCGGACCCCAGTGCCAATTGTCCTCATGGACGACGACACCCGCTTCGTGCGGAAACTCGTAGGCCTCATGCGTATGCCAGCAGGTGTGGCCCCGGCAGACCATCGCCGCCGACGCGGTGAAGCTCGACATCACAAGCACGCCGGTGCCGACGGCGGCAGCGGCAAGCATCTTCTGCAACATTCGGACGATTTCTCCGTGGAACCCCGAACCCCGCGTGCAAGCAGATTGCTCGGCGTTCGGTTCCCTCGGAGAAAGATGAAGCTTTCGTAAGGATACGGGCGACGGCTCGATCTGCAGAACTCAAGAATCGTCGTCTTCCGATTCCTCCTCGCGATATTCACCGCCGAGGGTCAGGCCCTCGATCGTCGTGGCGCCTTTCGCCTTGATCACCCGGCGAAGCGGGACCGAGCTCTCGCTTCGCAACGCCTCCATCAGTTGCTCCGAATGGGTGACGATCCAGATGTCGGCGCGGCGTGAGGCCCTGACGATCAACCGGGCCAATGGCGCCAGCAGCGACGGATGCAGGCTGGTCTCGGGTTCGTTCAGTGCAATGAACGGCGGCAATCGATAGCCCATGAACACCGCGAGCAGGCAAATGTATTTCAGCGTCCCGTCGGACAATTCGTGAGCCCTGAACGGCCGCGGCATATCCGTCAGTTGCAGGTCAAAATCACACAGGCCGCCTTCCTCCCAGGCGCGGAGCTCAGCGCCCGGAAATGCATCCTCGACTGCGTCCTGCAGGTCGGTGGCATCTCCCCTGATTGTATAAAGTGTCGCCAGCGCCGCGGCCAAATCGGTGCCATCGGCGCTGAGCGAAGGCGTCGTGATCGCCAGACAGGGCTTACGTATCGGTGAGGCCGGATCAGTACGGAAGTCATGATAGAACCGCCAGCCCAGCATCGCGGCTCTGACCAATTGGATTTCAGGGCATTCCTGGCCATCGGAAAAGCCCGCAAGCGCCGTCTCTGACGGCAACACCGCATCCTTGTGGTTTATCCATGCGCCGCTGTCGCCGCGGACGCTGACGAGCGAATTCTTTCGTTCCATCATTTGAACGGTGCGCTTGCCCCGCGTCGCCTCGATGCTTTCGCTCTTGATCATCGGCTCGCCGGAAAACGCCGCCTCGAGCGGGGCGGGAAATCCGAGCTCAATGGAATATCTGATGCTGTCGAATCTGGCTGATAACCGCAGCCGTCCGTCTTCACCGCGTTTGCGGAGCCCGGACCAGCACACCGAATTCAATCCGCCTTCGTCGGCGATCGTGCGCGTGATCCGCCCGGTCGCCGCGTCGCGCAACAGCGACAGGGACTTGTAGAGGTTGGATTTGCCGACGCCATTCTCGCCGACAAAGACGGACAGCGGGTGGATTGGTATGGAGAGCCGCCTAATAGAGCGATAGTTCGAGATCGCAATGTCGGTCAGACGCATCACACGCTCTCAATGGGCAGGCTCTACGTGCATTCGCGGTGGTGCGCGAGTGCACATCCTTTCAATCCAGGGATGCAGTCTGGATCGACGCCTCAGGGAAAGCAAGCCGAAGGCCTGTTGGACCTTAGTGGCCGGCTCCCGCCGGCGCAGGCGGTCCATACGTCTCAGCCTTTTTCTCTTCCTTCTCCCTGTCCCCCGCCAGCACACGCTGCACGGAGACGAAGAACACCGGCACCATCAGCAGCGCCAGGATCACGACGGCGATCATGCCGCCCATCACGACGGAGCCGAGCGCTTGCTGGCTGGCGCCGCCGGCGCCGTGGGCGATGGCCATCGGCAGCACGCCGCAGATGAAGGCAAGACCCGTCATCAGGATCGGGCGGAAGCGCAGGCGGCAGGCTTCGATCGTCGCTTCCACCAGCGGCTTGCCTTCTTTGCGCAGATCCTTGGCGAACTCGATGATCAGGATCGCATCCTTGGCGGCGAGGCCGATGATGGTGATCAGGCCGACGGTGAAATAGACGTCGTTGGGCAGGCCGCGCAACATGGCCGCGACCACGGCGCCGACGATGCCAAGCGGCACGGTGAGCAGCACCGCGAGCGGGATGGTCCAGCTCTCGTACAGTGCCGCGAGACACAGAAACACTACGAAAACGGAGAGTGCCAGCAGGAACGGCGCCTGCGAGCCCGACAGCTTCTCCTGGAGGGACTGTCCGGTCCATTCATAGCCGAAGCCGCGCGGCAGCTTGCCGGCGAGCCTCTCCATCTCGGCGATGGCATCGCCCGAGGTGAAGCCGGGCTTCGCCTCGCCCGAGATGCGCACCGCCGGATAATAGTTGAAGCCGGCGATCTGGGTCGGGCCGCGCGACCATTCGACGGTGGCGAAGGAGGAGAACGGCACCAGCTGGCCGCGGCTGTTCTTGACGTTGTAGTTGAGGATGTCCTCGGTCTTCATGCGGTCGCGGCTGTCGGCCTGCACCACGACGCGCTGCATGCGGCCGCGGTTCGGGAAATCGTTGATGTAGTTCGAGCCGAGATTGGTCGAGATCGTATTGTTGATGTCCTCGAAGGTGACGCCGAAGGCGCCGGCTTTCTCGCGGTCGATCACGAGATTGACCACGCCGGCCTCGGGCAGGCCTTCGACATAGACCTTCTGAAGCACCGGGCTGGCATTGGCCTCCGCGACCAACCGGTCGGCGGCCTTCATCAGCGCCGGATAGCCCTTCTGGCCGCGATCCTGCAGGCGGAACGAGAAGCCGGAGGAGTTGCCGAGATTGTCGATCGGCGGCGGCTGCAGCGCCGAGATCTTGGCGTCGCGGATCGAGGCGGACAGATCGCGGTTGATGTCATTGACAACAGCCGCCGCTGAATCCTTCGGCCCGCGCTCCGACCAGTCCTTCAAGGTGATGAAGGCCTGCGCAGTGTTCATGCCCTGGCCGGAAAAGCTGAAGCCGGTAAGAAAGGTGACGTTATCGACACCCGGCCGTTGCGCCAAATATTTTTCCACCTTCTCGATCACGGCCTCGGTGCGGCCGTAGGAGGAGTCGGACGGCGCCTGCACGTCGGTGGTGACAAAGCCCTGGTCATCGACGGGCAGGAAGCCGCCGGGCAGGCTGACGAAGGCCCAGGACAGGCCAACCAGCAGCGCAGCATAGACCAGCATCAGGCGGCCGGTGCGCTTGAGCGAGAAACCGACCGTGCGGGAATAACCTTCCTTGCCGCCTTCGAGCATGCGATTGAACCAACCGAACACGCCGCGCCTCGCATGGCCGTGGCCGGCCGCGACAGGCTTGAGCAAGGTCGCACACAGCGCCGGCGTCAGCGAGAGCGCCAGGAAGGCGGAGAAGCCGATCGCTGCAATCATCGTCACCGAGAACTGGCGATAGATGATGCCGACCGAGCCAGGAAAAAACGCCATCGGCACGAACACCGCCATCAGCACCAGCGTAATGCCGATGATCGCGCCTGATATCTGCGACATGGCTTTCCGCGTCGCGTCCTTCGGCGACAGGCCTTCCTCCGCCATGATGCGCTCGACGTTCTCCACCACGACGATGGCGTCGTCGACGAGGATGCCGACCGCGAGCACCATGCCGAACATGCCGAGCATGTTGATGGAGTAGCCGGCGAGCAGCAGCGTGGTGCAGGCGCCGAGCAACGCCACCGGCACCACGATGGTCGGGATGATGGTGTAACGGATGTTCTGCAAGAAAAGGAACATCACCACGAATACCAGCACCACGGCCTCTAACAGCGTCGACAGCACCTTCTTGATCGAGGCCTCGACCACGGGCGTGATGTTGTAGGGGATCTCGTAGGAGATGTTGGCCGGGAAGAAGCGCGACAGCTCCTTCATCTTCGCCTCGACCGCGCTCGCGGTCGCCAGCGCGTTGCCGGTCGGCGACATCAGCACGGATAGACCCGCGGTCGGCTTGCCGTCAAGGCGAGTGTTGAACTGGTAGCTGAGACCGCCGACCTCGATCCGGGCGACGTCACGCAACCGCACGGTCGAACCGTCCGCGTTGGCGCGCAGGATGATGGCGCCGAATTCATCCGGCGAGGCCAACTGGCCCTTGACCAACACCAAAGCCGAGGTGCGCTGGGTCGCGGCCGACGGCTCGGCGCCGATGCTGCCAGAGGCAACTTGTGCATTCTGAGCGGATATCGCCTTGTTGACGTCGTCAGCGGTCAGCCCATAGCCGACGAGTTTTGCCGGATCGACCCAGACGCGAAGGCTGCGTTCGGTCGAATAGAGCGTGGCACGGCCGACGCCGGGGATACGGCGGATTTCACCGAGCACGTTGCGGATCATGAAGTCGCCGAGACCGACTTCGTCGAGACTGCCGTCCGTCGAATTCAATGTAATGATCTGAAGCACCGCACTCGAGGCTTCCTCGATCAGGATGCCTTGCTGGATCACCGCGCGTGGCAGGCGCGCCTCGACGCGCTTGATGCGGTTCTGCACCTCGACCGAGGCCGCGCTGGTATCGGTACCCGGCTGGAAATTGGCTGTAATCTCGACCTGGCCGAGCGAGTCGCTGGTGGATTCGAAGTTGAGGATGCCGGAGGCGCCGTTCAGTTCCTCCTCGATCAGCCGCGTGACGCTGTTGTAGAGGTTTTCCGGCGACGCGCCCGGGTAGCTCGTCGAGATCGAGATCGAGGGCGGCGCGATGATCGGATATTGCGCGATCGGCAGCAGCGGGATCGAGATCGCGCCCATCAGACAGATGAACAGCGCGACGACCCAGGCGAAAATCGGCCTGTCGATGAAGAAGCTCGGCATGCGGCGTTACCGCGTGGCCTGCTGCGTGTGCCTGACGTCCGCGCCCGCCTCGGCCTCGGACCAGGACTGCGGCTTGACCTTGTCGCCGGCTGCGAACTTCTGGAAGCCTTCGACCACGACCTTGTCGCCGGCCTTCAGGCCCTCGGTGACGAACCAGACGCCGTCCTGCACCGAACCGGTGCGAATCGGCTGCACCGCGACGCGATTGTCGCCCTTGACGACGAACACCTGGCTGCCGCCGCCGCCGTTGCGCTGGACGGCCTGCTGCGGCACTGCGATGGCGTCGCTATCGAGGCCCTGCTCGGTGCGGACGCGGACATACATGCCGGGCAGCAGTTCGCCCCTGGGATTGCGGAACTCGCCGCGCAAGGTCACCTGGCCGGTATGGGCATCGACCTTGGCATCGGAGAACAGCAATTTGCCGTCCAGCCCATAGGTGGTGTTGTCGTCGAGCACGAGGCGAACCTTGGCAGCATCGGCCGCGATGCGATCGAGATCGCCGCTCTCGAAAGCGCGGCGCAGCTGATTGAGCTCCGTCACCGACTGGGTGAAGTCGGCATAGACGGGATCGAGTTGCTGCACGGTGGCGAGATTGGTCTCGTTCTGCACGACCAGCGCGCCTTCGCTGACCAGCGCCGCGCCGACCACGCCGTCGATCGGCGCGCGCACGGTCGCATAATCGAGGTTGAGCTTTGCCCGCGCGAGCTCGGCTTTGCGCCCTTCCACTTCGGCCTTGGCCTGTAGCTCGGCGGCGATGGTCTTTTCGTTCTCGGCTTCGGGCGCGGCGCGCTGGCTGGTCAACGTCGCGATGCGGCGCGCCTGCTGCTGCGCCTGCTTCAACGCAGCATCGGCCTTGGCGAGCGCCGCCTCGTTGGCCATCACCTCGACCTCGAAGGGACGCGGATCGATGCGATAGAGCGGATCGCCCGCCTTCACCTCGCCGCCCTGGCGAAACAACCGCTCGACCACGATGCCTGACACACGCGGCCGCACCTCGGCAACGCGCGTCGGCGAGATCCGACCCGGCAGCTCACGAACCACGGCGCGCGGTTGCGGCTTGACCGTGACGATGCTGACATCGGGTTCGACAGGCTGCGCGGCAGAGACGGCGGACGAAGATTCGTCGCAAGCCGATAGCAGCGGCGCAAAGGCCGCGAGCATCATTGCAACGCATGCCGATCGCGCTCGAAGTCCTGACATGAAGTAGCGTGCCCCAAGATTGTTGAAACCGATCGAGCGTCGCGCGAGCCCGTTCTGGACTATCGCGACTGGTGCCGCCAAAATAGAATGGACGCGCCGCGACGCAACGGATCGCGCGGGCGGCTCAATGTCACACGCCGCTATGGCGCTGACTTCAGGCTGATTTTTTGGATTCACCGGATTGTGAGTCAGGTTCCGTCACGGCCCGCTGCGACAGAACATCGCGTTCAGTTGACCGCCGCCTTCATCCTGTAGTGGCTGACGCCCCACTCCGTTCCGTCGGCATAACCAAACAGGCCTGCGGTGGCGAGAAAGAACCAGCGCCAGCGCCGCATCCACGACGCGATGTCATCACCGTAGATCTTGCGCAAGGAGGATTCGATCGCGTCGCGATGAGCGTCGAAATTGGCGAGCCAGTCGTTCGCCGTTCGCTGATAATGAGCGCCGCTCCAGCGCCATTCCTTCTCGACCCGGAAGATATCATCATATTGCCTGACGAGCTGATGGCTCGGCATTACGCTGCCGGTGAAGAAATGCTGCGCGATCCAGTCTTCGCGATTGGTGCGGTCGAAGACATAGGAGCCGGCGCGATGGGTGAAGATGTGGATGAAGAAGCGCCCGTCGGGCGCCAGCCATGATCGCACGCGCGTCATCAGCTTGCGCCAGTTCATCATGTGCTCGAACATCTCGACCGAGACGATGCGGTCGTACTGGCCCTCCGGCGCGAACACGTTCATGTCTGATGTGACGACGCGCAGGTTCAGCAGGCCGCGCTGGCGCGCGATCTCCTCGACATAGGCGCGCTGCGATCGCGAGCTCGACACCGCCGTCACCTTGGCATGCGGAAACTGCCGCGCGATCCACAGCGACAGCGAGCCCCAGCCGCAGCCGAGTTCGAGGATGGTCTGCCCGTCGGCGAGGCCGGCATGCGCGACGGTCTGGCGCAATGCCTCCTCCTCAGCTTCCTGGAGCGGCGTTGCATCGGTCTTGTAGAAGCAGGAGGAGTATTTGCGGTTCGGGCCCAGCACCTGCGCAAAGAAGGACGCAGGCAATTCGACATTCCTCATCTCAATGCCAGCGCCGTCTCCGGTGATCGGCCGCAACATCATCCGGCCGGCGAACGCGGCATCGTCGACCGCATCAAGCGCCGCGAGGCGGGTTGCGGTGCGGGAGCACAGGCCCTGGATTGCGGCGCGGACCACCACGTCGGGCAAGGGCACGCGTTCGGCAGTCCCCATGATCGCGGAAACAACGCTCACGCAGCCCCTCCCCTGGCCAGGTCCCGGCGGCCGGAAGCAGCACGATCGCCGCGCAAAAGCCGAGGCCAGCCTACGGGATGCCGAAGTTTTGCAGCCTATGTGGCGTATCAAAGCCCGGTTTCAGCTTTGGGTTCCGCGGCTCCTTCCCGAAATCCGCACATCCGGCGCTTTTTTTGGACGGGCGCTGTGCCATAGTGTGGGATGCAAGCAAGCTTTCGTAACGGATGATACCGGCCATGCCGCCAGGCGCCTCGCCCCGCTCCTCCCTCAACATCGAGTACACGAAACTGTCCTCCCCCAGCGTCTTCCTGGTGCGGATGCTGGTTTTCCTGGTGCTGTGCGCGCTGGTGGGCGTGGTGCTCTACAAGCAGATCATCCAGGCCTTTTTCGCCAATCCCGGGCTGAACGCCCTGATCGGGGCGGTGCTGTTCATCGGCATCGTGCTGGCCTTCCGCCAGGTCATCCGGCTCTATCCTGAGGTCTCCTGGGTCAACAATTTCCGCATCGCCGATCCCGGCCTGGCACCGGCCCGGCATCCCAAGCTGCTGGCGCCGATGGCGATGATCCTGGGCGGTGAACGCACCGGGCGGATGTCGATCACGCAAACGACGATGCGTCATCTGCTCGATTCGATCGCGACCCGCCTGGACGAGGCCCGCGACATCTCCCGCTACATGACCGGCCTGTTGGTGTTCCTCGGCCTGCTCGGCACCTTCTGGGGCCTGATCGAGACGGTCGGCTCGGTCGGCAAGGTGATCGACGGGCTCAAGGTCGGCGGCGATGCCGGCGCGCTGTTCGACACGCTGAAGGAGGGCCTGGCCGCCCCGCTCGGCGGCATGGGCATTTCGTTCTCGAGCTCGCTGTTCGGTCTCGCGGGCTCCCTGATCCTCGGCTTCCTCGATCTGCAATCGAGCCAGGCGCAGAACCGCTTCTACACCGACCTCGAAGACTGGCTCGCCACCACCGTGCGCGAATACGGCAGCGGCGAAGTCGCCGCCGTCGCGAGCAGTGGCGGCGGCGTTGCCAGCGGCGAGCTTCAGGCGGCCGTCGAGCGCCTGCGCTCCGTGCTCGAGGAAGGCAGCGCCAGCCGCGGCACCACGGCGGCCATGGCGAGCCTCGCCGAAGCGATCCAGGCGCTGGTCTCGCATATGCGCACCGAGCAGCAGATGATCCGCGAATGGGCCGACGGCCAGGGCGAGCAGAACCGCGAGATCCGCCGCCTGCTGGAGCGCATCGCGCGCCAGCCCGAGAAGAGTTAAGCAATCAGCATTTGAGAGGCGAGCATGGCTCTAGCCCGCGGCCGCCGCAGCGAAGGCGCCTTCAACTACTGGCCCGGATTCGTCGACGCTCTGTCGACGCTGGTGCTCTCCATCGTGTTCCTGCTCTCGGTGTTTCTGGTCGTGCAGTTCTTCCTGTCGCAGGAGGTGACCGGCAAGGACAAGGCGCTGGAGCAGCTCAACGCCAAGATCGCCCAGCTCACCGAACTGCTGTCGCTGGAGAAGCTCGGCAAGCTCTCGCTCGACGACCAGGTGTCGCAGCTCAAGGCCGGCCTCGCCTCGGCCGAGAGCGAACGCGACCGCATGAAGGGCCTCTATGAGGGCCTGGCCAATGCCGGTAACGACGCGCAAGGAAAGACCGCCGAGCTCGGCAAGGCGCTGGACTCGGAGAAGGCGGTCTCGGCGCGGGCGCTGGCGCAGATCGAGGTTTTGAACCAGCAGATCAGCGCGCTGCGCCGGCAATTGGCTGCGCTCGAAGAGGCGTTGGATGCTAGCGAGAAGCGCGACAAGGAATCGCAGAACCGCATTGCCGATCTCGGCTCACGGCTGAACGTGGCGCTGGCACAGCGCGTGCAGGAATTGTCGCGCTACCGCTCGGAGTTCTTCGGGCGCTTACGCGCCATTCTCGGCAACCGTCCTGACATCCGCGTTGTCGGCGACCGCTTCGTGTTCCAGTCCGAAGTGTTCTTCGACACCGGACAGGCAACGCTGCTGCCGGAGGGCAAGGCCGAGCTCGACACGGTGGCGGCCGCGCTGATCGAGCTCGACAAGAAGATTCCGAGCGAGATCGCTTGGGTGCTGCGCGTCGACGGCCACACCGACGTGCGGCCGGTCAACGGCCCGAACTTCAAGTCGAATTGGGACCTGTCGTCGGCGCGCGCGATCTCGGTGGTGCAATATCTGATCTCGCTCGGCGTCCCTGCCCAGCGCCTGGTAGCCGCCGGCTTCGCCGAATTCCAGCCGCTCGACACAGGCAACACCGAAGAGGCCTACAAGCGCAACCGCCGCATCGAGCTGAAGCTGACGGAGCGGTAGTGAGCGCGCTTCGCCTTCGCCCCTATGTGGACTCCGACGAAGCGGCGACGATCGAGCTGTGGCTTCGCACCTGGCAGCAGGCCTATCCGCAGATCGACTTCACTGCGCGCCTGGGCTGGTGGCGCGCGCGCTGGCGCAACGAGCTGGTGCCGAAGGCCCAAATCGTGGTCTCGGAACAAGATGGCGCACTGACCGGTTTCGTGACCATCGATGGTGAAGGTTATCTCGACCAGCTTGTGGTTGACCCCAATCACTGGGGGTCGGATGCGGCGCATCTGCTGGTCGACGAAGCAAAACGCCTGTCATCCTCAGGCGTCACGCTGCTCGTCAACAAGGACAACGCCCGGGCCATCCGCTTCTACGAGCGCAACGGCTTTGCCCATGCCGGCGAGGATGTGAACCCGACATCGGGCCGGCCGGTGCTGAAGATGGTGTGGCGGCCGTGACGGCAAGCAGATGGAGGGGATCGATGCGGCTGAGCGATCTGGCCAAGGGGTCTTCGGTGTTTCTCGGCGTCATCGTCGCCGGCTATGTGTCGACGGTTTACGTTGATCAGCGGCTTGCGGCGCCGTCCGAGGCGACGAATGGGGCGGCAAGTGAGACGACTGGTCCGTCTGCACCAACGAGCACTCCTGCTCCGACCGACAGCCCGGCTCCGGCCAACGGCGGCTCGGCCTGCATCGGCGAGGGCGGCAGCTGGAAGAACTGGCCGTGGCCGAACGTGCCGATGGGCTCGCCGAAGTGCCCGTGAGGTGTGAAACCTCACACCCCCTCGAACTGTAACCTCGCCAGCCGCGCATAGAGCCCGTTCGCCGCCACGAGCTCGGCATGTGTGCCGTGCTCGACGATCTTGCCCTGGTCCATCACCAGGATGCGGTCGCAGGAGAGAACGGTGGCGAGGCGATGCGCGATCACCAGCGTGGTGCGATGGGCCATCAGCTCCTCGAGCGCGGTCTGCACCAGCGTCTCGCTTTCTGCGTCCAGCGCGGAAGTCGCTTCATCCAGCAGCAACAGCGGCGCATCGCGCAGGATGGCGCGCGCGATCGCGATGCGCTGGCGCTGGCCGCCAGACAGCGTCACACCGCGCTCGCCGAGTGGGGTGTCAAAGCCTTCGGGCAGGCGGCGGATGAACTCGCTGGCATGCGCGAGATCGGCGGCACGCTCGACCTCGGCGTCATCGGCATCGGGCCGGCCGAAGCGGATGTTCTCGCGGGCGCTGGCGGCGAACACGTTGGACTCCTGCGGCACCAAAGCGATGCGGGCCCGGAAATCGCGCGGATCGGCTGATTTCACCGGGACACCATCGAGCGAGATCGCGCCGCTGCGCGGATCGTAGAAGCGCAGCAGCAGATGAAAGATCGTGCTCTTGCCGGCACCGGACGGGCCGACGATCGCGACCTTCTCGCCGGGCCGCACCGTGAACGACACGGCATCCAGCACTTTCACGTCGGGCCGCGCCGGATAGGCGAAGCTGACGTGATCGAAACCGACCTCGCCGCGCCCCGGCACGGGCAATGCGCGCGGCGATGCGGGTGCCGCGATCTCCGGCTTCACGTGCAGGATCTCGAACAAGCGTTCGGCGGCGCCCGATGCCGCCGACACCTCGCCCCAGACCTCGCTGAGCTGGCCGAGGCCTGCGGCCGCGAAGGCCGCGTAGAGCACGAACTGGCCGAGCCGGCCGGGCGTGATCGCGCCTGTCAGCACGTCATGCGAGCCGATCCAGAGAATCGCGACCACGCTAGCGAACACGATGAAGATGACAATGGCGGTGAGAACCGCGCGAGCCTGGGTCGAAGTGCGGGCGGCCTCATAGGCCTGCTCGACCTCGCCGCCGAACCGCTTCGCGGCGAGCCCTTCGCTGGTATAGGCCTGCACGGTGCGGATCGCGCCGACCAGTTCGCCGGCATAGGCGGAGGCATCGGCGAGCGTGTCCTGCGCGTTGCGCGACAGCCGCCGCACCCAGCGCCCGAACGCGACCAGCGGCAGCACGATCACGGGAATCGCCAGCAGCACGAAGCCTGACAGCCGCGGGCTGGTAATGACCATCATGGCTGCCGCGCCCAAAAACATCATCAGGTTGCGCAGCGCTATCGACACGGAGGCCCCGACCGCGGATTTGATCTGCGTCGTGTCGGCGGTGAGCCGCGACACCAGTTCGCCGCTGCGCGCGGAATCGAAGAAGGATGGCGACAGCGACAGCAGGTGCCCGAACACGTCGCGCCGGAGATCGGCGACGATGCGCTCGCCGATCGTCATCACAAGGTAGTAGCGCGAGGCGCTCGCGAGCGCGAGCACGGCGACGACCGCGATCATCACCGAGAAATAGCTGTTGATCAGCGCGATGCCCTCAGGCGTCAGGCCGAAATCGATCATCCGGCGCACCGCGACCGGCACCAGCAGCGTGGTCAGCGCGGCGATCGTCAGCGCGACCAAAGCAAGCGCTGCGCGGCCGCGATAGCGGGCTACGTAAGGCGCGAGCGCCATCAGCGGTCGCAGCCTGGCGCGGCCTTTCGCAGGCTGCTCGATCAGTTCCACCTCGATCGACGGGGCTTCTGCGGGCCTGGTTTCAAGCCGTTCAACTGCGCTCATTGGAATCCGACCAAAAGAGAGACTTCGCTCCACATAGGCCCCGGGAGGAGGCGAGGCAAATCCGGGTTGTCCCTTAGGGGAGGACCCGGTTCTGCTGTTCCGACAATGGCTTGTTTTAGGGGCCTCCGTGCGGTATAGACCGCCGCAAATCCGTCATCGATAGTCACTCAAGCAAGGCGCCGGGCGCCCCAGGAATTGCCATGAAAGCCGAAATTCATCCGGATTATCATACGATTAAGGTCGTGATGACCGACGGAACCGAGTACCTGACCCGCTCCACCTGGGGCAAGGAAGGCGACACGCTGAACCTCGACATCGACCCGAAGTCGCACCCGGCCTGGACCGGCGGCAACGCCCAGATCATGGACCGCGGCGGTCGCGTTTCGCGCTTCCAGAAGAAGTTTTCGGGCTTCCTCAAAAAGGATTGATCCGGCCGCAGGGCTGGAGACGAAAACGCCCCCGGGAGACCGGGGGCGTTTTTGTTTGGCTTCATTCCGGGGCGACTGGCAGAGCCGAAACCGGAACCTCCAGATTCCGGGTTCGCGCTTCGCGCGCTCCGGAACGATTGCGAACAATCTTACCGCTCGAACGCGGCCTTCAGCGCGTTGAGCTGCGGCACCAGCGGATTGCCGATCGCGATGTGGTCGGCCGGAGGGGTGTGGATGGTGGTGTCGAGCCGGCGCACGCGGGTCTGCAGGCTCATCGAGCGATCGATCAGGTCCTGGAGCTGCGTCGGCAGCTTCTCGAGGGTGTCGGCGGGCCCGGGATCGGCGGCGCTGAGCTTGACCTTGGTCTTCTCGCGATTGGCCTGAACCAGCGTCATCTCGCCTTCCTTCACGGCGCGGTGCAGCAACAGCCACGAGGCGAGCTGCATCAGGCGCGTGGTCAGGCGCATGCTCTCAGTCGCATAGGTGAGGCTGACGGCGCGGTCGAGCGCCTTGGCCTCGGTCCGGCCGGCGCCGTCGAGATAGGCGGCGGTCTCTTCGACGAGATCCATGCCCTCGCGGAACAGGAGGCCGAATGCTGCGGAATTGGTGAACCGCTCGCTGAGTTGAACGAGAGCACCTTCGGCTTGCAAACGTTCCATGGTTAACGCCCCTTACGCAACTGTTTACCTGTCCGGCTTTGGCGCCGGCTTATGATGAACAAATCATTGCGCGAGCGAACCGCGGAGTCCAGCGGCAAGCGCGGATATGGTTTCCGGGGGTCATTCCGGGAAATTCAATCAGGAATAGACGCAAAAAAGAGCCGCCGGAGACCGGCGGCTTTGAAAGTTGATAACAGGGAGGCGTCAAACAGAGTGGACAGGAGCCACTCGGTGTCCAAACGAGGACAGTTCCAGTCATAAACTCGAAAGCTTAATGGCGTGTAAACGAACGAATTTTTTGAGGGTTCGTTAGCCATGTCGGTCACTGGCCGAGCGGGGTGCGCTCCGCCGGCAGAAAGGGAGTTTCTCGGCCTACGACTTGAAAAAACTGTTCGCCGCATCGCGCGAGGCGCGCTTCTTGGTGGCAGCTTCCTCCAGCCTGCCGATCTCGGTCTTCAGCAGAGCAACGCGCTCGGTCAGTTCCTCGACCGACAACAGTGAGAGATCCTGTCCGATCTCATGGGTGACTTTCTTCCGCGGGCGGTCATCGTCTTCCGTCGGCATCGTCGTTCCTCCTGCGTTCGCGGATCATCACACGGGTGAGGCGGTTGCCAGCCCGGACTGCGCTGGCTAATCAAAGGCCTCGTTCCTCCTCGCACCTTTGCTCAAGGACACATCATGGACAAGCTGCCCGCGCAAATGACCGTGGTCGCCATCTCCCAACCCGGTGGACCCGAAGTGCTGGTGCCGGAACAACGGGCCCTGCCGCAGCCCGGTCCTGACGAAATCCTGGTGAAGGTGCAGGCCGCGGGCGTGAACCGGCCCGACGTGGCGCAGCGTTCCGGTGCTTACCCGCCCCCGCCCGGCGCCAGCGATCTGCCCGGCCTCGAGATCGCAGGTGAAGTGGTCGCCGTCGGCAGCAACGCCAAGCGGCACAAGATCGGCGACATCGTGATGTCGCTCGTCGCAGGCGGCGGCTATGCGCAGTACTGCATCGCGCAGGACGCCCAGGCCATGAGCGTGCCGCCGGCACTCTCGATCAAGGAAGCCGGTGCGCTGCCGGAAACCCTGATGACGGTCTGGCACAACGTGTTCGAGCGCGGCGGCCTGAAGGCCGGCGAGACGCTCCTGATCCATGGCGGCTCCTCCGGCATCGGAACGATGGCGATCCAGCTCGCCAAGGCGTTCGGCGCAAAAGTGTTCGTCACCGTGGGATCGCAGGACAAGATCGATGCGTGCCTGAAGCTCGGTGCCGATCGCGCCATCAACTACAAAACCGAAGACTTCGTCGCCGTGGTGAAGGAAGAGACCGACAAGGTCGGCGTCAATTTGATCCTCGACATGGTCGCCGGCGACTATGTCGACCGCAACTATGATGCCGCCGCGGTCGATGGGCGAATCGTGCAGATCGCAACCCTCAACGGCCCCAAGGTCAGCGTCAACATCGCCAAGGTGATGGTGAAGCGATTGACCCATACCGGCTCGACCTTGCGCCCCCGTAGTAATGCGGACAAGGCGGCGATGGTGGCTGCCATTGAAGCGAAAGTGATGCCGCTGTTGCGGGAGGGCCGGATCAAGCCGCTGATGGACAGCGCTTTCCCGCTGGAAAAGGCCTCCGACGCACATCGGCGCATGGAGACCTCCGCACATATTGGCAAAATTGTGTTGGAGGTCTAGGCCGTTGACCCACCAAGCGGGGCGGAAACCCTTTGATTCTCCTCGCTTTCGTGGCATCTATCGCCAACTGCCGAACCACTTCCGTCCGGTCTGAAATCGCATTTACGTGCCAGCCTTCCTGCACGCAGAGTTTGCGTCGAACGCGGAGAACTGACCTTGCGTCTGATCAGGTGCCTCGCGCCCATCGCGCTGGGCCTCATGATTCTTGTCGCCGCGTCGCCTGCACGCGCGCTTGACGCTGTCAGCGTCCGCAGCGATGCGCCCGCGATCGACCTCACCGGCGTGCTCGAGCATCAGCGCAGCGATTCCGACCGCATCCAGGTCTCCACCGCGCCCGGCACCGACGGCATCGTCCGCCGCATCGAGGTGCGCGCCCGCGAAGGCGGCCAGAACTGGGTGGTGTTCGCGCTCGCCAACAACACCGACGACCAGCTCGACCGCCTGATCGTCGCCCCGCATTACCGCATCGTGTCGTCAGGCCTGTTGTGGCCCGACCTCGGCCTGTCGCGCATCGCGACCATCACGCCGTCCATCGGCGACCGGCCGGAACGCCAGGAGAGCGCGACCGCCGACGTGTTCCGCATCACGCTCGACCCCGGTGCCGTCGTCACCTTCGTCGCGGAGCTGCGCACCGACAAGCTGCCGCAGCTCTATCTGTGGGAGCCGGAAGCTTACAAGGACAAGGTCAACTCGTTCACGCTGTACCAGGGCATCGTGATCGGCATCTCGGGCCTGCTGGCACTGGTGCTGACCATTTTGTTCGTGGTGAAGGGCAGCATCATGTTCCCCGCTGCGGCGGCGCTGGCCTGGGCGGTGCTGGTCTATATCGGCGTCGACTTCGGCTTCTGGGGCAAGGTGCTCGACATGTCGAACAACGCCGAGCGCATCTGGCGCGCGGCGGGTGAAGCGATATTGGCGGCGACGCTGCTGGTGTTCCTGTTCGCCTATCTCAATCTCAGTCGATGGCATGTGCGCTACTCGCACATCACGGTGGGCTGGCTGGCCTTCCTGGGCTCGCTGGTCGCGCTCGCCTTGTTCGATCCGGCCGTCGCGTCCGGCATCGCGCGAATCTCACTGGTGCTGATCGCCTTCGCCGGCTTCGCGTTGATCGTCTATCTTTCCACCCACGGCTTCGACCGCGCGGTGCTGTTGATCCCGACCTGGTTCCTCCTGGTGGTCTGGGTGGTCGCGGCCGGCATGACGGTCGCGGGCTCCGTCACCAACGATATCGTCGGCCCGGCGCTGCTCGGCGGCCTCGTGCTGATCGTGATGCTGATCGGCTTCACGGTGATGCAGCACGCCTTCGCCGGCGGCGGCGCCACCACCGGCGTCGTCTCCGACATCGAGCGCCGTGCGCTGGCGCTGGCCGGTTCCGGCGATCTGATCTGGGATTGGGACGTGTCCGCCGACAAGGTTTTTACGAGCCCCGAGACGGAAGCATTGCTCGGATTGAAGCGCGGCACGCTGGAAGGGCCCGCAGCCTCGTGGCTGGAAGTGCTGCATCCGCTCGACCAGGATCGTTTCCGCGCCGCGCTCGACAGCGTGCTCGACCAGCGCCGTGGCCGCCTGGTGCAGGATTTCCGCCTGCGCACCCCGGACGGTCACTTCATGTGGTTCGCGCTGAAGGCGCGCCCGGTGGTCGGCTCCGACGGCGAGGTCTCGCGTGTGGTCGGCACACTCACCGACGTCACTGACCTGCGCAACGCCGAAGAACGCATGCTGCACGATTCCGTGCATGACAACCTCACCGGCCTGCCCAACCGCAAGCTGTTCATGGATCGGCTCGGCGCCGTCGCGCATTTCGCCAAGTCGATGCCGACGCTGCGGCCGACGCTGATGGTGATCGACCTCGACCGCTTCAAGCAGGTTAACGATTCAGTCGGCATCGCGGTCGGCGATTCCATCCTGCTGACGCTGGCCCGCCGCCTCACCCGCATCCTGAAGCCGCAGGACACGCTGGCGCGCCTCGCCGGCGACCAGTTCGGCCTGATCCTGCTGTCCGAGCAGGACCCGGCCCGCATCACCGCCTTTGCCGAAACCATCCGCAAGACCATTCGCGCGCCGATCGCCTTCAACGATCGCGAGATTTTCCTGACGGCGTCGATAGGCCTCGCCTTGTCTGATCCGCAGACGCAACTGACCGACGAGATTATCAAGGACGCCGAGCTTGCGATGTATCACTCCAAGCGCATCGGCGGCGACCGCATCGACGTCTACAAGCCCGCGATGCGCGCGCGAAAGACCGACCGCCTGACGCTGGAGAGCGAGTTGCGCCGCGCCATCGAGCGGCAGGAGCTCACCATCCTGTACCAGCCGATCGTCCGGCTGGAGGATCGTTCGGTTGCCGGCTTCGAAGCCCTGGCGCGCTGGGACCATCCGAAACTCGGGCGCATGGCGCCGTCGGAATTCATCACCATCGCGGAAGAGACCGGCCTGATCGTCGACCTCGGCATGTTCGTGCTCGACCAGACCGCCAAGCAGCTCTCGATCTGGCAGCGCGCGATGCGCTCGCGCGAGCCGATCTTCGCGAGCGTCAACGTGTCGTCCCGTCAGCTGCTGCGCCATGACCTCATCCACGATATCCGCACCGTGCTGTCACGCTCCTCGGTGGCGCGCGGCACGCTGAAGCTGGAGCTGACGGAATCGCTGGTGATGGAGAATCCGGAGCATGCCGCGCAAATGCTGGCGCGGATCCGCGAACTCGGCACCGGACTGTCGCTCGACGATTTCGGCACCGGCCATTCCTCGCTGGCTTACCTTCAGCGCTTCCCGTTCGACACCATCAAGATCGACCAGTCCTTCGTCCGCACCACCAATCGCGGCACCCGGCCGGTGATCCTGAAGTCGATCATCGCGCTCGCGCACGATCTCGGCATGGACGTGGTGGCCGAAGGCGCCGAGACCGATTCGGACGCGGTCGAGCTGTATCAACTGGGCTGCGAATACGCGCAGGGCTTTGCCTTCGGCGAGCCCATGGACGCGGACGCGGCGATGCGCCTGCTGACGGAAGTGCGCCTGGAAGCGGCGAGTTGATCTCGCCCCGCGTCGTGGTCTCGTAGGGCGGGCGATACTGCGCGCGCCCCCTACCCCGGCCTGCGCCCATCCTTCTTCATCTTCGTGAACCGCACGCTCTGGCCATCAGGCATCCGGACCGCCTTGAAGCCCGCGGCGAGGCAGGCTTCGCGCTGGGGCATCTGGATGTCCGGACTGCGCAGGCTATCCCACCATGAGGCACGGTTGGCCGCCCGCGGCAGCGCCGCGCCGATGATCTCCTCGATCTGCTCAAAGGTCAGCACGAATTCCATCTGCTTTTGCCGCATGAGGTAATCGCGTAGCGCGTCGTAGTCGTTCACTGTCGTCCTCTGCATTTGTCCGCGGCGGTTTGCGCAAAACCGATACCGGCGGAAACCAGTTCTTAACTCATCGGCGCAGCGCCGTCGCGTTTTAAACACTACGCAAGCTTTCAGGCCCATCCGTTAAGGTCGGGAGCAAAAGGATGCTGTCTGGATGGCGTGAAGCCACGGCCCGCCGGCCCTGGCGTATTTCGGCGAAGCTGCTGATCATCTCGTCCGTCGTGACGGTGATCGGCTTTTCCGCCATTTGCGTCAACGTCATGCTGGACATGCGCCGCGGCGAAGAGGCGCTGGCCCGCCAAACCCTGGAAAACCTGGCGACCTCGATCGACGCCGACATCAGCCGCAACATCGACATCTATGATCTGTCCCTGAAGGCGGTCGCCAGCAACATGCTGCTGCCGGAGATCAACGCGGTCTCGCGGTCGATCCGCCACCTCATCCTGTTCGACCACTCCACCACCGCGAAGCATTTCGGCGCCATTCAGGTGTTCGACGCGGATGGCCGCTTGACCATCGACGCCTCGACCCTCGATCCGCAGCCGGAGAACCGCGCCGACGAAGAGTACTTCAGGATTCACCGCGACAGCCCCGACGCTGGTCTCTACATCAGCCGGCCGATGCTGTTCCGCGGCGCCTATTCGATCGTTCTGAGCCGACGCGTCAGCGACACCGACGGCGGCTTCATGGGCGTGGTCGCCGGCTCCATCCGCTTCAGCTATTTCCACGAACTGTTCGAGCGTCTGAACCTCGATCCCGAGGACACCATCACCGTGCTCAAGCGCGACCGCACCATCATGATGCGGCGGCCATTCGATCTCGACGTCATCGGCAAGAATCTGGAAACGCAGCAGGCGTGGAAGCCCGACAATCTCAAGGCTGGCGGATCCTTCGCCGGAAAGGGGCCGGTGGACGCAACGCCGCGCCTCTACGTGCGCAGCAGCGGCTCTGGTCCGTTGTTCGTCGTGGCGGGCAAACCGCTCGGTGCCGTGTTCGAACTCTGGCAGAGGGAGGCCTTTCGCATCGGCGCGGTGGTGCTGGCGCTGATCCTCTTCGTGCTGGCGTCGACGCTGGTCCTCGCCCGCGAGATCAGCCGGCGCGCGGACGCCGAGAGCAGGCTCGAGGAGATGGCGACGACCGACGCGCTCACGGGCCTGCGCAACCGCCGCAAGTTCGACCAGGTCATCGACAGCGAATGGCGGCGCGCCGCGCGGCAGAAGACACAGCTCGCGCTTCTGATGATCGATGCCGATCATTTCAAGGCATACAACGACACGTTCGGCCACCAGGCCGGCGACCAGTTGCTGGTCGGCATCGCCATCTGCATCTCCGATTCGCTGCGCCGCGCCGGCGACTGCGCCGCGCGCTATGGTGGCGAGGAATTCGCGGTGCTGCTGCCGAACACGTCGGCCGCCGACGCCTTCAAGATCGCCGAGATCATCCGCGCCAAGGTGCTGGGCTGGTCTGATGGCGGGGCGGGATCGACCGTCTCCTGCGGCATCGCCAGCCTCGCGCCGACCAGCGGCATGGACTGGTCCGTGCTGGTCGCCGCGGCCGACAAGGCGCTCTATGCCGCGAAAGCCGGTGGGCGGAATCAGTCGGTGGTGGCGAGCCTGCCGAAGCTTTCGCTGGTGGCGTGAGCTACGCTATCGTCGTCAAGTGCCGAGCATCCGCCACATGCTCGGTGTCGTGCCAGCGAAGGCCGGGACCCAGCACAGGCCGTGGTTTGGCGAAGACTCGTCGTTCGGTACTTCGACCGTTCGCAAGCGGTAGATCACGCGCTCCGGGTCCCGGCCTTCGCCGGGACGTCGCAGGGAAACTACTGCCCCAGATACTTCTTCATCTCCGCGATCAGCCCCTCGCGCAATTCCGGCCGCTTGAGGCCGTAGGCGATGTTGGCGCGGAGGAAACCGGGCTTCGAGCCGCAATCATGGCGCTCGCCCTCGAACTCGACGCCGTAGAACTTTTGCGATCTGGCGAGGCCGATCATGGCGTCGGTGAGCTGAATCTCGCCGCCGGCGCCGCGCTCCTGGGTCTCCAGGATCTTGAAGATCTCCGGCTGCAGGATGTAGCGGCCGGTGATCGAGAGGTTGGAGGGCGCGGTGCCCTTGGCCGGCTTCTCGACCATGCCGTCGACCTCGAACATCTTGCCGGTGCGCTTTCCGACGCCGCAGATGCCGTATTGGTGCGTGAGATGATCGGGCACGGCCTCGACCGCGATCAGGTTGGATTTCTCGCCGAGGGTGGCAGCGGTCTCGATCATCTGCTTCAGGCAGCCGGGTGAATTGAGCACGAGCTCGTCGGGCAGCAGCACCGCGAACGGCTCGTCACCGACGATGTCGCGCGCGCACCAGACCGCATGACCGAGGCCGAGCGGCGCCTGCTGGCGCGTGAAGCTGACGGCGCCGGCGTCCGGCTGGTTCTGCGCCAAAATCTCCTGCTCGGCCTTCTTGCCACGTGCGGCGAGCGTCGTGTCGAGCTCGAACATCCTGTCGAAATGATCTTCGATGACATTCTTGTTGCGGCCGGTGACGAAGACGAAGTGCTCGATGCCGGCTTCCCTCGCCTCGTCATAGACGTACTGGATCAGCGGCTTGTCGACGATGGTGAGCATTTCCTTCGGCATTGCCTTGGTGGCGGGCAAGACGCGGGTGCCGAGGCCGGCGACGGGAAATACGGCTTTGCGGATTTTCATGTGATCGATCGAATACCCTTGAGCGTTCGTGAAAGAAGCAATGGCATCTTGCTAGCTGGGTTGCAGCCGGTAACAAAGGCGGATGTTGGGCCCGCCCCGTCGAATTGAGAAAAGGCCGGCAGCGAAATTTCACTTTTCTTAAGATATTGGCAACCGTAACGAGGCCTCCTGATGGCTGATTTTTGGCTGGACGGGTGGGACATGGTGCGATCGCAGGCAGGATTGGCAAAACGGGGGGGATCTCTTGCCGGCGCAACAATGATTGCGGCCGCGCTGCTGTTCCCCGTGTCCGCGCATGCTCAGGGACAAAACGGCCTGTCGGGCCTGTTCGGCGGTATTTTCTCAGGGTCGAACCCGTCGCAACCCGCACCCGGCCAAGGCGGCATCCAAGCCGGACCTCAGCCCTGGAGCGGCGAGGACGGTGCCTCCGGCCATCCGCTGATGACGGCGGCTGCGATCCGCGAGGCGGCCGGCAATTTCGACAATTGCGTCGCTGGCATGTGGCCCGATGCCGCACGCCGCGGCATCACGCAGGAGAATTTTCAGCGCTTCACCGCCGGGCTTGCGCCCGACCTGCGCATCATGGATCTCATGGATTCGCAGCCGGAATTCTCCAAGTCGATCTGGGACTATCTCGACATCCTCGTGAACGACAACCGCCTCGCCAAGGGCAAGGAAGTTCTCGCCACGTACAAGCCGCAGTTCGATGCCACCGAGAAGGCCTATGGCGTCGACCGCTATATCATCGCCGCGATCTGGGGCATCGAGTCCAATTATTCGACGCAGATGGGCGACCGCAGCGTGCTGCAATCGACCGCGACGCTCGCCTGCATCGGCCGCCGCCAGGCTTATTTCAAGGACGAGTTCCTCTCCGCGGTGGAGATCCTCAACCGCGGCGACTTGCGCCCTGAGCAGATGCGCGGCTCCTGGGCCGGCGCGTTCGGGCCGACCCAGTTCATGCCGACGGCGTTCAAGCGCTATGCCGTGGACGGGGATGGAGATGGACGGCGCGACGTCGTCGACGATCCAACCGACCTGATCGCCTCCACGGCCAACAATCTGAAGAAGGACGGCTGGCAGGCCGGCGAGACCTGGGGCTACGAGGTCGTGGTGCCCCAGGGCTTCAACTACATGCTGGCCGACCGCGCCAAGATGATGACGATTGCGCAATGGGAGAAGCTCGGGCTCAAGCGGGCGACCAACCAGCCCTTCCCGCATCCGGCCGAGAAAGCCTATCTGCTGGCGCCCGCCGGCGCGCAAGGACCAGGCTTCCTGATGCTGCAGAATTTCCGGGTCATCATGAAATACAACCCGGCCGAGGCCTATGCGATGGCGATCGGCCATTTCGCCGACCGCCTGCGCGGCGGTCAGCCCTTCGTACAGCCCTGGCCCCGCCAGGAGCGAGAGCTATCGCGGACCGAACGGCTGGAACTGCAGCAGCTTCTGGCCGAGCGCGGCTTCTACAAGGGCACTCCGGACGGCCAGTTCGGCGCCCAGACCCGGGACGCCCTGCGTAACTTCCAGGTCTCGATCGGGCTGCCTGCTGACGGATTTGCCACCTCCGACGTGCTGGACCGGCTGCGCGGGCGGTAAAAACGCGCCGAAACTAACCCTGATCAGGGATTTTGGCCGCTCGGCGGTATTTTCCCTGGGAATCCGCAAGAGAACTTGCCCGTTTGGCGCCCGATTCCGTTATTATATCGATCTATCTCCAGACCCTTGCGCGCGCCCGAGATCGCATGTCGAAGCCAAAATCCTTTTTCAAGGCGCTGACCGAGACCGGCCCGCTGATCGCGCTGGGGACCGCGCTTGCGATCATGATCGGGGTCGCGGGACCGGCTTCCGCACAGTTCTTCAGCTTCCCCGGCTTCGGCAGGCCGCCGCCGCAGCGGTCGGCACCGCCGCCACAACGTGGTGGCGGCTGGTTCGGCGGCGACTTTTTCGCGCCATTCCAGCAGCAGCAGCAGCCACAGGCCCCGCGCCAGGATTTTTCGCGCGCCCCGGCTCCGGCCAAGCGCGAGACGGTTGCCGACAAGAACGTGCTGGTGATCGGCGACGCCATGGCCGACTGGCTCGCCTATGGCTTAGAGGACGCCTACGCCGAGCAGCCCGACATGGGCGTGATCCGCAAGCACAGGACAACGTCAGGCCTGATCAAGTACCAGCCGAAGGGTGAACCCTCGGACTGGGCGGCGGCCGCGAAGGGCATCCTCGAAACCGAGAAGCCTGACGTCATCGTTGTCATGCTCGGCCTCAACGACCGCATCGCGATCCGCGAAACGGTCGACAAATCCGACAAGCCTGCCGACAAGAAGAACGACAAAGGCGCGCGTGGCAAGCCGCAAGGAAAGGGTGACGCAAAACCGGGCGACGCCAAGTCCGATGTCGCCAAGTCCGATACCGCCAAGTCCGATACCACAGCAGCCGATGACAAGGCGGCAGCAGACCCCGACCTGCCGCAGGACGACGCCGACAACGCCGACGCGCCGGTCGCCGCGCCCGAAAAGACCGCACGCAACCCGAACGGCGTCTACGAATTCCGCGACGACCACTGGGTCGAGCTCTACAGCAAGAAGATCGAGGAGCTTGCGAACGTCCTCAAGGCCAAGGGCGTACCGGTGCTCTGGGTCGGCCTGCCTGCGATTCGCGGGCCGAAGGGCACCGCCGACATGCTGTTCCTGGATTCGCTCTACCGCGAGGGCGCGGCCAAGGCCGGCATCACCTATGTCGACGTCTGGGACGGCTTCGTCGACGAAGCCGGCCGCTTCCTGCAGAAGGGCCCCGACTTCGAAGGCCAGATCCGCCAGCTGCGCAGCTATGATGGCGTCTACTTCACCAAGCCGGGCGCGCGAAAACTTGCCCATTACGTCGAGCGCGAAATCACGCGCCTCTTGGCCGGACGTTCCGGCCCGATCGCGCTGCCGAGCGAGCCCGCAACGCCCGATACCAACGCCGAGCCCGGCAAGCCCGCGCCGCGGCCGCTGGCCGGGCCGATCGTGCCCCTGGTCGCAGCCTCGATCTCGACCGATCAATTGCTGGGCGGACCGGGCACGCGCCCCGCCGCCGTCGATGCGCTCGCCGCAAGAACGCTGGTCAAGGGCGAGCCGCTGGCCGCGCCCGCCGGCCGTGCTGACGATTATGCCTGGCCGCGCCGCGAAGTCGGCCGCGAACAGGCCAAGGGCGACACACCAATGGCGGCAACGACGCCTGATGGCGGCGCTGCGGCCGGCGTCGCGCCCGGCACGCCCGCCGCGATCGCCCCGCCCAAGCCTCCCGCAGCGAAGAAGCCCGCGCCGCCGCAACAGCCGGCACAGGCCGCGCCATCCTTGCGCGATTTCTTCGGCTTCGGCTCGCCACAGCCCGCGCCGCGTCAACTGGCGCCTGCGCCGCGGAACCCGAATCCTGCGATCCCGCGTCCCCCGGGCAATGTCGGGCGGGCGGCGGAAGTGATTCGGTAATCGGCTCCGTGTCCCCGACGCGGCGCAGCACCTCTTGGTGATGCGACACAGCCGGGGCCCAGCCTCTCACAACATCACAAAAGAACGGGCCCCGGCTCAGCGCAGCAGCGCTTTGGCGCTGCAGCGCGTGCCGGGGCACGAGAGCAGTGTTTATCGTTCAGCGGTAATAGGGCCAGCGCGGTGGCGGTCGACGGGCGGGGCGCGACATCAGGAGCGCGAGCGCGAAGCCGATGCCGCCCGCAACGAGCAGCGCGCCGAGCGGGTTGTCCTGCACCTTCTGCGCGATGGCCTTGGAGCCATCCCGGAAGGTCTCGCCGCTGTTGTCATAGGCATCCTTGGCGTAACTGGTGGCCGTGTCCGCCGCATCACGCACGGCGTCCTTGGCCTGGCCGTAGAGATTCTGCACGGTGCCGGCCGCTTCGCGGGCCTTGCCCGACGCCTGGGTCTGCCCATCGCCAGCGAGATCACCGACCGCGCCTTCTGCGCGTCCAGCGAATTCCTTGGCCGATCCGACGATCCTGTCCTTGTCCATGATGCTCCTCCTCGGGGGTCTGCCCATGTAACCGATCAGGAGGAGCGCAGTTCCACGGCCACCGAGAGTTTGGCTCAGAGAATGAGCCCGCCGTCGACCACGAGCGTCTGTCCGATCATGTACGACGACAGCGGCGAGGCCAGGAACAGCGCGGCGCCCGCCATGTCGGCGGGCGTGCCCAATCGCCGCAGCGGAATGCGTGACAATGCGGCTTCGAGCCGCTTCGGATTGTCGGTCGTCACCTTCGTCATCTTGGTGTCGACAAGGCCGGGCGCGATGCCGTTGACGCGGATGCCGTCCTCGGCCCACGCCTCGCCCAAGGTCCGCGTCAATCCAACCGCGCCGGTCTTCGACGCATTGTAGGCGGGATTGCCCATGGTGGAATGGTACGCCGCAGTCGAGGACACCATGATCAGCGCGCCCCCGGAATGCCGCAGCATGGAATGAAAGCGCGTCGCACACGCCATCAGACTCATCAGATTGACCTCGACGACCCTGCGGAAGCCCGTCATCTCGAATTCGCCACGGCGATAGAGCACCGCGCCCTGCGCGAGCACCAGGATATCGAGCTTCTCGAATGACGGCTTGAATGCTTCGACCGCACCGGGGTCGCTGACGTCGAGCTGCGTATAGGCAAGACCCGTGAGATCGGAGCCCTCCTCCTCCTGGTAGTCGGCTGCGCGAGCGCGCGTGCCGCACACCGCGACATCGGCGCCCCTCGCGCGAAAGGCCTGCGCGATGCCGTTGCCGATACCGCTGGAACCACCGACGACCAGCAGTTGCTTGCCAGAGAAATCGAGCTCGTTCGCCATCGCCGCCTCTCCTTTTGTTGTGCTTGTTTGACTGTTTTGCGTGTTTGACCTGTCTGGGGATCGATGCCAGCCTCGTCAATCTCATAACAAGAAGCAAGAGATTGCGAGGAAACAGCATGTCCGGATTCAAAGAGCTCAGCCGCTCAGTGAAAGGCCTGACCGTACTCGTCACCGGCGCGGCAAGCGGCATGGGACGCGCGACCGCGCGCGTGTTTGCGGCTGAAGGCGCCAACGTTGCCGTCACCGACTATGACGAGCAAGGGGCACATGCGGTTGCGAAGGAGATCGCGGCGAGCGGTGGTTCGGCGCAACCGTGGAAGCTCGACGTCGCCGATGGTGGCGAGATCAAGCGCGTGGTCAAGGATGTCGCGGCGCATTTCGGCGGCCTCGATGTCCTCGTCAACAATGCCGGCATCTCCGTGCGCGTCGCGATCGATGATGAAGGTTACGAAGATGCCTGGGCCAAGGGCATCGCTGTGATGCTGACGGCGCATCCGCGCATCATCCGCGCCGCGCTGCCGCACTTGCGCAAGTCGAAGTCCCCGCGCATCGTCAACATCGCCTCGACCGAGGCGCTCGGCGCCACCGCGCTGCACAGCCCCTATTCGGCCGCGAAGGGCGGTGTCGCGAGCCTCACCCGGTCGCTCGCGGTCGAGCTTGGCCGCGAGGGCATCACCGTGAACTGCATCTGCCCGGGCCCGATCCGCACCGCGATTACCGACCGCATCTCCGAGGAGCACAAGACCATCTACGCCAAGCGCCGCACCGCACTCGGACGTTATGGCGATCCCGAGGAAGTCGCGCATATGACACTGAGCCTGTGTCTTCCGGCGGCGGCGTTTCTGACCGGTGCGGTCATTCCTGTCGATGGTGGCCTGATGGCCCGAAACGCGTGAGAGCCATGCGCAGGGAGCGTTGACATCATCAAGCGCAGGAGTAGCTTTTTTCGACAGCAGAGCGGGCCCAACCGCTCGCGGTTCGCGGGAGAGACACCATGACGATCGCCATCCGGCAGCTTCAGAAGCATTTTGTCGGCGAGGTTTCCGGCCTCGACCTGCGAAAGCCTCTCACACCGGATGAGGCGCGCGACGTCGAGGCCGCCATGGACAAATATGCGGTGCTCGTCTTCCACGACCAGGACATCACCGACGAACAGCAGATGGCTTTTGCGCTGAATTTCGGTCAGCGCGAGGACGCGCGCGGCGGCACCGTGACCAAGGAGAAGGACTACCGGCTCCAGTCCGGCCTCAACGACGTCTCCAATCTCGGCAAGGACGGCAAGCCACTGGCGAAGGACAGCCGCGCGCATCTGTTCAATCTCGGCAATTGCCTGTGGCATTCCGACAGCTCGTTCCGCCCAATCCCGGCAAAATTCTCGCTGCTGTCGGCGCGCGTGGTGAACCCGAAGGGCGGCAACACCGAGTTCGCCGATATGCGAGCGGCCTATGATGCGCTCGACGACGAGACCCGGGTCGAGATCGAAGACCTCGTCTGCGAGCACTCACTGATGTATTCGCGCGGATCGCTCGGCTTCACCGAATATACCGACGAGGAAAAGATCATGTTCAAGCCGGTGCTGCAGCGGCTGGTGCGGACCCATCCCGTGCATCGGCGCAAGTCGCTGTATCTGTCATCGCATGCCGGCAAGATTGTCGGCATGAGCGTGCCGGAGGGACGGCTGTTGCTGCGCGACCTCAACGAACACGCAACTCAGCCTGAATTCGTCTATGTCCACAAATGGAGGCTGCATGATCTCGTGATGTGGGACAACCGCCAGACCATGCACCGCGTCCGCCGCTACGACCAATCGCAACCGCGCGACATGCGAAGGGCGACGGTGGCGGGAACCGAGCCGACGGTGCAGCAACAGGCGGCAGAGTAGCAAGGCGCACCAGACCCCGCTGTCGTCCCTGACAAGCGCAGCGAAGCGGAGCGCCGATCCGGAGGACAGCGCTGTGTTTACCGCACCAACTACGCGTGCCCGGCCTCGTTCGACAACATTCCGGGATCGATGCCGATCTTGCGCAAGGCGCGACCGTATTTCTCGTCGACGTCGTCGCCGAAGATCAGATCCGCATCGGCGTCGCAATGCAGCCAGCCATTGCTCTGGATCTCGGTCTCGAGCTGGCCGGGCGCCCAGCCGGCATAGCCGAGCGCTAGGATGGCGTGCTTGGGGCCGGAGCCGTTGGCGATCGCGCGCAGGATGTCGACGGTCGCGGTGAGGCAGACGCCGTCGTCGATCCGCAGTGTCGCGTGCTCGATGTAGAAATCGCTGGAATGCAGCACGAAGCCTCGGCCGGTGTCGACCGGGCCGCCGGCCAGCACCTTCATGCTTTCGGCATTTTGCGGCAGCTTGATGTGCTCGCCCTTCTTGATGATACCGAGCTGCTCCAACAGCTCCGGGAAATCGATGCTGCCGGCCGGATGGTTGACGATGATGCCCATCGCGCCCTCAGCCGAATGGGCGCAGAGATAGATCACCGAGCGCTCGAAGCGGGAGTCGCCCATCACGGGCATCGCGATCAGGAGCCGGCCGTCGAGATAACCGGCCGAATTGGGGAGCGCGCGGCCTGCCCTGCGGGAGCTTTCGCCCGCCCGTTTACCTGTGGGAGCCATCGGTGAAGCACTCCGGTTTCAATTCCTATCCTGATGTCGGGCCGATCCCGTGTCAAATCAAGGCTTGCAGAGACTTGAATCGAGTGCATCCATCACAAGCAATTCAATGGTTTGGCCCGGGGCGACCTTGTAAAGACGTGCCATGTTGACAAGAGTTCCCTTGCATGCGGCGATCGGCGTCGCGACAACCTTGCTTGCGTCGTCATTGGCGATGGGTGCCCATGCCGACGACGCGTCGCCGTGGCTGCGCGACGGACATTCCGCGGTGCGGTTGCTGGCGGGATCGCGGACCGGCGCAGTGCTGATCGGCGGTATCGCTTTCCAGCTCCAGCCCGGCTGGAAAACCTACTGGCGCATGCCCGGCGACTCCGGTGTTCCGCCGCGGTTCGACTTCTCGAAGTCGGACAATGTCGAAGCAGTGACCGTGATGTGGCCGGCACCGCTGAAATTCGACGACGGCGCAGGCGGCCATTCGATCGGCTATCACGACCAGATCGTGCTGCCCTTGCGCATCGTCGCCAAGGCCGCGGACAAGACTGTGACGCTGCGTGCCGAGATCAATTACGCCGTCTGCGAAAAGCTCTGCATTCCCGTCGAGGCCAATATCGAGCTCGGCTTCAACAATGTTGCGTCGACCGAAGACGCCAATCTGCGCGCGGCGCTCGACACCGTGCCGAAGCCCGCCAATATCGGCGATCCCAATCCGCTGACCATCCGCGATGTCAAGCGCGACGGCCCGAAGAACGTGGTGGTCGATGTCGTCGCGCCCGAGAACAGCAAGGTCAATCTGTTCGTCGAAGGACCGAGTCCCGAATGGTCTTTGCCCATTCCTGACGCGGTCGAGCATAGCCCGCCCGGCGTGAAGCGATTTTCGTTCGAACTCGACGGCCTGCCGCCGGGCGTCAAGCCCGACGGCGCAGCACTGAAGTTCACGCTGGTCGGGCCGGAGAAATCGTACGAGTTCAATACGAATTTGGACTAGGTATCGTCCTGGCTTTCGCCACGACGGCGCTGGTAACACCCAACCGAATCTTAAGGAATGGTTGCTAATCCTTGGGGTACCGCAAGACGCGGGACGCCTGGGGATTTCGACTTGGCCGTGATGGATGCAGACCCCGCTACGACCGGACCATCAGGGCTGATCGCGCGGTTGCGTGCCAGGTTGAACGGCGGCTCGAGCGAAGCCTCGCTGACGCGGCGGCTGGCCGGCACCATCTTCATCATTCGCGTCATCAGCGCGGGGCTTGCCTATTTTTCGCAGGTGCTGCTCGCACGCTGGATGGGAACGTCGGACTACGGCATCTATGTCTATGTCTGGACCTGGGTGCTGCTGCTCGGCAGCATGATGGACTTCGGCATCTCCGCCTCCGCGCAAAAGATCATTCCGGAATATCGCACCAGTGGCGACCATGCGCTGCTGCGCGGCTTTCTCTCCGGCAGCCGCTGGCTCACCCTCGCCGTCTCGACGCTGGTGTCGCTCGGCCTTGCCGGCATCGTCAAGCTGCTGTCGTCCTGGATCGATCCGGGCGAGGAATTGCCGCTCTATATCGGCTGCATGACCCTGCCGGCCTTCGTCGTCGCCAACACCCAGGACGGCATCGCGCGCTCGCATGACTGGATGCAACTCGGCCTGATGCCGCAGTTCATCATCCGCCAGGCGCTGATCATCGGCATCACGGCCGGCGCCTTCCTGCTCGGCTATCATCTCGGCGCTGTTGCCGCGATGGCCGCGAGCGCGGGCGCCGTGTGGATCGCCATGACCGGGCAGATGGTCGTGCTGAACCGCAAGCTCGCCGACGGCATCGCGCCGGGCCCCAAGGCTTACGACATCAGGGGGTGGCTCGCAGTGTCGCTGCCGATCCTGCTGGTCGAGAGCTTTTACCTGCTCTTGTCTTACACCGACGTGCTGGTGCTCCAGCAATTCCGCCCCTCCGACGAGGTCGGCGTCTACTTCGCCGTGGTGAAGACGCTGGCGCTGGTTTCGTTCATCCACTACGCAATGTCGGCGACGACGGCGCATCGCTTCGCCGAATACAACGCACTCGGCGACAAGGCGCGCCTGTCGGCCTATGTCGCGCACGCCATTGCCTGGACGTTCTGGCCCTCGCTCGCCGCGACCGCCGCGCTGCTTGCGCTCGGCAAGCCGCTGCTCTGGCTGTTCGGACCGCAATTCGTTGTCGGCTACGACATCATGTTTGTCGCCGCTGTCGGATTGGTCGTCCGCTCTGCGATCGGGCCGGTCGAGCGGCTGCTCAACATGCTCGGGCAGCAGAAGATCTGCGCGCTGGCCTACGCGTTGGCGTTCGTGATGAACGTCGTGCTCTGCATCGCGCTGGTGCCGCGCTTCGGCGGCCACGGCGCCGCGGCCGCGACGTCGATCTCGCTCACCTTCGAGACGGCGCTGCTGTTCTGGATCGTGCGGCAGCGGCTCGGGCTGCACGTGCTGGCGTTTGGTAAATAGGTCCTGCGCCCCGTCCCCGGTCGCTGACGCGGGGAAGGACTATTTCGCGCCAAGCCGCAGAACAAAGCGAAACTTCTGCCAATCTCCGGATTGTAGCACGATTTTTCTTATTCCACCCAACAGGTTGCGCCCCGGGGAAAGTTTATTCTACGTCATATTGCCCAACTGACGAGATAAACCTAGATTTCCCCAGCCATGATTGATCCGCTTTACGTCGCCTCGGGTTTTGGCGTCGGCCTGCTCGTCGGGCTGACCGGCGTGGGAGGCGGCTCGTTGATGACGCCGCTCCTGATCCTGCTGTTCGGTATCCACCCGACCACGGCCGTCGGCACCGACCTGCTCTATGCCGCAGCCACCAAGTCCGGCGGCAGCGTGGTGCATGGCTGGTCGCGTAGCGTGCACTGGCCGGCGGTGCTGCGGCTGGCCTGCGGCAGCATTCCGGCCAGCGCTTTGACGCTGCTGGTGCTGTGGAAGCTCGATCTTCGAGGCGATACCGAACGCAATCTGGTCAACCTCGTGCTGTGCTTTGCGCTGTTGCTGACCGCGACGTCGCTGATCTTCCGCAATTCGATCATAGAGCGCTATCGCCGCCGCATGGAGCAGGTCGGCGAGCGCACCACGATGATTGCGACCATCATTACCGGCATCGTGCTCGGCGTGCTGGTCTCGATTTCGTCGGTGGGCGCCGGTGCGGTCGGCGTAACCGTGCTGCTGCTGCTCTACCCGCGGCTGCCGATGGCGACCATCGTCGGCTCCGACATCGCGCACGCCGTGCCGCTGACGCTGGTGGCCGGCATTGGCCACTGGGTGCTCGGCTCCGTCGACTGGGGTCTCATGGGCGTGCTGCTGCTGGGCTCGCTGCCCGGCATCGTCATCGGCAGCTACAGCGCGACGCGCGTGCCGGAGACGGTGCTGCGCGTGGCGCTCGCCAGCGTCCTCGTGGTGGTCGCGAGCAAGATCATGTTCACCGAGCTGAACGTGCAATCCGCCATCGTGACGGCGCTGGCCTGGAGCCATTGAGGCGTGGGGCTGCCGCCTCGTCCTCGGTATGGTAGGGTGGATTAGCCGAAGGCGTAATCCACCACTCCTGTCTCTGTGGAAATAGACGAGGTGGGTTACGGCTTCGCCTAACCCACCCCACGATAACGGCGCCCTTACTCCGCGGTCCAGCCGCCGTCGATCGACAAATTGGTACCCGTGATCTGCGCGGCATCGTCGCTGCACAGGAACAACGCGAGCGCTGCGACCTGCTCGGAGGTCACGAACTCCTTGGTCGGTTGCGCATCGAGCAGCACGTCGTTGATGACCTGCTCGCGCGTGAGGTTGCGGGCCTTCATCGTATCCGGGATCTGCTTCTCGACCAGCGGCGTCCAGACATAGCCAGGGCTGATGCAGTTGCAGGTGATCTTGCTGGTCGCAACCTCAAGCGCCACGGTCTTGGTCAGGCCGGCGATGCCATGCTTGGCCGACACATAGGCCGACTTGAAGGGCGAGGCGACCAGTGAATGCGCCGAGGCGGTGTTGATGATGCGGCCCCAGCCCTTCTTCTTCATGCCGGGGACGGCGGCGCGGATGGCATGGAAGGCCGAGGACAGGTTGATCGCGATGATCTGGTCCCACTTCTCCGGCGGGAATTCCTCGATCGGCGAGACGAACTGGATGCCGGCATTGTTGACGAGGATGTCGACCGAGCCGAACGATTTTTCGCCAAGCGCGATCATCCCGGCGATCTCGGCCGGCTTGGTCATGTCGGCGGGCGAGTAGACCGCCTTCACGCCGAAATCGGACTCGATCTTCGAGCGCTCCTTCTCGATATCCTCGGGCGAGCCGAAGCCATTGATGACGACATTGGCGCCGGCGGCGGCGAAAGCGCGCGCATACGCAAGCCCGATGCCGCTGGTGGATCCTGTCACGACGGCATTCTTGCCTGAGAGTGTACCCATGTTATTCGCTCCTTTGTGGCGGGGGCGCAGTGACGTCCCCCGTGAGATCGTAAGTGACCATGGTCTCGCCGGACTGCGGCCTCTCGAGCCAATCTTTGTGGCGCATCGACAGATGCACGTCGCGCACCCCGCTTTCCCAATGCTCGATCATCGCGACATGCGAGAAGTCGTAGTCCTTGGACGAGGATTCATAATTCTTGCTGCGATAGATCAGGTGCACCACCGTGATCGTGCTCTCGCGGGCCGCCTTGTTGAGGATCTCGACCGAGGGATCGTTCTTCAGAAAATCGGGCAGCTTGTCGATCAGCGCGCGCAGCGCCTTGCGGGTGTTGTGCACCTGCTTGTTCTTGTCGGTGTTCATCCGCGTGCGGCTGGAGAAGCGGATGTCCTTCTCGCGCTCGGTCGCCTCGAGCAGCGAGGTCGGGAGGTCGCCGCGGGCGCTGAACAGGTCGACCTGGAAGATCAGGAGGTCGCGGTCGATCTCGGCGTCGAGCACGAAGTCGAGCGGCGTGTTGGAGGCGATGCCGCCATCCCAATAATGCTCGCCGTCGATCACCACGGACGGAAAGCCCGGTGGCAGCGCACCGGACGCCATGATGTGCTCTGGGCCGATCTTCTTGCCGAGCTTCTTGAACTCGTAATTGTCGAAATATTTGAAATTGCCGGAGGTGACACCGACGGCGCCGACCGACAGGCGGGTCTTGAGATCATTGATACGGTCGAAGTCGACGAGCCGCTCCAGCGTCTTCTTCAGCGGCGCGGTATCGTAATAGCTCTCGGCCTGCTTGCTCCCCGGCGGCCAGAGCGGCGCGGGCGGCAAACGCGGGACGAAGAAGCCGGGCACGCCGAAGGTCGCGATCAGCGCTGCGCTGGTGGAATTGAACAGCTCGCGGCCGTGGTCGCTCTTCCCGATCGGCTTCCACGGCACCGGCGCGGACACCATCTCCCAGAATTCCTTGAGCCGCTTGACGCGGGTTTGGCCCTCATTGCCGGCGATGATGGCGGCATTGACCGCGCCGATCGAGATGCCGGCCACCCATTCCGGCTCGAAATCGAAATGGCAGAGCGCCTGATAGGCACCGGCCTGATAGGAGCCGAGCGCACCGCCGCCCTGGAGAACCAGGACGCGCTGCGCCTTCGCGGGGACTGTTGCGACTTCCGGGCTGTGATCTGTCATGTGGGACTAATAGCAAAAGGCGAGCCACCGTGGCGACAGTTTCGCCGCGGCGTCAATGCATCCCGGGATCAAGTCTGGCTTATCTGGGGTCGGTCGAGGCCAGGATCATGGTCCAGAACACCTTGTACTTGGTGCCTGGAGCATAGCTCGCCGCTATGCCCAATTTTGTGACACCGCTCTTGAGCATGTTGGCGCGATGGGGCGGCGAGTCGCGCCAGCCGGAAAAGGCTTCCGCCAGCGTATGATAGCCGGCCGAAATGTTCTCGACCGCCACGGTCGCGGGATAGCCGCCGGCGGCAAGGCGCTTGCCCAGGGGCGCACGGACGTCATGGTCCATCTTGTTGGCGGCGGCCATGGCGTTGGACTGGGATTCGGCGAGCCGCATCAATTCAGGGTCGACCTCGACGGTGCCGAGGCCGTTGTTCTGGCGGTATTGCGAGATCATGATCGCGGCGGCCGGCGCATCGAGCTTGGCGCCCGGCACCGACATGTCGGCATACATCGACGGCTGCTGGACCGGCGCTTCGTTGCCGGCACAGCCGGCGAGAAGCAAAATGATGAGAATTGCGGCCGCAGCGCGCATGTTCAGGGGCCCCCAAATGAGGGGCCGTTGTTGCATACCAACCGTGGCTGAAAGGTGAATTTTGAGGAAAATTCGAGCCTTTGAGACGGCTCAGGCGCCCGCAAATATCCGGTAGCGGCGAGGGTTTAGACCGATCGTGTCGCCAGCGCGCAGTTCCCGGTCGCGGGGTACATCGATCTCGATGGTCTCGCCACCCGACAGTGCGACCTCGGCCCGTTGCACCGGGCCGAAATTGCGGACATGTTGAACCGCGCCCTCGAAGTCGCCCGAGCCGGGCGGGCCGACCAGCATGTCATGTCGCCTCACGAACAGTTTTGACGCGCCAGGCGCAAGCCCGTCCGCCGCAAGATTGAGCGGGCGGTCGCCGAGCCGCACCGCGCCCTCGGCCACATGGACCGGCAGCTCGATGGATTCGCCGATGAAGCCATGCACGAAGGCGGTCGCCGGCCTCTCGTAGACGTCGTCGGGCGAGCCGATCTGCTCGATCCTGCCCTTGTCCATGACCACGACGCGGTTGGCGACTTCCAGCGCTTCTTCCTGGTCGTGAGTGACGAAGATCGAGGTGACGTTGATCTCGTGATGCAGCGAGCGCAGCCATTTGCGCAGCTCCTTGCGCACCTTGGCATCGAGCGCGCCGAACGGCTCGTCGAGCAGCAGGATTCGCGGCTCGATTGCGAGCGCGCGGGCAAGCGCAATGCGCTGGCGCTGACCGCCGGAGAGCTGGCTCGGATAGCGGTCGGCGAGCCAGTCGAGTTGTACGAGATCCAGCAGCTCCTTGACGCGCGTGCGGATCGTCGCTTCGTCCTTGCGGATCGCGCGCGGCTGCACGCGCAGGCCGAATGCGACGTTCTCGAACACGCTCATATGACGGAACAGCGCGTAATGCTGAAACACGAAGCCGACGTGGCGCTCGCGCGCGCCCTGCGCCAGCGCGTCCTCGCCATTGAAAGCGACCTCGCCGGAATCAGGCCAGTCGAGGCCGGCGATGATCCGCAGCAGCGTGGTCTTGCCGGAGCCGGACGGGCCGAGCAGGGCGAGCAGCTCGCCGTCGGCGACCTTGAGATCGACGCCGTCAAGCGCGGCAAAGCTGCCGAACTTCTTGACGAGATTTTTGACTTCAATGGTCATTGACGTCGTGCCCTTCGTCGAGGTGGCGTTCGAGAATGGATTTGGCGACCAGCGTGATCAGGGCCAGCATCGCGAGCAGCGAGGCGATCGCGAAGGCCGCGACGAACTGATACTCGTTGTAAAGGATCTCGACCAGCAGCGGCATGGTGTTGGTCTCGCCGCGGATATGACCTGAGACGACCGAGACCGCGCCGAACTCGCCCATCGCGCGGGCGTTGCAGAGCAACACGCCATAGAGCACGCCCCATTTGATGTTGGGCAGCGTGACGCGGAAGAAGGTTTGCAGGCCGGAGGCGCCGAGCGAGATCGCAGCCTCTTCCTCCTGCGTGCCCTGCTCCTGCATCAAGGGGAGCAGTGCGCGCGCCACGAACGGGAACGTCACGAAGGTGGTGGCGAGCGCGATGCCGGGCACCGCAAACAGGATCTGGATGTCGTGGTCGCGCAGCCAGCCGCCGAAATAGCCCTGCGCGCCGAACAGCAGCACGAAGACGAGGCCGGAGATGACGGGGCTCACCGAGAACGGCAGGTCGATCAGCGTGATCAGGAAGGTCTTGCCCGTGAATTCGAACTTGGCGATCGCCCAGGCGGCGACCAGACCGAAGACGAGATTGAGGCTGACCGAGATCGCCGCCACCACGAGCGTCAGCTTGATCGCCGCCAGCGCCTCGGGCTCGGCGAGCGCGGCGAAATAGGCGAGGATGCCCTTCGAGAAGGCCTGCGCGAACACCAGGACCAGCGGCAGTACGACGAAGACGGAGAGGAATAATACCGCCAGCGTGATGATGGCGATGCGCACCGCCTTCGGCTCGGTGCGGAGATTGTTGCGCGCGGCTGCCGCATGCGCACGGGTCCTGGCATTGGGGGCGGAGAGCGGGACAGAATCTGCGATCTGCATCGTCATCGCATCCACCTCAACGCACCGGGACCCGGTCCTGCGCCCAGCGCTGCAACCGGTTCACCGCGAAGATGATGACGAAGGAGACGACGAGCATGACCACGGCGATCGCAGTCGCGTCGGCATAGCGGAATTCGGAGAGACGGATCACGATCAAGAGCGGCGCGATCTCGGAGACGTTGGGCAGATTTCCGGCGATGAAGATCACCGAGCCGTATTCGCCGACCGCGCGCGCGAAGGCCAGCGCAAGTCCCGTAAGCAGCGCGGGCGCGAGCGACGGCAGGATCACGCGAATGATGGTCTGCCAGCGGCTGGCGCCAAGGCTGCCAGCGGCTTCCTCGATTTCGGCGTCGATATCCTGGAGCACCGGCTGCACGGTGCGGACAACGAAGGGAATGCCGATGAAGATCATGGCGACGAAGATGCCGAGCGGCGTGAACGCCACCTTGATGCCGAGCGCGGCGAGCGGCGCACCCAGCCAACCCTTCTCGGCGAACAGCGAGGTCAGCGCGACGCCGGCCACCGCCGTCGGCAATGCGAAGGGTACGTCAACGATGGCATCGAAGATTCGCCGACCGGGGAAACGATAACGCACCAGCGCCCAGACGATGATACTGCCCATCACGAGGTTGACGCAGGCGGCAGCAAAAGCCAGACCGAAGGAGACGCGCAACGCATTCAGGGTGCGACGGCTGGAGACGATCGCCCAGAACTGATCAAGGCTGAGTTCGGTGGATTTCAGGAACAGCCCGGCGAGCGGAATCAGGATAACGACAGAGAGCCAGGTCAGCGTCAGTCCCATCGTGAGACCGAAGCCCGGCAATGTCCGGCGTCGTGCTGCGATTGCGCTCACCAGGCCCCCTGCTAAAGCCGCTCCGACAGCGCCCGATCAGTTCTTGTAGATCTGATCGAAGATGCCGCCGTCGGCAAAATGGTCTTTCTGCGCCTTGGTCCAACCACCAAAAACGTCATCGATGGTGAATAGCTCGACCTTGGCGAAGGAATTTTCATACTTCTTGGCGGTTTCCGCACCGCGCGGACGGTAGAAATTGCGCGCGGCGATCTCCTGACCTTCCTTCGTGTACCAATACTGGAGATAGGCGTCGGCGACGTTCCGGGTGCCCTTCTTGTCCGCGACCTTGTCGACGATGGCGACCGGCGGCTCCGCCAAGATCGACAGCGGCGGCGCCACGATCTCGAATTTCTCCGGGCCGAATTCCTTCAGCGCAAGATAAGCTTCGTTCTCCCAGGCGAGCAGCACGTCGCCGACGCCGCGCTCGACGAAGGTCACCGTGGCGCCCCGCGCGCCGGTGTCGAGCACCGGTACCTGCTGATAGAGCTTGCCGATGAACTCCTTGGCCTTGTCGGCGGAGCCGTATTTCTTCTGCGCGAAGCCCCAGGCCGCGAGATAGTTCCAGCGCGCGCCGCCTGACGTCTTCGGGTTCGGCGTGATCACGGCAACACCTGATTTGAGCAGGTCGTCCCAGTCCTTGATGCCCTTCGGATTTCCCTTGCGCACCAGGAACACAATGGTCGACGTGTAGGGCGATGAATTCTGCGGCAGCCGCTTCTGCCAGTCGGCCGCGATGAGGCCCTTGCCGGCGATGGCGTCGATGTCGTAGGCGAGTGCGAGCGTCACCACGTCGGCCTGCAAGCCATCGATCACGGCGCGCGCCTGTGAGCCGCTGCCGCCATGCGACTGCTTGATCTCGACGCTCTTGCCGGTCTCCTTCTGGTAGGCGTTGGCGAACGCCTTGTTGAATTCGGCATAGAGCTCGCGCGTCGGATCGTACGACACGTTCAACAGGTTGATATCAGCAGCGAGAGCCGAGCTTGCCCAGAGAAGTCCTGCAGCGAGCGGAGCGATACGGCGCATCATGTCCATCTCCATTCACTTCGACGACATCGATGTCGACGAAGGCATGCAGGCGAAACTCGTGGCGAAACGCTCTCAAGTCAACGGAAGCGGATTTTCTTGTTCGCAGGCTCGCAGCGCGACTGTGCTACGAACCCTTCATCGTATGAATGCCGCATTCTGTCTTGGCACGGCCGCGCCAGCGCCCCGCGCGCTCGTCCTCGCCTTCGGCTGTTCTGCTCGTGCAAGGCATACACCCGACCGAGCGAAAACCGGATACGACAAGCGGGTGACGCGGCAATTTGGCGCGGACGAAAATCGCCTCGAGTTCCTCGCGCGAGACATTGGCGAACGGATTGAACTTCAACCGTGCGCCATCGTCCTCGACGACCGGAATGTCGGCGCGCGCATTGCCCTGGAAGCGCTTGCGGCCATTGAGCCAGGCATCGAACGGCTTCAGCGCACGCGCCAGTGGCTCCACCTTGCGGATGCGGCAGCAGGCATCGGGATCGGAAAACCAGAGCTCGCGGTCGGGATCCTCGCGCGACAGCGCCTCCTCGGCTGGCTTGATCGAGCGCACGTCCTTCAAGCCCAGCATCGCGATCAGCGTATCGCGATAGGCCAGCGTCTCCTCGAACAGCCAGCCGGTGTCGAGGAAGATCACCGGGATCGCCGGATCGACATCCGCCATCACCTTCAACAGCGTCGCCGATTCCGTGCCGAACGACGACACCAGCGCGAGCTTGTCACGACCAACCGCCTTCAGCGCGGCAGCGATGACTTCGGCAGGCGAAGCATCGCGCAAGGCACGATCGAGCTCCGCCGCCGAAGGCAGCGTTGAAACGGACGCGACCTGGGGCGCGATGGCGTTCATGTGCCGACTCCTTCGGAGTGGCGCAGCTGCATGCGCCGGTGCAGCGCCGTAATCCGGCCGTCTCCGGTCGGCTGGTAGAACACCGAATAGCGTTTCGCGGTCTGCATGAAGGCTTCCGCGTCGGCCTGCTTCTTCACCTCGAAGGAATCGAAGCCGGCGCGCAGCATGAAAACGAACTGGTCGCGCAGGATCTGGCCCGTGGCGCGCAAGTCGCCACGATAATTGTGCCGCTCGCGCAGCAGCCGCGCCTGGCTGTAGGCGCGCCCGTCGCGGAAGGTCGGAAACACCAGCGCGACGGTCGCGACCTTGCCGAGATAGGGCACGAGCTCGTCGATGTCGCGGTTGTTCGGCCAGATCACGCCGACCTTGCCCGGACGCTCGAGCAGCGCGTCGGCCTCGCCGATGAAACGTTCGGCCGGCACCAGGATGTCGCCGCTCACGGGCAGCGGCGTATCGACGGCGAGCTTGACGAAGCTGTCGTCGACGATTTTTCCGCCGTTAACGAGTGGCATAGACGCGCTCCTTGAAGGGCTCGACGCCGAGGCGCTTCACCGTGTCCATGAACAGTTCTTCGGGCCGCTCGCGCAGCGCCAGATAGGCCTCCACGACGTCCTCGATCACGTCCGCGACCTCGTCGAATTTCACGCCGGGACCGATCAGCGTTCCGAGCACAGCCCCTTCGTCAGCGCGGCCGCCGATGGTGATCTGGTAGACCTCCTCGCCGTTCTTCTCGACGCCGAGAATGCCGATATGGCCGACATGGTGATGGCCGCAGGCGTTGATGCAGCCGGAGATATTGATGTGCAGACGCCCGATCAGATTGGCAAGCTCGTGGTTCGCGAAACGCCGCGTCAGCTCCTGCGCGATCGGGATCGAGCGCGCGTTCGCCAGCGAGCAATAGTCGAGACCCGGGCACGCGATGATGTCGGTGATCAGATTGACGTTCGGCGTCGCCAGCCCAAGCTTGTCGAGCGCCTTCCACAGCGCCGGCAGGTCGCGCTTGGCGACGTGCGGCAGCGCCAAATTCTGCTCATGGCCGACGCGGATCTCGCCGAAGGAATATCTGTCGGCGAGATCGGCCAGCGCATCCATCTGCTCGGCCGTGGCATCGCCCGGAGGCTTGCCGATCGGCTTCAGCGAAATGGTGACGATGGAGTAACCCTGGGCCTTGTGCGGCGCCACCGAGTTCTTGCGCCAAGCCTCGAAGTCGGGATCGGCCGCGGCCTGACGCAGCTCGTCCGGCATGTGCGGCAGCTTCTCGTAAGCGGGATAAGTGAAGCGCGAGCGGATGTCCTCGATCACCTCGTCGTCGATCTGCAGCGAGGAATTGCGGATGTGCTGCCACTCCTCCTCGACCTCGCGCGAGAATTTCTCGATGCCGAGCTCGTGCACCAGGATCTTGATGCGTGCCTTGTAGATATTGTCGCGGCGGCCGTACTGATTGTAGACGCGCAGGATCGCCTCGATATAGCTGAGGATATCGCGGCCATGGACGAAGTGCTTGATGGTCTTGGCGATGAACGGCGTGCGGCCGAGACCGCCGCCAACCAGCACCTCGAAGCCGGTCTCGCCCTTCTCGTTCTTGATCAGCTTGAGCCCGATGTCGTGAATCTTGATCGCGGCGCGGTCATGCTCCGAGGCGGTGATCGCGATCTTGAACTTGCGCGGCAGGAACGAGAATTCCGGATGCAGGGTCGTGTGCTGGCGGATCAGCTCCGACCAGATCCGTGGATCCTCGATCTCGCCGGGTGCAACGCCAGCCCACTGGTCCGAGGTGACATTGCGCATGTTGTTGCCGGAGGTCTGCATCGCATGGATACCGACCTTGGCAAGATCGGCCAGCGCATCCGGCAGCTCGGCGAGCTTGATCCAGTTGAACTGGATGTTCTGCCGTGTGGTGAAATGGCCGTAGCCGCGGTCGTATTTGCGCGCGACATGGGCGAGTGCCCGCAACTGGTTCGTCGACAGCGTCCCGTAGGGAATCGCGACGCGGAACATGTAGGCGTGCAGTTGCAGATAGACGCCGTTCTGGAGGCGCAGGATCTTGAACTCGTCCTCGGTGAGCTCGCCGGAGAGGCGGCGCTTCACCTGGTCGCGGAACTCCGAGACGCGCTCGTTGACGAGCGTGCGATCGATTTCGTCGTAAGCGTACATAAGAAAATGCCTTAAGCCTGGGCCTGCTGTCCGATGGTCACACCGGTGCGGCGGATCTGTTCGCGCAGATTGCCCGGTTCGATCTTGCCGTCCGCGCCAACCTGCACCGGAGCGATATAGGGGCCAACGGCGCCGAGGTCATCAGCGACGGATTCGGCGAGCAAGGCTTTCGCTTCATCGGAGTTGCGCACGATCGCAGCTTCCGAGAGCTCCGCGGACCAGCCCTTGGCGGCGGTGCGGTACACCACGATGCCGTCCCAGGTGCGGTTGGCGGTCACCACCGAGGGGCCGGCGATCTTGATCTTCTTCTGTTCGAGCGGGGAGGTCATTCGGCTGCATCCAATAGGTCAGAGATGATTTGCTTTGGGGATTGACGGCGAAGCGAGCCGGCATGCCGGACCACGTCGCCGATGATGAGGATGGCAGGACCGCCACTGGTCTGCCGCACGAGTTCGGGCAAGTCGCGTAGCGTGCCGATCGCGCCTTGCGCATCGGGTCGGGTGACGCGGGCAAACACGCCGACCGGCGTCTCCGGCGAACGGCCGGCGGCGAACAGGCCGGCACGAATAGCGGGCGCGGCTGTCATGCCCATGTAGACAACGACGGTCATTTTCGTGTCGGTCAGCGTCGACCAGTCGACGGTCTCCGCGTCGCGCGCCTTGTGCGCGGTGAGGAAGGTGATGCGGGTGGCTTCATGACGGTAGGTCAGCGGCACCTCGAAATCGGCGGCGCCGCCGAGCCCGGCGGTGATGCCCGGAATGATCGAATAGGCGATGCCGGCGGCGCGCAGCGCCTCCACCTCTTCGCCACCGCGGCCGAACACGAAGGGATCACCGCCCTTCAGCCGCACCACGCGCTGCCCCGCTTGCGCGGCCTCGATCATGCGCTTGTTGATGGCATCCTGGCCGATGCCGGGCTTGCCGACGCGGCGGCCGACCGCAACGCGCGCGGTGTCGCGCCGGATGCGGTCGAGAATTTCCGCGGAGACCAGCTCGTCGTGGAAGACGATGTCGGCATCCTGCAACGCGCGCAGCGCCTTGATGGTGAGAAGATCGGGATCGCCGGGGCCGGCGCCAACCAGCGCGACCGAACCTTCAGGCTTGTCGGCGCGCGCGAAGGCCGAGGGATCGGAGATCGCCTTGAGTGCCGTATCGGCCTCACCGTTGCGGCCGGCCAGCACGGCGGCGCCGATCGGGCCGTCGATCACGCGCTCCCAGAAGCGACGGCGCAGCGGAAACTCGGCGATGCGCTCGTTGATGGATCTGCGGAAGCCACCGATGAACTCGGCCAGCTCGCCGATGCGCGAGGGCAGCAGCGCCTCGATCTTCTCGCGCACGCGCCGCGCCACCACCGGCGACGTTCCGCCGGTGCCGACCGCGACCACGACATCGCCGCGATCGACGATCGCCGGAAAGATGAAGCTGGAATGGTCGAGATCGTCCATGACGTTGACGGGCAGGCCGAGCGATTTTGCGCGGGCCGACATCGCAACGCCGACATCGCCTGCACCCGCGCAGACGATCGCGATGACACCGGCAAGATCAGATGTGAGCGGATCGCCGGTCGCGATCTCGATACGCGCACTGTCGCCTGAATTCAGACCCAGGTCCCGATTGCCATCGATCGCATGCACGCGGACGCGCGCACCGGCAGAAGCGAGCACGCGCAATTTTGCGCGCAAAAGCTCACCCGCGCCGATGAGGACCACTGGACCGCTACTGAGATCGAGGAACACCGGCAAGAACCGCATTCGATACTCGCTTGCCCCACATACGGGGTTGACTGGAATTATTTTCTATATATGTGTCGTTTCGAGCGCGCAAAGAGAAAATTTTTTCTTCTCTTCTGCGGTGCAACTATAGAATTTTCGCCTCCAAACGCAAAGTGGCAGAGATGCATCTTCTCAAGGACAATTCCGCTGCGGACAGGCTGGACAACCCGGCTCTCGTCGAGCGCGTGAACGCGCAAGATTTTTCTGCTGATGCCGCACCCAGCATGGACCATCTCGATCAGCTTGAGGCGCAGAGCATCTACATCTTCCGCGAGGCCTTCGGCCGTCTGAAGAAGATCGCCCTGCTGTGGTCGCTCGGCAAGGACTCCAACGTCATGATCTGGCTGGCGCGCAAGGCGTTCTTCGGGCGCCTGCCATTCCCGGCCCTTCATGTCGACACCGGCAAGAAATTTCCGGAGATGTATCGCTTTCGCGATCATTACGGCAAGGAGTGGGAGCTCGACCTGCGCGTCGAGCCCTGCCCGCCCATCGATGCCGTCGACCCCACGCTGCCCCCGGCCGCCCGTTCCGCCGCGCGCAAGACCGAAGGTCTCAAGATGGCGCTGGCGAAATACGGCTTCGACGGCCTGATTGCCGGCATTCGACGCGACGAGGAAGCCACCCGCGCCAAGGAGCGCGTGTTCTCGCCGCGCGGCCTCGAAGGCAATTGGGACGTCCGCGATCAGCCGCCGGAGTTCTGGGATCATTTCAACGCATCGCCGCCGCAGGGGGCGCATTTGCGCATTCACCCGATCCTGCATTGGACCGAGGCGGACATCTGGGCCTATACCAAGCGTGAGAACATCCCGATCATCCCGCTGTATCTCGCCAAGGACGGCAAGCGCTATCGCTCGCTGGGTGATCAGGACATCACCAATCCGGTTGCTTCAACAGCATCCAGCATCGACGAGATCCTGGCCGAACTCGAGCAGACCAAGGTGCCGGAGCGTGCCGGCCGTGCGCTCGACCACGAGACCGAGGATGCTTTCGAGCGCCTGCGCGTCGCCGGCTATCTCTGATTCAAGGACGCATCACGGCCATGAACATGATCGTCACCCCCTCTTCGTCCGCTACGCCCAACGGGACCACGCGTCCGCAGGTCCGCATCGTCATCGTCGGCCATGTCGACCACGGCAAGTCGACGCTGGTCGGCCGCCTCCTGCATGAGACCGGCAGCCTGCCGGACGGCAAGCTGGAAATGCTGAAGGCCGTCAGCGCGCGGCGCGGCATGCCGTTCGAATGGTCGTTCCTGCTCGATGCGCTCCAGACCGAGCGCGACCAGGGCATCACCATCGACACCACGCAGATCCGCTTTCGCACCAATTCGCGCGACATCGTGCTGATCGACGCGCCCGGCCACGCCGAATTCCTGCGCAACATGATCACCGGTGCGTCGCAGGCCGACGGCGCGGTGCTGATCATCGACGCACTCGAAGGCGTGCGCGACCAGACCCGGCGTCACGGCTATCTCCTGCATCTGCTCGGTGTGAAGCAGGTCGCTGTCGTGGTCAACAAGATGGACCGCGTCGATTTCAGCGCCGATCGCTTCAAGGAGATCAGCGACGAGATTTCGGCGCATCTCAACGGCCTCGGCGTGACGCCGGCCGCCGTGATCCCGATCTCCGCGCGCGACGGCGACGGCGTCGCCGAGCGCACCGACCGCATCGGCTGGTACAAGGGACCGACCGTGGTTGAAGCGCTCGATCGGCTCGAGCCGGCGCGACCGCTGGAAGCCTTGGCGCTGCGGCTGCCGGTGCAGGCGATCTACAAGTTCGACGATCGCCGCATCGTCGCCGGCCGCATCGAATCCGGCAGCCTGATTGCCGGCGACGAGATCGTGATCATGCCGGCCGGCAAGATCGCCAAGATCAAGACGGTCGAGAGCTGGCCGGTGACGCCGGTCGCAACGCGCCAGGGCGCCGGCCGGTCGGTCGGCATCACGCTCGACCGGGAATTGTTCATCGAGCGCGGCGACATCATCGCACACACCGACGCTGCCCCGCGCGAGACGCGGCGGCTCCGCGCGCGCATCTTCTGGCTGCACGACAAGCCGCTCGCCAAGGGCGACCAGATCCTGGTCCGCTCGGGGCCGAAGGAAAGCCGGGCCACCGTGGTGGCCATCGAAAAGGCCGTCGATCCCGGCGAGCTCGAGAGCCGCGAGAACAAGGCGATCGGCCGTAATCATGTCGGCGAGATCGATATCTCCCTGTCCAATCCGATTGCAGCCGATCCCTATACCGAGAATCCGCGCACCGGCCGCCTCGTGATCGAGGTGTCAGGGCGCATCGCCGGCGGCGGCCTGGTGCTGTCGGTCGATGCCGGGCAGCGCGCCGTGCCGGTCGACATCGTTCCGGTAGAATCCGCACTCCGTCCCGACGAACGCTCCGCGCGCTATCAACACAACGGCGCGGTCGTCTGGCTCACCGGCCTGCCGGCCTCCGGCAAGTCGACCCTGGCGAAGGCGCTGGAGCGGCGGCTGTTCACCAATGGCGGCTCGCCGATCCTGCTCGACGGCGACACGCTGCGGGCCGGGCTCAACGGCGATCTCGGCTTCTCTGCCGCCGATCGCAGTGAGAACATCCGCCGTCTCGCCGAGGTCGCGACGCATCTGGCGCGGAACGGCCATATCGCCATCGTCGCCGCGGTTTCCCCGGCGCGCGAGGATCGCGCCACCGCGCGCCGCATCGCCGACGCCGCGTTCCGCGAGATCCATGTCGCGACGCCGGCCGAGATCTGCGAGGAGCGCGACCCCAAGGGCCACTACAAGAAAGCCCGCGCGGGTGCACTGGCGTCGTTCACCGGTATCGGCAACGACTACGAGGCGCCGGAAGCGGCCGAGCTCGTGATCGATACGTCGACACGGACAGTCGCCGAAGCGGCGGATGAGATCGAACAGATGCTGAAGACATCGGGCGTACTGTTCGACGAAGTCGTGGACCTCGCCGCGAATATTTGAGGCGGTCCTACCCCAGCGGTCGTCGCCCGGCTTGACCGGGCGACCCAACGTTCCAGAGACAGCATTGGGATACGGGGATGCCGTGCCGTGCTGGATTCCCCGCTTTCGCGGGGAATGACAGGTTGCGCGGCACTCCACCTCTCCTTGACATTTTGACAATCCGCCGGGGGTCTTCTCACCGCCCCGATTTTGGGGCTAATAGGTCCCGAAAGCCGCCTCTCGCGGGCGCATTTTGCTGCTGGCGGTCAAAAGCAGCCAAAAACAGCCATTTCCAACAAGAAAGACCATCATGAAACGCGTTGACGCCCACGGATTGAAGATCGCCCCCGTCCTTTTCGATTTCATCGCCAAGGAAGCCGCCCCGAAAACCGGGATCGCGCCGGATGCGTTCTGGGCCGGGGTGGCGGGCCTCATCAGGGAGTTGGGGCCGAAGAACCGGTCGCTGCTCGCTGTCCGTGATCAGCTGCAGGCCAAGATCGACGACTGGCACCGGGCCTACAAGGGCAAGGCATTCGACCTCAACGCCTACACCGCCTTCCTGAAGGAGATCGGCTATCTCGTTCCGGAGCCGGCGACACAGAAGGTCGAGACCGCCAATGTCGATGAGGAGATCGGCAAGATCTGCGGCCCGCAGCTCGTCGTGCCGCTCACCAATGCACGTTATGCGCTGAACGCGGCAAATGCGCGCTGGGGCTCGCTCTATGACGCCTTCTACGGCACCGACGCGATCCCGCATGACCCATCCGAGGGTGGCAAGGGCTACAACAAGGCCCGCGGCGACAAGGTGATCGCGAAAGCAAAAGCGTTCCTCGACGCCGCCGTGCCGCTGGCGACCGGCAGCCACACCGACGTCACCGCCTATAGCGTCGTCGCGGGCCAGCTCGCCGTGAAGCTGAAGAGCGGCAACGCCACCGCGCTGAAGAGCGCCGCGCAATTCGCCGGTTTCCAGGGCGATGCGGCCGCGCCGAGCGCCGTGCTGCTCGTCAACAACGGCTTGCATGTCGAAGTGAAGATCGACCGCAGCAGCGCGATCGGCAAGGACGACCCGGCCGGCGTCGCCGACATGATCATGGAATCAGCCGTGTCGACCATCCTCGACATGGAAGACTCGGTCGCCGCCGTCGATGCCGAGGACAAGGTGCTGGTCTATCGCAATACACTCGGCCTGATGAACGGCACGCTGTCGGCCGACTTCGAAAAAGGCGGCAAGACGCTGACGCGATCGCTCAACGCCGACCGCAGCTACAAGACGCCTGACGGCAAGGGCGAAGTGAAGCTGCACGGCCGCAGCCTGCTGTTGATGCGCAATTGCGGTCACCACATGTTCACCGACGCGGTGCTCGACGAGAACGGCGAGGAAGTGCCGGAAGGGCTACTCGACGCCGCCGTCTCCGGCCTGCTCGCGATCCACGACCTCAAGGGCAACTCCAAGGTCAAGAACAGCCGCACCGGCTCGGCCTATATCGTCAAGCCGAAGATGCACGGCCCGGACGAGGTCTCGTTCACCTGCGAGATCTTCGATGGCGTCGAGAAGATGCTGGGCCTGCCTGAGAACACGCTCAAGGTCGGCATCATGGACGAGGAGCGGCGCACCACCGTCAACCTCAAGGCCTGCATCCAGCGCGCCTCGAAGCGCATCATGTTCATCAACACCGGCTTCCTCGACCGCACCGGCGACGAGATCCACACCTCGATGGAAGCGGGTCCGATGATCCGCAAGAACGAGATGAAGGCGCAGGCCTGGATCAAGGCCTATGAGGACTGGAACGTCGACATGGGCCTGATCGACGGCCTTCCCGGCCATGCCCAGATCGGCAAGGGCATGTGGGCTGCCCCCGACAAGATGGCCGACATGCTGCAGCAGAAGCTTAGCCATCCGCAGGCCGGCGCCACAACCGCCTGGGTCCCCTCGCCGACCGCGGCGACGCTGCACGCGCTGCACTACCACCAGGTCAACGTCATCGCACGCCAGCAGGAGCTGACCAAGGGCGGGCCGCGCGCAAAGCTCTCGGACATTCTCACCATTCCGGTGTCGAAGTCGAACTGGGCGCCCGATGACGTCAAGCAGGAGATCGACAACAACTGCCAGGGCATTCTGGGCTACGTCGTGCGCTGGATCGACCAGGGCGTCGGCTGCTCCAAGGTGCCTGACATTCACGATGTCGGCCTGATGGAAGACCGCGCGACATTGCGCATCTCCAGTCAGCACCTCGCCAACTGGCTGCATCAGGGCGTCATCACCGAGGCGCAGGTGATGGAATCGCTCAAGCGCATGGCTGTCGTCGTCGACAAGCAGAACGCCGGCGATCCGATCTACAAGCCGATGGCGCCGGCCTTCGACGGCGTCGCCTTCAAGGCCGCCTGCGACCTCGTCTTCAAAGGCCGCGAGCAGCCGAACGGCTATACCGAATACATCCTCACCGCGCGCCGCCGCGAGGCGAAAGCGGCGGGCTGAGGCCCCTGTTCGAACATCAGAAGCCCCGGCTCAGGCCGGGGCTTTTTTGTCGGCAATCGTAGCTAGAACACCGCGAGATATTTCAGCAGGGACACGATGCCGATGATGATGACGATGACGCGCGCGATCTGCTTGGCGCGGCCGTCCATCGGCAGCATGTTAATGAGATAAAGAACGAGAATGACGACCAGGAATGTGACGAGGACGCCGACCAGCATTTGTAACCCCCTTCAGGCCAGTTGGTAACGTGGCTTAACGTCGAGGCTTCGCGTCGGGTTCCATTTTTGAAACCGGACGCGAAGCCGTAATCCTCCGGTCGCGACCAAGTTTTTTACTCTTTTGTGGCCAAATGCCCCGGAGACTGCCGCCGAGCGACGCGCAAATGCCCGCTTTGCGCGTCCCGTTCGAACTCGGGGCGCTGGTGGAGTTCATGATTGCTGGGGATGGGCGCCATGTTGAACCGCTTGACGGTATCCGCACTGCTGAGAAGCGTGATCCTGACCACCTCCTGCTGCGTGGTCGTCGGAGCCTTGCTCATCGCCTGGGATTCCTGGCAACGTCTCCAGATCGCCAACCGCATTGCCGTCATCGCTGACGCATCCGCCGACATGTTCAAGGCGATGGATCGGATGCGCGCCGACCGCTCCACCTCGAACCGCGTGATTCACAACGACCAATCGCTGGATCCGGCGATCGAAAAATACCTGCGCGATCTGCACGACGTCGAGATGCCCGCAATGGTCAGGGCACGCGATCTGCTCGGCAGCATCGAATTTGCCGAGAAGCCGGCGCTGCTCTCCGAATTCGACCGACTGTTCCGCGCTCTCGTGAGCATGCAGAAGCAATTCTGGCAGGAGATTGCGAAACCCAAGGCCGCGCGCCGCGTCGCTCTCGGCAAGGAATACATGGATACCGAAACCGGACTGGTGGTATTGCTCGACAAGTTGTCTGGAATTCTCGCCGCCTCCATCAACCATCAGGACGCAGCGGTCGATCAGTTGCTGATCATCAAGCAGGCAGCATGGCTGCTTCGCAACACTGCGGGCGACGCTTCAATTCTCGTTTCCAACGGTCTCGGTACGGGAAAGGTCACCCCGGAAATACGACTATCCTACATCAGGCTGGTCGGAGGCGTAGAGGCCGCCTGGCATGCGCTGGAGGTCACCACCGGCGGCATGCAGTTGCCGGCGGCGCTATCGGACGCAATCACCAAGAACAAGAGCGCATATTTCGACCCGCAATATGTGGACCTGCGCGATCGCCTGATGAACGCACTGGCATCGGGCGAAAAGCCCGAGATGGTAGCCAACGAATGGAGCCCGTTCAGCGTCGCGCGGCTGGTCGCCGCGGTCGGTGTGGCCGAGGCAGCGCTTGATGCGGCCCGCGAACACATCTCCGCCCAGCGCGCTTCGGCTCTGCACGCCCTGATCCTGCAATTGGCGCTGGTTCTCCTCGCCATCTGCCTCGCCGTTGGTCCGATGCTGGCCGTGAGCCGGCGCGTCATCAAGCCGTTGCACGACATGCGCGACGCCATGTTGAAGGTTGCGGGTGGCGACCTTTCCGTCGAGACGGGATACGAAGACAGGATGGATGAGATCGGCGCGCTGGCAGGCGCGCTGGAGACGTTCAAGCAGCAGGCCGCCGACAAGCTGAAGATCGAAGCCAAGGAGCGCGAGCGCAATGCCGCGGCCGCGAGCCGTCAGCGTGCCATGGAGATCCACATCGGCGAATTCGAGGGGCTCGTGCGCAAGGCACTCGAGGAGCTGAGTGAAGCCTCCGGCGAAATGCGGAAAACCTCATCCGATCTCTCGGCAGTGTCGCGGCAGACCAATGATCGGGTTCGGTCCGCTGAAAAGGCGGCCGGAGACGCCTCCCTGAGCGTCGACAGCGTCGCTGCTGCGTCCGAGGAGCTGAGCTGCTCCATCAGCGACATCAGCCAACAGGCGGCACATGCCGCGGGCATCGCCCGCCGGGCCGTGGCTCAGGCGGAGCAGACCGATGGCACGGTGCAAGGACTTGCCCGATCCGCCGGTCGCATCGGCGAGGTCGTCGGCCTCATCAACACCATCGCGGCACAGACCAATCTGCTCGCGCTCAACGCGACGATCGAGGCCGCCCGCGCCGGCGAAGCGGGCCGCGGTTTTGCGGTCGTCGCCTCCGAGGTCAAAACGCTGGCCAGCCAGACCGCGAAGGCGACCGAGGATATCTCGGAGCAGATCGCCGACATCCAGAAGGTTGCCGGCGACGCCATCGACGCGATCCAGGCGATTGGGGGCATCATCGGCGAAGTCAACGAGGTCGCCACCGCGATTGCGGCCGCCGTGCAGGAGCAGGGCGCAGCCACGCAGGAGATCACCCGCAGCACGCAATACGCGGCGCAGGGCACGAAGAAAGTTTCCGACAACATCACCGGCGTGAAGACCGACGCCGACACCGCAGCCGGCGCCGCCGACAATGTCAAGCAGGCCGCCGAAATGCTGGAGACCCAGAGCCTTCAGCTCGGCAATCAGGTCAGCGATTTTCTCGGCAAGATCCGCGCGGCGTAAAATTCCTACTCCTTCGCCACCACCGGCACCTGGTGGAATTTGGCGCGCATCCTGTCCGGCAATGGCGAGAAATTCATTGCGACGCCGCGGCGATCATTGGCGTTGCGATTGGCTACGACGAGGCCGTTGGCACCTGCAACGATGTCGCCTTTGCGCAGGGTCGGATCGTCCTCGATCTTGACCTGGGCGAGCCCGACCGGGTCCCTGCCGTTGCACGTGCAGCCCGCGACGATCTCATTGCGATAGCGGAAGGCGTTGGGCAGGTCGGAATAGGATTTGCCCTTGTCCGTCGTGGCATCGTCGATATCGCTGCCGTAGACCAGCGAGGTCTCTGACGCGGGGCAGAAGCTCTTGCAGGATTGCGCCTTGCTCTCGGCGTCGTTGCCTTGCGCGGGGAAGTAACGGCCGTCGCAGCCGCGTACGCAATAAGCGGTGCCGCCGCCATAGGACGCGCGCTGGCGCGGCGCTTCGTAGCGTGGCATGTCGTCGTTCTGGAACGGCACGCGGATCTCAGGCGGCGGCCGCATGTGGAAGCCACCGAACAGCGCCGAGAAGAAATCCTCTGCATGCGCAGAAGGCGTCAGAGCAAGGCCCAGGGAAGCGACCGCGACGAACGCGGCCGTCGCGCAAGCCGACTTGCTGGTCGAACGTTTCATCATCTGACCTCACGCAACCCTTAGTCCACCGACGACGCCGGGATGTTCAGCGCCTGGCGCCCCGCGTGCAGCGTCGACACCGCCGGCCGCTTGCGGGCGGGATCGGCCCCGCGCGCCATCAGTGGTGCGTTCTTCGGCAACACGACAACCTTCGTGCCGACGCCGACGCGGTTGAAGAGATCGCTGACGTCCTCATTGGTGAGGCGGATGCAACCGGAGGAGACGAACTTGCCGATCGTCGTGGGATCGTTGGTGCCGTGGATGCGGTATTCGCTGGAGCCGAGATACATCGCGCGCGCGCCAAGCGGGTTGCCGGGGCCGCCGGCGACGAAGCGGGGCAGATAAGGCTGGCGCGCGATCATCTCGGCCGGCGGATGCCAATCCGGCCACTCCGCCTTGCGGCTGATGCTCTGCACGCCCGACCAGGTGAACCCCTCGCGCCCTACACCGACGCCGTAGCGCATCGCGCGGCCGTTGCCGAGGACGAAATAGAGATAGGTGTTGGCGGTATCGATGACGATGGTGCCGGCCGGCTCGTTACGGTCGAAGCTTACGATCTGCCGCCGGAGCCGATCCGGCAGCGCCGCATCCTCGTCCGCAGGCTGCGGCGCCTCGTTCGTGGAGCCCTGCGAATAGATCTGGTCCTGCGAATATGTCTGCGGCTGCATCGGCGCATAGCCGAGCGTTTGCGCCTGAGCCGCGAACGGCACCGTCAGCAAAGCTGTCGTAAAAGCGGTGATGATTCGCGGCGAAAAGCTGCGACGGACGACAGAGAACTTTGTCATGTGCTGCCCCGTTGGATGTATGCATCTGGGTGATGCTGCTGTCCCGTAAACGCAGCAGCGCTGATGCAAGTTCCGCCGCCGCGTGAGGCAGCCGCGTCACGGTCAAGCGAGCACGGCTTCACGAAGGCGCGATGGAACCGCGGCACTCCTCACGCGTTTTCTCGTCGTCAATGGGCGCCCGGAAGCCTTCCGTGCGGGGAGAGATATTGTGCGCGTCCTTCCCAGTGAACGACTGATTTCCGGCGACGGCGAAGGTGCCCCGCTTCCCGAGAGCCATAGCGAACTCCCACCGGTGATCCGGCGTACCGAGTTCGTCGCGTTTGCGCTTGCCGGTTTGCTTCTGATCGCCGTCGTCGCGGTGCTCTATGTCGCCAAGGCGTTCTTCCTGCCGGTCGTAATGGCCGTGGTCGCCGGTACCATGCTGTCGCCGGCCGCGACCTTCCTGGAAAAGCAAAGGGTACCGCGCGCCCTCGGGGCGGTACTCATCGTGGTCGCTGTGACCGCGATGGTCGCTTTCGTCGTCGCGCTGATTGCGGCACCGGTCATGGAATGGAGCTCGCGCTTGCCTGAACTCGCTGCGCAGCTCAAGGACAAGCTGCACGTGTTCGATCGCCCGCTCGCGCTCTGGCGTGAGCTCCAAAGCATGGTCGGCGGCTCCGAGGGCTTGCCGAGCCTGCAGATTCCCAAGTTCGATTGGGTGCAGCCGACGCTCGAATTCCTGTCCCCGACTTTCGCCGAATTCCTGCTGTTCTTCGCCACCCTGATCCTGTTCATCGCGAGTTGGCGCGACCTGCGGCGGGCCTTGATCATGACCTTCGGCGAACGCGACGCGCGGCTGCGCACGTTGCGGATCCTCAACGAGATCGAAGTCCATCTCGGCAATTATCTGCTGACGGTGACGATCATCAATATCGGCGTGGGCATTGCGGCAGGCCTGGTCTGCGCAGTGACCCGCATGCCAAATCCGGCCGGCCTCGGCGCGCTTGCGGCCACCCTCAACTTCATCCCTATCATCGGGCCGGTTGCAATGTTCGCCGTGCTGGTCGTGGTAGGGCTGGTCGCCTTCCCAACCATCGGCGGCGGCCTGGCCGCGGCGATCGCCTTCGCCGGCATCACTTTCCTGGAAGGGCACTTCGTTACGCCCACCATCATCGGCCGGAGGCTGGCCCTGAATGCGCTCGCGGTGTTCATCGCACTCGCCTTCTGGACCTGGCTATGGGGCCCGATGGGCTCGTTCCTGTCATCTCCGCTGCTGATCGTCGGGCTGATCCTGAAGGAGCATCTGTTGCCCGAGAATTCGCCGCAGCTTCCGGAGGCGTGATGGCTGGTGCGAAGGGAACTTCCCCGAAGACGGGGCGTTTTCCGGCTATCTTCGCCGATGCGAGTTTTGGAGCCCCTCTATGACCAATGGCGAAACCGGGATGCGAGACTGGACCGACAAAGCCACCGCAGAACGTCTCGAGAAGGATGTAGCAGCCGTGAAAAGCGATATCGCCGCCCTCACCGACCAGATCACCGACGCACTCAACACGTTCGCCAACGCTTCGGGCAAGCAAGCCCGCCGCGGGTACAAGCAGGCGCGCGAGAACATGGATTCGACGCTCGACGACTTCTCGGAGCGCGGCAGTGCGATGATGGACGCGGCGCAGGATGCCTACGGCTCGATCGAGGAGACGCTGGAAGAGGCCATCACGCAACGGCCACTCGCGACCGTCGGTGTTGCGCTCGGCATCGGCTTCCTGATCGGGTTCGCCTGGCGCCGGTAACGCGCGGCGATGGGTTTTACGGTCACGACGGCCTGTGCCGCCGTGACCTGCCGGTGATGAATTGGCTGTGGGGATCTGAGGAGTAAGGCCGTGTTTCAGCGCATCATCGACGGCATCAGCGCATCGACGGGCACGACCGTTCGGCTGGCCTCGCTGGCGGCGGGTGCAGCGCTCGCGCTCTTCGTCACCACTTGCTTCCTTTGCGCGGCAGCCTTCATCTCGGTTCTCGAAAAATACGGCCCCGTGCAGGCCTGCCTCGCGGGGGCGGGCGTCTTCTTCCTGCTGACGATCGCCGCAGCGGGAAGCTATTGGGGCTACAAGCGGGAGGTGCGGGCTCGCGCGCGCATCGCTGCCGAACGCGCCGCCAAGGCGGCTCCGAGCATGCTTGCCGATCCCATGCTGCTGGCCACCGGCTTGCAGATCGTGCGCGCCATCGGAGTCAAGCGGCTGTTGCCGATCCTGGCAGTCGGCGGGGTCGCGCTTGGAATCATGGCAAGCCGCGCCGGAGCGGCAGACGAGCCTTCGGCCGAGCCGGCCGAGTGAGGCCAGGTCCGCGTTAATAAAGTTGCGCCCCTGACCTCAACCAGCGGCCGGCTGGAATTCCATTGCGCTGTTCTGCGCAATTCTTCATCAAGCCTGGCCAATCCGCCTTGCTTCACGCAAACGCTACTCGGACAAGCAGGTGGTTGCCGCTAAAAGCATCGCCCCTGATTCTAGAAGCTATTTTCCGCAATGAAACCGTCCGTCAAGGCGAACCTTGCCGCATTTCAGCACGACGCCAGGCTCTATTTGACGCTCGGCATTGCCAACTGGTCGGTATTCGTCGACCACATCCCGAACAATGTCGTGAACCTGCTGACGCTGCGCAACTTCGGCTTTAGCGGCGCAGCCGACCTGTTCGTGTTCGTGGTAGGCTACGGGGTTGCCATCATCCACGGCAGGATGGCGCTGGAGCGCGGTTATGTCGTCGCGGCGACGCGCGTCTTCCGCCGCGTCTGGCGGCTCTATGCCGCCTATGTCGTGCTGTTCGTGATCTACATCGACACCATCGCCTATGTCGCTTCGCAATCGATGGCACCGGAGATCATCAGCGATTACAACATCTCCGGCATTCTCGAGCATCCGCTCCGGACCCTGGTCCAGGGACTGGTGCTTCAGGAAGAACCGCTCAATCTCGACCTGCTTCAGCTGATGATTCCGCTGATGGCGTTCTTCCCGTTCGTGCTGTGGGGACTGCTGCGCGGCCCTAACCTCACCCTCGCAGCATCGGTCGCGCTATATCTCGCCGCACGCTGGTTCGGCTGGAATTTTCACGCCTATCCCGACCTGGAATGGACCTTCAACCCGCTGTGCTGGCAAATGCTGATGGTGCTGGGTGGCTGGTTCGCCGTCACCGGCGTCTCAGGCCAGAGCCTCCACAAAATGTCCTGGCTCCGCATCGCGGCCGGCGCCTATCTCGTGCTGGCGATGGCCATCACCCTGATGCGCCATTCGCCGGCGCTATCAGCCTATTTGCCGGAAATCGTGCGCAATGGCATCTCTGCGACCGACAAGGAATACCTCGCACCCTATCGCGTGATCCATTTCCTTGCGCTGGCCTTCATCGCAACCCATCTCGTTCCGCCCGACCATCCGTGGCTGCAACGGAAGTCACTCCAGATGGTGACCAAATGCGGCGAGGAATGGCTCGCGGTGTTCTGCATCGGCGTTTTCCTGTCCTTCGCCGGCCACCTCATCCTGATCACCGGTGCCAATCTGGTCGTGATGCAGATCGGGGTGAGCCTTGCCGGATTCGCGGCGATGACGGCGGTGGCTTACTATATTTCCTGGTCGAAGCGGCAGGACGAACCGGCGGCCTTGCGCCAGCGGGCCTAGGCGCGGCGGCGACGCGATTTCGCTAGGCCGGGCGCCGCAGCTGCGCTATGCGGGACGGAGCGGCCGCGGGAACGGCGGTTCGTTGCAAGGAGACCGGCTTGGTCATGGCGAAAGGCACGTCTGAAGCAGCCGAGGGTGCGCCCCGGCGCGGCCGGCCACGCTCGATCGAGACCGCCAACGCCATCCTCGAAAGCGCATACGCCCTGATGGCCGCGACCGGCCTTGCCGCAACCACGATCGATGCGGTCGCACGCCACTCCAACGTCTCCAAGATGACGATCTACAAATGGTGGCCGTCGCGAGAGGCGCTCCTGATCGACGCCTTCCTGCATCACGCCGCCCAGATGCTTCCGCTGCCGCCGGTGAGCGCAGGCACGGCAGCGGCGCGCGCGCGTCGCCACGCCGCGGCCTATGCCGAAGCTTTGCAAGGTGAATTCGGCAAGGTCCAGCTCGCGGTCATATCCGAATGCATTTCCAAGACGGGCTCGGCCGAACTGTTCTATGCCCGGTATCTGCAATTCCGCCGCGGCGCACTGGTCGAGATGATCGGCGCCGGCCAGCGCGACGGCAGCATTCTGGCCGAGGCTCCGCCAGAAGATCTCTACGACGCGATCTATGGCAGCTTGTTCTACCGTTACATCTTCGGCATCGCGCCGATCACCCCGGCCTACGCGCGTCATCTGGTCGATCTTGTGTTGCGGCCCAAGGCCTAGGCCTGGTGCTCGACGCGACCCTATCTCATGCCACATTCGACAGGAGCATCGTTGTCATCATGATCAAGCGCATCTTGCCGTACGAAGGTTTACTCCACGAAGTGGTCGAGCATGGAGGCGTGCTCTATATCGGCGGCATCGTCCCCGAGGACACCAGCCTGGACATGTCGGGTCAGGCGAACGATGTGCTTGGCCAGCTATCGCGTTTGCTCCAGGCTCTCGGATCCGACCTGGCCAACGTGTTGCAAGTGACCATCTTCATGACCGATCTCAGCGAGAAGGCTGCGTTCAATGCGGCCTGGAAGGCGCACTTTGCGGAAGTTCATTTGCCGGCGCGTGCCGCCGTCGGCGTGGCCGATCTCGGTCCAAACGTCAAACTCGAGATTACCGCCATCGCCGCGCGATCGACCCCGAGCTGAGCGGCATGGTCTACCGCACCGGCTGCACCGGCTGCGAGAGCTTTTCCGTGCGGTCGCGTTCGGTCATGTCGACGACCGTCTCCATCGGCGCGGTCAGCTCGTAGACATAGGAGACGTCGGTGAAATAGCGCTTGGCGGTGCCGCCGAGCGCTTCGGGCGCGACGCGATCGAGCAGGATCAAGCCGAAATCCGAATCCGGCCGCCGCGTCGCCTCGCTGGTGTTGAACTCCTCCCAGCGGAAATGAAACACCGCCTCGGGCTCCTCACCCGTCACCGTCCAGTTCGCGGTGATGTGCGGATGCTTGCCGACCAACGACAGGCCTTCGTCCGAGTGCGAGGCAAGCTCGAAGAACAGCAGCGACAGGCTCTGCGCGGCGCGCGCGCTGACCGCGATGTCAGGGCCGCTGACGGCGATACGCTCGGCATGCGGGATGGCGCGAGCTTCGAACAGGCCTTTCAGTTTGACGCCTTGCCATTGGCTCTCGCTGAGCAGCGACACCACGTTGGACATGGCGTGGATACGGCCGATCAGGAGCTCACGCGCGACGTCGATGTCCGAGCCGTGGCGCAGCGTGCGCGTCACGATCGACTGGATCACCGCAAGGATGTTCTTGACGCGGTGATTCAGCTCGTCGATGACGGCCGTCAGCCGCCGCTCGAAGCCGATCCGCACCTGGATTTCGCGGCTGAGCCGCAGATTGTTGTAGGCGACGTAACCGAACAGGCCACACACCATCGCGGTGATGGCGAAGCCGATCGCCGCCACGATGATCGCGGTCTGCTCGGCCCGCCGCGCCGAATTGGTCTTGGCGTAATAGCCGAGCTGCCAGTCGCGGCCGCCGAAGCTGACGTTGCGTATCGCGGACGGCGCCGGCCCGTCAGGCGTCGTCATGCGGGTGGAGACGACACCCTGGTCGTTGGCAACCAGCTCGCTGCCCTCCTTGCGCGGATCCTTCAGTGCGACCGAGAATAGCGACAGGTCATCATTGGTCAGCATCAGCGAGGCGAGCTCGTAGGAAAACGTGATGAAGCCGACCGGCTCGGTGGCACCTTCAGGAATGACCGGGGCAGCTACGATCACGCCGATCGGTCCGTTGTCGCGCAAGAGCGGCACGGGGTCGGAGGCGACCGACCGCTTCTCGACCCTGGCGCGCGCGAGCATTGCATTGCGAACCGGGTCGTCATCATAACTGCGCCCAGGCAGCGCTTTGGTCTCGTCGCTGCGTGGCTCCAGGTCCATCAGCACGTCGATCGGCTGCGTCAGGCTTGCCGGATCGATCGGCTTGTCGCTGTAGTCGCGTATCTCGGGATTCGGGAAGCCGGCGGCCGCAATAGCAGCTCGTGCCGCGGCGAGCTCGCTGGGCCGCAGCCGGGCGACCCAGCCGGCCACCACGAAATCGGTCTTGAAGGCGTAGATCGCCGAGCGCAGCGGCTCCAGCATATTTGGCTTCAGCACCGATGGCGCGCGGAACAGGCCTGAGGCGACACGTGCCAGCAGCTCTCGTTCCGTTGACCGGTCCTGGACGAGGCTGGCATGAACGTCGATCGCACGCGCGAGCGCAATCCGATCCAGCGCCAGCTCCTGGTCGTGGACGCGATAGGCTGCAAGCCCGGAGAGCAGAGCTCCGAGCAGAGCGATAAAGCCGATGATGAAACCCAACCGGACCACGCGACTACTCAGGCGAAGGCAGGAGGTCGGCAATAAACACGGAGCATATCAACGCCGTTCGAACGGCCATGTGCCGAAACAGGGTGAGCCCAGTGGCGGAGATAATGACGGAGGAGGCATCTGTACGCAACTTGGGTCGCCCAAAAAGCTTAATCCGCCCGGCCGATGATCCGGCCAATAGCGGCTTTTCTCCGGGCACCGAAGGTAGACAATCGCCGTGTCGGAAATTGGTTCCGTCCGGCCCGCTTTGCCTCATAGGTTAACGGCGGAATAGACCTGCGCGACGTCGCCGCGGCCCGTCAGCCCGCCCGTTTCAACCCACCCTTGGTTTCGATGAAGCCGACGATCCGGTCGAGACCCTCGCTCTTCTTCAGATTGGTCATGACGAAGGGGCGCTCGCCGCGCATGCGCCTGGCGTCGGTGTCCATCTTCTCGAGGGAGGCACCGACATGGGGCGCGAGGTCGGTCTTGTTGATGACCAGGAGATCGGAACGGGTGATGCCTGGGCCGCCTTTGGACGGGATCTTGTCGCCGGCGGCAACGTCGATCACGTAGATCGTGAGGTCGGCAAGCTCTGGGGAAAAAGTGGCAGCGAGGTTATCGCCGCCGGATTCGATCAGTACGAGATCCAGCCCCGGAAACTTGGCGCGCATGTCCGCGACCGCTGCGAGATTCATCGATGCATCTTCGCGGATCGCGGTATGCGGGCAGCCGCCGGTCTCGACGCCGGCGATGCGGTCCGGCGTCAGCGAGCCTGAGCGCACCAGGAATTCCGCATCCCATTTGGTGTAGATGTCGTTGGTGATCGCGGCGATGTCGTAGCGCTCACGCATGGTCTTGCAAAGCAGGTCCATCAGCGCGGTCTTGCCCGATCCAACGGGGCCGCCGACGCCGACACGCAGGGGGCCGTGAGATTTCGACATATGGCTTGCTCTCTCTTGGTCAGTGAAGGCCGCACCGCTCACGAGCGAAACAGCCGTGTATATTGCGTCTCGTGCCGCAGGCTGGCGAGATCGGCGCGGAAGGTTGCGCTGCCGAGATCGTCCAGCGTCGCGTTCAGCGCCCGATTGGCGGTCGCTGCCACAGCGGCTTCCAACTTCACCAGCACACGCTGGCTGTCAGTCTGGCCGAGCGGAACGAGCCTGCTCGCCGCGGAAATCCAGTTCGAGACCAGCGCATGCAGGAAGGCGTGCAACGTCGGCGCCAGCGGCACGCCATGCAGCGCCGCGACGACCCCCACGGCGACGGGATAGACCGGTGGCGTGCGGCATGCCGCGACCATGGCGGCAAGGCCCTCGGCATCCCACGCGGACCGGGAGATGTCGATGAAGGCGCGCCCTTGCGAGGTCGTCTCGAGCTGGCGCTCGCGCGACGGCACGAAAGCGGCGGCGAGCTCGGCGACGTCGCTCAGAGCCGCGTCTTCGCCGGCCTCTGCGGCACGATAGGCTTGAACCAGGAACGTCGCATCGCAAAAGCCCGAGCCGTCCCCCAGCATGGCATCGAGCCAGTCGGCGAGTGTTGCGAGATCGGTGATATCACCTGCTTCGACCGCCCACTCGATACCGCTCGAATAGGAAAAACCGCCGACGGGAAACGCCGGCGACAACCATGTCATAAGCCGATATAGCGCCGCCGCCTCGCGCTCTGCGAGGTCGGCGGCACTGACGGGCTCATTTGTCGTCATGAGCATGCTTGTGGCCGTGGTGATGGTCGGGATGGTCGCAATGCCCGTCGTGGTGATGGTGGTGATCATGCCCATGGTCATGCGCGGCGCGATCATGATGATGATCATGGCGATGATGGCCGTGATCGTCGTGTGCATGGTGGTCGTGACCGTGCACATGGCTGGCCTCGGCGTAGGCGCCCCCTTCGGGATCGAACGGCGCCTCGATCTCGACGACGCGGGCACCAAGGCCCTTCACCATCGCCTCAATGACGTGGTCGCGGCGGATGCGCAGGCTCTTGGCCATGATCTGCGTCGGCAGATGACGGTTGCCGAGATGCCAGCCGACACGGATGAGATGGTGCGGGTCGTGGCCGCGGATCTCCAGCAGCGGCTCAGGCGCCGCGACCACTTCGACCAACCTTCCGTCCTCCAGCACCAGCGCATCGCCGCCGCGCAGCGCGACCGCATTCTCCAGGTCAAGCAGGAATTCGAGCCCCCGTGTGCCCGTCATGGCCATGCGACGGCGGTGCCGATCGTCGAAATCGAGCACGACCGTATCCGCCGGCGTTTCCGTGAAGCGGTGCTGTCCCCTAACCTGCGTCGCCCGGATCATGCGTTGTTACCTCGTCTCGACCTTCTCTGGCGTGATCACCTCGATCTTCGGCGGCGCCGTAAAGCACTTCACCGCGACACGGCCGAACGTCTTCATGTGCTCCTGGCCGCGATGCGGCACCAGCGCCTCCGCGCTTTCCCACTGCTCGACGAACACCATCTTGGCGGGATCGGTGACGCTCTCATGCAGATCGTAGGCGATATTGCCCGGCTCTTTCCGCGTCTCCCTGATGCAGGCGGTGGCGGCTGCAATGAATTCGGCGCGCGTTTCGGGCTTGATGGTCAGGGTGGCGACGACGTAGATCACGAGAAATCCTCCCGGCTTTTCTTCTGGGTTACGATAACCGGGCGGGACATTAGACCAGCCGGGATCGAACGCAAAACCGGAAAAGCCGCCCCCGGACACGCAGTGCGACATGCGCCGGGGACATGCGTTGAGCGCTATTTCAGTACATGAAATATCGCTGCGCCATCGGCAGCACCTCGGCGGGTGGACAGGTGAGCAGCTCGCCGTCGGCGCGCACCTCGTAGGTCTCCGGATCGACCTCGATGTCAGGCGTGGCGTCGTTGTGGATCATGCTCTTCTTGGAGATCTTGCGGGTGTTCTGGACCGCATAGAGCTTCTTCTCGATGCCGAGCTTTCGCGCGAGACCGCCGGTGATCGCGGCCTTCGAGGTGAACACCACGGAGGACGCCGTGCGCGCCTTGCCGAAGGCGCCGAACATCGGCTGGTAATGCACCGGCTGTGGCGTCGGGATCGAGGCGTTGGGATCGCCCATGGGTGCCGCGACGATCGTGCCGCCCTTGACGATGCAGTCAGGCTTGACGCCGAAGAAGGCGGGCGACCACAGCACGAGGTCGGCAAGCTTGCCCTTTTCCACCGAGCCGATCAGCTTTGATACGCCGTGCGCGATCGCCGGGTTGATCGTGTACTTGGCGATGTAGCGCTTGACGCGGAAATTGTCGTTGTCCTTGCCCTTGTCCTGCGGCAGCGATCCGCGCTGCTTCTTCATCTTGTCGGCAGTCTGCCAGGTCCGGATGATGACCTCGCCGAGCCGGCCCATCGCCTGGGAGTCCGACGACATCATCGAGAGCGCGCCGAGATCATGCAGGATGTCCTCGGCCGCGATGGTCTCCTTGCGGATGCGGCTTTCGGCGAACGCCAGATCTTCCGCGATCGAGGGATCGAGGTGGTGGCACACCATCAGCATGTCGAGATGCTCATCGATGGTGTTGCGTGTGAACGGCCGCGTCGGATTGGTCGAGGATGGCAGCACGTTCTTCAGACCGGCGACCTTGATGATGTCAGGGGCGTGCCCGCCGCCGGCGCCTTCGGTGTGGAACGCATGAATGGTGCGTCCCTTGAACGCCTTGATGGTGTCCTCGACGAAGCCGGATTCGTTCAGCGTGTCGGAATGCAGCATGACCTGAATGTCGTGGTCATCAGCCACCGACAGGCAGTTGTCGATCGCGGCCGGCGTGGTACCCCAATCCTCGTGCAGCTTCAACGCACAGGCGCCGGCCTTGATCATCTCGACCAGGGCTGCGGGCCGCGAGGCATTGCCCTTGCCGGAGATGCCGAGATTGACCGGGAAGGCGTCGAACGACTGGATCATCCGCGCGATATGCCATGGCCCGGGCGTGCAGGTGGTGGCGAAGGTGCCGTGCGAGGGGCCGGTGCCGCCTCCGAGCATCGAGGTGACGCCGGACATCAGCGCATGCTCGATCTGCTGCGGGCAGATGAAATGGATGTGGCTGTCGAAGCCGCCGGCGGTGAGTATCTTTCCCTCGCCCGCGATCACATCGGTACCAGGGCCGATGATGATCGTCACGCCCGGCTGGATGTCGGGATTGCCGGCCTTTCCGATCGCGGAGATCATGCCATCCTTGATGGCGACGTCGGCTTTGACGATGCCCCAGTGGTCGACGATCAGCGCATTGGTGATGACGGTGTCGGCAGCACCCTGCTTGTTGGTCACCTGCGACTGCCCCATGCCGTCGCGGATCACCTTGCCGCCGCCGAACTTCACCTCCTCGCCGTAGGTGGTGAAATCCTTCTCCACCTCGATGATGAGATCGGTGTCGGCGAGACGCACCCTGTCGCCGATGGTCGGGCCGAACATGTCGGCATAGACGGAACGCTTCATTTTGACGGACATCACAAGCCCCGTTTGCGATTGAACTGTTGGCTGGTCACAGCAAAGCCCTCGCTGCTTTCACAGCATCGTCGAATTTCGTATCGAGCCAGGCGTTACCGCCGCGGCAGCCGGCGACAACCTGCTCGGCCCAACCGGTGTAGTCGGCAAGGTCGTCGCGCTCATCGGCGCTCGGATCGGACCGAATGCGGGAGCCGATATTGCTGATCTTGTCGGCAATCTTGATGAGCTTTGCGCCGGAAGATTTGTGCGGAGCGTCCTCGATCTGCTTCCGCCGCCGTTCGGCCTTCGGCAGGCTCATGTCGTCGGTGCACTCGACGACAAGCGAAGCGACGCGCTCAGAGAACGTCTGCGCAAGCTCCGCGCGCGTGGTATCGGTATCCTCGATCGAGTCGTGCAGCCAACCCGCCGCGACGATCTCGGCGTCGACACCATCGGTCGCGGTGGCGAGTAGGTTGGCCACCTCGGCAAGATGGTTGATATAGGGCTCACTGCCGCGTCCCTTCCGCGCCATGCCATTGTGGCGATGCGCAGCAAGTTCGGCAGCTTCGGAGACAAGGCGGACCGGTGAGAGCATGGTTCAACTCTCCTCCATGCGATGCGCTTTGAGGTGACGCTCCAGCAACGTCTCGGCGCGCGTCATCTCCCGGCGCAATTGCTTGGCGCGGGTTCTTCGAAACCGAGGGATTTTGTCGTGCGGCATAGCCCTCTCGCCAACCCTCCCCCGCAAGGGGGGAGGGAGCCCGACCGACGTGCTCACCTCGCTGCAGATCACGGCACTCATCTCGGCTTACGTCACAGCTTCCCCATGACCTCACCACGGAAACCGTAGATCGTCTTCTTGCCGGCGAGCGCGACGAGCTGGACGTCGCGGGTCTGGCCGGGTTCGAAGCGGACGGCGGTGCCGGCGGCGATGTCGAGGCGCATGCCGCGGGACTTCTTGCGATCGAATTTCAGCGCGGGATTGGTCTCGAAGAAGTGGTAATGCGAGCCGACCTGGATCGGACGATCACCGGTGTTGGCCACCGTCAACGTCACGGTTTTGCGACCGGCATTGAGCTCGATCTCGCCGTCCTGGATGAAGAGTTCGCCGGGAATCATGCTTCGCTCCTATCGGATCGGTTCGTGCACGGTGACGAGCTTCGTCCCGTCAGGGAACGTCGCCTCGACCTGGATGTCGTGGATCATCTCGGGGACGCCGGGCATCACCTGGTCGCGGGTCAGCACCTGGGCGCCTGACTGCATCAGCTCGGCGACCGTGCGGCCGTCGCGCGCACCTTCGAGGATGAAGTCGGAGATAATCGCGATCGCCTCGGGATGGTTGAGCTTGACTCCGCGGTCCAGCCTGCGGCGTGCCACGATGGCCGCCATCGAGATCAGAAGCTTGTCCTTTTCGCGGGGAGACAGGTTCATGAAGAATCTCTTCCGTTCAACACTTCAATTCAGCCACAACCGCGGCAGCGCGGCACCGGTGCGCGCCAGCACGGCCATCATGTCGGCGCGCAAACGCGCCGCATCTTGGGCACAGAACCGCGCCAATGCAAAGCCATTCCAGGCCGATATCCCGACCTCCCCGGAGAAGGAGTCCGACGCTTCGCGGATGCGCCCGATCAGCGCCTCGTCGCCGGGAGCGATCAACGCGGTGCCTATTGCAGCACCACCCTTGGCGACCGCGGATCGAACCAGTTTTGCGCCGATATCGCCGTCGAGCCTGATGGTCTCGGCGAACACCAGCCTGCCGCCGCGGCGCAACCGCCAGCGATCGACGAACTCGCCGTGCTCCATGCGCTCGCCCATGGCGGTGCGGCCGAATACGACGATTTCACAAAGCAGCAGCGAGGCGGCCTCATCGAGCTCGATCTCGAAGCGGCGATGAACCCGGGCACGGTTGAACAGGATGGTCTCCTGGGGCAGCCAGCCGAGGTGCGCGCCTGCAGCGACCTTCAAGGAAATGTTGAGCTGCGCCGCCGCCCCCGGCGCGCGATAGACCTTTTCCGCGGCCGCCGTCGTCAGCGTCAAGCGCGCGGCGTCAGTGGCCGCGATCTCGATGTCGAAGCGGTCGCCGCCGGCAACGCCGCCGGCCGTGTTGACGAACACGCCAGACAGGCCATCGTCCTCGGGCGAGGGAAAGCGCACGCGGAGCGAGCCGGATTCATGCAACGCGCCGCGCCGCGTCACGCCGTCGCGGGCGTACACGTCGAAGTGGACCGCGCCGCGCGCACGGTTGGCTTCGAACACCGAAGATGTCGCCAAAGAACTCACCAAGGCGTCGCTGCGCATCCGTCTCCCCCAGCCGGCCGCGGCAGGGTTTTTCCAGCCTACAATGTCCCGGCTTACAGCGCCATCTGGCGGCTGATCTCGCTTCGGTCGAGATTGGAGCGGTCGCAGGTGAATTTCACCGCGCCGCGATCCATCACCGCGAAACTGTCACCGAGTTCGCAGGCAAAGTCGAGATATTGTTCGACCAGCACGATGGCGATGTTGCCGAGATTGCGCAAGTATGAGATGGCGCGGCCGATGTCCTTGATGATGGAGGGCTGGATGCCCTCGGTCGGCTCGTCGAGGAGCAACAATTTCGGCCGCATCACCAGCGCGCGCCCGATCGCCAGCTGCTGCTGCTGGCCGCCCGACAGATCGCCGCCGCGACGGCCGAGCATGGATTCCAGCACCGGGAACAGCGAGAACACGTCGTCCGGGATGTGCTTGTCCTGGCGCTTGAGCGGGCCGAAACCGGTCTTGAGGTTTTCCTCGACCGTCAGCAACGGAAAGATCTCGCGGCCCTGCGGCACGAATCCGATGCCCTTGCGCGCCCGCTCATAGGGCTTGAGGCCGGTGATATCGCCGCCGTCGAACACGATGGCGCCCGATGAGATCGGGTATTGCCCGACCATGGCGCGGAGCAGCGAGGTCTTGCCGACGCCGTTCCGCCCGAGCACGCAAGTCACCTTGCCGGGCTCAGCCGCAATCGAGACGCCGCGCAGCGCCTGCGCCGCGCCGTAGAACAGGTTGATGTCTTTAACTTCGAGCATCGGAAACACCTTTGCGGGCGAATGGCGAATGGCCCGTAGCAAATACGAGGAACAGCCCGTTCATTCGGCACTCCTATTCGCCATTCGCTATCTACCCAGATAGACTTCGATGACCCGCTCGTTGGACGAGACCTGGTCGATGGTTCCTTCGGCGAGCACCGTGCCTTCATGCAGGCACGTCACCTTGACCCCGAGTTCGCGCACGAAGGTCATGTCGTGCTCGACCACCATGACGGTGTGGGTCTTGTTGATTTCTTTCAGTAGCTCGGCGGTGAGATGCGTTTCGACGTCGGTCATCCCCGCGACGGGCTCGTCGACCAGCAGCAGCTTCGGATCCTGCGCCAACAGCATGCCGATCTCGAGCCATTGCTTCTGGCCATGGCTGAGGCTGCCGGCGAGGCGATTGCGGGAATCGGTGAGACGGATCGTCTCCAGCACCTTGTCGATGCGCTCCGACTCCGCCCTGCTGCCGCGCCAGAACAACGTGCTGCGGACCGAGTGATCAACATTGAGCGCGAGCAAGAGATTGTCCTGTACGGTCTGGCTCTCGAACACCGTCGGCTTCTGGAATTTGCGGCCGATGCCGAGCTCGGCGATGCGGGTCTCGTCGAGGCGCGTCAGGTCCGTGACGCCGTCGAACAGCACCGTGCCCTCGTCCGGCTTGGTCTTGCCGGTGATGATGTCCATCATCGTGGTCTTGCCGGCGCCGTTGGGGCCGATGATGGCGCGCATCTCGCCGGGCTCGAGCGTCAGCGACAGATTGTTGATGGCGTGGAAACCGTCGAACGAGACGTGCACGCCGTCGAGATAGAGCATCGCGGAGGTCGCGCGGGTATCCATGACGTTCATGACCGCTACTCCGCCATCTTTGGTTCGGTCATGCCGTCTTCGGCCGCCGCACTCGCCGCAGCAGGGCGCCTCTCTCTCAACGCCTCACGCCAGGCGCTGAAAGTGCCGACGATGCCCTTGGGCAGCAGCAGTGTCACCAGAATGAACAGCGCACCCAGCATGAACAGCCAGTACGGCGCCAGCACGCCCGAGGTGAAGAACGTCTTGGCGTAGTTGACGACGATCGCGCCAAGCGCCGCACCGATCAGCGTGCCGCGGCCGCCGACCGCGACCCAGATCACCGCCTCGATCGAATTGCCCGGTGCGAATTCGGACGGATTGATGATGCCGACCTGCGGCACATAGAGCGCGCCGGCGACGCCGGCCATGCAGGCCGACAGCGTGAACACGAACAACTTGTAGGATTCAACACGGTAGCCGAGGAAGCGGCTGCGCGATTCCGCGTCCCGAATCGCGATCAGCACCTTGCCGAGCTTGGAGGACACAACCGAGCGGCAGATCAGAAAGCTGAGGATCAGTGCCAGGCAGCTGAGCGCGAACAGCGCGGCGCGCGTGCCCTCGGCCTGGACGTTGAAGCCGAGAATGTCCTTGAAGTCGGTCAGGCCGTTGTTGCCGCCGAAACCGAAATCGTTGCGGAAGAAGGCGAGCAGCAGCGCATAGGTCATCGCCTGCGTGATGATCGACAGATACACGCCGGTGACGCGGGAGCGGAAGGCGAGCCAGCCGAAGCAGAAGGCCAGCAGGCCCGGCACGAACAGCACCATCAGCGCCGCGAACCAGAACATGTCGAAGCCGTGCCAGTACCACGGCAGCTTCTGCCAGTTCAGGAACACCATGAAGTCGGGCAGAACGGGATTGCCGTAGACGCCGCGGGTACCGATCTGCCGCATCAAATACATGCCCATCGCATAGCCGCCGAGCGCGAAGAAGGCGCCGTGGCCGAGCGAGAGGATACCGCAATAGCCCCAGATCAGGTCGATCGAGAGCGCCAGGATGGCGTAGCAGACATATTTGCCCCAGAGCGCGACAAGATAGGTCGGCACTTGCAGGACCGAGCCTGCCGGCAGCAGCAAATTGGAGAGCGGGATGAGGACGCCGCAGGCGGCGACGACCAACAGGAAGATCGTCGCGCCGCGGTCCAGTGATCGCGTCAGCATGTGAGGGGTCATGCTTCCACCGCACGGCCCTTGAGCGCGAACAGGCCGCGCGGCCGCTTTTGAATGAACAGGATGATCAGGACCAGGATCGCGATCTTGCCGAGCACGGCGCCGGCGACCGGCTCCAAGAACTTGTTGGCGATACCGAGCGTGAAGGCGCCGACGAGGGTGCCCCAGAGATTGCCGACCCCGCCGAACACCACGACCATGAAACTGTCGATGATGTAGCTCTGGCCGAGATTGGGGCTGACATTGTCGATTTGCGACAGCGCCACGCCGGCGATGCCGGCGATGCCCGAACCGAGGCCGAAGGTCAAGGCGTCGACGCGCGAGGTGGCGATGCCCATCGACGCCGCCATGCGGCGGTTCTGCGTCACGGCGCGCATCTCGAGGCCGAGCGCCGTGTAGCGCAACATGGCGAGCAGGATCACGAAGACCGCAAGGGTGAAGCAGAGGATCCAGAGCCGGTTGTAGGTGATGGTGATCTGACCGAGCTCGAACGCGCCGCTCATCCAGGAGGGATTGCCGACCTCGCGATTGGTTGGACCGAACATGGTGCGCACCGCCTGCTGCAGCACCAGCGACAGGCCCCAGGTGGCAAGCAGGGTCTCCAGCGGCCGGCCGTAGAGGAAGCGGATGATGCTGCGTTCGATCAGCACGCCGATCGCGCCTGCGACGAGAAAGGCGAGCGGCACGGCGATGAGCAGCGAATAGTCGAACAGGGCGGGATAGCGGGTGCGGATCACCTCCTGCACCACGAAGGTGGTGTAGGCGCCGATCATCACCATTTCGCCATGCGCCATGTTGATGACGCCCATCACGCCGAAGGTGATGGCAAGGCCGATCGCGGCGAGCAGAAGCACCGAGCCGAGCGAGAGGCCGTACCAGGCATTCTGCACCGCGGACCAGACCGCGAGCGAGTTCTGGATCGAGCTGATGGCGCTCGTCGCGGCTTTGGCCACCGAGGCGGGCTGGTCGGTCCCGATGTCGGAGAGCAGCGCCAGCGCCTCCTGATCGCCGCGCGCCTTGATGGTGGCGACGGCCTCGAGCTTCTGCACTTCGGTGGCGTCGGATTTGAACAGCAGGATCGCGGCGCGCGCCTCGCCGAGCGCGGCCTTGACCGATCGGTTGGGTTCCTTGGCGAGCGCGGTCTCGACCGGCTCGAGCGCAGTCTCTTCATGCGACTTGAAGACGGACTGCGCAGCCTGGAGCCGCGTGCCGAGATCGGGCGACTGCAGCGTCAGGCTACCGAGCGCAGCGTCGACACTGCGGCGCAGGCGGTTGTTGAGGCGGACGGCGCTGGCACTGTCAGGCACGCTGGCAACGGACTCACCGGTCGCGGCATCGATCGACTTGCCGTCGGTGCCGGTGACGTAAACCTTCTTGGTGTCAGGATCGGCCATGAGACGGCCGTCCTGGAGTGCATTGATGATCGGAAAAGCCAGCTTGTTGCCGCTGCTTGCGACGACGCCGATCGCTTCATCCGTGTCGGAAAAATCGTCGTTGGCGAATTTGGCGACCGCGTCCTCGAACGGACCGGCAAAGGCCGGCAGCGCGAACGCGATCAGGAACAGCGAGAGGACAAAGGTAGAGAGACGAGCGGTCAGATTGGTTGGCACTTTGGTTCACCCCGGCAGAAGTGGGGAGAAGACGGCGGAATAGCCGTCTTCTCCCGTCGTGCAGTCGAATGTCAGGTCCGGATCAGGAGCCGGAGCCGAGGCACTTGTTGGTCTTGGTGTTGAAGTTGCCGCACTTCTTGCCGACCCAGTCGCCGATCAGGTCCTTGGAGCCGTCGAGCTCCTTCGACCAGGCGTCGCCAGCCACGAGACCCGGGGTCTTCCAGACCACGTCGAACTGGCCGTTGCCCTTGATCTCGCCGATGAACACCGGCTTGGTGATGTGGTGGTTCGGCAGCATCTTCGAGGTGCCACCGGTCAGGTTCGCAGCCTCGATGCCGGGCAGCGCGTCGATCACCTTGTCCGGATCCGTCGACTTCACCTTCTCGACGGCCTTCACCCACATGTTAAAGCCGATCACGTGGGCTTCCATAGGGTCGTTGGTCGTACGCTTCGGGTTCTTGGTGTAGGCCTGCCAATCCTTGATGAACTTCTCGTTCGCCGGGGTCTTGATGGACTCGAAGTAGTTCCAAGCGGCGAGATGACCCACCAGCGGCTTGGTGTCGATGCCGGCGAGTTCTTCCTCACCCACCGAGAACGCGACCACCGGGATGTCCTTCGCCTTGATGCCCTGGTTGCCGAGCTCCTTGTAGAAGGGGACGTTGGCGTCGCCGTTGATGGTCGAGACCACCGCCGTCTTCTTGCCGGCCGAGCCGAACTTCTTGATGTCGGCCACGATCGTCTGCCAGTCGGAGTGACCGAACGGCGTGTAGTTGATCATGATGTCTTCCTGGGCGACACCCTTGGACTTCAGATAGGCTTCCAGGATTTTGTTGGTGGTGCGCGGATAGACGTAGTCGGTGCCCGCGAGCACCCAGCGCTTCACCTTCTCTTCCTTCATCAGATAGTCGACGGCGGGGATCGCCTGCTGGTTCGGCGCGGCACCCGTGTAGAACACGTTGCGCTCGGACTCCTCGCCCTCGTACTGGACAGGGTAGAACAGGATGTTGTTGAGCTCCTTGAACACCGGGAGCACCGATTTGCGCGACACCGAGGTCCAGCAGCCGAACACCACGGCGACCTTGTCCTTGGTGATCAGCTCGCGCGCCTTTTCAGCGAACAGCGGCCAGTTCGAGGCGGGGTCGACGACGACGGCCTCGAGCTTCTTGCCGAGCACGCCACCCTTCTTGTTCTGCTCGTCGATGAGGAAGAGGATGGTGTCCTTCAGCGTGGTTTCGCTGATGGCCATGGTGCCGGAGAGGGAGTGCAGGACGCCGACCTTGATGGTGTCGTCGGCGGCCTTCGCGCCGGAAATGGACGCCAGACCAAGCATCAGTCCGGTGGTCGCGGCGAGCACGCCGCGGCGGCTAAATGACGCCGCTATATCGTGAATGGATTTGGTAGGCATGGATGTATCATCTCCCTGACGCAGACGTGAAAACGCTGCGAAACGGCCCCACGGCCGCCTGCGATTAACGGAATCGCAAGAACCGTGCCATGGGCTGGGCGCCTGCCAAGTGGTTGGTCAGTCTTGATAATTTTGCCGCAAACAAACTTTCGCCGCAGTCCGGCCGCCCAAATATTGGGCGGGTAAATTGTATGCTTATGCGCCAATCAGATTATTTTATGAGCAAAATCCATCTGCTGGCTAAATTTCCGGCACCACTATTTTTGCACCGCAAATCGAAGGCTGATGAGGGCGTGCCTTGAAAGCGCCCCCTCAATGTTCCATATAGTGGTGGAGATCGTTCGCGAATCGAGCGGTCGTAGCGAGCCGCGTGTTCTTAAGCCCGTACGGGCCTCTGGCTTGCCCCATATCTCCCAAGCCATCCGACACCCCAAACACGCAGGTGTCTTCTCGACACCCTTTTGCGCGCGCCCCGCCGATTGCGTAGGGCCGATCGCATTTGACATGGAAAGAACCCATCTTTTGACTTCGTTTCAGGACTTCGGCCTCGCCGAACCGATCGCACGTGCTCTCGCCGAAGAGAATTACGTCACCCCTACCCCCATCCAGGCCCAAACGATCCCCACGGCGCTGACCGGCCGTGACGTCGTCGGCATCGCCCAGACCGGCACCGGCAAGACAGCGTCCTTTGCGCTGCCGATTCTGCACCGCCTGCTCGAGAACCGCATCAAGCCGCAGCCCAAGACGGCCCGCGTCCTGGTGCTGTCGCCGACCCGCGAGCTTTCGGGGCAGATCCTCGACAGCTTCAATGCCTATGGTCGCCACATCCGTCTGTCCTCGACGCTCGCCATCGGCGGCGTGCCGATGGGCCGCCAGGTCCGTGCCCTGATGCAGGGCGTCGATGTGCTGGTCGCCACCCCCGGCCGCCTGCTCGACCTCGTGCAGAGCAACGGACTGAAGCTCAGCAGCGTCGAATTCCTCGTGCTCGACGAGGCCGACCGCATGCTCGACATGGGTTTCATCAACGACATCCGCAAAATCGTCGCGAAACTCCCGATCAAGCGGCAGACGCTGTTCTTCTCGGCTACCATGCCGAAGGACATCGCCGAACTCGCCGACGCCATGCTGCGCGATCCGGCCCGGGTCGCGGTAACGCCGGTCTCCTCGACCGCCGAGCGTATCAACCAGCGCATCATCCAGGTCGATTTCTCGGCCAAGGCCACCTTCCTGACCAAGCTCCTGAAGGACGAGCCGATCAATCGCGCGCTGGTCTTCACCCGCACCAAGCACGGCGCCGACAAGGTCGTGAAGACGCTCGAGAGGACGGGCATCGCCGCTAGCGCCATTCACGGCAACAAGTCGCAGAACCATCGCGAGCGGACGCTCGCGCAGTTCCGCTCCGGCGAGATCCGCACCCTGGTCGCCACCGACATCGCCGCCCGCGGCATCGATGTCGACGGGATCACCCACGTCATCAACTACGACCTGCCCAATGTGCCCGAGACCTACGTGCATCGCATAGGCCGCACCGCGCGCGCGGGCGCCGACGGCACCGCGATCTCGCTGGTGGCCGGCGGCGAGGAGCTCGGCTATCTGCGCGACATCGAGAAGCTGATCCGCGTGGCGCTGCCGCGCGAGGACCTCCGCACCGATGCCGGCCGTCGCGATGCCGGTGCTCCCCCACCGCAGCAACGGCAGGGCCGGCCGGCCGCCCGCCCGGGCCAGCGTCCGCAAGGCGCACGCCACGGCGACGGACGGCGTAACGATGAACGGCACGGCGACGGACGCCACCACAGCGCCGGCAAGCCGAGCGACGGACGGGCCGGTGAGGGCCGCCACGGCGAGGCGCGACACGTCGACGGACGGCCCGGCAGCAATGCGAAGGGGTCGCGCCGTCGTCGCTCCGGTGGAAAGATGCATTCTTCGGCAAACGACCGCCCGGAACAGCGCTCGACGCATAGCGCCGGAGCGCCCGATGGGATACAAGGCGTGGCCTTTTTGCGCCGTGAGAGTCGGCCGAACGGCCACCCGAACCGCAAACCCCATTCGCACTAGCCGTCCACGACCTGGAGAAATTCATGGCTAAGGAAGAGCTGATCCAGTTCGAAGGACTGGTCACCGAAATCCTCCCCGACGCGCGCTACCGCGTGCAGCTCGACGCCGGGCACGAAATCGTCGCCTACACCGCCGGCAAGATGAAGAAGAACCGCATCAAGACGCTGGCGGGAGACCGCGTGACGGTGGAGATGTCGCCCTACGACCTCGAAAAGGGCCGGCTGATTTTCCGCCACAAGGACGAACGGCCGAGCGGGGTGGGCGGACCTCCCCGTCCCGGACAGCGCGGCGGCCAATTCCGTCGCCGTTAATGGTTCCCGCGCGCAAGCGTGGAATAAAGGTGCTGACTTGAAGCTGATCCGCCGTGGAGAACACGGTGGATCAAAAAATCGTGCGCGTCAGGATTGTTTTGGCGCCTTGATTCCAATAAAATGAACACATCGATTTTCGGCCGGACGATATTAGCATCCACCGGTACAGCCGGTTCAGACACGCTGACGACCCTTCCAAAATTCGATCTAACCGGCCTGCGCGAGCGGGCTCTTACATTGTGTATCTGAGAAGGGACTACCCCCGTGAGCATGGGAACCGTGAAGTGGTTTAACGCAACCAAGGGCTATGGCTTCATCCAGCCCGATGATGGCGGCAGCGACGTGTTCGTTCACATCAGCGCCGTCGAGCGCGCCGGCCTCGGCTCGCTGCGCGAAGGCCAGAAGATTTCCTACGAGATCGTCGCCGATCGCCGGTCCGGTAAGTCGGCCGCCGACAACCTCCGCGACGCCGGCTGATTCCAGCGCGCATCCTCGCGGGACACGCAAGGATCAGCGCCGGCCCTCGGAACAATGGAAAAGGCCGTGCGGGACGTACGGCCTTTTTCGTAGCTGCAGAACGGATAGGTTTCAGTCCGGAGTGTGAACCGGCGGCGGCGATCATCCGGGCCCGATCAGGACCGGAAACTGGTTATTTTGCTGATTGGACAATTCGAACTCGCCCTAGCGAACCGTTAAGGCCTGTTAACCACGCTGGCTGCTGCGCGGTCACCGACGCGCCAGCGCCCGCGAGGGACCAGAGGTCCCACGCGGCTGCATTGGCCGTTGATTTGCCTTGCTAGTTCGTCTTGGCGGCCGCCGCGCCGCCGGTGCCGCTGGCATTGCTGTTCAGCGCACCAGCCTGACTCATCGTGGTGTTGAAGTAGGTGTCGCTGTCGCCGAGCGTAACCCGGCGCTGGCAGAGCGGCATGCAGCTGTAGGACTCCCGATCGACCCCGCGGTAGACGGTGACGAGCCGGTCGCTGGGGCCCTCGACCTGGATCTGCCGGTCGACCAGGATCTCTCCGCCGCGATCGAGCGCGATGAAGTTGGTGGCGCCGTAGCCTTTGCCGGTGACGACGATCATCCCGCCAGGCTGGAGGGTGACATCGGCGATCAAGGGATTACCGACCACGATCGTCGCCACCTTGCCGGGCAGCCGAACGAGCTTGGCCTGGTCGACATTCACGGCGATGGTATCGATGGTGGGCTCGGCAAGGCCAATGGACGGCGAAGCCAGTACACTTGCCGTAACCAGCAGACAGATGCGCGCACGACGGCGCAGGAACACTTTACGCATACTCTTACCCCGGGACGTCACAAACCGGCAGAATCGATCAGGAAGCGGAGCCGGCGCCCGACCCGGTTAACCTGCCTGTAATTCGTGAACGTTCCCCAAATTCGCCGACTATTGTTCTAACGGACTGACGTTTTGTGGCCCGCCTATTGCCGGAACGGATAGGCAAGCTGGCCGGCGATCTCCTTCGGCATGGTCGCTTCGTCCTTGCCATAATCCTTCGGCAGCTCGCCGGTCGGCATGCGGAACGTCCCGAACAGCACGTCCCAGATCGGAAAGGTGCCGGCGAAATTGGTGTCGCCGCCCTCTTCGAGCGCAGTGTGGTGCCAGCGATGGAACACCGGCGTCGCCAGCACATATCTGAACGGCCCGAAGGTCCAGTTCAAGTTGGCGTGCACGAAGGCCGAATGGAAGGTCGTGAACGGGCCGACCCAGATCATCACGTTCGGCGAAATGCCGGCCATCAGCAGTACGACGTCGACGCCGATCGTGCCGAGCATCAGATTGACCGGATGGAAGCGGGCCGCCGAGATCCAGCTGATCTCCTCCGAGGAGTGATGGATCGCATGGTATTTCCAGAACTCGCCGCCATGAAACAGCCGGTGCAGCCAGTACAGCATGAAGTCGGCGAGTACCAGGAACAGAACACCCTGTAGCCAGAGCGGCAGCTGCGACAGCGGGCCGTGCCCGTTGTCGTAGAAGGCGATCAGTTCGTCGGCGTCGTGGATGTTGAAGAAGAAGCCGGCGGTAACGATCAGGAGTCCGATCCGCATCGTGCGGGCGAACACCGGAACGAAGAACCAGTAGCAGATATCGGTTACGATCTCGCGCTTGCGCCACCAGGACGGACCGGGATTGCAGGCCCAGAAATGCTCGAGCACCGTGAACAGGACTGCGAGCATGAAGGTGACGGGAACCACCTTCTCGATGGTCTCGCCGAGCATCAGGGCGACTTGCATGGGCAGGCTCGACATCATCGCTTCTCTTCCTGGCTGCTGATCTCTCTACGCCTACTCCGCTAAATTTAAGGGAGGATGAAGTTGACGCCCCGTTCCGAACCGAACGAATTGCGATGATCGCCTTAAGGTGAAATTCACTTTGGCCAAAAGCATCGCGCGAGACGCGGGTTTGACCGATCCAATTAACTCCACCGAAAGAGCTCGGCTCACATGGTCGTCGCGTCAATGCAGCGCCGAACGAGGCGACCACACCCAGATGGAGTTTAGTCCATGAAGAACCTGATTGCGCGTTTCGCCAAAGACGAATCCGGCGCCACGGCCATCGAATACGGTCTGATTGCCGCCGGCATCGCGCTGGCCATCATCACCGTCGTCAACCAGCTCGGCACCTCGCTGAACACGAAGTTCGGCTCGATCAGCTCCTCGCTGAAGTAGGCGAACCGCAAAAGCCCCGGGATCTCCGGGGCCTTTGTTTTTTGGACGGGGCGAGTTCCAGTGGCGTTGCGTAAACACAGGACCGCTGCCGCGGTTGCGGCGAGCGAGGCGGACACGGCGCGCATCGACGCGTCGGCGTGTTGGGTCTGCCTTGCACTGCTGCTCGCCGTAGCCACGCTCGCAATGCGCATCGCCAGCATGTGGTGAGGCCGCCGGCACCGTTGTCGGTTTGTTTAGCACTGCCTTCTAGCATGCGCCGACGCCCCGATCCGGCAATAGACCCAGGCCCAAGACGCAGCCAATGATCCTCGACCTCGCGCGCCTTCTGCTCTTCCCGGCCCTGATGGCGTTCGCAGCCGCGAGCGATCTCTTCACCATGACCATCTCGAACCGCGTCTCGCTGGCGCTGATCGCCGGCTTCTTCGTGCTGGCCTTTGCCGGTGGCATGGCACCATACGAGGTGCTCGGCCACCTCGGCGCCGGCGCGCTGATCCTCGTCGTGGCCTTCACCTGCTTTGCGATGGGCTGGATGGGCGGCGGCGACGCCAAGGTCGCGGCCGCGGTGGCGCTCTGGTTCGGCTTCGCGCAATTGACGGACTTCCTGCTCTACGCTTCACTGTTCGGCGGAGCGCTGACGCTGCTCCTGCTCCAGTTCCGGCAATGGCCGTTGCCTTACGGGCTTGCCGGCCAGGCCTGGCTCGCACGGCTGCACGACAAGCAGACCGGCATTCCCTATGGCATCGCGCTCGCGCTCGGCGCGCTGCTGATCTACCCGGAAACCGGATGGGTGAAGGCGATCGATCTCGCTCACCTCGCGCTGCGCTAAACGCCGCGATAACCAGGCGTTAAGGCGATTTAGATACGCCTCATTAACCATGCTTTGACGAATAGCTGGTCAACTGCCGAATACGGCGGCGGCAGCGTCGCGGCGTTCTGTGGAAAGTGAAGCGTATGAATAGGGCACGCATAGTCGTCCTGACGGTCGCCATCTGCGCCGGCGGCGTCGCCGCGTATCTGGCGAGCGGCTCGGACTCTGCGCCGCCTCCAGCAGCTCCCGCCGCGCAGCTTCCCACCACCGACGTTCTGGTCGCCAAGAACGACATCGGTCTCGGCCAGACCGTGAAGCCGGAAGACGTGCAGTGGCAGACCTGGCCGACCGCGACTGCCAGCTCCAGCTTCATTCGCCGCAACGAGCGCCCCGACGGCGCGACCCAGGTCACCGGGTCGATCGCGCGTGCCCCCTTCATCCAGGGTGAACCGATCCGCGACCAGAAGCTTGTCAGGGCCGATGGGTCCGGATTCATGGCCGCGATCCTGCCGTCAGGCATGCGCGCGATCTCGACCGAAATCTCGCCGGAAACGGGCGCCGGCGGCTTCATCCTGCCGAACGATCGGGTCGACGTGCTGCTGACGCGCCGCCTCAAGAACCCCGATCAGGCCGCCGGTGGCCAGGACATCATCAACACCGAAGTCATTTTGGTCAACGTCCGCGTGCTCGCCATCGATCAGGCTCCGAAGGAGAAGGACGGCCAGAACACGGTGCTCGGCAAGACCGTGACGCTGGAACTCAATCCCGCGCAGGCCCAGCAGCTTGCCTCGTCCCGCCAGGCGGGAACGCTGTCGCTGGCGCTGCGCAGCATTGCCGACGTCAAGTCGACCGAGATCACGCTCGATGAATCCGCGCAGAAGCGCGACGGCATTTCGATCATTCGCTACGGCGTCGCAACCCAGGCGGCGAAGGCACGATGAGGACAGTCGATATGACATGCAGGGCAAATCCGACGACGATGCGGACCACGATGGTTCGCGCCCTGTCGTTCTCGGCCGCTGTCGCGCTGACGCTCAACCCCGTGCTGACGCCCGTGATCGCCGCTGATTACCGTCCCGCAGCGCCGGTTGCGGCCGACGGCCAGATGAACGCGCGCTTCCTCTCGCTCGGCGTCGGCAAGTCGATCGTGATCGACCTGCCGCGCGACATCAAGGATGTGCTGGTCGCTGATCCCAAGATCGCCAATGCGGTGGTCCGCTCCGCCCAGCGCGCCTACATCATCGGCGCCTCGGTCGGCCAAACCAACATCGTGTTCTTCGATTCCGCCGGCCAGCAGATCGCGGCTTATGACATCGCGGTCAAGCGCGACCTCAACGGTGCACGCGCCGCGCTGAAGCAGATCCTGCCCAATTCCGACATCCAGATCGACGGCCTCGGCGACGGCATCATCCTGACCGGGACGGCGGCCAATCCTGTGGAAGCGCAGCAGGCCAACGATCTTGCCGCACGCCTTGCCGGTGGGCCCGACAAGGTGGTGAATTCGATCGTGGTCCGCGGCCGCGACCAGGTCATGCTGAAGGTGACGGTTGCCGAAGTCGCGCGCAACATCGTCAAGCAGCTCGGCATCGACCTTTCCGCAAACCTCAACTACGGCACGTCGGTGGTGAGCTTCAACAACTCCAATCCGTTCACCGCACTCGGCCACAATCTCGTGGACGGCAATAGTCTGACCACGAAGTTCGGCGCAACCCCGTCGGTGCAGGCGACGCTCCGCGCGATGGAAACCGCGGGCGTGATCCGCACGCTGGCCGAACCGAACCTGACCGCAATCTCGGGCGAATCGGCGACCTTCATCGCCGGCGGCGAGTTCCCGGTGCCGGCAGGCTATGCCTGCGATCCCACCACGCATGTCTGCACAACCCAGATCAGCTTCAAGAAGTTCGGCATCTCGCTCAACTTCACGCCTGTCGTGCTGACCGAGGGCAAGATCAGCCTGCGGGTGATGACCGAAGTGTCGGAACTCTCCAACGACAATGCGATCACACTGTCGCAGGCCGTGACCTCGTCGTCGGTCAACTCGTTGACGGTACCTTCGATCAGGACCCGCCGCGCGGAAACCTCGCTCGAAATTCCCTCCGGCGGCGCGATGGCGATGGCCGGGCTGATCCAGCAGCAGACCAAGCAGGCTGTCAGCGGATTGCCAGGCCTGATGCAGCTGCCGATTCTCGGCACGCTGTTCCGCAGCCGCGACTTCGTCAACAACACGACCGAGCTGGTCGTGATCGTCACGCCTTATATCGTTCGCGCAGCGTCGCCGAAGGACTTGTCGCGGCCGGATGACGGCTTCGCGGCACCCTCGGATCCGCAGGCCGAACTGATCGGCAACATCAACCGCATCTATGGCGTGCCGGGCCGGACTGAACCGGCAAAGAACTACCGCGGCACCTACGGCTTCATCACCGACTGACGCGGAACGGGGACCTAGTTATGATCACACCACGACCCCAGACCCGCCACCGCGCCGCCGGCCTCGGTGGCGTGCTCGTCGGTATCGCGCTCGCGCTCGGCGGCTGCCAGCACGACGAGGTGGCCACCGGCTCCATTCCCGACGACTACAAGCAACGTCATCCGATCGCGATTGAGGAGCAGAACCGCTCGACCGTCGTTTTCGTCGGCCACGCCCGCGGCGGTTTGACCGCCGCCCAGCGCGCCGACGTGATGGGCCTGGCGTCGACCTGGATGCACGAGGGCACCGGCGCAATCCACATCGATGTGCCCACGGGAACGCCCAATGCGCGTCCGGTGGCGGAATCCATGCGCGAGATTCAGGCCATGCTGGCGGCGGCTGGCGTTCCCCCGCGCGGCATCATCGCCCGCCCCTATCAGCCGGAAGACAAGCACTTCCTGCCGCCGATCCGCCTGACCTATTCGAAGATCGCGGCGGTCGCAGGCCCCTGCGGCCTCTGGCCGGAGGATGTCGGCCCCTCCATGAAGAACAAGAGCTGGTTCGAGAACAAGGACTATTACAATTTCGGCTGCTCTTATCAGCGGAACATGGCGGCCATGATCGACAATCCGTCGGACCTCGAGCAGCCGCGGCCTGAGACCCCCGCCTACACGGCGCGGCGCATCACCGCGTTCGAGAAGTACCGCAAGGGCACGACGACGACGACCACCTATCCCGAGGCCGAGAAGGCCAAACTCAGCGACTCCGGCAAATGATCAGCTACGCGCGCCAGACTCAGGAAGAGCAGCCGGAGGCCCCGTCGCCGGCCGAGGAGCATATTGCGCCCGCACCGCGTGTCTCGGTCCAGGCATTCTGCGAAACCGTGGAGACCGCCGCGGCCATACAATCGGCCGGCGAGGATCGCCGTCTCGGCAAGGCCCATCTGAAAATCCAGATGGGCGGCATGACAGCTGCAATCGAAGCTTATCGCTCGGCGCCGACGCCGAACGTGATCGTGCTCGAGAGCGATGCGCGCAACGATTTGTTGGCCGGGCTCGACCAACTCGCCACCGTGTGCGACGCCGGTACCCGCGTGGTCGTGATCGGCCGCATCAACGATGTCATGCTCTATCGAGAGCTGGTGCGCCGCGGCGTCAGCGATTACGTGCTTGCACCGGTCGGCGCCATCGACGTCGTGCGCTCGATCTGCAACCTGTTCTCGGCGCCGGAAGCCAAGGCGGTCGGCCGTATCATCGCCGTGGTCGGCGCCAAGGGTGGCGTCGGCGCCTCCACCGTCTCCCACAACGTCGCCTGGGCGATCGCACGGGATCTCGCCATGGACGCGGTGGTCGCCGATCTCGACCTCGCCTTCGGGACCGCCGGGCTCGATTACAACCAGGACCCGCCGCAGGGTATCGCGGATGCGGTGTTTTCGCCCGACCGGGTCGATACCGCCTTCATCGACCGCCTGCTGTCGAAATGCACGGACCATCTCAGCCTGCTGGCAGCACCTGCGACGCTTGACCGGGTCTATGATTTCGGCACGGACGCCTTCGATGCCGTGTTCGACACGCTGCGCTCGACCATGCCCTGCATCGTGCTCGACATCCCGCATCAATGGTCGGGCTGGACCAAGCGCGCCCTGATCGGCGCCGACGACATTCTGATCGTGGCGGCACCTGATCTTGCCAATTTGCGCAACACCAAGAACCTGTTCGATCTGCTGAAGGCCGCGCGTCCGAACGACCGCCCGCCGCTGTACTGCCTGAACCAGGTCGGCATTCCCAAGCGGCCCGAGATCGCCGCCACCGAATTCGCCAAGGCGATCGAGAGCCAACCGGTGGTCTCGATCCCGTTCGAGCCGCAGATCTTCGGCGCGGCTGCCAACAACGGCCAGATGATCGCGGAGATCTCCGCCAATCACAAGTCGATCGAAATGTTCCTCCAGATCGCCCAACGCCTGACCGGCCGGAGCGAGACGAAGAAACAAAAGTCGTCCCTGCTTTCACCGCTGATTGAGAAGTTGCGGGGAAAATAGGCCGCCGCATGGAGTTGTTAAGTGTTCGGTAAGCGTAGCGGAACAGACACCGACTTTCGGGCTCCCAAGCCCGGCGCCGTGTCGTCAGAGCCTGCCACGGCTCCGGCGCCGACGGTGTCGCGCGCGCCGCCCCCGCCGGCCGTCGCCTCCCCGCCGCTCGCCCCGTCCCGGCCCGCGCCGGCCATGGAAAGCCGCCGCTCGGACAATTATTACGAGGTCAAGGCGACCATCTTCGGTGCGCTGATCGAGGCCATCGACCTCGCCCAGCTCGCCAAGCTCGATTCCGAGTCCGCGCGCGAGGAAATCCGCGACATCGTCAACGAGATCATCGCGATCAAGAACATCGTGATGTCGATCGCCGAGCAGGAAGAGCTGCTCGACGATATCTGCAACGACGTGCTGGGCTATGGTCCGCTCGAGCCGCTGCTCGCCCGCGACGACATCGCCGACATCATGGTGAACGGGGCCGGCACCGTCTTCATCGAAGTCGGAGGCAAGATCCAGCGCACCGGAATCCGGTTCCGCGACAACCAGCAGCTCCTCAACATCTGCCAACGCATCGTCAGCCAGGTCGGCCGGCGCGTCGACGAATCCTCACCGATCTGCGACGCCCGCCTCGCCGACGGCTCCCGCGTCAACGCCATCGTGCCGCCGCTCGCGATCGACGGTCCTGCGCTCACCATCCGCAAATTCAAAAAGGACAAGCTGACGCTCGATCAGCTGGTCAAGTTCGGCGCGATCTCGCCGGAGGGCGCGGAAATCCTCCAGATCATCGGACGTGTCCGCTGCAACGTGCTGATCTCCGGCGGCACCGGCTCTGGCAAGACCACGCTGCTCAACTGCCTGACCAACTACATCGAACATGACGAGCGCGTCATCACCTGCGAGGACGCAGCCGAACTTCAGCTCCAGCAGCCCCACGTGGTCCGGCTCGAAACCCGTCCCCCCAACATCGAGGGCGAAGGCCAGGTCACCATGCGCGAGCTGGTGCGCAACTGCCTGCGTATGCGTCCCGAGCGCATCATCGTCGGCGAAGTCCGCGGCCCGGAAGCATTCGATCTGCTCCAGGCCATGAACACCGGCCACGACGGCTCGATGGGAACGCTGCACGCCAACAATCCCCGCGAAGCGCTGTCGCGCTGCGAATCGATGATCACGATGGGCGGCTTCTCCCTGCCCTCCCGCACCATTCGCGAGATGATCTGCGCCTCGATCGATGTCATCGTGCAGGCCGCGCGTCTGCGCGACGGCTCGCGCCGCATCACCCACATTACCGAGGTGATGGGCATGGAAGGCGATACCATCATCACCCAGGACGTCTTCCTCTACGACCTGATCGGCGAAGACGCCAACGGCAAGATCATTGGCAAGCATCGTTCGACCGGCATCGGGCGCCCCAAATTCTGGGAACGTGCGCGCTATTACGGTGAAGAGAAGCGGCTGGCCGCGGCGCTCGACGCCGCGGAAACGGGACCGAAGTCGTGAGCAGGTCGGCACAGCGATGAACATGCAGGTCCTTGCCCTCGCTTTCCTCGCCACCGCCGCCGTCGGCGGCATCGCCTGGGTTTTCCTCTACCCGATGCTGTCGGGCGAACGGAAGGCCGAAAGTCGCCGCGCTTCGATCGGGCGGGCCGATGCGCCCGCAGCCAAGCAGGCCGAAAAAAGCCAGCGATCGCGCCGTGAGCAAGTCGAAAGTTCGCTCAAGGATCTCGAGGCGAGGCGCGCACAGGAGAAGAGCGTTCCGCTCAACATCCGCCTGTCGCAGGCCGGCCTCGACTGGACGACGCAGAAATTCTGGATCGTGTCCGGCGTCGTGGCGGGTGTGTTTTTCTTCGGCGCGCTGTTCGGCGGCGGCGGCCTGCTCGGCGCTGCCGGTCTGGCCTTTGCCGGCGGCTTCGGCCTGCCGCGCTGGGCGCTGGGTTTCCTGAAGAAGCGTCGCGAAGACAAATTCCTGAAAGCACTGCCGGACGCCGTCGACGTCATCGTCCGCGGCATCAAGGCCGGCTTGCCACTGTTCGAGTCCATCAAGGTCGTCGCGGCCGACGCGCCGGAACCGCTGCGCAGCGAGTTCCTGGCCATCATCGAGACGCAGGCCATCGGCATGCCGCTCGGCGACGCCTGCTCGCGGCTCTACGACCGCATGCCGCTGCCGGAGGCCAATTTCTTCGGCATCGTGGTGTCGATCCAGCAGAAGTCGGGCGGCAATCTCTCCGAAGCGCTCGGCAATCTCTCCAAGGTGCTGCGCGACCGCAAGAAGATGAAGGAAAAGATCCAGGCGATGTCGATGGAGGCCAAGGCCTCGGCCGGCATCATCGGCTCGCTGCCGCCGATCGTGATGTTCCTCGTCTATCTCACCACGCCTGGCTACATCTCGCTGCTCTGGACCCATCCCACCGGCCAGCTGATGCTGGTCGGCTGCGTCGTCTGGATGTCGATCGGCATCATGGTGATGAAGAAGATGATCAACTTCGATTTTTGATGGTGCCGTATGGTCGATTTGCTCGTCACGAAGCTGCACGACGTCCACTTCATGACCATGTTGCTGGCGGCCATCGCGGCCAGCGCCACGGTGTATACCTTGGTCATGCCGATGTTCGCCGGCGAAGGGCTCGCCAAGCGGATGAAGGCAGTGGCGAGCGAGCGCGAGAGAATCCGGCAGCGCGAGCGCGAACGCCTCCACAAGAGCGAGAAGGTCTCGCTGCGCCAGACGCCCAAGCAGCTCGTCTCCAAGGTCGTCGAGGACTTCAACCTCACCAAATGGCTGGCGCAGGAGGCTGCGCGCGACAAGCTGATCATGGCGGGCTATCGCGGCCAGGCACCCTACATCACCTTCCTGTTCGCACGCATGGTGACGCCGCTCGTGCTGTTCATCGGTTCGGTCCTCTACGTGTTCCTGATCGCCCACATGGATCGCCCGATGCCGATCAAGATCGGCATCTGCGTCGGCGCGGCTTATCTCGGCCTGCAGGCGCCGATGCTGTTCCTGAAGAACGCGATCTCCAAGCGTCAGCTCTCGATCAAGCGCGCCTTTCCCGATGCACTCGATTTGCTGCTGATCTGTATCGAGTCCGGCATGTCGGTGGAAATGGCGTTCCGCAAGGTCGCCACCGAAATCGTGGGACAGTCGATCGCGCTGTCGGAAGAATTCACCCTGACTACCGCCGAGCTGTCCTATCTGCAGGACCGCAAGGTGGCGTACGAAAACCTGGCGAAGCGCACGGGGCTCGAAGGCGTCAAATCGGTGTGTCTTGCGCTTCAGCAAGCCGAACGCTACGGCACCCCGCTCGGGCAATCCCTGCGCGTCATGGCGCAGGAAAACCGCGACATGCGCATGAACGAAGCCGAGAAGAAAGCTGCCGCGCTGCCGCCGAAGCTGACAGTGCCGATGATCCTGTTCTTCCTGCCGGTGCTGTTCGTCGTCATTCTCGGACCGACGGGTATCAAGATCTCCGAGCTACACTGACTCCGGACCAAAAGCGCGAAAACAACCCCATGCACAGTAGCCGGCCACCGCCGGCGCCATGCCCATCTGGATCGCGGCAAACCCTCGAACCGTCGGGCGAAATTCACTTCATCGCGCCACAGGCGGCGGATCAGTCGGGCTGGCTGAGCGAGGCGACCGGCGTCCGCTTCGATGCGCCGCGCGGGCCGTCGTGGCGGTTCAGCATGTCCTTGAGATAGGCGACATTCGCCGCCGCCTCGTCCGGCGGCAGGTCCGCCTTCACGATGCTCTCGGCTTCAGCGAAGCGACCCTGGAGGCCGACCACCAGGCCGAGATTCTGCCGCACCCGCGAGCTCGCACGCGGCGAAGCGTAAGCCTGCCGCAGCGTCTCTTCCGCCTTGGGCAGATCGCGCGACAGCATGTAGGACAGGCCGAGATTGGACAGCACGCCGGGATCACCGGGCGCGATCTTCAGGGCGCTCGTATAATAGGCACGCGCCTCGTCGTGGCGCCCCATCTGGTCGAGGCAGGTGCCCTGCACCGAGAGCAGGCGCCAGTCCGGATTGTCGGGCGAATGCGCCTTCGACAGCACGTCGTAGGCCTGCTGGAAATTGCCGTTGTCGGCGAGCGCGCGGCCATATTGGGCCAGCAACGGCTTGTTGCCGGGGTTGGCGATGGTCGCCTGCTCGAGCACGGCGGCAGCCTGTGCGCGCTGCCCGTTGGCACGCAAGGCCTGCCCATAGGCCAACCCCGTTTCGGGATCCTTGGGGTTGGCGCGGTAGCGCTCGCCATAGACTTCGACGGCGCGCGCCGGATCGGCAGGCGCCGCTTCCGCCCTCGGCCCGATCGATCCGGTGACATCGGAGAGCTTCGACGTTGCCGTGCAGCCGCCGAGGCTCGCGGCCACCAGCGCGATCAGCGAAGCGGAGGCGAGAAGCCGGGCTGGGCGGAACCGTTGACGCATGACGCTTTTGACTCTCGAGCCTGATGATCGAGCCGAACGCGTCAGCAATAGACTGTTAACCCTAATGGCCGGTTAACGCAGGGAGCCGCCGCTCTCCGGCGGCCATATCTGGTGGGGTTGCGCCGCCCAGGCCGGGATCGAGACCGAGCACCTTCACCTCATCATTCAGGTTTCGCAGCAGATGCTGCCCGCAAGCTCGACGCCCAGCCGGGGCGTGACCATCCCATGATGGGCGCGTTCATCCGGGACGTCCTCAGCTGTTTCATGAGGCGCGATCAATATTCGATGGCAAGACGCTTCCGGATTTCGTCGATGCGCTTGTCGAGTGCATCGAACCGCGCGTGAATCGAACGGTCATGCAGATAGAAGACGTAACCGCCTGCGAGGAACGCGAACACCCAGTGGTGATGCTCGACATAGCCAAACACCACCTCGACAACCTGGCCAACGAATGTGATCCCGCTCCACACAAATTCCATGGCTATTCCTCCCGGCACGCTTCGTCTTCGGTTGCCGGCGTTCTCTGCGCAGCGAACAACCACCGCCGGAACCTAGCATGGCTGCTTCTCCGCGAGTAGCGGCTCACCCGGCGGTGACCGCAAAGCCGATTGCAGCCGCGGCCAAACTCTGCGAAGTCTGCTGCAACCGAATGACCTCCGAGCCCGCCAATGCCTTCCGTTTTCGCGACATCGACCACGGCCACCCCGATCACCTTCGTCACCAGGTCGAGCTGGGAGGCCGTGCGCGAGGCGCTGCCGCCAGCGCAGCGCCAATACGCCACGGCGAACGCCTTCGCCGCCAAGCCGGGCGGCTATCTCGCGCTGCCCGCGCCCGACGGCGCGATCGCGCAGGTGCTGTTCGGCCTCGAGGACGACGGCACCAGATCGCGCGATCCGTTCCGGCCGGGCGCGCTACCCGGCCTGCTGCCGCCGGGCACCTATCGTTTTGCCAATGCACCGCATGATACACGGCTGGCCGCGCTGGCCTTTGCATTGGGGTGCTACCGCTTCGCCCGCTACCGCAAGGCCGAGAGGCCCGACGTCCGGCTGGTCGCGCCTGACGGCGTCGACGTCGCCGAGATCGACCGTATGGCGGGCGCCGCGATGCTGGCGCGCGATCTCATCAACACGCCGTCCAACGACATGGGGCCGGAGGAGCTTGCCGCAGCCGCGCAAGCGCTCGCGGAGGAATTCGGCGCGAGCTATTCCTGCACTATCGGCGAGGAGCTGGAAAAGAACTTTCCGCTGATCCACGCCGTCGGCATGGCCTCGAGCCGCGCCCCGCGGCTGATCGACATCGGCTGGGGTGACCCCGCCCATCCCAAGGTGACGCTGGTCGGCAAGGGTGTCTGCTTCGACACCGGCGGGCTCGATCTGAAACCGTCGAGCGGCATGCTGATCATGAAGAAGGACATGGGCGGCGCCGCCAATGTGCTGGCGCTGGCGCGCATGGTGATGGATGCGAAGCTGAAGGTGCGGCTGCGCGTGCTGATCCCGGCGGTGGAGAATGCGGTCGCCGGGAACGCCTTCCGCCCGCTCGACATCTTTGCCTCCCGCAAGGGCATCACGGTCGAGATCGGCAACACCGACGCGGAAGGACGGCTGGTGCTCGCCGACGCGCTGGCGCTGGCCGACGAGGAAAAACCGGAGCTGCTGATCGATCTGGGCACGCTGACGGGTGCCGCGCGCGTCGCGCTGGGGCCGGATTTACCGCCCTTTTATACCGATGATGAGACGCTGGCGGCCGACGTCGCGCGTTGCGCGGCGAAGGAGAACGATCCGTTGTGGCGCATGCCGCTGTGGCCGCCTTACGATGCGTGGCTGGACTCCAAGACCGCCACCATCACCAACGCACCGTCGGGCGGCTTTGCCGGTTCGATCACCTGCGCGCTGTTCCTGCAACGCTTCGTCGAGCACGCCAAGAGCTGGCTGCACGTTGATATCTATGGCTGGACGCCGACGGCCAAGCCGGCGCGGCCTGAGGGCGGCGAATGCCAGGCCGCCCGCGCGATCTACAAGGTGCTGAGCGAGCGCTATGCGTGATGTCAGGCTGACACCGGCGCGCGGCGATCTCGCCGCCAAATACCTCGAAGGCCAAGTGCAGGCCGATCGCTTCGTGACCGGCGAGGAATTCGAGGTGATCGCACCGATCGCGCCGGTTCGCGAACAGGCGTCATCGAACGCCATGCTGATGACGGAAGCTCTGCGCGGCGAGCGCGTCACGGTCTATGATCACAACGGCGAGGGCTGGGCGTGGGGCCAGCTCGGCGGTGACGGCTATGTCGGCTGGCTGCCCGACGCCGCGCTGATGAAGCCGGCGGCCGCACCGACACACAAGGTGAGCGCGCTGCGCACGCTCGCCTTCCCCGGACCCTCGATCAAGCTGCCGCCGGCCGATGCGCTAGTGCTGGGATCGAAGCTCACGATCGCGCGCGAGGATGGCCCTTTCGCGGTCACGCGCGAGGGCACGTTCGTTCCAAAAAACCATCTCGCGCCGCTCGACCATCGCGAGGGCGACTTCGTCGCGGTCGCCGAGCGCTTCGTCGGAACGCCCTATCTCTGGGGCGGCAAGAGCAGCCTCGGCATCGATTGCTCGGGCCTGGTCCAGGTCTCGCTGAGCGCAGCCGGCATCGGCTGCCCGCGCGACAGCGACATGCAGCAGGCCGGTCTCGGCCGTGCACTGGAGCCGCATGAGCGGAATACGCTACAACGCGGCGATCTGATCTTCTGGAAGGGCCACGTCGCCATCGTGCGCGATGGCGGTACGATGGCGCACGCCAACGCGCACCACATGGCAACGGTGATCGAGCCGATCGCGCCGGCCATTGCGCGGATCAAGGCGGCGGGTAGTGAGGTCGTGGAGATCAAACGTCTGTAGCGCGCCTGGTCGTAAATCGGGCGCGTCCGCTTTGCTCTCGGAAGGCGACATGTTGGAGGATCTGGGTTTCTCCTTCACCTAGGCGAATGCGCCTCCTCTCTTGGTCTGCCACTATCGGCAAAGCTCCAGAACGGTGGCAATGATGGACCCAGCCAAACGAGTATTTGTCGGTATTGTCGTAGCAGGCTTTGCGAGTTTACTTGTGTTAAGTCCCTATGCCGATGATGCGGGGCAATTAGGAACGTTTGGTCCAAACGCGTCTTTCGCTGATTTTGGCGTCTATAACGCAGATCAAGCAATTGAGTTGGAGCGGCAGCTTCGTCAGCACCAGTAGGAACGCGGCGAGATGGGAGAGGTTGGCTCTACAATTGATGCGTCCCTCCCAGACTTGGCCCCCACCCGGGGGCCTTTTTCTTCGGGACAAACACGCCGCTGATCCCAGGGTCGGCTCACTCATTTGGTGGCCGATTTCTTTGATAGCCAGCTCCGCCGGCGCAAGTGCAATAGTCACGCCGCGCTTAGCCGCCTAGGGCGCCATGCAATTCTCGGACGATCCGATCACGGTGCGCAACGAATTGCAGTTGCGTGGATGGAAACGTTTCTAGCACCGTGCGGGCTAAGATCGTTTCCTGGCCGGCCCGTTCGAGCACTTCCATGCGCTCTTCCTGGTGTGAGGCGAGCCGGCATATTGGCCGCCTCGATCGCGAGCCCCTGCATTGCTGATCAAGACAACTGCTAGGATGCCGAAGGCAAACCGGCGGCCGCTCAATTTCATCTCACCTTAGCCAAACCACGCAAGTTCCAAGCAACCTACATCGCAGCGGCGAAAGTGCAATCCCGCGCGCTCGCTGCTCGTATCGTTTCCGATCTGCGAAAGGCGCCCTCTAGGGCAGCAGACCTGCCTTTGCTTCGGGCAAGTTGATCGACATTGTTCCGACCAATTTCTCACTGGCGAGCCAAGACACGTCGAACCGGCGCCCCGGCGCGCCGCACCAACAAGCTGAGCTCCATGGCACACCGGCTCACTTGGCAAGTTCGCCCGGGGCCGACGCTCGCAGTGTCTAAGTCCTAGCTGGCTCTCGCCCTGCTCCATTCACTCCGCTTTAGGGCTTTCCGCAACGTCAGGATGGTTGATGCGAGTTCGGTAGCTGGGACCGGACGGCTGAATAGGAACCCTTGCGCCTCGTTGCATCCTTCCGCCTTCATTTCGTTCAGCTGCTCAACCGTCTCGACGCCCTCTGCGGTTGTTGTCATGCCGAGGCTTCTTGCGAGGCTGGTGATGGCTCTCACGATCAATTTCGATCCCTTTGTTGCCGTTGCGTCACGGACAAAGGACTGATCAATCTTGATCTTGTCAAAGGGGAAACTGCGGAGATAACTCAGAGACGAATAGCCCGTCCCGAAATCGTCCAGGGCGATGCGCAGCCCACGCGCCTTCAGCTCGTGCAGCATCGCGATAGTTTCAGAGTTGTTGCCGAGCAGAACCGATTCGGTGATTTCAAGTTCGAGCCGGTGCGGCGCCAGCCCCGACGTGGCTAATGCGTCGGCGATGACGTTCGTCAAACCCGGGTCCCGAAATTGGGTCGGCGAGACGTTGACCGCAACTTTGAACTCGTTCGGCCAACTGGCCGCCTGCTCGCAGGCTCGATTCAGCACCCACTCCCCCAATGGAGCGATCAGACCAATTTCTTCCGCGAGCGGGATGAATTGGTCAGGAGGGACCAGTCCGCGCGTCGGATGCTGCCAGCGCAACAATGCCTCGAAGCCGCTGATCCGGTCCGTGCGCAGGTTATAAACCGGCTGGTAGAACAGAACGAACTCATCCTTCTCCATTGCCTCGCGAAGGTCGATTTCGAGCGCTCGGCGGTTTTGCGCAGTGACGTCCATCGCGGGCTCGAAGAAGCGCCATCTTCCCCTGCCGTCCATCTTGGACCGGTACAGCGCCAGATCTGCGTTCTTCAGTAGCGTCTCGCGTGTCGTGCCGTCACATGGCGCCAGGCAGATTCCGATGCTGCAGCCGACATTAACGCGATGGCCCTTCAAGTCATACGGAGCGCCGACGCGCTCCACGATCCGCTGGGCAAGGCGCTCGGTTTCTTCCGCTGTCCGAACTTCCGCCTGGATGATCGCGAACTCGTCGCCTCCCAAGCGCGCTACGGTATCAACCTCTCGGACGCAGGCCTCCAATCGTTCTGCGACCGCGCACAGCAGCCCATCGCCGACCGGGTGTCCCAACGTATCATTGATCTGTTTGAAGTTATCCAGATCGATGCAGAACACGGCGAAGTCGCCGCCCGGACCGGTGTCTGCGAGGGCCTGCTCGATCCGCTCGGCAAACAGAGACCGGTTTTGGCAGCCTGGTCAAAGCATCATGCCGCGCCATGAACGCGATTTGCGATTGAGCCCTGTGCTGTTCGGTCACGTCTTCACAGCTGATCAGCCAGCCGCCGTCGGGTGTAGAGCGGCGGGCGATCGAGACGACACGTCCATCGCTGAGGTTCTGGAGGTAATTGCCGCTCTTGCGCCGAGCCAGGAACTCCTCGCACTCAGCCAGAAGATCGGCCACCGTTTGGCTGCCATGATTGCCGGCGGCAACACTCAAACGGAGGACGTCTTCGAACGTCATTCCCGGTCGCACGAGCTCGGGCGAAATATCGAAGATCTCACAGAAGCGGCGGTTGACGACCTGCAGCCGTCCCTCCTTGCCATAGAGGCAGAGCCCTTGCGACATATGGGTGAGCGCCGCGTCCAGTCTCAGATTCGTGGCGTGCAGTTCGGCCTTCTGCTGCTTTAACCCGGTGATATCGCTGTAGACGAGCATGACGCCGCCTTCTTGCGTCAAGCTGCGGCTGACCCGGAGCCACCTCCCGTCCGGAAGCTGCGCTTCGGCTTCCATGCCCTCACTATCACCTGGGATCTCCCTGTGAACGAGGCTCAATGAGCTGCTGTCCCCAGTCGACATGCGGCTCCGCCAGGGATCCGGATGAACCAGTTGAGGCGAGCAGCGAATGAATTCACTGGCCCTGGAGTTGGCTAAGGCGATCTCGCCATCCCCGTCCAGGAGCACAACCCCCTCACGGGAGTTCTCGAGTGCATCGGACAGCCGCGCCTGGGCCGAACGTCGCTGGGCCACCTCTCGATCGACCATCGATCTGATATTGTCCCGCATCCTTCCCATTGCGCTCAGGAGAGTACCCAGCTCATCCCCGCCGCCTTTCGGAATGTCCGTGTTCAAATCGCCATCGGCAATGCTCGTTGCAGCTTTAGAGGCGATCGCCACTGGGCCGATGATCCGGCGTACCAAAATCCACGAAAACAGCGCGGACAGCAAAAGCGCAAGCGCCAGCCCCGCGATATTGACCTCGAGATCCCGTTTGATGGCGGCCAGGGCACGCTGACGAAATAGAAAGCCATCACCGGCGGTGTAGTTGACAAGCAGTTCGATCTGCTGATTCACAGTCTTCGAGTACTGGTCGAGTTCGACATCCTGCGCATTGCTCGACGCGCGCTCGTCTATTGTTGATTGGATTGGCCGATGAAGCGCGATCCAGGCGCTAGCCGCCTCCTGGACCTTGGCGGCTGCCTTTTCAGCTCGCGCCGATTGCGAGCGTTCCGCGGCGATCGTGACATCTTCCGAAAGCGACTTCGCAAGCTCGCCGATCTCCGCGTCAAGTCGAGCACGGATCGAGGGATCTTTTGTGAGCAGGCGTTGTGCCGATGCCACACGCATTGCCGCGAAGTCAGCGCCAGCCGCGCGCGCATAGTTGATCGACATCAGCGACTCGTCGAACGTTCTGGTAACAAGGTCGCCGGCATGCCGAATGCCAAGCGTGGCATAGCCTCCCAGGGCTGCGGCTACCGCGCTCATCGCGAGACAAAAGGACAGGATTCCAACTCGGATCGAACCTCGCAAGGCGAGGAGATTCGACAGGCAGCCGACCATGGACCGAAGCGTCCCGGGGACCGCTCGCGTTTGACGCGCAATTCTGTCGATGAAAAGACTCATCGCCATGTCTTTCGCTGCAAACAACTTATCGCAAACACGCCGCGCGGACGCAGCCTCGCTGCCTCCGCCTCAAATTTCCCTAGTAATGACCGGAAGGGATGCGGAAATCGTTAAGATCAAGCTGTAATAAGTACAGGAGTAGTTGCGCGGCCGGGAATCCGAGCCGGTTCGATTTTTTGGTAAACTTGAGGTTTTCAGCGGGGCTTAATTGATGGCAAGGCTGGTACCATTCCGCGCGGGGAAGTTCGGTCTCGGGGTCACAGCCGCCATCCTTGGCGGGCTCATCACCGGAGTTGCGCTAGGCGCAAATCCCTACACGATCTCGCAAAGGGACCGCGAGTTCAGGCCGCGAGAGATCATCGTCAAGCGTGGTGAGACCTTGCGGTTTGTTAACGACGACGGCGAGCTCTTGCATCACGCCTATTTGAGCTCGGAGACCTTTAACTTCGACAGCGGTGATCAGCAGCCGGGCAGCCAATTCGATGTCGTATTTTCCGTGCCCGGTGACTACACGGTGCTGTGCGGAATTCATCCCAAGATGAAACTCGGCGTGCACGTCACAAAGTAGGCCTAAAGGATCGTAGTGTTGAAGATCGCGGCGTGGCCGACGTAGTACGTGAACAGTGTAATCGTCAGTGCAGCACATAGGCCGGCAGGAGCGAGCCACGGAGCACGATAGTCGGCCGCGATCGGCCGATTGTCGGAAAGAATTGCGACGAGAACGACGATAATCGCCGAGTGACCAATCACATCCAGCTTGCCGAATTCGAAGCATGCGCTGATAAACATTCCAAGCAGCATGGCCGCCGCGACACGCCGGACCAACGGCGTCCAAGCCAGCGCAAAGGCGAGCGTGAATTCGACCATTCCCGCGGCCCGCATGTAGAACTCATTATTGAAGCCGAGTGTGATGCCGGGGTGCTCGATCAGGAGCGGAAAGCTCCACTCCGGATAAGCCCACTTCTCCACAGATGCCCACATCAAGGTGACAGCGGTCGCATAACGCACGACGTCCAGGGGCGGAATGCCCAACAGATTCTTTTGCAAGCCGGTGAGAGCCAAATAGCCGGCAAGGCCGAGAAAAATCGGATAATCGGCCAGATGGAACGTGCCGTAGTCGCGCACAGCCAGCCCGAACAACACCACGATTCCGGCGGCCGAGAGCGGCAGCGTGCGGCGCGATAGCATTCCGGCTGCGATGGCGAGTTGCAAAATCCCCACGTCGGGCGATGTGGTTTTCAACTCGGGAGTCAGGATGATACCGCCGATCGCCCAGAGCGAGATAAAGAAAAAGCCACAGACCGCACGAATCATCACTTCGGTGTGCAGCCGCAGGCCTTCCGTGAAACGGTTAAGGGGGCGGACCATCAGTTCCCCCAACGACGTGCGCTCCGCGACGCAGCCGGAAAAGAACCAGAGCAGGGCAACTCCGAGGAGCAGCTCGAAATCTTGACACAGCACGTTCTCGAGGCCCCGCGGCTGGCCGGCGGCATCATACGCGCAGAACCATTTGACGTGGGCGCTCGCAGCACCGGTCCCGAGAATCCAGATGGCAAATCCAACGACCGACTTCGACAGCAAGGAAACGGCTCGCGACGCCGCTAGGGCGTCTCGTCCCTGAGAACTGAACATTTCAAAAATCCGCCCACTTGGGAGGGGACAGCTTTAACGATTTATTCACCTTACCATAAATTTTAAGCTTTGGGATCTCCGTGGCAGCCCCTGGTGGTTTGGTGGTTAATGAGGCGCAGCCGGCCCGATCAGAGTCCTGAACTCCCGCCAGTCCTTTCAAATTTTACAGGTTTCGAGGACGAGCCCTCAATTCCGCTGCCGTATTAACGCACCAGACAAATGGCTGGATGGAGCAGTCCATGTTCAGAGAACCAGGACCGGCGCGTGCGACATTAGCCTCGCTGCTTGTCCGTGGCGCAAAGCGCTTTGCGGTGCGCAGCGAAACTCTGGAAGTCGTGACGGGCGCCGTTCTGGTCCTCGGCTTTGGCCTACTCGGATCGGCACTGCCGCACCTTTACTGAGCCCTCCGCGCAAACGCGATCAGAGGCCCCTCAGCGCGGAGGTCGGTCACAGGCCTCGACGGGGCGCCGCAGTAAGCGTCTGAAGAAAGGCGAGCAAGTCCGCCTTTTCGCTCGTCGTTAGAAACAAAGGCCTGATCGACGGCGATCTGCTTGGACGGTCGATGCCACCCCGGTCATACAACTCGATGACTTCTTCGAGCGTCGCGACAGATCCGTCATGCATGTACGGCGCGCGCTGCGCGACATTGCGCAAAGTCGGCGTCTTGAACGCATATCGCAGCTTTTGCGAGCTCGGAAATAGCCGGCCGCGGCCAATATCGCTGTCTCTCGCTGTGCCGATATCCTGAAACGATCCATCCGTAAAAGACGGCCCGCTGTGGCAGTTTGCGCAACGCGCTTTGCCGTTGAAGATCTCAAACCCACGCTTGGCCCCGGCGCTGATCGCGATTTCGTCGCCCATGATCCAGCGATCAAACGGGGACTCCCCGGCGACGATCGTACGTTGAAAGGTCGCCAAGGCAGCTTCGATCCTGGAACGCGTGATCGCACCATCGCCGTACGCACTCGCGAACGCCTCTGCATAGCCCGTCGTGGCAGAGAGCCGGTCGATCAGTTCCGATTCGGTCAGATTCATGTTGGCTCGCCCCGTGATCGGACCAAACGTGACGGATTCGAGATCCTTGAACTTTCCGTCCCAACCCAGCGGCTCGGTGAACGCCACATCGATCAGAGTGGGTGCGCGAAGCGGCAGGCCTTTCGGGTCCTCCCCAACTGCGCGCGCGAGGCCATCTCCCCAAGACAGCGAGGGATTGTGGCAAGTCGCGCATGACACGGTGCGAGACCTCGACAGCAGCGGATCGAAGAACAACATCTTCCCAAGAGCCGCTTTTTGCGCCGAGTAAGGATTGCCGTCAGGAAAGGGAATCGCCACCGGCCGACGGTAGCTGGCGCGGATCTCCGCCGCTTCGCTTGATGTCTCCGCCGCCGTCGAGCCAAAGCGCTGCCCCAGCGGTACGAACGCCGCAAGCAAAGCCAGGCTGGCCCAGACTTTCATCGGCTTCCTCAGGAAAATAGCCGCTCATGATATGAACAAGTTGGTCAAGGAAGCCTTAATGGCCGGTTGGCGTCGAAACGCGAGCCTATCGGGAGACCGCCTTCGGGTCATTTGCGTCGATTTAGCATGCCAGCAACTACGTCCGGTCCTCCTGCGACAGCCGAGAAGGCAAAAGTCACGGTTCGACGCTGTGGCCTACATCGCAACCGCCTGCACTTTCGTCCGGCAATATCGGACGCACATCGGCCGCTCTTTGGAACTGCTGCGAACCCCCGCACTTGTCGGCGTAGCACAAGGAAGGTCTCACCATGAGAGTTCGGGTTGGACTGGTCGCACTATGCGTCAGCGCATTTAGCACCCTCGCCTATGCACAGAGCAGCGGTGGCGCCGGCGCCGGCGGTGGTGCCGGTTCGGCAGCGGGGGCCGGCTCGGGCAGCACGGCTGCTGGGTCAATGTCTAATCCTGGATCGGTAAACGGGACCGGGGGGTCGCCGGGACCAAACACGAGCAACGCCCTCAGTCACGGAACGACAGGAAGTCGGCTCGGCAATACCGCTAACGAACGAAAAAATTCTGGCTCATCATCGGCGGCCAGTGGCTTTGTCAACGACAGTACAATGAACAACGCCGTTCAGGATCTGGGCAACGCAAAAACCGGCATCATACCCGGCCACTGATTTGAGCGCGCAGGACCTCTATTCCCATCATTCCGGGCAGCGCATCGCCCGCGAACACGGCTGTCGCATGCCTGATCGAAATTCCGGCGCGTCTGCTTTGCTCTCTCGGAAGCCGACATTGAAGCGGCAGTGGCCAATGTCTGTTGGGAGCCGGAAACGACCAATCAACAAGACCTAGAATTCCGACCTTGTACCCGCCGCTGCGGTGGCAGCCGCAGGTCAGGTTTGATCTACGTCAAGAAGCTCGTTTCACCAGATACTTAGCCTCCGAACATGCGGAGCAAGGAGCGAACGCCTGCTCCGGATCTTTCCCCTTCGCTAGGAAAGAACAAGAAGATGCTGAAGCGCCTTCTGATTCCCCTGATTTTGCTGGCATTTCTGCCGACCCTTCGGTCCCCGGCCCTGGCGGAAGACGTTGCTGGATCGCGAAGAATCCAAGAGGAAATTTGGGCATTGCCATTCCCACTACCGGTGCTTGCCTTCGTGGTGAAGCCGGTTGGCGAAGGCCCGTTTCCCCTCGTGATCATGAACCATGGAATTAGTTTGGGTGCTCAGGAACGAACGATGTTCCCGACCGTCGAATACCGGGAAGCCGCACGGTGGTTTGCAAACCAGGGATATTTCGTCATCTCGCCCGTACGATATGGCGCCAGCAGCCTCGATAACAAAGATCGAGGGATTTATGGCTCCGTATTTGCTCATGTCGGCAGCTGCGATAACCCGAACTTCCGTGGTCCAGGCCTTGCCATCGCCACTCTGAACCAGTGGATCATCGACAATATCAGCAGGAGAAAATACATTCAGCCCGGCAAGGTCGTCGTCGTGGGGCAGTCCGGCGGCGGATGGGGATCAATCGCCCTTGCCAGCCTCAATCCCTCACCTGTTCAGGCAATCATTACCTTCGCGGCGGGACGCGGAGGTAGAGTGGACGGTAAGCCAAACAACAATTGTGCCCCCGACAAACTCGTCGATGCCACAGCTGAATTCGGTCGAACGGCGCGAATTCCGATGCTGTGGATCTACACGGAAAACGACACTTATTTCGGGCCGGCGCTGACGAAGCGGATGTATGACGCATTCGTAGCGGCCGGTGGAAATGTGGAGTATCGCATGCTGCCGGCGTTCGGAAACGACGGTCATTTCATGATCGATTCGCCCGACGCGGTGCCGATTTGGTCTCCGCTCGTCGTCCAGTTTCTCGACAAGCATTCAGCCACCAGCGACGTCCAACCCCGGACGAGCAGCGATACTTCGGCTGAGGGGCCGGCCAAGCCTCCTAGCGTGCGCATCCCTCAGACAATTGAGTATTCGGAGTGGCAAAAGCTTTGCTTTGACTCGTCTGATGGCACTTCGATCTGTCGAACGACAAAGACCGGAACCGACGAGGACAATCAAGTCGTGGTGCGCGTCGACCTCATTCAGCGGGCTGACGGTCCGGCCCGCTTGCAGTTGTTCGTTCCACAAGGAGCGAACCTGCAGCGCGGAGTCGACGTGGCGGTAGATCAGGGACGAGCCAGCCAAATTCCGTTCACTTGGTGCCTCACCAACATCTGTATCGCAGCCGATGCGGTGAAACCGGATCTGATAGCGGAGCTGGAATCCGGCAAGAACCTGATGCTCGGACTTACCGACCTGAACTCTTCAACCGTTGCGTTGACGCTATCGCTCGATCAATTTGCAACCGCGCGCAAGGGAGCGCCGACGCAAACTTTCGACTTCGGCATGGATGAAGAGTGAGGGGCAACACGCCATCACGGCAGCATCGGGCACATGAGCCGACTCATGCGCCGCAACAAAGCAGCGCCTCCATCGAGATGCGGCAGTGTCGCTGTCGCTTGCGAAGCTTGAACCAAACTCAATCTGGCAAGACAAATCTTGATCGAGATTGCATTGAGGCTCGCTCCTCAAGGTCAGCTCGTACATGCCTCTTGGACATTTCACACAATGATGGAGGTAGCCAATGCCGATCGTTCAATTCACTCGCTTCAAGACCGAGAAGCCCGAGGACATGACCCGGGTCGTCAGGCAGGCGAAGAAAATCTTCGAGAAACACGGCGCGGAATTTCTTCGGCTGTCCCGCTTCCACACCGGCCCGTGGGCTGGAGAGTTGCTGGTGACGACGCGCTACGCCAATTGGGAAGTTTACGGTAAAGTGCAGGAGGCCGTGTCAAAGGACGCGGAGTTCGCGCAGGTGTATGCGGATGGACTGAAGATTGCGGAACTAACGGGCCGTAATATCGCTGTCAGCATCGATCTGTAGTCGGAGCGCCGCTCGGCGAACCACGTCAAGCGAGGAGGCCGCCGGACACATTGCCGGCGGCCTTCTTTCTGGTCCGATGAATTGCACTGCATTACGCCGCGCCTCGGCAACCAAGACTCAGGCTGATTCGCGTCCGTCGGGACGCATGCCAGCCCCTTCCGGTCGCCCTCGAAAACACGGGCCCGACTTCTTCCAGTTCGGCGATCCGGAGGATACGAAGGCCGCGCTTGCGCAAGCGGGCTTCTCCGATGTCGCTGCAACGACTGTGGCTCAAACGCTGCTGCTGAAAACTGCGACCGGATTGGTCAATTTGACGTTGCAGGGAGGAGTAGGGATAAGGGCCCTCTTGCTTGCACAAGGTTGGCTCCGCTAAGCGGACGCTTCTCGGCCTGCTGGAACGTCGGCATGGCTTTGGCCTGCCAACTCTGCCGGTTGCGGTCCTGCAGGTGCAGCGGCTGCGTCGCGCGCTGGGTGGCAAGGAGCTTCAGAGCATCAGAGGCATCGTGGCCATCGCGGTCCAGCTCCGCGATCAGAGCCTCTTGCCTCTTCACCGAGGACGGCGTGTTGCCGGGCCATCGCGAGGTTGCAGCATGGTGCGGTCCATGGCCGCTCGTACCGCGCGGCGGAGCGGCCGGTGATCTACGTCACAGCAAACGCAAATCAGGCCCGGCAGTCGCACCCCTACGACCGCCGGGCCTGAGCGCCAGCCAATATGATTACGGCATCAAACGTCGTCAGTGTCGCTGCAGTGCGTGCGCGGCTCTGTCCACTTCCCGACGTTAGACGACCCGGAAGACTACGGTGTTCCTGTAGCGGAACGCTCGCATGCGCAGGATATCCGCATACCGCGCTCCCATGGTTTTGCAGGCCGGAGCGCTGTCGGCGTCTCAGCCACCGGCGCCCGAGAGCCTGGCCGGTGATGGCCGGGGAATGGTTGCACCACCCATGGGCAACAGGGAAGATAGAGACCCCTGGGCTAAACCCTGAGACACGCGGTCCTATTGAGCCCGGCGGAGTTGACGCTCCAGATCGATTGCTTGATCTGCGTTATACGCGCGTTTCAACAGCGCGGATCGTTCCTCGCCCGGAGGCGTCCGCACGGCCTGCTCGTGCAACTCCAGCGCGAATTGATGCAGGCGAGTTTCCAGCGAGTCTGTTTGCTTGAACCGTCTTCGCTTCTTTCCCATCCCATGCTCCATGTCATTCAGAGGGAACGGAAAAGTGTATCTGCGTCATCATGCCCCGACGCCCACATAGGTTAATTGCGCGTTGAACTATCGTATTACGATATCATCTCGGCCTAAAGCCGGATGAAGCGGATCTCCGCCATGGCTCGCCAGCGGCGGTCGGGCAAGCCGTAGCCCCGGTCAAACTATGTTTTCCTGTCGAAGCCGTTGGACGACATGCGTCATGCCGGTAGCCCGCCGCGCATCGCCGGGAGCAAATCGACCTTTCCCTTCGGGAGAGGTGAAGGAAGAACTACGTCGCCACCTCGCCGCCGCCTGACGTCTCCAGCCGGAACGCCGCCGCGAACAGCGCGCGGGTGTAATCCGTCTTCGGATTCCTGAACAGCTCGGCGGCCTGGCCTTCCTCGACCACCTTGCCGCCGCGCATCACGATGAGATGGCTGGCAAGCGAGGCGACGACGCGCAGATCGTGCGAGATGAACATGTAGGTGAGATCGCGCCTGCGCTGCAGCTCGCGCAAGAGATCGACCATCTGCGCCTGGATCAGCATGTCGAGCGCGCTGGTCGGCTCGTCGAGCACGATGAAGTCAGGCTCCAGAACCACCGCGCGCGCGATCGAGATGCGCTGGCGCTGGCCGCCGGAAAATTCGTGCGGATAGCGATAGCGCGTGTCCGGCTGCAGGCCGACGTCCTCGAGCGCCTTGACGACGCGCGCCTCGCGCTCCTCGCGCGACAGCTTCGGCTGATGCACGGAGAGGCCTTCGGCGATGATGTCGGCGATCGACATGCGCGGGCTGAGCGAGCCGAACGGATCCTGGAACACGATCTGCATGTCGCGCCGGAAGGGGCGCATCTCCTTGAAGCGCAAGCCCTGGATGTCCTTGCCGAGGAAGACGATGCGTCCGTTCGAGGAGATCAGTCGCAGCAAGGCGAGACCCAGGGTGGTCTTGCCCGAGCCCGACTCGCCGACGACGCCGAGCGTCTCGCCCTTGCGCACGGCGACGCTGACGCCGTCGACCGCCTTGATGTGGCCGACCGTCTTGCGCATCAAGCCGCGCTTGATCGGAAACCACACCTTGAGATCATCCGCCGACATCACCACCGGCGCATTGGGCTGCGGCGGCGCCGGATCAGGCTTCGGCTCCGCCGCGAGCAGGTCGCGCGTATAGGGATGTTTCGGCGTCTTGAAAACCTGCTCCACCGGCCCCTGCTCGACGATCACGCCGCCCTTCATCACACAGACGGTATCGGCGATGCGGCGCACGATGCCGAGATCGTGGGTGATGAAGAGCAGGCTCATGCCGAGACGCGAACGGATCTCGGCGAGCAGCGACAGGATCTGCGCCTGCACGGTGACGTCGAGCGCGGTGGTCGGCTCGTCCGCAATCAAGAGATCCGGCTCGTTGGCGAGCGCCATCGCAATCATGACGCGCTGGCGCTGGCCGCCGGAGAGCTGGTGCGGATAGCTCTTGAGCCGCGTCTCGGGCTCGGGGATTCCGACCTGCGTCAGCAACTCCAGCGTCCGCTTGCGTGCCTCGGCATTGCTGACCGGATTGTGCAGCTGGATGATCTCGCCGATCTGCGCCTCGATCGTGTGCAGCGGATTGAGCGAGGTCATCGGCTCCTGGAAGATGATGGAGATGTCGCTGCCGCGGATCTCCCGCATCTGCCGCTCGGACCGGTCGATCAGCTCCTGTCCCTTGAAGCGGATGCTGCCCGAGGGATGCGAGGCGCTGGGATACGGCAGCAGCTTGAGGATCGACAGCGCGCTGACCGACTTGCCGGAGCCGGATTCGCCGACCAGCGCGACGCATTCGCCGCGCTTGATCTGGAACGAGATCCTGTCGACGGCGATCGTGGTGGCGCCGCCCTGGTGGAAAGCCACCGAGAGGTCGCGTACGGCAAGCAGGGGCTGGTTGATCGCGTCCATCACGCCCTCACTTGAACGTCTTGCGCGGATCGAAGGCGTCGCGCACGGCCTCGCCGGTGAAGAGCAGGAGCGACAGCATGCTCGCAACCGAGAAGAAGCCGGCGAAGCCGAGCCACGGCGCCTGCACGTTCGCCTTCGCCTGCGACAACAATTCGCCGAGCGATGGCGAGCCGGGCGGCAGGCCGAAACCCAGGAAATCGAGAGCCGTCAGCGTCATCACCGAGGATGAGACGATGAACGGCAGGAACGTCATGGTCGCGACCATGGCGTTCGGCAACAGGTGCCGGAACATGATGACCTTATCCGACACACCCAGTGCGCGCGCCGCCTGGATATATTCGAAATTGCGTCCGCGCAGAAATTCCGCGCGCACCAGGCCGACCAGCGACACCCAGTGAAACAACACCATGATGCCGAGCAGGATGAAGAAGCCCGGCGGAAGCACGGCCGCGACGATCAGCAGCAGATAGAGATAGGGTATGGCGTTCCATATCTCGATGAAGCGCTGGAACAACAGATCCGTCCAGCCGCCGAAATAGCCCTGCACGCCCCCGGCGATGATGCCGATGACCGACGAGCAGATCGTCAACGCCAGTCCGAACAGCACCGAGATGCGGAAACCGTAGATCATCCGCGCCACGACGTCGCGGCCCTGATCGTCGGTGCCGAGCCAGTTGTATTCGAGGTCGCGGCAGCTCTTCAGGCCCTTCTTCTCCACCACCGGCTTGCACTGGGCTTCCGTCAACAGCCAGGTCGGCGGCGATGGCGCCGGCGTCGGCAGATCGAGATTGTGGGTGTCGTAGGAGTAGCGGATCAGCGGCCAGACGATGGTGCCGCCCTTGTCCTTGATCAGCTTCTGCAGGTAGGGGTCGCGATAGTCGGCCGCGGTCTCGAAATCGCCGCCGAACGTCGTTTCCGAATAGGTGACGAAGGCGGGCCAGTAGAGATGGCCGTCATATTTGATCAGGAAGGGACGGTCGTTGGCGATCAGCTCGGCGAACAGCGAGACCACGAACATGACCATGAAGATCCAGAAGGACCAGTAGCCGCGGCGGTTAGCCTTGAAGTTCTGCCAGCGCCGCTTGTTGAGCGGCGACGGTGCGAACGACTTGCGCGTGATCGGCACGGCTTCGCCGAACGGCGACCTCGTGGTGGTCTCGACCGGGGTGGGCGCGGTGACTGCCATCAGACCTCCCGCGCCTCGAAATCGATCCGTGGATCGATCCACATATAGGTCAGGTCGGAGATCAGACCGACCACGAGACCAATGAGCGAAAAGATGTAGAGAGTGCCGAACACGACGGGATAGTCGCGGTTGAGAACGCTCTCAAAACCGAGCAGCCCGATCCCATCGAGCGAGAAGATGGTCTCGATCAGCAGCGAGCCCGAGAAGAAGGCGCTGATGAAGGCCCCGGGGAAGCCCGCGATCACGATCAGCATCGCATTGCGGAAGATGTGGCCGTAGAGCACCTGGCGCTCGCTGCAGCCCTTCGCCCGTGCCGTCATGACATATTGCTTGCGGATCTCGTCCAGGAACGAGTTCTTGGTGAGAAATGTCATGGTCGCAAAGGCGCCGAGTCCCATCGCGATGATCGGCAGCGTCAGATGCCAGAAATAGTCGATGATCTTCCAGTACCAGGGAAACTGCGACCAGCCGTCGGATGTCAACCCGCGCAGCGGGAACCAATTGAAGAATGAGCCGCCGGCGAACAGGATGATCAGAAGGATCGCAAACAGGAAGCCTGGAATCGCGTAACCGAGCACGATCACGCTCGATGTCCACGTGTCGAAGCGCGTGCCATCCTTCACCGCCTTGCGGATGCCGAGGGGAATCGAGATCAGGTAGGTCAGCAGCGTGAGCCACAGGCCCAGCGAGATCGAGACCGGCAGCTTCTCCTTGATGAGCTGGATGACGCTGACGTCGCGGAAATAGCTCTTGCCGAAATCGAAGCGCGCGTAGTTCCAGACCATCAACGCGAACCGCTCCGGCGCCGGCTTGTCGAAGCCGAACTGCTTTTCCAGCTTCTTGATGAAATCGGGGTCGAGGCCCTGCGCGCCGCGGTATTTCGAATTGATGGCATCACTGCCAGCTCCGCCCTGGCCCGGCGCACGCTGCGCGAAGTCGCCGCCGCCGGAGATCCGCGAGGTGCCGCCGGTATCGGCGCCCGACAACTGCGCGATCACGCGCTCCACCGGACCGCCCGGCGCGAATTGCACGACCACGAACGAAATGAAGAGGATCCCGAGCAGCGTCGGAATCATCAGGAGGAGGCGGCGTGCGATATAGGCGCTCATGAGCTACTTCGCCTGATCGAGCTTGGCGGCCTTGGCGGCATCGTACCACCACAGCGTCCGCTCCCCTACGCCGCTCGTATAGTCGGTGAGCGCGTAACGCGGCAGGTTCGCGGGATGGTCGAACTCGTCCCAATACGCCAGCCGGTGGCTGGTATTGTACCATTGCGGCACCCAGTAGCGGCCGGCGCGGAAGACGCGATCGATCGCGCGGCAGGCAACCGTCAGATCCTGGCGCGTCTCGGCGGCCATCGCCTTCTCGACCAGCGCGTCGAGCGCAGGGCTGGATACGCCGGCCAGATTGTAGGAGCCCTTGGTCATCGCCGCTTGCGAGGTGAAGTAGGTTCGCAAGCTGTCGCCGGGCGTGGCCGACATGGTGATGCGGTTGATGGCTACGTCGAAATCGAAGGATTCGACGCGGGCGCGGTACTGGACGGCATCGACCAGGCGCAGATTTGCGTCGATGCCAAGGATGTTCAGGTTCTTGAGGAATGAGGCGTGGTGCGGTTGGAACGAGGCCTCGTCGGTCAGGAACTCGATGGCGAAGACTTCGCCGCTCGGCAACAGCCGCTTGCCCTCCTTGACCGGAAGCTGCGCCTCCTGGAGCAATTGCTGCGCCTTGCGCAGCAGCGCGCGGTCCTGCCCCGAACCGTCCGACACCGGCGGCACGAAGGGCTCACCGAAGACTTCGTCGGGCACCTGGCCGCGGAACGGCTCGAGCAGCTTCAGCTCCTCCGGCGAGGGCATCCCTTCGGCGACGAGATCGGAATTCTGGAACGGCGAGCGGGCGCGCGCGTAGGCGCCGTACATGATGGTCTTGTTGGTCCACTCGAAGTCGAACGCGTAGTTCAATGCTTCGCGTACCTTGGGGTTCTTGAACTTGTCCCGCCGCGTGTTCAGGAACCAGCCTTGTCCGCCCGAAGGCGTCTGATCGGGCACCTCCTCTCGCTTGACCCGTCCCTCCCTGATCGCGGGAAAGTCGTAGCGCGTCGCCCAGATGCGCGAGGTGAACTCCTCGCGATAGAGATAGTTCTTGCCGGTGAAGCCTTCGAACGCGACGTCGCGGTCGCGGTAGAATTCGTAGCGGACCACGTCGAAATTATTGCTGCCGCGACAGACCGGCAAGTCCGCGCCCCACCAATCCCTGACGCGCTCGAACTCGATGAAGCGGTTGATCTCGAACCTGCCGACCTTGTAGGCCCCCGAGCCCAGCGGCGCGTCGGTCGTGGTCTCGTCGAACGTCCGGTTCGCGTAATAGGCCTTGGAGAAGATCGGAAGGCTCGCCACATAAAGCGGCACGTCGCGCGCGCGCTTCGCGGCGAAGGTCACGATCACGGCGGCGTCGTCGATGGCCTCAGCGCCCTTGACGTCGCGCATCTGGATCTGGATCAGCGGATGGCCCTTGTCCTTCAGGACGTTGATCGAGAACGCGACGTCGTGCGCGGTCAGCTTGGTGCCGTCGTGAAACGTCGCCTCGGGCCGCATCGTGAAGCGATAGGCGAGCTTGTCCGGAGAGATCTGCACCGACTTTGCGGCAAAGCCGTACATGGCGTCGGGCTCGTCGCCGGCATGCGCCATCAGCGTGGCGAAGGTCAGGTCCATGCCTTGTGCACCCTCGCCCTTGAGGATGAAGGCGTTGAGCGAGTTGAAGGTGAAGAAGGACTGGTTGTAGCCCCTCGTCGACGGAATCAGCGAGAACGTGCCGCCCTTCGGGGCGTCGACATTGACATAGTCGAAATGGTGGAAATCGGCGGGATATTTCAGATCGCCGAACGCCGACATGCCGTGGGCCTCGCTGGGCCCCTCCGATGCCGCCGCGCTGCGCAATGCGGCAGCGCTGACCATGCCGCCGGCACCGAGGACCAGCACATGCCGGCGTGAAAGCTGCGCCATGCGAGAAATGTCCTTCACGACTTCTTCGCGATCCGTGCCGCCTTGTCTGCGTCGTACCACCAGATGAAGGGGAAGGCCGACTGGCCGTATTTCGGCATTTCGGCCGGCCTGCCGAAGCGATCCCATCGCGCCGTGCGCAGTTTTGGATAATTCCATTGCGGCACCACATAATGGTTCCACAGAAGCACGCGGTCCAGCGCCTTGGTCGCGGCCACGAGCTCCGCTCGATCCTTCGCGAAGATGACCCGGTCGATCAGCTTGTCAATCGCCGGATTCTTGATACCGACGACGTTGCGCGAACCGCTCATGTCCGCAGCTTTCGAGCCCCAGGATTCGCGCTGCTCGTTGCCCGGGGACAAGGACTCTCCCCAGGAGGCAACGACGATGTCGAAATCCCATTCGCGCAGCCGGTTTTCATATTGCGTCGGATCGATCGTTCGGACGCTGACTGCAATGCCGAGCCTCTCCAGGGAGGGCTTGTAGAACAACATGACCCTTTCGAAGGCCGGGTCCTGAGCCAGCAATTCGAGAGAGAGCTGGGTACCTGTCTTGACTTCGATCAGCTTACGATCGCGCACCTCATAGCCGGCTTCCTTCAGCAGGCGCAGCGCCTCTCTCAGATTTTCGCGTACGGCTTCCGGACTACCGCCGACAGGGTTTGTGTAGGGCGTCGTAAACACCTCGGGCGGAATCTCAGCACGGAGGCCCTCCAGAATCTCGAGCTCTTTTCCTTCCGGCACGCCGGTCGCCATCAGATCTTCGATTCCGTCGAAATAGCTGCCGATGCGCTTGTACTGACCAAAGAAGATCTGCTTGTTCATCTCCTCGAAGTCGAACGCATAGTTGAGGGCCCGGCGCACCCTCGCATCCGCGAACTTGGCGCGACGCAAGTTCGGGGCAAAGGCCTGCATCACGCCCGAGCTGCGATTTGGAAACTCCTCCAGAACAACGCGTTTCTCGGCAACAGCCGGGAAATCGTAGGCCGTCGCCCAGTTCTTCGCGCTGTTTTCGGCGCGCCAGTCAACCTGATCGGCCTTGAAAGCCTCGATCGCGACGGTGGCATCCCTGAAATATTCGTACCGCAGCTCGTCGAAATTATTTCGCCCGATGTTAACGTTGACCTCGCTCCCCCAGTAATCCTTGACTCGTTCCAGCACGATGCTGCGGCCGGCGACATAATCCTTGATTCGATATGGCCCCCCGCCGAGCGGAATTTCGAGCGTGGTCACCGTTACGTCGCGTTTCTTGCCCTGGGCATCCGTCCCCTCCCACCAGTGCTTGGGCAGAACCACGAGTTGACCGACGATTTGCGGAAGCTCTCGGTTTCCCGGCGCATCGAACGTAAACTTGACATCGCGGTCGCCGACCTTCTCGGCGCCGACCACATGTCGATAGTACGCCGCATAAAACGGATGATTCTTCTTCAGCACGTCCAGTGAGTAGATCACATCCTCGGCGGTGACCGGCTTTCCGTCGTGCCATTTGGCCTGTGCGCGCAGACGATAGATCACAAAGGAGGAATCGTCGGGACGGCTGACCGCTTCGGCCAGCAAGCCGTATTCCGTCGAAACCTCATCCAGAGCGGCGGTCGTCAGGGTGTCGTAAATCAAGGGGACCGGCGCGGCGAGATTGCCCTTCACGCCGGAAACAACATAGTTGAAATTATCGAACGTCCCGATCGCGATCTGCCGTACCGCGCCGCCCTTGGGCGCATCAGGATTGACGTAGTCGAACCGTTTGAAGTCGGCCGGGTACTTGACGTCGCCGAACAGCGACAGCGCATGCCGCCAAGGCAGCTCACCGCCCGATTGCGCCGCCGCCGTGCGGACGATGGGAACACCGGCTGCAGAGCCGAGGGCGGGAAGCGCGGCTACGGCCGCGCCGGTGAGCAGGAGATCGCGTCGGGTAATGGCCAAATCAACATCCCTGTCTTGAAGGAGGCTACTCCTTTAAGTTCCCAATATAGGCGAGGTTTCGACGGAATATGTTGCTTTTTCCTCATCTTGGCGGGCCAGGCGGCCAGTCCGCTGCGGCCAAACGCCCCGGTAACGACAGTGCGAGGCTCCAGACAAGGAAACGGCCAGGCTTGGGGGCCTGGCCGCACAGTCCAAGGTCGGTCCGACAGGCTTATTTCGCCGCGGTGGGCAGCGGCTTCGGGCTGTCCGACAGGCTGTTGAGATAGGCGATGACGTCGGCGCGCTCCGAGTCCTTCGGGATGCCGGCGAAGCCCATCGCGGTGCCGGGAATGAAGCCCTTCGGATTCGCGATGAACTTGTTGAGATCGTCGATCGTCCAGGTGCCACCCTTGGCCTTCATGGCGGCTGAGAAATTGAAACCGCCGCGGTCCTCGCCGCGATTGTCGCCGACGATGCCGTAGAGGTTCGGACCGACACGGTTCGGGCCGCCCTTCTCGAAGGTGTGGCAGGCGCCGCACTTCTTCGCGGCAGCCGCGCCCTTCTCGACGGAGGCGGTCTGGAGCAGCTTCTCGATCGGCTCGGACGGGGCTGCGGCCGCGGGAGCGCCGCCCTTGTCACCAGCTTCTTCCTTCACGGCGATCTCGAAGCCCGGCTTCTCCGGCATCTTGGGCGAGAACAGCGCGTTCGCGGTGAAGCTCGTCACCAGCAGAACGAGACAGGTACCGAGCACGGCACCAAGAATCTTGTTGAGTTCGAAAGAGTCCATTTCCGGCCAGGCCCCACACCGCAAGAAGGAACAAGCGGCCGGGCGGCCGCCAGGACGAGCCTCGGGAGAATCACACGTTCCTTATTGTTTCCCCGAGTTTTGCCATTCAGATATCGGTTTGCCCGGGGTCTGGCAACCCGTATAAGCGATGCGGCTTTCAGCCGATCCCCACCCCATTTCCCGGTGCGGAAATCGCCCCGTTTCCAGGCTCTTGAACCGATGACCAATCCCCGCATTCTGGTGCTGATCCCGGCCCGCATGGCGTCGACCCGCCTGCCTGGCAAGCCGCTGAAGGACATCGTGGGCCTGCCGATGATCATCCATGTGCTGCGCCGGGCGCAGGAAGCGGCAGTCGGTCGGGTCGCGGTCGCGACCGATACGCAGGAGATCGCCGACGCCGTCACAGCGGATGGCGGCGTGGCGGTCATGACCAGCCCCAACCATCTCAACGGCTCGGCCCGCATCCACGAGGCCATGCAGAAGCTCGATCCGGGCGGACAGGCCGAGATCGTGATCAATCTCCAGGGCGACTTCCCGACGATCACGACCGACAATATCCGCGACGTGCTGCCGCCGCTGGAGGACCCGGCCGTCGACATCGCCACGCTGGCATCGCAGATCCACACCGAGGAGGAGGACCTCGCCCCCAGCGTCGTGAAGGCGATCGGAACTTCGCTCGGCGGCCGGCGCATGCGCGCACTTTATTTCACCCGCGCCACCGCGCCGGCCGGCAACGGACCGCGCTACCATCATATCGGCCTCTACGCCTATCGCCGCGCGGCGCTGGAGCGCTATGTCTCGTTGCCGCCCTCTCCACTGGAGTTGCAGGAAAGTCTGGAGCAACTGAGGGCCCTCGAGGCCGGCATGCGGATCGACTTCACCATCGTCGACACCGTGCCCCGCGGGGTCGACACGCTGGCGGACCTGGAGACCGCCCGCAGAATCCTTTCCAAATCCTGAGCCGCTGCTACAAGGCCCGCCATGAGCAAGATGAAGATCGCATTCCAGGGCGAACCTGGCGCCAATTCCCACATCGCCATCGTCGAAGCCTATCCCGACGCGGAGCCGATGCCCTGCGCCACCTTCGAGGACGCGCTGTCGGCGATCTCCTCGGGCGAGGCCGATCTCGGCATGATCCCGATCGAAAATTCGGTCGCGGGCCGCGTCGCGGACATCCACCATCTGCTGCCGGCCTCCGGCCTCTTCATCATCGGTGAATGGTTCTTGCCGGTCCGCCATCAGCTGATGGCGGTCAAGGGCACCAATATTTCCGACATCAAGAGTGTCGAGAGCCATGTGCATGCGCTCGGCCAGTGCCGGCGCGTCATTCGGAAGCTCGGCATCAAGCCCATCGTGCATGCGGATACGGCCGGTAGCGCCCGTGACATTTCCGAGCGCAAGGACAAGACTGTCGCTGCGATCGCCTCGCGCCTCGCCGCGAAGATTTACGGCCTCGACATTCTCGCCGAGGACATCGAGGACGAGGCCCACAACACCACCCGCTTCGTCGTGCTGGCGCGCGAGCCGAAATGGGCCACGCAGGGTTCGGGCCCGCTGGTCACCACATTCGTCTTCCGGGTGCGCAACTTGCCGGCCGCGCTCTACAAGGCGCTCGGCGGCTTTGCCACCAATGGCGTGAACATGACCAAGCTCGAAAGCTACATGGTCGACGGGAATTTCTTCGCCACGCAGTTTTACGCCGATGTCGACGGCCACCCTGAAGACAAGGGTCTCGCGTTTGCGATCGAGGAGCTGAAATTCTTCTCGCGCGAATTCCGCATCGTCGGCGTCTATCCGGGCCACCCGTTCCGCGCGACCTTCAGCGAGACGCTGCAGGATTGATCTGCCACCCTCCCTGGAGGGGGAGGGTAACAGCGGCTCATGCTGCCTGCTTCGTCAGCCCGAACGCCTGCGCCAACAGCGAATACGACCTCTTGCGCGCCTCGTGGTCGTACACGGCGGTGATCACCATCAATTCGTCCGGCTTGCTCGCATCCATCAGCGGCCGAAGCTTCTTCTGCACCGTCGCGGGGCTGCCGACGAACAGGCGCGAGCGGTTACGCGCAATCGAGACGCGCTCGGAATCCGTATAAGGATAGGCCAGCGCCTCCTCGACGCTCGGCAGTGGCAGATATTGTCCACGGTCGCGGCGCAGGCGATTGAGATCGAACGATGCCGCGAGCTTCTCCGCCTCCTCGTCGGTATCGGCGACAATGACGGCAACGGCGAGGATCGCATGCGGTGTCGCGCGCCAGGCCGAGGGCTGGAAGCGGTTACGATAATGCACCATCGCATCGATGGCATCGTGGGATGCAAAATGGTGCGCGAAGGCGAAGCCCATGCCGACCTGGGCTGCAAGCTCAGAGGAATAATCGCTGGAGCCGAGCAGCCAGATCGGCGGCAGCGGGGTGTCGTCAGGCATCGCGACGACGTTGTGATAGGGATGGCCTGCGGGGAATTCGCGCGTCTCCCACAGGATCAATTCGTGCAGCCGCTCCAGAAAATCATCGCCCTCGCGCCGGTCGAGCCGGCTGCGCAGTGCATAGGCCGTGGCCCCATCCGTGCCTGGCGCGCGGCCCAGGCCAAGATCAATACGGCCGGGAAACAAGGCCTCCAGCATCTTGAATCGCTCCGCCACCACCAGCGGCGCGTGGTTGGGCAGCATCACGCCGCCGGAGCCAACGCGGATGTGCTTCGTCACCGCCGCGATCTGCCCAATCATCACGTCGGGCGCGGGGCTCGCGACTGAAGCGAGGTTGTGGTGCTCGGCAAGCCAATAGCGAACATAGCCGAGCCCATCGACATGGCGCGCCAGGTCAATGCTGTTGCGCAGCGCCGCAGCGGGCTTCGTGGCCGTGGTGACGACCGAGAGGTCGAGGACTGAGAGCGGGATCATCGCGCGCTAACGTAGTGGAGGGCGGCGCGGCGACAACGGGTGCATAGCGCAGATCTGGCGTGTGCGGCCGGGAGGCGGACGCCCGGAATTGCCGTTCCGTTGGGCCAAGCACTAGGCTTGCAACACAGAATTCACCATGCCCACCGCCAAACCTGGCTGCAAAAATCACCCTGCTCATATATAAACGACTGATATTAATGCGATAAATAGAACTTCTCATTATCCCACTCACACCGTCAGAAACGCCAATTTCAGGGATACATTCGCAGGAAGTGGGCAATTTCCCATATGCGATGGGCTGTTGAGCCCAGCCGCATTGCTCTATGTTACCCCTCCCAAGCTTGACCCGGCCGCCAGATACCTGGCTGAGCCCTGGAGTGAGTGGTGCCATGACCGACTTGACGACGCCTGCGGCAGCCGACGGGCACCTCGCCGTGAAGCGGCCTGCGATCTCGTTCGAATTCTTTCCGCCCAAGACCGAAGATATGGAGCGGAATCTCTGGGAGACCATCAACCGGCTCGCGCCCCTCGATCCGAAATTCGTCTCGGTGACCTACGGCGCCGGCGGCTCGACTCGCGAACGCACCCACTCCACCATCTCCCGCATCCTCAAGGAGACCGCGCTGCTGCCGGCGGCGCACCTGACCTGCGTCGGGGCCTCGCGCGGCGAAATCGACGAGATCGTCGACCGCTATCACGAGGTCGGCGTCCGCCACATCGTCGGCCTGCGCGGCGATCCCCCAGGCGGGATCGGCACGCCCTATGCGAGCCATCCCGACGGCTATCAGACGTCGGATGCGCTTGTCGCCGGGATCAAGAAGCGGCATGCCGACATCGAAGTGAGTGTCTCTGCTTATCCCGAGAAGCACCCCGAAGCGCGGGACTTTGACGCCGACATCGATACGCTCAAGGCAAAAGTCGATGCCGGCGCGACGCGCGCGATCACCCAGGTGTTCTTCGACAACGACCTCTACTTCCGCTATCTCGACCGCGTCCATGCGCGAGGCATCAACATCCCGATCGTGCCGGGCATCATGCCCATGCACAATTTCAAGCAGGCCCGCAATTTCGTCACGCGCGCCGGCACCACCGTGCCGGACTGGTTCGCCGCGAAATTCGAAGGCCTCGACGACGACGCCGAGACCCGCAAGCTCGTCGCCGCCACGGTGGCAGCCGGCCAGGTGCAGAAACTGGCAAAACACGGCGTCGACACCTTCCATTTCTACACCATGAACCGCGCCGATCTCGTGTTCGCAATCAGCCATTTGCTCGGCATTCGCGCCAAGAGCACGCAGAAGGCGGCTTAAAGCACCATGTCTGTATCCACCTCGCCGAAACGAACCGCCCTCATCAACGCCGCGCGCGAGCGCATCCTCGTGCTCGACGGCGCCATGGGCACGATGATTCAGAACCTGCAGTTCGACGAGGCCGCCTTCCGCGGCACGCGCTTCAAGAACTTTCATCGCGACCTGCGCGGCAACAACGATCTCCTGATCCTGACCCAGCCGCAGGCGATCGAGGACATCCACGCCGCGTATTTGCGCGCCGGCGCCGACATCGTGGCGACCAATACCTTCTCGACCACTTCAATCGCGCAGGCCGATTACGACCTCACCGACATTGTGTATGAAATGGCGCGCGATGGTGCCCGCCTTGCCGGCAATGCCGCCCGGCGCGTCGCCGCCGAAGACGGCAAGCCGCGCTTCGTTGCGGGTGCCATCGGGCCGACCAACCGTACCGCCTCAATCTCGCCTGATGTGGCCAATCCCGGCTACCGCGCCGTCACCTTCGACGATTTGCGCAAGTCCTATGGCGAGCAGATCCGCGGCCTGATCGACGGCGGCGTCGACCTGCTACTGGTCGAGACGATCTTCGATACGCTCAACGCCAAGGCGGCGCTCTACGCCATCGCCGAGATCACCGAAGAACTCGGCATCGACATGCCCGTGATGGTGTCGGGCACCATCACCGACAAGTCCGGCCGCCTGCTCTCGGGCCAGATGCCGGAGGCGTTCTGGAATTCGGTGCGGCACGCCAAGCCCGTTACCATCGGCTTCAACTGCGCGCTCGGTGCGGAAGATTTGCGCGCGCATATCGCCGACATCGGCCGCGTCGCAGACACGCTGGTCTGCGCCTATCCGAACGCCGGTCTGCCCAACGAATTCGGCCAGTATGACGAAACGCCGGACTACATGGCCCGCCTGGTCGGCGAATTCGCGCGCGACGGCCTCGTCAACATCGTCGGAGGCTGCTGCGGCACCACGCCAGATCATATCGCGGCGATTGCTCACGCCGTCGCCCCGCACAAGCCGCGGATCGTTCCCGAGATCGCGCCACGCTTAAGGCTTTCCGGCCTCGAGCCCTTCGTGCTGACGGATGCGATTCCGTTCGTCAACGTCGGCGAGCGAACAAACGTCACCGGCTCCGCCCGCTTCCGTAAGCTGATCACCGCCGGCGACTACACCGCCGCGCTCCAGGTGGCGCGCGACCAGGTCGAGAACGGCGCGCAGATCATCGACGTCAACATGGACGAGGGTCTTCTGGATTCGGAGGCCGCGATGGTGACGTTCCTGAACCTCGTCGCCGCCGAACCAGACATCGCCCGCGTTCCTGTGATGGTCGACTCCTCGAAGTTCTCGGTGATCGAGGCCGGCTTGAAATGCGTGCAGGGCAAGCCGGTGGTCAATTCGATCTCGATGAAGGAAGGCGAAGCGAAGTTCATCCACGAAGCAAAAATCGCCCGCCGCCATGGCGCGGCTGTCGTGGTGATGGCGTTCGACGAAGTCGGCCAGGCCGACACGTTCGCGCGCAAGACCGATATCTGCAAGCGTGCCTACGACATCCTGGTGAACAAGGTCGGCTTCCCGCCCGAGGACATCATCTTCGATCCCAATATCTTCGCGATCGCGACCGGCATCGAGGAGCACAACAACTACGGCGTCGACTTCATCGAGGCGACGCGCTGGATCCGGCAGAACCTGCCGGGCGCGCACATCTCTGGCGGCGTCTCGAACCTGTCGTTCTCGTTCCGCGGCAACGAGCCGGTGCGCGAGGCGATGCACTCGGTGTTCCTGTATCACGCCATCAAGGCCGGGATGGACATGGGCATCGTCAATGCCGGGCAGATGATCGTCTATGACGACATCGACCCTGAATTGCGCCAGGTCTGCGAGGACGTCATCCTCAACCGCGACGCGGGCGCGTCCGAGCGCCTCCTGGCACTGGCCGAGAAATTCCGCGGAAAGAAGACCGAGGCCAAGGAAGCCGATCTCGCCTGGCGCGAATGGCCGGTGGAGAAGCGGCTGTCGCACTCGCTGGTGCATGGCATCACCGAGTTCATCGAGCAGGATACCGAGGAAGCCCGCAAGAACGCGTCACGCCCGCTCGACGTGATCGAGGGACCGCTGATGGCCGGCATGAACGTGGTCGGCGATCTCTTCGGCGACGGCAAGATGTTCCTGCCGCAGGTGGTGAAATCGGCGCGCGTGATGAAGCAGGCGGTGGCCTGGCTGATGCCGTTCATGGAAGAGGAGAAGGCGCGCAATCTCGCCAACGGCATCGGCGCCGAAGGCTCCTCCTCCGCCGGCAAGATCGTGCTCGCGACCGTCAAGGGCGACGTACACGACATCGGCAAGAACATCGTCGGCATCGTGCTCCAGTGCAACAATTACGAAGTCATCGACCTCGGCGTGATGGTGCCGGCATCCAAGATCGTCGAGACGGTGAAGGCTGAGAACGCCGACATCGTGGGTCTCTCGGGCCTGATCACGCCCTCGCTCGACGAGATGGCGTTTTTCGCCGGCGAGCTGCAGCGCGAGGGCCTGAAGCTGCCGCTGCTGATCGGCGGCGCCACCACGAGCCGCGTGCATACGGCCGTGAAGATCGATCCGAGCTATCGCGCCGGCCCCGTCGTCCACGTCAACGACGCCAGCCGCGCGGTCGGCGTGGCCTCCTCGCTGCTCTCGCCTGAGAAGCGCGAGGCCTATGCTGCCGAGGTGCGCGCCGAATACGCCAAGATCTCCGAGGCGCATCTGCGTGCGCAGGCCGACAAGAAGCGGCTGAAATTGGCCGACGCGCGCAAGAACCGCGTGCCGGTCGACTTCGCCGCCAGCAAGCCGGTGAAGCCGACCTTCCTCGGCACCAAGAGCTTCGACGACTACGACCTCGCCGAGCTGGTGCCCTATATCGACTGGACGCCATTCTTCCAGACCTGGGAGCTCGCCGGGCGCTTCCCCGCCATCCTCGACGATGCCAAGGTCGGCGAAGTCGCGCGCTCGCTCTACGACGATGCGCGCAGGATGCTCGACAGCATCGTGAAGGAGAAATGGTTCCGGGCGCGCGCCACCGTCGGCTTCTGGCCGGCGAACGCTGATGGCGACGACATCGTGCTCTATGCCGATGAGAGCCGCACCAAGAAGGTCGCGACGCTGCACACGCTGCGCCAACAGCTCGAAAAGCGCGAGGGGCGTTTCAACGCGGCGCTGGCCGACTTCGTCGCGCCTGCGGGCGTGCCCGACTATGTCGGCGGCTTCGTCGTCACCGCCGGGATCGGCGAGGACGCGGTCGCGGAGCGCTTCAAGATGGCCAATGACGATTACTCCTCGATCCTGTGCAAGGCGCTGGCCGACCGCCTCGCCGAAGCCTTTGCCGAGCGCATGCATGCCCGCGTCCGCCGCGAGTTCTGGGCCTACGCGCCTGACGAGACGCTATCGAACGAGGATCTGATCCTGGAAAAATATCAGGGCATCCGCCCGGCGCCCGGTTATCCCGCGCAGCCCGATCACACCGAAAAGGCGACGCTGTTCGCGCTGCTGGATGCGGAAGCGACCGCCGGCGTGAAGCTGACCGAGAGCTTTGCGATGTGGCCGGGCAGCAGCGTATCCGGGCTCTATTTCGCGAACCCCGAGAGCTATTATTTCGGCGTCGGCAAGATCGAACGCGACCAGGTCGAGGACTATGCCGCGCGCAAGGAGATGAGCGTCTCCGAGGTCGAACGCTGGCTGGCGCCGATCCTCAACTACATCCCGGCGCAACAGACTTCGGCCGCCAGGGACGTGAATGCCTCGTTCGCGGCTACACCGGCGAACGACGTCACGTCCAACGACCTCGCCGCGCACCCCCCCGGCTGCACCTGCGCCGTGCATCTGGCCTGGCAGAAAAAGCGCGTCGGGGCGGGTTAGGCTCTTGCCGCACATCCGGTGTCGTCCTGGCGAAAGCCATGACCCATACCGCGTGATCTATCGTGGGAATGATGCTGCAAGTAGCGCAACGCAACATCACAGCGGATGTGCATTCACCCCTGCGGCAGAGCGAGAGGCTGGACGATCTTCTTGAACGGTGCCAGTGCCTCGCAGCGCCCGATTGCGCCGCAGCATCGAAAGCAACGGGGCAGGCCGATTGAAACATCGTTCCTTGGGCGCTACCTTCCGGTGTTTTGAATGCTTCTGCGAAGGGAGTCTCCATGACAAGGTTTGCGTTCTCATGGCTGGCATCGTGCGCGTTCCTGCTTTCTGCAGGCGAAGCTGGTGCGCAGAGCCTCGCGTTGACCAGCCCGGACATCGCCGAAGGCGCAACGATCGCCAACGAGCAGGTATTCAAGGGATTCGGCTGTACGGGCAACAACGTTTCGCCGGCCTTGAGCTGGAGCGGTGCACCGGCAGGCACCAAGAGCTTCGCCGTGACGATGTATGATCCTGACGCGCCGACCGGCAGCGGCTGGTGGCATTGGGTCGTTTTCAATGTTCCAGCTTCCGTCGCTTCGCTTCCAAAGGGGGCAGGCGATCCGAAGAAGAACTTGCTGCCGAAGGGAGCGGTCCAGAGCCGCACCGACTTCGGCAGCGATGGCTATGGCGGACCGTGCCCACCGACCGGCGACAAGCCGCATCACTATCAGATCACCGTCTTCGCCGTAGATGTCGCAAAACTACCGGACGCCAAGGATCATTCGGCGTCGGCAGCGCTGGTTGGTTTCGATCTGCACTTTCACACGCTTGCGAAAGCGACACTGACCGGTCTCTACGGCCGATGAGGTGACCTGGCGACGCTCACGCTTTCGGCGGGGCGAGCGGTTGGACGATCTCCTTGAACGGCGCCAGCGCCTCGCAGCGCTCGGCATGGGCCGCAAGCGCCGGATAGCGTGCGGGATCGAAGAGCTGTGGGTGCGCCTCGCGGGTGAAGCGCACGACGCAGGCGACCGCGACATCGGCGTGGCCGATGCGGTCCCCCAGCCAGTACGGCGTCTTCACCTTGGCGCGCTCGGCTTCCAGTACCTTCAGCACGTCGCCGATCTGTGCCTGGCAGCGCTCGACCCACAGCGCGAGCTGCTCCTTCCGCAGCACCCGCTCGTAGAGCAGGCTGACCGCCTTGTCGCCGAGGCCGGTCGCGAGTGCGCAGATGCGCAGGTGCCGGCGACGCTCAGCGCCGCTTCGCGGCAGCATCGCCTTGTCGGCACCGACAAGCTCGTCGAGATAGTCCAGAATGATCGTGCTCTCGATCAGCGCCTCGCCATCATCACACACCAGCGTCGGCACGCGGCGCAGCGGATTGTACGGCGCGATCTTGTCGGCATCGCCGAAGGTCGACCACGGCTTGTGCTCGAAGGTGATCCCGTAAAGCCGCAGCGCAATCGCGACGCGGCGGACGAAGGGGGAATCATATTGGCCTACCAGGAACATGGTGCACCTCTTGTTATTCTCGGGGCCTGACCCGCCTGCCCACGCCAGAACCGCTCGATTGGTTTAAGACGTCGCTCGCAATATCGCCTGCCGGTTCTTCGCCGACAACCGTCGAACGGATGACGAGACCATGTTCTGCGACGCCCTCATGAACTGGCGGCACGGGGGATTCATCTGCCGCGACTGCGCCGACTCACTTCAACGCCGTCCGGCGCGGACCTTTGCCGCGAGCGGTTGGCAGAGGACGACAACGTCCATAAATGGCCGCGGGGCCCGCATGCTATTCGATGATCGGCACGTGCTTCGCCGCATCACGCGGTGCCGTTCCGTCGAGGCGCGGATCATCCGCGACCTCGACCTGCCGTCGGAACGGACGAAATCCCGAGCGCTGATAGAAGGCGACGGCCGAGGGATGATCGAACGTGCAGGTGTGGACCCAGACGCGATGCACGCCGTTTGACCATGCACGCTCCAGTGCGCGGTTCATCAGGAAGCGGCCGGCGCCGGTGCCGATCAAGCTGTCGGTGACGCCGAAATAGACCAGCTCGCATTGGCCCGGTTCGTGGAAATCCAGCTCGAGCATGCCTTCCTCGCGGCCGTCAACGACGAGGGCGTAGATCTCGATACCTGCAGCGTGGATGATCGCGGCAAGCTCGGTGTCGTTCATGCGGGCTCGTGAGAACCACAGCCAGTTCTCACCGACGCGCCGGAAGAGATCGCGGTACCAGGCAAGTGCGGGCGCTTCGACCCTGCGCAGCAACCATTTGCCGGGCGGATCGTCGCGGCGCGGGGGCGGTGCGGTCATCTCAAGATGCGTGACGACTGCGGCGATCTTGCCGGCGGGGATGTCGGAATAGCCGTCGCGGAGGATCATGGAATGGCTCGTTCAGTTTAGGTCAGCGCGACGTCACCTCGGCGTCAGCGTGATTGCCTCCGCGGTCGCAGCCTCCACTGCGCTGCGGCTGTAGAGCAGCGGCACGTATTGCCCCGTCGCCCACAGCGGCGCGAGGTCGCGGTAGTGGCCGCTGAAGGGATCGCCGGATTGCCCTGGCGTGTTGATGGTGCGGCTGGCGTCCCAATTGCCGACGTCGAGCACCATGCGGAACGAGGCGCCCGACAGGAGCCGGTAATCCGAGCGGCGATAGGTGGCGGCGCGCGGCACGTTGCCCGCGCCACCGAAGGCGAGCGGACCGACAGACATCTGCGTCGCGGTGGCCTTGTCGGCGAGCGGTATCAGCGCGTGGTCGAACTGTGCGACATGCAGGCGGCCCCAGCGCCAGGTGGAGGGATCAGGGCCGAGCTTGCTGATGACATCGGCCACCGCCGCACCGAGGCTGTCGCGCAGGATCTGGTCGCGCGTCACAGCGGGATCGGCGCCAAACGATGCATCCGGAGATTCCAGCGCGGCCACGAGCGCCGAAATGCTGGAGGCCTCAGGCGCGATCAGGCCGGCGGCCTTGGGCGCCGTGATCTTCAACAGCACCGGTCCGAGATGATTGGCGATCCAGACCTCGAACACGGCCGCCGCGGCGCTGTCGGCGGCGTCGCGCGCATCCCAGCGCTTCAACAGATCGAGACCCTGCCTCACCTTGGCATCGTCAGAGGTGAGGGGCTGCAACAGCTTGACCAGCCGCCGTCCCATCATGGCGGTGTCGTCGTTCTGCAGATCCATGGCGTCGGCGAGCGTCACCTTGTTGTTGGCCGCGAGCACCTCGGTGATGCGCTGCCAGCGCGCGCTGTCGGACCATTCGAAGCCGACCCTGCGCTCGTTGACCGGATAATCGGCCGGCAGGTTCATGTGGTTGGCGGTGGCGAAATAGCCCTGCTTCGGCTGATAGGATTTCGGCAGCTCGTCCAGCGAGAGAAATCCCTGCCATTCATAGCGGCCATCGCCGGGCACCGGCATCAGGCCGTCGAAATTGAGGCGGCGCGGCGTCTTGCCGGCAGCGACCCACCCGATATTGCCCCTGGTGTCGGCATAGACCTGGTTCTCCGACGGGGCGCCCCAGCGCCGCATGGCGGCGAGGAAACCGCTCCAGTCCTTTGCGGTCATGTAGTCCGACGAGCCGAAATAGGCCGAGGTGCCCGGCTCGAACCAGATCGAACGCACGGCAAAGGCGTGCTTCTTGTCCTCGTCGACGAAGATCACGGGCCCGTGGCGCGTGAATTTCAGCTCAATCTCGCGATTGCCCTCGCCCTTCACCTCCTCCGTCTCGTGAACGATGCGCATGTCCTCCCAGCCATTGCCATAGCGATACTGGTTGGGATCTTGCGGATTGAGTTCGTAGACGTAGAGATCTTCCTGGTCGACGTTGAAGATGGTGAGGCCGAAGGCGATGGTGCCGTTGTGGCCGATCGAGATGCCTGGGAGCGCGGGCTCGCCGGCGCCGATCACGGAGAGACCGGGTGCATTGAGTCCGACGATATAGCGCAGCGAGGGCACGCTGTGCTCGCGATGCGGATCATTGGCGAGGATCGGGCGGCCCGTCGCGGTGCGCGAGGCCGCGATCACCCAATTGTTGGAGCCGATGGTGTCGCGCTGCTGGTCGGCCTCGGTGAGATATTTGTCGGGATCGTGCGCGAGCGCCGCCTTCTGGTCCTTGGGCGCGGCAAAGGCGACGGGGCGCGTCGCGAGATCGTAGGCCGCGAGCACGGCCTTCGGCACGGCGCAGGGATCGAGGCCGTCAGGCACCTTCGTCGTCCAGGCCGGCTCCAGCTTCACGCGGAAACGATCGGCATCGAGGCCGGCGGCGCAAGCGACCAGCGAGCGCTTGACCTCGGAGGAGACGTTGCGCGTCAGGCCGTGGCTGCGAATGCGAACGACATCGTCTGCCGTCCAGGTGTCGGGCATGGTGCCGGCGATCCTGAACTCGATCGGCAGCGGGCGCTTGCCCGCGCGCACGTCGGCGACATAGGCGTTGATGCCGGCGACGAACGCGTCCGCATAGGTCTTCGCCTTGGGACCGTAGGAGGTCCATTCCGCCTTCATGTCGCCGCGATAGAGAAACAGCCGCAGCGCCTTGTCCTGCTCGACATAGGCCTGGCCGAAATCCTTCGCGAGCAGGCCGAGGCCGCGCTTGCGCCAGAGATCGATCTGCCAGAGCCGGTCCCGCGCGGCGTTGAAGCCCTGCAGGAAGAACAGGTCGTGCTCGTTTCCGGCATAGATGTGCGGGATGCCCCAGACATCGACCAGGATCTGGCCGGGCGCGTCGAGGCCCTCGACGTCGGTCTTGACCTGGCGCGCGCTGAGCAGCGGGTTCGGTTGTTCGCGCGCGATGACGGTGGACGTGAGCAGCGCGGCGGAGATCGCCGCGATGCCGAACTTTTGGATGACCCGGTTGAAATCCGTGTTCATTCTCTCTCCCGTTGTTGTTCTTTTTGCGTGCCGCTAATTTTGGCCCGGTAGCCCGTACAAGAACCCGCCTATTCCTCGCCCTCGTCGCTTGCCAGTACACCCCTCACCGCGCGGGCCCAGCCGGCGAGCTTTCGATCGCGCGTGGCCTGGCTCATGTTCGGCCTGAACCGGTGCTCGAGGCGCCAATTGTCGGCGAATTTCGTCGGCTCGGGATAGACGCCCGCATTGAGGCCGGCGAGATAGGCCGCCCCGAGCGCCGTGGTCTCCTGGATCACGGGACGGTCGACCGGGGCGTCCAGGAGATCGGCGAGGCGCTGCATGGTCCAGTCGGACGCCGTCATGCCGCCATCGACGCGAAGCACGACACTCGCCGTTTCCGAGCTCGGCCAGTCCGCGCGCATCGCGGCCCACAGATCGAAGGTCTGGTAGCAGACGCTCTCGAGCGCGGCGTGCGCAAGCTCGGCCGGGCCGGAGTTGCGGGTGAGGCCGAACAGCGCGCCGCGGACCCGCGGATTCCAGTAGGGCGCGCCCATGCCGACGAAGGCCGGGACGAGATAAACGCTCTGCATGGAGTCGGACTGATCAGCAAGAGGGCCGGTCTCGGCCGCGTGCTTGATGATGCCGAGACCATCGCGCAGCCATTGCACCGCCGAGCCTGCGACGAAGATCGAGCCTTCGAGCGCGTAGGTGCGCTTGCCGTCGAGCTGGTAGGCGATGGTGGTGAGCAGCTTGTTCTTGGAGACCACGGGCGTGGAGCCGGTGTTGAGCAGCGCAAAACAGCCGGTGCCGTAGGTCGACTTCATCATGCCGGGGCGGAAACAGGCTTGCCCGATCGTCGCGGCCTGCTGGTCGCCGGCAATGCCTGCGATCGCGATCGGGCCGCCGAACAAATCAGGCGTGCTCTCGCCGAAGCGGGCGGAGGAATCCTTCACCTCCGGCAGCATCGAGCGCGGCACGCCGATGATCTCGAGCAGTTCGTCGTCCCACTGGCCGGTGTGGATGTTGAACAGCAGCGTACGCGAGGCGTTGGTGGCGTCGGTGGCGTGTACCTTGCCGCCGGTGAGGCGCCAGAGCAGGTAGCAATCGACCGTGCCGAACATCAGCTCGCCACGGGCGGCACGCGCGCGCGCGCCGGGGACGTGGTCGAGGATCCAGGCGACCTTGGTGCCGGAGAAATAGGGGTCGATGATCAGGCCTGTTTTCCGCGAGATCAGCGGCTCGCGGCCATCTGCTTTCAATTTGGCGCAGATGCCGGCGGTGCGGCGGTCCTGCCAGACGATGGCGCGGTGCACGGCCTGGCCCGTGGTGCGGTCCCACACCACGGTGGTCTCGCGCTGATTGGTGATGCCGATCGCCGCGATGTCCTTGGCCGTGATGCCGGCCTGCTCGATCGCGTCGCGGCAGACCATCACGGTCGAGGTCCAGATGTCCTCAGGCTCGTGCTCGACCCAGCCCGAGGCCGGAAAATGCTGCTGAAACTCCTGCTGCGCGCGGGCCGCGATCGAAATGTCGCTCCGGAAGACGATTGCGCGCGAGGAGGTGGTGCCCTGGTCGATGGCGAGGACGAAAGACATGGAAGCTTACCTTGGCGTTTTCTTGCGCTCACCCCGGGAGGGGTCATTGTGTCGCGCCAAAGAAACGGGATTGCCGCGGAGAGGTCAAGCTGGCTCTCGCTTACCCTCCCCTGGAGGGGTCCGGGACCAGCGTAGCTCGACCCGCCCCCTCAAGAAGAGGGTAAGCGAAGCGGCGCTGAGATACAATCGCAAGTGGCGCGAAGCCTACACCGCCGCCGTGGTGACGCCGCCGTCGATCACGATCGTCTGGCCGGTCATGAAGCTCGAGGCATCCGAGGCGAGATAGGCGACGGCGCCGGCGATTTCGTCGGGCTCGCCGATGCGGCGCAGCGGCGTGGTCGCGGTGCGGCGCTTGAGGTTGGCTTCGTCTTCCCACAGCGCGCGGGCGAAATCGGTCTTGACGAGGCCCGGCGCGATGCAGTTGACGCGGACGCCCTTCGGGCCCCATTCGCCGGCAAGCGAGCGGCACAGCGCGAAATCGGCCGCCTTGGAGATGCCGTAGGCACCGATCACGGTCGAGCCGCGCAAGCCGCCGATCGAGGAGATGATGACGACCGAGCCGTTGCCGCGTGCCGCCATCTGCGGGATTGCGAGCGCGGAGAGCCAGATGTTGCTCTTGACGTTCGAGCCCATGATCTTGTCGAAGGCCTCGTCCGTGATGTCGAGCAGCGGGCCGTAATACGGGTTCACCGCGGCGTTGCAGACCAGGATGTCGATCTTGCCGTAGTGCTGGGTCGCACCCGAGATCAGCGCCTCGACCTCGGCCTTGCGCGCGATGTTGCAGGGGATGACGGTGGCGTCGCCGCCTGAGGCATTGATGCCGTCGGCGACTTCCTTGCACGCGTCCGCCTTGCGCGAGGACACCACGACCTTGGCCCCTAACTTGGCGAGCAGCTCGGCGGAGGAGCGGCCAATGCCGCGGCTGGAGCCGGTGACGACTGCGACTCTTCCGGTGAGATCGAACGGGGTGTTTTTCATTGTCGTTGCTCCGCTGATGCCGCTTGTTCCGTCATTGCAAGGACCGACGCGAGAAGCAATCCAGACTATCTCCGCGGATAGATTCTGGATTGCTTCGCTCCGCTCCAATGACGAAGCAGAGATCTAGATCAACCCACCCGAATCCGCGACGCGGCGCTGGTGGTGGTCGGTGTCGCCGAAGGTGTTCTCGATCATGGTCAGGCGCTTGAAGTAGTGGCCGATCTTCGCCTCCATGGTCATGCCGATGCCGCCGTGGAGCTGGATCGACTGCTGGCCGACGAATTTCAGCGACTTGCCGATCTGCGCCTTGGCCGCAGCGATCGCGTTGGAGCGCTCGTGTGCGTCCTCGAAATCGCTCGCCATGGTCGCGAACATCGACATCGAGCGCGCCTGCTCGGCGGCGACGAACATGTCGGAGGCGCGGTGCTGCAGCGACTGGAACGAGCCGATCGCGACGCCAAACTGCTTGCGGGTCTTGATGTACTCGACCGTGGTCTTGAGCGATTCGTCCATCAGGCCGACCGCTTCCGCGCAGAGCGCGACGCGGGCTTCGTCCACCACGCGCTCGATCAGGGCCAGCGAGTCATCGGGATTGCCGATCGCCGCATCCGCGCCGACCTCGACACCGGTGAAGGTGATGTCGGCGGCGTGGAGGCCGTCCTGGGTCGGGTAGGACTTTTTGGTGACGCCCTTGGCATCCGCGGGGACCAGGAACACGCCGATGCCTGACGTGTCGCGGCGGCTGCCCCTGGTGCGCGCAGTGACGACAAGCGTGTCGGCATTCTCGCCGTTGAGCACGACGAATTTTTCGCCGTCGATGACCCAGCCGTCGCCCTTCTTCTTCGCCGTGGTGGCGACGTCGAACAGATCGTAGCGCGAGTTCTTCTCGAGTTGGGCAAACGCCAGCGTCTTGCTGCCGTCGACGATGCCGGGGACATGCGCGGCCTTCTGCGCGTCGGTGCCGGCGTGGCGCAGGAAGCCGCCGCCGATCACGACGGTCGCGAGATAAGGCTCGAGCACCAGAGCCTTGCCGAGCGCTTCCATCACGATCATGGTCTCGACACCGCCGCCGCCGAAGCCGCCATCGGCCTCGCTGAAGGGCAGACCAAGCAGGCCCTGCTCGGCGAGCTTGCCCCAGACGGCTCTGCTCCAGCCGCCCTTCTCCTTCATGTACTTCTTGCGGCTCTCGAAATCGTAGCAATCGGTCAGCAGGCCGTCGATGCTGTCCTTCAGGAGCCGCTGCTCCTCGGTCAAATCAAAATCCATCTCTGTTTCCCTAGGTCATAAATCTCGCACGGAGAGAGGCCCCTCACCCCTACCCTCTCCGTAAGAACGGGGAGAGGGCGAGGAGAGAGCGTCACAATCCCAGCACCGCCTTGGCGATGATGTTGCGCTGGATCTCGTTGGAGCCGCCGTAGATCGAGACCTTGCGGTTGTTGAAGTAGCTCGGCGCGATCTGGGCGGTCCAGTCCATGGCTTCGTTCGAGCCGTCGTCTCCGTGCACATCGTAGGGCGCGGCGAACGGGCCGATCACTTCCATCAGCAGCTCGGTGGTGGTCTGCTGGATCTCGGAGCCCTTGATCTTCAGCACCGAGGACGCCGGATTGGGCTTGCCCTTGCCGTGCTTGCCTTCATCGGCGACGACGCGCAGCTGCGTCAGCTCGAGCGCCTTCAGCTCGATCTCGCAGGCCGCCAGCTTCTCGCGGAACGCCGCGTCCTGGATGATCGGCTTGCCTGACGATTCGACCTTGCCGGCGAGGTCGCGGATACGGCGCAGCCGCTCCTTGGAGACGCCGACGCGCGCAATGCCGGTGCGCTCGTTGCCGAGCAGGAATTTGGCGTAATCCCAGCCCTTGTTTCTCTTCGCCGATCAGGTTTTCGTAGGGAACCTCGACGTCGTCGAAGAACACTTCGTTGACCTCGTGGCCGCCGTCGATGGTCTGGATCGGGCGCACGGTGACGCCCTTCGACTTCATCGGGAATACGATGAAGGAGATGCCCATCTGCTTCTTGGCGGACGCATCGGTGCGGCAGAGGCAGAAGATCATGTCGGCGTGCTGGGCCAGCGTGGTCCAGGTCTTCTGGCCGTTGATGATCCACTTGTCGCCCTTGCGCTCCGCTTTCGTCTTGAGCGAGGCGAGGTCCGAACCGGAGCCGGGCTCGGAGAAGCCTTGGCACCACCAATCGTCGACATTGGCGATGCGCGGCAGATACTTCTGCTTCTGCTCTTCATTGCCGAAGGTGTAGATGACGGGGCCGACCATGCTGACGCCGAAGGCGAGCGGCTGCGGCGCCGGATAGGACTGCAGCTCTTCGTTGAAGATGTAGTGCTGCACCGAGGTCCAACCCGTGCCGCCATACTGCTTGGGCCAATGGCTGACGCCCCAGCCCTTCTTGTTGAGGATGCGCCACCACGTCACCATCTCGTCCTTCGAGAGGTGACGGCCTTCGACCAGCTTGCGCCGCGTATCCGGCGGCACGTTCTCGCGGAAGAATGAACGCACTTCCTCGCGAAACGCCTGCTCTTCTTTCGTGAATGCGAGATCCATCGGATCCTCCTATGAATTACTGCAAAATTTCGAACAGACCAGCCGCGCCCATGCCGCCGCCGACGCACATGGTGACGACCGCGTACTTGGCCTTGCGACGGCGGCCTTCGATCAGGGCGTGGCCGGTCAGGCGTGCGCCGGACATGCCGTAGGGATGGCCAACCGAGATCGCGCCGCCATCGACGTTGATCTTGTCAGGATCGATGCCGAGCTTGTCGCGGCAATAGAGCACCTGCACCGCGAAGGCTTCGTTCAGCTCCCAGAGGCCGATATCGTCGACCTTGAGGCCATGGCGCTTGAGCAGGCGCGGCACGGCAAACACCGGGCCGATGCCCATCTCATCGGGCTCGCAGCCGGCCGAGACGAAGCCGCGGAAGATGCCGAGCGGCTTGAGACCGCGTTTCGCCGCCTCCTTGTCGCTCATGATCACCGAGGCGCTGGCGCCGTCGGAGAGCTGGCTGGCATTGCCGGCGGTGATGGAGAAGCCGTCGCCGCGCACGGGCTTGAGGCCGGCAAGGCCTTCGAGCGTCGTCTCGGGGCGTGGACCTTCGTCCTGGGATAGCGTCACTTCCTTCATCGAGACCGTGCCGGTCGCCTTGTCGGTAACCGCCATCTGCGTGGTGATCGGCGCGAGCTCGTCCTTGAACTTGCCGCCCTGCTGCGCGGCTGCGGTGCGGCGCTGGCTCTCCAGCGAATATTCGTCCTGGCGTTCGCGCGAAATTCCGTAGCGCTTGGCGACGATTTCGGCGGTGTCGATCATGGGCATGTAGACCTCGCCCTTGATCTTGAGCAGCGCCGGATCCTGGGCGTGGAAGCCGTTCATCTTGTCGTTCTGCACCAGCGAGATCGACTCGCCGCCACCGCCGACCGCGATCTCGACGCCGTCGAAGATCACCGAACGCGCGGCCAGCGCGATCGCCTGCAGGCCCGAGGCGCACTGTCGGTCGATCGTGGTGCCGGCGACCGTCACGGGAAGGCCGGCACGGAGCAACGCCTTGCGCGCGATGTTGCCGCCGGTCGCGCCCTGCTGGAGGGCGGCGCCCATCACGACGTCCTCGATCTCCTTCGGATCGACTTTTGCGCGCGCGACGGCTTCGCTGATGGCGTGACCGAGCAGCGTCGCGCCCTCGGTGGCGTTGAGCATGCCGCGATAGGCCTTGCCGATCGGCGTGCGGGCGGTGGAAACGATGACGGCGTCGGTCAAGAGCGACCTCCTGGTTGCGTGGATTGTGATGTTTTCTGCTGCTGGCGCAGTTCGTGGCGCGACAATTTTCCGACCGGCGTGCGCGGCAGGTCGTCGACGAATTCGACCGCCGCCGGCATTTCGTGCTTGCCGACCTTGCCGGCAAGCTGCGCACGCAGCTCGTCGAGCGAGAACGGCTTGGCGCCCGGCTTCAGCTTGATGAAGGCCTTCGCGGCCTCGCCGCGATAGGGGTCGGGAATGCCGAGCACGATCACTTCATGCACGCCAGGAACGGTGTAGATCGCCTGCTCGATCATCTGCGGATAGACGTTGAAGCCGCCCGAGATGATCATGTCCTTCTTGCGGTCGACCAGGAAGAAATAGCCGTCGGTGTCGACATAGCCGATATCCCCCGTGAGGAAGCGGCCGTCGACGAAAGCCTCCGCGGATCCGGCGGGTCTATTCCAGTAGCCTCTGGTGACGTTCGGGCCCTTGATGCGGATCTCGCCGACTTCGCCCGGCGGCAACACCTTGGTGGGATCTTCGAGCGAGACGACGTCAAGCTCGATACCGGGCAGCATCAACCCGATCGAGCCGGGCTTGTCGGGTCCGACGGGCGGATGGCCGGTGCCGGGCGAGCAGGTCTCGGTCATGCCCCAGCCGCTCTTCAGCTTCTTGCCGACCTTGCGCTCGAAGAAGCTCGCGACCTCGACCGGCAGCGGTGCGCCGCCGGAGCCGATCGCGGTGAGCGAGGAGAAGTCGCGCTTGTCGAGATCGGGCAGTGCCGCGATCGCGATCCACATCGTCGGCACGCCGGGGAAATAGGTCGCACGCTTGACCTCGATGTCGCGCATCACGGCTTCGACGTCGAAGCGCTGGTGGAGCGAGATCAGATTGCCGCGGCGGAGCGACGACAGCAACACCACGGTGAGCGCATAGATGTGGAACAGCGGCAGCACGCAGATCACGCGCTCGACGACGTCGCCACGCGCCTCACGGGCCGGCTTGCCCCAGATGTCGTAGATGGACACCGCCGAGGTGAGATTTCCATGCGTAAGCATCGCGCCTTTCGGCAGGCCGGTGGTGCCGCCGGTATATTGCAGCAAGGCGACGTCATCGACCGAAACTGCGGGCCATTGTGCCGGCAGCGGCGCGCCCTCGACGAAGGCCTTGAAGGTGACGATGCGGGGATCATCGGGGATCGCCGCCTGCGGCGTGCCGGCCTTGCCCCAGCTGTCGTCCTCGCAGACGACCAGGCGATCGATCAGCCCCTTCTCCAGAAATTTCAGAGCGGTCGGCAACAAGGCCTGGAGGTTCGAGGTGACGAGCAGGCGCGAGCCGGAATCGGAGACCTTGTGCGTCAGCGCGATCTCGCCGTCGAGCGGCGACAGATGAGCGACGCGGGCGCCTGCCTTCAGCGCGCCGAAGAAATTGACGGGATGGTCCGGCGTATTGCCGAGGAACAGCGCGACGGAGCTGTTCTTGCCGCAGCCGGCGCGCAGGAACGCGGCCGCCGCGCGCTCGGCCTGAGCGGCCAGCTCGGCATAGGTGATCGGACGATCGCGAAATTCAACCGCGATGCGCGGGCCGTAAGTTGCGGCGGCCGTCGAGAGCAGGTCGGGCAGCGTGCCCTGGACGATGCTGTCGTCCCAATGCACGCCCTCAGGGTAAAACTGTTCGCCGGGATGGGTCATGGGCGATCGATACTCTGCAAAGCGGTAGTAGCCGGGCCGTGTGAGGTGGGCACCGGCGGATGGGCTCCCCTCCCCCTTGTGGGGAAGGGTTGAGCAAGGGGGTGGCCACAAGCGCCGACCTCGCCCGGGGCTTCCCCCCTCCCCGCCCCTCCCCCACGAGGGGGGACGGAACGGAGAGAGCGCTGCCCTGGAAAGGCATTCGTGATCACCGAGCCCAACCTGTTCACGCCGCCTTCGACTCGGCCGCCAGCGACGCGAACGTCTTGCCTTCGGCAGCCAACTTCTTCAGCAGCGGGGCGGGCTCGAGGCTGGGGTCGTTGGTTTCCTTGGCGTAGTAGGAAAGACGGTCGGCGATATGCTTGAGGCCGACGCTGTCGGCCCAGAACATCGGGCCACCGCGATAGATCGGCCAGCCATAGCCGTAGAGCCAGACCACGTCGATGTCGGAGGGGCGTGCCGCGATGCCCTCTTCGAGGATCTTCGCGCCTTCGTTGATCATCGGATACATCATGCGCTCGAGGATCTCGTCGTCGCTGACGACGCGCTTCTTGCGGCCGAGACGCAGCAGCGTCTCGTCGATCAGCTTCTCGACCTCGGGATCTGGCATCGGCGCGCGCGAGCCCTGCTCATACTTGTAGTAGCCCTTGCCGGTCTTCTGGCCGAAGCGGCCGGCTTCGCACAGCGCGTCGGCGATTTCCGACTTGATGCCGCGGTCCTTACGCGAGCGCCAGCCGATGTCGAGGCCGGCGAGGTCGCCCATCGCGAACGGGCCCATCGGCATGCCGAATTTTGTGACGACAGCGTCCACCTGCTGCGGCAGCGCGCCCTCGAACAACAGCTTCTCGGACTGCTTGCCACGCTGCGCCAGCATGCGGTTGCCGACGAAACCGTCGCAGACGCCGACCACGGCCGGCACCTTCGCGATCTTGCGGGCGATGCTCACGGCGGTAACCAGCGCATCCGGTGCGGTCTTGTCGGCGCGCACGATCTCGCACAGCTTCATGACGTTGGCCGGCGAGAAGAAGTGCATGCCGAGCACGTCCTGTGGACGCTTGGTCGCCTTCGCGATCTCGTCGATGTTCAGGTACGAGGTGTTGGACGCGAGCACGGCGCCTTGCTTGGCGTATTTGTCGAGCTTGCCGAACACTTCCTGCTTCACCGCCATGGTCTCGAACACCGCTTCGATGACGAGGTCGGCATCGCCGACATTCTCGATTCCGACGACGCCGTTGATCAGCGCCATGCGCTTGGCGGGCGCATCGGCCGGAATGCCGCCGCGGGCGGCGGTCGCTTCCCAGTTCTTCTGCATGATCCCCATGCCGCGCTTGAGCTGCTCCTCGCCTGTTTCGATCAGGGTGACGGGGATGCCGGCATTGGCAAAGGACATCGCGATGCCGCCGCCCATCGTGCCGGCGCCGAGAATGGCAACACGGTTGACCGGGCGCGACTTGGTGCCTTCGGGCACGCCTGCGATCTTGGCGGCTTCGCGCTCGGCGAAGAAGGCGTAACGCTGCGCCTTGGACTGGTCGCTGGCGACGAGCTTGAGGAAACCCTCGCGCTCCTTCTTCAGACCTTCGTCGAACGGGAGGTCGATGGCGTAGCCGACCGCGTCGGCAGCGGCGAACGGCGCTTCCAGGCCGCGCGCCTTCTTGGTCATGGCCGCGACCGCATTGGTGAAGATCGAGCGATCGGCCTTCGCTGCCGCGATCTTTGAATCATCGTCGCGCAGCCGGCGCAGCGGGCGCTTCTCGGCCAGCAGCTTGCGCACGAAGGCTTCTCCGCCGGAGGCCGGGCCTTCGACGATCTCCTCGATCAAGCCGGTCTTGAGCGCTTCAGCCGCACCGATGGGATCCCCACCGACGATCATCTTGACCGCGAGCTCGGGACCGACCGCGCGCGGCAGGCGCTGGGTGCCGCCGGCGCCCGGTAACAGGCCGAGCTTCACCTCGGGCAGGCCGAGCTTGGCTTCCTTCACGGCCACGCGGAAATGACAGGCAAGCGCCACTTCGAGGCCACCGCCGAGCGCGGTGCCGTGAATTGCGGCCACGACCGGCTTGGGCGAGTTCTCGATCTCCGCCAGCACGTCGTTGAGCGCGGGGGCCTTCGGCGGCTTGCCGAACTCGGTGATGTCGGCGCCCGCGATGAAGGTACGGCCGGCGCAGGTCAGCACGATGCCCTTGATGGCGGGATCTGCGATCGCGGCCTTCATGCACTCCAGGATACCGCCACGAACTGCGGCACTCAGCGCATTGACTGGAGGGCTATTGACCGTGACGATCCCGACTTCGTCATGACGCTCAAGCTTGACCACTTCGCTCACGGCTTCCCTCCTTGGTGGGGATTTACTTTTGTTCGATTTCGCGGTGCGGAATTTAATTCCGCATCTTGACGGCAGGGTTATTTTGAAGCACGTGGCTTGTCAACGACTCCGCGCAAGAAGCAGATCAGGGATGAAGCGTACAGGAAAGAAGACCGCGACCGATCGGAATTTCGTCGTCGCGCTTTCCCGCGGGCTTGATGTATTGCGAGCATTCCAACCGAGCGACGGACTTCTCGGCAATCAGGAGATTGCCTCCCGCACCAACCTGCCGAAGCCGACGGTGTCGCGGCTGACCTACACGCTGACAAAGCTCGGCTATCTGACACCGGTTCCCCGTTTCGAAAAGTATCAGCTGGCGCCCGCCGCAATGGCGCTCGGTTACGCCGCGCTGGCCAATCTCGGCGTTCGGCATTTGTCGGAACCGTTTCGCGAGGACGTGATGCGCGCGACGGGGGGCGCCGTCGCAATCGGCGGCCGCGATCGCCAAAGCATGATCTATTTCGGGCAGAGCCGCGGCACCGAGACGGTCGGAGTTCAACTTGACGTCGGATCGCGCGTGCCGATTGCAACCACCGCGATGGGGCGCGCCTATTTCTGGGCGCTGAACGATGACGAGCGCACCGAATTGCTGCGCGAACTGCGCGAGCATTACGGCAGCCGGTGGCCCAAGATGCGCGACGGCCTGGAGCGTTCCGGCGAGACGGTTGCCAAGCATGGCTTCGCGATCTCCGTCGGCGACTGGCACGACGACATCGGCGCAGCCGGCGTTGCGCTCAAGCTCAACGACGGAACCGGTCCCTACGCGTTCAATTGCGGCGCCCCCGCATTCCGCTTCACGGAAGAGCGATTGATCAACGACATTGGACCGCGCTTGCTGGCGATGGTAAGGAACATCGAAGCGGCGCTTGGGGGTCTGATGCCGCAATCCAAAAATGAAGTCAGCAAAAAGCTGAAATCAGGAGGAAAAGTTGCGCGTGTGGCCGAGGGGTTCAGATAGCCTTTGTCGTGTCAGGGAGCGACTCGCGTCGCCCGTTCGCCCACTGATGTCTGTGGGCGAGACGACATGACGCAGGCACAGCTCGCGCAGGGGACATCGCCCCTGCTTGCCGTTCGCGGCGTCAGCGTCGTGTTCGGCGGCATCGTCGCGCTCAACGGCGTGTCCTTTGACATGCATAAGGGCCAGATCCTCGGACTGATCGGCCCCAATGGCGCCGGCAAGACCACGCTCTTCAACTGCCTCTCACGCCTCTACCAGCCGTCATCCGGCGACATCCTGATGGAAGGTGTGAGCATCCTGAATCGACCGCCGCACCGGATCGCCGAGATCGGCATCGGCCGCACCTTCCAGAACGTGGCGCTGTTCCCGAACCTGTCGGTGATGGACAATGTCCGCGTCGGCACCCACGCCCGTACCTCCAGCGACATCATCAGCGACTCGCTGCGCCTGGCCTGGATTCGCCGCAGCGAAACCGGCGTGAACAACAAGGTGCGCGAGATCCTCGCCTATCTCGACCTCGAGGAGGTCGCCCACACCACCGTCTCCGGCCTGCCCTTCGGCACGCAGAAGCGCGTCGAGCTGGCGCGGGCACTCGCGGCCGATCCGAAGATCCTGCTGCTCGACGAGCCCGCCGGCGGTCTCAACCATGAAGAGGTCTACGTGCTCGGCGACCTCATCCGCAAAATCCGTGACGAGCGCCACATGACGGTGCTGCTGGTCGAGCATCACATGGGCCTCGTGATGTCGATCGCGGACCACGTCGTCGCGCTGAATTTCGGCAAGAAGCTCGCGGAAGGCACGCCCGCCCAGGTGCAGGCGGACCCCGACGTCATCAAGGCCTATCTCGGGAGCAAGGACCAATGACTGTTCTGCTCAACGTCAAGGACCTGCGCGCCTATTACGGCCAGGTCCAGGCGCTCCATGGCCTCACCTTCTCGCTCAACGAGGGCTCGCTGACGACGCTGCTGGGCGCCAATGGCGCCGGCAAGACCACCACGCTGCGCGCGATCTGCAACATGGTGCGCTCCACCGGCGGCATCGAGTTCGACGGCAAGCCGCTGAACAACAAATCCACCGAAAGCATCGTGCGCTTCGGCATCGCCCATGTGCCGCAGGGCCGCGGCACCTTCACCACCATGACGGTGGAGGAGAACCTCCAGCTCGGGGCCATCACCCGCAAGGACAATGCCGGCATCGTCTCCGACATCGAGCGCATGTACGCGCATTTCCCGGTTCTGAAGCAGCGGCATACCCAGCAGGCCGGCACGCTCTCGGGCGGCGAGCAGCAGATGCTCGCGGTTGCGCGTGCGCTGATGCTGCGGCCGCGGCTGATGCTGCTCGATGAGCCGTCGTTTGGGCTTGCGCCGCTCGTCGTGCGCGACCTGTTCGGCATCCTCGGCAAGATCAACCGCGAGGACAAGGTGTCGATCCTGGTGGTCGAGCAGAACGCCCAGCTTGCGCTCGAACTCGCCGACCAGGCCTATGTGATCGAGACCGGCCGTATCGTGATGTCGGGCAATGCCAAGGACATCGCGAACAACGAAGAAATCCGCAAATCCTATCTGGGTTACTGAGGAGCCGGCACGATGGAACTGTTTACCAACCAGGTCCTGGCCGGCATTGCCACGGGCGCGATCTACGCCTGCATGGCGCTCGCGGTCGTCATGATCTACCAGGCCATCGACCATCTCAACTTCGCGCAAGGCGAGATGGCGATGTTCTCCACCTTCATCTCCTGGCAGCTGATGCAGTGGGGCGTGCCCTATTGGGGCGCCTTCCTGATCACGCTGCTCTTCTCCTTCGTCGCCGGCATCGCCATCGAGCGCATCCTGTTCAAGCCGCTGGCGAAAGCGCCTGTCTTGACCAACGTCGCCGGCTTCATCGCGCTGTTCGCGATCATCAACTCGTCGGCCGGCCTGATCTGGGACTTCACCATCAAGCAATATCCGACCCCGTTCGGCTCCGCGCCGTTCCTGGGCAGCCAGCTGATCTCGACCCACCAGGCCGGCATGATCGGCGTCACCGTGCTGCTGCTGCTCGGTCTGTATTTCTTCTTCCAGTACACCAGGATCGGCCTTGCGATGCGCGCGGCCGCCTCCGTGCCTGAATCGGCCCGCCTCGTCGGCATCAACACGAGCTGGATGATCGCGCTCGGCTGGGGCATGGCCACCGCGATCGGCGCGATCGCCGGCATGCTGATTGCGCCTGTCGTGTTCCTCGAGCCCAACATGATGGGCGGCGTGCTGATCTACGGCTTCGCCGCAGCCGTGCTCGGCGGACTGACCAGCCCCTTCGGCGCCGTGGTCGGCGGCTTCCTGGTCGGCATCTTCGAGAACCTCGCCGGCACCTATATCCCCGGCGTCGGCAATGAGCTGAAGCTCCCGATCGCGCTCGCGCTGATCATCTCCGTCCTGGTCGTCAAACCCGCTGGCCTGTTCGGCCGGCACATCGTCAAGCGAGTTTGATCATGAGCGCCGCAGAAGAAGTCGCCGCCCAAGGCAACGAGGCAGTCGAGGCTGTTCCGAAACGGGCCATGACGCTGGGCACGGGCACCTCCGTGGTGGTGCTGCTGCTGCTCCTCGTCGTTCCCGTGTTTGCGAAGAACTTCGTGATCTTCCAGCTGACCCAGCTGCTCTATCTCGGCCTCGCCGTGCTGGCGTTGAACATCCTGACCGGCGGAAGCGGCCAGTTCTCGCTCGGCCAAAGCGCGTTCTACGGCATCGGCGCCTACATCACCGCGGTCATGATGGAGCAATTCAACATCCCGTACTTCCTGTGCCTGCCGGTCGCTGGCGTGCTGTGCTTTGGCGCGGGTTTCCTGTTCGGCCAGCCGGCGCTGCGGCTTTCCGGCGTGTATCTCGCGCTTGCCACCTTCGCGCTCGCCACTGCGATGCCGCAGCTCCTCAAGCTGAACTTCCTCGAGCCCTGGACCGGCGGCGTGCAAGGCCTCGTCGTCACCAAGCCCGACGCGCCGTTCGGCCTGAAGATGTCGCAGGACATGTGGCTGTACTATTTTACGCTCGTCGTCGTGCTCGCGATCTACATTTTCTCGGTCAACCTGCTGCGCTCCCGCTCGGGCCGCGCCTTCATGGCGATCCGCGACAACGAGATCGCGGCCTCGGCCATGGGCGTCAACGTCGCGCTGTACAAGACGCTCGCCTTCGGCGTCTCGGCCGGCATCACCGGCGTCGCCGGTGGCCTCAGCGCGATCGCGGTGCAGTTCGTCGCGCCCGACAGCTTCACCATCACGCTCGCGATCCAGCTGTTCCTGGGCATGGTCGTCGGCGGCGTCGGCTGGCTGCCCGGCTCGATCATCGGCGCCGCCTTCATCATCTTCGTGCCCAACATCGCGGAGGGCATTTCCAAGGGCCTCTCCGGCGCCGTGTTCGGCGTGCTCCTGTTCCTCGTCATCTACCTCGTGCCGCACGGGGCAAGGCAACTCGCGATCATGGGCCAGCAACTCGCCGGACGGCTCAGAAAAAGCTGAAAACGCTCGTCAACACTGTTTGTCTAACCAAGGAGACCCAATTGCCTTTCGGAAGAACACTGCGAACCGCCGCACTTGCAACGGCGCTCGCGACCCTCACCTCCGGCGCAGCATTCGCTCAGAAGACCTACGACACCGGCGCGAGCGATACCGAGATCAAGATCGGCAACATCATGCCGTACAGCGGTCCGGCGTCGGCCTACGGCATCATCGGCAAGACCGAAGAAGCCTATTTCAAGATGATCAACGACAAGGGCGGCATCAACGGCCGCAAGATCGTCTACGTCACCTATGATGACGGCTATTCACCGCCGAAGGCGGTCGAGCAGGTCCGCAAGCTGGTCGAAAGCGACGAGGTACTCGCCGTGTTCAACCCGCTGGGCACGCCCTCCAACACCGCGATCCAGAAATATCTGAACGCCAAGAAGGTGCCGCAGCTGTTCGTCGCCACCGGCGCGACCAAGTGGAACGACCCGAAGCACTTTCCCTGGACCATGGGCTGGCAGCCGTCCTACCAGAGCGAAGCGCAGATCTACGCGAAGTGGCTGATGAAGGAGAAGCCCGACGCCAAGGTCGCGATCCTCTATCAGAACGACGATTTCGGCAAAGACTACCTCAAGGGCACCAAGGACGGCTTTGGCGCCAAAGCCTCGTCCATGATCATCATGGAAGAGAGCTATGAGGTCTCCGAGCCGTCGATCGACGGCCACATTGTCAAGATCAAGGCCGCCAATCCCGACGTGCTCTTGATCTACACGACGCCGAAGTTCGGCGCCCAGACCATCAAGAAGACCGCCGAGCTCGGCTGGAAGCCGCTCCAGATCATCACCAACGTGTCGGCTTCGGTCGGCAGCGTGATGAAGCCTGCGGGCTTCGAAGCCTCGCAGGACGTGCTGTCGGCGGCTTACGCCAAGGACGGCGCCGATCCGCGCTGGGCCGACGATGCCGGCATGAAGAAGTGGGTCGAGTTCCTCGACAAGTACATGCCCGGCGCCGACAAGACCGACTCCAGCGTCGTCTATGGCTACGGCGCCGCTCAGACGCTGGTCAAGGCATTGGAACAGTGCGGGGACGATCTCACCCGCGCCAATCTGATGAAGCAGGCGGCGAGCCTGAAGGACTTCACGCCGGACACGCTCCTGCCCGGGGTCAAGATCAACACCGGTCCGAACGACTTCGCCCCGATCAGCCAGCTGCAGATGCAGCGTTTCAAGGGCGAGAAGTGGGAACAGTTCGGCGACATCATGAACGGCGACGTCGCTCCGGAATAACGCGTCGTCGCAATGGTCCAAACTGACGAGGCCCCCACGAGCGATCGTGGGGGCTTCTTGTTGACGTCACGGATCAATCTTGTTCAATGCGGCGCCGATCCAGGTGAGGTGGGAGAGCGATGACCGTCGTTCGATTTCAGGTTGCGGCGTTTTCGGCCGCATTCGCGTTGTGCACTGCGATGGGCAATCCCGCCCTGGCGCAGAAAGCCTACGACAACGGCGCCTCGGATACCGAGATCAAGATCGGCAACATCATGCCCTATAGCGGACCAGCCTCCGCTTACGGCGCGATCGGCAAGGCCGAGGAAGCCTATTTCAACAAGATCAATGCCGAGGGCGGCATCAACGGCCGCAAGGTCAAATTTATCTCGTACGATGATGGGTACTCGCCGCCGAAGACGGTGGAGCAGGCCCGCAAGCTGGTCGAGAGCGACAATGTGCTCTTGATCTTCGGCTCGCTCGGCACCTCGACCAACGGCGCCATCCGCAAATACATGAACGAGAAGAAGGTGCCGCAATTGTTCGTGGCGAGCGGCGCCTCGAAGTGGAACGACCCGAAGCAATATCCCTGGACGATGGGGTGGCAGCCGAGCTACGCGAGCGAGGCGAAGGTCTACGCCAAGTACATCATGACGGAGAAGCCGGACGCAAAGATCGGCGTGCTCTACCAGAACGATGATTTCGGCAAGGACTATCTGAGCGGGCTGAAGGACGGCCTCGGCGCCAAGGCCTCGATGATCGTGATCGAGGAGGCTTACGACACATCGGAGCCCGCGATCGACGAGCACATCGTGAAGCTGAAGGCCGCGGGCGCCGACGTGTTCATCAGCGTCACCACGCCGAAATTCGCCGCGCAGGCGATCAAGAAGGCGGCCGAGATCAACTGGCACCCGGTCCACATCATCTCGAACGTGTCTGCGTCGGTCGGGGGAGTGATCGAGCCCGCGGGCTTCGAGATCTCGCAGGGCATCTTGTCGGCGAGCTACATCAAGGACGGCTCCGACCCGCAATGGAATGCGGATGACGGCATGAGGAAGTTCTACGACTTCGTCGCGCAGTACGATCCGAAGGCCAACAAGCTCGACGCCGGCGTGGTGTTCGGTTACGCCGCCGCACAGACCATGGTGAAGGTGCTGCAGATGTGCGGCGACAATCTGACCCGCGACAACGTCATGAAGCAGGCTGCGAGCCTGCACGATTTCGCGCCAGACACGCTGCTTCCCGGCATCAAGATCAACACCGCGCCCGACGATTTCGCGCCGATCGAGCAGCTTCAGATGATGCGGTTCAAGGGCAAGGCCTGGGAATTGTTCGGCGACGTCATTTCGAGCGAGCCCGCTCGTTAACGGCAACTCAGAATGGCTCGATGGATGTGAAGCAACCAGGAAGGTCCCCACCCTTCTCGCAGTTGCACAGGCGCTCCTGACTACTAAAGACGCAACCCCTGCGACGACCTCGCGGGGGGCTTTCTGTTGAAGGCCCAAGCCAAATCGTATTGAATTGGCCTCGCGCGGCTCAAGAACAATGAAGCCAAGAAAAGGAGCGCACACACCAAGGAAAAAGGGAGATTGGAATGCCCGCTGTCACCGGCAAGCTTGCGGCCGCGTCACTGGCGCTCGCGCTCATTGCGGCCTCGACCTCCATCGCGTCCGCCCAGAAGAAATACGATACCGGCGCGACCGATAGCGAGATCAAGATCGGCAACATCATGCCCTACAGCGGACCGGCCTCCGCCTACGGCATCATCGGACGGACCGAAGCCGCCTATTTCAAGAAGATCAACGACGAGGGCGGCATCAACGGCCGCAAGATCAACTTCATCTCCTACGATGACGCCTACTCGCCGCCGAAGGCAGTCGAGCAAGCGCGCAAGCTGGTCGAAAGCGACGAAGTGCTGTTGATCTTCAATTCGCTCGGCACGCCGTCGAACTCGGCGATCCACAAATACATGAACACCAAGAAGGTACCGCAACTGTTCGTCGCCACCGGCGCCACCAAGTGGAACGATCCGCAGAACTTCCCTTGGACGATGGGCTGGCAACCCAATTACCAGAGCGAGACGCAGATCTACGCGAAATGGCTTTTGAAGAACAAGCCCGACGCCAAGATCGCCGTGCTCTACCAGAACGACGATTACGGCAAGGACTATCTCAAGGGCCTGAAAGACGGCCTCGGCTCCAAGGCGTCCTCGATGATCGTTGCGGAGGAAAGCTACGAGACCACCGAGCCGACCATCGACAGCCACATCGTCAAGCTGAAGTCGACCGGCGCCGACGTGTTCATGAACATCACGACGCCGAAATTCGCGGCGCAGGCGATCAAGAAGGTGGCGGAGGTCGGCTGGAAGCCGCTGCATTTCCTCAACAACGTCTCCGGCTCCGTCGGCAGCGTGCTCAAGCCCGCGGGCTTCGAGAATGCGCAGGACATCATCTCCGCCGACTATCTGAAAGACGTCTCGGATCCGCAGTGGAACAACGACCCCGGCATGAAGGAATTTCTCGCTTTCATGACCAAATACTTCCCCGAAGGCGACAAGCTCGACCACGGCACCATCGTCGGCTACGGCGTGGCGCAGACCCTGGTCCAGGTGTTGAAGCAGTGCGGCGACGATCTCACCCGCGCGAACGTCATGAAACAGGCCGCCAGCCTGAAGAACTTCCGCACCGAGGTGCTGCTGCCCGGTATCCAGATCAACACCTCGCCGACCGACTTTGCGCCGATCAGCCAGCTTCAGCTCGAGAAGTTCAAGGGCGAGAAGTGGGATCTGTTCGGCGACGTGATCAGCGCCGACGTCGGCGGCTAGCCGCTCCGACGCGGAGAGAAGCAGCCCCCCTGCGAGACGATCGCAGGGGGTTTTGCTGCATGCCGATTATCATCACGCGATTGCACAACCGAATGATGGTAAAGCAAGCTTACCCTTTCGCGTCCGATGCGCTAGGCAGGGGAATGGCGACGTTCTCGCCACAGCTCTAGTCTGCTCACGAGTTTGCCGAAGGCCATCGTCATGACCGACCGACGTCCCTTGCTCCGCGCGCTCTACGACGCCGCCGTTGCCGCGGCCCATCCGAATACGATCCTGGCGCCGCATCTGCGCCCCGCTCCGAAGGGCCGGGTGATCTGCCTTGCCGCCGGCAAGGGCGCCGCCGCGATGGCCGCCGCCGCGGAACGGCACTATCTCGATGCCCTCAAGCTGGCTCCGGAGCGCCTCGTCGGCATCGCCACCACGCGCCACGGCTACGGCGCGCCGACCCGCCGCATCCGAATCGTCGAAGCCGGCCATCCGGTGCCCGATGAGGCCGGCCTGAAGGGTGCGGCCGACACGCTCGCGCTCGCAGGCGAAGCCGGTCCTGACGATCTGCTGCTGGTGCTGCTCACCGGGGGCGGCTCGGCGAACTGGATCGCGCCGGTCGATGGGATCAGCTTTGCGCAGAAGCAGGCGGTCAACAAGGCGCTGCTGCGCTCGGGCGCGCCGATCGGCGAGATGAATGTCGTGCGAAAGCATCTCTCGCGCATCAAGGGCGGCCGACTGGCGCGCGCCGGCAAGAATGCCGCCGAGATCGTGACGCTGGCGATCTCCGATGTGCCGCACGACGATCCCTCCGCGATTGCCTCGGGTCCCACCGTGCCCGATCCGACCTCGCTGGCCGACGCACGCGCGATCGTTGCAAAGTACAAGCTCGCCATCGACGATGCCGTACGGCGCGCGCTCGACGATCCCGCCAATGAAAGCTGCAAGCCCGGCGACGCCGCCTTTGCCCGCGCGCATTTCGAATTGATCGCGCGGCCCAAGCAATCGCTCGACGCTGCGGTGAAGCTCGCCAAGGACGCGGGCTATGAGACCATCGATCTCGGCGCCGATCTCGAGGGCGAGGCCCGCGAGGTCGCCGCCGATCACGCCAGGCTCGCGCTTGCCGCCCGGGCGCAGGGCAAGCGCGTCGCGATCCTGTCCGGCGGCGAGCTCACGGTGACCGTGCGAGGCAATGGCCGCGGCGGCCCAAACCAGGAATACGCGCTGGCGCTGGCCTCACTGTTGAAGAATACGCCCGACATCTCGGCGCTTGCCGGCGACACCGACGGCGCGGACGGCGGCGCGGGCAACCCCACCGATCCCGCCGGTGCGCTGATCGACGCGGCGACCTTCGCCAGGATGGAGGCGGAGGGACTTCAGCCACAAGCCTATCTCGACAACAACGACGCGACGACGTTCTTCGAGGTGACCGGCGATCTGCTGATGCCCGGCCCGACGCTGACCAATGTGAACGACATCAGGGTGATCCTGGTCGACTGATACCTGCCGCCTGCCCCGGTTGAGTCCCAGGCGTCGCCATGGTGAGCGATCTCTGAATCCACGCCGCAGGCCGCGGATTTGGCGGCTGGCCGCGCCGCCTGTAAGCTCGCGCGGCAAGCCCGGTGTTTGGACAAATGATTGGGCTCATTTCACCGTCGCCTGCCCTAATGCGCGTTCGGGGACACCGCGCATGGCTGAGAGCGACCAGGACGTGGCAGACCTCGATCCGCTCGCGCTCGGCGAGCTGCTCGCGTGCGCCGCTTCCTCTCCGCGGAGACGCCTGCACTGGCCGACCGGTTCGCAGCGGCGTAACCCTCAAAATTCGTTGGCGATCTTCGACAGCATGTGCAGCAGCGCTTCGCGGTTGGCTTGCCCGAGCAGCTCGTTGAGCCGCGACTCGTGCTTGGTGGCGACGAGCTTCTTGGCGCGCGTCAGGACCGCCTTGCCCTTATCGGTCAGCACCAGGATGTGCGAACGCCGGTCGTTGGTGGAGCGGATCCGGGCGCAGAGGTCGCGGCTCTCGAGATTGTCGAGCATGGCGACGAAATTCGGCCTGAGGATACCGAGGGTGGAGGCGATCTCGGTCTGGTTCCGGCCCGGGTTCTTCTCGACCAGCAACAGCACCGAGAATTGCGCCGGCGTGAGCTGGAGCGAGGCCATGCAGCGCAGGAAATTCTCGAATACCTTGAGCTGCGCCCGTTTCAGCACGTAGCCGAGCTGTTCGGACAGCTCGCCGAGCTGGAGGGCTTCGGGCAGGCCCTCGGGCGCATCCTTGCGGCCTTTGGTGGCCTCGCCGGGTTTTTCGGAGGACTTCTCAGCGCTTTTCGAAACGGTCATCGCCTCATGCTCGCAATCCCGCTAAATTCGGGACGGGTCGTTTCCCACCCTTGATGTTATATTTGATAATTGTTATGGATCATATCAAATATCGTCAGCGTATTTCAATGGCTGTGAGGGACCATCCACCGCAAGCGCGGAGACGGGTCCCCAATCTTCGAGGGGGAGCGTCCGGTCTTGAACACCACCATCATGCTGTTCCTGCTACAGGACGGCATCACCAATGGCGCGATCTATGCGCTGCTCGGCCTGGCGCTGGTGCTCGTGTTCGCCGTCACCCGCGTCATCCTCATCCCCCAGGGCGAGTTCGTCACCTATGGCGCGCTGACCTATGCCTCGCTGGCGTCGGGCCAGATGCCGGGCACGGCCAAGCTGGCGCTGGCCATGGGCATAGGTGCCTGCGCCTTCGACCTGTTCGTCGCGCGCAAGGCGCTACATGGCCGGCTGATCCTGCGCAGCGTGCTCGCCAACATCGTGCTGCCGGCGATCGTGTTGGCGCTGACGATCTACTTCGCCGCCCAGAAGCCGCCGGTCGCGGTCTGCATCGCACTGTCGCTGGTGATCGTGGCGATGATCGGCCTCTATCTCTACCGCATCGCGTTCCAGCCGCTGGCGCACACTTCGGTGCTGGTGCTGCTGATCGCCTCGGTCGGCGTCCATCTGGCGATGCAAGGGCTGGGGCTCTTGTTCTTCGGCGCCGAGGGCCAGCGCGGACCGGCCGTGCTCTCCGGCGCCTTCACCGCGGGCTCGCTGCGCTTCACCGGCCAGAGCATCACGGTCTACGGCATCACCGTCGCCTTCATCGTCGGCCTCTGGCTGTTCTTCGGCCTGACGCTTTACGGCAAGGCGCTGCGCGCCACCGCCGTCAACCGGTTAGGGGCGCGGCTGGCCGGCATCCGCACCACGCTATCGGGCCAGATCGCCTTCCTTCTGGCGTCCGTCATCGGCGCGCTGTCCGGCATCATGATCGTGCCGATTACGACGCTCTACTATGACAGCGGCTTCCTGATCGGGTTGAAGGGCTTTGTGGCCGCGATCATCGGCGGTCTCGTCAGCTATCCGCTGACTGCCGTCGCGGCGCTGTTCGTCGGCATCGTCGAGGCATTCTCGTCCTTCTATGCTTCCAACTACAAGGAGGTGATCGTGTTCATGCTCCTGATCCCCGTGCTGCTGCTGCGCTCGCTCGCGGCGCCTGCGGTCGAGGAAGAGAAGGACTGACACCAACATGCAGAGCCGGCTTCCCATCCTCGTCTTCGCACTCGTTATGGCGGCGATTCCGTTCGTTCCGGGCATGCCACCGTTCTGGATCGTGCTGCTCGACAATATCGGTCTTTCCGCGCTGGTCGCGATGGGCCTCGTGCTGCTCACCGGCGTCGGTGGCCTCACCTCGTTCGGCCAGGCGGCTTTTGTCGGCTTCGGCGCCTACACCACGGCGCTGCTCACGACCGCTTACGGGCTGTCGCCCTGGCTGACGCTGCCGCTGTCGCTCGTGGTCAGCGGGCTGCTCGCGGTGCTGCTCGGTCTGATCACGGTGCGCCTCTCCGGGCATTATCTGCCGCTCGGCACGCTGGCCTGGGGGCTTGGCCTGTTCTACCTCTTCAGCAAACTCGGATTCCTGGGACGCAACGACGGAATCTCGGCGATCCCGCCGCTGTCGATCGGCTCGTTCAGGATGCTCGATCCCGCCTCGATCTACTTTGCGATCTGGGTCGCGGTGATCCTCTCGGCGCTGGTCACCATGAACCTGCTGGACTCCCGCACCGGCCGCGCCATTCGCGCGCTGCGGCGCGGGCATGTCGCGGCGGAAGCGTTCGGCGTGCAGACCCCGCGCGCAAAAATGCTGGTGTTCATCCACGCCGCCGTGCTCGCCGGCCTCTCCGGCTGGCTCTATGCGCACCTCCAGCGCGCGGTGAACCCGACGCCGTTCGGCGCGCAGGCCGGCATTGAATATCTGTTCATCGCGGTCGTCGGCGGCGCCGGCTATGTCTGGGGCGGCGTGCTGGGCGCAGCGATCGTGGTCATCCTGAAAGAGGTGCTGCAGAGCTATCTGCCCCTGATCCTGCCCGGCTCCGGCCAAGTCGAGACCATCGTGTTCGGCATCATGCTGGTGGCCCTGCTCCAGCTCGCGCCCGGCGGGGTGTGGCCGTGGCTGATGTCGCTGCTGCCCGAACGCAGGGGCGGCAAGAAGCCTGACACCTCGCTGAAACTCGAACAGCGCACCCGCTCGCGGGCCGAGGGCAGCGTGTTGCTCCAAGTCGAAAAAGCGCGGAAACAGTTCGGCGGCGTGGTCGCGGTCAACAATGTTTCGTTCGACGTCCAGGCCCGCGAGATCGTCGCCCTGATCGGACCGAACGGTGCCGGCAAGAGCACGACCTTCAACCTGATCACCGGCGTGCTGTCGGCGACCTCGGGCTCGATCTCGGTGCTCGGCAAAAGGGTGGACCGCGCGCCACCGCAGGAGATCGTCAAGCTCGGCATCAGCAGGACCTTCCAGCACGTCAAGCTCGTGCCCGACATGACCGTGCTGGAGAATGTCGCGATCGGTGCGCATCTTCGCGGTCATTCCGGGCCGCTCGCCGCGATGCTGCGGCTCGACCGCGCCGATGAAGCCAAACTGCTGGCGGAGGCCGCCCGCCAGATCGAGCGCGTGGGCCTCGCGGAGCAGATGCATCAGCTTGCAGGCAGCCTTTCGCTCGGCCAGCAGCGCATCGTCGAGATCGCGCGCGCGTTGTGCGTCGACCCGATGCTGCTGCTGCTCGACGAGCCGGCAGCCGGCCTGCGTCACATGGAGAAGCAACAGCTTGCGAAGCTGCTGCGCGATCTGCGCGACGGCGGCATGAGCGTCCTTTTGGTCGAGCACGACATGGGCTTCGTGATGAATCTCGCCGACCGCATCGTGGTGCTGGATTTCGGCACCAAGATAGCGGAAGGAACGCCCGCCACGATCAAGACCAATCCCGAAGTGATCAAGGCCTATCTCGGAGTGGCGGCATGAGCGCGCTGTTATCGGTCACCGACGCGCATGTCGCCTACGGCAAGGTCGAAGCGGTGCGCTCGGTTGCGCTCGAAGTCGGCGCGAGAGAGATCGTCACCATCGTCGGCGCCAACGGCGCGGGCAAGACCACGCTGCTATCGGCCATCATGGGCATCCTCCCGCTCAAGGGTCGCGTCAACTTTGCCGGCCAGGATTTGGCCCGGCTCGACATCGAGGATCGCGTCGCGATGGGCCTCGGCCTGGTCCCTGAGCACCGCGAATTGTTCGTGACCATGAATGTCGAGGACAATCTCGAGTTAGGTGCTTTCCGCATCGAGCGGAGCAGGGCGCGGGGCTCGATCGAGCGGATCTACACGCTGTTTCCGCGCCTCAAGGAGCGCCGCAAACAGCTCGCCGGCACCTTGTCCGGCGGCGAGCAGCAGATGCTTGCGATGGGCCGCGCGCTGATGGGCGAACCGAAGCTGCTGATGCTGGATGAGCCGAGCCTCGGCCTCGCGCCGATCATCGTCGCCGACATTTTCCGCATCGTCACCGAGCTAAAGGCCAGCGGCGTCTCCGTGCTGCTTGTCGAGCAGAATGCCCAGGCAGCGCTGAAGATCGCCGACCAGGCCTATGTGATGGAGCTCGGCGAGTTCGTGCTCAGCGGCAAGGCGAGCGATATCGCGGCGAACGAACGGGTGGCGGCAAGCTATCTCGGTTTCGAGCACGAAGGCGCGAGCGCCATCTAGCTAGGCGCGCCGCGCCGTTCGCACGAAGCCCCAGGCCGCGATCGCGGCCATCGCTAGCGAGATCAGCACATTGTAGCCGGCAAGCGAGAGGCCAAGGAAGCGCCACTGCACCTCGTCGCAGCGCACCACCTTGACGGTGTCGAGCCGCGACAGCAGGTCGCCGGCGCTGCCGAGATTGACGATCGGACCGGAGCAATCGGTTGGCCCTTTCCAGAACCCCCATTCGACGCCGGAATGGTAAGTGCCGAGCCCGGCATTGGCGAGCGTTGCCAGCGCGAGGATCGCGAGCCCGGCCAGCAGCAGCGGCCGCGGCGCCCCGCCCCGCGCCGCCAGCACCATGAGCGCCCCGAGCGGGATCGCGAGGTAATAGGCGTAGCGCTGCTCGAGGCAGAGCGGACAGGGCACGATCCCCAGAACGAGCTGAAAAAACCAGGCCCCCGCGATCGTCGCAGCCGCGATCACGGTCACGGCCAGCGCGGCGGTCAGCGCCGGGCCGCCGACAGCGGGGCGAAACGCGGGCATTGCGGCACTCTGGGTCGTCACGGCGGCCTCTTCAGGTGGGGCTGGCTTCAAGGCTCTAGCCCCGACCCAAGCCCCTGTCGAGAACATCGGGTATCACTTTGGCGCGGGTTGACCCCGTCTTCCCCATGGCTATAGTCCGCCGGCTTCGCGACGCCCTCCATCGGAGGGGCCGACCGAGGGCCCCTGTGGCGGAACTGGTAGACGCGCTCGACTCAAAATCGAGTTCCGCAAGGAGTGCTGGTTCGATTCCGGCCAGGGGCACCAAGAAAAAATTGCTAATGTTATCAGCAACCTAAACCATTGGTTGGATTTCCATCTTTTTCGGAAAATCTCCAAGACTCATTGAAGACACGAGCGAAACACTGGCCCCACGCCGTCCGATTTGTTGGTATTTTTGTGGCCTTGAGAATCAGAGATCGCAGCTGATTTCTCTTATTCCGAACGACGAAATCGAGCAGACGGCCCACCGGAACGATGAGAGGATCCGTTGGCAAGACCTGCGCTTGTTGTTCGGGCTGTGCTGGCCCCGTCTCCTTGCGCGGCATGAGCCCCGGTCGCTCTGGCAGAGAGTCGGACCAACGATAAACAGGTGAAAGGTCCAAATCCCCGACCCTCGCTCCGATCGGAAGCAGGGAGGGCTCGGTGTGCCCTGTCGAGATTCCAGGGCTTATGGCCCCCTGTGAGCGCAAGCAACGAAATCGCGACTGGGATTCGACGCATAAGCTTCTCCATCAGTGCTGACGTCGGTTGGTGATCGTGTGTTGACCCATGGCAGCTTGGATCAATAGTTTCCCAGCGGCGCGAAGATCATCAAGACAGGCCTTCGACTAGCGGGCGCTGCAAGTGCCGCGTCATCAGCTCAGCTGCTTCCGGAAAGTGGCGCCCTTCCAACAGGTCGAGCAAGCGCAGGTGCTCGCGCACGTGTCGGCGCATGCCTTCACGGTCGGCGAAGCTGCGATAGGCGAACAAGCGGCGGATCGAGTTCACGCGCTTGAGCGCTTCGAGGAAGAAGGGATTGCCGGCACCGCGGATGATCTCCTCGTGGAAATCGCAGCCCGACTGGTAAACCTCGCCGATGGTCATCTTCTCGAATTCGCCGTCGAGGACCCGCTGTTGCCGCTCCCGCAGCCGCGCGATCACCTCATACGATAGTGCGTAGCCCGGCTGCGCCATCGCCGCCGGCTCGATCACCACGCGAAAGGCCATCGCCTGCGCCTGCGCGGCCGGGCTCGACACTGACTCCGCAAAACGCCAGCCATAGCCCGGCAAGCGCGCGATCCACCCCTCGGCCGCGATGCGATCGAGCAAACGCTGCAGATCGGCCCGGCTCAGATCATACCGGCGCATCAACTCTGCCTCGGTGACGTCGGCCGAGAGCCGCCGCGTCAGAACGTCGCCGGCAATGCTCGCATAGATCTGTTCGCCGCGTCTGACCGCCGCGAGCGCCGGCTGGGCCGCGCCGCTGGTCGGATTCTTCGCCAGCACGAAGCCGCGATGCGGCTCGCCGCGCGCAAGGCCTGCGGCTTCCAGTGCCTTCAGCCCGAGCCGGATCGGCGCGCGGGACAGGTCGAGCGCATCCGCCAGCCTCTGCTCGATCAGGCGATCGCCGGCCTTCATGCCGTCGCGCCGGGCGAGCGCCATGATCAGGCCGGCGACGTGCTCGGCGCGCTCGGAACCGGCTTTGCCGTGGGAACGTCGGGAACTCTGGGTGGCCGTCATTGCACTGCACGCAGTTTTAGGGCTTGACAGACTGTCCCATGGATTGTTCTTTAATGCAACAATATACAATCGAGCAGGGAGAGCCCCGATGGCGCGCGCGCCCGACGTCCACATCTGCGAAGTCGCTCCGCGTGACGGCCTGCAGAACCTGGCCGTCTTCGTTCCGACGGAAGCCAAGTGTGCGCTGATCGATGCGATCTCCGCCGCCGGCGTGCGCGAGATCGATGCCGGCTCTTTCGTGCCGCCGAAGGTCGTGCCGCAATTCGCCGACGTTGATGCGGTGATGGCGCATGCGCTCACGCACGATGCCGCGACCATCGGCGCACTGGCGCCCAACGTGAAGGGCGCCGAACGCGCCATCTCGGCCGGCGTCAACGCCATCTATTTCGTGATTTCGGCCAGCGAGACGCACAACCGCGCCAATGTGCGCCGCACGATCGACGAGCAGATCGAGGGCTTTCGCGCGGTGCGTACCGTGATCGATGCTCGCCCGGTGGGTCAGCGGCCGCAACTGGTGGGCGCGATCTCCACCGCGTTCGGCTGCTCGCTGGAGGGCGAGGTGAGCGAAGCCGCCGTATGCCGGGTCGCGCGCGCCTTCGCGGAGGCCCGCGCCGACGAGATCGGGCTTGCCGACACCGTCGGTTATGCGACGCCCACATCGATCCGGCAGATCGTCGCCGCCGTGCAGCGTGAGGTCGGAAAGCAAATGTCGCTGCGGCTGCATCTGCACGACACGCTCGGCGCGGGCCTTGCCAATGCCGTCGCCGGCCTCGAAGCCGGCATACGCCGATTCGATGCCGCGGTGTCGGGCCTCGGCGGCTGCCCGTTCGCGCCGGGCGCGCGCGGCAACATCGTCACCGAGGATATGGTGTTCATGCTGGAGCGTATGGGGCTCTCCACCGGCATCGACCTCGACCGCCTGATGCAGACGCGCGAGATTCTCGCCCGTCACATTCCGGCGAACCATCTGACCGGCCATCTGCACGAGGCCGGAATTCCCAAGGTCCTGCGGAGGGCGGCATGACCATGGCTGCGCGTGAGACGGCATCTGAGCTTCGACCGTTGGCCGGCCTTCGCGTGATCGAGTTCAGCCAGATGGTTATGGGGCCGAGCTGCGGGCTGATCCTCGCCGACCTCGGTGCCGACGTGATCAAGGTCGAACCGCCCAAGGGCGACCGCACCCGCACCTTCAAGGGGCCTGCGGCCGGCTTCTTTGCGACCTACAGCCGCAACAAGCGCAGCATCGCGTTGGACACATCAAGCGCGCAGGGCCAGGACATCGCACGCAGGCTGATTGCCAGCAGCGACGTCCTGATCGAGAACTTCCGGCCAGGCCTGTTGAAGCGGATCGGCCTCGACTACGAGAGCGTCGCGACCTTTGCACCGCGCCTGATCTATTGCTCGCTCAAGGGCTATCTGCCCGGGCCTTACGAGAACCGTCTCGCGCTCGACGAAGTCGTGCAGATGATGGGCGGCCTCGCCTACATGACCGGTTTGCCCGACAGGCCGATGCGCGCGGGCGCTTCCGTCAACGACGTCATGGGCGGCATGTTCGGGGTGATCGCGATCCAGGCTGCGCTCGCCGAGCGGCAGCGCACCGGACGGGGCCGCTACATCCAGAGCGCCCTTTATGAGAACAACGTCTTCCTGATGGCGCAGGCGATGATGTGCGAGGTGGTCAGCGGCCAGCCGTCCGTTCCATATTCGATCAAGGACAGCCCGTGGCCGGTTTACGACCTCTTCGACACCAGGGATGGCTCGAATCTGTTCGTCACCATCGTCGGTGAAGAGCAGTGGGAGGCGTTCTGCCGCGCCTTCGGTCGCGAAGCCTGGCTCTCCGATCCCCGCTTTGCGACCAGCAACGGCCGCGTCGATCATCGCAACTGGCTGATCCCGGAGATCGCTGAGATATTCAAGCAATGGGACAAGGCCGATCTCGCCGCGCGGCTCGAGCAGCTCGATCTGCCTTACGCCCCGGTGAACAAGCCCGGCGATCTCTTCGACGATCCGCATCTCAACCGGTCGGGTGGTCTGACCGACATTCGGCTTCCTGACGGCCGCGATGCCAAGACGCCGCTGTTGCCGGTTTCCATGGACGGAATGCGTCTGCCCAATCGCTATGATCCTCCCGGGATCGGCGAGCACAGCAGCGAGATCCTCAGCGAGATCGGCATGTCGCCGGATGAGATCGAAGCGCTGCGCAAGCAGGGCACGATCAAGGTTGCGCCGTCCTGATCCGGCCGGCCCGGCTCAACAAGAACCAAGGCAAGAACGAAGGCAAGAACCAAGGGAGGAGCAGCACATGAGCATAAACAGGCGCCAGGCGCTGATCGCGGGCTCCGCATGGGCGGGCGCGTCGCTGCTGCCGGGACGGTTGCACGCCGAAACGAAGCAGGTCTCGCTCGCATTCGGACCGGTGTCGCCGGTCTATGCCATCGGCATGATCGCGGAGCTGAAGGGCTACTTCAAGGACGAAGGGCTCGATTCCAAGCTCGTCACAGGTAACGCCGGCACGTTCGGCCGGCAGACGCTCGCTGCGGGGCAAGCCCTGTTCGCCCATGGCGATGCCAGCCATCCGCTCCAGCTCAGCGCACGTGGCAAGCCCTGCAAGATCCTGCTCGCGACCGAGATGGTATGCTCCTATGCCAACATCATGGTTCGGCAGGACCTCTACGAGAGCGGCATCAATTCGGTCGAGAAGCTTGCCTCCTACAAGCGCGCCGATGGCGCCAAGCCGATCGTCGCCGCGACCGCCATCGGTTCGGGCACCTGGGTGTTCGGTACCTATGTGTTCGAGGCGCGCGGGCTAGGCGACAAGGTGAACTGGGTTGCCGGCGGCGGCCCCAACACGATGTTCCCTTCCCTGCAGACCAAGCAATTCGACGCCATCATGGCGCCGCCGAGCTGGATCGTCGAAGTCGAGAAGAAGGGATTCGGCAAGACGATTTACGACACCTCCAAGCCCGGCGTGTTCGAAAAGGACTTTGGCGGCACGCTGCCCGTCCTCGTGATCTACACGTTGCAGGATACGGTCGAGCAGGACAAGGCGATGGTGCAGGCCTATGTCAACGCGATCTCGCGTGCCATGGCCTACGTCAAGGCAGCTCCGCTCGCCGAGGTGCAGGCGCTGGTCACGCCGAAATATTTCTCCGGCATCGATCCGGATGCGGTCAGCGCCGAACTCGGCTTCGACACATCCACCTGGGCCTATGACGGGCAGATCGACAAGGCCGCGTTCGAGCGCGGCGCAAAGCCCTGGTATCGCAAGGGCACCGATATTCCCGAAACCAAATATGAGGACGTCGTCGACATGAGCTTCCTCGCGGCGGCGGGGGCGAAATCCAAATGATGGCCACGCCGGGCCCGAGCCTCGCCCTCGCGCGAGAGGACAAGGATGCGACCGCGGCCCGCTCGCGCGTTGCCGTGCAAGGTCTCGCCAAGCGCTTCATCTCGGCCGGCCGCGAGTTCGTCGCGGTCGATGACGTTTCCTTCGAGGTCAAGCAGGGCGAGTTCGTCGCGCTGCTCGGCCCCTCCGGCTGCGGCAAAAGCACCATCCTGAACATGGTCGCAGGCCTGTTGCCGCGCTCGGGCGGACGCATCCTGATCGACGAGGACGCAGTTGACACCGGAAAGGTCAACCGCAAGGTCGGTTACGTCTTCCAGCGTGACACGCTGTTTCCCTGGCGCACCGTGGAGCAGAATATCGGCTATGGTCTGGAGATCGCCGGGCTGCCCAAGCCGGAACGTGGGCGGCGCGTTGCATCGGCGATCGAGAAGGCCGGCCTCTCAGGTTTTGCGCAAAGCTTCCCGCGCATGCTGTCGGGCGGCATGCGCCAGCGCGCCGCCCTGATGCGCACGCTGATCCTGGAGCCGGAGATCCTGCTCATGGACGAGCCGTTCGGCGCGCTCGACACCCACACCAAGCTCGAGATGCACAAGACGCTGCTGGAGATCTGGGAGCGTGAACGGCAGACTGTGCTGTTCGTGACGCACGATCTCGGCGAAGCCATTACCCTGGCGAGCCGCATCATCCTGCTCTCGGCGCGGCCCGGGCGGTTGAAGGAGGATTTCGAGATCGCGCTGCCGCGGCCGCGCGATCCTGTCGCCTTGCGCGAGACCGCCGAATTCGGCCGCCTCTACTCCCACATCTGGCATTCGCTCGGCGAAGAATTCCGCCGCACCAGGGCCGACTGATATGAGCAGAAGCCGCGCCGTCATCCTGTTCTGGCAGATCGCGATCCTCGCAGCCGTGCTCATCATCTGGCAATGGGGCTTCGACTGGAGCAAGGCGCTGCTGCCGAAGGCCTATGTGCCGAAAATCCTCGATCCTTACTTCGTCGCAAAGCCGTCGCTGATCTGGCAGAGCTTCCTCCGTCTTGGCTGCTTATCCGATGCAAGCGGCTTTGCGGCTTGCTTCAAAGGCAACGACAACAATCTCTGGCTCGCCACCCTGGTGACCCTGAAGAACACCTGGTGGGGATTTCTGTTCGGCTCGGCGAGCGGAATTGCGGCCGGTCTGATCCTCGGCCGCTCCGATTTTCTGGCGCGCGTGTTCGGGCCCTACATCGTGGCGCTAAACTCGATCCCGCGCATTGCGCTGGTGCCGCTCGTCATCCTGATCTTCGGCCTCGGCGATCTCTCCAAGATCGCGACCGCGTGGCTCGTCGTGTTCTTCGTGGTGTTCTTCAACACCTTCGAGGGCACGCGCGCGGTCGACCGCGACCAGATCGCGGCTGCTCGCCTGCTCGGCGCCAGCGAATTCACCGTGCTGCGCACGGTCGTGATTCCCTCCGCGCTCGCCTGGGTGTTCGCTTCGTTGCTGCCGGCGGTTTCATTCGCGCTGATCGGCGTCATCGTCGGCGAGTTCATCGGTGCCGAGCGCGGGCTCGGCAAGCTCATCATCGAGGCGGAGGCACGCGCCAACGCCAGCGAGATGATGGTCGCCATCTTCGTCATGATGTTCGTAGGAATCCTGCTGGCGGTCGCCGTCCGCGCACTGCAGTCTTATCTGCTGCGCTGGCAGCCGCAGTTCGAGCATTAAGGGCCAGGCACCACCGCCGAAAGATCAACTTAAGCAAGGCGGCACCACATGGTCCTCGCGGGAGTGCATCGCCAGCACCGGGCAAGTTACCCTGGAAAGAATTGCCGAAGTCGCACTGATCAAGACAAACACCGAACCTATTCCGGGGACCCGCGCTGGAGCCGCTTGTTCAGGACTTCGCGGATCTTCTGCAGTTCATCTGGAGCGAAATCAAGAAAGCTCCAGGCGAGCAACTCGCGCTGCAGGAAATGACGCTCTATGTGCTTCGCCGTCCGCATGCGGAGCACATGGCGCGAGAGAAGGACCATGAATTCCTGTTGCTCTACGCAGATTGGTTGCGTGCGGCCATGTACGCCCCGAGGACGAATCCCGGAGATCATGGAGCTCGCCAACTTCATCTACACGAGCTTCGTTTTCATGCTCAACCGGTGGCTGGCGGTACAGGACGCCCTATTCGCACAGGCGATGGAGAATTTGATCCGCGCTGGTCAGGAACTAGCTGCGAGAAGCCTTCCGAAACCGTCTCCTGAACGACGTCAAGCCTGAGATCCGGCGCCGACAGCGCGCCAGTTAATTCCTGGAGAGCTTACAGGGGTTGCCTCGCCATAGTGGCCGCCCCGGTCCAACGGCCCGAATTTTCCGTCTAATTTTTGCTCCGAGACGGCGCGATCGATCGCGCGCCGCTTGTCGCGCGTCAGGCCTGACCTCCGGCTCGATCTTCAGATGGCGGAGATGTCCAGCTTGGAGCCATCGACCAGACGCGACAGCCGGAACGGTGTGGGATCGACGCACGGCGTGTCGTTGACGACAAGCTGTGCGGCAAGATAGCCGAGTCCCGGGCCCAGGCCGAAGCCGTGGCCCGAGCAGCCCGCCGCGAGGACGAGGCCCTTCACCCCGTCCACCTGCGATACCACAGGCACTGCATCCGGCGTGCAATCGACGAAGCCGCCCCAGGCGCTGTCGATCTTTATTTCGCCGAGTTGGGGGAAGGTCTTCCGGACGCTCTCCACCACTTGGCTCATCAGCCATTTCAAAGGCGGAGGATCCAGCACGCGATTCTGTTCGAAGATGCGATCGTCGTTGGTCAGCAGCGCGGGCAATGAATCCGGCCCCGAAACGAATGATCGCCCGACGCCGAGCCTGACGTTCTTCAGGCGACGCAAGAACTGCGGCATGAACTCCCGGCTGTACCGGAGCGCCTGGGGCGTGATTTCGAGATTCGCCTTGCCGCTGATCGCAAGCGTGTAGCTGCCGTCCAGTCGGCGCGTGATCGTGCAGTAGGGTGTCGAGACCGCCTCGCCGATGTTGATCGTGGGGGTGGAACGCAGCGCCGTCTGCCGGATGCTCGCCTGGGGGAAACTGATCCCGAGCGGGCGAAGGAAGCGCGAGGACCAGGCACCGGCGGCGCACAGCACCGCGCTGGTTCTGATATAGCCCTTCTCCGTGTGCACGCCCGCAATGTTGCCATTGGCCAAGTCGAGCGCCCGCGCGGCGCATCCCTGGTGGATCGTGGCGCCCAGGACTCTGGCCCCATCGGCGATACCAGGCGCGGCGAGCGCAGGTTCAGCCTTGCCGTCCCGCTCCGAATAGGTGCCGCCGACCCATTTGTCCCGCGCTTCGGGGACGCGCTCGGCGACCTCCGCCCGGCTCAGCACGCGTGTGTCGACGTCGTATTCCCTGGCGACCTCGCGCCATTTTTCCCAGCCCGCGAGCACAGCCTCGTCATGGGTCGCATAAACCAGACCGCAGCGTCGAAATCCGAGATCCCGATTGATATCGCGCGTGAGTTCGTCCCACAGCCGCATCGAGAGCACCGAGAGCGGCAGTTCGCGGCGGTCGCGGTTCTGCTGGCGGCACCAACCCCAGTTTCGGCTCGATTGCTCACAGGCGACGTGGCCCTTCTCCAGGAGCGCCACGGAGACACCGCGCTTCGCCAGGTAATAGGCGGCCGTAGCGCCGAGGATGCCGCCGCCGACGATGACGACGTCGGCCTCGGCCGGAACACGCTCGTCGCTGTGAATGCGCTCGACGCGGGGCGACATATTCCAACAAACCTCGGCTGCCAAATGCGGAAGCAAAGCTTCCGATCAGCCGTTCATCGCATCGTGCGCGCGATAGAATGTGCTGAAATCATCCGGGACTTCGCAAGATGTTCGGGTTTTTGACCGCTTGAGTGATACAAGCTGCTCGAGCCCGATCGAGTCCCGGTTCGGTTGAGGGTGACGCAGCCTGCCTGCAGACCCGTTGAACCGCGCTCGTGGCGAAGCCTTCGTGCGCCGCTTGGATCATTATGGGGATCGAGGGCCTGACGGTCACACCGTCGCAGTCCAACATGGTCTTTGTTGAGCTCGCGCCCGAGCTGGCGACCCGTCTGTCCGAGAGGCTGCGTGAGCTCGGAAAAATGCGAGGCTTCTTGCCTTCCTCGGTCAGCTCCACCACGCCGGAAACGATGTGGCAGGACTCGAAGGTCTCGCCCTCGATCGAGCGGTTCTCGCCAGGCGAGGCCTCCCAGACTCCTGCCTTCACCGAGTCGCCGCGGCAGGAATCCTGCTCCCAGGTCTTATAGGACGGATCGTCGGAAACCAGGCGGCCCGGCGTGAGCGGTGCCGGCATCCAAGGCTGTGCCGGGTTCGAGCAGCAAGACCTCGCAGATGTCGTCCAGCGCGACGGGACAATGCTCGACCCCATGGGGGACCACGATGAACTCGCCTTGCTCGATGATCTCGTCCCGATCACGGAACTTCATCAGCAGGCGGCCCTTGTGCACCAGGAAGAGCTCGTCGCTGCTCCTGTGAAAGCGCCAGGCGAACTCGCCCGCGAACTTGGCGAGCTTGATCTGCATGTCGTTGATCTGGCCGGCGATCTTCGGAGACCAGGTCTCCTCGAGCTGGCCGAACGAGTTGGCGAGGTTCTTCTTGTGGAGCGGCGAGAGATGCCGGTTCAGAGCGGCCACGTCACGAATGATGGCCCCGAGCTGGCGAGCGACGTCCTTGTCGACGGCCGGATACTTGCCATCCAATGCGGCCGTGCCGATGGTGAAGCCGGCGGCTCCTGCGTCCTTCAGCGCGGCGATCCGCTCAGGCGTATCAATCGAGCCGGCCACGTAGACGGGCTTGGGCACCGCCGCGCAAACCGCTTTGATGAGGGCCGGGACGTCTTCCTTGGAGCGATAGGCGAGCAGGTCGAGGCCATAAACGCCTTCCCGCGAGGCGAGCGCCTTGGCACTCCCAACGATCTCATCGATCGTCCCTTCGAGCACACTCGGGTGACCGGAGATGCGACCCGGGAAGGGGCAGTATTGAATCCCGGTGCCGGCAAGGATCGGTAGCACGTCGTCAACATTTGTGCCGCCGAGCAAGACGTCGACGCCGATTTCGACCGCCGCCTTCGCCGAAACGATCTCACTTTGCCGGTCGAGTGAAACGACTTCGAGATAGGAGGTCGCGCCATCTGCCTTGATGGCCTGATTGAGCACTTTGAGTCTGTCGATCGGCAGGCCGATGTCCTTGAAGCCAATGTGGCGAACACCGAGGCCCAGGGCGGTCTTGAGTTGTTCAGATGCGTCCTCGACGGTGCGATCGTTACGCGTGAGCATGAAGATGAAGCGAAGGCCCATTAGACTACCCCTTCTTTGGCTTTAATCTGCGCGGCGACGAGCCTTCGCGCGTAAGCCAGCGCGGTCTCGAGACTGGCGGGATCGGCGATGCCTCGGCCTGCAATGTCGAACGCAGTGCCGTGGTCAGGACTTGTACGGACGAACGGCAGGCCCAGCGTGATGTTCACACCCTTTTCGAGGCCGAGATATTTCACAGGAATCAGGCCCTGGTCGTGATATTGGGCCACAACCACATCGAAGCGGCCCTTGCGGGCCTGCATGTAGACGGTGTCGCCGGGCCACGGGCCGCTGACGTCGATGCCCTCTGCGCGTGCCGCCTCGATCGCGGGACCAATGATCCGGATTTCCTCGTCGCCGAATAGACCGCTTTCACCGGCATGGGGGTTGAGCCCTGCCACCGCAACGCGCGGTGCCGCGATTCCGAGAGCCTTCCCACCCTCATTTGCGAGCCGAATGGCCGACATCTGCGCATCAAAATCCGCCTCGTCGATGGCCTTGCGCAGAGACGTATGGATCGTGACGAGTACCGTGCGGATTTCGTCGTTGGCCAGCATCATCGCGACGCGCTTCGCGCCACCATACTCCGCGAGAATCTCAGTGTGCCCGGGATACCGAATGCCCGCGCTTGCCATTGCCTCCTTGTTGATTGGCGCGGTGACGATGCCGCTGACCTTGCCGGTTTTGGCTGCCGCGATGGCGGCGACGACGGCGTCGAAGGAAGCTTGGCCGGACATGGCGCTGACTCTCCCGAGCGGAGGCGGCGCGATGATTTGCGTCGCCTCCACGACCTCGACGGACCGCGGCTCAGACCGCGCCTCGTGAGGTCCGGCGATTCGCTTGACCTTGAGGCCGAGACCCAGACGATCGACGATGTTCTCCATCACGACCGAGCTGCCGAAGACGACCAGGTTTTCGGCGCTTTTCGCCAATGTCTTGGCCACGATCTCCGGGCCGATGCCGGAGGCATCGCCCATGGTGATGGCAAGGGGAGCTATTTGGGTCATCGCAGAACCTTTTCTGACAGCGAGGCGCAGGCGCGGAGCCGCGCGATCGCACGGCGCAGCGTGTCGTCGTCGCCAGAGCCGCCCGCCTTCATGGCGATGAGCAGCTCTCGCCCATTCCCGAGCGACGCGCGGCCGAGCGGAAACCCTGCCTCGAGCTCCTGCAGAATCTCGAACGCAGAGATGTCCAGGCCATCGAGGATCGCCTCCATTGTATCCCCGCCAGTGGCCATCACAACGTCGAAACGCTCGTCGACCACACTTCCAGCTGCAGCCTGCGCAATGTCGCGCAGGATGGAGCCGGGGTCGTCGATACGTTCCACCGGAGCTCGTAACAGGGCAACACCGCGCTCGACCCCGATCCGATCGGCCTGACGATGGCGGCGCGGGTTGGAACTGCCGACAACAACAAGAATCTCGCTGCCACCGGCCAGCGTCACGTCAGACGCAACCTGAACCGGCGCAAGCCGCTTGGCCAAGGCCAGAGCCAGGCCCGGAGAGCCGAGGTCGTCGGCGAGAATGGCAATTGTGCATGGACGATCGGTTCGCATGGATCAATCATGCCAAATCAACGTAGCATGAAAAGCGATAGTTTTCAGCTCGCACCGGCGCGAAGGCGCTGGCTCATCGCAAGCGCCTTTTGCGGAATTTGGTCACCCTACAGCTACGCATCCCGTTGCCAATTGGCTCCAGCGTAGATGAAGCACGCGCGGTCAAACGAAGCGAAATTCGGCACGAAGTTGCTTGAAGACGCGCAGGACCAGGCGATGTGCTGTCAGCGCCTGACGCGCACGGCGCGAACGAGCCTATTCCGATAGCGCCGAACCGGCATAAACCAAGGATTGTGAGAAAACCTCTGCAGACGATCCGCGACGCTTCTTCGACCTGCGTTGGCCGACGCGGCAGCTTACACTGGGCACATGCCCGCGTTTGTGGCAGACTCCACGCTTAGGACAGTACCTCCTCACCCGGGCGTTGGGCCACTTGGAGGCTTCCGGTTGAACCCATCGTTTTCGGTTCGACGCGTATGGACAACAGGTTCCAAGTGCTATGGGAGGACGATGCCCGCATCTTTTGCCGGGCATTGCGCCCGGATTCGAATAGCGGCTGCAGAGCTGTGTTGGCGGTACTTCCCAAGGTGAAGCACGCTTCGTCCGGCATCCTTGATCGTCTCGCTCACGAGTTTGCACTGAAGGACCAGCTGGACGGCGGATGGGCCCTGCGGCCGCTTGGGCTGGAGTACTCCGGCGGTCATCCAGTTCTGCTGCTCGAGTATCCTGGCGGCCAGCCGCTCGACCGGTTGCTTGGCGCTCCCATGGACATCGGACGCTTCTTGCGACTGGCGATCGGCATCGCGAGAGCCATGAACAAGGTGCATCGGTGCGGCCTTATTCACAAGGACATCAAACCCGCGCATATTCTGGTGAATTGCGAGGATGGACGGATCCGGTTCACCGGCTTCGGTACAGCCTCACGCCTGGTCCGGGAACGACGCACGCCAGGACCGCCCGAGTTTATCGTGGGCACGCTCCCCTACATGGCGCCCGAACAGACCGGGTGGATGAACCGCTCGATCGATTTCCGCAGCGATCTCTACTCGCTTGGTGTGACGCTCTATCAAATGCTGACCGGCTCGTTGCCGTTCACTGCGGCACATTCGATGGAGTGGGTGCATTGCCATATCGCGAGAAAGCCGGTGCCGCCCAGCGAGCGGGTGAGCACTGTACCGGCCCCAATCTCGGCCATAGTCCTCAAGCTGCTCGCCAAGTCCGCCGAGCAACGCTATCAGAGCGCGTCAGGCCTCGAGCATGATCTAAGCCGCTGCCTGAGTGAATGGGAAACCGGACGCCGCGTAGAAGAGTTTGCACTCGGGCAGTACGACACGCCCGACCGGTTGCTGATCCCCGAAAAGCTGTACGGAAGAGGCTGCGAGATTGAAACCTTGCTGGCTGCCTTTGAGCGCATGATTAAGAGCGGCGCGCCGGAATTGGTGCTGGTTTCCGGCTATGCCGGCGTCGGCAAGTCCTCGGTGGTCAATGAGCTCCATCATCGGCTAATTCCGTCGCAGGGACTGTTCGCTTCAGGCAAGTTCGATCAGTACAAACGCGATATTCCGTATTCCACGCTGGTCGAGGCTTTTCAGAGTCTCGTGCGGTCTCTTCTGAGCAAGAATGACGCCGAACTCACGAGGTGGCGCCAAGCCCTTCAAGATGCGCTGGGCGCAAATGGACGGCTCGTTGCCGACCTGATCCCTGAATTGCGGCTGATCATGGGAGAGCAGCCGCCCGTTGCCGAGTTGCCCCCGCGGCAGGCACAAAACCGCTTCCATCTCGTGCTCCGGCGTTTCATAGGGGTGTTCGCACGATCCGAGCATCCATTGGCGCTGTTCCTCGACGATCTGCAGTGGCTCGATGCTGCTACGTTGGACCTGCTTGAGGATCTGTTGACCCGGTCCGATCTGCAATACCTGATGCTGATCGGCGCCTATCGCGACAACGAAGTCACCGCCGCTCATCCATTGCGGCGGAGGCTTGAAGCCATAAGGAACGCTGGCGCAAACGTGCAGCAGATCATCCTTGCGCCGCTCGCCGGCGAACACATTTCGCAATTGATTTCAGATGCGCTTCACTGCGATTTGAAGCGTGCCGCGCCGCTCGCCCAGCTGATCCACGAGAAAACGGCCGGCAACCCATTCTTCGTCATTCAGTTCCTCCGCGCACTTGCCGAAGAGGGACTAGTCCGATTCGATCATGACGCAGGGTGCTGGTGCTGGGATCTGGATCGCATTCACCTCAAGGGTCATACCGACAATGTCGTGGACCTGATGATCGAGAAGCTGAGCCGCCTGCCGGCTGGCACACTGAATACGCTGCAGCAGCTGGCCTGTCTCGGCAACATCGCCGAAAGTACGACACTCTCGATCGTGCTCGAGCGCTCCGATCCGCAGGTTCATTCCGATCTATGGGAGGCCGTTCGCCAGGAATTGGTCGAGCACCAGACGGGAGCCTACAGGTTTGTGCACGACCGCGTGCAGGAAGCCGCCTATTCGCTGATCGCGGATGATCTACGCGCGGCGGTGCATCTGCGAATTGGCCGCCGACTTCTGGCGCAGACTCTGCAGGAGGAGCGTGAGAAGGCCATCTTCGAGATCGTCAACCAACTAAACCGTGGCGAGACCTTGATGACCTCGCGAGATGAACGCGAGCAGCTGGCCGAGCTCAATCTGCTCGCAGGCAAACGCGCCAAACGCTCGACCGCTTACGCGCCGGCGCTGAAATATCTGGTCGATGGAGCACGCCTGCTGCCGGAAGACTGCTGGAAGCAACAACACGAACTCGCCTTTGCGCTCAACCTGCTTCGCGCGGAATGCGAATTCCTCACTGGCGCGTTGGCGGCAGCGGAGCAGCGGCTTGCGATGCTAGCGCATCGCGCCGCAAACCTGGTCGATCTCGCAGCGATCACCTGTGTGCGCGTGCCGCTCTACATGACCTTGGCTCAGAGCGACCGTGCCGTCGATGTGGGCCTCGAATATCTGAAGCACGTTGGCATCTCGTGGTCGCCGCATCCGACGGACGAGGAGGTCCGGGGCGAATTCGAAGAGATGTGGCGGCGGCTCGGAAGCCGGCCGATCGAGGCGCTCATCGCTTTGCCGGCGATGAGTGACGGGATATGGTGTGCGACCATGGACGTGCTCGCGGAGCTGCTGCCACCGGCCCTGTTCACCGATACCAATCTGCACTGCCTTGTCATTGCTCGCATGGCCAACGTGAGTCTCGAACATGGCAATCGCGGTGCATCATGTTTCGCCTATGTCTGGCTCGGAATGCTGCTCGGGCCCCGGTTCGGTGATTACCAATCGGGATTTCGCTTCGGCCAACTCGGCGTGGATTTGGTGGAGAACGGCGGGCTCCTTGGCTTCAAAGCGCGTGTCTACCTGGGGTTCGGGCACGTTGTTGCCTGGACGCGGCACGTCCGCACGGCCATTCCCCTGGTGCGGACCGCGCTCGAGGCCGCGCAGGAGACAGGCGATGTGAGCTTTGCGAACATCGCGCGCGGCGCTTTGATCACACACCTTATCGCAAGCGGTGAACCGCTGGTGGAGATCCAGAATGAAGCGGAAGCCGCGCTCGAATTTGCGCAAAAAGCGCAGTTCTGGCTCGTCGCCGATGTGATCAGGGCGCAGCTCGGGCTGATCCGCACGCTGCGCGGACTGACACCGGAATTTGGCTGCTTCAGCGACGCCGAATTCGACGAGCGTCGATTTGAAGAGCATCTCACGGGCGACCGGCGGCTGGCATATGCGGCTTGGCGCTATTGGATCCGCAAGCTGCAAGCGCGTTACTACGCCGCCGACTATGCATCCGCCATCGAGGCAGCAGCTCAGGCGGAGCGGCTTGTATCTCCGTCTTTTCTCGCGTATTTCGAGATTGCGGAGTACAATTTCTATCGCGCGCTGACGCTTGCGGCTTTCTTGGACACGGTTCCAGCCGACGAGCGCTCGCATTATCTCCAGCTGCTGTCCGAGCACAAACAACAACTCGATAGCTGGGCGCATGGTTGTCCACAGAACTTCGAAAGCCGAGCGCTGCTCGTGCAAGCCGAAATAGTACGCATCGAATGCCGCGATCTTGACGCCATGCGTCTTTACGACCGCGCCATCCGTTCTGCCCGCGAGAACGGTTTCGTGCAGGATGAAGCGCTGGCCAGCGAACTTGCTGCGCGCTTCTACGCGGCGCGAGGATTCGAAACCATCGCGCATGCCTATTTGCGGGATGCCCGATACGGCTATCAGCGCTGGGGAGCCGACGGCAAGGTGAGGCAGCTCGAGCGTATGTACCCGTACCTGAGGGAGGAGAGATCGGAGAACGGCCCGATGAGCACAATCGGGGGACCGGTCGAGCACCTCGACCTAGCCACCGTCATCAAGGTGTCGGAAGCGGTGTCGGGCGAGATGGTGCTGGAGAAGCTCGTCGACACTCTCATGCGCACGGCCATTGAACAAGCTGGTGCTGACCGAGGTCTGTTGATTCTGTCGCACGACACCGAGCCGCGCATCGAGGCGGAAGCTACGACCCACGGCGACAGAGTCATCGTCGAACTGCGAGAAACACGCGTGACCGCGGACCTGCTTCCGGAATCCGTTCTTCACTACGTCCTGCGAGCCAGAGAATGTGCCGTTCTCGACGATGCCGCCGTCGAGCCTCCGTTTGCCACGGACCCCTACGTCAATCAGCTCAAGGCCCGTTCCATTCTCGGCCTGCCCTTGATCAACCATGGCAAGCTCATTGGCGTACTCTACCTTGAGAATACGTTGACGCCCCACGTTTTTGCACCGGCGCGAATTGCGGTGCTGAAGCTGCTCGCCTCCCAGGCTGCAATCGCGCTGGAAAATGCCACGCTGTACCGCGATGTGAGGGAGCGCGAAGCGAAAATCCGACGACTTGTCGACGCCAACATCGTCGGAATCGTCATCTGGGAGCTTGAAGGTCCCATTCTGGAGGCCAATGACGCGTTTCTGCGCATCGTGGGGTACAACCGTGAGGATCTCGCCTCTGGCCGCCTGCTCTGGACCGCCCTGACGCCGCCGGAATGGCTCGACCGCCACGAACGATGGTGGATCCCGGAACTCAAGAAGATGGGGAGCGTACAACCGTTCGAGAAAGAGTATTTCCGTAAGGACGGAAGCCGCGTGCCGGTCCTGATCGGAATGGCTGCGTTCGACGAGCAACGGGACCAAGGTGTCTCCTTTGTCGTCGACCTGACCGAGCGTAAACGGTCCGAGGAGGCTCTGCGGGAGAGCGAAGAACGTTTTCGTACTCTCGTACAGTTCTCTTTCGACGTGTACTGGGAGTCAGATGCGAACCATCGCTTCATCCGCCAGGAGTTCGCCGAAACCATTGCTGACGCTCCGGGAGCGGGTTCTGAACTTGGTAAGACGCGCTGGGAGGTACCCTACTTGGAGCCCGACGAGGAAGCTTGGCGCAAGCATCGGGAGACGCTCGATGCGCACCAGCCGTTCCGTGATTTCGAGCTCGCGCGCCCTACGAGCGACGGCCGCAAGCGCTACGTCTCCGTCTCCGGGATGCCGGTCTTCGACAAGTCCGGTCGGTTCATCGGTTACCGCGGCGTGGGACGGCACATCACCGAACAGAAGCGCGCCACGGAGGCTCTGCGCGAGATGCAGAGGGAGTTGGCGCATGCCAACCGGCTCGCCACCATGGGCGAACTCACGGCCTCGATTGCCCACGAAGTAAGCCAGCCGGTCGCGGCGGCATCCATGAATGCCGGTGCGGCCGCCCGGTTCCTTGACAGAGATCCACCCGATCTCGCGAGGGTGAGGCAATCACTGGATTGGGTCATGAACGATACTGCTCTGGCCGGCAACATCATCCAGCGAATTCGTGATCACATCAAAAAAGCACCGCCCCGGAAGGATAATCTGGACATCAACGAGGCCATCCGGGATGTGATTGAGCTTACCCGCGGCGAAGCGATGAAAAACGGCGTCTCGGTTCAGACGGAACTTGCAGAAAGCTTGCCGCGTATCGAGGGCGATCGCGTCCAACTGCAGCAAGTGGTCCTTAATCTGATCGTCAATGCTGTCCAGGCAATGGGCACGGTCGCGGACGACGCCAGAAAGGTGCTTATCACCACCGGTTCGGTCGCGCCTGATCGTGTTCTTGTCGAGGTGCAGGATTCGGGACCGGGGTTGGCGCTGGAGAATCTCGAGCACGTCTTTACCCCCTTCTACACGACGAAGGCGGGCGGACTCGGTGTGGGACTGTCCATCTGCCGTTCGATCATCGAAGCTCATGCCGGGCGCTTATGGGTGACCCCTAACCTGCCCCGCGGCGCGATTTTTCACTTCACCGTGCCGGTCCGTCCCGCAGACGAGACGGCGTCTGATCAGTAGAATCCAAGGACAGCCTTCGTCTCGATATATTCGTCTATGCCTTCGCGGCCGTATTCCCGGCCGTTGCCGGAGCGCTTGTATCCGCCAAACGGTGCGTTGGGGTCCCAGTCGGGATGGTTGAGATGAACTTGACCAGACCGGATCTGACGGGCGACGGCCCGCACTGTCTCCATATCAGTGCCCTGCACGTGAGCGCCGAGGCCATAGACGGTGTCGTTGGCGATCGCGATCGCCTCGTCCACGGTGTCGTAAGGAATGATCGACAGCACCGGGCCGAAGATCTCCTCCTGCGCGATCCGCATGTCGGGGCGGACGTTCGAGAAGATGGTCGGTCGCGCATAGAAGCCAATCTGAAGGTCGCCGGGCCGCCCCGGCCCGCCGATGACGAGCTTGGCGCCTTCCTCCAGGCCGACGCCGATCATGGTCTGCACGCGCTCGAACTGCGGCCGGTTGGCGATCGGGCCATGGGTCGTGCTTTCCGCAAGGGGATGGCCGACCACCAGTTCTGAACCGGCCGCTGCCGCCAAGGTCTCGACCTCTTCCATGTGTGAGCGAGACACGAGCATGCGCGTCGGTGCGCTGCAGGATTGGCCGAGATTGCGGAACGCGGCGCCGACGCCGAGCGAAACAGCCCGGCTGAGATCGGCGTCCGGCAAGATGATATTCGGCGACTTGCCGCCGAGTTCCTGGGCAACGCGTTTGACGGTGGGCGCGGCCGCTTGCGCGACGAGAACCCCGGCGCGCGTCGAGCCGGTGATCGAGATCATGTCCACCTGCGGATGCGACGCCAGACCGGCTCCTACGATTGGACCAGTGCCGTTGATGAGATTGAACACGCCGGGTGGACAACCGGCGTCGTTCATCACCTCAGCGAACAGCAAGGCGCTCAGAGGCGACAATTCACTCGGTTTCAACACCACCGTGCAGCCGGCTGCGATCGCCGGACCCACCTTGGCGGTGATCTGATAGAGCGGCCAGTTCCATGGCGTGATCAGGCCGCAGACGCCAATTGCCTCGCGCATGATCGCGGTGCTCCCGCGCGCGGCGATGAACGGATAAATCGCGAGATTGTCGCGGGCGACACGGATGTGTTCCGCGGCCAGCGGCACCTGCGCGCGGCGCGCGTAGGTGATAGCGGCTCCCATCTCGGCCGTGAGGGCCTGCGCGAACAGCTCCAGCCGCTCAAGGAGCAAGGCGTGAATCCGGTCGAGCAGTGCCGCTCTCACAGCCGGCTGCGTCATGGACCAGCCGCCAAAGGCTCGTCTGGCGGCCGCGACGGCGCAATCCACGTCATCATCATCGCCGAGGGCGACGTCGGCGACCGGCTGCTCCGTCGCCGGATTGACGACAGTTGCTGCTGCCGTGACTGATCCGATCGGCTTCCGCCATTTTCCGTCGATGTAGAATTTTCCGAGGAAGCCGGCTTCCGTCAGGCGTCGAAGGGGCGAGGTCATTGGAAGCAATCCTTGATCCTGTAACAGGCGCCGATCAGCGGCAGGAACCGGAAGGGTTGGGAATGGCCGGTCAGCCCTACCAGCCACGCATCCGGGGCCATCGGGCGTGAATCGCGTCGCTGCCGGCGCAGACGACGTTGTACAGTTCGTGTTGCGACGCCGTCGCACAGGCGTGATTGGGGACAATCCTGATCTTCGCGCCGATCGGAAGATTGGGCAAGGCGTGCGCCGACCCGGGCCTGATGGCGAGGATCCCGTGCTCCTGGTTTGCTTGCGAGACGATCAGGTCGGGATAGAGCTTGCCGGCCACGTCGGAGACCAGACCATATCCCTGGTCAACCCGCTGCGCCGCAGTGCCGCGGTCGCGCGAGAGCGCCATCCACCCCGCATCGACAAAAATCCAGCCCTTCTCGGGCTTCGTGCCGATCACGGTGGTGAGCACCGAGATGGCGATGTCGTCGGTCGTGCAGACACCGACGCCTTGCATGACCAGATCGAAGAACATGTAGACGCCGGCGCGCATTTCAGTGACGCCGGTCAGATCATCGGCGAAATGTGCGGTCGGCGTCGAGCCGACGCTGACGACAGGACATTCATGGCCGGCCGCCCGCAAGGTCTCCGCCGCCGCAACCGCCACCACCCTCTCATTCTCCGCGGCCGCGACGAGAGCCTCGCGCGTGAAGAGGCTGTAGGATTCGCCGGCATGGGTGAGGATCCCGGCGAGCCTGACTCCGGCCTCGCCCAGCGCGACCGCGACTGCAATGAGCTTTGGATCGTTGGCGGTCAGCCCGCCGCGGTGACCATCGCAGTCGATCTCGATGAACGCGGACGGTGTCACGCCTGCGGCACGCCCGGCGGCGCCAAGCAGTCTCGCCTGCTCCGTCGAATCGAGCAGTACCTTGAGGTCGAGGCCCGCTTTCCGCAGACGCATCGCTCTTTCAGCTGTGTGGGGCGCCAGACCCACGGCATAAGTCATGTCGCGAAAACCGTGCCGCGCGAAGTACTCGGCTTCCGCCAGGGTGGAGACGGTGATCGGCCCCGATCCGGACGGACAGGCCCGTCGGGCCACATCGATGGATTTCGCGGTTTTCATGTGGGGACGCAGCACGACGCCTCGCTCCGCCATGCGCGAGGACAGGCGGGCGAGATTGCGATCGAGCCGATGCTCATCGAGCAGGAGAGCCGGCGTGGCCAACGTGCCGAGCGTTGCGGCCGCCTCGCCGTCCCGGTGATCCGTCCCGCTCATCTCCCCGCGCCGCACGTCGATCTCTCCTAGCCGAAAGACTGATTGGGAATCGCAAACACGCGCGCCGGCCCGCTCGATGACGCCGGCGTGCCCAGCACCATGGTGGTGGCATCGCTGACCCGCTCGAGACCAATGCCTTGAAGCCATTCCCCGAGTTGCGACGTGGCAGAGGTGTCGATGCGGACAAAAACGCTGCCGAGCCGCGCGAGCGCAGCCTCGATCAGCGCGCGTGCGTCGGTCGCGGTTTCGGCGACGACAGGTCCTATGACATGACCGCGGCCGAAAAGCCGGGAGACGGCATAGCCGCGGGCCATGCCGGCACGCTGCAGGACATAGCCATCACCGCTTTGGAGCAGCTTTTCGAGCATCTGTCGTCTCTCCAAGCCCGTGGCCTCGCGATCGAGTCGCATGATCGCCCCGAAATCCGATGCAGTCATTGGCCTGACGAGCCCCGGCGGCAACTCATGGCGTCCTCTTGGGATTCCCTGATGCTGGTGGATGACCCCGATCGGCACAAAGCCGCGACGCCGGTAAAGCGTAATGCCTTCCGCCGTCGAATTCAGCGCGATAGACCGTGGATGCGCGGACGCAAGCAGCGCATCCATCAGCCGCGCACCGTAGCCACGGCCTTGAGCGGCTTTCGCAACGATGATCATCCCGGCGGAAGCATGTGTCTCCCCGTACGGCCACCAGGCTGCGGTGCCGACCACCGCTCCGGCACGCTGCAGAACAAAGCCATGGCCCAACTGCAGCGCGACATCCCAATCCGCGAGCCGATAGGGCCAGGACATCTCCTGCGAGAGCTTCAGGGCGCCTTGCAGATGTGACGTAGCGAAAGGGACGAGGACCACGCCTTCATTCGTCTGGTAATCTGCGGTTGTCATGATACGCCGGCTTTTCTGCTCGGATTGCCAGCCTGATCGCCAGCGCTTGCCAGGCAAGGACCATCCGATGATCCCCGCACGGTCTACTGTGTAGCTTGAGCCCGACAGCATTACGCATCAGGCTGGAATAAAGTCCGGCATAGTATTTCGTTGGTGATGCCGCAGAAGGTCCAATCTGCTGTCGGCGGGTGCGCGTCACGTGCTCTCGAAGGTGCCTCGCAAGCCCGCAATCACGCTTTCCAGTCCAGAACGATCTTGCCGCAATTGTTGGATGTTGTGGTCCTGGAGGCTGAACATCTGAGCTTGTTGAAAGTCGCTCATTCGTCCGCGGGGCGAGAGCATGAAGACCCGCACCCCTTTCTTGCCGCGCATGGCCGAAGACCTCCGGCGTATAGGTCTTGTCACAGATGGCCTTCAGATCGGCCGGCGGAATATCGTCGACGTAGAGCGACAGGATCTCGAAAGCCAGGTCGGCGTCGGACAGCGTACGCCACGCATCCAGCGTGGCGTGGTCCACGCGAGGGTGGCTCTCGGGAACGTAGAGCCCGCCATCCTGCGCGAGCCCTTCGCGCAATATCTCGCAGAACTGCCTGCGACCCGAATGACCGCGTGTGGAGACTTAGTGCATCGATTCTCTTCTTTTGAGAGGCGGCCGTGCCGCTAATCGGATCCGGTGCTGTCAGCGATCAGCGGCTGGCACGCCACAGCGCGATCCGATCACGCATGCGATAGGTCTGAATGAACGCACGCATGAACCAGGGATTGCCTCGATAGAACGGGATGAAGGCCGGCGGCCGGAAGTCAAAGGCCGTGCGCGCCTGCTCGGCATGTCCCAACAGCTTGTGGGCCGCATGCATGCCGATCCATGGTGCCCAGACAACGCCCGAACCGCAGAATCCGGTCGCATAGACGATGCCGTCCTTCTGGAAGATGCGCGGAATCATGTCGCGGTTCATCGCCACATTGCCGAACCAGCTGTGTGACAGGCGAGCGCTCTCCAGCTCAGGGAACAGATTCACCAGGCCGCTGCGCAGAAGCAGCTTCGGAGCAACGGGATCGCCGACCCGAGAGCTGTCGCGGCCGCCGAGCAGAATGCGTTTGCCATCGGGCGAGGGCCGATAATAGAACCCGACCTCCCGGTTCTCGGTGATCATCATCCGTTTCGGCATCAGCCGCGCCATGACGTCGGGCGCAAGCTCCTCCGTCGCAATGATCCGGCTGCGAACCGGGACCAGCCTGCGGCGCAGGAAGGGCACGGCGCCATCCGTGTAACCGTTGGTACAAACCAGCACCTGACGCGCCTGCACCTGACCGGCCGCGGTGACGACGCGAAATCCGCCGTCATCTCTTTCTATTGAGACGACCGATGTCCGCGTGTGGACCGTCAAGCCCGAGGCGAGCGCGACGCGCAGCAGCTCGGCATGGAATTTCGCCGGATGCAATCCGCCGATGTCCATTCGAACCGTGCCGCCGCGATAGACATCGGTGCCGATATACTTGCGCTGCTCGACATACGGAACGGCATAAGCCTCGATCTTCAGTTTTTTCGCGAGCCTTTCTGCGGTACGCGCCATGGCCTCGTATTGTTCAAATCCGAAGGCGCCTTTGAACTGTCCCACCGGCTGGAAGTCGCATGTGATCCCTTCCGTCTTGATGAACTCGTAGAGGAACTCGCGTGCAGCCTTGCCTTCTGCTTCGATCGCCAGCGCCTTCTCTTCACCGAAGCGGCGCGAGAGTGTCGCGTAATCCGGACGAATGCTTCCGCTGGTGATCCCACCATTGCGCGTGGAAGCCCCTTCTCCGGGATCCATTGCATCGAAAGCTGCAACTGAGCGTCCCTCGCGCGCCAATACCAGGCCGGCTGAAAGTCCGGCGTAGCCCGCGCCCACAATCACTACGTCGAGCTTTTTGGGCGATGGCTGCCGAGACAGCGGCTTCAGCGGGGCAGCTTCCCACCAGTAGGGCGTCGCCTTCTCGGCAATTCTGGGCGCGTGCATGGCGTGTGCTCTTCTTATGTCTTCTATGTCCGGCCGCGACTTGGCTCACACTGATCAGAAGTTGTCGTTTCGAACGTCGAGAGCATCTCGGAGCCCATCGCCGATGAAGTTGAAGCTCGTCACGGCGATCGTGATCGCGGCACCGGGAATGATGGCGAGCCACGGAGCACTGGCCAGATATTGCTGGGCGCCGTTGAGCATATTGCCCCAGCTCGGCAGCGGCGGCTGGATTCCGTAGCCGAGAAAGCTGATATAGGCCTCCAGAAGGATCGCGCGCGCGACGGCCAGACTTGCGGCGACGATGATGGGCCCCATGGCATTGGGGAGGATCTCGCGGAACATGATGTGCGCCCTGCCAAGCCCGACCATGCGCGCAGCCTGGACGAACTCGCGCTCGCGCAGCGAACGGACCTCGGCCTCGACGATTCGCGCAGTCTCCATCCAGCTCGTGACGGCAATGATCACGGTGATCATCACCGGACTCGGCCGCAGCGTTGCGGCCAACGCCAGCACGAGGAAGATCGAGGGATAGGACAGGAAGCCATCCACCGTCCGCATCAGTGCCGCCCCGACCCAGCCTCCGCGATAGCCGGCCGTCACGCCGACGAGCGTACCGATCAACGTCGACAGCAACATCGCGGAGAATCCCACCGCGAGCGAGACGCGACCGGCCATCAACAGCCGCACGGCGAGGTCACGCCCCAAGGGATCCGTGCCCAAGTAATGATTGCCTGCCAGGGGCGGAGCAAAGCGGGCGCGCAGGTCGATGTGGAGCGAATCGTAGGGCAAGGCATAGGGACCGATGGCGCACGCCAGCACAAGCAGCGTGATCATCGCGATTCCCAGGAGTGCCAGATGGTGACGCATGAAGCGGTTGACAGCACGGCTGTGCCACCAGCGGGTCGGAGCTGCGTGCGCGACGATGGCGGTCATATCTCCTGGCTCCTCTTATCTGGCGTGAGTCCGCAGGGCTCAGGCCAGGCGAATGCGCGGATCGACGGTCGCGATCACGATGTCTGCGATCAGGTTGCCCAACAGGACGAGCATGGCCGAGAAGATCAACAGCCCCATCACGACCGGATAGTCGCTGTAGCCGAGGCTGTCGAGAAACAGTCGCCCCATGCCCGGCCAGGTGAACACGGTCTCGGTGACCAGCGCCCCGGTGAGAATGCTGGGCAGCTGCATCCCTGCCAGGGTGATCATCGGCAGCAGCGCATTGCCGACGACATGCTTCAGCAGGATGCGACGCTCGCTCAAGCCCTTGGCTCGCGCCGTCTTGACGAAATCCTGACTGAGCGCATCGAGTGTCGCCGTACGCATATAGCGGCTCCAGATCGCGACATGAACGAGCGACAGCACCAAGCTCGGCAAGATCAGGTGATGCAGATAGTCCAGCACCGAGCCGTCGCCGATCGTGTACATGTTGCCTGCGGGTACCCAGCCCAGCTTCAGGGTGAAGATGTAGATGCCGATCAGGCCGAACCAGAAGGTCGGGACCGATAGCGCCACCATCGCGCCGACCGTCGCGCAGTAGTCGAACAGGGAATAGCGATGGGTGGCGCCACGGATTCCGATCCACGTGCCGGCCGCGATTGCCAATGCGGTGGATGTGCCCATCAGCAGCAGCGTCGCCAGGAGATGTCGGCCAATCACCGCCAGCACCGAAGAGCCGTCACGGAAAGAGTGCCCCCAGTCGCCCCGTACCAGTCGCCAGGCCCAGTCGAGATACTGAATCCACAGCGGCCGGTCCAGCCCCAGCTGAGCTGTCAGTCGCTGCACGTCCTGCCGGGACATGCCGGGATCCAGTCCGAATTGCGCAAGAGGTCCACCCGGCATGAGGTTCAGAACCGTGAACCCGATGATCGAGACGATCACCAGCAGCACGATGCTTTGCACGAGGCGATTGAGCAGGAACCCGGACATTCGAGGCACCATGTTAGCGTTGCAGCATCACTCCCGCGCCGGCCTCGGCCACCGAGCCCCGGCCGGCAGCACGTCAGCTCGCCCAATACCACGCCAGCGCATTCCAGGATTCGGTGCGCGTATTGCCGTTCGGCACGAACCCGTTGATCCCCTTCTTGAGACCTTCGACCGAGTTGTTCTGATACAGCGGCAGGAACGGCAAATCGCGACGCACGAGTTCCTGGATGCGGAAGTAGATCGGGCGCCGCGCTTCCGGATCGAAGGTGCGTGCGCCCTTGTCGAGCAAGGCATCGACCTCCGGATTTGCGTATTGTGCATTGTTCGAGCCGCGGCCGCCCTTCGCTGCGATCGAGCGGGAGTGCAGGCGATTGGTGACGTCCGGGTCCGCACCGATCAGAAACGAGGAGCCGACGATCACGGAATCGAACTGCGATTGCACCCAAAAATCGCCCCACATCACGGCGGCGGGCAGGTTCGATATCTTCATCTCGATGCCCAATTGAGCAAACGTCTGCTGCAGGTATTGTTGCACCTGTTCGCGAAGGGGATCGCCCGACGTGGTCGAATTGGCAAAGGATAGGCGAACGCCGTTCTTGGCACGAATGCCGTCCGCGCCCTTTGCCCAGCCGGCCTGATCGAGGATCTTGGCCGCGCGATTCACGTCGAATTGGTGCAAGGGCAGATTGGGGTTGAAGAAGAAGGATTGCCGCGGCATGAACGTCTCTGTCGGCGAAGGCACCCCGTAATAGAGACCCTGTATGATCGCCTCCTTGTCGATCGCCGCGTAAAGCGCCTCGCGAACGGCAAGCTCCTTGAACTGCGGGCGCTCGAGGTTCAGGTAGAAGGATTCGAACGAGGTCCTCGGGACGAGCGTCACCACACGGTTCGGCAGCGTCTTGGCCTCCCCATAATGATCAGGCGTGATGTAGGGCTGACCTACGAGATCAATGTCGCCGCTCTTGAACTGGGTGTACAGAACCGTGAGGTCCGGGATGTATTTGAAGACCAATGTCTCGATATGAGGACCTTCCCCGAAATAATCGCGGTTCGCCACGAGCTCGAGATGATCGCCGGCGATGCGCTGGCCCCACTTGAACGGACCGGTGCCGACAGGCGCCTGATTGAAAGCGGCGCTGTTCGGATTGGCCTCCTTCTCGAGGACGTGCTTCGGTACGATGAAAGTTTCGGTCAGGAACGACAGATAAGGCGCAAAGGCCTCTTCCATTCGCCACGAGATCTCCGTGGGCGAGATCACCTTGATGTCGCGCACGAGAGCATGGCCGGCCGTGCGCCAGCTGCGGAAGTTGGGATTCATGATCAGTTCGAGAGTGAACTTCACGTCCTCGGCGCTGAAAGGCTTGCCGTCGTGCCAGAGCACATCGTCACGCAAGCGAATACGCCAGTTGAGGCCGTCCGGCGTGATGCCGCCGTTCTGTTGGTCCGGCACCTCCACGGCCAGGTTGGGCTGAATGACGCCTTGCGGATCGATGCGGAATAGCGCATCGAAAACCGAGAAATGCACACCGTCATCGACTTCAATGTGTACCATCAGCGGATTGAAGACGGTCGGCTCTTGCCCAAGCCCCACGATCACGCGGCCGCTCGGTTTCGCCGGAGAGGTGCGCGCGTGGGCAGGTTTGCCGAACAGATTTGATCCGGTAAGGCCGGCTGCTCCGGCGATCATCAACTGGAGTGCGCTACGCCGCGAATAGATCGATGCAGTCTGAGCTTCAGTCATGACGCCTCCTCATTTGTGGCTATGTCCGGCAAGGGTCGATTGGCTTCCAGCGGCGCGGGCGCTGCTTTGCCGCTCGCCGGGGATGGCAGCGACGAGTTCGCGCGTGTAGGCGGATTTCGGGTTCAGGAAGATCTGCGACGGCGGTCCGTGCTCGACGATCTGGCCTCGATGCATGACTGCGATTTCGTCGCAGATCTGGCTGGCCACACGCAAATCGTGCGTGATGAACACCATCGATACGCCGGTCTCTCGCTGAACCTGGTCCAGCAGCTTCAAGATCTGCGCCTGGATCGATACGTCGAGTGCGGAAACCGCTTCGTCCGCTATCAGCAGCTTCGGCTTGAACATCAGCGCCCGGGCTATGCCGATGCGCTGACGTTGACCACCCGAGAACTCGTGGGGATAGCGATCGAACGTTCCCGCATCCAGGCCGACATGGGCGAGGAGCTCTCGCGCCTGCTCGCAAGCCAGCTTGTGAGGCGTCCCGTGCGCAATCGGACCAACGGTCAAAATTTGCCCCACCGTCGACCGCGGATTGAGCGAGGCAAAAGGATCCTGGAAAATCATCTGGATCTTCGGCCGAAGCGGCCGAAACTCGGCTTCGGACAACCGGGCAATATCGCGTCCCTCGAACAGGATGGAGCCGCTGTCGCTGTCGAGGAGTTTGATCAACAGTCGCCCGAGCGATGATTTGCCGGAGCCGCTTTCTCCGACGACGCCCAGGGTGCGTCCCGGCGAAAGGTCGAACGACGCGCCATTGACCGCGGGTACGATCCGCTGCCTACCGAACAGCGCACTGCCGCTGCGATAGGTCTTGACCAGGCATTCGACCTTCAGAATGGGGGACGGGGCCGCAGCTTCCGCCGGGAGGCGGTCCTTGCCCGTCAGATGCGGCACGGCCGCGATCAGGCGGCGCGTGTAGAGATGACTCGGGGATTTCAGCACCTGCTCGGCGCTCCCCTGCTCCACGCAATGTCCCTTCTCCATCACCACGACGGAATCGGCAATCTCCGCCACGACTCCGAAATCATGGGTAATGAACATCACGCTCATTCCCTTGCGGCGTTGGATATCGCGGATCAGATGCAGGATCTGGGCCTGGGTCGTCACGTCGAGGGCGGTGGTCGGCTCGTCCGCGATCAGGATCGTAGGCTCCAAAGCCAGAGCCATGGCGATCATCACCCGCTGTCGCTGCCCGCCCGAGAGCCGGAACGGATATTGATGATACATGAGCGGCGGATCCGGCAGGCCCACCTCGATCAGCAATTCCACGGCGCGACTACGACGGGATTTCGGCGTCCCCACGCCGTGCGCCGCCATCACTTCCTCGATCTGCGCGCCCACGGTCATCAACGGATTGAGCGCGGACAGCGGGTCCTGAAAGATCATCGAGACGATACGGCCACGGAGGTCTCGTAGCCTCTCCTGCGAGAGTCCGACCAGATCCATCCCTTCCAGACGGATTGCTCCCGAGGACACGCGGATCGACCTGGGCAACAGCCCCATGATCGCGTTGGCCGTGACCGATTTGCCAGATCCGGATTCTCCTATGATGCAGAGGATCTGACCGCGCCTCAATTCGAAGGAGACGTTCTCGACCGCGTGCGCCCGCTCCATGCCCGCCGGCAAGCTCACGGTCAGGTCGCGGACCGCGAGTACCACATCTTCCGAGGCTACAGGCTGGGGAGCAGAGGTCATTTGAGCATTCTCCCCTTTCAACAGCGTCCTGATATCCGGTTGTTGGTCGGCTCTTCGGCCCCGTTTGCCGCCACTACGCTCGGACAGGTCAACAACTCGTCGGTCATTCTGCCATTCTCCGCGCGATGAATCCGACATGATTCAGAGTGCTGCTCTACCGGCAAAGGCGTCGCCGAGCGCGGCCCATCAGTCGAGGGAACCGCTCGAACAATGAATCGAGGTCCGAGTGCCTGCCATTGGCGTCTCGCTGGATCGCTTCGGCAAAGGTCTCCTCCCAGACAAGGCTCATCAAGCGTCACCTTTTAAACTTTGCCCTTTGATCGACATTGATCCGGTATTCGCGAGTCTGACTGCTTCAATCACCCCGGAGTCGCCGAAACGCGCCGGATAGGCAGCACGAACTTCTAAAAACGAAGCCCGTTTTGGCATTTCGGTCTGCGGCTGCCAGGGCTGCCGATGCAGGCGCGGGGTTGGGGCAAGCCGCCGACGACGAAGGGCTGATCCGATTGCAGAGACTATCCATTGGATTCCTCGCCTACGACTTGCCGCGCCAGCGAAGCATCCCGCAACAATTGCCTATGCCAAAAGCAGCAAACCGCAGGATATTCCGCCCGAGCCTGAAAGTCCGCTGCGTGTCTGCCGAACCTCCTCGGATACGATAGAGCCATATGGAGATTCCTGCCCAATGAGCGCGCCGCTCCTGCATATCGAATCCAGTCCGTCCCTGCCTCGTGAGGCGGACGTCGTCGTCATCGGCAGCGGCGTCGTGGGCGTGTTCACGAGCTACTATCTGGCGCGTCGCGGCCTCAAGGTTGCCTTGCTCGAAAAGGGCCGCGTCGCCGCCGAGCAGTCCAGCCGCAACTGGGGATGGTGCCGCCAACAGAACCGCGATGCACGCGAGTTGTCGCTTGCGACCAAGAGCCTCGATCTCTGGGAACGAGTTGCCCAGGAAACGGGTGAAGACACCGGCTTTCGCCGCTGCGGCCTGTTGTATTTGTCGAACGACGAGAATGAGCTGGCAGGCTGGGCCAAGTGGCGAGACTTCGCCAGGACCGTCGGCGTCACGACGCATATGTTGAGCTCGGAAGAGGCGAGCGGTCGGGGCAAGGCGACGGGTCGCAAGTGGAAGGGCGGCGTCTTCTCGCCGACGGACGGGACGGCAGATACCTCAAAGGCAGTGCCCATTGCCGCGCGTGCGATCATGGCGGCCGGTGGGACGGTGCACCAGCAATGCGCGGCGCGCGGCTTGGAGCTCAGTGGTGGCCGGGTCAGCGGGGTCGTAACCGAAGCCGGCACGATCCGGACCAAGACAGTGGTCATGGCAGGAGGTGCGTGGGCATCGTCGTTCTGCAACCAGCTTGGAATTCGCTTCCCGCAGGCGTCCGTGCGCCAGTCCATTCTCGCCGTGGCTCCTGGTGCTGACGGCCTGCCTGATGCTCTTCACACCGGGCTCGTCTCGCTCACCCGGCGGGGCGATGGCGGATACACGCTCGCCATCAGCGGGCGTGCGCGAGTTGACCCAACGCCGCAGCAATTCAGATTCGGACGCGAATTCCTGCCTCTGTTCGCGCGTCGGTGGCGAAGTCTCAGCCCTGGGGCTTTCGAGGGGCTGCGGCAGGGCCACGAGACTCTGGCTAAATGGGGACTGGATGAGGTGACGCCGATGGAGCTGAACCGGACGCTCGATCCGCGCCCCGACATGAAGCAGATTCGCGCGACGCATCGACGAGCCTGCGAGCTCGTGCCGGAACTTGAGCGCGTCGAAATCTCGAATGTCTGGGCCGGCTACATCGACAGCACGCCGGACGGCATCCCCGCCATCGGCGAAGTTCAGTCGATTCCAGGTTTCATCCTGGCCGCAGGATTCAGCGGCCACGGCTTCGGGATCGGCCCAGGCGCCGGGCACATGATCGCAGACATCATTACGGGCAGTGCGCCCATCGTCGACCCACACCCCTACAGGCCGGAGCGGCTGAAAATGAGCGCCTGGGGCAAAGTCAGTGACTTCTAGAATCCAGTTTCCGCCCTTGGTTGGGAAAAAATGCCGATTGATGCTATGACAATGCATATGACGCTGAAGCAAAACCTCGACGCCGTGGTCGGCCTCCATCTCATGGCAATGCTATGAAGCTCGACAAGATCGACATCAGGATTTTGTGCGAACTGCAGAAGAACGGGCGGATCTCCAACGTCGAGCTCGCAGAGCTGATAAACCTTTCCCCGAGCCCCTGCCTGATGCGCGTCAAAAGGCTCCAGACGGAGGGCTTCATTACCGGCTATTCCGCCCAGATCGACGTTGCCAAGCTCGGTCAGACCTTGACGGTCTTCGCGGAAATCACGCTCAAGAATCATAGGCAAATCGATTTCGCCCGCTTTCTCACGACGATCGAGAAAATCGATTCCGTCGTCGAATGCCATCTGGTTTCGGGCGGGTATGACTATCTCGTCAAGTTCATCACCGCAGGGATCAGCGAATACCAGGCGGTCATGGAACGCCTGGTGGAGATGGATATCGGCATCGACAAGTACTTCAGCTTCGTCGTGCTGAAGTCGCCGATCGTGAAATCCCATCTGCCTCTCGAAAGCATATTCAACGGCTAGAGGACGGGCGCGGTGCTTAGCCTTTCATGGCCGCGCGGACGTCCTTGTCTTGGAGCGTCTGGTCGAGCGTGGCCTTTGTCCGCTCGATGATGGCCTCGATGTCCGCATCCGTGCAGCAGAGCGGCGGAGCATAACCCAACACGCCCTGCGCGAAGGCGCGGATGACGAGGCCGTTGTCCCAAGCGCGATCGAAAATGCGGCGCGCCGCGTCTGCTTCCGCCGGCAGGGGCGTCTTGCGTTCCTTGTCGGTAACGAGCTCGATTGCGGCCAGCATGCCGCGGCCCCTGACATCGCCGACAAGCGGATGATCCGCCAGCGCGCGAAGACCTTCCATGAGACGGTGCCCGGCCTTGCGGCCGTTCTCGAGCAAGCCGTTTTCGTAGAGGTCGAGGCACGCGAGCCCGACGGCCGCGCTGACGGGATGCGCGGAATAGGTGTAGCCGTGACCGACCGCCGCCTTGCCGGCGCCATCGGCAATGGTGTTGTAGACGCGGTCCGACATCAGAACGGCCCCCATCGGCACATAGCCCGACGTCAGTCCCTTTGCCGTTGTCATGAGATCCGGCACGACGTCATCCTCTTCACAGGCGAAGAGCGGACCGGTTCGGCCAAAGCCGGTGATGACCTCGTCGGCAATGAACAGAACGTCATGCTCCTTGCAAACCGCGTGCATGGCCTTCAGCCAGGACGGCGGCGGAACGAGGACGCCTCCCGAGCCCTGTATCGGCTCGGCATAGAAGGCAGCAACACGATCCGCGCCCAGTTCGGCGATCTTCGCCCGCAGGGCCGCGACGGACGCATCGATGATCGCCCGCGGCTGGGGACCGACCGGATTGCGATAGGCATAGTGCGACGGGATCTTGTGCTGCCAGCTATGGGGCACCCCGAAACCCGCATGAAAGGCGGGCAGCGCCGTCAGGCCAGACCCTGCCGTTGACGATCCATGGTAGCCATACTCGAGTGAGATGAACTGGTCCTTCTGTGGCGTGCCCTTGGCGTGATGGTAGTAGCGGATGAACCGGATCGTGCTGTCGACGGCATCGGAGCCACCCAGCGTGAAATAGATGTGGTTGAGATCGCCGGGCGCCAGTTCAGCCAGCCTTGCAGCCAACCGGATAGCCGGGTCGGAGCCCAACCCGAAATAGCCCGTCGCATAAGGCAGTTCGCGGAGCTGCCTCGTGGCCGCTTCAACGATGCTATCCTGTCCGTAGCCCGCATTGACACACCACAGGCCGGCGAAGCCGTCGAGCAATTGGCGGCCCGAGACATCGGTCAGTGTCGCGCCCTTCCCTGACTTCAGTACGCGGACGCCAGTCGCCTCGTGGCTGCGATACGATGAGACCGGATGAATCAGATGGGCGCGATCGAGTTCAATCAGCGAGTTGCTCAACATGTCGTCCTCCAGATCAACTGCAGCGCCTGTGCAGCCAGCGCGATGCTTTCGCAGTCAACATAGGATGACCAAGACAGCAGTTGCTCCCACGCTAGACATGGACGAAGAGCATTTTGACTGCCATTGACGATCGGCGCCGCATGTTATGCCGGCATCGGGCTGCGTCAGGCATTGGCGCTCACGTCGGCGGGCGTCTTTTCGTGCAACTCTCTGCCATGGCTCCGATCCGATACGACACAATCTGCTCCCGGTCGCCGCGACGGCGGTGCTTTATCCGGTCGTCTGCGCGCTATGATCCCTGTCGTACCGGAATGCGGTGCGTGAGGACCGAGAAGGATCGAGTCATGGCAACTTTCAGACCCAAGTACATCACTTTCGACTGTTACGGCACGCTGACCAATTTCGACATGGCCGGCGCGGCAAGGCGAGTCTACGGCTCTCAACTTTCTGCCACGACGATGGCAAGTTTCATCAAGGATTTCGCTGCCTATCGCCTGGACGAGGTTCTTGGCGCGTGGAAGCCGTACTTCGAGGTCGTGCATAATTCGGTAGAGCGCGCGTGCAAGCGCAACGGTATCGTATTTCGGCCCGAGGATGCCCAGCGCATCAATGAGGAGGTCCACACATGGGGTCCACATCCCGACGTCCCGGCGGGTCTGGCCAAAGTTGCCAGGGAGATTCCGTTGGTCATCCTATCGAACTCCATGAAGAATCTCATCATGTCGAACGTCGAAAAGCTCGGCGCTCCGTTCCACATGGTCATCACGGCGGAGGAAACCGGCGCCTACAAGCCGCAGATGAAGGGCTTCGAATACATGCTGGACAAGCTGGGCTGCGGGCCGGAAGACATTACCCACGTCTCCTCCTCCTTCCGCTACGACCTGATGACCGCCTACGATCTCGGCATCAAGAGCAAGGTCTGGGTGAACCGGGGTCATGAGCCAGCGAACCCGTTCTATGAATACACCGAGGTCGCTGGCATCGATGGGCTTGCCGGGGCCGTCGGCTTGGAGCCCCTTCGCAAAAGCGCGTGAGCGCAGTTCTCTTCGGGATCTCTCGCGGCAACTTCAGTTCTTGGAAACCTTCGATAGAGATCTGTGCTGCAAAGGAAAAAGGGGGCGGTTCAGCCGCCCCCTTTTCTTGTTTCAGATTACCCGATGGACCGCTCAGTCCAGACCGCCGACATGGAGCGCCTTGGTCTCGAGATATTCTTGTATCCCGAGCTGCGATCCCTCGCGTCCCAGTCCCGACTGCTTGACACCACCGAACGGCGCAACCTCTGTCGAAATCAGGCCGGTGTTCAGGCCAACCATGCCGAACTCCAGCGCTTCGGCGACACGCCAGGAACGCTTCAGGTTTTCAGTGTAGAAATACGCCGCAAGGCCGAATGGCGTACCGTTTGCGATCGCAATCGCCTCGTCCTCGGTCTCGAACCGGAAAAGCGGAGCGACCGGCCCGAAGGTCTCCTCCGACGCGAGTAGCATCTCGGTCGTCGCGCCACCAAGCACGAGAGGCCGGGCATATTGCCGCCCCTCCGGCACGGCTGCGCTCTGCGAGATGATCTTTGCCCCCTTATCCAGGGCGTCGACCACGTGCCGCTTGATCTTCTCGATCGCCGCGCTGTTGATCATCGGCCCGATTGCGACCCCCTCTTCCGTACCGGCACCGACCTTCAATTTCGCGACCCGGCCGCCGAGCTTCTCGGCGAAGGCATCGTAGATGCCGGATTGAACGAGAATGCGATTGCAGCAGACGCAGGTCTGCCCGCCATTGCGGAATTTTGACGCAATCGCCCCCTCGACCGCCCGGTCGATATCGGCGTCGTCAAAGACGATGAACGGCGCGTTGCCACCCAATTCGAGACTCAGCCTCTTGATGTTGTCGGCGGCGCCCTTCATCAGCAGCGCGCCGACACGCGTGGAGCCGGTGAACGAAATCTTGCGTACGGTTTCGTTGGCCATCAGCTCCGCGCCAATGTCCGCCGGCATGCCCGTCACGATGTTGATCACGCCCGCTGGAATGCCGGCCCGCTCAGCCAGAACGGCGATGGCGAGAGCTGAAAAGGGCGTAAATTCGGATGGCTTGATGACGACTGTGCAGCCCGCGGCAAGCGCGGGTGCCACCTTCCGCGTGATCATCGCGTTGGGGAAATTCCAGGGCGTGATGATCCCGCAGACGCCGACCGGTTCTTTCAGCACCAGAATGCGGCGATCAACGGTCGGCGCCGGGATTGTCGATCCGTTGATGCGGCGGGCCTCTTCCGCAAACCATTTGACGAAGGAGGCCCCGTACCGGATCTCTCCAAGCGATTCAGCAAGCGGCTTGCCCTGCTCCAGCGTCAGCAGCAGCGCCAAATCCTGCTCATGGCGTCGCATGAGCTCATACCAGCGCTCCAGCAGCGCAGCACGTTCCGCGTGAGCCTTCGTCTTCCAAGGCTTGAACGCAGCGGCCGCGGCGTCGATTGCTGCCCTGGTCTCGTCTCGACCCATGTCAGGGATGGTGCCAAGCACTTTCTGGCTTGCAGGATCGATGACGTCAACGGTGGCTTGCGTGCTCGCATCCCGCCAATTGCCGCCGATCAGCGCCTGCTGGCGAAACAGGTCTTTGTCCTTCAATGCAATCATGGGCTTGCTCCTTGCCTTCACCCGACCTCGCCGTCGGTGCCTGGAATTGCGTTTGGCGAGGCGAAGCCGTTTCATGCGAGCAGTACAGGACCGCACGCCGCATTTTTCATCGAGAATGAAGTGACTGGCCGCGTTGAATCTGGTCGGACGCGGCTTCGCAAGTCGAAAATTCTGAGGACCGCTTAACAGGACCGCTTAACAGCGGTCCTCGCCATCGTCTCAGTCATAATGGCAGACGTAGATCTTCCGCACGGTTTCGATCGTGCGCCAGACGCCGACAAAGCCGGGTTTCATCACGAAGCTGTCGCCGGCGCGGTACCTCCTGACCTCGCCGCCTTTTTCCTCGATTTCGATGAGGCCCGAGATGATGTGGCAGAACTCGAAGGTGGTGCCCTTGATGGAATGGGTCTCGCCCGGCGTGGCTTCCCATACGCCGGTCAGCACCTTTTCGCCTTTCGAGGCGTCCTGTGCCCAGGTCTTGAAGGAAGGATTGCCAGAAATGAGCCGTTCCGGGGCAGGCAGGGCGTTCTTCGGTGCGAAATCCGGATTGGTATCGATGGTAACCAGAAGCGACATGGCATTCTTCCCGTTAGTAGCCGAGTGTTCGATCGACGAGGCCGATCGGATCCAGTCCCGCGCGGTGGCGCCGGATGTTCTCTATGACGGATTGTGCCGCCGTATCCGCTTGAGTCACGGACGCGATATGTGGCGTGATGATCACCTTCGGATGCGACCAGAGTGGATCATTCTCTGGCAATGGCTCGGGATCGGTGACGTCGAGCATGGCGGCCGCGAGATGCCCGTTGTCGAGCGCTTCGATGAGTGCACCGTGGTCAAGCTGCGGGCCGCGGCCGACATGGAGCAGCCTCGCTCCAGCCGGCAAAAGCGAGAAGAGCCTTGCATTCAGGATGCCGCTCGTCTGCCCCGTCAGGGGCAGAAGACAGACCAGGATATCCGTTCCTTGCAGGAAACTGTCGAGCTGGTCCTCGCCATGGAAGCAGGTGACACCGTCGACCTCTTTCTTGCTGCGGCTCCACCCTGCGAGCGGAAATTGAAAGGGCCTCAAGCGGTCGATCGCGGCTTGCGCCAGCATCCCAAGGCCCAGGAAGCCCACGCGCCGACCGGTCGGCTGAACGCTTGCAAGGGCTTGCCATAGGCCCTTTCTCTGCTGCTCCCGGTAGGCCGGCATCTCGCGATGGAGCGTCAGCACGCCGAGCACGACATATTCCTGCATCATGCGTATGATGCCGTCTTCAACCATGCGCACGAGTTTGACGCGGTCGGATATGGTCTCCGACTTGAATTGGTCGACCCCAGCACCGATGGAAAAAAGCACTTCCAGATTTCGAAACCGCTCGACATGATCGGGTACGTTCCAGGTCAGCAGGTAGCGTACCTTTGCCGGATCAACGCATTCACCGGAATGATAGAATTCGAGATCAGGGAGCTCGCGCGCAAAGGCCTGCCGGAAGATTGCCCCTCGAGCAGCATCGGAATTGAAAAGGAACGCCATCGATCTCAGGTCCTCGCCCGGGATGCTGGGCGTTGAGACCGGCCCGGCCGACCACCGAAGGCTGGCAGGGCGGCGCCTCCAGCGAAGGCTTCAACATTCACTGGGGCTCACCCTGCCTGCTGTTGCCGGATATCGATAGGCCGCAACCAGGAGCTTTCCCTGCTGAATCGACTTGCGCTGGCGGCGGAACATTCCGAATACCGCCTGCCAAACAGGCGAAACCTGCTGGCCTTCCGCGTTATGCTGCTGCAAAACGGGCTTGTGCAGCACGCAGCAGAAGGCCGGCGAGGGCGATAGGCCGAAAGCGTGTTGCCGCAAGGAACGGATGAGCTGAATGGGACGAACGGTACGCGTGAAGTCCTTTGAACTGGCGGCCAAGGACATCGACGACGTTGATGTGAAGCTCCTCCACGCGCTTTCGATCGGTGTCGGCTGGCCGCATCGACCCAAGGATTGGGACTTTTTGCGCCGCATCGGTCATGGCATCGTCGCCGTTGATGGCATAGGGCGCGTGTTCGGCAGCGCGATGTGGTTCCCTTGTGGCCAGGAATTCGCGACCATCGGCCTGGTGATCACATCGCCCCGAACCCAGGCACAAGGAACCGGCCGCTGGCTCATGGAGCAAGGTTTTCGAGCGGTGTGGCGATCGGAATTTGACCCTCAATTCAACCCATGCCGCCTATCATCTGTATCTGTCGCTGGGGTTCACGAAGGAAGCCACCGTGTATCAGTGGCAAGGCGACGTCGTCTCACCCCCTCCGCCGGTGCCGGCTCTGGCCGGTGAATTGAGCTCGCTTTCCGCTGCGAACATCGCAGAGATCGCGGCACTGGATGAGCGCGCGTTCGGAACTAACCGGCAGAAGGTGCTCGCATTGCTTTCTGAAGGTGCCTCAATCTCGGTTTTGCGCCGCGGCGGGGAGGCCGTCGGGTTTTCCATGAAGCGCGAATTCGGGCGCGGTCATGTGATCGGCCCCATCATCGCCAGCAATGATTGTGATGCGATCCATCTCACGGCGGTGCATCTCAAAGATCTCGCGGGGCAATTCGTCCGCGTCGATACGCGGGAGCAGACAGGTCTGTTTGCCGACTTCCTTCAACAGAGCCGCCTCGGGATAGCCGAGACCGTCACAACGATGTCTAAGGGTCGGCGATTCCTGAACCGAAAGGAAAACGAGCCGTGGGTGTACGGGCTAGCCGGTCACGCGTTGAGCTGAGACTCTGAGGCGAAGCTCCGTGCGGGGCTGATCTCCATGGTGCCGATCGCGGCGCCGCCGCAGAGCTCAAGGTCTGGGACGGGATGTGCCATTGCTGTCAGCTCTTCGCACCGATGCCCGGCGAGGGCATGGCCTCGATCGAGGAGGCTGCGAACTTTGCGCGAATGCACCTGAAGGCGTAGGCGTCGCCGGCCGGAAGTCAGAAGTCACACATCAGGCTGCCGCTTCGGCCGGCGCGCGCGCGCCGGTCATGAAGGCGACGGCATCCGACATCGTATAGGACTTTGGATCGATCACAGTGAGCCGCCGGCCGAGCCGATGGATGTGGATACGATCGGCGATCTCGAACACGTGCGGCATGTTATGGCTGATCAGGACGACCGACAAACCTCGCCGCCGCACGTCGAGGATCAGTTCGAGCACACGACGGGATTCCTTGACCCCGAGCGCCGCAGTCGGTTCGTCCAGGATCACCACGCGCGAGCCGAAGGCCGCAGCCCTTGCCACCGCTACGCCCTGGCGCTGCCCGCCCGATAGCGTCTCGACGCGCTGATTGATGTTCTGCACCGTCATGAGGCCAAGCTCCGTGAGCTTCTCGCGGGCTATGCGCTGCATGGCTCTGCGATCGAGCATGCGGCAGACCGTGCCGAGTGGTCCCGTGCGACGCAATTCGCGCCCGAGAAACATGTTGTCGGCGATCGACAGACTCGGAGACAGCGCCAACGTCTGATAAACCGTCTCGATGCCTGCAGCCTGCGCATCGAGAGGCGAGCGGAACGCGACGGGCTTGCCTTCGAGCCTGATCTCGCCCGCATTGGGAACGAGCGCTCCGGACAGCGCGCGGATCAGCGAGGATTTTCCCGCGCCGTTATCTCCAATGACGGCGAGGATTTCACCGGGGTAGAGATCGAAATCGGCATCATCGAGCGCGGTCACACGACCATAGCGCTTGACGAGACCGCGCGCTTGCAGAACCGGCTGGGGAGTGCTGGTTTCAATGCTCATGCCGACACCTTGCGAATCCATTGATCGAGGGCCACGGCGACGATGATCAGCCAGCCGACTGCGAATTCCTGCCAGAGCACGTCGACATCCGACAGCGCGAGCCCGTTGCGGAATACGCCGACGATCAGGGCGCCGATCAGCGTGCCGATGATCGAACCGCGGCCGCCGAACAGGCTGGCGCCGCCGACCACCACGGCCGTGATGCTGTCGAGATTGGCGGTCTGGCCGGCTTGCGGGCTGATCGAGCCGATGCGCCCGATCAGCGCCCAGGCGCCGAGCGCGCAGATCATGCCGGCGATCACATAGACGGCGAAGAGGATACGGCCGGTCCGGATACCGGCCAGCCGCGCCGCATCGGGATCGTCACCCACCGCGTAGAGGTGACGTCCGAAGGCAGTGCGGTTGAGCACGAACCAAATGAACCCAACCAGCCCCAGCATGAAGAATGAGCCGTAGGTGAAGCGCGCGCCGAACACATCCACCGGCGTTCCGAGTGCCTGCAGCAGCGGGGCGGCTTTCGCCACGTCCTGCGAGCGGATGGTCTCGGACGCCGAGTACCAGAGATTGAGGGCGAAGAAGATCGACCAGGTCCCAAGCGTGACGATAAAGGGCGGCAGCTTGAGGCGCGTCACCAGCACGCCGTTCATCGCCCCGCAGCCCGCGCCCACGGCAAGACCGATCAGCAGCGCCAGCGGCGCCGCGAGCCCCATTGCGATCGCAAGCTTGCCCATGATCACGGAGCACAGCACCATGACGGCGCCGACCGACAGATCGATGCCTGCGGTGATGATGATCAGCGTCTGGGCAACCCCGATCACGCCGATGATCGTCACCTGCTGAATGATCAGCGACAGATTGAACAGCGACAGAAAGCGCGGCCCGACGATCAATCCGAACACCGCAACGCTGAGCAGGAGCACGATCGCCGGGACCGCCGTGGGATTGGCGTGGAGAAGGTGCTGCAGTTTCTGCAGCGGCGATCTCGCACGGACCTCGAATTCGGCCACGCGGTTTTCGCTCTTGTCGAGCACGAGCTCGAAAGCCTGACCACCAGGGTGGGCATTTCCGATTTCGGTCATCACCGGTTTCCTCATTGCGTACCGAGCCAGCTTCGGAGCGGACGTTTGCGGCATTCTCAGGCGCCCGCCCTCCGGGCGCCTGTCCGTGTCGGGGACGCTTTGGCGATCAGCCCCAGCACTTGTTCAGTGCTGCCGTGCTGTCGATCGACGGAAGTTCGCCGGCCGGCTTGTCGGTGACGAGTTCGACGCCGGTGTTGAAGAAGTCCAGACCAGGCGACGGCTTGGGTTTGCCGCCGCCCGTGGCGTAGACCTTCACCGCCTCGACGCCCTTCGCAGCCATCAGCAACGGAAACTGCATGGAGGTGGCGCCGATCACGCCGTCCTTCACATTGCGCACGCCGGGACAGCCGCCGTCCACGGACACGATCAGCACGTCCTTGTCGCGGCCGACCGAACGCAGCGCCTCGTAAGCACCCGCAGCCGCCGGCTCGTTGATGGTGTAGACCAGCGAGATGCCCGGCTCCTTCTGCAGCAGGTTCTCCATCGCCTTGCGGCCGCCCTCCTCGCTGCCGAGCGTCACATCATGTCCAACGATGCGCGCATCCTTCTCGTCACCGATCTTGGCGGGATTGCCGAGATCGATACCGAAGCCCTTGAGGAAGCCCTGATCGCGGGCGACGTCCACCGAGATCTGGTTCACGTTGAGGTCCAACAGCGCGATCTTGGCGGATGCCGCCTTGGCTCCCAGCATCTTGGCAGCCCACTGCCCGATCATCTGGCCGGCCAGGAAATTGTCGGTGGCGAAGGTTGCGTCCGCAGCATTCGCGGGATCGAGCGGGGTATCGAGAGCAATGACCACGATGCCCGCAGCGCGCGCCTTCTCCACGGCCGGCACGATGGCGCGGGAATCGTTCGGCGTGATCAGGATGCCCTTGGCGCCGGCCGCGATCAGGTTCTCGATCGCTGCGACCTGGCTCTCATTGTCGCCATCGACCTTTCCGGCGAAGGAGCGCAGCTCGACGTCGTTGGACTTCGCCGCCTCTTCGGCGCCGGCCTTCATCTTCACGAAGAATGGATTCGTATTCGTCTTGGTGATCAGGCCGACGATCGGCTTGTCGGCCGCATGAGCGCTACCGGCGCCGAGAGTAAGCGCGAGCGCAGCGACGAGACTGATTGACTGACGCATTGTTTCCCTTCCCTGGAACACTTTGTTGGGCGCGGCCGGGACCGCGTTCTGACGATCCTAGAAGCACGGGAACGCGCGTGTCAATAAATAAATCATCCCGACTTATTAATTGACAGGCGTCCATTCTGGGTTCATGTCAGGAGAAACCGCTTGGGATCGGCCATAAGACCACCGCACAGCGAGAACACGGAGTTTGGAGGCCGCGGATGGACAAAACGGGATCGGTTGCGGGGAATCCACAGGCAGTCTCGTCGGGCGAGAGCCGCGGCACGACCCAGTCGGGCGTGAGACTTTACAACGAGCGCCTGATCCTTTCGCTTATTCGGCGCCACCGCGGTCTCGCCAAGGTCGAGATCGCGCGCATGACCGGTCTGTCCACTCAGACCACAACGGTGATCATCAACCGGCTGGAGGCTGATGGCCTGCTGCTCGCGGGCGAGCCGCAGCGAGGGCGCATCGGACAACCTTCCGTGCCTTATTCGCTCAACCCGGACGGTGCCTTCGGAGTCGGTCTGATGATCGGCCGGCGCAGTTCTGATCTGGTCTTGATGGATTTCACTGCCGGAATTCGCGCCAGGCGCCGCATGATTTATTCCTTTCCTCTCCCTGAAGACATCGTTGCGTTTGTAGAACGCGAGATGCCGGGTCTGCTCAACGAACTGCCTGAATCCCAGCAACGCAGAATTAGCGGCATCGGCGTCGCGATGCCCTTTGAGTTGTGGAATTGGGAAGCGGATTTGCAAACGCCGCCGGGCCTGCTCGGCAAATGGCGGAACTTCAACGTTGCCGCCGAGCTTTCGCGCCGCTTCGCCCCCTGGCCGGTGCGCGTCTGCAACGACGCAACGTCGGCATGTGCGGCGGAACTCAACTTCGGTGCCGGGGCTGCTTATCGCGACTTCGCATATTTCTATATCGGCGCATTCGTCGGCGGCGGCATCGCTCTCAACGGCAGCCTCTTCCCCGGCCGCAGCGGCAATGCCGGCGCGCTTGGCTCGATGCCGATCATGCGGCGCGAGGACAATGGCGCGGCAAGCCTTCAACAGCTGATCCGCACCGCCTCCATCTACCGGCTGGAGCGACGTCTGATCGCTGCGGGCCGCCAGAGCACGGATATCTGGCTGTCGCCCGACGACTGGTCGAGCTTCGATGAACCGCTGGAAGGCTGGATTGCCGAAGCTGCCCAGGCGCTGGCACAAGCGACCGCCGCATTGCTGGCCGTTATCGACTTCGAAGCCGTCATCATCGACGGGGCCTTTCCGCTCGATGTGCGTCGACGGCTCGTTGCGCGCACAAACGCATATTGGGTCGACATGGATCGTCAGGGCCTCACCGATGCCGTGGTGGTCGAAGGCTCGATCGGGCGTGATGCGCGCGCGATTGGCGGCGCGGCCTTGCCGTTGCTCGCGGCATTCGCCCGCGACTACGACGTGCTCTTCAAGGAGTGAGCAGCATCGTGATTCTCGTTTGCGGCGAAGCACTCATCGACCTGTTCGTGAAGGCACCCGAGGCAACGGAAATGTCGGCCCGCGCCGTTGCCGGAGGCTCTCCGTTCAACGTCGCCGTTGGCCTGGCCCGGCTTGGCGTTCGAACGGCTTTTCTCGGTGGCATCTCGCGCGATCGATTCGGCGTGTTCCTCGCAGAGGCCCTCGTACGCGAAGGAGTCGACGATCGCTTTGTCGTCCGCACCGACCGGCTGTCCACGATTTCGGTCGTGGCGACTGCCGATGACGGTCAGCCAAACTACGCGTTCCATGGCGAGGGCGCGGCGGATCGTTCGCTTCAACCTGCTGATCTGCCCGCGGTGCTGCCGGACGACATTCGAGCCTTGACCTTCGGCTCCTATTGCATGGCGGTCGAACCGGTCGGCACCGCATATGCCGCGCTCGCCCAACGCGAGCAGGGGCGTCGCGTCATCAGCGTCGATCCGAACCTGCGTTTGAGCGTCGTTGGCAATCTGCAACGCTGGGCCGTCGCTGCGGAACGCTTCTACCGGACGGCCACGATGATCAAGGCGAGTGACGAGGACATCCGCGTTGCGTGGGGCGGTCGCGTGTCAATCGCCGACGCCGCCACTTACTGGCTCAGCTGCGGGGCGCGCCTTGTGGTCGTTACAGAGGGAGCGAAGGGCGCGACCGCGTTTTCCGCCGCGGGCAGCGTTTCCGTGCCGGGTCGTCATGTCGTCGTGCGTGACACCGTCGGCGCCGGCGATACTTTCCACGCCGCGCTGCTCGCGCAGCTCGCCAAGACCGGAAGGCTCCATCCTGAGGCGATCGCGACGCTCGAACTGCCGGACATCCGCGACCTGCTCGCTTATGCGACGATCGCCGCCGCAGTCACGGTTTCCCGCAGTGGCGCCGATCTGCCGACTGCGGACGACATCACAGCAAGCCTGAATCCACATCCGAGAGGCTGACGAATGCAAGATGGCGGCATGGGATCTGTTGGAATTGAGAAACGGGCGAGCGTGACCGGCCGCGTGATTCCGGTTGCTCCCTTTGTCCTGACCGTCTTCGGAGCGACCGGCGATCTTGCGCGCCGCAAGCTGTTACCGGCGCTGTTTCGCCGCGATTTCGCCGGCCAGCTGCCCGATGCGGCCACCATTTTCGGCGTTGCACGCGGCCCGATGCCCCGGGACGAATTTCTCGCAATGGTGCGCGCGGCCATCTTGGAGCATGTGCCGGAATCGAAAACCACCGGCCCCGTACTCGATCGCTTCCTTGCGCGCCTCAACTACATGGCCGCCGATGCAGAAGGTGAAAACGGGTGGGCCGAACTCGCAGCCGCCCTGTCGCACTACGCCGAACGCGTTCAGGTCCATTATCTAGCGACTGCACCGCAGCTGTTCGGACCGATCTGCGAGAGGTTGGGAAGTTACGGCCTCGCAACCGGCGACTCTCGCATCGTCATCGAGAAGCCGATCGGCAAGGACGTCGAGTCCGCGATCCGGCTCAATAAAACCATCGGCAGCACATTCCCGGAGGAGCGCGTCTACCGGATCGATCACTATCTCGGCAAGGAGACCGTGCAGAATCTGATGGCGCTGCGCTTTGCCAACGCGCTGTTCGAGCCGCTGTGGAACGCCGCCCACATCGATCATGTGCAGATCACGGTCGCCGAATCCATCGGCGTGGAAGAACGTGGCGCCTACTACGACACGTCGGGCGCTCTCCGCGACATGGTGCAGAACCATCTCCTGCAACTGTTGTGCCTTGTCGCGATGGAGCCGCCGTATTCGCTCGAAGCCGATGCCGTGCGCGATGAGAAGCTCAAGGTCCTTAAGTCGCTCGAGCGAATCGACGAGACGAACGCGGCGGCCTTGACTGTGCCGGGTCAATACCGCGCCGGTGCGTGTAACGGCGTCGCTGTCCCCGGCTACGCCGACGAGATCGCCAATCACCAAAGTACGACCGAGACTTTCGTGGCGCTCAAGGTTGCCGTTGCGAATTGGCGCTGGACCGGCGTTCCGTTTTACCTGCGCACCGGAAAGCGGCTGCAGCAGCGCAGCTCCGAAATCGTCGTGACTTTCCGCAAAGTCCCGCATTCGATCTTCGATTCGGAGTCGGGAAAGGTCTTGCAGACGCGACTCGTGATCCGCCTGCAGCCGGACGAGGGGATCAAGCTCTGTCTCATGGTCAAGGAGCCCGGGCCGGGAGGCATGCGGTTGCGATACACCCCGCTGGACATGAGCTTTGCGGAAGCCTTCGACGTCTCCGTGCCTGACGCCTATGAGCGGCTCCTGATGGATGTGGTCCGCGGCAACGCGACGCTGTTCATGCGCCGTGACGAGGTCGAAGCAGCATGGCGCTGGATTGATCCGATCCGCCGGGCGTGGGGCCAGATGAATGAGCTTCCCCGGCCCTATGTCGCGGGCAGCTGGGGCCCCTCTGCCGCCGTCGCGCTGATCGAACGCGACGGCCGAACATGGGCGGAGGACGGTCCATGACCTCGGCTCGATCCGCCGATGGCGCAGAGGCAGGCATTGCAGACGGAATATTCCTGAACAGGAGGCTTCTATGACGATCGATGCAAGGGTCAATGCGCGGGTCGCCGAGGTGACGGATCGCATCGCTCGCCGCAGTCACGACAGCCGTGCACGCTATCTCGACCGCATCACGGCAGCGGTCACCACGCCGGTGCGGCGGCGATTGGGATGCGCCAATCAAGCCCACGCCTTCGCGGCTTGCGGAACGCACGACAAGAAGGCGATGCAGGATGGCCACGTTCCCAGCGTCGGAATTGTCACCGCCTACAACGACATGCTCTCGGCCCATCAGCCCTACGAGCGCTTCCCTGAGTTGATCCGTCAAAGCGCGCGCGCAGCCGGTGGTGTTGCCCAGGTCGCGGGCGGCGTCCCTGCGATGTGCGACGGCATCACGCAAGGCGAAGCGGGAATGGAGCTCTCGCTGTTTTCGCGGGACGTCATCGCCTTGTCCACCGCGGTCGCGCTGTCGCATCAAACCTTCGATGCTGCGGTGTTTCTCGGCATTTGCGACAAGATCGTGCCTGGCCTCGTCATCGGCGCGCTCTCGTTCGGGCATTTGCCCGCGATATTCATTCCATCCGGTCCGATGACTTCAGGCCTTGGCAACGATGCCAAGTCGAAGATCCGGCAGGCCTACGCGGAAGGAAAGCTCGGTCGCGAAGCGCTCTTGGAAGCTGAAGCGCAGGCCTATCATGGCGCGGGCACCTGCACTTTCTACGGCACGGCCAACACCAACCAGATGTTGATGGAAATCATGGGCCTGCATTTGCCGGGGGCATCCTTCGTGACACCGAACACGCCCTTGCGCGATGCACTGACCCGCGCAGCCACCAAGCGGGCGTTGAACATCACCGCGCTCGGCAATCAATATACCCCGATTGGCCGGATGCTTGACGCGCGCGCTTTCGTCAACGGCATCGTCGGGCTGCATGCGACAGGTGGCTCGACCAACCTGACGCTGCATCTGGTTGCCATGGGTGCCGCGGCCGGCCTCAGCCTCACGTGGGACGATTTCGCCGACCTCGCGCAGGTGACCCCGCTGCTCGCGCGCATCTATCCCAATGGCTCGGCAGACGTGAATCATTTTCACGCGGCCGGCGGGATGAGCATGTTGATACGGGAACTGCTGGCGGAGGGGCTGCTTCACCGCGACGTCACAACCGTTTGCGGCGATGGACTGGACGCCTACCTGCAGGAGCCGGCGCTCGATGCCGAGGGAGCCTTGACGTGGCATGACGGCCCCGTCGCCAGCGGCGATCCTGCCGTGCTTCGAGGAGCCGCCGAGCCTTTCCAAACAACGGGCGGTCTACGGGTTCTGACGGGCAATCTCGGCCGCGCCGTCATCAAGACATCCGCGGTCTCGACCGAGCGCCAGGTCATCGAGGCGCCTGCACGCGTATTCCATTCCCAGGAGGATCTGCAAAAGGCTTTCGCTGCGGGCGAACTCGTGGGTGATTTTATCGCGGTGGTCCGATTCCAGGGTCCGAAGGCCAACGGCATGCCCGAGTTGCACAAGCTGATGCCGCCTCTTGGCTCACTTCAGGATCGCGGCCTGAAGGTCGCGCTTGTGACGGATGGGCGGCTTTCAGGTGCGTCCGGCAAGGTTCCTGCAGCCATCCACGTCACTCCGGAAGCAGCCGAGGGCGGCGCGATTGCACGGATTCGCGATGGCGACGTCGTTCGGCTCGACGCCGCCGCCGGCCGGCTCGAGGTGCTCGTCGATCCCGGCGACTGGGCCACACGAGTGCATGCGCAAGCAGATCTCTCGGGGGCGCATGTGGGGGTCGGCCGTGAACTCTTCGGCTTGTTCCGCGAACGGGTCAGTAGCGCCGATACCGGCGCAAGCGTTTTTGCCGGTTGAATGCGCGAGACGCGTCCGCGGCATCTCTGCTCGCGATAAGCCAGGCTCCCCGTGCCCAATCGGGTGAAAATCGCGAGGCCGTGCATGATTCCCTGGCCTTCGATCGCCCGGTTGAAAACCGGGAGCCAGCCAGCCGCGTCGCGACCTGCAACACGTCGCGCCAAGCATCGATCACAGCTTCGCTCATGTTCTCCAAACCCAGGCGCCCGGTCGATCGGCGGCTCGGCGACCTTCGACTTCGCCACGGCAATACCTATATCCTGCGGCGAACGCGTGTCGATGCAGTGAGCATGTGATGGCCGGAAGACGCACGACCGACACGGACGCCGACGACCTGCCCCGCTATTTCGTCTGGGTCCGCGGGCTCGACGGGCCCGAGCCGCAGAAATGGATCGACATGGATTTCGGCCTCGGTGACTGGAAGCGGCCGCTGGTGCTGGCCTGGCTGGAGCTGCCGGCGGACGAGCGGCGCCTGCCGCTGTCGCTGCTGGTGCGGCGATATCCGCCGCCACGGGTGGAGACGCTTTAGCCGCGACACATCACGCGACAGGGCGCGCGCAGCGTTCGAGGAACGGGCTGCCACGGAACGCGCGACGGCGACTCCAACTCAATCCCGTCTCCCTTTAGTCGTCGTCATCGAGACCAAAGAGCCGGATTTGCGGGAAGCCGCCGCGCGGCCGGCTGGCGTAGTCGCGCGCGTTGGAATCCTCGCGGACGTTGCGTGCCACATCATCCCAATTGGTCTGATCGCGCATGCCGCGGGCATCTCGTTGCTCGTAACGGTGGCGCGCCCAGCGCTCGTGCCGTTCCGCCCGCCGTCGTTCGGATGCGGCGCGCTTCACGTCGGAATTGCTGGCCTTCGCATAGGCATTGTCGGGAGGAGATGCCGGCTCTGTGGAGGCCTGCTGCTCGGCGGGTTTCGTTGCTTGCGGAGATGGTGAAGGCGTTGGCTTGGGCGGCTCAGCGCTGGCCTGACTAGTTCCGGCATCGGGTTTCGCTTCGCCTTGTGCCTGAGCCGGCGCGGCGATCATCGCGCCGAACGACTGTGATCCCGTGAGATATTGCACACGCTCCGATGGCGCATTCGTCGTCACCGGCGTGGCGGCTTCGGCGCGTTGCGCCGCCTTGGCTGTGTCGGGTCCCTGCTTGGGCGCGATCGGATGCATGATGTTGCCGGCAACGATGCCGCCGCCGAGACCAATGGCGATGGCGGCAATGATCGATCCGGCGCCGACGAAATACGCTGTCAAGGCGCGCATAGGTCCACTCCCTCTTCGGAGCGGGCAACGCCCGACGATTGTCGGATGTTCCTGATGGAACAGGTTCCCCGTGAGGGAATGTCCTGTCAGATCTGCTCGGCGACCTTCTCGAGTCCGATGACGCGGGCGAGCTTGCGCACTTCTTCCTTCTGGTCGTCACGCAACTGGAACAACAGCGGCATAGCGGCCGACTTCAATTGCTGGACCTCGTCGCAGTTCGGATCGATCTGCACGTTCGGCCCGTTCGGATTGGAGAGCTTGTTCGCGGAGATCTTGCGGACGACGTTGCGCAGCGCGCTCTCGACCGAGGGCCAGTAATATTCCTGCGACGACGACAATTTCAGGCGATCCCTGATGCCGGCGATCTGCACGTCAGAGAGCAGCGAATAGGTCTTTTGCGGCTGCGGCCTGGCGGCGACCTTCGGCTTGGCCGGGGCGTCGTGGAGCGCGACGGTGACCTCGGCGGCAACAGGCGCTTCCAACGAGGCCACCTTGGTGTTGCCGGCCTTAGGCTCAACAGCCGTTGACTCGACAGCTTTGGGCATCGGGAAATCGGCGGGCGTGGACGCGGCAAAGGCCTGGCGCAGCGGCTCGGTCAGAACGGGCGCCTGGGACAGCTTGTCGGCCGGCACCTGAACGGGCTCGATCGCGGCCGAGGCCAGCGCCAGTGTCGGAACCAGCCGGTCCGCCTTGGCGGCGCGGTTGGCGGTGATCTGCTTCGGCGGCTGTGCCTGCGTGATCATCTCGGCACCGGCGCTCGGCACGCTGTCACGGCCTAGAATGGCGGTGGTGGCTGCACCGAGGACCAGCAAGCAGGTCAGCACGGTGATGGTGATGGCTCTGGACAAACGTCTCTCCGGGAGGGCCGCTTCACGTTGTTGTTAGAGATGCCCAGCAAAAGGGAACGAATTAAGGCTTGAGTGTGCCTTTGCGGCGACAATCACCCTGCCTGCGGCGACGAATCCAGAATACCAAGTAAGATCAGGCAGCTAGCCCCAGATCATAGGCGTCCTGGATGTCGGCGACGATCTCGGAGGCCTCCCAGACGGCGCGCGGCTCGACGGACTGCAGCGTCACCGTCCAATTGCCGCCCCGGCGGGTCCGGGGGACGCTGACGATGTCGAAGCGGACATTGCGGCACAGCGGGTGGCGGGCCAGCGCATGGGCGACGCGAACGCGGATTTCGTCCAGCGTTGCCGAGGTCTTGCTGTTGAGAAAATCGAAATCCATCGCCTGTCCCTCTCGGTCCTGATTGGCGGCCCTGTTGGGGATTCTTGGCGAGGGTTGGTTAATCTCCCGTTAAGCGCCGGCTTGCGGAGCCATGCGAGATTAACCGAACCAGGGCGCAGAAAATTACCGCTCGCGAGCCTCGCGGTACTCCGTGACCGTCCGCGCCACGAGTTCGTCGACCGCCATCACGCCGGCGACGCCTGAAGTCGAATGCCCGCCGCTCCAGATGTCGCGCCAACGCTGCGGCGGGTTCTCACGCGCACCGACGTCGATGTCCTTGCCGATGTCGATGGCACCGCGTGCCGGCAGATCGTCAGGATCAAGCCCGGCCGCCACGATCGACGGGGTCAGCATGCTGGTCTGCAGGCCCGTAAACGCGGTGGTGAGCAGGATGTCGTCGGCGGTGCTGTCGACCAGCATCTGCTTGTGGCGCTCGTCCGCCATGCTCTCGTGCGTCGCGATGAATTTGGTGCCCATGTAGCCGAGATCGCAACCGAGCACTTCGGCCGCATGCAGCGCGCGGCCGTCGCTGATGCCGCCGGCGAGCACGATGATGCCGTCGTAGAACGCGCGCACCGCGCGGACGAAGGCAAACGGATTGAGCCAGCCGGTCTGCCCACCAGCGCCGGCGGTAAGCAGCACAAGCCCGTCGGCGCCTGCCGCCGCCGCGCGTTCGGCATGGCGGATGGAAGCAACATCCGCCAGCACCAGCGCGCCCGCATCATGCAGCGGCTGCAACACCGGCGCGGGCGAGCCGACCGACGTGATGACGATTTCGGGCCGGTGATTGAGCAGCACGGCAAGATCCTGCTCCAGCCGTGCATTGGAGCGATGCACGATCAAATTCGGGCAGAGCGGCGCGGCCCTGCGGCCGGTCTGATCCTCGTGCTGCCGCAACCGCGTTGCGATCTCGGTGAGCCACGCATCAAGCCGTTCCGTACTGCGGCAATTCACGGTGGGAAAACTGCCGATCACGCCGTTGCGGCAAGCCGCGACCATGAGCTCGACGCCTGACACCAGAAACATCGGCGCCGCGATCAGCGGCAAGCTCAGACGATCGCGAACATGTTGCAGTCGATCGGATGCCACCCAGACCTCCCTCTCTCTGCTAGAGTCCTCGACAACATTGGCACGCGAGAAGCCGATGACAAAGCAACGAGGAAACATATGTCCGATCCGCTCTACGCATCGTCCTCGGCTTGTGCGCAGACGCTACGGGCGCTGGCGAGCTCGCCGCGAAGGCGACGCTGCTCAAGGCTGTCTTCACGACGGGGCCGGCCGATTACGGCGTCGATCTGCTGGCCGCGACCGAGAGCGCGGGACATGCCGGCGCGCGGTGCCTCGCTGGTCTCGACGATCTCTCCACGCTGAACTACACCGGCGGCACCACGGGCAAGTCCAAGGGCGCGCTGCGCTACCACCGCGAGAATGCCGGCGCCGCCGGCGCGATCCTCGCCGACTTCGAAATCCCCGACGCCCCGCGCTATCTCACGGTCGCGCCGATCAGCCACGTCGCAGGCACAAAGGTGCTGCCGACACTGATGCGCGGCGGCACCGTGCACATGCTCAGGGGTTTCGATCCCGAAGCCGTGCTGGCAACGATCGCCCGCGAGCGGATCAATTTCACGCTGTTCGTGCCGACCATGATTTATGTGCTGCTCGACCATCCCGCGCTCGGCAGGACCGATCTCTCCTCGCTCGATCTCGTGCTTTACGGCGCCTCTGCGATGTCGCCGAGCCGGTTGGTGGAAGGCATAGAGCGCATCGGCCCGGTGTTCTCGCAGCTCTATGGCCAGACCGGGTGCTATCCGGTCTCGGTGCTGCGCAAACGGGATCACGACGCCAAGACGCCAGAGCTGTTCCTGTCCTGCGGTTTCCCGATCGCGGCCTGCGAGGTCAGGATTCTCGACGACGACGACCAGGAGGTGAAGGCGGGCGACCCCGGCGAGATCTGCGTGCGCGCGCCGCATGTCATGGCGAAATACTGGAGGCGGCCGGAGATAACCGCCGAAACGTTGAAGAACGGCTGGGTCCATACCGGTGACATCGCGCGCCAGGACGAACGCGGCTACATGTTCATCCTCGACCGCAAGAAGGACATGATCGTCACCGGCGGCTTCAACATCTTTCCACGCGAGGTCGAGGACGTGCTGTCGCAACATGCAGATGTCGCGATGGTCGCGGTGGTCGGAATCCCCGACGAGAAATGGGGCGAGGCCGTCACGGCCATCGTCGTGCCGCGCGAGGGTACGAAGCCCGATCCGGACGAGCTGATCAATATGGTGCGGACGCGAAAGGGCTCCGCGCATGCACCAAAGCAGATCCAGTTCGTCAAGCAGCTGCCGATGACCGGTGTGGGCAAGATCGACAAGAAGGTGCTGCGCGCCGGCTTTTGGAGCGGCCGGGGCCGGATGGTCGGGTAATCTCCCTGATTGCAGCACCGGGTTCGGACCACACGCATCGCGCGAACCCTCCGAAACAATCAGCGTTTTCACCCGGGATATTACGGTGTCGTTGTGGCGCCGGCACCACAATGCGCGACGGAGTGCGCGTCCGTGCGCCCGCCCGATTGCCGGCAAATCAGGGAATCAACTACATCGCTTCTGGGGCTGGGGAAGCGGAGTGGGACATGAGAGTCGCTTCCCTGGAAAGTGCAGTCGCCGCGGTCACGTTGATCACGGCTATCATCGTGGTGCTGTGGGAGATCAAGATCTTCTACGGATTATGAACTGGCAGGATGCTAGGCATCCCTTCCGCGGCGGCGGAAGCCTGCCGGTTAATTGCCGGGCGCTCCCATCACGGGCTTCGACATCCATAGCGGCCGACGAAACAGCGCAGCGCAGCCGACGCCGGCAAGCGCAACACCACCACCGATCACATCGGAGGCGCGGACGGGTTCGCCGAGCAGCAGAATGGCACCCAACGCGGTGAGCACCGGCAGCAGATTCATGAAAATCGCACAACGATTGGGACCCAGGATCTGCACGCCGCGGACCCACAGGAACGGCAGCACGATCGAGGCAAGCCCGCCGGCATAGGCGATCAGCGGCAACGTCTCGGCATTGAGCGCGCGCATCGGCGCCGGCGTGGCGAGAAAGGCCGGAAACATGATGGCCAGCGCGCACAGCGCCTGCATGTAGGTCGATTGCCAACCAACCACGGGCAGATCCCAGCGCTTCAGCAGAACGCCATAGAGCGCATAGACCAGCGCGGCGAGGAACATCAGGGGATCGCCCGGATGCACGCCGTTGCGCAGCAACGCGGCCGGATCGCCGCCGCTGACGAGATAAACGAGGCCGGCGAGCGACAGCACGCCGCCCCCGACGAGGCCCACAGTCGGCGTCTCGCGCAGCAATAGCGCGCTCAGCAGCACCGTGAGCAGCGGCGTCAGCGCGGTGAACACCGCCATGTTGGTCGCGGTGCTGGTCTCGGCTGCGAGATATGACAGGCTCTGGAACAGGCACATCGCCAGAAAGCCGAGGACGGCGAACTGGCCAAGATGCGGCCAGATGGCCGCGCGGTTGCACCAAGCAGGCCGCCCGACGAACAGGCTCATCAATCCGACCGCGAGCAGGAGGCGATAGAACGTGATCGCCTCGGGGCCGATGGCGTGGGCGGACAACCGTGAGACGATGACGTTTCCTGCCCACAGCACGATGGCGAAGAACGGATAGAGGAAAGCGGGCTTGGTGGCCATGGTTTCAACCGTTGAGCTCGAAATGGTGAAGCCGGGCGTAGCGCTTCCGCGAGCGTCCGTATCGCTCTAGACTGACCGTGACTGTCGAGATTGAGACATGCTGGACGAACTAACCTCGCGCCATCTTGCCTTCCACGCGACCCATCGCCCCCTGGTGGGGATGGAAGCGGATTATCCGGATGGCGCCTCCACCGGCGTGCACGCGCATCCGACCGCGCAGCTGCTCTACGCGATCGAAGGCGTCATGGTGGTGCGTTCGGCCGCGGGCACGTGGATCGTACCGCCGAACCGGGCGGTCTGGCTTGCGCCTGGTCTGGACCACGAGACGATCATGTCGGGGCAGGTGCGGATCCGGACGGTGTTCGTCGAATCGCAGGCATCACCGCATCTGCCGGAAAAGAACTGCGTACTCGCGGTATCGCCGCTGCTGCGGGAGCTGATCATCGCGGCCACGCGCATTCCGATCGACTACGACGAGACTGGCCGCGACGGCCGCCTGATGCGGCTGCTGCTCGACGAGTTGCGCGTCTCGGACGCACTGCCGCTGCATCTGCCCTTTCCCGATGACGCCAGGCTTCGTGCGATCTGCGTGGCAATCGCCGACGATCCGTCCGACGGTTCAACCGCCGAACAATGGGCGGATCGCGTCGGCGTCACCGCCAAGACAGTGCATCGCCTGTTCGCGAAACAGACCGGCATGAGCTTCGCGCGATGGCGACAGCAGGCGCGGCTGCTGCGCGCGCTGCGCCGACTGGCCTCCGGCGAGAAGATCATCGACGTCGCCTTCGATTGCGGCTACGCGAGCCAGAGTGCATTTTCGGCAATGTTCCGCCGGCACTTCGGGGTGCCGCCGTCGATGTTTTACCGGTGAGGCGCCGCCTGCCCCCCCGATCAGTGCCTTCACCGCTTCTCGATCACCAGGCTCTGAATCGCGCGGCCGAAATAGCCCTGCCGATCAGCCAAGCGTGACATCGCGAGCCCTGCACCGTCAGGGCCGATCCAGGATTCACCGTCGAGCAAAATCCAATCGCCGACCGGCTGGCGCGCAAGGCTCACGGTGAGGTCGGCGTTGATATAGGTCCAGGCGCCGAAGTCGAGCGTCGAGGCGGTGCCGTTGGAGAAATCGGCGGCGACCACGGCGCGCACGGCCTGCGAGACCGCCTCACCTTCAACCAGCGGATGGTCCAGCCGAAACCAGATCGCGCCGGCGCCGGCCTGGCCGAAGCGGCCGCGCGCCGCGCGCATGGAGACCATGCCCGCGAACGGACTGGTCGCGCCGTGCCCGTCCTCGACCAGCGAATCCTCGGGCGGCGGCAGCGCGACCGGCGGATCCCTGACGTCATCAGGCAGCGGCTGAGACTGTTGCTTGATCTTGAGCACGGTGGCGCCAACGACCTGCACGCCGCCGGCGAGCAGCTTGATCCCGCAGAGCTGGATCTTGCGGCCCTCGCGCAAGATGTCCGTCTCGATCGTGAGCGGCCCGACCGGCACCGGGCGCATCAGGTCGATGCTGACACGCGCGATGTTCATCGGCACGGGCGTCGGAATGCGCTCCGCCGCCCATGCCGCCAGCGCAGATGGCGCCGAGCCGTGCTGCATGCGCCGATCCCATGGCCCTGCGGCATTGGGGCTGGTGACGACGTTGTTGCCGTCGACGCTGTAGATGGCGCTCATTGCGAGACCGATCACAACGGCGGATCGATCGCTTCCTCATATTCCTTCTTGAAGCGCGCGATCAGATCGGCGGCGGGGACGATGCCGTCGACGCTGCCGATGCCCTGGCCCGAGCCCCAGATCTCTTTCCAGGCCTTCGGCTTGGGGCGTTCGCCTGATGCATCGGTACCGAAGTTCATCTTCGATGGATCCGATGTCGGCAGGTTCTCCGGATCCATGCCGGCTGCGAGGATCGAAGGTTTCAGATAATTGCCGTGCACGCCGGTGAAGAGGTTGGAATAGACAATGTCGTCGGCCGTCGAGCCCGCGATCATCTCCTTGTACTTCTCGACCGCGTTGGCTTCCTTGGTCGCGATGAAGGCCGAGCCGATATAGGCGAAGTCGGCACCGAGGATGCGCGCGGCGCGGATCGCCTTGCCGTTGCCGATGGCGCCCGACAGCGCGATCGGGCCGTCGAACCATTTGCGGGTTTCGGCGACGAAAGCGAGCGGCGAGATGGTGCCGGCGTGACCGCCGGCGCCGGCCGCGACCAGGATCAGGCCATCGGCGCCCTTCTCGATCGCCTTGCGGGCGAACTTCTGGTTGATCACGTCGTGGAAGACGATGCCGCCCCAGCGGTGAACGGCCTGGTTCAGCTCCTCGCGCGCGCCGAGCGAGGAGATGATCATCGGCACCTTGTACTTGGCGCAAAGCTGCATGTCGTGGTCGAGCCGGTTGTTCGACTTGTGCACGATCTGGTTGACCGCGAACGGCGCCGACGGCTTGTCGGGGTGGGCGCGGTCATAGGCCGCGAGCTCTTCGGTAATCCGCGCCAACCATTCGTCGAGCAGCTCCGGCGGGCGCGCGTTCAGCGACGGAAACGAGCCGACCACGCCCGCCTTGCACTGCGCGATCACGAGATCGGGCACCGAGATGATGAAGAGCGGCGAACCGATCACCGGGATCGACAGGCGCCCCTTGAACAGAGCAGGCATGGACATGGTGGAACGATCCTTTGCTGGCGGACGCATTGAAGGTTGGGGGCCATACCAACAAGGCAATCTTTCCACTGTCAAGCATTGCGTTGCGACGCCGCGGCGGACGCCCTTGCCACAATTCCAACGCGCGGAATTCCGACCGCGTGCAGTCTATCCGTCTTTCTCCGTCATTGTGAGCGAAGCGAAGCAATCCAGTGTCTTTCCAACCCAGCAAATGCGTCTTTGACCATCTGGTGGCGCCAGTTAGAGACAGTCTGGATTGCTTCGTCGCAAGGACTCCTCGCGGGGACGAGGAGAGACTTGCGGATGGCGCGAGCCTACCCGGTCAAATCCGGATTGATCAGGCGCTCGAACGAGAACATCTCGTCCCATTTCTCCTGCGTCAGCAGCTTGCGTTCGATCACCACGATCTGGTGCAGCGACTTGCCGCTCTTGTAGCCCTCGCGTGCGATCTCGGCGCATTGCTTGTAGCCGAGCAGCGGCTTCAGCACGGTGACGATGCCGAGCGAGTTCAGCACCATGTTGCGGGTGTGCTCCTCGTTGGCGGTGATGCCGACGACGCAATTCTCGCGCAGGCTGTTGACCGCGCGCTCCATGGTACGGATCGAGAAGAACAGCGCGAACGAGATCACCGGCTCCATCACGTTGAGCTGGAGCTGGCCGGCACTCGCCGCCAGCGTCACCGTGGTGTCGAGGCCGATGACGAGGAAGCTCGTCTGGTTGACGACCTCGGGGATGACGGGATTGACCTTGCCCGGCATGATCGAGGAGCCCGGCTGGAGCTGTGGCAAATTGATCTCGTTGAAGCCGGCACGCGGACCGGAGGCCAGCAGGCGGATATCGTTGCAGATTTTCGTCAGCTTGCTCGCGGTGCGCTTCAGCACGCCGGAGAGCTGCACATAGGCGCCGGTGTCCGACGTCGCTTCCACGAGATCGCCGGCGAGAATGAAGTCGACCCCGGTCAGCGCGCTCAGGTGCCGGACTGCGAGCTTGGGATAGCCGACCGCGGCAGTGACAGAGGTGCCGATCGCGGTGGCGCCGAGATTGATCTCGCGCAGCAGCGCGCGCGCTTCCGAGATGCGGTCGACCTCCTCGCCGATCGTGGTGCCCCATCCCCTGAACTCGGCGCCGAGCGACATCGGCACCGCATCCTGCAAATGCGTGCGCCCCATCTTCAGCACGCGATCGAATTCGCGGCCCTTGGCGAAGAACGCCTCCTGAAGCTGGCGCAGCGCCGTCATGTAGCTCTCGAGCCGCAGGATCAGCGCCAGCCGAAACGCGGTCGGATAGGTGTCGTTGGTCGACTGGCCGTAATTGACGTGGTCGTTCGGGCTGACGTGCTGGTAGTCGCCCTTGACGAAGCCGAGTGATTCCAGCGCGAGATTGGCGATCACCTCGTTGGCATTCATGTTGGTCGAGGTGCCGGCGCCGCCCTGGATAAAATCAGTGACGAACTGGTCCATCATGTCGCCGGCGATGACGCGGTCGCAGCCGAGGATGATGGCATCGGCGACCTTGGCGTCGATCGCGCCCAGGTCGCGGTTGGCCATCGCAGCGGCCTTCTTCACGTAACCGAGCGCCTTCACGAAGTAAGGCTCCTGGTTCATCGGAATGCCGGTGATGTGGAAGTTCTCCTTACCCCGGATGGTCTGGACGCCGTAGTAGATGTCGTCGGCGATCTCACGTTGTCCGAGGAAGTCCTGCTCCGTGCGGCTCATGGGCGCTCCTTGCTGCTCGCGCGACGTCCCTAGTTCTGGCACAGCGCGCTGGTGACGACGGTATCGGTGCGGCAATCATCCGGTTTGCGTTGCCTGCCCGGAATGAGAACTTTGGCCGAGCACTTCTCGGCAGCGTCGGTGTTCAGACTCTTGCCTTCCCTGTAGCCCTTGCTCTGGCAGAGCTGGTCGGCGGCGGGCTTGCAGTCGGGCGCGCCATTGGACGAAACCGGACAGGCCGCGCGGCCCGACACCATGGTGGCCGGCCGTGCCAGGCGCGACAGATCGTTGATGGTCTCGCCGGGGCTTTTGATGGGCGGCAGGATCGATGGCAGCTTGTCGAACAGCTTGCCCATTTCGTTGAACAGCCCGGGGTTTTCCTCCCGCGCGGGCGGGGCCGAGGGAGCCGGCGTCGAGGACGGCGGCGCGGCCAGCGGTCCCTGCTCCTGCAAGCCGAGCGACGGCGGCGCGGATTGCGCCCATCCGGCCCCACCGACAGCAAGCAACAGCAGCACTGCTGATTTCAGCGTCCCGAGCCGCACCACCGGATTGCCGGATCGAACCATCATGCAGGCAAGCGTAGCCGAAGCCGGCCCAGCGGCAAAGCCGCCGCCGATTCAAATCCTAGACCAGCTTGATCGCCACCACGAAGCCAAGCACCAGCACGGCAGCGCCGAGCGCGACCCACAGGCCGAGATGCTTCTCGATCCGCTCGCGGATCCAGTCGCCATAGCGGTTGAGCAGGATCGCCACGATGAAGAAGCGTCCGCCGCGCGCGACGACCGAGCACAGGATGAAAAGGACGAGATTGTAGCCGGCAAAGCCCGAGGTGATGGTGACGAGCTTATAGGGGATCGGCGTCAGTCCCTTGAGCAGGATGATGACCGCGCCCCACTGGGCGTAGGAGGCACGAAAAGCATCGACCTTGTCGCCGAGGCCGTAGACCTGGATCAGCCAGTGGCCGACCGAGTCGAACAGGAGCGCGCCGATGGCATAGCCCAGCAGGCCGCCCAACACCGACGTCGCCGTGCAGATCGCCGCATAGACCCAGGCACGCTGCGGGCGCGCCAGTGACATCGGGATCAGCATCACATCCGGGGGAACGGGAAAGAACGAGCTTTCGGCGAAAGCCACGGCACCCATGATCCAGAGCGCATAGGGCTTGTGGGCGGCGTCGATGCACCAATCGTAGATACGTTTCAGCATGGCGCCGCGATCAAGCACCATGTGACGGATTTGTCCATCGTGAGTTTGTGATGATTTAGTGCCGTTTCCGTGCCGAACGGCCCTCGATCGCGACGATTGGACGCCGGGCCGAGGTAGGGGATGACGCGACCTTGGGCAGCTTCATCGACGATTTCGGCAGCTTTTCGGCAATGCCGAGCATGTCTTCCCGTCGCGACATTTCACGCCAGACATCTTCGGGGCGGACGCCGGCGGAAGCCCAGAGCACGGTGAGATTGTAGAGCAGGTCGGCGCTTTCCCGGATCACCGCTTCGGTGTCGCCGTTGACCGCATCGATCACGACCTCGATGGCCTCTTCGGCCAGCTTCTTCGCCATTTTGGAGGGGCCGCGCTGAAACAGCCGCGCGGTACGCGAGATTGCGGGATCAAGGTCCCTGGCCGCGAGCACAGCCAGATATAGCCGCTCAAGCGAATCACTCATGGACGCAAAATTACTCTAAACAAATGGTCGACGCGTTAACGCTTGACAATAAAGGCAAAAAGGCCGGCGCGAGCGCGCCGGCCTGTTTGGTCGATGGCTTATGGCCGAACGGTTAATTGCAACCGTACCCGGAATAGCCGTGGGCGCAGACCTTGTCGTAGCCGCCATAGCGCTCCTGATAGCCCGAGCCGTAGTAATAGGAGCCATAGCCGGGGCCGCCATAGTAGGCCGGGCCGCTGTCGTAGTAGTAGCCCGGACCCGCATCATAGGCGTAGGCGTCACGGGTCGCTGCGATCGCAAGGCCGGTGCCGATGGCGCCGGCAATGGCCGCGCCGGCGAAGGCCGCACCGCCACCACCATGCCAATGGCGGCCGCCTGCGAACGATGCGGTGGGGGCGACGGCGGTCAGCGCGAGCACCGCCGCGGTGGCAAGAACGGCCTTGCGGCCAGCAAATTTCGCAAATCGGTCGAACATGATTTGGACCCTCCTTGGGACCTCTGGGGTGCCTCGAGACAGGCTCAAGTCCTTCAAACACCTGCATCCCATCTTGGGTTCCCGAAACCCAACACAAGCTGAACGGGGTTGCGTAAACATGACGCAACCGCCGCTCATCTCCTGTTCAGGTTGAAGGATGCGCGCCGACCCCGCACAGGCTCGGCCACTCGATAGATCGGCTAAAGACGCCAAAAGCTTCCGCTGTATCTCGCTGACGATCCCTGCTTAAAATGCAATCCCATCGTCAAATCGCCTGTCCCGGTCAGCGCCGCCTCATGTCCATCTTCAGCCTCTATACCCGCGTTCTCGAGCTGCTCGGCAAGGAGGCGCGGCTGGGCTGGTTGCTGGCCTTCGCAAATCTTCTGCTCGCCGCCTCGCAATTCGCCGAGCCGGTGCTGTTCGGGCGCATCGTCGACGTGCTCTCCGGCAAGACGGTGCAGGGCTCGAATTCCGCATGGCCATTCCTGATGGCCTGGGTGGCGTTCGGGCTGTTCACAATCGCCTGCAGCGCGCTCGTTGCACTGCAAGCGGACCGGCTTTCCCACCGGCAGCGTCAGGCGGTGCTGACGAGCTATTTCGAGCACATCCTGCAGCTGCCGCTGACGTTCCATTCCGGCACCCATTCGGGCCGGTTGATGAAGGTGATGCTCAACGGCACCGATGCGCTATGGCGGCTCTGGCTCGGCTTTTTCCGCGAGCATTTTGCCGCGATCCTGTCCGTCGTGGTGCTGCTGCCGTTGTCGCTGTATCTGAACTGGCGGCTCGCGATCCTTCTCTTCGTGCTGTGCATCGTCTTCACCGCGTTGACGACCTTCGTCGTGCGCAGGACCTTCGGCATGCAGATGGCGGTCGAGGAGCAGTACAGCGAACTCTCCGCGCGCGCATCCGACGCGCTCGGGAACGTCGCGCTCGTGCAGAGCTTCGTGCGCGTCGAATCCGAGGTGCAGGGACTGCGTTCGGTTGCCGACCAGCTGCTTGCGGCGCAGATGCCGGTGCTGTCCTGGTGGGCGCTCGTCACCGTGATCACGCGCGCCTCCACCACCATCACCGTGCTCGCGATCTTCACGCTCGGCATCGCACTGCATGGGCAGGGTCTCAGCTCGGTCGGCGAGATCGTGATGTTCGTGAGCTTCGCGACGCTGCTGATCCAGAAGCTCGAGCAGGTGGTGAGCTTCATCAACAACGTGTTCATGGAAGCCCCGCGCCTGCGCGAGTTCTTCGGCGTGCTCGATGCCGTGCCGGCAGTCCACGACCGGCATGACGCGATCGATGCGGGCAGGCTGTCGGGTCTCGTCGAGTTCAACGACGTCACCTTCTCCTATGACGGCAAGCGACCGGCGGTCGAGGACCTCTCCTTCACGGCGCTGCCCGGCCAGACCATCGCGCTGGTCGGCCCGACGGGCGCCGGCAAGTCGACCGCGATCGCGCTGCTGCATCGCGCCTTCGATCCGCAATCCGGCTTCATCAGGATCGACGGCATGGACGTGCGCGGCGTCACGCTGACATCGCTGCGCCGAAACATCGGCGTCGTGTTTCAGGAAGCGCTCCTGTTCAACCGTTCGATCGCGGAGAATCTGCGCGTGGGCAAGCCGGATGCGACCGAAGCCGAGATGCGCAAGGCTGCGGAGCGCGCGCAGGCGCTCGATTTCATCGAGCGCAGCGGCGGCTTCGAGACCAATGCCGGCGAGCGCGGCCGCATGCTGTCCGGCGGCGAACGGCAGCGGCTGTCGATCGCGCGCGCGCTGCTGAAGGACCCACCGATCCTGATCCTGGACGAGGCCACCAGCGCGCTCGACGCGGTCACCGAGGCCAAGGTGAACGCCGCTCTCGATGAAGTGATGAAGGGCCGCACCACCTTCGTGATCGCGCACCGCCTCTCGACCATTCGCAATGCCACGCGGATCCTGGTGTTCGAGAACGGACGCGTGATCGAAACCGGAACTTTCGATGAACTCGTGGCCAAGGGCGGCCATTTTGCCGAGCTCGCCAAGGCTCAGTTCATGGTGCAGGAACGGGAACAAACACAGGGACAGGCAAACGCACGGCACGGCGCGAGTGCCGCCGAGGCCGCGGCTTCCGCCGCCAAATCCTCCTGACCAAGTCCCCACAACAAGTCCCCGCAGCACCGTCGAAATTCGGCCTATTTCATTGCGGAATACCAGGCGGAAGCCCCTATTCTCGACGCACGAGCCGGTATAGGTTTGCGACCGCCGCAAGCGGCGGCGCTGGATTTCAGAGCGTACATCACACGAGAACCGTCCGTATCAGGCGGATCTCCCAGGACCGGAATCGGATAGTGCACGCCTTTCGCCCGCTGCTTCGCAAGTCCCTGTTCAACCTGTTCGCTGCAGCGCTCGCCATCGGTGCGCTTGTCCTGCCGCGCCTCGCCAATGCCGAAGCGCTGCTGCTGATCGAAGCCGACAGCGGCAAGGTGCTGCAAGCCGAGAACGCGACCATTCCCTGGTATCCGGCCTCCGTCACCAAGATCATGACCGCCTATGTGACCTTGAAAGCGGTGAAGGACGGCAAGATCACGCTCGACACGCTGCTGACGGTGTCGCCGATGGCCGCCTCGCAGTCGCCCTCGAAGATGGGCCTCCGTCCGGGAACACAGGTGACCGTCGACAACGCGCTGAAGATGATGATGGTCAAGTCGGCGAACGACATGGCGGTGGTGCTCGCGGAGGGCGTCGGCGGTTCGATCGACGGCTTCGCCGACATGATGAACGACAACGCGAAGCGATTGGGCATGACGCAGACCAACTACGTCAATCCCAACGGCCTGCCCGCGGACGGGCACGTCACCTCGGCGCGCGATCTCGGCATTCTCGCGCGCTCGTTCCTGCGCGACCTGCCGGAATACGAGTCCTACGTGCACATCCCGGCGATCCGCTTCGGCAAGCGCATCACGCCGAATTTCAACAAGCTGATCGGCCGCTATCCCGGCGCCGACGGTTTCAAGACCGGCTTCATCTGCGCCTCCGGCTATAATCTCGTGGCATCGGCCACCCGCAACGGCCGCCGCCTGATCGCGGTGGTGCTCGGCGCCAGCTCCGGCACCGCGCGCGCGGTGAAGGCCGCGCAGCTGCTCGAGCGCGGCTTCAGCCAGGACAATCTGTCGTGGCTGCGTCCTTCGCTCGGCACGGTCGAAAACCTCGTGCCGGTCGATGCCTCTCCGCCGAACCTGCGCGAGGAAATGTGCGGCGGTCATCGCAAGCATCCGGCCAGCGACGACGACGATGCGTTGATCGCGACCAATGGCGCGACGGGCGGTCCGGCTTCCGCAACCGGCGGCGCAGCCCAGGTGACGTTCTTCACCGCAGGCCTCCAGCCCCCTTTGATGAAGGCCTCCGAGCTGATGGCTTCAGCGCCTGCGGCCGCAGAGCCCGTCGTGGTGTACACCGGCCCGACTCGCACCGGCGCAGCCCTGGTCGCGGCGGTCGCCGCCGACACGGACCAGCAGAGTCCGCCGAAGGCGCGTGGCAAGAAGCCGCGCGTCGCCAAGAAGCCTGACGCCGGCAGCGATGCCAAGAGTGATGCCAAGACCGGCGCCAAGACCGATGCGAAGGCAGCGGCTGCAAAACCCGCGGCCACAAAGCCGGACGCGGCTGCCAAGAGCAATGCCAAGAGCGATGCCAAGAGCGATACCAAGGCCGCGGCAAAGCCGGCGGCAAGCAAGCATGCCGCGGCCAAGTCTGCGGACAAACCTGTAGCGAGCAGCGACCAGGCTGCCGCCAAGCCGGCCAAGCCGAAGGCGGCCACCAGGCCGAAGCCCGCGCCCAACAACAGCTAGGTTCACGCGGCCGGCCCGTTGGTTGCGAGCGCACTTCGCACCTGCGGCAGCGATTTGCGACGATTCCAGTAGCCACTCTCCAGCCTTTGCCCTAAGCCTCGGCCTCCAAGCCTGGACCGCTTGCCAGCCGTTCCGGCAGGCTCGATACTGCGGGCAATGAGGCAAGCCCGAGGCACAACGGGCTCTGATGCAAGAGAGGGGAGTTTCCATGGAGCGCATCTGGCTCAAGCAATATCCGCCCGGCGTGCCCGCCGATATCGAGCCGACGCAATACGCATCGCTGGTCGACCTGCTTGAGGAGAGCTTTACGAAGTTCGCCGGCCGCAAGGCGTTCATCTGCATGGACAAGGCGCCATCACCTATCGCGACCTCGACCAGATGTCGCTGGCGCTCGCGGCTTACCTGCAGGGTCGCGGCCTGCAGCGCGGCGCTCGCGTCGCAATCATGATGCCGAACGTGCTGCAATATCCCGTCGCCACCGCCGCGGTGCTGCGCGCCGGATTTGCCGTGGTCAACGTCAACCCGCTCTACACGCCGCGCGAGCTGGAGCATCAGCTCAAGGATTCCGGCGCCGAAGCCGTCATCGTGCTGGAGAACTTCGCGCATACCGTCGAGCAGGTGGTCGCGAGGACGACGGTCAAGCACGTCATCGTCGCCAGCATGGGCGATCTGCTCGGCTTCAAGGGCATGATCGTCAATCTCGTCGTCCGCCGCGTGAAGAAGATGGTGCCGGCCTGGTCACTACCGGGCTCGGTGTCGTTCAACGACGCGCTCTCGGCCGGACGTGGCCAGACCTTCAACAAGCCGAAATTGTCGCCCGGCGACGTCGCCTTCCTGCAATATACCGGCGGCACCACCGGGGTCTCAAAGGGCGCCACGCTGCTCCATCGCAACATCGTGGCCAACGTCTTGCAGAACGATGCCTGGCTGCAGCCGGCGCTCAATGCGCCGCCGCATGTCGAGCAGCTCATGATCGTCTGCGCGCTGCCGCTCTATCACATCTTCGCGCTGACGGCCTGCTATCTGCTCGCGGTGCGCGCCGGCGGCTGCAATCTCTTGATCCCGAACCCGCGCGACATCGCAGGCTTCGTCAAGGAGCTGGCGAAGTACCAGGTCAACAGCTTCCCGGCAGTGAACACGCTCTACAACGGGCTGATGCATCACCCCGACTTCAAGAAGCTCGACTTCTCCAAGCTGAAGATATCCAACGGCGGCGGCATGGCGGTGCAGCGCCCCGTGGCCGATCAATGGAAAGCGATCACCGGCTGCTTCATCGCCGAAGGCTACGGCCTGTCGGAGACCTCGCCGACGCTGACCTGCAACCCGGCGACGGCAACGGAGTTCACAGGTACGATCGGCATTCCCGTGCCTTCGACCTGGATTTCGATCCGCGACGACGATGGCAACGAGCTGCCGCTCGGCCAGGCCGGCGAGATCTGCGCCAAGGGCCCGCAGGTGATGTCGGGCTACTGGAACAGGCCCGAAGAGACCGCGAAGGTGATGACGGCGGACGGTTATTTCCGCACCGGCGACATCGGCATCATGGACGAGAAGGGCTACACCAAGATCGTGGATCGCAAGAAGGACATGATCCTGGTCTCCGGCTTCAACGTCTATCCGAACGAGATCGAGGAAGTAATCGCGAGCCATCCAGGCGTGCTGGAATGCGCCGTCATCGGCATTCCCGACGCCAAGTCGGGCGAAGCGGTGAAGGCCTTCGTGGTCAGGAAGGACCCGAACCTCACGGCTGAATCCGTCATCAAATTCTGCCACGAGCAGCTGACGGGCTACAAGGTACCCAAGCACATCGAATTCCGCAGCGATCTGCCCAAGACCAATGTCGGCAAGATCCTGCGCCGCGAGCTGCGCGACGAGAAGAAGGCCCAGGCGGCGTAAGGCCGCCTCTGTCCCGGAACGGCGCGCGTCTGCGCGCCCTTCCGTCATAAGCGAAGCAATCCGAGAATGTATCTGCGGAGGCAGTCTGCATCGGCTCGTCGCAAGAGCTCCTCGCAAGGACGAGAAAAAGGCACCGCGGCCTCGTCACGGCTGTTTGAAGCCGTTTCCCTCCGGCGGTAAAATGCTCTAGAACAGCCCCGGCCCTTTCCATGGAGAAACGACGATGGCGATCCAGACTGGCGACAAGCTGCCCGAGGCGAAATTCCGCGTGATGACGGCGGAAGGCCCGCAGGTGAAGACCACCGACGATATCTTCAAGGGCAAGAAAGTGGCGCTGTTCGCGGTGCCCGGCGCCTACACCGGCACCTGCCACAAGATGCATCTGCCGAGCATCTTCCTCAACGCCTATGCCATGAAGGACAAGGGCGTCGACACCATCGCGATCGTCTCCGTCAACGATGCCTTCGTCATGAATGCCTGGAAGCGCGACACCGACCAGCGCGACGAGGCGATCTTCCTCGCCGACGGCAATGCCGACTTCGCCAAGGCGATCGGCATGGAGCTCGACGCCTCCGGCAACGGCCTCGGCATCCGCTCCAAGCGCTATTCGATGCTGGTCGAGGACGGCGTGGTCAAGAAGCTGAATGTCGAGGCGATGCCCGGCAAGGTCGAGGTGTCGGGCGGCGATACGCTGCTGGGGCAGCTGTAAGCTTCAGGCCACTTCGTACCACCAATGACGCCATGCCCGGGCTTGTCCCGGGCATGCACGTTTTTGGCTGCGTGTGGAAGGCGTGGATGGCCGGGTCAAGCCCGGCCATGACGAACGGAGGCAGCGTATGCCCCTACTCCGCCACCCTCGCTTGCGTCCTTGCCTTCACGATCCCATCCCGCGCGAGCTGATCCGCGCGCTCGTTTTCGGGATGCCCGGCGTGGCCCTTCACCCAGTGCCAGCGAACCTCGTGCGCCTTCAGCGCGGCATCGAGGCGTTGCCACAGTTCGACGTTCTTGACCGGCTTCTTGTCGGCGGTGCGCCAACCGTTGCGCTTCCAGCCGTGGATCCAGCCGGTGATGCCCTGCCGGACATACTGGCTGTCGGTGTAGAGATCGACGGTGCACGGCTTCTTCAGCGCTTCGAGCGCGGAGATCGCCGCCATCAATTCCATCTGGTTGTTGGTGGTGTGCGGCTGGCCGCCGTTCAGCTCTTTTTCCTTGTCGCCGAACTTGAGAATTGCGCCCCAGCCGCCGGGCCCGGGATTTCCCGAACAGGCGCCGTCCGTGAAGATCGTGACGTTGGGGAGCTCGCTCACGCGACCAGTCCTGAGGCTATCAACCCGTAATCGCGCGCGCTGGAAACGCTCTGGTGGAAGCGCAGCTTGCGAAAATACTCCAGCGGATCCTTCGGCTTCACCAGCGCGCCGGGCGGCACATTGAGCCAGTCGACCAGCCGCGTCAGCAGGAACCGGATCGCAGCGCCGCGCGCCAGCAGCGGCAGCGCAGCCTCTTCCGCCTCGCTCAGCTTGCGCACCCGGCCATAGGCGTTGAGGAAGGCTCGGGCCTTGGTGACGTTGAAGGAATGGTCGGGCTCGAAGCACCACGCGTTCAGGCAGATCGCGACGTCATAGGCCAGCATGTCGTTGCAGGCGAAGGTGAAGTCGATGATGCCCGAGAGCTTGTCGCCGAGGAAGAAGACGTTGTCGTTGAAGAGATCGGCGTGGATCACGCCTTCGGGGAGATCCGCCGGCCAGACGCCGCCGCAGAGATAGTCGAGCTCGGCCGCGAGGAACGCGCGCAGGCCCGGCTGCACCTCGTCGGCGCGGTCCGCCGCCGCATTGAACAAGGGTCGCCAGCCGGCAACCGAGAGCGCGTTGGCACGCTTGCCGGCAAAGTTCGCGCCGGCCAGATGCATTCTCGCGAGCCCGTCGCCCACGCCGGCGCAATGCAGGGCATTCGGCTTGCGCGGCCAGATGCCTTCGAGAAAGGTGATGATCGCGGCGGGCCTTCCCTGCATCTCGTGCAGCGCCTCGCCGTCTTTCGCCTTCACCGGCAGCGGGCAGTTCACGCCGTGCTCGGCCAGATGCGTCATCAGCGCGAGGAAGAACGGCAGATCGTTCTTCGCCACGCGCTTCTCATAGAGCGTGAGGATGAACGAGCCCTGACTCGTGTGCAGCAGGAAGTTGGTGTTCTCGACGCCCTCGGCGATGCCCTTGTAGGAGAGCAGTTCGCCGACATCGTACTGCTTCAGAAAATCCGCAAGCTCGTCGGCGGCAACGTCGGTGTAGACCGCCATGAAAATCTACTCAGCGGCGGCTTCGGGGCGCACCTGGCGCGGCAGCGGGAAGAACTCGTTCTCTTCGGCGGCCGAGACCGTCTCCACATGCAGCGTGTAGCGCTCGGCGAACGCGTCCATGATCTCCTCGACGATCACTTCGGGGGCGGACGCACCTGCGGTGATGCCGAGGCTCTTGATGTTGCCGAACCTCGTCCAGTCGATGTCGGCGGCGCGCTGCGCCAGCACCGCGATTCCGCAGCCCTCGCGCTCGGCGACCTCACGCAGGCGCTGCGAGTTCGACGAATTGGGGGCACCGACAACGATGAGAGCGTCGACCACCGGGGCCACCTTCTTCACCGCGAGCTGGCGGTTGGTGGTGGCGTAGCAAATGTCTTCCTTGTGCGGCCCGTTGATGTTCGGAAAGCGCTCCTTGAGCAGCGCCACGATTTCGGCGGTGTCGTCGATCGACAGCGTGGTCTGGGTCACGAAGGCCAGATTATCCGGGTCCTTCGGATTGATGGTCTTGGCGTCCTCGGCGGTCTCGATCAGGGTCACGGCGCCGACCGGAAGCTGGCCGAGCGTGCCGACGACTTCAGGATGATGGGAATGGCCGATCAGGAAGATCTCGCGGCCGCGCTTGAAGTGGATCGCGGCCTCGCGGTGCACCTTGGTGACCAGCGGACAGGTCGCATCCAGCGAGAACAAATTGCGCGACGAGGCGTCGGCCGGAACCGATTTCGGCACGCCATGGGCCGAGAACACCACCGGCGCGGTGGTATTCTCGGGGATTTCGGCGAGCTCCTCGACGAAGATCGCGCCCTTCTTCTTCAACCCGTCGACGACGTATTTGTTGTGCACAATCTCATGGCGAACATAGACGGGGGCGCCATACTTATCGAGCGCCCGTTCCACGGTATCGATCGCCCGGACCACCCCGGCGCAGAAGCCGCGAGGAGAACAAAGCACGATCTTGAGGTCTGGTTTGGCTGACATTGAGCGATCTCGGGACCGAATCACCCCATTCGCCTGCTGGCGCGGGACGGGTCGATGGATGGAAAAGGGCGTAAAACCGTCTGCTTCGACGATATAGCGGCTTGAGAGGGAATTGGGCCCCCTTTCGGGCGCTGTCAAGGCACTATCTATAGCAGAACCATTGCGTGGCTACCCCCTCCGGGCTTATATAGCGCGAATTCCCTGTCATCGCTGATGACCACCGGTTTCGCCTCCAGAGGGGTGGGCGAAGCACAAAGGAGATTTGCCATGAGCAACGCACCTCTGATGCCCAAGGCGACCGCCGTCTGGCTGCTCGACAACACCGCGCTGACCTTCGACCAGGTCGCCGATTTCACCAAGATGCACCCGCTCGAGGTGCGCGCGATCGCCGACGGCGACGCCGCGCAGGGCATCAAGGGCATGGACCCGATTTCCAACGGCCAGCTCACCCGCGAGGAGATCGAGAAGGGCGAGAAGAACCAGGACTACCGGCTCCGTCTCCAGGAGAGCAAGGTCGTGCTGCCGCCGCAGCCCAAGCGCAAAGGCCCGCGCTACACCCCGGTGTCGCGCCGCCACGAGCGCCCCAGCGCCATCCTGTGGCTGCTGCGCAGCCATCCCGAGCTCAAGGACGCCCAGGTCATGCGTCTGGTCGGCACCACCAAGAGCACCATCGCCAGCGTCCGCGACCGCACCCACTGGAACACGTCCCAGCTGACCCCGATCGACCCCGTGACGCTCGGCCTCTGCTCGCAGATCGAACTCGATTTCGAAGTGGCGCGGGCGGCCAAGGAAAAGCCGATCGACGCAGCCTATGGCGGCGCCACGCTGCTGCCGGCCTCCGAGACCACCAAGAAGGACGAGTACGAGCAGTCGGAGAAGTCGAGCGACGACCTCAACGTCGACGCCGTGTTCGCCAAGCTCAAGACCCTCGGCGGCAAGAAGCACGAGGAAGAGGAGGAGTAGTCGCCCCTCCCTTTCGTCATCGAAACGCAAAACGCGGCGGGACAACCCGCCGCGTTTTTGTTTCGAAAACCTCACCTCGCAATCACGGAAGAAGCGTCGATCAGGGCCGCTACGGATGGTTCAGCATGTATTCGCCGAGATCGCGCTGACGGCGGTCGGCGCGTGAGGTGGCGGCGCTACGCTGCACGTCGCGGTCCTTGCGACATGCCACGTATTCTGGTGAGCCCTGCGCATAGCCGCGGCTCTGGCACACCGCATCATCGTCATCACCTCCCATCGCCACCGGCGTCTGGTAGCGCGCCGAGCAGGCGGAGAGAGCGATGGCGAGCAGAACGGCTGCGAGCAGGCGCGGCGCGGTGGCGAGTGGCATACGAGGTCCCCTGTTGGCGGGCCTTGTTTAGCGCGGAATGAGGAGATTGTAAGTCGCCGTCGCTCACGCCCTGCCCTTCAGCGCCTCTCCGATCTCGTCGAGCACCTTTGGATCCTCGATCGTGGCGGGCATGGTCCAAGCCTCGCCGTCGGCGATCTTCTTGATGGTGCCGCGCAGGATCTTGCCCGAGCGCGTCTTGGGCAGCCGGCCGACGGTGATGGCGAGCTTGAAGGCCGCGACCGGACCGAGCCTGTCGCGGACCAGCGCGACGATCTCCTTCTCGATCTCATCAGGCGGGCGCTTCACGCCGGCCTTCAGCACCAGGAAGCCGCAGGGCACCTCGCCCTTGATCGGATCCTTGACGCCGAGCACGGCGCATTCGGCGACGTCAGGATGCGAGGCCAGGATCTCCTCCATGCCGCCGGTGGAGAGACGGTGGCCGGCGACGTTAATGATGTCGTCGGTGCGGCCCATGACGAAGACGTAGCCGTCCTCGTCCTTGTAGCCGGCGTCCGAGGTTTTGTAGTAGCCGGGGAACTCGCTCAAGTACGCTTCCCTGAAGCGCGCGTCCTGATTCCACAGCGTCGGCAAACAGCCTGGCGGCATCGGCAGCTTGATCACGATCGAGCCCATGGTGTTGGGGCCGACGGGTTTTGCCGCCTCGTCCACGACGTCGACCTGGTAGCCGGGCATCGGCACCGTCGGCGAGCCGTGCTTGACCGGCAGCTGGCCGAGGCCGACCGGATTGCCGGCGATGCACCAGCCGGTTTCGGTCTGCCACCAATGATCGATGACAGGCACCTTCAGCTGCTGCTCCGCCCATTCCACCGTCGGCGGGTCGGCCCGTTCGCCGGCGAGGAACAGCGTGCGGAATTGGGAAAGATCGTATTGCCGGATGAACTTGCCTTCCGGATCCTCTTTCCTGATCGCGCGAAACGCGGTCGGCGCGGTGAACAAGGCGACCGCCTTGTGCTCGGAGATGACGCGCCAGAACGCGCCGGCATCGGGCGTGCCGATCGGCTTGCCCTCGTACATGATCGAGGTCGCGCCGTGGAGCAGCGGCCCGTAGACGATGTAGCTGTGTCCGACCACCCAGCCGATATCGGAGCCGCACCACCAGACCTCGCCCGGCTTGACGCCATAGAGGTTGAACATCGACCATTTCACCGCGACCAGATGGCCGCCATTGTCGCGGACGACCCCCTTGGGAATGCCTGTCGTGCCCGACGTGTAGAGGATGTAGAGCGGATCGGTGGCGGCAACCGGCACGCAAGGAGCGCGCTTGCCGTCGTTCATCGCCTTGCGGCGCAGGCTCGCCCAGTCATAATCGCGCTTTGGCGCGAGGTCGCAAGTCAGCTGCGGACGCTGCAGCACGATGCAGGCCTTCGGCTTCGAAGACGCCAGCTTGATCGCCTCGTCGAGCAGCGGCTTGTACTGCACGATGCGGCCAGGCTCGATGCCGCAGCTTGCGGAGAGAATGAGTTTTGGCTGCGCATCGTCGATGCGGGTCGCAAGCTCCTTCGCGGCAAAGCCGCCGAACACCACGGAGTGTACGGCTCCGATACGGGCGCAGGCCAGCATCGCGACCACGGCCTCCGGAACCATCGGCATATAGAGGATGACGCGGTCGCCCTTGGCGACGCCAAAGTCCTGCATGATCGCGGCGAGCGCCTGCACCTCGGCCAGCAGCTCCGCATAGGTGAACCTGGCGACGGAATTCGTCAGCGGCGAATCATGAATCAGCGCGACCTGGTCAGCGCGGCCACGTTCGACGTGACGGTCGAGCGCGTTGTAGCAGGTGTTGACGACTCCACCGGCGAACCAGCGGCCATAGACGCCCTGCGCGCCATCGAAGATTGCCTTCGGCGGCTCGATCCAGTCGATCTCCTTCGACGCCTCGGCCCAAAAACCTTGGGGATCAGCCAGCGAGCGCGCATGGACTTCGTGATATCGGCTCTTCCCGCCACCGGTTCCCTGGACGTCCATTGCCGCGCTCCCGTTCCCTTTGATGGCCTCGCCTTGACCTGATGGCAGGGTAGAAGTCGCGCCATGACAGGGATCAAATGCCGACCTTGTTTGAGACGTATTTTCCCGGGAACGGGCTGCGGTTCAAGCTGAAAAGGATCGGCCTTTTGGCGGAGGCAGGGGCGCTGCGCAGGTGGTCTGCTCGCTGGCGCCGCGTGCGGGAAGAGGCGAAGAACCTCACCCCTCCATCGCATTCAACCGCTGCAACCGGTCCTGCATGACCTTCTTCAGATCGTAGCCGGGGAGGCGGAAGCTGGCGTCGCGGGTGGCGAGGAATTCATGCTGGGATTTGCGCAGATCGGCGGCCGAGCGCCGGCTCATCGATCGCAGTACGCGCTGATAGGCCTCGGCGAGCTGGCGGTCGAGCATGCCGAGCTGTGGATCGGCGCAGATCACCTTCTCCACCTCGCGCCTGGCATGGGCGCAATCGAATGACGGTCCGTTTCCGGAATTCGCAGCGAGCGGCTGCGGCGGGACGGCGCCGAACTTTGCGATCTCCGTGATCATGGTGCGGCGACCGTCCGCGGCGTTGGTGTTGCCGGGATCGAGCCGCAGCGCCGTCTCGTAATCAGCCAGCGCCTTCTTGCGCTCGCCCATCCTGGTGTAGAGCACGGCGCGGTTGTTGTAGGCCTTCGCGAAGTCAGGATCGAGTTTCAGCGCGTCATTGTAGTCGCTGAGCGCCGCGCCGAACTCGCCCTTGAACTGGTAGGAATCGCCGCGGTTGGTGAAGAAGTTCGGCCGCGGCGCCAGCTGAAGCGCCTGGTTATAGTCGACGATCGCCTTGTCGTAGTCTTTCGTCGCGGCATAAGAGAGCCCGCGATTGTCGTAATATTCCGGCACTTTCGGATCGAGCCTGATCGCCTCGTCGTCATCGGCGATGGACTTTTCGAGCTGGCCGAGCTTCTTGTAGGCGGCGCCGCGATTGGTGTAGCTGCGCGGCCGGTTGGGATCGAGCCGCAGCGCCTCGCTGAGATCGCTCACCGCCTTGTCGTAGTCGCCCTTGAGATAAAAGGTAGCTCCGCGGTCGGACCAGGCCTGGGCATAATCCGGCTTGAGCTTGATCGCCTGGTCGTAATCGGCGAGCGCGCGATCGAATCGGTGCTGGTTGGTGTAGGCGACGCCGCGCTGTTCACAGGCTTCGGCATCTGTCGGATCGAGTTCGATCGCCTTGCTGAGATCGGACGCGGCGCGGTTGAGATCGCCGCCAGCCTCCCGCAACAAATTGCCTCGCAACCGCCAGGCGCTCGCGTTTTTGCCATCGAGCGCGATGGCACGATCGATATCCCGCAACGCCTGCGTGAGACCGCCTGATATCCGCGCATTGGCATCGGCCCGGACCAGCAGCGCCGCGACGCGATCGGACGCCGGGTTCGAGGCCTGGTCGATGACGGCGCTGCATACCGAGATCAGGTCCGCAGGCGCAGCCTTGCTGCCCATCACGCAATCGGCGGCGGCAGATGCCGGAGCGGCGATAGCGAGGCTGATTGCAGCGCCGATAAGGAAGCGGCTTACCCGGCCATTTGCAATCGGGAATGCTTGCGCGGAAGAACGCGAGCCGCACATGGCGATAACTCCGTGACTCAGATTTTCCGGTTGTCGCGGCGACGGGTAAGTGGGTTCAAATGGGGCTGGCTCCGCCGTCATGGCCGGCTCGTCCCGGCCATCCACGCCTTCATCGTGGACGTGGATGCCCGGGCGTGACGACCTCCCATGGGGTCAACTCAAGACCCGCCCAGCCCATTCAATCGTTGCAGACGCTCCTGCAACGCCTTCTTCAGATCATATCCCGGCCGGCCAAACCCGGCATTCCGGCGGGCGATGAAGTCTTCCTGCTCACGCTGGAGCTTCTTCGCCTCGCCCTCGTTGCGCGCCGCGCGCTGTACGCGCGCATTGGCGGCATAAACCTCCCTGTCGAGGTCCGCGAGTTCGCGATTTCCGCAGATCGCCTTCTCGACAGGGCGGTGCGCGCCTGCGCAGTTGAAGCTGGGCTTGCCGGCAACCGCCATCTGCGCGCCGATCCGCTCGATCTCGCGCGCCATCGCCTTGTGGTTGGCCTTGGCTTTTTCATGGTTCGGATCGATCCGGAGCGCCGCGCCGAAATCCAGCACCGCTCTGGGCTTGTCCCCCTTCTTCAGCCAGAGCTCGCCGCGCGCGTTGAAAACATCGGCGAGCGTGGGATCAAGCAGCAGCACGCGGCTGTCGTCGGCGATGGCGCGGTCGATCTGGTCATGACGCGCATAAAGCGCACCGCGCGCGATCAGCGCCTTGATCAAGTCGGGCTTGGCCGTCTTCTCGTCATCGATGACGGCGGCGCAGGCCGCGCCGGCCTTGTCCGCATCATCGGCCGCAGCTGCGGAAAGGCATGCCGCGATGTCGACCTGCACGATTCCGGCCGGCTCGCCCCCGGCCGCAGCATCAGCCGCTCCAGCCAAGATCGCTGAGAGCGCCGAGAGCAGCGCTGCAGCCGAGACCTGAATGAACTTTTGAAAACGCATGCTCGTTGCGGGTCGGAAAGGCTTGCCTTGAGGCCGTATTATTCATCATACGGCCCGATCGGTGCTAGCTTGTGGCGCCGCTCACACCGGTTTTGGGGACCAATTTGTCGACATTCGAATGGATCATCGCGCTTCTGCTCGGCGCCGTTGCATTATCGGCGCTGGCGCGGCGGATCAAGGTCCCCTACCCGACCTTTCTCGCGATCGGCGGCGCGCTGATCGCCTTCGTGCCTGATAGCCCGACCTGGACGCTCGAACCGGATCTGGCATTGGCGCTTTTTGTCGCACCGGTGCTGCTGGATGCCGCCTTCGACACCTCGCTGCGCGACCTGCGCAAGAACTGGGTTCCGGTCTCGACCCTGGTCGTGGCCGCGGTCGGCCTGACCACGGCCGGCGTCGCCTATGTCGCGCATCGGCTCTTCCCGGACATGCCCTGGGCCGCCGCGGTGGCCCTCGGTGCAATCGTCGCACCGCCGGATGCCGCGGCTGCGGTCGCGATCCTGAGCCAGGTGAAGCTGCCCTACCGCATGGTCAAGGTGCTGGAGGGTGAGAGCCTGCTCAACGATGCCAGCGCGCTCCTGATCTATCGCATCGCGGTCGGCGCCGTTGTCATGGAGCACCTCAAATGGAGCGAGGTCGCGCCGACGATCGCGCTGGGGCTGGTCGGCAGCGTCGTCGCCGGATTAGCCGCGGGACGCATCATCCCGTTGCTCATGGAACGGGTAAAGGAAGCGCCGAGCGCGATCATCGTCCAGTTCGCCACCACCTTCCTGGTCTGGATCACTGCAGAGCATCTCGGCCTCTCCGGCATCCTCACCATCGTGGTCTATGCCATGACGGTCGCGCGTTCGGCCGGGCTGCGCATGCCGGCGCGGCTGCGGGTGCCGTCCTATGCGGTCTGGGAAACCACGGTATTCGTGCTCAACGTGCTCGCCTTCATGCTGATCGGCATGCAGATGCGGCCGATCTGGACGCGGCTGGATGCGGACGTCCGATGGGAATATTGCGTGGCGGCCGCCTGGATCCTGCTCACCGTGGTTCTGGTCCGGCTGCTCTGGGTGACGTTCTACCGCACGACCTTGCGTGTGCTGGTTGTCCAAGGGATCTTTCATCCGAAAGATCCTAACGCCGTCGCTTCACCGAAGGGCGGCCTCATCATCTCCTGGTGCGGCATGCGTGGCCTCGTCACGCTGGCGACCGCCTTCGCGCTGCCGGCGAACTTCCCCTATCGTGATTTCATCGTCTTCATCGCATTCGCGGTGGTGTTGGGCTCGCTGGTGATCCAGGGCCTGACGCTGCGGCCGCTGATCCTTGCCTTCGCGCTCAAGGACGACGACCCGGTCGGCATCGAGGTCGCGCGCGCCCGCGCCATTGCCTATCGCGCCGCACTCGATGCCATCGAGGACGATCCCTCGGAGGAGGCTGAAATCCTCAGGCTCGAATACCGCGCCGTCCTGATGCAGGCCGACGATGATCCTCACGGCGGCATCGCCAACGGCGAACTCCCCGCCGATCCGCTGCGCCGCCGCGCCATCGACGCCGCACGGAAATCGATTTTTGACCTGCGCGCCACCGACGTGATCGGCGACGATGCGTTTCACCGGATCGAGGAGGAGCTGGATCGCGCGGAGCTGAGTGCGGGCGGATAGTCGTGGCGCGCGAGGCGAAACTCAAGCCCCCGCCTTGCAGGTGATCCCGCCGTCGACCACGAGTTCGATCCCCGTGACATATTTCGACTCGTCCGACGCCAGGAACAGCGCGGCATTGGCGACATCGAACGCGTCGCCCATATGGCCCATCGGCACCTGCGCATCGCGGGCGCGCCACATCGCCTCGACATCGCCCTTGGCGTAGCTCGCAGCCAAGCCCGCCGAATGCTCCACCATCGGCGTCTTCATCAGGCCGGGCAGGATCGCGTTCACCCGCACGTGATGCTTCGCGAACTCGATCGCTGTGGTGCGCGTCATCTGGTTCATCGCAGCCTTGGAGGTGCCGTAGGTGACGTAGGAAATTCCCATATGGCGGATCGAGGCGATCGAGGAGATGTTGATGATCGAGCCGCCGCCCTGCTTCACCATCACGGGGATGACGTGCTTCATGGCGAAATAGGCGCTCTTGAGATTGACGGAGAAGACGCGGTCCCAGCTTTCCTCGGTGACCTCGACCACGCTGCCCATCTCGGCGATCCCGACATTGTTGTCGAGCACGTCGATGCGGCCATAGGCCTTGAGACACGCCGCGACCATCGCCTCGATGTCGCTCGCGCGCGAGACGTCGGCCGTGAATGCGATCGCCTTGCCGCCTTCGCCGGTGATGATCTCCGCGGTCCCCTCGGCAGCAGTGCCGTTGCGGTCGACGCAAAACACCTGCGCGCCTTCGCGCGCAAAGGTCACCGCGGTGGCCTTGCCGTTGCCCCAGCCGGGTCCGATCGAGCCGGCGCCCACCACCATCGCAACCTTGCCCTTGAGCCGGTCCATCGCGTGTTCTCCCATGTTGTTCTTTGTTGGAGCCCGGATCTTTGCCGGCGCTCATCTTGCGGGGACACCATCTCGCCGCACGCTGAGAGGGTGAACCCGCAAACCCTTACTGGAACGTCATGTCCAGGCACTTGGAGATGTCGGAACCAAGGCCGGAGGAGATGGTGATGCAGCCGCGGATCTTCTGCGTGGTCATGTCGGCGGCCCAAACCGAATAGCCGCCGGGGCCGAAGAACGAGTTGGTGTTCGGCGGCTCGGTCTCCGTCGCGTCGAAATCATAGTGACCGTCGGTCTCGAAGATGCGCGGCTTCTTGGTGCAGCCGCCGTCGGTCTGGACGTTGATGACTTCCTTGTTGTCGCGGGTCAGCGCCAGCGAGACCTGGCAGCGGAAATATTCCGAGGTCTTGGTATTGAAGAGATAGGTGTAGGACTTGCAGGTCGCGGTATTGAGCTTGCCCGGGGCAAGTCCGCGGCTGCACGAAATCCGCTGGTTGTGGCTGAGCTGGAAGTCGTCGGCCCGGGCGGCCGGCGCCAGTGCTGTCAGCGACACCAAGGCAGCCCAGCAGAATTTAATGACATGACGCATTCGAATCACCCCCACCACTATCTTTGGTCGTGTTGCGTTCTAGACTGAAAGCGGAACATAGTCGCGAGGGGACGAAGGGAAAATCACAAACTGCTGGGCAAGGCGTGATGCGCTGCGGCGTCATTGCGGATTGACCCGGCATCATCGTTCGTGATTTGTTCAAAACGGGCACCACCGATGGTGGGGAGATGGATGATGGCATTTTCAATCAAGACATTTGCAATTGCAGCCGCACTGGGCGCGCTCTCCGCGCCCGCTTTCGCGCAAAACACCGCAACGCCGTGGGAGCTCAAGCCGGACACAGGCTATGCCTATGACAAGGAAGGCAAGACGTTTTCCTACAAAATGGGCACCAGCAATGCAGGTGAACTCCTGAAGGGCGCCAAGAAGGTGCCCAGGGGCACGCTGTTCTTCATCGGCCAGAACGGCCAGCTCTATATGCGCAGCGGGCAGTATCTCGAAGGCGACGGCCGGTTCAAGTTCGGGCCGGATCAGTAGAGGCCACGATCGCTGGCGCGCTCCCTCGCCCCGTTCCTACGGGGAGGCGGTTGGGGCGAGAGGCTTCTCTCCGCGCATGAGATCGTCGAGAGACCTGTACCCCCTCACCCGGAAGAGGCACCGTCCTAAAACGCCGCCGCCAGCTCCCTTGCGCCGGCATTGTTGCTGTTGCTGTCCATCCGCGCATCCGTCACCGCCAGCAGCTTGGCCACCGTGTTGTGGCGGATCGCGACCGGGTTGCGCTCGTAGCCGCTGCGCTGGAAGAAGTTCGAGGTCGGCACCTGCTCGCGCATCGCCTGCGGCATCGTCACCATGTCCAGGCCGGTGCCGTCGCCCGTGAGGTTCATCATCTCGAGCTCGGCCGCGGTGAGTGGACGGGTGTAGCCCTTGGCGCGGGCGAACAGCACCGAGGTCAAGAGTTTGTGGGTTTGCAGCATCGGCCCGATGTCGATGTCGAGCACCATCGCATGCATGGCCCAGCCCTGCGCGGTGTCGCCGATCTTCTCATGCTCCGACCAGGTGTCCGGCACCGACTTCGCATGCGCCACCATTTTCTTCAGAACGCCAAGCTTGTGCTCGAGCAACTGCCGCGCCGGCCCGGAGGAGCGCGCGATCTTGTCGGAGAGCGCGCGGATGAACTCATGCCCCTGCTCGGCGAGCAGCTCGACGCTGTTGGTGGTGAGCAGCTGGTTGTAGCCCATCGCGGTCGAGATCGCGCGCTTGCCACCATGCTCGATGCCGGCCTGCACGTCGAAATTGCCGGTACCTCCGGTCTCGAACGAATAGACCCGCACCGCCTGCTCGCGCGTCAGCCCGGATGCGAGCGCGTAGCGCGCATAGGCACGCTTGAACTCGACCTCGGAGGTCGGCCGCTGCGGCGTGAATTGATAGAGATCCTGCGCTGCGCGCAAAAGATCGGAGGCGACCGGAAGCGGCTTGCGGGGAGGACGGCTCGGCGTTTCCTCCGGCTCCGGATTCACCGGCCGCTTCGGGCCGGTATAGACAGGCGGCTGCTCCAGCACGTAGTCGTCGAGCGTGATCTGCTGCCCACTGCGCCGCTTGGCGTTGCGGCCTTTCCGCTTTTCCGTGACCTGGCTCCAATAGGCGCCGGCCTCTTCGTCGAAGGCGCCACGGATCTGCTGATACTCCGCCAGCTTGCGGCGATATTCCAGCACGGCCGGCGATGCGCCGCCGCCTTGCGCGAAGAACTGCGACAGCAGCTGGGCGTTGGAATTGCGAACGGCGGACGGCAGCGCGTCGGACCCGCCGCCACGCGCGGCGGGAACGAGCAGGACGAGCGCGAGTGGAACCAGCGCCAGATATGTTCGAATCGAATGATGCATGCTGCCGTCTTAGCAGGCATCAGGTAACCGTCACGTTAACACGCCGTTTACCATCTCATTTCCAGGCGAACACCGGCTGTTCCAGGTCCGTGACGCGGGTCTGCCGCCCGGCCAGCACCTCGCGGAACTGGTAGATGAGCGCCGCGGTCGGTGCGTGGATCAAGCTCATCTGGTGATGGAAGCGGATCACCCGGCGACTGCTTTCGGGTATCGCAGTGAAGTCGAAGGCATCGTCGCGCTCGATCGTGTCGAGCGCGATGCGATGGACCGAGGCGACCTCGTCCGGGTTCGGCACGATGGCGGCGCTCTCGTCGGCCCAGACCACGACCGGCGTGATCAGACAGCCGGAGCGCGTCGGATAGTCGTCGAGTAGGCCAAGCACGGCGTCAGGTGCAAGCCTGAGCGCGAGTTCTTCCTCCAGCTCGCGCAATGCTGCCTCCACCGGCGTTTCGCCGGCGTCGCAGCGACCACCGGGCAGCGCCCACTGGCCGCGATGCGAGCGCAAGCTCGATGCGCGCATGGTCAGCAGAAACGCCGTGTCGTGACCGTCATTGGACGCGGTCAGCGCCAGCACCACCGCGGCCCGCTTCAGCGCCGATGGCGCGGCTGCATCAGGCAGCCGCGCAAATGCGGCGCAGGCCTCTGCGATATTCCGTCTGGTGGCATCGCCGAAAGCTCTCATGATGCTTGACTACACCAGGACCGCGCTCGATGAAACGAGGAGAGATCAAGCGTTGCGAGGATGGACGGCGCCATGACCAGCAAAACGGCCGCAATGCTCAAATCGGACGGATGGAGCATCCTGGAGACCACGGGCTTCATGCACCTGGTCGGCCCCGTGTGGGAGCGCAAGGTCGACGGCCACTACGAATTCGCGCTCGCGACCGAAGACAAGCACCACAACCGCCGCGGCATGGTCCAGGGCGGCGTGATGATGACCTTTGCGGACCGCACCTGCGGCATGAGCGCCCGTTATGTCTCCGGCAAGGAGTATATGGCCACGGTGCAGCTCGACACCCATTTCGTCGAGGCCGGCCAGATCGGCGACATCCTGATCTCCCGCCCCCGCGTGGTGCGCTCGACCCGCAGCCTGATCTTCATGAGCACCGAGGTCACCGTCGACGGCCGCTGCGTGGTGATGGCGAACGGCGTGTTCAAGATCCTGAAGGGGCCGGCGTAGGCTGCGGTCGAGCTGCCCCCGCTCTCTCCGCGTCATTGCGAGCGCGGCGCAGCGATCCAGAGTCTTTCCGCAGATGCAGTTCTGGATTGCTTCGCTCCGCTCGCAATGACGGAACCGGGCAGCTATGCTGGCGCGACAAGAAGCAACAAGGATCCGCCCATGCAATACCGCCAACTCGGCCGCAGCGGCCTGAAGGTCTCGCCGATCTGCCTGGGCACCATGATGTTCGGCGGGCCGACGGATGAGGCGACCTCGCAGCGGATCATTGCCAAGGCGTACGAGGCCGGTATCAATTTCATCGACACGGCGGACGCCTATTCGAAGGGCGTCTCCGAGGAAGTCGTCGGCCGCGCGATCGGCAACATCAGGCATGCCTGGGTGCTCGCGACGAAACTCGCCAATCCCATGAACACTGGTACGGGGAACGATCCCAATCGCGTCGGACTCTCGCGACGGTGGGTGTTGCAGGCGGCCGACGAAAGCCTGAAGCGGCTCGGCACCGATCACATCGACATCTACTATCTGCACAAGGAAGACCATGCGACGCCGTTGGAGGAGACGGTGCGCGCGATGGGCGATCTCATCCGATCAGGCAAGATCCGCTACTTCGGCGTCTCCAACTACCGTGCCTGGCGCGTCGCCGAGATCTGCAACATCTGCGACCGGCTCGGCATTGACCGCCCGGTGGCGAGCCAACCCTATTACAATGCGATGAACCGCATGCCCGAGGTCGAGCACTTTCCGGCCTGCGCCCATTACGGCCTCGGCATCGTGCCCTATAGCCCGCTGGCGCGCGGCGTGCTCACCGGCAAGTACAAGCCCGATGCAGCGCCGGACAAGGAGACGCGCGCCGGCCGCAATGACGTCAGGATGATGCAGACGGAATGGCGGCCGGAATCGCTTGAGCTCGCGCAGGAGATCAAGACTCACGCCGAGAAGAACGGTATCACCGCCGGCCAGTTCGCGGTCGCCTGGGTGCTCAATTCCGCTTTCGTCTCCTCGATCGTCGCCGGCCCGCGCACCGAGGAGCAGTGGGACGGCTATATCCGCGCGCTCGACTACCGCTTCACCGCGGAGGACGAGGCATTGATCGACCGGCTGGTCGTGCCGGGTCATCCCTCGACGCCGGGCTACAACGATCCCGCCTATCCGATCGAAGGACGCCGCGCGCGAACGGCGTGAGAGCGGAAGACGACAATGGCGCAAGGACCGCTACGGCCTCCCGCTCTCCACCACATCCGAACAGGCGGCGTCCGCCTCCAGCGAGCGCGTCGACCAGATGCTCTCGGGCGAGACCGGCACGGCGGAAACGCTGGAGCGCGCGCACGGCGATGCGGGCCGCACGCCATCCTTGCGCGAGACGCGCTGGCAGGCGGCGATGGCTTGAGGCAGGATGGAGACAACACGGCCGGAGGACGCCCATGACCGAGATCGTTGCGCTGGAGGCACTGGCGGCGCGGGTTACACCGGGCCGGTCGCTGGCAATTCCCGTCGACGGCTCGGGCGTGGCAATGACGGCGACCGCGGCGCTGTTGGAGGCCGGAGTCCGCGACCTCAAGCTGATCTGCGTGCCGATCTCCGGCCTGCAGGCCGATCTCCTGATCGGTGCCGGGGCCGTCGCCTCGCTGGAAACCAGCGCGGTGTCGCTGGGCGAGGCCGGCGCCGCGCCGCGCTTCACCGCCGGCATCAAGAGCCGAGCCTTCACGATGCGCGACTCCACCTGCCCCGCGATCTATGCCGGGCTGCTCGCCGCGCAGAAAGGCGTGCCGTTCATGCCGATCGCCGGCATCATCGGCAGCGATCTCCTCAACGTGCGATCCGATTGGCAGGTGATCGATAGTCCCGTCGGCGAGGCGCGCAAGGTGGTCGTGGTGCCCGCGATCTCGCCTGACGTTGCGCTGTTTCACGCACCCGAAGCCGACCGCGCCGGCAATGTCCGCATCGGCCGGCATCGCGAGCTCGCCGACCTCGCTTATGCGTCGAAGCGCACGCTGATCACCGTGGAGCGCATCGTCGATCGCAATCTGTTGGATGGCAAGGATTCCGCTGCCGGTGTGCTGCCTTCGCTCTATGTCGACACCATCGCCGTCGCCGAACGCGGCGCCTGGCCGCTGGCGCTGTGGGACGAATATCCGGCCGACGAGGCCGAGATTGCGCGCTACGCCGCGATGGCGCGCAGCGACGACGGCTTTCGCACCTACCTCTCGACCTTCCTGACCCATCGCAAGCAGGTGGCGTGATGTCAGCCGAGCGCGAGCGGCGCGAAATCCTGATTGCGACCATTGCCGATCTGCTCGACGGCATCCGTCATGTCGCGGTCGGCGCGTCGTCGCCGATCCCTGCGGCCGGGGCCATGCTGCTGCGCGCCCGCAACGAGCTCTGTGGCAAGCCGCCGGTGCGTATCTCGATCCTGGGATCGCGGACGCATAATTTCTTCACCAATGGTGGCATCGAGCTGTTCGACTGTGCCGCGCAAGGCCGGGTCGACGCCTTCTTCCTCGGCGGGGGCCAGATCGACGGCGAGGGCAACATCAACCTGGTCGGCACCGGCGATTATCCCGCGAGCCGCGTGCGCTGGCCCGGCTCGTTCGGCTCGGCCTATCTCTATCATCTCGTGCCGCGCGTGATCCTGTTTCGCGAGGAGCATTCGCCGCGCGTGTTCGTACCCAAGGTCGATTTCGTCAGCGCGCGTGCCATAACGCCGGAGGTGCCGCGCCGCGGCGGGCCGCATGCGCTGCTGACCAGCATGGCGCTGTTCGACTTCGATCGCGAGGCAGGCGGCTTTGCCTTGCGCTCCGTGCACCCGCCCTTCACCCCGGCCGACATCAGGGAGAACACGGGCTTCGCCTACCGGGAGCCGGACGTCATGCGCGAGACCCCGCGGCCGGATGCCGCGACGCTGGCGCTGCTCCGCGGCCGGATTTTCGATGAGCTTGCCGAGACTTATCCGGCTTTTGCTCGGACCATGAAGCAGGCGGCATGACGCCCGCTTCGTTGCTGCCACGAAAAAAACATCGGCTTGGCGGCAAGTGCCTGCTGGCACGATTGGGGCGGGCGGTCAGGGCGAATCGCCGATGGGTGGCGCGGTGGTATTGCAGACGGGCTTGACCGGACACGTGACGGAGCAAACGGGATCGCAACCAATTTGCGATCTGATGGTTACTGGACGGAACTTCCGCCCCTCCGTGGCCCGCCGGCACATGAGCCTGACGATGCGCCTCCACCGACTGGTTCTGGCTGCATCTCTCATTGCTCTCGCAAGTCCTTGTTTGGCCGAATCTTCCACCACGGTCCCGGTGAACAATCCGCCGGCGCAACAGAATTCACTTGTCGACATGCTGGCTCTGATGTCGGGCCACTGCAAGACGCTGAAGGTCGCCGGGCGTCCCTTTGCCTGCAAGACCGTGGCCTTCGCGCACGACGACAAGGGCCGGGTCAATTTCGCCGTCGCCGTCGACGACCCCAGCGACGAGAACCACGTCGTGTCCTTCTCCGGCCAGAACGGCAAGCGGGCCGACGACAATTCCTATGAGCTGCCGATCGACCGCATGCTGCTCAACTCCAAGCACAGGCCAAAGGTTGACGGCCTGCCGGTCCCGGCTGCGCAGACCTCCACCGGCACCTGCCGGCAAACAGGCAATTTCGCCGCCAGGAAGGTGAACGACGTCACCTGCTCTGCGATCGACAGCGAAGGCCGGACATATGAATTGCTGTTCGTCTCCGACGGCACGCCAGTGAGTGTGCGCCGGATCAGGCAGTCGTCGCCGTCGGTCCAGGATCCGTTCAAGTAGGCGACAGACGCTTCGCGTCCAGGCGCAGCTTCGGCACGCCGACGCCGCGGGCGCGGATGGGTGCCGCCAACTCTTCTCCACAGACGTCGAGAACGAAACCAATCTCATCGCGACGCAGACGGAATTCGATTGCCCGGCCTGTCCTGCGCCAATCCGCCGTCTCGCCATCATCGACATAGACAAGGCCGGAGCCGCCATGATCGGGGGGCCCGAACACGATTGCCGTCAGCCCCTTCTCGTCCTCGATCGGAACGATCGAGCCCGCGCGCGCGAAGAGCGGTAGCCGGCCCAGCGGTGCTGCGACGGTGATGGTTCGCCCGCCCTCGAACGGCGTACCGTCATGCCAGTCGTACCAGCCGCCAGGATGGGCGGGCAGATAGACCTCGCGCGTCGTCGCGCCCTCTTCCAGCACCGGAGCGACGAGGAGATCGGGACCGAGCATGAATGCGTCCTCGACGGCTGCGGCGACTGCGTCGGACGCGAAATCCCACAGCAGCGGGCGCACCGCGGGCACGTCGTCCGCCGCGGCGCGCCACATCTGGGTATAGAGATAGGGGATGAGGCTGTGACGCAGGTTCATGGCCGATCGCACCTCGGGAAGCACGCTCTCATGCATCCAGGGCGTGTTGACGATGCCGCTCGTCTTCCAGGAATTCATCACCATGCGCGGCCACAGCGCGCAAAACTCGACAAAGCGGCACAGCAGTTCCGGCCCGGGTGACGGGCCATGGAAACCGCCGACGTCATGGCCGATGTTGTAGAGGCCCGACAGGCTCATGTTGAGGCCCTGGGTCAGGTTGTAGCGCAGCGTCTTCCAGGACGTTTCGTTGTCGCCGCTCCAGGTCTGGCCGTAGCGGGCGATGCCTGCGCTGCCGGCCCGCGTGATCGTGTAGGGACGCTTGTCCGGCGCCTGCGCGGCCTGGGTCTCGTAGGCAAGCTTGTGCATCAACAGCGCCTGCGCCGGACGGGCCAGCGCCTGGGGATACGGCCGGCCGTCGCCATCGCACACCGCGTCTTCGTCCCAGATTTCGAATTCATTGTTGTCGCTCCAGACGGCTGTCACGCCAAAGGCGAGCAGCGCGTCACGGATGCCGTCCGCCCACCACCGCCGTCCTTGCGGATTGGTGAAGTCGACATGGAAGCCGAGGCCGTCCCAGAACTGCGCCACCGCCGGCTCCCCGGTCTCGCCATCGACGACCAGGATGCCATTGGCCCTGGCTTCAGCGAGCCGCGGGTGATCGTCGAGCAGGCAAGGCTTGATGTTGGTGACCGGCTGCATGCCGGCGGCCTTGAGCCGCGCCATGGTCGCCGCCGGGTCGGGAAACTTGTCGCGATTCCAGTTGAAGACGTAGCGACGGTTGCCGATCGAGGTGTAGCCCGAGCCGAAGTGAAAACTGTCGCAGCGGATGCCGTGGCGCCTGCAATCCTCGATGAAGCCGGTGATCCGCGCGTCCGCGTCCGGTGCGTCCGCGATGGTCATGGTCGTCATCGCGAAGCCGAGCGTCCAACGCGGCGCGAAAGCCTGCCCGCCGGTCAGCCAGGAAAATCGGCGCGTGACCTCGGGTACCGTCGGGCCGGCGAGCACGTAATAATCGAGGTCACCGTCCTCGGCACGGTAGCTGCGGAACAGGCCGTGGTAATTGTCGAGCGTGCAGCCGAGATCGACCGAGCCGAGCGCAAGGTTGTCGTAGAAAATGCCGTGAGCACCGCGCGCGCCGTCGACGATGAAGAACGGCAGCATCTTGTAGAGCGGATCGGACACCTCTGCGTCGAAGCCGCAGGGGTCGACGGCATCGATGGCGAAGCGCCGCCCCGTGCGATCGAGCGGACCAGCCTTGTCGCCGAGGCCATAATGGCGTTCGTCTTCATGTCGTTCCATCGCGTGCAGCAACGCACCGGTCTTGCGCGACAGGAAATAAGCCTGGGTCGGACGGTCGCGCAGGAATGGCTGATCCTCGCCGTTGCGGTTCCAGGCGATGCCGAACGGATCGAGCCGGATCTGCGCGCTGAGACCTGCGGCGGCGAGCGTGACGATGCCGCCGGCCTCCGAGACCGTCGGCGCCGGATTGGCAAAGCCTGCGAAGTCGTCGCGCGGCCGTCCCTCGAACGGCGGCTCGGAGCGATCAGGCGCGATCGCCCAGCCGCGATCGAGGCGATAGCCCTCCGGCCGGCGCAAGGTGACGCGGCCGATGTCGCGCTCGAGAAGGGTGATGCGGAGCGTGGCGAGCGGGGCAGCCGCCGGTCCGGTCGAAACTTCGAACAGCGCGGCATTGCCGTCGAGGCCGCGGAAGCGGCCGTGGGTCAGGGCTTTCATGGGATAGGCTCCGGGTCTCTCAGGGCCGCGCGAGGGCCGCGCCCGTTGTTGCATCGAAGATGTGCAGATGGTCGGCGGCGAAGCGGATCGCGATCGCGTCGCCGCGGTGGAACTGCGACTGGCCGTCCTGGCGCAGTGTGATCTGCGGCAGGCCGGGCGCCGAGGCGTAGATGAACGTCTCGCCGCCGAGCTGTTCGACGAGATCGACGGTGGCGGCGAGCATGCCCGTGTTGGGTGCGACGTCGATATGCTCGGGACGGATGCCGAGCGTCACGCCCGCTCCGGGAACGAGGCCGGATGCCGTCCGGGGCAATTCGACTTCGCGCTCACCAACGCTCAGGCGCAGTGTGCCGTCGTCGGACGTCACCACAGCCGGCAGGAAGTTCATGCGGGGTGAACCGATGAAGCCGGCAACGAAGGCGTTCGAGGGTCGGTTGTAGAGTTCGAGCGGCGTGCCGACCTGTTCGATCCGGCCGGCGTTGAGCACCACGATGCGGTCGGCCAGCGTCATGGCTTCGACCTGATCGTGGGTGACGTAGATCATCGTGCCGCCGAGCTTGGCATGCAGCGCAGCAAGTTCCTTGCGCGTGGCGACGCGCAATTCGGCGTCGAGGTTCGACAGCGGCTCGTCGAACAGGAATATCTTCGGATCGCGCACGATGGCCCGTCCGATGGCGACGCGCTGTCGCTGGCCGCCGGAGAGCGCCTTCGGTTTGCGGTCGAGATAATCGGTGAGCCGCAGCATGGCCGCGGCACGCGCCACTCGCGCCTGGATCTCCGCAGGCTTGAGCCCCATGTTCTCGAGCGCGAAGGCCATGTTCTTGGCCACGCTCATGTGCGGATAAAGCGCATAGGACTGGAACACCATGGCGAGCCCGCGCTCGGACGCCGGCAGGTGGGTGACGCGCTCGCCGTCGATAAGGACCTCACCGCTGGTGACGTTTTCGAGGCCGGCTATGACCCGCAGCAACGTCGACTTTCCGCAGCCGGAGGGGCCGACGAAGACGACGAATTCGCCATCCTTCACCGCCAGATCAATGCCGTGCAGCACGTCGACATTGGCGAAGGATTTACGCGCGCCCGTGAGTTTCAATTCAGCCATTGGATGGTCCGATCGGTCATTTCATTCCCGTCGAGCCGATGCCCGTCGCGATGAAACGCTGGAGGAATACAAAGACGAGCGCGACGGGAATGAGCGTCACGACCGTCATCGCAAGCAAGTAGTGCCACTGGGTCTGGAGTTCGCCCTGGAAGGCATTGAGCGCGATCTGCAGGGTGTAGACCTCGGTCTTGGTGAGGACCGCCAGCGGCCACAGGAATTCGTTCCAGCGCCACATGATCGAGAAGATCGCCAGGACCGCCAGCGCCGGCAGGGTCAGCGGCATCACGATGCGCCAATAGATCTGCCACTCGGACGCCTTGTCCATACGCGCGGCCTCGATCAGATCCTTCGGCAGGGTCAGCATGTATTGCCGCAGCAGGAATACCCCCGTCGGCGTCGCCGCCCCCGGTAGGATCACCGCCCACAGCGAGTTGGTGAGGCCAAGTTCGGTCACCACCAGATAGACCGGCACCAGGATGATCGTCATCGGGATCATCAGCGTTCCGATCACCGCCAGCGTCGCCGCCTGCTTACCGGGAAATTGGTAGACGGCGAGCCCGTAGGCAGCCATGGAATTGATCAGCAGTGTGATCAGCGTCGCGACGACAGTCACGAACACCGAATTGAACAGGAAGCGCAGGAAGGCGAAGCGCTGGAGCGGCTCGCTGTAATTCTCGGTCGCAAGCGCGATGCGGCGCACCGGTTCGCGCTTATCGATCGCGACGCGGAATTGTCGCGAGGGATCGGCGGGATCGACCATCTGGGCGATGAGCCCGATGCGCCGGACCTGCGCCAGTTCACGAACCGTGCCATCGGGCAGCGCCACGCGGAACAGTGGCAGCTTCTGTGGCTGACCCGGCACCGTCACCTCGACCTGCGCGAATGGCAGCGCGGAGGGCGGAAATTCCAGCAGCGCGCTCTGGGTCTTGAACGACGACATCACCAACCAAAGCACCGGGCCGAACATCAGCACGATACCGAACGCCAGATAGACGTAGGCCGCGACGTCGGTCCAGTGCAGCGGCCGCCCTTGGCCGTTGCGACGCTGGCCAATCAGAGTTGAAAGGCGCATGGTTGCCATTTCAGACCTCTTTGCGCCGCGCGGCGGCGAATTGCAGGAGCGTCAGGACGAAAAGGACTACGCCGAGCACGACGGAGGCGGCCGCGGCGAGGCCGAAATTCTGCACCTGGCTGGAGAACGCGGTCTCATAGATGTACTGGACGACCATCAGCGTCGCGGTGCCGGGACCGCCGCCGGTCAGCACGAAGACCTCGTCGAAGGTCTGCGCGCCCTTTATCAACGCGAGCACGATCACGACGATCATGTTCGGCCACAGCAGCGGCAGCGTGATGCGCATCAGCACGCGCCAGCGCGGCGTCGCGTCCATCTCGGCCGCCTCGTAGAGGTCGGCCGGGATCGCTTGCAGGCCGGCGAGCAGGATCAGAGTGTAGAAGCCCATATGCGCCCACACCGACACGAACACCGCCCAAAACATCGCCCAGCCGGGATCGACGAAGAACAGGATCTTCTGCCCGCCAAATGTGGTGATGGCGGCGTTGAGGAGTCCGTCGCGCTGCAGAATCCATTTCCAGATCAGCGCGACGACCACGGGGGACAGCAGGACGGGGAAGAAATACACCGCCCGGAAAAAGCCACGTCCGCGGATCTTCATATTGAGGACGAGCGCCGTGACGAGCGAAAACAGCACCATCGCCGTCACCTGAAACAAGATGAACTTCACCGTATTGGCGACGCCGCGCCAGAAATGGTCCTCGCGGCAACTCGACGGATCGAGATAGGATCCGCAGTCGAACAGATAGGCGAACTGCTCAGCGCCGACATAGGGGCGCTGCGAGGGAAACAGGGCCGTGCCCCCGGTCACCGAGAAAACGACGTTGATGCCGATCGGCAGGAACACGAACAGGCCAAAGAAGACGAAGTTGGGCAGCAGGAACACATAGGCCATGCGCCGTGCGCCGATCATGCGCTGCATCGCGCGCATTGGCGGATCGAGCAGTTGCAACGCGACGCCGACAGGCAGAGCGGCAACGCCGCCAAGCCATGCGAGCGCTCCGTTTGCTAAGCCGCGCTGCGGCCGAGTGGCGGACAGAATCTCCGACATCGCAGTGATCCTCCCGTCCGATGAACCAGTTGTCTTCACTTCTTGTTGCGCTCGGCGATCTGCTGCGCGACGTCGGCGGTGATGCGCTTGTAGGCGTCCTCGAGCGTCGTCTCGCCGGAGACAGCTTGCCCGAGGCGGCTGATGGCGGCGTTCAGGATGATCCGGCTGTTGCCGTAGCCCTGGATGCGGTAGGCAAGCGGGGAAATCTGGGCCGCGCTTGCGGTGAAGACCTTCAGCGCGGCGGCAGCATCCGGGCTGGCCGTCGGATAGTCGATGCCCTTCTTCGCGAGCCCAAGGTGGCCGGGAACGAAGAGCGAGCGCGAATAGAACTCCGCAAGCACCGGTTCGCTCGCGAGATATTCCATCACCCGCGCGACTTCCTTGGGATGCTGGGTCGTCTTGAAAGCGACGAGACCGGCGCCGCCCGGCATGCTGCTACAGCCGCCGGGCCCGCAGGGATTGGGGACCGCCACCCAATCGAAGGCGTCGCCGATGGTCTTGGCGAACTGACCGATCTGCCACGATCCGGACAGATACATCACGACTTGCGCGTTCTTGAATTCGTCGTTGGCGCCGCGATAGGCGGTGCCCGAGACCGAGCCCCACAGCTCCTTCGACATCACGCCGGACTTATGCCAGTCGTAGACGAGCTGCGCCGCGCGTTTGAACCCCTCGTCGACGACTTCCGGCTCGCCGTTCGCGCCGAAGACCTGCGTGCCTTGCGACACCGCGAGCGCATAGAATCGGTGGCCCGAGCGGTCGAGCGCAAGCGGGAACGGCGCCTGGACCTTGTCCGCAACCTGCTTCACCGCCTTGGCCCAGTCCTCCCAGGTCGACTTCTCGCCCGGGATCGCGACGCCGGCTTGATCGAAAAGCGTCTTGTTGACGAACGGGCCGGTGACGGTGAGCTGGGTCATGAAGCCCGGAATTGACTTGGTATCGCCAGACGGGCGCATCCATTCGAGGAAGGGACCGAAGTTCGCTTCCCAGTAACCGGGGTCCTTGAGGAGGGGGCGCAAATCGAGTGCAAACCGCGACAGACCGCCCATATCGACGACGCGCGCCATGTCGGGGCCTTGGCCCGAGGCCAGCTGCACCGGCAAGGTTTCGTTGACCGCCTTGTAGGGCACCTGATCCAGGACGATTTCGATGTCCTTGTTCTGGTCGTGGAATCGCTTGAGCAGGTCAGCCATCACCTCCCCCTCGTTGCCATCCGAGTACCAGGTCATTCGCAGCGTGGTGGTCTCAGCGGCGGCCGGTCCGCCGAACACAACGGCGGCAAGACAGCACAGCGCAAAAGACGTGATCACGGTCGTGGCGGCGCGCATGCTCGTATCTCCCTCTCCGCTCGGCGGCCCCGCATCCGGGTCCGCGAGAAATTGCACGGGTCCGTTCTCGGCCGGATCCTCTGTGCCGACGTTTCCTTCCGCATCGGCACCCACCCAAGTCGGATGCCGTGTCCCACGAATTCACGCTTTTTCTGCTGGCGTAAAACCGCCAACAAAGATTAAGCTGACTTTGGCAAACGCTTGCCAAAGCGTCAATACCCCTATTTCTTCGTTTGCTAGTTGTGCAGGAAGGGCTCGACCACGGACGTCGGAAATGACAATGAAAAGGCGATCGGGCCAGACCCCACGGAGGCCTATGTCAGACGACGTCTCACTTGCCACAGTCGCAGTCCGGGCTGGCGTCTCGGTTTCGACCGTGTCGCGGATCGTCAATGGCGAGATGCGCCGCGCCTCGCCGGCCACCGTGGCGCGGGTGCTCGACGCGATCGACGCGGTTGGCTACCGGCCGAACCCGGTGGGACGCGCGCTCCAGCGCGGCCAAAGCCAGCTGGTGGCGATGATCGCGGCCAACCTCGACAATCCGGCGATGGCGACGATCGCAAGTTCGACCGAGGCGGCGCTGCGCGAGGCGGGCTACGTCATGGTCTTGTGCGATACGCACGACCGGCCCGAGCTTCAGGACGAGTATCTCCACGCGATGCGGGCCCAGATGGTGAGCGGCTACGTCCTCGTCGCCGCGGTGCCCAGCCCCGGCTTGAGCGAGTTGTCGGCATCGGGCGTCCCAATAGTGTTCGTGAACCGCCGTGATCCGAACGGCAACGGCCCGTTCGTCGGAATCGACGATCGCGCGGCGGGTGCTCGCGTCGCCGACTATTTCGCCGATCTCGGGCGGCGAGCCCCGGCCGTTGTTTTTCCGCGGCTGGGCTCGTCTGCATCGCGAGACCGGGTGTCAGGCTTCGTGGCCAGGCTGCGCGAGCGCGGATGGTCCGACGAGGCGATCATCCGGGCCGACGGGGAAGGGCGATCGCATCTGCAAATAGGCTACGATGCCGGCGCGCGAATTTTCCGCGGCAGCGAGACGCCGGACGCCATTCTCTGCGTGAGCGACCAAATCGCCTACGGTGTGAACCGGCGCGCCCTTGAGCACGGCCTGAAGATTCCCGGCGATTGCGATCTTGTCAGCATCGACGGCACGCCTCTCAACCAGTGGGTTGCACCCTGGCTGAAGTCGATCGAAATTCCCTACGCCGTTTACGGGGCGGAGATCGTCGCGGGCCTGCAATTGATTTGGCGAGGCGAAGCTTTTGGCGAGCGCCTGCTTCCCTGCAAGTTCGGCTGATACGCGACCGTTCGCGGCGTTCCGGGTGGGCGCATGCGTGGCGCCTGACCAACACAAGAGATCATATCGTTCTTTCAATGATATAGCGCTTCGTAATTTGGTTCTGAATGGCCCAGCAAGCCTCGCAGCTGGGCTTGGCGCGGCCGATCTCTTCTCCCTGATAGCGACGCAGTGAGGTTGCCCGGCGAAGCCTGCTGGGGAAGACGGGCTGCGCGTGGATCCCCGCCATCGCTGCCTTCATCAGGGCAATCGCGAAAAAGCCACAACAGGCGGATGAGGCTTTACGCAGTGAAAGCTACGCATGGGACGGCCACAATGGTCTGGAAATCATCGCTCGTTCTGGGAGCCGTCCTCTCGATCGCCGCATGTCCTGCAAGCGCGCAGCAGAGCGCGGAGTTCGACGCCTGCACGGCGCAGGCCGATGGCGTGTCCGCGAAGATGCTGGATTGCGGCAAAGTCGAAATCGGCAAATGGGATGCGCGACTGAATGCCGCCTATCAGAGGCTTCTGCATGGGGCCGCGGACGGGAAGCGGGCGCAATTGCAGCAGGAGCAGAGGGCCTGGCTCAAGCATCATTTGAGCGAGACCCACCGGCTGGCGAGTGATCCCGACAATGGGTCCGTCGCATTCCTCGAGTCGCAGTCGTATGAACTGGATGACCTGGTCCAGCGAACGCTACAGCTTGAAAACCGCCTCAACGGGACGCCTTGATGCGCAGCATTCCTCTCATCGACGGCGAATGGGTCGCGGTGCCCGACGAAGCCGTTGTCACATAGCCCAACTGTACTGGGCGGAGGTTGGCCTGGAATCACCGCAACTGTAGAACGGTGTATGTGGTGCCTGGATCGTGGAGACGCGTGACGGCCCACGAGTCTTGTGCATTGTCACCGTAATTTCGTCCACGGGGGCGAGAGCTTCCAGTCAATCAAAATTTCATCCGGAGGCCCGGGCCGCTGCCGCCCCGCGCGGCTGCGCACTTATAACTACTCCGGTGTGACGACAGGACCCCGCAAAATCCATGGCGACCCAGGGAGACCTTTCAGACGCGAAAGCCCGCAAACACAAGCAGGTTACCACTTAATAGCAGTCGCCTGGTCTGTCGTTGTTCGCGAATATCGGTGATCATGCACTCGCCGAGAGCTACGACAATGGCCAACAACCACCTTGTGCAGCCATCGCCCACACTTCAGCAACACAGCAGCAACCACAGACTCGGCGTCTGGACCACGATCCTCGTGCTAGGACCGATCGCTGCCCTCGTTCTCGGAGGTGGAACGCGCATCTCCGACGGCTTCGAACCATTCGAGAAATCAGCGAATGAGCGCGTCTCCCAGGCCTTCGAAGAGATCAAGGGGCTCGCGCCGATTTCTGATGACCTCAGGACCGCGCTGGCGTCGCTGAGCCAGAGCGTCCAAGGCACGCAGATGCCGCCGGTCAAGGCCGAGGGGCAATGAATACTTTGAAATATTTCTGGGCCACAATGAACGTTTCAGCAGGTGTTGGTCGGCTGCCCATTCGATCCTCGCTGGCGATACCGACATTTGCAGCCACCCTGTTTCTGAGCGCGGGCTTGATGTTTCTCGTCGAGCCGATGATAGCCAAGATGGTGCTGCCGAAGCTCGGCGGAGCAGCATCGGTCTGGAGCGCCTGCCTCGTGTTCTTCCAGACTATGCTGCTTCTTGGCTACGCGTACGCGCATCTTCTAACCCGACTATCATCGCGCTTAGCGCAAGTTGGCGTTCACGTCTGCATTCTTCTGCCGTTATCGGCCATTGCACTTCCCTTGACGCTTGGACCCGACGGACCGTCAGCGGACCAGTCCGCGGTCTTATGGCTGTTGTTGCGCCTCAGCTCGTCGTGTGGGATCCCGATATTCGCTATTTCGGCGACAGCACCCCTTTTGCAGCACTGGTTCGCGGATGGCGATCACAAGGGGGCGCGCGATCCCTACTTTCTCTATGCAGTGAGCAACGCCGGAAGCCTTCTAGCGCTGTTAGCATATCCATTGGTAGTCGAGCCGGAACTGCCGCTTGATCGACAGGCGACGTTTTGGTCCGCTGGATTTGCAGTATTGGCTCTGGGAGTGGCTTCGTGCGCCGCCATCATGTTGTCAGAGAGGCGTCGCCCGGGTGAGCCGACGCAGGTCATTGAATTAAGCAGAGCGAGCAGTACACGCGATCGTTTGATCTGGACGGGGCTTGCCTTCATCCCCTCGTCCCTGTTGCTTGGAGTCACCCAACATATCACCTCGGACATTGTATCCGCGCCGTTGCTGTGGGTGCTCCCGCTCACGCTGTACCTACTGACGTTCATTTTTGCCTTTGCGCGGCGGCCACCTTTGCCTCATCCAATCATGAAGCGCGCGTTTCCGGTCGCACTGATTTTGGTCGTGGCCATGGGCGCTGGCGGCATTTTTGTTTTCGTTCCTCTGCCAATCGCCCTGGCTTTCCACCTCAGCTGCTTTTTCGTCATCAGCATGACCTGTCATGGCGAACTGGCGAAGCGACGGCCATCCTCCGCGCAACTGACCGAATTCTACTTCTTCCTCTCCCTGGGGGGCGTTTTGGGCGGCGTTTTCAATGCATTGATCGCTCCGCTGATCTTCAAAGGCGTATGGGAATATCCACTAGCATTGATTGCAGCTTGTCTGGTGAGGCCGCCGATGCCCTCGGACAGGCAAAGCAAGCCCCTGATGGATATCGTTCTGCCGTTACTGCTCTTAGCCGTTCTGCTGGTACTCAGAAGCACCCTCGTCGAGTCCGCAAACCATGGGCCGTTTACGATGGCGATCTTCTGCGTCCCTTACCTGGTGCTGGCGTTGACGCTGGTAAATTTCTCCCAACGAAGGTGGCGCTTCGCTATTGCCGTCGCTCTCGTATTCCTTTTCCCCTTGAGGTCACAGACGGCATGGAAGCTGATTGCCGCCGAGCGAAGCTTTTTCGGCGTCTACCGAGTCGAGATGGCTTCCGATGCGCAGGCACCGACCCTCGTACTCATGAATGGCACGACCCTGCACGGAGCCAAGAGCCTGCGACCAGATGAGGCTACTCTGTTCATGACGTATTATACGAGGGAAGGTCCGTTCGGTCGCTTTTTCAATGCATTGTCTCAAAGCAAAGTGCGCCGTGTCGCGGTTATTGGGCTGGGCGCAGGCTCTCTCGCTTGTTACGCTAAAGAAGGCCAGGACTGGACATTTTATGAGATCGATCCCGTTGTCGAGCACCTCGCAAGGGATCGCTTCCATTTCCTGGAGGACTGCGCCCCCCATTCGCGTGTCGTCCTGGGCGACGCTCGAATGACCATCGGGAATGCACCAGACGGCGCTTATGACTTGCTGGTTGTCGATGCATTCAGTTCAGACAGCATCCCGATGCACCTGTTAACACGCGAGGCTTTAGCGCTTTACCTGCGAAAACTAGCCCCAGGTGGGCACATCCTGTTCCACGTCAGTAGTCGGAGACTAACTCTGGCTCCGGTGGTCGGGGCCTTGGCAACGAATGCCGGCCTCCCCGCGCGCATTCTTTTTGACATCCCTCCGCCTGGAACATCGATCCTCCAACGGTCGCCTGCGATAGCGGTCGTGGTCGCCGGACGGGATAGCACTCTTGACCCATTCTCCGACAAGGATGGTTGGAAAGCGCTTCCTGCGGCAGAAGCCCGGTACCTTTGGACCGATCAGCGCGCCGATATTTGGCGGGTGATCTCATTCTGATGATGCGAATGACCGAGCGACCGGGGGCCCATCGTCAACTTGGGGCACCATGAAGCATCCAGACACAGTTTGGGCCGCCTGGCGCACAGCGAGCAACTCCAGCCGGGCCAGTACAATCAATCTGCTGTCTTCGAGTACAGCGGCTCGCCGGTATCATTCTCGATAACGAGGGGCTTTTTGCTCGGTTGCAATGCGCGCAGCCGCAGCGCCATTGCCGTGGATCGTAGCGCTCATTGTTTCAGCGCGGCACGCGCGGTCTTGATGTAGTCCATGCATTCGGGCCAGTCTTCCTCTGTCACCTCGGTCTCGGCACCGCTAAGCGCCTTGCGCAAGGTTGCGATCACTGGAGCCGGATGTTTCTTCTTCAGTTCTGCCTTGATCATCTCAAGACCCTTCTGACAATCGGATTTGTTGTCCGCCAGCACCGCGGTCGGCGTTATCATCACGGCTGCCGTTGCGAATACCAGGACTGAACGCAGCATGTCTTCTCCTCCATTGCCTTTTGCTTGTTCGACCGGCCGGGCTCGAAAAAGTCGGCAGGATTTTCTTGCAATGCTGCCACACCTTGCAAACCTCCCCGCCGTATACGCCTACAGATGCTTGCCGTGTCGGAGGGTCGACACCCTCCCTATGCTGGTCTGAAAGATTAGCCCGATCATCTGCGTAGTCCCAAGGCGGATTTCAGCGCAGCGTCGATGGTCGTGAGCTGCCCTTCTTTTTTTCCGCGCTGTGGTGTGAAGGATCTGGATACTTTGGTGATCAACCACATGCTGCTACTACAGCCAGCACATTCATAGAGCTTTAGCTCGCATCCTTCAGCCACCGGAAAGAGCGCTATCAGCACTCTGGCTTGGCAGCAAACGATGCACCCGGCTTCGCCGTGCACGCTAGTCTCCATCGACGCAATTCCGGCGTGGTGAAGAAAGCTGAGTCTGGAATTGGAGGCAATCACCTGGCACAGAGTATTCCGCGGCGTGCTCAAACCGACACACCCGGGCGTTCCACGAACGGAACAACGGTTTGATGCGCGACGAAATCGTCCTGAAATAACCCCGTATGCCTTCGTCCGCTATTGGTTCTAAGTCCTAGTGCGGTGGTCGTGATCATGGGCTAATTCGGGTTGAAACCATTTATTGTGACTTTTCGATATTCAGGACAGCACATTGATAGACAGCTTTGATCACTATCTGTTGGGATTGATGTCCTATTGGGCACAGCAATCCGTGTTGCTCAACAAAATCATCATCCAGCTTCTCTCGCTCGATACTTTCAAGACGCTTCCCCTCTTTGCCCTATTGTGGCTCCTGTGGTTCAGCGTCAACGAGACTGAAAACCGCCGCGCGGTCCTCGAGGGCTTCGTCGCAATGTTCATTGCGGGAGCGCTCTCCCGGGCAATTCAGGATGCTCTTCCCGAAAGGGTCCGTCCGCTCCACGCCGGTGATCCCGCTTTCATACCGCCCTTGGGGATCACGCCCGAAGATACCGTCCTGGAGCATTGGAGCTCATTTCCGAGCGACCATGCGGCCGTGTATTTCGCCCTCTCGACTGCGCTGTGGCTTCTCTCGAAGCGGCTGGGGCTTGCGGCATACACCTGGTCACTCCTCGTCATTTGCATGCCACGCATATTTGCAGGATATCATTATGCGAGCGACGTGATCGGTGGTGCAGTCATCGGCGTGGTCGTCGCCTCCTTCATCGCGCCAATCATTGCCGGCAAGCTCGGACCCTTCGTATGGGCCGCCGAAAAAAGGAGTAGAGGTCCGTTTTATGCGGGCTTTTTTGTTCTCTCGTTCCAGTTTTTGACGATGTTCAACGACCTGCGGATCGCCGCAAGCGCCCTCAAAAAGTTCATATGAAGAATCCGCGCTTTGGCCGGACTCCTTGTTCGTGACTCCGATGGGCGAAGTAAGCGTGGTGCCCATCAACGCTTTCCCGAGGAGCGCGACGGATCCTTTGTCGGGATCACTGGCCAGAAGGTGAGTCATTTCAATAACGTATGAGCTTCGCAGCGATGTTCTGAATGACGCGCACCGCCCCCGTTTGGTTTGCCACCAGGCGCGTATCCGATTATCCTCCAGGTTGTGGCATCTGCATTTGGGCTGCCGAACGGGTCTTCGACAGCGCCGATCCGCCGGCACGTGCAACGTCTTGGTTTTCGGTGGTGGGGATGGTTCAAACCGCGGACAGCATGCAAACCATCGCACTTGACCTCGGCCTGCGCGGCGCAGTTGCGGGCCTTTTCCTGATGATGACGGCCGTGACCGTGGTGCGTGTCCGCCCGCTGGATACGATCAAATGGCTCGGCGCCGCCATGGCCGCCTCGGGTGCGCTCTACGCGATCGTGACAGCACCGTTCGTGCCGAAGGCAACGGTCTGGTGGATCATGCCCATCCTGGGCGCCAATCCGGTGCTCGTATGGTTGTGGGCGCGCGCGAGTTTCGACGACGATTTCGTGGTTCGGCGCTGGCATGGCGTGCTGTGGCTCGCGGTCGCCGGCGCATGGTTCTCGGTGATCACCACATGGACGACATGGCCGATGTTCGCCAAGGCCGGCGTTCGATCGATGTCGGGCCTGGCGATTGTCCTGGCCCTTTCCGCGGCCGTGCAGACGGTCAGGACGTGGAAGGCCGACCTCGTCGCCGGCCGGCGCCGGTTGCGGCTCGCGGTCCTGATTCTATCGCTGCTCATTGTGGTCTTGCTGTCTGTTCCGGAGTTGACGTCGATCTCGGCCAAGGGTTTCGGGATGTCCGGCAGCCTGATCACCGCCGCCGCTCTGCTGGCTATCGCGGTGCTGGCCGGATGGGGCCTGTTCTATCCGCCGCCGGCCACTCCCGCTGTGGTCGCGATGGCGTCGACAACTGCGTCCGGAAACGCGGATCGCGCGGCTCCGACCAAGGTAGCCGAGGGCGGTGGCGAGGCCGTGGCGTCGCTGCTGTTGCGCCGGCTCGACAATTTGATGACGGTCGAACGGATCTACCGGCAGGAAGGCCTCACCATCGGCGCGCTCGCAGCCAAGCTCGACGTGCCGGAATACCGGCTTCGCCAGGCGATCAACGAAGGCCTCGGCTATCGCAACTTCAATGCCTTTCTCAATCGTTATCGCATCGAGGACGCCAAGGCGGCGTTATCCGATCCGGGCCAAAGGGATGTCGCCGTGCTGACGATCGCCATGGACGCCGGTTTCCAGTCGATCGGCCCGTTCAATCGTGCATTCAAGGCCGAAAGCGGCCTGACGCCGACCGAATTCCGCCGCGACGCACTTGCCCGCTCGGCAGCCATTGCATTGGAAAATGAGGAAAAACTTCAGAATCGGCCAATCCCATTGAAAATCGGCTAGCCGAATTCTGCATCGGGCGAGAGAGACCTCGCCGGATCGGGCAAGCTATGGAGATGGATGACAGGACGCGATCGCTGCGCTCGCTCATGATCGAACGGTCGCCGCCGGCAGCGCCTTCGTCACGGCCGCGACGATGGCTGCTTCCGGTTATCGGGATATTGATCGTCCTGCTCATGCTGGGAAGCGGCGCGGCGTTCTGGCTCGGCGGCTCGTCGCCGTCCGCTCAGGTGCCGACTGCCGAAGCCCCATCCACCCAGGTCGCACAACCGGAGCATCCGGCCCAACCGGCCGCGCCCGGCGCGGGCAGCCTGATCGCGTCCGGCTACGTCGTGGCGCGCCGCAAGGCCACTGTTGCGGCCGAGGTCACCGGCAAGGTCGTCGAACTCCTGGTCGACGAGGGCATGGTGGTCGAGGCTGGCCAGGTTCTCGCCAGGCTCGACGATGTCCTGGCGGACAAGGACTATTCGTTGGCGCAGGCGCGCGCCGAGGCTTCCGAAGCGGCCATGGCCGCGATCGCCGCCGATCTGGCCGACGCGGAGCGGATACTCAATCGAACCCAGACGTTGTCGGGAAAAAATTATGCGACGGAGGCCGATCTGACCAAGGCGCAGGCGCGAGCCGGCGTGCTGCGGGCCCAATTCCGCCAGGCCGAGGCCCAGTTGGCCGCGGCCAGGCTCGAGGCCCAGCGCTTTGGCGAGGTGCTCGGCAAGCACCGGATTCGCGCGCCGTTCGGCGGTGTCGTGGTTGAGCGCAGCGCACAACCCGGCGAGATGATCTCGCCGCTGTCGGCCGGCGGAGGCTTCACCCGCACCGGAATCTGCACCATCGTCGACATGGACTCGATCGAGATCGAGGTCGACGTCAACGAAGCCTCGATTGGCCGCCTCCATGCCGGCACCCGCGTCGAGGCCGTGCTCGATGCCTATCCGGACTGGCGCATCCCGGGCGCCGTCATTGCCATCGTGCCAACAGCCAATCGCGAGAAGGCGACCGTCAAGGTCCGTGTCGGCATGAACGTGAAGGATGCGCGCATTCTGCCTGATATGGCGATCAAGGTGACATTCCTGGACGACGGCGCGCCCGCAGCGGCGCGGTCCGATTCCCCTTAAGCACGCGGGAGCAAGACCCATGACATCGCCGACCGACCCGATGATCGACATCGCCGATCTGTGCAAGCGCTTCACCAAGGGCAAGGAGACGATCACCATCTTCGATGGTCTCAACCTGGCTATACCACGCGGGGATTTCGTCGCGGTGATGGGGCCGTCGGGGTCCGGCAAGACCACTTTGCTCAATCTGCTCGGCGGCATCGATCGGTCCGACACGGGCCGGATCGAGGTCGCAGGTCAACGCCTCGACCGACTGTCGGAGAGCGAGCTTTCGCGCTGGCGAGCATCCCATATCGGCTTCATCTTCCAGTTCTACAATCTGATGCCGATGCTGACCGCGGCGCAGAATGTCGAACTGCCGCTGCTGCTGACGCGGCTCGGCCGCAGGGAGCGGCGCCAGCGGGTCGAGACCGCGCTGGGCGTGGTGGGGCTCGCCGACCGGGTCAAGCACTATCCCAAGGAAATGTCGGGCGGACAGCAGCAGCGCGTCGCCATCGCGCGCGCCATCGTCTCCGATCCGGCGTTGCTGCTGTGCGACGAGCCGACCGGAGATCTCGATCGCGCCACCGCCGACGAGGTCCTGTCGATCCTGCAAGTGCTCAACCGCGATCTCGGCAAGACCATTGTGATGGTGACTCACGATCCGGCGGCGGCGCAATACGCCAGGCGATCGCTGCATCTCGACAAGGGCCACTTCATCGAGAAGGAGCTCGCGGCGTGAACGACCTGATCCTGATCAGCAAGAATCTATTCCGCCGGAAATTGCGGGCGATCCTGATGATGGTGTCGATCCTGATCGCGTTTGCGATCTTCGCCGTGCTCGCGAGCTTCGAGCGCGCCTTCAACGCCGGCCAGGACCGCGCCACGCCCGACCGCCTGGTGGTCGTCAACAAGATCAACTTCACCCAGCCGCTGCCGATTTCCTATTTCAATCGCGTCGCCGCCATCGACGGCGTCGCCCAGATCACCCACTTCAGTTGGTTCGGGGGCTATTATCAGGAGCCGAGGAATTTTCTCGTCGCCTTTGCGGTCGATCCGGAGAACTGGATGAAGCTTCGCGACACCGACTTCGTGTTCTCGCCCGAGGCGCGCGCCGCCTTCATCCGCGAGCGTACCGGCGTTCTGGTCGGGGCGCGCATGATGGAGAAGTGGGGCTGGAAGATCGGCGATCATGTTCCGATCTCGAGCAACATCTGGTCGCAAAAGAACGGCTCGCACGCCTGGGACTTCATCATCGTCGGCAGCTTCACCCCCCGCATTCCGCAGGCCGACACCAACGTCATGCTGATGGGCTATGACTATTTCAACGAGACGCGCTCGTTCGGCAAGGATTTGATCAGCTGGATGTCGTTGCGGACGACCTCCGTCGCCGCGAACGAGCGCGTGACCAACGCGATCGACGGGATGTTTGCCAATTCTCCCTACGAAACGACGACCGACAGCGAAAAAGCCTTCAACAAGGCGTTCGCCGCCCAGCTCGGCAATGTCGCTTTGATCGTCGAGCTCGTGGTTGGGGCTGCCTTCGTGACGATCCTGATGATCGTAGGCAACACCATGGTGATGACCGTGCGTGAGCGCACACCCGAGATAGGCGTGTTGAAGACGCTGGGCTTTTCCGGTGGCCGCATCCTGCGCATGGTGCTCGGCGAGTCGATCCTGCTGGCGCTGCTCGGCGGCCTACCGGGCCTCGGCCTCGCCTTTTTTCTGATCACGAGAGTGAAGGACAGCCTGATGAGCTTCGTCCCGACGCTGTCGCTATATCCCGATATTGCAGCAGTGGCGGTCGGGCTGATGGTCGTATTCGGCATCATCACCGGCCTGGTGCCGGCGCTCAACGCGATGCGCCTCAACATCGTCACCGCACTGGGACGGAGCTGATCCGATGCGCTCGATTTTCCTGCAGATACTGGCCGTCACCACCATCAACCTCAAGAGCCTGCCGCAGCGGCTCTGGCTGTCGCTGGCCACTGTCGTCGCGGTCGGCCTTGTCGTCACGGTATTGCTCGCGTTCCTCGCCATGGCCAACGGATTCCGGCGCACGATCGAGGACTCCGGCGCAGAGGACATCGCCGTCGTGCTGCGCAGCGGGTCGCTGTCGGAGATCAACAGCGTGGTCCTGCGCGACCAGGTCCGGCTGATCGAGGATGGTCCTGGCATTGCCAGGGGGGCAGACGGCAAGCCGCAGACCTCCGGCGAGCTTTATCTCACGGTCAATGGCATCAAGCGCAGCACCGGAACCAAGGCGAGCCTGCCGCTGCGCGGTCTCGGCTCGCACGGGCCGGCGCTGCGTCGCGGCATCGTCATGACCGCCGGCCGGATGTTCAATCCGGGCAGCAACGAGATCATCGTCGGTCGGGCGCTGGGCAAGGAATTCGAGGGCTTCGAACTCGACCAGACGGTGACCTTCAACAATACGCGGTGGACGGTGGTCGGAATCTTCGCCGCAGACGGCAGCGTGTTCGAGTCGGAGATCTGGGCCGACCTGCCGGTGCTGCAGAGCCTGTTCAAGCGCACCGGCGCCGTCCAGACCGTCCGCGCGCGTCTGACCAGCCCGGCGGCGATCGAGGCGTTGCGCGCATACAGCGACAGCGATCCGCGCCTCAAGCTGGACGTGATGTCGGAGGCGGCCTATTTCGCCCAGCAGGCGTCGAATACGTCGGACCTGATCCAGAAGCTCGGCTGGCCGCTGGCGATCGCGATGGCGTTCGGCTCGCTCGCGGGCGCGCTCAACACGATGTACTCCTCGGTCGCGTCGCGCACGACGGAGATCGCGACCTTGCGCGCGATCGGGTTCGGCGGCTTTTCGACTTTCGTCGGCACGCTGGTCGAGTCGCTGATCCTGGCTGTGATCGGTGGCGTGATCGGGGCGGCAATCACCTATCTGGTCTTTGACGGCTTCACCGCCTCGACCATGGGCGCAAGCTTCAGCCAGGTGGTGTTCAACTTCCAGCTCAGTCCGCGTCTGATCGGCCAGGGCCTGTTGCTCGCGCTCGTGGTCGGCCTGCTCGGCGGAGTTTTTCCGGCCATCCGCGCCGCCCGCATGCCGATCGTCGCCGGGCTCTACGGCTGATCGATTTTGCGATTGGGCCCCGTGCGAGGAACGTGCGATCGTTCAGAGCGGGGTGCGGAGCGGGGTACTCCGGCGCCACATCGCGCGGGGCAGCCCTTCGGTTCCACCGTGCTGGCTTCGCGCTGCCCTTGTGCTAATGCTGCCCCGCCGGCGACCGGGCCGATCATGGAGACGCGGCCATCCTAACAGATCGTGCCCCCGAACGATCACGAGAAGGGCAGCAACCCGGCGTCATGCGGGTACGGAGAATTCACATGAAGCCCTACGTCATCTGTCTGATGCATGCGAGCCTCGACGGCCGTACCCATCCCAGCCGTTGGCGTCCGAAGGGCGCCGGCATCGACTGGTTCGAGAAGATCCATGACGAACTCGGTGGCGATGCCTGGGTGATCGGCCGCGTCACCGGCTCGGAGTTCGCCAGGGGAAAGCCCTATCCCGACACGAGTGAGAAGCTGCCGCGCGAAAACTGGTTCGTGCGGCGTGATGCCAAATCTTATGGGGTCGTGCTCGACGCGCACGGCAAGATCGGCTGGGGCCGCTCCGACATCGGCGGCGATCCCGTTGTGGTGGTGCTGACCGAGAGCGTGCCGGATTCGCATCTTGCGGGACTCCGCGGCGAGGGCGTGTCGTATATTTTTGCCGGAAAATCCGAGATCGACCTCGCCTTGACGGCCGAGATCCTCAATCGCGAGCTTGGCGTGAAACGTCTGCTGGTGGAAGGCGGCGGCGTCGCCAATGGCGCGTTCCTGCGCGCCGGCCTGATCGACGAATTCAATCTGATCCTCAGTCCCGCGATCGACGGCGCCAGGGGCGCGCCCTTCGTGTTCGATTCGAACGAAGCCGATAGCGACAAACGCGCGCCACTGACTGCGTTGACGCTGGAGAGCACGCGACAACTCGGCGGCGGCGTGTTGCTGCTGCGCTATCTGATCCAGAACGAACCGGCGCGCCGATAGCAGCATGTCTGATAGGCCAGAGCATATCGTCATCGTCGGCGCGGGCGCAGCCGGCCTGATGGCGGCGCGCGAGCTCGCCCGCGGCGGCAAACGGGTCACGATCCTGGAGGCGCGCGAGCGCTGCGGCGGGCGCATTTATCCGCTGCCGGCATCCGAGTTCGGCTATCCCGCCGATCTTGGTGCCGAATTCGTCCATGGCGAGGCGCCGCTCACGCGCGGGCTCGCGCGCGAGGCCGCACTGACGGTGCGGACAATCGGCGGCGCGCAATGGAGCTTTGACGGCACGGAATTCTCGCGGGAAAACCGGCGCGATCCTTATGACGAACAACTTCACGCCGCGGTGAAGGATCTGACTGAGGATATCACCGTCGCCGATTTCCTGCGCCGGCATTTCGCCGGACCGGAGTATGCGCGTTTGCGGCACGCGGTCGAGCGCATGGTCGAAGGCTATGACGCGGCCGACCCTGAGCGCGCCTCGACCCTGGCGCTGCGCGACGAATGGATGAATGACGGACACGCGACACAGGCGCGGATCGATGGCGGCTATGGCGGCCTGGTCGACTTTTTAGCGGCGGAGTGCCGCAGGTCCGGCGTTGCAATTCATTTCAGCGCCGCGGTCACCTCGATCGAGCAGAGCGGCGGCAAGCTCATTGTCCGTGCGGCCGGCGCGACGCACGGTTGCGATCGCGTGATCCTCACCGTGCCGCTGCCGCTGCTGCGCGAGATCGCGCTGCCACCAGCCGCGCGTGCAAAGGCTTCCGCCTCGGACGAGATCGGCTTCGGAAGTGTCATCAAGATCCTGCTGCGGTTCACGCGGCCATGGTGGCGCGAGCAGAGGCGGGAGTTATCCGACATGCTCTTCCTGCTGTCCGACGCCGCGATTCCGGTGTGGTGGACACGGCAGCCTGATCCGCATCCCGTGCTCACGGGATGGTTCGGCGGTCCGCGAACGGCGGAGCTGGCGCACCTCGATCCGCAAGGTCTGATCGATGCCGGGATCGACTCCCTCTCAGCCATCTTCGGCCTGTCGCGCGAGGCCATCGCGCGGGACGTCGTTGCGGCCGCGGCTGCCAATTGGGCGCACGATCCCTTTGCCGGCGGCGCCTATTCCTGGGCGACGCCCCGGAGCCGCGCAGCGCAAGAGCGTCTCGCGCAGGCGGAGGGCCCTGTGCTGTTTTCCGGCGAGGCGCTCTATCGCGGTCGCGACATGGGAACGGTGGAGGCTGCGCTCGCGAGCGGGATGGAGACGGCCGGAATGATCTTGCGGGAATGAGAAAGAAAGCCCGCATCTCTGCGGGCCTTTTGTCTCACCAGCGGCTTCCGCCGAAGCTGAATGTCACGCCGGGGCCGCCGCCGCCGTAATAACCGTAGGGGCCGCCACCGTAATAGCCGTGATGCCGCGGATAATAGCCATGGCCATAGTGCGGACGATAATAGCCGTGGTGATGCGGGCGCCAATGGTGTTGGCGATGACCGTGATGGCCATGCCTGTGCTGCGCGCTGATATCGGTCGATTGGCTCACTCGCGCGTTCGGCTTGGCCTTTTCGCCGCCGGCCTGGGCTGCGGACGCGCTGAGCGCAGCAGCGCCGATGGCCATCGCGACAAAGAGATACTTCATGTCATCACTCCAGTTGAGATGTCGAGTGACAACAGGTGGGTGTTGCTGGCGTTCCGGCGAGAGCGGGCGTCGAAACGACGCAGACGAGCGATGATCAATCGCGGGATTTATTGTCGCACCGCTGCGAGCGAGGCGACGATTTCGTTCGTGGTCACGATGCGGGCGAATTCACCGTTGAGATTCGACAGCGTCATCGCGTGAATGGATTCGGCCGAATGCGCCTCGCCATCGGGCCCGATGCGGTCGAATGTCCAGGTGGCGTCGCGCACGAGGGCCGTTTCGAAGCCGAGATTGCCGGCCATCCGCGTCGTCGTGTCCACGCAATGATTGGTGGTGGCGCCGCAGATCACGAGCGTGGCGATGTTGCTTGCGCGCAGGCGCGTCTCGAGGTCGGTGCCGATGAACGCGCTGTTGACGCGCTTGACGATCACGGGCTCGCCCGCCTGCTCGCGCGCCTCGTCCTTGACGGCGTATCCGGTGCGCGACGGCAAAAACGCCGAGTTCGGTTTGCTGCCTTCGTGTCGGATGTGGAAGATCGGCGCGCCGCTCGTCCTGAATGCCGCGAGCAGATCGGCGATGCGCGCCACCGCATCCGGATTGTTGCGCCGCTTGCCCGCCGCCTCCCATTCGTCAAATGCGCGCTGCACGTCCACGACGATGAGAGCGGGAAGGAGATTGCGCATGGCGAGGGATTCCGGGCTTGCCTGCCGAGTATGCGAGGCGCTCGCTGGCGCAGGCAATGCCGATTATCCCTCGTTTCGGGACGAGTTCTACGGATGCGGCTCGGGGAAGCCGTGGCGCTCGGACAGCGCGGCAAGGATGGCGTCCTTGTCGTTGATGAACGCGTGCCCCCGATGGCTGCCGGTCTGATGCGGCGATGTCGCTCCATCCGCCAGCACGAGCAGCGGCAGCCACTGGTTCTCCTCGCCGACCAGTGCGATCACCTCGCGCCGCGGCTTCGGCCAGGCGATGCGCTCGACGTCGAGTTTTTCGGTCAGCGCTGGAAATGAGGCGAGCAGGCCCTCGATCAGTGCGCAGTGCCAGCAGAAGAAGCGGCGGCCGGGAAGCGCAGGGTCTTCGAAACCTTGGCGCAGCAGAAACAGGCGATCGCGCGTCATGGGTTGCTCCGAAGAGAGGCCTGTCCCGCGTGTCCAGTCTCGATCTGTCTGAACTGTCGTCACGTGCCTGCTCCTTGTATGCCGAACGCGATCATGGCAGAGGTTTTATTTTACCTCTCTCCGAGGTGATATGCCGCGGATACGGCCGGTTATCGAGACCTTACCGGCGTTCACGTGCAATTCCGCTTTGTCCGCGGAACCAATGTTTAAGGCCACGAGCCTAGATTGCGGTCAAGCTTGAATGCGCTCACGCATGTCGTCGTGGCGAGAGGGTCACCCGGTGCGCCGGGAGGAAGAGTTGATGCCGCGTTTCTTGCCGCAGCTTGTCGGCGGAAGGTGGCGCGCCTGATCAGCACGCGCGCGGCCGGCAGGCTGTGACGCAGGTGCGGCATGTCATTCGCAGGATCGCGACGGAAGTCCGGCGGAGCGTGCCGCTGCAATTCGCACTGATCTTTCTGCCGCTCGTGTGGATCAGTTGTTTCACGATCTTGTCCTCGGAGCGGATCGAGGCGCTCCAGCAGGCCAAGTCGCACGGAGACAGCGTCGCGAAGCTCTTCCAGGACAACACCGAACGGATCTTCGAGCGGGTCGATCAGTCGTTGCTGATCGTTCGGGCCCTCTACGCGGAAGATCCGTCCGGGTTCGATCTGAAGTCGTGGGCCGAGAAGGCGCGTCTTGCGAGCGGCGACGTGGTCCAGTTTTCCATGATCGGGTTGGACGGCTATATGTTCGCGACCACGACGGGCTATTCCGGCCCGTTGCTTTATCTCGGCGACCGGGAGCACTTCCTCAACACGCTCCGGCAGACCGACGACGCCCTCTATGTGGCGAAGCCGGTATTCGGCCGGGTGTCCGGCAAGTGGACGATCCAGATCGCGAGGAAGATCTTCGACCTCAGCCGGGTCCCCGTGGGCGTCGTCGTGGGTTCGATCAGCGTCGACATGCTCGGGAATTTCTACGAGACGGCGAGGCTCGGTGCCGGCGGTACTCTCGTTCTACGCAATGCGAATTATGTCGCGCTGGCGGCGCGTGGAATCGACCTTGGGAATTTTCTCGGACAGGTGTCCGCCGAACACATCCGGAGCCGGCTACAGCAGACCAATAGCCAATATTGGAGCGAAGGCCGCACGGACCGCACCGACAGACTGATCACCGTGCGCAGTTCGGCACTCTTCCCGCTTATTTTCACGGTCGGCATTGCCGAACAGGAAATCTACGCGCGCTATCAATCAAGAAAGTGGATCTATCTCGGTTGCGCGCTTCTTCTCACCCTGGTGATCGCCATCGCCACGACACTGCATTGGCGACGACAACGGGCCCTCGATCGGGCGGAATTCGAGTTGCGCGACTCGCTCGGCAAGTTCGAGGACGCGTTGCGCAATCTGCCGCAGGGATTGAGCATGTTCGACGGCAGGGACCGCCTGATCGCATTCAATCGTCAGTGGCTGGACGCGTACGGCCTTGCTCCGGAGCAGGTCCGCATCGGCATGACGTTCCATGAGGTCTTCGCCGGCCAGAATGCTGTCTCCGATCTCGACGCATACCTGCGCGATCTGAAGGACAGGCTCGTCTTGTCGGAACGGACGTCGAATACCGTGACGTTTCCCATGGGCCGGATCATCTACATTTCCTACGGCCGGCGCCAGGACGGCGGCTGGGTCGCGACGCATCAGGACATCACGGAACGCAAGACGTCCGCGGATAGGATCGAGAGGCTTGCTCATTACGACAGCCTGACCGGTCTGGCGAACCGCAACCTGTTCAAGGAGCGCCTCGAGGAGGCGCTGGCGAGGTATCGGCGCATGAATACGCCGTTCGCCGTCCTCCTGCTGGACCTCGACAAGTTCAAGTCCGTCAACGACGTTCTTGGCCATCAAGCAGGCGACGCGCTTCTCAGCCGGGTCGCGGCCCGGATCAAGGCCGAGAGCCGCGAGGTCGATACGGCGGCCCGGATGGGCGGGGATGAATTCGCGCTGATTGTGGCCCCGGGGCAAGGGCCGCTTTCCGACGGTGCGGGAATTTTGGCCGGCCGATTGGTCGCGGCGATCGCAGCGCCCTATGACATCGATGGCCATCCTGTCGCGATCGGGTGCAGCATTGGCATCGCCGTGGTACCGGAGCACGGTACGCGCATCGACGAAATCCTGCGCAACGCCGATCTTGCGCTCTACAAGTCGAAGAATCTCGGGCGCAATTGTTTCAACCTCTATTCGCCGGATCTGAAGGCCGAGGCCGATCAGCGCAGTCTTCTGGAAATCGAGCTGCGCGAGGCGATCTGGCGCGAGGAGATCGAGGTCTTCTATCAGCCGGTGGTCGAGATCGGCGCGGGCCGGACCGTCGCGGTCGAAGCGCTCGCGCGCTGGCACCACAGGACCAGAGGCTTCATCGCGCCCGCCGAGTTCATCCCGGTTGCGGAGGAAGGCGGGCTGATCGTCGAGCTCGGCAACTTCGTCCTCGCCAAGGCCTGCCGCGACGCCATGAAGATGCCGGATGACATCAGGATTGCGGTCAACCTGTCGGCAGAGCAGTTTAGCAAGAGCAACCTGGTTGATGTCGTGACGTTCGCGCTTGCCGAAAGCGGGCTTCCGCGGCACCGGCTCGAGCTCGAAATCACCGAAAGCGTGTTTCTCGCCGATAGCGAGGAGAACCTGAAGACGCTGGAGCGACTGAAGGAGCTCGGTATCTCCATCGCACTCGATGACTTCGGCGTCGGCTATTCGTCATTGTCGTATCTGACCGCGTTTCCGTTCGATAAGGTCAAGATCGACAAGGCCTTCATTGACAGGATCGATCGCCCCGGGACTCTCGCCGTGCTGGGGTCGATCGTCCAGCTAGCGAAGACACTCAACCTGTCGATCATTGCCGAAGGCATTGAGACGCAGCGGCAGGTCGAAGAGGTACGATCGCTCGGCATCGTCCTGGGCCAAGGCTACTTCTTTCGCAGACCGGCGCCGTTGGCCGACATCGCCTGGACGTCTCGCATCGGGGCCGATCAGGCCGTCGCCTAAGCCATCTCCTGCAGCAGCACGGCCTTGGTCTTGTCGGCCAGCATCACCCGTCTGAGCTCGGCCCGCTGGAATTCGGCGATGGTGGCTGTACCGGCCGCGGTGATGGCGAAGAGCGAATTCGTGACCAGGAAATCGAGGCCGATGCCGCCCGCGAAGCTGACGCAGGCTCCGACCCCCACGGCAATCACGGCCGCCAGGATTCCCGAGCCTCGATCGAAGATTAGCCCGGACAGAAACACGCCCGGGAGCAGCAGGAAGTACCCCGGCGCGCCCGTCTGCATTTGAAGCTCCATCTGGAGGACGGCGCAAACGAACATGATGCAAGCCGAGATACCGTACCGGACGAGGATCGGAAGGGCGATGCTCCAGGACAAGCGGATATCGCCTGTTCATGAACGTAAAATCGCCGACGGAAAAATCGCCGGCGGAGAAGTAGAGTTCCTGAAGGCGGCCACCAACATCGACCGGCGACGCGAATACCACGGGCGCGCGACGTGCAAGGCGAAAGGCTGCTCAGACCGTCGGTACCTGCGTTCCGCAGGGAGGCGAATTGCCGTCCGTCGCCGCGCCGCAGCAGCCGTCATCGCCGCAAGCAAGCTCGCGCGGTGGCCGCGCCTACTTCGGTGGGGCCGAATAGTTTCGCCTCAAGGGCGCTTTCCGGCCGAACTCGCTACGGGCCGCGTGACGCCCTACGCGGTGATTCACCCAGGAGAGGGAACGCGCCGCCCGCCGCCTTGCGATGCAGGAACGCAATCTCCGACGAGCAATTGAGTTGCGCGGAGGAATTCAATGGCTCGAACAGAAACATCGGAAGGCAAATGGAGCATGGCTGCGGCGCTGGGGCTGATGGCGGTCGCGCTGGTGTGGGGGCCGCCTCGTTCCGCCCGAGCATGTCGCCCGTCCTGCAGAGGGCGGCAAGTTCCCGGAGCACAGAGAAGCCGACCGGGACGCCACGCTTGCGAAAATGGCGATCGAAGGCGGTGATCGCGGACGCCAGGCGACCTCGCCCGCGGAGATCCCGGCGCGCGGATGGAAGGACATCCTCTGGCGGGTATACGGCAACATCGGCGAGCATCGAATCCTCGCGTTGGCCGCCGGCATGACCTACTACAGCCTGCTTGCGATCTTTCCCGCGATCGCAGCGCTCGTCGCAATCTACGGGCTCTTCGCGGATCCCAACACGATCGCAAAGCACCTCGACGATGTCGCCGGCTTCATCCCAGGTGGCGCAGTCGACGTTGCGCGCGAACAACTCACGCGCGTCGCGACGAAGGACGATCGGACCCTCGGGTTCGCGTTCGCGACCGGTCTTTTGATCTCGCTGTGGAGCGCGAACGCCGCGATGAAGTCGCTGTTCGACACGTTGAACATCGTCTACGGCGAAGAGGAGAAGCGAGGCTTCTTCAAGCTGAACGCGATCTCGCTAGGATTCACCATTGGCGGCATCGTCTTCGTTCTCGCGGCGCTCGGCGGGGTCGCCGTCATTCCCGTAGTGCTGCAATACGTAGGCCTCTCGAAATCCACCGACTTGCTGATCCGGATCGGGCGCTGGCCCGCACTCTTCGTCGCGCTTGCGCTCGCGCTCTCGTGCATTTACCGATTCGGGCCCAGTCGCGAAGCGCCCCGTTGGTCATGGATCACCTGGGGCAGCGCAGCCGCGAGCCTGCTCTGGCTTGCGGCATCCGGGCTGTTCTCGTTCTACGCCGCCAACTTCGGCACCTTCGACCAAACCTACGGGTCCTTGGGCGCCGTCATCGGCTTCATGACTTGGCTCTGGATTTCGGCGATCGTGGTCCTGCTGGGAGCCGAACTCAACGCTGAGATGGAGCATCAGATCGCCCGCGACACCACTACCGGCAGACCCGAGCCGCTCGGCGTCAGAGGCGCCAGGATGGCCGACACAGTCGGGAAGCCGAAATCTTGAATCGGCTCGCGATCTCGATGAGCGCAATATGTCGCGATGGGCCACCTTTGGACTCATGCACCCAGCAAGGGGCGGACCTTTTCGACCTCGTCCGCGAGGACGAGCAGCGAGGCGTCGCGGTGACTTCGAGATCCGTGTCTGCAACGTTACAATGCCCGTATGCCTGTCATCGCTACAAATCGACGCCTCCATGATATTAAGGTCAGCCTCTGCGCCTTCAAGAAATTGAGCAAAGTGGCGACCAGAAAGTAACAAAACACCGGTTAGCCCAAGTTCGGGATTGGCGCGATCGTCGGCAGCAGCCTGCAGCACAAATTTGGCCAACGCTGGGACAGGCCCCGCACTGGAAGGCATGTCGTCGGGTACATCCACCTCGTGCGTCCACGCCGCGATCGCCAACGCCGTCTACGACGCCATCAAGCGCATTCGCGAATTGCCGGTTCGAATCAAGGATCGTGTCTGATTGCTGCTGAGGCGACAGGCTTCCCTCCTAACATATTACCTGCGGCTTCGTTCATAGGTCGCTTGAGACGCTAAGGACGGTGTGGCTTCGGCAGCAAAGCACGCAATGATGAACTTCGATACCACTAGACCGTTCACTGCGAAGCGTGCGGTGAGGCATCCTCTGGAGCTATCAGCGTGGCAAGGGAGACGGACTTCAACAAGACACCTGCATCCTTGCCGAGCTGCGGGCGGTGCCGGGGCAGCAGCGACGTGACCGTAAGCGAACTATTCAACGCTCGCATCGACGGGACTGTTACGATGTATCGGTGCCGATTGTGCGGGTATGTGACATGGGACGATCGCCCCGGCCCGCGCAATCACCAGAAGCGAGATAATGCTCCTTCTTCGTGAAGCCCGGCCTCAGGGAGGGAAGACAGGAATACTCCCGGCGGAGGCGCTCTAGGGCAATTCGAACGTGACGCCGATCTTGAAGGGACCACGCCAAACTACTCGGCACGGCAGCGTCAGATTGTCTTCAGGAACGATCAGCGTGAACGCCGACGGGACTATTGCGCTTCCATCGGAAAGCTGTAGAGCGGCGCCAGTGAGGGAAAGATCGCGAACAACGCAGGTAATCTTGTTTGCCCCATAATGAATTTGCGCCGGCTTCGAAACGCGATAGCGGGGCGCTCTTCTGGTTTCCACCACGAGCTTCACCCCCAGTTCATTCCATACTCATCGGGCGTTTGGTTGATCCAAAGCAGCGCTGCTCTGCTATCCAACCAGATCAACCGCTCTTCGTCGGCGGCCTGGTCGGACTGCATGTGTAAAACGAACTCGTTTTCGGCTACCCGGAATAGGCTGTCGCACGCCTGTCGTTCCGCGAGCGACTCGAACGCGATAAACGAATAGTTTCGCTCGGCTATGAGCTGCATGAAATAATATCGCAATTAAAGATTGCTCCCTACAATCACGGATAAGAATTAAAATACTCGTAATAATGTCGGGCGGGCGGTTGCAAAAATGGCCTCGTGCTACTGAGGGGGTATTCCTGCACAATGCGCTGATTGAGAATGAGTCGCTTGGGATTTGATAGCGTCGGGTCCGATTGGGGCGCGCTGGCCGAGGGCGTCGAGACGACGCGCCGTCTCGACTTTCTCCGCGGGGAGGGCTGCGACAGTGTGCAGGGCTATCTGTTCGGTCGGCCGATGCCAGTCGGCGTCGTGACCCGGATGATCGAGGAGGAGAAAGCATCGCGTCCGCAAGAGGCCGATGCGCGCGAGCAGCTCAAATCGGTTGCGGCCGCCTGAGACGGCAGCTCAAGCCTCACGGCCGTGCAGCTTATTAGGCCAAAGCCAGTGCCGCTCGTTGCATATTCGAGGCCATGTCGGCAGTCACCGCGCTTTGTTCATCGACCGCCGCAGCGGTGCTGGTGACATACTCGTCAACGTTCACGATAGCCGATTTAATCGCATTTAGCGCACCGAGCACATCGCCAGACGCGCCGGTTAGCGCGCCAATCTCAGCATTGATCTTGTCAGTGGCCTGCTTAGCTTGACTTGCCAAGCTTTTGACTTCCGATGCGACAACCGCAAAGCCGCGGCCCGCTTCGCCGGCGCGAGCAGATTCGATGGTTGCATTGAGAGCCAGAAGATTGATCTGCCCAGTGATGTTCGCGATCAACTCGACAATCCCACCCATCGCATCGGTTGCCGTCGTCAGACGCTGCGCTTGGCCATCTGCGCCTTCAACTCGGCTCACTGCCGTGTCTACTACACTGCGCGCCTTGACCATTGTTTCGGAAATCTCCCGGATCGAAGCTGACATTTCTTCGCTTCCGGCTGCGACGGAATGGATGAGCCCCTTAGCCTCTTCAGCCTTCATTCGTGCAACAGCTTTCTCGGTCACGTCAGTCGCGTATTTCACCACCTTAAAAGGTTTTCCGTTGGGATCGATAATTGGATTGTACGATGCTTCAATCCATATCTCGCGGCCGCCCTTCGCAAGCCGCTTGAATTCACCGGCCTGATATTCACCGGCTCTAAGGCGATCCCAAAACTCCTTGTAAGAGAAAGAGCCGCGCTCGGCAGGATCGACAAACATGCTGTGATGTTTGCCTTTCACCTCACCCAAGGCATAGCCCATCGCGCCAAGAAAATTTACGTTCGCCCATTGGATGGTGCCATCCATCGCGAATTCAATAACCGCCTGCGATTTTCGAATGGCCTCGATCTGCCCCTTCGTGTCGGCCGATTCCAAGCGTGCTCTCGTCACATCAGTCGCAAATTTGACGATTTTGATGGGCTTTCCGAGCTCATCGAGGATAGGATTGTACGACGCCAATATCCAAACCTCGCGGTTTCCCTTGGCCAGGCGCTTGAATTCGCCGCTGACAAGCTCGCCCCGGTTTAGTTTAGCCCAGCCCTCTTTGTAGGCGGCGCTTGCCGCGAAGTTTGGATCAACGAAGATGGAATGGTGCTTCCCGACTATTTCAGCCAGTCCATAGCCCATCACTCCCAGGAAATTTTCGTTTGCGGTGATGATGACGCCATTCAAGTCGAATTCGATGACGGCCTGCGCACGATCCAGAGCGGCAATCTTCCCATTCTGCTCAAGGTTTTTTACGTGCTCCGCAGTGATGTCTCTAGCGAGCTTTACGACCTTGTAAGGTTTCCCGTCTTTTCCGAGGATGGGGTTGTAAGTCGCTTGTATCCACAGCGGGGAGCCGTCTTTTCTGATCCTCTGGTACTGCGCGGCTTGGAATTCGCCGCGAGCTAACGTCTTCCAGAACTCGGCATAACCGGGCTTCTCGCGCTCGGCCGGAGGGACGAAGATGCTGTGGTGCTTGCCCTGTATCTCAGGTAACGAGTACCCCACGGCCGCGAGGAAGTTGGCGTTGGCGGTGACAATCCTCCCATTCGGCTCGAATTCGATTACAGCTTGCGAGCGATCGATCGCCTGCGCCGTAGCGATGGCGTCTTGAACGGCTTTGTTGATGCGGCGAAACATGGTCCATCCCCGGCACGGCTGAGCAATGCCTAAAGGATGGGCAATCAGCGTAAACGGATCGCTAACTATCCGAACGCCCCCGTATTTATACGCTGGCGTTTTTACCCGAAAAGTAATCGCTGCTGGTTCCGCAAATCGGAACCCACTGATTGACCTGCACCTTCCACTCCGCTTAGAGGCTATTGAGGGCCATACGGCCCAACCGACGCGACTATCCCTGGGTGGAACCTTAGCCCAGGCGAATAACCGGCGGACCTTGTCGGTGAAATTGGTGCCCCTGCCATCAGTTTTGGATGCGCTTGACGGTTGAAATCGGCCATTCACCATCATGCCCCAGCGATTGAAATGCGAAGTCCGTGCACTTCGTCGAGATAGATATGATCAATCGTCCTTTGCCGTCGGTCATGACGACAGTCTTGCCGATCAACTCGTCCTCGGCAGCGTGCAATTCCCGGAGGGTGCTAACGGCTCTCTCCTCAGCAGCGCTCGACGTGGTCATGCGCGTAACAAGGACATAAACATCACGAGGCTTATGTGCTCTGAAATGGACGTGGGAGCTTGTATCGTATGACGACGAGCCAAGCCCACAGCTTCGCGAACCAGTGAAGCTGCAGCAGTTTTGGCTTCACCACAGCGAACAGTCGTTCCACAACGAGTAGGCTGGCGGCGTACGCTGCGATGATCATGGCTGTGCCGGTGAGCCAGTGGCCCTCGCCCGCCACCGCCACAGCGATGAGCTTCAAAGGCTCAACCAGACAGACCGGCACGGCTAACAGCGTGAGCGATTGGTACGGACCGAGTTTGCCGATGGCTTGCCGCAAGCTAGTCACTGGCCTCGGCCTCCTTACACCAAGCGAGAACTCTCAGGTGCACAAATGAGTTCCAGTGGTGGCTCGAGTCGGTAAGAAGGCCGAAGCTGCGAGTCCGCGCTCAAGAACATTTCTCCTGTCGTCGCGTTAGTCGTCAGGAGCAGATCATGAGTTATCGGGACTGGCGCTTTTACGGGTTTGTGGGCGGATGTTCAGTGGCTGTGGCGATGCTGACGTACGACTGAAGTCAGCTTGAACTCAGGTCAGCTTCGGGAGGCCAGACGCAACCGGCCATCTCCTCCCAAGCGGCGCGCGTGCCGCCGAAGAGACAAGCCGCGACACCTCTGTTTTTAAAGCAGCACGCCCCTGTTAAGGCGCATCGCGTGGCGGTGCGGCGGCAGCGCCTTTGTAAACCCGACTGACTATCCGGTCCTCCTCTGCCGCTCGCATTTCCCGAGCAGTCTTCAATGCTCGCCGAATAAAAGGATCTTCTGTCTCTTTGGACAGCGTTATCAGCCTGTTGCAATTGTGGCAGTTGACCTGCAGTCCATCACGAACTCGATTGGCTTTCTCTTGAAACATACGTGTGCAGGCCGGGCACCTGATCTTCACCTTCGCGTTCATGACCTCAGCCTCTCCGTGAAAAGCGTAAGTGTCGCGGCCCCGGTGTTACTAGAGCGCTAAGTGGTAAGGAGAAACCGTATGAAGTCCTACTTTCAATGGTCGGCAATGCGCACGGTTAGCGGCTTCTTACTCGAATGAGCAGCTACTGACGCGCGCCCGCATGATCGATTTGTCGCGCCTAAGGCTGGTCACTGAACATTGCGAAGATTTCATCGCGCTGCAAGCGCCCCGTTCGGGGCTTCGTCTGTTGTTCGACTGGGCCGCAGTTTCAGACGAGATGACCATGCAAGAACGAACTGATGTCCTGAGCAAAGTTCCCGAAGTGACGCTGGGATTCTGGATCATTAAGATCTTGGCGACAACGCTTGGTGAGACCGGTGGAGACACGGTGACGATGAGCTGGCTGCACGCTGATGAAAATGCCAACAACGGTGGTTACTTGATTGGGACCGCCTTGTTCCTTGCGGTGTTTGTCGGGGCGGTGGTCGCCCAGATATCGACGAGACGGTTCAACAAATGGGTCTATTGGCTGGCAATCGTGGCCTCGACCACCGTTGGAACGGCCATGGCCGACTTCTTCGACCGCTCACTGGGCATCGGTTATGCGGGAGGCTCGTCGGTGCTCCTGGCCTGCGTGTTGGCCTCGTTGGCGATCTGGTATTTCGCTCTCGGTTCGGTAGATGTTCAAACGGTCGCATCGCCGAAAGCGGAGGTTTTCTACTGGGTGACGATTACCTTTTCGCAGACGCTTGGAACCGCGCTCGGCGATTGGACCGCCGACAGCACCGGACTGGGATATGATGGCGGGGCGATCTTGTTCGGCGCAGGCTTGCTCATCCTGGCAGCTTTGTATTTCTGGACCAACATTTCGCGGGTTTTCCTGTTCTGGGCGGCTTTTATCCTGACGCGTCCGCTTGGTGCGACTGTTGGCGATTTCCTGGACAAGCCGACGAGCCATGGCGGACTTGCCCTGAGCCGACCTTTGGCCTCGGCGGTCATGCTCGTAGCAATCGTCTTGCTCGTGCTGATCCTGCCCCAGCGAGCCGGTCGTCATCCATCTTCGCGCGTCTTGACGGAAGCAACCTGAAGTCGACAATGCTGGCGAGAAGTTCAACGTCGGCGGTCGCCCATTCTTCTTGGTCGTTTGTTCAAGGTGCTGGTACCAAACCTGACCCGGCTCGGAATGATTGCGTTTAGGGAACGCGACGTAAAGATGAGCCAAACGAGACTTGAACACAACGCATTAAAGAAAGCGGCCTCGCAGCTTGGTTTTGCGGTTCTAAGATGTGACCTTGAACGGCCCGGCCGCGAAGGTCTCGACGATGCCGTGGCGTCAGGAACGCGCGATGGCGTCGACGCATTCTATCTTTCGGGTTCCTTTGTCACCCTTGGCGACATCCCTCAGACTGTCTCATCAGTTGCAAAGCCGGGAGGGCCAATTTGCAGTGTGTACCGCGATTTCGTGCAGGCCGGGTCGTTGATGTCATATTCGATCAACCTAGAGTATGGCTTTCAACTCGCCGGCAGACAGGTGGCGAAAATCCTTCGGGGAGCAAAGCCGGGCGACCTTCCAGTCGAACGAGCCGATAAGTTCACGTTAGCGATCAACCTCAACACCGCAAAGACGTTGGGGCTGACGGTGCCCGACCGGTTTCTTTTGCCAGCTGACGAAGTGATTCAATAACCGTGCGCTTTGCCGCAGCTCATATCACTTGCTGGCCCATCTGCGAAGTTGCGCTGCGTCTGAGGCGGGTCCGCTCATAGCGGCAGAACGGACCAGATTTGCTCAACTTGAGTTCTTGGCGTTTTGACCCTTATCGGAAGTCGGTGGGCAAAATTTGGCCGTCAACCGTTGGCAGCTGTCGCAGGCATTCGGTGGATCGGATGCCTCCCGGGTCAATAGCTCGGTGCGAGGCGACGTAGTCGATCTCGCCGCGTGTGGTGCCGATATCCATCAGCTCCCTGTCGCTTAGAGCGGACAAGCTGGCGCGCAATTTTTGGCGTTCGCGGCGCTCCTGAAAGGCATCCCAATATTTCCTGAAGAAGCTAGCGACATGCCGGGTCGATCCGGACGTCCGTTCCAGCCATGCTGTGCCCTGCGTCGTGCTCATTGCAGTCTCTCCTGGGACGGTGTTTTTTCACCGGCAGGAAGGTGCCGCGAGATCGGTGGGCACGCTTGACCGGCTGCTTACATTTTCCTCACCGGCGACTTATTCTTGCGATTTCCAGCGAGGCCGTAGCGCCACCCGGTTACGGGGGGCCTCATCCCAGGGGGATCGCATTTGCGCTATCTCTTCGAGGACTACGCATTCGACACTGAGCGGCGCGAGCTGCGTCGCGGGGCGGACGTCGTCTCCATCGCACCACAGGTGTTCGATCTGATCGACTACCTGATCCGCAACAGGGAGCGCGTCGTCAGCAAAGACGACCTCATCAACGCCATTTGGAATGCGCGCAGCGTTTCGGATGCAGCGTTGACGACCCGGATGAATGTCGCCCGCAGCGCGATTGGCGATTCCGGGGAGGAACAGCGCCTGATCAAGACGTTACCGCGCAAGGGATTCCGTTTCGTCGGACAGGTACGGGAGGCACGAGAGGCTGCGCGCCCAAATCCCGGCGACGTGCCCGAGAGTTCCTCTCCGCTGCCTGACAAGCCCTCCATCGCCGTGTTGCCGTTCGAGAACATGAGCGGTGATCCGGAGCAGGAGTATTTCGTTGACGGCTTGGTGGAGGAAATCATCACTGCGCTATCGCGCTTCAAATTGCTGTTCGTGATCGCGCGCAATTCGAGCTTTACGTTCAAAGGCAAGGCCGTTGATATCAAGGAGGTCGGACGCAGGCTCGGCGTGCGCTATGTCCTTGAGGGGTCTGTGCGCAAGGCGTCAGGCAAGGTGCGCATCGCAGGCCAGTTGATTGATGCCGTGACGGGCGCGCACATCTGGGCAGACAGGTTCGAGCGAGACCTGACAGACGTTTTCGCTCTGCAAGACGAAATAACGGTCGCCGTTATCTCGGCCATTCACCCCAAGCTGTTTCAAACAGAAATTGAGATGGCGACCCGCCGCCCATCGGAAAACCCGACCGCCTACGATTTGTGGCTAAGGGCCATACAGAAATCTCATCTTAGGACCCGAGAAGGTTTTGCCGAAGCGATACGACTGGCCCATCGTGCCTTGGAGCTTGATCCTCGCTTTAGTCTTGCCGCCATGTTGGCGGCTTACGGCCACCTCAACAACCTTGTTCAAGGCTTTTCTACCGATAGTCAATTCGACCGCAGTGAAGCAATTCGGCTGGCTCGCTTGGCGTTGAGCCTCGACGAGAATCGCGCGCCAGTACTGGCCCTCTCCGGGGTGGTTACCGCTTTCCTTGTCGACGACTACGAGACTGCCATTGATTATGTTGAACGTGCGGTCACGTCCAATCCAAATGAACCCGGCGTGTGGAACGCTAGAGGATGGGTCTACCAAGTTGCAGGCCGCTACGAAGAAGCAATCCTGAGCTTTGAACGCGGCATTCGCGTGAGCCCGTTGGACCCCGTTCTTCACACTAATCTTGCTGGCATCGGTCATGCATTGATCGAACTTCGCCGCTTCGACGAGGCAGTCGCGGTTTCCAGGAAGGCTCTTCGTCAGAACTCCTCCGATCCAATGACTTTCCGTGGTTTGGCGTCCGCTTTGGCGCATCTTGGACGGGATGCCGAGGCGCGTGAGGCGGCGGCACGTCTGCTTGAGATCGATCCGGCCTTTACAATATCTGGGCGGTTCTCTCGGAGTGCGCAAACAACCCTAAAGCTGCTAATTGAGGGCATTCGGAAAGCCGGGTTGCCCGAATGAGGCCCGCGTGTGCTCGCGGCCAGAGTTGATGGGACACGACGCAATTTGCTGCGCTCCATGAGTCCGGAAATGGCCCATCGCTACCGCATCCCACGGCCCCAGATATGTCGGCTATCGGAGGTAGGCCGGACGTAACTTAACCGATGCGCATCCGACGAGCGGCCCAACTGGTCAAGCAGCCCGTTGCGGACACATGCCTCGACCGCAAAACCCAAGAGCCCGTTGCTCGGCGAGAACGACAGCGGGCATGGTGCTTGTCTCAAAGGACAATTGCAGACCCAAGCGTTGTCCTGCTCCAATGAGGATGCGTATCACACGTTATGCCCTCCTCAGCGGCGCCGCTGCTGCAGGCAGGTACTCTATGTGGCACCGTGCTGGCACAGGGGAGGACCGCATGACCTCAATGGAAGACTTCATCCGCTATGAGAACCTGATCATCTTCAAGAGACGGCTTGCCGACCCGGACATCACGGAAAAACAGCGACGGTTGCTCACAAAGCTGTTAGCGCGAGTACAGTCGCCAAGCGGCCATCAAGAGGAAGATCTGCCCCAGGATAGATAAACGCGCTGGCACTGGCGTTCCTTCATTCGCAAATGCGCGTGGTCTCAAGACGAATGGGGTGATCGGGGCCGTGAGCTTAGGGACGTCCATCACATGGCGCCGTTCTCTACCACACCGCTCAACCCTGTCCTTGGAATGGATCGGGGACATCATCCACCTTATGGACTGAAACGGTAACCGACATACCAAGGTAGTCCTTTCCATCACCAAACCACGAGCCTTCCAGTGGAATTGCCTGTCCCGGATGCCTGGCGACGGCGACCGGAATGAGATCAAATCCGGCATTAATTTGGTTGGTGGGATCGTAATCCATCCACCCTGCCCCCGGCAGAAACACCTGCAGCCAGGCATGGGTCGAACTGGACCCGGCCATGCCTATTGCACCGCCATCCAGCGCGCTGTCGTACAGATAGCCACTGACGAATCGGGAGGCGAACCCGAGCCGCCGCAACGTCTCGATCATGAGCCAAGCATAATCGCGGCAAGTGCCCGACTTGGTACGCAGCGTCTCGCCGGGTGACTGCGTGCCCTGCGATTCTCGCGCACGGTACGTGAAACGCTCCCGAAACGAGTGAAGGATCCGGCTCAGGACGTCGGTGGTTTGGTCCTTGTCACCGGCAACGAAGCTCTTGGTCCATGCAGCGAGGCTCGCGTCCGGGTCTTCGGCATGAGGACGCAGATAACCGGCCAAGTCGTTCCACTCGTCGGGTGTGTATTGGATGGGAACTTCCTCCGCACGACTTTCCGATGGGAAGGCTTCGATCCCCTTTATGCCGAAATAGATCCCGAGGACCTTGAAGTTGAAGGTCAATTCGCTCGCTGACTCGGTGAAGTCCATGACGGTCACGGTGTTGGAGCGCGGGTCGCTGATCCACTTCACCTTTGAAGACGGGCTGGTTCTCACGGACCAATTGAGAAGACGGGCCGACGAGCCGCGCCTTGGCAAGAACATCGCCCGATGAGTGCCGAACGTCACCGGCCTTGCGTATTTGTAGGTGGTGGTGTGCCTTATCTCGCCAAGAACCGCCATGTACTCGCTCCAACTGTGACGAAGTCCCGGTTTCTCTGCTGCTCCTGAGACCTGCTCTGAGGTGGCATGGTGGTCACTGTTTATTGGTCGTACAGATTCATTTTGAGGCGCTTGGCCACACTGGCGACGGCAATCTGCCCCCGCACGCTGTTGCCGTATTCGTCGAGCGACGGAGCGAACGCAGCGACGCCGAGCCGACCAGGAGCGACGGCGATGATGCCGCCACCGACCCCACTCTTGCCGGGCAGCCCAACCTCAAAGGCCCAATCGCCGGAGCTATCGTAGAGCCCTTCCATGGTCATCTCAGCAAGAATTCGCGGCACATTTTGTCGCTGAATAACCCGAATTCCTGTCAGCGGATTGATGCCATGGTTCGCAAGCGTCGCAGCCATTGTCGCGAGTGTAGAGCAGGTCACGAGCGTGGAGCACTGGCGTGTGTAGACGTCGAGAGCCTCGAGCGGATCGCAAAAACAATTTCCTCCGCTGGCAAGGAGCCAGGCAATCGCTCGATTGTGCAAGTTGCTCGCCTGCTCGGATTCGTTGATCTCCGCAGAAAACGCTATGTCGGTTGCCGCGAAGCGGCGTTGAACGTCGAGGATCTGTGCCCAACGGTCCTCGCGACCGGCGGCCTTTACAAGGCTCACGGTTGCGATGGCCCCTGCGTTCACCAGCGGCGAAAGGGGCTTGGCGCCGTGAAGCTCCAGTGCCAGTACTGAGTTAAATGGCAAGCCAGTAGGTCGCGCTCCAATCTTCTCGCGTACCACCTCAGCGCCGCGCTGCTCCATAACCAACGCGAGAGTAAATACCTTCGAGATTGATTCGAGAGCAAATTGAAAATCAGTGTCGCCTGCCTCGAAGACTCTTCCTTCGCGCGTGACCACAGCGACGGCGCAAAGCTGCGCCGGCACCTTGGCGAGAAATGGGATGTAGGCCGCGACGGCCCCGCCCGAAGCACGCAACGCGACCGCGTGGGCTTCCTGTACCGCATCAGCGATCGTGGCATGATCAGGGCCCACCAATCTCTCCTGTCAAAATTGCTGACCAATTCCGGGCAGCGCGTAGAAGCATTGTCAAACGCGACAAGTCCTCGTCCGCTGCTCAGTGGACTCCCGCAGGCCGGCGCACGTCTCGACACAGAACTCCGATCAACTTCGAGACGGAGCAACGATCACCTTTGATCTAGATCAAGTAATCCATAGTCAGATCGCCCTGATAGGCGATTGCAAGCATGTCGCACGTAAGCATGCGACGGCGGCAGGCATCGAAGGTTCTCGCTGGTCTGGCTCTCTGTCCTTTGTGTACACCATTTGTCTCCACTCGAGGCTGACGAGGCTGAAATCTTCCGGTTCGGTCGGCGCTATCCGATGAACGCTCGGCCAGTCCAAAAGCGCGACCAGCGATTCAAACCACGCACTTCGCGCGGCTTATCGTCACCACTCTCAGCTCGCGGCTTTCCTGTCTGCGAGAATGCTGACGCTGATCAACAGAACCCAAACGGGGAATACGAGCAAACTCCAGTCGAAGAAGTAGCTGCCGATCAGAAGCACGGCTGCGACAACATACCCCCCGAAGGCCAGCCAGCGCGGTGTGAAGCCGGTATAGACGCCAATCGTCGATGTGGTGATCATGAACACGGATGCCGTTTTCACCAAATAGATGTTGATCATGCCATAAGCCAGACCGCGTCCGAAGTGGAACGTTGCCGAGTTGGCCCGGACGTCCGGGGCTCCGTGGAATGCAAGAATTATTGCGCCCACAACAGCCGCAGCCGCGAACAGCATGGCCAGGAGCAACAACGCGCTGCCAAGAAATACGGTTGCGAAAAACTGATCTTCGCGGCGTCCAAGCTTGTCCCGCAGTGCACCGACAAACCAGAGAAAGGCAATTCCTGCGAAGGGCACAAGATTGAGCGCAATCACGACGTTGCTCGCTCCGGTATGTAGCCACGCCCCCGTCTCCAGCGGATCACGAGGCACCGAGTGTCGCATCAGCAGGAACACGGCAAAGAGCAGGACGGAGAAGACGACGCCCGCGATGGCAGCTGCCCTCGGCGTTCGCAGGTGGGCGTGCGTGAAGCTTGGCCCGTCATCGGAAGAAGCGCGCATGATTGCTCCCGCGTTTGGTTATTTCCGTAAGCAAGAGCGATCGCGCTCGCTTCCATCCACCGGTGATTGCGCAAGGCTTAACGCGAAGTTCCGGCAACCGCTCTGATCCGCCCGATCCGTTTGGAGCTGTTAAACCCGTCGTAGTCCTGCTCCGTCTGTTTGGCATATCGCATGGCGAACGCGCCGATCGCTTCGTCAAGCGCTTCGCTCTTGCCGCAATAACCAGCGATCACGGCGGCATCGCCTGACTTGGCATGCGCTAGCGCCAGCGCCCACCCACACATCGCGCAGTAGTCCGGCAAGAGCTCAAGGTGTTCGAGCGCGACACTGCCCTTCAACTCCGAAAGCTGGCGAACGTAAAAATCCCTTTTGTCGGCGCGCCCCCATCCGAGGAAGATGTCGGGCGACCCTTGTGTGAGACGCTGCCCCACGACCACCCGCCGCCCCTGGTGATCGAACGGGAGTTTGAAGGTGAGATAAGGCGCAAGCACCGATCGCTGAGCTTCCTTGATCTGGAGAAACAAGGGATCGTCTTCACCGACTCCCTGCAGCAAGAGTACCCAGCACCTGGTGCCGACGCTTCCGATTCCGACGACCTTGTGCGCGTAGTCGATGAGCTCATAACGAGACAACAGCAGCTTTCGATCATAGGTCATCGAAGCGATGTAGGCCTGCAGAAGGCGGTCCAGAAACAGGCGCACCGGCGTCCCCGATGCACTGCGCGCCACGTGCTCGATCAGCGGAATATCCTCGATGAAGCGGTGTTTCCCATCCACCAATTCGGTCAACTTCTCGAGGGGGCGGATATGGCGGACATTATCGATGATGTCGAGGGCGATGCGACGTGATCTGGGCGCCAGGCCATCGAGGATGGCGCGCTCGTCGATGCGATCATACCAGGTTTCAAGATAACCCATTTGGGCATAGCGATAGATGCGCTCCCGATAACTGCGCACGCATTCACGAGCGGCTTCTTCGCAGATCGCCTTGTCACCGCCCAAGCATCGCGCTGCGACTGCTGCGCTGACCGCCAGTCGCTTGAGGTCCCATTCCCAAGGCCCAACATACACCTCGTCATAGTCGTTGATGGCGAAGATCAGATTGCGCTCGGCCGAAGCATATACCCCGAAATTCTTGATATGCGCGTCGCCGCACGCCATGACGGGAGTTCCAGAGATGGGCAAGATCGACAGATCGCTCGCCATGATGGCCGCGGCTCCCCGAAAGAACGCGAAGGGATTTTCGCGCATGCGGTCATATCGGATCGGCAGCAGCTCCTGCACGCGCGAGGCGTCCTGCTGCTCGAGGATGTCCACCGCATCGGGTCGGTCGGCGCGGGTTTCATAGATTGCTTGCGCCGAACGCGGAACATGCTTTCGAAGCGCCTTGCCTACAGCCATACGCTCGTCGACCGAAGGTCGCTTCATCAAGAAGCTTTCGATCAGGGCTCGGTCGCCATGCGCCTCGATCATGCGGTAAAACGCCGAGGGTGGTCGCAGGCTACGGGCTTTCATGACTTGGTCCCGCCGTGCGATGGAGTCGGATCAGATTGTTGCTGCCAAGCGAGCACGCCGTCGGTAATTCGCTCGTAGAAATTGCCTGGCGGCACTTCAGCCTCGATCCCGGCGCGCCGCAGGTCCTCCCGGATAGAGTCGCGTACGCGCGCAAAGACAACCCCGATGCCCTTCTTGCGCAGCTCACGAACGAGCCGCAGCACTTCGTCGCCTCCGGTGACGTCGAGAAAGTCGACCGAACCGAAGTCCAGAAGCACCCGCTTCAACTTCGGGGATTCGGCGACCGCCGCCCTCAAGGCCATCGTCGTGTTGCCAGCACTCGCGAAGAAGACGTCACCTCCAATCCGCCAAATTAGCAGCCCAGGGAAAGTGGTCGCGTCGGGATGCATCCGGACGTCGCGATAAGCCTCCGTACCGGGAAGCTGCCCTAGACGCGCTCCCTTGGGACGACTCGCAACATAGATCAACCTCGCGATTGACAGCACGACACCAATGCCGATGCCTTGCAGCACCCCTAGCGTCAGTTCGCCTGCGATGACGATCACGATCATGAAGAACGACCAGCGGCTTCGCGCCAGCACGCTCTGCAAATAGCCGGGGTTCGTGAGATGCAGCATGGCTGCAATGACGATCGCGGCGAGGGCCGGCTCCGGCATGTTTCGGAACAGTGGCGTCAGCAGAACCAGAGTCAGGAAACACAGGACCGCTGCAACAAGGTTGGCGAGCTGGCTATGTGCGCCTGCCGCCATGGCCACCGAGGTCTTAGAAAGGCTACCAACCACCAGGAATCCGCCGAAAAGTCCGGTCAGGATGTTCGCCGGGCCATGCGCAACTAACTCTTGGTTCGGATCGATATCGCTTCCATCCCGCATGGCCGCTGCCTTCGCGGCGCCCAATGCTTCGGCATAGCCGACCAGGACGATCGCGAGCGCACCGGGTGCGAGTTCTCGCAACGTTGTGGTGTCGAGGCTTGGCGCCACGAGAGCTGGTAATCCGGACGGGATGTGGCCGGCGACATGCACGCCAATCGCGTCTCCGCCGAGCAGCCCCACCATAATTGTCGCCGCAGCCATGATAACGAGTGCCCCAGGTATGCCGGGAGACAGCTGACGCAACAACAGCATTCCCGCCAAGCACGCTATCCCGATCACGGCTGGTACGAGCGATACATCCGCAAGATGCTGCAACACGTGCCAGAGCTTCGCGAAGAAGTTGCCGGAGCCCGCGCTGATACCGAGGAGATGAGGGATCTGGCCGATGATGGTCACGTAAACCAGGCCCTCGATAAAGCCGCGCATCACCGGCGTGGGCACGAAGCTGGCCACCCAGCCCATGCGTGCGAGGCCGAAGAAGAGGAAGAGAACTCCGATCATCACCGCCAGCGTCGAGGTGAGCGAATTAAACTCCGCTGTTCCATGAGTCGCGACCGCACCCACCGTCAGGGCGGAGATCAGGCCGGTCGCGGTGTCAGGGCCGACTACGAGCTGGCGAGACGTGCCAAACAGCGCATAAGCGAGTAACGCCGGGACGATCGTGTAGAGGCCCATGATTGGCGGTACACCGACGATCCCCGCATAAGCCATTGCTTCTGGCACCATAACCGCCCACAGCGCGACGCCTGCAAGAGCATCGGCCATAAGCCATTCGCGCTGGTAGCCAGGAATCCACGCGAGAACCGGAAGAAGCCGCTGGGGCAACGAAATCGGGTCTGGAATCGGCATGACGCAGAACACCGCAAAGGAGCCGGGTCATTGCACTTCGTTCTCGATGCAAACCATTGATCAAGATCAATACCGAGTTCTGTCGGCCTTGCTGGCAGCCGACCTTGGCGGGCCCAATCTCCAGGTTGTTAAAGCCGGGCACGGCGTAGGCTTTGCACCCGGTCGTGGGTTGACGGTGCAGGCTCAACCTCGCTTAGTTGAGTGCCTTTCGAGCCGAAGCCGCTGCGCTCTCATGCGCTTGATCTCTTCATCGAGTGCTTCGATTTTCTCGTCGCATTTTTCGCCTTTGGACTTGGGCGCATCCTTCCGGAGTTCTTCCAGTGCTTTCTCGGCGGAGAGCTTTTTTATGCCAGACATCATCGCCTCCAAAAAGACTGCAAAAGCGGTACATCGGTTCGGCCCCGGCGTTAGCCGGGGCCCTAGGCAAGCTGGGTAAGTGCGCTACTGCGAAGACAATTTCAAGACTGATCGAAGCTCTATTGACAAAGATACGTCCGACCGTCGTCGAGCTTTGTCAGAGTCCCGGGCTCGCAGACCATTCCGTTTCGCCGGCGATAGTCTTCCGCTGAATAGCCATAAGCCTCGTAAGGGCCACCCTGGTAGTACGATGCGCCGGTGTAATAGGGGCTACTTCCCCATCCCCTGTATGACGACGTAGCCGCTATTGCTGCGGCGGTCCCTACTGCTGCAGCGCCTGCGCCCACAACGCCAGCACCGTATCCATACCCGTACGTAGCTCGCCGCGCCTGCCGACGCGCTACACCTGCAACGCTGACCGGTGTTAGCGGACGACCGACGCGCGCCTGCGCGCGTTCTACCGATAGCGAGGGGCCGTCGTGATCAGACCAGCCAAACGAGAAAAGTGTCGCGCACGCGAATGCAGAGATAGCAATGGCAGATTTCCTTATCGATCTCATGAGAACCCTCCATTGTTGCGAGGCAGCGAGCCTGCCGAAAAGCCGCTCGCCGTCATTGATCTGGCGCAAATCTCGGGAGTGCTTTGGCTTCCCTTAGGGACAATAGCGCAGTGAGCGCATTCGGCGCGAAGCTAGTTCGCTGACATCGCAAACGGGGAAATTAGGAACGCTCAAAAGAGCGCAAGGGGCAACTTGTGCGTATCCTGAAATGGCCTCGGCGACTAACCGCCCCCCGGAGCGTGGTAAGCGCGTCCGCGTTGAAGCGCCGGTTAGCCGCAGGGTGGCAGATAGCGCTTTCTCGTCAAATGAGTGCTCGTTTGATCCGCTTAGATCGCCAATCGTCATGGGGTGGATGAACGGTGAATTGCGTCCACCTAATACAGCCACTCCCCCTTTACCTAACTTAAACCGGCCCAAACCGTCGCGATTGACCCAGCCGACGTGCATTGCACGCACAGAGGCCACACCATACGCTGAGTTAGATGGAGTGCGATGGGAGGCCGGGGATGAAGTGCCTGCGCATATATGCAACACCTGATGGGGAGTCGCATTTTGGAGAAGCCGACATCCCGATGACGATGAAGCCGGCGTTTCCCAACGAAGCGCCGTTTGAAATTTCGGCTTTCTACCCGGCGTCACGCATCCGTTTTACTCACATCCCCGCCGGGGTACGCGAAGCGGGCTTTCACCGGCCACCGGATCGACTCCTAGCTATATGGCTGGACGGCCACGTGGAATTTGAAACGAGCGATGGAGAGGTGAGACGCCTTCCGGCGGGAAAAGCTGTTCTTGTCGAGGATACGCACGGGAAGGGACACATCTCGCGCCATCCCGAGGAAGGACAGAACGTCATCATAGTCATGCTGCCGAGCGGCCTTGACACGCCACTCCGTTAGTCTGCTTGTCCGTCGCGAATGACCACCCATAAGCGACATCAGTCAGCCAGAAGCCCAAAGCTGTGGTCGTTGGCTGCTTCTCCGGATGCTGCGGGGCAGTCCTTGGAGACCATCCCGGCGGGGGAAGCTGCCGGTCCATCCCAGCCGACGAACGTCTCGCCGGGCGTGATGTCTACTTCTGACTGCGCGGCTCACAGAAGTAGACCGGCTCAGAGTGGACATGGCTAAGGATGCAAGAACTGGCCGTAGCTGGCTTAGGTGGGACCTTTGATCTGGATCAAGCGTATCCAGCTTGACGGTGTCGCAGACTGCCTTTGCCAAATGTTCGATCAGGTTGGGAACAGCAAGATGCACATTCTTTGGACGATCATCATCGGGTTTGTCATTGGTGTAGTCGCTAAATTCATCATGCCTGGCGACAAGGCCGAACCAAAGGGCTTCATTCTGACGACCATTCTGGGAATTGTCGGGGCTTTCGCTGCAACCTACCTCGGTCAGGCCGTTGGCTGGTACCGCCCCGGAGAGTCAGCGGGCTTCATCGGCGGTGTGGTCGGCGCGATTATCCTTCTCTTTGTCTATGGCCTTGTGGCCGGACGCCGCGCGGCCTGACTTGAATCTCTCAGACTCTGAAGCTCCTAGAGGCGTCCGCAAGCACCGGGGAAGGTCATCAATCACTCGCGCAAGCTATTGGGAGAACAACATGGAGCAGATCCTGATTAACCTCATTGCGGGAGCACTTGGAGGCGTTGGCGCTGGCAAATCATCGCCCACATTCGATCTTGGGACGGCAGGAAACGTCATCTCTGGCTTAGTGGGTGGTGGATTGCTTGGGCAAGTCGCTACCCTGTTACTGCCGTCGGTCCTGGCGGCGGCTCAATCTGGAAATTTCAGTGTGAGCGGCATTGTCTCGCAAGTCGTCGCTGGAGGCGCGGGCGGCGCAATATTGACGGCGATCATTGGTGCTATCAAGAACAGAGCCGCGGCCTGACTAATTGTGAGCCGAGGCATGGGATGCCACTCGCCGGATGGCGGTCCGTCGCCGGTTTTCCGCCGGCCTTAGACGTGCGGCTTACCCTGGCACGCTTTCTGGCAATTGCGTTTCAAACACGCCCTGATGGTCATCGGGAAACCGCGGGTTCTTTCTTCCAGGGCCTACCTATCAGGGCTTCATGGATTGCGCAGCCGCCAGAAGATTCTGCGGGTGCACCCGGATCGCACCACCGCGTGGGCTGTCTAGGTCAGCAATCAGAAAGAACGCCACAGAAATCACGAAGGGCAGGATGAAGAGCAACGTTTGCCCTTTGCGGCGTTCGCTGTAGCCAATCAGCACGTTGCACGAGAGAGCCATGAGCGCCATCATGGCCCATGCCCCGATGGGAATTCGATTCCACCAGGCGGCCTGAGTGTAGCCCTGTGAGTTGATGACATCGTTCATGCCGGACACCACGAGGGCCATCACCGGCGACGGCTGCCTGACCGCGCCAGGCAGCACCGCGGACCAAAGCTCGCTCTGCACTCTTGCCGTTTGCTGCCCGATTTCGGCGACCCGCACTGCATCACTCTCCTCGTAGAATGCGACGCGCAGATCGAGATATTTGTTCAGCAATTCTCGCGCGCGTGAGGCGTCGTCACCCGGCAGCAGATCGACTCGCAGATATTCCGTGCCTATGGCATTGGCTTCCGCTTCCTCAAGCGTCTTGCGCTGATCGTAGCGGCTAACCGCCATTGAAAACGAAAACCCGATGATCAGCGCGAGCAGGGTCAGGGTCGCGGCCTGCACGATACTGAAATCGTGACGCTCGCCCTGTTTGAAGGATGCCGCGTGCCTGCGGATCAGGTCACCCGCAAACGCCCCGACTATCTGGGCCACCAGCGAAATCGCGAAAATGGAAAATGGATTATCGAAGGAGGCGGTCATTTGGAAACTGATGAGCATGTAAGCCGGGAACCGATGCTTGCGTCTGACCTCACGTCACCATTGACGCAGATCAAACAAAACCGCGGCTGCTATGCGTCGACGCCCGCTTAACACCGCGCGGCAGCCGCGAGTAGCGACGCCCTGCAGCAGTGCGCGAGCCAGGTTGTGGCCCGGAGCCGTCTGTGAGGGCAGCGCAGAGCGGGTCTGCTCTGCCCCCGAAATCAGACGTCAACTTGTTCTGCTATCGCAAGGGCGTCGTCGACCTCGATGCCGAGATATCGAACGGTACTCTCGATTTTGGTGTGCCCCAGAAGGAGCTGTACGGCGCGCAGGTTCCCAGTTCGGCGATAGATTAAAGTCGCCTTGGTCCGGCGAAGGGAATGCGTCCCGAACAAACGCGGGTCCAATCCGATATCGGCGATCCAGCGGGACAGAAGGCGTGCATATTGGCGGGTCGTTATATGTCCGCCCCTCCGCCGTCCGGTGAACAGGTATTCGCCTGATTTCTTGACGGTCACCCGCAAGTAGTCATCGATAGCCTGTCGGGTCGATTCCGTTAGTTCAAAATTTGACCGGCCGACCCGTCTTCTTCTGGCGAACGATCGCGCGATCGGCCGTATACCCGCCTGGGGCAACGTCATCGACTTTCGATGCGACTACATCGCAGCCGCGCAGCTTGCTGTCGATGGCGACGTTGAACAACGCCAGATCACGCATTCGGCCTTCGACCTGGAGCTTGGTGCGGATCGACCAAACGTGCTTCGGACGGAGCGGCGGCTTTGCGCCGACCATCTTCCCCTTGTTCCAAGGAACGTGTTTTGAGTTGGCAGGGATGGTCCTTGGGATATGGGTCATGGTTGACCTCCTCAGCTAGTGAAGCTGGTCATTTTCAGCCCGGAGCCCTTCCAATCCCACGTCTGCTTGCAGACGATTGGAGACTTGCCACCGACTAGAGGGACGACAGGACCGATTCTGACCACACTGCGGACATTCCACAGGCGACCGCGTGGATCGACCGTGTTGTTTTCACCGGTTTTGATGTGCATCAACGCGCCTTCTCGACGAGCGAGCAGTGTAAACCGCTTCGTTCAAAGGCTCGGCGCATGGATTCCCAATCCGGTTTGATGCACGGGAATGCGGAGAAGCGGTTAGTCTTCATCGACGCACTGCGTGTCGCGGCCATTATTTTCGTGATTGTTCATCACGCCGGCCAAGCCTACGGGCCCACTGGCGGTTTTTGGCCCGTACACGATCGGGCACAAAGCGATTGGTTCACGCCGTTCTATACAGCCAACGCCGCATTTGGCATGGGATTGATGTTTATGCTCGCCGGATATTTTGTGCCGCCGTCTTATGATCGGAAAGGCCCGCGCCTTTTTCTCATGGGGCGATGGCGGCGTATCGGTATTCCCCTCGCAATCCTCGTTCTGCTGGTCCATTTGCCGGTGGTTTATCTAGTTGAGGGAGGGCCCCAACCGGGGCTATTCTTCACCGGTCTTTATGAGCGAGGCTGGCAGCCGATCTATCTGCATTTGTGGTTTGTCGCACATCTGCTGCTGTATTGCTTCGCCTACGCGGCCTTGCGGCGGATTTCCATATCGCCCGGACGCGTCCTGAAATTGCCTTTGCCCGGACATGCTGCCATGGCGTCGTTCATTGCGGCGCTCGCGCTCGTCACATGGGTCGTCCGGATCTGGTATCCGGTCGATAAATGGGTGCCGTTCCTGTTGGTCATGCCCGCTGAACTTGCCCATGTGCCGCAGTACATTGCGTTCTTCGCTGTCGGCGCGGTCGCGTATCACGGCGACTGGTTCCGCAGAATGTCCACGACCGACGGCCTGATCTGGCTCGCCATAGGGGCGATTGCGGCCGGCGGCATTTACGTTGCATTCGGCTTGGGGTGGTGGAAGATGGCGCCCGGCGGGCTTGGCCTAGAGTCATTGATGAGAAGCAGCTGGGAGACGGTAATCGCGGTCGGGCTTTCAACTGGACTCATCATTGTCTTTCGCGAGCTATTTGATCGCCCCAATCGCCTACTCAAGCTGATGGCTGCGGCGAGCTTCGGCGCGTATATCCTGCACCCTGCGATCGTTGTCGCGCTACAAGCCGCAATTGCAGACGTGACGCCGGGCGCCTTCGCCAAATTTGCCTTCGTGTCTCTGCTGGGGACGGCCGCGTCCTTTGCCCTTGCGCATCTAGCCCGTCAGGTGCCCGGTATCAGAGCTGTACTAGGTGCGACTTCGGGCCGTGAGACCTCGCCAGTCTCCGGAGTCCGATGAATTAACGCCTTTTTTGGGATCGCAACGGAGGATGTCTGCTTGTGGCCCTGAGCGGACATGTCGCGCTCACTACGCTTCGCTGATCAGGTGCAACTTACGCGAATCGCATGGGCATAAAGAAACCCGTCGGCTCAGGTCTGTGGGTCTTTCGTCGCATTAGGCCCAGATCCCTTGCGTGCCAAAGAGCACGGCAATGAACGAAACTAGCAGGCCAATTCCCGAGAAGATGGCGACGGCAATCAAATGGTCGGAGTCATTGTTCGATGACGCGAATTTTCGAGCGTAAATAGATGGCTCTGAAATCGACGTTGGCATTATTGTTCCCAAGGATGGTCGGATATCATCGCTCTGTAAGCACCATGATGGTTGCCCTACATTCGGTTAGGGAGAGGCGGCAACGCTCCGATTTGATGTAACAGCGCAAAGCGGTCAGGCACGCCCCAGTGTTCGACAAGTTTGCCGTCTGCGAAGCGGCAGATGTCGATGACGTCGATCGCGACCGGCTTTCCCGAGCGCGGATCGAAACCTGTCGCCCTGCTGCGCGCCCACACCGTGTCGCCGGCCTCCACGATTGCCTCAATCGTAAGCTTCAAACCCTTAATGCTATGCCTTGCATCTTCGATTTGGGCTTTGAGGATTTGCGGGCCGGGAATGGCTGTTTTTGCTAAATATTCATGCTCCACGATCTGGTCTGCGCAGAACTCATCGGCAACGCTCAAGTCACCTTGAGAAAAGCCGCGGTCGATGATCGCCTTGAAGCTTTCGATATTCGGCGACATGTCCTTCGCTCCGCTTTTTCGGTCGACCGCTGAGGCCATGGTGGCCACTGTCATGATGGCGAACGTACGCCGCGTCAGTCCCATCGCCGCCACCCCCGGTCTGGTCGATCTAGCGGAGCAGGAGTAAGAGGCGCTTGTAAAATTCAGTCATCTGCTGGAAAGAATATATTATTCCAGTCGCCGACGAGGCGGCCGGGTGGCAAACCAGCAAATGAGCGGCACTCGCGGATGAAATGCGCCTGATCAAAATATCCGAGTTCGTGAACTATATCGGTCCAGGATCGGGTTGGCTCTTTGCGACGAGCGGCCAAGGCCCGATCGAAGCGAACGGTTCGCGCGAAGAGCTTTGGCGGCAGCCCCGTTTGGGTCGCAAAACGCCGCTGGAACTGCCGGGCGCTAAGACCAGACCCGGCGACAAGACCCTCGATCCGAAAACAGCCTCGCGTTGCGATCAGGCGACGTGAAGCGAGTGCAATTGCGCAGTCTGGCCCGCACTCTTGGAGGATGCTTTCGGCCCAGCGTTCGACCGCAGCGACGCGGTGCGGGAAGTCTGGCGCCATACGCACGGCGTCGCCAAGCTCAATGGCGGACTTTCCAAGAACGTCGGAGGCCGCGGGGTCCTGGTTAACCAAGGATGTCATGTCGATCCCGACCAGCCGGTTCAGCCCGGCCGGTTGAAACAAAATGTTGAAGACGTGGATCGTACCCGACAAGAAGATGTGCGCCCGGCGATAGGTTTGCGGTCCAACGACGCTCATATCCGGCGTCGGGTTCGCTTTGCCACCGTCGATGCGCACCCGATAAGGCTCAGCCAGGTGGATATTGAGGATCTGGTGCGGCCGGGCGGGAACAGGCCATGCCAACACTGAACTTCCCAGCTCGATCCGTCGCTCCTCGAACGCCCGCAAGACGCCTCTCAGCTGAGAGCGGGGTAATGTCCGCTTGATTTCCATCGAGCACCTTGGCGCACGCAGCTTAGAGCGCGTCGATACCGGCAGCAAGAGCCGAGATTGGCAAGCAGCGCCTTGTATGGTCCATCGCTCTTGTTGAAGCACGGCAAGATGAGTCAGGGCTCTGGTTCTGCGCTGTGCATCATCGCCACTCGCACTATCGAGAGGAACGATATCACACCCTTGTCGTTCCGGTGATCAGCGCCGACCCGAGGAGGAAGGGTGTGTCGGTGTCGTTCTTGAATGACCCGACCCATGCCGAAGCGTGTCACCGAGCCGCACAGCAGATGCCTGCCCAACTGAAGAAAGCTGCGGTGCGTTCCCGCAACACCTATGTCGCCACCGAAGTATAGTGAAGGCAAACGGACCCTGTTCGTGGTGAGGGGAACAGTCGTTGTCGAACGGCGGTAAGGCCGCCTCGGCGGCGGACGTTCTCGGCGTCACCGTGCCGCCCTCGCTGCGGTGCATGAGTCCGGAAATGGCCCATCTGCGAAGTTCCGCGGCGCATGACGGCGGTCCGCTCACCGCGTCAGAGCGGACCAGATTTACTCAACTTGAGTTCTTCGCGTTTTGACCCGTTGCAGGCATTTCGGCATCATAATGGTAGTCCCCGATTGATCGACGCATGCAGGCTTGTTGACACCAAAAGAGGCTCGCCGCGGCATCAATTACCGCCACGTGACGCCACAAACTGCTACGGTCGGTCGCAAGGTGCCGAAGAGGTTCGAATGAGACGTCGGGGGTTCGTTTCTGGTCTCTTTCTCGCGGCAATATTGCCCGAAGCCGCCCTTGGGCAATCGCCTGCAAGGCGGCGAGTTGCAATCGCTCACGCTTCAAGCCCTGTAAAGGATTTGCAGATTGACGGCGACAACCCGCTTGTAAATGCGTTCTTTGAAGAGCTGTCAAAACTAGGACGTTTTGAAGGGCGCAATCTCGAAATTGTTCGATTTTCGGCAGACGGTCGCACTGATCACTTCGCGGAGCTATCTGACGAGATCATAAAAAGCAGTCCTGAGGTGATCGTTGCAAACACATCTCCTTTTGTTCGCGCGCTGAAGAAGGCGACTTCAATTATCCCTATTGTCGGCATCACGGCTGATCCCATCGCGTATGGTCTGACGACCAGCTTGTCTAGACCGGATAGCAACGTCACTGGGGTCAGTGTTGATGCCGGTCTTGAACTGTGGGGAAAGCGTTTGGCGATCCTGCGGGAGTTGGTCCCGTCAGTGTCCCGTGTGGGCTTCCTTACGATAAGAGCTTCATGGGACGGACCACAGGGGCAAAGCCTCTCGCGTGCCGGACGCGACATCGGAATTAGTATCATTGGCCCTCCACTCGACGATCCTGTCCGTCCTCCCGAATATCGGCGTGTGCTGAACCAAATGCGTCTGGATAATGCTAACGGCATCATCGTGGGTGATGCGGCGCCCAATTATACGTTTCGTCGCGATGTCGTGGCGGTTACGAACGAGCTTCGTCTTCCCACGATGTTTCCATATCGTGATTTTGTCGAGGAAGGAGGGCTCATCGCCTACGCGATTGACATTCAAAATTTGTGGCGTCGCGCCGCCCATTGCGTCGATGAATTGCTGCGCGGAAGTAAGGTAAGCGACGTGCCAATCTATCAAGCCTCACAGCTTAGCCTAGTCATCAATACAAAAAGCGCCGAACGTCTGGGTTTAGCAGTCCCGGCGTCCTTAGCATTGCGTGCTGACGAGCTGATCGAATGATGTCGCCTCTTGGCCCATCTGCGAAGTTGGGCCGCGCCTGACGCAGGTCCGCTCATCGTGCCTAAGCGGACCCGATTTGCACAACCCAAGTTCTTCGTGTTTTTTGGCTCGGAGCCGACGTATCGGTGAGAAGGCCGGCGTGTGATTGCGCCAAGGCTCTAGCTTGCTGCCTTCGACAAACGAGCGCGGGCATATTGCCAATTAAGTGGTACCGGTACCTTGCTCGTCGCAATCCCGACGATGCGCCCCGGCTATCTCGTCGGGATGGGATCTTGCCGTTCCGTCCGAGCCAGTACGGGCCACTTGCAGGTGTCGCACGAGCTACGCTGAAGTTGGCCCCTTTCCGCCAAGAAGCCATTCGCCGTGTCCTGAACCAGGTCCCGTCTGCGCGCAGGAACCAGCTCGAGGCGGCCTATCAGAATTTGCTGGAGCATCATCGCCGGCGTTAACCCTGTCGGCAAATGATCCGCGCGCGGCACGTCCGCTGCCGACAGATCGCCTCATTGGAGCGGAGACTTTTTCAACAGCACTAACCTTGGTTAGAGGCGCATCATGCTGAGACCGAGCTTCCTGGGTCTCCTCATCGTATTGGGTGTAGGAGTCCTGTCAGTCATCGAACTGCGAGCTCCCCCGCGCGGCACGGTCGCGATCGTCCAGTCGCCTGTCGCACCAGAGGCTGGCTCATCTGCCTCGCCTGACACACTGGCCAAAGGCGATCGCCTCGACGTCGCCCCGGTGAGCAGCGTGACACCGATCCAGGTTGCTTTGGCCGAAGCGCCTATTGCTCCCCCGAACGATGCCCGTATCCCTTCGCCCGAGCCTTCAAGGCCGATCGCCCACCAACGTCACAGTTCGAAGACGGCCGCGGGCGCCGCACGTTCCAAACCAAAGAAAGTAACCGTCATCAAGCAAACTGCCATTGCCGACCGTTCAAAGCTCGCCAGCGAGACCGTGTCCTGTAGGCTCGCGGCGTTTGGCGGCTTGCGCAAGGCGCTGAATTTATCCGGCTGCGAAATCTGAGAGGTGCGGGCTCACGCTTTACCGTGTCCAGGACTGCGCTTCAGAACCCAACGTGGGCAGCCACGTCCCGAAAGCTGTTGCCGCCCGCCACGCGCGCGATCTTTTCGAGCCGGCGCGCCAGGCTCGGGTCTTGGCCCGCCGCGAGCTGTTTGCGGGCGGCCTCGCGCCGCTCGCGCGCCTCGGCCAGCGTCACGGCTGGGTAGGCCGCGAGCGCGATCTGCTTCTGCCTGCCCTCAAAGCGGTATGCGAAACGCCAGAGCCGGCTGCCATTCTTGCAGACCAGCACATAGAGCCCGTCGAAGTCGGTGAGCTTGTAGTCGCGCTCCGCGGTCTTGGCATCGCGAATGCGGGTGTCGTTCAACATGGTATCCTCGCTGGCAGCGCCGAACAAAAGCGGGCTCGGTGCCAGCGAATTTTCAGAAAAGACGCCGACGAACGTCAGCGAACAGGTGCGAACACCGGTATGGTGCCCAGGGGCGGAATCGAACCACCGACACTGCGATTTTCAGTCGCATGCTCTACCAACTGAGCTACCTGGGCGTGCTCCACGAGAGGGGCCAAAGCCCATCGAGCGGGCGGTTTATAGTGGGCTCGCGGCGGCCTGTCTACCCACGCTGCGCGGTCGGCTTCGAAGCAGCCGGCCCGGCTGTGCACAAGCTGGGGCGGCCTGCCGGACATTCGGACAAGACGTTGATATCACTTGTTATTCGACGTCATCGACCTCATCGTCCCGACCGGGGATGACGTAGGAGCCTTTCAGCCAGCGATTCAGATCGACGTCGCGGCAGCGCGACGAGCAGAACGGACGGGTGGCCTGCACCTGCGGCTTGCCGCAGATCGGGCAGGATTTGAGCGGGCCGGAGGGCTTTTTGGCTTGGTCGTTCATGATGGCGGCAGTCTACACGAGCTGACGAGGCTCAAGCGCCTCTCGGCAAACGGGTTCCTCCGGAACAGGCGCATGCGCCTCGCCGGCCGGCGCTACTGTGCATGGGGTTGTTTTCGTCAGATCGCGGTGGCGTTGAGCCAGCCGAAGCGAATCGGAAAGCCTTCGCCGCCGAGCAGCGTCGTGGTCTCGTACAGCGGCAGGCCGACGACGTTGCTGTAGGACCCCACCATCTTCACCACGAACGAGCCGGCGATACCCTGCACGGCATAGCCGCCGGCTTTGCCGCGCCATTCGCCGGAGCCGATATAGGCCTGGATGTCGTCCTCCGAGAGGCGCTTGAAGCGGACGCGGGTTTCGACCAGGCGCTGGCGGAACGCCTCGCGCGGCGTCACCAGGCAGATCGCGGTGTAGACGCGATGGTTGCGGCCCGACAGCAGCCGCAGGCACTGCGCGGCCTCGTCCACCAGATTGGCCTTGGGCAGGATGCGGCGGCCGACCGCGACCACCGTGTCGGCCGAGAGAATGAAGGCGCCGCGCAGTTCGTCGTCCAGCTGCACCGATTTGAGCGCCGCATCGGCCTTGGCCCGCGCCAGGCGGTTGGCGCAGGCGCGCGGCAGTTCGCCCCGCTTCGGCGTCTCGTCGACATCGGCCGGCCGGAGCGCGTCGGGCTCGATGCCGGCCTGGTTGAGCAGCGACAGGCGCCGCGGCGAACCGGAGGCAAGAACGAATTTGGGGCGGCCTAGCATCAGGTGATTTTTGGGGACGAGGCAGGGGGTGAATTGCGCGCGGAACCTATCGGAAGGGGGCTGATTTCACAACCCGGGAACTCGGACTTTGCTGATTCGAGCGGCCCGACATGCGTGTGCCCGTCATCTATGACGCGGGTGTTACGGGCACCACCCACTACCCGCTCGCCGCGCCCACCTTCGCGAACCGCCGGCGGATGCGCATCAAAAGCTGGTCGCAGACCTCGCGATAGGCGGCGAGCTTCTGGTCGCGGCTGCCCTCCATCGTGGTCGGATCGTGCGTCGGCCAATATTCGACATCGGCAGCCAGCGTCCGCGTCAGCTCCAGCGCCTTGTGGTGCGCCTCCGGCGAGAGCGTGATGATGAGGTCGAAGTTCAGGCCCTCCCAATCCTCGAGTTCCTCGAAGCTCTGCGGCTTGTGGCCGGAGATGTCTTGGCCGAGCTCGGCCATCACGGCGATCGCGAACGGATCGAGCTCGCCTTTTCTCGCACCGGCCGATTTCACGTAGAGGCCTTGCGGAAACATGTGCTGGAGCAGGCTCGCGGCCATCGGAGAGCGCACGCTGTTCATCGCGCAGGCGAACAGCACCGATTGTGGATCGCGTGCGCGTGGGGGCGCAGCCATCCGCGCCTAGCCCTTCCAATGAAGGACGGTGATGAGCGTGAATAGCCGGCGCGAGGTCTCGAAATCGACCCGCACCTTGCCCTTCAGCCGCTCCTGCAGCGTGCGCGATCCCTCGTCGTGGATGCCGCGGCGGCCCATGTCGATGGCCTCGATCTTATCAGGGCTCGCCGTGCGGATCGCCTGGTAATAGCTGTCGCAGATCATGAAATAGTCCTTCACGATCCGCCGGAACGGCGTCAGCGACAGCAGATGCGCGACAACGGGCGTGCCGTCCTCGCGGCGGATGTCGAACATCAGCCGGCTGCCGGTGATGCCGATATGCAGCGTGAACGGACCGTTGCCGTCGGCGCCTTCGGGCGCAAAGAAATTCTGCTCGATCAGATCGTAGATCGCGATCGCGCGCTCATGCTCGATGTCGGGCCCCGAACGGCCGATCGAGTCCTCGTCGAGGGTGACCGCGACGATGCGATTGGTCGAGTCGTCCTGTTCGGGCGGCTTTGTCATGACAGATTGAGGCGCAATCCAACCGAGCGCGAATGGGCATCCAGCCCCTCCGCTTGTCCGAGCGTCATCGCGGCAGGTCCCAGCGCACGCAGCTGGTCCGGGCCGCATTTCAGAATCGACGTGCGCTTCATGAAATCGGCGGCCCCCAGGCCTGAGGAAAATCGCGCCGAGCGCGCCGTCGGCAGCACATGGTTGGAGCCGCCAACATAATCGCCGATCGCCTCCGGCGTATGCGCCCCGAGGAAGACAGCGCCGGCGTTGCGGATTTTTGCGGCGAGCGCGTCGGGATCACTGGTCATGATCTCGAGATGTTCGGCGGCGATTGCATCGGCCAAGGGAACGGCATCGGCCAGGATCTTCACCATGATGATCGCGCCGAACTCGGCCCACGACTTGCCGGCGATCGCAGCGCGCGGCAGCGTCTTCAGCTGCGCTTCGACCGCCTTCTCGACATCGGCGGCGAGTCGCGCCGAGTCGGTAATCAGGATCGATTGCGCGCTGGCATCGTGCTCGGCCTGCGCCAGCAAATCAGCGGCGATCCAGTCGGCGTTACCGGTGTCGTCGGCGATCACCAGCACCTCGGAGGGGCCAGCGATCATGTCGATGCCGACCTTACCGAACACCAGCCGCTTGGCGGCGGCGACATAGGCATTGCCGGGACCAACGATCTTGACGACCGGCGCGATCGTCGCAGTGCCGTAAGCCAGCGCGGCCACGGCCTGCGCACCGCCGACGCGGTAGATCTCGGTGACGCCGCCGAGATGCGCGGCGGCGAGCACCAGCGGGTTGAGCTTGCCGTCGGGCGAAGGCACCACCATCACGAGGCGCGACACGCCTGCGACCTTGGCCGGCACCGCATTCATCAGCACAGAGGACGGATACGCCGCCGTGCCGCCGGGCACGTAGAGGCCGGCGGATTCGATTGCGGTGTAGCGCCAGCCGAGCTCGACACCGAGCGGGTCAGTGAAGCGCTCGTCCTTCGGCAGCTGTCGACGATGATAGGTCTCGATGCGGTCGCGCGCGAGCTCGAGCGCATCCAGTGTTGCGGTATCGCAGGCCTTTGTCGCGGCTTCGATCTCGACGGCCGAGACGCGAAGACCGGATGCATCGAGCGTCAGCCGGTCGAACTTTTCCGTGGCCTCGAGCAGGGCGACATCGCCCCGCCTGGCCACGTCGTCGACGATCGCGCGCGCGGCGGCCTCGACATCGGCCGAGACCTCGCGCTTGGCAGCGAGGAACGCCTGGAATCGCTGGTCAAAATCGGCACTGCTGCGGTCGAGACGAACGGGCATTCTTGGGTTGGCTTCCGGCTGATCACTGGGGCGGATTGGCTCACCGGCCCCCCTGCTCAATGGCGCGGCAGGGCAGCTGCGTCAACCCTTGGCAGCTATCGTTCCGACGACGGGCCGAGCCGGTTCGGCTGGTATACAGCCGGCTCACCCATCCTGCTCGATCCCCGGCCCCGTTCCCAGGTCGTCCGCCCCGAGGTCGGTCAGCTCGCATTCCAGGCACTCGACGTCGAGCCTGATGGCGCCGCCCTGGGCGAATAGCAGGAGCGCGCTGCCGCCGGGCTCCTCGTCGCGGCCATCCTGGGGATGAAATTCGATGCCGACGAGGTCGAGGACCGCCTCGGGCGCGGCGAGATCGATGTTGCGCGATTTGCAGGCGAGCACGCGGTCGAAGCGAAGCGCCGAAACCAGCCGGCGCGGCTCGGCCTCGCCATCCAGCGTCTGCTCCCAGTCCAGCCGGCTCATGCCGACCACGAGGCGCTTCTCACCCTGCCGCCAGATGATATCCGACGGCTGGATGCGGGCGTCCTGCACATGGGTGGAGATCACGGCGAGATCGTCGGCATCGAGCGCGATCAATTTGAGCTGGGGAGACATCACCGACACTTCTCCTGCGGAGGCGGACCGGACACAACGCGCGGGGCTGCCGAAATTTCCTCGCAAACTGGCGGCCCCGCGGACCACGAACTAGAGCCTATTGGTATCCCTCATCTACAACACCTTCCCGGGATAGCCGACCCCGGCGACATGGATCGTGGCGAACCCCATCTGCTCCGTCGAGCTTAGGAGCCCCGCCGAGACCCGGCGCAGAACCGACCAGCGGCGAGGTCACGACATCGAGCGCCCGCGCCCCGGTCCTCTTTGAGCGGATGCCATGCGGCAGCGCGCCTCACGCCTTGAAGAACGCGAGCAGATCCGCGTTGATGGTTTCGGCTTCCGTGGTCGGCATGCCGTGTGGAAAGCCCTTGTAGGTTTTCAGCGTGCCGTTCTTGAGCAGCTTGGCCGACAGCGGCGCGGAATCGGCGTAGGGCACGACCTGATCGTCGTCACCATGCATCACCAGCACCGGCACGTTGATCTTCTTCAGATCCTCGGTGAAATCCGTCTGCGAGAACGCCACGATGCCGTCGTAATGCGCTTTCGCGCCGCCCATCATGCCCTGGCGCCACCAGTTCTGGATCACCGCTTCCGACGGTTTTGCACCGGGACGGTTGTAGCCGTAGAACGGGCCGGCGGCGATATCGCGGTAGAAGGCCGAGCGGCCTGCGGCGAGCGCAGCCTGAAAGCCGTCGAACACGCTCTTCGGCAGACCGCCGGGATTGGCTTCGGACTGCACCATCAGCGGCGGCACCGCGGAGATGATCGCCGCTTTCGCTACGCGCGACTCGCCGTGGCGCGCGATGTAGTGCACGACCTCGCCGCCGCCGGTGGAATGGCCGACATGGAGCGCTTCCATGAGGTCGAGATGCGCGGTCAGCGCGGCGAGATCGTCGGCGTAATGATCCATGTCGTGCCCGTCGCCCACCTGCGCCGAGCGGCCATGGCCACGCCGGTCATGGGCGATGACACGATAGCCGCGGGTGACGAAGAACATCATCTGCGCGTCCCAATCGTCCGACGACAGCGGCCAGCCATGGCTGAACACGATCGGCTGGCCCGAGCCCCAATCCTTGTAGAAAATCTCGACGCCGTCTTTGGTTGTGATGGTGGGCATTCAAGGACTCCTTCAGCGAGATGCGATCAGGCGAACGCCATCGGCCTGTAGCGGCGCCAGGCGCCGATGGTCACGAGCACGAAGAACATCAGCACGAGACCCTGCACCACGGCGAAGACCGGGCCTGACGGCGGCGCCGGTGGCACAGCCGGCGCGAGCGCGGCCAGCGCCGGTATCTTCAGGAACGACTGGATGACCAGGACGAAGACGTTGAAGTAGAGCGAGATCATCGCAGTCACGATGTAGACCGGCCGCCAGACGCCCCTGAGCTTCATGCCGTAGAGCGCGATGCACGCGATCGCGAGCAGCACCAGGGAGATGCCGGCGATGATGTAGGAGGGCAGCAGTTCCTTGAACGGAAACAGGAAACCGGTCGCATTGGTCAGGATGGTGAAGAGCAGGAAGATCGCGGTGAGGCCCGGCATCGACTTCGAGCCGAGCAGGCCGAACATCACGACGAGGCCGGCGGCGATACCGATCAGGCTGATGATGACGTGGAGCAGTGTGAAGGCGGGAAGGCTCAGCCCGAGGACCATGGCGTCTCTCCTACTCTCTGCATCGAGATCTGGAGATTGATATTACGCCCCTCATAGGATTACCATCTGCAATAGCATCACACAAGCGCGTGCAGCCATGCGTGTTCGTGCGAGTTGAAAACGCATGGCTGAATTTTTTGCACCGCTGTCACAAACGACGGCAGCTTTTGGCGAAAGCTGATCTCGGCTTCACACTTCCTTGGTGTCGAAGATCAAGAGGTCGGCACCGCCGCTGGCGAATTTCGGCACGTCGGCGCCGGTGGCCTTGCCTTCCGGGCTGCCGAATGCGGCCTGGATGTCAGCCACGCTATCGAAGGTGAGGATGGCCACGAGGTGGATCCCGGAAGGGCCAGCGGGGGAGCTGACGGGTCCCTTGCTGACGGCGTATTTCCTCAGGCCCGGAAGTTTCTTTGCGAGCGGAATGTGCGTCTCGGCATAGTACTTGTCGAAGGCGTCGACATCCTTGGGCGTTTTGTAGAGCACGACGATTTCAGCCATTTGTCCTCCCATATCAATCTTTGTATTCGCGCGATTGGTCACGGCGCGTCCATAGTCCGTGCGACACGGCAAGATGGCAAGTCGCATTCAAGTTGCCGTGCGCTCGTATCATTCGTGGCTAAAGCGCCGGTTTTGCGGCGTCCCCGAGATAGCCGTGCAGGGAGGCCACCACCTGCGCGCCCTCGCCAATGGCGCCGCCGACGCGCTTGACCGAGCCGGAGCGGACATCGCCGACGGCGTAGACGCCGGGGACTGACGTCTCGAGCGGCGCCACCAGCCGCCCCTGATTCAGATCGGACTGCGCGCCTGTCACGACAAACCCGCCGCGATCGAGCGCGACCCCGCAGCCATCGAGCCAGCCGGTGGCGGGCTCGGCGCCGACGAACAGGAAGAGATTCTTGACGTCGACGGTTTCTTCGTCGTCAGACAAGCGGCTCTTCAAGCGGATGCGCCGCAGCAGCGAAGCCTCGTCGCCTTCGAGCGCCGAAATCTCGGTGTTGAACAGCAGCTCGATGTTCGGCGTCGCTTCGATGCGCTCGATGAGATAGCGCGACATGCTGGCCCCGAGGCCGCCGCCGCGGACGATCATCAGGACGCGTTTGGCGTGACCCGAGAGGAACACCGCCGCCTGCCCGGCCGAATTGCCGGCGCCGACCAGCGCCACCTCCTCGCCGGCGCACAGTTTGGCTTCGACCGGGGAAGCCCAATACCACACACCGCGCCCCTCGAACTTGCCGAGGTTCTCGATGTCGGGCCGCCGATAGCGGGCGCCGCTTGCGACCACCACTGCGCGCGACCGCAAGGGTTCGCTGCCGTCGAGCGCAACGGCAAACGCGCCGTCCTTGCGCGAGCAGTCGAGCGACTTCACCGTGACGGGAATCATGATGTCGGCGCCGAACTTTTGCGCCTGGTTGAACGCGCGCGCCGTGAGGGCCAGGCCGGAAATGCCGGTCGGAAAGCCCAGATAATTTTCGATGCGCGCGCTGGCGCCGGCCTGGCCGCCGAACGCTCTGATATCGAGCACGGCGACCGAGAGCCCTTCGGAGGCAGCATACACGGCGGTCGCAAGCCCGGCCGGTCCGCAGCCGACGATCGCGACGTCATAGATGCGATCATTGCGCGGCCCGCCGATCATGCCGATCGCGCGCGCAAGCTCGGTCTCCCCAGGATTGCGCAGCACCGCGCCGTCGGGCGTGACGACCAGCGGCCAATCTTCGGACTTGGGCGAATAGCGCGCGATCATCTCGGCGGCATCGCGGTCGCGCTCGGGATCGAGCAGATGATGCGGCTGGCCGTTGCGGGTGAGGAAACCCTGCAAGCGCACCACGCCGGCCGAATGCAACGGGCCGATCAACACGACTCCGCCGACGCCGGCCTGAAGCAGATTGACCCGGCGAAGGATCAGGGCGCGCATGATGCGCTCGCCGAGTTCGGCCTCGGCAACCAGTAGCGCGCGCAGGCGCTCCGGCGGCAATAGCAACGTCTCGACATCGCCTTCGGCGCGGCCGTCGACCAGCGCCGGACGACCCGAGAGTTGGCCGAGCTCGGCCAGGAATTGCCCCGGCCCCTGGTCGATCAAGGGCGTGACATGTCCGAGCCCGTCGCGCTGGGTGATGGCGACGTGACCCCTGAGCACGACGAACATGCCCGGCCCCGGCTTGCCGGTCTCGAACAACAGCTCACCGTCTTCATAAGTGCGGAGCTCGCCGAAATTCCTGATGCGCTCGATCTCGGCCGGCGTCAGCGCCGGGAAGGTCTGCTCGGGGCGTGTGAAACGCGACATCATCGCGCTTCTATCGGTTTGATCCTGCTCGTTCTGCCCCATGGCCTGTCCATCCATTCCAAGAAATTCTATGTCCCGGCCTTGCCGACGGTCCCCTCAGTCGAGGAGCCATCGTCGTCCTGCGAGGGGTCGGCGGTCGCGGCGCGTTCGCGCGCCTGGGCCTTGCGTCGCTTCAAATTTTCCCGCAACGCCGATTTCAGGCGGTCGTCCCGCGCCCCCCTCGCCTGTCTTGCGCTCTTGTCGATCTGGTCAGCCATCACGGATTCCTACAACGGTCCGCGATACCTTGCCCAGGGATTGCGGCAGCTCAAGAGGCCGGCGCGGTCCGGGGTGGTTGCGAAACCCAAAATGGCGCGAATCCGGCGCGACGGCCAACTGGCCAGTTGGTCGGGGGAAGCGGAACAAAAATCGCCGGAAAGTCGGGCGTTTCGAGCCCCAAACGGCCGTATAATCCCCGATATTGCCCCGATTTCTCGTTTTGACCGTCCTTGCAAGCTTGCACAGCGGGGAGGCCTGTGGCAGATATCGGCCCGCTTGGAAGGCCCCCGTGGCGGGCCGATTCTTATCCCAGCATTGCTGCCGTAGCTCAGTGGTAGAGCACTCCATTGGTAATGGAGAGGTCGACAGTTCAATCCTGTCTGGCAGCACCATTTCATCTTCTGGAAATACGCACGGATCGGCATTCTCGCGGCACTGAACGCCCGAGTTTTGCACGTCTCAATTGCCCTCCTGCGGACACAAGGGCGCAGGGAAGACCAGGTGCCGACGGGCACCCGCGGTCCGCTGCGCGACAATGTAGCGCAAGGAAACCGCACAGCAGCATACAGGTGACGCCGAACACTCGGCCTTCCCTGCGCGATGGTCGGACGGCTTATGCCGTGCTCTCCCCGGCGACGAATTCTTGTTGTCACCGTCGCCTCACGGAATTCACCGGCACCGCGCCGGTTGACGCCAGTGCCGCCTCCGCAAGTGCTTGACCGTAGCGACGACGGCCAGGACCACACGGTTTTACCGTACGCATCAGCGCCGTTCGTACGACACGGCTTGCGCTGGGCTCACGGGCTTCGGCTCAATCCTCTGCCCGCCCTGCCCTCACATCCGCGCCGGCGCTGCCGCGTCCACCGCTTCCCCAACCCACAATCGTGACGACGTACGATCGCCCCTCTCCATCGGGCCGGGATGCAGGAAGAATGTCGCAATTCCGAATTTCGGTAAAGTGGAATATTTTTGTGAGAGAGGGTTGACGGGGTTTGGCGGGAGCTGGGTGTTTTGCCCGACGGGTCGGCATTGGCGCGGCGCAGGTAAGGTTAATTCTTCCTTTCGATTGTCGGTAAAATTTTATCCATTATCGTGCCGGTCGTGCATTGACGAACCAGAGGCTCCGATAGTGATTGCGTTTTGCTTGATCGTGACTGGGATTGCGCTGCTTCTGTCCGGCCTGGTCGCCTTCGGCTTTCACAGAAATTCGCTGCACTCGCTGGCGCTGCTGTAGCGGGATCAGGCTTCTCTCGACGTCCTGCTCTCTCTGGCCAAGACCAGGGCACACGTCACTGCCTTACGAGAGATGGCGCCCGCTTCATCGAACGCGCAGACCTTGTGCGGAGGTGCGCCAAGGTCAGCCAAACGCCCCATCGCGAACCTTGGCCGGCCGGTGCGCCCTGCGTGTGCCTGCGCGCTGCGATCAGCGCGGCCGGCGCGGGGGCGGAGGCGGCTGCCTGAACCTCACACGCGGGTTGATGTCGCAATAGAGATTCCATCGCCCGTATGCCGAGGCCAGGCACTGTTCCCGGGTCTCATACATGCAATCGCCGGAAGCGCCGAGCTCACCGCCAAAGACGCACCAGGGATAGTCACGCTCGGCGTGTGCTGCGGGAGCCAGCCCGGCCATCATGACAACAACCAACAGGGCAACTCGCATTGCGATCCTCCATGATGTCAGCCGAGCGGCGCCGGAAAGCTGGAGCCTGAAGGGTCGCCGGTCGCCTGACATGACTTACGAATTGTCGCACCCGACGGCAAGCACCAATCCGTCGTGACGCGAGATCGTTCCTAACGGCTTGCGAAAGCTCCTCTCAGCAGTTCTTTAGGAACGTCAGCAGGCAGCTTCGGTTGACGGCCACAACCTCAATGGAGCTGAAAAATGCGGAAGACAATTTTTTCGATGGCCATGTGCGCGTTGCTTGCCGGTGCGTCGATCGGTTTCGCCCACGCGCAGTCGGGCGGCGCCGGCGGTGCGGGCAGTGCGGGCGCCGGCGCTGGAACAGGCGGTGCCGGCGTGGGAGCTGGCGCAGCCGGCTCTGCAGGCAGCAACGGAACGGGCGGCACGACCGGCATGGGGGCTGGCGGCAGCAATGCGGCATCCGGCACCGGCGCAGCCGGCCAGGGCGCAAGCAGCAGCGGCCTAGGCGGCCCCCAGACTATTCGTCCCGGCGGGAGCAATGATCCCACCCGTCGTCGACGCTGACATTCCCGCCACGTGAAGAAAGAGGCTGCCGAGTTCTGCCCGGCAGTCTCTTCGGCGTTTCCGCGCGGGCGATCGATCGTCGTCCCCTAGCTGGTGGCCCATGAAGCGGGCCTCGGCGCGGCGAAGCCGCCGGCATGGCTCGCGATTGATGTTTTGCAGGACGATCACATAGGTGTGGATGTCGGCCTTGTCGCAGCCGCAGAGCTTCTGGGCCGTCAGTTCGTTCAGCAGGGTCGGGACTCCGCGACGATCGTGGCGGAGCGATTCTGCATTTCGATCAGCGTCATCTCGCCGAAGAAACCGCCAGGCTTCAGAACGGAAATCGGGATTGCGCTCCCCGCATTCGACCGCTTGCTCGCCGCCAGCCGAGCCGACTTGACCCCGACTTGACGATGAACATCGAAGCGTTTCTCTGCGCTAACATTTCCTGACCCGGTTCCTATATGTGAGGCCCCGGCGCGCCTCCCGCGCCTTCATCCGGTAGCTCCTTCATGATTCCCTTCTCCGTGCTCGACCTCGCGCCGATCAGGCAGGGCTCCGACGCCGCGCAGGCCTTCCGCAATTCGCTCGATCTTGCGCAGCATGCCGAACGTTGGGGCTTCAAACGGTTCTGGCTGGCCGAGCATCACAACATGACCGGCATTGCGAGCGCCGCGACCTCGGTGGTGATCGGGCATGTCGCGGGAGGCACCAAGACGATCCGCGTCGGCTCCGGCGGCGTGATGCTGCCGAACCATTCGCCGCTCGTGATCGCCGAGCAGTTCGGCACGCTGGAATCGCTCTATCCCGGCCGGATCGACCTTGGCCTCGGACGTGCGCCGGGCACCGACCAGCTCACTGCGCGGGCGATGCGGCGCGACCTCGCGACGGCCGCCGAGAACTTTCCCCATGACGTGCTGGAGTTGCAGGCCCTGCTCGGCGACGTCAAGCCGAACCAGACCATCCGCGCCGTGCCCGGCATGGGAACGAAGGTGCCGCTCTGGATCCTGGGCTCCAGCATGTTCGGCGCCCAGCTAGCGGCCATGCTCGGGCTGCCCTTTGCCTTTGCTTCCCACTTCGCGCCGCAGATGATGATGCCGGCGCTGCGCGAATATCGTGCGCGGTTCGAGCCCTCGGCGCAGCTCGACAAGCCGTATGCGATGGTCGGCGTCAACGTGTTCGCCGCCGACAGCGATGCCGAGGCGCAGCGCTTATTCACCTCGCTGCAGCAGCAGTTCATCAATCTGCGCCGCGGCACGCCCGGCCAGCTGCCGCCGCCGGTCGACGACATGGACGCGCTGTGGTCGCCGGCGGAGAAGGCCGGCGTCGCGCAGTCGCTGGCCTGCACCGCCGTCGGCTCGCCTGCTGTTGTCGAAGACAAGCTGAAGGCGCTGATCGCCGACACTGCGGCGGACGAGCTGATGACCACGGGCCAGATCTACGATCACGCCGCGCGTCTGCGATCGTTCGAGATCGCAGCCGAGGTGCGGGATCGGCTGGCGGTGCAGCCCGTGGTGTGAGCGCGATCGCGCCTGTCGCGATTAGGCGACCCTGTCAATGGGCTGACTTCCAGCGCCATTCTGTGGCACAAGGGCGACCTCCGCCGACCGACCAACGAGGCCACGCATGCCCGCGCCAAAACCGCCCGCCTTCGAGACCCTGAGCCTGCATGCGGGCCAGCATCCGGATCCCGCGACCGGCGCCCGCGCGGTGCCGATCTACCAGACCACGTCCTACGTGTTCCAGGATTCCGATCACGCCGCGGCGCTGTTCAACCTGGAGCGCGCCGGCCACATCTACACGCGCATCTCCAATCCGACCACCGGTGTGCTGGAGGAGCGGCTCGCGGCGCTCGAGGGCGGCGTCGGCGCAATCTGCACCGCGAGCGGCATGGCCGCGCTGCATCTGGCCATCGCGACGCTGCTCAACGCCGGCGACCACATCGTGGCGTCGAGTTCGCTCTATGGCGGCACCATCAACCTGCTGGCGCACACACTCCCGCGCTTCGGCATCACCACGAGCTTCGTGAAGCCGCGCGATCATGACGCGTTCCGGAAGGCGATCAAGCCGACCACGAAGCTGGTGATCGGCGAGACCATCGGCAATCCCGGGTTGGAAGTGCTCGACATCCCTGAGGTCGCCGCGATCGCGCATGAGGCGAAAATTCCGCTCTTGATCGACAACACCTTTGCCACGCCCTATCTGAGCCGGCCGATCGAGCTTGGCGCCGACATCGTCATGCATTCGGCGACCAAATGGATCGGCGGCCACGGCATCGCGATCGGCGGCGCCATCGTCGATGGCGGCCGCTTCGACTGGCGCATGTCGGGCAAGTTCGGCGTGCTCACCGAGCCCTATGGCGGCTATCACGGCATCGTCTTCGACGAGCAGTTCGGCACCGCGGCCTTCATCATGCGCGCACGCACCGAAGGCTTGCGCGATTTCGGCGCCTGCCTGTCGCCGACCAACGCGTTCCAGCTCTTGCAGGGCGTGGAGACGCTCGGCGTGCGCATGGATCGCCACATGCAGAACACACATCTTGTGCTGGACGCGCTGAAGTCGAACAAGGCCGTCGACTGGGTGCTGCATCCGTCGCTGGAGAACCATCCCGACCATCAGCTCGCAAAAACATTGCTGCCGCGCGGCGCGGGCTCGATCGTCTCCTTCGGTATCAAGGGCGGCCGGCCTGCAGGCCGCAAGTTCATCGAGTCCCTGCGCATGATCAGCCATCTCGCCAATGTCGGCGATGCCAAGACGCTGGTGATCCACCCGGCTTCCACCACGCATCAGCAGATGGACGCCGAGCAGCTCAAGGCCGCCGGCATCGGCGAAGAGCTGGTGCGGCTATCGGTCGGCATCGAGACGGCCAGCGACATCATCGACGATCTCGCGCAGGCGCTGCGCATATCGCAGAAGGTTTGACACGATGAAGCTCTCCGTCAACGGCACCGAGATATTTGTCGCAACCGGCGGCCGCGAGTTCGACAAATCGTTGACTACGGTCGTCTTCATCCATGGTGCCGGCTTCGATCATGCGACCTGGGCCCTGCATACGCGCTGGTTCGCCCATCACGGTTTTGGCGTGCTCGCACCTGATCTGCCGGGTCACGGCCGCTCCGCCGGACCATCGCTCACAAGCATCGCCGAGATGGCCGACTGGACCGCGGCGCTGCTCGATGCGTCCGGAGCTACGAAAGCGCATTTGATCGGCCATTCCATGGGATCGCTGATCTCGCTCGAGACCGCCGCGCGTCACCCCGACAAAGTCTCCGCGCTGAGCCTGATCGGCACGGCTGCAACCATGACTGTCGGCGCGGATCTGTTGAAGGCTGCCGAAGCCAACTCGCAGGACGCCAACGACATGGTCTCGATCTGGGGCCTCGGCTTTAGCGCCGAGCTCGGCGGCAGCCTCGCGCCCGGCCTGTGGATGCATGGCGGCGCACAGGCGGTGCTTCAGGCTTGCGAACCGGGCGTGCTGTTCAGGGATTTGTCGGCCTGCAATGCCTACGCGAATGCACTGACCGCGGCCGCGAGCGTCAAGGTGCCGACGACTGTGATCCTCGGCGAGCGGGACATGATGACACCCGTGAAGGCCGGCAAGGCTCTCGCGGCGGCGATCCCGCACGCCAAGACCGTCGTGGTGCCGGGCGCCGGCCATATGATTATGGCCGAGCGCCCGGATGAACTACTGGCGGCGCTCAGGGGCTAGCTCCCGACTCAGGAGCCCGGCGTCCACTTCCAGGCGATGTCGGAGACGTTGACCGGCTTCGGAATCAGGCCGAGCTTGGCAAAGCGGTCGGCGATGGCCTGCTGCGTCTTGATCACCTCGGCATCGAGCGGCACCACGTTGTAGGTGGATCGATTCACGAAGCGCCTGATGGCCTCGATCTCCACACCCGTTGCCTCCGCCTGCGCCTTCGCCACCTCCTCATGATGGGAATTCGCCCAGCCGCCTTCAGCCGCGAAGGTCGTGTTGAGCTTCGCGACCAGCGAGGGATATCGTTCGACGAAATCGGTGTTGGCGATGTAGAAGGCGTTCGGCTTGTGAACGTCCTTGTCGAAGACCAGAACGCGCGCATTCTCCTTCAATTCGGCGAGCGCGAGATACGGGTCCCAGATCGACCAGGCGTCGACCGAGCCCTTGACGAAGGCTGCTGTCGCGTCCGCCGGCGCGAGCGGCGCCGGAGTGATGTCGGACCAGGACAGGCCGGCCTTCTCGAGCGATGCGACCAGGAGATTATGCGCGCTCGATCCCTTGCCGAAGGCGACGCGCTTGCCTTTGAGATCGGCAATCGTCTTGATCGGTGAGTCCTTCGGCACGACGATGGCCTGATTGTCGCCTTCGGACTTCACGGCCGCGACATAACGGATCCTGGCGCCGCCGGCCTGCGCGAAGATCGGCGGGGTGTCGCCGACAAAGCCGAAATCGACGCTGCCGACATTGATCGCTTCCAGCAGGGGCGGACCGAACTGGAAGTCGATCCACTTGACCTCGATGCCGAGCGGCTTGAATGCGGTTTCGAGCGTCTGCCGTTGGCGCACAGCCGGGAAGAAGCCACCCTTCTGAGTGCCGATGCGGATCTCCGCCGGCTTGTCCTCCGCCCGCACGGGCACAGTGATAGCGGTGGTGAGCAGCAGCGCTGCGGCCAGGAGTTGTCGTCGTGCGATCATGTTGCGGTCCTTTCAGTTGGTGAGGGGTGAAGACTTCACGCGCCGGTTCCGCTCGGAGAACACGGCACGTGCAGCGCGCTCGGCCTCGCGTGCAGAGCGGAATTGACGGCCCTCGAGACTGGCGAACAGACGCTCGGAGGAAAAGAAGCGGAAGCCGCGCTCAGTGCGAGTGACGACGCCGGCGGCGCGATCGTGGATTTCGATGATGTAGGCGTTGGACTTGGCTTGCTGTTGGGCTTGGGACATGACTGCTCATTCGCCGAAGTCTCGGCGTTCCTGTCGTGGACATAGCGATATGGAAGGTTGCTAGAAGACCGTCAGCAACAACAACAGGCGCCTGATGCCGCCGAGAAACAGCGCCGCGTCACGCATTCATGCGTGTCGTTCTGATTGCGCTGCTGATCGGTTCTCATGTGGCGGCTTCGGCTCGAGGAGCAGTTTCGACGCTCCGAATATCGAGCGATCAGCGCCTTTGGTCAATGAAATGGCTATCCAAATTTTGCGGCGGGCGCGCTGAGGCGCTTCTCTCACTGCACGCACTGACAGGCGGATTCATCTCACGCGGGCTGCCTCTTCACCTCGCCCCGCCAGCGGGGCGAGGGGGACGAGAGAGCAGCGCTCACCACATCGTCGCGGCAGCGCGTTCCGGCCAGATGCGGTCATACTCCGCGCCGCCGACTTTGTTCTGGCTCATCTCGGCGAGGATTTGGCCCGGCGTCGGCAGCGTCTTCGGATCGATGCGCTTGTCGGGATTCCAGAGGTCGGAGCGGACGATGGCGCGGGCACACTGGAAGTAGATCTCGTCCACGCTCATCACCATGACGCTGCGCGGCGCCTTGCCCTCGACCCTGAACGAAGCGAGCAGATTCGGATCGACCGAGAGATGCGCGCGGCCGTTGGCACGGACCGCGTTGCCGGAGCCGGGGATCAGGAACATCAACGACACGCGGGGGTCGCGCACGATGTTGCGCAGCGAATCGACCCGGTTGTTGCCGCGGCGATCCGGCAGCATCAATGTCTTGGGATCGTGAATGCGGACAAAGCCGGGGAGATCGCCGCGCGGCGAGCAGTCGATGCCCTCGGGTCCGATCGTTGCCAGCGCCGCGAAAGGCGCCTTCTCGATGAAGATGCGGTAGAGTGGGGTGACGTGGTCGGCGACCTTGACGGTCGAGGCGTCATTGGTGGCGCCATAGATGGCTTCGAGTTCCTCGACCGTCTTGATCACCGTCATTCCGCTCTCTCCTGTTCTGCCGGCGATTAATCGTGCCAGCACTCATTCCTGATCACGCGCACAAGCTGACGACTGTGATAGTCCGCGCTGCCCGCGTTGAGGATGGTCAGATCGGCATTGGCCGAGGCATCGTCGACGCTGCGTGTGAGCCGATCGGCGATGTTGCCGTCGCTGTGACGCGCGCGCGCGGCAAGACGCCGCGCCAGCACGTCGGGCGGCGCCGTGATCGCGACCACGGCAACGTTGGCATAGGTCCGGCGCAGCGCGCGGATCACCGTGCGCGAGACGTTGACCACCACGGTGCGGCCCGCGCGGATGTCGTCATTGATCTCCCGCGGCAGCGCATAGGAATGCCCGTGTGCGTCCCAATGCACGGCGAAAACGCCGTGATCGCGCGCACGGGCGAAGTCGTCGGGGCTCACGGCGATGTTGTCCTCGTCGGCGGAGGATGCGCGCGTCACGACGCGGCGCGGGAAGACGACGTCGGGATCGTCGACACAGGCCGCCTGCGCGAGCCGCAGCAACGTGTCCTTGCCGGCGCCGCTCGGGCCGACGACGAGCACGAGCCGGCCGGGACCGATCGCGTCCGCCGCGCCCTGCGCCGTCGCGACGGTCTCGCTCATGCGACGCGGCCCCCTTCACGCCAGACGCTGCGTACCACGGGAACGCTACCGGCGACATGCACGCGGATCAGGTCCGCACGCTTGCCGATCGCGATCTCGCCCCGATCGGTGAGGCCAACCGCATCGGCGGGTGCCTTCGTCACGGTTCGAACGGCGGTCGGCAGGCTGATCGACGGCGCATGCTCGGGCAATTGCAGCGCGCCCAGCAGCAGACTGGACGGGATGTAGTCCGACGACAGGATGTCGAGCAGGCCCTCGCGGGCGAGATCGGCCGCGGCGATGTTGCCGGAATGCGAACCGCCGCGCACGACATTGGGCGCGCCCATCAGGATGTCGATGCCGGCATGGTGCAGGCCGCGCGCGGCCTCGATCGTGGTGGGGAACTCCGCCACCGCGACACCGTCACGCACGGCATCCTCAACGTTCTCCTCCGTGGTGTCGTCATGGCTCGCCAGCGGAATCCTGTACTGGTGCGCCAGCGCCACGATCTTGCGCATATTGGTCGCGGCATATTGCTTCTGGTACTCGAAGCGCCTGGCAAAGAGCTCGTCGAGCTCGGCGTCGGTCTTTCCGCCGTTCTTGCCACGGTAATAGTCGCGGAGCTTGCCTTCGTCGCGAAACTGGCGCTGGCCGGGCGTGTGATCCATCAGCGATATCAGCTTGACGTCAGGCCGGTCGATCAGCTCCCTGGCCTCTTCCACCACGCTCGGCATCGGGATTTCGCAGCGCAAATGCAGGAAGTGGTCGGCGCGCAGCAGATTGCCATCCCGCGCAGCCGTGATCGCGGCGGCGAGCACGCCGGCGCGGCCATCGACCTCCTCGGCGCCATCCTCGCGCCAGACCCGGAGCGAATCGAACACAGTGGTGATGCCCGAGGTCGCGAGCTGGCCGTCATAGGAGACGACAGCGGCGACCGGATTCCAGAACACCTTTGGACGCGGCACGTAATGCGCCTCGAGATGATCGGTGTGGAGCTCGATCAGACCCGGCATGATCAGGTCGCCGCCGGCATCCTCGGCTCCTGCGGGCGCCCTGCCCTCGCCGATTTCGGCGATGCGTCCGTCCGCGAGAGCAAGCCAGCCCTGCTCGATCACCCGGTCAGCCAGCACGATCCTGGCGTTGGCGATCACAATGTCCTTCGGCTTCATATCCATGTCCTTCAGGCCGCGGCGGCAAAGCTGGTGACGTCGACGATGCGGTCGGCGATCAAATGGCGGATTTCGTCGTCATGGACAATGGCGACCATGGCGACGCCCTGGCGTTTCTTCTCGGCGACCAGCTCGACCACGACGGCGCGGTTGGCGGCGTCCAGCGATGCGGTCGGCTCGTCCAGCAGCAGGATCGGCAGGTCCGGGATGAAGCCGCGCGCGATGTTGACGCGCTGCTGCTCGCCGCCGGAGAACGTCGCGGGCGGCAGCTGCCAAAGCCTCTCGGGAATGTTGAGGCGATGCAACAGCTCACCGGCGCGCGCTTGTGCATCGGCCCGGCTGCGGCCGTTGACGATCAGCGGCTCGGCGACGACGTCGATGGTCGCAACGCGCGGCACCGCGCGCAGGAACTGGCTGACATAGCCGATGGTGGTCCGACGAACGTTGAGGACCCGCCGCGGCTCGGCGGTGGCGAGATCGATGAGCGAGCCGCGATGGCGGATGCCGATATGGCCGGAATCACAGCGGTAATTGCCGAAGATCATCTTCAGGATCGAGGATTTGCCGGCGCCCGATGGACCTGAGAGCACCACGCATTCACCCCGTTGGACCTGGAAGGTCACGCCGCGCACGACAGGCAGTTCGATGCCGCCTTGCAGGTGCATCGTAAAGGTCTTTCTGGCGTCGGCGATATCGATCATGACGGTCATAGGCAGGCTCTTGTTCGAAGGCTCATGGCGGCAAAATCGAGGAGACGAGGAGCTGGGTGTAGGGCTCGCGCGGATCGTCCAGCACCTGGTCGGTCAGACCTGTTTCGATGACGCTGCCGCCCTTCATCACCATCACGCGATGCGACAACAGCCGCGCAACCGCGAGATCGTGGGTGACAATGACGACGGCGAGATGCAGTTCGGCGACGAGATTGCGCAAGAGATCGAGCAGGCGGGCCTGGACCGACACATCAAGTCCGCCGGTCGGCTCGTCCATGAACACCAGCCGCGGCCCGGTGACGAGGTTGCGCGCAATCTGGAGACGCTGGCGCATGCCGCCGGAATAGGTGCGCGGCGCATCGTCGATGCGCGCGACGTCGATCTCGACACGGGTCAGCCAGTCGGAGGCGGATTGGCGGATCCGGCCGTAGTGGTTCCAGCCCACGGCCATCAGCCGCTCGCCGACATTGGCGCCGGCCGAGACTGCCATGCGCAGGCCCTGCGCCGGATCCTGGTGCACAAAACCCCAATCGGTACGGAACAGCAGACGCCGCTCGGCCTCGCCAAGCGCGGCGAGATCGCGCGTGACGCCATCGCGCATGCGATAGGACACCTGCCCGCCGCTGGCGGCGAGCTGACCTGACAGCAGCTGCAGCAGCGTCGACTTCCCCGAACCGGATTCGCCGACGATCGCCAGCACCTCGCCGGGATAGAGCGAGAACGACACGTCGCGGCACGCGGCGATGCGGCCGTAGGATTTGCTGAGGCTATCGGCGGTCAGCAGCGGCTGATCAGCTTCGAGCGTATCGAAATCAGCCATTTGCTTTCCCTTGTGCTTTCCCCTGCGCCTTGTCCTTGTAGGGTGCAGCACTCAGGGCACCGTGATGGCCGGCGGCCTGCCGGCCCTCGCAATAGTCGGTGTCCGAGCAGACGAACATGCGGCTGCCCTTGTCGTCGGTGACGATCTCGTCGAGATAGGAACTTTCCGCGCCACATAGCGCACAGGGCGCGTTGAAGCGATAGGGCTCGAACGGGTGGTCCTCGAAATCGAGCGACACCACCTTCGTATAGGGCGGGATCGCGTAGATGCGCTTCTCGCGGCCGGCGCCGAACAATTGCAGCGCCGGGCAATTGTCCATCTTGGGATTGTCGAACTTCGGCGTCGGCGACGGGTCCATCACGTAGCGCGCATTCACCTTCACGGGATAGGCGTAGGCGGTCGCGATGTGACCGAAGCGGGCGATGTCCTCGTAGAGCTTCACATGCATCAACCCGTATTCGGCGAGCGCATGCATGCGCCGTGTCTCGGTCTCGCGCGGCTCGAGGAAGCGTAAGGGCTCCGGGATCGGCACCTGGTAGACCAGAACCTGGTTCGCAAGCAGCGACGCCTCGGGGATGCGATGGCGCGTCTGGATCACCGTCGCCTCTTCGGTCGAAGTCGTCGTCGCGACGCCGGCCGTCTTGGCGAAGAATTTTCGGATCGAGATCGCATTGGTGGTGTCGTCCGAGCCCTGGTCGATCACCTTCAGCACGTCCTGCGGTCCCAGGATCGCGGCCGTCACCTGCACGCCGCCGGTGCCCCAGCCATACGGCATCGGCATTTCGCGGCTGGCGAACGGCACCTGATAGCCGGGAATCGCGATCGCCTTGAGGATCGCACGGCGGATCATCCGCTTGGTCTGCTCGTCGAGATAGGCGAAATTGTAGGCGGGCGCGTTCATTCCGCGGCCTCCTTCATGGCATCGGCCGCATTGGCTTCGGCAGAAGCTTCGGCGAATTCCTTGCGCAGCTTGCGCAACAGGCCGAGCTCGGATTGGAAGTCGACATAATGCGGCAGCTTCAGATGCTCGACGAAACCGGTCGCCTGGACGTTGTCCGAATGCGACATGATGAATTCTTCATCTTGCGCCGGAGCTCCGACCTCTTCGCCGAGCTCGCGGGCACGCAGCGCGCGGTCGACCAGTGCCATCGACATGGTCTTGCGCTCGCTCTGGCCGAAGGCCAGGCCATAGCCGCGGGTGAAGCACGGCGCTTCGTTCGCCGAGCCCTTGAACTGGTTGACCATCTGGCACTCGGTCAGCTCGATCGAACCGAGCGGCACGGCGAAGCCGACGTCCTCTGCTGCGAATTCGACCTCGACCTCGCCGAAGCGGATCTCACCGGCAAAGGGATGGTTGCGGCCATAGCCACGCTGGGTGGAGTAGCCCATCGCCAGCAGAAAGCCTTCGTCCCCACGCGCGAGATTTTGCAGGCGCAGATCGCGGTCCGCCGGAAAGTTCAGCGGCTCGCGGGTGAGATCACCGACGCTGGCGCCGTCTTCGGCCTGCGGCGAAGTCTCGATCAGCCCGTCACGACCGAGAATGTCGGTCACGCGCGGCGTCGGCGCCGTCGAGGCCTCGGCCAGGGCCGGCGCTTCCGGCACGAAGCCGCCGGCGAGCGAGGGATCGAGCAGGCGATGCGTATAGTCGAAGGTGGGGCCGAGGATCTGACCGCCGGGAATATCCTTGAAGGTCGACGACACCCGCCGCTGCACCCTCATCGCGCCGGTGTCGACCGGTTCGCTGGCGCCGAAGCGCGGCAAGGTGGCGCGGAAGGCGCGAACCAGGAAGATCGCCTCGATCAGGTCGCCACGGGCCTGCTTGATCGCGAGCGCTGCGAGCTCGCGGTCATAGAGCGAACCTTCGCTCATGACGCGATCGACGGCGAGCCCAAGCTGCTCAGAGATCTGGTCGAGCGTGACTTCCGCAACGCTTTGGTCGCCGCGCCTGGCATTGGCGAGCAGGCGATGAGCGTTCTCGATGGCGCGTTCGCCACCCTTGACTGCGACATACATGCCTCTAGCCTCCCTTGCCCAGGACTCGCGTGGTGCGCGGGATCGCAGCCACGGCATCATCGGCGACCAGAAGCACGTCGATGCCACGCGGAAACAGGGTTTCGTTGCAACGAAGACGTTCGAACAGGTCGGGGGGCTTGATCGTGGCCTGAAGCGTCGCGGCACCGTCAATGCCGGGGCCACGCAGCTCGAAGCCCGGTCCTCGGTCCAGGCTTTCGACCTGGATGATCACCGTGGTCGAACGGTCAGGATATTCGTTGGTGCCGAGCGCGAAGCGCTCGAACGGGGGCAACGCACCGCCGTCACTGATCAGAGCGAACGCCGCGATGGAGGCATCCTGCACCACCGGCGCACCGCTGTGGAACTTCAGCCATTTCAGGACGTCGGGGCTTTCCGCCATCCGAGCATCGAGCCAGAGCGGCGTGTCATGATCGAACAGCGTCAGCGCGATCGCGGCGGTGCCACGCATCATCGTCTCAGGTGTTCCGGCCATCGGCAGGATGCGCTGGACCGAGCCCGGCCGCGCCATCGCATCCATGACCGAGCGAAAGGTCGATTGCGCCGACAAAACCTTGTCGGCGAACCCCGGCGGCAGTTCCGCAATCGTGGTCATGGCCTCACCCTTCACCGCGCACCATGGTGTAGAAATCAACCTTCGTCGCAGCGGTCTCTTCCGCCGCGCGCCTGCGTCTCGTCATAAGCTGCTCGCGCAGCGGCGCGATAACGTCGCGCTCGACAGCCGCGCCAAAATCGCGCGACTGCACCAGCGCGTCGCACAGCGCGATCAGCCGCGCCTTCTCGCCATCGCGCCCGAGCGTGTAGCCGAAGCCGACCTCGCCGCTCGCAAGCCGCACGGCGGCGCGCGACACCGTCGCCTCGCCGAGATTGAACGGCGCGCCATCGCCACCGATCCGGCCGCGCAACATCACCAGGCCGTTCTCCGGCGCGCGTAACTCCTGATGGCCGGGCAAGGAGATCATGCGCAGGCGGGCGGCGATCTCGCCCGCCTCCGCATGCGCCAGCACAGCCATGGCGGCCTGGCGCTGGGCTTGCTGGGTGTTGTGCTGGGTCACCGAATCCACCGACTCTTGTCGAACTCAAGTTGTCTATGATACTAGACAACTTGATACGGAAACGCCATGACCGTTTCGTGACAAACGTGTGATTTTCGGGCTAGGCTGATCGCCGACATGAGCATGCAGGACACCGCCTCTTCAGGCGTCGCGCTGTGGCGCCTCGTTGCCGACGGCATCGAGCGCGGCATCGCCGACGGCCGTTTTGCCACAGGCGACAAGCTGCCGGGCGAGATGGAGATCGCCGAAACCTATCGCGTCAACCGCCACACCGTGCGGCGCGCGCTGGCGGCGCTCGCCGACCGCGGCATCGTGCGCGCCGAGCGCGGCAGCGGAACCTATGTCGAGGCGCAGAAGCTCGCTTATCCCCTGCGCTCGCGCACGCGCTTCTCGGAGATCGTCGGCGCCGACGGCCGCGAGCCGCATGGAAGGATGATCGAGGCGTCGGAGGACGTCGCAACGCGGGAGTTCGCGCGGGAGCTCGGATTGAAGACAGGCGCGCCGCTGGTCAGGATCGAAGCCATCCGCCTCGCCGATCGCAGGCCGATCTGCGTCTCCACCACCTGGCTGTCGGCAGAGTGGTTTCCCGACGCCGGCACGGTGTTTGCCGCCACGCGCTCGATGACGAAGATGCTCGAGCATTACGGTATCAGCGACTACCGCCGCGGCGCCACGAGGATCACGGCCGGCATCGTGGACGCGACCGACGCCGCGCGGCTCGATCTGCCGTTGGGGCGGCCGATCCTGGTGGTCGATGCGACGGATCTCGATCTCGGCGGCAAGCCGCTGCTGACCAAGCACTCGCGGTTTGCAGCCGAGCGGGTGGAGTTTCTGGTGGAGCCGTAGGGAAGGCTCAGGCTACGGCCCGCCGCCCAATGATCGCAAAGCGCAGCTTGCCCGAGATGAAATCGATCGCGGCGACTGCGACCAGGATCATCAGGATCAGGAAGGATACCTTCTGCCATTCCAGCACGCGGATCTGCTCGGCGAGCTGGAGGCCGATGCCGCCGGCGCCGACGATGCCGATGATGGTTGCCGAGCGCGTGTTGGACTCGATGAAGTAGAGCACCTGGCCGGCGATGACAGGCAGCACCTGCGGCATCAAACCGAAGCGGATCTCGTGCAGCACGCCGCCGCCGGAGGCACGGATGCCCTCGACCTGCTTCTGGTCGGCGCCTTCGATCGCCTCCGAAAACAGCTTCCCGAAGGCGCCGAAATCCGACACCGCGATCGCGAGCACGCCGGCGAACGGGCCGAGCCCGACGACGTTGATCCAGACCAGCGCCCAGATCAGGGTGTCGACGCCGCGGATCGAATCGAGGAACCGCCGCACCGGGAAGCGGACCATTTCAGGCACGATATTACGCGCCGCAATCAGGCTGACCGGCAGCGCCATCAGTGCGGCCAGCGTGGTGCCGAGCAGCGCGATCGACAGCGTCTCGCCCAGCGCTTTCAGATAAAGCGGCAGCGACGAGCCGGGATCGGGCGGCATCATCATCATGCCGATCCAGCCGAGCTGGCTCAGCCCCGAGATGAAACGCGAGGGCGAGAAATCGAGATCGACCAGGCCGAACACGAAGATCGCTAGCGCAGCGAGCAGCATCATCGGCGTCGCCAGGCGCGACGACGCCGGGCGGTCGAAGACGTCGGGATAGCGCGCGCGGAACTCCGCAGTGTTCACTTCAGGCGGCTTGCTCAATTTCGCGCCTCCCTGCCAAACAGGCGGCCGCGCACCCAGCCGGTGGTGATGTCGATCAGGAAGACCGTGACGATGATGGTGACGAGGATGGCGCTGACATCGGAGTAGTAGAACTTACGGATCGCGACGATCAGCTCCTGCCCGATGCCGCCGGCGCCAACAAAGCCCATGACAGAAGCTTCACGAACGTTGATCTCGAAGCGCAGCAGCGCGTAGCTGGCATAGCCCGCCGAGACCTGCGGCAGGATCGCAAATCGCATGCAGGAGATCCAGCTCGCGCCGGTGGAGCGGATACCTTCGGCAGGCTTCATGTCCGCATTCTCGACGATCTCCGAGAACAGTTTTCCGAGCGCGCCGGTCGAGTGGATCGCGATCGCCAGCACACCCGCGACCGGACCGAGGCCGAAGGCCATGACGAAGATCAACGCAAACACGATGCCGGGCACCGTGCGCGCGAATTCAAGCAAGCGCCGCACCGTGAAGCGCAGCCAGGCCGCGGGCGAGGTGTTCTCAGCGGACAAGAAATTCAGCGCGAAGGCGAAAACGCTGCCGATCAGCGTGCCGACATAGCTGATCAGCAGCGTCTCGCCGAGCAGTCTCAGCCATTTGTGCCAGCCCCAGAACCACTCGCCAGGATTGGTCCAGACCCGCTCGCCGCTATCGAGGGTCAGGATGCGGTCGAAATAGCTGACGAAGTTGCCGAAATAGCTGAAGAACGTCCGCAAATTCACCTCGGCGCCGATCGAGGCCACAATCAGCGCGACGACGAAGACGGCGAGGCCCGCCAGCAGCCGCAAGCGCTTGCGTGCGACCGCCTTGCGATAGGCGGCGTTGAGGGCGGCGAGCTGCTGCTCGGGAAGGATCGAAACCGCAATCGTCATCGAAGGCACAGATCCAGCACAGACAGATCCATCAAGAACAGAGCCAGGTCCCTCGACCCGGCTCCAGTACATGTCCCGACGAGGTCAGGACGCCTTCTTGCGCAGATTGTCGACGAACTTGATCAGCTCGATGGTCTTGTTGTAATCGTCGGTGGCGACCGGCTCCCAGGGCTTGTTCTTGCCGTCGGAGAGCTTCTTGAACGCCTCGGGGTCCTTCGTCGCCGCATCGAGGAAGGCCTTCTTGATCGCGGCCTTCATGTCGTCAGGCAGATCGCTGAGATAGGCATAGGGCGAGTTGATGATGAGGTCGGACTTCACGATGATGCGGAAATCCTCCTTCTTCATCGGCGTGCCGTCGGCCGACTTCACCATGCCCTTGTTGAGCATGCGGGTCAGGTTGGAATCGTCGTCGGCGTTCCACCAGTTGGCGGCGACATCGACGGTTCCTTGCGCGAGCGCGAGAACGGCGTTCTCGTGGCTGCCGGTGAAGACGACCTTGGAGAAATAGGCATCGGGATCGATCCCCATCGCGTTCAGCTTGAAGCGGGGCATGTTGTTGCCGGACGTGGAGTTCGGATCGACCAGCCCGAGGTTCTTGCCCTTGAGATCCTCGATCTTCCGGTACGGCGATTTCGCCAACACGTAGAACACCGAGTAGTAGCCCTTCGAGCCGTCGGAATTGACGTCGATGACGAAGGCGTCGGTCTTCACGCCGGTGAGGCGGGCACGCGCAAAGGAAGCCGGACCGTAATAGCCGATCTGGATGTTGCCGGCGCGCTGGCCCTCGATCAGAGCCGCGTAGTCGTTGGCGACACGCAGTGTGACCTTGATGCCAAGCTCCTTGGACAGATAGCTGATGAAGGGGGCATAGCGCTCGGTCACGCCCGAGCCGTTCTCGGCCGGAATCGCGGCGAAGGTGATCTCCGGATATTTCGTCCTCCAGTCTTCGGCGGAGGCGGATCCGGCAAAGGTCAGCGCGGCTGCGCCGGCGAGAATGAGTCTGCGAGTGATCATGATGTCCTCTTCATGTGATAGGATCGGTTGACGCAAGACTGGCAATAATGGATGCGGCGCGGCTCAGGCAGCCGCGGCCCTTCCGAGCGCCGGGACGCCCTCGGGCGCCGGCGCAGGCGCGCCGCCCATGATTTCGGCGGCTTCGAGATCATAGAGCTCACGCGCGACGAGGTCGGTCAGTGCGGACGGGGCGCCATCGAACACCACCCGCCCCTGCGCCATACCGATCAGACGGTCGCAATAGCTGCGCGCCAGATCGAGCGAATGCAAATTGCAGATCACGGTGATGCCGAAGTGCTTGTTGATGCGCAGCAGCGCGTCCATGACGATCTTGGTGTTGCGCGGATCGAGCGAGGCGATCGGCTCGTCGGCGAGGATGATGTCCGGCTGCTGCACCAGCGCCCGCGCGATGGCGACGCGCTGCTGCTGGCCGCCGGAGAGCTGGTCGGCGCGCTGGGCGGCGAGCGCGGCGATGTCGAACTGTTCGAGCGCCGACATCGCCAGCGCCTTGTCTTGCTCGGGCCAGACCTGCGATAGCGAGCGCCAGGCCGGCATGGTTGCCAAACGACCCATCAGCACATTGGTCAGCACGTCGAGCCGGCCGACCAGGTTGAACTGCTGGAAGATCATGGCCGAGCGCGCCCGCCACTGCCGCAGCTCCTTGCCACGCAGCGCGGTGACGTCGAGGCCGTCGAACAGGATGCGGCCCTGCGTCGGCGTCACCAGACGGTTGATGGTCCGCAGCAAGGTGGACTTGCCGGCGCCGGAGCGCCCGATCACACCGACGAAGCCGCCGGGCGAGATTTGAAACGAAGCGTCGTCCACCGCGGCTTTTGCGCCGAACCGGCACGTCAGACCTTCAACCACCAGCATGCAGCGCTCCAGAGTAGCTGGAGCCCACCGCTAGCGCCGGCGGTTGACACTCGTGTGACATGAGCACGACGGTGCGGCGATCCAACACAGCTCATCCCCTGTCATTGTATCGTCATGATGATGTCATCGGGCCGCTCGAAGACGAGCGCCCGCCCTCGAAATTTCGGATACAACATGACCAAGGTGCTTTCGGTCGAGCCGACCATCGATCCTTCGGCGAAACTGCACGAGGTCAGGCTCGGCGCCTACACCGAGGTCGGCGCGCGAACGATCCTGCACGAGGTGGCGATGGGCGATTACTCCTACGTCGTCAACGACGCGCAGATCACCTGCACCACGATCGGAAAGTTCTGCTCGATCGCGGCGATGACGCGGATCAATCCCGGCAATCATCCGATGCACCGCGCCACGCAGGCGCATTTCAGCTACCGCTCCAGCGCCTACTTTCCCGGCGAGAGCGACGACAGCGAGTTTTTCGAGTGGCGACGCCAGCATCATGTCCATATCGGCCACGACGTCTGGATCGGCCATGGCGCGATCGTGCTGCCGGGCCGCAACATCGGCACAGGCGCGGTCATCGCAGCCGGCGCCATCGTCACAAAGGACGTGCCGGCCTATGCCATCGTCGCCGGCAATCCCGCGCGCATCGTCCGCCGCCGGTTCTCGGAAGAGATTGCCGGGCGGCTTGCCAAGCTGGCATGGTGGGACTGGGATCACGACAAATTGCGTGAAGCGCTGCCCGATTTCCGCAAGCTCGCGATTGAAGATTTCCTCGGAGCATACGAAGCAGGGGCAAGTTTCCCTTCCAGCAAACGAAGCGCGGTCGCGTGACAGACATTTTCATCGAGGGTGGCCGGACGCTGATCGGCTCCGAGCTCGCCGAAACTTCCCTCGCAGTTTCAGGAACCGACATCGCGCAGATCGATGCATCCCGCGGCCGGGCACGGCTGGCGATCGATGCGCGCGATCTTCTGGTGCTGCCTGGAATCGTCGATCTGCACGGCGACGCCTTCGAGCGGCAGATGATGCCGCGCGCCGGCGTCGAGTTCCCGATCGACGTCGCGCTTGACGACACCGACCGCCAGGTCATCGGTAACGGCATCACCACGGTATTCCACGCCACCACCTGGTCGCGGGAGCCGGGCCTGCGCAGCGGCGACAATGCAAGGCGCCTGCTCGAGGCGATCGAGCGGCAGCGTCCGCGCTTCGCCGCCGATACCCGTTTTCATCTGCGCCACGAGACCTACAATCTCGATGCCGAAGATGAGATCAGCCAGTGGCTCGGAGAGGGCCGCGTCGACCTGTTCGCCTTCAACGACCACATGGACGGGGTCGTTGCCGACATCTCCAATTCACGCAAGCGCAACCGCATGGTGGAACGCACCGGCCTGTCGAGCGAAGACTTCGACAAGCTCGTCACGCATATCGTCTCGCGCGCCGCCGATGTTCCGGCGTCGATCAACCGGCTCGCAGCAGTGGCCCGCGCGGCCGACGTGCGGATGCTCTCGCACGACGATGCGACGCCGGCGATGCGCAAGTCATTTCGCGACATGGGCGTGAAGCTCGCCGAGTTTCCGATCAATGAGGAGACGGCGCGCGAGGCCGCGGCTGCCGGCGACGCCATCGTCTACGGCGCGCCGAATGTCGTGCGCGGCGGCAGCCACACCGGCTGGACCAAGGCGTCCGACATGATCGCGAAGGGCCTCTGCTCGGTGCTGGCCTCCGACTACTACTATCCGGCGCCGCTGCTCGCGGCCTTCCGCGTGGCCGCCGAGGGCGTGCTGCCGCTGACCGAAGCCTGGAAGCTGATCTCGTCGGCACCGGCAGAAGCCACCGGGCTGACCGATCGCGGCACGCTCGCGACAGGCCTTCGTGCCGACATCCTGCTCGTCGACGACAGTGCGCCGTTGCGGCCGCGGCTGGTCGCGGTGATCTCAGCCGGCAAGCTCGTGCATCTCGCCGATGCGACCCGGCTGATCGGCACAGCAGCGGCGCCGCGCGAGACTGTCGTTGCGGCCTAAATTGGCTATGCTCCTGAAATGACAGGTTTCCCCCGCTACGCGATCTATTTTGCCGCCGGCGCAGACAGCGCGCTGTCGCGCTTTGGCGCCGAGCTGCTCGGCTATGATGCCTATACGGGCGAGGAGCCACCCTTTGCCGGCGACGCCTTACGCGTTGCACCTGACTGGCGCGACATCACCGCCGATCCCCGCAGATACGGCTTTCACGGCACGCTCAAGGCGCCGATGGCGCTGGCGGCGGGCAGGACCGAAGCGGAGCTCTCGGCGGCGTGTGCCGCATTTGCCGGCAAGGCCCGGCCGATTCCGGTGATCCGTCCTGTGGTCGGTGCCATCAGTGGCTTCATTGCTGTGATCCCGGCTGAGCCGGTCGATGCGCTTGAAAAGCTTGCCGCCGATTGCGCCCGCGATTTCGATTGCTTCCGTCCACCACTGACGGCGGAAGACCGCGCGCGGCGCAGGCCCGACAGGCTCAGCGAGCGGCAGCGCGACTATCTCGATCGCTGGGGCTATCCCTACGTGATGGAGGAGTTCCGCTTCCACATGACCGTGACGGGGCGGCTGGATGCGGATCGGCGCGGGCCGATCCTGGAGATGTTGCGGGCGCGGTTTGCGGGGCTCGGTCTCGACACGCTCGAGATCGATCGCATCACGCTGTTCAAGCAGGATGACGCGAAGACGAGGTTTCGCGTCATTGGCGAGTGGACGCTGGCGAGTTAGCGCGGCTTGCGCGGCATTCTCAATGTCGTCCCGGCAAAGGCCGGGACGACGGCGGAGACTTTGGATTACTTTCCCCAGCGCAGCGCCAACGCGTCGCGCTCCTTGGCGAGCTCGAGCAGTCCTGCCCGCGTCGCGGGATGCAGCGGCTGCAGCGGATGGCGGACCGCGTCGGACTTGATCACGCCTCCGGCCTGCATCATCGCCTTGCAGGCGATCAGACCGCATTGACGGTTCTCGTAATTGATCAGCGGCAGCCAGCGTTCATAGGCGGTCTTGGCCTTCTCCCGATCGCCCGCGAAATAGGGATCGATGATCTGGCGGATACCGTCGGGATAGCCGCCGCCGGTCATCGCGCCGGTCGCGCCGGCATCGAGATCGGCCATCAGCGTGATCGCCTCCTCGCCGTCCCAGGGACCCTCTATATCCTTGCCGCCGGCCTCGATCAGGCTGCGGAGCTTTGACGCCGCGCCCGGCACCTCGATCTTGAAATAGCGGATATTGGAGAATTCGTGCGCCAACCGTGCCAGCAGCTCGACCGACAGCGGCGTGCCCGCGACCGGCGCGTCCTGGATCATGATCGGGATGTTGATCGCGCCCGAGAGCACCTTGAAGAATTCGACGATGCCCTTTTCAGGCACCCGGAACGTGGCGCCGTGATAGGGCGGCATGACCATGACCATGGCCGCACCGGCGGCCTCGGCCTGCCGGCCCCGCGCCGCGCACACGGCCGAGCTGAAATGGGTGGTGGTGACGATCACCGGCACGCGGCCGGCGACCTGCTCCAGCACCGCATGCATCACGCTCTCGCGTTCGGCATCGGTCAGCACGAATTGCTCGGAGAAATTGGCGAGGATGCAGATGCCGTTCGAACCGGCATCGATCATGAAATCGATGCAGCGACGCTGGCCCTCGAGATCGAGCTCGCCGCGCTCGTCGAAGATGGTGGGGGCGACCGGAAACACGCCGCGATAGGGGCGCTGGGCCTTGTGGGGGGTGACCGGCATCGAAATTATCTCCCTGTAGTCCCGTCGTTAGAGCTTGGTACCGCTACCATTTACAGGTCGCAGGCAGGCGCGGCAATGCCGATCCGCGTTCCGTCGAGCCGGGAATGGAAGCCTTAGGCGGACTTTACGGCGCCGAGGAAGCCCTCGACCGCGACACGGAGGCGGTCGGCGTCGGCCGACATCTTGGTCACGGATTGGAACAGCACCGTGCCGGCATTGCCGGTCTCCTGGTTGAGCTGGGCCACGCTGCCGATGGTATCGGTGACCTCGCGGGTGCCCTGGGCGGCATGCTGGAAGTTGCGCGAGATCTCGGTGGTGGCCGCGCGCTGCTGTTCGACGGCGGCGGCAATGGCGGTCATCTTTTCGTCGATGCCGCTGATGGCGCCGCCGATCGAACGGATGGCGGCGACCGCCTGACCGGTCGCGCCCTGGATCTCCTCCACCTGGCGCGAGATCTCTTCCGTCGCGGTCGCGGTCTGCGAGGCGAGGCTCTTGACCTCGCCGGCAACCACCGCAAAGCCGCGGCCGGCCTCGCCGGCACGGGCCGCCTCGATCGTGGCGTTCAAGGCGAGCAGATTGGTCTGGCCGGCGATGGCGTGGATCATCTTCACGACTTCGCTGATGCGGCCTGCGGTCTGGTCGAGGATTTCGACGGTGGCATTGGTCTGCTCGACCTGGAACACCGCTTCGCGCGCATCACGTGCGCTGGACTGCACTTGCGCGGAGATCTCGCCGACAGAGGCCGAAAGCTCCTCGGTCGCGGCCGCGATGCTTTCGAGATTGTTGGTGGCCTGCTCGGCGGCGGACGAGACCGCGGAAGTCTGGCTGCTCGATTCCGACACCAACGTGCGCACGTCGGTCGCGGTCGCATCGAGCTCCTTGGCCGATGTCGCGACGCTTTGAATCACCGCCTGCACGGTTTCGTCAAAGCTACGGCACGCCTCGTCGACGGTGCCCGAGCGGGCGAGCTGCATCGCCTGCTGCGATTCGCGTTCCCGGCCAAGACGTTCCGCGGTGGCCGCGCTTTCGCGCAGGCTTTCCAGCGCGGCGGCCATGGTGCCGAACTCGTCGGGATAGCGGGGTTGCGGAACCGACGTTGCGTAGTCGCGCGCGCTGATCCGGGCGATCGCGTCGAGAATGGCGCGCACCGGACGCATCAGGCGATTTCGCACGACATAGACACCGGCGAGCGTCACGGCGAGCGCCAGCAGGAACGCGAGCGACTGCACGATCAGATTGGTCAGCGCCTTGGCCTGGACGGTCTCGGCGCGCGCGATCGACTGGTCGAGCGCCTTGGTCGCGATCCCGACAATGAGCGGGAACGGCGACTGGCACAGCACATTCCAGTCCGCCGCCGCCATCGCCGGCTTGCCGCTGCCGTCGAAATTCTTGGTGAGATCGCCGATCTGCCTGAGCACGCCGTCCGTCTTGCCTCGCGCCTCCGTGGCGGCGCCGATCAACTCCGCGGCCACGTCGGGCGAGGCCAACAGCTCGTCCATGCCGGACCAGGCGGAAGCGATGGTGCCGTCCCATTGCGCCAGCGCGCGCTTCTGGGCGTCGTCGAGCGGCTTGCTGCTGTTGACGTTCGAGCGCAATGCCGAACAATGGATTCCATAGCGGTCGCGCACCTGCCAGGCGAGACGTCGGACCTGGATCATGCGGGCAATGAAGGGATCGTCCATCCAGGCGCGGTTCGACACCGCGGTGGAGGCGAGATTCGCGGTGTCGATGACCTTGGAGACGGCGTCGTACCAGGAGTCGGTGCGCTCGATCTTGCGTTCGGCACGGGGACGCCTGGCTTCGTCGTAGAACAGCTGGAATTGCGGCGCGGCCTCGCCCCAGCGCTGCTTCAGCGTGCTCGCAAGCTCGTCGCGCCGGACGAAGTTGACACTGGCCATCGCGGCGCTGACGCCATCATAGCCACCCTGCTCCGCCTTCTCGGCCTCGGCAAGCTTGGGACGCGCGTCGTCTTCGCCGAGCAGCGCGCTCTGGGCGTCGCCGCGATTGCTGCGCAGCGCCAGCACGCCATGAAAGATCGCCTTGTCCGCGGCGGCCAGCCTCGCGGTCTCGAGGCTGTCGCTGTAGCGGCCGAAGGCCCCGACCATCTGGATCGCCGTAGAGGCGAGCGCGCCGGCCGCCAGCAGAGCCATCAACACCAGGAGGAGCGAGCTTACCGATTTCTTAAACATGGACATGGGTCGCAAGGGGCCTACTTCACGAGAAGCCACCTTGCACCGCGACATGCGAACGTTCCGTTAAGGCTGAATCAAACGCGGGGAATTCCCGGTTTGCCAGACCCTAACACCGCCTCGACGTCACGAAACCTTGGTGAAGTCAGGCGGCCGACGCTCGGCAAAGGCCGTGAACGCCTCGCGTGCCTCGGCGGTGCGCAGGCGCCGTGCGAACTGCTCGCCCTCCGCCAGCATCTGAGCGACCAGGGCCTCGCCGTTTCGCATGAGTTTCTTGGTCGCAGTGAGCGCACCGGCCGGCTGGCGGGCGAGACGCTGCGCCAACGCAAGCGCCTCGGCGTCGAGCTTGTCCAGCGGCACCACGCGGCTGGCCAGGCCCCATTCCAGCGCCGCCTTGGCCGGCACGGTCTCGCCGAGCGCGAACATCTCGTAGGCGCGGGAATAGCCTATGCGCGCCGGCATCAGCAGGCTCGATGCGGCCTCTGGAACCAGCGCGAGACTGACGAAGGGCGTCGACAACAGTGTATTGTCGGCGAGCACGACGAGATCACAATGCAAGAGCATCGTGGTGCCGATGCCGACGGCGCGGCCCTGCACGGCCGCGACCAGCGGACGGGTGCAACGCGCCAGCGACTGGATGAAGCGGCCGACGTTGCGGCTGCCTTCGGACTTGCCGGTGGCGACGGCTGCAAACTCGCCGACGTCGTTGCCGGCAGTGAACATGTCACCCTCGCCGCGGATCAGCAGCACGCGCGCGGACGGATCGGACTCGGCGGATTCGACGGTGTCGGCAAGCTTGCCGTACATCGCATCCGTCAGCGCGTTCTTCTTGTCGGGGCGCGCCAGCGTGATCGTGAGAACTCCGCCGTTGTTTTCGACGCGCACATGCTCGGTCATCGGTTTCTCCTCTTAGTCCTCTGGATCCCTTGTGGTGTCTCTTGAAATCTCTCTTGGAAACTTGTCTTGAATGCTCCTCAGCCAGCGCGCGACAATTTCGATCTCCGCACCGGTAAATCCCTCCGTCAGCGCGGCGTTGATTGCAGCCGTGTCGGTCTTTGCCTGCGCCAGCACATCGCGGCCCCTTGGCGTCAACCACACCCGCCAGGCACGGCCGTCCTCGCGATCGGCCCTCCGCTCGACCAGTTTTGCCGCAGCACTGCGATCCACCAGGCCGGAGATGCCGGCCGGGCCCATATCCAGTGCCGCCCCGGCTTCGCCCATGAGGACGCCATCCTGCTTGCCGAGGATGAACAGCAACCCGGCCTGTGCCGGCGTCACTTCGCTCGAGGGCTGTGCCGCCATCCAACGCTGCAGGCGCCGTTGCGCGACGTTCAGCAGATAGATCAGCCGATGATGTCTCGCTGCGGTTGTTTTATTTCGCATGCGAAATACATAGCCGAAGCGAATGGGATTGTCAAAACGGAGCCGCTAGGCCGGTTTGGCGCGGCAGCCGTCCAGGAAAAGCGCCGCGCAGGTCTCCACGCGTCGTTCGATCTGCTTGCGTGACGGCAAAGCTGCACCGCCATAGATCGCGGCACGCTGCGGCGCCGACGCGACCATGCCGATCAGCATGCCGGCCGCTTCTTCGGCGTCTCCGATGGCGATGCGCTTGCGCTTGACCTGGAGGCGCAGCCAACCGGCGAGTGTCCTGACGGTGCGGGCGATGCCGTTGGTGTAGAAATTCGCGGCGAGCTCGGGAAATGTAGCGGATTGCTGCAGCACCATGCGCTGCAACGCCACGACCTCGGGGTCGAGCGCGAGATCGGCGCAGGCCATCAGAGCGGCGCGCAAGCCCATTTCGATATCGACGTCATCGCCGGCCTGGAGATCGACGGCAGAGAGCAGGCGCTCGAGCCTGTCTGCGCACATGGCCTCGAACAGCGCGGCCTTGCCTGGAAAAAGGCGATAGAGCGTCTTGGTCGAGATGCCGGCGCGGCGGGCGAGCTCTTCGGTGCTGGTCGCGGCATAGCCTTCGACCGCGAAGGTATGCCGCGCCACTTCGAGGACGATTCGCGTCGTCTCCTCGTCGCTGCGCACCGGGGGCCGCCCGCGCGGGCGGCATGCGTTGTCCTGTCTTGCCTCAGCCATGTCTTTACATGATGCCTGTCATTCCATTGACAATTCCAAAGCTAGCCTCATTTTGGAAATCGTCAAGTTTCCTAAATCAGGGGAGCCGGCCATGACCGTCCACACCACCCCATCTGCCGCCGTCCAGACCGCCCTGCCCGCTTCCGCGCTGGAGGGTGTCCTGCCCGGCACACCAGCCGTCGCCACCAGGAAAAAACTCAGTCTTCGCAAGCTATTGCTGATGGGAGCCGCGGTCATCGCAGTCGCCGGTGCGAGCTGGTACGGCTATGATTACTGGACTGTCGGCCAGTACCTCGTCTCGACCGATGACGCCTATGTGAAGGCTGACAACACCACCGTCGCTCCGAAGGTCGGCGGCTATCTCGATCGCGTTCTGGTCGCCGATAACGAGCAAGTGAAGGCCGGTCAGGTGCTGGCCCGGATCGACGACCGCGACTTCAGGGTCGCGCTCGACCAGGCCAAGGCCGATGTGCTGGCGGCGAATGCCACCATATCGAGCAAGGAAGCGCAGATCGAGGTTCAGCAGGCGGTGATCAAGGCCGCGCGAGCCACGCTCGACGTCGATCAGGCCAACCTCACCTTCGCCGCGCAGGACAACAAGCGCTACACCGATCTCGCCGCGACCGGCTCCGGCAGCGTGCAGAACGCGCAGCAGGCGCAATCACGCATTGCCTCCGCGCAGGCGACGCTCGAACGCGACACCGCCAATCTCGCTTCGGCCCTCAAGCAGGTCGACCTGCTCAAGGCCGAGATCGTCCAGGCCAAGGCGGCGGCGGCGCGTGCGGAAGCGGTGCAGCACCAGGCCGAGCTGAACCTCGGCTACACCAGCGTCGTCTCCCCGATCGACGGCGTGGTCGGAAACCGTTCGTTGCGCGTCGGCCAGTTCGTACAGGCAGGCACGCAACTGATGTCGATCGTGCCGGCCGAGGGTGCCTACGTCGTCGCCAATTTCAAGGAAACTCAGCTCACCCACGTGAAATCGGGCCAGGCCGTCGCTATCGAGGTCGACATGTTTCCGGGCCAGATCGTGCACGGCCATGTCGACTCCATCGCGCCCGCCAGCGGCCAGGAATTCGCGCTGCTGCCGCCCGACAACGCGACCGGCAATTTCACCAAGGTGGTGCAACGCATCCCGGTCAAGATCGCGCTCGATGATGAGCACGGGCGCGCCATCGCGCTCCGTCCCGGCATGTCCGTCATCCCGACCATTGCAACTCGTTCGAATACGCAGGCTGCGAAGGCGGCCGATGCGTCAAAGGCAACACTCGTTTCCGGAGGGTCGTGCCATGTCAGACAGCCTCTCACTTTCGACGCAAGCAACCCCGGTCGCGACGCCTAATCACGTCGCCGTCGCTTCCAACCGCGCGAGCGTCGCGGTCTGGGTCGCCGTGCTTGCCGCCATGATCGGATCGTTCATGGCGATCCTGAACATCCAGATCACCAACGCCTCGCTGGCCAACATCGAGGGCGGCATCGGCACCGGCGCCGACAACGGCTCCTGGATCTCCACGTCGTACCTGATCGGCGAGATCATCGTGATCCCGCTGACCGACTATCTCAGCCGCGTGCTCACGTTCCGCCGCTACATGCTGGCGAGCGCGAGCCTGTTCGCGGCCTTCTCGGTCGCCTGTGCCTTCACCCACGACCTGCCGTCGATGATCGCGATGCGCGGCCTGCAAGGCTTTGCCGGCGGCGTGCTGATCCCCATGGCGTTCACGCTGGTGTTGACCAGGCTGCCGAAACCGCAGCAGCCGGTTGGGCTCGCGATCTTCGCGCTATCTGTCACTTTTGCCCCCGCGATCGGCCCGACGATCGGCGGCTATCTCACGGAGACCTACGGCTGGCGCACGATCTTTTTCGTCAACGTGATCCCGACCGCGGTGATGGTGACCGCGCTCTATCTGACGCTCGAGCGGCAGAAGATGCAGCTCGGACTTTTGAAAGAAGGCGACTGGGCCGGCATCGTCACCATGGCGATCGGGCTGTCAGCGCTGCAGGCCGTGCTCGAGGAAGGCAACAAGGACGACTGGTTCTCCTCGCCCTTCATCGTCAAGCTCGCGGTGATCGCGGCCATCAGCCTGACGCTGTTCGTCACCATCGAGCTCACCATCGAAAAGCCGCTGATCCGGCTACGCCTGCTGACGCAACGCAATTTCGGCTTCGGGACGATCGCGATGACGATGGTCGGTTTCGCGCTGTTCGGCTCCGTCTACATCCTGCCGGCCTATCTCGGCCAGGCGCAGGGCTACAATGCGGAGCAGATCGGGAACGTGCTGGCCTGGACCGGCCTGCCGCAGCTGGTGCTGATCCCGCTGATCCCGAAACTGATGCAGCGTTTCGACACACGCCTCATCGCAATCACCGGGCTGCTCATCTTCGCCTATAGCTGCTTCATGAACACGGGCATGTCGGCCGACTATGCCGGCGATCAGCTCTGGATCCCCAACATCGTGCGCGCCGTGGGCCAGGCCATGGTGCTGACGCCGCTGACCTCGGTGCTGACGGGCGGAATCGCACCGCAGGACGCGGCCGCGGCCTCGGGCATCAGCAACATGTTCCGCAATCTCGGCGGCGCCATCGGCACGGCGACACTTGCCACCATCATCACCAAGCGCGAGCAGTTTCACTCCAACATCATCGGCCAGTCCGTCACGCTCGGCCGCGAGGAAGTCCGCGGCCGCGTCGCGCAGATGACGGACTATTTCCTGGCCCATGGCGTGCCCGACCCCAACGCCGCGCGCGAGCAGGCGATCATCGCGCTCGGCAAGACGGTGAAGCGCCAGGCGCTGGTGATGGGCTATTCCGACGCGTTCGCCGTGATCGGCACAGTGCTGGTGCTCGCCGCGATCGCGGTGCTGCTGACGCGGCGGGTGAAGGCGGCGGGCGCGGGCGGCGCGCACTAGGACCTCGCGGATGGATCGCGGCTTGAGGCGGCCGTCGCGATCGAGGGCCGCTTCCTCGTCCGGTGGCGGACAAGCGACGGCGGCGGGGTAAACCACCCTGCCCCGTCAATCGCTTCAGAACGATCCAAGCGCGCTGCCCAGCGCGATGACAGTCACCAGCGCCACGAGCGACGTCACGATGCCCACCATGACGATGTCAACATAGCTGTCGCGATGCGTCAGGCCGCAGATCGCGAGCAGGCTGACCACCGCACCGTTATGCGGCAGAATATCCAGCGTTCCCGAGCCGATCACCGCGACGCGATGCATCAGAGCAAGATCGATGCCGGTGCGTGCGGCGAGATCCAGATAGGTCTCTCCGAGTGCATCAAGCGCAATGGTCAGGCCGCCCGATGCCGAGCCGGTCAGCGCCGCCAGGATGTTGGTTGCGACCGCGAGCGACACCAGCGGCCCGCCTTCGATCGCGAGCACCCAGTCACGCACCGTTGTGAAGGCCGGCAGCGCGGCCACGACCGCACCAAATCCGACCAGGCTCGCCACACTGAACGCAGGCAGCACCGATGCATTGGCCCCGGCATCCATGGTCTGCCGCAACGCCGGCAGGGCGCGCCCGGTTCAGCACGATCGTCGCAACGATGGCGGCGGTCAGGGCGACCACGACCGACCACACGCCTGCGACCGCGGCAAGCGAGGTCCCGCCAAAGCGTTGCTCGGCGAGATAGGAGACATCGAGGCGCGGCAGCACGCCGAGCGACATCGCCAGATTGACGGCGACGACGACGATCAGTGGCAGGATGGCGCTCACGACGGGCGCAGGCTCGCTGCTGCGACGGCCGTGCTTGAGCTCCGCCGGATCGAACTCGCGTGCCGCGGTGGCGCGCTCGCGGACGAACTCGTCGGATGCGGCGCGCTCGGTCAGATCCTCGCCTTCGTCGCCATAGCCCTCGCCGGCGCGCAGCGCCTTGGCTTCCGCGCGATGCAGCCACCACAATCCCGTTCCGAGCATGATGAGAGAGGCGATGATGCCGAGGCCCGGCGCGGCAAACGGTGTCGTGCCGAAGAACGGCATCGGGATCGCATTCTGGATCGAGGGTGTGCCCGGAAGGGCCGACATGGTGAAGGTCGAGGTGCCCAGAACGATCGTGGCCGGAATCAGCCGGCGCGGAATGCCGGCAGCACGAAACAGCGAACGTGCCATCGGCACGATGACGAAGAACGCGACGAACAGGCTGACGCCGCCGTAGGTGACCAGCGCGCCCGCCAGCACCACGGCCAGGATCACGCGCCGCTCGCCGAGATTTTTCGCCATGAAGGCGGCGATCGACCTGACCGCGCCGCTGTCATCCATCAGCTTGCCGAAAACGGCGCCGAGCAGAAAGATCGGAAAGAACTGTGCCAAAAACCCCGCCGCATTCACCATGAAAACCTGCGTCAGGTTCGCCAGCAGCGGCTCACCACCGAACAGTGCCGCAACCAGCGCCGCGAAGGGCGCGAGCAGGAGAACGCTCCAGCCGCGAAACGCAAACAGCACGAGCAGACCGAGTCCGACGAGAAGGCCGAGAAGCCCCATGCCTCAGCACTCCGCCAGGAGGACATCGAGATCGGCCGTCGAACGCCGGCCGATGTCGGCGCCATGCTCGACGAGAAAGGCCTCCGCGGCCATGCGCCCCTCCGCGCGGAGCATCGAGACGAACTCCCATTCCGCGTTGAGCTTCGACGATGCGCCGAATTTCGCAAGCATGTCGCTCTTGATCCGGTGTGTCCGCATCTTGGCCCACCGCGCGCCCTCGCCGCTACCGGGATCGGCGGCCTGCCGCAACAGCGCGATCATGCGCAGCTCCTTCATCAGCGGTGAATTGAAGGAAATCTCGTTGAGACGGTTGAGGATCTCCGCGGCCGTCCGCGGCGGCTCCAGCCGCTCGGTCGGATTGATCTGAACGAGGATCGTGTCGTGGGCGTCGCTTTCGCGGACCAGCGGTGTGATGGTCGGGTTGCCGGCAAAGCCGCCATCCCAATACGGTTCACCGTCGATCTCGATGGCGCGGAACATGGTCGGCAGGCAGGCCGATGCCAGCAGCACATCGGCGGTGATCTCGGCGTTGCGGAAGACGCGGCCGCGACCAGTGCGCACCCGCGTCGCGGTGATGAAGAGCAGAATCGGCGAGTGCGCAAGCCGCCCGAAATCGATGCTCTCGGCCAACACGGCGCGCAGCGGGTTGTAGCCCATCGGGTTGAGATCGTAGGGCGACAGCACCCGCGACATCAGGTCGGTGAGGACGTAGAACGGCGACGTATCGAGTGTCCAGCGTCCCATCAACCGGTCGAGTGGCGAGCGCTGCAGCGGACTGAAGGCCGCAGCCCTCGAGACGCGGCGCCAATATTGCGCAAGCGCGTCACGCGCGCCTTCGGCACCGCCCGCCGTCCACCCATCCGCCAGCACCGCAGCATTCATCGCCCCGGCGGAGGTTCCGGAGATCGCTGCTATCGTAAGCCACTTCTCTTCGAGAAGACGATCAAGCACGCCCCAGGAGAAGGCGCCGTGCGAGCCACCGCCCTGAAGCGCAAGATCGATCAGTACGGAATCCCGTTCCATGGCGGGCCCTCACGCAACTGAAGCTCAAATTCCGCGCGATTTCTAACACGCGAGAACGACAGCAGTGTAGCGAGCACCGGCCAGGAGACGCAACCGGAACGTGACGCCTCTAGTGCTCGAATACCAGGCGTGCGCCGATCGTGCCTTCGAGGCTGCGGATCTGCGCCAGCAGCGCGCCCGAGTCCTGGCCGCCGAGATCGGCGTCGAGCACAACGTAACCGAGATCCCCGGCCGTCTCCAGATATTGCGCGGCGATATTGATGTCGCGCTGGAGGAAGACCTCGTTCAACCGGCGCAGCATCCCCGGCACGTTGCGATGGACGTGGCTGAAGCGTACGCCGGAGGGGCGCAGATGCAGCTGCACCTCAGGGAAGTTCACGGCGCCCATGGTCGATCCCGTGATGAAATAATCGACCAGCTTGCGCGCCACCTCGCCGCCGATGCGCTCCTGCGCCTCTTCGGTGGAACCACCGACATGGGGCGTGAGGATGACGTTGTTGATGCCCTGCATCGGGCTCTTGAAGCGCTCCGAGTTGGACGACGGCTCGACCGGAAACACGTCTATGGCGGCACCGGCGATATGACCATCACGCAACGCGCCGGCAAGCGCATCGAGATCCACGACCGTGCCGCGGCTGTTGTTGATCAGGAACGACCCTGATTTCATCGCCCGCAGCTCCTTCTCGCCGATCATACCCGCGGTCTCCGGCGTCTCCGGCACGTGCAGGCTGACCACGTCGCTCTGCGCCAGCAGCTCTTCCAGCTTCTCGACGGGCTCGGTATTGCCGTGGCGGAGCTTGTCGGTGCGATCATAATAGATCACCCGCATGCCCATGGCTTCGGCCAGCGTCGAGAGCTGCGAGCCGATATTGCCGTAGCCGATGATGCCGAGCGTACGGCCGCGCACCTCGCGGCTGCCTGCGGCGGACTTGTCCCAGCCGCCCTCGTGGGCCGACACCGAGCGCGGAAAGATCTGCCGCAGGAGCATCACGATCTCACCAATGACGAGCTCTGCGACGCTGCGCGTGTTGGAGAACGGCGCATTGAACACGGGAATGCCGCGCTTTCGCGCGGCCAGCAGATCGACCTGGTTGGTACCGACGCTGAAGCAGCCGACCGCGAGCAGCCCGTCAGCGCCCGCCAGCACATCGTCGGTGATCTGGGTGCGCGAGCGGATGCCGAGCAGCGAGACGCCCTTGAGCGCGTGGCGCAGCGCCTCGCCATCCAGCGCCTTGGTCAGGCGCTCGACATTGGTGAAACCCGCGCTCTTGAACAGGTCCACGGCGCTGTCGTTGACACCTTCAAGCAGCAGCGCCTTCGCGCTCCGCTCAGGGCTTTGGCCTGGGGCTGGCATGGAATCTCCTGAAATGGCGGCTTTGCCGCAGCTCATAGACCGCCGACGCCGTACAGCACAATAGGGTTCGGATACGGGGAGAAGATGGCGGCGCCGCTTGGTATCCCACTGGCTCCGTCATCGTTCGAGGGCCGCTGAAAAAGCGGCCACCTCCCAGCGACAACGGCTTCGCCGTTGCGCGGGGGTGACGGAATTCAGAGTCAGATCACATAGAACCCGTGCGTGCCGTCGCGGCGGAGCTGGTCGACGAGGCCATATTCCCACTCGAGGTAGGCCTGCATGGCGCGCTCGGCGATATCGGTTCCCTCATAGGGACGACGGTAGCGATGTGCCGGATCGGGCTTCGGCAGGATCAGCGGCGGGCCGACCTCGAGCGTGCCGCCATAGCCGCCTTCGAGCACGTAGACCTCCCAGCCCATCTGCGCGAGCCAGGATGCGGTCATGTCGGCGCGCACGCCCTTGTCGTCGGTCAGGATAATGCGCGCGCCGCGCACCGGCGCGGCCATGTCGGTCTCCTGGACAAGCTGGCCGCCGGGATAGTGGCGGAAGCCCGGCAGATGACCGGCGGCATATTCCTCCGCATCGCGCACGTCGAAACGATAGAGAGTGCGATCGGTATCCACCAGCAGCGCCGACATCTCGCTCGCGCCGATATGACGGACTCCGGCGCGATAGGCGACGTCGCGGGCGTTGGCGGGACCACCCTCGAACGAGCCGATGGCACCGCGCCTGTTGGCACCATGGGCGAGCGGATGCCGCGCCAGCGTCCAGCCGATCGTGCCGTTGCGCAGCGCCCGCACCTTGTTGGGCACGCCGGCATTGATCAGCGACTGGGCGCCGATGATCGACCGGGTACGGCCGGCGCAATTGACGATGATGGTGGTGTCGGGGTCGGGCGCGGCCTGGCCGGCACGCAGCACCAGTTCCGCGCCCGGCACGCTGACCGAGCCGGGAATGTTCATGGTGGCGTATTCGTCGAAGCGGCGGACGTCGAGGATGGCGATGTTGGCCTTGTCTGCGATCAGCTTTGCCACTTCGTCGGCGCTGAACGACGGCGTGTGGCGACGCGCCTCCACCAGTTCGCCAAAGGCTTTGGAGTAGGAATTGACGTCCTCGAACACCTCATAGCCCGCCGCGCGCCAGGCTTTCAGCCCGCCATCGAGCGCACAGACATTGCTGTAGCCGAGCGCCGCAAGGCGTTCGGCGCCCTCTGCACCCAGTCCCTCGCCGTCATCAAAGAGCACAACCGGCACATCCTTGCGCGGCAGCCGCACCGCCGCCTCGACCGGGATCCGGTCCACGGCCATGTTGGCCGCGAACAGCGGATGCCCGGTTGCGAAGGCCGCCTCGTGCCTGAGATCGAGCAGCGCGATCTCCTCGCGGAGCAGCAGCGCGCGGCGGATATCGGCGGGAGTGACGGTCGAAAGCTTCATGGCGTGAACCCTGACGAGGACAGGCCATGGGCTTTTGAACGATTGCGAGAGGCTTGGCTAGCCACTCCGTCGCATGGAGGCCGTTAGCCTGCCAGCCGCTTCTCGATGATGCCGGCGACCCGCACCGGGGTTTCCAGCATTGAATAATGGCCGGCGTCGTCGATGACCTCGAACGTCACGCGGGGATAGGCGAGCGCAAAGGCATTCCGCAGCGGCTCGCCGCGATAGAACGGGATGTCCAGCGCGCCGGTCACGACATGCAGGGGCGCCGCCAGCCCATGCGTATCGCCGGTGATGGCCGATGACGTGAACATCGTCAGATAGCCGCGCTTGGCCTCGACGGTCGAGGCCTCGCGCGCGATGGTAAGCTTGCGGCGCAACCAGCCGGCGCCGTAGCGGCTGGACGTGCGGGCCGTGATGGCACGCCCGGCCGCCTCGTCCTCGTCGATGACGGCGTTGAGCGCCTTCATCGCGGCCTCGTCGGCGCGAAAGCCGGTGGGCGGCACCGGCGAGAACAATGTCACGCTTTGAAGCCGGCTTCCGGCCTGAAGCGCGACCTTCTGCGCGACCAAGCCGGACATCGAATGTCCGACCAGATGAAAGCGGGTGATCGCAAGCTCGTCAGCGGTACGCAGCACGTCAGCGACGGCCTCATCCAGCGTGTAGCCGCCACTGATGCCGCGGGACCAGCCGTAACCTCTGAGATCCATGAACACGAGGGTGAATCGTACGGGGTCGAGATAGGGCAGCACCGGCTCCCAGTTGACGTGATCGCCGAGCCATTCGTGCAGCACCACACACACCGCGGGGCCGTTGCCGAAGCGGCAATGGCCGAGCCGGCTGGCAGTCGCCAGTTGCGGAGCCGGCCAGACCGATGGCGATGCACGCGCAGCACTGACCGAGCCTTGCGCCAAGGCCGGCGTGGTGGCCATGGCGGCAGCGGCCGTCAGGCCCAGGCTTCTCAGAACGTCGCGACGTTGCATGTGTTTCCTCCGCGCCTTCGATTGCGGCCGGCGCTGCCTGACTGATAGCGCGCAGGCCCCGCGCGCGAGAAATTGATTTCTGCAATGGGTTGATTGATAAATCTCATTCTGACTGCCCCCTCGCTGGAGCCTGTCCGGCGCATCGTCCGGAGTCCTCCATGCCGACGACCCTTGATATCGACACCCTGCGGGCGCTGCTTGCCATCGTCGAGCTGAAGAGCTTCTCGCGTGCGGCGGATCAACTGGGACGATCGCAATCCGCGATCAGCCTCCAGATCGCCCGGCTCGAAGCCCTGGTCGGCCATCCCCTGTTGCAACGGGCCCGTGGCCGGGTACTCGGGCCGACGGTGAAAGGCACGGAGCTGATCGCGCATGCGCGAGAGATCATCTTGCTCAACGAGCGCGCGGTCGCGGCGATGCGCCGGCCGGCATCGGGTGAGCGGATCAGGCTCGGCATGCCCGCAGATTTTCTCGAGCGCGACTTCACGTCGGCTGTCGACGAAATCCGCTCACGCTTCCCCAAGGCGAGGCTATCAGTGCACACCGACCTGTCGGCCCGGCTCGCCGAGGACGTCGGGCGCGATTGCCTCGATCTCGCCCTCTACAAGCGTCTGCCCTCGAACGCCGCCGACGCCGCGATCGCGTTCGAACCGATGGCCTGGTTCGGCACGGCCGCACGGTCAGACCGGTCCCGCGATGCTGTTCCGTTGGTCTCCTTCGCGGACGGTTGCGCCTATCGCGGCGAAGCCTTGCGCAGCCTGCACCTGGTCGGGCGCGAATGGACCATCGCCTGTGAGGCGCGCAGCCTCTCTGCGCTGGTCGGCGCCGTCAAGGCCGGCCTCGGCTTTGCCGCCCTGCCCGTCAGGCTCGGCGAGCGCAAGTCGCTGCGGCACGCTAGCGATCTGGTGGACCTGCCGCAGCTCAGCGCGGTCGAGCTTGCCCTTGGTGTCGCTCAAAGCTGCAACCTGCCGTTCGCCCGTGCGATCGGCGGCATTATCGCCGAGCGTTGCGCGCTGGCGTGACGGTCGCAGCTTGCGGCGCGACAGGTACAACAATACGCCCGTGATCGCGAACAGCGGCATCAGCGCGGCTGCGATCATGAAGATGAGCCTGCCGGGCCAGCCCAGAACAGCGCCGCGGTGGATATCGAGGACACCAGCAATGGCCCTCTCACCCAGCGTCTTGTCGGCATAGCGCTCCGCGGAGATGACCTCGCCGCTCACAGCATCGATGCGAAACTCATCGCGCATGGACTCGAGTGTGGAGTCCTTTCCCCACGCCCGGATCCGGATCACTGTGCCCGGCCCGGCAGGAAGGGCCAGCTGCGCTTTGGCGAAGCCGTTGGCCTCCTCGCGCCGAAGGGCCGACCACGCTCGGTCGAAGCCGATCGGCTGCGCCGGCTCGGCGCGGCCGGGCGGACGTGGCTGCTTCGGCTGCGTCTTTGCCGCGGCCACATGTGGGCGCGACAGCAGCCAGAGGACGCCGTCCTTGTACGAGTCGAACGAGTACCAAAGCCCGGTCAGGGTCATCGCCAGATAGATGGGCAGGACCCAGGTGCCGATGACGGCGTGCAGCGAGCGATGCAGCCCCCGGCCTCTGAGCCCAAGATCCGGCTTCAGCCACATCTTCAGGCTGCTGGCCCGACGCGGCCAGCGCAGCACAAAACCCGAGATCAGCATCACGATCAGGCCCAGCGCGGCCACGCCAGTGATCCGGCGGCCCCAGCCCTTGGCATCGCCCGGTATCAGCAGCCAGCGATGCAGCCGGCGCACCGTCGCAAAGAAATCCTCGCCACGCGGCACGCCAAGCACGTGTCCGTCATAGGAGTCGACATAGAACGAGGATGGCCGCGAACCCTGCTCGTCGCGGACGAAGCGGATGTGCACAGCGGTCGACGGATCGCTCGACAACGTGATGGCGGCGACCTTGCCGGCATCCGGCACTGCCTTGAGGCGCGCCACCAGCTCGTCCGGCGTCAGCGCCGGCGTCCTCCGTATCGCGACCTGCATGATGTCGGCGTTCAGATGCTCGACGATCTCGTCCTCAAAGCTCATGATCGCGCCGGTCAGCGCGATCAGGGAGAGCAACAGGGCGAGCAGGAGACCGGCTATGGAATGAAGCTGGAGCAGCGCGGCCTTGATTGCGGGCCAGACCTTATGCATCGGCGCAGGCCCTCGCGTGGTGGTGTCGCATGACTGTCTAGAACTTCACCGTTGCGGACAGCGAGATACGCCGCCCTTCACCCATCGCGACATTCAATGCGCTGGCGGTGGTGGAGGTGTAGTAGACCTTGTCGAACAGGTTCTTGACGTTGAACTGATAGGCCACTGGCACTTTGTCGACCTTGGTGTCGTAGGTCGCGAAGATGTCCGCGACGGTGTAGGCCGGCAGGAAGAACGTGTTGGCCGTGTCGCCGGGCCGGTCGCTGACATAGTGCGCGCCGCCGCCGAGCCGCAGGCGACCAGGCAACCGGTCGCCGAAATCGTAGACGAGATACAGCGACGCCGTATTCATCGCCGCGTTCAGCAGCTTTGCGTTACCAACGAGAGGATCGTTGATCAGGCGCGCGTCGGTATAGCCGTAGCTACCGATCATGCTCCATTCCTCGGTCAGCCGGCCGCTGACGTCCAGTTCGACACCGCGCGATTGCGCAGCGCCGGAGGCGCGCGCCGCCGACTTGCCGCCGCCGATGTCGTTCAGCACCAACACGTTCTTTTTCTGGATATCGTAGACCGCAAAGCTGCCCGAGAGCCGTTTATTGACGTCGAACTTCAGTCCGGTCTCCCATTGCGTTGCCTCTTCGGGCGCGATGGTTGAATCGACGACGAAGCCGTTGGTGAACGCCGCGATCGTCGACGTTGGCTTCAGCGACTGCGTATAGCTCACATAATAAGAAAGCTCCTCGCTCAGCTTGACGATCACGCCGCCGAGCGGCAGCACCTTGTCGCCCGAGAGGTTGGTGTTGGTGACGAACAGAGGCCGGCCTTTTCCGGCGAGCTGCTCATATTGCATCCAGCGCACGCCGCCGACTGCGGACAGCCAGTTGGTCAGATGGAACGTGTCCTGGGCGAAGAAGCCGCGGGTGCCGAGCTTGTCGGTCTGTTCGCTGTCAACAGGCGAAATAGTGCTGCCCGGTGTGACCAACCCATAAACCGGATTGTAGACATTGAAGCTCGCCGTCGCCTGGCGAATCAGGTCGCGGCGATCGATGGTGCGATACATCGCCTCGCCGCCGAACAGGACCTCGTTGCGGAAGCCACCGACCCACACGTCGCCCTGCACGTAGGCGGTGCCGTAGCTGGCGTTGCTCAGCGAGTTCCGGGTACCGTCATTGCTGCGGGTCTCGACGCCGCTGGCAGTATTGACGCCGGTGATGCGGAGCTGGTTCGCGCTGTAGGTCTCGGTGTTGTAGCTGTAGGCCGCCGAGACCTTCCAGCTATCGTCGAGCTTCTGCTCGATCGAGCCCTGCACGAGGTCCGACGTGCCCCACATGTTGTTGAAGGGCTCGTCGAGCCGCCGTGTCTTCGGGATTGCCAATGGCGCGCCGTTGACGAAGGCGGTGCCGCGGTCGAAGGGATAGATGAACTCGCGATGCTCATAGGTGAGCTGGACCGTTGTGGTCTCGCCGTACCAGGCGACCGACGGGTTCACCAGCATTTCCCGATGGCGGCCGACATTGCGCCAATAATCCTCGCTGACGCCGTAGCCGATGAAGCGATAGGCAAGCCCGCCGTCGCCGATCGGACCGGTGACATCAACGGTACCGTCGGCACCGTTGCGGTTGTTGGCGTAGGTCGAGCCAAGCAGCGTGACCGAGCCGTGCTGGTAGAGCTCCGGACGCTTGCTGATGGTGTTGACGACGCCGCCGGGATCCATGATGCCATAGAGCAGCGATGCCGGCCCCTTCAGCACCTCGACGCTGTCGACAGCCGCGTTCAGGCTCCGACCCTGCACCAGCGGCATGCCGTTGCGCATGATCGAGCCATCCCTATTGTCACCGAAGCCGCGACGGATCACCGCATCCTGGGTGCCTGCGAGTGTATTGGTCTGGGTGATGCCGCTGATGTTGACCAGCGCATCGTCGATATTGCGCGGCAGTTGGTCCTTCAGCACCTGTGCGGGCACGACGTTGACGGATTGCGAGGTGTCGAGCGGCGATGCGCCCGAGCGCAACGTGGACGCGCTCGGCAGCGCGCGATAGCCGAGCCTTGCGGCTTGTTGCGCGGCGGCCTCAGCCGCCGCCCGCTCGGATGGGATTGCGGCTGCGGGCAGCACGGCAACTGAGCTCCGGCGTACAGCCTGGGTGCGGCGTTGAGATTGCCCTGAAGCGCGCGCCGGCTTCGGCCGCTGCGCCGGCGCATCCACAGTCACCGGCGGCAGGGCCGTTTGCGCCTGTGCGATGCCGGTGTTGAAGGGACATTCGGCGAGCAGCAGGACGAGAAGGCCAGCGCGGCCCTTGCCGGCGCGATTTCGACGAGCACCGACCTGATGGTCATCCGCAGAGGCATGCACTTTCAATTCACTTCCAGATCACAGCGTTGAAGCCGGCGCATCTACCAGCCGCTGCGAATGAAGAGAACATGGCGGCGACTTGAATCGCTCTAGTGTCGAATCGTTCTAAGAACCTTGATCGCTCGATCGCTGCGACCCGAACTATGGTGGGCCCTGAGCGGGAACCAAGCATTGCAATTGAATGCAGTCGAGATGAGCACGGTTGCCGGATAGATCGGACGCTCATCGTGCGCCATCGGCGCGACGCCATGTCGCACGAGGACCGCGCGGTGCGTGAGCTTCACGACGCCCACACCGGCGGATCCGCTCACGTCTTTGTTCAGGTCAACTGCACAGTTCTTCTTTACAGATCAGCTTCATGGATGTCATTCACTCCACCATGATCAGTTCGTCCGACCAACGCTCGTCTCGTCCGCGCGCCGGCGCGCTCGCAGGAGACCTCCATTCGCCGATGGGCAAGCTGAAGCGCGTGAGCGGCCTGCGCGGGGAGCCAATCCGGACCACGTTCGCAAGGGATTGGTGAGCGTGCCGGTCGCGGGCACCTTTCGCTCACTGCGAAACTATAATTACCGCGTCTGGGCTACAGGCGCGCTGGTGTCCAACACGGGAACGTGGATGCAGCGCGCGGCGCAGGACTGGCTCGTTCTCACCGAGCTGACGCGGCACAATGCGTCGGCCGTCGGCGTGGTGATGGCGCTGCAGTTCGGACCGCAACTGCTGCTGATGCCATGGACGGGTTTTGCCGCTGATCATTTCAACCAGCGAAGGTTGCTGGTCGCCACCCAGGCAACGATGGGCGCACTGGCGTTCGTCCTCGGCCTTCTCACGGTCTCCGGCCTGGTGAAGCTCTGGCACGTCTATGTGTTCGCCTTCCTGTTTGGCTGCACTGCGGCCTTCGACGCCCCGGTGCGTCAGACATTCGTGGCCGAGCTCGTCGGCGACGGCGAGCTCTCCAATGCGATCGCCCTGAACTCGACGTCCTTTAACGCCGCGCGGATGGTCGGGCCCGCGGTCGCAGGGATGGTCATCGCTTCGATCGGCACCGGCTGGGCTTTCCTGCTCAACGCTGCATCCTTCATGGCGGTGCTCTGCTCGCTTGCCTTGCTGCGCACCGCGGAGTTGCGCCCGAATGCGCGGGCGCACCGCGCTCCGGGCGGAATGACGGAGGGTTTTCGCTACGTGTGGTCGCGCAACGATCTCCGCGCGATCATGATCATGCTGTTCCTGATCGGCACGTTCGGGCTGAACTTCCCGATCTTCATCTCGACCATGGCAGTCAGCGTCTTCCACACGGATGCGCGCGGATTCGGCCTGTTGTCGTCGACGATGGCGGTCGGCACGATCTCGGGCGCACTCCTGGCTGCCGGCCGTGCGCAGCCGAAATTCGTCTCGCTGCTGTCTGGAGCCGCAACGTTTGGGGCTGGGTGCACGTTGGCCGCGCTCGCGCCCAGCTATTGGCTGTTCGCAGGCACTCTCGTCCTGATCGGCGTGGCGGCGCTCACGGTGACCAACACCTCGAATGCCATGATGCAACTCTCCACCGAGCCGCGGATGAGGGGACGCGTCATGGCGTTGCGACTCGGCGTCGCCCTTGGCGGCACACCGATCGGCGCACCCATTGTCGGATGGGTGGCAGACAATCTCGGTCCGCGCTGGGCGCTCGGCGTCGGTGCTGCGGCCGGGTTTGCGGCCGCGCTCGTCGCGGCTCGGACCATGTCAGCGCGCGCTGCCGACGATCAAGGCAGATGAAACGCGTTCTTACGCTATCGCCGGGCTGGTCAGTTCGTCCAGCTTCGCCTTGAGCGCAGCGCCGTCCGACAGCGCACGCAGCGGCGGGCGTACCCGCAACCAGCCCGCATCACCGGTCTGCGCGGCGAGAATGGCCTTCAGCGTCGTCAGGAAGGATGCCGACTTCACCACGATATCGACGGCGGCCTGCATGCGCGCCTCGACGTCCTTGCCGTCGATCATCGCCTTGACCAGCTCCGGCGTGATGTTGGCCATGCCGCAGATGGTGCCGGCACCTCCGCCGGCGATCGCGCGGGCGATGTCGGTTTCATTGCCGACCGTGATGGCGAGCTCGGGCGCGGCCGCGCGGAACGCCTGAAACTGCTTGAAGTCGCCGCTGGAGTCCTTCAGACCCGCAAGCACCTTGCCGTAACGCTTGCGCAGGTTCGCGGCGACGGTGGTGGGGATCGCGACGCCCGAGATCTGCGGGATATGATAGAGATAGGCGCGCAGGCGGTCGTCGGTTGCACCGTCGATGATCGCAGCAAATGCATCCTCGATGCCCTCGGCCGTGACGCTGCGATCGAAATATGGCGGCAGGATCAGCACGTGGCGCAAGCCAAGGCCGAGCGCGGCGCGCGTCAGTGCGATGCTGTCACTGATGGCGGGGAAGCCGCCGCCAACGCCGATCCGCTCCGCCGGCACGCCGGCCTTGAGCACGGCTTCGATGGTCGCGACCCGTTCGGTGACATTGAACGAGGTGCCCTCGCCCGTGGTGCCGAACAGAACGACGCCGTCGACGCCCTTGCTGAAGAGTTGCTTGGCATGGCCGGCGAGCTTGGCGGAATCCACGCTGCCGTCCGCCGCCAGCGGCGTCGCCGACGCTACCCAGAACCCGCGAATTGCCTCGGTCATAGCACCATCCATCGCTGCGGCTCCCGAATGAGCCTCTGTTCTCCAATAATCCCAGAGAACTTGCCCGGCCTTGTTTTTACTTTACTTTCCATGTTGTACCTTACATACAAGAACGACGCAAATCCTTTCCGTCGTTACGGCGCAAATCCAGAGGAGGTCTCGCATGAACATGGTGACCCCGATCGGACATCCCGGGCCGCTGCTCGCGGCCTTGCGCGACAAGCTCGGCGCGGCCGCCGTGCTCACCGGCAGCGACGTGCCCGCGCGCAATTGTAACGACTGGAGCGCGAGCCTGCCGCAAACCCCACTCGCGGTGATCCGCCCGCTCGATGCGCAGGGCGTTGCTGATGCCATTGCGACCTGTCGGCAGGCACGCCTGCCCTTTGTGCCGCAAGGCGGATTGACCGGGCTCTGCCGCGGCGCTTCGCCCGAAACGGGCTGGGTCGCAATCTCGCTCGAACGCATGACCGGCATCGAGGAGATCGATCGCGCCTCCATGACGATGACGGTGAAATCGGGCACGCCGCTGGAGACGATCCAGAAGGCCGCGGACGAAGCCGGGTTCTTCTTTCCGCTCGATCTCGGCTCGCGCGGCTCCTGCGCCATCGGCGGCAATCTCTCCACCAATGCCGGCGGCAATCGCGTCATCCGCTACGGCATGACGCGCGAACTGGTGCTCGGGCTGGAGGTGGTGCTGCCCGACGGCACCATCATCACCAGCCTCAACAAGCTGATGAAGAACAATGCCGGCTACGATCTGAAGCATCTCTTCATCGGCTCGGAAGGCACGCTCGGCATCATCACCCGCGTGGTGCTGAAATTGTTCCCGAAGCCGCGCTCGACCATGGCTGCACTCTGTGCGCTGAAAGACTACGCCGCGGTGATCGACTTGCTCGGCGCTGCGCGCGGCGGGCTCGGTCCGCTGCTGTCGGCCTTCGAGGTGATGTGGCCGGACTATTGGGACGTGATCACCACGCGCGCGGGCGTCAAGCCGCCGGTCGCCGCCGCGAAGGCTCTCTACGTGCTGGTCGAAGCGCAGGGCACCGACGAGAGCGTCGATGCGCCGCGCTTCCAGGCCTGGCTCGAAGAACTGATGGAGCGCGGACTGCTGGCGGACGCAGCGGTGGCGCAATCGCTGGCGCAGACGCAGGCGTTCTGGCGCGTGCGCGACATCTGCGCCGAATTCGGCCAGGTGCTGGGTCCGCACATTTCCTACGATATCGGCCTCGCGGTGGCGCGGATGGACGAGTTCGCGACGCGCTGCAAGGCGGCGTTGGCTGCCGGCATCAAGGGCTGCGAGAGCGTCTATTACGGCCATATCGGTGACGGCAATCTGCACCTCGTCTCCTGGGTCACAGGTCTTCCGGTCGAGCAGCAGCCCAAGGAGGAGATGGACGCGATCATCTACGGACTCGTGCGCGATATGGGCGGCAGCGTCTCCGCCGAGCACGGCATCGGCACGCTGAAAAAGAAATGGCTCGGACACGCCCGCAGCGAGGGCGAGATCGCGCTGATGCGGACGCTCAAGACCGCGCTCGATCCCGATCATCTGCTCAACCCCGGCAAGGTGATCTGAGAGCATCCATGCGCTCGCTGAGGCTCGATGCGCCGAAATCGCTGTCGCAGCGGGTGATGCTGCGGCTGCGGCAGGCTATCATCGAGGGCGAGTTCGCGCTTGGTGCCGCGATCTCAGAGGAGATGGTGGCGAATTCCTTCGGCGTCAGCCGCACGCCGGTGCGCGAGGCCATGGGCCAACTGCAGGCGCAGGGCCTGGTGGTGATCCGGCCGCAGGTCGGCAGCTTCGTATTCACGCCGAGCGCCGAGGACATTACCGCGCTCTGCACCTTCCGTATTGCACTCGAACCCAAGGCGGCCGAGCTCGCCTTTCGCCATGACCGCGACGCCGCGATCGCGACGATGAGCGAGGCGATCGCAGCGATGGAGCCGGCGCTCGAGACGCGCGACAACATCGCCTATGGCCGCGCTGACGCCGGCTTTCACGAAGGCCTGTTCGCTCATTGCGGCAATCGCTACCTCGCCGAATCCTATCAGCTCGTCGCGGGCCGCGTCGCCGCGCTGCGCACCAATCTGACCTCGCCGATCGACGTGCGCACCCGATCGTCATTCGACGAACACCGCAAGCTGCTCGATCTGTTCACGCGCGGCGAGTTCGACGCGTTCGAATCGCTGATGACGACGCACATCACCAGATCGGGCGTGGTCTACGCCAAAGCGCTGAAAGTGGACTGAGCGGCTAACGCGCGTCTCTCGATCCCGGCCTGTCCAGAAAATCCAGCGCCGTGTTGATCTGTTCGAGCTGGTGCTCAATCTTGTCGCGGTCCTCCACCGCCTGCGCTTTCTCGAGCTGTTCCACGAGCTTCTGCTTTCGCAACAGCAAGTTCTCTATGACTGTACTCACAGCTCCCCCATCGCCCGAGGCGAACATCGAGGTCATCCAGATGCTGGACGCGGGCGCGCGCAAGCCGGGCTCGGTGCGATCCCTTGGGTCAAATGTTCACGAGGGCGGATGGTTCCTAGGGATGAACCGCGGCACATCGCGAGGGAACTGTTGCGCAGGCTAGGTCCGGCACCGTCGCGGAACGTTAATCTTTCACGCGTCCGTCGGTTGTATTCGCGCCCCCGGAGCCCTATGCGTAGGCGCCATGGACACCCAGATCATCACCGCCGAAAAGCCCCTGATGGCGCAGGCGCGCCCGCGCAAGCCCGCGCCGTTCCTGCCCATGAGCCGCACCGAAATGGATGCGCTCGGCTGGGATGAATGCGACATCGTGCTGGTAACGGGGGATGCCTATGTCGACCATCCGAGTTTCGGCATGGCGATCATCGGCCGGCTGCTCGAGGCCCAAGGTTTCCGCGTCGGCATCATCTCCCAGCCGGACTGGCAGTCGGCCGAGCCGTTCAAGGCGCTAGGCAGGCCAAGAGTGTTCTTCGGCGTCACCGGCGGCAACATGGATTCCATGGTGAACCGCTACACTGCCGATCGCCGCCTCCGCCATGACGACGCCTATACCGCCGGCGGCGAAGGCGGCAAGCGGCCGGATCGCTGCACCATCGTCTATGCCCAGCGCTGCCGCGAGGCCTTCAAGGACGTGCCGATCGTGCTCGGCGGCATCGAGGCCTCGCTGCGCCGGATCGCGCATTACGACTACTGGTCCGACAAGGTGCGCCGCTCGGTGCTGGCCGACGCCAAGGCGGACCTCTTGCTTTACGGCAATGCCGAACGCGCCGTCGTCGAAGTCGCGCACCGTCTCGCCGCCGGCGAAGCGCCGCGCGAGCTCGACGACATCAGGGGCGTCGCGCTGTTCCGCCGCGTGCCCGAAGGCTACGCCGAGCTGCACGCCGACGATCTCGATTCCGCCGATGAAGGCGCGACGCGCCAGAAGGGCTTGACCGTGATCCGGCTGCCGGCGCTGGAGCAGGTCGAGCAGGACAAGGACGCCTATGCGCGCGCCTCGCGCGTGCTGCACCGTGAAAGCAATCCCGGCAATGCGCGGCCGCTGGTGCAGCGCCACGGCGACCGCGACCTCTGGCTCAACCCGCCGCCGATCCCGCTCACGTCAGAGGAGATGGACGCGGTCTACGATCTCCCCTACGCGCGCGCGCCGCATCCCTCCTATGGCGAGGCAAAAATTCCCGCCTGGGACATGATCAAATTCTCGGTCACGATCATGCGCGGCTGTTTCGGCGGCTGCACCTTCTGCTCGATCACCGAGCACGAAGGCCGCATCATCCAGAACCGCTCGGAAGGCTCGATCCTGCGCGAGATCGAGAAGATCCGCGACAAGACGCCGGGCTTCACCGGCGTGATCTCCGACATCGGCGGCCCCACCGCCAACATGTACCGGATGGCGTGCAAGGACCCGAAGGTCGAGGCCGCGTGCCGCCGGCCGTCCTGCGTCTTCCCCGAGATCTGCCCGAACCTCAACACCTCGCATGACGATCTCATCAGGCTCTATCGCAAGGTGCGCGAGACCAAGGGCATCAAGAAGGTGATGGTGGCCTCGGGCGTGCGCTACGACCTTGCGGTCGAGAGCCCCGAATACATCAAGGAGCTCGTCACCCATCACGTCGGCGGCTACCTGAAGATCGCCCCAGAGCATACCGAGCGCGGCCCGCTCGACAAGATGATGAAGCCGGGCATCGGCGCCTACGACAAATTCAAGCGGATGTTCGACGAGGCCGCGGAACGGGCCGGCAAGAAATATTACCTGATCCCCTATTTCATCGCGGCGCATCCGGGCACGACCGACGAGGACATGATGAACCTCGCGCTCTGGCTGAAGAAGAACCGCTATCGCGCCGATCAGGTGCAGACCTTCCTGCCCTCACCGATGGCGACCGCGACCGCGATGTACCACACCGGCGTCAATCCGTTGCGCGGGGTGCGCCGCGGCGGCAGCGACAAGGTCGAGGCGATCAAGGGCTTGCGCCAGCGCCGCCTGCACAAGGCCTTCCTGCGCTACCACGACCCCGACAATTGGCCCGTTCTCCGCGAGGCCCTGATCGAGATGGGCCGCCGCGACCTGATCGGCTCGCAGCCCCACCAGTTGGTCCCAGCGCACCAGCCGCCCGGCACCGGCAAGGCCGCCGGCACCAAGCGTCCGCTTCGATCAGGCGGCAAGATGCAGAAGTTCACGACCAAGGGCATCAGGTTGATGAAGTAGCGGGCGAGAGCGATCGATTGGCTGGCGCGCCGCCAGGAATTCGAAAACAACCCCATGCACAGTAGCCGGGGCGGCCAAACCAAGGGCTCAAGGCACGATGCGGCCCGTCGTCGCGCCCAAGGCGCCTTGCCCCGGCGCCCCCACTTCCGAAAATCCGCAAGAGCTCTTGACCCGTCGGGCAAAACAGGCGCATGCTGACATCATCGGGGACGCAGGCTTTCCCCGTCGCGCATCGTCCGTCTCACCTGAATGTCAGAAGACGAACCCCTCCCCACCCTCGATAGAATGTCCCCATGAAGAAAATCGGATTTCTGTCCTTCGGACATTGGACACCCTCGCCGCAATCGCAGACGCGTTCGGCGGCAGATACGCTGCTGCAATCGATCGAGCTTGCGGTGGCGGCCGAGCAGTTAGGAGCGGACGGCGCTTATTTCCGCGTGCATCATTTCGCGCGGCAGCTGGCGTCGCCCTTCCCGCTGCTTGCGGCCGTCGGCGCCAGGACCAGCACGATCGAGATCGGCACGGCCGTGATCGACATGCGTTACGAGAACCCGCTCTACATGATCGAGGACGCGGGCTCCGCCGATCTCATCGCCGGCGGGCGACTGCAGCTCGGCATCAGCCGCGGCTCGCCCGAGCAGGTGATCGACGGCTGGCGCTATTTCGGTTATCGCCCGGCCGAAGGCCAGAGCGATGCCGACATGGGCCGGCGTCATGCCGAAGTCTTTCTCGACCTGTTGCGGGGCGAAGGTTTTGCCGAGCCCAATCCTCAGCCGATGTTTCCGAATCCGCCCGGGCGGCTGCGCCTGGAGCCGCATGCGCAGGGCTTGCGTGAGCGCATCTGGTGGGGCGCGGGCTCGAACGCGACCGCGGTGTGGGCAGCCAAGCTCGGCATGAATTTGCAAAGCTCGACGCTGAAGAACGACGAGACCGGCGAAGCTTTTCACGTGCAACAGGCGGCGCAGATCCGCGCCTATCGCGCCGCGTGGAAGGAGGCAGGCCACGCCAGAGAGCCGCGCGTCTCGGTCAGCCGCAGCATCTTCGCGCTGATGAACGATCGCGACCGCGCCTATTTCGGCGGCGAGCGCGGCGGGCAAGACCAGATCGGCTTCATCGACCCGCAGACCCGCGCGATCTTCGGCCGCTCCTATGCGGCGGAGCCGGATGTGCTGATCGATCAGCTCAAGCAGGACGAGGCGATCACCGAAGCCGACACGCTGCTGCTGACGATCCCCAACCAGCTTGGCGTTGATTACTGCGCACATGCGCTCGATGCGATTTTGAAGCACGTCGCGCCGGCGCTGGGGTGGCGCTGACTTGCCAGCGGCTCCGCGCAAAGCTCTTTGGCGTTGCGCTCAATCGATCAAGGGGAGCTGAGGCGCCCGGGGCGTTGGCTCGTACGCGCAATGCCCTTCTGGCCCATGGCCGGTCCCGAGCACGCATGTCCGCTTCCGGGAGATGAACCGATCTTGCTTAAAGGGGGCGACCGACGGCGGCCTTGACCCCCAGACCTTTCAAGTGAGCGGTCGGGGTAACCCTCTTTATCGCTCCGGAGCGGAGTGCGCTGGTATTAACCGTTCGCATAGGTTGGCGGCCGACGCTTCCAGAGGAGGACAGCCATGAAGACCGCGCTTGCCGTGTTAGTTGCATCGACTGCTTTGGCATCTCCAGCGATCGCCGACGAAACGCAAATCGAACGAGGAAAATATCTGGTCAATCTTGGCGGATGTCACGATTGCCATACTCCGGGATATTTCCTTGGAAAGCCGGACATGTCGCAATACCTCGGTGGGTCGGATGTCGGCCTGTCTCTTCCGACTGGGGTTTACGTTGGTCGAAATCTTACCCCGGACAAGGAAACCGGTCTGGGAAATTGGACCAAAGAGCAGATCATCGCCGCTTTCTCAACCGGGAAGCGTCCAGATGGCCGAGAGCTGGCACCGATCATGCCCTGGGAGGCTTTCTCGCGTCTGACGGATGCAGACAAGGATGCCATCGCCTCCTATCTCCAGAGCATTCCGGCGGTGAGGCGTGCGGTGCCAGGTCCCTTTAGTCCAAATGAAGCACCGAGCGTATTGACGTTCGTTCTCGTCCCTGGGGAAGTCTTTGCTTCCATGCCGAAGCCGCCAGCGGTCAAATGAACTACGCACGGGTATTGCGCCGCTGCGCAACGCTAGCCGTCACTTGCCTGCTGCGTGCCCACCCTGCGTTCCGCTCGTGAGGCGCTTAGCTCTTTGGCATCAGAATGGCCGCTGTCCGGCTGGGGGACCGAGCTCGGACAGCGCAATTGTGAATCGCTTCACCTGCTTTAATGCCGGCTCAGCCGGAAGCGCGCAGGGTAGCTGTCCGCGCTGAGGCGGAAAGCGGCTCCGGCCCTTTGCAAACTCCCTGCAGGCCCCAGGCAGCCGGAGCCGCTCTCGTTCACCCGCCGAATGCGCCGCCGGCAACCCCGGCCCGCCGGCGTCTCAGCATTGACGGCGTGGAACTTACGTATTTCCGGGCAGTTGTCGCGGCGTGCCCCGTTGTGATCGGGATGAGCGATATGATTCGGATGCTTGTGCTTTCCGCACTTTGCGCTTTTTGCATTGTTCCAAATGCAGCTTCCGCAGTTCAGACGAGCACGCAGCACGGTCGGTTGTCAGACTTCAGCTCCCGGCAGCGGTGCGTATGCAGCACATCATTTGGGGCGGTCCGAACGCTCCGGATCAGACACTACCAGCGGATAAGAGCAGCATATTTGATTGGCTATGATCCCCTGCCGTATCGCTATGGCTCGACTTTCGTATTCGAACCGCCCTACCGTTATTATCGACGGTGAGGGCGACAATTCAACGCGAAGCATCGCCGAGCCTCGATGTTGCGGCTAATCGAAGCTGGCGCCCTTGAAGGCGGTGGCGATCGTGACAATCGAGGGGGGAGCCGGGAAGAAATAGATGAGCGGCCACGAGACGGCGGCGAACGCCAACATCGTGAAAAGCAGAACGCACCTGAGCCTTAGACCTGGCAGGCTTCCAGCGTCCGCTGCGGTCGGGCCGACCTATCGGCTCCTCAGCGGAAGTCCAGCAGCTTTGCACAACTGGAGGACGGCGCCGTCTCAATGAGGGACGTGTCGCAGGGCCACTGGCGGCGTGGGAAGGCGGCCCTGCCAATTCGTGGGTGCGCCCGTCCTGAATCGAAGAGCAGGTGGGGACGTGCCGGTCCGCCTCTATCCCCAGCGTCGTAGGTTAGATTGGCTATCCGCGATATCGTAAGTTAAATGAGTCAACGTCCCAATCTGCTAAGTTTGGAACGGTCGCTTCCGGTTGTGGATTGGCGCTGATGGACAATTACCGGCAACTTCAACGTGACTGCGAGCGGCAGGCCGCACTCAGTTCCTCCGCCCAGACCAAGAAAACTCTCCGCGAGATGGCGGAGGAGTACCGGAAGATGGCCGACAATATGGAGCGGACAGGGTCCCCGACAGCGAAGCCCAAGGAGTAAGGCCGCCCCAGTCAACAAGCCTCTTTCATTTCAGACCGATGCGGACTCCGCAGCGGGCTCATTGCGGCCCCTGAGCCGGATTGTCGTCGCGTGTGGTCTTGGCGTAAGGCCAATTACAAACGGCAGGGCCCACGTCCACCCTTTTGACCCATAGCGGCTTCCGGCCATGGCGCGAAACTCCGGATTTGTGTAAGCTCAAGCATCGTTCTGACCCACCCGGGGGAGCGAATGCGGCGACGCAGCGGAAGTGAACATCCGATCAAGGAGCGGCGCGCGAGCGGGCGCAAAGTGCCCAACCCGTCGAGCGCAGCCCCATCCATTGCCGACCTGCAACAGCAACTAGCCGCGCGCACCCGCGAGCTGAAAGAAGCACATGAGCGGGAGGCCCTGATTGCCATCGAAAGCGCGCGTCTCCTGGGCGAACTGCGCCAGCGCACCGATGAACTTGCAGAAGCATTGGAGCAGCGCACGGCAACCTCCGAAGTGCTCCAGATCATCAGTCGTTCCCCGGGCGATCTTCAGCCCGTGTTTGCTGCGATCCTGGAAAACGCCTCACGCATTTGCGAGGCCAAGTTCGGCATCCTGATGCTGGCGGAAGGCGATGCTTTTCGACTGGGCGCGGCCCACAACGCGCCGCAAGCATTCGCCGATTTCATGCTGCGGGCGCCGGTGCGGCCCAGTCCGCACATAACTTTCGGCCGCGCGATATCAACCAAGCAGGTTGCGCAAACGACAGACATCACCATCGAGCAGCCTTACCTTCAAGGCGACCCTCTGGCGGTGGCAGCCGCCGAGCTCGGCGGCTATCGCACCGTCCTGGCCGTGCCGATGCTCAAGGAGAGCAACATCATCGGTGGGCTGATCTTTTTCCGGCAGGAAGTACGCCCGTTCGACGACAAGCAGATCGCGCTGGTGCGGAATTTTGCTGCTCAAGCCGTCATCGCCATTGAGAATGCGCGGCTGTTGGGCGAGCTGCGCGAGCGTACGGCCGACTTGACTGAATCCTTGCAGCACCAGACCGCCACCGCCGATGTGCTGAAGATCATCAGCCGCTCGACCTTCGACCTCAAGCCCGTGCTGGCAACGGTGGCCCGGACCGCGGCGCAGTTGTGCGAGGCCGAGATGGCGTTCCTCGCGCAGCGCGACGGCGACGTCTTCCGCTACGTCACGGCAGTCGGCTCGACGTCAGAAGCGGCGGCTGATGCCATCAGATTCCAGCAGTACCTCGCTGGTCATCCGGTTTCCGCAGCTCCGGACCGGCGCACGATGACCGGCCGGGTGATGGCGGAACGCGGCGCCGTGCAAATCGCCGACATCACCACCGATCCGGAATACCGATTTCCCGAAACCTTCAGGCTCGCGAAAGTCCGCGCGGTCCTCGGCGTTCCGCTGCTGCGTGACGGCGAGCCGATCGGCCTCATCATGCTGGCACGCCAGCGCCCCGAACGGTTTTCCGAGCGGCACGTCGAGTTGGTGCGAACCTTTGCCGACCAGGCGGTGATCGCGATCGAAAATGTGCGGCTCCTGACGGAGCAGCGCGAAGCGCTCGAGCGACAGACCGCGACCGCCGAAGTGCTGCAAGTCATCAATTCATCGCCGGGCAATCTCGCGCCGGTGTTCAATACCATCCTGCTGAAGGCACATCGCCTCTGCGAGGTCGCTTATGGAAGCCTGCAGGTCTTCGACGGCGATCGGTTCCGGGCCGTCGCGGTGCATGATCTGCCGGAACAATTCGCCGACATCCTGCGGCGGGGCTTTCAAGCATCGGATCATCCCGTAGGCCGGCGCCTGCTCGCCGGCGAGCGCCTGGTGCACCTGACCGACTGCGCGCAAATCGACCATCCGGTGATGCAAGGCGCAGTCGAATTTGCCGGGATTCGCACCGCGCTGTTCGTGCCGCTGCGCCGCCACGAGACGCTTCTGGGAATGATCGTGTGCGGCCGACGCGAAGTCAGGCCCTTCACCGACGACGCGATCGCCATCTTGGAGGGATTTGCCGCACAAGCCGCGATCGCGATCGAGAATGCGCGGCTGTTGGGCGAGTTGCGCGAGCGCCAGGCCGAACTGCGCACCACCTTCGACAACATGGGTGACGCCGTCGCAATGTTCGACGCCACGGGTCGCCTGGCGGCATGGAACTACAATTTGCAGGAGATGCTCGACCTGCCGGAATCGCTGCTTGCCGCACGGCCGCGCTTGGCCGAATTTTTCCACTATCTCGCTGCACGCGGGGAGTTCGGCTCGGCCGAACTCGAAACGCAACTGAGCCGCTACCTCGAAGATACGAGGCACGAAATGCGTTACGAGCGGACACGTCCGGACGGTCGCGTCGTCGAGGTGCGCCGCAATCCGGTGCCGGACGGCGGCTTCGTGATGATCTATGCCGACATCACGGAGCGAAAGCGGGCAGAGGAAGCTATTCGCGCGGCACGCGATGCCGCCGAGGCTGCATTGCGTGACTTGCAGGCGGCTCAGGATCGCCTGGTCCAAACCGAAAAGCTCGCCTCACTTGGTCAGCTCACGGCGGGCATCGCGCACGAGATCAAGAACCCGCTCAATTTCGTCAACAACTTCTCGAGCGTATCGATGGAATTGATCGACGAACTGCATGAGGCGCTCGGCCGAGTGACGCTCGACGACAATGCGCGCTCCGAGATTACGGAACTGGCCGACACCCTGCGCACCAATCTGGGCAAGATCGTCCAGCACGGCAAGCGTGCCGATTCCATCGTCAAGAACATGCTGCAGCATTCGCGCCAAGGTTCTGGCGAGCGTCGTCGCGCCGACATCAACGCGATCGTCGAGGAAAGTCTCAACCTCGCCTATCACGGTGCGCGTGCGGAGAAACCGGGCTTCAACATCACGCTCGAGCGATACCTCGACCCCAGCACGGAGAGGATCGATCTCTACCCGCAGGACGTCACGCGCGTGTTCCTCAACCTGATTGCAAACGGCTTCTACGCAGCCACCAAGCGCAAGGAAGGCGCAGGCGACGGTTTCGAGCCAAGGCTCAGCGCGACAACGAGAAATCTCGGCAGCGCCGTTGAAATCCGGTTTCGCGACAACGGCACCGGCATTCCCGCCGAGGTCAAGGAAAACATATTCAACCCATTCTTCACCACCAAGCCGGCCGGCGAAGGAACGGGGCTCGGCCTTTCGATCTGCCATGACATCATCGTAAAGCAGCATGGCGGACGGATCGACGTCGATACCGAGCCTGGCGCCTTTACCGAATTCATCATCACGCTGCCGCGCACCGCGACCGCACCGCTGCAGACCGGAGGCAAGAGTTGAGCGTTTATATCCTGGTCGTGGATGACGAGCCCGACGTGGAAATGCTGTTCCGCCAGCACTTCCGGGGCGATCTGCGGCGCGGCCGTTTTCTCATGGAGTTTGCGCCTTCGGCCTCGGTCGCGCTGCAACGCGCGCTCGAGATTCGCGATGCCACCCTCATCCTGATCCTGTCCGATATCAACATGCCCGGGATGAGCGGGCTGGAGATGCTGCCGATCGTGCGCTCGGCCCGACCCGATGTCCCCGTCATCATGATCACGGCCTATGGCGATGCCGAAACCAAACGCAAGGCGCTGGAGAAAGGCGCGACCGGCCTATTGACCAAACCGATCGATTTCGCGGCGCTCCGCCAGGAGATTGACGCGAGGCTCGAGCAGGCCGCATGACCGACACCATCGGTGCGGTCGATGACGATGTTGCGTTCCGGTTGATGCGGGCCGACGGCTTGCCCGTAATCCGCCAGCGCGGCGGTCCGGGCCGGCAGTCCCTTTGCCGGTGACGGTCAGCCCCCGCTCAAACTGTGGCTGATGCGCGTGACGGCCTCGTCCCATTGCCGCTTCTCGGCCGCTGGATAGTTGATCAGCACGCAATGCACATAGCGGCGCGAGAAGTTGCAGCGGTCGTACCAGATCTTGTCGCGCTTGATGCTGGAGACCACGAAGAAGTCCGGTGCGACCCGCTTGTAGACGATCGCCGACGGCGGGTCCTTCGCAGCGAGGAACGTGGCGGGCGACATGCCGCGGCCTCGGCGAACGGCTTGTATGGTGAGATCGGCGCTGCCATCCGGCGTACGAAATTTCTGACCATATCCGTCGGGCTTCCCGGCCGGTTCAGTGAAGATCGAGACGGGGATGTCGACCGAGGTTCCGGATTCGGGAATGCGATAGGTCGTCCAGGTGTCCGCCTGGGCAGGCACCGCCGACCCGACAGAGAGTGCAATGACAGCGGCGGCCAGCGTCCTCATGTCGGTCTCATCCGTTCCGCGGCGCCAGTTGCAGCTCCAGCAAGGCGACCCTTTGCAAGTTCGCCACATCACGCTCTCCCGCGCCTGCTGTGCGCAGGATGGATTCGGCGAGCGCGGTGACATGCGAGGAATGCACGGGTTCCGGCAGGGTCGCGACCGCGGCTTCCAGGGCGATTGTCATGAGCTCGATCATCTCCGGGGAAAATTCTGCGTTGGCAAAGTTCTTCATGTCGCGAAGCCGGCCGCTCGTACGTGCCGCCAGCCTAACGTCGGGAAAAAGTGGAAGTTCCCGCGGTTATCGGCTGCCTAACGCGGTGGTCACGGGATATGTCATCCCGCCTTCACGCTCGCATCGATCAACAGCTTCGCCGCCGCAAGCGCCGACTGCGCCGGGCCGTCTTCGGATTGCTGACCGGTGACGTAGATGCCTTCGATCAGGAGCAGCAGCGCATCGCCGAGCACGTTCGGCTGGCGCGCGCCCATCTGCGCCGCGAGCTCGCGCAGGCGCCTGCGGAAGACCTTCTTGTGGGCTTCGGCGACCTGGCGCGCGGGATTGTCGCGCGAGGGATATTCCACCGCGGCGTTGCTGAGGCCGCAGCCGCGATAGCCCTTGGCGACGGCGCGCGGCGCAAGCTGGCCGATATAGGCGAGCACGTGGTCGCGCGCATTGCTATAGGTCTTGCCCCCGGGGCGTTCGAAGTTCTCCCAGAAGCTCAGATCGTAATCGCGCAAATAGGCGGCGGCGAGATCGTCCTTGGAGGCGAAGCTGCGATAGAGGCTGGGCTTGGTCACGCCGGCGCGGTCCACCACCTCGTCGACGCCGACGGCGCGAATGCCCTCGCGATAGAACAATTCGCTGGCGGAGGCCCTGATCCGGTCGGCGGCCCGGAGCGGCGCGCGTGCGGGCTTTTCGGCGTTTTTCGGCATCTGGCTTTGTTCGGGCTTCGGCATGGCTTGATTTGGCTCGATCTTGGGCTTGACAATGTTACTGACCGGTACGTATTACTACGGCACCCCAATACGTACCGGTAAGTAACATGCCCAATCCTGCTTTTCAACGAGCCTCGGTTCAATCCTCCCCGGTCTCGCGGCGGCCGTTCGGCGCAAAATACGCCTTCGTCGTCGTTGCCGTGATCTTCCTGGCGCTGCTCGCCTCCGCCGGGCCTGCGCGCGACGCCGGGCGTGCTGATGCTGCCGCTGCAGAAAGCCTTCGGCTGGGACGTCAGCGTGATCTCGTCGTCGGCCGCCATCGGCATCTTCCTCTATGGCCTTGCCGGTCCCTTTGCCGCGGCCGTGATGCAGCGCTTCGGCATCCGCCGCACCGTGCTCGGGGCGCTCGCGCTGATGTCGGCCGCGACGGCCGCGAGCTATTTCATGACCGCGCCTTGGCAGTTGTTCCTGACCTGGGGACTGCTGTCCGGCATCGGCTCGGGCGCGGTCGCCAACGTGCTCGGCGCCACCATCGTCAATCGCTGGTTCACCACCAATCGCGGCCTCGTCATGGGATTGCTGACGGCGAGCACCGCGACCGGCACGCTGATCTTCATGCCGGGGCTTGCGAGCCTGGTCGAATGGGGCGGCTGGAGGCCTGTGGTGCTGACGGTGGCGGCATGCTGCGCGGCGCTGATCCCGCTGGTCTATTTTCTGGTGCCGGAGCGCCCCGCCGCGATCGGCCTGCGCTCCTACGGCAGCCCGCACGAGGACCAGCCCGCGGCGCCGGCGCAGGGCAATCCGTTCGTCGCAGCGATCAGCAACTTGTTGCGCGCCGCGAAGACGCCGACCTTCTGGTTCCTGTTCGCGACCTTCTTCATCTGCGGCTTCACCACCAACGGCCTCGTCGGCACCCATCTGATCGCGTTCTGCGGCGACCATGGTATCTTCGAGGTGCAGGCCGCGAGCCTGCTGGCGCTGATGGGGTTCTTCGACCTGTTCGGCACCACGCTGTCGGGCTGGCTCACCGACCGCTTCGATCCGCGCAAGCTCTTGTTCTTCTATTACGGCCTGCGCGGGCTCTCGCTGATCTACCTGCCCTACTCGGATTTCTCCTTCGTCAGCCTGTCGGTGTTCGCGGTGTTCTACGGCCTCGACTGGATCGCGACCGTGCCCCCGACCGTGCGCATCGCCAACGAGGCCTTCGGCGACAAGAATGCGCCGCTGATCTTCGGCTGGGTCGTCGCCGGGCATCAGCTGGGCGCGGCCTGCGCCGCGTTCTTCGCCGGCTTCATGCGCTCGTCGCAGGGCGATTATCTGCAGGCCTTCATGATCGCCGGCGCAACCGGCATCGTCGCGGCCGTGCTGTCGCTGATGATCGGCCGCAAGCCGGTGCAGCCGGCGCTCGCTGCTGCGTGAAAAATGCTGCGCCGGCAGGCCACTCAACACTGACCCTGCCGGCGAAGCTGTCCCCGCCTTTGATTTGAAGATTGATTCCGTTAAGGAATTTGAAATAATATACTGGCGACGCGGGCGGTTCGACGGCTCGTGCAGGAGCTGATTGTTGGCGTCGCGTCCAGCTCCATCTCAATCAACCCCAGCAATCTGTGGCGGCCCGGCGGATGAGCGATTCCCTTCTTGCAACGGTCGGTGACCATTTCTTCATCGGCCTGAAGCCGGCGAGCGTCCTCGATGACCGCGATCGCGCGCTGTTGAGAGATCTCAGGCCCGCGGGCGTCATCCTCTACAAGAGCAATTTCCGTCACGATCTGCCCTATCGGGACTGGCTGTCTGTTCACCGCGACCTGATCGCCGCCATTCGCGACGCCTCGCAGCGCGACAAGCAGTTCATCGCGATCGATCACGAGGGCGGGCGCGTGTGCCGCACGCCAGCGCCAATCACGCGCTTTTCCTATGCGGCCCGCTGGGCCGGCACCGCTGAGCAGGTCGGCGACGCCATGGGCGCCGAGCTTGCCTCGCTCGGCTGCAACCTGAACTTCGCGCCGGTGCTGGACATTCATTCCAATCCCGCCAACCCTGTGATCGGCGAGCGCGCCTTCGGCCGCACCGCCGACGAAGTCATCAAATCGATGCTGCCGTTCACCAGGGCCATGGAACGCCGCGGCGTCCGGGCCTGCGGCAAGCATTTCCCGGGACATGGCGACACCCAGGTGGATTCGCATCATGAATTGCCGGTGCTCGACCTCGACCTCGATCAGATCAAGGCGCGCGAGCTGAAGCCCTTCGCCGCGGCGATCGAGGGCGGCATCGAGATGATGATGACGTCGCACATCCTCTACCGGAAGCTCGACCCCAACGATCCCGTCACGCTGTCGCGCGCGATCACGCAGGGGCTGCTGCGGGAGGCGATGAATTTCCGCGGCGTGATCGTGTCCGACGACGTCGGCATGCGCGCGATGGCGGGCCGGTTAGATGCGCCTGATGCCGGCGCGCGCTTCATGGCTGCCGGCAACGACATGCTGATGATCTGCTCGCATCTGACCGACACCGAACGCGCCCGCTTCCTCGCGCAATCGATCATCAACGGCGTCGATTCCGGCAAGCTCGATCCTGATGTGCTGGAGGCGTCAAGCCGGCGCGTCCGCACCATGCTCGACGGCACCGCGCAGAACGAGGTCACGGAGCTGTCAGGCGAGGTTCTCGCCCGCCATCGTACGGCCGGCACCCAGTTCGAGGCGGCAACCGTCGAGGTCGTCTAGGGATAGCCCGGCTCGTAGCGTCGCCAGCAACGCGGTGAAGACTATCGTCAGAAGCAGGATCGCGACAGTGGCTTCGCGGATGTCGTGAACCTGCCAGCCATACCCCCTGGCATCGACGGCTTCGCCGGTCTGTCCCATGATCCAGGGCACGAGGTGCGTGAGGCCGGCGCCGACATAGAAAAGGATGCCGGTCGCTGGCAACCTGTGGCCAATGCTTGCATCCGGCCGGAGTCCGGTGCGCAGGTAGAGTGCGAAGGCCAGGAAGATCAGCCATGACGTGAAAAGCCAGCCAGCAAAGTTGGAGAGAGGAACACCGAATACTCCGCCGCCGTCGTGCCATATCCAGACCCTGGCGATCGTCGCGTTGGGGGCATCCATCACGAGATCCCATTGGGTCATCACGAACGCGGCGACGAGGGGCAGCGCGATCAGGTTGAAAGGGCGATCGAGCTGACGGTCGGCGCCATCAAGCAGAACTGACGCGACCACCCACGAAAAATAGCCCGCCCCGAACCATAGCGGACCGACGATGATCGGAATGAGTCCGACATGCGGCAAGTCCGCGCCGACCTCGAAATGATAGACGCCGAATGGAAAGCCCGTGGCGGCACCGAGGTTTTCCATCGCAAAGGCAATTGCATTGCAAGCAACGAACAGGATCAAGGCGCGCCGCGCGCCATAGGCAAAGGCGGCGTGGACCAGTGCGCAGGCAATGAAAACAGCCGCGAGCACCTGCGCAACCGGGGTTGGATTCCAGGAAAACCCGATAGCCGTTGCAAGAATGCCGCCGATCGCCAGCCAAAGCGCGATGTCCTGCCGGCTGCGGCCGACATTGTGTGGTGTCATTGCGTGCGATCCGTCAGTTATCGATGGCAGAGAACGGTGCATAGCATGGGTAGCGCCGGGTAAGCAGCGCAAGAAAGGGACCGACGCCGCGGCGTTGCTGCCCGATTGGACGGCTGGATAAGAGGGACGGCGTCGCGCCTTCCCGTCATTGCGAGCGGAGCGACTACAGAGGGCGCGCGACTGACGAAAGCTTCCCTCACCCGCAATCCTCGCCTCTCCGCGCAAGCGGAGAGGCGAGGATGGCTACGCTATGGCGTCTTGCAGACGAAGTTCGCGGCGTCCTCGCTATCGCCCTGACCCGAATAGGCGGCATAGCTCGGATAAGGGCACAGCGGACGCGTGCGGGTCGGGCTCCAGGAGGCCGGCACTTCCTTGTTCGCGGGATTGGCGGAGGCGATGATGCGGTCGGGCGCCTTGCCCTTTTCCACCCAATCGGTCAGCGCGGTGAGCGCATCGAACTTGTCGAGCGCGACGCCGCCGCCGCAATGGGTTTCACCGGGGATGGTGAACAGGCGCGCGATGCCGTCGGCATGACCTTGCAGGTTTTTGTCGAGACGGTCGTACCAGCGGATGGTGTCGTTCACCGAGAACACCGGATCGGCCTGGCCGTGATAGATCAGCATCTTGCCGCCGGCCTTTTGCAGGGCCGCGAGCTTGGGATCGTCGATGTCGGGCGGCGTCATGAAGTCCATGGCCGATTCCGTGAACGTATCGTTCCTGGCGAAGATCTTTGGCGCGTCCTTGTCGAAATCATAGGCCTTGAGCGCATCGATCAGCTTGTCGTTACTGCCTTCGACCGCCACCGGCGGCGTGGAGAAGATGTAGTTCAAGGATGCGGCGCCCATGGTGGCGATGATCGGATAATTGTTCCAGGGCGCGACCGGGCTCTCGATCTTCCAGGCTCGCCAGTTTCCGGTGCCGATGCCGCCATCGAGAGGCCAGTCGGAATAGAGCGCCTCGCCTTTGGAGTTCTTCGGCCCGGCGAGGCTCATCTTGAGCGCATCGACCTTGGCCTCGGGCAGGCACGCATTGGTCTGGCCCGGCGTGCAAGTCAGGCTCTTGAGATCGAAGGCCTTCTGGCACGCGGCGAGATTGGCAGTCAGGCCATCCTTGACGCCGTCGAGCGCGTCGCAGGCTTCCGTGATGCGGGACGCGATGAGCTGCGCGTCCTCCTTCGTAATCGATTTGCGCAGATCCGTATCGGCCTTCAGGAAGGCCTGCACGTCCCAGGCGTGCTGGATCGCAGCCCGCGGCAGATCGAAGCCGGGATTGCCGACAAGAAAGCCATCGTAGTTCTCCGGCATGCGCGAGGCCGCGACCATGGCGTGGCGCCCACCATTGGAGCAACCGGCCATGTAGGAGCGATCAGGCTTGCGGCCGTAATGCAGCGCGATGATCTGCTTTGCCACCGGCGCGAGCGTCATGTCGGCGGCATAGCCATAGTCGCGTCGCGCCTGTGGATCGAGGCCGAAGGCCGCGCCCGCGGCGAGGCCCAACGATTGGTTCGCGGGGTCCGCGCCGGAATGTCCGCTGTCGGAGGACAGCACCGCAAAGCCGCGCGCCAGCGGCACCATGCCGCCCGAGGCAAATCCATCAGGCTTGTCGCCGAGCGCCGGCACGACGATGCCGTCATTGCCGCCGTTCACCTGGTGCAGGAAGCGGCCGTTCCATTCGGCCGGCAGGCGAAGCTCGAACTGGATGGCATAGGATTTCCCGTCGGCGCCGGTGCGCCTGTTGGCGAGCCCCGTCACGATGCAATGCCGGGCCAGCCCATTCGCGGCCTCCTGCATCTTCGATCCCGTGATCTCGACGCCGGCGATGGCCAGCGACGCGGTGGTGACCTTTGAGCAGGCCTCTCCATCAGCGCGGGCCAGAGCCGTAGATCCCAACAGCGCAACCAGCGCGGCGGTCGATATCAAGCCAGTCTTCACGGCGGTCCTCCCATATAATTATCTTCTATAATTATTACTTCACTCCGCTATTTTGACAAGCGTTCAGAATCAGGAGACCCGACATGATTCCGCTTATGGAGGTGGGGGGCGCGATGCGCCGGATGAGGTGAATGACGGGAATAGTGCGCTCTACGCGTGCCCCGCCTGGCGAGCGCCCGCGCGACATCCGCGAAATCGAGCTGGCTATGAGCCGCACAACCAACCCGTCCGTCGAAATTCCCCAATCTCAAATGCGGACCCATGCGCACCGGATCGCTCAGATCGCCGCGGCCATATCGCGCGGCCGAGACGCGCTTATTCACCGCCTGCAGCCCGGCGGCGACAGCCCTGCCTCGTCGCAATACATCGCAAGACATCAAGAGTGTCGGAGGGCGCGACAGGCCGGATGGAAGGCGACGGCTTGGATCGGGGGAACGGCGAGTTTCGGCGCCAAAGGCGTATTCCGAAATGGTGCGCCCGGAACGAGGCGACCAAACCGACGAGAGCGCATTGAATTATCAACGTAAATTCGCTTGCCGCCTTGCGCGTTAGTACCACCGGACAGTACTACCTGCCAAGTGCCAATGGATTGCGCGACCGGATCAAGCCGGAGCGGTCCCTGGCCGCCCCATTCGGCCACTCGATTGCAAGCGACACTCCTCTCAGTCAGCTTTAGCGACTTTGAAATCCGGCGTGGAAGACTGGCCGGGGGGTTGGCTCCGGTTCAACCGCCAGTATACCTTGTGAAGGGCGGATTATCTTTGGGGAGGGGTGAAGTGTATAGTGGCGCAACGACGGTGGTTCTGCCTTGTCCACCTGATCATTTTAGCGATTTTATTGCGGGCCTTCTTGGACGCGCACAAACAATAGAAACGGTCGTTGATGGTCCTTTCGAGATCAATAGAGAGGGCGTTGAAAACCTGTTTCATCTCATCAAGCAACGCATCAGCTCGCAAAATGATGCGACGCTCGTGCAGTTCACAGCCCGCATCATCTACGACGATAAGAGTTCTGTCCTTCTAAACTCACTCCCCGAATTTTTGACCTACAACGAAGTGAGGCCCTTGGTTTCGCAAGGGCTCCATCTGTCATGGACGTATCTGATCAAATTTCAGAACAAGCCATATCCAGAGAAGCAAGTCATTGTGATTTCGTTCGACACCACCGGCCGAGATGCCTCGTTGCATGGTGTCGGTACGGTGCGCCTTATTTTCGATGAGCCCAGCGTAGTTAGGCTAAGGATCGAGCATACCGATCGGACGTGGGGGGCTGACATGGAAGCGCTGCTACGGGGGCAGTTGGAAATGCTTCGGCGACCCATTAGCGCCGCCCGCAGTTTCAGCAACGATCACTCCGGTTGGATAGGACTTGCGGCCGGTCTGGTTGCAGGATTGCTGACACTCGTTGCCTCTTATCGGATCAGTTCTGAGTTTGCGTTGTCTCAGCTCACCAAGCTGTCCGAAGCGCTCAAAGATATCGCGCCGAACGAGCAGTTGGCACGCAGGTTGGCGTTCCTGACTGATCTTGTGACATCGGGGATCTGGACACGGTTCACGTTGTTCGCCGCGGTGCTCCTGGTCGTGCTGATTGTGGGGTCCGTAGTGCTCGGCGCGCTAATCGCCGAGCAGGCCCATGTTCGCGTCCCGAGCTTCATTTTGCTCACCAGCCGCTCCAAGGAGAGCAAGGAAAAGGCGCTCCAGAAGCTGAAGAACAGTTGGTACTCGCTGGCGGGCTCGTTCCTTGGCGCTCTCGCATTAGGGTTGATCTCCAACGGCGTCTTCTATCTCGCTCTGAAATACTTGGGCCTCCCATCCTGACTGTCCCCAGGCCGCTTCGTGATATGATGGAGTTATGAGCATCCTAAGGCATTTCCTGATCGTGGCGTCGTTGGGGACAGCGGCGTTTCTTGCCGACGTCTGCCTAACCGAAAAGGTGAACGCCCCTTGGACCCTCGCTTGGTTCATTACTGCCTGCGTATTGAACGTGATCTATTTGGTACTGGCGGGAGCGCCGAATGGGGGCCGTAAGTGGAGAATATTCCGTCTGCTCAATCTCTGGCTCGATGCCAAGGAGAGCGAGCTCAAGGCGCGGTCGGCCAGCAGCATCAGAAACGATCCTTGAAGCTCCACCGGTAACCAGAAGCCAGCGTCCCCATGAGCACCTAACGGAAATTGATGCTCGGTGCACTGGAGCACTGAATAGCTTCTGCAGCTCGGCTGTCTTGAATGACGTGCGCTCGGAGCGCTCTTCAGGTAACCGCAGCTTGCTGAAGGGATCAATCCACTGCACGTTATCTGACACGAGGCCGTTGTCGCTGGCCCAGATGCAGATGGATTGCACACCATCGAGCTGCTTGTTGATTGTGGCTGCGGTGATCCTTAGTTCCTCCGGGTGCTCTCGGCCCCACGCGGCTTGCGCAGGAAGTGGGGCGCGCAGCAAATCACCTGTACGGTGTCGGGGCACGTCCTGAAGCGCTTTCCGATACTCCAGCGCATGCTTCTTCTTGATTGCCGCTACAGGCATGTTTCCGTGAAGCTGGATGAACATATCCACGCTGCGGCCGAACTCGTCCACGGTGCGCTTGGGTCGCGCTCGGTGTTTCTTCCAGCCATCCAGCGCGTCGAGCAAGGTGCCCCCGTCTGCTGTCGTCATCGCAGCATCTGGCAAGGCGAGCGGAGGGGTCTCGACCGTAATGCCCTCGTCGCGTTTTCTGATGTCCTCAAGGGCCCGCAAGTACGAATGCAGGCAAGCGGTGCTTAGCCTGATGTAAGCCGGACGTTGCCGGTCCAGCTCGACGTTGAAGGCCCACATGGCTTCCAATACGTGGTCCTGAACGGCAGAGGTGTTGCCATTGCAGCGGCTTCACGCATCACACGCAATGTGTCCAACAGCTCCGCCCGGTTCTCTTCGTATATCTTGCGCGGTACTCCGCCCTGCGGCCATTGCTCAAGCGGAATGAGTGGCCGCTCAGAGATGCCTTCCACGCGAGCCATTTCGGCTGCGATGCGCATTTGCTCATCACGGCCGCCGAACCGCACGCGCTCATCCCAAGCCAACGCCCTAGCGTAGACGTACTCCGCCATGCGCTTGATTTCGGTATCGTTCAGGCTGGTGCGCTTGACCACCGGAGCCGAGGTTGTCGCAAGGCGCGCCTTCGCCCTCGCAATGATCCTATCGAACTCTGCCAACCCCGGCTTGGCCCGGACGTTAGCCTCGGAGGTCCTTAGTGCCCAGTGACCGTTTCAGGTTTGCCTGCGCGGTCTTACCGTTCTTCAGCTCAAGCGCGACCGCTGCTCGCAGTCCCATCGGCTTCGCAGGCACCGTTTTCAAGGCGTAGTAAGTGTTGTGTCGGTCTTCGATGACGCCCATCAGCACACGCATTCCAACCACCGCTTCATACCACCGCGCGGCAGCTAAGCGCTTGTATCTGCGTTAGTTCTTGATTTCCAATGGGAACTTGTGCGACTGGCGCGCCCGGAACGATTCGAACGTCCGACCCTCAGATTCGTAGTCTGATGCTCTATCCAGCTGAGCTACGGGCGCGTTTTTCGCTGACAGTGCGGGCTGGGCCCGCAGGCAGCCTCCGGACAGCGCCGGAGGGGTGCGAAAGAGCGCTCTGACTAACCGCTCTTGCCGGCGTTGGCAAGGTCCGGGAGGGGGAGATTTTGCAGAGAGATGACGGTTTTTGGATCGGCCTCTGGCCGACTACGCCCGCGCCCGCTCGTTGCGGATGGAGAGGAGTTCCACGGGGCGGTCGGGGATGACGATCCGGAAGGTGGCGCCGATGGTGCCTTCGACCAGGTGGATGTCGCCACCATGGGCGCGCACCAGCTCGGCGGCGATGGCGAGGCCGAGCCCGCTGCCGCCGGGACGGCCGGAGGTCTGGAACGCCTCGAACAGGTGCTCGCGGGTCTTCTGGGGCACGCCCGGGCCGGTATCGGAGACTTCCAGGATGGCAACCGCGCCTTCGCGCTTTCCGGTGATCCGGATCTGCTGCGGACCACCGTCGCCGGAGGCATGGCTCTCCAGCGCCTGGGCGGCATTGCGCACGAGGTTGAGCAGCACGCGAAACAGCTGGTCGGGATCGGCGTCGACCGCGAGGCCGCGCTCGATCGCGGCGACCCAGGCGATCGTTGCGTCATTGGCAAGACCCGCGGTCTCGCGCACCTCGAGCACGACAGGCTCGACCAGCATCATGCGGCGATCGGGCGCGGCCTCCTGGGCGCGGCCGTAGGACAGCGTCGACTGGCAGAAGGCAATGGCCCGCTCGAGCGAACGCACCAGCTTCGGCGCAAAACGCTGCACCCTGGGATCAGGCACGCTGGCGAGCTGGTCCGACAGCAGCTGCGCCGAGGCCAGCAGATTGCGCAGATCGTGATTGATCTTGGAGACGGCGAGGCCGAGCGCGGCGAGCCGGCTCTTCTGATGCAGCATCGACATCAGGTCGCGCTGCATGTCCGACAGTTCGCGCTCGGCGACGCCGATCTCGTCGCTGCGCTGGCTCGGCACGATGATCCGCGCCGAGCTTTCGGGGTTTTCGTGGAAGCCCACCAGGCTCGCAGTCAGCCGCCGCATCGGCCGCACGAAGAGATAATGAAGTGCGAGATAGACGAGGCCGGCGGTCAGGACGCCGATGATCAGCGCGACCACCACGACGTTGCGGGAAAAGCGGTACATCGACTGCCGCAAAGGCTGCTCGTCGGTGACGATCTCGATGAACTGGGCGTCGCCGACGCCGGGGCCGACGATGCGGATCGGCTGGTTGCCGGTCTCCAGCATCATCTGGAACGAGCCGGTGATGGCCTGCCACACCGTCAGGTCACGCAAATCGACGTCGTGCTCGATCGTCGCCGGCAGATTGTCGCTGGCGAGCAGGCGGCGCTGCTGGCCCATCTTGATTGCGACCGCGCGCGCATTGATGCTCTTCAGGATCTGCCGCGACAGCGAATCCGGCACCATGCCGAGCGGCGCCGCATCGAGCACCAGCGCCGCCGTGTTGGCCGCGGCGACGCGGTCGTTGAGCCGGTTGACCCAGAAGTTCGCGATCGCAGGCACGTAGAGCAGGACGGCCGCGATCATCACCAGGGGGACGGTCAGCAGCAACAGCTTGCCTGACAGCCCAAGCCCGCCCGGGCCACGGGACCGCATCGCCGAATCCGGCTGGTCCGCTGGCCGATCCAGATCTTGGTCCAGAGCTTGCTCCAGATCCTGGGTCCGCTGCTGAAGGTCCGTCGCTGCCACGGAATTCGCCCCTGCTGGCATTGGCTGGTGGAGGATGCGACCCGCCCGGGGGCCGGTCAAATTACGGATCGCTAATCTGCCGAGGTGGGATGTAGGCGCTGATCCGGCTATCCGCCACCTCAAGAGTTAAAAACCCCAACGAAACAGTGATATTCACCGGAACCGGGCGATCTTGCGGCGTTGACGAAAACAAGACGCTCGCTTATAAGCCGCGCAAATTGTCCGCGATGACCCGGTGCGACACCGGGAGCGGCTCTTCTGGGGCCGGAAATGGCTCGTTTGGGGCCGCATCTTCCGGACTTTATCATCAATTCTACAGGCACATTGCCCGGTCAGCGGAGAAAAACCCGTGAAGCGGACTTATCAACCCAGCAAACTGGTGCGCAAGCGCCGTCACGGCTTCCGTGCTCGTCTCGCGACTGCCGGCGGCCGCAAGGTTCTCGCCGCCCGCCGCGCCCGCGGCCGCAAGCGTCTGAGCGCCTGAGCCGGACCCCCTTTCCCGGGATTTCATCATGGATCGGCTGAGGCAGCGAGCGGATTTCCTCGCCGTTGCCAATGGCGCGCGGGTGAATAGTCCCGCGTTCGTCCTGCAAAGCCTTGACCGACAAAGCCTTGACCGCGACGATCTTGGCCCCGTCAGGATCGGCTTCACCGTTACCAAAAAGAACGGCAACGCCCCCGAGCGCAATCGCATCCGGCGCCGGCTTCGCGAATTGGTGAAGCGGCTCGATCCGGTATCGATGCATCCCCATCATGATTACGTGCTAGTCGGCCGCAGGGACGCGCTTTCGCGCGACTTCACGACCATGCTCGACGATCTGCGCATGGCGTTCGCGAAACCCGCGCGGCATACGCAAAAACGACGCGGCCCAAGAACCGACGGTCCAGCTCCCGCGACCAGCCGCAAACCGGATTGATGACGAGACCATAGTGATGACCGACAATCGCAATACCATCCTCGCCGTCATTCTGTCCGGCCTGGTGCTGATCGCCTGGCAGTACTTCTACAACGTGCCGGCGATGGAGAAGCAGCGCGCCCAGCAACAGGCGCAGGCCGAGCTGCAGAAGGCCAATCCGCAACCGACGGCCTCCGCGACGCCGGGCGCCACGCCGCAGGCCGGCAGCACGACGACGCCGACCACCGCGCCGGGCGCAAACCAGCCGGCCCAGCCGGTCGTGGCCCGCGAGGCCGCAATTGCCGCCAGCCCCCGCGTCAAGATCGATACGCCGCGTCTCGCCGGCAGCATTTCGCTGAAGGGCGGCCGCATCGACGACCTCGCGCTGCTGCAATTCCGCGAGACCGTCGATCCGCAGTCGCCGCCGATCATTCTCTATTCGCCCTCCGGCACGGCAGAGCCCTATTACGCCGAGTTCGGCTGGGTGGCCGCGACGGGCGTGACGTCGAAGATGCCCGATGCCCAGACCGTCTGGCAGCAGGACGGCAGCGGCAGCCTGACGCCGACCACGCCTGTCGTGCTGAAGTGGGACAATGGCGAAGGTCTCAGCTTCCGCCGCACCATCTCGGTTGACGACCATTATCTCTTCAGCATCAAGGACGACGTGAGCAATGTCGGCAACGCGCCGGTGACGCTCTATCCGTTCGCCCTGATCTCCCGTCACGGCACGCCGCAGGTCTCCGGCTACTACATCCTGCATGAAGGCCTGATCGGCTATCTCGATGGCTTGCAGGAATACGCCTACAAGAAGATCGACGAGGCCAAGTCGGTCAGCTTCAAGGCGACCAATGGCTGGCTCGGCATGACCGACAAGTACTGGGCCTCGGCGCTGCTGCCCGACACCAGTGCGCAGCTCCAGGCGAAGTTCTCCTCGAACCTCACCGGCAACGTCCACACCTACCAGACCGACTATCTGCTCGACCCCGTCACGGTCGCGATCGGCGGCACCGCGACCGCAAATGCGCGGCTGTTCGCCGGTGCCAAGGAAGCCGGCGTCGTCGGCGTGTTCCCGTTCGCGGGGCTCGGCGGCTACAACAAGGCGCTCGGCCTCAATCATTTCGATCTTCTGATCGACTGGGGCTGGTTCTACTTCATCACCAAGCCGATGTTCCTCGGCCTCGACTTCTTCTACCGCTTCTTCGGCAATTTCGGCATCTCGATCCTGCTCGTGACTGTCATCGTGAAGCTGCTGTTCTTCCCGCTGGCAAACAAGTCCTACGCCTCGATGGCGAAGATGAAGTCGGTCCAGCCGCAGCTTCAGGCGCTGAAAGAGCGCTACCCCGACGACAAGGTGAAGCAGCAGCAGGAGATGATGGAGATCTACAAGAAGGAGAAGATCAATCCGGTCGCCGGCTGTCTTCCCGTGGTGATCCAGATCCCGGTGTTCTTCTCGCTCTACAAGGTGCTGTTCGTCACCATCGAAATGCGGCACGCGCCGTTCTTCGGCTGGATCAAGGACCTCTCCTCACCCGATCCGACCAATCTGTTCACGCTGTTCGGCCTGCTGCACTACGATCCGACCGCGCTGCCGCTGTTCGGGCACTATCTGCATCTCGGCATCTGGCCCCTCATCATGGGCGTCACGATGTGGTTCCAGATGAAGCTGAACCCGACGCCGCCGGATCCGACGCAGCAGGTCATCTTCAACTGGATGCCGGTGATCTTCACCTTCATGCTGGCGGGCTTCCCCGCTGGGCTGGTGATCTACTGGGCCTGGAACAACACGCTCTCCGTGCTCCAGCAGAGCTTCATCATGCGTCGCAATGGGGTGAAGGTGGAGTTGTTCGACAATCTGAAGGCGACGTTCGCGAGGAAGGCGACGTAGCCGTCATTGCGCGCGCCTCGCTTCCGCCTTGGCTGTTCGAGCTACGGCGGACAAGTCGCTCGCAATGACGCGGGGAAACAGCGAGCCTTCGCATGACCGACGACAAAGATGCGAAGCTGATCGAAACCGGGCGCAAGCTGTTCGCGCGCGACTGGCAGTTCATCTGGGCTTCGCCCTCGATCCAGACGCTGCCGCCGATGGCAGGGCTGGAGATCGCCTTCGCCGGACGCTCCAATGTCGGCAAATCGAGCCTGATCAACGCGCTGACGGGGCGTAACGCGCTGGCGCGCACCTCGCATACGCCCGGGCGCACGCAGGAGCTGATCTTCTTCGAGGTTCCAGGGAAGACCGACCTGCGGCTCGTCGACATGCCCGGCTATGGCTATGCCAAGGCACCGAAGAGCCAGGTCGCGTCCTGGACCGAGCTGATCCACACGTTCCTGCTCGGCCGCGCCTCGCTCGCGCGCGTCTATGTGCTGATCGATGCGCGGCATGGACTGAAGGACGTCGATCTCGAAGTCCTCAAGACGCTCGACCGCTCCGCCGTCAGCTACCAGGTCGTGCTGACCAAGGCCGACCAGGTGAAGGCCTCCGAACTCCAGTCCTGCATCACGGAGACGGAAGCCGCGCTCGCGAAACATCCGGCTGCGTTCCCGAACGTGATCGCGACGTCGTCGCGCTCATCGACCGGCATGGCGGAGCTGCGCGCCGCGATGGCGAAGCTGCTGGAAGAGCGGACCAAGTAATGGCGCGCCTGCTGATCGCGCTCGCCGGCTTGATGGGCGCCGCCGGCGTCGCGCTGGCCGCCGCCGCCGCCCACGGCGCGGACGCCGGCCGGCTTGCCTCGGCCAGCGCCATGCTGCTGTTTCATGCAACTGCCATATTGGCCGTGACAGCCTTGCTCGCGCGCGGCCTTCTGCACGGCGGAATTGGCCTGATCGCCGCATTCGGCTTCGTCATCGGCGCGGCGTTGTTCGCGGGCGACCTCACCTTGCGGCAATATGCCGGCCATCAGCTGTTTCCGATGGCTGCACCGTCAGGCGGAACGCTGATGATCTTGAGCTGGCTGGCGGTGACGCTGGCGGCGGTGGTGCCTGCGCGCTGATCCGTAACGGCGGCATGCCAACCCCACTTTGCGCCTCGCCCGCCAATCAGATAGAACGCGAACCCGCGTTTGTCCCGCCAGCGAGATCCGCCTCATGATCGAAATCTCCCCGCTCGACCAGGCCCGCATCCTGTCCGAAGCGCTGCCGCACATGCAGCAGTACGACGAAGAAACCATCGTCATCAAATATGGCGGCCATGCCATGGGCGACGAGGAGACCGCGAAGAACTTTGCGCGCGACATCGTGCTGCTGGAGCAGACTGCGATCAATCCGGTGGTCGTGCACGGCGGCGGGCCGCAGATCGCGACCATGCTCAAGCGCCTCGGCATCGTCTCGGAATTCGCAGCCGGCCTGCGCATCACCGACGCCGCGACCATCGAGATCGTCGAGATGGTGCTGGCAGGCTCCGTCAACAAGCAGATCGTCGGCTACATCAACGAAGCCGGCGGCAAGGCCGTGGGTCTCTCCGGCAAGGACGGCAACATGGTGAAGGCGACGAAGACGACGCGCACCATCATCGACCCGGACTCGCATATCGAGAAGGCCGTCGATCTCGGCTTCGTCGGCGACCCCGAGAAGGTCGATCTGACGCTGCTCAACCAGCTGATCGGCTACGAGCTGATCCCGGTACTGGCGCCGCTCGCGACCTCGAAAGAGGGCCAGACGCTGAACATCAACGCCGACACGTTTGCCGGCGCTGTCGCCGGCGCGCTCAAGGCGAAACGCCTGTTGCTGCTCACCGACGTGCCCGGCGTGCTCGACAAGTCGAAGAAGCTGATCCCGCAGCTCTCGGTGAAGGACGCGCGCAAGCTGATTGCCGACGGCACCATTTCCGGCGGCATGATCCCGAAGGTCGAGACCTGCATCTACGCGCTCGAGCAGGGCGTCGAGGGCGTCGTCATCATCGACGGCAAGATGCAGCACGCCGTGCTGCTCGAGCTCTTCACCAACACGGGCACGGGAACGCTGATCCACAAGTGAAGCGGGAGCGGACAGGAACGGAGCCGGGAGAGCGGCGCGCGCGCCGCTCTGCCCTCGCGCGCTTCCTCATGACGCTGCCGGCCGCGGCGGTGTCGTTCGTCTTCTCCTCCGCACCGGCCGTCGCCGATCTCAAGATCTGCAACCGCATGTCCTATGTGGTCGAGGCCGCGATCGGCATCGACGACAGGGCGGCCACCGCGACGCGGGGCTGGTTCAGGATCGATCCCGCGACCTGCCGCGTGGTGGTGCAGGGAACCCTCACCGCCGACCGCATCCTCCTCAATGCCCGCGCGCTCGGCATCTATGGCGCGTCTCCCATCCCGCAGAACGGCAGCGACATGCTGTGCGTGGCGCCGGACAATTTCGTCATCGCCGCGGCGCGCCAGTGCCGCAGCGGCCAGACGCAAGCACCTTTTACCCAGATCACCCCGACGACAGGCGACGACGGCAATCTCGTCGCCTATCTCGCCGAGGATTCCGAATATGACGACGAACAGGCGCGGCTTGCCGGCATCCAGCGGCTGCTGGTGATCGCGGGCTACGATATCGGCGCGATCGACGGCGTCGATGGACCGAAGACGCAGGCCGCCCTCGCAGCCTTCCTGAAGAGCCGCGGATTGTCCCCGGACGTGGTCTCCTCGCCGAATCTCTTCAAGACCATGGTCGAAGCCGCGCAGACGCCGTCCCCGAGTGGTCTCACCTGGTGCAACGACACGCCGCACAAGGTGATGGCAGCGGTCGCCACCGACGACGGCAAGGCGGTGACGAGCCGCGGCTGGTATCGCATCGACCCCAAAACGTGCCTGCATCCCGACGTGACCGGGCAGCCGAAGCAGATCTTCAGCTTCGCGGAAGCCGTCGACGGCGACAACCGCGTCATCAAGCTGAAGGACAGGCCGCTGAACTGGGGCGGCGACAAGCAGCTCTGCACCCGCGAGACCAAGTTCGAGACCGTCGAGCAGACCGATTGCGGCGCGCGCGGATTTGCAGCGACCGGATTCGGCGCCGTGGACATGTCGAGCGGCGGCAAGACGTTGCGCTTTGCGTTGCCGTGATCGAGAGAATTTTGATGAAATCGCCCCGCGCCTTTGCCCATGTCGACACCTGGGTGTTCGACCTCGACAACACGCTCTACCCGCATCACGTCAACCTGTGGCAGCAGGTCGATGCCAGAATCGGCGAGTTCGTCTGCAACTGGCTGAACGTCACGCCGGAACAAGCGCGCAAGATCCAGAAGGATTATTACCGCCGCTTCGGCACCACCATGCGCGGCATGATGACCCTGCATGGCGTGCGCGCCGACGACTATCTGGCTTACGTCCACAAGATCGATCATTCGCCGCTGGAGCCGAACCCGGCGCTCGGGGCGGCCATCGCAAAGCTGCCGGGCCGCAAGCTGATCCTGACCAACGGCTCGGTCGACCATGTTGATGCGGTGCTGGCGCGCCTCGGCCTCGGTTCGCATTTCGACGGCGTGTTCGACATCATCGCCGCCGAATTCGAGCCCAAGCCGGCGGCGCAGACCTATCAGAAATTCCTCAGCCACCATGCGGTCGACCCGACCAGATCAGCCATGTTCGAAGATCTCGCCCGCAACCTCACCGTCCCGCATGACCTCGGCATGACCACGGTGCTGGTGGTGCCTGACGGCACCAAGGAAGTGGTACGCGAGGACTGGGAGCTGGAAGGCCGCGATGCCGCCCATGTGGACTATGTCACGGATGATCTGGCGGGGTTTTTGGCCGGGCTGTCTCGGTAGAGTCGTAGCCCGGGACGGTGGTGGAGTATGCCTTGACTTCGCCCCTCCAAATCCCGAAAAAGCCCCCAATCCATCAAAATTCCCGATACCTAGAGGAAATCCCGATGTCCTTGTCCGCCCTGGAGTCCACGATCAACAGCGCCTTCGACGCGCGTGAGACCATCTCGACCTCGACCAAGGGCGAAGTCCGCGAGGCCGTGACCCAGGCGCTGGAGACACTGGACAAGGGCGAGGCCCGCGTTGCCGAGCGCGGCGCCGACGGCAAGTGGAAGGTCAACCAGTGGCTGAAGAAGGCCGTGCTGCTGTCCTTCCGTCTCAACGACATGGACGTCATTCCCGGCGGCCCGGGCCAGGCCAATTGGTGGGACAAGGTGCCCTCGAAGTTCGAAGGCTGGGGCCCGAACCGTTTTCGCGACGCCGGTTTTCGCGCGGTGCCGGGCGCGGTGGTGCGCCGCTCCGCCTTCATCGCCAAGAACGTCGTGCTGATGCCGTCCTTCGTCAATCTCGGCGCCTACGTCGATGAGAGCACCATGGTCGACACCTGGGCCACCGTCGGCTCCTGCGCGCAGATCGGCAAGCGCGTGCATATCTCCGGCGGCGCCGGCATCGGCGGCGTGCTCGAGCCGCTCCAGGCCGAGCCCGTGATCATCGAGGACGATTGCTTCATCGGCGCGCGCAGCGAGGTCGCCGAGGGCGTCATCGTGCGCAAGGGCGCCGTGCTGTCGATGGGCGTGTTCCTCGGCGCCTCGACCAAGATCGTCGATCGCGAGACCGGCGAGGTCTTCATGGGGGAGGTGCCCGAGTATTCAGTGGTGGTCCCCGGCGCGCTGCCCGGCAAGCCCATGAAGAACGGCCAGATCGGCCCGAGCACCGCCTGCGCCGTGATCGTCAAGCGCGTCGACGAGCGCACGCGGTCGAAGACCAGCATCAACGAGCTGCTGCGGGATTAAGGCGGCACATGACCGATGCCCTCTCCATTGCCCGCGACCTCATCCGCTGCCCCTCGGTAACCCCTCAAGACGCCGGCGCACTCGGCGTGCTTGAAAGGGTGCTGAACGCTGCAGGCTTCACCTGTCACCGCGTGACCTTCAGCGAGGACGGGACCGCCGATATCGACAATCTCTATGCGCGGATCGGTGCTGAAGGGCCGCACATCACCTTTGCGGGCCATACCGACGTGGTGCCGCCCGGCGACGAGAGCGCCTGGAGCGTCGGCGCATTCTCCGGCGAGGTGAAGGACGGTTTTCTGCACGGCCGCGGCGCGGTCGACATGAAGGGCGGCATCGCCTGCTCGGTCGCCGCCGTACTGGAGCATCTCGCCGCGAACGGCGGCAAGCCACGCCCGGACGGCAAGGGTTCGATCTCGTTCCTGATCACCGGCGACGAGGAAGACGTTTCCATCAACGGCACGATCAAGCTGCTGAAATGGGCTGCCGAGCGCGGCGAGACGTTCGACCATTGCGTGCTCGGCGAGCCCTCCAATGTCGAGACGCTGGGCGATACCATCAAGGTCGGCCGCCGCGGTTCGCAATCCGGCACGCTTTATGTCGACGGCGTGCAGGGCCACGTCGCCTATCCGCACCGCGCGGCCAATCCGGTCCCGGACATCTCGCGCCTGATCGTGGCAATCAGCGACGAGCCGCTCGACAATGGCAGCGCGCAATTCCAGGCCTCCAATCTCGAATTCGTCTCGGTCGACGTCGGCAACAAGGCCTTCAACGTCATCCCCGGCGAGGCCCGCGCCAGATTCAACATCCGTTACAACGACAACCATACGCAGGCATCCTTGCGCGAGCTGGTCGAGTCGCGTCTCGCCAAAGCCTGCGGCAACCGCATCAAGGCTCGCATCGTCTGGGAGCCATCGAACTCCAACGTGTTCGTGACCAAGCCGGGGCCGTTCACCGATCTCGCCGTGTCCGCGATCGAAGAGGTGACGGGCCGCAAACCGGAGCTGTCGACATCAGGCGGCACCTCCGATGCGCGCTTCATCTCGAGCTATTGCCCGGTGATCGAGTTCGGCCTGGTCGGCCAGACCATGCACCAGGTCAACGAGCGCGTGCCGGTGACGGACCTGGAGAACCTGACCAAGGTCTATCGCGGGATTTTGACGCGGTATTTTGGGTAAGAGACCACTATCGCCAAACCCTCCGCCGTCATGTCCGGGCTTGTCCCGCCTGCCCGGCCGCCATGACGCCGGGGCGTCATCACGCTCTAATAATCCACCTTCATCAGATACAGCCCCTCGGGCGGAGCGACGATGCCGCAGGCAGAGCGGTTGCGCGCCGCGAGCGCTGCGGAGAGATCGTCGGCGCTCCAGCGGCCCTCGCCGACCCAGACCAGCGATCCCACCATCGAGCGCACCTGGCTGTGCAGGAACGAGCGCGCCGAGGTGACGATGATGATCTCGCGGTCGTCGCGCAGCACGTCGAGCTGGTCGAGCGTCTTCTCCGGCGATTTGGCCTGGCACTCGGTGTCGCGAAACGTCGTGAAATCGTGCTTGCCGAGCAGGCGTTGGGCGGCCGCATGCATCGCTTCAGAGTCGAGCCGGCGCGGCACGCGCCAGGCGTGGCCGGCATCGAGCGCGAGATTGGCGCGGGTGTTGATGATGCGATAGCGATAGTGACGCTTCACGGCCGAGAAGCGCGCCTCGAACGTGTCAGGGACGATCTCGGCTTCGAGCACCGCCACCGGATGCGGGCGCAGATGCGCATTGAGGCCATCGCGAAAACGGCCCTGCGGAAACTGCTTGTCGATATCGACATGCGCAACCTGGCCACGCGCGTGCACGCCCGCATCGGTGCGGCCGGCGCCATGCACCCGCACATCCGCGCCGGTCATCGCCTTCACCGCGGCTTCCAGCGCGCCCTGCACCGACGGCAGCGTGTCCTGCACCTGCCAGCCGAAGAACGGCGCGCCGTCATATTCGAGGGTGAGCTTGTAGCGGGGCATCAGCAGAGCCGCATCGGCGGCTCGACCTTCACGCCGCGTAAAAAGTCCGCCGCTTGCATCCGGCCTTTGCCCTCGCGCTGCAGCTCGAGGATGCGGATCGCGCCCTCGCCGCAGGCGATCGTGAGTTTGGCGTCGAGCACCTCGCCCGGCGCGCCGGAGCCCTTGGCAAGCTCACAACGCAGGATTTTGATTCGCGCATTCTCGCTGACGCCGGCAAGCTCCGCCCAGGCACCGGGAAACGGCGACAGACCGTGGATGTGGCGCAGCACGGCGTGCGCAGGCTTTGTCCAGTCGATCCGGGCCTCGGCCTTGTCGATCTTGGCGGCGTAAGTGACGCCCTCTTCGCTCTGCTTTTTCAGCTGGAGGCCGCCGCGGTCGAGGGCGGCCATGGCGCGCACCATCAGATCGGCGCCCAGCCGGGAAAGGCGATCATGCAGATCCAGCGCAGTCATGTTGTCTGAAATCGCGAGACGCTCGGCCATGGCGACATCGCCGGTATCGAGGCCGACATCCATCTTCATCACCATCACGCCGCTCTCGGCATCGCCGGCCATGATCGCGCGGTTGATCGGCGCGGCGCCGCGCCAGCGCGGCAGCAGCGAGGCGTGAAGGTTGTAACAGCCGAGCTTCGGCGCATCGAGGATCGCCTGCGGCAGGATCATGCCATAGGCGACGACGACGGCGGCGTCGGCGTCAAAGGCGCTGAATTCGTCCAGCGCTTCCTGGGTCTTCAACGTCCTCGGTGTCAGCACCGGCACACCGAGTTTTCGCGCGGCCTCTTCAACGGGCGTCGGCTGCAATTGCAGCCCGCGCCGGCCGCCCGGCTTCGGCGCGCGCGTATAGACGGCCACGATCTCGTGGCCATGCGCGACCAGTTCGAGCAGCGTCGGCACGGAGAAATCGGGCGTGCCCATGAAAATCAGGCGAAGGGGCATGACAGGGACTCTGTACGTTCCCTCCCCAGTGGGGGAAGGCTAGGGAGGGGGGTGCCACACGACGCGCTCTCACGACGAGAGTGCGGACTGGTTCTTCTTCCCCGTTAGACCATTTCCTCGGCTACCCCTCTCCCCCGCCCTCCCCCACAAGGGGGGAGGGAGCCCAGGGGAGTGTGGCGCAGCACCAAAAACTCTACTCCGCGCGCTTGGCGGCTTTCTCGAACTTCTTCATCACGCGGTCGCGCTTGAGCTTCGAGAGATAGTCGACGAACAACACGCCATTGAGATGGTCGATTTCGTGCTGGATGCAGGTGGCGTAGAGGCCTTCGGCGTCCTCCTCGTGCAGCTTGCCGTCGAGGTCCGTGAAGCGCACACGCACTTTCGCGGGACGTTCGACCTCCTCGTAATATTCGGGAATCGACAGGCAACCTTCCTCGTAGACCGACAGGTCTTCAGACGAGGCGATGATCTCCGGATTGATGAAGACGCGCGGCTCCGGCTTGGTCTCCCCGTCCTGGTTGGGCTTGGCGAGATCCATCGTGATCAGCCGCAGCGGTTGCGCGATCTGGATCGCCGCCAAGCCAATGCCGGGCGCGTCATACATCGTCTCGAACATGTCGTCGGCAAGCTTGCGGATCTCCGCCGTGACCTTCTCGATCGGCTTGGAGACCAGACGCAGCTGCTTGTCGGGCAGGATGATGATTTCTCTGAGGGCCATGCCGGGCGATTTAAGCCGCGCGCGACATCGGGTCAATGCGGCCGGGAACGCGTTAACCCTCCGCTAACCATAAACTTCACCTTTGGTTAACCATAAAAAATGAGGGATCGATCAACGTAAATGTTCGCTATTCGTTCGTGGCCCGTCGCGAATCGGCTAGAAGGACAGGCATGAACGAGATCATTTTCATGCTGGGCGACTGGCCGGTGCGCGGGTTCGATGCGCTGATCGGCTTCGGCACCCTCGTCCTCATCCTGCTGGTGGTGATTGCCGTCGTGGTCGCCAGATCCGGGCGTCGCGGCGCGGAACTGGCGATGGCGGGGGCGATCCGGGCCGACGAGCTCGAGGAGCGGCTCGCCCAGGTGCTGCACGCCCAAGCTGAGGCCTCCGGCCGGGTCGACGCCATGACGGAGGCGCTGGCTGGACGCCAGGCCGAGATGGCGCGGGCCGTCAACGAGCGGCTGGATTCGGTGACCCATCGCGTCGGCCAGTCGATGGAACACTCGACCCGCAACACCATGGAGAGCCTGCGCGCGCTGCACGAGCGGCTCGGCATCATCGACAGCGCGCACAAGAACCTCACCGACCTGACCACGCAGGTGACGACCTTGCGCGACGTGCTCGCCAACAAGCAGTCGCGCGGCGCCTTCGGCCAGGCGCGGATGGAGGCGATCGTCCAGGACGGCCTGCCGAAGGGCGCTTACGAGTTCCAGTTCACGCTCTCGACGGGAAAACGGCCCGACTGCGTCGTCTTCCTGCCCGACCAGCGCCCGCTCTGCATCGACGCGAAATTCCCGCTGGAAGCGATGACCGCGCTGCACGACGCCCGCACCGACGAGGAGCGACGCACTGCCACGCAGCGGCTGCGCGGCGACGTGATGAAACATGTCAGCGACATCGCCGAAAAATACCTCGTCCCCGGCGAGACCCAGGAGATGGCGCTGATGTTCGTGCCGTCGGAATCGGTCTACGCCGAGATCCATGACGGCTTCGACGACGTGATCCAGAAGGCCTATCGCGCCAAGGTCGTGCTGGTCTCGCCCTCGCTGCTGATGCTTGCGATCCAGGTGATGCAGCAGATCATGAAGGACGCGCGGATGCGCGATGCCGCCGACCAGATCCAGACCGAGGTGATCAAGCTCGGCGACGATCTCGGTCGCCTGCGCGACCGCGTGCTGAAGCTGCAGAAGCATTTTGCCGACGCCAACGAGGACGTCCGCCAGATCCTGATCTCCGCCGACAAGATCGAAAAGCGGGCGGGACGGATCGAGGAACTCGATTTCAGCAAGAGCGATGCGCCGGCGGAGGGCCCGCGGCTGTTGGCGACGGGCGCTGGTGAGCTGTTTCCGCGGAAGCTCCAGGCGGGGGAGTGACCTCAGGGCACACTGTCATACCCCGCCAAGGCGGGGTATCCAGTACGCTGCGGCAGCCGTGATTGAACCGAAACGCTGGTGATTACTGGATCGTCCGCCTTCGCGGAAGATGACAGCGGAGAAGGCGACGACACCTCGTTTGTGGCCGGTGGCAACGACAGTCCCTCGCGCCCCCAGAATCTGCTAACACCTCCCCATGACCGCACCCGACGCGACGTCCCCCGCCGGCACCGATGCCCCTGCGACTTCATGGCGCGACAGCCTCGCCGTGTACCTGCAACCGCGGGTGCTGATCGTGCTGTTCCTCGGCTTTTCGTCGGGGCTGCCGCTGGCGCTGTCGGGCTCGACGCTGCTGGTGTGGATGCGCGAGGCTGGCGTCGATCTCAAGACCATCGGGCTGTTTGCGCTGGTCGGCACGCCCTACACGCTGAAGTTCCTGTGGGCGCCGCTGGTGGATGCGCTGCATGTGCCGCTGTTCACGCAAGCCTTCGGGCGGCGGCGCGGTTGGTTGCTGTTCTCGCAGATATTGTTGATCGTGGCGATTCTGCTGCTGGCGATGACCGATCCTGCAAGCTCGCCATTCTTCGTCGCGCTTGGCGCGCTGCTGGTGGCGACGACGTCGTCGACGCAGGACATCGTGGTCGACGCCTTCCGCGTCGAGAGCCTGCCTGAAAGCGAACAGGCGGCCGGCATGGCGGCCTATGTCGCCGCCTATCGCATCGGCATGCTGGTCTCGACCGCCGGCGCGCTGTTCATCGTGTCCGGCTTCGAAGGGACCGGCATTCCCCGCGCATCGGCGTGGATGTGGGGCTATGTGGTGATGGCGGCGATGGTGCTGATCGGGACCATCACGGCTCTCGCCGCGACCGAGCCCGAAAAATCAGTGCAGGCGGAAGCCGCAACGCACGAAGAGACCGCGTTCACGCGCGTGCTGCACGCGGCGATCGGTGCCTTCTCCGAATTCCTGTCGCGCAAGGACGCGCTCGCCGCGCTTGCCTTCGTCGTGCTGTTCAAGTTCACCGACGCGTTCTCCGGCACCATGACCGCGCCGTTCGTGATCGACCTCGGCTTCACCCGCAATGACTATGCGGCAATCGTGAAAGGCGTCGGCCTCGCTGCAACCCTGATCGGCGGCTTTGCCGGCGGCTTTGTCGCGCGGCGTTACTCGCTGGCGACCTCGCTCTGGATCGGCGGTGTGGTGCAGGCGCTGGCCAACCTGACCTTCTCCTGGCTTGCCGTGGTCGGCACCAATCAATGGGCGCTGGCGCTCGCGATCTGCGCGGAGAATTTCACCAGCGCCATCGGCACGGTGATCTTCGTCGCCTATCTTTCGGCGCTGTGCCAGAACCCGCTGCACACGGCGACGCAATATGCGCTGCTCACCGCGCTCGCGGCGGTGGGGCGGACCTATCTGTCGTCGGGCGCCGGCTTCGTGGCTGACACCACCGGCTGGCCGCTGTTCTTCCTGATCTGCGTGCTGGTGGCGATCCCGAGCCTGGTGCTGCTGACGTACTTGCAGAAGCGCGGGCATTTCGAGACGCTGGGGCCGGTAAGGGTGTAGGCCCGCCTTCTCGCCGTCGTCATTGCGCGCGCAGCGAAGCAATCCAGAAACTTTCCGCGGAAATACTCTGGATTGCTTCGTCGCAAGAGCTCCTCGCCATGACGACGGCGAGAGCTGTCGCGCTCCCTACTTCTTCACCAGGCTCCACTTCGTCACGACGGCCTCGCTCATCTGGCCGGGATCGCTGGCGCAGGCGATTTCATCGACCTTGACCGAGATCTCCTTGCCGACGAACGATTTCAGCTGCGAGGCCTGCGCGTCGCTGGAGGTGACGAGCTGGAACGTCTCCGGCCCCGTCTCGAGATCGCACAGCCCGCTCGGCGCCGGCAGGCGGCGCGGCTCGGAGGTGATCTGGTACATCGCAACCCGCTTGCCGGCGTTCTTGACGTCGCGAATCTTCATGGCGTTCAGCTCGCCCGAGAGCACCTCGCCGGTGCTGATCGGCCTGCCGGGCTTTGAAGCCGGCGTCGCCTCATCGTCCTGCTGCGCAGAGACGGCCGGTGTGACGACCAGCAGCATCGTCGCGAGCAAAGCCAGGCGTGTGGCGAAAAGTTTCGTCATGTCGTCCGTTCCGTAAGTCTGGATGGCTAGAACAGGGTCCGCTGCCGCATGGCGGCCGATAGCGTACCCTCATCGAGATAATCAAGCTCGCCCCCGACGGGCACACCATGGGCGAGCCGGGTCACTTTGACGTTGGCGTCCTGAAGCAGATCGGTGATGTAGTGCGCCGTGGTCTGGCCGTCGACTGTGGCATTCAGCGCCAGAATGACCTCGTGAACCTCGGCGGCATGGGCACGCGCGACCAGCGCATCGATGGTGAGGTCCTGCGGACCGACGCCGTCGAGCGGCGACAGCGTCGCGCCCAGCACGTGGTAGCGTCCTTGGGTCGCATTGGCCCGCTCCAGCGCCCAGAGATCGGCGACGTCGGCAACCACGACGATGATCGCCGGATCACGCTTGGGGTCAGTGCAGACGGTACAGGGATTCTGCGTGTCGATGTTGCCGCAGGTCTTGCAGACCTGGACCTTGTCGAGCGCGACCTGCAAGGCTGACGACAGCGGCATCATCAGCGCTTCGCGCTTCTTGATCAGATGCAGCGCCGCGCGCCGCGCGGAGCGCGGGCCCAAACCCGGCAGCCGTGCGAGAAGCTGGACCAGCCGCTCGATTTCAGGACCGGCAACCGCGCCCATCTTACTGGCCGAACAGCCCCGGCGGCAGGCCGAGCCCGCCGGTGAGCGACTGCATCTTCTCCTGCATCGCGGTCTCCGCCTTGCGGCGGGCATCACCGAGCGCGGTGACGAGCAGGTCCTCCAGCACCTCGCGCTCCTCGGGCTTCATCAGCGACGGATCGATCTTGATGCCCTTGACGTCCATCTTCGCAGTCATGCGCACGGCGACGAGGCCGCCGCCGGAGATGCCTTCGACCTCTACGTTGGCGAGAGATTCCTGCATCTCCTGCATCTTGGATTGCAGCTGCGCCGCCTGCTTCATCATGCCGAGAAAGTCAGCCATGGGTGTCCGTCCTTGGAAAGAGTGGCTAAAGCGCGGTTAAACGCGCTTTAGCATTTTGTTCGAGCATGATCCTATCGGAAAACCGCTGCACAGTTTTCCGGATCATGGCTCTAGAGATCGTCGTCGGCGTCGGAACCGTCGAGCGGATCGTCAGAGCCGTAGTCGGCATTAATATTGGAGTCCGGCGCCTCGGGGGCAAGCCTGCGGACCTCGACGACCTTTGCACCGGGGAAGCGCGATAGCACCTCCTGCACGCGCGGATCGGCCTCGGCGGTGCGCGCATGCTCCTGCTTGGCCGCCTGATTCATCGAGCGCAGCGTCGGCTGACCCTGCTCGTTGGACACGATGATGGTCCAGCGTCGGCCGGTCCACATTTCGAATTTTCGCGCCAATTCGGTGATCATGGTCTTTGAGGCGTTCGGCTCGAGCGCGATTTCGAGCCGGCCCTCCTCAAAACGAACGAGGCGCATGTCGCCTTCGAGCGCGGCCTTGGTCATGACGTCGCGCTTCTGGCTGGCGAGCGCGACGAGCTGGGTGAAGCTCGTGATGCGCAATTGAGGCGCAGCCGCTTGCGGATCCGGCGCAGGCGCCGCCATCTGTGGCCGCGCCGCACCGCCGAATGCGGAGGGCGACGATGTCGGCATGCGAACCGGCGGGGCTGAGACAACCGGCGCCGCGGAGGCCATCGGAGCCGCCGGCGCACCGCTACCCGCGGCACCCCCGGCGTTCACCACCGGCGCGCTGCCACCGTTCTGCTCCAGCATCCGGATCGCTTCATCAGGCGTCGGGAGATCAGCGACATAGGCGATGCGCACCAGCACCATCTCGGCGGCCGCCGCAGGCCGCGTGGCGGCCTGCACCTCGGTGATGCCCTTGAGCAGCATCTGCCACATCCGCGACAGCACGCGCATCGAGATCTTCGAGGCGAAATCCTTCGCGCGCACCCGCTCGGTCTCGCCATAGGCGACATTGTCCGCGGTCGCCGGCACGATCTTCACGCGGGTGACGAAATTGACGAATTCGGCGAGGTCCGACAGCACCACGATCGGATCGGCGCCGACATCATACTGGTCGCGGAATTCCCTGAAGGCGGCTGCGATGTCGCCGCGCGCCAGCGAATCGAAGAGATCGATCACGCGGGTGCGGTCGGCAAGCCCCAGCATCTGCCTGACCGCATCGGCTTTCACGGCGCCGGCCGCATGCGCAATGGCCTGGTCGAGCAGCGACAGCGAATCGCGCACCGAGCCTTCGGCGGCGCGCGCGATGATGCCGAGCGCTTCCGGCTCGATCTCGACGTTTTCCTTTGCGGCGATGTTGGCGAGGTGCTTCATCAGCATGTCGGCCTCGACACGACGCAGGTCGAAGCGCTGGCAGCGCGACAGCACGGTGACCGGAACCTTCCGGATCTCGGTCGTGGCGAACACGAACTTGGCGTGCTCCGGCGGTTCCTCCAGCGTCTTCAGGAATGCGTTGAACGCCGCCGTCGACAGCATGTGGACTTCGTCGATGATGTAGACCTTGTAGCGGGCGCTGGCCGGCGCGTAGCGCACGCTGTCATTGATCTGACGGACGTCGTCGACGCCGGTGTGCGATGCCGCGTCCATCTCCAGCACATCCATGTGCCGGCTTTCCATGATCGCCTGGCAATGCACGCCAAGCGTCGGCATGTGGATGGTCGGCCCCTTTACCGAACCGTCCGGCATCTCGTAGTTGAGCGCACGGGCAAGAATACGCGCGGTGGTGGTCTTGCCGACGCCGCGGACGCCGGTGAGGATCCAGGCCTGCGGAATCCGCCCGGTCTCGAACGCATTGGAGACGGTGCGGACCACGGCTTCCTGGCCGATCAGATCGTCGAAGCTTGAAGGGCGGTATTTGCGTGCCAGGACCCGGTAAGGCGCGTTGGCGGCCTGGCCGGCGCTGTCAGGGTTCGGAGGGGCGCCAGCGTCGGTCATCGGTCGATCCGCAATGAAATGTCTCTCACCGGCTTTTGCGGAAAGGAGCGCGCAGGCGGGGCACCCCCGCCGGCGCAATTGCTCGAAAAAACAGGTAGGAGACTGACGAGCGACCCGATCCGGACCTCGTTAGGGCTGCTTCCTTCCGGACCTGACCCGGTTGGCGAGTGGCTCGTCCACCGCCAATCTCCCGGTCCCTATTTGGAGCCAAAAGGACCGGAACGCAAGCGGGTATCACATTGTCCAGCTTGATCTTGCCCAGCATCCGGGCAATTCCGGGTCTGCCCAGCCGATAGGCTGTGCTTTCGCGGGCTCCGCCGCCTTGCTAAGAACCCTGCCGGAACTCCACCCAACCAGAAAAGCGATTGACCCCAATGGTTACACGTCGTGATGTTGCATCGATTGTCGGACTCGGCGCCATCGGCGCGGCAACCGCCGGCGCGCTGGCCTCGAAGGCCGTGGCCCAGGCGGCCGATCCCAACGAATCGACCTTTGCCCGCATCCGCCGCACCAAGAAGATGCGGATCGGCGCGGTCGGCGGCGGCGCGCCCTATTACATGAAGGATCTTTCCAGCGGCCAGTGGAAGGGTTTTTACGTCGACATCGCCAAGGCGCTCGCCGACGACATGGAGGCCGAGCTCGAAATCACTGAAACAACCTGGGGCAATTCGGTGCTCGATCTGCAGTCCAACAAGATCGACATCTTCTTCGGCCTGAATCCGACCCCGAAGCGCGCGCTGGTGGTCGACTTCTCGGTGCCTGTGTTCAACAACGCCTTCGGCATCCTCTGCAAGAAGGACTTCAAGCCCAAGACCTGGGCCGAGTTGAACTCGCCTGACGTCAAGATCGCGGTCGACCAGGGCTCGTCGCACGACCAGGTCGTCAGCCGCCTGACGCCGAAGGCGCAGATCTCACGCCTCAAGACCGCCGACGATGCCACCGCCGCGCTGCAGACCGGCCGCGTCGACGCGCAGTGCCTGATCACCATGCTGTCGCTGACGGTCCTGAAGAAGAACCCGTCGCTCGGCCAGTTCGTGCTGCCGACGCCGATCTTCGCGACGACCTCGAATGCCGGCTTCCGCCGCGAGAACGACAAGACCTTCCGCGACTACGTCAACACCTGGATCGACTTCAACAAGGGCCTCGGCTTCATCCGCAACGCCATCATCACCAACATGGAGCTGGTGGGTGTGACCGAAGCGGACATTCCGCCGGGCGTTTCGTTGTAAGGTGATTGAGCGTCGCGGCATCGGCATCCTCGCTGCGCTCCCTCTCCCGCTTGCGGGAGAGGGTCGGGGTGAGGGTGTCTCCGCTGGCAAGACTCCCCCGGAGGAAAGAGCCCTCACCCGCATCGCATCTTCGATGCGATGCGACAAGCGGGAGAGGTGAAGCAAGAGAACACGCATGTATCAGTGGGACTTCGGCATCCTCTGGAGCTATCGCTGGCTCTTTCTCGACGGCCTCGGCGTCACCGTCGGCTTCACCGTGGTGATCGTGCTGCTCGGGCTCGTCTTCGGCCTGCTCGGCGCGTTCGGCGCCCTGTCGCGCTTCAAGCCGCTGCGTCTCCTCGCCCTCAGCTTCATCGAAGCGTTCCGCTGCACGCCGATCCTGGTGCAGCTGATCTGGTTCTATTACGCGCTGCCGATCCTCGCCGGCGTCGAGATGACGCCGATCACGGCCTCCGCGCTGGCGCTCTCGCTCTATGGCGGCTCGTTCTATTCTGAGATCATCCGCGGCGGCATCATCTCGATCGACAAGGGCCAATCGGAAGCCGGCGCCGCGCTGGGCATGACGCCGGGCCAGAGCATGCGCCGCATCGTGCTGCCGCAGGCGATCAAGCGCATGATTCCCGCGCTGATGAACCAGTCGATCATCCAGTTCAAGAACACCTCGCTGGTCTCGGTGCTCGCGGTGCCTGACCTCGTCTACCAGAGCCAGGTCGCGGCCCATGACAGCTACCGGCCGCTGGAGACCTACACCGCGGTCGCGGTCGCCTACGCTGCGATCCTGATTCCGCTCACCATCATCGTCCGCCGCGGCGAGAAGCGACTGGCGGTCAGCGAATGAGCGAGACGCAAAACATCGAGATCCGTGGCCTGCGCAAGAGCTTCGGCAGCAACGAGGTCCTGAAGAACATCAACCTCGACGTGGCCAAGGGCGGCGTGGTCGCGCTGATCGGGCCCTCGGGCTCGGGCAAGTCGACGCTTCTCCGCTGCATCAATCTTCTGGTGGTGCCCGACGGCGGCAGCGTCCGGGTCGGCGATACCAGTTTTTCATTCGGCGCAGGCACAAAGCTGCCCGATGTGAAGACACTCGCAAAATTCCGCGCCACCACCGGCATGGTGTTCCAGCACTTCAATCTATTCCCGCACATGACGACGCTCGAGAACGTGATGGAGGGCCCCGTCACGGTGCGGCGCATGGCCAAGGCGGCCGCCGAGAAGCTTGCGCGCGCGCAACTCGCCAAGGTCGGCCTTGCCGAGAAGGCGGACCAGTATCCGGCGACGCTCTCCGGTGGCCAGAAGCAGCGCGTCGCGATCGCGCGCGCGCTGGCGATGGAGCCCGACGTGATGCTGTTCGACGAGGCGACCTCCGCGCTCGATCCCGAGCTCGTCGGCGAGGTGCTGAACGTGATCCAGCAGCTGGCCTCCGAAGGCATGACCATGGTGATCGTCACTCACGAGATCGCCTTTGCCCGCGAGGTCGCCGACCGCCTGATCTTCATGCGCGACGGTGTGGTCGTCGAGGAAGGGCCGGCGCGGCAAGTGATCGACAATCCGCAGCAGGCCGCGACGCGCGCCTTCCTCAGTCATTTCCACCGCACCGGCGCGCTGCCGCCGGCCAACGCGACACCGTGATGCCAGATATCGAACGCGCCTATCTCGTCACCGGTGCCGCCAGCGGCATTGGTCGCGCCACCGCAAAGCTGCTGGCGGCACCGGGCACGGCTCTGCTGCTCCACACGCGCTCGAATGCAGAAGGCCTCGGTGCCACCGCAGCGGAAGCCGAAGCGACGGGCGCTGTCGTCGAACAGTGCCTCGGCGATCTCGCTGAGCAAGCAGCCGTCACCGACGCCATCGCCGCCACCCAACGCCTCTTCGGCCGACTGGACGGATTGATCCTTGTCGGCGGCCACGCCCGCCGTGGCAGCGCCGTCGGCACGCCGGCGGATCAGTTTCGTCAGGCGATGGATGAATCGGCGCTGGCGTTCGCGCGAATGGTCGAGGCCGCGCTTCCGCTGCTGCGTGCGGGGCAAGACGCGCGCATCGTCGCGGTGTCATCCTTCGTCGCGCATGCGATCCGGCCCGAATTTGCGCCGTTCGCAGCGACCGCCGCGAGCCGCTCCGCGCTGGAAGCGCTGGTGCGGCTCACCGCCGTCGAGCTCGCGAAAGACGCGATCACCGTCAACGCGGTTGCACCGGGCCTGATCGTCAAGGACAAGCCGAGCGAGAGCCGGCTGTCGCCCGAGCAGATCGCGGCGACCGAGGCGCTGATCCCGATGCGCCGCCGCGGACGACCGCAGGAAGTCGCCGAGATCATCGCCTTCCTGGCGTCCCCGAAAGCATCCTACGTCACCGGCCAGGTCTGGCACGTCGATGGAGGCCTGACATGACCGAAGCGACCATCGAACGCATCAGGCTGTTCCTGATCGAGAGCCCGATCAGGATGGCGCGCCTGCAAGGTGTCGGCAACGTCAAGGGCACCGTGAAGCGCGTGCTGATCGAACTGACCTCGAGCGACGGCGTGACCGGCTGGGGCGAGGCGGCACCTTGGGAGGTGTTCACGGGAACTGCTGAAGCGGCGTTCTCCGCCCTCGACATCTACTTGAGGCCCATCCTGCGCGGAAAATCCGTGCGTCGTATCCGCGCGCTGATGGCGGAGCTCGACCGCGCATTGGTCGGCCATGCGGAGGCCAAGGTCGCGATCGAGATGGCAATGCTCGACATCGTCGGCAAGGCGTCGGGGCTGTCGGTTTCCGATCTCCTCGGCGGCCGCGTGCGCGACACGATACCGCTGTCGTTCTCGATCGCCGACCCCGATTTCGCTGCCGACCTCGAACGCATGCGGAAAATGGTTCCGGACGGCAACGTCATCTACAAAGTCAAGACCGGCGTGAAGCCGCATCGCGAGGATCTCGATCATCTCGAAGCGATCCGGAAAGAATTCGGCGACAAGGTCGATCTGCGCGTCGACTACAACCAGGCCCTGGCGCCGTTCGGCGCGATCAAGATCCTGCGCGACGTCGAGGAGTTCGCGCCGACCTTCATCGAGCAGCCGGTCCCGCGCAAATTTCTCGATGTGATGGCGCAGCTCACCGCGGCGTTGGAAACGCCCGTGCTTGCCGACGAAAGCTGCTTCGATCGCCGCGACATGATGGAGGTGGTGCGCCGCGAGGCGGCCGATGCCGTCTCGATCAAGCTGATGAAGGCTGGCAGCCTGTTCGAGGCGCAGGCGATCATGGCGGTCGCCGACATCGCCGGCCTGCCCGGCTATGGCGGCACGCTGTGGGAGGGCGGCATCGGCCTTGCCGCCGGTACGCAGCTGATCGCAGCGACGCCGGGCATCTCGCTCGGCTGCGAGTTCTATATGCCGCATCACGTGCTGACCGAGGACGTGCTCGAGGAACGCGTCGCCAACCGCGCGGGTCACGTCGTCGTGCCGGATGGACCCGGACTCGGGATTCGCGTGAGCGAAGCCTCCATTCGCGCCAATGCGCGGGTGTTGGGGGAGGCCTAGGTTCGCCGGAACGACAACTTGAGCATAAGGCCCCTGCGCAGCCCGATCCTTCCCCTACCGGAATCGGTATCGTATGGTTGGACCCAACACGCCCGCCTCCCGCCGGGCCATCCGGAAACCTCCATGTCCGATCCCGCCTGGTCGCTGCACTCCCGCCTGAAAGAGGACACCATCGACATCGGCGATTTGCCGCTGTCGAAAGTGCTTGTCATCAAGGACGCGCATTATCCCTGGCTGCTGCTGGTGCCGCGGCGCGCAGATGCGATCGAGATCATCGACCTCGACGAGGTACAACAGGCGCAATTGATGACGGAAATCTCCCGCGTCTCGCGCGCGCTGAAAGAGATCACCAAATGCGACAAGCTCAATGTCGCAGCGCTCGGCAACCTGGTGCCGCAGCTTCACGTCCACATCATCGCACGCCGCACCGGCGACGCCGCCTGGCCGCGGCCGGTGTGGGGCGTGATGCCCCCCTTGGCGCATGACGCCACCGAGGTGCAGAATTTCATCAGCGCGCTTCGCCGAAAAATCTGGTTGGGTTGAAAGAACAATAATGTCAGCATTCGACTCCTTCCCGCTTGGACAACCGGCCTTCGTCAGCAACATCCTGGATCGCGCCGCGCATCTGCGCCGCGACGACGAAAAACTGTTCGCGATGGAGCAGAAGCCGTCGTCGCGCGCCTATGTCGTCTACCGCGACTCGCTGCTGGTGAAGCGCGACGGCGACAAGGCCCGCGCACTGCTCTCGATCGACGAGGCGCTGAAGTGCGGCGCCAATCCCGGCACGATCTTTCTGGGCTTGCGCGACGGTGCCGCGATCTTCGGCATGGGCCTCGCGCAGGCTGCGGCCGAAAAGCTTGTCGGACGCGAGGATTACACCGTCACCGAGCTGCGCGGCATGGCGATGCAGGGCGCGATCCCGCCCGAGGAACTGTCGGCGATCGCGATGGCGAAGTCGATGGTCGGCTGGCACCAGCGCCACGGCTATTGCGCCAATTGCGGCACGCGCAGCGCGATGAAGGAAGGCGGCTGGAAGCGCGAGTGCCCGGCGTGCAAGGCCGAGCATTTTCCGCGCACCGACCCGGTCGTGATCATGCACGTCTCCTCCGGTGACAAATGCCTGCTCGGCCGCCAGAAGCAGTTTCCGCCGGGCATGTATTCCTGCCTCGCGGGCTTCGTTGAAGCCGCCGAGACCATCGAGGACGCGGTCCGCCGCGAGATCCTGGAAGAGTCAGGCATTCGCTGCAGCGACGTGCAGTATTACATGACGCAGCCTTGGCCTTATCCGTCGTCGCTGATGATCGGCTGCAGCGCGCGGGCGCTGAACGAAGACATCGTCGTCGACCATTCCGAGCTCGAGGACGCCCGCTGGTTCACGCGCGAGGAAGCCGCGCTGATGCTGACGCGAACCCATCCCGACGGCCTCGCCGGACCTCACCCGTTTGCAATCGCGCATCATCTGCTCGGCCGCTGGGTGCACGACAAGAGCTAGGAGCGCCGATGGCTGCATCAGGGATCGCGCCCCGCATCCTCTGCATCGGCATTCCCGTGCGCGACCTCAGCTTTCGGGTCGAGGCCGTGCCGGACCGCGGAAGCAAGGCCAACGCGACGCACCTCGCCGAGATCTGCGGCGGCAACGCGCTCAATGCCGCGATCGCGATGGCGCGGCTCGGCGGCCGCGTCGCGTTTGCAGGGCCGATGGGCGACGCGCGGGAGACATCGAGCAGCTTCATTCTCGAGCGAATGACCAGCGAGGGCATCGAGACCGCGCACATCGTGCGCATATCCGATACGGCCACACCCGTCTCCGCGATCATCATCGACGCATCAGGCGAACGGACGCTGACGATCTATCGCGATCCCGCGCTGTGGAGCGTGAAGCTGCCTGAGGCGGACGAACTCCTCGCCGATTCTGGGGCTGTCCTGGTCGAGAGCCGCTGCGGCACCTTCTGCATCGATGTCTGCACCGAGGCGCGCCGGCGCGGCATTCCCGTCATCGTCAGCGTCGATCGCGCGATGGCGCTCACCGACGGCCTGCTCACGGCTGCTTCGCATCTGCTGTTTGCCAGCGAGCAGGTGCAGGAGACCGCAGGAATCGCCGACGACGGCGAGGCGTTGAAGCGCCTGGCCAAGCTGACGCCCGCCTTCCTCGCCGCAACCCGCGGCCCGCGCGGCACGATCTGGCTGAGCGAGGCCGATACGCTGGAGGAGACGCCTGCGTTTCCGATCGCGGCCGTGGATACCCTTGGCGCAGGCGACGTCTTCCATGGCGCCTTCACGCTCCGGCTCGCCGAGGGCGGGGCCCTCAGGGACGCGCTGCGATTCGCCGCGGCTGCCGCAGCTCTGAAATGCACCCGCCATGGCGGCGGTCTGGCCGCTCCGCAACGCGTTGAAGTTGAAGAGCTTTTGCGCGACCACCGACAGCGCACGCATGGCCGGCCGACACGATTATAGACTTGCAATAGAAGGATTTTCTCTATATCAGGGAAATTGACCCCTGAAATGGAACAAAGTTCTTCAAATGACTGACCTCGCTGTCCAGGTCCCCGAGACCAGCCGCCGCCTCGACGCCATCGACCGCAAGATCCTGATGGTGCTCCAGGAGGATGCCTCCCTGTCCGTCGCCGAGATCGGCGACCGCGTCGGCCTGTCCTCGACCCCCTGCTGGAAGCGCATCCAGCGCCTGGAGGCTGATGGCGTGATCCTGAAGCGGGTGGCGCTGGTCGATCAGAACAAGATCGGGCTCGGCATCTCCGTGTTCGTCTCGGTGGAGAGCTCCGATCATTCCGACGCCTGGCTGAAGAAGTTCGCCGAAGCGGTCAGCGCCATGCCCGAAGTGATGGAATTCTACCGCATGGCGGGCGATGTCGACTACATGCTGCGCGTCGTGGTCGCCGACATGCAGGCCTATGACGTGTTCTACAAGAAGCTGATCGCCGCCGTGCCGCTGAAGAACGTCACCTCGCGCTTCGCGATGGAGAAGATCAAGTCGGTCACGGCGTTGCCGATCCCGGCCGTGGTGGCGGCGTAGCTTTCAGAGCTCACCACACGAAAACTGTCATCGCCCGGCCTGACCGGGCGATCCAGTCCGCCGTGACTCTCCGTATCCAACGACCGCCTCTGGAATACTGGATCAACCGCTTTCGCGGGTGATGACAGCAGCGAATGCGGCAAGCGCGAGCGCCGCGGCCAAACCTCAAATCTTCTGATTGTACTCGCCAACTTCCGGATGGGTGCGCAGCACGCTGTTCACCATCTCGAACATGTCGTGCATGCGCTGCTCGGAGACCGGGCTCTCGACCACGACCACGAGCTCGGGCTTGTTCGAGGACGCGCGCACCAGGCCCCAGCTGCCGTCCTCGACGGTGACCCGCACGCCGTTGACCGTGACGAGATCGCGGATCGCCTGATCGCCGATCTTGGCGCCCTTCGCCTGCAAGTCCTCGAAGTGCTTCACCACCTTGTCGATGACGCCGTATTTCACCTCGTCGGCGCAATGCGGCGACATGGTCGGGGACGACCAGGTTTTTGGCAGTGCGTTCTTGAGGTCGGCCATCGACTTGCCGGGCGCGCGATCGAGCATGTCGCAGACCGCGATTGCCGAAACGAGACCGTCGTCATAGCCGCGGCCATAGGGCTTGTTGAAGAAGAAATGGCCTGATTTCTCGAAGCCTGCGAGCGCGCCGGTCTCGTTGGTGCGGCGCTTCATGTAGGAATGGCCGGTCTTCCAATAGGCGGTCTTTGCGCCTTGCTTCTGCAGCACTGGATCGGTGACGAACAGTCCGGTCGACTTGACGTCGACGATGAACTGCGCGTCCTTGTGAATCGCCGACATGTCGCGCGCCAGCATCACGCCGACCTTGTCGGCAAAGATCTCCTCGCCGGTGTTGTCGACCACGCCGCAGCGATCGCCGTCACCGTCGAAGCCGAGCCCGACATCGGCCTTGTGACGCAGCACGGCGTCGCGGATCGCGTGCAGCATCTCCATGTCCTCGGGATTGGGATTGTATTTCGGGAAGGTGTGGTCGAGCTCGGTGTCGAGCGGGATCACCTCGCAGCCGATCGCCTCCAGCACCTGCGGCGCAAACGCGCCCGCCGTGCCGTTGCCGCAGGCCGCGACCACCTTCAGCCTGCGCTTGAGCTTCGGACGATGGGTGAGGTCGGCGATGTAGCGCGCCGGATAATTCTCGTGGAACTGGTAGGAGCCACCGTCCCGGTTCTTGAATTCGGCGTTCAGCACGATCTCCTTGAGCCGCGTCATCTCGTCGGGACCGAAGGTCAGCGGGCGATTGGCGCCCATCTTCACGCCGGTCCAGCCGTTGTCATTGTGCGAGGCGGTCACCATCGCGACAGCAGGCACGTCGAGATCGAATTGCGCGAAATAGGCCATCGGCGTCACCGCGAGCCCGATGTCATGGACCTTGCACCCCGCAGCCATCAGGCCCGAAATCAGCGCATATTTGATCGAGGCAGAATAGCCGCGGAAGTCGTGGCCGGTGACGATCTCTCTGGGGACACCGAGTTCGGCGATCAGCGCGCCCAGCCCCATGCCGAGCGCCTGGACCCCCATCAGGTTGATTTCCTTCTGGAACAGCCAGCGCGCGTCGTATTCGCGAAAGCCGGTGGGCTTCACCATCGGCTCGGATTCGAAGGCGTAGGTGTTGGGCATCAACACGGATTTCGGCTTGGGAAACATTGAGACGGTCTCGTTCACTGGCGGAAGGAATATACCGCAGGGCCAGCGAATGCGCAGGCCGAGCGGAAGGCGGGAGTGGCGGCTTATGGCTGGCAATTGCGGCGGTTTGGTAACGGAGAAACCTTCCGCGCCGCGGCTCGGAGCGCGCAAAAGGTTCGGCAAAGTTCTCGGCCACGATCGACCCGCCCCATCGCGGATGCGCAGTTCATGCCCGCAACTCGCGGTCTGGTTTTGACATCAACCGGCCGCAACGCGCTTATCCACTCCGGATTACTCCGTCTCGCCCGGTGAACATTCCACAATCGCCATGGCGCAAGATGCGGCCTGCCTGATCAAATCCGAGCGTTGATTCAATCCTGTCTCGCGCTCTCTCCACGACATGACGCGTAGGTGACAAAGCATGCGCACGGCCTCGATCCTGGCTGCGATTGCGGCCGGCATGATCGCGTCGATCTGCCAAATGACGGACGCTCAACCGGCAAACGAGAGGTTGTCGGACCTGCCGATCAGTCCTGCGCCGACGACTCTGCACCTCAGGTTTGGCGATCCGACGCTTCCGCCGATGACGCATACGATGTTCTGTCTGCAGTACCCGGACGAATGCCACCCCCGCCAGCTGTTTCGTAGCGGCCCGGTTCACTTGACCGAGGCACGATGGAAAGAATTGAATGAGGTCAACGAGACCGTGAACAATGCCATCATCCCGGAATCGAACGAGCTGGGTCTGGCAGCGGAAGTCTGGCTCATCGATCCCAAGCGCGGCGACTGCAACGACTACGCCGTCAGCAAGCGCCACAGGCTTTCGAGCCGAGGCTGGCCCCAGCAGGCGCTTCTGCTCGCCGAGGTCGTGACCTTCCGAGACAAGCATCACTTGGTTCTGGTCGTTCGCACGGAACGCGGAGACCTGGTGCTGGATAGTTTGAGTCCGCAGATCGTATCCTGGACGCGTGCACCCTACCGGTGGTTTCGAATTCAATCGCCGAGCAACCCGCGATATTGGAACATCGTCGCTCCGCGCACCGTGTAGGGCTCCGCGTCCGGCTCGACCGAGGCGCTCGCCTACTGTTCCAGCACCATCTGGCCGTTGGCGTATTCGAAGCGCCTCAGCTTGGACAGGAAGGAGAGCCCGAGCAAATTCTCCGACAGCGCCTCGTCCGGCAGCACCATGGCATCGACGTCGCGAACGATGAGGCCGCCGACGTCGAGCATGGCGATGCGGGTGCGCGCGGCCTTGATGGTGCCGTTCGCGGTGGTGACGTTCGCGTTGTAATCGCCGCGCGACGGCCGCAGGCCGAAGCGAGCAGCCGAGGTCTCGTTCAGCGCCACCACGGAAGCGCCGGTGTCGATCATGAAGCCGATGCGCTGACCGTCGATGCGGCCTTCGGTCTGGAAATGACCGCGGCCGTCACGGGGGATGTTGACGCTGCGGCCGCCGGCCGTCGCAGCCGTCGCGAGCGCGACTGTGGTGCGCGGCACCGAGGTGGCGGACGCGGAGCTCATCTTGTCCGCCATCTGCGCCATGAATGTACCGAGGCCGATCATCACGACCGCGAAGATCACTACGTTACGCATCACACCACTTCCGAGCCGGAAAGCCCGATTTCACCACGCGGCAGGCTCGTCCGCGAGCGAAGCCGCGGCAGGGCCGGTGCTATTTTGACGAAAAGGATGAGCGTACGGTTAATGCGCGGCGGTGCTGTCTCAGGTGCCGCGCGGCTTCGCCCGCCGGGTGGGCAGCGCGTTCGCGGGATCGTCCGGCCAGGGGTGGCGCGGATAGCGCCCGCGCAGGTCGGAGCGCACGGCGGCGTAGCTGCCGCGCCAGAAGCCGGGCAGATCGCGTGTCACCTGTACAGGACGCTGTGCCGGCGACAGCAGTTCCAGAACGAGCGGCACCTTGCCGCCCGCGATCGATGGATGGGTGCCGAGGCCGAACAGTTCCTGGAGCCGGACCGCGATGGTCGGCCCCTGCTCGGCCTCATAGTCGATTGCGAGCATCGTCCCGGTCGGTGCCTCGAAATGGGTAGGCGCCTCGCGTTCGAGCCGCGCGCGCAGCTCCCAGGGCAACAGCGCCATCACTGCCTCCGAAAGGTCGCCGGCGGAGACGTCCTTGAGCGCCGTCTTGTCATGGAGCGCAGGGACCAGCCAGTCGTCGCGCCTCGCAATCAGGGCGTCGTCGGACAGATCTGGCCAGCTCCCGCCTTCGGCCTTGCGCAGGAACATCACGCGGTCGCGCCATTGGAGGGCGGCTTTCGACCAGGGCAACCGGTCGAGGCCGGCGGCGATCAGGCCGTCGGCGAGGATGCGGGCCGTCGTCTCGGACGGCGTGAGCATGAGGGGCGCCTCAGACAACGTGATGGCATGCAGCGCGCGTTTGCGGCGCGCGCGCAGCGCCATCGCGCCGCGATCAAAGGAAACCTCGTCCGAGGTTTCGATGTGCTCGGCGAAATGACCTTCGATGTCGCCCTCGCTGATCGGCGCGGCAAGGAGGATGCGCCCGCTCGCCGCCCCGCCCGTCATCTCGGCCACCGCAACATAAGGCGCACGCGCCAGCGAAGACGTCTGCTCGACGACCGCGCCGCGGCCGTTGGCCAGCACGAAGCTGCCGTTGCCGCGATTGCGGGCAACACGGTCGGGGAAGGCGTAGGCGAGCATGATGCCCGTTCGCAAGTCGCCCTGCCCCGGCATCACCTTCTCGAATGACGCGACTTGCGAGGCCCAGCGCCGTGCGAGGTCGCGGGCGCTGGTGGCACGGGGTGAGCGGTCGCGGCGGAATTGATCGAGACGGTGATCGAGATCGACGCTGTCGCCGCCGAGCCCGCGCTCGGTGAGGATGGCGGCGATTTCGGCCGCAGCCTCCCCGCCACCGGCGCGATGCGAATCCACGATCATGCGCGCGAGCCGCGGCGGCAGCGCCAGCGCGCGCAGGCTCTTGCCTTCCGCCGTGATCCGGCCATCGGCATCGAGCGCGTTGAGCTCGGCAAGCAGGCTCTTTGCCTCTTTCAGCGCGGGCTGAGGCGGCGGATCGAGAAATGACAAGGCGGCCGGATCGCTCACGCCCCATTGCGCGAGATCGAGCACGAGCGATGACAGGTCAGCGCTGAGAATTTCAGGCTGGGTGTAGGGCGCTAGTGAGGCGGTCTGCGGCTCGTCCCAGAGTCGGTAGCACACGCCGGGCTCGGTGCGGCCGGCGCGGCCGCGGCGCTGATCCACCGCGGCACGCGAAGCGCGCACGGTCTCGAGCCGGGTCAGGCCGATGTCGGGCTCGTAGCGCGGCACGCGGGCGAGCCCGGAATCGACCACGATGCGGACGCCCTCAATTGTGAGCGAGGTCTCTGCAATCGAGGTCGCCAGCACGACCTTGCGCATGCCTTTCGGTGCGGGCGAGATGGCGCGATCCTGCACGGCGGCATCGAGCGCACCGAACAGCGGCACGATCTCGATGGAGGCATCCTGCACGCGCTCGCCGAGCAAATTCTGGGTCCGGCGGATCTCGGCGGCGCCCGGCAGGAAGGCCAGCACCGAGCCGCTGTCGGCACGCAGCGCCGAGGCAATCGCATCGGCCATCTGCCGCTCGATCGGCACATCAGCCTTACGGCCGAGATAACGGGTCTCGACTGGAAAGGCGCGCCCCTCACTCTCGACGATCGACGCCCCGCCAAGCAGCTTTGCGACGCGCGCGCCGTCCAGTGTTGCCGACATCACGAGGATGCGGAGATCTTCGCGCAAGCCGAGTTGCGCATCGCGCGCCAGCGCCAGGCCCATGTCGGCGTCGAGTGAACGCTCGTGGAATTCGTCGAACAGGATGGCGGCGACGCCTGAGAGCTCGGGATCGTCGAGAATCTGGCGGGTGAAAATGCCTTCGGTCACGACCTCGATGCGCGTGGCGCGTGAGATCTTCGAGCCGAAGCGGACGCGGTAGCCCACGGTTTCGCCGGCGCGCTCGCCCAGCGACTTGGCCATCCGGTCCGCGCTGGCGCGCGCGGCGATGCGCCGCGGCTCCAGCACGATGATCTTCTTGCCGATAGCCCAGGGCGCATCGAGCAGTGCCAACGGCACCCGCGTGGTCTTGCCCGCGCCGGGGGGAGCCACCAACACGGCCGCGTTGTGCGCCTCCAGCGCGCGCGCGAGGTCGCCGAGCACGGCATCGATCGGGAGCGGCGTGTCGAAATTGCGGGGCAAGATTCTATCCGTTCGTCATGCCCGGCCAAAAGCGCGAAGCGCGTCTTCGCACAATGTCGAGCATCCACGTCGTCTGACCCGCTAGAAAACAGACGTGGATGGCCGGGACAAGCCCGGCCACGACGGAATTGTGCACGATGGTGGAACGTCAGCCGTGTGCCGGCGGGCGCCCAACGCTCTCATAGACGAAGCCAGCCGCAGCCATTTCCTCGGGACGGTAGATGTTGCGCAGATCGACAATGACGGGCTGCACCATGGTTGCCTTCAGCCGGTCCAGATCGAGCGCGCGGAACTGGGTCCACTCGGTAACCACGACCAGCGCGTCGGCGCCCTCGGCGCAAGAATAGGCATCCTCGCAATAGGTGATGCTGGGCAGCTCGCTTTTGGCCTGCTCCATGCCGACGGGATCGAACGCCTTCACCTTCGCGCCCATGTCGAGCAGGCCGGTGACCAGCGGGATCGACGGCGCATCGCGCATGTCGTCGGTGTCGGGCTTGAAGGTGAGGCCGAGCACCGCGATGGTCTTTCCGCGCAAGGAGCCGCCGAGCGCCTGGCTCACTTTTCGCGCCATCGCGCGCTTGCGGTTCTCGTTCACGGCCAGTACGGATTCGACGATGCGCAAGGACACGTCGTAGTCCTGCGCGATCTTGATCAGCGCCTTGGTGTCCTTCGGGAAACATGAGCCGCCGAAGCCGGGACCGGCGTGCAGGAACTTGGTGCCGATCCGGTTGTCCAGCCCAATGCCGCGGGCGACCTCCTGCACGTTGGCGCCGACTCTTTCGGAGAGATCGGCGATCTCGTTGATGAAGGTGATCTTGGTCGCGAGGAACGCGTTGGCGGCGTATTTGATCATCTCGGCGGTGCGGCGCGCGGTGAACATCAGCGGCGCCTGGTTCAGCGACAGCGGGCGGTAGATGTCGCCCATCACCTTGCGGCCGCGCTCGTCGGAGGTGCCGACGACGACGCGGTCAGGGAATTTGAAATCACGGATCGCCGCGCCCTCGCGCAAAAATTCCGGGTTCGAGGCAACGACCACATCGGCCCCGGGGTTGGCTTCGCGGATAATGCGCTCAACCTCGTCGCCGGTCCCGACAGGCACGGTCGACTTCGTCACCACGACGGTGAAGCCGGACAGCGACTGCGCGATCTCCTTCGCGGCGGCGTAGACATAGGAGAGATCGGCGTGACCGTCCCCGCGGCGCGAGGGCGTGCCGACCGCGATGAACACGGCATCGGCATCAGCCACCGGCTTCGACAAATCCGTCGTGAAGTCGAGGCGCTTGGCCTTCACATTCGTGGCGACCAATTCGTCGAGGCCAGGCTCGTAGATCGGTATCTCGCCGCGATGGAGCGCCGCGATCTTCTTCTCGTCCTTGTCGACGCAGGTGACGTCGTGACCGAAATCCGCAAAGCAGGCGCCGGACACCAGTCCGACATAGCCCGTGCCGATCATCGCGATGCGCATGAAAATCCCTGTTCTAGCTTGGTTAACGAAACCCAATCCAGGAGCGGTTTAGCATTTTCCCGTCGGGAAGGAAGAGCCCGCGCTCAGAAACCGGCACGGGATTTGTATCGGTAAAGAAGTCGGAAACCACTGGGGCCCACACTGCCCCACAACCGTACATACCGGGCGGAACACGCCTCGAAAAGAGACATATGACAGCATCGGACACGTCAGCTGCCAGCGGGGGGCTTTTCAAAGCCTCCGCTGCCGCGCGTGTCGATTGGGTCGACTATGCCAAGGGCATCTGCATCGTCATGGTGGTGACGATGCATTCGGTGCTGGGGGTCGAGCTTGCCGCCGGCAAGACCGGTTTCATGCATGTTCTGGTGGCCTTCGCAAAGCCGTTCCGGATGCCGGACTTCTTCCTGATTTCCGGCCTGTTCCTGCCGCTGGTGATCGATCGGGACTGGCGAACCTATCTCGACCGCAAGGTGGTGCATTTCGCTTATTTTTATGTCGTCTGGGTGACAATCCAGTTCGGCTTCAAGGCGCCCGCCTTCGCCGCTGAAACCGGCTGGCGCGAGGTCGGCCTCTTGTATCTCGAATCCTTCATCGAGCCGTTCGGCACGCTCTGGTTCATCTACCTGTTGCCGGTCTTCTTCATCGTCACGAAAGTGACACGCCAATTCCCGCCGCTCGCGATCTGGCTGGCCGCTGCCGCGCTGGAGACGGCCCGCGTCACGACCGGCTGGACCGCGATCGACGAATTCTGCGCGCGCTTCGTCTATTTCTATTCCGGTTATCTGTTCGCGCCTCACGTGTTTGCACTGTCGGATCGCGCCAGGAAGCATCCCGCGCTTGCGCTTGCATCACTCGCGACGTGGGCGCTGGTCGATGCCGGCCTCGTCCTATCAGGCGCCAGCGAATGGAAGATCGTCTCGCTCCTGCTCGGCTTTGCCGGTGCCTGCGCAATCATCACGATCGGCACGCTGCTGGCACGCGCGCATTGGTGCAATTTCCTCCGCTTTTTCGGCGAGCATTCGATCGTGATCTATCTCGCCTTCTTCCTGCCGATGGCGGCGACGCGGACGCTGCTGCTGCACAGCGGCATCATCGCCGACATCGGCACGGTGTCGCTGGTCGTCACGGTTCTCGGCGTGCTGGGATCGCTCGCGATCTGGCAGGCCGCGCTGCGGCTGCACGCGGACTTCCTGTTCGAGCGCCCGGATGCATTCCGAATCGCCCCGCGCAAAGCCGGCGCGGTGTTGCAGGCCGCCGAATAGACCGCTCACGGTCGGAGATACAGGGCTCCGGTCGTCCGGCCGGCTTCCAGGTCGGCCTGCGCCAGCGCGGCGTCCCGCAGGCTGTAGGCCGTCCCGCTCACCTGCAGCACACCGTCGGTCATCGCGGCCAGCACACGCCCGGCGGAACGGCCGTATGCCTCGGCATCGTTCATGTGGGCCATGACGCTCGGCCGCGCCAGCATCAGACTGCGCCGCGGCCCGAGATCATGGACATTGAGTGATGGGATCGGCCCGGCGGACTGACCGATGCTCGCAACGACGCCGAATGGCCGCACGCAGCCAAGCGTCTTCTGCAACGTCGTCCCGCCGACCCCGTCATAGGCGACATCGACGCCACGTCCGGCCGTGAGATCGGCGACGGCTGCGGCGAAATCGGCGTCGCGCCCGACGATCAGGTGAGAGGCCCCGGCAGCGCGGGCAATTTCGACCTTCGCCGGCGAGCCGACCGTTCCGATCACGACCGCGCCGAGCGCACTGGCCCAGCGTGTCAGCACCTGACCGAGCCCGCCGGCTGCGCTATGCACGAGGATCGTCGTAGCCCGGCCGACGGGGAAAATGCGCGTGAGCAACATGTCGGCTGTAATGCCCTTGACGAACGCTGCGGCAACCGCCTCATCCGGCAAGCTCGCCGGAAGCTTCACGCAGCGCCAGGCCGGCAGGTTGCGTTCGGAGGCATAGGCGCCAACCGGTGCGCCCGCGTAGGCGACGCGGTCCCCGGGCTCGAAGCCGGTCACCTCGGTACCAACAGCCGCAACGACGCCGACCGCCTCGACGCCGGGAATCCGCTCGGGCGGGAGCGCATAGAGACCGATGCGCTGATAGATGTCGATGGAATTGACGCCGATCGCGGTCTGCCGCAGCCGGATTTCGCCGCGCCCCGGCGGCGGCAGATCGGCGCTCGCCAGTTCGAGCTGCTCGACGCCGCCGGGTGCCTTCAATCTCACGATCATGGCCATGTCCGAGTCCTCCTGTCGATGACGGAAGGACTATGAGACCCCGCGCGAATCTGCGAAACTGCTCAATACTGAGATCACGTTGTGAGAATTTGCACAGATGGACTGGACCGACCTGCAGCACTTCCTGGCGCTCGCACGCGAGGGCACCTTGTCTGCCGCGGCGAGGAGCCTCAACGTCGACCATGTGACCGTGGCGCGCCGCGTCGCTGCCCTGGAAGCCTCCACGTCGCTCAAGCTCGTGGACCGCAGGCCGCGCAGCTACGAGCTCACCGAAGACGGCAAGCGGCTTGCCGAGATCGGCGCACCGATGGCCGAGACGGCGTTTGCGGTGGAGCGCGCCGCATTGGCCTCGAAATCCGAGATCGGCGGCGAGATCACGATCAGCGCGCCGCCGTCGCTCGCCAACCTCCTGATCGCGCCGCGGCTGGTGCGGCTGCGACAGCAGCATCCGGGCATCAGGATCAAGCTGATCGGCGAGAAGCGCACGGCCTCACTCAATCGCCGCGAGGCTGATCTGGCGCTTCGGCTGTCGCGGCCGACGGAGCCGGGATTGGTTGCCCGCAAGGTCGGCTATTTCGAGTTCGCCCTCTACGGCTCGCCCGACTATCTGAAGGCCACGCCCGCGCATGCTTTCGCTTTCGTCGCCTACGATTCCAGCATGGACGAGGTTCCGCAACAGCGATGGCTGATGCGCTTCGCCGGCACGCGCGAGATCGTGCTTCGCACCAACGATCTGGAGAACCAGGCCGCTGCCGCCAGGACCGGAATTGGGCTCGCGGCGTTGCCAAAATTCCTTGGCGAGCCCGACCCACGGCTGGAACGTCATGACGTCGCTGGGCGCCCCGTCGGGCGCGAGATCTGGCTGGTCCTGCATCGCGACCTGCGCCGTACGCCCGCGATACGCGCGGTCGCAAGTTTCATCGAAAGCTGCCTGGCCTGATCTCACAGCCTTTGCCGGCCGCATGATTTGTCTGTGCGAGTCGGCAAAATTGCTAGATGCCGAGGCTGTCTTTTGCCGCAAAAATTCATACATTGCGGCCATGCCAAAAACCTCTTCGAAGATATCAGCCAAAGCCGAGACCAAGCCCGCTGCCGCGACAGCTGCTGCCAAACCGGTCGCAGCCAAGGCGGCTGGAAAAGGCGACCACGTCTTCCTGGTCGACGGTTCCTCCTACATTTTCCGCGCCTATCACGCGCTGCCGCCGCTGAACCGCAAGTCGGACGGGTTGCAGGTCAATGCCGTGCTCGGTTTCTGCAACATGCTGTGGAAGCTGCTCCGCGACATGCCCGAGGACAACCGTCCGACGCATCTGGCGATCGTCTTCGACAAGTCGGAGGTCACCTTCCGCAACAAGATCTATCCCGACTACAAGGCGCACCGGCCGCCGGCGCCCGATGACCTGATCCCGCAATTTTCGTTGATCCGCGAAGCCGTCCGCGCCTTCGACCTGCCCTGCCTGGAACAGGTCGGCTACGAAGCCGACGATCTGATCGCAACCTATGTGCGCCAGGCCTGCGAGCGCGGCGCGAGCGCAACCATCGTGTCCTCCGACAAGGACCTGATGCAGCTCGTCACCGATTGCGTCACCATGTACGACACCATGAAGGATCGCCGCATCGGCATTCCCGAGGTGATCGAGAAGTTCGGCGTGCCGCCGGAGAAGGTCGTCGAGGTGCAGGCGCTGGCCGGCGATTCCACCGACAACGTGCCCGGCGTTCCCGGCATCGGCATAAAGACCGCCGCGCAGCTGATCGTCGAATATGGCGATCTTGAACAGCTCCTGTTCCGTGCCTCCGAGATCAAGCAGCCGAAACGGCGCGAGGCGCTGATCGAGAATGCCGAGAAGGCGCGGATCTCACGCCAGCTCGTGCTGCTCGACGACAAGGTCGATCTGGAGGTGCCGCTGGACGATCTCGCCGTTCACGAGCCCGACGCGCGCAAGCTGGTCGCCTTCCTGAAGGCGATGGAATTCACCACGCTGACGCGCCGGGTCGCCGACTATTCGCAGATCGACCTCGCCAGCGTCGATGCCGATCCCGGCTATGCGAGCGGTGCCAGCGTGTTCTCGCCGCTGCCGCCCTCGGACGTCGTGCCCGCCCCGGGGGCCGGCACTCCGGCGCAGGCCCGGCCGAGCGAGCGCAACACGTCGGCGGGCAAGGAGGACAAGGCGGCGAGTCCGAAGGGCGCGCCGATTTCGCTCGCGGTTGCGCGCGAGGAGGCGCTGCGCAAACTGCCGGTCGACCGCAGCAAGTACCAGGCGATCAAATCGGTCACAGAGCTCAACGCCTTCATCAGCCGCATTCACGACGCCGGCCATGTCGCAATCGAGACGAGAGGAAACTCGATCGATCCGATGCAGGCTGATCTCTGCGGCATCGCGCTGGCCCTGGCGCCGAACGAGGCCTGCTACGTACCGCTCGCGCACAAGCAGTCCGGCGGCGGCGCCGGCCTGTTCGACGCCGGCCTTGCGCCGGACCAGGTCAAGCATGACGACGCCATCGAAGCGCTGAGGCCAGTGCTGGAATCGGCGGGCATTCTCAAGATCGGTTTCGACGTCAAGTTCACTGCCGTGATGCTGGCGCAGCACGGCATCACCTTGCGCAACACCGACGATGCACAGCTGATCTCCTACGTGCTCGACGCCGGCCGCGGCTCGCATGCGATCGAATCGCTCTCGGAGCGCTGGTTCGGCCACGCCATGCTGAAGGAGAGCGAGTTGCTCGGCAGCGGCAAGGGCAAGATCACCTTCGACCAGGTGCCGATCGACAAGGCAGCGCCGCTGTCCGCCGAGGGCGCCGACATGGCCTTGCGGGTCTGGCGCGTGCTGAAGCCGCGACTCGTCGCCGAGCACATGACCACCGTCTACGAGACACTCGAGCGTCCGCTGGTGTCGGTGCTCGCGCGCATGGAACGGCGCGGCATCTCGATCGACCGGCAGGTGTTGTCGCGGCTATCCGGCGACTTCGCCCAGACCGCGGCGCGCGTCGAAGCCGAAATCCAGCAGATCGCGGGCGAGCCGGTCAATGTCGGCAGCCCCAAGCAGATCGGCGACATCCTGTTCGGCAAGATGGGCCTGCCAGGCGGCACCAGGACCAAGACCGGCGCGTGGTCGACCACCGCGCAGGTGCTCGACGAGCTGGCCGAGCAGGGCCATGATTTTCCGCGCAAGATTCTGGAGTGGCGCCAGGTCTCCAAGCTGAAATCGACCTACACCGACGCACTGCCGACCTATGTCAACCCACAGACCCATCGCGTGCACACGACCTACGCACTGGCCGCGACCACGACGGGCCGGCTGTCCTCGAACGAGCCGAACTTGCAGAACATTCCGGTGCGCACCGAGGACGGCCGAAAGATCCGGCGCGCCTTCATCGCGACGCCGGGCCACAAGCTCGTCTCGGCCGACTATTCGCAGATCGAGCTGCGGCTGCTGGCCGAAATCGCCGACATCCCCGTGCTGAAACAAGCGTTCAAGGACGGCCTCGACATTCACGCGATGACCGCGTCGGAAATGTTCGGCGTTCCGATCAAGGGCATGCCGAGCGAAATCCGCCGCCGCGCCAAGGCGATCAATTTCGGCATCATCTACGGCATCTCGGCGTTCGGCCTCGCCAACCAGCTCGGCATCGCGCGCGAAGAGGCGTCGGCCTACATCAAGAAATACTTCGAGCGCTTCCCCGGGATTCGCGCCTATATGGACGAGACGCGAGATTTCTGCCGGAACCACGGCTATGTCACCACGCTGTTCGGCCGCAAGTGCCACTACCCCGACATCAAGGCCTCCAACGCCTCGGTGCGCGCCTTCAACGAGCGCGCCGCGATCAACGCGCGGCTGCAAGGCACCGCCGCCGACATCATCCGGCGCGCGATGACGCGGGTGGAGGATGCGTTGGCGCAGAAGAAGCTCTCGGCGCGGATGCTCCTGCAGGTGCATGACGAATTGATCTTCGAGGTGCCCGACGCCGAGGTCGAGGCGACGTTGCCCGTCGTGCAACACGTGATGCAGGACGCACCGTTCCCGGCCGTGCTGCTGTCGGTGCCGTTGCATGTCGATGCGCGCGCGGCGAACAATTGGGACGAGGCGCATTAGGGCCGTCCCGATGAAAATCGCCGCCATGTCCGGCAGCCTGCGCGCGGGTTCGAGCAACACAGCCGTGTTGCGCGCAGCGGCCCGGCTCGCGCCGGATGGTGTCGAGGTGATCCAGTTCGAAGGGATTGCAGGCCTGCCTTTCTTCAATCCGGATCTCGATGGCGACAACGTGCCTGCACCGGTCGGCGCAATGCGCGAGATGATCGGCGGCGTCGACGGGCTCCTGATCTCGAGCCCTGAATATGCCCGCGGCGTCGCTGGCGTGTTGAAGAATGCGCTCGATTGGCTTGTCGGCAGCCACCAATTTCCTGATAAGCCCGTCGCGCTGATCAACACGTCGCCGCGTGCGACACACGCGCTGGCCGCCCTGACGCTGACGCTCGAGACGATGTCGGCCCGGCTCGCCACGGACGCCTGCCTGACGTTGCCGCTGCTCGGCGGAGCCTGGGACGAGCACAGCATCGCCGCTGATCCCGCCCTCGCAGAACCGTTGCGCGTGGCGATGGAGCGTTTTGCGGCCTTCATCAACACCGCGAGGGCCTAGGCGTCGGACCAAACGAATTGTCCTCCGTGCAATTGCGCGATGGCCTCGCATCGCCGTGCATATTAAAACCAGCGCCGCTCCCGCACCGGTTGGATCATGCCCCACACCTCAGCCTTGCTCGGCTTCGCCTTCGTCTGCCTCGGTCTCGTGCTCACGCCGGGACCGAACATGATCTATCTGATCTCGCGCTCGATCACGCAGGGGCCGGCGGCCGGAATCGTTTCGCTCGGTGGCGTCGCGCTGGGCTTCGTGTTCTACATGCTGTGCGCGGCGTTCGGCATCACGGCGCTGCTGCTTGCGATTCCCTTCGCCTACGACGCGCTGCGCTTTGCCGGCGCCGGCTACATGCTCTGGCTCGCCTGGCAGGCGGTGAAGCCGGGCGGTCGCTCGCCGTTCCAGGTAAAGCAGCTCGCGATCGACAGCCCGCCCAAATTGTTCGCGATGGGGCTCGTCACCAATCTGCTCAACCCGAAGATCGCGATGCTGTATCTGGCGCTGTTGCCACAGTTCATCGATCCCGCCGCCGGCAGCGTGCTGGCGCAGTCGGTGGTGCTTGGCGCGATCCAGATCGCGATCAGCGTCAGCGTCAATGCGATCATCGCGCTGGCGGCCGGATCGATCGCGCTGTTCCTGGCCAGCCGGCCAAGCTGGATGCTGGTGCAGCGCTGGCTGATGGGCACCGTGCTGGCCGGGCTTGCGGTGCGGATGGCGGTCGAAGCGCGGAAGGCGTGAGCTTTCTCACCCTCCCCTTGAGGGGAGGGTAAGAGAAGATCAATCCAGCTTCGCGTCCATGCCCCGCTTCACGGCCGGGCGCGCCATCAGGGCGTCGTACCAGCGCCTGACGTTGGGGAAGTCGGCGAGTTCGACCTTGTGGCGGGGATGCCGCCAAGCCCAGCCCAGAATGGCGAAATCGGCGACCGAGAGATCGCCGGCGACGAAATCGCGCCCGTCCAGGCGACGGTCCAGAACGCCATAGAGCCGGCGCGTCTCGGCCATGTAGCGCTTCAAGCCGTAGGCGCGGTCCTGCTCGTTCTCCAGCGCGATGAAATGATGCACCTGGCCCGGGATCGGGCCGAAGCCGCCCATCTGCCACATCAGCCATTCATAGACGGGGATACGCGCACCGAGCGATTTGGGCAGGAATTTGCCGGTCTTTTCGCCGAGATAGAGCAGGATCGCGCCTGATTCAAAGATGCTGACCGGCTTGCCGTCCGGGCCCTCGGGGTCGACGATCGCAGGGATCTTGTTGTTGGGGGAGAGCTTGAGGAACCCCGGCGCCATCTGCTCGCCCTTGGTGATGTTCACCGGGACCACCTTGTAGGGCAGTCCCATTTCCTCCAGCGCGACCGAAATTTTGCGGCCGTTCGGCGTGTTCCAGGTGTGCAGCTCGATGATCATTGGCCTGTTTTCCTTCCCGGGATACCAGGCATCCACCTACCCCAGATAGTTGCACAGCCACAACCGGCGGACCGGGATGGCCGATCCCTGTTGACGGGGGCGCCCTCCTCTGGAATGTCACGGCCGTCGCGGATAAATTCCGCCACTTCTGAAAACCCCGTTCGAGGGACCCCCGTGTCGAAATCTGCCTCCCGCGCCCGCCTGTTCGAAATCATCCGCCGCCGTTCCTTCGGCCGGGGCGAGGTGACGCTCGCATCGGGCCGCAAGAGCGATTTCTACTTCAACCTCAAGCCGACCATGCTCGACCCCGAGGGCGCAACGCTGCTCGCCGAGCTGACCTATGAGACGCTGAAGGACGACAATCTCGATTTCATTGGCGGGCTCGAGATGGGCGCAGTGCCGCTCGCCGGCGCGCTAGCGCAGATCTCCTGGATCAAGGGCCATCCGATCGCGGCCTTCTTCGTGCGCAAGAAGCCGAAGGAGCACGGTGCCAGGCTCGCGATCGAAGGTCTGCCGAAAGGCGAGACGCTCGATGGCAAGCGCGTCGTGATCGTCGAGGATGTCACCACGACAGGCGGCTCGGCGATGAAGGCCGTGGAATCCGTGCGCGAGACCGGCGCGGAAGTCGTGCTGGTGCTGACGATGGTCGACCGCGAGGAAGGTGCTACCGACACATTTGGCGCGGCCGGCCTGCCGTTCCGCTCGCTGTACAAGGCCTCGGAATTCCTGAAGGCGTGATCTCTCCTCTCCCCGCAAGCGGAGCGAGCTGGAGCAACTCCTCGTTTACCATCCCGCTTTATGGTAAATCATGTGCCGAAACCCCAGAGGTTCCGGCCAGGTCAGTAGCGTCGGGTGGAGTAAGCGTTGCGTACGAATGTGTCCCATGCGCGCCGGCGGCGTTGCGCGATGCTGATGGCCGCCACCCTTGCAGCACCGCTGCTTGCGAGCCCGGCCCCGGTTGCGGCCGAAGGCCTGTTCGACTTCTTCTTCGGCGGCGCCCAACAGCGGCCGCAACGGGATATTCCGCAACCGTCGAGCTCCTTCGTCGATCCGTTCGGCAATCAGCAGAATCCGGCCACTCAGCCGCCGACACGCTCGGCGTCGGCTGGCGGTTCGGGCCCGGCCTTCTGCGTGCGCAGCTGCGACGGCAAATATTTTCCGCTGATGCGCGGCCTCGCCTCGCCGGCGCAGATGTGTCAGGCCTTCTGTCCCGCCAGCACCACGAAAGTGTTTTTCGGCTCCTCGATCGATGGCGCTTACAGCCAGACCGGCGAGCGCTACGCCGACAGCGAAAACGCCTTCGCCTACCGCAAGGCGCTGCGTGCGGACTGCACCTGCAACGGCCGCGAGCCGGCAGGCCTCGCTCCGGTCGATCTGACGCTGGATGGCTCGCTGAAGGCCGGCGACGTCATCGCCACCAGCGATGGCCTCGTCGCCTATACGGGCGTTCGCCTGGGCAATGACCAGACCGCCGAGTTCACCCCGGTGGCCTCCTATCCCGGCCTCACCGCGCAGGTCCGCGCCCGACTCGGGGAAATGAAGGTGGCGCCGGTGCGCGCGGAGACAGTGGCCGCCGATGCCCCGGCGGCCGAGATCGTGCGCGAGGCATTGCCTGATGTGACTGATGTGCCGAAGACGACGGCGAAGTCGGCGAAGCGAGCAGGATTGGATTAGGGTCCGGACCGTATCCAAGTCGTCATTGCTTCGCGCTTGGGCGCAAAATTGCTTCGCATTTTTGTCGCGAGCTCCTCGCAATGACAGTGGATGCGGCCCTATCTTCCGATAATCACTCCGATCACGTTCGGCGCCGCCAGATACTTCTCCTCGATCGCCGCACGCGCGGCGGCACGGTTGTCAGGCGTCAGCAGGCCGCGCTTCTCGGCCAGGATCATCCAGCAGAAACCCCACCAATCGGTCAGCAGGCCGGTCTCGCCGACGAGGTCATAGCCCTGCTCGGCCGCGAAGATGCGCGCATGCGCTTCGTCAAGCGTGTCGAGGAAGTGGTGATCCTCGGCCGCGAACAGATCGTCGCTGATGTCGTCGATGGTGTAGCCCCAGATCGACTGGCACACCGCGTTGAACTCGCGGTCGAACTGGTCGTCATCGACGGCATAGCGCCGCGCCGCCTGATGCAGCCGTGACAGCGACCGCGCGAAATCGGCGATCCGGGTGAGGGCAAATTGATCGAAGGCAATGGTGGACATGTAGTCCTCGCGACTGACGTCAGACCCTAGATGTTGTGTCGGCAAGGCGCCAAATCACAATGATATATCAAAGACTTGCTAAATTGTTCTTAATTTGTTCCGGATGCGCCGCTGATGATTGGGCTCGTCGTCCCGGCTTTCCCCGGCAATGGCTGAATCGGTGCCCGATCCGGCACCGAATCAGCGTTCCTCCGTGCTGGCCCGGGTTCCCAAAGCGGCCCGTTCTTTGCATAATTTTACGGCAGCGCAGTGCCCTTGCCGGACCAGCGATGGTTCCGGTTCGGGAGAAATACGCGTAGGTGTTAGTGGTGTTTCTGTCGACCAGGAAGTGACGGCTTTGCAAGATCAATCGTTCCAACCCAACGTCCCCGCCCCCGGTCAGCCTATCGACGAACTCGCGCTGTCGGAGATCAAGGGCGCGATCCTGGCGAAGCTGCGCCTTGCCATCGGCAAGGATGCGGGCATGGCGACCAAGCACGACTGGTACCAGGCCGCAGCGCTGGCGCTGCGCGATCGCATCGTGCATCGCTGGCTCTCGGCCGAAAAGCGCAGCTACGACGCCGGCCGCAAGCGCGTCTATTATCTCTCGCTCGAATTCCTGATCGGCCGCCTCTTCACCGATGCGCTCAACAATATGGGCCTTCTCAAGATCTTCGATGTGGCGCTCGGCGATCTCGGCGTGTCGCTGCCTGAGTTGCGTAAATGCGAACCCGATGCGGCGCTCGGCAATGGCGGCCTCGGGCGGCTCGCCGCCTGTTTCATGGAAAGCATGGCGACGCTGCAGATCCCCGCGATCGGCTACGGCATCCGTTACGATTACGGCCTGTTCCGACAGATCATCAATCAGGGCTGGCAGCAGGAATATCCGGACGAATGGCTCGGCTTCGGCAACCCCTGGGAACTGCAGCGCCCCGAGGTGATCTACGACGTCAATTTCGGCGGCAGCGTCGAGCATGTCGACGACAGGGGTCGCGACCGCGCGATCTGGCACGCGAGCGAGACGGTGCAGGCGATCGCCTATGATACGCCGATCGTCGGCTGGCGCGGCCAGCACGTCAACGCGTTGCGGCTGTGGTCGGCGCGCTCGCCCGATCCGTTGAAGCTCGATGCCTTCAACTCGGGCGATTATGTCAGCGCCAGCGCGGAGCAGTCGCGCGCGGAAGCGATCTGCAAATTCCTCTATCCGAACGACGAGAGCCCGGCGGGTCGCGAGCTGCGGCTGCGCCAGGAATACTTCTTCGTCTCCGCCTCGCTGCAGGATCTGATCAAGCGGCATCTCGCCTCCGACGGCCAGCTGCGCAGCCTGTCGTCCAAGGTCGCGGTGCAGCTCAACGACACACACCCGAGCCTCGCCGTCACCGAGCTGATGCGCGTCCTCGTCGATCTCCACAATTTCCGCTGGGACGAGGCCTGGAAGATCACCGTCGCCACGCTCTCCTACACCAACCACACGCTGCTGCCGGAAGCACTCGAGACCTGGCCGGTCGAGCTGTTCGAGCGGCTGTTGCCGCGCCATCTCGAGATCATCTATCGCATCAACGTCCAGCATCTGGCGCTGGCCGAAGCGCGCGCTCCCGGCGACATCGACTTCCGGGCCTCTGTCTCGCTGATCGACGAAAAGAGCGGGCGTCGCGTCCGCATGGGCCAGCTCGCCTTCGTCGGCTCGCACCGCATCAACGGCGTCTCGGCGATGCATTCGGATTTGATGCGCGAGACCGTGTTCCACGATCTCAACCATCTCTATCCCGGCCGCATCACCAACAAGACCAACGGCATTACCTTCCGCCGCTGGCTGATGCTGGCGAATCCGAAGCTCACCGATCTGCTGCGTGAGACTTGCGGCGAAGCCGTGCTCGACGATCCGACCCGGCTCTCGCTGATCGAGGCGCGGGCCAGCGACGTCGAATTCCAGAAAAAGTTCCGGAGCGTCAAGCTGCACAACAAGACGGCGCTGGCGCGCCTGATCGGCGAGCGGCTCGGCATCAAGGTCGACCCGACCGCGCTGTTCGACGTGCAGATCAAGCGCATCCACGAATACAAGCGCCAGTTGCTCAACATCATCGAGACCGTCGCGCTGTACCAGTCGATCAAGGATGACCCGAATGGCAATTGGGTGCCGCGGGTGAAGATTTTTGCCGGCAAGGCGGCTGCGAGCTATCGCTACGCCAAGCTCATCATCAAGCTGATCAACGACGTCGCCGAAATCGTCAACAACGATCCCGCGATCGGCGGCAAGCTCAAGGTCGTCTTCCTGCCCGACTACAATGTCAGCCTTGCCGAAGTGATCATCCCCGCAGCCGACGTGTCGGAGCAGATCTCGACGGCCGGCATGGAAGCATCCGGCACCGGCAACATGAAGCTGGCGCTCAACGGCGCCATCACCATCGGCACGCTCGATGGCGCCAACATCGAGATCCGCGACCAGGTCGGCGTGGAGAACATCGCGATCTTCGGCATGGAAGCCGGCGACGTGATGATCCGGCGCAAGCAGGGGCTGGACGCCTCCGACGTGATCCGCAATTCGCCGAAGCTGCAGCGCGCCATCAATGCGATCGGAACCGGCGAGTTCTCGCCCGGCGATCCGGGCCGCTTCGAATCGATCGCGCACGCGCTGCGCTATCTCGACCACTACATGGTCAGCGCCGATTTCGATTCCTATTACGAGACGCAGCGCGCGGTCGATGCGCGCTGGCTGGTCTCACCGGCCTGGACCCGCGCCTCGATCCTCAACGTCGCCCGCATGGCATGGTTCTCGTCCGACCGCACCATCCGCGAATATGCCGAGGAGATCTGGAACGTGCCGGTCAATCCGGCGGCGCCACCGTTTCAGATGGCAGAGACCATGCGGGACGCGGCGAGCTGATTTTTCCGCAGCGTGAAATCGGCTACCCCGCAGGTAATTGCACGGACCGGCGGCGGACGTGATATGACGTCCGTCATCGAACGCCGGACATGATCATGCACGCCAAGCTCCCGCACCCCTTCGACGACGCCACGCGCATCACCGCCGGTGACTCACGTTGGCAAGGGCAAACGAGCGACGACTACTGGGCTTTTGTCGGCCCGTTCGGTGGTGTCACGGCCGCGACCATCCTGCGCGCGCTGATCGAACACCCGCAACGCGCCGGCGATCCGCTGGCGCTGACGGTCAATTATTGCGCGCCGATCGCCAGGGGTCCGTTCGATCTCGACCTGCGACTGGTGAAGGGCAACCGCTCCAGCCAGCACTGGAGCGTCGAACTGTCGCAGGACGGCGGCGAGGTCGCGACACTCGCCACCGCCGTGTTCGCCGAGCGCCGCCCCTCGTGGGAGCACAGGGTGGCAAAGGCCCCGGATGCAAAGCCGTTCGAGCAGACGCTGCCGTTCCCGAACATCCAGGCGTCCTGGGGCAACCAGTATGAATTCCGCTTCGTCGAGGGCGAGATGCGCCTCGGGCCGCCGCAGGCCGAGCTCGCCAGCACCTATTCGAAAATCTGGATTGCGGATCGCGAGCCGCGCAAGCTCGACATGCTCTCGCTGATGTCGATGTCGGACGCCTTCTTCGGCCGCATCTTCCACGCACGACGCGAACTGGTGCCGTTCGGCACGGTGTCGCTGACGACCTATTTCCACACCGATGCCGAAGAGCTCGCGGCCGAGGACATCACGCGCGTGCTCACGACGGCTGATTCGAAGATCATGCACAAGAGCTACGCCGACCAGAACGCCGAGCTGTGGTCGCCGGACGGACGGCTGCTCGCGACGAGCACGCAGATGGCGTATTTCAAGGCCTGACTGTCTTACCCTCTCCCACAAGGGGGGAAGGAAGAGCGCACAAAACAAAAAGAGCGGCCTCTCGGCCGCCCCTTTTGCATTGAAGACAGGGCAATCACTCCGCCGCGAGCTTCACGTCCGGCGCCGCCGCACGCACCTCGGCGTCGACCTGGGCTTCGAACTTGGCAAAGTTCTTCTGGAACATGCCGACCAGGCGACGCGCGGTCTTGTCGAACTCGTCCTTGTCCTTCCAGGTGTTGACCGGGTTGAGGATCTCGCTCGGCACGCCCGGCAGCGCGTTCGGGACTGCGAAGCCGAAATATTTGTCGGTGCGGAATTCGACGTTGCGCAGCGAGCCGTCGAGCGCGGCGGTCAGCAGCGCGCGCGTCACCTTGATCGGCATGCGCGAACCCGTGCCGTACTTGCCGCCGGTCCAGCCGGTGTTGACCAGCCAGCAGTCGACATTGTGCTGGGCGATCAGGTCGCGCAGCATGTTGCCGTAGACGGATGGATCGAGCGGCAGGAAGGGCGAGCCGAAGCAGGTCGAGAATTCCGGTTGCGGCTCATTGCCGAGACCGCGCTCGGTGCCGGCGACCTTCGCGGTGTAGCCGGACAGGAAGTGATACATCGCCTGCGCCGGTGAGAGCTTGGCGATCGGCGGCAGCACGCCGAAGGCGTCGGCGGCAAGCATCACCACGTTCCTGGGCTGCGGCGCGCGGCCAGTGCGCGAAGCGTTCGGGATGAACTCGAGTGGATAGGCCGAGCGCGTGTTCTCGGTCTTGGAGCCGTTGTCGAAGTCGACCACACGGGTGTCTTCGTCGAGCACGCAGTTCTCGAGCACCGCACCGAATCGCGTCGACGCGGCGTAAATCTCGGGCTCGGCTTCCCGCGAGAGCTTGATGCACTTGGCGTAGCAGCCGCCTTCGAAGTTGAACACGCCATTCGGACCCCAGCCGTGCTCGTCGTCACCGATCAGCGTGCGGTTCGGATCGGCCGAGAGCGTGGTCTTGCCCGTGCCTGACAGTCCGAAGAAGATCGCGGTGTCGCCATTGGCCCCGACGTTCGCCGAGCAGTGCATCGGCATCACGCCGCGCTCGGGAAGGTAATAGTTCAGCGTGGTGAAGACCGACTTCTTCATCTCGCCGGCATAATAAGAACCGCCGATCAGCACGATCTTGCGGGCGAAATCGATGGCGACGACGTTCTCCGAGCGGCAGCCGTGACGCTTGGGATCGGCTCGGAAGCTCGGCATGTCGACGATGGTAAGCTCCGGCACGAAGGTCGAGAGCTCGATCGCCTCCGGGCGGATCAGCAGCGTGCGGATGAACAGCGAGTGCCAGGCGAGCTCGGTGAAGACGCGCGTCTTGATGCGATAGGACGGATCGGCGCCACCATAGAGATCCTGCGCGAACAGGCGCTTGCCTTCGGCATGCTTGAGGAAGTCCTGATAGAGCGTTTCGAACTGCTCTGCAGTGATCGACTGATTGCCGGCCCACCACATCTTCTTGTCGGTGGTGGCGTCACGCACCGTGAACTTGTCCTTCGGGCTGCGGCCGGTGAATTCACCGGTGTCGGCGCAGAGCGAACCATCTGCAGAGAGCACCGCCTCGCCTGCAGAGAGCGAATACTGATACAGTTGCGGCGCGCCGAGGTTCCAGTGAACTTGCTTGAGATTCTTTAAGCCGAATTTGTCGGCGCCGAAGGCACCGTTGCGCACGCCCGTCTCTTGCACGAAAAATCCTCCTAGAAACCCGCGACACATGGCGCCACCAAGCACCAGCGCCTCGCAGTCAACCGTGAATTACAGGCCGGCCGGCCTCGGCTGGACGACCTAATACTGATGAACGCTGGCGTTGCCAAGCTGATCCAGCAGGATTTGGTTTATTCAACGAGGGCGCCAAACGTCGCGCATGTCCGCACCGAGCAGGTCATGCTAAAATCATCGATGATCGCGCAACCAAATGGCTTTTTCGGTGTTGCTCGATGTTTTGCGACGCACAATCACAGCTCAGCGCTATCGGACCGCACCTTCGCCGATGAGTGCGAATGGCCCCCATATCGCAGGATACGCATGGCGCGGCGAGGAGGTGTCATCAACATACGCCAGCATCGCGCGCCGAAGAGCTTCGGCTCTCCCGATTTCTGGTTCGTTTTCGAGCAAATCGAAAGTCGAGGTGGTCAAGCGGGTGGCAGCTTCCGAATCCACTGCCCAATGCGAAACCAGCAGCGCACGTGCGCCGGCGTAGAAGAAGCCACGCGCCAATCCCGACAACGCCTCGGCGCCCGGCTTGTCGCCGGCGATCGTGTTGCAGGCCGACAGCACCACCCAATCTGCATTGAGTTTGAGCTGCGCGACCTCACTCGCCGTGAGCAGACCGTCGTCGAGCTCGGACGGTTGATCTGGAATCGAAAGCGCGCGTGACGGTTCGCCCACACCCTTGACACCACCGGCAACGAGTCCGTGGGTTGCAAAGTAGATGATGCTGTTTTGAGCAAGCGGTGCGCGCTTGAGCGTCGTTTCGCTGGCGTCACGACCGAGATGAATGTCGGCGGTGGGCACGCCGACGTCTTTCGCCACGGCGTTCAGCTCGTCCGCGGTGTCGGGCAGTTGCGGCAGCGCCTGCGCCAGCCGCGCGCGATCTACGCCCGCGCCGCGCCAAAACTCGGTACAGGCTGACGTCGCGACGCTTCGCGCGGCAATCTTGCCCCGTGGTGCGCGAGGATCAGCAGGCTCGTTGGCGACCGCCGCGAGCGCCCCGTCCAGCGCCTTGTCTTGTGTCAGCAGCGATTGCTGACCCGCCGCAAACAGGATCGGCAGCACGACGCACAGCCGGGCGCGACCACTCGCAAGCGGCCCCCGCGTCGCGACCGAAGTCACGATCAAGCTGGCCGAGATTGTTCAGGAGCGTCGCGACCGCAGGATGCTCGGGACCGCCGACCTGCTGAAATATCGCGATCGCGCGCTGAAACAGCGGCTCGGCCTCCGCGAACCGCTCCTGCTTCACATAGAGCGTGGCGAGATTATTCAGCGACTGGCCGACATCGGGATGCTCACGCGACAACACCTTCTCGCCGATCGCCAGCGCGCGCTTGAACAGCGGTTCGGCATCCGCAAAGCGGCCCTGCCGCTGATCAAGCGCGGCCCCTCTCGCTGCCAACCTCAGACGTTCTCGATCTTGGGTCGCTGCGATCGGGGGCGGCGTTCAATGTGACGGAGCTAGTCGGGCTTCTGGTCGATCTTGGTGCGCGCTTCGCCGGCCAGCCGGACAAGCATCTTGCGCAGCGCGGTGCCGGTGGTGACCCGCTCCGGAAAATCCAGCCGCAGCGCGGTCTGACCGTCCTGCATGTCGAGACCTTCGGGGTCGCAGCCGGTGCAGCGCCAGTCACCTTCAGCCGCGCCGAGAAGCTTCGTTGCGTAAAGGCTCAGGGCGTCACGGTGGTCGGCATTCATGTGCGCGACCGCCCCTTCCTCCGCGACCAGCAGGTCCTCGGCACCGGTGAGGTCGACGAGGAATTGTTCCGGCCTCAGATCGACGATCCGGCCAAAGCCTGCGACCAGATGGGTTCCCGTTAGGCGAATCCGAAAGAACGAGAAATCCTCAAACGAGACAAAGGCTTCCGCCGACGGATGGGCATTCAGATACCGCCGCTGGAGCAGATCTTTCTCAGTCTCGGCCTGCTCGGCCCGGCCGGACAGCATGATCCGGGCGCCTTGCAGTGGATCGCCGGTGGCGCGCTCATCAAGCATCAGGGAAACCCTGTTATCTGCGAGAATGTTTTGGGTATGAACGGCCAGCCGAGAGATCAGCAGGATCGGCGAGCCGTCGGGATGGCTCGCTAGATTGACCAGGGAACAATAGGGGTCGCCGCTGCCGGGCATCAGCGTCGCGAGCGCCCCCTGCCGCGACCGCCGCAGCAGCGATTTGGCGAGCTTTTGAGGAGCGAAATCGGGGGTCGGTTGCATTGGCTTTCTCAGCTCAGGTGGTTGCAAGGCGGGCCTTTTTTCGGGTAAACCCGAGCCCGGTTATGGGTCGACATGCGGCGAATCTGCCGCGTGTCGTGGAACTTGGTCACACTTCAGCCCAGCTTGCATTGCTCGGTGACCCGGTTCGAACGCCAGTTCGGCACCCATGTATGCGGCGCATCACTGGATTGCTCGCCGTTTTAAGCCACGACCCAAACGGAAAGCAGAAAGCAGAGGCTCATGCCCACAATCGCTTTGGTCGACGACGACCGCAACATTCTCACCTCCGTCTCGATCGCGCTGGAAGCCGAAGGCTACCGCATCATGACTTACACCGACGGCGCCTCTGCGCTCGACGGTTTCCGCACCACCCAGCCCGATCTCGCCATCCTGGACATCAAGATGCCGCGCATGGACGGCATGGAGACGCTTCGCCGCCTCAGGCAGAAGTCCGATCTGCCGGTGATCTTCCTCACCTCCAAGGACGAAGAGATCGACGAGCTGTTCGGCCTCAAGATGGGCGCTGACGATTTCATCCGCAAACCGTTCTCGCAGCGCCTGTTGGTCGAACGCGTCAAGGCGGTGTTGCGCCGCTCGGCGCCGAAGGATCCGACCGTCGCACCGAAGGAGAACGATGCCAAGGCGCTCGATCGCGGCCTGCTGCGCATGGATCCGGAACGGCACACCTGCACCTGGAAGAACGAGCCGGTGACGCTGACGGTCACCGAATTTCTGATCCTGCAGGCACTGGCGACCCGGCCCGGCGTGGTCAAGAGCCGCAACGCACTGATGGACGCCGCCTATGACGACCAGGTCTATGTCGACGACCGCACCATCGACAGCCACATCAAGCGGCTGCGCAAGAAGTTCAAGGTGGTCGACAACGATTTCGAGATGATCGAGACGCTCTACGGCGTCGGCTACCGCTTCAAGGAAGCCTGAGGCGGCTGCCGCCTTCCCAGCAGATGAGGGCTGCGCCGGTTCTGATTTCATCAGAACCGGGCATGCCCTGAAGCGCAATCGCGCTTCAGGCTATTGTTTGAGCATGATCTTTCGGAAAACCGCTGCACAGTTTTCCGGATCATGCTCTAGGATGCAAGGACCGTCGCACGAGCTGTCCTAACGCGGGCGTAAGCATTGCTGGACCGAACGCAGCCTGACCAGAGTTCGAACGCCGAGGACATCGCATCCCACGGCGCCCCGGATCATGACGACAAGCCCGTTGTGAACGGCTGGGGGCCGTTGAATTGGCTCAAGCGCGCCGGGCAGTTCTTCTTCGCGCTGTCCTTCTCGAGCCTGACCCGCCGCATCGTCTCTCTCAACCTCGCCGGCCTCGTGGCGCTGGTGGCGAGCATCCTTTACCTGTCGCAGTTCCGCGCCGGCCTGATCGATGCGCGCGCACAGAGCCTGCTGGTGCAGGCCGAGATCATCGCCGGCGCCATCGGCGCGTCGGCAACGGTGCAGACAAACGCAATCACCGTCGACCCTGAGCGGCTGCTCGACCTGAAATTGGGCGAAAGCTACGGCGGAATGGATGATTCGCTGGATTTTCCGATCAATCCCGAGCGCGTGGCGCCGGTCTTGAGCACGCTGATCTCGCCGACAAAGACCCGCGCGCGGATTTTCGATCCCAACGGCACTGTGCTGCTCGACAGCCGCGATCTCGATACTGTGCGGGGCATTCCACTGCCGCCGCTGTCGGACAAGCCGGGGCTGCTCGAACGCGCGATGGTCGCAGTGCGCACCTGGCTCAATCGCGGCGACCTGCCGCTCTATCGCGAGCTCGGCCGCGAAAACGGCAATGGCTATGTGGAAGTAGCCGATGCGCTCCAGGGCCAGAAACGCTCGATGGTGCGGGTCAATTCGCGCGGTGAGGTGATCGTCTCGGTCGCCGTCCCCGTGCAGCGCTCACGCGCCATCCATGGCGCGCTGATGCTGTCGACGCAGGGTGACGAAATCGATCAGATGGTCACAGCCGAGCGCCTGGCGATCCTTAAAGTGGGCGGCGTCGCGGCCGCCGTCATGATCATGCTGTCGCTGCTGCTCGCCAGCACGATCGCCGGTCCGGTGCGCCGGCTCGCCGACAGCGCCGAGCGCGTCCGCCGCCGCATCAAGTCCCGCGTCGAGATACCTGACTTCACCCGCCGCCGCGACGAGATCGGCCACCTCTCCGGCGCGCTGCGCGACATGACCAATGCGCTCTACAAGCGGATCGAGGCGATCGAGATGTTCGCCGCCGACGTCGCTCATGAACTGAAGAATCCGCTGACCTCGCTGCGCTCCGCGGTCGAAACGATGCCGCTGGCGCGCAACGAGAGCAGTCGCGCTCGACTGCTCGAGGTGATCGAGCACGACGTCAAGCGGCTCGATCGCCTGATCTCCGATATCTCCGACGCGAGCCGGCTCGATGCCGAGCTGCAACGGCAGGACGCGATCCCGGTCGATCTCAGGCGGCTGCTCGGCACGCTGGTCGCGGTTGCCAATGAAACGAAGCTCGGCCACGACGTCGCGGTCGAGGCCCGCTTCGAAGGCCGCAGCCCGACCGATACGTTCGCGGTCACGGGCCATGATTCGCGACTCGGGCAGGTGGTTTCCAACCTGCTCTCCAATGCGCAATCGTTCTCGGAAGCCGGCAGCAAGGTGCGCCTGACCTGCCGCCGTGTGCGAGGCGAGATCGAGATCGTGGTCGACGACGACGGCCCCGGCATCCGCGACGATGCACTGGAACGCATCTTCGAGCGCTTCTACACCGACCGGCCGCACCAGGGCTTCGGCCAGAACTCCGGCCTCGGACTATCGATTTCCAAACAGATCGTGGACGCCCACGGCGGCCGCATCTGGGCCGAGAATCGCGCCGGTCCCACCGACGAAGACGGGGCGCCGACCGTTGCCGGCGCGCGCTTCGTGGTGAGGCTGCCGGCGCTATGAGCCAAGGCACCTTGAACGAAGTCGGCCCGAGCGTGCACGCCTCCGCGGTCAAGGTCGGGCCCATGGCGGTGCTGATCCGCGGGCCCTCGGGCGCAGGTAAGTCGCGCCTTGCCTTCGATTTGATCATCGCGGGGCGCGCGGGCGTGGTCGAAAGCGCCGTTTTGGTCGGCGACGACCGTGTCCATCTGGCGACAGTCGGCAAGGAAATTGAGGTCCGTCCCGCCCCCGCGCTGGCCGGCTTGATCGAAATCCGGGGACTGGGAATCCGCCGCTGCGACTTTGCGGAGCATGCGACGGTCGGCCTCGTGGTCGATCTCGACGCATCCGACGTCGAGCGCCTGCCTGCGGCCGAAGCGCTGAAAACCACCATTTTCGGTGTCGAAATACCGCGAATCCCTGTTGGCCGCGGCTATTCGCCCGTGCCGCTGGTTGTCGCGGCCTTAACCACTACCAAGAGTTAACCTTCTGCTAAGCCCCCAGCCGATTGTTTGAAGGGAAATGGTAACCATATGAACCCCACACTCGCGACCGAGTAGACCGGCGCACCTCCCCTCATCGATCCGTCTAGATTCAGGGAGATACGCAACATCCCCTCTTGCGCGAGGGCTCTGGATGGTCAAAGTGGCGCGTTCGTGCGGCGCACCAAAAGCGCCCGCGGGAGTTTTCCGATGATTGGTCTAGTACTTGTGACCCACGGGCGCCTTGCCGACGAATTCAAGGCAGCGCTTGAACACGTCATGGGCCCACAAAAGCAAATCGAAGCGATTACGATCGGCGCCGAAGATGATTCCGATCTCTGCCGAAGCGACATTATCGAAGCGGTTAACCGCGTCGATTCCGGCGACGGCGTTGCGATCCTCACCGACATGTTCGGCGGCACGCCATCGAACCTCGCAATTTCCTGCATGAGCCGGCCCAAGGTCGAAGTGCTCGCGGGCATCAACCTGCCCATGCTGGTGAAGCTCGCCAAGGTCCGCGAGGAGCGTCCGCTGCCGGACGCGATCGCGATGGCCCAGGAAGCCGGCCGCAAATACGTCACCATCGCCAGCCGGGTGCTCGCCGGCAAATGAGTGACGACGTGCCACAAGCGGGGACGGGCGTGCCCGCGGGCGCGATTTCCAAAGAGCTCCTGATCATCAACAAACGAGGCCTGCACGCCCGCGCCTCCGCGAAGTTCGTCCAGGCGGTGGAGCGCTTCAGCGCGCAGGTGTGGGTGACGCGCGGCGGCGAAACCGTCGGAGGCACCTCGATCATGGGCCTGATGATGTTAGCTGCGGGACCGGGCACGACCATCACGGTCGCCGCTGCGGGCGCTGACGCCGAGGCCGCGCTTGCGGCGATCACCGAGCTCGTTGAAAGCAAGTTCAACGAGGAAGGCGTTTAGGCCGCTCGATCACTTCGCCGGTGGCGCGATGTAGATGTTCCACGTCATCGACGGACCGGCCTTGCCATGGGTGAAGCGGCGCGTCGTCATCACCATGCGCTCGGCCTTCGGCGCAATCTCCGACACCCATTTTTCGAATGCAGGCAGACGACCGTCGGTCGGATCGAACACGCCAATGAAGCCATGTTTCTTGACTTCATCAAGCGACGTCAGCCCGGAGGACCAGGCCTCGTTCGGGATGAACGCAACCGGATGGTCGGGGCTGTAGAACACCATCGGCTGGATTGATTCCATGGTGCCGGCGACGATCGCCCAGCGCGAGGCGAAGCGCGAATGCCAGGCTTGCGTCAGCTCGCGCGCGAGCTCGGAGCGCGCGCCATAGGTCGCCGTGTTGTCCGCATTCAGCGCCATCTCGCGCGCCGCGATCCACGGCGAAGCGAAAAGCGTCGCGACGCTGAGCACGAGCCAGATCGCTACGATGTTGAACAGCACGGCCCTCTGCACCCGCAATGCCGGTATCGCGACCAGCGCGAGCGGCACCAGGAAGAACAGCGAGATGCCCCAATCGGTCTTGATGTAGATGCCGAAGGCCAGTGCGCCGAGCGGCGGCCCGGCCGCGACGATGACCTGGATGAGCCAGACGTTCAGCGCCTGGGAGACATTGACGCCCGCATTGCCCCCCCGTGCCCAAGCCCGCGTGACGATACGCAGCGGTGCGCGCACAAGCAGCGTCGGCCACGGCCGCACCAGCGCCATAGCGAGCGCGGCAAGCGCCACCGGCAAACGCCAGCAGCGCGGCGTTGTGCAGGACATAGCCGAACACGAGCTGATGCACGAGGCCGACATCCTCGATGCTGTAGGTGTCGCCGGCATAGGTCAGCGGCACGAAATGCGCATCCGCAAGCCAGACGATGTGCGGGATCATCGCCGCCAGCATCGTCGCGATCGCGACCCAGGGCGCCGGCGACAGCAGGAAACGCATCCGTTGCGGATGGATCAGCGCGGCAAGGCCGATGGCGCCGATCATCGTCAGCACCCAATATTTGGTCATCAGCGCCAGCGCGCCGGCGAGGCCGAGCCAGATTCCGGACTGCCAGCTCCGCTTCTCGAAAGCATTCAGATAAGCGAGCACGACCAGCGGCAGGGTGACGAGCTGCAGCAGATCGGGATTGTACTTGAACCCCTTGAAATTGAAGATCGGGTAGAGCGCGACCATCACCACGACCAGGAACGCGCGGCGCGGATCCACCACGCGCAGCGCGATCAGCCAGCAGATCACCATGCCGACACTGGCCGTCGCCATCGCGAGCGCATAGGTCGCCCAGTCGGTGGCGGGGAAGACCATGAACCAGAGCCCGGCGATCCAGCCGGACAGCGGCGGATGCTTGCCGTAGCCCCACAGGAATTTCTGGCCCCAGCCCCAGGCTTCTGCGACGTCCATGTGAACGTCCTGCGCGGTCTTGAGATTGATCAGGATGAAGGTCCAGATCACCGCATGCAGGATCGCGAATTCGATCACCAGCCAGAGCCGGACCGAGGGGTGGGTCGCGGAGGCAACCAGCCAGGCCGGGAAACGGTCAAACCTGAAGCGGGTCTTCGCGCGCGCCCGGGCGGAGGGGATCGAGGTCGTTGACATGAGCCTGGACATGGGCGCTTGCGTAGCGCGTTTTGGCCTCGCTTGGAATCAGCTTGGCGTGAAGAAAGACCCTGAAAATACAGCAATATGGTTGCCGCACGGGGATGTGAGTGGTATCCCGCGCCCATGACGACCGTCCCCATTTCCAACATCCGCAATTTCTCCATCGTCGCCCATATCGACCATGGCAAATCGACGCTGGCCGACCGTCTGATCCAGATGACCGGCGGCCTCTCCGACCGCGAAATGGCGGGCAAGGAGCAGGTGCTCGATTCCATGGACATCGAGCGCGAGCGCGGCATCACCATCAAGGCGCAGACCGTGCGCCTCGCCTACCGCGCCAAGGACGGCAAGGATTACGTGTTCAACCTGATGGACACGCCCGGCCATGTCGACTTCGCTTACGAGGTCTCGCGGTCGCTGGCAGCGTGCGAAGGTTCCCTGCTGGTGGTCGACGCCAGTCAGGGCGTCGAGGCGCAGACGCTCGCCAATGTCTACCAAGCGCTCGACAACAATCACGAGATCGTGCCGGTCCTGAACAAGGTCGATCTTCCCGCCGCAGAGCCGGAGAAGGTCAAGCAGCAGATCGAGGACGTCATCGGCATCGACGCCTCCGACGCGGTGATGATCTCGGCCAAGACCGGCCTCGGCATTCCCGATGTGCTGGAAGCCATCGTGACCCGCCTGCCGCCGCCGAAGGGCGATCGCGATGCGACCTTGAAGGCGCTGCTGGTCGACAGCTGGTATGACGTCTATCTCGGCGTCGTCGTCCTGATCCGCGTCGTCGACGGCGTCATGAAGAAGGGCAGCCGCGTCCGCATGATGGGCACGGGGGCGGCCTATGACATCGAGCGCGTCGGCTTCTTCACGCCGAAGATGCAGCAGGTCGACGAGCTCGGCCCCGGCGAGATCGGCTTCATCACCGCGGCGATCAAGGAAGTCGCCGACACCCGGGTCGGTGACACCATTACCGATGACAGGAAGCCGGTCAGCGAGATGCTGCCGGGCTTCAAGCCGGCGATCCCCGTGGTGTTCTGCGGCCTGTTCCCGGTCGATGCGGACGACTTCGAGACGCTGCGCGCCGCGATGGGCAAGCTGCGCCTCAACGACGCCAGCTTCTCCTTCGAGATGGAGACGTCGGCCGCGCTCGGCTTCGGCTTCCGCTGCGGCTTCCTCGGGTTGCTCCACCTCGAGATCATCCAGGAGCGGCTGTCGCGCGAATTCGATCTCAATCTGATCGCGACCGCCCCGAGCGTCATCTACAAGATGAAGCTGACCGACGGCAGCGAGCTCGAGATCCACAATCCCGTCGACATGCCCGACGTCGTCAAGATCGAGGAGGTCCAGGAACCCTGGATCGAAGCCACGATCCTCACCCCCGACGAATATCTCGGCAGCGTGCTGAAGCTGTGCCAGGACCGCCGTGGCGCGCAGAAGGAGCTCACTTACGTCGGCGCCCGCGCCATGGTGAAATACGATCTGCCGCTCAACGAGGTGGTGTTCGATTTCTACGATCGCCTGAAGTCGGTGTCGAAGGGCTACGCCTCGTTCGACTATCATCTCACCGACTACAAGCCGGCCGATCTCGTCAAGATGCAGATCCTGGTCAACGCCGAGCCGGTCGATGCGCTCTCGATGCTGGTGCATCGCACCCGCGCCGAGGGGCGCGGCCGCGCCATGGTCGAGAAGATGAAGGAGCTGATCCCGCCGCACATGTTCCAGATCCCCATTCAGGCGGCGATCGGCGGCAAGGTGATCGCGCGCGAGACGGTCCGCGCGCTGCGCAAGGACGTGACCGCGAAGTGCTACGGCGGCGACATCACGCGTAAACGGAAACTTCTGGAAAAGCAGAAGGAAGGCAAGAAGAAGATGCGGCAGTTCGGCAAGGTCGACATCCCGCAGGAAGCCTTCATTGCCGCGCTGAAGGTCGATAGCTGAGGTGATCAGGTGCGGCCCGGGACGTCAGGCCGGATAACGCAAATCTCGAAAACAACCCCATGCACCGTAGCCGCCCTTTGCTGGCGGCATCCGGTTTCGTATTTTGCGAATGTCGTTTGACTCGTCGGGCAAAACAGGCGCATGATGGCATCATGCCAGCGCTGCAACCTCCAGGCGACGATGTCTGATCACCCGTAGATCTACGGCAGGCGTGTCGGTGCTGCCTTTGCAATCGCAGCAGTTGTGCGCGGAACGCGATTTGAAGGTGTAACGAAGCCGAGGCGCGCTTCGAGGCTGAAAATTAGTTCAGGATCATAACCGTGATGACTCCGACGCAAAAAAAGAAAATAGGCTCTCATCAACAAGAATAAATGGTGGGAGGAGTACATGGATACTGCGGGTCGCCTGCGCGCGATGGCAGTGTTGTGCCGTCAGACAGCCGCGCGCCATCCTGATCGCAGTTGGAAACTGCTGGCCGAAGCGGAGTATTGGGACCATTTGGCCAATGATGCGGCGCTCGATCATTTTGACCAATGCTCGGTTTGCTCACCGCTTCCTGGAGAGCACAGTATCACCCAACCCGCGGAGTGACTGCGAAACAAAACAGTTTGTTAGCTTCTGTGTGGCTAACTTGATGAGTGCCGTTCACCGCCGATTGCGGCACATTGGAATGGGAATGCCGGCCCCGGCTGTTTACCCCATCCTGCGGCTGGGGCCGTTTTGAACTCTCACAGCATCGTTCAAACCCGGTCCACGACCATGCTTAGAGGCATCGCCATAGCGCTGTTCGGAATGGGCATCTTCTCGCAGCTTGATCGAGCGCTCTTCTATGGCCGCAATACCGAAGCCGCGCTCCGGCTCATGCGGGACATCGGCCGAGGCTTCGGGCTGTAGGACACCGTCCGCACGCCTCGCCAAGGCCCAGCGCGAGAACTTCCTGGACAGCGCGACGTTTGCATAACGAAAGCCGCAGATAATCAAGTAACCGACCAGGGCAAGGGCGGCCTCGGCGGTTCGCGACGCTCCGAAGGAGCGATGTCCGGTTGCGGCCCTTCGCTGTCCTTCGTCTAGAAAGCGCTCGGACGTCGGCTTTCCGGCCGGGCGGCAAACTCGTAGTCCAAGATCAGACGACGCGATAGGAACCAAACCAGGGCGCGCCTCTTGGTCGCAAAAGGAATTGCGACATGAGAGCCTCCCGCTTTGCCCTTGTCATTGCCGTTTGCCTGCCCTGTGCGGCCTTCGCCCAAAGTGGTGGTGGTGGTGGCGGCAGCGGGGGCGGTAGCGGCGGATCGGGAGGCGGTGGCGCAGCTGGAGGCGCCACATCAACCGGCGGCAGTGCGCCATCTGGTGCCGCTGGCACCCCAGCGGCGTCGGCTCCTGCAGGCGCCGTCGGCGCGGCCACCGGTCCCGGTGTAAGTTCTAGTCCTACCGCCAACTCGCCCAGCGCCGCGAACGGCAGTTCGGGCAACCTGAATACTTCCGCCCCCCGCCAATCCGGCGGGACCCAGGGAACGGTCGAAAGCAGTGGTTCAACCACGCGTGGACAGGCGCCCGGTACCAACGCGGCGGGTACTGCGGCATCCGCGGGGTCTCCTGGCGTCAGCGCTCGAGGTACTGCGCCTGCCGGCGGCATTGGCCGGCCCGCAACCACAAACGAGCAGGACAGCGACGCGAAGATAGATCAGGAGAACAACAAGGCCGACCGAACGGTCGGTAAGATCTGCAAAGACTGCTGATTCCGGCACTCCTCACCGGAGCGCTGATTGTTTCGCCGGTCGACGCAAAGGATCCCTTTGCGGACGAGCGCAGTGTCCAGCTCGCTCCGAGACGGAAGTCTGGTGGGTTTCGCTTTCGCTCTGCCCATTCCAGGCGCTACGCGCTCTCAATAGGGGCTGAGCACACTTTCGAGAAATCGCTCCTTTTCGCCCGGCGCGTAGCCCTGCGAAGCGCCATAATATGGTTCGCTGTAGCTTCGGCCATATGGTGCGGACCGATAGTACGGGCGCGGCGCGTAGGCAAAACCCGCGCCCGGACCTGATGGGTACATGTGATGATGGGGACGAACCCCCGCGTGCCGGCGGTGCCCATCATGCATGGCTGCCGCGTTCGCGACACCGCACAGGCTGATCAAAACGCTCAAGGCCAGAATCGAACGCATCCGCTTACTCCTCCAAGGCTTCGCCCCGCCTGCTCAATTATTGCCATGATACGGCGTTCCAAAGACATCGCGGCTTCTTGCGCCCATACGTCGGTTTCCGCTGGTATGTCAGCTCTTAGGGGCGCTTCATGGCGCCTTGTCGGGCGGGCCGCGCATCTGTTAAATTCGGCACATATTCAGTTCATTTTCCGGCCGTTTCGAATTTTGGATTCCGATCATGTTCGTCACCGTCGTTGCCGTGCTGTGTCACCTCTCCGCGCAAGACTGTACTGAGGTGGTCGTCACGAATTCCGCGTTGGACCAGAGCGTCACCTTGCAGGGCTGCATGCTCGGCCAAGCGAGCCTGGCGCAATGGAAGACCGCTCACCCCATCTACGGGTCCGACGACTGGCACATCGATCGCTACAAGTGCGTGGCGGGGTCATACGTCGCCAAGGCCCGGATATGATTCACCCTGCGAGTTGCTATGTGATCGTTCAGGAGGGGAAAGCCGGGCGAGCTGCAACGCCTCGGACCTTTGCGGTAGCGAAACGGCGATGATCCACTGCTTGAAAGCGTTGAAGAACCGATCATTGCGCCGCACGGGGCGGCGGACGAGGTAAATCCCCTCGCCAAGCGTGATCGGCGGCCCGAGCAGCCGTAGCCTTCCGCTCGAAAGGTGCGCGCCGACATAGGCCATGTCGATCATCGCGGCACCGCCGCCAGCAAGCGCCATCTCAAGGGCTTGCGCACGAGACTCGACGATGATGCCGCCTTCGCTCGGCTTCCCCGCTCGCCGGCATGCCGTCCACCAAAGGGACCAGTCGCGGAAGCGAGAGCGGGCGCGGATGATGGAAGAGCCTTCAAGAGTGTGGTCGACGCCGGGCGCTGCGACCGGAGCCAAGGTCTCGTGAAACAGCAGGGTCGCGGTCAACCCGGGCCAATGTCCCAACCCATAACGGATTGCGCAATCGAAATCCTCGGCCTGCAGATCAACGACCCTTCGCGTCGTCGTCAGTGCGAGCTCGATATCGGGATGCAAGTTGCGGAACTCCGGAAGCCGCGGCAGAAGCCAATGTGACGCCAACGTCGCGACCGTGCTGATGCGCAACTGGCTGCGTCGTCGGCGGATCGGTTCGATGGCGGCCTCGATGCGCTCGAGTGCATCGCCCATCACCAAAAGGAGGGCCTCGGCATCATCGGTCGGACCGACAAGACGCCCCTGCTTCTGGACGAGGGAAATGCCCAGCTGGTGCTCGAGATCTGCGATGCGATGTGACAGCGCCGAACGGCTGACCCCAAGAGATTCTGCCGCTGCCGTGAGACTGCCGGTCTGGGAAAGCAGAGAAAGCGCCTGCAGGCCTTTGAGCGATGGGAGCATGCCTGAATCATCCCAAGCCGTGAGATTGCGTGAGATTATCTCACCCTTTTGCTGCCTCGCAAACTGCTATCGAAGGGCCGGGGAACCGTCGACGATGTGGAGCTATCTCCGATGAGAAATATGTTTCGGCAACTTGCCGCTTATAACGCCTGGGCCAATGCCCGCCTTTACGAAGAAGCACTGGCGCTGCCGGACGAGCTCTATCGAGCCAATGTCGGCGTGTTCTTCCAGAGCCTTCACGGGACGCTCAATCACATCCTTCTCACGGACAGGCTTTGGCTGACCCGACTGACAGGCGTCGGCGAACAGCCGAAGCGTCTCGACGGAATTCTTTATGACGACCGATTGGAGCTCGCGCGCGCCCGGCTCGCGGAAGACTCGCGTCTCGTCGCCGTGGTCAGCGGCTACGACGAAGCGACGCTTGCGCGCCCGCACGCCTACCAGACGACCTCCGGAAAGCCACAAGAGCAACCGCTCTCGGATATCTTGATGCATCTTTTCAATCATCAGACGCATCATCGCGGTCAGGCGCACGCATGCCTGTCAATCGTGACCAAGCAGGAGCCGCCACCGCTCGATCTGTTGCTGTTCCAGCGAGGACTGCCACCTCCCAATCTGGCCGAACAGCTGGGCGGGTCCGCGGCGGCACGCCCCTGACATGGGCGAGCATGAACGCGTCGTTAACCGGTGCGCCACCACGATATCCGCGATCTTCACCGGATCCGACCGATGCACACGCTCGCCATGGCCGTTGCATACGGCCTCTATCTCGTCATCCTGATCGGAGCGATCGGACTCGCGGTCGTCGCCGTGTTCTGGCTGCCCGATCGCCTGCTTGGATTCAGGCGAGTCGAAGGGCTCGTGGTGGTGCCGCTGGCGAGCATCGCGATCTGGCTGCTTCTGTCCCATGGGGCGGTGCCGATCCCCGGCATCCTGATCGTCAGCCCGCATAAGCTTCTGGCGGGACTGGCGCTCACCTGCGGATTGATCTGGTGCTTTGTCGAAGACAACTGGCTGTGACGTCTGCGTGCTGAGCTCAATGGACGAGCAAGTCCCTTGGCTCACTCATCCCAATGACCTTTGCGCAATTGCCGCACCGGTAGAGGCGCACCGCTCGCGCGCTGAACTGCGGCTGAGCAATCTCGGTCCTGAATATCGCGGGCATCCTGCAATCGTCGCAGGAGGGGTGCGGTCTGACCGTTACGGTCGGCCGATCGACATCAGCATGCACCGGAGCATGCAGGTGCTTCGGCTGAAAGCCTATGTCGTGGGTTAGTATCGGCGCGGAAACCCTCACGTCTGGCCGAAAATGCAGCGCCATCGCGAGCGGGCGGCTCGAAGGATGAGCCCACGCTCGAATACGAGCCTGCCTCAGGCCGCCACGTTCGCGAGGAAGCGGTCCACGGACGCGCGGAGCTGCGTTGCCTGACTGGAGAGGTCGTGCGCGGTCGCGAGCACCATCCCGGCCGAGCGGCTGGCATTATCGGTTGCCTCAGCCGTGCCCGCGATGCTGCGCGCAACCAACGCGGTGCCGTCAGCAGCCTGGCCGATGCTGCGGGAAATCTCGCCCGTCGCGGCGTTCTGTTGGCCGACCGCGGCGGCGATTCGGCCCGTGAAGCTGTCGATGTCGCCGATGACCAGGGCAATCGCACCGACATTGTCGACGGCCTGGCGCGTCGCTGATTGTACCTCGGCGATCTGCGAGGAAATCTCCTCGGTCGCTTTCGCGGTCTGGGTCGCGAGAGCCTTCACCTCCGAGGCGACGACGGCAAAGCCGCGACCCGCTTCTCCGGCCCGCGCCGCTTCGATCGTGGCGTTGAGAGCGAGGAGATTGGTCTGTCCCGCGATGGTCCTGATAAATCCGACCACCTCGTCGATCTGCTGCGCCGAGGCCGCGAGCCTGCCAATGGTCTGACTGGCGGCCTCCGCCATTTCGGAGGCACGGTTCACGATGGTGGTGGCTTCGGCAAGTTGCGAGGTGATCGCCTGCACGGACTCGCCGAGCTGGCTCGCGGCACTGGCGACCGTCTGCACGTTGGCCGAGGTCTCCTGCGCCGTCGACGCAGCCTCGGTCGATTGCGTTCCGGCCGTGCGCGCGGTGGAAGCGAGGTTCTGCGCGGTGTCCGTGAGCTCGCCGGTCATGCGGTCGGTATTGCTCAGCACCGCGCTGAAGGCGGAGCGGAACGCATCGATTTCGGATTCCAGGCGCTGGCGGCGGCTGGCCTGCGCCGCACCGCTCTCGTCCTTGGCTGCGATCAACGCGAGATCCTCCTCGGCGCGGGCCTTGAGGCTGGCCTGCATGACGGCAAGCGATTTCAGCAGCCGCCCGAGCTCGTCGCGGCGGCGCACCGAGATGTCGTCGCCGAAATTACCGGCGGCAACGCGTTCGGCGACGCGCACCGCCGCCGAGATCGGCCGGCTCATGGAATAGGAGAACGCCAGCGCGATGGCCAATCCGATCGCGACCGTCGCCAGTGCAACGAAAAGCATGGTGGTGCGGGCCTGCTGCACGGCTGCTTCCGCCGAAATGCGGTACTCGTAGCCGTAGGCGGCGACCAGTTCGACGAGATCGTCGATCGACGCGATCAGCTTGTTCTCCTGCTGGGCCAGCGTGAAGCTCGTCGGAATTTCGGTCACGCCGCCGGGCGACGGCTTGAGCAGCTTCAGCGCGGCCGTCGACCACGCCTTGAGCTCGCTCTCCACCTTCTCGCGTGCGGCTGCAACGGCGGGCGAAGGCACCCGCTCGCGTACCACGTCGAGATCCTCGAAGCTGCCGTGGACCAGGCTCTCGAATTTTCCGACCATGTCACTCGAAGCGCCCGCGACGAGGCTGCGCTGCAGCACCAGCCGCGCCTCGTGCAGCGCAGCGTGCGCCGAACGCGCATGGTTGATGCCCATCAGCGGCCCGTCGTACATTTTGACCACCGCGTCGCCGGAATTGCCGATGGTGCGAATGCCGTAGAATGCAATCGCGCAGGCGAGCAGGACGACGACGCTGAAGGCACCGAAGATCTTGTAACGTATCGACATCATCAAACTCCGGTGCCTGGCGGCCTGTTAGTCCGTCACCTTGACCATCATCTTCATGCGAGGATGAATGGCGCAGATCACCTGCACGTCGCCGGCTTCCTTGAAGGTGACGTCGGTCGAGGTGCCGGGCGCCTGCGAACCCAGGTTGAATTCGTTGCCCTTGCTGGCCGACATGATGTTGTGCGGCACGGTGTCGTCGTTGAGGAAGGTGACCGCATCGCCTTTCCTGACCGAGATGCTCTCGGACGAGAAGGCGCGGCCTTGCTGGCGAATCACTTCGGTGGCGGCGTAAGCGCCGACCGAAAACCCGCAGATGATGACGGCCGTGAGCGTAGCGAGTGTGCGCATGGGATTATCCTTTGATGTCGCTGGCTAGCGGGGAAGGACCGGCACCGCGGTCGGGCTGAGATCGCTGGAGAGCGTTTTTAGAAACGCGACGAGATCGGTCTTATCCTGGGCGGTCAGCTCGAGCGGCCGCATCAGATCCGAACGGCTCGGGCGATCGACGCCGCCATGATCGTAGTGATCGATCACCTGCTCGAGTGTGGCGAGCGAGCCGTCATGCATATAGGGGCTGCGGCGGCTGATCTCGCGCAGGCCTGGCGTCTTGAAGGCGTGCTGCATCTTGATGACGGCCGGCAGATATTCGCCGCGGCCGACGTCCTTGCTGGGCAGGCCGATGTCCTGAAAGCCCTCGTTGGTGAAGTTCCACCCTTCGTGGCAGGCGGCGCATTGCGCCTTGCCGTTGAACAGCTCGAAGCCGCGCTTGGCCTCGGCGGAGATCGCCTTCTCGTCGCCCTCGATCCAGGCATCGAACGGCGCGTGCTCGGAAACGACCGTGCGTTCATAGGTGGCGATCGCCCGGGCGAGCGTCCTGCTCGTCATGGCTTCGCCGGGGAATGCCGCGTCGAACATCGGCTTGTACTCTCGTATGGCTGCGAGGCGCTCCATCAACTGGTCGAGCTTCATGTTCATCTCGCCGGACGACTGAATCGGGCCGAGCGCCTGATCTTCGAGCGTCGGCAAGCGTCCGTCCCACATGAAGATGTCGCTCCATGCGGCGTTGACGATCGTCGGCGAGTGACGGCCGAGCTTCGCCATGCCGTGGCCGACGCCGACCGCGAGCCCGTCTCCCCAGCCGAAGCCCGGGCTATGGCAACTGGCGCAAGACTGCGCCGAGGTCACCGACAGGCGGGTATCGAAATAGAGCTTCTTGCCCAGCGCCGCCTTCTCAGGCGTGTAGGGATTGTCCTTGGGGAACGGGATCGTTGCCGGCCGACGATATTGCGCCTTCAACGCGTCGACACTGCTCGGGGCCTTCTGGGTGACCTCGACCTTGCGGCTCTCGCCGACGACGGCGGCGGCATGGCCCGTTGTGCCGAGACTGAAAACGCCAAGTCCAGCCGCCGCGATCGCGCAAACGAGGACGGCCGAACGACAGGAGCCTGATATCGACATGAAACATCCAAAGCGATGTCATTTGCGACACCGGCAAAAGTTCGAGACGATCAAACAATGGAACGCGTGATTAATTTGGAGGCAAACCGTTAAGTTATGTTTTCCCGATGGCGCGATGCGCCCGCGGATTTCGGTAATTCGGCAATCATGGGATGCGGGAAAAACAGGCAGCAGCGGAGGGTTGCGCGCAAGTTCGAATTCGGGAACAAACGCGACGACGCATGCCGGCCGAACGTCATCTGCAGCTCCGATTTTCTTCCGGTTCGAGCCGAAGCACCTAACAAAGGTTAGCTACGCGCGACAGGGTGCCGCCCTAGGCTGTCGTGATGAAGAACATGCAGCGATTCGGCTGGGGAACTCCTGGCAGCACCGGCCACCGCCTGATCACGGTGGCGGCCACGCACAGCGTCCGTCTCCCTGCGGTCTAGATGAGCGAGATGTCCGGTCCACGCGACGGCTCCTCGCAGAGCAGCTACCCATTGTTGAAGAAATGGACGGCGGAGGAGCACGAAAGGCTGAAGCAGCTGGCCGCCGCCGGCATCCGACCAGGTGAGATCGCGAAGCTGTTGAAGCGTACCGAGGCCGCCGTCCGAATACGGGCCTGGCAGCACGGCATCGCGCTGCGTATCACCACGAAGAAGCGCGGCAAGCCCCCGGGTTAGCACGCTACGCGGTGACGGTCCGCCGCCCCGTTGCGATCGAGGGCTTCAGAGAGATGCCCGCGGCGCGCGAACAGCGCATTAGGTTGGTTGTTCGCGCCGTTGCGGAGTCCGGACGCAAGCAGCGCGGTTGAGCCATCGCGCGCCGCTCCGATGCGTCATCCTCACCCGATCGCAAAGTCCGCCGCGGTCTCCGCATGAATCGCCGTGGTATCGAATGTCTCGACCGACGTATCGGCAGCGCCGACCAGCATCGTGATCTCGGTGCAGCCGAGGATGATGCAATCCGCGCCACGCCCGACCAGGGCGGCCATCACATCCTGATAGCGGCGGCGCGAAGCCTCGGCCACGACGCCAAGGCACAGCTCGTCGTAGATGATCCGGTTCACGTCGGCCCGCGCGTCCGCGTCGGGAGTCAGGACGTCGAGATCATGCGCGCGCAACCGGTCGATGTAGAACTCTTCCTCCATCGTGAAGATGGTACCGAGCAGCCCGACCCGCCGGTATCCCTTCGCCCGTATGCGCTGCGCGGTCGCATCGCCGATGTGGATGAGCGGGATCGTCAGCTTGGAGATGATCTCGGGCGCCAGCTTGTGCATCGTGTTCGTGCACAGCACGATCGCGCGCGCGCCTGCGTTTTCGAGGCGCTGCGCAACCTTCGCCAGATCAGCCGCCGCCTCCGCCCAGCGGCCGGCATATTGCATCTCCTTGATCTCCTGAAAGTCGTAGGAATACATCAGCACCGGCGCCGAATGCAGCTTGCCCATGCGGTTGCGGACGCGTTCGTTGATGAGCTTGTAGTAGAGCGCAGTGCTCTCCCAGCTCATGCCGCCGATCAGCCCGATGGTACGCATCGCCGCGCCTTTCGAAATCAGGATTTGTCCGGATCGTAGACGAAGACGCCGTCGCCCGCCATCGCGACAGGGCACCTCGATTGCGATCTGCTGGGTTGAACCCGTTCCGGTCCGGGCGACACTATCTCCTGCAGAGTGGACGGTCTCGCCCTCCATGGGCGATTACGGGGGAGCATCTCGCATGCGACGACGAAACTGGCGATTGATTGCGGTGGGCACGGTGATGCTGGTGCTGGCCCTGCTGTTCTTCCTGTCGATGCGTGACATGACGCTGTGGTCCAATGATCCGGTCGCACTGATGCGCACGGTCGGAGAGGTCTCGGGCGCCGTCGGCGGCATCAGTCTCGTCATGATCGTGTTAGGCCTGATCGGTCGCAAGGCATCGGTCTGAGTTCAGCGTTAACGATGTTTAACGGTTCCGGCCTCAACGGAGATCGCTTCGAGGTTTCTTAAAATTTGCTGGCTACCTCTTCCGGTCATCGTGATCCGGAGAAAGATATGGGCAAGCGGGCCAAACGTGGAAAGGCGGAGACACTCGCATTGCCGATGGCCGGGAGAGTTGCGATTGGCGCCGTGGCCGTCGCCGCCTTGGGGTATGGCTTGTGGTCTCGCCCGGCGACCGTTCAGCCGGTCCGGAAGCCGTCCGTGCACGAGGCCCAGGCATCATCATCTCCGGTTTACGTGGCAACTCCGGTTCACGCATCGGCTCCGGCTCCGGCTCCGGTTCAGACCCCGGCACCGCTGGTCGAACCACCCAAAGCCGCTGACGGTCCCGGCGCATTCGTTCGGCAGGTGGTTGACTACGCCAGTCACCAGACGCCGGGCACCGTGATCATCGACACCAAGAACACATTCCTTTATTTCGTTCTGAACGACACCCAAGCGATGCGCTACGGCATCGGCGTCGGCCGCGAAGGCTTCGCATGGTCCGGCGAACAGACGGTGGCCCGTAAAACGGAATGGCCGGACTGGCGGCCGCCTGCAGAGATGCTCGTGCGTCAGCCTTATCTGCCGCGCTTCATGGCAGGCGGTCCCACCAACCCGCTCGGCGCCCGGGCGATGTATCTCGGCGACACCGAATATAGAATTCACGGCACCAACAAGCCCGATACGATCGGGAAGCGGGTTTCGTCGGGCTGCATCCGCCTGACCAACGACGACGTCGCGGATCTCTATGAGCGGGTGAAGGTCGGGGCCAAAGTGATCGTGCTTCCGGCAAATGCGGCCCATCGCCCATCCCAGGGAGCGCCCGACGCCGCCTCCCGATCGCCGGACCCCGCCGCGCCGTCGAGCCGTCCCGCGGCAACCAACGCGCAGATACTGTCATCCGGACCGAGGATCGCCGAGGTCCAGTAGCCCGGTCCTCTGCCCCCGGAAGCCGACCGCCCCTTGGCCCGACCGACGCAGAAGACCCACAGCCGACGTCGACCGCTCCAAAATCCCGCGGTGCAGCGTGAGTTTGGGGCAAATGCTAGTAATAAGGAACTCTCTTGCTCGGGCGGTGTCACGCACTGCCGGGCCCGTGCCACCAAGTGGGAGATCCGTCATGAGAACTCTACTCGCGAGTGCCGGTCTTGCGCTGTTGTTGGCCTTGGCAACGGAGCCAAGCGTCAGCGCGCAGGAGACCCCTGAATGGATGAAACAGACACTTCCTGAGCAGGCACTGAAGCCGCATTGGGACGAACAGCTGGCCGTGATGAATCCCAACGGAGCTTTGGACGGAAAAACGAAGCACCTCATTGGCCTCGCCGTGGCAGCACAGATTCCTTGTGCATATTGCGTTTACGGTCACACCAAATTGGCAAAAGCCGCTGGTGCGACCGATGCTCAGATAAAGGAGGCCATTGCAACCGCCGCGCTCGTCCGTTTCAACAGCACAATGCTGCAGGGCTCGGACGGCGGCCGCGATGCCGACTCGGTCTTCACTGTGAAATGAGTGAGGCCGCCGAGGTGAAGGCGGCCTCCTTGTCACGTTCGTCCAAAAGCGTCCCGTGTCGCATTGAATACAGCCTCTTCGCCGCCGGGATCGGCGTGGCCATGATCGCCGCTGTGAATGGCCTCGGATCGCAAGTTTAGGCGACATTCGGCAGTGTAGACCGCGATGGAGCAAGACGGCCGCTCATTGGCTCGCGACTACGAAAGACCGGGCATGTGCCCGGCCTGTCGTGAGTCCGCCGGCTCTTGCCCCATCCCCTCCCCTGCGCCCTTACGACTTCTTCTGCTTCGCTTCCACGTAGCGCGCAAAACTGTCGAGGATCGCCTGCCAGCCGCCTTGCTGCTGCTCGACCGAGTACGTCTGCTCGCCATCGAACACGACGCGGACCACGACGCCGCTCGCGCCCGGGACGAAGGCGACTTCGGCCTTGCGATCGCCGAAGGCATATTCGATCCGCTTGTGCTCGATGACCTTCGTGTAGGTGCCGGCGAAATCAAAGCCCATGCTGCCGTCCTTGGCCTCCATGCGCGACGAGAAGGCGCCGCCTTCGCGCAGATCGACCGCTGCCTTGGTCGTGTGCCAGTCGTCCGACGCGGCGTTCCACTTCACGATGTCGGCGGGCGTCGTATAGGCTCGCCAGACTTGATCGATGGGAGCGGCGACGCTGGTTTCGACGGTGATCCTCATGGGTATTGCTCCAGTTCGATTTCGACGGATCGAGATGACATCACTTCACCTCTGCGGGGACCATCCACCGCACATCAGAGGAGATGTCCACCCAAGGACGATCGAGACCAGTCCATGCCGACATGAGGACGCGCCGTCAATGTGGATCGCAGGCGCAGCTGGATTGATCATCGCCTATCTGCTCGGCTCGATCCCCACGGGCTATCTCGCAGGCAAACTGCTCGAAGGCATCGACATCCGTGAGCACGGCTCCAGATCCACCGGCGCCACCAATGTGCATGCAGCGGAGCCTGCCTCGTCGCCTCCTGGCCGCGCTTGATCGCTTCCGCGAAATGGCCCACCATCGCCGCGCTTACCGCTCACGGCAGAATGGGCGAGGAAAGGCTGACATGGACGCAACTCCGGGGTTTGGCCTGGTCGAACGTGCGCGGGCGATTGCGCCACTGATTGCCGATGAGGCCGACGAGATCGAGCGGACGCGACGGCTGACGCCCGGTGTCGTGGCCGCGCTGATCGGGAACGGGCTCTATCGCGCGCTGCTGCCGCGGAGCCTGGGCGGATCAGAGGCGCCGCCGGAGATTTTCATGCAGATTCTGGAGGAGATCGCGAAGGCCGATGCGTCCACGGCCTGGTGTCTCGGCCAATGCAGCGTCTGCGCGATGATCGCGGCCGCGCTCGACCACGACACCGCGCGCGAGATCTTCAACACCGCGCCCGGCATCCTCGCCTGGGGCGCGGTGGCGCATGAGGCGCGCGCGGTCGAGGGCGGCTACCGCGTCACCGGGCGATGGGATTTTGCCTCGGGCTCGCGGCAGGCGAGCTGGCTCGGGGCGCATGTCCGCATCGTCAATGCCGACGGCACGGGGCGCAAGGCGGCCGATGGTTCGCCGGAGCTGCGCACCATCCTGTTCCCGCTTGCGCGTGCGGTGCTGCACGACGTTTGGCAGGCGATCGGGCTGGCCGGCACCGGCACCGATTCCTACGAGGTGAAAGACCTCTTCATCCCCGATCGCTTCGCCGTGTTCCGCGACGTGCCGAGCGCCTTGCGCGAGCCGGGCCCGCTCTACCGGCTTCCCACCGGCTCGGCCTTCAGCCTCGGCTTTGCCGCGGTCTCGCTCGGCGTCGCGCGCGCGACGCTGGATGCGGCGATCGCATTGGCGCGCGCCAAGCATCAGTCGCTGGCGACCAGCGCGATGCGCGACAACGGGGCGGTCCAGGGCCTGATCGGCCGCACCGAAGGCGATTTGCGCGCCGCCCGCGCCTATCTCTATGCGACGGCGAACGCGATGTGGAGCGACCTCTCAATAACGGGCACGTTCGGCACCGCCCATCGCAGCGCCATCAGGCTCGCCGCGACCTGGACCATCCAGCGATCGGCTGACGTGGTCGACACCGCCTATCGCATGGCCGGAGCCACCGCCGTCTTCCGCAGCAATCCGTTCGAGCGACGGTTTCGCGACATGCACGCCATCACCCAGCAGATCCAGGCGCGCGACACCCATTTTGAGGATGTCGGGAAGATGATTTTGGCGGAAAGCCGATGATGCCGGAGTTCACGAACGGTCGGGATCGCAACCTGTTCTGGCGACGGATTATGTCGCGACGGTTTCGGGTCGATCAGGTCAGGATCTCCGGTCGGGAACGCGGCCGGGTGAAGCGCCGCATCGTTCAGTGACCCTGAGATGGCATTGGGGTATAATCGCGCTCGCATGAGTCCCCGCCGCATCGCCCCTCTCCTGTTTGTCATGACGCTCCTGACCGCCAGCGGCGCGCTGGCCCAGGACAAGGGCAGCGTGAACCCAAAGCCGTTGCCGCCGCTGGCCAACCCCAATGATCCCAGAATCGGCGCCAAGGAGCTGTTCGCACGAAAACTGCTGCCGTCGAAGGGGCCGGCCCATGTCATCGGCTCCTATGTGAAGGGCTGCATCGGCGGCGCCCAGCAGATGCCGCTCAATGGCGAGAACTGGCAGGTGATGCGGCTGTCGCGCAACCGCAATTGGGGCCACCCTGACATGATCGCGCTGATCAAGCGCCTGGCCGCCAAGGCGCACAAGGACGCGGGTTGGCCGGGCATCCTGGTCGGCGATATCGGCCAGCCGCGCGGCGGCCCTGCGCTGTCAGGCCATGCCAGCCACCAGATCGGGCTGGATGCCGATATCTGGCTGACGCCGATGCCGGACCATCGCCTCTCGCGCGAGGAGCGCGAGGAGATGTCGGCGGTGATGATGGTGCGCGAAGACCGGCTCGACGTCGATCCCCGGGTCTTCACGCCTGCCCACGTGCTGGTGCTGCGCGACGCCGCGCAGGAGCCGGCGGTGCAGCGCATCTTCGTCAATCCCGCGATCAAGAAGGCGCTGTGCCGCGAGGCCAAGGGCGACCGCTCCTGGCTATCGAAGATCCGGCCCTGGTGGGGCCATGACTATCATTTCCACATCCGCATGCGCTGCCCGGCAGGCGCCAGCGATTGCCAGGGCCAGCCGTCGCAATCCGAGGACGAAGGCTGCAAGCCCTCTGATTTCGCCTACTGGTTCAGCGAGGGCGTGCTGCACCCGAAGCCGCCGCCGGAGCCGCCCAAACCGAAGCCGCCGATGACGCTGGCTCAGATGCCGGCGGCCTGCAAAGCCGTGCTGCACGCGCCCGATGCGAAGCCTTGACGCACGTGGATGGGTGGGCTGTCGCCACGCAGCCGTCGTCCCGGACAAGCGTAAGCGCAGATCCGGGATGACGAACTGGAGAGTTGGTCCGTTGCCTCGACTGCGCTAGGATCACCCCGTCGCGTGGCCGTAAGCCCGCCTCATTCCGGGATGCGCATCCCGTTCGCCAACGAAACCTGAGCGGGCGCCGAAGGACGGCACCTTTGCCGGCTTCACCAGCGTCAAGACCGCGAAGCCCGGGCTCTACACGATCAGCCTGTCCTCGGGCGCCTGGGTCGATCTGGTCCAGGACGGACAATTCCTCAAGCCTGTCGCCTTCAGCGGCGCCACCGACTGTGACGGCATCCGCAAGACCATGAAATACCAGCTCTCGGACAAGCCGTTCGTGCTTCAGGTCAGCGGCGCCAAAGACAGTTCGATGTCGATTTCGATCCTGCCCGCGCAATAAATTAGACAAACGGTCGCCTTTGACCCGAGGGCTCAGCCTGCTATCTTCGCAGCTGCGATATCTTCGCCGGCCGTAAGCCGTTGCGGGGAGACCCGGAACGGCGCTTCCGTCATCGCGACCTGAACTCACCCAACGCCAGATTTGCGCGTACATTTGCGCGCGCGGCCCTCGCACGGAGCGCCATCCATGTATCGACTCGCCGGACTGTTCACTGCCTTCGTGATGCTCGCAGGCACGACCCTCTCGCCGGCCGGCGCCGAGGACAGGACCATCACGGTTTTCGCCGCGGCGTCCATGAAGAACGCACTCGACGAGGTCGATGCCGCCTACACCGCCAAAACAGGCGTCAAGATCACGGCGAGCTATGCCGCGAGCTCGGTTCTGGCAAAACAGATCGAGCAGGGCGCACCGGCCGACGTGTTCGTCTCCGCCGACACCGACTGGATGGACTACGCGGTTTCCAGGAAGACCATCGACGCACCTTCCAGAGTCAACCTGCTCGGCAACAGCATCGTGCTGATCGCGCCGAAGGATTGCGGGATCGACAACGTCACGATCGCGCAAGGCTTCGACCTCGCCAAGCTTGCCGGCGACGGCAAGATCGCCACCGGCGACGTGAAGTCGGTCCCGGTTGGGAAATATGCCAAGGCGGCACTCGACAAGCTCGGCGCCTGGCAGGCCGCCGAGCCGAAATTCGCCATGGCCGAGAGCGTGCGTGCCGCTCTGACCCTGGTCGCGCGCGGCGAAGCCAATCTCGGCATCGTCTATTCCACCGATGCCAAGGTCGAGCCCGGCGTGAAGATCGTCGGCACCTTCCCGGCGGATTCGCATCCCGCGATCATCTATCCCGTCGCGGCGACCACGACGGCGAAGCGCGAGACCAGCGATTATCTCGCCTTCCTGCGCACCTCGACAGCGAAGGCCATTCTGGAAAAGTACGGCTTCAAATTTTTGATCAGCCCGACCACCTGATTTTCGTGCTCGACATCTCTCCCGCCGAATGGACGGCGATCCTGCTCTCGCTCAGGGTCGCAATCATCGCGACGCTGGTGGCAACGCCGTTCGGCATTGCGCTGGCGTGGCTGCTTGCCCGAAGGGATTTTTGGGGCAAGTCGGTGTTGGATGCGGTCGTGCATCTGCCTCTGGTGCTGCCGCCCGTCGTCACGGGCTATCTGCTGCTTCTCACCTTCGGCCGCCGCGGTCTCGTCGGTGGCTTTCTCGCCGATCATCTCGGCATCGTCTTCGCCTTCCGCTGGACCGGCGCGGCGCTCGCCTGCGGCGTGATGTCGTTTCCGCTGCTGGTGCGGCCGATGCGGCTGTCGATCGAGGCGATCGACCGCAGGCTGGAGCAGGCCGCCGAGACGCTTGGCGCCGCGCCTTCCAAGGTGTTCTTCACGGTGACGTTGCCGCTGGCACTGCCGGGCGTGCTCGCCGGCATGGTGCTGGGCTTTGCCAAGGCGATCGGCGAGTTCGGCGCCACCATCACCTTCGTCTCCAACATCCCCGGCGAGACCCAGACGATCTCGTCCGCGATCTATTCGTTGATCCAGACACCTGATGGCGACGCCGCCGCGGGGCGGCTCGTGATCGTCTCCGTTGTGCTCGCACTCGGTGCGCTCATCGCCGCCGAATGGTTCGCTCGCCGCGCCACGGCGCGCCTGCACGGAAATTGACCATGCTGCGCGTCGATGTCGAAAAACAGCTTGGCGAGTTTTCGCTCTCGGCGTCTTTCTCGAGCGAAGGCCGCGTCACCGGCCTGTTCGGTGCCTCCGGCGCCGGCAAGAGCTCGCTGATCAACATGATCGCAGGGCTGCTGCGGCCCGACCGCGGCACCATCGTCATCGACGGCGAGACGCTCGACGACTCCATGTCGGGCATTCATGTGCCGACCTGGCGCCGCCGCATCGGTTACGTGTTCCAGGATGCGCGGCTGTTTCCGCATCTCAACGTCGCGCAGAATCTCGATTACGGCCGGCGGATGAACCGGCTCGCGCCCGATCGGGCGCAGCACGCGCGCGTGATCGAGCTGCTCGATATCGGCACGCTGCTCGACCGTCGCCCCGGAAAGCTGTCGGGGGGCGAACGCCAGCGCGTCGCGCTCGGCCGCGCGCTGTTGTCGAAGCCGCGCTTGCTGCTGCTCGACGAGCCGCTCGGCGCGCTCGATGAAGCCCGCAAGCTCGAGATATTGCCATACCTGGTGCGCTTGCGCGACGAGGCCAATGTCCCCATGGTCTATGTCAGCCACGATGTCGCCGAACTGCGCCAGCTCGCGACGCAGATCGTGATGCTGAGGCAGGGACGCGTGACATCGTTCGGCGGGGTGAAGGTGCTGACGTGAGGCCTTTCCCGTCATTGCGAGGGGTCCGGCGCAAAGATTCCGGATTTCTTGCATCGGCGCAAAATTGCTACGCAATTTTGTGCGAGCATCCTCGCAATGACGAGCTATGGCTACCAGCCGCGATCGACGTTGCGCACGTCGCCGGTTCGAGCATCGACATCGACCTCCATCCAGCGGCCGGTGCGGTCGCGGCCCTCGATCTGCCATTCATCGCCCGCGAACTCGGTGTGCGAAATGGTCATCACGCCGATATCGGTTGCGACATCGAGCGCGGCCTGCATCGAGATCTGATCGCCCGTGTCATAGGCCATCGCCGGTGCGGCCGCTCCCAAGCCGATTGCCACGATGGCGGGCAAGATGAATTTACGCATGGGTTGCTCCTGTAGATGCGTTGACCGTTACGCGGCTAAGAACTGACAACGCCGCGGAGCGTTCCGGAACCGGGATCACGAAGCCGCGCAAATCTTCGGCTGATGCGGCGATTTGGTGGCGGTTGTCTGGCGGGCGACATACCGTTCCCGCGAGTCACGACGACGTTGTTGGGACATGGCGCGTCAGCAAACAGCGTCATTGCGAGCGCGGCGGAGCAATCCAGAGTCCCTTCCCGGAAACATTCTGGATTGCTTCGTCGCATCCGCGCAAAATTGCTACGCAATTTTGTCGCTGGGCTCCCCGCAATGACCAGTTCTGGGCTAGCTACGCCTGCCAAACTGCGGACGGTGGTCCTGGATTTGGTCAGGACAACGGCACCGTCAGACCCCCGCCACCGAGGTCCACAGCTCCGCGAGCTTGCGTCGCAGCGCCTGGCTGCGGGTCAGCGGCGCGGGCGTTTCGTCCTCTTCCGGCAGACGCAGGCCGACGACGTTGACGCGGCCGCCGGAGATGCTGCGCGCGACCAGCACGATCTCATCCAGCGCAAGCTCGGCGCCTTCCTTCGGCGCGCGGTCGAGATGGACGTCGAAATAATCGGCCAGCGTGAGCGTGCCTTCATCGTCGCTGACCTTCACGCCGTAGATCCCGGCGAGCTCGGCGAGCGTGTGCTCGCCCGATACCATGAAGTCGCCGAGCAGGTGCGGATCGGGCGCGGTGCTCGGCTGCATGTCGACGAAGAAACGATCGAGCGCCTCGGCCTTTTCCGGCGGCGCCAGCAAATAGATGTAGTCGCCGGGCGCGATCGGCTCGGCTTCGACAGGCGTCAAGATGCTTTCCTTGCGGATCACCAGCGTCGGCTTGGACCAGGACGGGATCAGCCCGCGGCGGAAATAGAGGCTCTTCGGCCGCACCGGATAGCCGACCAGCTGCTGCTCGAGCTGCCCGGGCAGATCCAGTTCGACGCGACGCGGCCCACGCTCGGCGCGCGGCAGCGCCACGTGCAGTTTTCGCGCGGCCGGTGCCAAGGTCCAGCCTTGCAGCAGCAGCGAGATGATCACGACGACGAAGGCGACGTCGAAATAGAGATAGGCTTTCGACAGGCCGACCAGCATCGGGATCGACGCCAGGAAGATCGCGACCGCGCCGCGCAGGCCGGTCCAGGCGATGAAGATCTTTTCGCGCCAGTTGAAGCGGAACGGCGCCAGACAGACGAACACCGCGATCGGCCGCGCCACCAGCATCAGCACCAGCGAGACGGCAACCGCCGGCAGCACGCTGGAGCCGAGCCGGCTCGGTGACACCAGCAGGCCCAGCAGCACGAACATCACGATCTGCGCAAGCCAGGTCGCGGCGTCGAGAAACGCCACCACCGAATTATGCGCGCGCGTCGGCCGGTTGCCGATGATGATGCCGGCGAGATACACCGCAAGAAATCCGGAGGCATGCATGATCTGCGAGCCGCCGAAGATCACGAGCGCAGCCGTGGTGACGAAAGGCGCGTGCAGGCCCTGTGGCAGCGCGACCTTGTTGAGGCCGATGACGACGAGACGTCCACCGATCACGCCGACGACGGCGCCGAGCACCGCTTCCTGGAGGAACTCCATCACCACATGGCCTGGTGTGCTCGAGCCCAGCGAGATGTACTCGACCAGCATGAGCGTGAGGAAGATCGCGAACGGATCGTTGGTGCCGGATTCCGCTTCCAGGGTCGCGCCGACGCGCGGGCGCAGGCGCAGGCCCTGGGTGTGCACCAGCAGGAACACCGCGGCCGCGTCGGTCGAGGCGACGACAGCGCCGACCAGCAGCGACTCCGCCCAGTTGAGATCGAGCGCGAATTTCGCGAACGGTGCCGTGATCAACGCGGTCAGCAACACGCCGACGGTCGCGAGCACCATCGAAGGCGCGAGTACGGTGCGAATGCTGGCAAAGCGCGTCTTCAGCCCGCCGTCGAACAGGATCAGGGCCAGCGCCACCGAGCCGACCAGATAGGTGGTGCCGACATCGTTGAACTGGAGCCGGCCGGGGCCGGCATCGCCGGCGAGCATGCCGATGGCAAGGAAGACGAGCAGCAACGGCGCACCGAAGCGCAGCGCGAGCAGGCTCGACAGGATACCGGCCATGACGAGGACGGCGCCGAGCAAAATGGCGATGCTGAAGGAGTCGAGGGAGGCCATCCACCTTCCGGGTACAAATCGCTGGACTTGCATCCTTATCGTCGCCACACGGGCGCGCCAACCCATTTTCTCCGGCGCGCGGCAATCTGCCCGTATTTTACGGCCTTAACGCGCTTCACTTCACGGTGTATCGGTGGCCCGGTCGCGGCCTTTGTGGGATTCTGCGGCGCTTCCGAATCAAACCCGCCCGACCGCTTCCCAGAGACCATCAGATGGACATGGACCTCAAAGACCTCATGGAGTTCGTGCAGACGACTGCGCGCAGCGTCGGGGCGGAAATCTCCTCGCCCTGGTTCTACCTGCAGTTCGGGCTCATTCTGGCGGCGGCGGGGATCGCCTATGCGGCGGAAGCCACGGCGCACAGCCGCGTCGACCTGACCTCGCTCGCCATGCGCTGGCCGCTGCCGCTTCGCCGCTTCGTCCACGTGATGGCCGCCAGTGCCTCGACAGCCGTGTTCACCCTGCTCGTGATCGTCTCCCGCATCGTGATGTATCACGCGACCTGGCCGAGCCGTAGCTATCTCCTGATGGTCGCCGCCAAGCTGGGGCTGGCATGGCTCGCGATCCGGCTCGTGACCTCGGTGCTGCGCAATGCCTTCATCGTCAAGCTGGTGTCGGTTGCCGCTTGGTTCTTCGCCGCGCTGTCCATCCTCGGCCAGCTCGACGCCACGGTCGAGCTGCTCGACTCCTATGCCATCGTGCTCGGCGGTCTGCGGCTGACGCCGCTGCTGGTGATCAAGGCCGGCGCGCTGCTGATCATCGCGCTCTGGCTCACCAACATCGCCAGCAATTTCGCCGAGAGCAAGATCAACTCGGCGGCCGATCTGACGCCGTCGGTGCAGGTGCTGCTGATCAAGATCATCCGCATCGGGCTTCTTGCCGTCGCGATCGTGATCGCGCTCGGCGCGGTCGGAATCGACCTCTCGGCGCTTGCGGTATTCTCCGGTGCAGTCGGCGTCGGTATCGGTATCGGCCTGCAGAAGATCGTCGCCAACTTCATCTCCGGCATCATCCTGCTCGCCGACAAATCGGTGAAGCCGGGCGATCTCGTCACCATCGGCGACAACACCGGCCGCATCAGCGCGATGAAGACGCGCTACATTTCCGTCGCCGCCGGCGACGGCCGCGAATTCCTGATCCCGAACGAGGACCTCGTGACGCAGAAGGTCGTCAACTGGACCTATACCGACAAGAACACGCTGGTGAAGATCACCTTCGGCACCAACTATGACGCCGATCCCCGGCTGGTCTGCAGGCTAGCCATCGATACTGCGGCGGCCCATCCACGCGCGCAGAAGGCCAAGCCGCCGAACTGCATCCTGACCGAGTTCGCCGAAGCCGGCATGAAGTTCTCGCTGACGCTCTGGCTCGCAGACCCCGACGGCATGGACAACGTCAAGAGCGACGTGATGCTGGCGCTGTGGGACGCCTTCAAGCGTGAGGGCATCCGGGTTCCCTATCCTGTCCGCGAAATCCGGGTCCGCGGCGGCGCGCTGCCGGTCGAAACCACCGTAGAAGTCCCGAATTGAGACCGCTTTCGGACGCATGACGGGCAGGATTCTTGTTTTGACGCGTTTTCTTCACGCGAACCGGCAGCCACTTCGCTCGAAAACGCCATGGCTGCTTGCACGAGAGCCCGCAATCATTAAATTGGGGCCTGAATTCAAGCCCTTCCGCCGCCCCCAGAAGACAAGACACGCATGAGCTACGTCGAAGCCACCGATACCTCCCTGCGCAAGACCGGACAGATCAAGCTGCATGGGCCGAACGCCTTTGCCGGCATGCGCAAGGCGGGTGCTTTGGTGGCAAAGTGTCTCGACGAGCTCACTGACATCGTCGGCCCGGGCGTGCCGACCGATCGCATCGACCAGTTCGTCCGCGAGTTCGCCTTCAGCCATGGCGCCTATCCGGCGACGCTGATGTATCGCGGCTACCGCTACTCGACCTGCACGTCGCTCAATCACGTGGTCTGCCACGGCATGCCCGGCGACCGTCCGTTGAAGGAGGGCGATATCGTCAACATCGACGTCACCTTCATCGTCGATGGCTGGTACGGCGATTCCAGCCGGATGTATGCGGTCGGCCCGATCGCGCGCAAGGCCGAGCGGCTGATCGAGGTGACCTATGAGGCGATGATGCGCGGCATCGCCGCGGTGAAGCCCGGCGCCACCACCGGCGACATCGGCCACGCCATCCAGAGCTTCGTCGAGCCGCAGGGCATGAGCGTGGTGCGCGATTTCTGCGGCCATGGCCTGGGGCGCATGTTCCACGACGAGCCCAACATCATCCATATCGGCCGGCCCGGCGAAGGCGTGCAGCTCAAGCCCGGCATGTTCTTCACCATCGAGCCGATGATCAACCTCGGCAAGCCGCATGTGAAGATCCTGTCCGACGGCTGGACCGCGGTGACCCGCGACCGCTCCCTGTCGGCGCAGTTCGAGCACTCCGTCGGCGTGACCTCGACGGGCGTCGAGATCTTCACGCTGTCGGAGCGGCACGGCGAGAGGCAGATCGGGTGATGGCCCGCCGCCCCGGCGTCATTCCAGCGTGAACAGCTCCGCGCCTTCGATCGCGTAATGCGCGAACAGAAAATCCCTGATGTTGACGATGCTGCCGTTGTCCCAGTCGAGCAGGACGAAGTAGCGCGGCGGACCTGACGGATCCTGCGGGTCGAACGCGATGATGGCGGGGCGGCGATCGACAAAGCCGGGCACGAAGCGCCAGGGGCTGGTCTGCTCATAGCGATGGAAATATTCGCTGACGTCGCGGCGGCCGGTTCGACGGGTCCGGTTGACCATCTCCAGGCATACGTCGTCGGCCAGCATGTCGCGCAAGGCATCGAAATCGCGCGCGTTGAAGCGCTCGACATAATGCATCAGGCGGACGCGTTCAGCGGCTTCCAGCTCGGGAGGCCTCATGTCGTCGGTTTCAGCCGCGAGTTCGCGAAGCCGGGTACGGCCGCGTTGCAGCGCGCCCTTGGTGGCCGGGACGCTGCTGCCCATGATTGCGCAGACCTCGTCGACGGAATATCCCAGCACGTCGCGCAGGATCACGGCGCCCCGCTGCGCCACGGGCAGGCGCATGAACGTCCCGAGGCTTGCGGCCACGATCTCACGTTCGGTCACGACGCTGGTCGGAGCGGGGATCATGTCCAGATCTTCATCGGTGTGGACCGCGTTGTAGCGGGCGCGCCGGCGCAGGAAATCCAGCGCCGCGTTGTGGGCGATGCGAAAAAGCCAGCCTTCCGGATTATCGAGCGTTCCGATTCGCGGCGCCGCCTCGAAGGCTTTGAGCAGCGCCTCCTGGAGCACATCCTCGCCGTCGATGACCGAGCCCGTCATGCGCGCGCAATAGCGATGCAGTTGCGGCCGCATCTCCACCGCAAGACGCTCGAGAGCCTGCTGGGCGGTCTGGCGGACCGCCCCCGTTCCATTGCTCGTCGCATCGTCTGCCAAGCAAATCCCCCGTCATCTGTCAGCGTGATACGTCAATCCGGATCGGGGTGCCACACGCCGAAGGTCAGGCATGATTGACCTCGACGACCTCGCACAGGATCGTCTCGGCTTTGGCGATCGCGGCAAGACGTTGGACGTAGGGCGCGAATTTCGGATCCTTGCGGAAATTCTCGATATCCGCAGCGCTGCGCCATTGCGAGTAGTTGATGGCGCGGCCACCCTCCTTGCCGGCGTGGACGCTGGACGAGATGAAGCCGGGCTGCCTGCTGAAGAAGGCCTCGGTGCCCTCCTTCAGGAGCAGGACCAGCTTCTGCTGGTTATCGGGCTCGACCGTGAAGACGTTGACGAGGGTCGTGACGTCGCTTCCGGTGCGAATGGTGGCTTCCATGTTCGAACTCCTGTTGTGGCCAAAGGACGGGTCGATTTGAGCGGCGAACAGTGCGCCGGCACCGAGCCCGGTGGCAACGACCGCACGACGCGATGGCGTGGCTTTGATCTCTGACATCAATATTCTCCTTTGCGAAAACCCTGCCGGCCGCTCGTCGAGGCCCACAGCGCAGAGACGAACGAGGCGGTGAAAAGGAAACGGTCGGCGCGGATTTTTTTCGTTCGGCCGCTTTGCCCATGGACGCACCGCGAATTTCGTTCGGGATGGTGTCGAAACCGCCCTCCAGCCCGGTATGGGTGAAGGCGACGACGGTGAGCTTCGCTGGCCTCGCCGGTTCCGGGGTAAAACGGGGTTGCCGGCCCCGTCGCAATTGGCGGTTGCAAAAGCCGGAATCCACAGCGATGCTGGCGGACGATGCCTGCCAAGCCCGACGCCGACGACAGCACGCCCGAAAATACGCCGCATTATCTCGGCCATCGCGAACGGCTGCGCGAGCGCTTCTACAGCGCGGGCGCGGATGCGCTCAGCGACTACGAGCTGCTGGAGATGGCACTGTTTCCGGCGCTGCCGCGGCGCGACACCAAGCCGTTGGCGAAGCTGCTGATCAAGGTGTTCGGCTCGTTCGCCGAGGTCGTGCATGCGCCGGTGGCTCGCTTGCGCGAGGTCGATGGCGTCGGCGAAGCCGCGATCAACCAGCTCAAGCTGATCGCTGCCGCCGCGCACCGCGTCGCCAAGGGCGAGGTCAACGGCCGCAACGCGCTGTCGTCCTGGAACGAGGTGATCGCCTATTGCCGCAGCAGCATGGCCTTCGCCGACAAGGAGCAGTTTCGCCTGCTCTTCCTCGACAAGCGCAACCAGCTGATCGCCGATGAGGTGCAGCAGACCGGCACCGTCGACCACACCCCGGTCTATCCGCGCGAGGTGATCAAGCGCGCGCTGGAGCTCTCGGCGACCGCACTGATCCTGGTGCACAACCATCCCAGCGGCGATCCCTCGCCCTCGCAAGCCGACATCCAGATGACCAAGGCGATCATCGACATCGCCAGGCCGCTGGGGATTGCCGTGCACGACCACATCATCGTGGGCAGGAGCGGGCATGCGAGTTTGAAGGGGATGCGGCTGATCTGAAACCTCAAATCAGATGGCGCGACCCAGATGGCGCGTCATGGTCGCTTCATCGACCTCGCCGGAGCCGCTGCGCCAGATCATGCCGGAGGTCCCGGCTGGACGAAGCTGACTGCGCGGGCCGTGCCCGCGCCGGTTGGCTGCTCAGTAGCAGTATCGCGGATCGACCGGCACGTAACGGCCGTCCCGGCGCTGCATGTAGCAGCCGCGCTGATAGGCATAATAGCCGGAGCGGCGCCGCTCGCCTTCGGAGGCGATCGCAGCCCCGGTGCCGGCGCCGACGACCGCACCAATGGCCGCGCCACGGCCACCGCCAAGCGCGCCACCCAAAATCGCTCCGCCCACGCCGCCGATGATGGCGCCGCCGACGGCGTCCTGCGCCACGGCATCATGGACCGGGACGGCCATCGCGACCGCGAAACACGCTGCAATTCCAAGGCGTCGAAGCATTCCGAATCCTCCCGACCGATGGCGCAGTCATAGCGTTTCGAGCGCCCCCGGGCCAGAACAATCGTCTTGGCCCGGCGCGCCCCAAGGCGGGCCTGTCGCGACAAGCATCCGATGATTGCGTCTCAAACCGACGGCACTCGGCTGCACTCCGGGAATGATCGCAATCGGGGCTCTTTACTTGAGCGTGACCTTTTCGGAAAACCGCTTCCCACTTTTCCGGATCATGCTCTAGATATTCTGGGCGTCGAGCGCCGCGGCACGGCGCTGCATCAGCGCGCGTTCGCGCCCATTGGTCGCCAGATGCGCGGCGGCTTCGAAGGCCTGCCGCGCCTCTGCGATGCGTCCGAGCTTCTGCAGAAGGTCGCCGCGAACCGCCGGCAGATGGTGATAGGCCGCCAGCGCCGGCGCACCGGCGACCGCGTCCAGCACGTCGAGTCCGGCCTGCGGCCCCTCGGCCATGCCGACCGCCACCGCCCGATTGAGCTCGATGACCGGTGAGCGCAGCAATTTCGCCAATTCGTCGTAAAGCTGCGCGATGCGCTGCCAGTTGGTCGCTGCAGCGGTCTCCGCCCTGGCGTGACATGCCGCGATTGCGGCCTGGAGCGCGTAGAATCCCCTGGAGCCGCCGAGCTCGCCGGCACGTTCGAGTGAACGCAGGCCGCGGCGGATCTGCAACCAGTCCCAGAGCGTGCGATCCTGGTCCATCAGCAGAATGGGATCACCATTCGCATCGGTGCGCGCGCGGGCCCGCGCCGCATTCAGATCCATCAATGCGAGGAGGCCGTGAACCTCGGGCTCATCAGGCGCCAGGCCCGCGAGCACACGGCCCATGCGCAACGCCTCCTCGCAAAGCCGCGGCCGCAGCCATTCCTCGCCGCGCGCCGCGAGATAGCCCTCGTTGAAAATCAGATAGACGACCTCCAGCACCGAGGCGAGACGCCCTGACAGAGCCTCGCCGCCCGGCGTCTCATAGGCGAGGCCGGAATTCGACAGCGTGCGCTTGGCGCGGACGATGCGCTGGGAGATGGTGGCCTCAGGCACGAGATAGGCGCGCGCGATCTCGGACGTGGTCAAGCCGCAGATCATGCGCAGCGCCAGCGCCGAACGCGCCTCTCGCGACAGGATCGGATGACATGCGGTGAAGACCAGCCGCAGCAATTCATCGCCGATGTCGTCGTCGAGCGCGGCATCGAAATCCGGCACCGTCTCCTGCTCCTGCAACATGTCCCGCGCCAGCATGTCGTGCTTCTCGCCGAGCATCCTGCCGCGGCGCAAATGATCCAGCGCACGGCGCCTCGCGGTCGTCATCAGCCATGCCCCGGGATTGTCGGGCACGCCGCTGCCGGGCCACGCTTCCAGCGCCGCCACCAGCGCATCCTGGGTCAGCTCTTCCGCCAGCGGCACGTCGCGCAGCATCCGCGACAGCGTCGCGATCAGCCGCGGCTGCACGACGCGCCAGGTTGCGTGAATCGTGTCACGGACGGTTTGATCGATGTCGGCGGCCGTCATCGCCGCCGACCGTGACGCGCGTTGCTGGGCATCAGGCGTGCGCGGCTACCCCTGCGCGCGAATCGACCTCGCAGGCGCCATCGACGCCCGGCGTGGCGAAGGCCCGTAGCTCGCAGGTACCGTCCCAGCCCGGCATGTGATCGAGGTGCAACTGCATGAATTCCTTGGCCATGGCGAGCGCCTCCGCCTTGTCGCGCAGCTCGAAAATGGCATAGCCGCCGACGACTTCCTTGGCCTCGATGAAGGGACCATCGATGACGCTGAGCTCGCCGTCGACGATCCGCACGCGGGCACCGGTCGCCAGCGGCATCAATCCGCCATTGTCGATCATCCGGCCGGCCTTGATTTCCCGCTCGGATATTTTCTGCATGGCCTCCATCAGCGCCGGAGACGGGCCTTTCATGGGCTGGCTGGAGGTGACGATGTACATGAAGCGCATGCAAAACTCCTGGATCAGGCGAGACGCGGCCGGTTCGGCCGCGATCAGCTCGCTACAAGAGATGACGATCCGGCAGGGACCGGATCGACATGGCGGCGAAGAAAAATTGGCGGCAAGAAAAATCGGGCAGCAAGACAAATTGCAGGAACGGAGAGGTGCCTATTGGCGCAGCATGATCAGGGGATCGGCGGTATCGGGAACCCGGCGCCATTGCGCATTGTCGTCAGCCTCGAACTGCCAGACCTCGCCTGATTTCGACATCAGGATGATCTGGCCGCGCTCGAGACGCCATTGCGTCGGGTTGAACTGGGCGATCGCCGCATCGCATTTCGGCTTGAGGAAGACCTGGAAATTGTCCTGATCGGCTTCCGTGTTGGTCAGGGTCAGCCCGCAGATCGGCTGGCCGTTGCCGCGCACCATCGCCCAGTCGCCGATCATCTGGTCCATCGACTTGGCCATCGAGCGCGCGGCAGCGAGGTCCTGCAGGATGTAGACGCCCTCGCCCTGCCGCAGGCCCTCGAAAATGCCCGCCTCGACCTCGGTGAAGTCGATCACGGATTCGCCCGATGCATCCTGCAAGCGGACGATGTCGAGGCCCTTGATGCTCCAGGCGACGATGTCCTTGGTGAAGGGCAGCGCGGTCTTGCAGGCCGGCTCCAGCTCCAACTTGAAGCCCTGCGCCACGGGATCGCCCTTGATCGTGACGACACAGGTCTTGCTGCGCTCCGTGGTCGAAAGCTCCCACTGCCCGATCATTTCCTTCTTCAGGGCCTTGGCATCCTGCGCATGTGCGATGCAGAGCGAGGCCAAAGGGGCCACGACGGCGAATGCAATGACCCGAAGAACCGACATCAGCGCCCCTTGAACGGCGTTTCGACGACCGGCGTCAACGGCGCCTTGCCGGAGAACCACGACTTGAGGTTGTCGATCACGAGCTGGTCCATCGCATTGCGCGTCACCACAGAGGCCGAGCCGATATGCGGCAGCAGCACGACGTTCTGCATGGTCTTGAGCTCATCAGGCACGTTGGGCTCGGCCGCGAACACGTCGAGGCCGGCGGCGAGGATGGCACCCGATTTCAGCGCCTGGACCAGCGCCTGTTCGTCCACCACCGAGCCGCGCGCGACGTTGACCAGCACGCCGCGCGGGCCGAGCGCCTTCAGCACTTCCGCATTGATCATCTTTTCCGTAGCAGCGCCGCCAGGCACGATCACCATCAACGTGTCGACCGCCTTCGCCATCTCGATCAGATCAGGATAATGCTCGTAGGAGACCTCCTTGGACGGATTGCGGGAATGATAGACCACCGGCACCAGCGAGGCATCGAGCCGGCGCGCGATGGCCTGGCCGATCCGCCCCATGCCGACGATGCCGACCTTGCGGTCGCGCAACGAGCCGACGCTGAGCGGATAGTTCTGGCTCTGCCAGAGGCCCGAGCGCACGTAGCGGTCGGCCTTGATGAATTCGCGCACGGTGGCGATCAGCAGGCCCATCGCGACGTCGGCGACCTCCTCGGTCAGCACGTCAGGCGTGTTGGTGACGATGATGTTGTGCTCGGCAGCGTATTTGGCGTCGATATGGTCGTAGCCGACGCCGAAGCTTGCCACCATCTCGATCTTGGGCAGCTGCGACAGCGAATCCTTGTCGGCGCGGACGGTGTGATAGGTCACCGCGACACCGCGGATCCTGTCGCGGATCGCCGGCGTCAGCCGCTCCAGGTCGCCGCGTGTCTCGGCCTTGTGAACGACGAACTGATCGGAAAACCCGTTCTCGAGGATCGGCCGCACCGGCCCATAGATCAGAAGGTCGATCTTGTCGGACGAAATCGAACCGGTAGACATCAGGCTTCCTTTCCAAGCGCGCTCTCGTGCCAGCGCCGTAAAACGAGGTGGGAAACTAGCGCCAGCACCCCATAGATGACAATCCCGGCCAACGACAACAAAAGCAGCGCTGCGAACATGCGGGGTATGTTCAATCGATAGCCCGACTCGGCGATCCTGTAGGCAAGGCCGGAGCCCGCACCTGCAGTTCCCGCGGCGATCTCGGCCACCACCGCGCCGATCAGCGAGAGCCCGCCGGCAATGCGCAGCCCGCCCAGGATATAGGGCAGCGCCGCCGGCAATTTCAGAAAGCGCAGCGTTTGCGGCGGCGAGGCGCCGTAAAGCCGGAACAGGCCGGCGAGATTGCGGTCGACCGAATTCAACCCGAGCGTGGTGTTCGACAGCACCGGGAAGAAGGCGACGATGAAGGCGCAAACGACAACCGCCGTCTGCTGCTCCAGATAAATCAGGAGTAACGGCGCGATCGCGATGACGGGTGTCACCTGGAGCACGACGGCATAGGGGAACAACGAATATTCGACCCATTTCGACTGGTTGAACAGCAACGCCAGCGCAACGCCGCCGATGCCCGCAGCGATGAAGCCTTCGAGCGTCGTCAACAGCGTGACGGCGAGCGATTGCGACAGCACCGCCCAGTCCTTGATCAAGGTCAGGAAAACGAGCGAGGGCGCCGGCAGGACGTAAGGCGGGATATCCCTGATGCGAACCACGAGCTCCCAGGCCGCGACGCCGGCGGCGAATACGGCGATCGGAAGTACGAAGCGCATCGCGGCTTGCCCGCCTGATGGCTTTGCGGGAATGGCGGCTTGCGCGTTCATAGCATCGACTGTCCCTGATACGACGGCGCCAGCGCGGCCGAGACTTTCCGGCAATAATCGGAATAGGCCGCCGAGGTGCGAAACTCCTCGCTGCGCGGTTCGACGGTCTCGATGCGGATGTCCGCCTGGATGCGGCCCGGCCGCGCCGTCATGACCACGACGCGCTGCGAGAGATAGACGGATTCGAACACCGAATGGGTGACGAAGATGATGGTCTTGCCAAGGCTGCGCCACAACGCGAGCAGATCATTGTTGAGGCGGAAGCGCGTGATCTCGTCGAGCGCCGCGAACGGCTCATCCATGAGAAGAATGTCTGGATCGGTGACGAGCGCGCGCGCGAGCGACACCCGCATCTTCATGCCGCCGGACAATTCGCGCGGGACGGCGTCGGCGAAATCGGCAAGCCCGACGCTCGCCAGCGCAGCGTCGGCCCGCGCCCGCCCCTCGGGATTCGAGACGCCGCCAAGCCTAAGCGGCAGCCGGACGTTCTCGCGCACGCTGGTCCAGGGCATCAGGGTCGGCTCCTGAAACACGAAGCCGATGCCATGGCCGGGCTGCGGCGGGCCTTCATGGCGCGACATTCGTACCGTGCCCGATGACTGCGCAGTGAGACCCGCAATCAGCCTCAACACCGTCGACTTGCCGCAGCCGGAGGGTCCGAGCAGCGAGATGAACTCGCCCTTGCGCACGGCGAGATCGAGCGGACCGAGCGCCATGACGCCGTTGTCATAGACCTTCGTCACGCCGCGCAGGCTGACGGCGAGCGCCGTCAGGCTCGCCTCGACGCCTGACGAAGGTTTGGGTGACGACATCAACGCTCGCGTTACGGCTTGGCGGGGCGCAGCTCGACCCCGACGCCCTTGTTGACGAAACGCAGGGTGTAGGACTTGCGGAAGTCGAGATCGCCTTTGACGACGCCCGCCTTCACCATCTTGTTGAAGAAGGAGGTGTAGCGGTCGTCGCTCATCGCGCCGATGCCGGCGTTCAGGCTGTCGCCGGAATCGACGATGCCGTATTCCTTCATCTTGGCGACGGAATAAGCGAGCAGATCGTCGGTCATCTCCGGGTTGAGCTTCTTGATCATGGCGTTGCCGGCGGAATTATCGCCGTAGATGTAATTGTACCAGCCGACGATCGAGGCATCGACGAAGCGCTGCACCATATCAGGCTTCTTCTCGACCACGTCGCGGCGGGTCTCGATCAAGGTCGAATAGGTGTTGAAGCCGGCATCGGCGAGCAGGATCACGTTCGGTTTGAAGCCGGCGGCCTTCTCGACCGCAAACGGCTCTGACGTCACATAGCCCTGCATCGCGCTCCTGGGATTGGCGATGAAGGGCTGCGGGTTGAAATTGTAGGGACGGACGTTCTTCTCGCTGAAGCCGTATTCGGACTTCAGCCATTGGAAGTAGCTGCTCATGCCCTCCTTGGAGACGAACAGCGTCAGCGGCTTGAGGTCCTGGATCCTGGTGACCTTCGCGTCCGGCTGCGACAGCAGCACTTGCGGATCCTTCTGGAACATCGCAGCGATCGTCACCACGGGGACGTTGTTGGCGACCGCGTCGAACGACATCAGCGTGTTCGCGGCCATGAAGAAATCGATCTTCCCGGCGATCAGCAGCATCCGGTTGTTCTCGTTCGGTCCGCCCGGAACGATGGAGACGTCGAGCCCGTACTTCTTGTAGGTGCCATCGGCGACCGCCTGGAAGAAACCACCATGCTCGGCCTCGGCGACCCAATTGGTGCCGAAGCTGACCTTGTCCAGGGTCTCGCTGCGCGCCGGCAGGACCGATACGACAGTGGCCAGCAAGCCCGCCGTTAACGCTCGCCGCAGGTGGGAGGGGCTCATGAATGCACTCCGTCGATCGTGTCTGGCCGATGTGAAAGCAACGCGATAGAACCGCAAGGGGACGCTGGCCGGCCGGGCCCGCGTCCCCTGATACCCCAAACTACGTGACAAATTCGGGCAAAGAAACCTCGATGACGCCTTCCCGCGACTGGACGGAGATCCGCTGGGCCGATGCCAGCCGCACGGATATTTCGCGTTGGATCGCGGTGCTGCCGCTGGCGGCAACCGAGCAGCATGGCCCGCATCTGCCTGTTGAGACCGACGTGCTGATTGCCGAGGCCTATCTTGCGCGCGTGCGGGAGGTGCTGCCTGCGACCGCCCCCGTGACATTCCTGCCCGTTGAACCCGTCGGCATCTCCACCGAGCATATCGATTATCCGGGCACGCAAACGCTGCCGACAGAGGTGGCACTGAAGCGATGGACAGGGATCGGGGAGGAGGTTGCTCGACGCGGCGTGAAAAAGCTCGTCATCATCACCAGCCATGGCGGCAACAGCGCGGCGATGATGCTGGTGGCGCAGGATCTTCGCGCGCATCGAAAACTATTCGTGGTGACGACGTCGTGGTCGCGGCTGTCGGGTGCGGACAAACTGTTCCCGGCAGATGAAGTGCGCCACGGCATTCACGGCGGCGCGGTCGAGACCTCGATCATGCTGTCGCGCTATCCAGACCAGGTGCGCGCCCATGCGATCGCGGATTTTCCCGCGAGCAGCATCGCGATGGAAAAACAATATCGCTGGCTGTCGACGCAGCGGCCTGCGCCGTTTGCCTGGCAGGCGCAGGATCTCAACGCCAGCGGCGCCGTCGGCAATGCGACTCTGGCCGTGGCCGAGAAAGGCGAACAGCTCCTCGACCAGGGCGCGCGCGCGTTTTGCGAGCTGCTTGACGAGGTCGATAACTTCGACGTGACCAGGCTCGCCAAGGGTCCTCTCGGCTAACTCATATCCATCTGTAATCATTCGACAAATGGCAAAGTCCGGAACCGCCTGAGGCGGCTTCGAACCTGATACGGCAAGGCTCCGTCCAACTGGGCACGCGGACCACAACGGACCGCCTTCAACCCGGATGGAGTTTCAGATGTCGATCAAGACCAGAATTGCCGCACTCGCGCTCGCTGCCCTCGCCGTGACCGGCAGCATCGCCGCCACCACGTCGCAGGCCGAAGCCAAGCCGCTCGGCTGGGGCTGGGGTGTCGGCGCCGGCATCGCCACCGCCGCCATTGTCGGCACCGCGATCGCCGCCAGCAACGTACCCTATTACTACGGCTATCACCGCTGCGGCTGGGTCGCCCAGTACAACGCCTTCGGCCAGTACGTCGGCCGCGTTCGTACTTGCTACTGACTCTGAGTATTTGAGGCCGATCTGACGTGGATCCTGCGTCCGACACGGGCGCCTCATCCACCCCGTGTCGCGCCCCGACCCCGCCCGGCTGTCCCCCCGGGCGGGGTCATCCTTTTTCGATGTCCGGGAATTTGTTGCAGTCCCGTCACACAATGATGCGAACCATCCTTCGCGACATCGCGCATTAGTTGCTATTGCGAATTATTAGCAATAAGGTTCGCAACAAGCGCAGGGACTTGGCACGATCCTGGGGTGAAATCGCACCGGTGCGAGCTCATCTCGTCAGGTCGCGTAAACGGCCAAGACCCTGATGACAGCATCGCCGCGAATTGGCAGGGATGTCGGGCGGGGCGGTTGGGGCACGGTCGCGACTGGGGGCGCAGGTTTTGACGTTGAGAGGTCACCGTTACAGGTCTTTGCGGACGGCGGCGGCGATGGCTTCGGGCGTGCTGGCTTTGCCGACTGCCAGCCACGCCGCCGACCTGCCGCTGAAGGCGCGCGCCGCGAAAACCGTCTACGACTGGACCGGCTTCTATGTCGGCGGTCATGTCGCCTACGGCGACGCGAGCTTCGGGCCCGGCTCCAATCCCCTGCCCGAGCAGGGTGCGCTGCTGCCTCATAGCGCGACCGGATTCAGCGGCGGCTACCAGCTGGGCTACAACCGGCAACTTTCCAATCGCGTGGTGCTCGGCATCGAGGCGGATGCGACGTTCACAAGCCCGACGGATGGTCCGGCACTGGCGCGTTCACCGGTGCCGTTCAACACCACGCTGGACTATGTCGGCACCGTGCGTGGCCGCGTCGGCTATGCCTTCGACCGCTTCATGCCCTACGTCACCGGCGGCGTTGCCTGGGGCCACACGCACATCAACGTCAACGACACCAACGGTGTCACGCCGCTCTTCCCGGTCGGTCACTACCAGGCCGGATGGACTGCGGGCCTCGGTCTCGAATACGCCGTCAGCGGCAACTGGACCGCCAAGGCGGAATACGAATATGTGGACCTCTCGCGCAAAACTTACGACCTCAGCGGCTTCGGTCTCGGCACCGTCAACGTCGATCCGCGCATTCACCTGTTCAAGCTCGGCCTGAACTATCAGTTCGGCGATACGCCGTGGATGCCGGCGGCCGGCAAGCCCAAGCTTCCGGAATCCGACGACTGGAACGTCCACGCGCAGACGACCGTGCTGCCGCAAGGCTATGGGCCGATTCATTCGCCCTATGCGAGCCCGCAGAGCCTGCCGGGCGGGGGCCAATTCCAGGAGACCTGGACGACCACGGCCTTCCTTGGCGCGCGGCTCTGGGACGGCGGCGAATTCTATTTCAACCCCGAGCTCGCGCAGGGCTTTGGTCTCAACGGCACGCTCGGCCTCGCCGGCTTCTCCAATGGCGAAGCGCAGAAGGCCGGCGCGGCATTCCCCAAGATCCGCGCGCAGCGCTACTACCTCAAGCAGACCTTCGGGCTCGGCGGCGAGCAGGAAACGGTCGAGGACGGGCCGAACCAGCTTGCCGGCAAGCACGATGTCGACCGCGTCACCTTGATCGTCGGCCGCTTCGCCGTCGGCGATTTCTTCGACGGCAATTCTTATGCGAAAGACCCGCGCGCCGACTTCATGAACTGGGCGATGTGGTCGTCAGGAGCCTACGACTTCCCGGCCGACCTGCCCGGCTATACCCGCGGCGCGGTGGTCGAGCTCAACCGCAAGGATTGGGCCATCCGCGCCGGCCTGTTCCAGGTGCCGTCCGCGCCCAACAGCGACGTGCTGACGTTCAAGACCGGCGGCTCGGTCGTCGAGTTCGAGGAGCGTCATACGATGCTCGAGCAGCCCGGCAAATTGCGCGTCGGCGTCTTCGCCAACAGCGGCAATACCGCCAACTACCGCGAGGTCCTCGATCTGGCGGCAGCGAACCCGGGACTCGATATCAACGCGATTGCCAACGCAGATCAGCGCGACCGGCTCAAATACGGATTCTACGTCAATCTCGAGCAGCAGATCGTCAAGGACGTCGGACTGTTCGCGCGGGCGAGCTGGAACGACGGACAGAACAAGATCCTGTCCTTCACCGACATCGACCGCAGCCTGTCGGGCGGTTTGTCGATCAAGGGCAGAAGCTGGGGACGTCCCGACGACACGATCGGCATCGGCGGTGCCATCAACGGCCTGTCATCCGCACATCGCGACTACCTCGCGGCGGGCGGCACCGGTCTGTTGATCGGCGATGGCCGGCTCAACTACAGCCCCGAACGCATCCTCGAGGCCTACTACAATTATCAGGTGATCAAGGGCGTGACGATGACCGCCGACTATCAATTGATCACAAACCCGGCCTATAACGCCGATCGCGGGCCGGTCTCGATCTTCTCGGGCCGGCTCCACGCCGAGTTTTAGCCCCAGGATTGTTGCCCAGAGGCGGGCCCATGAAGCCGAGAGATATCCGCACGGCCGCGCTCGGCCGGGCGCTGCGCCCCAATATCTGGGATGTGGTCGCACTCATCCTCGTGATCGGCGCGATGGTACTGATCGTCTATGGCGGCGAACAGACCACCGCGCCGCTGTCCGAGCTTGAGCGCACGCCTGTTTCGCTCGATCCGGCGAACCTGCCGCTCTACGCGCTGCGCACGGTGCTGCGCATGCTGCTTGCGATCGTCTGCTCGACGGTCTTCACCTTCATCTACGCGGCGATCGCGGCCAAGAGCCGGCGCGCGGAGATGGTCATGATCCCGGTGCTGGACATCCTCCAGTCCGTGCCGATCCTGGGCTTCCTGACCTTCACCGTCGTCTTCTTCATGAATCTATTTCCGAGCCAGGTGCTCGGCGCTGAACTGGCCTCGGTGTTCGCGATCTTCACGAGCCAGGCCTGGAACATGACGTTCAGCATGTACCAGTCGATGCGCAACGTACCGAAGGATCTGGAAGAGGCCACGCAGAGCTTTCATCTGTCCGGGTGGCAGCGCTTCTGGCGCCTTGACGTGCCCTTCGCGATGCCGGGACTGATCTGGAATGCGATGATGTCGATGTCGGGCGGCTGGTTCTTCGTCGTCGCATCGGAGGCGATCACCGTCGGCAATACCACCGTGACCCTGCCGGGCGTCGGATCCTATGTCGCGCTCGCGATCCAGCAGCGCGATTTGCCGGCGATCTTCTACGCGATCCTGGCGATGCTGCTCGTCATCATCGCCTATGATCAATTGCTGTTCCGCCCCATCATCGCCTGGGCCGACAAATTCCGCTTTGAGCAGACCGCGTCTGGCGAGCCACCCACCTCCTGGATGCTGGACCTGTTTCGCCGGACCCGCGCTCTGCGTGCGGTGACGCTGCCCTTCTCCGCCATCAATCGCTTCGTTTCGAATTTGCGCATCTCGCTGCCCAGACCGGCGGGATCGACGAAGAGCAAAAGCCAGCCGTCTCGACTGATCGACGGGCTCTGGCTTGCCGTCATCCTCGCCGGCACGGCCTACGCGGCGTGGCTGACCTACCGCTATCTTTCGGCCAGTCTTGGCCTCGGCGACGTGCTCGTCGTGATCCGCGACGGGCTGATAACCCTGCTGCGCGTCGTTGTCCTGATCAGCCTTGCGACCTTGATCTGGGTGCCGATCGGCGTCTGGATCGGCTTGCGTCCGAAACTGGCCGAGCGCATCCAACCATTGGCACAATTTCTCGCCGCGTTTCCCGCCAACCTTGCCTTTCCGGTCTTCGTCGTTGCCATCGTCAGCTTCAAGCTCAACCCGAACGTCTGGCTGAGCCCACTGATGATCCTGGGCACGCAATGGTACATCCTGTTCAACGTCATCGCCGGCGCCAGCGCTTTTCCGAGCGATCTGCGCGAGGCCGCGAGCAGCCTTCATCTCGGCGGCTGGCGCTGGTGGCTGAAGGTGATCCTGCCAGGCATCTTCCCTTATTACGTCACCGGCGCGATCACCGCTTCCGGCGGGTCCTGGAACGCATCGATCGTCGCCGAAGTCGCCAGCTGGGGCGACACGCATCTGAACGCCAGCGGGCTCGGCGCTTATATTGCATCTGCGACTGAAGCGGGCGATTTCCCGCGTGTCGTTCTCGGGATAGCCGCGATGTGCATCCTGGTGACGTTGTTCAATCGTCTGGTCTGGCGACCGCTCTACGCCTTCGGCGAGCGCCGCCTGCGGCTCGGCTGACGAGGAGTTCATCATGCTCGATCACCCCCCTGCGCTCATCGACATCCGCGGTGTCTGCCGGTCTTTTCCGAAGGGCAGCGGCGAGCAGCTGCTGGTTCTGGAGAAGGTCGACCTGACGATCCGCTCCGGCGAGATCGTCGGCCTGCTCGGCCGCTCGGGCTCCGGCAAATCCACGCTGCTGCGGATCATCGCCGGCCTGATCGCTCCGTCCACGGGACAGGCGACCTGCCGGGGCGAGATCATCGCCGGACCGCCGAACGGCGTCGCCATGGTGTTCCAGTCGTTCGCGCTGTTTCCCTGGCTGACGGTGCTGCAAAACGTCGAGCTTGGGCTGGAGGCGCTTGGCGTCGATGCTGCCGAACGGCGCAAGCGCGCGCTGGCGGCGATCGACCTGATCGGCCTCGACGGATTCGAGTCGGCCTTTCCCAAGGAATTGTCGGGCGGCATGCGTCAGCGCGTCGGCTTTGCCCGTGCGCTGGTCGTGCATCCCGATCTGCTCCTGATGGACGAACCATTCTCGGCGCTCGACGTGCTCACCGCCGAAACGCTGCGTACCGACCTGATCGATCTCTGGGTGGAAGGGCGCCTGCCGATCAAATCGATCCTCATGGTGACACACAACATCGAGGAGGCGGTCCTGATGTGCGACCGCATCCTGGTGTTTTCGTCGAACCCGGGACGTGTCGCCGTGGAGATCAAGGTCGAGCTCGCGCATCCGCGTAAGCGGCTTGATCCGCATTTCCGCCAGCTCGTCGACAGCATTTATGCCCGCATGACCCAGCGCGCCGAACCCAAGGCGCCGACAATCGAAGGCATCCCCGGCACCGGCGTCGGCATGGCCCTGCACCATGTATCGTCCAACGTCCTGTCCGGCCTGATCGAGACGTTGGCGGGCGCGCCCTACAACGGACATGCCGACCTGCCGGTGCTGGCGAGCCAGCTTCGGCTCGAGGCCGACGAAATCCTTCATCTCGGCGAGTCGCTGCAATTGCTGCGCTTCGCCCAGCTCAGCGAAGGCGATTTGGTGCTCACCGACGCGGGCAAGCGCTTCGCCCATCTCGAGACCGACGCGCGCAAGACGCTGTTCGCCGAGCATCTCGTCACCTATGTGCCGGTGATGGGATTGATCCGTCGCGTGCTCGACGAACGGCCCTCGCATACCGCGCCCGCGGCCCGGTTCCGCAACGAGCTCGAAGACTACATGTCGGAGGATTATGCCGACGAGACGCTGAAGACGGTGGTGTCGTGGGGGCGCTATGCCGAGCTGTTCGCCTATGACGAGCAGTCGGAGACATTCAGCCTCGAAAACCCCGGCGAAAGCTCCTGAGCCCACCTGCGACAATTTCGCCGGAACCGGGCAGGCGCGCTTCGGATTCATATATAACGGGCTTGGTCCGGTCGACCTGATGTCCCCTCTCCCCTGCGCGCAATGTTGTCTGTCGAACTCATCATCGTCGTCGTCCTGATCGTCATCAACGGCCTGCTCTCCATGTCGGAGCTGGCCGTGGTCTCATCGCGCCCGGCGCGGTTGTCGCTGCTCGCGGCCAAGGGCGTGCGCGGTGCCGAGCGCGCACTGACATTGGCTGCGGACCCCGGAAAGTTCCTTTCGACCGTGCAGATCGGGATCACGCTGGTCGGCGTGCTCTCCGGCGCCTTCTCCGGCGCGACGCTCGGACAGCGGCTGACACAATGGCTGCTCGAGCTCGGCCTGTCCCCGGGCATTGCCGATATCGTCGGCGTCGGCATCGTCGTCACCATCATCACCTATGCGACCCTGATCGTCGGCGAACTGGTGCCGAAGCAGGTCGCGCTCCGCGACCCCGAAAGCGTCGCGGTCAAGGTCGCGCCGGCGATGCACGTACTGGCGCGGGTCTCGCTGCCGCTGGTGTTCCTGCTCGACGTCTCCGGCAAGCTGATCCTGAAGCTGCTCGGCCGCGGCGGCAAGGCCGAGGAGAAGGTGTCGGAGGACGAGATCCATCATCTCGTCAGCGAGGCCGAGAGCGCGGGCGTGCTCGAGCCCGGCGAGAAGGAGATGATCGCCGGCGTGATGCGGCTTGGCGACCGTCCGGTGGGCGCGGTGATGACGCCGCGCACGGAGGTCGACGAGATCGACCTGAACGACGATCGGGCAGCGATCCAGACGATGATCGCCAAGAGTCCGCATTCGCGCTTCCCCGTTTGCGACGGCGATCGCGACAAGCCGATCGGCGTGCTCCAGGCCAAAGATCTGCTGATTGCCTACATGCGCGAGCGTGCGCCCGATCTGCGAGCGCTCGTGCGCGAGACTCCGATCATCCCGGCGTCGGCGGATGCGCGCGACGTGCTCGCGATCCTGAAGGCGGCGCCCGTGCATATCGGCCTCGTCCATGACGAGTACGGCGCGTTCGAAGGCGTGGTGACGGCAGCGGATATTCTGGAGTCGATCGTCGGCGCCTTCCACTCCGAGGAAGGGCCGCCGGAGCCCGCCTATGTCAGGCGCGCGGACGGCTCGCTGCTCGTCTCCGGCTGGATGCCGGTCGACGAGTTCGGCGACCTGCTCGGCGTCGAGCTGCCGCCCCATCACCGTTACAACACGGTGGCTGGCCTCGTGCTGCAGCAGTTCACCGTGCTGCCCGACGTCGGCGACGCATTCGAGTTCGCCGGCTGGCAAATCGAGGTGGTCGATCTCGACGGCAGGAGGATCGACAAGATTTTGGCGAGCCGGGTGAATGAGCTGGAGACGGGGTAAGCGAGCTCGCGCCGCCTCACCCGAACTTCACGCCGATCCGCTTTTAAGGTGCAGCCGGCTCGCGTCTGGTTGACGTCGGGATTGGGCGGTTTCATGCGGTGGACTATCCTCCCTCAGAGCGCCGGCTGAAACGACGACGCCTGCGCCATCCGCCAGGCGTCGCGGAACCGCGGGTCTTCGGTACCTTCGAGCAGTTCGCCCGGGCGGAGCGCCGGATAAAGCTGGGCGAAGGACCGCACGTCTGTCGTCGAGGTGCGCTGGGTGAAATGGATCGGGCGCAATTGCTGCGGATGCTCCAGGCCGGCCGCGGCGATCAGCTCGGTCAGCGAATGCAGCGTGGCGTGGTGATAATTGTGCACGCGGTCGATCTTCAGCGGTACGTAGAGCGCGCGCGCCCGCGTCGGATCCTGGGTCGCGACCCCGGTCGGACAACGGTCGGTGTGGCAGCTCAGCGACTGGATACAGCCGAGCGAGAACATGAAGCCGCGCGCCGAATTGCAATAGTCGGCGCCGATCGCCATGGCGCGCGCCATGTCGAAGGCGGTCGCGATCTTGCCTGACGCGCCGATCTTGATGCGGTCGCGCGCATTGATGCCGACAAGCGCGTTGTGGACGAAATTGACGCCCTCGCGCATCGGCATGCCCAGATGATCCATGAATTCCAGCGGCGCCGCTCCGGTGCCGCCTTCATTGCCGTCGACGACGATGAAGTCGGGATAGATCCCGGTCTGAAGCATCGCCTTGCAGATCGCCAGAAACTCCCAGGGATGGCCGATGCAGAGCTTGAAGCCCGCCGGCTTGCCCCCGGAGAGCCTCCGCATCTCGGCGATGAACTCCATCATGCCCGATGGCGTGGAGAAGGCACGATGCGAGGCCGGCGAGATGCAATCCTCGCCCATCGCTACGCCGCGGATCTTGGAGATTTCTTCCGAGACCTTCGCCGCCGGCAGCACGCCGCCATGGCCGGGCTTGGCGCCCTGGCTGATCTTGAGCTCCACCATCTTGATCTGGTCCTGGCTCGCGACGCGCGCGAATGCATCCGGATCGAAGGTGCCGTCGCGATGACGGCAGCCGAAATAGCCGGAGCCGATCTCCCAGATGATGTCGCCCCCCATCTCGGCGTGATAGGGGCTGAAGCCGCCCTCGCCGGTGTCGTGGGCGAAGCCGCCCTTCTTCGCGCCGGCATTCAGCGCTCGTACCGCATTCGGGCTGAGCGCGCCGAAGCTCATCGCCGAGATGTTGAAGACCGATGCCGAATAGGGCTTTGCGCAATCCGGCCCGCCGATCGTGACGCGAAACTTCTCCTCGGCATGCGCCTTCGGCGACACCGAGTGATGCATCCACTCGTACCCCTGGCGATAGACGTCCTCCTGCGTCCCGAACGGACGCTTGTCGAGCTGCATCTTGGCGCGCTGATAGACCACCGCGCGAATGTCGCGCGAGAACGGCATGCCGTCTTTTTCGCTCTCGAAGAAATACTGCCGCATCTCCGGCCGGATTTCTTCCAGCAGGAAGCGGATGTGCGCCGAGATCGGATAGTTGCGCAGAACCGCATGGCCCTTCTGCATGAGGTCGCGGACGCCGAGCAGCGTCAGGGCGCCGAAGATCGCGATCGGGACCAGCAGGATGTCGAAGATCCGGCGGTCCGCGATGGCGATCCCGATCAACAGCGCGGTGACCACCGCGCAGATCGTCAGGATGATGAAGCGAGGCGAGAATGGAAGCAGCAGGGTTTCCATGATCCCCTCTTGCGCCAGCGGCAGGCGCTTGGGTGAGGGGGAGTTGGACGCTTCCTGCGTGTTGTTGTCGGCCACGATTGCCATCCTCTCGCCAGCATGAGGCGATACGATACGCCTCCCCCTGTCATACGGATATGACGCAGCGCTTGTTTCAGGCTAGCGAATTCGGCCGGGACAAATCAATCAGCCCGATGGGCGGGCCTTTTGCAGTGCAGCAGGACCGGGATGGGGAGGGCTACGCGGTCGTCCCGGCGAGAGCCAGGACGACGCGGAGAGGACCAGGCGTGGCTTAGCGCTCGACGAACGCCTTCTCGATCACGAAATGGCCAGGCTTGTTGCCGCTTCCTTCGACGAAGTCGCGACCTTCGAACATCACCTTCAGCTCTTCCAGCATCGCCGGGCTGCCGCACATCATGATGCGGTCGGTCTCGATGTCGAGCGGGCCCTGCCCAATGTCGTTGAAGATCTGCTCGGAGCTGATGAGGTCGGTGATGCGGCCGCGGTTGCGGAACGGCTCGCGGGTCACGGTCGGATAGTAGATCAGCTTGTCCGCGAGCAGCTCGCCGAACAGCTCGTCCTCGCGCAAACTCGCCACGAGCTTCTCGCCATAAGCGAGCTCGGAGACCTGGCGGCAGCCGTGCACCAGCACGATGCTCTCGAACTGATCATAGACCTCGGGGTCCTTGATCAGGCTGGCGAACGGCGCAAGGCCCGTGCCCGTCGAGAGCAGCATCAGACGCTTGCCGGGGATGAGATTGTCGGTGATCAGCGTGCCGGTCGCCTTGCGGCCGACCAGGATGGTGTCGCCTTCCTTGATCTTCTGCAGGCGCGAGGTCAGCGGACCGTCCTGCACCTTGATCGAGAAGAACTCGAGCTCTTCCTCGTGATTGGCACTGGCCATGCTGTAGGCGCGCAACAGCGGACGGCCGTCGACCTCGAGACCGATCATCGCGAACTGGCCGTTCTGGAAGCGGAAGCCGGTGTCACGCGTCGCGCGGAAGCTGAACAACGTGTCGGTCCAGTGCTGGACGGAAACAACTTTCTCTCGGTAAAACGCGCTCATGATTTTCGATATTCCGAATGACTGCGGTTTTAGGGCAAAAGCGTTGCCCGGCCCCGAGAACGGGGCGGACACCATTGCCATGGCGGAGGTTTTCGCGTGTTTGATCTACGCCATCGAGACCAATAATCAACCTCGTTCCGGGTGCAATTGATGCCGCGCCATCATGCATTTGCGGCGGAATTGGTCACAGCATTAACGGATCTGCTGTCGGGGGCCCGCAGAGGGCAATTTCTTTTCCCTTGCGGGTGCAATTGCAGCACTTAATTTCCCCCGCGCTCGCGAGAATTTCATTAAGAATAGCTCTGATTTTCACCCGGCTTGGCGCCATTTCCCGCATTTCCGCGGCTTTTGGCGCCTGGGACGACGACGACATGGCAACCAGCGAGCGGATCTTCGTCCAGGCCATCAAGGCCTATGGTGCGCGCCACGGCATCGACGTCGATGTCCGCGCCGGCGGCTGGCTGATCGCGATGCGTCGCGGCGAGATCCGCCGCTTCGCCTTCGGCTATGACATCGGCCTCAACAGCGCGATTGCACACCGCCTCGCCAACGACAAATCGGCGACGGCAGAGGCGCTGTGGCTTGAGGGCGTGTCCTCGATTCCGCATCACCTCTTCCTCAACCCGAAGCTGGGCAAGGATGTTGTCGGGCCTGACTGGCGAAATGCAATGCTTGAGCTGCTCCGCGCGCACCCACAGGGCGTGGTCGTGAAGCCGAATGAAGGAACATCGGGGCGCTCAGTGTTCAAGGTCACGACGGAGGCCGAACTCGACCACGCTGCGAGCGAGGTTTTTTCGATGAGCGTCGGCCTCGTGATCTCGCCTTACGTCGCGATTGCGGAAGAGATCCGTGTGATCCTGCTCGGTGATGTGCCCCTCGTGGTGTACAGCAAGCAGCGTGGTGCGGATTGGCGGCACAACCTCGATGCCGGCGCAAAGCCGGTGTTGCTGGAGGATGGCGAGGTTCGAACCGCGTGCGTGAAGCTCGCGATCGATGCCGCGCGCTCCATCGGCATCACCTTTGCGTCAATCGACGTCGTGCGTGTGGACGGCTCCTGGCGCGTGCTGGAAATCAATTCCGGCGTGATGATGGAGGCGCTGGGCAAGCTGCATCCGGAGCTTGTGCAGGCGACGTATGATGCGGCGCTGGATCGGGTGTTTGGGGGAAGCTAGCGACCGCGGGGCCCTTCCCCTCCCCTGGAGGGCAAGGAAGACTGTGGCTAATTATTCGCGCTCGCGGAATCGTCCATCGCCTTGAACGCTTCCTCGAGCTGCAGCGAGATCGGCACGTTCATTTTCTCGCCGGTGGGCATGCGCGCGATGAACCATTTGTTGTAGAGCGGCACGAGATCGTGGTTGGATCCGAGCTTGCGGAATGTGCGCTCGACCACGGCGGCGAGCTGCGGCTCGCCCTTGCGGAACATGATGCCGTAGGGGTCGTAGGACAAATAGTCGCCGGTGACGCGGAACTTGTCCTGCGACTTGTGGCGCACGATCAGGCCCGAGAGCAGGATGTCGTCGGTCGCGAACGCATCGGCCTTGCCGTCGACGAGCATCTGATATGACTGCTCGTGATCGGCGCCGAGGACGATGTTCAGCCCCAGCGCGGACTTCTTCTCGGCCGCCCGGATCGCCTGCTCGTTGGTGGTGCCCTTGGTCACCACGATGGTCTTGCCCTTCAGATCGGTCAGCTGTTGGACGCTGGAGGCCTTCGGCACCATCAGCTTGGTGCCGGCCACGAACATCAGCGGCGAGAAGGCGACGCGCCTGCCGCGCTCGGAATTGGCGGTGGTCGACCCGCATTCCAGATCGATCTTGTTCTGGAGCACCGCATCGATGCGATCATCCGAGGTGACCTTGACGTACTCGATCTTCAGATCGGGGTCGTCGACCTCGACCCCGATCTCCTCGACGATGGCCTCGCACAATTCGAGGCTATAGCCGATCGGCCGGCCCGCCTGGTCGAGGAAGGAGAACGGCGGCGAGCTTTCGCGATAGCCGAGCCGCACGGTATGCGCATTCTTGATGGCAAGCAGCGTCGGGCTAAGCCCTTCGCTGCCGCCGGTCTGGGCGGAGGCTGCCGTCAGCAGGCAGGCCGCCAGCAACAGGCCGCTCGAAATCGCCGTCAAAGGGCGCATGACGCACTCCCGTCAGTGGCCGGCCATCGCAGGCACTTCGCCCGGCACCATGTCGCCGGGTACGGCATCGCCTGGTCCCATCGCGTGCTCGGGCCCGAGCTCGCCTTCCCACTTCGCAACCACCGAGGTTGCCAGCGTGTTGCCGATCACATTGGTGGCGCTGCGACCCATGTCGAGGAAGGTGTCGATGCCCATGATCATCAACAGGCCCGCTTCGGGAATGTTGAACTGCGAGAGCGTCGAGGCGATCACGACGAGGGAGGCACGCGGCACGCCGGCAACGCCCTTCGACGTGATCATCAGGGTCGCCAGCATCGCGAGCTGCGTGCCGAGCGGCATGTCGATGTGGTAGCTCTGCGCAATGAAGATACTGGCGAAAGTGCAGTACATCATCGTGCCGTCGAGGTTGAAGGAATAGCCGAGCGGCAGCACGAAGCTCGAGATCCGCGACGAGGCGCCGAAGCGGTTGAGGCCTTCGAGCGTCTTCGGGTAGGCCGCTTCCGAGCTCGCCGTGGAGAACGCGATCATCAGCGGCTCACGGATCAGTCTCAAGAGATGGCTGTAGCGCGGCCCGATCACGATGAAGCCGACGATCACCAGGATACCCCAGAGCAGGAAGAGCGAAAGATAGAAACCGCCCATGAATACGATGAGCTTCCAGAGCACCAGCAGACCGTTCTTGGCGACGGTCGCCGTGATCGCAGCCCACACCGCGAACGGCGCGAACATCATCACATAGCTCGTCACCTTCAGCATGATGTGGCCGAGATCGTCGATCAGGGACAGGATCTGCTTGGAGCGCTCCGGCAGCGCGCCCATCGCCACCGAGAAGAACACGGCGAAGATCACGATCTGGAGGATCTCGTTCTGCGCCATCGCGTCCGCGATCGAGGTCGGGATCAGGTGGGTCAGGAATTTTTCGATCGAGAAGGCGGACACCGGCAGGCCGGTCGATTGCGCCTTGTCCGGCAGCGTACCGGGAAAATTCGCGCCGGGCTGAAGCAGGTTGACCATGATGAGGCCGAGCATCAGCGAGACAAAGGACGCGCTGACGAACCAGCCCATGGTCTTGGCGAAAATACGCCCGAGCTTCGCGCCCGAACCCATATGGGCGATGCCGCCGACCAGGGTCGCAAACACCAGCGGCGCGATGATCATCTTGATCAGGCGCAGGAAGATCACGGCGATCAGGTTGATGGAGGCGGCCCAGTCGCCGCGCGTCTCCGGCATGAAATTGTAGATCGCCGAGCCCATGATGATGCCGAGCACCATCGCCGCCAAAATGTATTGCGTAAACCTGTTCGACATTGACAATCCCCACTGCTCCGGCCGCTTCATGATGTCGCAGATATGACAGCGACGCAACACGCTTTGCGTGCGGCCGATCGAGGTCGATGTTCCGGTTGCGAAACCGAGCGCGCCGATCTAGCTTTCATGCAGCGCACAACGGATGCGGCCTGCATGTTTTGTTTGCGGCAAGTGCATCAATAATCGTCAAACAATCAAAAGGGGGAACGCCATGACCGGAAGCGTCAATCGCCAAATTCTTCTGGTGGAGAAGCCCAGCGGCAAGCTCGGTCTCGAGCACTTCAAGATGGTCGAGGGCGCGAGGCCCGAGCCGAAGGATGGCGAGGCCTTGCTGCGCGTGCGCTACATCTCGCTCGATGCCGCCAACCGCGCCTGGATGCACGGCGCAACCTATCGCTCGGCCGTCGAAGCCAACAGCGTGATGGCCGGCGGTGCCATTGCCGAGGTCGTGAGCTCGAAGGCCGAGGGGCTTGCGGCCGGCGACATCGTGTTCGGCGACACCGGCTGGCAGGAATTTGCCGCAGTCGCGGCAAAGCATTTGACGAAAATGCCGAAGCTCGAGCCGATGACGCATCTGCTCAGCGTGTTCGGCATCGCCGGCCTCACCGCCTATTTCGGCCTGCTCGAGATCGGCAAGCCCAGGGAAGGCGAGACCGTCGTGGTCTCGGCCGCCGCGGGCTCGGTCGGCTCGATCGTCGGACAGATTGCCAGGATCAAGGGATGCCGCGTCATCGGCATCGCCGGCGGAGCGGACAAGTGCCATTGGCTGACATCCGAGCTCGGATTCGATGCGGCGGTCGACTACAAGGACGGCGCGGTGTTCAAGGCACTGCGCGCGGCCGCGCCAAAGGGCATCGACGTCTATTTCGACAATGTCGGCGGCGACATTCTCGAAGCCTGCATTCCACAGATGAACAATTACGGCCGCATCGCCTGCTGCGGTGCGATCTCGCAGTATGACGGCGCGCCTTCCGCGCACGGCCCGCGCGGCGTGCCCGGCCTGATCGTGGTGAAGCGGCTCGTGATGCAGGGCTTCATCGTGATGGACTACATGACGGAGAGCGGGCGTGCGCTCGCCGACCTCCAGGCCTGGGTCAAATCAGGCAGGCTGAAGGTACAGGAAGACGTCATCGACGGCTTGCAGAACACGCCGCAGGCGCTGATCGGATTGCTCGCCGGCGAAAACCGCGGCAAGCGGATGGTGAAGCTGTGACGACGTAGTTACGTCGCAATTAAACTGATAATATTTGCTCGCGGTGGCGGCCAATGCGGCCAAGATATACGCGCGGCATCGCCCGCGATGATTGTTTGCATCAGTTTTAATGAGCGTCGGCGTTGCCGGCAGGGCAGGAATTGATCCAAATGTTCAACGTCTTGAAACATGCATCAACGCGTCGCGCGTTGTTCGCCGCAGCACTCTTCGCATCTGCAACAAGCGCATTCGCGCAAGCGCCGACCGAGGCACAGAAGAGTGCCATCCGCTCCGCATGCCGCTCGGATTTCATCGCGCATTGCTCGAGCGTAACGCCTGGCGGCGTGGAAGCGTATCAATGCCTCCAAAGCCACATGTCGAGCCTGTCAGCGGGCTGCCAGACCGCGGTTCGTGCGGTTGAGCCGGCGGCTGCGCCGAAGACCGAAGCTGCGCCGGCGAAGTCCGAACCGACCAAATCTGAACCGGCCAAATCCGAACCGGCAGAAACTGAGGCGGCCCCCGCCGCCGAACCCGCGGCGAGGCCGGCGGCAGAAGCCGCTCCGAAGGCTGCCGCAGCCAAGAAGCCAGGCAGCGCGCAAATTGCCGCGGTCAAGAGCGCGTGCCGCGCGGATTACCCCAAGGTTTGCGCCAGCGTCCCGCCGGGCGGCGCCCCCGCGCTGGAATGTCTCGAGAGGAACAAGGCCAAGGTATCGCCGGCTTGCGAGAGGGCCGTGGCCGCTGTGGCCGGCGGCAGTGCCGCAGCGACAACAGCAGCACCGGCGACTGGTGCTGCAGCACCGGCGGCCGCGCCAGCTGCGATCGTTCTGCGCCCGTTGCGGCCGCGCGAGGAGTTGTTCGTCATCCGCTCTGCCTGCGGCGCAGACATCCGCTCGCTCTGCGCGGGTGTCCAGCCCGGTGGTGGACGCGTGGTGCAGTGTATCGCCGGCAATGCGGCATCGCTGTCGCCCGCCTGCAAGGACGTGCTTGCACCATTCGCGGCGCGATAGGCGCCGCGTGCTGTTGAATTTTCCTGCGCCCGCGATGATCAATCTTCTGCCGATCAGCGATTTCAGTGACGACAAGACCGGGAGGAAGACATGCGTTCAGTCCGGCTTATCGGTTCCGCGCTGCTCGCCTTGGTGGCAACCATGACGTTCGAACCATCCGACGCCAACGCGGTGGTGTGCGCCCGCGGCGTCTACCGCGCCGGTTGCGCCGGAGCGCGAGGTGCGGTCGTGGTCCGCCATCCTGCGGTCCGTTGTACCAGAGTGCTGGTGAACGGCGTCTACGTGAAGCGCTGCGTCTGAGGCACGGGTGGTCAAGCCGACATGGTTTGGCTATGATTCGTAACTGACGATTTCGGGCATGCGCATGACGGGTGCCCGCAGTGGTGTTGCGGTGCGCTACGCCTGCGGATGGTTCCGCCGGCGTAGGCGACCGCAGCTGATGAGATGAGTCTGCCCTGAGATAGTAAGTATACTGTCAATTCAGGAGGATGACTTTGCGGATCGGCGTGATTGGCGGGGGCCCCGGCGGGCTCTACTTTGCCTATCTCTGGAAGAAGCGTCACCCCGAGGATCAAGTCGACCTGTTCGAACAGAACCCGGCCGACGCGACCTGGGGCTTTGGCGTGGTGTTTTCCGATCAGGCTTTGGAGTTCCTGCGCGCCGACGACCCCGAGACCGTTGATGCGATCGCGCCGCATATGGAGAGCTGGGAAAACATCACGCTGAACCACGGCGGCGACAGCGTCGTCATTGACGGTGTCGGTTTCTCCTCGATCGGACGGCTCGAGCTCCTGCAGTTCCTGCAGCAGCGTGCGCTCGATGCCGGCGTGACCCCCCGCTTCGACACCCAGATCCAGGCGATCGACCAGCTCAACGGCCACGACCTGATCGTCGCCGCCGACGGGTTGAACTCGCTGGTGCGCCGCGCCTATGAAGGCGATTTCGGCACCTCGCTGTCCTATTCGTCCAACAAGTTCGTGTGGTACGGCACCTCGAAGCGCTTCGACACGCTGTCCCAGACCTTCGTGAAGACCGATCGCGGCGCCTTCAACGCCCATCACTACCGCTATTCGCCGACGATGAGCACGTTCCTGGTCGAGTGCGACCATGCTACGTGGCAGGCCTATGGCTTCGCCTACAAGGACGTCGAGCAGTCCAAGGGCGTCTGCGAGGAGGTGTTTGCCGACACGCTCGGCGGCCATTGTCTGGTCTCGAATAAATCGGTGTGGCGTAATTTCCCCTGGGTCTGGAACGAGCACTGGTCGTTCAAGAACATCGTGCTGATCGGGGACGCGCTGCACTCGGCGCATTTCTCGATCGGTTCGGGGACGCGGCTCGCGATCGAGGACGCGATCGCGCTGGTCAAGGCGCTGGAATCGGATGCCCATCTGTCGACTGCGCTGCATCGCTATCAAGCGGCCCGCAAGCCGGTGGTGCAGAAGCTCGTCAATGCCGCGCGCACCAGCGCGTTCTGGTACGAGCACTTCGCCCAGCATATGCAGCTCGACCTGCTCGACTTCGCCTATAGCTACATCACCCGCTCCGGCCGCATCGATGATTCCCGGCTGCGTGCGATGTCGCCGGCCTTCATGGCCCGCTACGAGGCCGGCAAGAACGGCGGCGGAGAAGCGCTCGGTGAGGCCTCGGCATGAGCCAGAGCCGGTCATCCGGCGACCTCACCCCGCCTTGCCCAAATGCTCCAGCGCATCCTCGGCCCGCAGCGGCACGCGCGAGGCCTCGTTGTTGAGATCGACGAGCCGCGACATCAACCGCATCAGCGCCTTGCGCTCGGCGGGCTTGAGCGGGTCCAGCATCCTCGCCTGGGCGCGGTCGACGGCGGGGATGATCTCGCGCAGGGTCGCGGTTCCTTGCCTGGTCAGATAGAGCAGCTTGATCCGCTTGTCCTCCGCGGCCGGCTTACGCTCGACAAAATCCTTGGCCTGGAGCCGCTCGATCACGCTGCCGAGGGTGGAGCGGTCGAAGGCGATCACGGCAGACAGTCGTGTCGCATCGATGCCGGGATGGGTGTGGATCGCAACCAACGCCGCATATTGCACCGGCGTGAGGTCGAACGCCTTGCACTCCTCCATGAAGATCGAGACCGCGATCTGCTGCATGCGCCGGAACAGATAACCGGGCGCGGCATAGATCGCGTCTATTGTGATCGAAGGAAGCGCCTTACTCGGCATCGGGCTGCTTCTCCGGCGCGGCATTGGCGAAGGCCGGCAGCGCCTTGGCCGCGGCTTCCGCCTTGAGCAGGCGCGGATAGGCCGAGACGTCGACGCCGAAGCGGCGCGCATTGGCTAGCTGCGGCACCAGACAGAGATCGGCGAGCGTCGGCGCGTCGCCGAAGCAGAACGGGCCCGGCCCGTCCTTGATCAATGTCTCGCAGGCCGACAGGCCCTCGCGATTGACCCAGGCGGCCCAGTCCTGAACCTTCTCCTCGGCGAGGCCGAGCTCGCGCAGCCGCGCCAGCACTTTCAGATTTTGCACGGGATGGGTGTCACAGGCGATCGCCAATGCGAAGGCCCGCACCTTGGCGCGTTGCAGCGAATCCTTCGGCAACAGCGGCGGATTGGGGTGGGTCTCATCGAGCCATTCGATGATCGCGACCGATTGGGTCAGCACCGCGCCGGCATCGTTCTCCAGCGCCGGCACCAGGCCTTGCGGGTTGATGGCGAGATAAGCAGGCGCGCATTGCTCGCCCTTTCGTAGATGATGCGGCAGGTGCTCGGCGCCGAGACCCTTGAGATTGAGCGCGATCCGGACGCGATAGGCGGCACTGGAGCGGAAATAGCCGTGCAGCTTCATCGGAACCCTCCCTGTTGCTTTGTCGTTCCGGCGCGATGCGTCAGCATCGAACCCGGACTGTCGAGATTCGGGGTTCGCCCTTCGGGCGCCCCGGAATGACGTTCCCATGCATTGACGCTACCCAGATCGTCAGTATACTGTCAATCAACAAAACGAACGGGAGGCTCATATGGAAGCCGTGACCAGGACGCCGGAACGCGAGGCGTTCTACAAGAAGATCGACGGCGAGAATCTCACCGCGCTCTGGACAGTGATGAGCGACCTGATCACACCGGAGCCGAAGAGCGCCTGCCGGCCGCATCTGTGGAAATTCGACATCATCCGCGACTACATGACCGAGGCCGGCAAGCTGATCACGGCGAAAGAAGCCGAGCGGCGCGTGCTGGTGCTCGAGAATCCCGGCTTGCGCGGTCAGTCCAAGATCACGACTTCGCTCTATGCGGGCGTGCAGATGGTGGTGCCGGGCGACGTCGCCCCCGCCCATCGCCACAGCCAGTCGGCACTGCGCTTCGTGCTCGAAGGCAGGGGGGCCCACACCGCCGTAGACGGCGAGCGCACTGCGATGGAGCAAGGCGACTTCATCATCACGCCGTCGATGACCTGGCACGATCACTCCAACGAAACCGATGAGCCGATGTTCTGGCTCGACGGACTCGACATTCCCCTGGTGCAGTTCTTCGACTGCTCCTTCGCGGAGGGCTCGAAAGAGGACCAGCAGAAAATCACAAAGCCCGCCGGCGCCAGCTTTGCCCGCTATGGCCATAATCTGCTCCCGGTCGACGTGAAGCGGTCATCGAAGACCTCGCCGATCTTCAGCTACCCCTACGCCTACACCCGCGAGGCGCTGGAGAAAGCCAGGACGAGCCAGGAGTGGGACGCCTGCCACGGGCTGAAGCTCAAATTCAGCAACCCCGAGACCGGCGATTTCGCGATGCCCACCATCGGCACGTTCATCCAGCTGCTGCCGAAGGCATTCAAGACCGCGCGCTATCGCGCGACCGATGCGACCGTATTCTGCCCGATCGAGGGCCGTGGCCGCAGCCGCATTGGTGACGCCGTTTTCGAATGGGGGCCTCGCGATCTGTTCGTGGTGCCGAGCTGGCACTGGGTGACGCACGAGGCGGATGACGACGCCGTGCTGTTCAGCTTCTCGGATCGGCCGGTGCAGCAGAAGCTGGATCTGTTTCGCGAGGATCGCGGCAACGCGTGAGGGGCCCGTGGCGTGGGCTCGTTGGGTGGATGAGCCGAAGGCGTAATCCACCACGGTCCCTCCGCGTCGAAGGACGTGGTGGGTTACGCTTCGCTACCCCACCCTACGGCAGCGGTGAGTTTGGCTACCGCCAGTGCAACAACCGCGTCTCGAGCCAGCCGATCACCTTCCCCACCACCAGTCCGAACACCGACAGGATCACAACGCCTGCGAGCAGCTGATCGGTCTGCATCAGATTGCCGGCCTGGAGCACGAAGGCGCCGATGCCGTATTGCGCGCCGATCATCTCGGCACTGACGACAAGCAGCAGCGCAACAGAAGCCGTGATGCGGAAGCCGGCGAGGATCGCCGGCAGCGCGCCGGGCCAGACCACCTTGCGGACGATAGTCGCGAAGGGGACGTTGAAACTCTGCGCCATGCGGATCAGGTTGCGCGGCACGGCGTCGACGCCGCTATAGACCGAGATCGCGGTCGAGAAGAACACCCCGAGCGCTATGGTCGCGATCTTCGGCTCTTCGCCGATGCCGAGCCAGAGGATCAGAAGCGGCAGCAGTGCGATCTTCGGGATCGGGAACAGCGCCGAGATGAAGGTGATGCCGACGCTACGCGCGAGCCTGGACAGGCCGATGGCAAAGCCGACGACGACGCCGGCCGCGGTGCCGAGCAGCCAGCCGACGCCGATGCGCAGCAGCGAGGCCGAGAGATGCTGCCAGAGCGCACCGGACATCGCGAGCTCGTAAATCGCGCGCACGATCGCCGAGGGAGCCGGCAGGAACAAGGGATTGACGATACCGGCGCTGCCGGCGGCCTGCCAGATCGCGATGACCAGTGCGAGCGCGATCCAACCACCAAAACGGCTGGACGCCGGCACGAAGCCCGCGCCGCGAAAGCGGACGCGCCGCGTCGTGTCGTCCTTGGCCGATGTATCAGTCGCGCGATCAAGCATGCTGGACCTCGCGCTCGGCATCGATCGCCTCGTTGCGGATCAGCGACCAGATCTGGTTCTGCAGCGCCAGCAGCTTCTCCCGCGCGGCAGTCTCGCCGCGCTCAGCGCGCGTCATCGGTACCGTCACGACCTCGCGAATGCGACCCGGCCGCCGGGACAGCACCACGATGCGATCGGCCAGCCGCGCGGCCTCTTCGAGATTGTGCGTGACATAGGCCGCGCCCATGCCGCCGTCGGCGAGCAGCCGGACGAAATCTTCCATCAAGAGCTCGCGCGTCTGCGAATCCAACGCCGAGAGCGGCTCGTCCATCAACAGAATCGCCGGCTTCACCGCCAGCGCACGCGAAATGCCGACGCGCTGACGCATGCCGCCGGAAAGCTGCTTTGGATAGGTCTTGCGGAAATCGGTCAGACCGGTGCGGCGCAGGGCGTCTTCGACCAGCGCGCGGCGCTGCATGGCCGAAAGCTGGGTGTGCAGCAACGGGAATTCGACGTTCTCCTCCACCGTCGCCCAGGGCAGCAGCGCAAAATCCTGGAACACGAAGGTCAACGGATTGAGACTGTCCGCCGGCGGCGCCCCACGCAACTCGGGCGCGCCCGAGGTCGGCTGCAGCAACCCGCCGAGGATCGACAGCAGCGTGCTCTTGCCGCAGCCGGATGGACCCACGATCGCCACCACCTCGCCGGCGCCCACCGTGAAGGAGATGTCGTCGAGCACGGCGAGATCGCCGAAATGATGGGAGATCCGGTTGGCGATCAGGTCCACGAGCTGCTCTTTCAATCCGCCTTCACGTAATCCTTGGCGATGATCGCATCGGCGTCAAAGCCCTTGTCGACGAAACCCTGCTCCTGGAGCCATTTGATCTGGTTGTCGACGTTCTTGACGTCGAGCTTGCCGTCGGGATCGATATAGGCGCAGTTCCCGACCACCTGCTCGACCGGCAGGTTGGTGTATTTCGCGATGATCTCCAGCAGTGGTTTTGTCCGGTCGTTGATCGGCGCAACGCCGTCCTTCATCGAAGCGAGGATCACATCGTGATATTCGCGGTCGGCTTTCGCGAGGACGCCAAGGAATTTCGTCACCAGCGCCTTGTTGGTCAGCGTCTTCGGCGAAGCGAAGACTGCGCCGAGCTGCCAGGGAGTCTCGTCGCCGACCCAGCCCAAAAACTTCGCACCGCCCTCGTCCATCAGCTTTCGCGCGGTGGAGATCGGGAGCAGCGCCGCATCGACGGTCTCTCCCTTCAGCGCCGCGGCTGCGTTGGACAACGACTGCAAGGGCACGATCTTCACGTCGGAAAGCTTGAAACCGTATTTGTCCGCGAGCAGGCCGAGCGAATAATGGAAGGATGACCCGACCTGCGTGACCGCGATGCGCTTGCCGGCGAGGTCCCTCGGCGTTTTCAGTCCGGCGGCATAGGCGTTGTTGCTGGCGAAATAGCCGATCAGGGGATAGCCTGATGTCTCGCGGCTCATGCCGCCGATCACCTTCAGCACGCCCTTGCCGGCGAGATTGTAGAGCCCGGCCGTGAAGGCGGTGACGCCGAAATCGACATCGCCCGAGGTGGTGGCGACCGCGATCGGCTGCGCCGCGTCGAAGAATTTCAGGTCGACATCGAGGCCGGCCTCGCGGAAATAGCCCTTGTCCTGCGCAATGAAGACGGGCGCGGAGGATGACAGGCGGAGCACGCCGATCTTGGCCTTCAGTGCGTCCTCGGCCTGGGCCGTGCCTATCGCCATCATAGCCAAAAGGCTAAGTGCCGCGACCCGCGCAATCCCGATCATCCCGCTTCCTCCAATGGTTCTTCTTGCAGTTCATTACAGGCCTTTCGGCACGGGCTGATCCCGCCCGATGAAGGCGCCCTGTTGTTTCAACCTTTCCTGCAATTTTTCAATGGGGATTTCGCGTGGAATCCGGTTTCCGGAGAGCGCGAGCGCGGCTGCGGAACCCGCGGCTTCCCCCATCGCGAAACAGGCACCGGAGACGCGCGCCGCAGATTGACCCTCATGGGTCATCGAGGCACAGCGGCCCGCGACCAGGAGGTTGTCGACGCCCTCGGGCACCAGCATCCGGTACGGCAGCTCGTTATAGCCGCGCGATTCCGGGATCGGCGGGAAGGTGAAGATGACATCACCGGCGACATGGGCTTCGATCGGCCAGCCATTGACGCCGATCGAGTCTTCGAAGGAGGCACAGCCGAGCACATCCCTGCCGCTGAGCTGGTAGCCGCCCTTGATGCGCCGGGTCTCGCGGATGCCGAGCTGCGGCGGCAAATCGACGATATAGGACTTTTCGAAGCCCGGCACCGTGCGCAGGAACTCGAAGGCGGCGAGCGCCTGCTTGCGGCCTTCGATCTCGCCGCGGGTGAGATCGTCAGGCTCGACGCCGTTGATGGCATGGCCGTCCTCTCGCGCGACTTGCGTGAAATTCACCCGCCACTCGATGCCGGATTTTTGCGGCCGCACGATCGCGCTCTTGCGCGGGAATTTGTGGGTGCCGGCGGCCGTGGCTTGTTCCATCAATTGCGGGATCGTCCGCCAGGCATCGCCCGCCCTTGCAGGGTCGATGCCGTTGAGGCGCAACATCATCGACGGGTACATTGGATGACCGTGCTCGTCGCCGATCTCGAACGGCGCACCGGCCCAGACGGCGAGATCGCCGTCGCCGGAGCAATCGATGAATATCTCCGACCGCACCGCCTGGCGGCCGGCCTTGGTCTCGACCATCAGCGCGTCGATGCGGCTGTTATCGCCCATCACGACGCCGGCGCCGAGGGCGTGGAAGAGGATGTGCACCTTGTGGCTGGCGAGCAGCTCGTCGGCTGCGATCTTGTACGCCGCAGTGTCATAGGCCTGGGCGAACACCTTGCCGAGGATCAGATGCGGCGCGTTGAGGCCGTCGAGATGATCGATCCGCGCCAGCAGATCGGACGCCATGCCCTGCACCAGCCTGACGGCTTCGCCATGGACATTGCCGTGCAGGCCGCAGAAATTGGTGACGCCGGCCGCGGTGCCCATGCCGCCGAGGAAGCCGTAGCGCTCGATCAGCAGCGTCTTGCGCCCGGCGCGCGCGGCCGAGGCGGCAGCGACGATACCGGCCGGGCCGCCGCCGAGCACGACGACCTCGTATTCGCCGTAGAGCGGCACTTGCCGTGCCGGTTCGTTGATCGTCGTGGCCCGCATGGCGCGTCCTTCCCAAAATCCTTTGCTGGAGGCGACTATGAATTAACGCGCGGCAGGCTACAATCCACCAAAATATGCGATCAGCTTTCGCGAATCGAGAAAGGTCGACATGGACATCCTCGTGAACCTCCAGGCCTTCCTCGCCACCGCCGACGCAGCCGGATTCTCCGCCGCCGCGCGAAAACTCGATGTCTCGACCTCGGTCGTGGCCAAGCGCGTCACGCAGCTGGAGGCGCGGATCGGTACGCCGCTGTTCCATCGCTCGACCCGGCAATTGCGGCTGACCGAGGCCGGACAGCGCTACGTGCATCGCGCCCGCGGCGTCGTCACTGACGCCACCGACCTGCTCTCACGCATGGGCGAGAAGGGCCACGATCTCGTCGATCACCTCCGCATCAAGGCGCCGACCTCGCTGACGGTGGCGCGGCTTGCGGACGCCTTCAGCGCATTCCAGACGCAAAATCCACGGCTGAAGCTCGAGATCGTGCTGATCGACCGTCCGGTCGATCCCGTCACCGAGGGTTTCGACATCGCGATCGGCGCCTTCCCGCATTCCTTCGGCGGCGTGGTCGACGAGCCGCTGGTTCCGTTGAAGCGCCTGCTCTGCGCCTCGCCGGCTTATCTGAGGCAGCACGGCACGCCAAAGCATCCGCGCGATCTCGTCCAGCATCGCTGCCTCAGCTTCATGCCGACGGGCCCCGAATGGGTCTTTGACGGGCCGCGCGGCCGCATCAGCATCCAGGTCAGCCCCCTGCTCTCCTCCAACGAGGGACATGTGCTGGTGCGCAGCGCGATCGCCGGCAACGGCATCACGCTGATTTCGCACTATCTCGTTGCGGACTCGTTGCGCGACGGCACGCTGAAACCGGTGCTCCGCGACTTTCCGATCCCGGAATTGTGGGTGAAGGCGGCTATCCCCGAACGCCGGCGCAATGCGGCCGCGGTGCAGGCGCTGCTGACCTTGCTGAAGGCGTCACTCGCGCCGTCGCTGTGAATTGCGGCGCTGTTAGCCGAGCTGCTGAGACTCAGCCCTTCCCGCCGCCCCACTTCGCCGCGCGCTTCTCGGCAAAGGACGCCAGCCCCTCCGCCGCTTCCGCGCTCTGGCGCTTGAGCGAATGCAGCTGGACGAGCCGGGTGTAGGTCGCATCATCCACCGCCATTCCACCGAACGAGCTCTCCAGTGCGAGCCGCTTGGTCTCGGCCATCGCCTCGGGGCCGTTGGCGAGCAGCTGCTCGACCACCTTGCTGCCTGCGGCGTCGAGATCGGCGAGCGGCACCACCTCATGGACCAGGCCGATGCGGCGGGCGTCGTCGGCGCCGAAGCGTTCACCTGTCAGCGCGTAACGGCGGACTTGCCGTACACTGATGGCATCGCAGAGCTGGGGGATGATGATCGCGGCGGTGAGGCCCCAGCGCACCTCAGTGATGGAGAACAGCGCGTTGTCGGCCGCGATCACCACATCGCAGGCCGCAATCACGCCGGTGCCGCCACCGAAGCAGCCGCCCTGCACCAGCGCCAGCGTCGGGATCGGCAAGGTGTTGAGCCGCTGCACGGCTTCGAACGTCGCCAGCGACGCCGACTGGTTGGCCTCAGGCGATTGCGGCCGCACGCCGTTGATCCATTTCAAGTCGACGCCGGCCTGGAAGTGCTTGCCGTTGCCCCTGAGCACGACGACGCGCAAGTTCGGCTTCTTGGCCAGCTCGTCCATGGCCGCGAGCACGCCCGCGATCAGCGCGCCGTCATAGGCGTTGTTGACCTCCGGGCGATTCAACGTGACGGTCGCGACCCCACGCTCATCAAGGCTCCACAGGACGGGGCTGGCAGTCATCGGCGATCTCCGGTCATTCTGACGGCGCATAATGGACGAGGCAATGCGTCTTGATCCATATCTTTCCAGCGTGGGCGGCCGCGCCCATCGCATGGCGGCTTGTGTCATGCTGCCGCCAGGCGACACCTAGGGATCAGGGACCAGACACCACATGCGCATCTGCATTTTCGGCGCGGGCGCCGTCGGCAGCCATCTCGCGGTCCGGCTGGCGCGCGCCGGCCATGAAGTCAGTTGCGTGATGCGGGGCGCGCATCTGGAGGCAGTCCGCGCCAATGGTATCAAGCTGCGCGTCGGCGATTCCGAGGTCGGCGTCAAGGTGAACGCCTCTGGCGATCCGGCCCAGCTCGGCCAGCAGGACGTCGTGGTCTCGACGCTGAAAGCGACCGCGCTGACCGGGCTGGTCTCCAGCATCAAGCCGCTGCTGCACGACGAGACCGCGATCGTGTTCGCGCAAAATGGCATTCCCTGGTGGTATGGGATCGGCCTGCCGCCGCGACATCCGACGCCGCCGGATATTTCGTTCCTCGATCCAGGAGGGCGCCTGCGTGCTTGCATCCCGAAAGAGCGAATCATCGGCGGCGTGATCTTCTCCTCCAACGAGATCGTCGCGCCCGGCGTGGTGCAGAACCTGACGCCGGATCGCAATCGCCTCCTGATCGGCGAATGCGACGACCGCAATTGCGAGCGCATCACGAAACTGCGCGGCGTCTTCAACGACGCACGTCTGGAATCGCCGCCGGTGGCCGAGATCCGCGAGGCAATCTGGTCAAAGCTGCTGACCAACATGTCGCTGTCGGTGCTGTGCCTGCTGACTGGCCAGACCGCGCGCGGCGTGCGCGACGATCCCGCCTTCTCCGAGCTCATCCCGCGGATGTTGAATGAGGCCAACGACATCGCGCAGCACTTCATCCCCGAAGTCAAGCGCGTGACACGCAGTGGTCCCGCGCCCAACCACAAGCCATCGCTGCTGCAGGATTACGAGCTCGGCCGCGCCATGGAGATCGACGTGCTGGTCAAGGCGCCGGCCGCTTTCGCGCGAACCGCCGGCCTGTCTACTCCCACGCTCGACCTGATTGCCGCGCTCGCGATTCAGAAGGCGCGGGACAAGGGGCTTTACTCCGCCTGAACCTCAGCCGAGTTCATCGATCCATGCCGCGAGCCTATCGAGCGCTTCTGCGAGCGCCTCGTCGTTGGTGCGGCCGGACTTCTTCAGCACCGCGAAGGAATGATCGCCGCCTTCGATCTCATGCAGCGTCGCCGTCGCTCCGAGTGCCGCGACGACGGGCCTCAGCAGGCCGAGGTCGGCCAGCCCGTCGCGCGTTCCCTGGAGAAACAACATGGGAACGGCGACGCCTTGAAGGTGCTCGGCGCGCTCGGTCGATGGCTTCTTGTCGGCATGCAGGGGAAAGCCGAGGAAGGCGAGGCCCTTTACGCCGGGCAGCGCGGCCTTGGACTGCGCCTGCGACGTCATCCGTCCACCGAACGACTTGCCGCCCGCGACGAGCTTCACACCCGGGCAAAGTCGCGTCGCCTCCTCCACTGCCGCGCGGATGGTGGCGTGCGCGACAACAGGCTGGTCGGGACGGCCCTGCTTGTTTTCCATGTAGGGAAAGTTGAAGCGGAACGTCGCGATCCCGCGCTTCGCAAGCCCCTCAGCAATCTTGTCCATGGATGGATGCCGCATCCCCGCGCCGGCGCCATGCGCCAGGATGCAGCAGGCGCGCGCATCGGCCGGCACCATCAGAATCGCGGAGACTGCACCGATGCGTTCAATGTCGAGCCTGAGCTCGCGCGTGCTGACGGTCATTTCCCGGCGTTCCGATTGCTGCTGGCCCGCCTAGATTCATCGAGCCGCGCGGAAACGCAAGTGTTCAGGCGGTATTCCGCGCATCCCGTGGCCACAGATAGTTCAGCACCTGAACCAGCATGCGCATGATTTCGCGTCGGCCGGCCTCGTCATTGCCAGCGCCGAACTTTCCTTCGAGCGCGAGCTTGGCGAAACCATGAACGGTCGACCAGGCGGCCGCCGCGGCGGTCCCGGTCTGCTTCGGCGTACCGCCGGCGAGCTCCGCGACGACGCGCTCGAATTCGCGGCCTGCAGCCTTGATTGCGGCTCTGAGCCGCTCGTCGTCCGCAACGAGACGCTTGTTGGCGAACATCATCTGGAAGCGTCCCGGATGGGTCAGCGCGAATTCGACATAGGCAAGTCCCTGCGCATGCAGCCTGTCGCGCGCGTTCCGCTTGCCGGACGCGGCCTGAAGCAGCGCGGCGGCCAGCGCCTCATAGCCGCGGATCGCGACCTCGGTGAGCAGCCCTTGCGCATTGCCGAAATGGTGCGACGGGGCGGCCGGTGACACGCCCGCCCGCCGCGCCGCTTCGCGCAGCGTGAATCCGTCGGCGCCGTGCTCGGCCAGGATCGCTTCGCTCGCGGCGATCAGCGCCTCCTGGAGTTCGCCGTGATGGTAGCCGGTATCCGACTTGCCTGGGGCCTTGCCCTTCAGATTGCCGCGCGCGATGGCTTTCTTCATGTAACTTGACACTGTTTAGATTGAGGCCTAATGATCTTAACACCGTTAAGATCGAGAACCGGAGGATTCGCAATGACCGAAACGGAGCATAGCACCGCAACCTCTCCGGTGAAACGGCGCCATCTGGTCGCCGGCGCCGCACTCGGCATGCTGGCGAGCGCGATCGGCGGTCTCGCCGGCGGTGTGGCGCTCGGCCAGGGCGCCGCGCTGCCGCGGCAGAAGCCGAGCGGCCGGCAACGCTTCGCGGATAAGGTCATCGTCGTGACCGGCGGCACTTCCGGCATCGGCCGCGCCGCCACGCTGATGTTCGCCGCCGAGGGCGGGCGCGTCGTTTTCTGCGGACGCAATCTCGAACGCGGCCAGCAGGTGGAAGCAGAGGCGAGAGCCGCAGGCGGCCAGGCGACGTTCATGCGCGCCGACGTCCGCGACGAGGCCGACGTCAGGGCGCTGGTCGACGAGACCATCGGCCTGTACGGCGGCCTCGACGTCGCCTTCAACAATGCCGGCATCTCCATCGAAAAGCCCCTGCATCAATTGAGCGCAACGGAGTTCGACGACGTCATCGGCACCGACTTGCGCGGCGTGTTCCTGTCGATGAAGTACCAGATCCCGCATATGTTGCAGAAAGGCGGATCGATCGTCGTCACCTCGTCGTCCAACGCCATCGCCACCTCGCCCAACCGCTCCGCCTATTCTGCGGCCAAGCGCGGCCTCGTCGGCTTGGTCCAGGCTGCAGCGCTGGAATATGCCCAACACGGCATCCGCATCAACACGCTGATCCCGGGCACGACCGATACGCCCTTCATCCGCCGTCTCGCCGGCATGGAGAGCCTGCCGGACGCAGCCTGGCACGTGGCCATCGCGCAATGGGCCAAGTCGCATGTTCCGGGTCTGCAACGCGTTGCAACGGCGGAGGAGATCGCGGCCTTCGCGCTCGTGCTCGCCTCGGACGATCATCCCTACACGACTGGCGGCCAATTCGTCATCGACGGCGGCAAGACCGCGCAGGCCGGATAACGGCGGGGCCAGCAGCCGGAAAACGCAATTATCGGCACCCGGGCTTGGCGTACCACGACGGGCGGGCTTGCGCCCGCCTTGGCCGTTGTGGCACGCGTGATATGCGCGCCGTTGACGAGAAGATCGACCGAGGTGACCATGTCCTATCGCTCCTCCTGGATGACCGAAGAGCTCGACGTCTTCCGCGACCAGTTCCGGAAATATCTCGCCAAGGATCTGGCGCCGCATGCCGAAAAATGGCGCGAGCAGAAGATGGTCGACCGCTTCGCCTGGCGCGGGCTCGGTGAGATGGGTGCGCTGCTGGCGAGCGTGCCGGAGGAATATGGCGGACTGGGCGCGACCTTCGCCTACGACGCCGCCGTGCTTGATGACCTCGAAAGCACGGTGCCGGAACTGACGACCGGCGTCTCCGTGCACAGCGCCATCGTCGCGCATTACATCCTCAATTACGGCTCGGAGGAGCAGAAGAAGCGCTGGCTGCCGAAGATGGCCTCCGGCGAGATGGTCGGCGCAGTCGCCATGACCGAGCCCGGCACCGGTTCGGACCTGCAGGCGGTGAAGACCACCGCCAAGAAGCAGGGCAATTCCTACGTCATCAACGGCCAGAAGACGTTCATCACCAACGGCCAGGCTGCCGATCTCGTCATTGTGGTCGCGCGCACCGGTGATGCCGGCGCCAAGGGCATTTCGCTGATCGTGGTCGAGACCAACGGCGCCGAGGGTTACAAGCGCGGGCGCAACCTCGACAAGATCGGCCTGCACGCCTCCGACACGTCAGAGCTGTTCTTCGACGACGTGACCGTGCCGCCGGAAAACCTGCTCGGCAAGGAGGAGGGCCAGGGCTTTGTCCAGCTGATGCAGCAGCTGCCGCAGGAGCGCCTCGCGCTCGCGGTCGGGGCCGTGGCCTCGATGGAGCGCGCGGTCAGGCTCACCACCGAGTACACCAAGGAGCGGAAGGCGTTCGGCAAACCGCTGATGGATTTCCAGAACACTGCCTTCACGCTCGCCGAACGCAAGACCGAAGCGATGATCGCCCGCGTGTTCGTCGACTGGTGCATCGAGCGCCTGGTCGCCGGCGACCTCGACACCGTCACCGCGTCCATGGCGAAATACTGGTGCTCGGAGAAGCAGGTGCAGACCGCCGACGAATGCCTGCAGCTGTTCGGCGGCTACGGCTACATGCAGGAATATCCGATCTCGCGCATCTTCATCGATTCCCGGATCCAGAAGATCTATGGCGGCACCAACGAGATCATGAAGCTGTTGATCGCGAGATCGCTCTAATCGACGCTACCGCGCCCGCCAATCACGCGGCCGGCAGCCGAAGCGCTGCTTGAAGCGCCGCGTGAAATGGGACAGGTCCGAAAAGCCCCAGTCGAACGCAATGGCGCCGATCGCGCTGTCCACCATCGCGGGATCCGCGAGATCCCTGGCGATGCCGTCGAGGCGGCGGTCGATCACATAGTCGGTGAAGCCGGAGCCCGATCGCGCCAGCAGCTTGTGCACATAGCGTTCGCTGATGCCGACGGCTTCGGCGACATCGGCCACGCTGAGGCCGGGCTCGCGCAGCCTGCGGTGAATCGCGCGCTTCAGCGCCAGCATGGTCGCATCGGTCAGGCTCTCGGCCTCCGCGGTGTGCGCCCGGCTCTGCCGCGACAGGCTGATGGCGACCAGCTCGATCAGCGCCCGGAACAGATGCACGCCCTCGTGCTCGGTCATGCGCAGCGCACCATCGCTGAGCGTGCGCGCCGTTTCGACGATGAGGTGACCGACAAAGGGATCGTCGGAGAGGCGGGCTGCTGTGACGTCCAACGAGGCCGGCAAGCGCTCGCGCAAGGCCTCCGCCGGCACCCAGAACGAGGCCACCTTCAATTGCGGACCACGGTCGTGCAGGAGCGCGAATTGCCGATCGCTGTCGAAGATGCCGACCTGTCCTGATGACAGGCTGATCTCGCGGTCGTCCTGCCTGATGCGGCACCGGCCGGCCAGCTTCAGGTTGAGATAGAAGCAGCTGCGATCAGACGCCGCAATGTCGGCCGCGGAGCGGCGCACCACATGCTCGGGAAAGCTGACGCGGTTGATCGCGGCATCGCCGAGACGGATGTGCTCGACGGCGGCCGGAAAGCCCGAGACGACCGCCGGCTCCGGCGTGAGCTTCATGAAGGCCTGGCAGATCGCCTCACGATAATAGGCGAATTGCTCACCCGGTCTGATCTCCGCGGTATCCCAGGCCGATCGGCGGGACGGAGCGGCGCGCGCGACTTTCTGCATCGGTTCACTCCGAGACCAATCCGGTTCACTTCCAGCCAAGCGCGAAATCCGTTGCCGTTCCAGATTGGGCCGCACGGCCACACGCCTTAACAACGATCTAACCACACCCCCGGGAGGAGCCACAACATGTCGACCTACGTTCTCGTCCATGGTGCCTGGCACACCGGTGCCGAGTTCGAGCCGGTCGCGGCCCCGATCCGCGCCCATGGCCATCAGGTCCACACGCCGACGATCAAAGGCAACCGCCCAGGGGACGCCAAGACGACCGGGCTGAAGGAAGCGATCCAGTCGATCGTGGACTATCTCGCCGAGAACAACCTCAGGGACGTCATCCTGCTTGGCCATTCCTATGGCGGCATGGTCATCACCGGTGTCGCCGACCTCGCGCCCGAACGCATCCGCCGCCTGGTCTATTGGAACGCCTTCGTGCCCGACAACGGCGAGAGCCTCAATGACATGGTGCCGCCGCACTATGTCGGGCTGTTCGATGCGATCGCGGCCGAGCGCGGCGATGGCTCGGTGGTGCTGCCTTTCCCGATCTGGCGCGAGGCTTTCATCAACGATGCCGACCTCGAGCTTGCGCAGAAGGCCTATGACGTTCTCAATCCGCACCCGCTCGCAACCTTCAGCGACAAGATCGCGCTGAAGAGCAATCCGGCCGAGATGCCGCTGGCAAAGTCCTACATCAACTGCACCGAGGACACCGCGCTGCCGCACAGCCATGGCTGGCATCCGCGGCTATCGGAAAAGCTCGGCCTGTTCCGCCTGGTGCAGGTGCGGGGCAGCCACGAGCTGTGCTTCTCCGATCCGGCGCGCCTCGCCAAGGCGATCATGGAGGCGGGACGCGACTAAAGCGCGATGAGATTGGGATGAATCCCCATCGCGCTTTAGATTGGTGTTTGAGCATGACCCTTGCGGAAAACCGCTGCACATTCGTCCGGATCATGCTCTCGCGCGCGCTATTTCATCCGCTTGTCAGCGGCGATGAAGTCGATGAAGGCCCGCACCTTCGCGGAGAGATATTTGCGGCTGGGATAGACCGCAAACAGCTTTACGGACCCGATGTGCTCGGGCAAAACGTGCTCGAGCCGTCCGGCGGCGATGTCCTCGGCCACCAGCCATTTCGGCAGGATCGCAAGGCCCATGCCTTCCAGAGCCGCCGCATGCAGCAGCGTTTCGTTGGCGCTGCGCAGCACCGGATTGAGCTTGACGGTCTCGGGACCCTGCTCGCCGGTGTAGGAGAAGCTTTCGCCGGGATAGAGCGCGTAGTGCAACAGGGCCTGGCCGGCGAGATCGGCGAAGGTCGCCGGGCGGCCCGCGCGTTTGAGGAAGGCGGGAGCGGCCACCATGTAGAACGGGACGCTGGTGATAGAGCGCGCGATCAGCGCCTCGTCGGGCTCGCCGGTCGCGCGCAAGGCGAGATCGAATCCCTCCTCGACCAGGTTGACCAGCCGTCCGCTGAGATCGATGTCGAGGCGCACCTCCGGATAACGCGCCTGGTAGTCCGCCAGCACGCCTACGAAGATCGTGTTGGCCATCCACACCGGCGCAGTCAGCCGCAGGGTGCCGCGCGGAACGACGGTCGCCTTGCTGACGGCGGCTTCGACCTCGTCGAGCGAATCCAGCATCTGGCGCGTCTGCTCGAAGTAGAGCGTGCCGCTCTCGCTCAGGCTGACGCGGCGGCTGGTCCTGTTGAGCAGCCGCGTGCCCAGCCGCTTCTCGAGCTGCATCACGTGCTTGCTCGCCATGGCGGGCGAGATGCGCAGGCGCTCGGCCGCGGCCGCAAAGCTCTTCAGCTCCGCGACGAGGCAAAACACCCGCATGCTGATCAGCGTATCCATCAGATCATCAACAACCAGGAAACAAACTAATCCCGGAACCGATAATGATCAAAAATGGAGAAACTATCAAATGGTGGCAACCCTCACATTTTGGAGCACCACCATGTCCGCCACCACCTTCGCGACCGCTACCCCCGGGCGCGCCCTTCGCATCGGCCTCTGGGCTGCACAGGCTCTCGTTGCCTTCGTCTTCATCTCGGCAGGGCTATACAAGCTGCTGACCCCCATTCCGCAGCTTGCCGCGGCGATGCCCTTTGCCGGCCAGTATTCCGAAACCTTCGTTCGTTCGATCGCGCTGGTCGATCTCGCCGGCGGGATCGGCATCCTGCTGCCGGCCCTGACGCGGATCCTGCCGCGGCTGACCGTGCTGGCCGCGCTGGGCTGTTCGGTCCTGCAAGTGTTTGCACTGGTCTTTCACCTCTCGCGCGGCGAGGCCGAGGTGACGCCGCTCAACGCTGTCCTGCTCGCGCTCAGCCTGTTCGTGCTGTGGGGGCGCAACAGCAAGGCGCCGATCACGCCCCGGTTCTAACCGGCAGGCTGCTGCCATGATCTCTGGCAACGGATGGTCCCGCAGGGGCCTGCTCGCAGGCGCGTCGATCCTCACGGCCTGCGGCGCCGCCGCGGCCAAGGAGGATCGTCTCGCCGATGGCGTCGTGATCCTGGTCGACAGCAACGAGCCTTATGTCATGGGACACGCGATCAGCTACTCGGCCAATCTCGCAAAACACTTTGCCGACAAGGGCGCGCGGCTGCTGGTCGAGGTCGTCGCCAATGGCAAGGGCATCGACGTCTTCAGGGCGGACAAGACCCCGCTGGTCGAGCCGCTGGCAACGTTGCGCCAGTCGCTGCCTGATCTCACTTATAGCATGTGCGCTTCATCGAAAGCGATTGCGGAAGCCAAGGAGCAGGTCTCGATCGCGCTGATTCCGGGCGCGAATCTCGTGCCTGTCTCGCTGTGCTGCGCACGGCTCGTGCGCAGCACGACTGGCCGCCGGTGTTCGAAGCCGGCCGCAGCCAGTTCACGGTGGTGCGGCCGCGCGCCGCGATGCCGCCGCTGCGGCTTCAGGACCTGCATGGAAAAGACGTGGTGGTGACGGCGAAGCCGGGTCGCATCACCCTCGTCAATTTCTGGGCGACGTGGTGCGCGGCCTGCCGGCTCGATCTCCCTGTGCTGGCAAGCCTCGCGGGATCGCAACGCGACCAATTGGATGTCATTGCCGTCTGCACCGACACGAAGGACTTGCGAAAGATCACCGCGTTCCTCGACGGTCTCGCCGCGAAAAACCTCGGCTGCTACATCGATGCCTATGGAGCAGCGGCGCAAGCGTCGAGGGATGCTTCCCCTCCTCGGCATGCCCATCACCTATCTCGTCGGGACGAGCGGCCATCTCGAGGGCTACATCGCTGGCGCCCCCGACTGGCTTTCACCGGCAGGCGCGCGTCTCCTGCGATTCTATCGCGAGCAGGGATAACCTCGATCAGTTCGGATGCCACCAGCGGCCGCCGATGACGACACCCTCCGAGACGATCTTCCTGTCGCCGATCAGATGCTCGCCGACGACGTCCTCATAATCGAACTGGCCTTGTTTTACCGAGATCAGCGTCGCATCGCCGACGCTGCCCGGCTTGAGGCTACCGAGCTCCGGCCGCCGCAGCGCCATCGCGGCGTTCTCCGTCGAGGCTGCGATCACATCCGACAGCGACATGCCCATGCAGAGGAATTTCGACATCGTTGTCACCTGGTCGAAGGCCGGGCCGTCGATGCAGAGCTGGTGGATGTCGGAGGAGATGGTATCCGGATGGAAGCCGTTGGCCAGCATGGCGCGCGCGGTCTTGAACGCGAACGAGCCTTTGCCGTGACCGATGTCGAACAGCACGCCGCGCTCGCGCGCGTCCAGCACAGCCTGCTTCACCGTACCCTGCGCGGTGGCCGGCGAATTCGGAAAGGGACGGAACGCATGGGTCAGCACGTCGCCCGGCCGCAGGCGCGCCAGCACCTCTTCATAGGTCGGCGGCGGATGGTCGATATGTGCCATCAGGGGCATGCCGACCTCATCGGCAACCTGAAGCGCGATATCGAGCGGCACGGCGCCCGAGGTGCCCGAGGAGTGCAGCCCGACCCGCACCTTGATGCCGACGATGATGTCGCGGTTGGCGTCCGCCACCCTGGCCGCTTCGATCGGATTCATCAGCCGCAATTCCTCGCTCTCGCCGACCATGATCCGGTGCGAGAAGCCGAAAATGCCGGCATGGGAAACGTGCAGATAAGCGAGGATGCGGACCTGGCTCCGCTCGATCACGTGCTTGCGAAAGCCGGCGAAATTGCCGGGGCCGGCGCTGCCGGTGTCGACAGAAGTGGTGACGCCGGAGGCGCGGCAGAATTCCTCGGCATCGATGCCCAGCGAGGTGCCGCCCCAATAAACATGGGTGTGGAGATCGATCAGCCCAGGCGTCACGATGAACTGCGAGACGTCACGGACCTCGGTGCCGGCATCCACCTTGAGTCCGGCGCCGATCGCAGCCACCTTGCCTCCGGAAAATGCCACATCGGTCACGGCGTCGAGCTTCTGCGAGGGGTCGACGACCCGTCCGCCGCGCAGGATCAAATCGAAGGGCATCATCGTCTCCGGGCATCAGCAACGCTTGGACCGGGCCGGAAGCTGCGCTTCCAGCCCGGCCGCATGTGTTAGCAATTTTCACGCTGACGAAGCAAATCAACCGAGCTCAATGCCGATTCGCCTGCGGGCCGCCTTCGGCGCCTCTTTCAGCCGCTCCGGCGCATCCCATCGAATCCATCATCATCGACTTCACAGGGGCCGCTGCTCAATTGCTCCGGGGCGCTGCAGTTACAACAATTGCGACCGCACCGACTCCGCCCCCTCGCGCAACAGCGGCAGGAATCGATCGATCAACTCCTGCACCGGCACGCGGTCGACATGGGCGCCCATGTTGATGGCGGCGACGATCACGTCGTCGTAGCGGCGCACCGGCACCGAAATCGAGCGGAAATGCGGTTCGGCCTCGCGATCGACCAGCGAATAGTTTTGCGCGCGGTCGGCCGCGACAAGCGCCAGCAGCCTCTTCGGATCAGTCACCGTCTGCGGCGTCAGCGCCTCGCGCTTCATCGCCTCGAGGCGCGCGAGACACGCGACATCATCGAACTCGCCCAGCATGGCGCGGCCGACGGAGGTGCAGAACGCCGGCAGACGATAGCCGATCTCCAGACCGCCGGAGAACATCCGCGCCGGACTGCTGCGGGCGATGAACACCACTTCGTCGCCGTCGAGCACCGCAAGCGAGGAGATTTCGTTCGCCGCCGTCGCGACGCGATCGAGCACCGGCTGCAGCACCGTGACGAGCTGGTTGGAGCGCAGATAGGACGCCGCCAGCGTCAGCACATGCGGCGTCAGCGTGAAGAGCTTGCCGTCGCCGGCAGCAAAGCCGCCGCGCTGGAGCGTGAACAGCATGCGCCGCGCGGTGGCCCGCGGCAGGTCGGCAGCGCGAGCAAGATCGCTCAGCGTCATCGGGCCGGCGTTGGTGCCGAAGCATTGCAGCAGGCGCAGGCCGCGATCGAGCGCCTCGACGAAATCCGTCGCGCGCTCGTCAGTCTCGCTACGCTTCAGCTTGGGCATGGCTTCCGGATAGTCCTGCAAAATAGTGCTTGCTGCCGATCCAAGGCATGTCATAATTCGCCCATTCGTTCAATAGGCGAACAATCGCCACTCCACAAGGGATGCACTCGCCATGATGAGCCAGGAGCAGAACGACCTGATCACGCGCACCGGTCCGAAGGATCCGTGCGGAAAGCTGATGCGGAGCTATTGGCAGCCGGCGGCGCTGGTCGATGAGCTCGAGGGCCAGCGGCCGATCCGCCCCGTCAAGCTGCTCGGCGAAAACCTGGTGCTGTTCCGCGACGAGACCGGGCGCTACGGCCTGATTGACCGCCACTGCGCCCATCGCGGCGCCGACCTCGCCTTCGGTCGGCTCGAGCATGGCGGCCTGCGCTGCGCCTTTCATGGCTGGCTGTTCGACGCGACTGGCCAGTGCATCGAGACGCCGGCCGAGCCCAGGGATTCAAGGCTCTGCCAGAACATCCGCCAGCGCTCCTATCCGGTGGTGGAGAAGAGCGGCATCCTGTGGGCCTGGCTGGGCGAAGGCGAGCCGCCGGCATTTCCGGAGCTCGACTGCTTCGTCGCACCCGGCACCCATACGTTCGCATTCAAGGGCCACATGGCCTGCAACTGGCTGCAGGCGCTCGAGGTCGGCATCGATCCCGCGCACGCCTCCTATCTGCACCGCTTCTTCCAGGACGAGGACACCTCGACCGCCTATGGCAAGCAATTCCGCGGCGCCTCCGCGGGAAGCGATTTGCCGATGACGAAGATCCTGCGCGAATATGACCGCCCCATCATCAACGTCGAGCACACCGAGTATGGGCTCCGGCTGATCGCGCTGCGCGAGATCGACGAGGAGCGCACGCATGTGCGCGTCACCAACCAGCTGTTTCCGCACGGCTTCGTCATTCCCATGAGCACGGAGATGACGATCACGCAGTGGCATGTGCCTGTCGATGACGAGAACTGCTACTGGTACGCGATCTTCACCAGCTATGCGAACCCTGTCGACAAGAAGAAAATGCGCGACCAGCGGCTCGAACTCTATGAGCTGCCGGATTACGTCTCGCGGAAGAATCGCAGCAACGAATACGGTTTCGATCCGCACGAGCAGCAGACCGCGACCTATACCGGGATGGGCAGCGACATCAACGTCCACGACCAGTGGGCGGTGGAATCGATGGGCGCGATCCAGGACCGCACCAAGGAGCATCTCGGCACCAGCGACAAGGCGATCGTGCAGTATCGCCGCCTGCTGCGGCAGGAGATCGAGAAGGTCGGAGGCGGCGAGAAGCCGATGCTGTTCCTGGATGAGGCCAACGCACGCAGCATTCAGGGACCGGCGACGATGGACGGCATCGGGCCGACGCGTGGCTGGGAGACCTACTGGATGGAAATCGACGTCAAGCGCCGCCGCGGCGCGCCATGGACTGCGCCGGTGCCGAAGGAGAGCGAAGGCCAGGTGCATCGGCTGACGGCGGCGGAGTGAGGTCTATCCGCGTCATTGCGAGCGCAGGAGAATGTGGCGCATGCTCGCGCCTCACGACTGGAGGAATTGCAACGTGACTTTCGTCGCGCGTCACGCGCTGTGGTCGGATGAGCAGAAGGACGCTGCAGCGCGCATGCGCCGCATCGTCGAGGAGCAGAACCTCGAAGTCATCCGCCTCGCCTTCCCCGATCAGCACGGCATTTTGCGGGGCAAGACCATTATTGCCTCGGAAGCCCTCGCCTCGCTGGAGAGCGGCTGCTCCATCACCACGACGATGCTCGCCAAGGACACCTCGCACCGCACGGTTTTTCCGGTGTTCACGTCAGGCGGCGGCTTCGGCATGAAGGAAATGGAAGGCGCGGCCGATGTGCTGATGGTCGCCGACCCCACCACGTTTCGCGTGCTGCCATGGGCGCCGGCGACGGGCTGGGTGTTGTGCGACCTCCATTTCAATGACGGCCGTCCCGTTCCGTTCGCGACGCGCGGGCTTTATCGCAAGGTCCTCGACGAGCTCGGCCGCCGCGGGCATGATTTCGTCGCGGGGCTCGAGGTCGAATTCCACATTTTCAGGCTCGACGACCCGCATATGCGCGCGGAGGACGCCGGACAGCCCGGCACGCCGCCCTCGGTGAGCCTGCTCTCCCACGGCTATCAATACCTCACCGAACAGCGCTTCGATCAGATGGAGCCGGTGCTGGAGATCCTGCGCCGTGACATCGTCGCGCTCGGTCTGCCGTTGCGCTCCGTCGAAGTCGAGTTCGGGCCGAGCCAATGTGAGTTCACCTTCGCGCCGAAGAAGGGCCTGGAGCCCGCCGACAACATGGTGCTGTTCCGCAGCGCCGTGAAGCAGATTGCGCGCCGGCACGGCTGTCACGCCACCTTCATGTGCCGGCCGAAACTGCCGAATTTGTTTGCGAGCGGCTGGCACCTGCACCAGTCGGTGGTTTCGCGCGCGAGCGGCGAAAACCTGTTCATGGCGAAGGACGGCGGAGAGGCGCTCAGCGCGTTCGGCAAGGCGTTTCTCGCCGGCCTGCTCGATCACGCCCGTGCCGCCACCGTATTCACGACGCCGACCATCAACGGCTACAAGCGTTACCGCTCCTATTCGCTGGCGCCGGACCGGGCGATCTGGGGCCGCGACAACAGGGGCGTGATGATCCGCGTGCTGGGCGGCGCGAACGATGCCGCCACACGCCTGGAAAACCGCGTCGGCGAGCCCGCGGCCAATCCCTATCTCTACATGGCCTCGCAAATTCTCGCCGGCCTCGACGGCGTGGACCGCAAGCTCGATCCGGGCCCCTCGGCCGACACGCCCTACGAGACCAAGGCGCCGTCGTTGCCGAAGTCCCTGCGGGATGCGGTCAGCGCGCTGAAGGACGATCCGTTCTTCCGCGAAAAATTCGGCACGGAGTTCGTCGACTATTACACCCACATCAAGAACGCCGAGATCGACCGCTTCCTGGCGGAGGTGACCGACTGGGAGCATCGCGAATATTTCGAGGTGTTTTGAGCTGCGCTCTCGCTTCCGTCATTGCGAGGAGCTGAGCGACGAAGCAATCCAGGATCCCTCCCCAGAGAAATTCTGGATTGCTTCGCTGCGCTCGCAATGACGTGGAGAATGCGTCGGCTCAAATACCCAGATATTTATGCTGCAGATCCGGCTCAGCCATCAGCTGGTCCGATGTCCCGCTCCACACCGTCTTGCCGCGCTCGATGATGTAATGGCGGTCGCAGATGCGGGCGAGGTGATCGACGTTCTTGTCGACGACCAGGATCGACTGGCCCCGGCGCTTCAGCATCGACAGGCAGTTCCAGATCTCCTCGCGGATCAGCGGCGCAAGTCCTTCGGTCGCTTCATCCAGGATCAGGAGTTTTGGGTTCGTCATCAGCGCACGGCCGATGGCGAGCATCTGCTGTTCACCGCCGGAGAGTTGGTTGCCCATGTTGGCGGCGCGTTCGGCGAGCCGTGGAAACAGCACGTAGATCGCAGCGAGCGTCCAGGGATTGGCGCTGCCAAAGCGATCGGCGGCGGCGGCAACGAGATTCTCGCGCACCGTGAGGTTTGGAAAGATCTGGCGACCCTCGGGCACGAGGCCGATGCCAAGCTTGGCGATGCGGTACGAAGGCAGCTGCCGCACCTCCGCACCCGCAAAGCGGATGCTGCCCGATCGCGCCGGCGTCAGGCCCATGATCGAGCGGATCGTCGTGGTCTTGCCCATGCCGTTGCGGCCCATCAGCGAAACCATCTCGCCCGGCTTGATCGACAGCGACAGGCCGAACAGCACCTGGCTGAGGCCATAGCAGGGTCTCGATGCCGTCGACCTCGAGCAGCGTATCAGCCATGGCGCGTCACCACGTGCTGGTCGCCGAGATAGGCGCGCTTGACGTCCTCGTTGGCGCGGATGGCCGCGGGATCGCCGGAGGCGATGACACGGCCATAGACCAGCACCGAGATGCGGTCGGCCAGCGCGAACACCGCCGGCATGTCGTGTTCCACCAGCACGATCGAGACCTCTTTGCGCAGCTCCTGGAGCAGCTTCACCATGCCCTGGGATTCGGTGACGCCGAGACCTGCCATAGGCTCGTCCAGCAGCAGCAGTTTTGGCTTGCTCGCCAGCGCGACCGCGAGCTCGATCTGACGGCGCTCGCCATGGCTGAGCCTGCTCACCACGACGTCGGCGCGATCGAGCAGGCCGACACGATCGAGCGCCGCACGGGCGGCATCGCGCAAACCCCTTTCCTTGCGTGCATCGGCGAAGAAGCGGAACGAGTGGCCGGCATGCGCTTGCGCGGCCAGCGCGACGTTGTCTGCGGCAGTGAAGTCGAGCAGCAGCGAGGTGATCTGGAACGAACGCGCGAGACCCAACGCGCAGCGGCGATAGGCCGGCAGATAGGTGATGTCGCGGCCCCCGAGCGAGACGCTGCCTGAATGCGGCTCGAGGTGTCCGGTGAGCTGACTGATCAGTGTGGTCTTGCCGGCGCCGTTCGGCCCGATGATGGCGTGCAGTTCGCCTGCCGCGACGTCGAGCGAGACGTTGTCGGTTGCGGTAATGCCGCCGAAGCGGCGCACCAGCTTCTCGACGCGGAGCAGCGGTTCAGCCACGATTGAGCCTCCCCAGCAGACCCATGATACCGCCGCGGCCGAACAGCACGATCAACAGCAGCAGCGGGCCCATGATCAGCGCCCAATATTCGGTAATCTGCGACAGGAACTCTTCCAGCAGGAGATAGATCACCGCCCCCACCACAGGGCCGAACAGCGTGCCCATGCCGCCCAGGATCACCATCACCATGAGATCGCCGGAGCGCGTCCAGTACATCACGGCCGGACTGACGAAATCGGTGTTGTTGGCGAGCAGCGCGCCGGCGAGGCCGCACATCGTGCCCGAGATGACGAAGCAGACGAGTTGATAGCGTTTTGCCGGGAAGCCGATCGCCTGCATGCGCTGCTCGTTGGAGCGCAGCCCCTGCACGACGAGGCCGAAGCGCGAATTGACGATGCGCCAGATCAGGAAGATCACGCCGAACAGGCAGGCGAGGCAGAGATAATAGAACTGCGTGCGGTTCGACAGGTTGACCAGGCCGGAGAAATCGCTGCGCTTGTAGACGGTGAGGCCATCATCGCCGCCGTAGCGCGCGAGCCCCGAGGCGACGTAATAGGCCATCTGGGCGAAGGCCAGCGTGATCATGATGAAATAGACGCCGCGCGTTCGCAGCGACAGCGCGCCGATCACCAGCGCATAGACGGCGGATGCCGCCAGCGCGACCGGAAACTGGATGAAGCCGCTTCCAACACCTTCCTGCGCGAGCATGCCGACCGCGTAGCCGCCGATGCCGAGATAGGCGGCGTGGCCGAAGCTCATCATGCCGCCGAAGCCCATGATGAGGTTGAGGCTGGCGGCCGCCAGCGCCAGGATGACGATGCGCGTGAACAGCGTCAGGATGAAGATGTTGCCGGACAGATACGAATAGAGCGGCAGCAGCAGGAGGCCCGCCAGCATCAGGGCCGTGACGGCCTTGCTCACCGAGAAACCCTTCATCGACGGTTGGCCGGAAACAGCCCCTCCGGCCGCACCACCAGCACCATCGCCATCAGCAGATAGATCAGCATGGAGGACAGCGCAGGCGCGGCGGTGGAGGCAGCCGCGCCGCTCAGCACCTGCCGCAACAGATTGGGCAGGAACGCGCGGCCGAGCGTATCGATCATGCCGACGAAGATCGCGGCGAGGAATGCGCCGCGGATCGAGCCGATGCCGCCGATCACGATGATGACGAAGGCAAGGATCAGGATGTTCTCGCCCATGCCGATCTGCACGGTGAGGATCGGCGCCTGCATCAGCCCGGCGAGGCCGGCGAGCGCGGCGCCCAGGCCGAACACCAGCGTGTAGAGCAGCTTGATGTTGATGCCGAGCGCGCCGATCATCTCGCGGTTGGAGGCACCGGCGCGGATCAGCATGCCGATGCGCGTGCGCATCACGCCGAGATAGAGCAGCAGCGCAACCAGCAGCGCGACCACGATGATGGCGAGGCGGTAGGCGGGATAGTGAATGCCTGGCAGGATCGGCACCGGCACGGTGAGCCAGGCCGGCAGTGGCAGCGCGAGGCCCGCCGGCCCCCAGATCAGCCGTACGGCTTCATTGAAGAACAGGATCAGTCCGAAGGTTGCGAGCACATGGTCGAGATGATCGCGCCCGTAGAGATGCCGCAGCGCACTCACCTCGAGAACGATGCCGAGCGCCAGCGTCGCCCCTAACGCCAGCAGCGCCCCCAGCAGGAAGCTCCCGGTCCAGGCCGCGAAGGTCGCGGCGAAATAGGCGCCCATCATGTAGAGCGAGCCGTGCGCCAGGTTGACGAGATCCATGATCCCGAACACCAGCGTCAGGCCGGCGGCGAGCAGGAACAGCAGCAGGCCGAACTGCAATCCGTTCAAGAACTGTTCGACGACGAGCAGCATCAACGCTCTTTCAGGCGCACGCAGACGTGCGCCGATGTTCGAACACAGTCGCCATCAGTGAAAGAGCTCCCCCTGCCTCTTCAAGGCTGAAAAATGGGTAATGGCAGTATCGTTCCGAAGCAAGAGCGATTCCACACCAGACATGCACTTTGTTGCATGCCGGTGCATGCGACCAGAGCCGTCATGCAAGGAGGCCGCCGCGCTGGATGGGGCAGCCTGCCGCACCCAAGCGAAAACCCTCCCCGTTGCCGGGAAGAGGGAGCTGTTGAGGCCGGGATGAGGAAGCGACGTCTAATGTGACGTGATGTGACGGGGAAGATCGTTCGGCTCGTTGAGCTCGCTGTTGGCGGTCGAGGCCTCCAGCGCGGCCATCCGGAACAAATAGGCGAGCGTCACCAATCCGGCATCGTCCGCCATCTGCGCGAGTTCGAGCGCCATGTCCGACATGTAGCCGAGATTTTCGTCCTTGGTCTGCGCCATGATCTGGCCGTCTCGCATCATGTTCGACATGTCAGGCGGTCTTTCGTTGCGCGGCAGCGAGGCCGCAGGTGTTGGCACGGGCGATGCAATCGAGACGCGGTCCGTCCTGATGGACGACATTCTTCGTCCCGATACGGTCGCGTACGATGTCGAGCGATTCCTGGCGGACCTCGATGGTCGCGGCCATAGTCCAGGAATCCGCAATCAGCGCAGGCAATCCCAGCGGCTTGACGACGAAGCCGATGTCGTGGAAACGCGGCAGCCACCACGTCTCCATCACCAGGCAGAGGCGTTCGATGCCCTGATCGAGGCAGAACTCCTGCGCCGCCGCCATCAGTTGCAGATTGAATGCGCCATCGCGGCGCTCGCGCGTCACGAAGAAGCGGGACCACTCCCAGATTTGCGGGTCGACAGGACAACCCCGCACCGCGGCGAGATAAGGAAACACCTCGCTGATCATGGTCGGCTTGGTGGTGGGATACAGGCGAGAGCCGCCCAGCACGCGGCGGTTCTCGAGAGCGAGTAGGTAGATCGCGTCCTCATTGTCGTAGGCGTCGATCTCGCGGCTGTCGGGCTTGCGCAGTTCCTCCCATTTCCGTTCTTCGACGAAAATCTCGTGGCGTATCCGAAAATGCTGGTCGAGCACGTCTTCGTAGAGGTGCCGGTTAACAGCAGAAATAACGTGAATCATGAAACTCCCCCATCGTGTGCAAATGCGGGGGAACGTCAGCGAAAAAGGCCAAATCGACTATTGGGAAATTTCCCAGTAGGCGAAGTTTTCAGGGGGTGATGATTTTTTGGCGGATCGCGATCGCGACCGCATGCGTCCGGTTGACGGCGCCGAGCTTGCGCGCAGCGGTAGCCAGATGCTCTTCCGCCGTTCGCTGCGTGATGTTCAGTATCTCGCCGATCTCCCAGGCAGACTTGCCCTGCGACGCCCAGGCGATCACCTCGCGCTCGCGCGGGGTCAGGCGCGCCGACGGATGCGGCGAGGGCGCAAGCAAGCGGCGAATGTGATCGAAGCCGTACATCGCGACCAGATGCAGTGCGGGCTTGCTGCGGACGTTGAGATCGAGATGAACGCCGGCGAGCGAGACGCCGGCTTCATAGCCGGTCAGGCCATGGATTGGCACGACAAAACCGCGCGACATGCGGAAATCGGCGGCGCGGCGCATCACCTCCACCGCGCCTGGCTCGAGTTTCACGTCATAAGGCGCTTCCGACCATTCGAACGGATTGACCGTGTGCCGGCACTTCCGGATCACGGGATCGACGCGGTCATAGCTCTTTTCGGTATAGAGGCTGAACCATTCAGCCGGCCATTTCTTGGCCAGCACCATCTGGGAAAAGCGCTGATCGTGATTCGGCAAACCGGTGACGATGATGTGCTCGAAGCCGTAGCGGCCGAACGCGATTGCGAGCGCATCCATTGTGTCCGGGACCCTGTCATAGGCTCCCAGCCCTTCGATGAAGTCCAGCGCTTCGCGGCCATAATCCACGACGGACATTTGTGCATTCCCTGCCACTCGCGGCTCGATATAGCACGTCTTAGGGGGGTGCCTCAATTCACTGCCCTCTGTAATTCCCCGGTGTGGCGCTGGCATCGAAGATTTAATCTACTTGTGGAGGAACTAACGTCCAGTTACGCCTGAGGCGTCAAGAGCGAGAAGCTACGATGGAAGACGAGAACATCGCCCTCAACAGCGTGCTCGGCCTGGAATTGAACCGCGTGTTTTTCGCCGTCCGCGATATCGCGAACAAGCAGAAAATCATCGAGTACGCGCGCGACGTGCTGCAAAGCGAGCGTGCGGAGCGGCCCGGCAGCGTTTCGCCGGAAGGACCTTCGAGCTGAGACCCAGGCTGCGGCAGACGGCCCGATGCAATGGACCGCCCGACGATGCCCTTCCCTGTGAACGCGCCGATTTTGGTCGAAACACCCCCGCCGCGAAACTTCTCGCCCTGCTCCGCCCCAGCCTCACTTTGCCGCTGGATGACATCCCGGCTCTCGTGAGATGATCGTCGCCACGAGCTCTCTCGGATGCCAAGACCATGATGACGCTGCGCCAGGTTGAAGTGATCCGTGCCGTGATGGTGACGGGCACCATTGGCGGCGCGGCGAAACTGTTGAACGTGTCGGCGCCGGGGATCAGCCGGCTGGTCAAATACACCGAGCGCTCACTCGGCATCCGCTTCTTCCAGCGCCGGAACGGCCGCTACTTCCCGACGCCGGAAGCCGAGAACATCTTTGAGCAGATCAACGGCGTCTACAAGAAGGTCGACGACCTCTCCGAGCTCATCTCCAAGATCGGCCGCGGCGGATTGTCGGAATTGCGCATCGGCTCGGTGCCGAGCATCTCGCAGGTGATGGTGCCCCGCGCGATCGAACGCGTGCGCCGCCGCTATCCTGATTTGGGCATCGACATCAACATCCTGAAGCTTGAGGAAGCAATCGACTATCTCATGCTCGGCCGCGGCGAGTGCGTCGCCATGAGCTACCGGCTGGACCATTCCGGGCTCGACTTCATGCCGCTCGCTTCGGGCGAGCTCTATTGCGTCGTGCCGCCGGGCCACGAGCTGGCGGGGCGCAAGCAGGTCTCGGCTGCCGAGATCACCCGCTACCCTCTGATCGGCATCGATCCCAACGACCCTTACGGCCGGATCATGGCCGAGATGTTTGCCCGCCACCGGCTCGACTACAACATCACCATCCGGGCGCGGTTCGGCACCACGGTCTGCGCGCTGGTGAAAGCGGGGCTAGGCATCGCCATCATCGACCAGTTCACGGTGGCGCATGGCGGCTATCCCGGGGTCGAGCTGTTGAAGATCACCGAGCCGACCCGTTTCGAGACCTATATCGCGGTCAAGCGAGGCGCGCCGCTGTCGCTCCATGTCGAACATTTCATCGAGTCCCTGCGCGCCGAGATGCGCGCCGTCGAGCCGTCCCGCGGCAACGGCAAGGCCGCGGCCGCGCGGACCCGGAAGAAATAACATTATGTTAGGCTTGCGGGACGAAAGGGTAATTGAGTCAGGCAGGAGATTGACTATCGTTCCTGTTGGAATTGCGCGGATTTTCCCGCTAATGGCCTGACATCAACGCGCCCCGAAGAGACGACCAAGAGACCATAACGGATCATGTCTAACCGCGGACCTGCCGCCTCCCAAAAGCTCCTGACCGGCCTGATCGGCGCGCCGATCGCCCATTCCGCCTCCCCCGCGATGCATGAGCGCGCAGCCGAGGCACTGGGCCTGCGCGGCCACTACCAGCTCATTGAGGTCGCGGGCGCCGACACGGCCGGGCTCAGCATGATGCTGGAGGGCGTGCGGCGGCTCGGCTTTGCCGGCGTCAACGTCACCTTCCCCTACAAGGAGGCCGTCGTGCCGCTGCTCGACGAGCTGGCACCGGGCGCGGCCGCCATGGGCGCGGTCAATACCGTGGTCGTCAAGGACGGGCGGCTGATCGGCCACAACACCGACACCACGGGCTTTGCACATGCCGTTCAGCCGCTGCTGGCCCCTTCCGGAAATGCGGTGGCCGTCATCGGCACCGGTGGCGTCGGCAAAGCGATTGCGTTTGCGCTGGCGAGCCTGAAGGTCGCCGACCTCCGCATCTTCGACAGCGAATCGGCGCGAGCCGAGAAGCTCGCCACCCTGCTGGCCGAGCACGGTGGCGCACGGGTGGCCCGAAGCGTCGAGGACGCGCTCGATGGTGCGACCGGGCTTATCAACGGAACGCCGGTCGGCATGCTGCCGAACCGCAACACACCGGTGCCTGCGGTGCTGCTCCGAGCCGATCTGTGGGTCGCCGATGCCGTCTATTCGCCGCTGATCACGCCGCTTCTTGCCGCAGCGCGAGAGAAGGGTGCCCGGATCATGACCGGGCGGGAGCTTGCGATCTACCAGGCTGCCGACGCCTTCGAACTGTTCACGGGCCTCACCCCCTCGACCGAAGTCATGGGAGAGGCTTTTGATGCCGTGATGGCGGCACGTAGCGCCGCCTATCAGGCAGCTTGAGGCGGATGGTCGACGAGGCCGCCTCCATCCTGAACGATCCGAGGATCGGCCAGCTCTTCGTCGGTGGCGTCATGGAGGAGAACGCAGCATGAGCCCGCGAAAGCGCATTGCGGTCGCCGGCGCCGGCTTGATCGGCCGCCGCCACACAGAACTGATCGAGGCCTCGCAAGACTGCGTGCTGGCCGGCATCGCCGATCCCTCACCCGCTGCGACCGATCATGCGCGGGCGCGCAACGTGCCATGCTACACAGATCACCGCGCATTGCTGGCGCAGGAACAACCCGACGGTCTGATCATTGCTTCCCCGAACGCCCTGCATCTCCGGATGGCCCTCGACTGCGCCGAGGCCGGCGTGCCGGCGTTGATCGAGAAGCCGGTGACCGACACCGTCGCTGCCGCGCAACGTCTGTGCGCAGCCGTCAAACGGACCGGCGTGCCGATGCTGGTCGGCCATCACCGCCGGCACAATCCCATCATCAAGGCCGCTCGCGAAACGGTGGCAGACGGCAAGCTCGGCCAACTCACGGCCGTGGTCGGGTTGTGGCTGCTGAAAAAGCCCGACGATTATTTTGATGTGGCGTGGCGGCGCGAGCACGGTGGCGGCCCGCTGCTCATCAACCTCATCCACGACATCGACAATCTCCGCTTCATCTGCGGCGAAATCAGCGAAGTGCAGGCATTGACGTCGAACAAGGTTCGCGGCTTTGCCGTCGAGGACACCGCTGCATTGCTGCTGCGCTTTGCCAATGGCGCACTGGGAACGGTGACCGTGTCGGATGCGACGCCGGCGCCGTGGAGCTGGGAGCTCGCGTCCGGCGAGAACGCTGCATACCCGAAGCAAGACCAGCCCTGCTACATCTTCTCCGGAACCGCGGGTTCGCTGTCGGTGCCCAATATGGAGCTGTGGACCTATGCGCAGCAGCCCGGCTGGTACGCGCCGCTGTCGCGCGCGACGATCGCGCCCGCCGCATTCGATCCCCTGGCCGAGCAACTCCGGCATTTCTGCGCGGTGATCGCGGGTCGCGAACAGCCCTTGATCTCGGTGCAAGACGCGATGGCCACGCTCGCCGTCGTCGAATCCGTCGGCGAAGCCGCGCGCACGGGTCAAAAAATATCGCCGGGCCACATCATGGAGCAGGCCGCATGAACAAGCGCTCGATCGCAACCGTTTCCCTTTCAGGCGCCCTCGACGAAAAGCTGCGTGCCATCGCATCCGCCGGGTTCGAGGCGGTCGAGATCTTCGAGAACGATTTGCTGTCGTTCGGTGCGAGCCCGCGCGAGATCGCAAAACTCTGCAAGGACCTCAATCTCGAGATCTGCGCGTTCCAGCCGTTCCGCGACTTCGAAGGCATGCCGGAGCCGCAGCGCTCGCGCAATTTCGCCCGTGCCGAACGCAAGTTCGACCTGATGCAGGAGCTCGGCACCGATTTGCTGCTGATCTGTTCGAACGTCTCGCCTGCCTCGCTCGGCGGCATCGACCGCGCCGCGGATGATTTTCGCGAGCTCGGCGACCACGCCGCCAGGCGGGGCTTGCGCATCGGCTACGAGGCGCTGGCCTGGGGCCGGCACGTCAACGATTATCGGGACGCTTGGGAGATCGTGCGGCGCGCCGATCATCCCGCGATCGGCGTCATCCTCGACTCTTTTCACGCGCTGGCGCCCGGCTTCCCGGTACGGCCGATGGCCTCGATCCCCGGTGACAAGATCTTTCTGGTCCAGCTCGCCGACGCGCCGAAGCTCGAACTCGACGTTTTGTCTTGGAGCCGACACTTTCGCTCCTTCCCGGGCCAGGGTGATCTGCCGGTCAGCGAGTTCATGCAGGCGATTGCCGCGACCGGTTATTCCGGTCCGTGGTCGCTGGAGATTTTCAACGACCAATTCCGCGCCGGCTCGGCCGGGCAGACCGCGGTCGACGGCCTGCGCTCGCTGATCCTGTTACAGGATCAGCTCGCCCCGCATTGGCCCAGGCTCGTCGGCGAGCCCTTGGCGCCGAAGGCGAAAAGCAGCGGTACGGGCTTCATCGAGTTCGCCGTCAACGAGAACAAGGCCGGCGAGCTCGCGCATTTGTTGTCACAGCTCGGCTTCCGCAAAAGCGGCAAGCACCGCAGCAAGGCTGTGGAGCGCTGGTCCCAGGGCAAGGTCGAGCTCGTGATCAACTCCGAGACCGACGGCTTTGCGCATTCGCATTATGTCACGCACGGCCCCGGCGTCTGCGCCATCGCGCTCGACGTCGACAATGCCGGCCTTGCCATGCAGCGCGCCGAGACCCTGAAAGCGCGCACCTTCTATCAGCCGGTCGGGCCGGGCGAGCTGGAGATCCCCGCGATCCACGGCGTCGGCGGCAGTCTGCTCTATTTCCTCGACCAAGCCGGCAAGAACTGGGACACGGATTTCGAACCCGTCGCGGGCGACGCAGGTGCGGATGCGCTGCTCGCGGTCGATCACATCGCGCAGTCGATGCCCTATGACGAGATGCTGTCCTGGCTGTTGTTCTATACCGGCATCCTGGACCTCGCGCGGCTGCCGCAGATGGAGATCGCGGACCCCCGCGGCCTCGTGCAGAGTCAGGCCCTCGTCAATGGCGACCAGAGCCTGCGCTTCGTCGTCAACGGGTCCTCCGCCAACCGCACGCTGCCGGCGCGCTTCATCTCGGAGTTTTTCGGCTCAGGCGTGCAACACGTCGCCTTTGCGTGCGAGGACATCTTCGCCGCCGTCGCAGCCATGCGCGCCCGCGGCGCGGGCTTCCTGGATATTCCTGATAACTACTACGACGACATCGAAGCCAAATACGACCTTGCCCCGGATGTCATGGCCAAGCTCCGCGCCAACCACATCCTCTATGACCGCGAGGGCGACGGCGAATTCTTCCAGGTCTACACCCACATCTTCGACGAGCGCTTCTTCTTCGAGATCGTCGAGCGGCGGAACTATCAGGGCTTTGGTGCGGCCAATGCCGGCATCAGGCTCGCCGCGCAGGCGCGCGAGGTGCGGCCCGCGAGCATACCGCGGCTGTAGGTTCCATCCAACCGCCATTGCGAGGAGCGTCGCGACGAAGCACTGACGGAAAAGACCGCGCGGTGAACTCCTCTCCCCGCATCCGCCTTCCGATCCGGCGGGACAAGTGCGGGGAGAGGTGGGGACCTCATTTCATCGGGCACTTGTCGTGGAAGCGGTCCTGATCAGCAGTGACGATGGTGGCGACGGTCTTCAGCGAAAGCTCGCCGCCTGCACCCTTCACCACGTCCTGGAGATAGAAGTTCTGGATCGGGATGTGGTTGTTGCCGTATTTGAACGCGCCGCGCAGTGACTTGAAGTTGGCCTTCTCCATCTCGGCCTTCATCGCTTCCTTCTTGGAGGTGTCGCCGCCGACGGCGATCACCGCGCTGTTGATGAGCTGCGCCGCGTCATAGGCCTGCGCGCCGTAATAGCTCGGCCGGGCGCCGGGATATTTCGCGCGGTAGTCGGCGACGAACTTCTTGTTCTGCTCGTTCGGGAGATCGTTCACCCATTCCTGCGCACCGGGCACACCGAACGCATTCTCCTTTTGTAACGGCAACGTCGTCTCGTCGACGGTGAAGGCGGTGTAGAGCGGCATCGTGCTCTTCATGCCGGCCTGGACGTATTGATTGAGGAACTGCGCGCCGGCCGCACCGGGATAGAACACGAAGATCGATTCGGCGCCGGAGGCGCGGGCTTTCGCCAGCTCCGCCGAGAAATCGAGCTGGCTCGGCCAGACCGTGTATTCCTCACCCTTGATCTCGCCCTTGAACGTGCTCTTCAGGCCGGCCAGCATATCCTTGCCGGCGGCGTAGTTCGGACCAATCAGGAACACGCTCTTGACGCCGTTCGCATTCATGTAGAGGCCCATGGCGGCCGGCGTCTGGTCGTTCTGCCAGGAGGTCGAGAACACGTATTTCGAACACAGCTCGCCCGCGAGCTGCGACGGGCCGGCATTGGCCGAGATCATGAAGGTCTCCGAATCCACCGCGGTCTTGAGCGAGGCGAGCAGCACGTTCGACCAGATGTAGCCGACCAGGAAATCGACCTTGTCGGACTGCACCAGCTTCTCGGTCTTCTGCTTGCCGACATCGGGCTTCTGGCCGTCGTCCTCGTAGATCACCTCGACCGGCTTGCCGCCCATCTTGCGACCCATGTGGTCCAGCGCGAGCTCGAACGAATTGCGCATGTCGTTGCCGATCACGGCGGTCGGGCCGCTGAAAGTCGAGACGAAGCCGATCTTGATGGTGTCGCCGGCGAATGCCTGATTCGCCAGCACAAGCGCCGCCGCGCCCGCCAGCCAGAATGCCGTCCTCATAGCCACTCCCCTCCTTATTATCGATCCCGGAAACGGGGTGATCGCCGCCTTCGGGTCTGTCTCGATTGAACGCAAAATCTGTCGCGCGGCCAAATGGGTCGGCGCCGGCTCCTGCACCATATTTCGCCCTAAACGGAGATGGCAAGAAATATAATTCTACTCACTTCGGCCAACGCCACTCCGAGGCTGCGGCGCTTTTCCGCGCCTGATCGATGCCTCGCCCCTATTCCCTGATTGATGACGACTATTGGACCGCGGCACCCAATCCGCACTTAAATGAAGGACAGTGAGCAGCGAGATTCGAGGGTGCATCATGGCCACAACTCCCCATCGCGTCGTCATCGTCGGTGCCGGCTTCGGCGGGCTGGAGACGACCTACCGGCTTGCGGGCGCGCCGGTCGAAATTACGCTCATCGACCGCCGCAACCATCATCTGTTTCAGCCGCTGCTTTACCAGGTCGCGACCGCATCGCTTTCGCCCAGCGAGATCGCCTGGCCCGTGCGCCATCTCATGCGCCACAGGCGCGAGGTGACGACGCTGTTTGCCACCGTCAACGGCGTCGATGCCGACAGGCGCTGCGTGCTGATCGACGACGGCAGCGAGGTGCCCTACGACACCCTGGTGCTCGCCACCGGCGCGCGTCACGCCTATTTCGGCCATGATGAGTGGGAGACATGGGCACCGGGACTGAAGACGCTGGAAGACGCGACCACGCTGCGCCGTCACATCCTGGTGGCGTTCGAGCGCGCCGAGCGCGAGACCGATCCGGCGAAGCGCGCCGCGAGACTGACTTTTGTCATCGTCGGCGCCGGTCCTACAGGCGTTGAGCTCGCGGGCACCATCGCCGAGATGGCGCATCACACGCTGCCCGATGATTTTCGCAATATCGATACGACCAAGGCCCGCGTCGTGCTGATCGAGGCTGGCCCCCGCGTGCTCGCGGGCTTTCCCGACGACCTCTCCGCCTATGCCCAGGCCTCGCTCGAAAAGATCGGTGTCGAGGTCGTACTCGGGCAGGCCGTCACCGAAATCAACCGTGAAGGCGTCGTCTTCGGCGGCAGGCTGCTTGAGGCGAAGACGCGGATCTGGGCCGCCGGCGTGCGCGCTTCACCCGCCGCCGAATGGCTGGGCGCACCGGCCGATCGTGCCGGGCGCGCGCAGGTCGAGAACGATCTCACCATCCCCGGCCACCCCGAGATCTTTGCAATCGGCGACACCATCAACATCAATGCCTGGGAGGGCAAGCCGGTGCCCGGGATCGCGCCGGCCGCCAAGCAGCAGGGCAAGCATGTCGCCGAAACGATCAAGGCCCGCCTGCGCGGCGAGAGCAAGGGTGCGTTCCGCTACAAGCACGCCGGCAGCCTCGCCCAGATCGGCAAGCGGCTCGCCGTGATCGATTTCGGCAAGGTCAAATTGCGCGGCGCCATCGCATGGTGGATCTGGGGCATCGCCCACATCTACTTCCTGATCGGCCTGCGTCATCGGCTCAGCGTCGCGCTGAGCTGGCTGTGGATTTACGCCCGCGACCAACGCGCGGCGCGGCTGATCACGCAAGGGAGCAGCAAGGTGGTGGGCTAGACGTCAAGGCCCCGATCAAAAACATTGCGCCGGAGGCTATCACTTGCAGATCAAGAGCGTGGAGAGTCCGAGGGATCCCGGTGATGATGCCAGCGAGTTTGTGTCGACGGCGCGGGGAATTGCGGATGCTGCGGAGGTAATGGCCGCGAGGGCATGATCAGCGCCCGCAATTGCAATTGCGTCGCCCGCCGTGTCAGGCGGGCGTGATCGTCACCGGCAGGCTGTCGAGCCCGCGCAGCGTGTTGTTGAAGCGGCGCTTCGGTTCGCCCGTGATCTCGATCCTGGCGATACGGCGGGCCAGCGCCGAGAGCATCGTCTCGCCTTCGAGCCGCGCCACGAGCTGGCCCACGCACATATGAATGCCGGAGCCGTAGCCGAGGTGGCCGGAGGTGCGCCGCGTGATGTCATAACTGTCAGGCTTGTCCCAACGCCTGGGATCGCGGTTGGCGGCGGCGAGGAACATCAGAACCTTCTCGCCTTCGCCGATGCTCGCACCTGACAGTTCGACCTCACGCGTCGTGATACGGAAGAAGGTCTGCACCGGGCTTTCGAACCGCACGGCCTCCTCGAATGCATTGCGCGCAAGCGTGAGATCGCCGCGAAGGCGCTGCCACTGATCGGGGAAGCGCGCGAGGCAATAGACCGCGGCGCCGATGCCGTTGACGGTCGTGTCGAGGCCGGCCGATAAGAGCGAGCGCACCAGCAGCGGCGCTTCACTGGCCGTGATCGCGCCCTCGTCGACATGGGCATGAATGCAGGCGCCGATGCCGCCCGGCGTCAGGTTGTCGCGCTGGCACTGGTCGGTGACGTAAGCCTGGTGCGGCGCCGAGCGCGCGATCGCGCCCTGGCGCAGCTGGTTCGGCGGACCGAAGGCGTTGAACACCAGGCTCGCATAGGGAATGAGATGCTCGCGCCCCTCAGGCTTCAGACCGAGCGCATCGGGGAAGATCGCGAGTGGATAGGCCTCGGCGAGATCTGCGATCGCATCGAAGCTGCGTTTTTCAAGGAGCACGTCCACGCGCTTCTCGGCCGCCGCGGCAAAGCGGTCGCGCAGTCCCTTCATCACCGTCGGCGACAGCACCTTTGACAACACGGCCCGGGTGCGGGTGTGCTCGGGTGGATCGGCCTCGAGGATCAGGCTCGGCGGTCGCCACGGCGCCTCCTTCTTGAAGTCGCTCAGGCCGACGCCGCGGCTCGAGCAGAACGTCGCGGGATCGTTCAGCACGGCATGGACCTCGGCATAGCGCGCCACGCCATGGAGCTTCCATTTGTCGAGATAGACGACGGGCGCGGTCTCGCGCAGCAGCTCATGTGTGGGATAGGGGTCGGCAAAAAAGTTCATGTCGAAGGGATCGACGTCGAGATGCGGGACGCCTGATGCGGTCGAGGCGGGTGGGCTCATAAGTGTTCTCTCTCATTTTGATCTTGTGAAAGGGCGGCGCTTGCACTTAGGTCATGAGCAGCGCCGCGAGACAGAACCCGACATGCCGCCTTCCCGATTCCGCCAAAAGCCTGCGCCCGCCGACGTCGGGCCGACGCTCGATCTCGATCGGTACGTTCCGGCCTTCATCACCTTCATTGCCAACAAGCTTTCGAACAGCGCGACCGCGCTCTACCAGCGGCAGTTCGGCGTCAACGTCACGGAATGGCGGATCATGTCGCTGCTGGCGATCGAGCCCGGTATTCCCGCTTCGCGCATCTGCCACGTCATCGGCTTCGACAAGGGCCCGGTGAGCCGGACCCTGGCCGGCCTCGAGAAGCGCGGCCATGTGTCGATCCGGCCCGATCCGAACGACGGCCGCACCCATTCGATCTCGTTGACGGCGAAGGGCCGGACCACCCATGACAAGGTGATCGCCGCCGCCTTCGAGCGCGAACGCCGGTTGTTGTCTTGCCTGAACAAGGACGAGCGCGAGGTATTGATCGACCTGCTGCGCCGGCTGCACGAAAATCTCGGCGCGGTGACGGGCAGCAGCGACGCCTGACGGAATCCGCGACAGGCGCGATCCGGCATCACTTCCAGACATCCGGCGGCATTTGCCCGCAGCACGCTTTCTGCCGAGCATCGTCTCCTCCGATCCGTCGCGGCGGTTTGTCCGCCGTCATTCCTGACCGAAACGGTTCGCACAAATTAGTTGCTTCGGCAACAAAAGGATCCTGCGAGATATTGCGGCAGAATGGCTGGCATATTTGGGGCCGCGTGTCCCGCGGACGCGCTGCAGCGTGCAACGCTGCTGCGCAGAGCCGGGGCACGAGAGAGCAATACCATGCGATGAACTCAGGCGGTGCAGCCGATCCACACTCAGGCAGCGCAGCCAATCCACTCCACCGATGCATCATCATTCAGCCGCGCCACCACTTCCGCCCGCCGCGTCAGCACGGCGCGCTGGTTGACGTAGCCCTTGTCGGTGATCTCGCCACCATCCACCGACGGCGGCTCGGCGAGCAGCAGCGCGCGCGTGGCGTGGCCGGAGGAATTGGTGCCCTGCTGCTTCAGTCTTGCCAGACCCTGTGCAATCGCGGACCGCACCTTGTCATGCGCCAGCACATCGCTCACGCTTGCCGAGACAGGCAGGCCGGCACGCGCACGGCAGGCGACGACGTTCGGGAACACCAGAAACCGCACCTCATCGCCGCCATGGCCGGTCACAACGATGTCTTGTGCGAGCGGCGCAAGCGCTGCGATGCCGGCGACGCGCAGCGTGCCGACGCTGACCCAGGTGCCGGAATTGAGCTTGAAGTCTTCCGCGACGCGCCCGTCGAAGAACAGGCCGCGCTCCGGCCGCTCGGCGTCGGCGAACTTCACGGCGTCGCCGATGATATAAAAACCCTCTTCGTCAAAGGCCTGCCTGGTCAACTCCGGCGCCTTCCAATAGCCGGGTGTGACATTGGGACCGCGCACCCGCACCTCCAGCTTGCCACCCGAGGCGGTGAGCTTCAATTCCGTGCCGGGTATGGGCACGCCGATGTTGCCGGAGCGCTCCGCGAGAAAATGGCAGTCGGTCGCCAGCGGCGAGGTCTCGGTCGAACCCCAGGCCGAAACCATCGGCATGGCATGACCGATGGTTTTGATCGACAGCTCTTCCAGCGCATCCCAGAGATTCTGCGGCAGTGCGGCGCCGGCGTAGAAGGCGAATTTCACCTCGCTGAAGAAACGACGGCGCAGTTCTTCGTCGTCGCGCAGCGCCGCGATCAGCATATCGAAACCGCGCGGCACGTTGAAATAGACCGTCGGCATCACGCTTTTCAGATTGGCGAGCGATGTCGCAAAGAGGCCGGGGGCGGGCTTGCCGCCATCGATGTAGAGCGAGCCGCCATTGCGCAGCACGAGATTGAAATTGTGGTTGGCCCCGAAGGTGTGGCTCCAGGGCAGCCAGTCGAGGATGACGAGATCGTCGCCGCTCTGTCCAAGAAATGTCCAGGTCTGTGCCTTTGCCTGCTGGCTCGAGGTCAGCATGCGCTGCGTGTTGATGACCGCCTTCGGCGTGCCTGTTGAGCCCGAGGTGAACAGGAATTTTGCGATTGTATCAGGCGTCACCGCGGCAAAGGCCTCTGCGACCTCGGGCGTCTCGGCCGTTGCCGCGATGACGCGGAACGCAAGCGCATCGGCATCGCCGGCGACGCCGCTGATAATCTGTGCCTTGTGCAGCGGTTTTATCGCAGCGAGTGCCGCCGCAAACGGCTTGGTGCCGGAAACATAGATCGCGCCGGGCTCAAGCAGCGAGATCATGCTTTTCAGCTTGTCGAAATCTTTCGACATCAGCGAATAGGCCGGCGAGATCGCGGCCGAGGGCACGCCGACATGCTGGGCGGCGAGCGCCAGCAGCGCGTGATCGATGCTATTGTCGGAGAGAATGACGACGGGGCGCTCGGCGCTGAGCCCTTGCGCCAGGATCCACGACGCCACCGCACGCACCCGCCGCAGGGCCCCCGCGTAAGTCACGGTGGCCCAGGGCGTCTCGCCGCTGTCGCGCTCGGCGAGAAAAATCTTGTCCGGCGTCTGCCGCGCAAAATGCTCCAGCCAGTCGCCGATGCAGCGCGCGCTCTCGCGCAGGGGCTCCGGCGAGCGCAGCACGATGCTGCCGTCGGCGCGATGCGCGGCGACCGTTTTTGGCGCTGCGAACAGGCTCGAGGGATCACCGGGTGGGGCTGACGTCATGGTTTCCTCCTCGCCCCTGTCAGGGATCGGTCACAGCCTCGTTTCGGGCTGCCTTGGCCACAAGGTTGGGCATGACAATTGTTGTCGTCAACAACAATCTTCCACTGAAGCCGCCGGAGCGCTAAGGTGGCGTGGCAGGAGACGCGATGTGACAGCCAGCGCAACCCGGACTTCCCTCCGCAAACGCGGCGGCTACGGCGCGGCGCGGCCGATCGACGCGGACGGGATCGGCCTCGATGCATTGGTCGGCCATGCCGGTTATGCGGTGCGGCGCTTCCAGATCTGGATCTTTCAGGATTTCATCAAGACGCTCGGCGACGCCGGCATCCGGCCGACGCAGTACTCGGTGCTCACCGTTGTCGGCGCCAATCCCGGCCTGTCGCAGATGGCGGTGGCCAACCGGCTTGGTATCGAGCGCGCTCGGCTGGTCCGTCTGCTCGACGGCCTCGAGGAACGCAAGCTGTTGAAGCGAATCAAGTCGAAATCAGATCGGCGCTCCCACGCGCTCCACCTCACAGCGCAGGGCAACGCGGCGCTGGCCACATTGAAGCGGCTCGCCGCCGAGCACGAGCGGCACGTCGAGGAGAAGATCGGCAAGGCGAACCGGGAGCGGCTGCTTCAGATGCTTGCTGGCTTCACCTGATCGGGACTGCCCAATATTTGCGCAAGTGCCCTGCATAGGGCGTTTGCGGGACGGCTTCCCGCGCATCAGCCCATCCATCAAGCCTATGATCTCAGGACGATATCCGGAACGACTGCACCGCCCGGATAATGTACACAATGGCACATCGCTTGCTTCAATCCGGGTGAGACCTGTTGCCGGAGTTTTGTCGCCATGGGGGCTGAACAGCCTGAAACGATCGCCGCGATCGTGGCCGCGCATCGCGCGGGCACCATCACGCCGGCGCAGACGATCGCGCGAACCTTTCAGCGCATCCGCGACCACAACGATCCCGCTGTTTTCATCAGCCTGCGCGACGAGAAGGACGCGATCGCGGAAGCCGAAAAGCTTGCCGCCAAGGACCCCGCCAGCTTGCCGCTCTACGGCGTGCCGGTCGCGGTGAAGGACAACATCGACGCGCTGGGATTTCCGACCACGGCGGCCTGCCCGGCGTTCTCTTACACGCCGGCGCAGGACTCGACCGCCGTAGAGCGGCTGCGGGCAGCGGGCGCGATCATCATCGGCAAGACCAATCTGGACCAGTTCGCAACCGGCCTCGTCGGCGTGCGATCGCCCTACGGCATTCCCAGGAATTCGATCCGCGAGGATCTGATTCCCGGCGGATCGAGCTCAGGCTCGGCGGTCGCGGTCGGCGCAGGGCTCGTGCCGCTGGCGCTTGGCACCGACACGGCCGGCAGCGGGCGCGTGCCGGCGATGCTCAACAACATCGTCGGACTGAAGCCGAGCCTCGGCATGATCTCGACTGCTGGCCTGGTGCCGGCCTGCCGAACGCTGGACTGCATCTCGGTATTCGCGCTGACGGTGGATGACGCGGCGCTTGCGCTGTCGGTCATGGCCGGACCTGACCAGGCCGATCCGTTCTCGCGCGACCGGCCGCTTCAGGCGCTCACACGCTTTCCAGCGAATTTGCGGCTGGGCGTGCCGCGGAATGGGCAGTTGATCTTCTTCGGCGACACGAAATCGGAAGCTGCTTACGGCGAAGCCCTCAAACGCTGGACGGCTCTCGGTGCCGCGCTGGTCGAATTCGATCTCGAGCCGTTCTACGAGACGGCACGGCTGCTCTATGAGGGGCCCTGGGTTGCCGAGCGGTATCTCGTGATCAAGAATCTGCTGGCTTCGGCACCCGATGCTATTCATCCAGTGACACGAGAGATCACTGCCGCCGGCGCGCGGCTCACGGCAGCGGACACTTTCTCCGCGCTCTACCGCCTGCAGGGCCTACGCAAGATCGCCGAGCGCACGTTTGCAAACATCGACGCGCTGGTGCTGCCGACGGCGCCGACGCCCTACACGACCGCGCAGGTGCTGGCCAATCCGATCGAGCTCAACAGCCGGCTCGGCACCTACACCAATTTTGTCAATCTGCTCGACCTCTGCGGTCTCGCCGTGCCGGCCGCAATGCGTGCGGACGGCATTCCGTTCGGGATCACGCTGCTCGCGCCGGCCGGATGCGATGCGCTGCTTGCGAGCATCGGCCGCGTGTTCCATGCGGATACGAAGCTGACGGTTGGCGCGAAGGGCGCGGCGCAAGCGCCGCTCGCCCCTTTGCCGGGTGGTAGCGACGACGGGATTCCGATTGCGGTGGTCGGCGCGCATCTCTCCGGCATGGCGCTCAACGGCGAACTGAAGGCGCTGAATGCAAAGCTTGTCGAGGCGTCGGAGACTGCGCCGGACTACAAGCTCTACGCACTCGAGACCACGCCGCCGAAGCCCGGCATGCTGCGCGTCGGGGCTGGAAAAGGCGCATCGATCGAGCTGGAGATCTGGTCGCTGTCACCGTCCGCGTTCGGCAAGTTCGTCAACGCGATTCCCGCGCCGATGGCGATCGGTACGATCAGGCTGGCGGATGGCCGCACCGTCAAGGGGTTTCTCGTCGAGCCGGAAGTATTGGGCGAGGCGCGGGATATCACCGCCTTTGGGGGATGGCGGAAGTTCATGGCGGAGGCCGCGACGGCGTAGAGCCTACACCGACACTGCGTAAATCTCGTACTCCCCGCGCACGAGTTCGATATGGGCGCGCATCGCGGCGGCGGCGCCCTGCTTGTCGCCGCGCATGATGGCGACGACGACACGGTCGTGCTCGGCTTGAGATTTTGCCAATCGGCCGAGATTGCGGAACTGGGCGCGGCGGAACGGCTGCACCCGAACTCGCGTCGCCAGCGTGATCTCGGCGATATAGCCGTTCTGCGATCCGGCATAGATCGCGTTGTGGAAACGCTCGTTGACCTCGTGAAAGCGATCGGGATTGCCGGCGTAGCTGAGAACGCGCAGCTCTTCGTGGATGGCCTCCAGGCCGTGACGCTCGGCGGCCGACATGCGCTCGGCGGCGAGGCCGGCACACAGTGCCTCCAGCTCGGCCATCGCGTCGAACATGCTCGTCAGCCGTTCGATCGAGGGTTGCGCGACGACCGCGCCGCGATGCGGCCGCGCCTCGACCAGGCCGCTTGCGACCAGCTGACGCAAGGCTTCGCGCACCGGCGTGCGCGAGACGCTGAAGCGTCGCGCGATGTCGGTTTCGTCCAGCGGCGCGCCCGGCGCCAAGGTTCCGCGCACGATCTCGTCGGCAAGCTGGAGGCGGATTTCTTCGGCGCGCGTGACCTTCAGCAATGGCGAGGCCCGGTCGACCCGCGGCACCACCGGTTCGGCCGGCAGTATCCCGGGCGGAAAATCGTCAAGCGTCATACGGTCAGGTCTCTTTCGACTCGTCGATGATGCTGACATGGGCAGCGACGACGCGCCAGCCCTCAGGGAAACGAATCCAGGTCTGCATCTGCCGCCCGACCTTGCCGGGAGCCGTGTCGCGATAGAACAGGGTGGAGGCGACCGCCGTGTCGCGGCCATAGCTCGAGATCACCGTCTTGGCGGTGCGACGGTTGAGACCAACCGGCGAGCGGCCGGCGCGGAAGCCGGAGATCGCCTCATAGCCGTAGAGGTTCTCGCCGATGCCGTAGCGCAGCGTACGAGGATCATTGCGGAAGAGTTCGCCGAGCACGACAACGTCGTTGCTGACGAGGGCCTGCTCATAGCGCTCGAATGCGGCTTTGACTTCCGCGATCACGTCGGGGAGATCGATCTCCATCTCAAATTCCTCTTGGGTCGGGCGCTGCGACGACACCCATCTTCTCCAATGCGTACGCGACGCGGAGCGCAATGTCCTCGCGCCAGGGCGCACAGATGATCTGCACGCCGATCGGCAATGGCTCGAGCGGCACCGGCACCGCAACCACGGGCAGGCCGATGAACGAGATCGGCTGGGTATGGATGCCGATATTGGCGCGCACTGGCAGTTCGACGCCGTCCAGATTGAAATTGACCTGACCAAGCTTCGGCGCGGTGCAGGGTGTGGCCGGTGCGATCAGCACGTCGACGGATCTGAAAATCTCCGCGAATTGCGCGCGATACCAGCGACGGAATTTTTGCGCGCGATCGACCAGCGGCGCGGGCACCATCGCGCCGGCGATCAGGCGGTCACGCACGGCCGGATCGAAATCGTTGGGACGCTTGCGCAGGCGATCGAGATGCAGCGAGGCGCCCTCGGTGGTGGTGATGACATAGGCCGCGGCCCGGGCACGCGCGGCTTCGGGCACGTCCACGACCTCTGTCGCGCCAAGCGCTTTGGCAACGCGGCTGACCGCTTCGACGGCTTCCGGAAATACATTCTTCTGGAAGTATCCGCCGGCGATTGCGATGCGTAAATCCGAGATCGGATTGGCAAGCAGCGGCAATGTCGGCTCCAAACCACGCGTGGTGCAGGCGTCATCGTCCGCATCCGGGCCCTGCATCGCATCATAGGCAAGCGCGAGATCGGTGACATCGCGTGCGAACGGGCCGAGATGATCGAGGCTCGCCACGAACGGGAACGAGCGCGCCCGCGACAGGCGGCCATAAGTCGGCTTCAGGCCAAAGATGCCGCAGAAAGACGACGGCACGCGGATCGAGCCATTGGTGTCCGAACCGAGCGCGATCGGCACCAGCGCGCCGCCGACCGCGCTACCCGAACCGCCGGAGGAGCCGCCGCTCATCCGCGTGGTGTCATGCGGATTGCGCGAGGGACCGTCGTGGATGTTCTCGCCGGTGAAGTCATAGGCATATTCGCCCATGTTGAGCGCGCCGACGAGAACGGCCGCCGGCGGCTTCCATGCGCTCGATCAGCGCGGCATCGCGTGTCGCCGGCGCGAGGTCGCGGTTGATCTTCGAGCCGGCTCGCGTGGGCAGGCCCGCGACGTCGAACAGATTCTTCACGGCGAAGGGAACGCCGGCGAGCGGGCCGACTGTCTTGCCGGCCGCAATGTCGGCGTCGATGGCGCGTGCTTTCGCACGGGCGCGATCGGCGGTGACGTCGGTGAAGGAGTTGAGGGTAGTGTCGTGCTGCTTGATGCGCGCAAGAGCGGCTTCAGTGGCGTCGAGCGCGGTCATCTTGCCGCCGGCGACCGAACTTGCGATTCCCGCGGCCGTCATCTGTGGATTGGTGGTCATGGCAGCATCAGGCCGTGAAGATAGGCGCGGGCTCGGTCTCGTCCGGCAGCGCGAATTCGTCGACCAGGCGACCAAGCCGCAGCGACACTTCGAGATTGGCACGCACAGCGGGCCGCCAGGCCTCTTCCACCGGCAGCGCCAGCGCTTTCGATACGGCGTCGATATAGTCGTCCAGCGGCTCGGCCATCACGCTCCCAAACAATCAGTGCACCGGCAACGGCGGATGCGGGATCGCCGTCAGCAGCTCCTTGGTGTAGTCATCCTGCGGATCGCTCAAGACCTTCTCGGAAGCGCCTTGCTCGACGATCCGCCCCGCCCGCATCACAATGACACGATCGCACAACAAGCGCACTACATTCAAATCATGAGAGACGAACAGATAGCTCATACCTAGCCGCGCCTTGAGATCCTGAAGCAGGTTCAGGACAACCGCCTGCACCGAGACGTCCAGGGCCGCGGTCGGCTCGTCCAGGATGACCAGCTTGGGATGCAGCGCGATCGCGCGGGCGATGCCGACGCGGGCCTTCTGGCCGCCGGAGAGCTGGTGTGGGAAGCGATCCAGCAGATCGTGCGGCAGGCCGACCATGGTCGCAAGCTCCTCGCAGCGAGCACGAAGCGCATCGCGGCCCCTGCTGTCGCCGAGTTGCATGATGGGGTCCGCGATGGCGCGCGCCGCGGTGAAGCGCGGGTTGAGGCTGTCGGTCGGATCCTGGAACACCATCTGGATGCGGCTGCGCTGCGGCAGCCGGGCAAAGGCTGATGGCGCGATGCCGGAGATGTCCTCACCGTCGAACTGGATCAGGCCCGAGGTCTGGTCGAGCAGCCGCATCACCATCATCGACGTGGTCGATTTGCCGCAGCCGGATTCGCCGACCAGGCCGACGCTCTCGCCGGCGCGCATCGAGAAGCTGATCCCGTCGACCGCGCGGAACATGTCGGGCTCGAGGCGCGGCTTGCGGCCGAACAGCTTTCCGAGCGTCGCGGTGGCGCCCTGGCGGGGATATTCCTTGACGAGCTTTTCGATGAGCAGGAGGGGCTTGAGAGTCTCGTCACCCCCGGGCTTGACCCGGGGGTCCATCGATCGAGATGAGTCTTGCGAAGCGTGATGGATGGCCGGGTCGAGCCCGGGCATGACAGTCGCGCCCTCTTCCTCGGGCAGCAGATCCCGCAAGCTCACGCCGAGCCGCGGCGTCGCGCGCATCAGCTTCCTGGTGTAGGGGTGCTGCGGGCTCGCGAAGATGTCGGCGGCCTTGGCAGTCTCGACGACTCGGCCCTTCTCCATGACGACCACGCGGTCGCAATAGGCGGCGGCGAGGCCGAGATCGTGGGTGATCAGGATGGTCGACATCGCGCGGCGCTTTGTGAGCTCGACGATCAAATCCATCACCGCCTTCTGCGTCGTCACGTCGAGACCCGTCGTCGGCTCGTCCGCGATCAAGAGCTGCGGATTGCAGGCGAGTGCGAGCGCGATGACGACGCGCTGGCACATGCCGCCTGACAGCTCGAACGGATAAGCGTGATAGCGCTCGCGCGGCCGGGCGATCTTGACCTGCTCCAGCGCCTCGATCGCCTTTTCGCCGTGGTCCGAAACCATCGCCTGCTGCACATGGGTGCGCAGCACATCCTCGATCTGATCGCCGACCTTGCGGATCGGGTTCAACGCGGCACGCGGGTTCTGGAAGATCATCGAGACTTCGCGGCCGCGCAAATCGCGCATCTGGCCTTCGCTCGCCGCCTTGACGTCGATGCCCGAGAACATCACCGAGCCCTCGGCGATCCGCCCCGCGCGGTCGAGGATGCGCATCACCGCATAGGACGTCACCGACTTGCCGGAGCCTGATTCGCCGACGATCGCGAGCGTCTCGCCCTTGGCGACGGAGATGTTGACGTGCTGCACGGCCTTGACGATGCCGCGGCGGGTGGTGAATTCGACGGTGAGATCCTGGACGTCGAGCAGCGGTTGGGCGGTCATGGACGGGTCACGTTGCTCAAGATATCGAAAACAACCCCATGCACCGTAGAACGAAGGTTGGAATCATTGGAGAATTTCTGCCAGACCATCATGTCCTCCGCTGGGGGTCGACGATGTCGCGCAGGCCGTCGCCGAGGAGGTTGAAGCAGAACACGGCGGTCATCAGCGCAAGGCCGGGGAACAGCGCGATCCACCACTCGCCTGACACCATGAAGCCCGCGCCTTCCGCGACCATGATGCCCCATTCGGCGGTCGGCGGGCGAACACCGAGGCCGATGAAGGAGAGACCCGCGGCGTTGAGGATGGCATAGCCCATGGTCAGCGACATCTGCACGATCATGATCGGCATGATGTTCGGCAGGATGTGCACCAGAAGAACTCGGAACTCGCCGTTGCCGGAGAGGCGCGCCGCCTGCACGAAACCGGCATTGCGACGGACGTTCGCCTCCGCGCGGGCGACGCGGGCATAGAGCGGGAAGTTCACGATGGCGGTCGCGAGGATGATGTTCTGAACCGTGTTGCCGAGCGCCGCAACGATGCCCATGGCCAGCACGAACAGCGGGAAGGCCATGATGGTATCGGCGATGCGGCCGACGATGCGGTCGGTCCAGCCGCCGAAATAGCCGGCCGCGATGCCGGCGAGCCCGCCCATCAAAAACACCAGCACGACCGAAGCGACTGCAATGAACGTATCGAGCCGCGTCGCCACCACGACACGGCTGAAAATGTCCCGGCCAAGCTGGTCGGTGCCGAACCAGTGCGCGGCCGATGGCGGTTTCAGCGCCGCGGCGGTGTCGGAGGCCAGCGGATCGTAGGGCACCACCGAGGGGCCGAAGATCGCGGCGATCAGGATCAGGATCAGCAGAGCGAAAGCGAAGCCCGTGACCTTGTTCTCGCTCAGCACGTAGCGGGTCTGTTCGAGGACGGCACCAAGCCCCGAGGTCCGCGCAGGGCCGACGGGTTCGACAGCAGGCGCAACGGAGCTCATTGTTTCACTCCTGGAGCATCATGACTTTGGGTAGCGAGCCGGGAGTTGGCTTCACCTCTCCCGTCTCGCCAACCCTCCCCCGCAAGCGGGGGAGGGAGCGCACCGCTCGCGTGACTCGCATCGACCGCGATCATGATGCGCTAACCCTCCAGCCGCACGCGCGGATCGATCACGCCGTACAAGATGTCGATCACGAGATTGAGCAGCACGTACATGACCGCCATGGTGAGGACGAAACCCTGGACCGGCGCGAAGTCCGACGAGATCAGCGCTTCCACCGCGTAGGAGCCGATGCCGGGCCAGGCGAACACCTTTTCCACCAGCACGTTGGCGCCAAGCAGGAACGAGAACACCATGCTGAGCGTGGTGACGACGGGAAGCATCGCATTGCGGAAGGCATAGGTGACGATGACTGTCGACGGTGCCAGGCCGCTGGCGCGCGCGGTGCGAACGAATTCGGATGCGAGCACCGCGAGCATGGAGGCGCGCGTCATGCGCGCGATCGGCGCCAGCGAGAAGATCGCGAGCGTCGTCGCAGGGAGGATGAGCTGGCCCAGCGCCGAGCGAAACGCCTCGAAGTCGCGGGCGATCAGGGTGTCGACCAGATAGAAGCCGGTGACAGCCGGCGGTGCGCTGTAGAACACGTCCAAGCGGCCGAGGGGTGCCGGCGACCAGCCGAGCCGGAAGTAGAAGACATAGACCAGCACGAGACCGGTGAAGAACACCGGCAGCGAGACGCCCGCTGTCGTCGTCACCCGGCAGAGATGGTCGATCCACGATCCCGGCCGTGTTGCGGCCAATACGCCGAGCGGAATGGCGATCGCGACGGAGACGATCAGGCCCAGCAGCGTCAGCTCGGCGGAGGCCGGCAGGCGGTTGCGAATTTCGGCTGCGACCGGCTGCCCCGTCGTCAGCGAGTTGCCGAAATCGCCATGGGCGAGATCGTTGGTGTAGCGGAAGAACTGCTCGATCAACGGCTTGTCGAGGCCGAGCTTTTTGCGAATCTGCTCGACGGCTTCCTTGGTCGCTGCGGGACCGGCAAAATAAGCGGCGGGATCACCCGGCAACGCGCGCGTCAGCAGGAAGGTGACGATGACGACGCCGATCAGCGAGGGAATCGCAAACATCAGGCGCTTGCCGATCATGGTGAGCATGGGGCTCGCTCCGCTCGTGCGAATGGTGAATAGCGAGTGGCGAATGGCTTACTCATGGCCGACAATCCGCATTCGCTACCCCCTATTCGCTAGTCGCCACTCACCCCTTCGCCATCGCGCGATAGTCCAGTCTGCGGTGAAACCAGTACTGGTAGCCGCTGATGTTCTTCTGCATCGCGACGTTGACGAAGGGCTGGTACAGCGGGATGCGCGGGATGTCGGTGTAGGCGAGGTCAACGAAACCCTTGACGTCGGCACCGTAGGCGGCTGTGTCGCCGCTGGCGGCAGCGGTGCGCGCGCCGTCGATCAGCCTGTCCATCTCCGCCGACTTGTAGCTCATGGTGTTGAAGACGGAATTGTTGCCGTGATAGCACCAGTAGAAGAAGTATTCGGGGTAATCGAGCCAGCCCGAGAACACGTTGGTGAAGAGCGGCATCTCCTTCTTGTTGAGCTCAGTACGCCAGTTGGCGCCCGGCACCTTGTTGATGATGGTCTTGATGCCGATCTGGGCGAGGCTCTCCTGCACCAGCACGCAGAGCGGCTCGTTGACACCGGCGAAATTCAGGTCGAACGAGATCGTGGTCTCGAAGCCGCCGGCGAGGCCTGCTTCCGCCATCAGCGCCTTCGCCTTCTCGATGTCGGTGTTGTATTTGTGCGGCTGCGGCCAGGCGACTTCGGTCGGCTTGTCCTTCGCGGCACCGAACATCGGATTCGCCAGCCCGAACATCACGGCGTCCATGATCTTCTGGTAGGGCAGCGCATAGGCGACGGCCTGACGGACCTTGGGATTGTCGAACGGCGGCCTGGTGACGTTCATGCCGATATATTGGATGCCGTTGGAGAACGGCAGCGACACCACGTTGAGCTTGCCGTTGGCCTTCATCTCCTGAAAATCCTTGTTCGGAAGTTCGTAGGAAATGTCGGCGTCGCCGCGCTCCAGGAGCGCGCGGCGGTTGCCGGCCTGGGGCACCATGCGCCAGATCACGCGCTTGATCTTCGGCAGCGGACCGCACACCCAGTCGTCGTTGCGCTCCATGATCACTTCGGTGCCGGCGGTCCACTTCGTCACCTTGTAGGCGCCGGAGCCCGCGGTCTGCTGCTTGGTGAACTCCAGACCCCAGGGGTCCTTCTCGCTTGAATTCTTCTTCACCAGCTCGGAGTTGACGATGCAGGGCACGATCACGGCGAGATCGGGGACCGTCAGCCTGTCCTTCTTCAGGAAGTCGACCCGCACGGTATAGTCGTCGATCACGACGAACTGCTCGGGCTTGGTCAGCGATCCCGCGCTCATCTGGAAGGTCGGGAAGCCGCCGACGCTGACCGCGCGGTCGAGCGACCATTTCACGTCCTTGGCCGTCACCGGCGCGCCATCGTGGAATTTCGCATTCTTGCGCAGCTTGAACGTGACCGACATGTCGTCGATCCTGAAGTCTTCGGCCAATTCGCCCTTGAACTTGTCGCGGTCGTAATAGGGCACGCCGCCGGGACCGGTCTTCATCTCATGGCTGATCAGCCGGTCGTAGCAATTCCAGGACACCTCGTAGCCCGGAACGTTGGTGCCGACGCCGTGGATGTCGAGATTGTTGGGGCCGCCCTCCGACACGATCAGCAGCGTCTCCGAGCGCGCATCGGCATGGGCCGGGGAGATGATGTGGGGGGCGGCCGGTAGCGCCGCGCCGACGGCCAATCCGGACACGGATTTCAGGAAATCGCGGCGCTGCATGAGCCTGCTCCAACGCGGATGCTTCTGGTTGGAACAGGACTCGCAAGGTTCGTGCCAAGGGTTAGCGAGGGATTAATACCTTGATATCACGCGTTTATATCCGAGACCGGCGGATGCATCGTCAGCGCTCGAGCTGCGCACATTGCATACAAAGATACGTATTTGCTCAAATAGTAGGCCAATCTCGATTTGGCCTATTTGGGAGGCGCAGCACGCCATCACGCCCAGATCAGCTCCTGAAGCTCGATCAGATCGTTCGCCTGCGCCTGCCAGCCCTCGATGCAGATGTGGCTGTTGAGGTCGCTGGCCTGGTGCAGCAGCATCAGAGCCATCAGGCGCCGCTTCAGCGCGAAATCTGGATTGGGATAGCCGAAGCCTTCGAGCAGGCTGCGCACCCTGCCCGGCCGGCCCGCCGCCATGAAGGCGCTGGGGCCGAGCAGATCGTAATCGCGCCAGCCGGCCCGGACGTCGCCGAAGTCGAACAGGCCGGCAAGCGACCAGTTGCCGCCATCGCAGGCGAGCAGAAAATTCTCGGGAATGTATTCGCCGATCAGGATCACCGGCGGGTCGTCCATCGGGATCAACGTCGCGGCGTCGCGCAGGAGATCGTCGAGGCCTTCAAGGAATTTCGGCGCGAGGCCAAGACGCCTGTGCCGCGCCCTGCAGCCCTGCATCTGCGCGCGCATGAACGCATCCCAGCGCGGCTCGATCTCGGCGATCGGGCCGAGCGGCACGCGCTGCACGGCGGCGATGGTCTCGCCGATCTGGCGCAGCACGCGCTCCTTCTGCGCCTCCGGCAATGAGGGCCAGGCCTCCGAGCCGAGCGTGCCTGCCAACCGCGTGATGATCAGATAGGGCCAGCCGTCGCGCTCACCGTCTGCGACGATCTCGGGGATCGGCAAATGAAGCCGGCCCGCGAGCTGCGTCAGCGAGCCGCGCTCGGCGACGAATTGCGCGCGCAATAGCGGCGGGAAGATCTTCAGGATCAGTTTGTCGTTGAGTCCGACCACGAGATTGGTGCCGGTCGAGAATAAGTGCGGCGCGCTGGTATCGAGGCCGTGGCTACGAGCGATGTCGAGGGCGATCGGCAACCATTGCTGGGGGCTGGAGCGCCAGGTGCGAAAGGCCAGCGTGTCGGCGAAGGCCGGCAACTTTTGCGATGGCGCGATGGTCATCGGTGCAAACCAAGCAGACGGTGCACTTCTCCCGCTTGCGGGAGAGGTCGCGCCGAAGGCGCGGGTGAGGGCTCTTTCCACTGGGGGGTTCTCGCAACCGGAGAGACGCCCACCCCAGCCCTCCCCCGCAAGCGGGAGAGGGGGCGCACCTTATCTGCGGCGACGGAGGGGCCCAATCTGAAATTCCTACTGCTCCGGGCTGGCGCGCTCGAACTGGCGCAGCAGCTTGTTGCCGCGTTCGACCGCGGCATCGAGGGCGGCCTGCGCGCTCTTCTGGCCGGAGAAGGCCTGCTCCAGCTCCTCTTCGATCGTGCCGCGGATCAGGTTGAAGGAGCCGAGCCGGATGCCCTTCGAATTCTCCGTCGGCGGATGCAGCGTGATCTCCTCGAACGAGATCGCCGAGCCCGGATTACGCTCGTAGAAGCCCTGTGCGCGGGTCACCTCGAAGGCGGCGCGGGTGATCGGCAAATAGCCGGTGTTCTGATGCCAGGCGGCCTGCACGCCGGGCTGCGACAGATACGCGAAGAATCGCGCCACGCCCTTGTATTCGTCGCGCGGCCGGTCGCGCAGCACCCACAGCGTGGCGCCGCCGATGATGGAGTTCTGCGGCGCGCCCTTCACGTCGGGCCAATACGGCATCATGCCGTAGCCGATCTCGAATTTCGAATTCGCCTTGATATCGGCGCGCGTCGCCGAGGATCCGATGAAGATGCCGCATTCGCCGTTCTGGAAGCGCGGCTCGGCGGCCTGGCCGCGGCCGCCATAGTCGAACAGCTTTGTCTTCTGCCATTCGGCGAGCTGGGCAATGTGCTTGACCACGGCCGGATTGTTGATGGTCAGCTCGGCATCAAGGCCCGCAAAGCCGTTGGCCCGGGTCGCAAGCGGCAGATTGTGAAACGCCGAAAAATTCTCGACGTGAATCCACGACGGCCACGACGTGGTGAACCCGCAGACAGCGCCGTGCTCGCGCAGGCGCCTTGCAACGGCGCCGAGTTCGGGCCAGGTTTTCGGCGGCGTCTCCGCATCGAGCCCGGCATCGCGAAACATGGTCTTGTTGTAATAGAGGATCGGCGTCGACGAGTTGAACGGCAAGGACAACAGATTGCCCGAAGCATCGCTGTAGTAGCCGGAGACCGCCGGAAGGTAATCCTCGATCGAGAACGGCTCGCCCATGTCCCGCATCATGCTGTACACCGGGTAGATCGCCCCCTTGGCGGCGGTCATCGTCGCGGTGGCGACCTCGTTGACCTGGACGATCGCGGGCTGGCTGCGCGAGCGGAAGGCGAAGATCGCGGCCGTCACCGTCTCGGTGTAATTGCCCTTGTAAGCAGGCACGACGCGATAATCCGACTGCGAGGCATTGAAGTCGGAGGCGAGCTTCTCGACCTGCTTGCCGAGCTCGCCCGACATCGCATGCCACCAGGCGATATCGGTTTTGGCGCGCGCCTCGCAGCTCCATGCGAGGGCCATGATGGCGGCGGCGACCTGCGATAGACGCAATGCTGAAGTCACGATGGCTTTTCCCGGATCAAGCAGCAAAAGGCGACCAAACCCTGCTTAAGGCGCGGCACAGGCCGTTTCAACCGGGAAGAAGAGCCCGTCGCGCTGCACAATAGCCCGGCGGGATGGCCTTCTCTTTACCATCTGCTAGATTGCATTGAACCATTCGGTCTCGCCATAGACTCCATCTCCGAGGGGTTGAGTGTGCCAGTGTTAAACCGTGCCGAACCCACACGGACCGGGGTGATCTTCGTCGCATTTCTGCTCGCCACGTTCGCGATGGGCGTGTGCGCGACGGATGCTGCTGCGCGCGAATTCCGCGCCGCCGACACCCAGACCGAGGATTACCCGACCGTCCAGGCTCTACGCTACATGAGCGTCCTGATCTCCGAGCGCACCGGCGGCCGGCACGAGATCAAGGTGTTTCACTCCCGCCAGCTCGGCGAGGAGAAGGAGACCATCGAGCAGACCCGCGCCGGTGCGATCGATCTCAACCGTACCAACGTGGCGCTGATCGGCAATTTCGTCCCGGCGATGAACGTGCTCGCCATGCCGTTCCTGTTCCGGTCCATCGAGCACATGCAGAAGGTGCTGGACGGTCCGATCGGCAGGGAGATCCTCGACAGCTTCGAACCTTATGGCTTCGTCGGGCTCGCCTTTTACGATTCCGGGGCACGCTCGATCTACAACAGCGTCCGTCCGGTCAAGAGCATCGCCGATCTCAAGGGATTGCGGATCCGGGTGCAGCAATCGGAGTTGATGAGCCAGATGATCCGCTCGCTCGGCGCCGAGCCGGTCGAATTGCCCTACGGCCAGGTGCTGACGGGGCTCGCGACCCATCTGATCGACGGCGCCGAAAACAACTGGCCGTCCTTCGTGACCACGGACCATTACAAATATGCCGGCTACTACACCCTCACCGAGCATACGATGAGCCCGGAGGTGCTGGTGATCTCGCTCAAGGCCTGGCGCAGCCTGTCGGCCGAAGACCAGACGATTTTCAGGGAGGCCGCGGCGCGCTCGAGCCTGTTCATGCGCGAGAAATGGCGCGACCTCGAGGAGCGATCGCAGCGCAGGGCCGAGGCCGCCGGCATCACCGTGATCAAGACGATCGACCGCAAGCCGTTCGAGGACGCGATGGCGCCCGTATACGCCAAGGCCGCGCAGGACCCCGCCACGGCCGCGCTGCTCGAACGCATTCGCAAGGTGGAGTGAGGCCGCTTGATCGCGCCCGGCACCAGCGAGAGCGCAGAGCGGCCGCCCGGCCCGATCGGACGGCTGCGAGCCCGGCTCGTCGGCGTGCTGCGCGCGGTGCCGATCCGCTGGCGCATCCTCTCCATCGCGGCGCTGAACTCGGCCGTCGTGATCGTGCTGGTGGCGATGATCTGGAACGGCGCGCAGGTGCTGGGCGCGGCCTGGGATGACGTGCGCCAGGTGCGCCAATCGGACCGGGTCCTGGCGCTGCTCGAAAGCGAGACCGGACGGCTGCAGAACCTGATCCACCGCTACATCAACCAGCCGAGCCCGGAGCTGTTCGCCGAGATCCTGCTGCTGCGCGAGGCCGTGCTCGGCACGCTGACGGACCGCGCCGCCAAGGACCCGATGCTGTCAGGCTCGGTCGAGGAGCTGGAGCGCACCACCGACCGCTTTCTCAACGGCTTCGGCGAGCTGCGCACCGTGCAGGCCACCATCGCCAAGACCTATGAAGAGCAGGTGCAGGGGCCGGCCAGGGACATGGCGGGTCTTTACTCCATCATCGAGGGCGCCACCGGCCATCGCGATGCGCTGATCTGGCCGTCGCTGGGCAAGTCGCGCGAGGCCTTCACGGCGATGCTGGTCGCAGCCAATTCCTATTATTTGTCGCTGTCGCCGGGTGCGGCCGAGGAAGCGCGGCGCAACACCGAGACGATCGAGAAGACCATTCCCGTCATGATCGATCTGGCCGACAACGATCTCCAGAGGATGGCGCTGCAGAAGCTTTCGACCCGCACGACGGCGCTGCGCCAGGGCTTCGCAAGGCTCAGCGAGCAATTGACCAACCGCACCGACTTGCTGCGCAACACCATCGATGCCAGCCAGGCCGAGGCGATCGGCGCCATCGACGATCTCTCGACCAAGATGCGCCAGCGCGAGCAGAAGGCGCAGGAGACGTTTGATCGTACGCTCGCCGACATTTCACGGCGCGTGCTGTCGATCGCGGTGATCTTTCTCGGCATCATCCTCAGCGCCGGCGTGCTGATCGCGCTGTCGATCCGGCTGCCGCTGCAGCAGATCATGGCGGCGATGCGCGCGATCGCGCTCGGCGATCTCGGCCGGGAGGTGCAGGGCACCAAGGCACGCGACGAGGTCGGCGCGATGGCGCGCGCGGTGGAGGTGTTCCGCGAGAACGCGATCGCGAAACGGCAGACCGAGGACGAGCTGCGGGCCTCGAAGGAAAAGGCCGAGAGCGCGCTGCTCGAGCTCAATGCCGCACAGCAGAACCTGATCGATGCCGAACGGCTCGCGGCACTCGGCGGCCTCGTCGCCGGCGTCGCGCACGAGGTCAACAACCCAATCGGCATCAGCCTGACGGTCGCCTCGAGTTTTGCGAGGCGCAGCGAGATCTTCGAGGCCCAGCTCAGGGGCGACGGCGGGCTTCGCCGCTCGCAGCTCGAGGAGTTCGTGCAATCCTCGCGCGATGCCTCGCAGCAGCTCGTCGCCAACCTCACCCGCGCCGGCGAGCTGATCCAGTCGTTCAAGCAGGTCGCGGTCGACCGCTCCCACGCCGAGCGGCGGCAATTCTCGCTGAGCGAAGCCACCGACCAGATCATCGCGAGCCTGCGCCCGGTGCTCAAGCGCTCGCCGATCACGCTCGATGTCGACGTGCCCGAGGGGCTGTTGCTCGACGGCTACCCCGGCTCCTATGGCCAGATCCTGACCAATCTGTTCCTCAACGCCGCCAACCATGCCTTTGCCGACGGCCGCGCCGGCACCATCACGGTCTGCGCCCGCCCCCGCGGCACCGACGATATCGAGATCAGCTTCGCCGACGACGGGGCCGGCATGACCCCTGACGTGCAGCGCCAGGCCTTTGACCCATTCTTTACCACGAGGCGCAATGAAGGTGGCACGGGACTGGGCCTGCATATCGTCTATAACCTCGTCACCCAGCAGCTCGGCGGACGGATGATGCTGGAATCCAAGCTGGGACAAGGCACTACTTTTCGCATTATCATGCCGCGGATCGCCAAGGGCGGCGCGCAAAACACAGAAACTGACGGGACTTCTCAATGGCCGAACAGGACGATGTCCTCCACCTGATCGACGACACCGGTACCGCGCCGGAGGATATGGACGCCCGGAAATGGAAGATCGCGGTCATCGACGACGATCCGGCCGTGCATGACGGCACCCGCTTTGCGCTGTCCGACTACAGCCTGAACGGCCAGAGCCTGGAGATCCTCTCCGCCCATTCCGCGGCGGAAGGCCGCAAGCTGATGGCCGAGCACAGCGACATCGCCGCGGTGCTGCTCGACGTCATCATGGAGACCGACGTCGCAGGCCTCGAGCTGGTCGAATACATCCGCAACGTGCTCAAGAACGAGACCGTGCGCATCATCCTGCGCACCGGCCAGCCCGGCCAGGCGCCGGAGCGGCGCGTGATCGTGCAGTACGACATCAACGACTACAAGGCCAAGACCGAGCTCACCGCCGACAAGCTGTTCACCTCGCTGACCGCGGCGCTGCGTTCCTACCAGCAGCTCGAGCGCATGGTGCAGACGCGGCGCGGGCTCGAGATCATCATCGACGCGGCCTCGACGCTGTACGACTTCAAGTCGATGCAGCGGCTCGCTGAGGGCGTGCTGACCCAGCTCGCCTCGCTGCTCAACGTCGATTGCGCGGGCATCCTGGTTTTGCGCGACAATGGCGGCATCGACCCTGAACTCTCTGTGCTCGCGGGCAGCGGCTGTTACAGCCGCTTCATCGGCACCACCTCCTCGAAGGCGCTCGACCCCGATTTGCGCCAGCTGGTGGAGGACGCCTTCCAGCGCCGCAAGAACGAATTCGCCGACCACCGCAGCGTGATCTATTTGCGCACCGGATCCGGCCGCGAGGTCGTGGTGCTGCTGCAGTCGGAGCGCGATCTGTCCGAGACCGACCGCTCGCTGGTCGAGATATTCTCCTCCAGGCTCTCGATCGCGTTCGACAACGTCATCCTCTACCAGCAGCTCCAGGCCGCCAACGCGCAGCTGGAAGACCGCGTCGCCCAACGCACCCGCGCGCTGATGCAGGCCAACCGCCGTCTCTCGGCGCAATGGTTGCGGCTGCAGCGCGCCAACGGCTTCAAGAACGAGATCCTGGGCACCGTCGCGCACGATTTGAAGAACCCGCTCGGCGTCATTCTCGGTCGCACCGAGATGCTGAAGGAGCTGATCTCGACCGGCGCCTCGTCTTCGGGGGTGGTCGCCCAGGTCGACCACATCCGCGACGCCACCAAGCGCCTGACCACGATGGTCGACCATCTGATCTCGGATGCGATGGCCGATGCCTTCGACATCACCATCCGCCGCGAGCCGGTCGACGTCGCGGCCCTGGTGAAGGAGGTCGCCGAGGCCAACCAGCCGCTCGCGGTCAACAAGCAGCAGACGATCAGCGTCACCGCACCGGCCAATATCGTCACCATGTGCGACACCGACCGCATCCGCGAGGCGATCGACAACCTCATCAGCAACGCCATCAAATACTCGCCGATTTCAGGCAAGATCGGCGTCGTGGTCAGCCATGAGGGCAGCGACACCATCATCCGCGTCAACGACGAGGGCGCCGGCCTCTCGCCCGAAGACCTCGGCCGGCTGTTCGGCCGGTTTCAGCGGCTATCCGCAAAACCGACGGCAGGTGAGAGCTCGACGGGGCTTGGGTTGTCCATCGTCAAGCGTATTATCGACATGCACGGCGGCGAGGTAACCGCCGAGAGCGACGGTCCGGGCAAGGGCTCGACCTTCACCATCACCCTGCCCGCGACCGAGATGCCGTGATTTGCGTCCTGAGATCTGCAAGAATCTGAAGTGACATGACACAAAGCCAGCACATCATGATCGTCGACGATGAGGCCCCCGCCCGCGAGATGGTCGGTGATTACCTCAAGATGCACGGCTTCACCGTGACGCTGTGCGACGGAGGCAAGAGCTTGCGCGCCGCGATCGACGGCAGCATGCCCGATCTCGTCGTGCTCGATCTCAACATGCCCGAGGAAGACGGTCTCTCGATCATCCGCGACCTCAAGAGCCGCATCAACGTCCCCGTCATCATGCTCACGGCGACCGCGAGCCCGATCGACCGCGTGGTCGGCCTCGAGCTCGGCGCCGACGATTACGTCGCAAAGCCCTGCGAGCTGCGCGAGTTGATGGCGCGAATCCGCTCGGTGCTGCGCCGGAGCACGCCGGCGAAATCAGCAGCCAGCGACGCCGGGCCAGCGAAATCCGACAAGGATCAATTGGTACGCTTCGGCACCAAATGGCTCGACCTCGAAGCCCAGGCGCTGCGCGACGACGAGGGCAACGAGCATCCGCTGACCGCGTCCGAATTCGGGCTGCTGAAAGTGTTCGCCGCCAATCCGAAGCGCGTGCTGTCGCGCGAGCGCCTCCTGGAATTGGCCAATGCGCGCGACGCCGAAGCCTTCGACCGCGCCGTGGACCTGCGCATCATGCGCATCCGCCGCAAGATCGAGCCCGACCCCACCAAGCCCGCCGTGATCCGCACCATCCGCGGCGGCGGCTATCTGTTCTCACCCGCGGGCGAGAAGACGTAAAGCGCGTCGCCCACGCGCGGTGGTGTTCGGCGCGACCAAACGCAAGCCCCGGAAATCGGTTCCGCCCAGTCCAAATCAGCGACGCCGTAATATCCACACATTGAAATCACACGCCTTTTTGGTCCGAATGTTTCGTCGCGGCGTGAGTGACGAAACAATTTGGCCGCGCACGAAACCATTTTCCTCTTGTCGTGCAGACGTCCCGAAACCTTGGCTCATTAACACTTTGATCCAAGGAAACGCCGCTCGGTTGCGGCGCACCGGGGAGCCAAGTCATGCCGAACGTCATCGCCATCAACGCCCAGGCCAATCAGAGCATCATTGCCGCTCAGGCGACTTCGGACGACATGCTTCTGGAGAGCATTGCCGACGGCAACCGGACGTCGATGCACATCCTTTATTGCCGGCACAATGTGCGGGTCTATCGGTTCATCCTGCGCATCGTGCGTGACGCCACCACCGCGGAAGACCTGGTCAGCCAGGTCTTCCTGGACGTGTGGAGGACCGCCGGCCAGTTCCAGGGCCGCTCGCAGGTCTCGACCTGGCTGCTCTCGATCGCCCGCTTCAAGGCCCTGACCGCGATGCGCCAGCGCCGCTTCGAGGACATCGACCAGGAAGACGTACGCGAGATTCCGGATGGATCGGATACGCCCGAGGCGTCGCTCGACCGCAGCGATACCAGCGCGATCCTGCGCGCCTGCGTGCAGAAATTGTCACCCGCACATCGCGAGATCATAACTCTGATCTACTACCACGAGAAGTCGGTGGAGGAGGTCGGGCAGATCATCGGCATCCCCCAGAGCACGGTGAAGACCCGGATGTTCTACGCCCGCAAGCAACTCGCCGATTTGCTTAAGGGTTGCGGGGTCGACCGTTTCGCGGCTTAAGTCTAATGAAATCAATGGGATGTGGCGTGACTGGCGGCCTGTCCCGAGGCACCAAAACGTTACCGCCGACGAAACAAATGAAACAAAGCACAACATCAGGCGGAAAAACATCCTCCCTATAAAGCTCGCATACGGTTTCGTTAAACCTCCCAAGACCTCCAGCGACCCGGACGGGATGCCCCCCTTCCGGGTCGTTTCATGTTTGAGGTGGCCCTCCCCGTCACGACCGCGTGACGGCGCGTAACGACCGGGACGTCCATCCCGAACTGCCCTCGTGACCTCATTCGCGAGTGCCCCATGATCGAGCTTCTCTTCGCTATCCTTGCCGGCATCCTCACCATTGCCGCGCCGTGCACGCTGCCGGTGCTGCCGATCCTGCTCGGCGCCTCGATCGGGCGAAGCTCGCAGTTGCGGCCGGCGATGATCGCGCTCGGCTTCGTCGTTTCCTTCTCCGCGGTCGCGCTGCTGCTTGGCGCGCTGACGCGAACCTTCGATTTCGATCCGAATGTGCTGCGCGAGGCGGCTGCCGTCCTGCTGCTCGGCTTCGGCCTGTTGATGCTGTGGCCGGCGCCGTTCGAATGGCTGTCGATCCGGCTCAATGGCTGGCTCAATCTCGGCACGACGAGCGGCGTGCAGCGCGAGGGCGCGCTCGGCGGCCTCATGCTCGGCACCACGCTCGGCCTGGTCTGGACGCCCTGCGCCGGCCCCGTGCTCGGCTCGATCCTGACGCTGGTCGCGACGTCGAAGAATCTGGCCTGGGCCGGCACGCTGCTGGTCGCCTATGCGATCGGCGCGGCAGTTCCGATGCTGGTGATCGCCTATGGCGGGCAGGCCGCGATCACGCGCGTGCGCAGCCTCGCCCGCGTCTCGCCGCGGCTGCAGCAGGGCTTTGGGGTGGTCGTGATCGCCTTCGCGCTCGCCGCCTACTTCCAGTACGACACGCTGATCGTGGCGTGGCTCACCGGCTTCTACCCCACCGGCCAGATCGGCCTGTGATCCCTCCCCTCTCAACGGAGAACAAGTCCATGACCTTCAAGCTGCTCACTGTGGGCGCCGCGTTGATCGGCATCGCCGTCACCGGTGCGGTGATTCCCGGCATCTGCGACGAGGCCACGCAAGCGGCGCCGGTCAAGGTCGCGGCGGCAAACCAGACTGCGACCGCGCCTGATTTCACCGGCATCAGCAACTGGTTCAACTCGAAGCCGCTCAACATCGCCGATCTCCGCGGCAAGGTCGTGCTGGTCGATTTCTGGACCTATGGCTGCGTCAACTGCGTCAATACGCTGCCGCACGTCACCGATCTCTACGCCAAGTACAAGGACAAGGGCCTCGTCGTGGTCGGCGTGCACACGCCGGAATTCCCGTTCGAACGCTCCGCCTCCAATGTGCAGGCCGCGCTGAAGCGCCACGGCATCACCTATCCGGTGGCGCAGGACAATGATTCCAAAACCTGGAACGCCTACAACAACCAATATTGGCCGGCGCAATACGTCATCGACCAGACCGGCAGGATCGTGTTCCAGCACGCGGGCGAAGGCCGCTACGACGAGATCGACCGCACGGTCGCCAAGCTGCTGAACGCCGAGAGTTGATGCCGCCCCCGGCGGCGTTGTGCTTGACTCCACGGACCCGTCCGTGGAGTTTCGCGAACCTCGAAAACAGCCGCCGCAATGGACGACGCGACCATCAGCAACGACATCCGCCTTCGCGAAGGCTCCTCGATCGCGCAGCGGCTGGTCGTGGCCGGCTCTGCGGCGGCGGTCGCGCTCTGCTTCACGCCCGGCCTGTTCACGCACGACATCCTCGAAGTGACGATCTCCCTGGTCGCCCTGCTGGCAGGCGCCGCCTTCGTTGGCGTGGTCATGCTGATGCCGGCGGTGGTGTGGATCATCACGCCGGATGAGATCCTGATCGGACGGCAGCGTCCGTTCGGGACGCTCCAGACCAGAATCGTCGGGAAGGACGACATCCTCGGACTACGGGTTGCCGGCAGCAAAGCCGCAAAAGCCCGCTTCCAGCTGGCCTTCACCCTGGCCTCGGGCGAACGCCTGATCTCCCCACCCCTCTCCGACGTCACCCATGTTCGTGACACGGTCACGCGGATTGCGGCTCAGTTCGACGTTCATGATGTCGAGGCGCCGGTCAATCCGCTCGACGCCAGCAATCCCGAAATGCGTCTCGGCGATCCCGTCGAGCCGTTTTCGCAGCGAGACATCGGGATCGCTGCCTTGATCGTCGTCGCGCTGAGCGTCGCACCCTATGCTTACAAGCTCTGGCGCGGCTTGCAGCCCCAATGGATCGACTACATGCTGCTGCCGCTCGGCGTGGTCGCGGCGTTCGGCGTCTACCGATTTGCCAATCTCTTGACCGGGGCGCTCTGGATCATCCGCGAGGGCGACATTCAGGTCGAACGCCTCTGGGGCAACGGCCAGCCGCGCGTGGACCGGATCGAAGGCCCCCAGGTAAAGGCGATCACGGTCGAGCGCCGCGGCCGGTCCGAGGACGAGCACTGCATCGTGGTGATCCGGTCGCTGTCCGGAAAGCGCTTTCGCAGTCCCCGTATCGGCTCGCGCAACGAGGCCCGCGCCGTGGGTGCCGAGATCGTCCGGCGGCTCGGGGTCGGGGCGGAGGCAAGTCAGATCTAGCCTTTGGCGACGTCGACCTCACCGCTGGCTCGGTCTGAGTCTCTGCCGCTTGCGGGAGAGGTCGCGGAGCGAAGCGACGCCGGTGAGGGTTCTATCCTCTTGGGGAGTCTCCCTGGAGGAGACACCCTCTCCCGCAAGCGGGAGAGGGGCGCGCACCGAGCCCAGGCTTGGCTTTTCGCGCCAGCCCAGCCTGTTCATGGCGTTGATTCACGTCAAAAAACCAAAGCATTCTCATGACATACCAACCGGGCGCGCCTTGAACTTGCCACGAAGCTGCCCCTGAGTTCAGATGGTTCCTATCGATTTGCGCCGTGGCAGCGGGGAGAGCTATGACATGACGGATTTTCGTCGCCTGACGGGGACCTGGTTGGTTGCGATGGGGCTGATCCTGTCCGCATCGCACGCGTTCGCCCAGCAGCCTGACCGGGGCGACGAGCCCGGCCTGATCGCCGATGACAGCTACCAGCTCGATCCGGAATGGCAGAAGCAGGTCGTCTACTACCGCACCACCGAACCGCCGGGCACCATCATCATCTCGACCTCCGAGCGTCACCTCTATCTGGTGCAGCCCGGCGGGCGCGCGATCCGCTACGGCATCGGCGTCGGCCGCGACGGCTTCCAGTGGCAGGGCCTGGTGCAGATCACCAACAAGAAGGAATGGCCGGACTGGACGCCGCCGCCGGAGATGATCCAACGCCAGCCCTATCTGCCGCGCTTCATGGCCGGCGGCCCCGGCAATCCGCTCGGCGCCCGCGCCATGTATCTGGGCACCACGGTCTACCGCATCCATGGCACCAACCGTCCTGACACGATCGGCACCAAGGTATCCTCGGGCTGCTTCCGTCTGGTCAACAATGACGTCGCCGATCTCTACGATCGGGTCCCTGTTGGCACCAAGGTGGTCATCCGGCAGAAGCCTGAGCTCTGAGCCTGTCATCCCAGCATGATATGCTCCGGATCATGCTTCCCGCCTTCGCGACACCTTCCTTTTTTCTTCCCGTCCTTTTCGAGAGAGCAACATGATGCGCACATTTCGAGGCGGCCTGCTGATCGGGCTCGCGGTCGCCGTGCTGGTCGCCGCCTTGGCCATCACTTACGAATTCTATGACACCCGCACGCTGAAGCGCACGGTGCGTCGCGGCGAAGTGCTGTGCGGCGTCAACAAGGGCCTGCCGGGCTTCTCGATTCCCGACGACAAGGGCAACTGGACCGGCTTCGACGTCGATTTCTGCCGCGCCGTGGCCTCCGCCATCTTCGACGATCCGAGCAAGGCCAAGTTCGTTCCGCTCGACGCCAGCGAGCGCTTCAAGGAATTGCAGAGCCGCAAGGTCGACATCCTGTCGCGCAACTCGACGTGGAGCATGTCGCGCGAGCTCGACTACGATCTCTACTTCCCTGCTGTCGCCTATTACGATGGCGAAGGCTTCATGGTGCCGCGGTCGCGCAACAAGGAGACGTCGCTCGATCTCGCCGACAGCAAGGTCTGCGTGCAATCAGGCACCACGACGTTGCTCAACCTCGCCGACTACTTCAAGGCCAACAACATGAAGTATGAGCTGATGAAGTTCGACAGGCTGGACGACGTGGTGAAGGCCTACGACACCGGCAAGTGCGACACGCTCACCGCCGACGTGTCCCAGCTCTATGCGCTCAGGCTGAACATGTCCAAGCCCGGCGACCACATGATCCTGCCCGACATGATCTCCAAGGAGCCGCTCGCCCCCGTGGTGCGCCAGCGCGACGACGACTGGATGATGATCGTGAAGTGGACGCTTTACGCGATGATCAACGCCGAAGAGCTCGGCGTCACCTCGCAGAATATCGACGAAGCGCTGAAGTCGAAGAAGCCGGAAGTGATGCGACTGGTCGGCACCGAGGGCAATTACGGCGAAGAGCTCGGCCTCACCAAGGACTGGGCCGTGCGCATCATCCGCCACGTCGGCAATTACGGCGAGATGTACGAGCGCAATATCGGCGAGAAGTCGCAGCTGAAGATCCCGCGCGGCATGAACCAGCTCTGGAACGCGGGTGGCGTGCAGTACGCGCCGCCGATGCGGTAGGGCAGTCTATCGGCCGCCAGTGCGAGGAGCGAAGCGACGAATCACCGGACTGCCCACGCGGAAGATTCTGGATTGCTTCGCTCCGCTCGCAATGACGACGCGGGGCAAGCGCCTTCCACACATTCCATTGCATCGCCCGGCTTGACCGGGCGATGCAGTATTCCGAGACGTCAATCGTATGTCGAGGCGCCGCGGCGTACTGGATCGCCCGCCTGCGCGGGCACGACACGCCGCGTGACGTGACGATGCGCCTCAATACCCCCGCGCCCGCGCCAGCTGCTCGGTGTGGTAGTTCGCGTCGCCGAACAGCTCCTCGCAGACCCGCGCGCGCTTCATGAAGAAGCCGATGTCGAACTGGTCGGTCATGCCCATGCCGCCGTGCATCTGCACGCCTTCCTGCACCGCGCGGGTGGCGGTGGTGCCGGCGCGGGCTTTTGCCACCGCGACGGCTGAAGCGGCCTTGGCGACATCGGCGTCCAACGCCTGCAGCGCCTTCATGGTCGCGGCGCGGGTGATCTCGATGTCGATGTAGAGCTGCGCAGCGCGGTGCTGCAGCGCCTGGAATTCGCCGATCAGCTTGCCGAACTGCTTTCTGTTCTTGAGGTACTCGACGGTGCGGTTGAACACCTCATCGCTCAACCCCACCATCTCAGCGGCGAGCGCACCGCGGCCGATGTCGAGCATGCCGTCAAGCAGGGCGGCGCCCTGATCGACTTCGCCGAGAACGCTGTCGGCGTTGACCTCGACATTGGCGAGCTCGATCCGCGCCGCATTGTGCGCGTCGACCATGATGGTGCGCTCGACCGACACACCCTTGGCTTTCGGATTGACCAGGAACAGGGTCAACCCGTCGCGCTCGCCGGCCGATCCGGCCGTGCGCGCGGCAACGATGAAGAGATCGGCGACGTGGCCGTCAACCACCAGCGCCTTGGCACCGGACAGCTTGAAACCGTTGCCCGCCCGCACGGCCTGCAAGTTCGTCTGCAGCGGACGATGCTTGGCGCCTTCGTCGATCGCAAGCGTCGCGAGCAGCGAGCCGTTGGAAACCTTCGGCAGATATTCCGACTTCTGCGCGGCATTGCCGCCGCGGTTCAGGGCCGAGGCCGCGACCACCGAGGTGGCGAGGAAGGGTGACGGCATCAGGGTGCGGCCGATCTCCTCCATGATGATTCCGGCCTCCATGAAGCCGAGACCGCTGCCACCGAATTCTTCCGGCACGAGCAAGCCGGCAAAGCCCATCTCGGCGAAGGAATGCCACAGCTCCTTCGAGAAGCCGGTGGGATCTTTGGAATCGCGCAAGCTGCGCAGGTGCGACACCGGCGCCTTGTCGCTGATCAGCCCGCGCGCGCTGTCGCGGAGCATCGATTGTTCTTCGGTGAGGACGAGGGCCATGGGTGTGTTTCCGATTCGAAATCTAGACATTCTCCGTCATTCCGGGATGGCCCGAAGGGCCAGGCCCGGAATCCATAACCACGATCGGGAGTATGGATTCCGGGCTCGCGCATTGCGCGCCCCGGAACGAGGTGTGGTGAGAGCGTGGCTTACGCCCCCGGCAAATCCAGGATGCGCTTGGCGACGATGCCGAGCATGACCTCGGACGTGCCGCCCTCGATCGAGTTGGCCTTGGTGCGCAGCCAGGCGCGCGGGCGGGCGCCCTGCCGCGAGCGCTCGCTCTCCCATTCCAGCGCATCGACGCCGCCGGCCGACATCAGGATCTCGTAGCGGCGCTTGTTGAGCTCCGTGCCGTAATATTTCATCGCCGAGGAGAACGCCGGATGCGCCTGCCCCGCCTTGGCGAGATCGACTGCACGCTCGGCGCAAGCCGCGAGCGCGGCTTCATCGACGTCAAACGTCGCGATCTGGCCGCGCAGCATGGAATCGTCGAGCCGCCCCAGCGCATCGGAGCCGACGGAATCCGCGGCGATCTGACCGAGCGGACGGCCGACGCCACGTTCGCCCATGCCTGAAATCATCGCGCGCTCGTGCTGCAGCAGATATTTGGCGACGTCCCAACCGCGGTTGACGGTGCCGACCACATGCGATTTCGGCACGCGGACGCCGTCGAAGAAGGTTTCGCAGAACGGCGAATAGCCTGAGATCAGCAGGATCGGCTTGGTGGTGACGCCCTTCGAGGTCATGTCGAACAGGATGAAGCTGATGCCGTCGTGCTTCTTCGCCGTGGGATCGGTGCGGACGAGGCAGAAGATCCAGTCGGCGTAGTTGGCGTAGGAGGTCCAGATCTTCGAGCCCGTGATGACGAAATCGTCGCCGTCGCTTTCGGCGCGGGTCTGCAGCGAGGCCAGATCGGAGCCGGCGTTCGGCTCGGAATATCCCTGGCACCAGCGGATCAGGCCCGCCGCGATTTTTGGCAGATGCTCTTTCTTCTGCGCCTCGTTGCCGTATTTCAACAGCGCCGGCCCGAGCATCCAGATGCCGAAACTCGACAGCGGCGGACGCGCGCCGATCCTGGCCATCTCGGAACGCAGCACCTTGTGCTCGGCGGGGCTGAGACCACCACCGCCATATTCCCTGGGCCAATCAGGCACAGTCCAGCCCTTGTCGCGCATCCGCTCGAACCAGATGCGCTGCGGCTCGGAGGAGAATTTTGCGTTGCGCCCGCCCCAGAACACATCGGTGTCAGCAGTGGCGGGCTTGCGCATTTCCGGCGGGCAATTGGCTTCCAGCCAAGCCCGCGTCTCCTTGCGGAATTGTTCGAGATCGGCGGCTTCAGTCTCGCTCATGGTCGTTTCCATCAGTCAGATCAGATTTGTTGGGCGCGACTCTGGGCCATCGCACCGTGGAATTCAACCTCTTCCGCAGCCCGCATTCAGCTATAGTGGCGCTTGAAAACAAAGAGGAAACGACAATGCGCCTGAAACTTCTTTCGCCTGGCGAAATGAGTGAGAGCCAGCGGCAGACCTATGAGGAGTCGATTGCCGGCAAACGCGGCAAGCCACCGGCGCCGATGATGGCCTGGCTCAACAGCCCCGACATGGCCCGTCACGCCACGAGACTCGGCGAGGTGCTGCGCTATGACACGATGTTTCCGGCAAAGCTGTCGGAGATCGCGATCCTGGCCACGGCGCGGCACTGGACCGCGCATTACGAATGGTATGCGCATAAGCGCCTCGCGCTCGCGGCCGGCATGGAGCCTGAAATCATCGATGCGATCCGCGATCGCCGCACGCCCGAGTTTGACGATCCCAAGGGGAAGATGATCTACGATCTCGCGAAGTCGCTGCACGAGGGGCACGGCGTCGAGAAGGGCCTCTATGATGCAGCCGTTGCATTGCTGAGCGAGCGCGGCGTGGTCGAGGTGATCGGCCTGTGCGGCTATTACACCATGGTGTCGATGACGCTGAATGCTTTTGAGTTCGAGCTGCCCGAAGGCGAGGTGCCGGAGCTTTCGTAGCTCCGGCCCCGATGCGCAATTGCGCATCAGGAAACGCTGGGTTTCGGGATCAGCCAGTGGCGCTGCCCCGGAGCCCGCCTTATGTGGAGTTCATCAGGGAGCACCACCATGTCGGACAACAAAGCCGTCGCCGCCGGCACAAGGATCGGCCACGTCCACCTCAAGGTCGCCGATCTCGATCGCGCGCTCGGCTTCTATTGCGGCGTACTCGGCTTCGAGCTGATGCAGCGGATGAGCTCCGGCGCGGCCTTCATCTCGGCCGGGGGCTATCATCACCACATCGGGCTCAACACCTGGGAGAGCAAGGGCGGCTCGCCGCCGCCGCCAGGCACGACCGGGCTGTTTCACACCGCGATCCTCTATCCGACCCGGCCGGCGCTCGGGGATGCGCTGCATCGCGTGCTCTCGGCCGGCATTGCGCTGGATGGCGCCAGCGACCACGGCGTCAGCGAAGCGCTTTATCTGCGCGATCCGGACCAGAACGGCGTGGAGCTGTATTGGGACAAGCCGCGGGAGCAATGGCCGCTCGGGCCGGATGGGAAGCTCGCGATGTTCACGAAGCGGCTGGATGTGGAGGCGTTGCTGAGACAGCGGGAGAGGTAAACTCCACTCTCTCCCCGTCATTGCGAGCGAAGCGAAGCAATCCAGGCCGTCTCCGCGGAAACAGTCTGGATTGCTTCGTCGCTTCAGCGCAAAATTGCTTCGCAATTTTGTCGCGAGCTCCTCGCAATGACGGAGTGCGTGGAGACATCGCTGCGTCCCTACGCAGCCCTTGACCGCGACTTCCCCCGCACCATGATCAGCGCCGCCGCGGCCACCTCCAGCGCGATGCAGAGATAGAACGGCAACGCGTAGCTCCCGGACCAATCCCGCAAGGCCCCGACGACACCGGGGCCGAACGCATAGGTCACCTGGTTGATCGCCGTGTTGAGGCTGATCAGCACGCCGAACGAGGCAGAATCGAACTCCTGCTGCACGATCAGCGACGGCAAGGTGATGAGATTGCCGACCGAGAAGCCGAACACCGCGCAGGCCGCGATCAGCACATAGTCATTGTGCAGGTTGATGACCACGCACAGCGCGGCGGCCTGGCTCAGGAATGACAGGGCGGAAGCAAGCCGCTGGTTGAGGCGGTCGATCACCATCGAGAACAGCACCCGGCCGATCACCGCCATCGCGGTGAGCACCGCAACCGCTGCGGCGGCGCGCTCACGGCCGATCACGGGATCGAGGAACGCGATCAAGTGCACGATGAAGCCGACCTGCGCGAACAGCACCAGCGCGAAGGCAATCGTCACCGTGAGGAAGCCGACGTCACGCAGTGCATTGCCGCGGATCTGCGCCGATGATTGCGGCTTTGCTTTCGTCGCCCCATGCCAGCCATGAAGATCGGGCGGGCGGCCCACGACCATCAGGATCACCGGCACCAGCAGCACCAGCATGGCGCCCGCGGCCGCGTACATCGCGTTGGCAAACCCGACATGGCCGATCATGTTCACCAGCAGCGGCACGCCGACGATGCCGCCGAAACTGGCGCCGTTCAACGCCAGGCTGATCGCCATGCCGCGCTTCTGATCGAACCACAGGCTGATCGTGTTGGTGATCATGGCGAGACTGGTGCCCGCCCAGCCGAAGGCGAGCACGGCATCCGCGAGATAGAGCTGCCAGGGCTCGCGCACCGCGCCGATCGCGACGCCAGCTGCCGCCATCGCCACCGTGCCTGATATCAGGCACAGTTTTGGACCATATTTCCGGACGGCTTCGCCGACGAAGACCACCAGCAGCGCGCCGAACAGATAGAAGAACGTCGTGCCGGACGAGACCAGCGAGGCCGGCCAGCCCCGTGCGCGCTGGAGCTCGGCGACATAGACGCTCTGGCCGTAGAAGCCGAGGCCCCAGCCGAAGGTCGCGAGCAGGAAGCAAACGGCGACGATGCGCCAGCCTTCGTAACGGAGCGAGGATTCGTCGGTCGACGTGGTGGAGCGGGGATTGTCGAGCATTTGCGCTTTGTCCTTCTTTTCCCCCGCGAGCGCCTTCACGCTCGCCTGTTCATGACGAGCATCATGTAACAACCCGACTTCCGAAAATCACTTCGACCGCGATCGAACCATCAACGCTGCTGACAGCCTGCCGCCAATTCAAATCGCGTCCGGGAACTCGCCCATCGCTGCTGCGAGCCGCGCCCTGCGGCGGCGGGCCCAGGACGCCAGCGAGAGCGCGACGAGGCCGACGGCAACAGGCGGGAACACCACCATGTTCACCGCGGACCAGCCGTAATTCGCAAGCAGCTGCCCCGATGAGAACGAGCCGATCGCCATCATGCCGAAAACGAGGAAATCGTTGAAAGCCTGCACCTTGTTGCGCTCCTGCGGCCGGTGCGTCTCCAGCACCAGCGCGGAGGCGCCGATGAAAGAGAAATTCCACCCCATCCCGAGCACGATCAGCGTCGCCCAGAAATGCATCGCGGTGATGCCGGAGAGACCGATGGCGGCGGCGCCTGCTTCCAGCAGCAATCCGGCGGCAACGATTCTGGGTGCGCCGAAGCGGGCGATCAGCGTGCCGGTGAAGAAACTCGGCCCGTACATCGCGACGATGTGCCATTGAATGCCGAAATTGGAATCGAAGAGGCTTAAGCCGCACATCTTCATGGCGAGCGGCGCCGAGGTCATCACCAGGTTCATCATGGGATAGGCGATGACACCGCAGAGCGCGGCCGCGATGAAGCGCGGCTGGGTCACGATGGTCAGCAGCGGCCGGCCACCATGCAGATCCGCCGGCGCGGGCTTCGGCATATCGACGCCGGCGACGATGCCCATCGCTACAAGCGCAACCACGGCCTGGACCAGGAAGCTGAAGGCGAACAGATAGGGCGACCAGATGTTCATGGTCCACTGCACGAGCTGCGGACCGAGCACCCCGGCGAACACGCCGCCCGCCATCACCCACGACACGGCTTTCGGCCGGTAGGCCGAGCTGGCGCCGTCGGCGGCCGCGAAGCGATAGGATTGCGCTACGGAGCCGTAGAGGCCGCCGAGGAACGTCGCCAGACAAAACAGTGCGAAGGATGCGTGCAGGATCGCAAACGAGCCGATCATGCCGGTGAGCGCACCGAGGCCGGTGCCGATGACGAAGGCCCAGCGGCGGCCGAAGCGGCGCGAGATCGCGCCTGTCGGCAGCGTGCCGGCCGCGAGCCCGACGACGTACATCGACAACGGCACGGTCGCGAGCGACATGTCGGGCGCCAGCGTAGCGCCGACGATCGAACCGGTGGCGAAGATCACGGCCGAATTGGCACCCGTCAGCGCCTGCGCGGCGGCAAGACGCACCACATTGGCACGCACGCGAGCGTCCTCGGCGATCTCATCGGCTGCAGTCACGTCGATCATCGGCATTTCCGCCCGGAAGGGCCTTGTTGATTCCCGGCACTATGGAGGGGCCGAAAGGGCCGGGCAACCGGCGCAAACGGGCGCAGGCCATGCCTCCGACGCAATCGGGCCGATGATAGCGGCCCCCGCTCTTGACGGCTTGCGCTCGATCAAATCCTATCCCGCCGCCTTTCAGGGAGTTACGTTCATGTCCATCGACGACCGGCCTGCGCTCGATGCTCCCGACGACGACCCCTGGCTCTGGCTGGAGGAGATCGAAGGCGCCCGCGCGCTCGATTTCGTCGAACGGCAGAACCTGATGACGCTGGACACATTCGGCGGCGCGGCGTTCGCGCGTGACCGTGATATCCTCGCGGCGATCTTCGACCGTCCCGACAATATTCCCGACGTGCGGCGGCGCGGCGGCCGGCTCTACAATCTCTGGAAGGACGCTGACCATCCGCGTGGTCTGTGGCGGCGGACCACGCTGGATGATTTTCGCAAGGCCAGGCCTTCCTGGGAGATCCTGCTCGACGTCGACCAGCTCGCCGCGACGGAAGGCGAGGACTGGCTGATCAGCTGGGTATCGTCACGGCCCGGAGCTGCGCGGGTCATCCTGAGCCTGTCGCGCGGCGGCAGCGATGCCGTGACATTGCGTGAGTTCGACACCGAGACGAAGAGTTTTGTGGCGGACGGATTCTTTCTGCCGGAAGCCAAGGGCAGCGCTGAATGGGTCGACGCCGACACGCTGCTGCTGTCGAGCGCGCTTGGCGACGGCATGGCCACGACCTCGGGCTATGCAAGGACCGTGCGGCTGTGGCGCCGGGGAACCAGCGTCGAGCAGGCGCCGGTGGTGTTCGAGACGACGCCCGACCACATGCGGGTGTACAGCTATGTCGACGACACCGTGCAGCCCCAACGCATCTGGTTCATCGACCAGTCCGACTTCTTCAATTTCCGCAGCTCGATCGGCACCACATCAGGCGCGACCACCAGGCTCGATCTGCCCAGCAACGTCTGGATGCAGGTTCATGGGGACTGGCTCTCGATCAAGCCGCGGGAAACCTGGTCGGTCGCGGGGCATCGCTATGAAGCCGATGCCATGCTCGGCATTTCGCTCCCTGCATTCCTGGCTGGCAGCCGCGACTTCGCGGTGCTGTTCGAGCCGGGGCCGCGACGCGCGTTGCAGGGTTTCTCCTGGAGCGACGGCAAGCTCCTGCTTTCCATTCTCGACGAGCTGCGGCCGATCCACGAGATCTGCACGCCATCACCGAACGGCTGGTCTCGGCAGACACTGCCTGGGCTCCCCGACATCGGCGTGGTCGAGGTCTGGAGCCTCGATGCGCACCAGTCCGAGAGCAATGGCGACCTGCTCGCCAATGTGCAGGACCCGCTCACGCCGCCATCGCTGCTGTTGATCGAGCGCGGCGTCGAGAGTCCTGTTGTATTGAAGCGGGCGCCCAAGATTTTCAATGCCGACGGCCTCGTGGTCACGCAACACGAGGCGATCTCCGTGGACGGCGAGCGCATTCCCTATGTGCAGACCGGACCCGCCGGCGTGTCGGGGGATGCGCCTGTTTACATGAGCGCCTATGGCGGCTTCGGGCTCGCCGTGAAGCCGCAATACAATTCCGCGCTCGGCAAGCTCTGGCTGGAGCGCGGCGGCACGACCGTACAGGCGAATCTGCGCGGCGGCGGCGAGTTCGGCACGCGCTGGCACGATGCCGGCCGTTACGCCGGCAAGAAGCTCTCGCACGACGACTTCGCGGCGGTCGCAGCCGACCTCGTCCGTCGCGGCGTGACCAGGCCGAAGCGCATCGCAGCCCAGGGCGGATCGAACGGCGGCATCCTCATCACCAACATGCTGGTGCGATACCCCGAGCGTTTCGGCGCGCTGTTCTGCACCATTCCGCTGATCGACATGCGCCGCTACACCAAGCTGCTTGCGGGCGCGAGCTGGATTGCAGAATATGGCGACCCCGACAAGCCGGAAGAGTGGGAATGGCTCAAGACCTATTCGGCCTATCACAACGCAAGGCCCGGCCAGCCCTATCCGCCGATCCTGATCGCCACCACGCGGCGCGACGACCGCGTCCATCCCGGCCACGCGCGCAAGATGGCGGCCAAGCTGCGGGCGATGGGCTATGAGGCCTGGTTCTACGAGCCTGAAGCCGGCGGCCACGGCTACGGCAAGGACAACAAGGAGCGCGCCGGTTTCCAGGTGCTCGGGTTTCAGTTTCTGAAGGAGAAGATCGGATGGAAGGAGGGTGAGGCCTGATGGCCTCACCCGCGCGCGAACACCAGCGTCAGATTGTTCGCGGGCATCTCGATCGCATCGACGAGACGAAGACCCACGCCGCGCGCGAGTGTCTCGACATCGCCGACGTCGCGCACGCCCCAATCGGAATTGCCTTCGCGCAGCGAGGTGTCGAACACGGCGTTGCTCAGGGCCGTGTGCTTGCCGTCGCGCTTGAACGGGCCGTAGAGGAACAGCTGGCCATCGGCGCGCAGATAGCGGCCGGCGCCGGCGAACAGGCCTTCGGCCACGCTCCAGGGCGCAATATGAATGACATTGGCGCAGAACACCGCGGCAAGGTTGTTCGGCCCCTGCCCGTTCTTCATCTCCGGGCACCAGTCCGGATCGGAGAGATCGATCCGCAGCGGCGAACGGATGTTGGGCAGGCCCGAATGCAGGCGCCAGGCCTCGATGCTCTTCACGTGGCGCTGGTTGAGGTCGCTCGGCCACCAGACGAGACCCGGCGTATGGCGGGCGAAATGGACCACGTGCTGGCCGGTTCCACTGCCGACCTCGACCACGTCGCCCGTCCGCCCGGCGAGATGCTTGTCGAGCGCTGCCCAGAGCGGCCCGTGATTGCGATGGAAAGCCGGCGCATCGAGCCGGCCGTCGGATTCGACCCTGCCGCCGTCCCTGCCAAATTCAACGACATATTCAGCCAAATGGTGTCCCCGGAAATGAGAAAGCAGACCAAAACGCAACAAGGGCCAAACGCCCCGGACCTTGCCTGACAAGGCCGGCTTGATGAACGATCCTTCACTTCAGTTGCAATGCGGAAGATATTAACGCCATTTTGCGGCCTGCATAGTCTTGATTGTCAGGGCATGTCCTTTGTGCTTTTGAACATTATCTTTTCCGGACGTCATAAGCCTCGGAACGACGCCTTGACCGCCTTTCCTCACAAGCCCGCCCTGCTCCTCGCGCTGGTCGTGCTCACGGGCCTCGCCGCGCGCCCGGCGTGCGCGCAATCCACCGTCGCCGAGGGTGAGAAGCTCGCCTTCGACCGCGGCAAGGGCAATTGCCTGACCTGCCATGTCATCAAGGGCGGCGATTTGCCGGGCACGATCGGGCCCGAGCTGAAAGACCTCAAGGCCAAGTATCCCGACCGCAACGATCTGGTCGCGATCCTGATCGACGAGACCAAGCGCAACCCGCAGACCATGATGCCGCCGTTCGGTCGCAACCGGATTCTGACCGAACGGGAGATCAACGCGATCGTTGATTTCCTGCAAACGCTGTAGCGGTGGGCAAGGAGACCTTTGATGACCACGACCACCGGCCCTCACGCGACGCGGCGCCTGATCCTTCAGGGCACAGCCTCGGTCGTGCTGTTCGGCCTCGGCAATCTCGCATTCGCGCCGGCGCGCGCCGCGGCCAATGACAAATACCCGGACGCCGCGTTCAAGCAAAAGAGCGAGGCCGACGCGATCAAGGCGCTCTACGGCAAGACCGCGGAACCCTCCGACAAGGTCAAGCTCGATGCGCCCGAGATCGCCGAGAACGGCGCGGTGGTGCCGATCTCGGTGACGACGACGCTGGACAAGGTCACCTCGATCTCGTTCTTCGTCGCCGAAAACCCGAACGCGCTCGCGGCGAGCTACAGGATTCCCGACGGTACGATGCCCAGCATCGCCAATCGCCTGAAGATGGCCAAGACCACCAACGTGGTCGCGATCGTCGAGGCCGACGGCAAGCTCTTCAGCGCGACCAGGGAAGTCAAAGTCACCGTCGGTGGCTGCGGCGGCTAGGAGAATCGAGATGGCATCCAGCATTCGCGTCCGCGCCACCGCCAACGGCGACATCACCGAGGTGCAGGCGCTGATCCAGCACCCCATGGATTCCGGCTTCGTCAAGGACGCCAGGGGCGAGCTGATCCCGCCGCATTTCATCCAGGAGCTGAAGTTCGCCTGTAACGGCAAGGAGGTCTTCGTCGCCGATTGGGGCCCGGCCGTCTCCAAGGACCCTTACGTCAAGTTCAGCTTCAAGGGCGGCAAGAAGGGCGACGACCTCAAGATCTCCTGGACCGACAACAAGGGCGGCTCCGACGAGATCACCGCGAAGATCACGTGATGAAAGCCGGTATCTCCCTCCTGCGTGGTTCGTTGGGTGCCGCGTTCGTCGCGTTTGCGCTCGCCGTTCCCCGCGTGCGCGCCGCCGACAAGGTCGATCCCGCGGCCGACGCCAAGGCGTTCCAGAACTTCTTCTTCAAGAAGTTTCCCGATGTGAAGCACGACGATTTCGTCAACGGTCCTTATTCCATGAACGAGGACATGAAGCGGCAGTGGCAGGAGAAGGAAGAATTCCCGCCTTACGAGTTCTCGCTCGACGCCGGCAAGGAGATGTTTGCGACGCCGTTCAAGAACGGCAAGACCTACGCCGACTGCTTCCCGAACGGCGGCATCGGCATTCGCCAGAACTATCCTTATTTCGACACGAAGGAAGGCAAGGTCGTCACGCTGGAGCTCGCGCTCAACCGCTGCCGCGAGGCCAATGGCGAAGCGCCCTACTCCTACGTCAAGGACGAGATGGCCTCGCTCACCGCGTACATGGCCTTCACCTCGCGCGGCAAGCCGATGGACATCAGGATCCCCGACGATCCCCGCGCGCTCGAAGCGTTCGAGAACGGCAAGCGCTATTTCTACACCCGCCGCGGCCAGCTGAATTTCTCCTGTGCGAGCTGCCATGTCCAAAGCCCGGGCGAGCGCATCCGCGCCGAGATCCTGGCGCCGGCACTCGGAATCCTCAACGCGATGCCGATCTATCGCTCCGAATGGAGCGGCATGGGCACCATCAGCCGCCGCTTCATCACCTGCAACAGCCAGACCCGCGCGGTTCCGCTGGAGCCGCAGGCGGACGAATATCGCGACGTCGAATATTTCCTGTCCTACGTCGCCAACGGCCTGCCGATCTCAGGCCCGGGAGCGCGGCCATGAAGCGGTCACTTGTCTTGGCGATGTTGGTTCTCTCGAGCCTCGCGCCTTCAGCGCGCGCGGCAAATGAAGCAGACTACAAGGCTGCCTATGCCGCCGCGGAGGCAGCCTCCAAGGAGGCGTCAGGGATGCGCAACCAGTGGACCACGACCGTCTCGACGCTGGCGGCTGCCAAGAAGGCGGCCGATGGCGGCGATTTCGACGGCGCCGTGGCTGCGGCAAAAGAAGCCGAAGCGCTGGCGAAGGCGTCGATTGTCCAGGCGAGCTCCGAAAAAGAAGCCTGGAAGGCAATGGAAATCCGCTAGACTAGCGCCCAGTGGAACTGCCGAGAACCGGCGCGGAGAATGTGTGATGGCGATCCGCCGCCGCGATTTCCTGAAGAGTACAGCCGCTGTCGCCACCTCGCTCGGCCTGCCGTGGCGTGCGCACGGTGCTGAAGCCGCCAGCATCTACGACATCGAGCGCTTCGGCAACGCGCGGATCCTGCACATCACCGACACCCATGCGCAGCTCAACCCGGTCTATTTCCGCGAGCCCAGCGTCAATATCGGCGTCGGCGAGATGTCGGGACGGCCGCCGCATCTGGTCGCGCGCGCGTTCCTGGAGCGCTTCGGCATCCGGCCCGACAGTGCCGATGCCTATGCTTTCACCTCCATCGAGTTCGAGAAGTCTGCCGGCCGGTTCGGCAAGCTCGGTGGCTTCGCCCATCTGAAGACACTGATCGACCGTCTGCGCGCCGATGTCGGCGACAAGCGTGCCATGCTGGTCGACGGTGGCGACCTCTGGCAGGGCACGGGGCTTGCCAACATCATGCAGGGCCGCGACATGGTGGAGGTCGCCAATCTGCTCGGCATCGAGGCCATGACCGGGCATTGGGAATTCACCTATGGCGAGCAGGCGCTGCGCGACAATCTCGAGCACTTCAAGGGCGAGTTCCTCGCGCAGAACGTCTTCCTGACCGAGGAAGCCGCGTTCAACGACGCCCCCGCCTTCGACAAGGCTAGCGGGCGCGTGTTCAAGCCGTCGATCATCAAAGAGCTCGGTGGCCATCGCGTCGCGGTCATCGGCCAGGCTTTCCCTTACGTGCCGATCGCGCATCCCAAGCGGTTCACGCCGGACTGGACCTTCGGCATCCGCGAGGAGGAGCTGCAGAAGCATGTCGACGCGTTGCGCGGCACCGACAAGGTCGACGCGGTGATCCTGCTGTCGCACAACGGCATGGACGTCGACCTCAAGCTTGCAACCCGCGTCACCGGCATCGACGTCATTCTCGGCGGCCACACCCATGACGCCGTGCCGCAGCCCGTCCCGATGAAGAACGCCGGCGGCACGACGCTCGTCACCAATGCCGGCTCGAACGGAAAATTCCTGGGTGTGCTCGATCTCGCACTCGACAAGGGCAAGGTCAGCGACGTCAGATATCATCTGCTGCCTGTCTATTCCGAGCTGCTGAAGCCCGATCCCGCCATGGCCGAGTTGATCGGAAAGCTGCGCGCGCCAGTTGTGACCGACTGGTCCGAGAAGATCGCAACGCCCGACCGCCTGCTCTATCGCCGCGACAATTTCGCCGGCCCTGTCGACGAGTTGATCTGCACTGCGTTGCGCACTGAGCTCAACGCCGAGATCGCCCTGTCGCCGGGCTTCCGCTGGGGCCTCACCGCCTTGTCCGGCCAGCCCATCACCATGGAAGATGTGCTCGCGGAAACCGCGATCACCTATCCCGACACTTACGTGCAGGAGATGACCGGCGCGCAAATCAAGGATGTGCTGGAAGACATCTGCGACAATCTCTTTAATACCGATCCCTATCATCAGCAGGGCGGCGACATGGTCCGCGCGGGCGGACTGAGCTACACCTGCGCGCCTGCGAACACCATGGGCAGCCGCATCTCCGAACTCAAGCTCGACAACGGCAGGGCGATCTCGGCAAGCCGTCACTACAAGGTCGCGGGCTGGGCCTCGGTGAACGGCCAGCAGGGCGCGCCGGTGTGGGACGTCGTCGGCAGATATCTGCGATCGGGCCGGATGTTTCAGGAGCGCCTCGGCGCCGGCGTCACGCTGAAGGGTGTGGACGGCAACCCGGGCATTGCAGGATAGGATATGCGCTCGCAAGTCTTTCGCACGATGCTGCTGGCGCTGCTCGCCTGGGCGGCGGCGCCGCTCGCGTTCGCGCAGCAGGCGGCGCTCCAGGACAAACCGTTCGCCGAGCACAAGATCGTGCTGCAGCTCTCCGACGGCGATGCCAGGAAGCAGGCGCTGGTGCTCAGCGTCGCCAACAATCTCCTGAAGGCCTATGACCCCGACAAGATCGCGGTGGAGGTCGTCGCCTTCGGTCCCGGCATCGATCTGCTGCTGTCGGGCAACGAGCGTCGCAAGCAGGTCGAAAGCCTGATCGCACAGGGCGTGCGCTTCGACATCTGCCTCAACACAGTGGATACGGTCGAGCGCGAGACAGGAAAAAGGCCTGAGTTCATTCCGGGGGCGACACCGGTGCAGGTCGGCGTGGGGCAGATCCTGTTTCTGGCGGAGAACGGGTACACATTGGTCAGGCCGTAGCCCCTTCTGCCGCATCACACGCCGCTGTCGTCCCTGCGCCGCAATAAAAATTTTCTAAAATCTCTTCTCTCCGCAGTGAATTACTTCTCCTGTAGCCCTCCGACGTAGTAGAATCCTCGAAACCACTGCACGCCGGGGTTCTGCCATGATCTTCCGCCAGCTCTTCGACAGCGTTTCGGGCACCTACAGCTACATCCTTGCCAGCCGCCCCGGCGGCGAGGCGCTGATCCTCGATCCCGTGCTGGAGAAGGTCGACCGCTACTGCCAGCTGCTGCGCGAACTCGACCTCAAGCTGGTCAAGGCCGTCGACACGCATCTGCATGCCGACCACGTCACCGGGCTAGGCGAGCTGCGCGACCGCACCCATTGCATGACGGTGATGGGCGACCAGACCAAGGCCGACGTGGTGGCGATGCGGGTCGCCGACGGCGACAAGGTGACCATCGAGGGCCTCTCGCTCGACGTGATGTATACGCCGGGCCACACCGACGATTCCTATTCCTACCTGATGGGCGACCGCGTCTTCACCGGCGACACGCTCTTGATCCGCGGCACCGGACGCACCGATTTCCAGAACGGTTCTTCGCGCGCACAATACGAGTCAATTTTCAACCGGCTGCTCAAGCTGCCTGATGAGACGATGGTGTTCCCGGCGCATGACTACAAGGGCGACACGGTCTCCACCATCGGCGAGGAGAAGCGCTACAATCCGCGGCTCCAGGTCCGCTCGGTCGACGAATATATCGAGCTGATGGCGAATTTGAAGCTGCCCAATCCGAAGATGATGGATGTGGCGGTGCCGGCCAACATGCATGTCGGCCTGCATCAGGAAGAGCTGGAGAAGGAGGGCCGTGCGCTCAGCGCGGTCGACGCGATCCGCATTCTCGGCCGGCCCGACATGCTGCTGGTGGATCTGCGCGAGACCAATGAGCGAATGAAACACGGCATGCTCGAAGGCGCCCTGCACACGCCCTATCCGAGCGTCGAGGAAAGCCTCAAGCCGGGCGGCATGCTGCGCGAGGTCGCAGCCGCCACCGGTCGCCGCGTTGTGTTCTTCTGCGCCTTTGGCGAGCGCTCGGCGATGGCTGTTGCCGCCGCCAAGGAGGCCGGGCTCAGCAATACAGCGCATATCGCCGGCGGCATCGATGCCTGGAAAAAGGCGGGCGGGCCGGTGGTGCACTGAAGGCTTGAGATAAGTCAGGAAGCGCACCTGTTTTCAGACTAGAAGCGGATGATGCATCACCGTCCGAGACCAGCCATGGCCAAGATCGGAAGCAAGATCGGAAGCAAGATCGGAAGCAAGACCGTCGAGCCGAGCGAACCGCCGAAGACGAAGAGCGCGGCCGAGAAGGCGAAGAAGGCCCAGCCGCCACCCGACACCGACGACGATTATGAAGATGGCGACATCGCCACGCCGAAGCGTGATCGCTATGGGCCTGATGACGAGCCGTTGTGAGGGGATGAGGTGTTGAGAGGGTGATCTTGCCACACGAACCGTACGTTCCCTCCCCCCTTGTGGGGGAGGGAGCGCAGTTGTGCTACGCGGCTCTATCGAGCCCTTATTGATGGCCTCGCGCCCGCCCGCGCTACCTGCCATGCGCCTGCGTTCATGGACAAATAAGCTGCCTGGTCGATATTTTGCCTTTCCCTCGGAGGCAAAACGGAACTGCAATGGTCGACGTTCTCGCCGCACCGCAACAAGGCAAGGCGGACAGCGCGCTGCGCACGCTGACCGGGATCTCGATCGCGCATTGGGTCAGCCATTTCCATCTGCTGGTCCTGCCGATGCTGTTCCCGTTCCTGAAAGATCAGCTCGGCGTCGGCTATGTCGAGCTCGGCTTCGCGCTGACCGTGTCGGCGGTCGTCTCCGGGCTGACGCAGGCGCCGACCGGCTATCTCGTCGACCATTTCGGCGCGCGCAAGATCCTGCTCGGCGGACTGACGCTCGGCGGTCTCGCGCTGATCATGCTCGGCCTGCATCTCAGCTACGCATCGCTGATCGCCTGCGGCGTGCTGCTCGGTCTCGCCAACAGCGTCTATCATCCCGCCGATTACGCCATCCTCGCCGAGCATATGGACGAGGCGCGGATGGGTCGCGCCTTCTCGGTCCACACCTTTGCCGGCTATTTTGGTGGCGCCGTCGCGCCGGCGATCGTCGCGGCCCTCGTCACACTGTCCGGCGGGACAGGTGCCCTCCTTGCGTCGGGTGCGATCGGCGTGCTGGTCGCGCTGCTGCTGGTGGCGATGAGCATTCCGGATGCCGGCGCGCACAAGGCCAAGCCTGAACACGCAAACGCACCGAAACAGCCCGTCATCACGCCGGCACTGATGACGCTGACCGCACTGTTCATGCTGCTGAGCCTGTCGGTGGCCGGCATCAATAATTTCGGCGTGGTCGCGCTGATGAGCGGCTACGGCGCAACCTACTCCGCCGCCAACGTCGCGCTGACGGCGTTCCTCGGCTCAAGCGCTGTGGGCGTCCTCGCGGGCGGGTTCCTCGCCGACCATACCGAGCGCCACGGTTATGTCGCCGCTGCCTGCTTTGCTGCGAATGCCGCGATCGTGCTGCTGATCGCGGTGGTCGCGCTGCCGGGCTGGGTCTTGACCGGCACGATGGCGACCGCAGGCTTCCTCTCCGGCGTGATCGCGCCGTCGCGGGACATGCTGGTGCGCAATGCGGCGCCTCCCGGTGCCGCCGGGCGTGCCTTCGGCATCGTCTCCACCGGCTTCAATCTCGGCGGCATCGTCTCGCCGCTGCTGTTCGGCTGGATCATGGACCAGAGCGCACCGCATTGGGTGTTCGGCGCCTCCGTGATCTTCATGGTCGCGACCGTGGTGCTGTCGCCGCTCACGGAACGGAAGCCGCAGGCCAAGGCTGCGTAACCAGGAATTCAACTGTCGTCCCGGCCAAGGCGGGGACGACAGCCGCGTTTGGTCAGTTGCAGCCAAACCTTACGTCGGCGACACCACGCCCTTCAGCCCGGCTTGCCGCGGAGCCGCGCTGCGCGTGAGGCGGGCCTTTTCGGTGTTCGGCCAGAGCAGCAGCAGGCCGACGACGCCGGAGCCGATCATCACCAGTGCATTGATGGTGTAGCCGGTCATGTAGCCGTCCAGAATGCTGCCGGCGCGTTGGATCACGCTTCCCATCACCATCGGCGCGATGATGCCCGAGAGCGTGTAGAGCGCACCGTAGATCGCGATGACCGCGCCGCGCTGCGAGGCTGGCGTGAACTCGCCGAGCATCGGCGGGCAGACGACGTAGATCGCGCCGCACAGGCCCGCGCCCACCACGAGCAGCGCAATCTGAAGACCAGCGCCCGAGGCATGCGGCATCGTCGCCAGGATCAGGCCGCCGAGGACCAGCGGTGCCGAGCCGAGCACGCCGCGCGAAATGCGCGTGCTGTAGCCCCGCGCTGTCATCACCTGCGAGATCCAGCCCGTCAAGATCACGACGGTGGCGCCGAATATCCAGGGCAGGATCGAGATGAAGCCGGCCTGCTGCTGCGAGAAGCCGAGCCCCGTGACGATGAACGCGGTGAACCAGGTGAGTCCGAGCGAGAGCGCCCAATAGGCGCCGAAAGTCGCGATCACGCAGCCGAGAAAGGTGCGCGAGGTCAGCAACTGGACGTAGGGAATCTTCGGCTCGGTGGCAGCGAGCGCCTGCGTGTCCTCGAGCGGGCCTTCCTTGCCGAAGGCCAGCCAGGCGCAGACCCAGATCAGGCCCGTCACGCCGAGCGCGCCGAAGGCGTAGTGCCAGGAGTGATTGACGATGACCCAGTTCAGCGCCGGCACGGCGAGGATGACGCCGAAGGCCGAGCCCTGCGACAGGATCGCGGTGGGCAGCGTGCGCTTTTCGTCCGGGAACCATTTGTAGATCGCGTGCGCGGCCACCGAGAATGCCGGGCCTTCGCCTGCGCCCAGCACGACGCGGCAGACCAGCAGCGTGGTGAAGGAGACGGTGCCGACCATTGGAAACTGCGCCAGTGCCCAAATCACCGCGAGGGTCAGCAGCACATATCGCGTCGGCACCTTGTTGACGACGAAGCCGACCACGATGGCCGAGATCGAGAACAGGAAGAAGAACGAGGAGCCGAGCAAGCCGAATTGCTCGGGCTCGAGCTTCAGATCGGTCATGATCGGCACGCCGGCGAGGCCGACGACGATCTTGTCGGCGAAATTCACGACCATGAAGAGAAAGAGGAGAAAAGTGACGGTCCAGGCGCCCTTCGGCGTTGCCATGGATGCCTCTGCCGTCTTAGCCGCCGCCGACGGCGTTGCCTGAGCGCTCATAGTTCTCCCCACATGTCATTTTTCGGCACTTTTTGCATGGCCGTCCTGAGAGCTAACAACGGCTTGAACGGCAACGCAACCCCGGTATTTCCGCAGCAAGTGTGCTACGCAGCATTGAGTTCATTCCGTCCGGCGCATTAATCTTGCTCAGCATCCGAAACCTCTCCAAAAGCTTCACCTCGGCCGGCGAGCTGGTCCATGTGCTGCGCGGCGTCGACCTCGATCTCAGGCCCGGCGAACGCGTCGCGCTCACGGGCGAATCCGGCAGCGGCAAGAGCACGCTGCTGCACCTGATCGCCGGGCTCGATGCCGCCGACGGTGGCGCGATCCGGCTCGGGGATTCCGAGGTCACGGGCCTCTCCGACGCCGGGCGCGCCGAGCTGCGCCGCGACAGGATCGGGCTGGTGTTCCAGCAGTTCAACCTGATCCCGAGCCTGTCGGTGGCGGACAACCTCGCCTTCCAGGCGCGCATCGCCGGCCGGCATGATGCAGCCTGGACCAGGGAGCTGGTCGAACGCCTCGGGCTGGGCGGCCTGCTCAAGCGTTATCCCGAGCAATTGTCCGGCGGCCAGCAGCAGCGCGTCGCAATCGGGCGGGCGCTGGCGACAAAACCATCGCTGCTGCTTGCGGACGAGCCGACCGGCAATCTGGATGAAGCCACCGCCGAGGACGTGCTGGCGCTGACACGCGATCTCGTCGCGCGCACCGGCTGCGGCTTCCTGATGGTGACGCACAGCCTGCATCTGGCCGGCACGCTCGACCGGCACGTCGTCCTCCATGCGGGACGAATCGCATGAGGCGCGCGCTGTGGGTGCTCGCGGTGCTGCTCAGCCATTGGCGGCGGCACAGGATGCAGTTCGCGACGCTGCTGATCGGCTTGATCGCCGCAACGGCACTGTGGAGCGGGGTGCAGGCGATCAACCAGCAGGCCCGCACCGCCTATGATCGCGCGGCCGCGACGTTTGGCGGCGTCCGCACCGCCACGTTGGTCGCGCCCAATGCGGCGACGTTCCCACAGGACTTGTTCATCAAACTCCGTCGCGCGGGCTGGCCGGTTTCGCCGGTGCTGGAAGGCCGGGTTCAGATCAATGGACGTTCGATGCGGCTGCTCGGCATCGAGCCGGTGACGCTGCCCGCCGATGTCGGCAACGCACCGCGCCTCGGTGCGGGGGATTTGAGTCGTTTCGTGGCCGCACCCGGCCAGACGCTGGTGGCGCGGGAGACGCTGGGCGATCTGCACGAGGACGAAGGCGCGATGCCATCGACCAGCGGCGGGGCAAAGTTGCCGCCGCTGCATGTGCTGCCTCAGCTCGTGCCTGATGTGCTGGTGGTTGATATCGGGGTCGCGCAGCGGCTTTTGAACAAGCCGGACCAGGTCTCACGCCTGCTGATCGGGAAGCCGAAGGGCAAGCCCGCACCGCTGCAAAGCGTCGTCGGCGATCGACTGCAGCGCGTCGAGCCGAGCGCCGAGACCGAGCTGGAGCGCCTCACCGACAGTTTCCATCTCAATCTCACCGCCTTCGGCCTGCTGTCGTTCTTCGTCGGCCTCTTCATCGTCAACTCGGCCGTCGGCCTCGCCTTCGAGCAACGGCTGCCGATGCTGCGAACCCTGCGCGCCTGCGGCGCCTCGGCGCGGCTCGTCAACAGCGTGCTGGTGCTGGAGCTCGTGGCGCTGGCGCTGGTCGCGGGGCTGATCGGACTCGTCTGCGGTTACTTCATCGCGGCTGCGCTCCTGCCTGATGTCGCGGCCTCCCTGCGCGGACTCTATGGCGCGCAGATTCCAGGGCAGCTGTCGCTTCAGCCCGAATGGTGGCTCGCCGGGATCGGCATCAGCGTGGCGGGTGCGATCGTGGCGGCCGCGACCAGCCTGATCAAGGCGGTCAGGATGCCGGTGCTCGCGACCGCGCAGCCGCGGGCCTGGCAGCAACGACAGCGCCGCTGGTTGGCGCTGCAGAGCCTCGCCGCTTGTGCCGTGTTCGCCGCCGCGCTGTTGCTGCTCCAGTATGGCCAATCGCTGATCGCTGGTTTCGGCCTGCTGGCCGCGCTGATGCTCGGTGCGGCGCTGATCCTGCCGGCCCTCCTCGAGATGCTGCTGCTCGCTGGCCAGCGTCTTGCGCGCGGACCTTTGGCGTTGTGGTTCTGGGCCGACAGCCGGCAGCAGCTCTCCGGCTTGTCGCTGGCGCTGATGGCGCTGCTGCTCGCGCTTTCAGTCAATGTCGGGGTGTCCACCATGGTGGAAACGTTCAGCCGCACCTTTGTCGGCTGGCTCGACGGCCGGCTCGCCGCCGACGTCTACATCAGCGCCGCCGACAATGCGCAAGCGATCGCGGTCCGCAACTGGCTCAAGGACCGCAGCGAGGTCCAGGCGATCCTGTCGGGCGGACGCGCGGAGACGCTGATCGAGGGGCAGCCGGTGGAGCTGCTCGGCCTGCCCGATCACCCGCTCTATCGCGAGCGCTGGCCGCTGCTGGAGAGCGCGCCGCGCGCCTGGGAGCAACTCGTGCCCGGCAATGCCGCCTTCATCAGCGAGCAGCTGAGCCGTCGCCTCAATGTCCGCGTCGGCGACGTCATCGAGGTGCCGGCGCCTGAGGGGACCTGGGAGCTCGACATTGTCGGCATCTATGCCGATTACGGCAATCCCAAGGGGCAGCTGGCGGTGAATGTCGCGGCGCTGATCCGGCAATTTCCACAGACACCGCAAACGCGGATCGGGCTGATAGTCCCGCGCGACAAGATCCCCGGATTGATCGCGGCCTTGCAAAAGCAGTTCGCGCTCGACGACCGCGCCGTGGCCGACCAGGCCACGGTGAAGGCGGAATCGATCCGCATCTTCAACCGCACCTTTGCCGTGACGTCGGCGCTGAATGCGTTCACGCTCGGCGTCGCCGGCATCGCACTGCTGACCAGCCTCTTGACGCTCGCGAACTCACGGCTGCCGCAGCTTGCGCCGCTCTGGGCGATCGGCATGACCCGGCCACGCCTTGCGGCGATCGAGCTGACCAAGACGCTCTCGGTCGCGCTGTTCACCTCGCTGCTGGCGGTGCCGCTCGGGCTGCTGGTGGCGTGGTGCCTGATCGCGATCGTCAACGTGAAGGCGTTCGGCTGGCGGCTGCCGTTCCATGTGTTTCCGCTGCAATTGGCCGAGCTGATCGCGGTCGCGCTGGTCGCATCGTCGTTCGCCGCGCTGCTGCCCGTCTTGCGATTGGCAAGGATGCAGCCGGCGAGCCTCGTCAAGGTGTTTGCCAATGAGCGCTGACAAACTCTCGCGCCGCGCGTTTGCCGGCGGCATCGCCGCGCTGGCTTTCGCGCGCCGCGCCAGCGCGCAAGGTTATGCCGGGCTCGGCGAGACCGCCGACGGCTTTGCGATAGTCACACCCGGAAAGACGTTCACCTTCCCTGGCGATCACGGGGCCGCATCCGGATTATCGCATCGAGTGGTGGTATCTGACGGCGAACCTGGTTGACAGCAATGGCACTGCCTGCGGGCTGCAATGGACATTGTTCCGCCAGGCAGAAAAGCCGGGACCACAAGCCGAAGGCTGGGCCAATCAGCAGATATGGATGGCGCATGCCGCGGTGACTCGCGCCGACACCCATCGTTTCAACGAGCTGTTTTCGCGCGGCGGCATCGGGCAGGCCGGCGTCGAGGCCAAGCCGTTCGCGGCATGGATCGACGATTGGGAGATGAAGGGGACCGAGCGTACCGACGATCGGACCTTGGCGCCGGTGACGCTGAAAGCCTCCGGCACCGACTTCGGCTATGCGCTGACGCTGGACGCCGATCGTCCCGTCGTCTTGCAGGGTGACGGCGGATACAGCCGCAAGTCGGAGCGCGGGCAGGCGTCCTATTATTACAGCCAGCCTTTCTACCGCGCGCGGGGCACGCTCACCATCGACGACGTCCAGGTCGAGGTCTCAGGCCAGGCCTGGATGGACCGCGAATGGAGCAGCCAGCCGCTCGACGCCGACCAGACCGGCTGGGACTGGCTGTCGCTGCATCTGGCGTCGGGCGACAAGCTGATGCTGTACCGGCTGCGCCAGAAAGACGGGCAGGATTATCCGTTCGGCAACTGGATCAGCGCCTCAGGCAGCACGCAGATGATTGCGGGCAGCGACATCCGGATGACCCCGAAAGCGACGGCCGAGGTCGCCGGCCGCAAGCTGCCGCTGGAGTGGCAGATCGCGATCCCCTCGCGATCCCTCTCGATCACCTGCAAGCCGCTCAATCCCGGGGCGTGGATGGGGACCGGCTTTTCCTATTGGGAGGGACCGATCAGCTTCGCCGGCACGCATGATGGCGTTGGCTATCTCGAGCTGACCGGGTATTGAAGCGCGGTCTTTCTGGGGAACGCGCGATGTACCATTTCACCGCCCTCGTCACGCTGCTGGCGCTTGCATTTTATTTCTTCACCTGCATCAACGTCTCGCGGTCGCGGGCCCGGACCGGCATCAAGGTGCCGGCGATGTCGGGCCATCCCGACTTCGAGCGCGCCTTCCGCATTCAGATGAACACGCTGGAATGGATGCCGATCTTCCTGCCGTCGCTGTGGCTGTTCGCGATCTATATCGGCGATGCGATCGCGGCCGGCATCGGCGCGGTCTGGATCATCGGCCGCATCGTCTATTTCGTCGGCTACTCGCGGGCCGCCGCCAAGCGCGGTCCGGGCTTTGCGATCCAGGCCATCGCTGCCATTGCGCTGTGGGCGGGAGCGTTGGGTGCGGTGGTGCACCGGCTGGTGTGAGGATTGTTTCTTAAACAAAATGCCGCGCGTGAGCGCGGCATTCGCATTGAGGAATGACGAGACCGTCACTTCTTCAGCGGGCACCCGCTGTCCTTGGCGCTCGAGAAGGCCTGGTCGCCGGGAACGACGGCGAGCTGCTTGTAGTAGTCCCACGGCTTCTTCGATTCCGAGGGCTTCTTGACCTCGAACAGATACATGTCATGGACCATGCGGCCGTTCTCGAGCACCTTGCCCTTGGCGAAGGCGTCGTCGACCGGCAGCTCCTTGAGCTTCCTGGCCACCGCCTCGGAGTCCTTGGTGCCCGCGGCCTTCACGGCCTTCAGATAGCTCAGCGTCGCCGAATAGGTGCCGGCGTGGATCATGCTCGGCATCCGCCCTGTGCGCTTGAAGAAGCGCTCGGAGAAGGCCCGCGTCGTGTCGTTTTGATCCCAATAGAAGCCTTCGGTCAGGACCAGGCCCTGCGCCGCCTGGAGCCCCAGACCGTTTACCTCGGCAAGCGTCATCAAGAGGCCGGCGAGTTTCTGGCCACCCTGCACGATGCCGAATTCGGCCGCCTGCTTGATCGAGTTGGTGGTGTCCTGGCCGGCATTGGCGAGGCCGACGATCTTCGCCTTGGAGCTCTGCGCCTGCAGCAGGAAGGAGGAGAAGTCCGACGAGTTGAGCGGCACGCGGACCGAGCCCAGCACCTTGCCGCCGCTGGCCGTGACGATCTCGCTGGTGTCCTTTTCCAGCGCGTAGCCGAACGCGTAATCGGCGGTGAGGAAGAACCAGGTATCACCCCCGGTCTTGGTCAACGCACCGCCGGTGCCGACTGCGAGTGCATGGGTGTCGAAAGCCCAGTGGAAGCCGTAGGGCACGCAGGCACTGCCGGTGATGGCCGACGTCGCCGCGCCGACGACGATGTCGATCTTCTTCTTTTCCTTCGACAGCTCCTGCACGGCGAGCGCGACCGACGAGGTGGTCAGCTCCGTGATCATGTCGACATTCTCGGCGTCATACCAGCGCCGCGCAATGGAGGTGGCCAAATCCGGCTTGTTCTGGTGATCGGCGGTCACCATCTCGATCTTGTGGCCGAGCACCTCGCCGCCAAAATCCTCGATCGCCATCTTCGCGGCTTCGACGGAGTATTTGCCGCCATAGTCGGCGTAGACGCCGGACTGATCGTTGAGGATGCCGATCTTGACGGCTTGTCCCGTTCCTTGCGCGGAGGCGGGCGCGGCCAGCAGCAAAGCCGACGTAGCGACAGCGGCCAAAAGGACTGATTTCATCTGTTATCTCCCAGCATTGTTCTGTTTTGAAATCGCGCGGAGTGTAGTGAAGACGACGGCCCGTGCCCATGGGTATCGCGAATACCTCAAGATGACGAGATCGCCCCCTTCTCGTTGCGCCCTTCCGCCAGGTTCCGCACCACCACATAGAAGATCGGGGTGAACAGGAGGCCGAACAGCGTGACGCCGATCATGCCGAAGAAGACGGCGACGCCGACGGCCTGACGCATCTCGGAGCCGGAGCCGGACGAGATCACCAGCGGCAGCACGCCGAGGATGAAGGCGAAGGACGTCATCAGGATCGGCCGCAACCGCAGCCGGCAGGCTTCGATCACGGCCTCCAGCCGCGGTTTGCCTTCCTTCTCGATATCGCGTGCGAACTCGACGATCAGGATGGCGTTTTTTGCCGCCAGGCCCACCAGCACGACGAAGCCGATCTGGGTGAGGATGTTGACGTCCTGGCCCATGATGCGGACGCCGATGGTGGCGGCGAGCAGGCACATCGGCACGATCAGGATCACCGCGAATGGCAGGGTCCAGCTGCCATATTGCGCGGCGAGCACGAGATAGACGAACAGCACGCAGATCGGGAACACGTAGAGGCCGGCATTGCCGCCGGTGATCTGCTGATAGGACAGGTCCGTCCACTCGAAGGAGAAGCCGCTCGGCAAGGTCTCGTCGGCGAGCTTCTTGATGGTGTTGAGCGCGGTGGTCGAGCTCACGCCCGGCGCCGGCTCGCCCTGCAATTCGGACGCCGCATAGAGATTGTAGCGCGCGACGCGGTCGGGGCCCGAGACATCCCTGAAGTCGACCACGCTGCCGAGCATCACCATGTCGCCCGAGGCATTGCGCGTGCGCAGCCGCGCGAGATCGGCAGGCTCTTTGCGGAACGGGAAATCCGCCTGAGCGGTGACGTGATAGGTTCGGCCGAACAGGTTGAAGTCGTTGACATAGGTCGATCCGAAATAGGTCTGGATCGTGTCGTTGATGTTCGCAATCGGCACTCCGAGCTTTTGCGCCTTGGTACGATCGATGTCGACGAACAGCTGCGGCGTACTGGCCGAGAACGGCGAGAACACCGTGGGCCCGAGGAGCGCCGGGGATTTGCGCGCGGCGGCGACGAGCTCGTCGGTTGCAGACGCCAGCAGCTCGGGCCCGCGGCCCTGCCGATCCTGGATGCGGATGGCGAAGCCGCCGCCGGTGCCGATGCCGGGCACGGCCGGCGGCGGAATCACGATGATGAAGGCGCCCTGGATCGCGGCGAGGCGCTTGCGCAGCTCCGCCGTGATGGCATTCGCCGTCAGTCCCTTCTTGATACGCGCCTCGGGTTCATCGAACACCGGAAACAGCGCGGCGGCATTGCCCGCCTGCGTGCGCGTGGCGCCGGAGAAGCCGGCGAATGCGGCGACACGGATGATACCCGGCGTATCCAGCGAGATCCGCTCGATCTCACGCACGATCTCGGTGGTCCGCGCCAGCGACGCCGCCCCCGGCAATTGCACCGAGATGATGACGTAGCCGCGGTCCTGCGCGGGGATGAAGCCCTGCGACGTCGTCCCGATCAGCCAGCCTGCGCTGCCGATCAACACGACATAGATCAGCAGCATCACCACCGCGTGCCGGATCACTAAATTGGCGACGCCGGCATAGCCATGCGCCAATCGGTCGAACACGCGGTTGAAGGCGCCGGTGAAGGTACCCCAGGCGCGTGCGATCAGATTCCAGGCGGCTGGCGGCCGTTTCTCCTCGTGCGGGACGAGTATCTGCGAGGCCAGCGCCGGCGACAGCGTCAGGGAACAGAAACAGGAGATCGCAGTCGCAACCGCAATGGTGACGGCAAATTGCTGGAAGAACTGCCCGGAGATGCCGCCGAGGAACGCCGTCGGCACGAACACCGCGCACAGCACGAGCGCGATCGAGACCAGCGCGCCGCCGACCTCTTCCATGGTCTTCAACGCCGCGTCGCGCCGGCTGAGGCCGTGCTCGAGATGCCGCTCGACATTCTCGACCACGACGATGGCGTCGTCGACGACGATGCCGACCGCGAGCACGAGGCCGAACAGCGTGAGGTTGTTGATGGAAAAGCCCAGTGCAGCCATCACCGCGAAGGTGCCGACCAGCGAGACCGGGATCGCGATGATGGGGATGATCGCAGGCCGCCAGCCCTGCAAGAACACCAGCACGACGACGACCACGAGCAGCATCGCCTCGTAGATGGTCTTGATCAGCTCGTGGACCGACTGTGCGATGAACTCGGTCGGGTTGTAGCCGATGTTGTAGTCGAGGCCCTTCGGGAAGTTCGTCTTGAGCTTCTCCATCGTGTCCGAGATGCTCTTTGCCGTCGCGAGCGCGTTCGACCCCGGCCGCTGCGTCACCAGCATGGCGACTGCGGATTTGCGCAGCAGGAAGCTGTTGGTGGAATAAGCGAGCGCGCCGAGCTCGATGCGGGCGACGTCGCGCAAACGCACGGTGCGGCCGTCGGAGCCGGCCTTGATCAGGATGTCCTCGAACTGTTTCTTGTCTTTCAACCTCCCCGTAAAGACGAGGTTGGGCTGGAAGGCGCGGTCGGCGATCGGCGGCTCGGCGATCTGGCCGCCCGCGATTTGCACGTTCTGGGCACGGATCGCGGCCAGCACCTCGGTCGAGGTCAGGCCGAGATTGGCGATGCGGTCAGGATCGAGCCACAGCCGCATCGAATAGTCGCGCGCGCCGAAGATCTGGATGTCGCCGACGCCGTCGATGCGCAGCAGCTGGTCGCGGACCTGCAGCAGCGCGTAGTTGGATATATAGAGTTGGTCGAACGTGTCGTCCGGCGACAACATGAACACGACCATCAGGATGTCGGGCGAGTTCTTGCGGGTGACGACGCCGTTGCGCTGGACCTCGTCCGGCAGCTGCGGCTGTGCGATCGCAACGCGGTTCTGCACCAGCACCTGGGCCTTATCCAGGTCGGTGCCGAGCTTGAAGGTGACGGTGATGGTGAGCTGGCCGTTCGAGGTCGCCTGGCTGTAGAGATACAGCATGTCCTCGACGCCGTTGATCTGCTGCTCGATCGGAGCGGCCACGGTGTCGGACACGGTTTGCGCCGAGGCGCCCGGATATTGCGTGGTGACGACGACGGTTGGAGGCACCACTTGCGGATATTCGGAGATCGGCAGCGTCGAGTAAGCGAGCGTACCGACGATCAGCAGCACGATCGACAGCACCATCGCGAGGATGGGCTGGTTGATGGACAGACGACCAAGATTCATGACTTGTCACCAGCCTTGCCACCGGCCGGCGCTGGCGCGGGAGACGGGGCGACCTTGGCGCCGACGCGGGCCCGCTGGATGCCGTTGACGATGACGCGGTCCTCGGCCTTCAGCCCTTCGCGGATCACGCGGAGGCCCTCGTCGAGCGGCCCCAGCACCACGGGCCGCGCCTCGACGGTGTCATCAGGCTTCACCACGAACACGATCTTGCGCGACTGGTCGGTCGCGACCGCGGCATCCGGGATCAAGAGCGCCTCGTAAGGTGCGCTGCCGATCAGGCGGACGCGGCCAAACTGGCCGGGCAGGATCGACAGATCGGTGTTCTTGACGACGGCGCGGCTCCGCAGCGTTCCCGTGGAGACATCGAGGCGGTTGTCGAGGAAGTTGATGGAGCCGTCATGCGACGGCTTCGTTTCGCCGGCGAGCGTGACCTGCACCGGGTTCGCTGTGTCGCGCGAGCTTGGGCGCTTACCCTCGAACCACAGCTTGCTGTATTTGATGAAGGTCGTCTCATCCATGTCGAAATAGATGTAGATCGGATCCATCGTCACGATCGAGGTCAGCAAGGTGGAGGAGCCGGCGTCGCTGCCCTGCACGAGATTGCCCGGACTGACGAGATGGCGGCTGACACGGCCGGTGATCGGCGCGGTCACATGGGTGAACTCGATGTTGAGCTTGGCGGCCTTCAGTGCACCCTCGGCCTGGGTCTCGGCGGCGTGCGCGGCCTGCAAAGCCTGGCGGCGTTGGTCGACGGCCTGCTCGGAGACCGCGCTGGTCTGCACCAGGTTCAAGCCGCGATCGAGCTCCCGCTTGGCGAGCTCCACCTTGGCGCGGGCGTCGGAGAGCTGGCCGTCCGCCTGCTCGGCCACGGCCTCGAACGGGCGGGGATCGATCACATAGAGCAGATCGCCCTGATGCACGATCGCGCCGTCCTGGAATTCGACGGAGTTGACGAAGCCACCGACGCGGGGGCGCACCTGCACCTCCTCGACCGCCTCGAAGCGGCCGGTGTACTCGTCCCAATCGGTGACGGTGCGCTTGACCGGCTGGGCGACGGTAACAGGCGGAGGCGGCGGCGCGGCCTCTTGCGAGGCCGGCTGGCCGCAGCCGCTGAGCGCGAAGGCGGCGGCGAGGAGGCAAGCTACCGCAGGGTGCCTCGGTTGAACGAAATCGTGCTGTTTGACAAGTCGCTCGCTTCCGTCCGGTCCGGTCATCCGAAGTCCTCGCCTCAAAAGCCGCGGAAAAGGCAGGGTACGCGTTTACCCGCGGGCGTTCCAAGATGGTTGGAGTTGATGAACTCTTCAAGACCAAAGGATGCGCAGGGACTGGAACGGTGCCCTGGCCGGATGGCGGGTTGACACGAAGAGATGGGCGACGGCGGCGATCGGTCAACGTTAGGTTGGCAATGGCGCAGCGGCATTCACGACCGTCCCCTGGAGGGGGTAAGAAGGAGCCAGCGTCTTCGCACATGACGGGCGGCGGATGCTCAGCTAGATTAGTCCTTACAAAACAAGACGAATTGTCCGGGGAGGACAGGCGTGCATCAGGGACGTGTCGTCTACGGTGCGATCGAGGAGGTCGTGTTCGGCCATCCGGCGGCTGACGCGATCGTCGCGCAAATGGACCGGCTGGGAACACGGCGTGCCTTCCTGATGGTCTCGGGCACCCTGAACCGCGAGACCGACGAAATCGCAAAGATCGTCCAGGCACTCGGGCCGCGCTGCGCCGGGCTGTTCGATGCGATGCCGCCCCACACCCCGCGCGAAGCGGTGATCGCCGCCACCAATGCCGCGCGCGGGGCGGGCGCCGATCTGATCGTGACCGTGGGCGGCGGCTCGATCACCGACGGCGCCAAGGCGGTGCAGCTCTGCCTTGCCAATGGCATCGACACGATCGAAGGCATCGACCGCATCCGCGTGCACAGGGGCGTCACACCAGAGATGACAGCGCCGAAGGTGCGTCAGATCAGCGTGCCGACCACGATCGCCGGCGGCGAGTTCTCATCGATCGCTGGCGTGACCGACGGCAGAACGCATGTGAAGCAGATGCTGCGGCATCCGCTCACGGTGCCGCGCGCCACCATCCTCGATCCTGCCATCACAATGCACACGCCGGAATGGCTGTTTCTGTCCACCGGCATCCGCGCCGTCGATCATTGCGTCGAGGCGATCTGCTCGCACGAGACCCACCCTTATGCCGACGCGCAATCGGTGAAAGGGCTCGCGATGCTCGCGGACGCGCTGCCGCGGGTGAAGGCCGACCCCACCGATCTCGACGCGCGCATGGATGCCCAGATCGGCACCTGGCTGTCCATGGGCGCGCTCGCGGCCGGCGTGCCGATGGGGGCGAGCCACGGCATCGGCTATGTGCTCGGTGCCGCCTTCGGCGTGCCGCACGGCTACACCTCCTGCATCATGCTGCCGGCGGTGATGCGCTGGAATGCCAGCGCCAACGCCGAGCGCCAGATGATCGCCGCCGCCGCGATGGGCTTCCCCGGGCACAATGCCGCCGACGTGCTCGATGCCTTCATCCGCTCGCTCGGCATGCCGCGCAGGCTCGCCGAAATGCGCGTCTCTCCGGAGCATTTCGACGTCATCGCGGAACAGGCGATGCGCACGAACTGGATCCCGCACAATCCGCGCAAGATCGAGAGCCCGGCCGAGGTGCGTGAAATCCTCGATCTCGCCGCATGATGTCAAACCCGGAGCTCTGATGTACCCAGGCCTGCATGCCCGCCTGCGCCCGCTCCAGCCCGCCTTCATCATGGCGGCAACCGGCGAGGCCGTCACCTATCGCGAGCTCGATGCACGCAGCAACCGGCTGGCCCACCTGTTCCGGAAGCACGGATTGAAGCGGCTCGACCACTACTCGATCTTCATGGAGAACAATTCGCGCTATCTCGAAGCCTGCAGCGCGGGCGAGCGCTCGGGGCTCTACTACACCTGCATCAACTCCTTCCTGACGGCGGGCGAGCTCACTTATCTCCTGGTCAACAGCCAGTCGAAAATCTTGATCACGTCCGCTGCAAAGCTCGACATTGCGCGCGAGGCGATCCAGGCCTGCCCTGATATCAAGCTCTGCATCGTCGCCGACGGACCGGGCGAGAGTGACCGGATCGTGGGACTTGCCGATGTCACCGCCGGTCTGCCGAGGACGCCGATTGCGGACGAATGGCTCGGCACCGCCATGCTCTATTCGTCGGGCACGACGGGACGGCCGAAAGGCATTTTGCGGCCGCTGCCGGAGGAGGCACCGAAGCACAATCTGCCGCTGTTCGATTTCCTGACAAAACTTTGGCACTACCGCGAAGGCATGGTCTATCTGTCGCCCGCCCCGCTGTATCACTCGGCGCCGCAAGCTGCGGTCAATCTCACCATCCGCATGGGAGGTACCGCGATTATCATGGAGACGTTCGATCCCGAGCGTTACCTTCAACTCGTCCAGCAATGGGGCATCACGCACACGCAGCTGGTGCCGACGATGTTCTCGCGCTTGCTGAAGCTGCCGGAGGAGGCGCGCCGCCGCTACGACCTGTCATCGCTCGAGATCGCGATCCATGCCGCAGCGCCCTGCCCGGCGCTGGTCAAGGACGAGATGATCAGATGGTGGGGGGCCGATCATCCACGAATATTACGGCGCTACGGAAGGCCTCGGCTTCACGGCCTGCAACAGCGAGGAATGGCTCAGCCATCGCGGCACCGTCGGCAAGGTGCTGCTGGGCGATCTCCACATTCTCGACGAGAACATGCAGCCCTGTCCGACCGGCACGCCGGGCCAGGTCTGGTTCAAGACCGGATCGCCGTTCGAATATTTCAACGACCCCGACAAAACCAGGGAGGCCCGCTCGGCCGACGGCAGTATGAGCACGGTCGGCGATGTCGGCTATGTCGACCACGACAATTTCCTGTATCTCACCGACCGCGCCACCTTCATGATCATCTCCGGCGGCGTGAACATCTATCCGCAGGAGTGCGAGAACCTGCTGATCACCCATCCCAAGGTCGCTGACGCCGCCGTGTTCGGCGTGCCGAACGCCGATCTCGGCGAGGAGGTGAAGGCGGTGGTGCAGCCAATGCCGGGCGTGATGCCCGATGACGCGCTCGCCACGGAGCTGATCGCCTTCTGCGGAGCGTCGCTGTCGCGGCAGAAGGTGCCGCGCTCGGTCGATTTCGAGAAGGAATTGCCGCGGCTGCCGACGGGAAAGCTCTACAAGAGGCTGCTGCGGGACCGGTATTGGGGCAACAAGACGTCGCGGATTGTGTGAGCCTTCTTCGCCTCTCCCCGCGTGCAGGGAGAGGCCGGAATGCGTGCCTTGAGCGCGATCGGGTGAGGGGGAACCTCCGCGTGTCCGACTGTTGTTGTCATCGCCCCACCCCGACCCTCTCCTCGCAAGCGGGGCGAGGGAGCGAACCGTCATCCCAATTGCCAAGGCTCTAAAACGCCTTGGCCGGTTGCTTCCCTCCACGCGCCTCGGCTATCGTGAGGTCAAACAGGCCACTAATGGCCGGTGTCCAGGGAGGACGAGGATGCGGAGCGTGTGGGCGCTTGCCGCGACGGCGGCGCTATCTTTGCTGGCGTTTTCGACCATGACATTCGCAGGCGAGCCCAAGCAGGGCGGCATCCTGCGGATATATCACCGTGACAGCCCGGCGAACGCGTCCATCCTCGAGGGTGCGACCTATTCGGTCAACGTGCCCTTCATGGGGGTCTTCAACAATCTCGTCATCTATGATCAGCACATCGCGCAGAACAGCCCTGATACCCTCAGACCGGAGCTGGCCGAAAGCTGGTCATGGAGCAGCGACAACAAGAAATTGACGTTCAAGCTCCGACAGGGAGTCAAATGGCATGACGGCAAGCCGTTCACGTCGGCTGACGTCAAGTGCACGTTCGATCTCCTGATGGGCAAATCGCAGCAGAAGCTGCGGCAGAATCCGCGCAAGGCCTGGTACAGCGAGGTCAACGACGTCACGCCCAACGGCGATTTCGAGGTCTCCTTCGACCTGAAGCGGCCGCAGCCCTCGCTGCTGGCGATGCTCGCTTCCGGTTATACGCCGATCTATCCCTGTCACGTCTCGCCGGCGGACATGCGCACCCATCCGATCGGAACCGGGCCGTACAAATTCCTCGAGTTCAAGGCCAATGAATCCATCAAGCTGACGCGAAATCCGGACTACTGGAAGAAGGGTCTGCCCTATGTCGACGGCATCGAGTACACGATCATCCCGAACCGCTCGACCGCGATCCTCGCCTTCGTCGCCGGAAAGTTCGATATGACTTTTCCGACCCATATCACCATCCCGCTCCTGAAGGACATCAAGTCGCAGGCGCCGAACGCGGTCTGCGTCGTCGAGCCGACCAACGTCTCGACCAACATCATCGTCAATTCGAGCTCCCCACCATTCGACAACATCGATATCCGCCGCGCGATGTCGTTGGCGCTCGATCGCAAGGCGTTCATCGACATCCTGTTCGAAGGCCAGGCTGACATCGGCGGCACCATGCTGCCGCCGCCGCAAGGCATCTGGGGCATGCCCAAGGACAAGCTCGAGACGATTCCGGGCTACGGTCCGGACGTGAATGCGAATCGCGAGGAAGCGAAGAAGCTGATGCAGAAGGCGGGCTATGGCCCCGACAAGCATCTCGCCGTGAAGGTTTCGACGCGCAATCTCGCGGAATATCGCGATCCCGCGGTGATCCTGATCGACCAGCTCAAGAGCATCTATATTGACGGCGAGCTCGACGTCGTGGAGACCGCAAACTGGTTCCCGAAAGTGGCGCGCAAGGACTACATGCTCGGTCTCAATTTGACCGGCAATTCCGTCGACGATCCCGACCAGTCCTTCTACGAGAACTATTCCTGCGGCTCGGAGCGGAACTACACCAACTATTGCAACAAGCAGATCGAGAAGCTCTTCGACGTGCAGTCGCAGGAGATCGACATCAACAAGCGCAAGCAATTGGTCTGGGACATCGACAGGAAGCTGCAGGAGGATGTCGCCCGTCCGATCATCTTCCATGCGCGGGCCGGCACCTGCTGGCAGCCCTATGTCAAGGGGATCACGATCATGTCGAACAGCTCCTATAACGGCTTTCGCTTCGAGGATGTGTGGCTCGACAAGTAGCATGTCAGGCTGAAGGCGGTTTTGGTTTGAGCATGATCTTGTCGGAAAACCGCGACGCACTTTACGCTAACCTGTAGCAGCGGCTCGCGGAGGGCGAAGGATGTTTGCCTATCTGGTGCGGCGTCTGTTCCTGATGCTCGTGACCCTGTTCGGGATCTCGGTCGTCATCTTCTTCCTGTTGCGCATCGTTCCCGGCAACATCGTCGACATCCTGTTTGCCGCGGCCGGCTACGTCGATCCGGCCGACAAGGTTGATCTCGAGAAGCAGCTCGGCATCGACCAGCCGCTGGTGATGCAATATCTGCACTGGATCAGCGGCCTGTTGCACGGCGATCTCGGTTACTCCTATGTCTCCGAGAAGCCGGCGCTCCAGGAGATCCTGCCGCGGATCCCGATCACGGCGCGGCTCGCTGGTCTTGCGCTGCTGTTCTCGGCTTCGATCGGCATTCCCCTGGGCGTCATCAGCGCGGTCAAGCAAGGCACGCGGCTCGATTATGCGCTGCGCGTGGTGAGTCTGAGCGGATTGTCGCTGCCCTCGTTCTGGCTCGGTCTGCTCATTCTCACCGCCGCGGTGGCGATGTTCGGCGAGATCCCGATCTTCAATCCGAATCCGCGGACCTGGCTCGAGGCGTTCGCGACATACGCGGTGCCCGCGGCCGCCGTGGGCTTCCGCAGCGCGGCGCTGACCATGCGCATCACCCGCTCGTCGATGCTGGAGGTGCTGCGGCAGGACTATATCCGCACCGCGCGTGCCAAAGGTGCGTCCGATGCCGCCGTGAACTATCATCACGCGCTGAAGAACGCGATCCTGCCCGTCATCACCGTGATTGGCATCGAGGCGGCGTTCCTGATCGGCGGCCTGATCGTCACGGAGACCGTGTTCAACATTCCCGGCGTCGCGCGCTTCCTGGTCGAGGCGATTCGCTGGCGCGATTATCCGATCGTGCAGAACCTCGTGATGCTGATTGCCGTCGTGGTGGTGAGCGCCAATTTCATCGTCGACATGCTGTACGCGGTATTCGATCCCCGCATAAGATATACGGATTGATTCATGATTGTTGTTCACGAGGCGTGCGCAGTCCCATTCACCTCGCCCCGGTTGCGGGGAGAGGTCGGATTGCGCCGCAATCCGGGTGAGGGGGAGTCTCCGCGAGTCCGACTCCCACCTCCCCCTCGGAGCGCCCCCCTCACCCCAACCCTCTCCCCGCAAGCGGGGAGAGGGAGAAGATAGAGCTTGCATGGCCGCAATCGACTACGATGTTGAACTCCGGCGTGCCGGCGCGCATGCGACCGGCGGCTGGCGGCGGGTGCTGTTCCTGGCACAGCGGCACGTGCTGGGCGCGGCGGGACTCTTCATCATGACGCTGTTCGTGCTGACGGCCATCTTCGCCGATTTCATCGCGCGCTACGATCCCCTGAGCGTCGATTCCGCCCACGCGCTGATGCGTCCGAGTCTCGCGCACTGGATGGGCACGGACTCGTTCGGCCGCGACGTGTTCAGCCGCATCATCCATGGCGCGCGAATTTCGCTCGCGGTCGGGATCGGCTCGACCGCGCTTGGCGGCACGATCGGGGTCATGGTCGGCCTCACCTCCGGCTACCTCTCGGGCTGGGTCGACCTCGTGTTCCAGCGCGTGTCCGATATCCTGCAGGCACTGCCGCTGCTGGTGCTGGCCCTGATCATGACGGCGGCACTCGGTCCGTCGCTGCCGAACGTCATCCTCGCCATTGCCATTCCGCTGATCCCGACCGTTTCGCGCGTCACCCGCGCCAACACCCTGGCGCTACGGGAGCTGCCGTTCGTGGAAGCCGCGAAATCGATCGGCATGAGCGAGGTACGTATCGCGCTTCGTCACGTGCTGCCGAACACGCTGGCGCCGCTGATCGTGCTCGCGACCGCCCAGCTCGGCTCGACCATTCTGACCGAGGCCTCGCTCTCTTTTCTGGGTCTCGGCATTCCCGAGCCCTATCCATCCTGGGGCCGCATGCTGTCGGAATCCGCCGCCGAATATGTCCGCACCGCGCCGTGGCTCGTGATCTTCCCGGGCATCGCGATCAGCCTCGCGGTGTTCGGAGCAAACCTGTTCGGTGACGCGCTGCGTGACATCCTCGATCCCCGGCAGCGCGGCTGATGGCTGATACCTCCAAAATCGTGCTCGATGTGAAGAACCTCAAGACGGTGTTCTTCACCAACTCCGGTCTTTTCAAAGCGGTCGACGACGTCTCCTTCACCGTAAGCCGTGGCGAGACGCTCGCCATCGTCGGCGAATCCGGCTGCGGCAAGAGCGTCACTGCGCTGTCAATGATGCGGCTGGTGCCCGATCCTCCCGGGCGCATCGTCGGCGGCTCCGTCACGCTCGAAGGCACCGATCTGCTGGCGCTTGACGAGGCGGAGATGCGCAAGGTCCGGGGCAATCGCATGTCCATGATCTTCCAGGAGCCGATGACCTCGCTCAATCCCGTCATGCGGATCGGCGACCAGATCGTGGAGGCGGTGCGGCTGCACCGGAACATCTCGTCGAAAGAAGCCCGTCACATTGCCGTCGAGATGCTGCGGCTGGTGCGCATTCCCGAGCCGGCGCGGCGTGCGCAGGAGTATCCCCACCAGCTCTCCGGCGGCATGCGCCAGCGCGCCATGATCGCGATGGCGCTGGCGTGCCGGCCGGCGCTCTTGATCGCGGACGAGCCGACCACCGCGCTCGACGTCACCATCCAGGCGCAGATCCTGGCGCTGATCCTCGATCTCCAGAAGGAGCTCGGCACCGGCCTCGTCCTGATCACCCATGATCTCGGCGTCGTCGCGCAGACCGCGCAGCGTGTGATCGTGATGTATGCGGGACGAAAAGTCGAGGAAGCCAGCGTCGAGGCGCTGTTCGCCGCGCCGAAGCATCCCTATACGCGCGGTCTGATGGCCTCGATCCCCGCGGTGCCGGCATCAGGCGTCGCCGCACAGGAGCGGCTGAACGAAATTCCGGGCACGGTGCCATCGCTGGTGCGGCTGCCGAAGGGCTGTGCCTTCGCGCCCCGCTGCAAGCTCGCCATCAAGCGCTGCGAGGAATATCCACCGCTGATGGATTGGGGCGGCGGCCACCTCGCCGCCTGCTGGCGCGCGGCCGATGTGGCGGAGGTGGCATGACTGAAGTGCTGCTCGAAGTTACCGATCTCAAGAAGCATTATCCCGTGCGCGCCGGCGTGCTGCGCCGGCAGGTGGGCACCGTGCATTCCGTCGACGGCGTCTCGTTCTCGCTTGGCGCGGGCGAGACGCTCGGTCTCGTCGGCGAATCCGGCTGCGGCAAGTCGACGGTGGCGCGCAGCGTGCTACGGCTGGTCGAGCCGACGTCCGGCAAGATCCGCCTCGGCGGCGAGGACATCACGCATCTGTCCAAGAGCGCGCTGCGCCCGCATCGCCGCTCGATGCAGATCGTCTTCCAGGATCCGTTTGCCTCGCTCAATCCGCGCATGACCGCGGGCGACATTGTCGGCGAGCCGCTGGCCGTGCATGGTCTTGCCACCGGCAGGGCGCTGGAGGTGCGCGTCGCAAAGCTGTTCGAGCAGGTGGGCTTGCGGCCCGACCAGATGCGCAACTTTCCGCATCAATTTTCCGGCGGCCAGCGCCAGCGCATCTGCATCGCGCGGGCACTGGCACTGGAGCCGCGGCTGATCGTCTGCGACGAGCCGGTGTCAGCGCTCGACGTCTCGATCCAGGCGCAGGTGATCAACCTGCTGGTCGATTTGCAGCGTGAACACGGCTTCTCCTATCTCTTCATCGCGCACGACCTCGCGGTGGTGGCCCATATCAGCCACCGCGTCGCGGTGATGTATCTCGGCCGCATCGTCGAGATCGCCGGCAAGGACGAGCTGTTCGGCAATCCGCGCCATCCCTACACACAGGCGCTTCTCGCCTCGGTGCCGATCGCCAATCCGCTCGCGAAAAAGCTCGCGCCGCTGGTCGACGGCGACGTGCCGAGCCCGGTCAATCCACCGCCCGGCTGCGCCTTTCACACGCGCTGCCGGTTTGCGATGGAGCGATGCAGGACCGAGCGGCCGGCGCTGAAGGATACCGGCGACCAGCATCAGGTGGCGTGCCTGCTCAACGAGGGGATGGGACGGAGCGGGTAGCTCTTGCTCTCGCTCGCGGCGATGACGACGACAGCCGCTACCCCGCCCCAATCTCCGCCACGATCCTGCCCGTCGTGACCTGCTCGCCCTCGGCGACCTCGATCGCGGCGACCACGCCGTCGATGCCGGCCTTGTGGACGTGCTCCATCTTCATCGCTTCCAGCGTCAACACCGGCTGGCCTGATGTGACGCGATCACCCGGCTTGACCAGCACCGCAACGACGCGACCATTCATGGCCGCGCGGACTTTGCCGTCGCCGCCGTTGCCTGCCGCGGCCTTCGGTGGGGCGAGGGTGAGGTCGGTGGCCGCGAGCGCGATGCCGCGGTGCTGGAGATAGAGCCTGTCGCCATCGCGCAGGAATTTTACGCTGTCCGTGACGCGGTCGCGGCGGAAGCGGACGGCATCGGGATCGACGTGCTCGATCTCGAACTTGTCCTCTCGGCTGTCGGTGGCGACGGTGTAGCTGCCATCGCGCTCGCGGGTGATTTCGAGCTCGACCGCATGGCCGGCGATTTCGATTTTCGCGGGCAGAGGAAACGTTGCCGACAGGCTCCGGCCACGCCGCCATGACGGTGCGCGCGGATTGGTAACGTAGAGCAGCAGGCCCGCGAGCGCGGTATCGAATGCAGCATTCTCCGGCCGCAGCAGCTGGTCGCGATGCGCGCCGATGAAGGCCGTCGTCGCCTCGCCCCTGGCAAAGCCGGGATGGCGCAGACACGTCAGCAGAAATGCCTGATTGGTCGTGACGCCAAGCGCGGTGAGTTGCTCCAGGCCGACGATCAGCCGCCCCCTCGCCTCCTCGCGCGTGGCGCCCTGGCTGATGATCTTGGCGATCATGGAATCGTAGAATAGCGGAATCTCCGAGCCCGATTGCAGCGCGTGCTCGACGCGGATGCCATCGGGTACCTGCCAGCGCGCCATGCGGCCGGACTGCGGCATGAAATCCTGCGCGGCATCTTCCGAGCAGAGCCGCACCTCGATGGCGTGACCGGACAATTTGATGTCCTGCTGCTTCACCGGCAGGGGCTCGCCGCGCGCAACGCGCAATTGCAGCTCGACGAGGTCGAGCCCGGTAATCGCCTCGGTGACGGGATGCTCGACCTGAAGACGCGTGTTCATCTCCATGAAGTAGAATTCGCCGCTCTCATCGAGCAGGAATTCCAGCGTGCCCGCGCCCTCATAACGCAGCGCCTTGACCGCAGCGACGGCGACTTCGCCCATCTTCGCGCGCAGCTCCGGCGTCACGGCCGGCGACGGCGCCTCCTCGATCAGCTTCTGGTGCCGCCGCTGCACCGAGCAATCGCGCTCACCGAGATGGATGGCGTTGCCATGGACGTCGCCGAACACCTGAATCTCGATATGGCGCGGATTCTCGACGGCGCGTTCGAGGATCACGGTCGGATCGCCGAATGCGGCTTTGGCTTCTGACCGCGCGCTGCGCAACGCATCAGGGAACGATGCGGCATCAGTCACGAGCCGCATGCCGCGACCGCCGCCGCCCGCGACCGCCTTGATCATCACGGGAAAGCCGATCTTCCCGGCTTCCGCGAGCATGACCTCGTCGCTCTGGTCGGCGCCCTGATAGCCGGGCACGACAGGCACGCCGGCCTTCTTCATGATCTCCTTGGCGCCGGCCTTGTTGCCCATCGCCGCGATCGCCTGCGGCGATGGGCCGATGAAGACGAGCCCGGCGTCCTTGCAGGCTTGTGCGAAGTCCTCATTCTCGGCGAGGAAACCATAGCCGGGATGAACGGCATCCGCGCCGCTGGCCCTGGCAGCTGCGATGATCGCGGAGATGTTGAGATAGGATTGCGCCGGCAAGGCTTCACCGATCCGCACGGCCTGATCAGCCCGCTGGACGTGGAGCGCATCACGATCGGCGTCCGAATAGACGGCGACAACGCCGAGCCCCAGCCGCCGCGCGCTACGCATCACGCGCAGCGCGATCTCGCCGCGATTGGCGACCAGGACCCTGTGGAACGGCCGGTGCGGCACTGATCCGTTCCTCATGGCCGCGCCACCGAAAACTGCATGCGTTGGGGCGCGCGACGATCGCCCTCGCGGCAGATGGCCAGCACCTCGGACAAGACCGCGCGGGTGTCGCGCGGATCGATCACACCATCGTCGAGCACGCGCGCGCTGGTCGAGAACACGTCCATCTGGCCGTCGAACACGCCGACGATCTCGGCCTTCATGGCATCCAGCTTGTCCTTCCCGATCGGCTTGCCGCGGCGCGCCGCCGCCGCCTCGGTCACGATCGCCATGGTTTCCGCGGCCTGCTCGCCGCCCATCACGGCGGTCTTGGCGTTGGGCCAGGAGAAGCAGAAACGTGGATGGAAGCCACGGCCGCACATGCCGTAATTGCCGGCGCCGAACGACGCCCCGCAATAGATCGTGATCTGCGGCACCGTCGCCGAGGTCACCGCCTGGATCATCTTCGAGCCGTGCTTGATCATGCCGGCTTCTTCATAGGCCTTGCCGACCATGTAGCCGGTGGTGTTGTTGAGATAGAGGATCGGCGTGCGGGTTTGGCAGCAAGCCTGGATGAAATGCGTCGCCTTGTTGGCGCCGGCAGGATCGAGCGGACCGTTGTTGGTGATGATGCCGATGGCATGGCCCTCGATGCGGGCATGGCCGCAGACGGTGGCCGGACCGTAATTCGAGGCCATCTCGGTGAAATCGGAATCGTCGATGATGCGGGCGATCACCTGCTTCATGTCGACGGTGCGCTTGTGATCCATCGGCATGATGCCGAGCAGCTCGTCCTGATCGTAGCGCGGCGGCTCGAACTCTCGAGCCGCCCGGCCCGGCCGCTCCCATTCCAGCGCCGCCATGATCTCGCGCGCGATGCGCAGGGCGTCGCGGTCGTCCTCGGCGAGATAGTCGCCGAGGCCGGAGATTTGCGTATGCATCTCGGCGCCGCCGAGCTCCTCCTCGGTGGCGATCTCGCCGGTTGCAGCCTTCAACAGCGGCGGCCCGGCCAAAAAGGCGCGCGTACGCCCGCGGACCATGACGATGTAGTCGGACAGGCCCGTCTGGTAGGCGCCGCCGGCGGTGGACGAACCGTGCGTGACGGTGACGACAGGCAGTCCTGCGGCCGAGAGCCGCGCAAGGTTGCGAAAAATATTGCCGCCGCGGACAAAGTCCTCGACGCGGTAGCGCAGGAGATTGGCGCCGGCGCTTTCGACGAGCTGGACGTAAGGCAGCTTGTTCTCCAGCGCCAGTTCCTGCACCCGTAGTGTCTTGTCGAGGCCGTAGGGCTGCAGTGCACCGGCATCGATGCCGGAATCGCTGGCGCTGACTATACAGCGGATGCCTGAGATGAAGCCGATACCGGCGATGACACCGCCGCCCGGCACGCTCTTGCTCGTATCAGGCACATCGAACATATAGCCGGCGAGTGTCGAGAGCTCGATGAAGGGCGCGCCGGGGTCGAGCACCAGCGCGACCCGCTCGCGCGGCAAGAGCTGGCCGCGTTTGTGGAAGCGATCCTTTGCCGCGGCCGACGCGGCACGCGTGCGAGCTTCCAGCGAGCGCATGCGATCGATCAGCGCGAGCATGCCGTCGCGGTTTGCGCGGTAGGCGGCGCTGCCGGTGGAAATGGTGTTTTCGAGAATGGACATGATTCTTTCCTACCCGTCACTGCGAGGAGCCCGCGACAGAATTGCGAAGCAATTTTGCGCTGGCGACGAAGCAATCCAGTCTGTTGCCGCGGATGCACTCTGAATTGCTTCGCTTCGCTCGATATGACGGCTGGGGCTATCTGTTCGTCCCAAAGATCTTCCGCGCCTCGGCGGGGCTCGCGACCTCGCGGCCGGCGCGGCGGGCGCAAGCCGCAATGGCCTCGATCAGTTGGCCGTTTGATGTCACCTTCTTGCCGTCGGCGAGATAGAAGGCGTCCTCGAGACCGGTGCGCAAGTGACCGCCGAGCTCGGCGCAGCGCTGGTGCAGCGGCCAGATCTCCTCGCGGCCGATCGCCGTGACCTGGAATTGCGCCTCGGGGCGCTTCAGCTTGATCAGGATCGGCAGCAGCTCCGGATCCGAAGGCATTCCCGACGCGACACCCATCACGAAGTTATATTCGAGCGGGCCCTTGTACATGCCGACCTGGGTGTACATGCCGACGCAGCGCACGACGCCGAGGTCGAAGCACTCGAACTCGGGAATGGTGCCGACTTCGTTCATGACGTCGAGATAGTCCTTCACCTTCTCGACCGCGTTGTCGAACATCATCGGAGTCCAGGCCCAACTGTTGTCGGCCTTGACCTTCAGATAGTTGAGCGAGCCCGCGTTGCAGGCGGCGATCTCCGGCCTGGTTTCGCGGATGCAATCCAGGGCGCCGCTGTAGTTCGGGCCAGAAACACCCGAGGTGTGGTTGATGATGACGCCGGGACAGGCTTCACGGATCGCCTGCTGGATTTCCTTGCTGACGCTCACCTCCCAGGACGGCAGATGGCCCTTGCCCGGCGCCTGCTGGCGCAGATGGATGTGCATGATGGAGGCGCCGGCATCGAACGCAGCCTTTGCCTCGCGCGCCATCTGCTCGGGCGTAACAGGGACGTTGTGCTGTTTGGGGTCGGTGAGCACGCCGTTCAGCGCGCAGGTGATGACGGCCTTGTCGCTCATGCCACAGCTATCTCGCACGTTGAGAATTCAACGATGCAATCATGTGATGCAGGGCATGCAGCTTCTTGCGCGGAGAAGCTGAGAAACGAGATGCCGTAGGGTGGGTTAGCCGAAGGCGTAACCCACCCTACGAAGCGATATCGAGCCGCACGGTCTCGGTGCTGCGATAGATCGCAAGATCGCGCGAGCCGACGAAGATCGCGCGCGGCTTCAATCCGTAGAAGCGGCGGATCGAGTGGCTGAAATGGGTGCTATCGGGGTAGCCGATGTCCTGCGCGAGATGAGCGAGGTTGAGGTCCTGGTTGGCGAAGTGCAGCAGATGCCGCGCGCGCTTCCAGGCGCGGAAGGAGCGGAACGAAATGCCGGTCTCCTCCTTGAAGAGATGCAGGAAGCGCGAGGTCGAGAGGCCCGCCTCGGCCGCGCAGGTATCCGCGGTGACAGGCTCACCGGAGAAGCGTTCGATGCGGGCAACGGCGCGCGTGACGCGCGGGTCGAGCACGCGGCGCGGCAGTGCTTCGCCAAAGCACATCTCGTCGAATTCAGCGGTGGTGATGTCGCCATAGCGGCGCTGCCGCAGCAGCGCATAGGCGGCGAGGATTTTTCTGGCGTGCGCAGCGCGATCCGGCCCCATCAGCCGCCGGGCCAAGGCCTCCAGCACGCCATCTGGCATGCTTTCCGGCTCCAGCGTCACGCTGATTGCGGTGCGGTAGTCGCCGGCGATGGAATGCCGCTGGTTCGGCAGGGTGACGAACAGCTCCGCGGTGGCGAGGGCGTCGTCGATGGTGAGATGCAGGCTACCCTTCACCGCCACATAGACGTGGCAGCAGCCCGGGGTCCGCTTGCGAGGCCTGCCGAGCAAACCGGCATAGAACACCCGCTCCGGCGTGATCAGCATCAGATGGTCGGATTCGCGACCCGTGTCTTCCATTGGGTATCCTCCTCGCGCGGCTCTTTGGCCGCTGCGGACGGAGGTCAGCTTAGCGGAAATTTGGGCGCTGTCACGGCGGGTAGCGCTGTCATGGCGCGCAAAAGATTACCATTCCGGTACGACGATCGGTCTTCCCGGAACCGCGACGAGATCGTAGTCCCGCCGTGCGGAATGTTTACGGTCTCACGCGCGGCGCAACATTCTGTTCGGCGCCGGCCTTCTGCTCGGCAGTCACAGCACGATTGAACCCATCGCGCTGCTGCAGGCGCGCCCAATAGGCTGCGACATTCGGTCCAAAATCCTTGGCGAGTCCAATGGTGTGGGCGAGGCGGAGCGCGTAACCGATGACAATGTCAGCGGCGGTGAAGCGGCCCGCGCACAAGGTTTCGGCATTGGCGGTCGCTGCCTCGACGGCGCGCAGCCGCCCCAGGAACCACTTTGCATAGTCGGTGGCGACCTGCGGATTGCGGCGCTCCTCCGGCTCGAGCTGGCTGTAGCGAAGCACCAGCGTTTGCGGGAAGGTCAACGTCGCGTCGCTGAAATACATCCAGTTCAGGAAAGCGCCGTAGGCGGGATCTTCGGGGTTGACCATCAGCGGTGTCGGCCCGTGCTTGACGCCGAGATAATGGCAGATGCCTGATGACTCCGTCATCCTGGTTTCGCCGTCGACCATGAACGGAATCGTGCCCAATGGATTGAGCGCGAGATAGTCCTTGGCGAAGACGCGCGGCGGGAACGGCAGCATCTTCAGCTCATAGGGCAGCCCCATCTCCTCCAGCATCCAGAGCGGACGGAACGAGCGCGCGGCGTCGCAATGATAGAGCGTGATCATCATGCCTTCCCTTTACTACCTGGCAACGTGCCCATCATCTTGCACAGGACCATCAGCATGACCTCGTCGGCGCCGCCGCCGATCGAGGCCAGGCGGCTGTCGCGATAGGCGCGGCTGACCGGCGTCTCGTTGGTAAAGCCCATTCCGCCCCAATATTGCAAGCAGGCGTCGGTGAGCTCGCGGCCGAGCCGGCCGGCCTTGAGCTTGGCCATGGTCGCAAGCCGCGTCACGTCCTCACCGGCGACCAGCTGCTCGGCGGCGCGATAGATCAGCGCGCGCAAGAGCTCGACCTCGGTCTGCATCTCCGCGAGCTTGAAGTGGACGATTTGGTTGTCGAGGATGCTCTGGCCAAAGGCTTTGCGGTTGCGGGTGTATTCGATGGTCTGATCGATGATGTATTCGTGCGCCTTGAGGCAGGCGGCCGCACCCCAGAGCCGTTCCTCCTGGAACTGGATCATCTGGTAGGTAAAGCCCTTGCCCTCTTCGCCGATCCGGTTGCGCTTGGGCACGCGGACATTGTCGAAGAAGATCTGCGCGGTGTCGGAGGAGCGCATGCCCAGCTTGTCGAGCTTTCGGGCCACGGTGACGCCCTTGCTCTTCATGGGCACGCAAATCAGGGATTTGTTGCGGTGAACCGGGCCATCGCCGGTATTGGCGAGCAGGCAGATCCAGTCGGCCTGGATGCCATTGGTGATCCACATCTTGCCGCCGGTGATGAGGTAATCGTCGCCGTCGGAGCGCGCCTGGGTCTTGATGGAGGCGACGTCCGAGCCCGCGCCCGGCTCGGAGACGCCGATGCAGGCGACGTAATCGCCTGCTATCGACGGGCTGAGGAATTCGCGCCGCACCTCGTCGGAGCCGAATCGGGCCAGCGCCGGCGTTGCCATGTCGGTCTGCACCCCGATCGCCATCGGCACGCCGCCGCAAGTGATGGCCCCTAGTTCCTCCGCCATCATCAGCGCGTAGGAATAGTCGAGGCCGGAGCCGCCGAACTCCACCGGCTTGTTCAGGCCGAGGAAGCCGAGACTGCCCATCTTCTTGAACAGCGCATGCGCCGGAAAGATGTCGGCCTTCTCCCATTCATCGACATGCGGATTGATCTCGTTGGCTATGAATTTTTGCAGGGAGCGACGGATCTCGTCGTGGTCGGCGGTGAATAGCATTCTTTCAGCCTCGTCCTTCACAGCCCCATCTGCCTCGAGGCCAGATCCTTCATGATCTCCTCGGTGCCGCCGCCGATGGCGTTGACCTTGACCTCGCGGTAGATGCGCTCGGCCTTGACGCCGCGCATGAAGCCAGCGCCGCCAAAGATCTGCACGGCTTCCGAGGCGCAGAACGCCATGGTCTGGGTTGCCTGGTTCTTCATCATGCAGATTTCCGCGACCGGGCTCTCGCCCTGCTCCAGCCGCCAGGCCAGCATCTCCAGCATCGCCTGCGACGCCGCGACCTTCTGCGCCATGTCGACGATCTTGTGCCTGATGACCTGATGCTGGGCCAGCGGCTTGCCGAACGTCTTGCGCTCCTTGGAATAGGCGATCGCCTCATCGAGACAGACGCGCGCGAAGGCCGTGCAGCCTGCGGCCATGCCCATCCGCTCGCTGTTGAAATTTTGCATGATGATCTTGAAGCCCTGGCCCTCCTCGCCGATCAAGTTCTCGGCCGGTACGCGGCACTCATCGAAATGCAATGTCGCGGTATCGGACGCCCACCAGCCCATCTTCTTCAGTTTCGTGCGTGACAGGCCGGGCGTATCGCCCTCGATCAGGAGCAGGCTGACGCCACCGGCGCCCTCGCCGCCGGTCCGCACGGCAACGGTCAGATAGTCGGCACGGACGCCTGATGTGATGAAGGTTTTTTCGCCACTCACGACGTAGTGATTGCCGTCGCGCCGCGCCTTGGTGCGCAAGCTCGCGACGTCAGAGCCGCCGCCGGGCTCGGTGATCGCGAGCGCGGAGATCTTCTCGCCCGAGAGCACCTGCGGCAGCACGCGCGCCTTCACCTCCGGCCGCGCTGCGCGTGCGATCGGCGGCGAACCGATGGTGTGGCTCATCAGGCTGGCGCTGACGCCCCCGGCCCCGGCCCGCGCCAACTCCTGGGTCGCGACGATCCTCATGAACTGGTCGGCAAGGATCCCGCCATACTGCTCGGGGAATCCGAGCCCCAACAGACCGATCTCTGCCGCCTTGCGGTAGAGCGCGCGGGGGAATTCGCCGGCTTCGTCCCATTCATGGGCGAACGGGGTGATCTCCTTGTCGACGAAGCGGCGCATGACGTCGCGGAAGGCATCGTGCTCGGCGGTATAGAACGGGCTCTTCATGGCTTGCGCCTTCGGCGATTCCGGTCGTTGCACCATGGCCGGAACATTCGCGGTCCACTTGCGCGGAGTGGCTGACCCGAAAGGCCTGCCGGTGCAGGTCCTCGCCTAGCAACTCAACGCAAGAGGTTTTCGTCCCTCGCAGGCCAACTCCAAACAAAAAAGACTGCTGCACAAAAACTCCCGGCTGGCCTCCCAGGCCACGCCGGGCATGGTGCACAGCACTCAAATTCAGGCGGCAAACACCGCCGAGGGAGGGATTGTTGGCCGTTCGTTACTACGACTGGATCGCCCATCATGCCCGTCGCGCGCCCTCCAAGATCGCGGCCGTCGATCTCGCGAGCGAGCGCCGCTTCACCTATGCGCAGTTCGACGCCCGCGTCTCACGCCTCGCCTCGTTCTTCCGTCATACGCTGAAGGTTTCGCGCGGCGACCGCGTCGCCGTGCTGGCGCTGAACACGACCGATACGCTGGAGGTACAATTCGCCTGCGGACGCGTGGGCGCCGTGTTCGTGCCGCTGAACACCCGCCTCACCATTCCGGAGCTTCAGTTCATCACCGGCGATTGTGCGCCGAAGGTGATGATTCACGATGCCGATCTCGCCGAGACGGCGATCACCGTAGCAAAGCTCTGCAACGTCGCGACCAGCCTGCTGCTCGGTGCCGACGGCACCTATGAGGCCGGCATCGCCGGGGCCAAGCTGCTCGACCGCACCGAGCAGGTCACGCTCGATGATATCTCGACCATCATGTACACGTCGGGCACGACGGGACATCCGAAGGGCGCGACCATCACCCACGGCATGACCTTCTGGAATTGCGTCAATCTCGGCGGCCCCGCCTGCATCGGGCCGGCATCGGTGTTGCTCACCGTGCTGCCGCTGTTTCATACCGGCGGGCTGAACTGCTATACCAACCCGGTGCTGCATGCCGGCGGCACGGTGATGATCATGCGCGCCTTCGATCCCGGCACCGCGCTCGGCCTGATCAACGATCCCGCGCAGGGCATCAATGTGTTCTTCGGCGTGCCTGCGATCTACCAATTCATGGCGCAGCATCCGGCCTTCGCGACCACCGATCTCAGCCGATTGATCGTCTGCGGCGTCGGCGGCGCGCCGATGCCGGTGCCGCTGTTGAAAACATGGGAGGAGCGCGGCGTCGCGCTCCAGCAGGGCTATGGCATGACCGAGACCTCGCCGGCCGTGCTGGTGCTCGACCGCGAGGACGCAGCGCGGAAAGCGGGCTCTGCCGGCAAGCCGGTCCTGCACACCGAGGTGCGCATCGTCCGCCCCGACGGCAGCGATGCCGAGGTCGGCGAGCTCGGAGAGCTCTGGGTCAAAGGGCCGAACATCACGCCGGGCTACTGGAACAGGCCGGAGGCGAACGAGACATCCTTCACCGATGGCTGGCTGCACACGGGCGATGCGACGCGCGTGGATGAGGAGGGCTTCTACTATATCGTCGACCGCTGGAAGGACATGTACATCTCCGGCGGCGAGAACGTCTATCCAGCCGAGGTCGAGAACGTCCTGCACCAGCTCAGCGCTATTGCGGAAGCGGCGGTGATCGGCATCCCTGATACGCAATGGGGCGAGGTCGGCCTCGCCATCGTCGCGACCAAAAAAGGCCAGCGGCTGACGGAAGCTGACGTCTTCGCGCACTGCGCCGCCAATCTCGCACGCTTCAAATGCCCGCGGCAGGTTCGTTTCGTCGATGCGCTGCCCCGCAACGCCACCGGCAAGATCCACAAGCCGACCTTGCGCAAGCAATTCTCCGTTGCTTCCGAAGTGGACAAGAAAGTCGCCAATGCCTGATCGAAGCGCTCCTCTCGGGCGCATTTGTTTTTTCGACGTGCCTGCTCCAATCCAGACGAACCGCAAGGAATTTTCATGAACAGGAAACTCTCCCTGCTTGCCGCAGCAACCGCGTTGACGCTGCTCACGACCCAGGGTGCCTTCGCGCAGAAGGCGTACGACACCGGGGTCACCGACACCGAGATCAAGATCGGCAATGTCGAAGCCTATTCCGGCCCGGCCTCCGCCTACGGCATCATCGGCAAGACCGAAGACGCCTATTTCAAGATGATCAACGACCAGGGCGGCATCAACGGCCGCAAGATCAACTTCATCTCCTACGATGACGGCTACTCGCCGCCGAAGACGGTGGAACAGATCCGCAAGCTGATCGAGAGCGATGAGGTATTTCTTGTCTTCAACGCGCTGGGCACGCCGACCCAGACCGCCGTGCAGAAATACCAAAATGCCAAGAAGGTGCCGCAGCTCTTCCTCGCCACCGGCGCCAGCAAGTGGAATGATCCGAAGAATTTCCCCTGGACGATGGGCTTCCAGCCGAGCTACCGGGTCGAGGCGCGGATCTTCGCCAAATACATCCTGAAGGAGAAGCCGGACGCAAAGGTTGCGATCTTTTACGCCAACGACGATTTCGGCAAGGATTACCTCGCCGGCATCAAGGACGTGTTCGGCGACAAGGCCTCGAAGCTGATCGTGGCCGAAGAGAGCTATGAGACGTCGGAGCCCTCGATCGACGCCCATATCGTCAAGCTCAAGGACACCGGCGCCGATGTCTTCGTGAACATTGCGACCCCGAAATTTGCCGCTCAAGCCATCAAGAAGATCGCCGAGCTCGGCTGGAAACCGATGCATTTGATGACCGACGTCTCGGTTTCGATCGGCGCGGTGATGAAGCCCGCCGGGCTCGAGGCCTCGGAGGGCGTGCTGTCGGCCGGTTACCTCAAGGATGCGTCCGATCCGCAGTGGAAGGACGATGCCGGCATGAAGAAGTTCATGGCTTTCATCGAGAAGTACATGCCGGGCGCGAACATCTCGGACGCCAATCTGGTCTACGGCTATGCGGCAGCCCAGACCATGGTGCAGGTGCTGAAGCAGGCAGGGGACAATCTGACCCGCGAGAACGTGATGAAGCAGGCCGCCAGCCTGAAGGACTTCACCCCCGACACGCTGATCCCGGGGATTACGATCAACACCTCGGCCACCGACTTCGCGCCGATCGAGCAGCTCAAAATGTGGCGGTTCAAGAGCGGCCAGTGGGAGCTGTTCGGCCCCATCATCAGCGCCGAGCCGAGCGGCTAGTTTTGGCCGGAGGCAACTGACACAGGATAGCGGTCGACAGGCCGCTATCTTTTCATGCGTCAGCGGGCGAGATCAAGCCGGCAGGAAAAGCGCAAAGGAGTCGTCGACGGTACGCCGAAGATGATCTCGATACAGCTTGTAGTTCGCGTGGTCCTGTGAGATCCGGCCCACAGCCGGATCGGCGATAATTCGTGCCGGTACATAGGCGATCGGCGCCGCGACCGGCGTCAGTTGCGAGCCGGCGCCGGCGCGTAGCGTCGAAATGATGCCATACATCGCGCCTGATACGGTCGGCCGCGACACCGTGATCACGCGGTGCTGGCCATGCTTGTTGATGACAAGATAGATGAAGCCGGACTGGTGCGGCACGGCAACTTCACCCGTGTGCTCATAGGCCGTATCCGTCCGCTCGCCTTCGCGGAAAACCAGCGACGAGACCTTCGGCTCCCAGACGATCTCGGTGCGGTAGGCAAAAATCGCATCCTTGTCGCCAAACGACGGACGCAGCGTGATGTAGACGCCCTCGATCCAGGTCACCGCACGATGCGAATAAGAGCCGAGACTGTCGGGCGCGACATCGCTACCAACAGCGGGCGCCGGCGCAACGATGCTCTTGCGCAAGGACACGCCCAGCGCCTGCTCCAGCCGGACGGTGGTGGCCAGCGTGAACGGGCGGCGGCCGCCGAGCGCCTTCTCGAGCGTCGACAGGCTGAGCTTGGCCTGCTCGGCCAGCGCCTGCCGCGAAATCCGGCGTCTGGCGATTTCCTCGCGGATCGTCTCCGCGACCTCCCGGCTCTGCTCGTCCGAAAGCTGCCTGTCGGAGAGCTTGTCTTGCGTCTGCATCGTTAACCCCGCTCCACGCCCGCTACTGTAGCAGGGCGGACCAATCAGCACAAAACCGGACATGACCGCCAAAGCGGCGGCCCGGGGAGGCCAACCGCGGCGGAACATTGCCGATCATTCTGCTCGCGAAATCGCCCCCGCCCGACCGATGCTCAGCGACGTCCAACACCGTTCGGGAGCAAGCCAAATGGACACTTACGACACAGTCGACAGCGACGACCACCCAGACGAGCGCCCTTGGCTCAACAGGTTGATCAAGATCGGACTTTTCCTTCTGGCGCAAAGCATTGCCGTGCTCCTGGTCAGTTTCGTCGCCCTGCTGGTGAGCTTCGAGACCTCCTGGTCGGCGACGACAGAGCAAGCGAGCCTGCTCCAGCCCGGCGACTCCAATTCCGGCACCCTCCTGCTACGGAAGGCCGGCATCACGACCGAAGCCATCCGCCTCGGGACCGATTTCGACATCACGGTCTCAGGCCCGACGCTGCGCACGCGCGTCACGCAGGTCTTTCGTAATCCGAGCAAGGCTTGGGTCGAGGCGACCTATGTCTATCCGCTCGCCAGTGACGGTGCCGTCGATACGCTGAAGATGATCGTTGGCGGCCGCATCATCGTCGGCGACATCAAGGAGCGTCAGCAGGCCCGCGTGAGCTACCAGCAGGCGCGCCGCAGCGGACAGAAGGCGGCGCTGACCGAGCAGGAACGGCCCAACATCTTCACCAATTCGGTCGCCAATATCGGTCCGGGCGAAACCGTCCTGGTGCAGATCGAATATCAGGAGCCTGTCCATCAATCCGGCAGCGAATATTCGCTGCGTGTGCCGCTCGTCGTCGGGCCGCGCTACAATCCGGCGCCGATCGTTCAGAGCGTCGACTTCGGCAAGGACGGCTCCGGCTGGGGCTCGACCAGTTCGGACCCGGTGCCCGACCGTGACCGCATCTCGCCGCCGGTTGTCGATCCCGCGAATAACGCGCCGGTCAATCCGACCAGCATCACGGTGCACCTGAAAGCCGGCTTCGCGCTCGGCGAGGTGAAGAGCCACCATCACGATGTCAAGATCGAGAGCCCTGATAACACCTCGGGCGTGGTGACGCTTGCCGACGGCGCCGCGCCCGCCGACCGCGATTTTGAGCTGACCTGGAAGCCCGCTGCCGAGAAGGCGCCGTCGGTCGGGCTGTTCCGCGAACATGTCGGCGATGCCGATTACCTGCTTGCCTTCGTCACGCCGCCGGCCGCGGAGCAAGCGACGCAAAAGCCGCTGCCGCGCGAAGTGGTGTTCGTGACCGACAATTCCGGCTCGATGGGCGGCACCTCGATCGAGCAGGCCAAGGCGAGCCTGCTCTATGCGCTGGGCCGCCTCCAGCCGGACGACCGCTTCAACGTGATCCGTTTCGACGACACCATGGACGTGTTGTTTCCGGCCTCGGTTGCGGCCGACGCCGCGCATGTCGGTGCAGCGACCTCGTTCGTCAGCGCACTGCAGGCGCGCGGCGGCACCGAGATGGTGCCTGCGATGCGCGCGGCGCTGACCGACAGGCTCGGCGACATCAACATGGTTCGCCAGATCGTTTTCCTGACCGACGGCGCGATCGGCAACGAGCAGCAATTGTTCGAGACGATCACGGCCATGCGCGGCCGCTCGCGAATCTTCATGGTCGGCATCGGCTCCGCGCCGAACACCTATCTGATGACGCGCGCTTCCGAACTCGGCCGCGGCGCCTTCACCCATATCGGGTCCGTCGAGCAGGTCGAGGAGCGCATGCGCGGCCTGTTCGCCAGGCTGGAAAATCCCGCCGTCACCGGCCTCACCGCAAAGTTCTCTCAGGCCCAAGCCGACATCACGCCCGCGATCATTCCGGACGTCTATCGCGACGAGCCGCTCGTGCTGGCGGCGAAGCTCGACAAGCTCGCGGGCTCGCTGGAGATCAAGGGGCGCGTCGGCGACCGCCCGTGGTCCGTGACGCTCCCGCTGCAAAATGCCGCCGAAGGCAAGGGCCTGTCGAAGCTCTGGGCGAGGCGCAAGGTCAGCGATGCCGAAGTGGCGCGGACGCTCCGCGAGATGACGCCTGAGGATACCGACAAGACGATCCTTGCCCTGGCGCTCGAGCATCAGATCGTCACGCGGCTGACCAGTCTCGTCGCTGTCGACAAAACGCCGAGCCGCCCCGAAGGCGCGCCGCTCGAGCTCAGCGAGCTGCCGGTCAACCTGCCTGCCGGCTGGGATTTCGCGAAAGTGCTTGGCGAACGGCCGCAGCCGACGCAATTGCGCGAACGCCACGCCGATGCGGGCCAACCTGCCGCAAGGCGACCGGCACCGGTCACATCGGATGCGATCCGCCTGCCCAAGACCGCGACCTCGGCCGGGCTGAAGATGATCGCAGGCCTGATCATGATCGTGCTCGCCTTGCTCCTGTTCCTGTTCAACCGGCGTCAGAGCTTGCTCGCTGGCGCCGCTTGAGAGAGGAGTCCCCCGAACTCCTCTTCCTTTGCGCGCGCGGCTGCCCGTCCCGAACTCAACGGCCGCGCGCGTATTTTTTCTTCTGTCACTGCGAGCGCAGCGAAGCAATGACCGTGGTGGAAGTAATGCCCCGCTCATCTCGCCCCTCATCCTCGCGCTGATCGGCGCCATCCTGTTCGGCAACGGCGCCTACATTCACGCCAAGGCCTGGCTTGCACAGGTGCTGCTGCAACGTGCGTTCGACAGCAGCATTGCGATCGGCCGACCGGTCAAACCGTGGTCGTGGGCCGACACATGGCCGGTGGCAAGGATCGAGGTGCAGCGGATCGGCGCCAGTGCCATCGTTCTGGAAGGCACAAGCGGCCAGGCGCTCGCCTTCGGGCCCGGGCACATCAGCGAGACGGTTGACGCCGGCGAGCGTGGCGTCGCCGTGTATGCGGCTCATCGCGATACCCACTTCCGCTTCTTGCGCAGGGTTGCCATTGGCGACGTGATCGACGTCACGCGCAGTGACGGCAAACGCTTTCGTTATCGCGCGGATTCCACGGCGGTCGTCCATTTCGACGCATCGGGCATCGATCCCGCGACTCAAGGCTTCGAGCTGGTGCTTGCGACTTGCTGGCCGTTTGACGCGGTCACGCCAGGCCTCGAACGCTACCTGCTGCATGCCACCTTGATCGGAGAACGTGAATAGCTGCCCGCAATCGGTCGCTCCGGTATCGATTCAGCGCTCACAACATTGCAGCCCACCGCTCATTCCGCCGTGCGGCATGCAGCGCTGCTGGTTGCCACTCCACGCAACTCCCCATACGATCAAGTGACACGCCGCCAAAAAGAACAACCGATCAAAAAGAACAACAGAAGAGGTCATGCCATGGAAGCTCGGGTCTCTGCCGCGTCGGGTCCTGCCCACCCATGGTCTCCCTCGCCCGATGCCAGCGACGTCGTCAAAGGCATCCACGCCATGCTGCATCCCCGCAACATCGTCCTGGTGGGCGCGACCGACAAGCCGGGCAATTACGCCGAGCGCATCTGGAACAATCTTGTCAAATACGGCTTCGAGGGCGGTCTCTATCCGCTCAATGCCAAGCGCGAGACCATCTGGAACGTGCCCTGCTACAAGGATTTTGCGAGCCTCCCCGAAAAGCCTGATCACGTTTTGGTGCTGGTGCCCGCACGCTTTGCCGTGCAGGTGATCCGCGACGCCGCCGCAGCCGGTGCGCGGTCCGCCACCATCGTCACCTCGGGCTTCAGCGAGCTGCAGGACGAGGAGAGCCAGAAGCTCGCCGTCGAGCTGCGACGGGCGGTGCGCGAGACCGGGCTCGCCGTCACCGGCCCGAACTGCCTGGGCAATTTGAGCGCCGGTGAAAAGCTCTTCACCAATATCGACGACCGAATCGTCACCATGGAACAAGGCCCCGTGGCGATTGCCGGGCAATCCGGTGCCATCGTGATGGCGATCCGTCAGGCGCTGGAAGATCGCGGCGTCGGCGTCGGCTACATGGTGACAACCGGCAACGAGGCCGGGCTGGAGACGCCGGACCTGATGCGCTATTTCGCCGAGGATCCGAGCATCAAGGTGATCGTGGTCTATCTCGAAGGCGTGCGCAACACCAAGGCGTTTCGCGACGCCTGCAAGGCTGCGCGCGCCGCAAGCAAACCGGTGATAGCGCTCAAGCTCGGATCGTCAGAAGGTGGCCGCGCCGCCGCGATGGCGCATACCGGCGCGCTTGCGGGCTCGATCGAGACATTCGATGCGATAGCAACCCGCGAAGGCGTGATCCGCGTGAGCGGGCTCGACGAGCTGATCGAGACTACGGAATGCTTCGTCCACGCCTCTGTCCCCAGGGGCGACCGGCTTGCGGCAGTCACGCTATCAGGCGGCAAGCGCGGCATGCTGCTGGACGCCTTCTATGCCGAAGGCCTGAATTTTGCGCCGCTGAGCCCTCATGTCAGCAGCGAGCTGGCAAAGATGCTGGGTCCCGGCTCGATCATCGGCAATCCGCTCGATGCCGGCTTTGCCGCGGTGGTCGATCCCTCCGTCTACATGAAGTCGATCAAGCTGATGATCGACGACCCTGATATCGACATCGTCATTGTCGACGCCGAGTTTCCCAAGACGCCGCACGAGCAGCGCGAGCGCAATTTGCGCACCGTCAACGACATGGCGAGCCGTGCTTCAAAACCCGTGATCTATATCAGCGCGATGTCGATCGGCTTCACCGAGTTCACCAAAGGCTTGCGCAAATCGCTGCCGCATCTCGTCGTGATGCAGGGCATGGACCGCGCGGTGACCGCGATCAAATCGCTGCTCGCCTATGCGAAGCTGCGCAAGGAAATCCCCGACATCGTCTCGAGCTCGAAGCCCGCCGCGCGCGCCGTGCTGGAGAAGGCACTGAAATCCGCGAGTGGCGCCGCGCTCGACGAGGTCGCCTCGAAGAAGCTGCTGAAAGCCTACGGTATCCCGGTCTCCAAGGAGGGAATCGCGCAGACGGCGGCGGAGGCCGTGAAGATCGCCAGGCAGATCGGCTTCCCGGTCGTCGCCAAGGTCGTCAGCGCCGAGATCCTGCACAAATCCGACATCGGCGGCGTGGTGCTGAACCTCACCAGCGCGGCCGAGGTGAAGAAGGCGTTTGCCGACATCATCGCGCGGGTGAAGAAGCTGAAGGGCAAGCCTGATGTCGACGGCATCCTGATCGCGCAGCAGGTCAAGGCCGACCTCGAGCTCGTGGTCGGCGCCTCGCTCGATGCCGAGATGGGACCCGTCGTGCTGTTCGGCACCGGCGGCATCGATATCGAGCTGATGAAGGACGTGGCATTGGCGGGCGCACCGCTGGACGAGGCCGAGGCGCGGCTCCTGATCGGCCGCACCAAGGCCGGCATCAAGATGCGCGGCTATCGCGGCAAGCCGGCATTGCACGAGGCGTCCGCCGTGAAGGCGCTGGTCGGGCTCTCCAATTTGATTGCGGACGCCGGCGACCGGATCGCGTCAATCGACGTCAATCCGTTCCTGATCAATGCCAGGACGGGTGTCGCTGTCGATGCGCTGATCGTGTTGAACAATGCCGCCGCCAAACGCGCCGCCAAGCATTGATGTGGCACGGGGGCGGATTAGCGCAGCGTAATCCGCCAACTGAAACTGATTGAGACGACGGCGGGTCACGCTCCGCTAAGCCGCCCTGCGTACCATGCGGCCTGCTTCCAACTTCCCGGCTTTGGTCGTAGAGTCACCCGCATGGCACGCGCAAGCAATCTGGTGATCGGCACGGCGACGCTGACGGTGATCGCCGTCGCGTTCGGCGGCCTACTCGGCGTGCAGAAATGGCGCGCCAGCCAGAGCCGCAGCCAGTTGCGCGTCGTTTTCGAAGGTGGTTCCGCGAGCGGCCTGCGCAGCGGCGGCCCGGTTGATTTCGACGGCGTGCCGGCTGGCCAGATCCTCTCGATCAAGCTGGAGAGTCCGCGCAAGGTCGTGGCGCTGGTGTCGCTCGACAACGCCGCGCCGCTGCGCAAGGACACAGTGGCCGGCATCGAGTTCCAGGGCCTCACCGGCGTCGCCGCGGTCTCGCTGATCGGCGGTGCCCCCTCCGCGCCGCCGGTGCCGCTCGATGCCGACGGCATCCCCGTACTGATCGCCGATCTCAGCGACGCCGAATCCATCGTCGATACGCTGCACAGCGTCGATCGCACGATCGTCAGCAATGCGCCCGCGATCAAGGATGGCCTGCGCACGTTCGAGGATCATACCGCCGATCTCAGGGGCAGGGGTGACGAGATCGACACGGTGATGCTCAAGGTCGACGATGCATTTGCCGGTTTCGACAAGGCCGTCGCCAAGATCGAGGGCGCGGTGCCCGGCTTCATCGATGGCAAGACCGACGAGTTGTTCGAAAAACTGAAGGGGCTGCACGACCTCGCCGACACCATGAAGAAGAAATCGGCGAGCTTCCTCGAAGACACAAGGCGTTCGCTGCTCGACCTCAGCGAAGCCGGCAACAAGATGAGCGGCATGCCTACAGCCGCCGTCGCTCCGCGCCCACCGCGCAAGCCGGCCCAGCAGAAGCGTTAGAGCCCACCAATTGTAGCGCACGACGCCCCTTGCCGGCATTGGAGCGCGTGACGTTCGAAAACCTCACCCGTACACAAAAGCCTTGTCATCCAGATCCGTCTTCGGGATTTCGTCCTTCTCGGTCCAGTAATCCTGACTGTGTTGCCATTCCGGCTTGTCGCCGCGCCTGGGCAGCAAGTTCATGTTGCGCATGATGTAGCCGGGGTTGAAGTTTTCCGGATCGATCCAGGGCAGGATCGGCATGTTGTGGTCTTCGGCACGCAAGGACACCTCGACCTTCTTCTTGCCCTTCGCCTTCATGTGGCCGAGCAGGCGGCAAACGAAATCCGCGACGAGATCGACGCGCAAGGTCCAGCTGGCGCGGAAATAGCCGAACACCCAGGCCATGTTCGGCACGCCCGTGAACATCATGCCGCGATAGGTGACCGTTTCGCCGAAAGCGAGCGGCTTGCCGTCAATCTCGAAGGCAATATCGCCGAGCGCCGAGAGATTGAAGCCGGTTGCAGTGATGATGACGTCGGCCTCCAGCAGCCGGCCCGATTTCAGCTGGATGCCGTTCTCGACGAAACATTCGATCTCGTCCGTGACGACGGAGGCCTTGCCACTGGCAATGCCTTTGAACAGATCGGCATCCGGCACGAAGGCGATGCGCTGACGCCACGGCCGGTAGCTCGGCGTGAAGTGCGTCTCGACGTCGTAGTCAGGACCGAGCACGGCGCTGATCTGGCCGATCAGTTCCTTCTTCACCTCCTCCGGCTTGGACAGGCAGAGCTTGGTGAACGCATCCTGCTCGAACAGAATCTTGCGGCGGACGATTTCGTGGATCCAGGCTTCGTCGACCTGGAGCCGGCGCAGTTCCTCCGCGATCTCGATGGCGTTGCGCCCCAGGCGGAAATAGGTCGGCGAGCGCTGCAGCATGGTGACATGCGCGCATTTGTCCGCGATATTCGGCACCAGCGTCGCCGCGGTGGCGCCTGAGCCGATAACGACGATCTTCTTGTCCTCGAGATCGATGTCGTCAGGCCAGGTCTGCGGATGGACGATGGGGCCCTTGAACCGGTCCGTGCCTTTCCATTCCGGCGTGTAGCCTTCCGAATGGCGATAATAGCCCTGGCACATCCAGAGAAAGTTCGCGGTAAAGGTCTTTGCCTCGCCTGTGTCGGTCGTCACCGCCTCGATGGTCCAGAGATTCTGCTCGCTGGACCAGTTCGCCGAGACGATCTTGTGCTTGTAGCGGATGTGGCGGGCGATATCGTTGTCGTCGATCACCTCGTTCATATAAGCGAGGATCTCCTCGGCCGTCGCGATCGGCGGCCCGACCCAAGGCTTGAAGCTGTAGCCGAAGGTATGGAGATCGCTGTCCGATCGAATGCCGGGATAGCGATGCGTGCTCCAGGTGCCGCCGAAGGTCGCCTGCGTCTCCAGGATGACGTAGCTCGTGCCCGGAAGCTGCTTGCTGACGTGATAGGCGCTGCCGATGCCGGAAATGCCGGCACCGACGATCAGCACGTCGAAATGTTCTGAAGCCTGTTTAGCCGAGGCGTGATTGCGAACAGCGACATTCATTGTTGATTCTATGCCTTGTCTTGGTCAGGCCGCCTTGATGGCGGCGCGTTTCCTCTGCGACGGGCAGGGTCACCCATCGCGCTTCCCTTGCAAAATGACATAGATCAAGTCGCGATCAAACTACAACGCCGCGCCCCAGCTCCGCGCCGTCTGCAAGATCCAGTCGCGATAGAGCGTCAACGGCGTGACGCCGGTCAGCCCGCCACAGCCGGCGGCGCCATTCGGCCCCGTCGACCAGCTGATGACCCCAACAAGCACGGCACGATCAGGCTTGTCCTCGAACACGGGGCCACCGGAATCGCCGGTGCAGGCGCCAATTCCGTCGCGAACGCCGTTGGTTACGGGATCGACCAGGCGAATCTGGAACGTGCCGGGCTGGCCGGTGGCAACAAGGCCGGCAACGCGAATTGCGCCACCGCTCTTGCCATCGCCGCGCATGGTGACGCCGATCCCGGCGATGGTGAAACGGCTGCCGACCTGGATTGGAATATTCGGCATTCCGACCGGCACCGTCGATTTTCCCTTGAGTGGAATTTCAAGTTGCAGCAATGCCACGTCTGCCGTGGCACGATGCGCCAGCATCGCCTGCATGTTGAAGTTCGGATGGATCGCGACCGTGCGAACGTTCAGCAATTGGGGCTGACCGTCGGCGCCGCGATCCACGATCTTGTAGTCCGCGCCGGGCTGCACACAGTGGGCGACCGTCAGCACAAGCTTCGGCGCAATCAGGGTGCCCGTGCAGAAATTGCCGCGCGAGCCGACGATGGTGACGACGGCGCGCGCAACACCTTCGGTTTGCGGCGTCCCGCCGCCGACGATGGCATGAGCGGGCATCGTGAGCAGCAGCGCGGCTGCGAGGAGAGTGACGACCTTCTTCATGGGAACATGCTCTGGCATCGGCAGGACTGGCCCTTGCCGATAGCGCATGCTAGCCCTCCTGGAAAGCAATTGACGAGGGCGGAATTGGTGGCGATCGAGGCTGTGATCTTTGATTTTGGCGGCGTGCTGACGAGTTCGCCGTTCGAGGCATTCTCGCGATTCGAAACAGAGCGCGGTCTGCCGGCCGACATCATCCGACGCACCAACGCGGCCAATCATCTGGAAAATGCCTGGGCCAAATTTGAGCGCGCCGAGGTCGATATCGAGACATTCGACCAACTGTTCGCGGCGGAATCACTCGCCCTCGGGGCGGAAGTTCGCGGCCGCGAGGTGCTGCCGCTGCTGCAGGGCGATCTGCGCCCCGAGATGGTCGAAGCGCTGAAGCGCATCAAGGCGCAATTCAAGACCGGCTGTATCACCAACAATCTGCCGGCCAATGCCATCGGCAGCATGACCGGACGCTCGCTCTACGTTGCCGAGGTTATGGTGCTGTTCGATCACGTCATCGAATCCGCCAAGATCGGCCTGCGCAAACCGGATCCGCGGATTTACCAGCTGATGGTCGAGACGTTGAAGGTCGATCCGAAGAACTGCGTTTATCTGGACGATCTTGGCGTGAACCTGAAGCCGGCGCGCGAGATGGGCATGACCACGATCAAGGTCACCAGCGGCACGCAGGCGATCGCCGAGCTGGAGGCCGCAACGGGGCTTATGCTGGGGTAGTCTATCATTCTCGTCATTTGCGAGGAGCGAAGCGACGAAGCAATGACGGCGCGTGGCGACCTCGCCTCGCGCGAACCCCTATTCCGCCGCGGCGGCGATGCGCTCTGGGAACGCAGCTGCGAGCGAGGCGCGATCCGGCTTGAGCACCCCCCGTTCGGTTATGAGGCCGGTGACGAGCCGCGCCGGTGTCACGTCAAACGCATAGTTCGCGACCGGTGAGCCCTCGGGCACGATCCGCACAGTCTCAAGCCTTCCATCCACGGTGCGGCCAGTCATGTCGGTCACTTCGGTGCCGCTGCGCTGCTCGATCGGGATGTCGCGGATGCCGTCGTCAACCGCGAAATCGATCGTCGGCGACGGCAATGCGACATAGAACGGCACGCCATTGTCGTGCGCGGCGAGCGCCTTCAGATAGGTGCCGATCTTGTTGCAGACGTCGCCATTGGCGGCGACGCGGTCGGTGCCGACGATGGCGAGATCGACCATGCCGTGCTGCATCAGGTGCCCTCCGGTATTGTCTGGGATTACCGTGTGCGGCACGCCGTGATGGCCGAGCTCCCACGCCGTGAGCGAGGCTCCCTGGTTGCGCGGCCGGGTTTCGTCGACCCAGACATGGATCTTGATGCCGCGCTCATGTGCGAGATAGATCGGCGCGGTCGCGGTGCCCCAGTCGACGGTGGCGAGCCAGCCGGCGTTGCAATGGGTCAGCACGTTGACCGTCTCGCCCGGCTTCTTCTTGGCCACCATCGCATCGATCAGCGCAAGGCCGTTGGCAGCGATGCCGCGGTTGATCTCGACGTCCTGTTCCACGATCTCGTCGGCGCAGGCATACGCCGCTTCCGCCCGTTCGACCGGATCGACCGGCGCGAGCGCCGTGCGCATCTCGTCCAGCGCCCATTTCAGGTTGATCGCAGTCGGCCGCGCCACGACCAGCGTGTCATAGGCGCGTTTCAAGCCGGCATCGGAGGCGTCCTCGCGCATAGCGAGCGCCATGCCATAGGCCGCGGTCGCGCCGATCAGCGGTGCACCGCGAACCAGCATATCCCGTATCGCGACCGCCGCGTCCTCACACGAAGTCAGGCGCGCGACGACGAAGTCGTGCGGCAGCCGGCGTTGGTCGATGGCGCCCACCGACCAGCCGTCACGCTCGCGCCAGATGCTGCGGAAATGCTTGCCGTCGACCTTCATGGCCTTCTGCCTCTCACTTCAACCGCGCAGGATGCGCCCGGCTACCGCGTCGAGTTTCTTCAGGAGTTCGGGATCGCGCGCCTCCGGCGCCGTGATCAGCGCGGTGTCGAGCGCGCGGTCCGAGCCGATCGGGCACAGCTCATGCTCGCGCGGGAAATCCCTGGCGAGTCGCGCCACGAGTGATTTCGCCTTGTCGGCGTTCGACGTCAGCACGCGGATGATGTCCTGCACGGTGACGGCGTCGTGATCGGGATGCCAGCAGTCGAAATCCGTCACCATCGCGACGGTCGCATAGCAGATCTCCGCCTCGCGGGCGAGCTTCGCCTCGGGCATGTTGGTCATGCCGATCACGGAATAGCCTGATGTCTTGTAGGTCATGCTCTCCGCATAGGTGGAGAATTGTGGCCCCTCCATGCAGACATAGGTGCCGCCGCGCGCGATCGCTATGCCCTCGGCCTCGGCGGCCGCAGCAAGGTGAATCCGCAGCCGCGGCGAAACCGGATGCGCCATCGAGACATGCGCAACGCAGCCCTTGCCGAAGAACGAGCTTTCGCGCTTGTAGGTGCGGTCGACGAACTGGTCGACGAGCACGAAGGTGCCGGGCGGCAGCTCCTCCTTGAAGGAGCCGCAGGCCGAGAGCGAGATCAGGTCGGTGACGCCGGCCCGCTTCAGCACGTCGATATTGGCGCGATAGTTGATGTCGGAGGGCGACAGCCGGTGGCCCTTGTCGTGTCGCGGCAGGAACACGATCGGCAGGCCTGCAATGGTGCCGCGCCGCACGGGTGCCGACGGGTCGCCCCAGGGGCTCTTGATCACCTCTTCGTGCGCGCCCTCGAGACCCGGCAAATCGTAGATGCCGGAGCCGCCGATGATGCCCAATACCGCCTGCGTCATGCCTGCTCCACCCTGTCCGCCTCGCGCGACATGGTTAAGCTATGCCAGTTTTGGGACGGATTTGGAACCGGGTGATGGCAAGGCGGCGATGTCGACACTGTGAGATGTGACCGGCCTCGACCGCGCATCGGTGCCGTCCGGCGAAGGCCGGGATCAAGACCGCGAATCGTTGGCCGATGCCCTTAGTCCCGAACGACCAGCCTTGGCAAACTCCCCCTGGGGGTTATGGGTCCCGGCGTTCGCCGGAACGACAGCGGACGTTAAGCCGCCTTTGCCAGCTTCAGCTGGGTTGCGACCATGCGCTCCAGCGTCGCGACGGACTGGAAATTCTCCGGCGTGATCTCGGTTTGCGGAATCGTGAAGTCGAACTCGGCTTCGACACCCAGCATCAGATTGACCATGTCCATCGAGGTCAGGCCGGCGTCGACGAGCTTCGTCGACGGTGCGACGTCCGCGGTGAGCGAGTTCTGCTCGAGGATATCTTTCACCAGCTTGATGATGCGGTTACGCACGTCAGTGTCGAAGGCCTGCATGGTTAAGTTCCCGTCTGTCCATCATAGGTCGAACCGGTCGCCCGGTACGATGGGCGCGACGGGCCGATCTCACAATGGGCGCCACCATTACTTCGCGTTTCTTAGTAAACGATGCCTCAGATCGTCTGGAATCCCGGCCTCTTCCGGATCCCTAACGCGACCGCTGAAAATCCCATCCTGCAAACAACCGGACCTTAACTGTTCATTCCGAATTGCAGTTCGTTTACCCTCTATTTGATCGACGAATTTGAATTAAATCCGTAGCCTCATCTCACAAGCAAAGAAGGTCGGAGCATCGCTGATACGCCGTCGCGAATGATGGCGGCGATCCATCACGACGCAACGGAGGCGGACGAGCATGAACGTGCGTGAAGCAGTCCTCACTGTCGACGAAGCGCAGCCGAGCCCTCTCGGGCAGGGCCCGTCATTGATCGAGCGGGCAGCGCGCACCGCAAGCGTGGCTGCGGCCGACGCCGACGGAGTGGATCGCGACGCCCGTTTCCCCCACAAGGCATTCGACGCGGCGCGTGAACAAGAGCTGCTCGGCGTCATGATCCCGGTCGAATTCGGTGGCTTCGGCGCATCGATCTATGACGTCACCGACATCTGCTACACGCTCGGGCGCGCCTGCGCGTCGACCGCGATGATCTACGCGATGCACCAGACCAAGGTCGCCTGCGTCGTCAGGCACGGCCATGGCATTCCCTGGATGGAAACCATGATGCGGCGGGTCGCCCGCGACCAGTGGCTGCTCGCCTCCTCCACCACTGAAGGCCAGAACGGCGGCAACATCCGCGCCAGCGCCGCCGCCGTCGACGTCGCCGGCGACACCGTTTCGCTGCTGCGCGACGCCACCGTGATTTCCTACGGGGCCCAAGCCGACGGCCTCGTCACCATCGCCCGCCGCGCCACCGAGGCGGCCGCCTCCGACCAGGTGCTGCTGGCGCTCGCCAAGGACGATTATTCGCTGAAGCAGACGCTGGGATGGGAAACGCTCGGCATGCGCGGGACCTGCTCGACCGGATTCGAGCTGAAGGTCGATTGCCCCGCCGACCGCGTCTTCCCGGAAGCCTATGACAAGATCCACGCGCAGACCATGACACCGTTCGCGCATCTGTGCTGGTCGTCGGCCTGGGCCGGCATTGCCGCCGCCTCGGTCACGCGTGCGCAGGCGTTCGTCCGCAAGGCCGCCCGTAGCTCCGGCGGTCAGATGCCGCCGGCGGCCGCGCATTTCACCGCCGCAAAAATGTCGCTGGCGAAGCTGCGTGCACTGATTGCCGCAAACGTCGATGCCTTCGCCCGGGTCGAACATGATGAGCGCGCGCTCGGGTCGCTCGACTTCCAGTCCTCCATCACGCTGCTGAAGGTGCAGGCCTCCGAGCTCGCCGTCGAGACAGTGATGCATGCGATGCGCACGGCGGGTCTTTCCGGCTACCGCAATGACGGCGAGTTCACCATGGGCCGCCATCTGCGCGACGTGCTGTCCTCGCCGATCATGATCAACAATGACCGCATTCTGGCCAACGCCGGCACCGCCACCCTGATGAGCGGCGTGCCGGCAAGCCTTCGTGACTAAATCAACAAGAACAATCTTCAGGTAGCAGGACATCCGACCCATGAACATCGCAGTCCTCCACGATTCACCCGAAACGGCCCCTCAGGTCGTCGATCCGCTCGATCATCTCGCCGACAAGCTGTTCCACCGCATGGGTGCGGACGGCGTTTACGCGCGCACTGCGCTCTATGAGGGTGTCGTCGAGAAGCTCGCCGCGCTGATCACGAGCAATCGCGAGGCCGGCACGGAGGTGATGCGCTTCCCGCCGGTGATGAGCCGCGCGCAGCTGGAAAAGTCGGGCTACCTCAAGAGCTTTCCGAACCTGCTCGGCTGCGTCTGCGGCTTGCACGGCACCGAACGCGAGATCAACGCCGCGGTGAGCCGCTTCGACGCCGGCGGCGATTGGACCAGTTCGCTCTCGCCGGCCGATCTCGTGCTATCGCCCGCCGCCTGCTATCCCGTCTATCCGATCGCGGCGAGCCGCGGCCAGTTGCCGAAAGGCGGCCTGCGCTTCGACGTCGCTGCCGACTGCTTCCGCCGCGAGCCGTCAAAGCATCTCGACCGCCTGCAATCGTTTCGGATGCGCGAATATGTCTGCATCGGGACCCCCGACGACGTCGCCGATTTCCGCGAGCGCTGGATGGTGCGCGCCCAGGCGATCGCGACCGACCTCGGCCTGACCTTCCGCGTCGACTATGCGAGCGATCCCTTCTTCGGCCGCGTCGGTCAGATGAAGGCGGTGAGCCAGAAGCAGCAGCAGCTCAAGTTCGAGCTGCTGATCCCGCTGCGCTCGGAAGAGCAGCCGACCGCCTGCATGAGCTTCAACTATCACCGCGAGCACTTCGGCACGACCTGGGGCATCCGGGACGCCAATGGCGAGCCGGCGCACACCGGCTGCGTCGCGTTCGGCATGGATCGCCTGGCCGTCGCGATGTTCCATACCCACGGCGCCGATCTCTCCGCGTGGCCCGGCAAAGTGCGGGACATCATGGGCATGCAGCCGCTCGCTCCGGCCGACGCCCACGGCGAAGGCTGGCGCTGAGCTGAGAGGCCGACCATTTCCACGGGCAAAACGAGCGTGATCCACACCAAGGTCCGATGTCGCGAGATCACCGAGTCCGATGTTGAAGCCATCGCGGACTTGCTGACGCGCGGCTTCGTCGGCCGCTCGCGGGATTACTGGATCCAGGGCCTGCGACGGCAAGCGTTCCGGCCGGTGCCGGACGGCTATCCGCGCTTCGGCTACATGCTGGACAACGACGGCGAGCCGGTGGGCGTGCTGTTGCTGATCTACACCACGCGCGGGCATGGCGAGGAGACCGCCATCCAGTGCAACCTTTCGAGCTGGTATGTCGAGCCGGCCTATCGCAACTACGCGCCGCTGCTGACCAAGATCGCGCAGCGGCACAAGCACGTCACCTACCTCAACATCAGCCCGGCGCCGTGGACCTGGCCGATCGTGGAGACACAGGGCTTTCGCGCTTATTGCCGCGGCATCTTCATCTCGGTGCCGGCGCTGTCGCGGGCGCCGCGCTGGAGCAAGATCGAGGTCATCTCCCAGCACGCCAAGACGATCGAGGGACTTTCCGAGGCTGAGACGGAACTGCTGACACGGCATGCGCGCTACAACTGCCTCAGCCTGATCTGCCGCACGCCGAAGGGCGTATTCCCCTTCATCTTGCAACCGGTGCGTATCCGGCGCGGTTTCATCGCACCCCCGGTGATGCAGCTGATCTATTGCCGCAGCGCGGCCGAATACGCCGCCTGCGCCGGCCGCATCGGCCGGCTGCTGCTGAGGCTCGGCAAGATCCTGGTGCTCGCCGATTCCAACGAGCCGATCCGCGGCCTTGTCGGCATTTATACCGAGCGACGCGGCCGCAAATATTTCAAGGGCCCGCACCGCCCGCGATTGGCCGATCTCACCGATACGGAACTCGTGCTTTACGGGCCATAGGCGCGGTTCTCGTTGATGTCCTCGAAAACAACCCCATGCACAGTAGAACGGGCGTTGATTTCAAAGGAGAAATTCGTCGCATCCGCCGCGAGATGGTGGACCCGGCGCAAGGGCGCCTTTGCCCACCCGACGGCACCTCACCCCGCCGCGGGTAGCGCGCTGTCCGATGTCGCGCTCCACGGCCGTTCGGCTGACGCCAATCCGATCAGCCGGCCCTGGATGTAGTCGCAACCCCAGTCGCGCAGCATGTTCGCGGCCTCCTCGTCCTGCACCCATTCGGCGACCGTCTTGATGTCGAGCCGGCGGGCGAGATCGATCAGGGTTTGCACGAAGGCACGGTCGTCGGCGGAATGGGTGATGTTCTGCACGAAGGCGCCGTCGATCTTGACGATGTCCACGCCGAGCTTGCGCAAATTGCGGAACGAGGTGTAGCCGGCGCCGAAATCGTCGATGGCGATGCGGCTGCCGAAATTCTTCAGGCGGCCGACGAAGGCGCGGACATCGTCGATGTCCTGGATCGCGACCGTCTCGGTGATCTCCACGATCAACCGCTCGGCCACGCCGGGATGGGCGCGCATCAGCGATTCGATCCCGGCCCACCAATCGGGATCCATCGTGGTATCGGGCGAAATATTCAGGCTGAGCCTGACATCCGGCGCAGCCGCGAGCTCGGCGACCACGAGCTCGAGCACGCGGTGATCGACGAGCCGGATCAGGCCGAGCCGCTCGGCCACCGGCACGATGTCGGGCGCGAGCAGCACCTGCCCGTCGCCCTGGTCCATGCGCACCAGGCATTCGTGGAACGCGCCCTCGCGCGAGGCGGCCGACACCACCGGTTCATAGGCGAGCTTGATGCGGCGTTCGTTCAGCGCGGTGACGATCTCGTCGGTGACACGGATGTTGACGCGGCGCTGTGCATCGCGCGCGGCGTCCGGGCGCCATGCCGCGAACGAACCGGCGCGGCGGCGCTTGGCGGCATCCAGCGTCTCATGGGCGCGGTTGACCGCCTCGCCGGCATTGCGGGCATAGCGCGGCAGGCTGACCGCGCCGATCGACGCGGTGACCGAAACCGGTCCCGATTTGGTCGGCACCACCTCGTCACGGATGCCGGCGAGAAATCGCTCGGCGGCAACGTTCATGTCGTCGACGGTGCAGTTCTTCAGGATCAGGCCGAACTTGTTGCCGGAGAAACGGCCGAGCACGTCACCGCCACGCAGGCGCGCGCGAATGCGCCTGGCGACATCGAGGATCACGGCATCGGCAACGTCGAAGCCGAAAGCATCGTTGACGCGGGCAAGGTGATCGATGCCGACCAGCATGAAGGCCGCGGTCGAGCGGAAGCGGGTCGTCTCCTCGATCGCTTCGGCCAGCGCCGCGAGCAGATGGGAGCGGTTGAGCTCGCCGGTCAGCGGATCGAGCCGCGCAAGCTTGGTCAGTTCCTCGTCGCGCGCGTGCCGCTCATTGTTGATGCGGACGGAGCCGATCGCACGCATTGGGCGGCCGTCGGCACTGGCGAACCAGCGGCCGGTCTCCTCGATCCAGACCACGGGATCGGACGCGCTCAGGCGCACGCCATATTCGATCCGGTAGGGCGTGCCCTCGGCGCCATGCACGGCGGAGGTTTGCGTCAGCGCGGCGCTCCGCAGCGTCTGCGCGGGCTCGATCAGCTTGGCGAACTCGGCGCCGGTCGCGAGCCGCTCGGCCGGGATGCCGGGGAAGATGGCGCCGGCCTGCTCGCCCCAGACGATGGCATCGCTGGCGATATCCCAGACGAAGACCGCCTGGCCGAGGGCGGCCAGGATCTCGGAGGCTTGCGGCAATGCTGGGGTCAAAAGCGCCTCGTTTCGGGACAGCGGGGAGTCCTGAGCCGGCACAGGATACGGCCAGATTCGTCGTCCAACCTAGGCAAAGTTCATAAACAATTTGGAAACCACGTTCCCGAAGCCCTGGGAACGGAATAGGCTCGGCCGGCATAGGCCTTGCGAGACCATCACATGCACCGGCGCCAGCGTCCCGAAATGCGCCAGTTCAACCGGATCAGCGGTGTGGCGATGGTGAATGCGGACCAGATCGAAGAAACAACGCGGGAAGCAAGTACCGCGCTGGTCCCGCTGACGCCGGTTTTGCAGTGGGTCCGCAAAATGCCGCTGACGCGACCCGATCCTAGCTTCGTCACCCAGCTGATCGCCAACGCCGAGCACCTGCCGCAGGCGAGCCGGCTGCGGCGCGGCTCCTCCGAGGACGCGCGCATGGCCTATGGCAGCAAGCGCCCGCTGCCCAGCGTCAGCGCACGTACGCGCCAGGTGGCTTGAGCAAGCGAGGCCTTCTCCCCTTCACCTCTGCCCGTTAGAGCGGGGCCGGGGAGCACACTGGCCCTGCCGCAAGATCAGCGCGGCTCTTCGGGCGAGGGCGGCGTGCCGTTGCCCGGCTGCAAATGCGGCGAGGGAATTTCCGGCGACGGGACGATGCCCGGCTTGGGCGCGGGGTGATCCATCAAAACGGATTCCGCAACCGATTGGGCCGAGGGCGCTGGCGGCCGTTCGGGCTGCGGCGCGGACACCGGATCGAGCTTCGGCTCGAACGCCGTCGCCGGCGGCGGCGCCTCGACCTGGCGCTTCGTCTTGCGCGGCACCGCGACGGTCTCGGCGGCGACATAGGCGATGCGCCGGCGCGCGCGCTGGGCGATGCCGCCGAGGAAATCGGCCATCGCCAGCAGCACCAGCAGGAAGTAGGTGGAGTTGCCGAATTTGGGCCACATCACGAATTCGGCCGCGGCCGCGCCGAAGATGATCAGCGACAGCAGATGATCCATCAGGAATTTGGCGCCGGGCCGCGCGCCCTTGACCACTTCGAGCAGCAGCAGCAACACGCCGAGCGCCAGCAGCAGATCAGCCAGGGTAACCGGCCAGGTCTCGCCCGTGATCATCGGCACCTTGAACAGCACGTCCGAAAAGGACACGCTGGGCATCAGGAAGGCGATGATATTGTACACCGCGAGCGGAATCAGGAGCAGCGGGAAACCGACCATCGGCAAATCGCCTTCTCGATCAAGATGTCCAGGCAGGACAATGCGGCGGCGAAGCATTGGCTCCGCCGCCGTCACTGTCATATCTCATGGGTTGGCCGAAATCAGGCAGGTGAAATCATTCTGCCCGGAGAAAGGTCCTAAACTTCAGGACTCTTTCTTCTTCAGGACCTGACGGCCCTTGTACATGCCGGTCTTGAGGTCGAGATGGTGCGGACGACGGAGCTCGCCGGAGTCCTTGTCTTCCACATAGGTCGGCTTCTTGATGGCGTCTGCCGAGCGGCGCATGCCACGGCGCGACGGCGAGGTTTTTCTTCTCGGAACGGCCATTTCAGTATCCTCTAGGGATTGGTGTTCATCCGGGCATCGTCCGCGGAGGGACGGCTCAGCACCCGCAAATACGAGGCGAGCTGAATGCCGATCAAGGCCGGGCTTATAGAGGAAGGCTGGCCGTAAAGCTAGGGTTCTGGGACGGAAAATGCGCCCGGAAATGGCCCGAAATCAGCGATTTTCCCGCCAGCAGGTCAAAAGCGAGGAGGCTTGCGCCCTCGCCACATAGGTCCCGGCCAGCCGACGAACGCCAGGCCCCGGGGTCCGGGCGCTGCGCTTGACCGGATTCGGCAGGATCGAGGCCAAAAGCGCCGCTTCCCGCGGGGAGAGGCTCGCGGCCGACTTGCCGAAGGCATACGCGCTCCCCGTCTCCGCTCCGAACTGGCCCTGGGGGCCGAGCTCCGCGATGTTGAGGTAAATTTCCAGGATCCGGTGCTTGGGCAGGACGAGGTCGATCCAGAGCGCCAGCGGAAATTCCAGCGCCTTGCGAACGAAATCCCGGCCCTGCCAGAGGAACAGGTTCTTTGCTACCTGCTGGGTGATGGTGGAGGCCCCACGGAACGGCGTACCGTCCTCCTGAGCGTCGTCGATCGCCTCGCGCAGCGCCCCCCAATCGATGCCGTGATGCTTGCAGAAATGGGCGTCCTCGGCTGCCACCACCGAGCGCGGCAAATAGGGCGACATCGCCGCCAGATCCATCCATTCCCGATGCATCGGCGCGCCCGTCAGCGAGCGCCAGGCCATCAGCGTCGAAACCGGACGACCGCTGCGGTAGAACGGCGCGACCACGTAGGGTGCGAGAGCCACGACCGCCAGCGCTACCAGCAGGATTTTGACGATGCGCAAATCGACCTTTCCGGCGGGAAATCAAACGCGGCCACGGATCCCGGCATTAAGTCTGTGATAATTCGGGCGTTTTCCAGCACTTTTTAGGCCTTCCAAACGATTGACTGGGGCGGGCGCATAAAGGATTGTCCGGCCGAATTTTAGTCCTGGAGCCTTTCTTGATGACCGGCACGTCCCCGTCCGATTTCGCCAAGCGTCTGGACAAGACCGCTGACGACACCGAGGCCTTGCTCGCTCGCCTGCTGTCGGACGACATCCTGCACGATGAGATCGCCCGCCCCAAGCGACTGATGGACGCAATGCGTTATTCGAGCCTCGGCGGCGGCAAGCGCCTGCGGCCGTTCCTGGTGGTCGAGAGCGCGGCCGTGTTCGGCGTTCCCCGCGAGGCCGCGCTGCTGGTCGGCGCCGCGCTTGAATGCATCCACTGCTATTCGCTGATCCATGACGATCTGCCGGCGATGGACAATTCGGACCTGCGCCGCGGCCGCCCCACCCTGCACAAGCAGACCGACGACGCCACCGCGATCCTCGCCGGCGATGGCCTGCTGACGATCGCCTTCGACATCATCACCCGCGACGAGGTCCATCGCGACGCCAATGTGCGGCTGCTCTTGACCCGCGCGCTGGCCCGCTGCGCCGGCATCGGCGGCATGGTCGGCGGTCAGATCCTCGATCTCGCCGGCGAAGGCCGCTTCGGCGGCAACGAGCCGATCGACGTCGCCCGCATTCAGCAGATGAAGACCGGCGCGCTGCTGCGCTACGGCTGCATCGCCGGCGCGCTCCTCGGCCAGGCCTCGAAGGCGGAATATCAGGCGCTCGACGATTACGGCCGCGCGCTCGGCGAAGCCTTCCAGATCGCCGACGACCTGCTCGATGTGGAAGGCGATGCGGCCGCGCTCGGAAAGCCGGCCGGCGCCGATGCTGCACTCGGCAAGACCACTTTCGTCACCCAGCTCGGCATCGAAGGCGCCAAGCAGCGGGTGCGCGATCTGCTCGCGCGCGCCGACAGCGCAGTCTCGATCTTCGGCGACCGCGCCGCCGTGTTGCAAGCCGCTGCGCGGTTTGTGGCTGAACGCAAGAACTGACGCGTTCATGGCGACCGAGGGCAAAGAAGATCCCGTCCTCGCCCGCTTCCGCCAGATGTCGCGGCCGATGCGGCTGATTTACTCGCGGCCGCGGACCTTCATCTCGCTCGGCGTCGGAATCCTCGTCTGCCTGCTCATGCCCGGCTCGTACCGGTTGGTGACTCGGCTGCTGTTCGGCTGGGATGCGCTGATCGCGGCCTATCTCGTGCTGGTTTACACGATGATGCTGTGCAACGACCACCAGCACATTCGCCGTGCGGCCGCGATGCAGGACGACGGCCGCTTCGTGATCCTGCTGGTGACGGCGACCGGTGCCTTCGCGAGCATTGCCGCGATCGTCTATGAGCTCGGCACGCCCCACCGCGGCGCGATGGAACTGACCGTTGCCATCACCACGATCGCGCTGTCCTGGGCCGCCGTGCACACGACCTTTGCGTTGCATTACGCCCATGACTATTACCGTCCGCCGTCCGGCGGATTGCAGTTCCCGAGCGGCGACAAGGAAGACCACGCCGACTATTGGGACTTCGTCTATTTCTCGTTCGTGATCGGCATGACCGCTCAGGTCTCGGATGTCGGCATCACCGACAAGACCATCCGCCGCACGGCCACGGCGCACGGCATCGTGTCTTTCATCTACAACACCGCGCTGCTGGCGCTGACGGTGAACATCGCGGCGAGCGCGATCTCGACTTGACCGCCGTCCGTACCGTCGCGCAGGACGGCGCTGACGCAGTGCCCCCTAATTGCACACCTCGACATTTGCGTCATTGTGGGGGCCGCCACCGCCGCGATATTCGAGATGACAGCCACGCGAGACCGGACGGCAGCCGAGGGTGTTGCAGAAAATCTGACCGCTGCCCGTGCCGCGGCCAGCGCCGGCGGCAGCGGCAATGCCCGCAGCGGCACCGTGGCCGCCCTCCGCTCCGGCAGCCGCACCGCCGGGCTGGCGACGCTGTCTTGCCGGACGCTCGTCCCGATCGTCGCGCTTGGCGGTTGCGGGCTTTGCGTCGCGCTTCCTGGCACACTCATTGTCGTCGTTCAGCACATAGCCGTCGCCACAAACGATCCTGGTGCATTTGTCGCCGTCGGACTTGAAACCGTGATCGCAGACCAGCGGGCAGACGCGCGACTGCCTTGACTTGATCGTGTCGAGCGCATCGGTGCTCGCCACCTTCACGTCGAGCTTGGTGCCGGCATAGCGATTGAACTGCGACAGCGACCGCTGCGAGGACGTGTTCCAGTTGCCATCGGCCTGGCCTGAGAAGCAACCGACGCGACCGAGCTCGGTCTGAACTGCGCGGCTGAGATCGGCCGGCGCGCTTGCTGGCGTCAACGCGGCGACATCGGTGCCGGAGAGGCTCGCCGAGCTGGCAGGCGCAGCGCCCGGCGCCGAGGCGGCGAGATTGACGCGCTGCTGCTCGGCAGCCGCAGCCTGCTGCTGCGCCTGCTCCTTGGCTTTCTGCGCGGCAAGCTGGGCCTGCTCGGCCGCCTTCGCATCGGCCGCAGCCTTGGTCTGCGCATCCTTCTGCGCGCCGAGCGCGGCGAGACGGTCGCGCTCGGCCTCCGCCTGTTTCGCCTTCTCGATCGCGACAGCGTGAACCTGCTCGGCCTCGATCTTGTCGAGCTGGAGCTTGGCGAGGCTCGCGTAGAACCCATCAGGGTGCTGGGCCAGGAAGGCTTCCCACGCCGGCTTGTTGCCGATTTGAAGCGCCAGTTCGTAGTCGCGGCGCATATCGGCTTGCGGATTGATCGCAGGTGCGGGCGCCGCCGCGGCCTTGACCGCCACCAACGGCACGTCTTCGCCGCCGAGCGAGCCGTAGACGAACGGCTCCTGCTTGTTGTTGGTGATCTTCAAGACGTCGTCGCGCACGAAGCCGAAGGCGCGGCGGACATCGAGGCCCGGCGTCGTCAGATGCTTCGACAGCGCAACCGTGAATGGGCTATTGCTGCCGTCACCGTCCTGCGCGGTGGAGCCGGCCTTGGCCGAATAGGCGATCAGGGTGTTGGGGCTGCCCGGCTCGACCTGCGCCAGGCCCCGCCCGATGCCGCGCGAGGCGATCGTGCGTTTCATGGTCTTGCCGAAGGGATTGTCACGGCAGGCGTCGAGGATCACCAGACGAAGCTGCTTGGCCGGCTCGATCGCGACAAGGATGCGGTCGAGCGACAACGCTTCGTCATACACGTCGGTGTCGCGTTCGAGCTTGGCGTCGACCGGAATCAGATAGTTGGCGCCGTCGACCTCGATGCCGTGGCCCGCGTAATAGACGACGGCGATATCGGCATCACGTGCAGAGTCGGCGAATTCGCGCAGCACGCGCCGCGTATCGAGCGCCGTCAGGTCGTGGCGGGAATCGACGACATCGAAGCCGGCATCCTTCAGCGTCGTCGCCATCACCGCACCGTCATTGACGGGGTTGGCGAGCGAGGGAGCGTGCTGATAGTCCGAGTTGGCGAGCACCAGCGCGACGCGCTTTCCGGCGAAGGCTGGCCCGGCGGCAAACATCAGCGCGACAGCGAGGAGCAATGGTCTGAACAAATTGCGCATGACGAGACTTCCAAATCCGGAGCAGTTCACACCCTCCGGGACGACCTTAGCAAGCTCCGCCATCCGCGCTTGTGATGGGGGTCACGAAGACGGCACCCTGGCAGGTTGAGGAGCCCCTTTTGTTAGTCGCGCCAGCGCGTTGGCGGTTCGCCGCCGAATCGGCGCGGGCCGGCTTCCCTAACCGTCCCCGATATGGCCCCGATACTGCGGCAGATCGTCCGTGATCTCGTGCCATGGCGCCTTGGAGCCGACGAAAATATGGGCGCTCGGGCGGATCGAGGGGGCGTCGACCAGGGTTCCCAAGGTGACATGGATCCATTGTCCTTCGCGAACCCTGGAATAAAGCAGCGAGCCGCAACGGGCGCAGTGCGCGTCATGGGTGGTGTCGTCCCCGTAGATCATCCGCTGGTCTTCACCCCCGATGAGGCGGAGCTGGCCGTACGCGATGCCGGCGAACGGCTTGAAGGCGGAACCGGTGGTGCGGCGGCAATTCGAGCAGTGGCAGTTCAATGCATAGGAAAACGCGTCCGCCACCTCGTAGCGGACGGCGCGGCAAAAGCATTCGCCGGCAAGGATACGAGCGTTCCGATGTTGTGAACCGGTCATGATGCCCTCGCGAAAATGGCAGAAGACAGCCATAGCGCGATTTGACGTGTACGACTAAGTTTCCGCGCAGCCATCATGCGAAAGGATGACCCATGAGCGAGAACCGGTCCAGCGTCGAAGCCGTCGTGCAATCCTATTTCGACGGGCTCTACGAGGGTGACGCCGACAAGCTCGGAGCCGTCTTTCATCCGTCCGCCGATCTGCGCTGGGTGGAAAACGGCGAGCTGAAGATCCTGACCGTGCCGGACTGGCTTGCCTGGGTCCGCAAACGTCCCTCGGCCAAGGCCGAAGGCAAGCCGCGCGAGGATTTCATCGTCACGATCGACCGCTCGGACGACAAGACCGCCTTCATCAAGGTCAAATGCCAGCTGCCGCCGCGGTTCTTCACGGATTATCTGGTGGCGATGAAACTCGCCGGCGGCTGGCAGATCGTGTCGAAATCGTATCGGTATGATCTGAAGGAATGAGGGGCCGCTGCCCGAATCGAGCCCACTCGTCCCTCACTCTCCGTCATTGCGGGTCGAAGCAATCCAGTATCCCGCCGCGGAGACAGCCTGGATTGCTTCGCTGCGCTCGCAATGACGGTGCGGATGACGCATCCGCACCTCACCTCCTTCCCCCCGAAAGTCACCCATGAATCTCGATCGTCGTTCCCTGCTCGCCTCGCTGTGCTGGATGGCCGCCTCTCCCGCATTTGCAGCTGACGCGCCGCAAGATCTCGAATCCTATGAGCGCGAGAGCGGCGGCCGGATCGGGGTCTATGCGGAGAATCTCGTCACCGGCGCGAAGCTCGCCTGGCGCGCGGACGAGCGCTTCGTGATGTGCTCGACGTTCAAGGCATCGCTCGCGGCGTGCGTGCTGGCGCGGGTGGATCGCCGCGAGGAGAAGCTCGCCGCAACGATCTCCTACGGCAAGGCCGATCTCCTGGAGTACGCACCGGTCGCGAAACAGAACCTCTCGGCCGGCGCGATGTCGGTGGCCGACATGTGCAAGGCGAGCGTCGAGCTCAGCGACAACACCTGCGCCAATTTGTTGCTGGCGCGGATCGGCGGCCCCGCCGCGCTCACCGCGTTCTGGCGCTCGATCGGCGATACCACATCGCGGCTCGACCATAATGAACCCGAGCTCAACCGCTCGCCGCCCGGCGATGTCAGGGACACCACGACGCCGGCGGCGATGGCTGGGAATCTCAAGCGGCTGGTGACAGGCGAGGCGCTGTCGGCGGCCTCAAGAGCCCAACTCACCGAATGGATGGTGGGTTGCAAGACCGGCGCGAACCGGCTGCGCGGCGGTCTGCCGGCAGGCTGGACGATCGGCGACAAGACGGGCAACAACGGCAAGGACGCATCGGGCGATATCGCGGTCGCCTGGCCTAAACCCGGTGCACCGATCCTGATCACCGCCTACACCCAGGGCGGCACACCTGATGCGGCGCAGCTCGAGGCCGTGTTCGCGCGGATCGGGCGCATGGTGGCCGAGCGGCTGGTGTAAGCCGTCTGCATTGACCTCTTGGCCGCTTCCGGGCCAAGACAGGTCATGATCGCAGCGAAATTCCAGACCTTCCTCATCCTGCTTGCGGTGCTGGCAGGCACGGCGCTGGTCGCACGCCGCTTCAACATGGCACCTGCCATTCTGCTGATGCTTTCCGGCGTCGGCCTGGCTTTCGTGCCGGGCATGCCGCCGGTGGAGCTGCCGCCGGAGCTGGTGCTGCTGATGGTGCTGCCGCCGCTGATCTACTCGGCGAGCGTCGCGATGAGCTGGCGCGAGTTCAGGAACAATCTGCGCCCCATCGTGCTGCTCGCGGTCGGCGCGGTCATCTTCACTGCGGCCATGGTCGCAACCGCGACCCATTATCTGATCGGCCTGCCCTGGGACGTCGGCTTCCTGTTGGGCGCAATCGTCGCGCCGCCCGACGTGGTGGCGCCGCTCGCGATCGCGCGCCGGCTGAACATGCCGCGCCGCCTCCTGGTCATCCTCGAGGGCGAAGGGCTCGCCAACGACGCCACGGCACTGATCCTCTACCGCTTCGCGCTCGCAGCGATCATGGTCGGACATTTCTCGTTGCCGCTGGCGGCCGGTGAATTTTCCCTCATCGTCGCGGGCGAAATCGCCTTCGGCATCGGCGTCGGCTGGCTGTCCCTGCGCTTCCGCAAATGGTCTGGGGATCCGCAGGTCGAGCTGACGCTGTCGCTGATCACGCCTTACGTCTCCTATTGGCTGCCGGAGCATGTCGGCGGCTCCGGCGTGATCGCGACCGTTGCCTGCGGCCTTTATGTCAGCTGGAACGGGCCGCTGCTGATATCGGCATCGACGCGGCTGCAAGGCATCTTCTTCTGGGATCTCATCATCTATCTGATCGAGGGCTTGCTGTTCCTGCTCACCGGCTTCCAGATGCGGGCGCTGTACGAGAAATCGAAGGCGTTCCCGCTCGACGACATCATGATCGCGACCGCCTTGGTCATGGCCATCATCGTCCTGGCGCGCTTCGCCTGGCTGTATCCCGCGACCTATCTGCCGCGAATGCTCTCGAAGTCGCTGCGAATGCGGGATCCATCGCCGCCCTGGCAATGGCCGTTCGCGCTCGCGTTCACCGGCGTGCGCGGCGCGGTGTCGCTGGCTGCCGCGCTGGCATTGCCGTTCACGCTGCCTGGGGGCGACGCCTTCCCCTATCGCGACCTGATCCTGTTCGTCGCCTTCGGCGTCATCTTCATCACGCTGATCGGCGTCGGCCTGACGCTGCCGCCGGTGGTGCGCTGGCTCGGCATCGCGCAAGCCGGCCGCGTTGAGCACGTCGCCGAACACGAGGCCGAGATCGCGGCACGGCGCCAGGCGCTGGACGCCGCGCTGAAATCGCTCGATGCCTTGACCGAGGAGAAGGAGGTCTCCGACGAGGTGATGCGGCTCCTGCGCGCCCGCCACGAAATCCGCCTCAACCAGCTTCCCGATTCACTGGATCCCGCCCACCACGACGTCTCCGCCGCCGGCACCGCGTTGACCCGCGAGTTGATCGAAGCCGAGCGCAAATTCATCCATGATCTCCTGCGCGACGGCCGGATCACCGACGAAACGCGGCGGAGGATCGAGCGCGATCTCGATCTGGAAGAGGCGAGCCTGGCGAACCGGGAGTATCGGGGCGGGCCGCTATAGCGGCTTTCTCGCCATTGCGGGGAGCCCGCGACAAGATCGGGAAGCAATCTTGCGCTGGCGATGAAGCAATCCAGACTGTCTCCGTGGAAAGATTCTGGATTGCTTCGCTGCGTTCGCAATGACCGGTGTTGAACGGTCTATCGACGCTCGCAATACGTCCGCATCGCCGCCACCACGGCCGTCGCGATCAACTCCTGCCGCTCCGGCGAGTTCATCGCCATCTCCTCGTCGCGGTTGATGATGGAGCCGGCTTCCAGCAGGACCGCGGCGCTCCGGGTCTGCGACAGCACGACAAGGCCGTCGTAGCGGTAGACGCCGACATCCTTGTCGAGCAATGGGTGGCGGTAATGGCCCATCAACGGCAGGGCGTACTGGGTGGCGTAGTGCAGGCCCTTAATCTTCAGCTCCCGGCCCAGCAGCCTGGCGAAGAGGAGGCTGGCGGCGAAGTGCGGATTGCGCTCGGACACGAACAGCGAGTGACCGCTGAAGCGGTCGCTGAAATAGCTCTTCGCGCCCTCGAACTCCCAAGGCTCGAGCATCTTGTCCGGCACGGAATCGTGGTGAATCGAGAGAAAGAAATCAGCATGCGCGGCGTTGGCCGTGCCGACGCGCTCGAGCAGGCTTGCGCGCGCGTTGCCCTCGGTCACCAGCACCCGGGTCGCGGCGAAGCCTGCCGAGGTCAAGCGCTCCCCGATCAGCCGCGCCAAATGCAGGTTGAAGCCGAATTCCACATCGTTGCGCGCGCTGGTCGCGCCTTGCGAGTCCGAGGTGTGTCCGACATCGAGAATGATCTTGAATTTGCGCGGATCGCATGTCTTCGGCGCAGGCGGCTTGATCGACGAGGGTCTGGGCTTTGCTCTCGCGGCCTTGCGCGCCGCGACCGCTTCGCCATGGTGAGCTGGCAAGACCAATAGCGGGATCAGCGACACAGCAAGAGCGGCGGTGATGCGCCACGCATTTTTCACACCGGCCCTTCCCCCTTCACCGTCACGCGCGCCCCCGAGCGGGTCCGCGTTCTGATCGGGAATTATCGTAGCAATGTAGGGCGGGTTAGCGAAGCGTAACCCGCCACTTCGCTCGGGCAGAAAATAGGGCGGATTAGCTGCGCCAATCCGCCCTACAATTTCGATGTCGAACGACGCTTACTCCGCCGCAGTGACCGGCGCCTTGGCGCCCTGGCCGTAGCGCTGGTCGATGTAGTCGATCACCAGTGCCTTGAAGTCGGCCGAGATGGTCGGGCCGCGCAGCGTGCGGAACTTCTTGCCGTCGACGAAAACAGGCGCGGCCGGCGCTTCGCCGGTGCCGGGCAAGGAGATGCCGATATTGGCGTGCTTGGATTCGCCGGGGCCGTTGACGATGCAGCCCATCACCGCGACGTTGAGCTCTTCGACACCAGGATATTTGCTCTTCCAGTTCGGCATCTCGTCGCGGATGAAATCCTGGATCGAGCGCGCCAGCTCCTGGAACGTGGTCGATGTGGTGCGGCCGCAACCGGGACACGCTGCAACCAGCGGCACGAAGGTGCGGAAGCCCATGGTCTGCAACAGCTCCTGGCCGACCTGCACCTCGCGGGTGCGATCGCCGCCGGGCTCCGGCGTCAGCGAGATGCGGATGGTGTCGCCGATGCCCTGCTGCAGCAGGATTCCGAGTGCGGCCGAGGACGCCACGATGCCCTTCGAGCCCATGCCGGCTTCGGTGAGGCCGAGATGGATGGCGTAATCGGAACGGCTGGCGAGATCCTGATAGACCGCGATCAGATCCTGCACCGCCGAGACCTTGGCGGAGAGGATGATGCGATCCTTGGGCATGCCGAGCTCTTCGGCGCGCGCGGCCGACAGCAGGGCCGACTGCACCATCGCCTCGCGCGTCACCGCGCGCACGTCGCGCGGATTGGCGGACGCGGCGTTCTCATCCATCAGCCTGGTCAGCAGTTCCTGGTCGAGCGAGCCCCAATTGGCGCCGATGCGCACCGGCTTGCCGTTCTTGTTCGCGATCTCGATGATGTCGGCGAACTGGGTGTCGCGCTTGTCCTTGAAGCCGACATTGCCGGGATTGATGCGGTACTTCGCCAGCGCTTCGGCGCAGGCCGGATAGGCCGCGAGCAGCTTGTGGCCGATATAGTGGAAGTCGCCGATCAGCGGCGTGGTGATGCCACGCTTGGCGAGGCCGTCGCGGATATGCGGGACGGCGGCCGCCGCCTCTTCGCGATCCACGGTGATGCGGACCATTTCGGAGCCGGCGCGCGCGAGCGCTGCGACCTGGGCGATGGTGCCGTCGATGTCGGCGGTGTCGGTATTGGTCATCGACTGGACGACGATCGGCGCGCCGCCGCCCACGCTGACGTTGCCGACCTTGACCTGGGTGGTCTTGTGCCGGGGCGCGGGGCCTGCGAGGTCGGAATCGATGGTGTTCTCGAGCTTGTTCATGGGGTCCAAATATCAGGTTTTGGTGACGTTCAGCAATGCATCAGCCGGCGCCGCGGCCGTTTGGCTCGGACGGTTAACCAGAAAAAGTCCAGCAATTACAAGGACGGCTGCCGCCCCAAAGGCCAGACTCAGGCTGTCGTGCATGATGAAATAGCTACCCACCACGCCAAACAAAGGGGTGATGAAGGTAAAAGCCGACAATTTGCTGGCCGAATAGGCCTTCACCAGCGCGAACCAAAGCGTGAACGTGGTTCCGACCACCCAGACAGCCTGAAAGGCCATCAAGGCGAACGACAGCGGCGACGGGGTGTGGCTGATGGTTTCCCCTGATAACAGGGCGGCGGTGCCGAGGATCGGGATCGAGGTTGCGACCTGATAGCCGAGCGCCTTCTCCGGCGCGGCGAAACGCAACCGCGTGCCCTTGGCGACGAGCGTGGTCGCGGCCCACAGCGATGCACCGCCGACGATCATGAGATCGCCGAGCAGCACATGTGAATCCACATTGGCCTGCGGGACGCCGATCGCGAGCGCGACGCCGGCAAAGCTCACGGCCAGTCCCAACCACTGCGTGCTGCCAAGGCGCTCGCCGAGCATCTGGTAGGAGCCGAGCGCGACGAAGAAGGGCGCGGTGTAGAGGAACACGACCGCGCGCGAGGCCGTGGTGAGGCGCAGGCCCTGGAAGATCAGCACGAACTCGAGGCCGAACATCAACCCGGCGATCAGGCCCGGCTTCCACGTGCCGTCATTCTCGAAAAATTTGACGCCCCGAAATGTACCGATGAGGAACAGCACCGGCAACGCGACCGTCGAGCGAATCATCGCCTGCAGCATCGGCGGGATATCGGGCAACACCAGCTTCACCGCAATCTGGTTGAAGCCCCAGGTCAGACATAGCATGAGCATCAGGGCGATGGCGCCGGCACTCAGCGGGCGCGCGGCGGACGGAATGGCTTGGAGTGGGGGCATGTCTTCCTGAGTCCCGGCTTGCGCCGTTGTTGCTTTAAGATGCTTTCTGACAATGAGTGCAGACGCCCGTGATCTCCACCACGGACAGCTTTGGTGCAAAGCCCGAGGCGCGCGCCGCGGCATTGAGATCCCCGGCAAAGGATCCTGACGGGATTTCGCCGACGAGGCCGCAGCGCTCGCAGATCAGAAACGCCACCGCCGAGGTCGCGTCGTGGTCGTGGGCAGCGCAGGCGAGATAGGCGTTGCGGCTCTCGATGCGGTGCACGAGGCCGTTCGCCATCAAGAAATCGAGCGCGCGATAGACGGTGATGGGCGCCGGCCGCGGCATCGACTTGGCCAGTTCGTCGATCACCTCATAGGCGCCGAGCGGGCGATGGCTGGAGAGCAGCGCGCCCAGCACCTGGCGGCGGATCGGCGTGAATTTCTGCGCGCGGGCGTCGCAAACCGCCTCCGCATGCGCCAGCGCGTCCGCGGTGCAGCGGCCGTGATCGTGGTCGGGCGTCGGAAATGCCGGCTTTGCGAGGGTCATTCGACCGGCGTTCTAGCATTTCGGCCAGGGAACCCAAAGCACGACCGCCACGATGGCGGTCAGCCATGCTTTTGCCGCGGGACAGCATCGCATCTACCTGCCATGAAATAATCATAAGCTAGCTTATTATATCCAAGCTTATTGGAGACCAAGCTTATGACCCGCGGGTCTGTCGACCAGAACTTCCTGTTCACGCTCGGCGAGCTCTACCGCCTCTTGCGCGTCTATGCCGACAAGGAGGCCTCGCGTTTCGGCATCACCCGCGCGCAATGGGCTGTGCTGGCCAAAGTCGAGCGCAGCGAGGGCATGAAGCAGTCGGAACTCGCCGAGTTGCTGGAGATGCAGCCCATCACGCTGACGCGGCTGATCGACAAGCTCTGTGACAGCGACTGGATCGAGCGTCGCAACGACGCCACCGACCGTCGGGTCAAGCGCCTCTACCTGAAGAAGGCCGGCCGGGCGCTGCTTGGCAAGATGAGCGGCCTCAAATCCGAGCTGACCGCCAACGCGCTCGACGGCATCAGCCCCGCGGACGCCCATCGTCTCCTCACCCAACTCGAAACCATCAAAGAAAACGTGCGAACCGCGATCCAGACATCAGGCGCGGAACAAGCGCGTAAGGAGCAGCGCTATGGCTGAACAAGTCCTCAAATTCCAGCCCGAGCAGAAAATCGACGGCGGCAAACCCAGCAAGAAGGCCGGAACCGATCCGCGCCGTCGCTTCGTCGCCGGGCTGCGCCGTCATCGTCGCTTTTTGCTGATGGTGGTGCTGCCGATCGTGGCCCTGATCGCAGGCCTGACCTTCTATCTCAATGGCGGCCGCTATGTCGGCACCGACGACGCCTATGTCGGCGCGCAGAAGGTGCTGGTGACGCCCGACATTTCGGGCAAGATCGTAAAGGTCGTCGTGAAGGAGGGCGAGCTCGTCAGGCAGGGCGACGAGCTGTTCGACATCGACCCGGTCCCGTTCCAGCTCGCCGTGGACGAGGCGAAGGCCCAGCTGATGCAGGCCAAGTCGACCTATGACAATCTCGTCGCCAACATCAAGATCTATGGCGACATGCTCGATCTCGCCCAGAAGGGCGTCGACCTGAAGCAGCGCGACGTCGAGCGCAAGCAGGCGCTGGTGAAGAACAATTACGGCTCCCAGCTCGATCTCGACAACGCCTCGAACGCGCTGGTCACGTCGGGCTCGATCGCACAATACGTCAAGCAGCAGATTTCGACCGCCAAGACCCAGCTGCTCGGCGACCCTGACCTGCCCCTGGAAAAATTCCCGGCCTACGCCCAGGCCAAGTCCAAGCTCGAGAATGCCCAGCGCAATCTCGACCATGCCGTGGTGCGGGCGTCGATGGATGGCGTTGCGACCCAGGTGGACCAGATCCAGCTCGGCCGCTACGTCGCCGCCGGCACGCCGGTGTTTTCCATCATCGACGTCGCCCATCCCTGGGTCGATGCCAATCCGAAGGAGAGCGATCTCACCTACGTCACCGCGGGACAGCCTGTCACCCTCGAGGTCGACGCGTTCCCGAACCACGTCTTCAAGGGCAAGATCGGTTCGCTCTCGCCCGGCACCGGCGCGCAATTCGCGATCCTGCCGCCGCAGAATGCCACCGGCAATTTCGTCAAGGTGGTGCAGCGCGTCCCGATCCGCATCTATTTCGACGAGAGCGACGACTACGTGAAGAAGCTGAAGGCCGGCATGAGCGTCTATGCCACCATCGACACCGGCCATCGGCGCTCGCTCGCCGGCCTGCTCGGCCTGTCGGCGAACGCAAGCCAAGACAAAGAGCAGGACTGATCCGATGTCCGGTCCCAATGCCAGCCTGATGGTCCCCGGCCTGCGCCGGAACATGGTGACGATCTGCGCCATGACGGCGACCATCATGCAGGCGCTGGACACGACCATCGCCAACGTCGCGCTGCCCTACATGCAAGGCACGCTGTCGGCCTCGCAGGACCAGATCAACTGGGTGCTGACCTCCTACATCGTCGCCGCCGCCATCATGACGGCGCCGGTGGGCTGGATCTCCAATCGCTTCGGCCGCAAGCGCATCTTCATCATTTGCGCGGCCGGCTTTACACTCGCATCCGTGCTGTGCGGGTTGGCGCAGGACATCAATCAGATGGTGCTGTTCCGCCTGCTCCAAGGCGTGTTCGGCGCGGCGCTGGTACCACTGTCGCAGTCCGTCATGCTCGACTATTACACGCTCCAGGAACGCGCCACGGCGATGTCGATCTGGGGCATGGGCGTGATGATGGGGCCGATCATGGGGCCTTCACTCGGCGCCTGGCTGACCGAGACCTATTCCTGGCACTGGGTGTTCTTCGTCAATTTGCCGTTCGGCGTCGTCACCGTGCTCGGGCTCGGCATCTTCATGGACGAGACCGACAAGAATCTCAGCCTGAAGTTCGACTGGTTCGGCTTTGGCGCGCTGGCGATTGCGATTGGCGCGCTTCAACTCGCGCTCGACCGCGGCGAGCAACTCGACTGGTTCGAGTCGGCCGAGATCGTGACCGAGTTCATCGTCTCGGGTATCGCCTTCTATTACTTCTTCGCGCACTCCTTGACGACCTCGCGGCCCTTCATCCAGTTCGCGCTGTTTCGGGATCGCAACTTCCTGACCGGCTGCATCTTCATGACCGTGATGGGCCTGGTGCTGTACTCGACCATGGCACTGGCCTCGCCTTACCTCCAAAACGTCATAGGCTATCCCATCATGACCGCCGGCGGCCTGCTTGCGAGCCGCGGCTTCGGCACTTTCTTCGCCATGATGATGGTCGGCCGCATCATGCGCTACATCGAGGCCCGTACGCTGATCATCTGCGGCCTGACGCTGACCGCCGCCTCGCTGTTCCAGATGACCGGCTGGACCGACCAAACCCAGGTGCCGGAGATCGTCGTCGTCAGCGTGATCCAAGGCTTTGGCTTCGGACTCGTCTTCGTTCCGCTCTCGACCGTGGCGTTCCTGACGCTGCCGAACCATCTGCGCACCGACGGCACCTCGATGCTGACGTTGATGCGTAACGTCGCCAGCTCTGTCGGCATCTCCGTCGTCATCGCCCAGCTGACGCAGGGCACGCGCAGGACCTATGCGATCCTCTCGGAGTCCATCAACCCGTTCAACCATGCGCTGCAGATGCCGAACGTGCGGAGCATGATCGACCTCTCCACCGATGCCGGCCGCGCCATGGCCGACCGCATGGTCAGCATCCAGTCGCAGATCATCGCGTTTGCGCGCGACTACCAGCTCGTGATGTTCTTCATCCTCTGCACCATCCCGCTGGCGCTGATGATCGGTTCGACCAAGGCGTCCTTGCGCAAGCAGGCGGCGGGGCCGGAACATGCGGTGATGGAGTAAAGGGCGCGGCTCGAGCCTTGTCGTCGTTGCGAGCGCAGCGAAGCAATCCAGACCTTCTCCGCAGCAGCAGTCTGGATTGCTGCACGCGCGCCGCCCTACAGCAACTCCTCGCACCCCAAATCCTCGACCGCCATCATCACCCGCTCCAGATTGTTCCACCAGATCCCCGGCGGGATGTTGATGGCCCATTGCCAGACCGGCTTGGTGATGTGCCAGAGCACCGACCAGCGGTAATCCTGATCGAGCGCGCCGCGCGTGTAGCCGGCCACGCCATGTGCGAGCAGCGTCTCGTGGTAGCGATTGAGCAGCGGCCGCTCGAGCGCCTGCCGGCGCTCCGGATACCATTGGATCGCCATCATGTAAGCGAGGTCGTGGGTGGGCACATTGATGCCCCACAGGTCGAAATCGAAGATACGCACGGTGTCGGCAACGTCCGCGCGCGGCAACAGGAAATTCCAGGTATGCGCGTCGCCATGGACAATGCTGACGTGGCGGTGCGAATGATAGCGCTGCGACAGCCGTGCTGACTGTTCGATGAGACGGCGATAAAGGATGCGCCGTTCCTCACTCAAGCGATCGCCGAGCTCGTCGGCGAAGCGATCGTAATGCCCGGCGAAGGTCTCCAAATGCGCTGCGCTGTCCTCGGCGCTCGCCCAGGTGCCGACGGTCTCGCCGAGGCGAGGATGATTCCACCATGCCGCATGCATGCGCGCCAACGTCGTGACGATGGCCATCGACTGATCTCGCGAAGGTGGCACCGTCGGGACAGTCGCGAGTTCATGACTATCGGTGAGATCTTCGAGCAGGAGATGCCATTTCCCGCTCTCCGCATTGAAATGCCCGTCGAAGCAGCGCGGCACGAATCCCGGCGGCATGTTCGGGGCGAGCTGCGTGTAAAAGGCGACTTCGTGCTCGCCGCGATCCGCAAGCGTCCGAGCGAAGCCAGCTTGCGCCATCTTCAGAACCAGGGTCTGCGGCGAACCGGCGGACTCCCCGACATAGCGCAGACCAAGCCTGGTGATATGCGAGACCACGGTGTCGCGCTCATGCAGCACCTTCACCTCGCGCACCGCGCCCGCGTCCAGCGCGCCGGCCTTGCGCAGCGCAGCCGTCAGGTAACCGGGCTCAGCGACCGCCGGCAATTGTGAGGATGTCATGAGTCGCGCCCCCCGGTGCCGCGCACATTCTGCACGATCACCCAGGGAAGCGCTACACCCTCTGTTTGTCGTCCCGGACAGGCGAAGCGCAGATCCGGGACCCCATCACGGCAGCATAGTTTGGCGAAGGCAGGCCATGACCATCTCGCGCAACAAAGACTGCTGCGGCCCGGCTTTCGCCGGGACAGCGCGTCAGATGTCGAAGAACACCGTCTCGTTGTCGCCCTGCAAGCGCAGGTCGAGCTTGTAGACGGCCTTGCCGGTCTCGCGCACCGCAGTCAGCGTGGCGCGGCGATCGGCTGGAACCAGCGCCAGCACGGGATCGGCGGCGTTGCCGGCCTCGTCGCTGAAATAGATGCGGGTATAGAGGTGCCGCAGCATGCCGCGCGCGAACACGGCCAGAACGATGTGCGGCGCCTGCGGCTTACCGTCAGGATCGGGCACGACGCCCGGCTTGATGGTGTCGAAGGAATAATTGCCGTCCCTGTCGGTGCCGCAGCGGGCGAAGCCGCGGAAGCTGGCGTTCGGCAGCGCGCGCTTGTCCTGCGGATCGGCGTAGCGGCCCTGCGCGTCCGCCTGCCAGATCTCCAGCATGGCGTCGGGCACCGTGGCGCCGTCGCCATCGAGCACCCGGCCCTCGATACGAACGCGGTCACCGGAGACGTCTGCAGTCAGCGTCGAGTTGGTGAAGGCGTCGTTCCAGGAATATTCGCCGGTCGGCGTCAGGCCGTATTTGAAGAACGGGCCGACGGTTTGCGACGGCGTGATCCCGTCGGGCTTCACAGAATCCTGCACGTTAGTGGTTCTCCATGGGGGTGGCGTTCTTGCCGCGCAGCACGATGTCGAAGCGATAGCACAGCGCCCATTCGGGCTTGGTATTCTCCAGGTCGAACGACGAGACCATGCGCATCCGCGCCTTCTCGTCCGGCACCGAATTGAAGATCGGATCGAACGGGAACAGCGGATCTCCAGGGAAATACATCTGCGTCACCAGGCGGCTGACAAAGGAATGGCCGAACACCGAGAGGTGGATATGGGCAGGGCGCCAGGCATTGTGGTGATTGCCCCAGGGATAGGCGCCCGGCTTGATGCTGACGAAGCGGTAATAGCCTGACGCATCGCTCACGGTGCGGCCCGCGCCGGTGAAGTTGGGATCGAGCGGCGCCGGATGCTGGTCGCGGACATGGACGTAGCGGCCACAGGCGTTGGCCTGCCAGATCTCCACCAGAGAATCGGGTACACCGCGGCCGTCCTCGTCGCGGACATGGCCATGCACGATGATGCGCTCGCCGAGCGGTTCGCCCTTGTGCTGGGTGGTGAGGTCGCTGTCGCCTTCGCGCACGGTCTCGTGGCCATAGACCGGGCCGGTGAGTTCCGACAGCGTGTGGCGCATCGGGATCAAGGGCTTGCTCGGTGCGCGCTTGATCGAGCTCTTGTACTCGGGCGACAGCGGCAGCGGATGGGCCTTGTTGCTGCCTGTGGGATAGATGAATGTCATTGGCGAACTCCTCCCCGGCCATTCTGGGCCAGCCGAACCAGATTTGCGCCAATCATTATAGGATATAACTAATTTGGGGAAGCGGGTTCAGCGCCTTCCCGAACCCGGCATTCGGCCGGCATCCTATTTGATCGGCGCACGCGGCAACACGGCTTCCCCGGCCTCGAGCCGGTAGGTGTGGTCGAGCGAATACCAGGGCGTTGCGACATCAGGCGCGGTCGGATGCGGCGTCTCGTGACGCACGAATTTGCCGATCAGCGCTTGTGTCACGCCGAACTGCACGTCGCTGTCGATATGGGGGTCGTTGGGATCGTAGACCTGCGAGATCAGCACTTTGAAGCCCGGCTTGAAGATCAGGGCATGCAGGTGCGCGGGACGATAAGGGTGCCGGCTCTGCGCCTCGAGCAGGCGGCCGACCACGCCATCGGTCGGAATGGGGTAGCCGATCATCATCACAGAGCGGAAGGCGAAGCGGCCATCCTGGTCGGTCGTGAACTTGCCGCGCAGGTTCATGTCGGCCTGCTCGGGATCCTGGTTCTCGTAGAGGCCAACCGGCGAGGCGTGCCAGACGTCGACCTCCGCACCGGCGACCGCACGGCCGTCCCTGTCAACGACGCGGCCGCTGACGAACAGCGGCGCGCCCGGGGTTTCGGAGCGGACGATCGATCCGCCGTTCTCAACCCGCGGCGAGTTCAACCGCCAGAACGGGCCGAGCAGCGACTGGTCGGTTTCGGTGTTGCCCTGATCGCCGTTGTTGAGCAGGCACACCAGCGGCGAGACACCGAGCGAGCCCGCCATCAGCACGACTTCGTTATGCGTGTCGGTGGTCAGCTTGCCGAGCTCGGCGATGATGGCGGTGGCGTCGCGGAATTCCTTCTCGGTCAGCCTGACGTCACGCACGAAGCCGTGCAGGTGCTTGACCAGCGAGACCATGATTTGACGCATCCGCGGATCGGACGTCCGCTCCATCACCGCAAGAGCGGCGGTCGTGACGTCCTGCTCGCGTTCGATGATCATGCTCGCCTCTCACCGGGACTCCTCACCTCTCCCCGCGTGCGGGGGAGAGGCGAGGAAAGAGTTCAATTCACCTTCTCGATTGCGACGGCGACGCCCTGGCCAACGCCGACGCACATGGTGGCGAGCGCGAGCTTGCCGCCGCGCTTTTCCATGCCGTGCACGGCGGTGAGCGCGAGGCGCGCGCCGCTCATGCCGAGCGGATGGCCGAGCGCGATGGCACCGCCATGCGGATTGACGAAATCGGCATCATCGGCGACGCCAAGCTGGCGCATGCAGGCGATGCCCTGCGAAGCGAACGCTTCGTTGAGCTCGATCAGATCGAAATCGGTGATCTTCTTGCCCAGCCGTTCCATCAGCTTGCGGGTCGCGGGCACGGGGCCGATGCCCATGATGCGCGGCGGCACGCCGGCCGAGGCGAGGCCGAGGATACGCGCGCGGGGCGTCAGACCATGCTTCTTCACGGCAGCTTCGGAGGCGAGGATCATCGCGGCGGCGCCGTCATTGACGCCGGAGGCGTTGCCGGCCGTGACCGTGCCGGGATTGCGCACGATCGGCTTCAGTTTCGCCAGACCTTCCAGCGTAGTCTCGGGACGCGGATGCTCGTCCTTGTCAACAGTGGTCGGGCCGGCCTTGCCACCGGGAATGGTGATCGGGGTGATCTCTTCCGCGAAATAGCCAGCAGCAATCGCCTTCCCCGCTCGCTGCTGCGAGCGGATTGCGAAGGCGTCCTGGTCGGCGCGCGAGACCTGGAATTCCTCGGCGACGTTCTCGCCGGTCTCCGGCATCGCATCGACGCCATACTGCGCCTTCAGCAGCGGATTGATGAAGCGCCATCCGATGGTGGTGTCGAAGATCTCGGCGGAGCGCGAGAACGCTTCCTGCGCCTTGCCCATCACGAAAGGCGCGCGGGTCATGGATTCAACGCCGCCGGCAATCGCAAGCTCGACCTCGCCCGACCGAATGGCGCGGCCCGCGGCACCGACCGCATCGAGGCCGGAGGCGCAGAGCCGGTTCAGCGTCTGGCCTGGAACCGAGTCCGGAAGCCCGGCAAGCAGCAGCGCCATGCGCGCGACGTTGCGGTTGTCCTCGCCGGCCTGGTTGGCGCAGCCGAAGAAGACTTCGTCGACCTGTGCCCAATCGAGATTGGGGTGCTTGGCCATCAGCGTCCTGATCGGGGCCGCGGCGAGGTCATCGGCGCGCACCTTGGCGAGCGAGCCGCCGAAACGGCCGATCGGGGTCCGCACGGCATCGCAGATAAAGACGTCACGCATCGCTGTTCTCCCTGAATGCCGCGGTTCGGCCAGAATTCCTTGATGTCGGCGGAGTTTTAGGAGGGCGCCCGCGGCAGGTCAATTGACGGTTTTCTGCGTCTTCCCCGGGGTGCGCACGCCGGCAACGCATGCCGCGGTGCGGACAACGTGGAAAACCTCCCCTCGCAGGCCAAAGCCATAGGAGCAGGAGGCGAAATTTTGTAGGTTGCGCCGCTCATGACAGTCCAACAGCCGATACCCCTACCGCCGCCCGACGACGTTCCCGCGCAGCCAGCGGAAGCCGCCCCGCGCGTCACGCCGATGATGGAACAGTACCTCGAGATCAAGGCGGCACATCAGGGTCTGCTGCTGTTCTACCGGATGGGCGATTTCTACGAGCTGTTCTTCGAGGATGCCGAGATCGCCTCGAAAACACTCGGCATCGTCTTGACCAAGCGCGGCAAGCATCAGGGCAACGACATCCCGATGTGCGGCGTACCGGTCGAGCGCTCCGAGGATTATCTGCACCGCCTGATCAGCGCCGGCCACCGGGTCGCGGTGTGCGAGCAGACCGAGGATCCCGCCGCCGCCAAAGCGCGCGGCAACAAGAGCGTCGTGCGCCGCGGCGTGGTGCGGCTGGTGACCCCGGGCACGCTCACCGAGGACACGCTGCTCGACGCGCGCGCCAACAATTACCTGCTGGCGATCGCGCGGGCGCGCTCGTCCACCGGCGGCGATCGCTTCGGCCTTGCCTGGATCGACATCTCCACCGCCGAATTCGCGGTCACCGAAGTTTCGGGCGGCGAGCTCGCCGCGACACTGGCGCGCATCAATCCGAACGAAGCCATCGTTAGCGACGCTCTTTATAGCGATAGCGAACTCGGACAGACCTTGCGTGAGCTGCCGGCGGTGACCCCGGTGACCCGCGACGTCTTCGATGGGGCCACAGCCGAAAAGCGCCTCTGCGATTACTTTGCCGTCGCGACCATGGACGGGCTGGCGCAGCTGTCGCGGCTGGAAGCCACGGCTGCCGCCGCCGCGGTCACCTATGTCGACCGCACCCAGGTCGGCAAGCATCCGCCGCTGTCGCCGCCCGCGCGCGAAGCCTCGGGCGCGACCATGGCGATCGATCCGGCCACCCGCGCCAATCTCGAGCTGACACGGACGCTCGCGGGCGAACGCCGCGGCTCGCTGCTCGATGCGATCGACTGTACCGTGACCTCGGCCGGCTCGCGCCTGCTGGCGCAGCGGCTGGCGGCGCCTTTGACCGACGCGCCGGCGATCGCGCGGCGGCTCGATGCCGTCAGCGCTTTCGTCGCTGACGCAGCCACGCGCGAAGACATCCGCAGCATCCTGCGCGGCGCGCCTGACATGTCGCGGGCACTGGCCCGTCTCTCGGTCGGCCGCGGCGGACCGCGTGATCTTGCCGGCCTGCGCGATGGCATCCTCGCCGCCGACCAGGTGCTGGCGCGGTTGTCCGAGCTCGACCAGCCGCCGCAGGAGATCGCCGTGGTGATGGCCGCTTTGCAGCGGCCTTCGCGCGAACTCGCCGCCGAGTTCGCCCGCGCGCTCGACGAACAATTGCCGCTGATCAAGCGGGACGGCGGTTTCGTTCGTGCCGGCTACGAGCCGGCGCTCGATGAAGCGCGCAACCTGCGCGATGCCTCGCGCCTGGTCGTGGCCTCGATGCAGGCGCGCTACGCCGACGACACCGGCGTCAAGGGCCTCAAGATCCGCCACAACAACGTGCTCGGTTATTTCGTCGAGGTCACCGCGCAGCATGGCGACAAGCTGATGTCGGCGCCGCTGAACGCGACCTTCATCCATCGCCAGACGCTGGCGGGCCAGGTGCGATTCACGACCTCCGAGCTTGGCGAGATCGAGGCCAAGATCGCCAATGCCGGTGATCGCGCGCTCAACCTCGAGCTCGAGATCTTCGAGCGGCTCTGCGCCAGGGCGCTCGAGATCAGCGACGATTTGCGCGCGGCGGCGCAAGGCTTTGCGCTGCTCGATGTGGCGACCTCGCTGGCCAAGCTCGCCGTCGACGAGCACTATGTGCGGCCCGAGGTCGATGGCTCGCTCGGCTTTGCCATCGAGGCCGGCCGCCATCCCGTGGTCGAGCAGGCCTTGAAGCGTAACGGCGAGCCGTTCATCGCCAATGCCTGCGATCTCTCGCCCACGCCAGCGCAAAAGTCCGGCCAGCTCTGGCTGCTCACCGGTCCGAACATGGCGGGTAAATCGACCTTCCTGCGCCAGAACGCGCTGATTGCGCTGCTCGCGCAGATCGGCAGTTTCGTACCGGCGACGCGCGCGCGGATCGGCATCATCGACCGCCTGTTCTCGCGCGTCGGCGCCGCCGATGATCTCGCGCGCGGCCGCTCCACCTTCATGGTGGAGATGGTCGAAACCGCCGCGATCCTCAACCAGGCCGGTGAACGCGCGCTTGTCATCCTCGATGAGATCGGCCGCGGCACCGCGACTTTCGACGGCCTTTCCATCGCCTGGGCCGCGATCGAGCATCTGCACGAGAGCAACCGCTGCCGCACGCTGTTCGCAACGCATTATCACGAGCTGACCGCGCTCTCGACCAAGCTGCCGCGCATGTTCAACGCGACGGTCCGGGTGAAGGAGTGGCAAGGCAATGTCGTATTCCTGCACGAGGTGCTGCCGGGCTCGGCCGACCGCTCCTACGGCATCCAAGTCGCCAAGCTCGCCGGCCTGCCGCCGGCCGTGATCACGCGCGCCAAATCCGTACTGGCAAAGCTGGAGGCACAGGACCGCGGCCAGACCGCCCGGGCGCTTGCCGACGATCTGCCGCTGTTCGCCGTCCCCTCGCGCGCGGCCGCCGAAGCCGCGCCGCCGACCGAGGCCGAGTTGCTGATGGACGCGGTGAAGGCGCTGCACCCCGACGAGATGTCGCCGCGCGAGGCGCTTGATGCGCTGTATGCGTTGAAGGCCAAGCTGCCGAAGCAGTGACTGGGCCGGTTACGCTCTTGCCGTGATCGCCGCGGCCTCTGCGGCGGCACGCTGCATGCTGGTCGACATCTCGTTGGTGACCGTGCTCTGCTCCTCGATGGCAGCCGCGGTGGAGGTGACGTATTCGCTGACGTTGTTGATCGCCTGCTTGATCGAGCCGAGCGCGCCGACGACATCGCCCGAGATGCCGTTGAGACTGCCGATCTCCTGGGCGATCTTGTCGGTCGCCTGCTTGGCCTGGTTGGCGAGGCTCTTCACTTCGGATGCCACAACGGCAAAGCCGCGACCGGCTTCACCGGCACGGGCCGACTCGATCGTGGCATTGAGTGCGAGCAGGTTGATTTGACCGGTGATGCTGTTGATCATCTCGACGATGCCGCTCATCGCCTGCGCCGCTTCGGTGAGGCGCTGAGCCTGAGCATCGGCGGCGGCGACCTGGTCCACGGCGCTCATCGCGGTTTCGCGCGACTTGGTCATCGCCTCGGAAATCTCGCGCACCGAGGCATTGAGCTCTTCCGAGCCGGCGGCGACCGATTCCATCATGCCGCGGACGCGCTCGTTGCCCATGCGAACCAGCACCTGCTTGGTGGTGTCGGTGGCATATTTCACCACCTTGAACGGCTTGCCGTTGAGATCGATGATCGGATTGTAGGAGGCCTGGATGTAGATCTCCTTGCCGCCCTTGCCGATCCGCTTGTATTCGGCCGCCTGGTACTGCCCGCGGTTGAGTGCGGTCCAGAACTCGCGATAGGCGGGGCCGTCGCGCTCGCCGGGCTCGACGAACATGCTGTGATGCTTGCCTTTGATCTCCGCCAGCGAATAGCCGACCGTGTGCAGGAAGTTCTCGTTGGCGGTGATGATCGTGCCGTCCATGTTGAACTCGATCACGGCCTGCGCCTTGTCGATCGCCGAGATCTGACCCGCCAGATCGGCATTCTTCAGCTTCTCCGCGGTGACGTCGGTTGCAAACTTGACGACGCCATAGGGCTTGCCGTTCTCGTCGAGCAGCGGATTGTAGGAAGCGAGAATCCACACTTCCCTGCCGCCCTTGGCGATTCGCTTGAATTCGCCGGTCTGGTAGTCGCCGCGGTTGAGCGCGGCCCAGAATTCGCGATAGGCCGTGCCGTTGCGGTCGGCCTCGGCCACGAAAAGGCCGTGATGCCTGCCCTGGATCTCGGCAGGCGAATAGCCGAGCGCCTTGCAGAAATTTTCGTTGGCGGAGACGATGGTGCCGTCGAGCTTGAACTCGATGACGGCCTGGGCACGGCTGATGGCGGCGATCTTCGATGCGTCCGTCATGCTCCGGATCTTCTTCGCGGTGATGTCGGTCGCAATCTTGGCGACCATCACAGTCTTGCCATCGCCGTCGAGCACCGGATTGTAGGATGCTTCGATCCAGACCTCGCGACCGTCCTTCGCGATCCGCTTGAATTCGCGTGCCTGATACTCGCCGCGGTTCAATGCAGCCCAGAACGCCTTGTACTCGGCGCTGTCGCGCTGCCCGACGGGCACGAACATCGAGTGATGCCTGCCCTGGATTTCGTCGAGCCGATAACCTAGTGCGTCGAGAAAGTTCTTGTTGGCGGTGATGATGGTGCCGTCAAGCTTGAATTCGATCATCGCCTGCGAACGGCCGATGGCGTCGAGCCGCGCCTGTGCATCAGCATGGGACTTGCGCCCGAACATCCAAATATCTCCTCGTTGAGAAATCGTCTCGCACCACGGGGCGGCATCGCCCTCGCGCTCGAGAGTTTTCGACTCGTCCTAAACTCACGGTGCACCGGTCGAACTGGCCCACGTTCAAGGTTGGGTGCCTCGACAGCTGAAGCGTACATTTACGGGCAAGTCACAAAGATTAAATTAACGATGGCAGCGGGATCGCGCAGCCGAACACCGCAGAACTACGCGGCTGATCACCGCAAAATATCGGGACCGGATGCTTGCGCTTGAAGGCGCCGAGTTCTGCGTCCATTCCACCACAGTGTCAGGTTCCACGTCACGCAAGTTGCAAGCGCAAGCAGGAGGCCTACCGCCGATCCAAAGTTCACCACTGCGACGTGCATCACCGCAATCGCCATGCCGAATCCGAGCAGGCCCCAGGCGGAATTGGCGAGCACGGCAGCGGTCGGAGGGCCGCCGATGCGGGGATGCAGGATCACCATCATGCTGGTGAAGACGATCGGGTAGAGCGCGATGACTCCGGAGACGCGAGGGCCGACCCAGCCCGAAGTCGAGACGACGATCGCAACCAGCGTTGCGACCAGCGCGGCGCGGAACGGGATGTCGTACCAGCGGCGGGTCACCAGCGGCATCTTCACATGCCGGTACCGTGCGAGCAGCGGAATGCAGACGCCGAAGGCCACCAGGTTGACGGCGAGCCCAGCCGTCAACGTCCAGTCGAACAGACGGATGATCGACGCCAGCACGATCCATACCGCTACCGCGCTCCCGACGCTCACGGCAAAGCTATGCCGCTGCGCCAGCACGACGTAGGTCAGCCCCAGGAAAATCGTCGCGGCGTTGATCGGCAGGCTCGACAGCGCCCCCTGCGCAATGAAAGCGGCGTCATGGTCGATCGCGAGGAAGACATAAGACGGCCCCGCCGAGATCGGCAGCGTCGCCACAAGTGCCCCGATCACCGGGCCGGAGCGCTCGGTGATGATGGACGCCGACACCACGAAGGCGGCCGCAACCGCCATGCGCAGCACGAGGAAGAGGATGTAGGAGAGTTCGGCCGGCATTTTTTCTTCTTGCCCGCCCCGTCGAGGGGGAAGGCGGCACTACATCCGCTGCATCGAGACCGAAACCTTCGGGCCGTTCTTGATGGTCTGATAGACCACACAATAGCGCTCGGTGAGTTTCAGCAGGAGGTCGAGCTTGTCCTGCGGCGCCGGCGTATCGACCTCGAAGCGCAGGCGGATCTCGGCGAAGCCGACCGGAGTCTCCTTGTCGACGCCGAGCGTGCCGCGGAAATCGAGATCGCCCTCGGCATAGACGTTCCCGGTGGTCAGCGGCACCTCGATCGCAGTCGCGACCGATTTCAGCGTGACGCCGGCGCAGGCGACCAACGCCTCGAGCAGCATGTCGCCGGAGCAGAGTTCGAGGCCGGAGCCGCCGGTGGCGGGATGCAGACCAGCCATCGCGATGGCGCGGCCGGTCTCGACCTTGCAGGCGATGCCTTCGCTGTCGGTCGAGCCCTTGGCCTTCAGCGTGATCATCGCGGTCTTGGGATCGGTCTTGTAACGCTCCTTGATCGGGGCCTGCATCTGGCGCAGTTCTGCGGCGTCCATCTTGTTCTCTCCCGGAAAAATCGCTCTCGATGTACCGGCTCAGAGCGAAAATGTCACCACCACATGGCCTGACCGGGACCCTGGGTTGCGTCACGGTCGGGCACGTTGCGGTCGAGCGAACGGTCGAGTGACGTCAGCACACTGCGCTTGAAATTCTCGAACAGCGGCGAATTGCGGTCGCGCGGCCGGCCCAGATTGATCTCGATCTGGTCGAACAGGCGCCCCGGCCTGGGCCGCATCACCAGCACGCGGTCGGCCAGCACCACGGCCTCGTCGACGTCGTGTGTGACGAGGATCAAGGTCGGGCGCGTGTCGGCCCAGAGGTCGAGCAGATGATCCTGAAGGTCGCGCCGCGTGAAGGCATCGAGCGCCGAGAACGGCTCGTCGAGCAGGAGCACCTCCGGCTGCGGCACCAGCGCGCGGGCGATTGCGACGCGCTGCGCCTGTCCGCCGGAGAGCTCACGCGGCCAGGCCTGCGCCTTGTCAGCAAGGCCAACGCGTTCGAGAGCGCGCGCCACCTTCTCGCGCCGCTCGGCCGCCGGGACATCGGCGAGTCCAAAAGCGATATTGTCGGCGACGCTGAGCCAGGGGAGGAGCCGTGGCTCCTGAAAGATGATGCCGATCTTGGCATGTGGCGAACTGATCGCCTCGTCGTCGAGCGTCACCGTGCCCGAACTCGCGCGATCGAGGCCGGCGATGGCGCGGAGCAATGTCGACTTGCCGCAGCCGGACCCGCCGATGATGGCGAGGATCTCGCCCTGCTTGACGTCGGCGGAGAAGCGCGCCAGCGCCTGCACGCCATTGGGATAAGTCTTGCTGACCCGATCGAGCGCCAGCATTGCCTCAAGCTCCCTTCGTGCGGCCGAACGCGTCCTGCCAGCGCAGGAACGGCGCGGCCGCGACCTCGATCAGCCAGTCAGTGAGCTTGCCGAGGATGGCGAAGATCACGATCGCGGCCATGATCTGCGCGGGCTTGCCGAGCTGCTGGCCGTCGAGCAGCAGATAGCCGAGGCCTTCGGAAGCGCCGATCAGTTCGGCCGCGACGACGAACATCCAGCCCAGACCGAGACCGACGCGCAAGGACACGACATAGGCCGGTAGCACGGCGGGTAGCAGGATGCGGCGGATCATGGCCGGGCCGGAGAGCCGGAACACGCGTCCGACCTCGAATATCTTGCGATCGACCGAGAGGATCGCGCCCATCACACCGAGATAGACAGGGAAGAACACGCCGACCGCGATCAGCGCGATCTTGGACGTCTCGAAAATGCCGAGCCAGAGGATGAACAGCGGCACCCAGGCGAGCGAAGGAATCGCGCGCAGCGCCTGCACGGTGGGGTCGAGCAGCCGCCGCGCCAGCGACCAATAGCCGGAGATGGCACCAAGCAGCGTACCCGCGACCACGCCGAAGGCGAAGCCGAGGCCGACGCGCCACAGCGTCGCGGCGATGTGGTGGATCAACTCGCCGGAACGAGCGAGATCGGCGATGGTGGCAAGGACGCGCGAGGGCGGCGGCACCAGGCGGCCGTTGGACCAACCGAACCAGACCACGAGCTCCCAGCCAACTGCCAGCAGAAATGGCAGCAACAGCCCCAGCATCGGCCGCGCATATCGCGACAGCCGCGAGGACGCGGCGACGTTTTCGGCTGGTTCCGAAGACTGTTGCAGGACGGGCGCGTCGGAGATCATGGCAGGTAGGAAGCGCGTCCGGGGCGGGAATGCAAGGAGCCTCTTCCCTCCCCTGGAAAAGAAGAGAGATCAATTCGCCGGCAGCGGAACCTGGTCGTCGATCAGGGCATCCAGCGTCGCCTTCACGTCGACCTTGGCATCGACGACGCCGGCCTGCTGGAGCGCGAGGCCGGCCGCGAGAATCGACTCGCGCTGGGACGCGCCGATGCGGCTGTGGGTGAGCTCGGTGCGTTCCTTGAGCTGCTTGTCAACGACCGCATCGGGCAGCTTGGTCACCGCGATGAAGGTCTTCTTCAGCTCGTCGTAATTCGCCAGCGAATACTTTCGCGCGTCCTCATACGCCGCGAGCACGCGGCGGGCGGCGTCGGGATAGTCCTTCAGGAACTGCTCGCGCACATTGAGGATGCCCCAGGTGTTGGCATCGGCCTTGCGATAGAACAGCTTCGCGCCCTCCTCGACCTCGGCCTGCGCCATCATCGGATCAAGACCGGCCCACGCATCGACGTCGCCGCGGATGAGCGCGGTCTTGCCGTCGGCGTGCTGCAACAGCACCGGCGTGATGTCCTTTTCAGTGAGACCGGCACTGAGCAGGGCGCGCACCAGGAAGATGTGCGGATCGGTGCCGCGCGTCACTGCGACCCGCTTGCCCTTCAGGTCAGCGACGCTGGCAATCTTGGAGTCCTTGCCCGTGACCAGCGCCGTCCATTCCGGACGCGAATAGACATAGATCGACCTGATCGGGTTGCCGTTGATGCGCGCGACCAGCGCGGCTGAACCGGCGGTCGAGCCGAAATCGATGGAGCCGGCATTGAGGAATTCGAGCGCCTTGTTGGAGCCCGCGGACTGCACCCAGGTGATGGCGATGCCGTCTTTGGCGAACTCCTTCTCCAGCAGCCCCTTCTGCTTCAGGACCATCGACACTGGATTGTAAGTCGCCCAATCGATGCGGATCTCCTTGAGCGGATCAGCAGCCCGAGCCGCGGCGGTCATGGCGAGGGCCGCGGCTCCCGCCAGAAGAATGCGTCGTGTCACGTTGCTCATGCCCAAACTCCTTCAGAATTTCTTTGCTTTTCAATGAGTTATATCTGGAGGTCAACGGGAAAATCAGCCCCTTGAAAGCGCGCGACCCGAGAACAATTTTGCCCGAGGACCGACCTTTCCAGCATGGAACGACTATTGCCTGAGAATGGCTGATGACAGCGCCTGTCACCTCTTATATCGGGTGAGACATGGATAGCGTTGCGACCGAGCCCAAGCCACAGGTGGATGATCGTTTCGATACCGCGCGGATCACCGCCGCGATCGATGCGCTTGCCGAAAGGTACCAGGGGCGCGAGGACGCGTTCCGCACCGCCACCGCGCAACTGCTCAAGAGCGAGCTGCTCGCGGCACGCGCCGCAGCGCAGGCGATCCTCCTGAAGGACCGCCACGGCCGCCGCTGCGCCGAGCGACTCTGCCACGTGCAGGACGAGATCATCCGCATCCTCTATTCGGCCGCGACCCGACATCTCTATCTGTCGCCGATCCCGACCGGGGCGGAGCGCATGGCGGTGGTCGCGACCGGCGGCTATGGCCGCGGCCTGATGGCTCCCGAGTCCGATATCGATCTGTTGTTCATCCTGCCCTACAAGCAGACCGCCTGGGGCGAGCAGGTCGCCGAAGCCATTCTCTATTGCCTCTGGGACATGGGATTGAAGGTCGGCCACGCCACGCGCTCGGTCGATGAATCGATCCGGCAGGCGCGCGGCGACATGACCATCCGCACCGCCATCCTGGAGACGCGCTTTCTCACCGGCGACCAGCCGCTTTATGACGAGCTGGTCGCGCGCTTCGACAAGGAGGTGGTGCAAGGTACCGCGTCCGAATTCGTCACCGCAAAGCTTGCCGAGCGCGAAGAACGTCACCGCCGCGGCGGCCAGTCGCGCTATCTGGTCGAGCCCAACGTCAAGGACGGCAAGGGCGCGCTTCGCGACCTGCACACCTTGTTCTGGATCGCGAAATACGTCTATCGCGTCCACGATACCGACGAGCTGGTCGAGCGCGGCGTATTCGACGCGCAGGAGTATCGCAGCTTCCGCCGCTGCGCCGATTTCCTCTGGTCGGTGCGCTGCAATCTGCATTTCTACTCCGGCCGGGCCGAAGAGCGCCTTTCCTTCGACCTCCAGCGCGAGATCGCCGTCAGGCTCGGCTACACCTCGCATCCCGGCATGCAGGACGTCGAGCGCTTCATGAAGCACTACTTCCTCGTCGCCAAGGAAGTCGGCAACCTCACCGCCATCCTCTGCGCCAAGCTCGAGGACCAGCAGGCCAAGCCCGCACCGGTGCTGAGCCGGATGATGGCGCGCCTGCGCCCGACGCCGGCAAAGCGGCGCGTCCCCGACAGCGACGACTTCATCGTCGACAACAACCGCATCAACGTCGCCGCGCCCGACGTCTTCAAGCACGATCCCGTCAACCTGATCCGCATCTTCCGTCTCGCGCAGAAGAACAACCTCGCCTTCCATCCCGATGCAATGCGCGACGTGACGCGCTCGCTCGGGCTGATCAACGCGCAGATGCGCGAGAATCCCGAGGCCAACCGGCTGTTCATGGAGATCCTGACCTCCGACAACGCCGAGATCGTGCTGCGCCGGATGAACGAGACCGGCGTGCTCGGTCATTTCATCCGCGCCTTCGGCAAGATCGTCTCGATGATGCAATTCAACATGTATCATCACTACACCGTCGACGAGCATCTGATCCGCTGCGTCGGCTTCCTCCAGGACATCGAGCGCGGCGGCTTCGAGGAGTTCACGCTCGCCAGCGATCTGATGCGCAAAATTCGCCCCGAGCATCGCGCGGTGATCTACATCACGACGCTGCTGCACGACATCGCCAAGGGCCGGCCCGAAGATCACTCGATCGCGGGCGCCAAGGTCGCGCGCCGGCTGTGCCCGCGGCTCGGCTTCAGCGCGGCGGACACGGAGCTCGTGGCCTGGCTGATCGAGGAGCACCTGACGATGTCGACGGTCGCGCAATCGCGCGACCTCTCCGACCGCAAGACCATCGAGAACTTTGCTGCCGTGGTGCAGTCGGTCGAGCAGATGAAGCTGCTCACCATCCTGACCACCGCAGATATCCGCGGCGTCGGTCCGGGCGTCTGGAACGGCTGGAAGGCGCAGCTGCTGCGTTCGCTGTATTACGAGACGGAACCGGTGCTGACCGGCGGCTTCTCGGAGGTCGACCGCGGCAAGCGCCTCACGGCTGCCTACGCCGAATTCCGGAACGCCTTCGCCGAATGGCCGGCGGACGAGCTCGACGCCTATATCGGCCGGCACTATCCGGCCTATTGGCTCAAGGTCGAGCTGCCGCGCAAGATCCGCCACGCGCGCTTCGTACGTTCGAGCGAACAGGCCGGCCACAAGCTCGCGATCAATGTCGGCTTCGACGAAGTGCGTGGCGTCACCGAGCTCACGATCTTCGCCGCCGACCATCCCTGGCTGCTGTCGATCATTGCGGGCGCCTGCGCCTCGGCCGGCGCCAACATCGTCGACGCCCAGATCTACACCACGACCGACGGCCGCGCGCTGGACACGATCTCGATCTCCAGGGAATACGACCGGGACGAGGACGAGGGAAGGCGCGCCACGCGCATCGGCGAGATGATCGAGGATGTGCTCGAAGGCAAGCTGCGCCTGCCGGAAGTGGTGGCGCGGCGTACCGTGCGCAGCAAGGCAAAGCCCTTCGTGATCGAGCCTGAGGTGACCATCAACAACCAATGGTCCGATCGCTACACCGTGATCGAAGTCTCCGGCCTCGATCGACCCGGCCTGCTCTACGAGCTGACCACGGCGATCTCCAAGCTGAACCTCAACATCGCCTCAGCCCATGTCGCGACCTTCGGCGAGCGTGCCCGCGACGTGTTCTACGTCACGGACCTCTTGGGCGCGCAGATCAACGCGCCGACCCGCCAGGCCGCGATCAAGAGCGCGCTGACCCGCGTGATGGCGGGTGACAAGGCGGTTCAGCCGGCGGCGTAGGCTGCGTATCTTTCTCCACTCGTCGCCGGATGGCGCCCCGGCCGGTGGATATGGATTCCGGGCTCGCGCTTCGCGCACCCCGGAACGACCAAGAGATGTTGGTGCGCTATCGGCTCAGACTTCCACCCCTTCATGCCGCAACAGCCAGCGTTTGCGCTCGAGACCGCCGCCATATTTCACCAACGAGCCATCAGCGCCGATCAGCCGATGGCAGGGCAGCACCACGCTGATCGGATTGGAGCCGTTGGCGTGGCCGACCGCCCTGATAGCCTTGGGCATTTCGATCTTCGCCGCAAGCGCCCCGTAGCTCATCGTCGTGCCTACAGGGATCTTCGCGAGTGCGGTCCAGACCTTTTGCTGGAATGGCGTGCCGGAGATGCGCCATTCGACGCGCAGGAGCTGACCGAGATCACCCTCGAAGTAAGCTGACAGCGCGGTCTTCATGTCGGTCGGCGCAGGTCGATCAAGCAGGTTCACGGCGCCATGATGCAGGCGCAACAGCTCGCGCATGCGGTGCTCGTGGTCATCCCAGTCGAGCGCACGCAACGCGCCTGCGCTATCGGTGACGAGCAGCGCGATCCCGATCGGCGTCACCAGCCGGTCGAGGCCGAAGCTTTCAGGGGTTTTGGTCGACCGAGCGGCCATCGCGACACCATTGCAGCGAAACACGTTTCGCACTTGCCACGCCTGATATGCTAAGGTCCACCCGAAAGCTGACGCTTTTGGGGGAGCTCAACTTGGTTCTGGTCGCGAATTGTCTGGTGGCGCTTGTCGCCGCGCTGCACGCCTATTTCTTGCTCCTGGAGATGTTCCTTTGGGACAAGCCGCTTGGCCTGAAGACATTCCGCAATACGCCCGACAAGGCCGCGATCACCAAAGTGCTGGCCGCCAATCAGGGGCTCTATAACGGCTTCCTCGCCGCCGGCCTGATCTGGGGCGTTGTCCACGGCAACCCGGCCTTCGCATTCCAGATCAAGCTGTTCTTCCTCGCCTGTGTGATCGTGGCCGGCGCTTATGGTGCGGCGACCGTCAGTCCGCGCATCTTGATCGTGCAGGCGCTGCCGGCGGCGATCGCACTGGCCGCCTTGTTCTTGGCCTGAACCTGAACTCTCGGCCCAAGCCCTGAGACGGCGCAACGCCGCGATCCCCGGGCGCGGCCTGCCCGTCCTCCACACGCTTCGGCAGCGATGGCGACCGTTGTATCCAGCGGGAAAAGACCGTCGGCCGGAAATTCCGCCAGGAGGAACAAGTTAATTGAGCCATCGAATGACCGTCCGATTGATGTGTCCCACCCTACGAACGGTCAGCGCTTCCCCACCTTGCCTTGCAGCAGGCACTCTTCCACACTCTCCCCCAGCGATGGCGTCGGAGGCACAGTGCGCCCGGCAGACCGTCTGCAATAACAAGCTGAGGGAATCGCGAATGAGGAACGGAATCCTGCATCTGGCCACGGCAGCGTCGCTGACCTTGGCGCTATCGGTCTCCGCTGCCAATGCCCAGAAGAAATACGATCCTGGCGCCAGCGACACCGAGATCAAGATCGGACAGACCATGCCGTTCTCGGGACCGGCGTCGGCCTATTCGTCGATCGGCAAGACCCAGGCCGCCTATTTCAAGATGATCAACGACCAGGGCGGCATCAACGGCCGAAAGATCAATCTGATCCAGTATGACGATGCCTATTCGCCGCCGAAGGCGGTGGAGCAGATCCGCAAGCTGGTCGAGAGCGACGAGGTGCTCCTGACCTTCCAGATCATCGGCACGCCCGTGAACGCGGCCGTGCAGAAATATCTCAATTCCAAGAAGGTGCCCCAGCTGTTTGCGGCGACCGGTGCCTCCAGGTTCACCGATCCGAAGAACTTCCCCTGGACCATGGGATTCAACCCGAACTACTTCGTCGAAGGCCGTATCTACGGTCAGTACATTCTGAAGGAGCATCCGGACGCCAAGATCGGCGTGCTCTATCAGAACGACGACCTCGGCAAGGACTATCTGAATGGCCTCAAGGCCGGCCTCGGCGACAAGGCCGCCAAGATGATCGTGACCGAGGCGTCCTACGAGGTCTCTGACCCCACGGTCGATTCGCAGATCCTCAAGATCAAGGATGCCGGCGCCGATCTGTTCTTCAGCGCGACAACGCCGAAGCAGGCTGCGCAGGCGATCAAGAAGATCGCTGAAATGGGCTGGCATCCGACCCAGATCGTCGACATTAACGCCACCTCGGTCGGCGCCGTGCTGAAGCCGGCGGGCCTTGATGCCGCCAAGGGCCTGATCAGCGTCAACTACGGCAAGGAACCACTCGATCCGACCTGGAAGGACGATCCGGGCCTGAAGAAGTATTTCGACTTCATGGCGAAGTACTATCCCGATGGCGACAAGGACTCGAACTTCAACACCTACGGCTACAGCACCGCGCAGTTGCTGGTGCATGTGCTGCAGCAGTGCGGCGACGACCTGACCCGCGAGAACGTGATGAAGCAGGCCACTTCACTGAAGGACTTTGCGACCGACACCGCGTTGCCCGGCATCAAGGCCAACACCTCGCCGACCGACTATCGCGTCAACAAGCAGCTTCAGATGATGAAGTTCAATGGCGAGCGGTGGGAGCTGTTCGGCCCGATTCTGGAGGATTCGAGTCCGGCGGGTTAGTTCTCGAAAACATTGCCACAACGACGTCATGCCCGGGCTTGCCCCGGGCATCCACGTTTTGGAGGCGGGAGAAGGCTGCATGCCCCGGGTCAAGCCCGGCCATGACGAGACTCAGGTCGGTATCTCTCCAAAATTCTTTCCAACCGGCAGCACGGAGTGGCGGATCAGCCGGGAGTCTTCCACCGCAGCCTGGCGGTGCTTTACTGCCTCGCGGTAGACAGGGTCGCGGATCATCTCGACGAAGGCGGCGACGCCGGGATATTCGGCGATGAAGCAGTGGTCCCAGCGCTCGTCTTGCGGTCCGATCAGCATCAGCTCGAACCGGCCTTGCCAGACGATGCGGCCGCCGAGGCGCGTGAACACCGGGCCGCTTTCGCGGCCATAGGCCGCATAGGCTTCGGCGCCGCTCGCCTTTCTGCCATCGGGATAGGCCGCCTCCTTGCGCAGCCGCACCAGGTTCAGCATGTGGATGGGGCCGGGGCGGTCGTTGTCCCGAAATTGCGCAAAGATTTCCTTGGTCGGATCGACGTGGCCCATGCGTGTTCCCTCTTCTTTGTGGCTGCGATCCTAGCTGCGCGGCTGAACCAGCGGAACTGCGGCCGGGGAATGCCTCATCTCCTAACCAGACATTAAGTACGGGGTAACCGGGCCTTAAACAGCGGTCGCTAGCGTGGGAGCGGGGCGGGGTGACCGGGCGTTTTGCGTATGGGGTCGGCAAAGAAAAAGGGGGGGCGGAAGGAGCCGTTGTTCGGCCTGCCCGCGGCGCTCGCCGATCTGCGCCTCACGGCGGCCGACCGCATTCCCGACGCCGGCGACGACAAGCCGAAAAAGCCCAACAAGCGCAAAAGCGAACCTGCCGACGACGAGCCGCCGCGCGAGCGCAAGGCACCGGCCAAAAACAGCGGCGGGAAGCGCCGGTCGAAATCATCCATCAGCGCGGGCCTCGGGCGCCTGGTTTATTGGGGCGTCGTGCTGAGCCTGTGGGGCGTGATCGCCGTGATCGGCGTCGTGATCTGGGTCGGCGCGCACCTGCCGCCGATCCAGTCGCTTGAAATTCCCAAACGCCCGCCGACCATCCAGATCGTTGGCATGGACGGCAGCCTGCTCGCGCAGCGCGGCGAGATGGCCGGCGCCAACGTGTCGCTGAAGGACCTGCCGCCCTATCTGCCGAAGGCGTTCATCGCGATCGAGGACCGCCGCTTCTACTCGCATTTCGGCGTCGACCCCGTCGGCATCCTGCGCGCGCTCGTCACCAACGTGCTCCATCGCGGCGTCTCGCAGGGCGGCTCGACGCTGACGCAGCAGCTCGCCAAGAACCTGTTCCTGACCCAGGAGCGCACCGTGCAGCGCAAGCTGCAGGAGGCGGAGCTCGCGATCTGGCTCGAGCGCAAGCACTCCAAGAACGAGATCCTGGAGCTCTATCTCAATCGCGTCTATTTCGGCTCCGGCGCCTACGGCGTCGAGGCCGCCGCGCAGAAATATTTCGGCAAGCCGGCGAAGAACGTCACGATCGCGGAAGCCGCGATGCTGGCGGGCCTGGTCAAATCGCCGTCCCGCCTGGCGCCGAACCGCAATCCGGAAGGCGCGGAAGCGCGCGCAAAAGTCGTGCTCGCGGCGATGGCGGACGCCAACTTCATCACCGAAGCGCAGGCCCAGGCCTCGATCGGCCATCCCTCCTACAATGTGAAACCTGTCGGCGCCGGCACCGTCAATTACATCGCCGACTGGATCGGCGAGGTGCTGGACGATCTGGTCGGCCAGATCGACGACAGCATCAAGGTCGAGACCACGATCGATCCGAAGCTCCAGGCCGTGGCGGAGAGCGCCATCATCGACGAGCTTGCGGCCAAGAGCGTGAAGTTCAATGTCAGCCAGGGCGCGCTGGTGGCCATGACGCCCGACGGGGCGGTGCGCGCAATGGTCGGCGGGCGGAACTATTCCGAGAGCCAGTACAATCGCGCGGTCAACGCCAAGCGCCAGCCGGGCTCCTCGTTCAAGCCGTTCGTCTATCTGACGGCGATGGAGCAGGGCCTGACGCCCGACACCATCCGCCAGGACGCGCCGATCGAGGTCAAGGGCTGGAAGCCCGAGAACTACACGCATGAATATTTCGGCCCGGTGACGCTGACGCAGGCTCTGGCGATGTCGCTCAACACCGTCGCCATCCGCCTCGGCCTCGAGGTCGGGCCGAAGAACGTGGTGCGCACCGCGCACCGGCTCGGCATATCCTCGAAGCTCGAGCCCAACGCCTCGATCGCGCTCGGCACCTCCGAAGTCTCCGTGCTCGAGCTGGTCGGCGCCTATGCGCCGTTCGCCAATGGCGGCTTTGCGGCGGTGCCGCATGTCGTGACGCGGATCAAGACGCTCGACGGCAAGCTGCTCTACATGCGGCCTGCCGACGAGCATAGCCAGGTGATCGAGCCTCGTTACGTCGGCATGATGAACACGATGATGCGGGAGACGCTGATCTCGGGCACGGCGAAGAAGGCCGAGATCCCGGGCTGGCAGGCGGCGGGCAAGACCGGCACCAGCCAGGATTACCGCGACGCCTGGTTCATCGGCTACACCGCGAACCTCGTCACCGGCGTCTGGCTCGGCAACGACGACAACTCGCCGACCAAGAAGACCACCGGCGGCGGCCTTCCGGTCGAAGTCTGGACCCGCTTCATGCGCGCCGCGCACGAGGGCGTGCAGGCGGTGGCCCTGCCGAACCCGCAAAGCAATTGGGGGCCGTCGAACCTCGTGCAGGTCTCCTCGCAGGTCTCGCCGCCGATACAGGCAGCGGCCGCGCCCGGATATTCACCTGGACCTGCACCGGCGCCGGTCGGCACGAGCGGCTATCGCGCGCCGCCGCTGCCGACGCGCACCAATGTCAATGCACGGCCGGAAGCGGCTGCCGGGCTTGATGGCTGGCTGATGGACCGGCTGTTTGGTGGAAATCGATAGGCCCTAAAACAAAACGCGAAAACAACCCCATGCACAGTAGGCGGGGTTATCGAATCGCTCACCTCGACGGCAGCTCTCCGTTGCGATAGATTGCCGCAGGGTGAACCGATGCGCCGACGGCTGAAGAACTTTCTACCTATAGTCCTGATTGCCCTGTTGGTGCAGATCTTTGCGCCGATCGGCGCGTGCTGGGCGGCGAGCTTTACGGCCTCCGATCCAGTTGCAGACGCGATCATCTGCCACGGTGGTCCGACAGACGGGGCCGGGCAGGACGATCAGACTGGCCACCGCGCGCACGATGGCTGCTGCGCTGCTTGCAGCGTGCTCCAGACCGGCGCGCCGATCGACACCCCACAGATATCAAGCGCGATCGTGATCGATCGCCCGACGAGCCAGGTCGCCTGGCAGGATTTCGCGCTGGGCGCTTCCGGTTCGAGAACAGCTTCCGAGGCCCAGGCGCGTGCACCGCCGTTTCTGTCGTAAAGCCGCGCGGCCACTGGCCGCTGAGACCTTTACGCATCAACGCTTGCGGAGATTCCCATGCTTATCCGTCATGCGCGTGCAGCCTTGCCAGGGCTCGCCATCGCGCTCGTTCCCCTTTCTGGAAGCACCGCCCACGAGATCGTCGGCAATCGCTTCTTTCCGGCCACGCTGACCATCGACGATCCCGGCGTCAATGACGAGCTGGCGCTACCCACCGTCGACAGCTTCCACACCGGCGACGTTCCGCCGGTCAGGCAGCGCGACGTGTCCAGCGAGTTCGCCAAACGGATCACCGAGGATTTCGCGATATCGTTTGGTACGACCTACACCTTCCTTGGTCCGATCGATCCGACGGTGCCCGGAGCCAACGGCTTCCAGAATCTCGACACCACGTTCAAGTATCGGGTGTTCAAGAACGCCGAGCATGAGTTCGTGCTGTCGGCTGGGCTCAGCGTGGAATGGGGCGGGACCGGGTCTTCGACCGTCGGCGCGGAGCCGTTCAATCACTACGTACCGAACATCTATTTCGGCAAAGGGCTCGGCGATCTGCCGGACACGCTGTCCTGGATCAGACCGGTCGCGATCACCGGTCAGGTGGGCTATTCGATTCCGGCCAGAAACTTCACGACGACCTTTGGCATCGATCCCGACACCGGTTTTCAGACCGTGGATACCGAGTTCCACCCGCGAGTGCTGAACTGGGGCGGGAGCATTCAATACAGCATGCCCTATCTGAAATCCGCCGTGGTTGATCTCGGCCTGCCGGATTTCCTTAATCACCTGATCCCGCTGGTCGAGGCCAACTTGCAGACGCCGGTCGCGAACACCTTGACTTCGGGAAGGTTGACGACGGGCACCATCAATCCCGGGGTGATCTGGGCCGGCACCTATTTCCAGTTCGGCATCGAGGCGCTGATCCCGATCAACCGGCAGAGCGGCAGCAATGTCGGCGTCATCGCGCAACTGCACTACTACCTCGACGACATCGACCCGCATGGGATCGGTAAGCCGCTGTTCGGCAGCGCGGTCCAGCCCGCCAGCCCGTTTCCGAGGTAATTGACCATGCAACGCTCATCTTTGATTGGAATCACTCCGCTCTTGCTTGTGCTGGCAACCAGCGCCGCGCAGGCGCATGCCTTTCTGGACCACGCCGAACCGCGCGTCGGAAACAAGGTCGCAAGCCCCCCGCGAGAGGTGACCCTCTGGTTCACCCAGAAGCTGGAGCCCGCCTTCTCGAGCGTCACTGTAACGAATGCGGCCGGTGAGCGCGTCGACAGCGGGAAACCCCGCGTTAGCGGCGAGCAGATGTCAATCTCGCTGCGTGCCGGGGGTGCAGGAACCTATCGTGTGAACTGGCATGTGCTTTCCGTGGATACGCACACCACAGAGGGCAACTTCACCTTCCAGGTCGGCCAGTAACGCCAGCGGGAAATTCGATGAGCTGGTTCGAGGCGGGGATTGACGGTCCGATGGTGGTCACCCGTGCAATCCATTTCGCCGCGTCGGCGATAACGGCCGGCGTGGTGATGTTTCGTGCCTTCGTCGTCGAACCTGCACTACGGTCGTCACCGGCTGGCCATACCATGGTCCGAGCCCGCATCGCGGCGCTCACTTGGACAGGGCTCGCTGTCACAGTCGTGACCGGTCTCGTTTGGTTTGTCCTTCAGGCCATGTCGATGACGGGCCTTGCCGGCGCAGACGCGTTGAGATCGGGCGCGATGCTCACCGTCGCCACGGAGACCCAATTCGGATTGGTCTCGGAAGTCCGTGCCATGCTGGCGCTCCTGCTGGCGGCCTCGCTGGTGGTCAACCAGTTTGTCCTGTCGCGTTTGCTTGCGATCCTGGCTGCGTTGGGGCTGGTCGGGGCCATCGCCTGGACCGGGCACGCCGGCTCGACGCCGGGAGAATTAGGGAGTCTGCACCTCACCGCCGACGTGCTGCATCTGGTCGCCGCCTCGGCCTGGATCGGAGGCCTGTCTGGCCTTTCAATTCTGTTCGCAGTCGGGCGGCGCCGTTCGGCTTCCGAGTGGGGACCCGTGCAACTTGACGCCGTTGGCAGGTTTTCAATCCTCGGCATGATCAGCGTCGCTGCCTTGATCTCATCGGGAATCGTGAATGCGTGGATTCTCGTCGGATCGTTCCACGCTTTGCTCGTGACCGACTATGGACAATTGCTGCTCCTCAAGATCGCGGTCTTCGTGCTCATGGTCGGCCTGGCCGTAGTCAACCGGTTCTGGCTGATGCCTCAGCTCGCATCGGTCACGAAGACCGAGGCGCATACCAACGCGCTTGCGGCGCTCACACGCAACACGCTCATCGAGAGCGCGTTAGGATTTGCGATCTTTGCCGTGATCGGAGTGCTGGGCACGCTGCATCCGGCCATCCACTTGGTGAAGTGATCATCGCCGGCTGCGCCAAATAGTCGGTTCTCCGCGAAGGTCCTGTATTGGCCCATCGCTGGATATTGCGATGCCGCACGAGCTTCGTCGTGACGGGCAAAGCGGACGTAGCCTTCGTCGCATCAGGCCGCTGGGTTTATGGGTAGAGGGCCTAATCCTCGACCCCGTACCGGTGCAGGTCATTGCCGTACGTGTCGAGCCACTTCTTGGCGCGCTCCATCGACGGACAGATCTTGCCGCAGACACGCCAGAAGCGGGCGGAGTGGTTCATCTCGACGAGATGGGCGACCTCATGCGCGGCGAGATAGTCGAGCACGTAGGGTGGCGCGAGGATCAGGCGCCAGGAGAACGACAGTGAGCCGGCCGAGGTGCAGGAGCCCCAGCGGCTCGACTGATCGCGGATCGAGAGCCGTTTCACCTTGACGCCGAGCTCGGCGGCATGGGTCTCCGCCGAACGCTGCAGATCCTTGCGCGCCTCGCGCTTGAGGAAGTCGCTGATGCGGCGATCGACATGCTCGAGACCGCCGGCGACGCAGACAATGCGTTCGCCGCTGTCGCGAATTTCGGTCCACACGGTGCCGCGGCTGCCTGCGCGATGCACGATGCGATGGGAAACGCCGCGGAGCGGTATCACTGTGCCAGGCTGGAACGGCGCCGCCTTCGGCAAACGACCGAGACGTGCCGCGATCCACGCACCGTGACGCTGCGCGAAGTCCTTGGCTTCAGCGAGCGTGCCTCGGGGTGGGATGGTGAGGATGGCTTCGCGATCACTCGGATGAATTCTGAGCGTGTAACGCCGCGCACGGCGATGCCTGCGCAGCCTTATCGCAAAGAATTGCGATCCATGGGTGATGACGAGGGTCTTCGGTTCGTGAGGCCGACGGTAGAGGAGCGCGCGAGTTGCCATGTCTGTCAGTCCAGGGAGCAGGAGATCGCCCGGATTCTGCCATAACCGCCGCCAGGGAAAGCGCTCGGCGCAAAAACAAATCATTTGCCCAATATACAGGGGTTCTACAGTCCGGAGACCCTACAGACTGGGGTTGGAACCGGCTTTTTTCTCCCCCGCCGGATGCATGCGGCGCCCCCAAGGGGTGAGGATTGACTCACTCCTACATCGCTACCTAAATACCGCGAATCTGGCGGAAGCCTGACCCTCCCGGAGCCGCCGAGAGGACCCCTGATTTCGACGGGAAAGCCGAAATCAGAGCTTATTCCGCCGCAAGCGCCTGCAATGAAGTCGGATTCGCAGCCGAGACCATGAAGTCGTGAATCCGCGGCACGATCTCCGACTTGAAGCGCGAGCCGTTGAACACGCCATAATGTCCAACACCCTTCTGGACGTAATGAACGCGGCGATGATCGGGTATGGAGCTGCACAATCCGTGCGTTGCTTCAGTCTGACCGAGGCCGGAGATGTCGTCGTTCTCGCCCTCCACCGTCATCAACGCGACGCGCGTGATCTTGGAAGGATCGACGCGAGTTCCACGATGCATCATCTCGCCCTTCGGCAACGAGTGCTTCACGAAAACGGTGTCGACCGTCTGCAGATAATATTCGGCCGAGAGATCCATGACCGCGAGGTATTCGTCATAGAACTCGCGATGCTTGTCGACGAGGTCGCCGTCGCCCTTCACCAGATTGGCAAAGAGCTGCTTGTGGGCGTCCATGTGCCGGTCGAGATTCATGCTGATGAACCCGTTCAGCTGCAGGAAACCCGGATAGACGTCGCGCATCATGCCCGGGTGCGGAAACGGCACCTTGGTGATGACGTGATTGCGGAACCAATCGATGCCGCGCTGCTGGGCAAGATTGTTCACTGCGGTCGGATTGCGTCGGGTGTCGATCGGACCACCCATCAGCGTCATCGAGGTCGGCACGAAGGGATCGCGCCGCGCTTCCATGATCGAGACGGCGGCGACGACGGGGACGGAGGGCTGGCACACCGCCATGACATGGGTGTTGCCGCCCAGCACATGCAGCATCTCGATCACGTAGTCGATGTAGTCGTCGAGATCGAAGCGGCCTTCGCTCAAGGGCACCATGCGGGCATCGGCCCAGTCGGTGATGTAGACCTCATGCGCCGGCAGGAAGGCCTCGACCGTGCCACGCAGCAGCGTCGCGTAGTGACCGGACATCGGCGCCACGATCAGCACCCGCGGCTGCGGACTGCGCAAGGGGCGGGCGAATTTGCGATCGAAGTAGAGCAATCGGCAGAACGGCTTTTCCCAGACCGAGCGAACCTCGACGGGGACGCGGGTGCCGTTGACGTCGGTGTCGTCGAGGCCCCATTCCGGCTTGCCGTAGCGGCGCGTGGTGCGCTCGAACAATTCGCAGGCCGCGGCCACCGACTTGCCAACCTCGGTGCGCGCCCAGGGATTCAGCGGATTCTGAAACAGAAGCTTGGTCGCATCGGTTACCGCACGTGCCGGATTGAGAGAGGCCTGCGCCATCTCGTACATCCAGTACATCGGCGTGGTCAGGACCGGGCTGCCTTCTGCTGCCAGGGGCGGCGCGCCGCCAAACTCACCAATCGGCATGATAAAATCCTCTTCGCATCGCAGCATACTGCCGAATGCGCAATATTGCGTCAATGCATGGTTCCGTACATCTACGGGGGCGAAGCGACCAAATCGAACTAAATCCACGGGAAAGTGAGGTTATTCGCCACCCGACAACAGCGAGCCGTGTTTCCTGGCGCTGCGCAACAGGGCAAGGAATGCCCCGAAAGAAGCCACCAGAAGACCTGCGTTGATGGCCAACGCTTCAAGCATCAAATCGGTCCGAAAAGTGTTCTCGATCAGGAGCGCGCGCATCCCCTCGAACACGTAAGTCGGCGGCAGCGACCAGGCGACGTATTGCAACCAGCCGGGCAGCACGCTGACCGGATAATAGATGCAGGCGAGCGGCATGATTCCGAACATCAATGTCCAGACGATGCTTTCGGCGCCCAGGCCATTCCGCAGCACCAGCCCCGAGACGAAGATGCCGACCGACCAGCTGGTGAAGATCAGATTGCAGAAGAAGGCGATCAGCGGCAGGCCGAGGCTGTAGACATTGAAGTGAAAGAAGATCAGCGCGAGCAGCGTCATCGGGATGACGCCGATCGCGAGCCGGATCAGGCTCATCGCCATCAGCGAGAGCAGAAACTCGATCGGCTTCAGCGGGCTCATCATGAGGTTGCCGAGGTTGCGCGCCCACATCTCCTCCAGGAACGAGATGGAAAAGCCGAGCTGGCCGCGGAACAGAATGTCCCAGAGAATGACGGCCCCGATCAGCGTGCCACCGGCGCGCGCGAAGAAATTGGCGTTCTGCGCGATGTAGAGCTGCAGGAAGCCCCAGGTGATGATCTGGAGCGCCGGCCAGTACAGCAGCTCGAGCAGCCGCGGCCAGGACGACATCAGCAGATACCAGTAGCGCAGGATCATCGCGCCGATGCGCTGCACGGAAATACCGCCGTGGAGGGACAGTTCGCTCATCTCGCCCCCTCTTTTGCGCCGTTCACCCGCCCGCGCGCGACGTCCAGGAACACCTCTTCCAGCGTGGTGCGGTTGTAACGGGCCATGATGGCATCAGGCGTATCATCGTCCTCGATGCGACCGCGCTTCATGATGATGACGCGGTCACAGAGCCGCTCGACCTCGAGCATGTTGTGCGAGGCCAAGAGGATGGTGGCGTTGTTGTCCTTGCGGTAGCGCTCCAGATGGCCACGGACCCAGTCGGCCGTATCAGGGTCGAGCGAGGCGGTCGGCTCGTCCAGCAGCAACAGTTCGGGCTGGTTGATCAGCGCCTTCGCCAGCGCGACGCGGGTCTTCTGTCCGGCCGAGAGCTTGCCGTTGGCGCGGTCGATGAAGTCGTTGAGATCGAGGTCGTCGGCCAGCTTCGTGATGCGATCGGCGAGGTGCCTGACCGCATAAAGCTTGCCGAAAATCGTGAGGTTCTGGCGCACCGTCAGCCGCATCGGCATGTCGACATAGGGGCTTTCGAAATTCATCCGCCCCAGCACGGCCGCGCTGTCCTCCGGCATCCGATGCCCGAGCACGCGGACGCGGCCGGAGGTCGGCAGCACCAGCCCCATGATCATCGCGATGGTGGTGGTCTTGCCGGCGCCGTTGCCGCCGAGCAACCCGGTGATGCTGCCGCGGGGCAGCGAAAAGGAGATACCGTCCACCGCGCGGGTCTGCTTGTAGACCTTGACGAGGCGATCGACCGCGATGGCCGCGGACGAAATGTCATCCGCGACAGTCGGCGGGCTTGAAGCGTTGTCATTCCCGGTCATGCTGGAGGCGTTCTTCCGCCATTGCGCGGTGGAGCGCAAGACTTGACGTCCGAGACTTCCGTTCCGTGGACTGCACCGTGATCGCCTATGGATTTCACGACTCTTCGGGCTTGCTCCGCCTCTCCCGCTTGCGGGAGAGGCCGACGTGCTCGCAGAGCACGGCGGGTGAGCCACGCGGGGACATCCTCCGCAATCCCGATGCGGAGACACCCCCATTCCAACCCCCGCAAGCGGGAGAGGGAGCCGGCCGCCGATGCCGCCATATGATGCACACCATATGCGATCGCACTGGCATGGACATGGGACAAGCGTGTTTGTGATCGGACACGTACATCGCTAGATTGACCGTGATGACCGAGACCGCTGCTTCCGACTTCCGTCCTTCGCAACGTCACATCCGCCTGGACACCATCCTGCGACTGCGCTGGCTCGCGGTGCTGGGCCAGCTCGCCGCAATCTTCATCGTGGCGCAGGGGCTGGAGTTCGAGGTCGAGATCGTCCCCTGTGTCAGCATCATCGGCCTGTCGGCCATGCTCAATTTGGTGCTCCAGACCGCGATCAATCCGATGCGGCGGCTGGAGCCGATCCATGCGGCCGCGCTGCTGGCGCTGAACATCCTGGAACTGGCGGGCCTGCTGTTCTTCACCGGCGGATTGCAGAACCCGTTCTCGTTCCTGTTCCTTGCGCCGGTCTTGATCTCGGCTACCGCGCTGCCGGCCCGGCTCACTTTCGCCCTCGGCCTTTTGGCCGTGGCCTGCGCCTCGATCCTGTTCTTCGTTCATTTCCCGCTGCCCTGGGACTCCGAAGATCCCGTGGTGCTGCCGCCGATCTATCTCCTTGGCGTCTGGCTTTCGATCGTGCTCGCGATCGGCGTCACCAGCCTCTACTCGTTCCAGGTGACCGAGGAGGCGCGCAAGCTCGCCGACGCGCTCGCCGCGACCGAGCTGGTGCTGACGCGCGAGCAGCATCTGACCCAGCTCGACGGTCTCGCCGCCGCCGCCGCGCATGAGCTCGGCACGCCGCTCGCCACCATCTTCCTGATCTCGCGCGAGCTCGAGAAGACGGTGAAGGACCCGAGCTTTGCCGCTGATCTCAAGACCCTGCGCGAACAGACGCAACGTTGCCGCGACATATTGAGCAAGATCACGCAGCTCTCCTCGGCCGGCGCGCCGTTCGACCGCATGAAATTGTCCGAGCTGATCGAGGAGGTGGTGGCGCCGCACCGCGATTTCGGCGTCGACATCAAGGTCCGGATCGCGGTGGCCGCCGCGACCGAGCCGGTCGGATCGCGCAATCCCGCGGTGCTCTACGGTGTCGGCAACATCGTCGAGAATGCCGTCGATTTCGCGCATACCACGGTCGAAGTGAATGCGTGGTGGAACAACGACACCATCGAGATCATGATTTCCGATGACGGCCCGGGCATTCCGCCCGATCTCATGAACCGCATCGGCGAGCCTTACCTGTCGCGGCGCCGCACCCAGGATGCCGGCGGCGGCCTCGGGCTCGGCGTGTTCATTGCCCGCACACTGCTCGAACGCACCGGCGCCAAGGTCTCGTTTACCAACAGGACCTTTCCGGACCACGGTGCAGTGGTCCAGATCGCGTGGCCGCGCCGGCGTTTTGAGGCTATCGAGAGCCTCGAGGAAACAATAGGATAGGCCGCGACCTTGCGTCGCATGCGAGGCCCGGTCGACTATTGGCGGCCTTGGCACCGCCTGATTGCGACGCCATATGGAGATGCGCAGGAGAGAGGACAAAACCTTGAACGCCATCACTGAGCTGAACGAACAGACCGACCGCTCGCTTCTCATCGTGGAAGACGACAAGCCGTTTCTGGAGCGCCTGTCGCGCGCCATGGAGACACGCGGCTTTGCGGTGACGTCATGTGACACGGTCTCGGATGGTCTGGCGCAGATCGGCAAGTCCGCACCCGCCTACGCCGTGGTCGATCTCAGGCTCGGCGACGGCAACGGCCTCGATGTCGTCTCCGCGCTGAAGAAGAAGCGCCCCGAGGCCCGCGCCATCGTGCTGACAGGTTATGGCAACATTGCCACAGCCGTCACTGCGGTGAAGATGGGGGCGATCGATTATCTCTCGAAGCCCGCGGATGCCGACGACGTCGTCGCCGCGCTGCTCTCGACCAGCGATGAAAAATCGGAGCCGCCGGCAAATCCGATGTCCGCCGACCGCGTGCGCTGGGAACACATCCAGCGCATCTACGAGATGTGCAACCGCAACGTCTCGGAAACCGCGCGCCGCCTCAACATGCACCGGCGGACGTTGCAGCGAATTCTGGCCAAGCGTGCGCCGAGGTAACGGGTTTCGGAGGGTGGGTTAGCGAAGCGTAACCCACCTCTTTCATATCCTCGGTCGCGAAAGTGGTGGGTTACGCCTTCGGCCAACCCACCCTACGGCAGCTGCGTTTGCGGCGCCGCTATTCCCAGAAATCCGCGTGGCCCTGCGGATCGACCAGTCGATTGATCCGCAAGGCCGCTGCCATCGCAAACCGCACCGTCATCTGCTTGCGCGTTGCAGCTGCGATCTTGTGCTCGGGCGCCTCGCAATGCAGATGCGCGCCATAGGCATCCGCGATGATCAGGCCGGTGTCCTGAGGAAAAATCTCGCAGGGCAGATCCTGCGTGAAGGCGAAGAACAGGCGGTCGCAATGGGCACGGTATGCGTGCCATTTCTGGTCGGCGCGCAAATCCTCGACCGATGATTTGATCTCGACGATCCAGATCTCGCCGCGCTCGTTCAAGGCCACCAGATCGGCGCGCCGGCCAGACGGCAACGGCAATTCGCTGATGCAGGAAAACCCGAGCGAACGCAACAGCCGCGCCGTGCCGCGCGCGATCGCGAGCGCCTTTTCTGATTGACGACGATCCGGCGGCGGCACGAGGGCGATGTTGCGGGCGGGGTTGTCCATCGGGGGAAAGTAGCCGATTCCCCCCTCAATGTCGTCCCGGCGCAAGCCAGGACGAGGGAATGCGGAACCGCGTTGGTGCCCAAAACTTATCACGCAGCCGCCGCACCTCGGCGGAACCACCGAGGCTGCGACCCATGATCGACGATCTCTGGTACAAGAACGCCATCATCTATTGCCTCTCCGTCGGCACCTATATGGATGCCAATGGCGACGGCATCGGTGACTTCAAGGGCCTGCAGCGCCGGCTCGATTACCTGCACGGGCTCGGCATCACCACGATCTGGCTGATGCCGTTCCAGACCTCGCCCGGCCGTGATGACGGCTACGACATCGCCGATTATTACAGCGTCGATTCCCGCTATGGCACGCTCGGCGATTTCGTCGAGTTCGCGCAAGGCTGCAAGCAACGCGGCATCCGCGTCATCATCGACCTCGTCGTCAACCACACCTCCGATCAGCATCACTGGTTCAAGGAAGCGCGGCGCGACCGGAATTCGCCCTACCGCGACTGGTACGTCTGGTCGGACAAGAAGCCTGCGAACGCCAACAAGGGCATGGTGTTTCCCGGCGTGCAGAAATCCACCTGGACACGCGACAAGGAAGCAGGCGCCTACTACTTCCATCGCTTCTACGATTTCCAGCCTGATCTCAACACTGCCAACCCGCAAGTGCAGGCGGAGCTTCTGAAGATCATGGGCTTCTGGATCCAGCTCGGCGTCTCAGGCTTCCGCATGGACGCCGTGCCCTTCGTGATCGCGACCAAGGGCGCGAAGGTGAAGACGCCGGTCGAGCAATACGACATGCTGCGCACCTTCCGCGAATTCCTGCAATGGCGCGAGGGCGACGCCATCATCCTGGCCGAAGCCAATGTGCTGCCCGGTACCGACATGGAGTATTTCGGCAGGGACGCCGACCGCATGCACATGATGTTCAACTTCCACGTCAACCAGCACTTGTTCTATGCGCTGGCCTCCGCCGATTCGCGGCCGCTGGCGAAGGCGCTGAAAGCGACCAAGCCGCGGCCCGCCTCCGCGCAATGGGGCCTGTTCCTGCGCAATCACGATGAGCTCGATCTCGGACGGCTCACCAGGGCGCAGCGCGACTGCGTGTTCAAGGCGTTCGGCCCCGACAAGGACATGCAGCTTTACGATCGCGGCATCCGCCGCCGGCTCGCGCCGATGCTCGGCGGCGATCGCCGGCGGCTCGAGCTTGCCTACAGCCTGATGTGCACGCTGCCGGGAACACCCGTGATCCGCTATGGCGACGAGATCGCGATGGGCGACGATCTCTCGCTGCCGGAGCGCAATTGCGCGCGCACGCCGATGCAATGGTCGACCGAGCCGCATGGCGGCTTCACCAAGAGCGACAAGCCGGCGACCCACGTCATCGACAAGGGGCCGTACGGCTACCCGCACGTCAATGTCGCCAAGCAGCGGCGCGATCCCAACTCCATGCTGAACTGGACCGAGCGCATCATCCGCATGCGCAAGGAGGTGCCGGAAATCGGTTGGGGCGATTTCACGGTGATCCCGGCACGCGACCCCGCCGTGTTCATCATCCGCTATGACTGGCGCAACAATTCCGTGCTGTTCGTGCACAATCTCGACGAGAAGCCGCGCGAGATCGCGTTCTCGGTGGGTCTGCCCGGCGGCGCCGGCAAGGACCTGATCAATTTGCTCGCCGAAGACCACAGCCATGCCGACAAACGCGGCCGGCACCGCGTCGTGCTGGAGCCCTATGGCTATCGCTGGTACCGCGTCGGCGGGCTGGATTATCTGCTGAAGCGGAGCGATGTGGACGGAAAGAGAGTGAACGGGCGCGGGAGGTAGCACTACAAGCCGCTGTCATCCCCGCGAAACGCGGGGATAGGGAGGAATTTGGGGCGGCCGGCAACTCCGACTCCTCGCCAGGCTTCTCCCTGTGGGTATGGATCCCCGATCTGCGCTTCGCTCGTCGGGGACGACAGTGGCGAATGACGCTGGCGCCGTACTCCCTCGTTCAGCTTGGCGGCACCACCACCACGCCCTCATTGCCCCGCAAATCCAGCACGCCTTCCAGCCGCTCGCCCTCACGATCGAGGAACGTCGAGAGCAAAATCTCGCTGCCGAGGCTGATGGCGCTGGTAGTGACTGCGATCGGCTCGGGGCCGAGATTGAGCACGACAATGAGCGCCCTGCCCTCGGCCTCGCGGCGATAGATCAACAGATCGCCTTGCGCGGCGATCGGATAATAGCTGCCGGCGACCAGCGGCGCCGAGCTCTTGCGCAGCGCGATCAGCCGCTTGTAGAGACTGAGGATCGAGCGCGTATCGGCCTCGAGATTGACGACGTTCTCGTGAACATGATCCTCCGGCAGCGGTAGCCACGGCTTCACGTCCGAGAAGCCGGCGAACTGCGACGCATCCCACTGCATCGGCGTGCGGCAGCCATCGCGGCCGACGCCGATGCCGGGCACGTTCTTCTCGAAGGGGTCGCGAACATCCTCCGGAGCGATCGCGAGCTGATGCATGCCGATCTCGTCGCCGTAATAAAGCGTCGGCGTGCCGCGCAGGGTCAGCAGCAGCATGGCGGCGATGCGGGCCTGCTCGGGCCCGACACGGCTGGCGACGCGCGGGCGATCGTGGTTGCCGAGTACCCAGTTCGGCCAGGCGCCTTTGGGCAGCGCCTTCTCATACTCCTCGATGATCTTCTCGATCGAACGCGCGCTCCAGAAGGTCGAGAGCAGTGCGAAATTGAACGGCATCTGCGCGCCGGTGAGATCATTGCCGTAATAGGCCATCAGGCGGTGCAGCGGCAGATAGATCTCGCCGATCAGCACGCGCGCGGCATAGGCATCCGTGACGCGCCGCATCTCGGCGATGACATCGTGCACCTCCGGCTGGTCGGTGGAATATTGCGTGAGAATCTTTTCGTTCGGCGGCCGGCCCTCGACATATCGCGGGTTCGGCGGATTATCGCGGAATTCCGCGTCCTTGATCAGATGCCAGATCACATCGACGCGAAAGCCGTCGACGCCCTTCTCCAGCCAGAACCGCATCACGTCGTAAATCGCGGCGCGAACTTGCGGGTTGCGCCAGTTCAGGTCGGGCTGCTGGGCGAGGAAGGCGTGGTAATAATATTGGCCCGTCGCCTCATCGAACTGCCACGCGCTGCCGCCGAACTCGGACAGCCAGTTGTTCGGCACGCCGCCACCGGGCGCCGGATCGCGCCAGATGTACCAGTCGCGTTTGGGATTATCGCGCGAGCCGCGGCTCTCGACGAACCAGGGGTGCCGGTCGGAGGTGTGGTTCGGCACGAGGTCGAGGATCAGCTTCAGACCATTGTCATGCGCGGCTGCGAGCAGCGCATCGAAATCCGCCATGGTGCCGAACAGCGGCTCGATGCCGGTATAGTCGGAAATGTCGTAGCCGAAATCGGCCATCGGCGACGGAAAGATCGGCGACAGCCAGATCGCGTCGACGCCGAGCGATTTCACGTAAGGCAATCGACGCAAGATGCCGGCGAGATCGCCGACGCCGTCGCCATCACTGTCCTGAAACGAGCGCGGATAGATCTGATAAAAGATGCCATCGCGCCACCAGATATCGCTGCCCTGTGCCATGCCGGAAAGACCATCCAAATCTGCGTCTCGCGCGGGAGAACGCGGCAGCAACGCCCCGGTTCAAACTGGCAAGCGAATTGGGACGGCCGTGTGACCTTCCCGGCTTCTGTTCCGTATGGTCCCCCACCACTATTTTGCTTGGCGGCGCAGCAAAAATCGGCATTGTGCGGCCATGACCGAGCAAAATGACACCCGACAGGCCAAGGCCGGCGCGATCATCGTCCCCGTGACGCTGTTCGAGCAGAACTGCACCATCATCTGGGACGAACCCGGCAAGAAGGCCGTGGTCATCGATCCCGGCGGCGACGTGCCGAAGATCCTCGAGGCGATCAAGCAGACCGGCGTCAGAGTGGAGAAGATCTGGCTGACCCACGGCCATATCGACCATGTCGGCGGCGCGGCGGAATTGCGCGATGCGCTGAAGGTGCCGATCGAAGGCCCGCATGCCGCGGACAAGTTTCTGCTGGATAACGTGGTCGAGAGCGGCGCGCGCTTCGGCATGACCGGCGTGCGCAATTTCGCGCCGGACCGCTGGCTCAGCGAAGGCGACAGCGTGTCGATCGGCGGCCTGACATTCGATGTTTTGCATTGCCCGGGCCATTCGCCGGGCAGCGTGGTGTTCTTCAACAAGGCTTTGCGCTTTGCCCATGTCGGCGACGTGCTGTTCGCCGGCTCGGTCGGACGTACCGATCTGCCCGGCGGCAATCACGCCACGTTGATCAACTCGATCAAGACCAAGCTGCTGCCGCTCGGCGACGATGTCGGCTTCATCTGCGGCCACGGCGCCGGCTCGAACATCGGCCAGGAGCGGATGACCAATCCGTTCATCACCGGCGAGATGTGAGCAACCGGCGCGCTACTTCATCAAGCCCGCGGCCGTGAGCGCGCGGGTGATGATCTGGCCGAGATCGAAGCCGCGCCCCTGGTCGCGCGTCGCCTCGGCCTTCTCTTCGGCGACTTTCACACGGATGGTGCGGGCGAGATGAGGGGCGGCCGAGCGTGCGGGCGCAGGCATTGCGTCCGCCTTCTTCGCGTCCTGAATCCAACCGGTGAGGCCGAAGAACTTTGCGATGTGATAGGATGAGGAGATGCCGGCCTCGATCAGGAACGCACCTTCGACGCCGTAGCGCTGGTCGTTGTCGGCAAGCCCAAGCGGCGTGCCGTGGGCCATGCCGGTGATGGCGTAGGACTCGACCAGCGTCTCGCCATCCTTGTTCCACCAGGACTGGCGCGGATAACCGTCGACATTGGTCTCGGCCATCGGCGTCATCGGCAGGTCGTGCAAGTCGAGCCATTGCTTGACGATCTCGTTGGCATTGCCGGGATTGACGGTGCGATCGGCGCTGCCATGCCACACCGAGATCTTCGGCCAGGGCCCGCGATGGTTGGAGGCCCGCCGCACCAAGTCGCCGAGCTCCCGCCCGGGTCGCTCAGGCGAATGGAACATGCCGTCGAGCGCCTCGCGCAGATTCGAGGCGATACCATACGGCAATCCAGCGATGACCGCGCCGGCGGCGAATAGTTCCGGGTAGGTCGCAAGCATCACCGAGGTCATGCCGCCGCCGGCGGAGAGGCCGGTGATGAAGATGCGCCGGGGATCGATGCGCTGCGTCGCGACCATATGCGCGATCATCTCGCGGATCGAACGCGCCTCGCCGCTGTCGCGTGCGGTGTCCTCGGGATTGAACCAGTTGAAGCAGGTGTTGCCGTTGTTGATACGCTGCTGCTCGGGCATCACAAGCGCAAAGCCATAGTGACGCGCGAGCGTCGACCAGCCCGCACCGAGATCGTAAGACGCCGCCGTCTGGCCGCACCCATGCAGCACGACGACGAGCGCGTGCGGCTTCTGCAATTGCGCCGGCACGAACGCGAACATGCGCAGGTCGCCTGGATTGTCGCCGAAGCCGGTCACTTCTTCCAGCGGGCTGGAGCTGCCGGCGCCTGCGCCGAAATCAGGCAGGCGCAGACCGTCCAACCTCGGCAGACGTCTCAAGAAGTCGACATTGCGGGCAAGCGACACGGCAAATTCCTGGTGGGCAGCTTTCAACGTTTACCCAGACCAGATAGTTGCTGCGGTGCAAAATGAAAAGCCCGTGTGCTGTCGCTCAATCCTGGAACGCGCCGAATCCCGCAGGAATCCGCAGGTATTAACCTTAGCGCCTCAACTTCGTGCACATGCGCGGCGCATCCACGTCAGGAATGCGGCTGACGTCATGATTAACGCGGCAAATAGAATGAGCGAGACGAGGAAAGCTGCACGCGCTGATTGCAGCGCTTCGATCGCGAAGAACACCGCGCCGATTGCGGCCACTCCGGCCGCATTTCCGATCTGCGCAATGGTGCCGTACAGACCGGACGCCGAGCCTGCCGCGACAGGCTTGACGGTCGAGAGCACCGCGCCTGACAGCGGCGCCATCACGAGGCCCTGACCGTAGCCGAAGATGATCATGATGAGCGCGAGCAGGACCGGGGCCGGAGCATTGATGGAGCCCGTAACAAGCGCAAGCGCGGCGAGGCCTGCGATCTGCAACGCGCAGCCTTCGATCAGGACCTTGGTGCCGCGATGCTTCGACCGCGCGCCGCTGTGGCGCGAGGCCACGACGAAAGCGAGCGCGAGCGGAATGAATGCGAGGCCCGCGGCAAGCGGCGCAATCTTCAGGCCACGCTGCATGAAGAGCGTCATCACCAGATAGAACGACAGATTGGCGACGAAGAAGAAGAACGCGGCGCCCAGGCCGCGCAGGAAAGGGGCATCCGCCAGCAGCGTCAGATCGATCAGCGGCATACCGCCGGCGCGGGCAACCGCGTGCTCAAGCTTGATGAAGACAAACAGGATCCCGCCGCCGATCGCCATGACCGCCCACAGCCACCACGCCCAGCCGACATCGTGGCCGAACAGCAGCGGCCCGATCAGGCACAGCAATCCTGCGAACAGCACCACGCTGCCCCGGATGTCGAGCCTTGTACCAGCGCGGCGCGGCACCGACGGCATGATCCACCAGGAGGCCGCGGCGATGACGACGCCACAGGGCACGTTGACGAAAAACACCGAGCGCCAGCCGGTATGCGCAAGATCGATCGTGACCAGCAGGCCGCCGAGCAGGAAGCCGGCGGCGCCGGCGAGCCCGAGCGCGATGCCGTAGATGCCGAAGGCGCGGCTGCGCGATTCGTCGGTGAACAAGAGATGCAGCGTCGCCAGCACCTGCGGCACCATCAGCGCCGCGGTCGCGCCCTGCGCCAGCCGGGCGATGATCAGCTCCGTGCCTGAAAGCGCCAGCCCGCACCACAACGAGGTCGCGGCGAAACCGAGCACACCAGCGAGAAACACGCTCTTCGTGCCATGGATATCGCCGAGGCGACCGCCGGTGACGACCAGCGTCGCATAGGCGATCAGATAGATCGCGATGACCGATTCGATCTGCGCCGGCGTGGCACGAAGATCCACGGCGATGGTCGGGATCGCGACGTTGACGACGAAGGCGTCGACGCCGAACATGAATTGCGCGGCGACGACGATCGCCAGCACCCACCAACGGCGGGTCGTATCGACGGGCTTTGTGACGGTCTGATGCATTTCGCGCGGCCCCGGTATGATGGCCGCCCGATCATTCCAGACCGCGCACGGTGCCGCGATTACCTCTGAGGTAGGACATGCCCGCATTCCGCTGCGCGGGACATCGCGCGATTGCGTTCGCGTGCGCCACCAACTAGCCTTTGCCTCAACGAACAGAAAAGACAGCCGGAGAGAACGCCATGGCGCGCCTGAAATTTGGAGCTTTCCTCGCCCCGCATCACCCGATCGGGGAACATCCGATGCTCCAGTTCCGGCGCGATCTCGACCTGGTCGAGCAATTGGATGCGCTCGGCTATGACGAGTTCTGGTGCGGCGAGCATCATTCCTCCGGCTGGGAGATGATCGCCTCGCCGGAGATGTTTCTGGCTGCGGCGGGCGAGCGCACCAAGCGGATCAAGCTCGGCACCGGCGTGGTGTCGCTGCCCTATCATCATCCCTTCAACGTGGCGCAGCGCATGGTGCAACTCGACCACATGACCGGCGGCCGCGCCATTTTCGGCTCCGGCCCGGGGGCGCTCGCGTCGGACGCGCACACGCTCGGCATCGACCCGATGACGCAGCGCGACCGCCAGGACGAGGCGATCGGCGTGATCCGCCGCCTGTTCAACGGCGAACGCGTCACCGCCAGGAGCGACTGGTTCACGATGAACGACGCGGCGCTCCAGATCCTGCCGTTGCAGGAAGACATGCCGTTCGTGGTGGCCTCGCAGATCTCGCCGTCAGGCATGACCCTGGCGGGCAAATACGGCATCGGCATCATCTCGCTGGGCTCGACGACGACGCAGGGGCTGATGTCGTTGCAACAGCAATGGCAATTCGCCGAGGACTCCGCCAGGAAGCACGGTACCACGGTCAGCCGAGCCGACTGGCGCGTGCTGCTCGCTTTCCATATCGCCGAGAGCCGCGAACAGGCGCGCAAGGAGGCCGGCGCCGGCCTCATGCGCTGGCACAATGAATATAACGTCGGCACGCTGCAACGGCCGGGCCTCACCGCATTCTCCTCGCCCGACGAGGCCGTGGACAAGACCGCCTTCGTCGAGGACGCCGCGTCCACCATCGGCACGCCCGACGATCTCGTCAAAACCATCAAGCATGTGATGGAGGTGTCGGGCGGTGTCGGTGCCATCATCGGCTTCGTGCACGACTGGGCCAATCCCGAAGCCACCCGCCGGAGCTGGGATATGGTCGCCCGGTACGTCGTGCCGGAGATCAACGGCTATATCGACGGCTTGCGCAGATCGCAAAAATTCGTGATCGAGAATCGTGCCATCTTCGAGCGTGCGGGGCAGGCCGTGATGGCCAAGATCATGCAGAACGAAAAGGCCGCCGAGGCACTCAAAGTGACCGGCCCCGGCCGCGTCGCCATTCCCGCCGTCAATGCGCCGGATCTGCAGTCGGAAGCGGCGAAGCGATAGGCCGGTTTCCGCCGTGTGTACTCCGCGCAAGGCGACCCGAATTGTGCTATGTAGGCACGGCCAACGGGAGCAATCGTCATGTCCATGCAGAATGTGGCCGCACCTGCGCTCGCCTACACGGCGCCCAAACGCAACGAGCTGACACACATTCCCGGCGACGAGGGCTGGCCCATCATCGGCAAGACCTTCCAGGTGCTCGCCGATCCCAAGGGACACGTCGAGGCGAACGGCGCCAAATACGGGCCTGTCTACCGCACTCATATCTTCGGCGAGACCAATGTCGTGCTGCTTGGCCCGGAGGCCAACGAGCTCGTGCTGTTCGACCAGCAGAAGTTGTTCTCGTCGACCCATGGCTGGAACAAGGTGCTCGGCCTGCTGTTTCCGCGCGGGTTGATGCTGCTCGACTTCGACGAGCACCGGCTGCACCGCAAGGCGCTCTCGGTCGCGTTCAAGTCAGGACCGATGAAGTCCTATCTGAGCGACCTTGATCGCGGCATCTCCGCGCGCGTCGCGCAGTGGAAGGCCAAGCCTGGCGAGATGCAGCTCTATCCCGCGATGAAGCAGCTCACGCTCGATCTCGCGGCTGCGTCTTTCCTCGGCGCCGACATCGGACCCGAGGTCGATGAGATCAACCGCGCCTTCGTCGACATGGTGGCCGCCGCCGTCGCGCCGGTCCGCAGGCCCCTGCCGGGCACGCAGATGGCAGCCGGCGTGCGGGGGCGCAAGCGCATCGTCGCCTATTTCCGCGAGCAGATTCCGCTGCGCCGTGGCAACCATGGTGGCGACGATCTGTTCTCGCATCTGTGCCGCGCCACCCACGAGGATGGCGCATTATTGTCCGAGCAGGACATCATCGACCATATGAGCTTCCTGATGATGGCGGCGCACGACACCCTGACCTCGTCGCTGACGTCCTTCATCGGCGAGCTCGCCGCCAATCCGCAGTGGCAGACCAGGCTGCGCGACGAGGTTGTTGCGCTTGGGCTTGCCCCGGACGCGCCGACCAGCTTCGACGATCTCGACAAAATGCCGCTGTCGGAGATGGCCTTCAAGGAGGCGCTGCGGATCAAGCCGCCGGTGCCCTCGATGCCGCGCCGCGCGATGCGCGATTTCACCTTCAAGGGATTTACGATTCCCGGCGGCACCGCGGTCGGCATCAACCCGCTCTACACGCATCATATGAGGGACATCTGGCCGGAGCCTGACAGGTTCGATCCCTTGCGCTTCACCGAGGAGGCCCAGCGCAACCGTCACCGCTTCGCCTGGGTGCCGTTCGGCGGCGGCGCGCATATGTGCCTCGGCCTGCACTTCGCCTATATGCAGGCGAAATGTTTTGCCCGGCACGTCCTGCAGAACATCGAGGTGTCGCTCGAGCCTGGCTACAAGCCGGACTGGCAGATGTGGCCTATCCCGAAGCCGCGGGACGGGCTCAAAGTGCGGGTGAAGGCGGTTTAACGCTCGGCTCTCGTGTCCCGGGCGCGCCGCAGCTCGTAGCGCTGCTGCTGGCTCCAGTTGCGCCGGCCAGCGATCACAATTTTGGCACCTTCGGCAACGAAGACTTCCGCCATGGGGAAGCTGATCGAGGAATTCCGCAGGGGCTGGCAGGGCGCAGCGCCGCCATCGCTCGGCCTGAGCATCGCCTTTGCGGTGGCGTGCCTGCTGCTCGCGACCCTGGCGCGCTGGGGCCTCGCGCATGTGCGCCCCGACGTCTTCTTCTCACCGTACTTTCCGGCCGTGTTCTTTGCTGCCGCCTTCGGCGGCCTGCGGATCGGTGTCGTGACGGCGCTGGTCGGCGGCGTGCTCGGCGTCGTCGTGAATTTCGGCGATGCCTATGCCGATCGCGCGCGCTTCGCGCTGCTGACACTCTATTGGGGCGTGTCCGCGCTGACGATCTGGGGCGTCGAGCACTATCGCACCATCCTGGCCGAGCAGCGCCGGATCTCCAGACGCCTGATCGAGGAGGAAGATTATCGCAAGGTGCTGGTCGAGGAGTTGCAGCACCGGTTGAAAAACAAGCTGTCGACCGTGCATGCCGTGCTGCACCAGGTGCTGCACGATGAGCCTCAGGTCTGGGCCCGGATCGACCCGCGGCTCCGCTCGCTGGCGGCAACCGACGACCTGATCTCGCAGGTCGACAAGGCCGGCTGCGACATCCGCGACCTCCTGATCTCGGAGCTCGGCCCTTACGGCCATGTCCGCTTCACCCTCAATGGCGAGCGGCTGTTCCTGCCGCCGAAGCTTGCGGTGACGCTGTCATTGATGTTTCACGAACTCGCCACCAATGCCGGCAAATACGGCGCGTTCTCCTCGCCGCGCGGATTGTTGCAGGTATCGTGGACGGTCAGCGACGATCGCCTCACCATCACCTGGGATGAAACCGAAGGACCGACCATCGGTGAGATCTCGGCGCCCGGCTTCGGCACCAAGCTCCTGAAATCGGCGCTCTCGGCCTTCGACGGCAAGACCGAGGTTTCCTATTTGAAGACCGGACTGCATTGCATCATGCAGTGTCGCATTCCCCGGAATGGGTGACGGTGGTTCACCTCTCCCCGGTGGGGGAAAGGTTGTCGACAAGCCATCTCGCGACTGGTTGCCAGAAACGAAACAGGTCCGCGCAGTCCGCGCACGCTTGCGCATGCGCTGTTGACCTTCTGTTAATGACGATCGGCGGCGCGCCTGGGATCATCGCAGGTTTCTCGCAAAACACCCCCGTATTTCTGCGGACCCCTTAACCAAAGCTAAGAGGGAACTGCGCATGATCGCGCCCATTGCGGACGCGCGCTGAACAACAAGATTCATGGCTTCTATGAACGACAATGCATATAGCGGCGCGAATGAAGCCGAACTCGGATTTCTCAAGGAAATCGTTAGAATGCTGCCTGCCGGCCTGACCGTGCAGGACGCGCAGGGCAAGCTTCTCCTGATCAACGATGTCGCCGCCGCCCAGCTCGGCATGGACGGCAGCCGCCCGTCGCCGGATCTCACACGACGCCGCGAAGCCTGCGAGCGCGCGTTCAAGGCGGGACAGCCTGTCGTCTCCGAGGAAGCGCTCCAGGACGGCGCCGCGCGTCAGGTGCTGCTGACCACCCATCGGCCGGTCCAGCTCGCCGGCCGCGAGCTCCTGATCTCGGCCTCTGCCGATATCACCGAACAGAAGAATTTCGAGGACCAGCTGTTCCGCTCGGCCTATTTCGACGAGCTGACCGGCCTGCCCTCGCGACGCGTCATCGAGCATCGCGCCTCGAGCCTGCTCTCCCGCGGTCGCGGCGATGACCGTTTTGCCCTCGCCTTTCTCGATGTCGACAATTTCAAGCACATCAACGACTATTACGGCCATGCCGTCGGCGACGCGCTGCTGGTCGAGCTGTCGAAGCGTCTCGGGCGCGACCTGCGCGAGTCCGACATGCTGTCGCGCATCTCCGGCGACGAATTCCTGTTGCTGCTCTCCCCGATCCAGAGCCAGGAGGAAGTCGCCGAATTCATGCAATCGACGCTGGAGCGGCTGACCGCACCGTTCTTCATAGGCAATTCGGAAGTGTTCGCCTCGACTTCCGTCGGCGTCAGCCTCTTTCCCAACCATGGAAGCAGCTTCGAGACGCTGCGCCAGAACGCCGACATCGCGATGTACCGCATCAAGAACAATGGCAAGGGATCCGCGGCCTTCTTCGATTCCAGCATGGAGCGCGAGGCGCTCGCGCGGATGAAGATCGAGCAGTCGCTGCGGCAGGCCATCCTCGAGAAGCGTTTCTGCTGCGCCTTTCAGTCCAAGGTCGACATCCGTACCCAGAAAGTAAAGGGTATCGAGGCGCTGGTACGCCTGCGCGACGACGAGGGCGTGATCCAGGCACCGGGTTCGTTCATCAACCTGGCGGTCGAGCTCGGGCTGATCGACGAGCTGACCCATCTCGTGCTGGCTGAGATCGTCAAGTCGATCGACCTGATCAACGACACCTTTGGCGCGGACGCGACCATCAGCATCAATGTCGCCGCCAAGCAGGCCGGCAATCCCGAATTCATGCACGATTTTGCGCGGGCGCTGGAGAACACCGGCTTTCCACAGAGATTCATGATCGAGGTGACGGAAGACGCCTTCGTCGCCAAGAATCATTTCCAGGACGAGATCCTGCCGATATTCCGCAAGCTCGGCGTCGGCATCTCCATCGACGATTTCGGCACCGGCTATTCGTCGTTGTCGGCGCTCGCCGACATCACTGCCGACGAGATCAAGATCGATCGCTCCTTCATCACCGACATCCATAAGCGGCCGCGCAGCCAGGGCATTTTGCGCGCGATCGAATCCCTCAGCGAGGCGCTTGGCATGACCGTGATCGCCGAAGGCCTGGAATCCTACGAGGAGCTCGCCTATCTCCAGGCAGCGACCAAGATCCGCTACGCGCAGGGCTATTATTTCGCTCGCCCGATCTTCCTCGAAGAGCTGAAGCTCGCCACCCCCGCCTCCAGCGAATCCCGCGCCAGCGTGTCCGCCCGCCCGATGCAGCAGAACCGACAGGGCTATTCGCGGGCGAGCGGGTATCGGCGGTAGGGGCGCGGCGGCGCGGCACCCACCGCTGTCATCCCGGGGCGCGCAAAGCGCGAACCCGGGATCCATCACCACAGGCAGCAGTTGCGGTGCGAGATGCCCAATCCGAGTCGTCGTCAAACGACTCCCGTGGGTATGGGTCCCGGCTTCGCTTCGCGCCCCGGAACGACAGCATTCTCTGATCTCGCTCACCTGCCATTTCCCCTTTGAAATCACAGCCCTTTTGGTAATACACAGGCGGACCTCCCGAGGCACGTCATGGCCCACATCTCCCCCGACGTCAGCGATCCCGCCTATGTCCGCGCGCGGGCGATGGTGACGCTGTTCGAGCGGCTGGAGCATCTGTGCGAGGGCGCGATCGCCATCGATCGCGGCGGACGCGTGATCTATGTCAACGAGAAGTACCTCGCTTCGCTCGGGATCAAGCACACCTCCGAGGCGATGGGGCGGCCGGTCGAGGAGGTCATTCCGAACAGCATGATGCGGAAGGTCGTCGAAACCGGCGAGCCGATCCTGCTCGACATCATGGAGCTCGGCGGCGAGCAGCTGGTCGTGACGCGCATGCCGATCGAGGACGAGAGACGCAACGTCATCGGAGCGATCGGCTTCGTGCTGTATGACCGTCTCGAAAGCCTCAAGCCATTGCTTGCGCGCGTCGCCCAGCTCAAGAGCGATTTGCGGCTGGCGCGGCGGCAATTGTCCAACGCCCGCGCCGCGCGCTTCACCTTCGCCGACTTCGTCGGCAGGACCCCTGGAATCGCGCAGGCCAAGGAGCTCGCAGGCCGTGCCGCCCGGCAAAACGTCACCGTCCTGCTCACCGGCGAGACCGGGACGGGCAAGGAGATGCTGGCGCAGGCCATTCACAATGCCTCCTCCCGCGCCGAGAAGCCGTTCGTCAGTGTCAACGTCGCCGCGATCCCCGACACGCTCATCGAATCGGAATTTTTCGGCACCGCGCCGGGCGCCTATACCGGCGCCGATCGCAAGGGGCGCGAAGGGAAATTCCGGATTGCCGACGGCGGAACCCTGTTTCTCGACGAGATCGGCGAGATGCCGTTGCAATTGCAGGCCAAGCTGCTGCGTGTTCTGCAGGAGCGCGAGATCGAGCCGCTCGGATCGGACAAGATCTCGAAGGTTGATCTACGCGTGGTCGCCGCCACCAATGTCGATCTACGCAAGCGCGTCAGCGACGGCACCTTTCGGCCCGACCTTTATTACCGCCTCAACGTGCTCTCGATCGACCTGCCGCCCCTGCGCGACTGTCTTGACGATCTCCCCGACATCAGCGCCCGGCTGCTCGAGGATATCAGCGCCTCCGGTGATCATGTCAGCGCCAAGATCACTCCGAGCGCGCTGTCCGTGCTTGCCCGCTACGATTGGCCCGGCAATGTCCGCGAGCTTCGCAACGTTCTGGAACGCGCTCTGATCCTGAGCGATTCCGGGCGGCTGAGCGGTGACGATTTCGCCCGTATCCTCCCCGTCGGCACGGATGCGAGGCCGGCTGCGACCGCGCGGGCCGCCGGCCCCGTGCTGCCCTATGCCGAGGCGGAGGCGGAGTTCGAGAAGCAAACGCTCGAGCAGGCGCTTGCCGCCAGTAACGGTCAGATCTCCGAAGCCGCCAAGCTGCTCCAGATCTCGCGCGCGACCTTCTACAAGAAGCTCGCCAAGTTGGGCCTCGCCTCGGGGCCCGCGTCCGTCTGAGTTTCAACGGGAAGTCGTCATGCCCGGGCTTGTCCCGGGCATCCACGTTCTTTGTGCGGCGTGGCAAGAGGAGGATGGCCGGGACATAGGCGAGCGGAAGCGACCCCGTCCTTCAGACCGCCAAGCCCGGCCATGACGATGTTGCGGATTCAATGCCCCAAGCTCCCGCCCATATGCGATCCCCCTGGTCTGAGTTTCGAGACGGAGACTGTCCGGAGTCTCAGACTCCGGACATGCTGTTCAGCGCTCGTTCCTGGCGCGAGTGCAGGAATTGCCGGGATTTCAGCCAGTTTGCTCTACGGTGTCGCATCTGGCGCGGCCCTTGCTTTTCGCTTTGCACAATGACGCATGACGCACATGCGCATTCGCAAACAGGGAGGACGCCAGATGAGTGGAGCGATCACCGTCAATGAACTCGGGGCCAAGCAGCCGTCGCATGTCACGGTCGCAACTGCGAGCCTGATCGGCACGGCCATCGAGTGGTACGACTTCTTTCTCTACGGCACCGCGGCGGCGCTGATCTTCAACAAGCTGTTCTTTCCGACCTTCGATCCCATGATCGGCACGCTGCTGGCGTTCGCGACCTACGCGCTCGGCTTCATCGCACGCCCGCTCGGCGGGGTCGTGTTCGGCCACTACGGCGACAAGATCGGCCGCAAGACCATGCTGTATCTCACGCTGCTGATCATGGGCGCGGCGACGGCGGCGATCGGATTCCTGCCGACCTACGATACCGCCGGCATCTGGGCCGCGGTCCTGCTCGTCACCTGCCGCCTGGTCCAGGGTTTTGGCCTCGGCGGCGAATGGGGCGGCGCCGTGCTGATGGCGGTCGAGCACGCCCCCGAGGACAAGAAGGGCTTCTACGGCAGCTGGCCGCAGCTGGGGGCTCCACTCGGCCTCGTGCTCGGCACGCTGGTGTTCACGGTGGTGTCCTCGACACTGAGCGACGCGCAGCTCTTCGCCTGGGGTTGGCGCATCCCGTTCCTGGTCTCGATCGCGCTGGTGCTGGTCGGCCTCTGGATCCGCTTCACCATCGCGGAATCGCCGGAGTTCCAGAAGGTCAAGGACACCAAGCAGGAGGTGAAGATGCCGATCCTCGAGGCTCTCAGGATGTATCCCAAGAACATCCTGCTCGCGATGGGCGCCCGCTTTGCCGAGAACGGCTTCTTCTACATTTACGCGACGTTCGTGCTCGCCTTTGCGACGCAATCGCTCGGCATGAACAAGCAGGACATGCTGAACGGCGTCCTGATCGCGGCTGCGATCGAGACCTTCACGATCCCGGCTTTCGGCGCGCTGTCCGACAAGGTCGGGCGGCGGCCGATCTATATTTTCGGCGCGGTGTTCTCCGCACTGATGTCGTTCCCGCTGTTCATGCTGCTGTCGACCAGGAACCCGCAACTCGCCTGGATCGCAATCGTGCTCGGCCTCGCCATCGGGCATGCCGCGATGTATGGCCCCCAGGCGAGCTTCCTGTCGGAGCTGTTCGGCACCAAGGTGCGCTATAGCGGCGTCTCGCTCGGCTACAACCTCGCCTCGATCTTCGCCGGCGCGCTGTCGCCGCTGATCGCGACGGGCCTGATGACGGCCTACGCGCCGGCGACCTGGCCGATCTCGCTCTATATGATCGCGCTCGCGATCATCACTGTAGTCTCGGTCTATTTCGCCACCGAAACCCGCAAGGTCGGCTAGTTTCGAACGAGCCGATCGCAAATGATGGAGCGGTCGCCGCAAGGCCGCTCCTGATGAGACCAACATGGGAGGACACGCCGTGAGCCAGCACCCAGCCTTGGCTTACCTGCCCAATTCCGAAAAGGGCAAGATCGTCACGGCCGCCGAGGCCGTGATGCTGATCCGCGACGGCGACACGGTCGCCACCGGCGGCTTCGTCGGCATCGGCTTTGCCGAGGAGATCGCGGTGGCGCTGGAGGAGCTCTATCTCTCCAACGAGGGCGATGCGCCCTACACGCAGGGCAAGCCGCGCAATCTGACGCTGGTCTACGCCGCGGGCCAAGGCGACGGCAAGCATCGCGGCCTCAACCATTTCGCCCATGAAGGCCTGGTCCGCCGGGTGATCGGCGGGCATTGGGGCCTTGCCCCGAAGCTGCAGCAGCTCGCGATCGCCAACCAGATCGAGGCCTACAATCTGCCGCAGGGCGTGATCACGCACCTGTTCCGCGACATCGCGGCCCACCGGCCCGGTCATATCACCCGCGTCGGCATCGGCACCTTCGTCGACCCCAGGCATGGCGGCGGCAAGCTGAATGCGCGCACCACCGAGGACATGGTGGAACTGATCACGCTGCGCGGGGAGGAATGTCTGCTCTATCGGACCTTCCCGATCAATGTCGGGATCATCCGCGCCACCACAGGCGATCCCGATGGTAACCTCACCATGGAGAAGGAAGCGCTGACGCTGGAAGCGCTGGCAATCGCCATGGCCGCGCACAATTCCGGCGGCATCGTCATCGCCCAGGTCGAGCGTGTCGCGGAGAGCGGCAGCCTCAATCCGCGTCAGGTCAAGATTCCCGGCGTGCTGGTCGACTGCGTCGTCGTGGCCCAGCCCGAGCATCACTGGCAGACCTTTGGCACGCAGTATAATCCGGCTTATTCCAGCGAGATCCGAGTGCGCGCGGCATCGCTGCCTGACATGCCGCTGAGCGAGCGCAAGATCATCGCGCGCCGCGCGGCCTTCGAGCTTAAGGCCAATAGCGTCGTCAATCTCGGCATCGGCATGCCCGAAGGGATCGCCTCCGTCGCCAACGAAGAGCGCATCATCGACCTGATCACGCTGACCGCGGAGCCCGGCGTGATCGGCGGCATTCCCGCGAGCGGCATCGATTTCGGCGCGGCGATCAATACCCAGGCCGTGATCGACCAGCCCTATCAGTTCGATTTCTATGACGGCGGCGGGCTGGATGCGGCCTTCCTCGGGCTCGCGCAGGTCGATCGCACCGGCAATCTCAATGTCAGCAAGTTCGGGCCGAAGCTGGCGGGCGCCGGCGGTTTCATCAACATCAGCCAGAATGCCAAGGAGGTCGTGTTCGTCGGCACCTTTGCCGCCGGCAGGCAGCGCATCGCCGTCAACGACCGGCAGCTCACCATTATCGAAGAGGCGAAGTCGCGCAAATTCGTCGATCACGTCGAGCACGTGACCTTCAGCGGCCCGTTTGCTGCCGCGCGCGGGCAGCGCGTGCTCTACGTCACCGAGCGCTGCGTCTTCACGCTGCGGCCCGACGGGCTCGAGCTCACCGAAGTCGCGCCCGGCATCGACATCGGGCGCGACATCCTGCGCCTGATGGATTTCACGCCGCTGATCCCGCGCGAACCGGGCCTGATGGATGCGCGCATCTTCCGCGACGGCCCCATGGACCTGCGCGAACGGTTGCTGACCATCCCGCTCGACCAGCGCTTCACGCTCGATGCGGACCAGAACCTGTTCTTCATCAACCTCGAGCGCTATCCCTTGCGCAGCAACGCCGAGATCGACGAGATCGGGCGGATTGTCGCGGCGAGGCTCGGCCCGCTCGGCCGCAAGGTTTACGCCATCGTCAATTATGACAACTTTTCCATTCTGCCGGAGCTGCTGGACGACTATTCAGCCATGGTGCGCAGCCTGGTCGACCGGTTCTATTCCGGCGTGTCGCGCTACACGACCTCGGGCTTCCTCCGCATCAAGCTTGGCGAGGCGCTCGAACGGCGTGGCGTCGCGCCGCATATTTTCGAAAGCGCTGAAGAGGCGCAGTCGGATTGGCGCCAGATCCAAGGCGCCGCCTCCGCTACCGACGCGCAACACGCGCCGTGGCTGGCTCAAAAATGATGCGGCCGCCGCATGCACAACATCAGCCGGAAGGTCGAATTGCAATGTTCGTCAGGCTGTGCAAATCGCTATTGCCCAAAAAATCCGAGACAGGAGGGACCATCGTGCGCCGATCACTCATCATAACAACAACCATTATCGCCGCCGCCGCGGTTACCTCGGCGCGCGCCGACGACCTCAAGATCGGGCTGATCTACGGCAAGACCGGTCCGCTCGAGGCCTACGCCAAGCAGACCGAAACCGGCCTACAGATGGGCTTCGAATACGCCACCAAGGGCACCATGACGATCGACGGTCGCAAGATCGTCATCATCACCAAGGACGACCAGGGCAAGCCGGACCTTGCGAAGACGGCGCTCGCCGAAGCCTATCAGGATGACAAGGTCGATATCGCGGTTGGCACGACCTCATCGGCCGCGGCGCTGGCGATGCTTCCGGTCGCGGAAGAGAACAAGAAGATCCTGGTCGTAGAGCCTGCGGTCGCGGACCAGATTACCGGCGATAAGTGGAATCGCTACATCTTCCGCACAGCGCGCAATTCCTCGCAGGACGCGATCTCGAACGCCGTCGCGATCGGCAAGCAGGGCGTCACCGTAGCGACGCTGGCGCAGGACTACGCCTTCGGCCGCGACGGCGTCGCCGCCTTCAAGGAGGCGCTGGCCAAGACCGGCGCGACACTCGCCGCCGAGGAATATGCCCCGGCCAACACCACAGACTTCACCGCGGTCGGCCAGCGTCTGTTTGATGAGTTGAAGGACAAGCCGGGCCGCAAGGTGATCTGGGTGATCTGGGCCGGCGCCGGCAATCCGCTGGCGAAGCTCCAGGACATGGACCCGAAGCGCTACGGCATCGAGCTCTCCACCGGCGGCAACATCCTGCCGGCGCTCGCGGCCTATAAGAGCCTGCCGGGTATGGAGGGCGCGACGTATTACTACTACGACATCCCGAAGAACCCGGTGAACGACTGGCTCGTCGCCGAGCACCAGAAGCGCTTCAACGCCCCGCCTGATTTCTTCACCGCGGGCGGCTTTGCGGCTGCGATGTCCATCGTCACTGCGGTCAGCAAGGCCAAATCGACCGACACCGAGAAACTGATATCGACGATGGAAGGCATGGAGTTCGACACGCCGAAGGGCAAGATGCTGTTCCGCAAAGAGGACCATCAGGCGCTGCAGAGCATGTATCACTTCAAGGTCAAGGTCGATCCGAACGTTGCCTGGGCCATCCTCGAGCCGGTCCGCGAGCTGAAGATCGAGGACATGGACGTTCCGATCCGCAACAAGCGGTGAGCTGTCCACCTCTCCCATAGGCAGAGGTCGGCGCGAAGCGCCGGGTGAGGGATACCGCCCTCTCGTGGGACCTGAGCCCCCTCACCCGATTTTGCTGCGCAAACCGACCTCTCCCCGTTGGGAGAGGTGTCACAACCAGCGACGAATTTGGCTTCAATGACGCTCTCCCTCGAAACCCGCGACCTCACCATCCGCTTCGGCGGGCATGTCGCGGTCAACAACGTCAGCTGTACGTTCCGTCCGGGCGAGCTCACGGCTATCGTCGGGCCGAACGGCGCGGGCAAGACAACCTATTTCAACTTGATCTCGGGCCAACTGCGCGCCTCCGCTGGCCACATCCTGTTCGATGGCACCGACATCACGCAGCACTCCGCGCCGCTGCGGACCCGTGCGGGTCTCGGGCGTGCGTTCCAGCTGACAAATCTGTTTCCGAACCTGACCGTCGAGGAGAACGTGCGTCTCGCGGTGCAGGCTGCAAGCGGCACCCACTACGACATGCTGCGGCCCTGGATGGTCCGCCGCGATCTGATCGCGCGCGCCGATGCCATCCTCGACCAGGTCGCGCTCGGCAATCGCCGCGGTGTGGCCGCGACGGCCTTGTCGCATGGCGACCAGCGCAAGCTCGAGGTCGCGCTGATGATCGCGCTGGAGCCCAAAGCCTTCATGTTCGACGAGCCGACCGCGGGCATGAGCATCGACGAGGTGCCCGTCGTCCTGAACCTGATCGCGCAGCTCAAGCAGGACAAGAGCAAGATCATCCTGCTGGTCGAGCACAAGATGGACGTGGTGCGCTCGCTCGCCGACCGCATCATCGTGCTGCATAACGGGCAGCTTGTGGCCGACGGGCCGCCGGCGGACGTCATCGCTTCGTCGATCGTGCAGGAAGCGTATCTCGGCGTTGCTCCCAAGAGTTCTGCAGAGGGTGCGGCATGAGGGACCTCCTGAAACTCGCCGGCGTGCACACCCATATCGGCCGCTACCACATTCTCCAGGGCATCGACTTCGCGGTGCCCGAGGGGCAGGTCACGATGCTGCTTGGCCGCAACGGCGCCGGCAAAACCACGACGCTCCGCACCATCATGGGCCTGTGGCAGGCCTCCTCGGGCGAGATCACGATGAGCGGTGAGCGCATCGAGAGCCGCGCCACGCCCGACATCGCACGGCTCGGCGTCGGCTACGTGCCCGAGAGCATGGCGGTGTTCTCCGATCTGACCGTCAAGGAAAACCTCGTCCTCGCCGCCCGCGACGCAGAGATGGATGACAAGCAGCTGGAGTGGATCTTCGGCTTCTTCCCGGCGCTGCGCCGGTTCTGGCTGTCGCGGGCCGGAAGCCTCTCGGGCGGACAGAAGCAGATGCTGTCGATCGCACGCGCGATCATAGAGCCGCGCAAGCTGCTGCTGATCGACGAACCGACCAAGGGGCTGGCGCCCGCCATCGTCATGGCGCTGATCGAGTGCCTGAAGGAGATCAAGCGCAACGGCGCGACCATTCTCCTCGTCGAACAGAATTTCTTTGCCGCCCGCGAGCTCGGCCACGGCGTGCTGGTCATGGACAACGGCACCATCGTCCATCGCGGCGAGATGGCGGCGCTCGCCGCTGACGTGCAGCTGCAGGAGCGGCTGCTCGGCCTGAGCCTGGAGGCACATCAGTGACTGAACTCACGGCATCAGATCCGCTGCCGAAACCGAAGCGCGACATCGCGCCGATCCTGCTGCCGGTCGCGCTCGCGCTCCTCACCATCCCGCTGGTCGGCTCGCCCTCGACCTGGCTGACGCTGACGGCCGCAAGCCTCGCGATGGGCATGATGATCTTCATCATGGCCTCAGGGCTGACGCTGGTGTTCGGCCTGATGGACGTGCTGAACTTCGGTCACGGCGCCTTCATCGCGGTCGGCGCCTATGTTGCGACGCTGGTGTTCGCGCCGTTCGTGGCCTCGGTGCAGGCGGATTCGCTGTGGGTGAACCTGGCGGTGCTGGCGCCGGCGGCGCTGCTGTCGATGGCGGTGTCAGGCGCGCTCGGCCTGGTCGTCGAGCGCGTGCTGATCCTGCCGGTCTACGGCCAGCATCTGAAGCAGATCCTGATGACCACGGGCGGGCTGATTGTCGCCGAGCAGACGCTCTATGCGCTGTGGGGGCCGCAGATCATCCCGATGCCGCTGCCGGCGTCGCTGCGCGGCTCTTTCATCCTCGGCGACGTCGCGATCGCAAAGTACCGCGTGCTGGCGATGCTGATCGGGCTCGCGGTCTTCCTCACGATCCAGCTGGTGCTCAATCGCACCAAGCTCGGGCTTCTGATCCGCGCCGGCGTCGAGAACCGCGAGATGGTCGAGGCGCTCGGCTATCGCATCCGGCGGCTGTTCCTCGGCGTGTTCATGACCGGCTCGGCGCTCGCCGGCCTCGGCGGCGTGATGTGGGCGCTCTATCGCGAGCAGGTCCATGCCTCCATGAGCGACGAGCTGACGGTCCTGATCTTCGTCGTCGTCATCATCGGCGGCCTCGGCTCGATCGGCGGCTGCTTCATGGGCGCGATCCTGGTGGCGATGGTCGCCAACTATGGCGGCTTCCTGGTGCCGAAACTCGCCCTCGTCTCGAACATTCTGCTGATGGTCGCCATCCTGATGTGGCGCCCGCGCGGCCTCTATGCGGTGACCAGCCGATGATGATCCTGTCGGGCGATCCGCCGCGCAGCCGCGTTCTTACACTCGTTCTCGTCGTCATCATCCTGGCGCTGGCTGCGACGCCGTTCCTGTTTCCGGGGGCCAAGGCACTGAACGTCGCGGCCAAGATCTGCGTGTTCGCAGCGCTTGTGGCCTCTTACGACCTGCTGCTCGGTTACACCGGCACGGTCTCGTTCGCCCATACCATGTTCTACGGCATCGGCAGTTACGCGATCGCGATCGCGCTGTACGGCATGGGCCCGAGCTGGGCCGCCGTCGCAACCGGGATCGTCGTCGGCCTGCCGCTGGCCGCGCTGCTTGCGCTGGCGATCGGCCTGTTCTCGCTGCGGGTGGCCGCGATCTTTTTTGCCATGATCACGCTCGCGGTCGCCTCCGCCTTTCAGGTGCTGGCCTCGCAGCTGTCCTGGCTCACCGGCGGCGAGGACGGGCGCAGCTTCCAGCTGCCCGAGCTGCTGCGCCCCGGCACGGTGCTGATCCCCAAAAGCGCCTTCGGCTTCGAGATCAACGGCCGCATCCTGACCTTCTATCTGGTGTTCGCCGTCTCGGCCTTGATGATCCTTGCGCTGTTGCGTGTGGTGAACTCGCCGTTCGGTCGGGTGCTGCAGGCGATCCGCGAGAACCGCTTTCGAGCCGAGGCCCTCGGCTTCCGCACGGTGTTCCACCTGACCTACGCAAACTGTCTGGCGGCCCTGGTCGCCGCCAGCGCCGGCATCCTGAATGCGCTGTGGCTGCGCTATGCCGGTCCGGACACCTCACTCAGCTTCTCCATCATGCTGGACATCCTGCTGATGGTGGTGATCGGCGGCATGGGCACGATCTACGGCGCGATCATCGGCGCCACCATCTTCATCCTCGCCCAGAACTACCTGCAGTCGCTGATGGGTGCCGCCTCGAAAGCGGCGTCCGAAGCCGGCCTGCCGCTGCTGCCGGGGCTGCTGCACCCGGACCGCTGGCTGCTCTGGCTCGGGCTGCTGTTCATCGCCAGCGTCTATTTCTTCCCCACCGGCGTGGTCGGACGGCTGCGCCGCGGCGGCAGCGCCAAGCAGCCGGCCGCTTCCCATTAAGCGTCGCTTCACGATGCAATGCAGCGATGGTCAGGATAATCGCGCAATCACCAGGCGATTGCCGCCTGGCTTGGTTCCGAGGCGACAACCGGATTAATCCTTAGCTAACTGGTTTTCCTAATCCTTACGCCATTTGTGCGGTGTATTTCTGTCCCTCAGGGGGGAGGAGATGCGCAACGTATTTTCCGAGACGGCAGCCCGACTGGCGCAAGCCGCGAAGGCTAGCTGGGACGCTGCCTTGCGGCGTGGCCCGGTGCTATGGCTGACTCTGTCGGGCATGCTCCTCGTCGCCGGGATCTTCGCGGCGACCGCGATGGCAGTCGGCGACTTCCGTGAACGCGCGCTCGTCAACAACGAGCGCGAGCTGGAAAACACGATCCTCCTGCTGACCCGTCACTTCGACCAGCAGTTCGAGGATTCGGAGTCCGTCGCCGCCGACCTGATCGCGCAGATGAACCTGGCGGGCATCACCTCGCCCGAGATGTTCCGCGAACGCATGACGAGCGACGACGCACACCGCATGCTCGCGAACAAGGTCAGTGCCGTGAACTATCTCGGCGACATCGCGATCTATGACATCAACGGCGACATCATCAACTGGTCGCGAAACGAGCCGCTGCCCAAGATCAACATCTCGTCGCGAGCCTACTTCCAAACCTTCAAATCCAATCCCGAGTCCGAGCCGGTGCTGCTGGAAACCGTGAAGAGCTTTCTCCTCGGCAAATGGACCACTGTGGTTGCGCGCCGCCTGACCAATCCGGCGGGCGAACTCGTCGGCGTCATGGTGCGGCGAATCGATCCGGGCAGCTATCAGAAATATTTCTCATCGCTGGCGCTCGGAGACGGCGCTGCCATCTCGCTGTACGACCGTGGCGGCATGATGCTGGCCCGCCATCCCTACGCCGAGGAGCTCGTCGGCAAGAGCTACGCCAGCGGACCGCTGCTGCAAAAGATCGTTGCAGAGGGTGGTCGGCAGACCCTGCGGATCGAGAAGAGTCCGACGGATGGTCAGGGGCGCCTCGGTGCAGGGGCGCGGCTCCAGCATTTCCCGATCATCATCATCGCAACCAATACGATGGAATCGGCGCTTGCGGATTGGCGCGAGCAAACGCGGTTCATGGTCACAACCGCGACGCTTTCAGCGGCCGTGATCGCGCTGATCCTGTTCCTGATCATCCGCCAGATCAACCGGCAGAACCGCGAGGCCCAGCAGAGGCTGGAGGCCGAACGCCTGCGGCTCGACACCGCGCTCAACAATATGTCGCAAGGGCTGATCCTGCACGACGCCGACGGATATATCGTCACCTGCAATCGCCGCTATGTGGAGATGTTCGGGCTTTCCCATGATGTCATCAAGCCCGGCTGTCACATCCAACGGGCGATGTACCATCGCCAGGAGCGCAACGCGTTCAGCGGCAACGTCGAAGAGTTTTGCGCCGACGTCCTGAGGGAAGTCGCCGAAGGCAAGGTCGCCGTAAAAACACATGAACTCCCGAACGGCCGCGCCTTCCAGGTCATCAACACCCCGCTCGCGCAGGGCGGATGGGTCGCCACGATCGAGGAGATCACCGAGCGGCGCAATCTGGAGCAGGAGCGCGACCGCAACTACACGTTCCTCCGCGAGATCGTCGATCATATCCCCTCGCAGATTACGGTGAAGGACGCCCGAACACGCCAATATTTGCTGATCAACCGCACGGCGGAAGAGCAGTTCGGCCAATCGCGCGAAACCGTGGTCGGCAAAACTCCCTTCGACATCTATCCGGGTGACACCGCAAGGGAAGTCACTGAAGACGACAGCAGGGCGTTGCAGATGACCGAGGGCTTGTTCAGGGACGAACATGCCTGGACGAGCCTGACCATGGGACCGCGCTACATCACCTCGACCCGGATCGGTATCCGCGACACGTCCGGCGAGCCGCGCTACCTCATCAACGTCGTCGAGGATGTCACCGAGCGCCGGCGCGCCCATGACAAGATCGCGCATTTGGCGCATTACGACGCGCTGACCGACCTGCCGAACCGCACGCTGTTCCGCGAGCAGATCGAGCGGGAGCTGACAAAGGTCGCGGACGGCGAGCGGTTCGCACTGCTCTATATCGACGTCGACGAATTCAAGGGCATCAACGATTCGCTTGGCCACCATGTCGGCGACGAGCTCCTGAAGGCCATCGCCGGCCGCATCCGAGCTTGTCTCAAGTCCGGCGATCTGATCGCTCGGCTCGGCGGCGACGAGTTTGCGGTGATCCAGACGGGAATCGAAACGGCCGCTGACGCGCTGTCTTTCGTGACAATTATCCATGAGGCGATCCGCCGCCCCTATCATTGCCTCGGCCACCAGCTCTCCACCGATGCCAGCATCGGCATCGCGCTGGCGCCGCAGGACGGCGCCGACCTTGACCAGCTCATCAAGAACGCCGATCTCGCGATGTACGGCGCCAAGGCCGGAGGGCGGCGCACCCACCGGTTCTTCGTGCCGGAGATGGATGCGAGCGCCAAGGCCCGCCTCACGCTGGAGCAGGATTTGCGCCAGGCGCTGGTCGAGGGCGGCTTCGAGATTCACTACCAGCCGCTGGTCAACCTGCACTCGGGCGCGGTCACCGGCTGCGAGGCGTTGCTGCGCTGGCGCCATCCCGAGCGCGGCATGATCTCGCCGGCCGAGTTCATTCCGATCGCGGAGGATACCGGCCTGATCAACGAACTCGGCGACTGGGTGCTGCGCACTGCCTGCAACGAGGCCGCGACCTGGCCGGCGCATGTGCGCGTCGCGGTCAACGTCTCGCCGGTGCAGCTCAAATGCGACACGCTGGCGCTGCGGATCGCGGGCGCACTCGCCGCCTCCGGCCTCGCGCCGCACCGGCTCGAGATCGAGATCACCGAGGCCGTTCTGATCCGCGACGACGAGGCGGCGCTCTCGATCCTGCATCAGCTCCGCTCGATCGGCGTGCGCATCGCGCTTGACGATTTCGGCACCGGCTATTCCTCGCTGAGCTATCTGAAGCGCTTCCCGTTCGACAAGATCAAGATCGACCGCTGCTTCGTCGCCGACATTGCCGATCCCGGCGGATCGCCCGTGATCGTGCAGGCGGTGGTGAACATCGCCTCCGCGAGCAACATGACGACGGTTGCCGAAGGCGTCGAGACCGAAGCCCAGCGCGAAATGCTGCGCGGGCTCGGCTGCACGGAGATGCAGGGCTATCTCTTCAGCAGACCCAGGCCTGCGATCGAGGTGCGCGGCTTGTTCGGCCCTGATGACTGCATGCTTGTCGCGGCGGTGGCCTGAGATGACAAAATCTTCCAAAATCGTCGGCGTCGCCGATTCCTACGCCGTGCGCCTGATGCAGCATCTGGTGGTGCCGACCTTCGTGATCGACCCCAAGCGTCGCGTCGTGATCTGGAACAGGGCTTGCGAGCGGCTGACGGGCGTTGCCGCTTCCGAGGTGATCGGCACCACCAAGCACTGGCAGGCCTTCTACGAGACCAAGCGCCCTTGCCTTGCCGACCTCGTGGCGCAAGACCGCCCCGAACAACTGCCGGAGTTCTATTCGGAATACACCGCACGCGGCCACAACGGGCTCGGCTTTTCCGCGGAGAACTGGTGTGTGATGCCGAAGCTCGGCAGCCAGCTCTATCTCGCGATCGACGCGGGTCCCATCCATGACGAGGCCGGCAATCTCATCGCCGTGGTAGAGACGCTGCGCGACCTCACCGACCAGAAGCGCGCCGAGATGGCGTTGAAGGAGCTCGCGACCAAGGACGGGCTCACTGGGCTATCGAACCGCCGCTCGTTCGACCAGATGCTGTTGACCGCATGGGGGCGCGCGCAGCGAACGCAGAGGCCGCTGGCGCTGCTGTTCGTCGACGTCGACCATTTCAAGCTGTTCAACGACGAGCACGGCCACCAGAGCGGCGACGAATGCCTGCGCGAGGTCGCGCGCGTCGTGAGCCGCCATGCCGTGCGCCCGCTCGATCTCGCCAGCCGCTATGGCGGTGAGGAATTTGCGCTGATCCTGCCCGAGACGGGCTGCGACGATGCCTGCGTCATCGCCGAGGAGATCCGCCGGGCGGTCATGGCCTTGCGGATCAGCCATGGCGCCCACGGGGCCGGCGAGCATGTCACCCTGAGTGTCGGCGTCGCCAGTCACGTCCCCGGCGAGGTCGACGGCGCCCCTGACCAGCTGCTCGGTGCGGCCGACCAGGCGCTCTATGCGGCCAAGCGGCTCGGCCGCAACCGAGTCGTCTGCTCCGAGCGGGTGCTGGCCGAATTTTCCGGCCTGGGGCGGGACAATATGCCTGACAGCAGTCAAGTTCCTGGCCTGGTCCCGCGCAAATCGGCCTGAAGCGCAGCGATTGTCGCGGCAAGACCGGTTGCCCACCTCCCGCCATTAGGCTAAATGAGGCCTCGTTGCACCCGTAGCTCAGCTGGATAGAGCGTTGCCCTCCGAAGGCAAAGGTCACACGTTCGAATCGTGTCGGGTGCGCCATTTCATCCCACTGCAACCTCGATCTTTTGACCGGCATCGTGCACCGCCGGCGTGACGGACGCAGGCTCAGCACCATCCCCGGGCGGGCCGATCAGGCAGGCAAGCCGATCGCGCCACGTGGGTGAGCGCCAGAGATCGCGAGCCAGTGCCGCCCATTCGTGAAACGCGATGACGACTGGATTGTTGGAGCGCAGCGGCTTCACCAGGCCGTAGTGACACGGCAGGTCGTCGCGCTCGGCGACGAAGGTCCCGAACATCCGGTCGAACACGATGAAGATGCCGCCGTAATTGCGATCGAGATACTCGGCGTTGCAGGCGTGGTGCACGCGATGATGCGACGGCGTGTTGAGCACATATTCCAGCCAGCCGAGTTTCGGAATCCACTCCGCGTGCAGCCAGAACTGGTACAGCAGGTTGATGCCGGCGGCGATGAACACCGGGCCTGGCGCGAAGCCGAGCCAGATCATCGGCACGTAGAAGATCGCCGCACCGGTCAGTTTTCCGGTCCAGCCAAAGCGGTAGGCGGCCGCCAGGTTGAACTCGTTCGAGGAATGGTGGATCGCATGCGTCGCCCAGAACCAGCGAACACGGTGGCTGGCGCGGTGGAACCAGTAATAGGAGAAGTCCTGCGCGATCACGAGCACGATCACCGACAGCGCCCCGTCGAGCGGGACGGTGAACAGCCGGTGGCGCCAGGCCAGATCGACCAGCGGCTGAGCGATACTGAGCGGCAGCAGCGTGTAAACCAGATATTGCCGGCCAAGAGCGTCGGCCAGCGAGGCCCCATAGGCGCGCCAATTGTAGTCCCGCCGCATCACCAGCGCCAGGACGAGCCCCTCCAGCGTCGCGATCGCGATCACGGCGGGAAGGGAGAACTGCAACACTTGGATCAATAGCTTCATGGCAATCTCACATCGGCGGGCTGCCCGCCTGCAGGACAGTGGATTGCACGAGGACAGCGCGCCGGCGCGCCGAAACCTGAAAGACGACTGGCCGATTCCTGCAATAGGCCAGTCAAAATCGCGAAACGGCTAGGTTTCGGCACCGGTCGCGCCGGCAGCACGGGCCCGCCGATACTCGGACGGCGTCACGCCGGTATGCGCCTTGAAGGCGCGATTGAACGGTCCGATCGAGCCGAAGCCGGCATCGAGCGCAATGGTCAGGATCGGCACGGCGGCTTGCGCAGGATCGCCCAGCGCGGCTTCGGCCTCCGCCAAGCGATAGCCGTTGACGAAGGCGCTGAAGTTGCGATGGCCGAGCTGACGGTTGATCAGATGACGCAGCCGGTATTCCGGAATGTCGAGCTTTTGTGACAGTGTTGCGATGCTCAAATCCGGCTCACGAAAGACCTTGTCGCGGTCGAGCAGGCGGCGGAGCGCGGCGAGCTCGGCCGCATCGGGCTCGATGGCGACTGCCGCCGACGGCGGATCTCGCGGGATCGCGACCGGCTCGCTTGCCAGCGTCCTAGCCAGCACCGGCGCAGGAACCAGCGATGTCTCGGCCGAAGCCAGCGTACCCAGCACGGCGAACAGAAAAATCAGCGCCGTCAGGCCGGCCGCGTTGGCGAGGCTGACCGATGCCGCCGAAAGACCCCCGGGCCAAAGCCAATCCGAGCCGATAGTGAACAGCGAGTAGAGCGCGGTGACCATTGCGTACCAGACGCGGAGCCGTCGCCTGTTCTCCACGAGATCAGTCGCGCGCCCCGACAGCACGCTCCAGATACCGAGCAGCAAAAGGGACACCGACAGACAGCTGCGCGCCACATCGACAGACATCGGATGGCTGGACATGTCGATCAGCGCGAACCCCATCAACGCGAGCCCGGCGAGCCAATGGTACCATCGCAGGCGAAAACCATCGACGAAGATGGCGCTCATCGCAATCCAGAACGCCGCCGGCATGCCGGCATTGACGAGATGAACCGACATGCGCAGCGGCAGAGCCAGCACACCGAAGCCCGGCGCCGAATCGACGATATAGGCCGCGATGGTCAAGGCCAGAAATGCGGAATAGCGGCTGATGGGATTACGCCGCGCATCGCGCGCGGCCACCACTACGCGGAAAAGCAGAATGACGACTGCTCCTCCTCGCAGCGCGGCTTCCAGGGTCGACATGCGTTTCAGCGGTCCTGATGAGAGCGTCTTGGAGGAGAAGAAGGCGGTCAGCCGGCATGGGCTTGGTGGTGATCCCCAGGGATTCTGACACGAATCTCAGTCTTTGCGCGCAGCTCCTACTTTCCTTTGAGCGCGAGCGCGCTGGTCAGGTCTCCGAGCGGCTTCTGATCGTGAGCGGCAATCGCCGCATCGCGCACGGTGATGCCGTGCAGGGTCGGCAGCTCGAAGCGGCGCGTGATGAAGCGCAGGATCGAGGTCGTGTCCATCGCCGTGTGGTCGACATAGCCGTGGCGCGCATAGGGGGAGATGATGATGGCGGGGACGCGGGAGCCAGGGCCCCAGCGGTCGCCCTTCGGCGGCGCGACGTGATCCCACAGGCCGCCGTTCTCGTCATAGGTCACGACGACAAGCATATGCTGCCACTGCGGGCTCTTCTCGAGATGTGCGATCACGTCGGCGATATGCGTGTCGCCGGCCTGGATATCGGCATAGCCCGAATGCTCATTGAGGTCGCCCTGCGGCTTGTAGAAGCTGACCTGCGGCAGCTTGCCGTCGTCGATCGCCTTGATGAACTCGGTACCCCCAAGGCCACCGTCGAGCAGATGCTCGGCACGTGCCGCGGTGCCGGGCGCGAAGCTGGCGTAATAGTTCAGGGCCTGGTGGTGATACTGGAAGTTCGGGACCGGTGAATTGTTGCCATGCTCCAGCACGTCCTGCCAGGCGCCGCCGTACCAGGCCCAGCTGACGCGCTTGAGACTGAGCAAATCCCCGATCGTCGGCTCGGTCTGCGGCGGCAACGTCGTCGGCTTCATCGGATCCGCATAAGCCTTGTCGCCATCCTTCGCGGGTTCGTTGCCGCTCGGCTGAAACGGCGGCTGCATGGTATTCACGGCATAGAAATCGGGGGTGAGATTGCCGTCGCTGACGTATTTAGGGATGCCATCCATGGCCGATTTCGGCGAGTTGGCGGCCTCCTTCAACGTCACGCCGTCAGCTTCCACAACGGAGATCGACGGCTTGGCCGGGCTCATGTCGGCCTTGGGATAGGTGGGGACGCAGGCGCAGACCAGCCATTGGTGGTTCAGGAAAGAGCCGCCGAACGCTCCCATGAAGAAATTGTCGGCCAGCGTATATTTCTCGGCAACCTTCCACATCGCCTGCTTCGATCCGTCCCACAGGCTCATCACCAGCGCACCGGAGTCGGCGTGGGCGACGAACTTGTCGTTGCGCCCTCCATCGATCTGCATCTGATTCTGGTAGAAGCGGTGCCAGAGGTCGTGCGTGATGGTGCCGTAGCCGAGCTTGAAGCCCTTCGGATCGTCCAGATAGAAGGGGCGATTGGGCAGATGCTCGGTCTGCGCCTCGGTCACCGGCGGCGTCACACCCTTGGCAGTCAGGCCGCCCCAGACCGGCGGCAATTCGCGGAACGGCTTGCCGTCGCGATCGCGCTGCGTCGTCGTCCGGGCGGACGCGTTCGCAACACCGTTCGCGCCCGGGAAATTGCCATAGAGATTGTCGAAGCTGCGGTTCTCGGCAAAAATCACCACCACCGTATCGATCAGCGTCAGATCGTCGGGAGCATCCTTCCTGGCGGCGGGAGCGTTCCCCGCCGCGAGCGCCGGATCGAACGCACCGATGACCAAACTCGATGCACAAAGGACAATCGCCGATTTCGCCCGCATTCAAAGCCCCCCTGTCTCACCTGATTGATGCTCTCGTTCCATTCGTCATAGCGTGGACGCCCCTCGAAAGCACGGTTTAATCGTCATGACGATGCCTCGCCATAGGCACGGTTGCAACATGCGGATGACGCACTGGGTTTTGGTATCGGTGATTGTCCTCACCGCTTTCGCCCTCGGTCCCGGCAAGGCCCGTGCGGAGATGTCGCGCGCCGAGGCGCGCCGGCAGGCCGAGCGACTCGGCGCGCTCGGTCGGGCCCTGTTTTTCGATCCCTCGCTCTCGCCGTCGGGGAAGCTTGCATGCTCGTCCTGCCACGATCCCGCCCACGGCTTCGGACCGGCCAATTCACGCGCGGTGCAGATGGGTGGTGGCGACCTGCAGCAACCGGGGATGCGAGCCGTCCCCTCCCTGAAATACCTGCAAGCGGTGCCGCCTTTCACCGAACATTTCCACGATTCCGAGGACGAGGCCGACGAAAGCATCGACAACGGCCCGACCGGAGGCCTGACCTGGGATGGACGGGTCGACCGTGGCGCCGATCAGGCGGCAATTCCGCTGCTCTCGAGCTTTGAGATGGGCAATCGGGACGCGTTCGAGGTGGCACGCCGGGTGCTCGCTGCCGGCCACGGCAAGGAGATCGCGGCCATCGCCGGATCCAAGGCAGCTGCCGATCCTGCCACCGTGTACAGGATCGCGCTCAAGGCGCTCGAAGTCTACCAGCAGGATTACCGGACCTTTTATCCCTATTCGAGCAAATATGACGCGGTGCTGGCCGGCGAGGCCGAGCTTGCGCCTGCGGAAGCGCGGGGGCTCGAGCTGTTCAACGCGCCGAACAAGGGCAATTGCGCCTCCTGCCATATCAGCAAACGGGGCAATGACGGCACCCCGCCCCAGTTCACCGATTACGGACTGATCGCGCTCGGCGTGCCGCGCAATCGCGACATTCCCGCCAACAAGGACCCGGCCTATTTCGACCTCGGCCTGTGCGGGCCGCTGCGCAACGATTTCCTGAAGCGCGAGGATTATTGCGGCCTGTTCCGGACGCCGACACTGCGAAATGTCGCGCTTCGCCAAAGCTTCTTTCACAACGGCTCCGTGCACTCCCTGCGCGACGCCGTGCGGTTCTATGTCGAACGCGAGACGCGGCCGGAGCTTTGGTATCCGCGCAAGGCGAACGGCAGCGTCGATAAATATGATGATCTGCCCGAACGGCCCAAGGCCAATGTCAACATGGATGCGCCGTTTGACCGCAGGGCCGGTGATGCACCCGCCTTGACGGCGGTCGAGATCGACGACGTCGTCGCCTTTCTCGGCACGCTGTCCGACGGATATCAACCGGCGAAGTGAAGGGTTCAGGGCCTGCGGCCTCAAGCCGATTTGCCGGGCAACCCGAGCAGGCTTGCGACCACCTCGGCACCCTTGCCCGAAGCGGAGATGTCTCCCTTGTCCCCGACTTCCACGACGGCGCCATTGGAGAAGCTGAGCGACCAGCCATCATCGGCGCCGTTCCGGCGCCGGTCGGTCAGTTCGATCCCGGCTGCGGAAATCACGGCAGTAGCCTTGTCGACGTCCATGATCGTCACCTCCTGCAAGTCGCTTCGATCATTTTGGGTGATGCACCCACATCGAAGAGCCTAAACTGCTTAGGCCGTTCTGCACAGGGGCGGATCGGACATCAGCGGCTCACCGCACGTCTGATCGAGCCACCCTTCGTCGCCCGAAGGGTGGTCTTGCTTGGCGCGGCCCAGTCAGTGCCTGACGTGCTCGAACACGACGATCACGCCGGTCGGCTCCGGTTCGTGCGCCATCAAGCGGGTCAGATCGGCATCACTCCAGTCGGCGAGGCTGACGACTTCGCCGGTCTCGCGCTCCGCGCCGAGCGACGGGGTCGGCTCGAGAACTTTCAGGCCCATCTCGTCGACGAAGAAGGTGTGGTCGCCGAACATGCTGTTGAGCTGGGGAATGGCGGGATGCTCATCGGGCAGCACCTGGGCCCCGAGCTGGTTGACGGTCTGCTTCACCTGTTCGGATGTGAGCTTCATGAGCTGCTCCGTTCTGTCTGTTCATGGAACTGAGCGGGCGCCTGTACCGCCTGGCTCAAACTCCCGAACGGGTGCTGCGCACAAATGTTCCTGCGAAAGTCAATTCGTGATCGCGCGTTTCATCTGCCGCGCGGACGGCGCAGGATCGCCACACGATGCCCACGATCCGCCCGATCATGCGTGACTTCGCCGTGAACTAGTGCTCGATCCTGTTCTCGCCAACCGAGAGGGCGCAGATGCGTGACAGATAGGTGTAGGGCAGACCGGTCTCCTCGGCCCAGGCATTGAACTGCGCCTGCACCTTTGCGAGATCGCCCTTCGACTTGACCTCTTCGGCGATGTCGAGACCGGCATCGCGCAAGCAAGCGACGACATCCCGCGATGTCACAAAACCGTCCCAGCCGACGAAACGCAGCAGCATCTGGCCGGTGTTGCCGCCGAGTCGGGAGCCGCGCTTGCCGAGCAGATCGAGCAGGCCGATCTGGTTGGAGGGCGGCCATTTCGCCAGGAACTTGCCGAAGCTGCCGTGCTCTGTCGCGATCTCCTGCACGAAGGCTGCATTGTCGCGCACCGACATGATCTTGGCGCCATTGCGCACGATCCGCGCGTCGCGCAGCAGGGCTTCCCAATAATCCTCTGGCTGGAAGCTGAGCTTGCCCGGCTGGAAACGCAGGAACGCGTCTTCGAAACCGTCCCATTTCGCCTCGATCACGTTCCAGGTAAAGCCTGCGCAAAACACCCGCCGCGTCATCTCGGCGAGAATGCGGTCGTCGCCGAGTCTTGCCAGACCCTTCAGGCCGGGCTTGTCAGGCATCAGCTTCTCGAGCGCCTTGGGCCCGCCCTTGCGCTTCTCTGCGCGGGCACGAATGGTTTTGAAGGACGTCATGCGATCACTCACGAATGGTGGTGCTCCACGACATCAGAATTCAGCGATGCGGTCCAGCCTCACGCCCGCGAGAGCGACGGCACCTCCTTTGGCATGATGGCCTTGAGGCCGCCGAAGCGGCGCTCGCGGCCGTGGAAGGAGGCCAGCGCAGCGGCGAGATCACTTGCATCGAATTCCGGCCACATCCGCTCGGTGAAATGCAGCTCGGCATAGGCGCCTTCCCAGAGCAGGAAGTCCGACAGGCGCTTCTCGCCCGAGGTACGGATGATGAGATCGACGTCGCGCAAGCCTGCCTCGCCGGTGACGAGCTGTGAGAAGGCTTCGCGGGTCAGGCTGGTCAGCGCAGCCGCCTTCGCCGCCGCATTCAGGATGGCGTCGCGCGCGGAATAGTCGACGGCGATGCGCAGATTCAGCGTGGTGCCGTGGGCGGTGGCCCCCTCCGCGCGCGCGATGGCATTGGCGATACCATCCGGCAGCCGGTCGCGGCGGCCGATGACGTTGAGGCGGACACCGTTCTTCGCGAGGCTCTGCACCTCATTGGCGAGATAGAAGCGAAGCAGCGTCATCAGCGCGGCGACCTCGGCCTTGGGCCGGCGCCAATTGTCCGTCGAGAACGCATAGAGCGTCAGCGTGCCGATGCCCTGCTTGGGCGCGGCCTCGACGATTCGCCGAATCGTCTCCACCCCGGCCTCGTGGCCGCGCACGCGCGACAGACCGCGCCGCGTCGCCCATCGCCCGTTGCCGTCCATGATGATGCCGACATGAAGTTTTTCGTTGTGGCACGTGATCTCACTTTGCATCGCAAAGTCTCCAGTCAAAAATGGGGGACAGGTCAGGTCGGGAGAATGCCGAGACGGCCGAGCGGCGAGGCTTCGCGGCCCGCGGCCTTGGCGGCGTCGCGGACCAGCCGCTCGAGCACCGCGAGATAGTCGAGGAAGCGGCGCCGGCCGGTCTTGGTCAGACGGCAGGTGGTGTGCGGGCGATTTCCTTCATAGCCCTTCGTGACCTCGACGAGGCCAGCCTCCTGGAGCACCGCGAGGTGCCGGCTGAGATTGCCGTCGGTAAGGCCGCAGAGCTGTTTCAGGTCGGCGAACGCAAGCCCCTTCGGGTGAGCCATCAACGAGGTCAGAAGCCCAAGCCTCGCCTTCTCGTGGATCACACGGTCGAGCCCCTCATAAGAGAACGGCGCACTGTCACTCTTCGACATCATTGTCTCCGGACGCGAAATACAGAATCGCCGCCATGACCGATTGGCCGATGACGAAGGGTAGGCCCATGGTCCAAGGCGACAGCATGTGGGTCCGGCTCGCAAGCGCCACGACCACGAAACCCGAGATGAAGTACCAGGCCCCGGCGAATGCCACGCTGCGCGGCAGCCAACGGACAGAGGCGAAGATGCCGAGCGACACCAGGATCTGCCATAGCCCCGGGAGCAGCCACAGCGTCTCCGCGGCGAACTTCCACATCACCACCGCAAGCAGGACACCCGCGACGCCCGCGGGCAGGAACTGCTCGACGGCCTGATGGATCATGGCGTCGGCAAGACCCGAATGATGGCGGCGCGAGCGCGCGCGCATCTCGATCCAGATGATCAGGCCGGACAACGCAGCCGCGATGAACCAGCCGAAGAAGAAGCCGAGCGGCTCGCCGGTGGGATCGCGGAGCAGCCAGAATTGCAGGATGGCGGTGACAAGCGCCACAGCTCCGGTCGCCGCCATCGTGGCCGGACCATAGCCGCGGAACGCCGTGCCGGCCGCAATCTGGCTGCGGATCGCCACGATGTCGGCCAGTGCCTTGTCGAGATCGCGCATTGGCAACGCCAAAACTCTGCTCCACCCACGCCCCGCGGCGGCTTTTCCGATCACTTTGTAACGCAAAGTATACCGCTTCACAAAGTTAAAGGCAAGTCCGAAAGTCCCCGGCAGGTCCCGGGCGCTTCCCGCAACTGTTGGTTGCACAACACGCGAGCACGCAGGTAAGATGAGGTCAAAGCAGTTCGGGGGAAGTTATGCGGTTGACGTCGTTTGTTGCTGCGGCGCTGTTGCAGCTTGGTTTTGCGGGGTTGGCACACGCGGCGGGGCCGTTCGGCTCAGTCAATGTCGGCAACTGGATCGGAGGCGCCTTCAGCAACGATCAGACCGGCGCCTTCTCCCATTGCGCCGCAACGACGCCGTATGCGAGCGGTGTCAGCCTGGTCGTGAGCCAAAATGCCGCCGGCACATGGTCGCTCGCCTTTGCGAGCCCCAACTATCACTTCAACAAGGGCGAGAGTGCCGCGATCGACGTGACCTTTGACGGGCAGGAGCAAGCCAGGTTGTACGCCACGGCCTACCAGCCCAACATGCTCACTGCCATTTTGCCGCCGAATGTCGTGCGTGCGTTCCAGAAAGCGAGCCTGATGGTGGCGACGGCCGGCAGCGCCGTTCTGAATTTTAACCTCACCTCGACCGGACCGGTGATCGCTGCATTGGCCAATTGCGTGACCAAGGTGAAGGCCGACGGCCTCGACAAGGCCGGCGACTTCACCAAGGGTGCCGCCAAGCCGGCCGTCACGGCGGACAAGCAGGCGTCACCGGCGGCGGGCAAGCCCGCCAAAGGCACCAAGAGCAGTTCCGGATTTGGCACCGGCTTCGTGGTCAGCGCGAGCGGCCACATCGTCACCAACAACCACGTGATCGAAGGTTGCAGCGAGCTCAAAGGAAATCTCACTGGCCAGGCAGCGATGTTATTGCGCGTGGTGTCTGCCGACGTGAACAACGATCTCGCTCTTTTGCAGGCGCCGTCGACGGCGACATTCAACGAGTATGCCCGGATCCGTGACCGCTCCTTCCGCTCCGGCGACTCTGTCGTTGCAATCGGCTTTCCCTATCACGGCTTGCTCACGTCCGACTTCACCGTGACGACCGGGATCGTGAGCTCGCTCAGCGGCATGCGCAACGACACGCGATTCCTGCAAATCAGCGCACCGGTGCAGCCCGGCAACAGCGGCGGCCCGCTGTTCGACACCAGCGGTCAGATCGTTGGCGTGGTCACCGGCAAGCTCCCCGGATTGCGCATTGCCGCGCTGACAGGCGACATCCCCGAGAACATCAACTTCGCGATCAAGACCGGCGCGCTGCGCGATTTCCTCGACAATTCGGTGGTGCCATACCAGACGGCCGAGCCGAAGGGCGAGCTCAAAACCACCGAGATCGCCGGCAACGCCCGCGCCTATACGATGCTGATCTCGTGCAAAGGCACGGAAGAGGCCGACGCGAAGAAGTAGCCGCCGTCACAGGTGGCAGCACGCGCTGTTTGCCTGCGACTCGTATTGGTCGCGCAGGCGGACCCAGTCCATCGGATAGGGCAGGCCTTCCTCGTGTCGGCCGAGCGGAGTGAGGTCGAGATATTGATAGGCCGCGTTCATCATGTCGAGGCCGCGGGCGAAGCAGGAATAGGTGTGAAAGATCTCGCCTGCCTCGTCGCGAAAGAACACGCTGATGCCGGGCAGCTCCGGGCCGTAGAACGGCGTGGTGCCGAAATTGTATTTCGGCACGCCCCGATCAATCTGCTCGCGCGTGAACGAGACTTCGTAATCGTAGTTGAAGTCGTTGCGGCCTGACGACACCCAATCGAAACTCCAGCCCATCCGTTTTTTGAACGCCTCGAGCTTCGAGACCGGGGCCAGCGAGATCGCGACCATGGTGGTGTCGCGCGCCGCCAGATGCGGCACCATGCGCTCGAAGCCATCGGCCCAGAACGAGCAGCTCTTGCAGGCAGCTTCCCAGTCCGGCGCGAACATCACATGCTGAACCACGAGCTGCGGGCGGCCCTTGAAGAGGTCAGCCAACGTCGCCTGGCCGTCCGGGGCGTCGAAGATGTAGCTCTTGTCAACCTTCACCCAGGGTAATGCGCGGCGCTCCTCGGCGAGGCGCTCGCGTGCCTGTGAAAACTCCTTCTCGCGCGCCAAATGGACCTTGCGAGCCGCGACCCATTGCTCGCGCGAGACGATCTGATGTTGCTGCATGATATCCTCCTCTGTCCGGATCAGCCGATGAAGGCGTCGAGCTTGTCGAAGAACGAGTCCCAGCCACGCCGATGGTTGTCGCGTGCAGTTTCGTCGAAGAACTGAGCGTGATGAAAAATCATCAGCGTGCCGGCACTGTCGGGCTTCAGCGTGATCGTCACCAACGATTCGCGCTCCGGTGTCGAATGCCAGGCCCAGGTGAAGACCAGCCGCTCATTCGGTACGACCTCACGGTAGAGGCCGCCCGCCTCGAAATATTCGCCGTCGTCGCGCGTGAACGAGATGCGGTAGCGGCCGCCGGCGCGGACGTCGAGTTCGGCGTTCAGCGTCGCCGGCTTCATGCTCGGCGGCCCGAACCATTGCACTAGCTGCGCGGCTTGCGTCCAGGCGGCGAAGACCTTTTCCGGCCGCGCGCGGAGCCGGCGTGTGAGCGTGAGGCTTGGGCCTTCGTTTGCGCGTCCGGCGACGTTGGCGACGGCGTTGACCATGGTTTGTCCTCCACAAAGGCGGCAAGGCGGTCGAAACTCTCGGACCAGAATTGGGCATAGCGATTGAGCCAGTCCATCGCCTGCTCCATCGGCTGCGCGGTGAGCCGGCAGGAAACCGTGCGCCCGGTCTTCTCCCGCACGATCAGGCCTGCATCCGTCAACACGTCGAGGTGCTTCATGATCGCCGGCAGCGAGATCGAGAAGGGCGCGGCCAGCTCGCTCACGGACAGGCTATCCTTTTCGCCGAGGCGGGCCAGCAATGCGCGCCGCGTCGGATCCGACAATGCCGCAAAGGTGCGATCAAGCGTCTCGTCTTGATACTTAACCATAAGGTTTAGTATAGGCGCTGACGTCAGCCCGTCAAGCAGGAACTCGCGCAACAGGAAAGCCCCGCCTTGCGGCGGGGCTCAATTCCCGGTCGATCTAGGAAACGCTACTCGACCTTGAGGCCGGCGAACTCGACGACTTTCTTCCACTTGGCGGTCTCCGCCTCGATCTGCTGGCCGAACCCCTCCGGCGTCAAGACGAGCGGATCGCCGCCAAGATCGACCAGGCGCTTGGTCATGTCGGGCTCCTTCAAGATCGTGTTGATCTCGTCGTTGAGCTTGGCGATCACGTCCTTGGGCATGTTCTTCGGCGCGCCCATGCCGAACAGCGCGCTTGCCTCATAATCCTTCACGGTCTCGCCGATCGCCGGCACGTCGGGAAGCTGTGGCGAGCGCTGCGCGGTGGTGACGCCGAGCGCGCGCAGCGAACCGGAGCGGATGTGCTGGATGATCGATGGCATGTTGTCGAAGATCACCTGCACCTGTCCGCCGAGCATGTCGGTGATCGCGGGCGCCGCGCCGCGATAGGGCACGTGCTGCATCTTGCAGCCGGTCATCGCCATGAACATTTCGCCGGACAGATGCACCGAGGTGCCGTTGCCGGAAGAGGCCATGTTCACTTTGCCGGGATTGGCTTTCACGTAATCGATGAACTCGGCAACGGTCTTAGCAGGCACGTCCTTGTTGACGGTCATCACGTTCGGCACGCGCTGGAAGGCGGCGATCGGCGCGATGTCGCGAACGAAGTTGAATTTGAGATTGGTGTAGAGCGTCGAGTTGATGTAGTTCGCCGGATTGACCAGCAGCACGGTGTAGCCGTCTGGCTCGGCATTCACGACGGATTCGGTGCCGATGTTGTTGCCGGCGCCCGGCTTGTTCTCGATCACGAATTGCTGGCCGAGCCGCTCCGACAGCCGCTGGCCGATCAGGCGGGCGAGAATGTCGGTTGCACCGCCGGGCGGATAGCCGACCACGAACTTCACCGGCCGGGACGGATAATCCGCCGCGAAGGCTTTCGACAGCGGGCTGGCTGCAAGCGGCGTGGCGGCGAGCAGGCCGAGCGCGGAACGGCGGGTGATCATCTCGAGGGTTCTCCCAAGTGTTGTTCTTGATAGCGGCGTCGGCGGCGTTGTAACAAAGCCCGCTATGCACCGGAAGTCCGCAAGCGCTGGCGAGCGGCAAAGCGCCGCGGATGTCGCTCCAGTTCATCAACAGAAGATCGATGTCCGGCCGCGCGACGGCGGCGTCGGAGGATTAGCGTCGCTGGAGACGGCGGCGAAGGCGGAACTCAGGAAGCCGGTCGAGTGACGGCAGCCGGATCAGAACGATCCCAGCGCCACCGGCCGGAACGCCTGCAGCAGCTGCTGGTCCAGCTTGCCGCCCATGCCTTCCATCATCGTGAAAGCACGCGAGTGCGTGAACGGCATGCGGTAGGCGCGCTTCTCGACCAGAGCCGCATAGATGTCGACGATCGTCGTCAGGCGCACGATGTCGCTGATCTGGTTCGACGACAGCGCGTTGGGGTAGCCGGAGCCGTCGAGGAATTCATGGTGATGCAAGACGACGTCGAGCATCTCCGGCGGGAAGCCGCCTTGGGCTGCGAGCGCGTCATAGCCGCGGCGCGGATGCTGTCGAACCTCGGCCATCTCCTCGTCGGTGAGCTTGCCGGCCTTGTCGAGCAAATGAGAGGGAACGAAGGCCTTGCCGACATCGTGCAGCAGCGCGGCGCGGGTCAGCCGGCGCTGGTCGTCCTCGCGCATGCCGAGGTGCTGCGCGAAGGCGACCGCAAAGCCGGTGACGAACAGGCAGTGCCGGTAACTGCCGACATGATGGCAGCCGACGGTGGTGAGCCATTCGCGCAGCGAGGAGTGCTTGATCGCCTTCAGGATCTTGTTCTCGGCGGCGATGACGTCGTCGAACGTCAAGGGGATGCCGAGCGGCAGCTTCTCGAACATCTTCTTCAGCACCGTATGCGCCGCCTCGACGCCGCGGTTGAGCGTCTTGCCGCGATCGGTCGCGTCATAGGTCGCGGTATCGGGGAATGCAGCGCGGATGCGCTGGAGGATGTCTTCCGGCTGCAGCGGTCGCGAGATGGTGTCGGTGGCGCCCAGCGCCCAGGCCTGCATGGTGCCGTGGTGCAGGGCGTCCGCCAGCACGAACAGCCGCGGCATGGAACGATAGGCGTCGCCCCGCAGCTTGTTGCGCACCCGCTGCACGCTCTCGGGCGAGCGCAGGTTGATGTCGACCACGAGGCCGGAGAGCGCGCGTGACGGCTGCTCGGGGATCTCCTGCGTCGAGACCGTCGCGACGTCGCCGACCGCCTTCAAGATGCTGGCGAGCTCGCTGCTCTGGTCGCTGCGATCCGAAGCCAGCAGAAGCTGGCGTTTGGTGGCGGATTTGGCTGGCGCGTTCATGGCTTCCCCAAAAGCACGGGAGGGTATTTGGCATCAGCCTAAGCCGGATCAGGTTCTCCGGCCCTTAAGAGGCATGCTCAACGGAGGCTGCCGGAATTCCACGCAATTTTACGGATCGCCTCCCCACGAACGCGAAAACAACCCCATGCGCAGTAGAGCGGCCCTTGAAAACACTGGCTTTTTCGCAACAAAAATCCGCCGGAGGTCGCCCTCCGGCGGATCGTTCTTGGTGCGGCAGGACGCCCCGCCTTACGCCTTCATCGCCCCCTTCACGGCCTCCGCCGTGATCGGCAGCGCGCGGACGCGGGCGCCGGAGGCATTGAAGATGGCGTTGCCGATGGCGGGCGCGACGACCGTCACCGCCGGCTCGCCGACGCCGGTGGCCTTCTCGCCATTGGCGATCACGGCGACCGCGACCTCCGGCATCTGGCTCATGCGCAAGGGCGTGTAGCTATCGAAATTGGTCTGCTCGATGCCGCCGTCCTTCAGCGTCGCCTTCTCGTACAAGGCCAGCGACAGGCCCCACAGCGCCGCACCCTCGACCTGGGCGCGGATGTTGTCGGGATGCACCTGCGTGCCGACATCGGTTGCGACCGTGAGCTTCTTCACGGTCACCTCGCCTGAGGGCGCGACAGCAACATGCGCGACGCATGCGGTCCAGCTTGCGGTCGCACGTTCCTGTGACGACACGCAGGCAACGCCCATGCCCTCACCCTTCGGCAGCTTCTTGGTGCCGTAGCCTGCAAGGCCCATCGCGGCGAGCAGCGTGTTGCGCAACCGCTGCGCGCCGCCGTCGTTCTTGCCCGCGCCGTCGAGCAGCGAGATGCGATACTGCGCCGGATCCTTGCCGGCCGCGACCGCGATCTCGTCGATCATGCTCTCGACCGCCCAGAAGGTCCAACCCGGCGCCACCGAGCGGAGCTGGCCCGACGGAGTGGCGTTGTGCGCCATCTCGTTCTTGATCGCGCGCACATTGTGGTTCGGCACGGTGTAGAAGAAGTCCGAACCGTTCACGGTGAACGCGTCGAGCGGGCCCTTCTTGTCGACCGAAGGCGACAGGAAGTCGGGGATGCCCCAGCGCTGGGTCGGCCACGCCGAGACGACGTCGTGGCTGAGCGCGACGAGCTTGCCGTCGCCGTCAATGCCGGCCTTCACTTTCTGGTAGGTGAGCGGACGCGAGAAATCCATCGTCATGTCGTTCTCGCGCGTGTAGATCACCTTCACCGGCTTGCCGACGGCCTTGGCCGCCTGCACTGCCGGCACCATCATGTCGGCATCTAGCCTGCGGCCGAAACCGCCGCCGAGCCACATCTGGTGCATCACCACGAACTTCGGATCGATCCCGGCAGCACCCGCCGCAATCGCGCCGGAGCGCGTCGCGAACTGATTGCCGGAATAGATGTGCAGGATGTCGCCCTTGAACTCCGCAGTGGCGTTCATCGGCTCCATCGGCGCATGGATGTTGATGCTGGTGGTGTATTCCGCCTCAAGCACCTTCGCCGCCGTGCCGAGCGCGGCGCCGACATCGCCATCCTTGACGAAGAACTGGCCGGAATCGTCGAGGCCCTGAAGCCGCTTGGCCTCATCGAGCAGCGACTCGCTCGACAGCTTTGCATTCGGCCCGCCGTCATAGCTGACCTTCAGCGCTGCCGCGGCCTTCTTCGCGTTGGCATAGGTATTGGCGACCGCAACGACCCAGCCCGTCGTGGTCTGGGTCTTGTCGTCGAGGGTGACGGCCTTGATGAAGCCCGGCACCTTCTTCGCATTGCTGTCATCGACCGATTTCACCGTGGCGCCATAGCGCACCGGCGGCGTCACCACCGCGCCATAGACCATGCCCGGGATCATCACGTCGATGCCGTATTTGGCCGTGCCGTTGCTCTTGGAGGGGATGTCGAGCTGCGGCACCGACACACCGATCATGGTGTATTGATCCGGCGTCTTCAGCTTGATCGCCTTCAGCTCGTCGGGCGTGAAGGTTTTCGTTGCCTTGCCGCTCCTGACGACATCGGCGAACGACATCTGCTTCTTCGACTTGGCATGCGAGATCACGGAATCCCGCACCACGAGCTCGGAAGCCGGCACGCCCATCGCAGTGGCCGCGCCTTCCGTCAACGCCATGCGTCCGGCCGCACCCGCCCGGCTCATCGCGTCGAAGTTCATCATGGTCGACCAGCTGCCGCCGGTGATCTGCGCCCCGAGGACCGGATCGTTGAACTTCGGATCGTTGGAGGCGAGATTGACCCGCATGTCACTCCACTTCGCACCCAGCTCCTCGCAGACGATCTGCGCCATGGTGGAGGCGATGTGCTGGCCCATGTCGGCCTTGCCGCAGGTCACGGTGACCAGGCCATCGGGCGAGATCGCATACCAGACGCTCGGCTCGAAATTGGCCGGCGCCGCGGCGAGCGCTTCACCAATGCCGGGCACGCCGGCATAGCCGAGCACGAGGCCGGCGGCGGCGGTGCCGACCAGGAAGGAGCGGCGGCTGAGCTCCGTCGTCTCGGCTGTGATGGTCTTCACGTGCTCGTTCATGTGGGCCTCCGCTCGTTGCCGGCGGCGGATGCGGTGCGCATCTCGGTGGCGGCGCGCATGATTGCCTTCTGGATCCGCGAATAGGTCATGCAACGGCAGAGATTGCCGTCCATATGCGCCACGACCTCTTCCTTGGTCGGATTGGCGTTCTTCGCCAGCAGCGAAGCCGCCTGCATGATCTGCCCGGACTGGCAATAGCCGCATTGCGGCACCTGCTCGGCGATCCATGCCTTCTGCAGGGGATGGTCACCCTTGGCGGAGAGGCCTTCGATGGTGGTGATCTTCTTGCCGGCGACGTCGCCGACCATGGTCTGGCACGACCGTACGGCCTCGCCGTTGACGTGCACGGTGCAGGCACCGCACAGGCCGGCACCGCAGCCGAATTTCGTGCCGGTCATCTGCAATTGTTCGCGGATGGCCCAAAGGAGCGGCGTGTCGTTTGCCGCGTCCACGGACATACTCCGCCCGTTGATCGTGAGCGTTGGCATAGGCGTCTTCCCCTGCCGGTGCAATGAAGCCGCTTACGGCGGCGACTTGAATGGCGGACGCCCACCGGGCTGGCCTCCGCCTTGCGCGGACAATGATCGGGTTCGTGCGCGGAGGCAAATGCAATTTGGAATCGATCGAAACAATGTCGGCAGTCGCTTGTTGTGCGTTGCCACAACGGCGCTGACGTTAGCGACTGGACACAAACAGGCAGCGTGGCGAGACATGCATCCATCGCAACCGTGACGGTTTCCTCCAAGTAACCTTGCGGCCAACCGGTTGAACAGGTGGCGCATAGACCGAACACGTCCGGTAGATCACGCCAAGCTGGTCCCTGATCGCAATATCCAGAGGATACCGTTGAGGACACGACGGTCGTTTACCAGAGGAGCGCCACGCGGCTTGTTCGGCAGCCTCGGCCTGATCGCGGTCAATCACGGCCCGCGAGTTCTTCGCACTGCTCGAATGTCCAGTTTTGGAATTTTGCGGAACGAACATCCGGCCAGGGCAAATCAAGAAAGCACTCAAACTTGATGCACCGGATTACGCCGGACAATACTTCGCGGCTGGCGCGCCCTTCATTTCCTGATAACTTTGGCCGCACAAGTGCATTTGCGAGATCTTGCTACTCTTGAACCGGAGCTGGCATGTGGATGCGCTACACACGGTCTTTGCCGGTTTCAGCCGCAGCCCTGCTGCTCTTGCCTGCCTGCCATTCACCAGCATCCGCTTTCGGCGCTCTGGCAAGTCGGGACCCTCCCTGGAGCTCGGAACGTATCGATCGTTTGCCGCCCGAGATTCGAACCGCCGTCACGCGCATGTGCGGGAATGAGACGCGCGCCGCCCACTATTTTGCGACGTTCTTGGACAATTCACGGATCATAAAGCTGCACTTCGAATATCTGCAGTGCGATGAAGCGCGGGTTTGCAGGACCAGCAATTGCCTGCGGCAAGTATACATCTCAAGGGGCGGTCGTTACCGGCTCCAGCGAAGCTACTACGGCGGTGACTGAATGCCATTGGTTCTGACATCGCGTCGGAGCGCGAGCATATTGGCCAGCCAGCCCCGCAGAACAGCTCAGTGATGGAAGCTGATCGGGACGTTGTAAGTCTCGAGGTCGCCCGGCTTTTCGGACGGAAAGGCTGGGAAAGGACTGGCTCGACGGAGGATCGCGAGGGCCTCCTGGTCGAGCACTTTGTGGCCCGACGATTTCGTCACCTCGCTTCGCGTCACGTCACCCTTGCGGTTCAGCACGAAGCGAACAACGACCGTGCCCACCTCACCGCGTGCCGCAGCGGGATAGCGTTTGAAGCGTTCCAGATGACCGGCAACGAGAGCATCAAAGCGGTTCGAAGCGGCTTGCGTAAACTGACCGACCCGCTCGCTGTTCGGCGGCGCGCGGGTTTCCGGGGCGGGCGGCGGCGCTTCCGGCTTGGGCTCCTCGACCCGCTTGGGCTCGGATTTCGGCAGCGTCACGTCAGCTTGTTGTTGCGGCGGCGGTGGCACCTCCTGCTCGATCTTCTGCTCCTCGGGCTTGGGCGGCTGCCTTGGCGCTTCCTCGGCCTGCTGCATGGCCGGTCCGACCGCCAGATCCTGCGTCTGAACCTGGGGCGAAGAGGCCTCCATCGGCGCAAGCGAGACGGCGATGGCCGGAATGATCGTAGGCGGGGCCGGCCGACGCGCGTACCACAGCGCGATCGAGGCAAGGATCGCCACATGCGCAGCCACAACGATGCACGCCGCCAGGGTCCAGCGCGAAATTCCCCGCTTGTCCGGCAAGTGTAGTGCGAATGCGTTCATGGTTTCTGCGCCGGCGTCTCCAGTCCGACCAGCGCCAGCTTGAGATAGCCGGCGTCGCGCAGAACGTTCATGATCCCCATCAGTTCGCCGTAACTGAGCGCCTTGTCGCCGCGGATGAAGATCGTCTCATCCTTGTGCGCGCCGGTCGCCGTGTCGAGCGTGGTCGCGAGCTCATCGCGCGATGCGGTGACGTCGCCGACGGCGATCGTCCCATCCGACTTGATGGTTACGAACACCGGCTTGTCCGGGCGCGGCTGCTCGGGAGCGGTGCTGGCCGGCAGATTGACGCCGATGTCGACGGTTGCGAGCGGCGCAGCCACCATGAAGATGATGAGCAGAACCAGGATGACGTCGATGAACGGCGTGACGTTGATCTCGTGCTGGATCTCGAGATCTTCGCTGGCCTTGGAACCGAGTCGAATGGCCATGGCCTACTCCGCCGCCCGGAACCGCATCGACGCCGGGGCATTCGCACCGCGGCTGATCATGAGAAGAAGCTGCGCCGAGGCATCGCCGAGCAATACCTTGTAGCCGCTGATCACCCGCGCAAGATGGTTGTAGATGACGACCGCGGGGATCGCCGCGACCAGGCCGACCGCCGTGGTCAGCAGCGCCTCGGCAATGCCGGGCGCGACCACGGCGAGATTGGTGGTATGGGCCTCGGAAATGCCGATGAAGGAGTTCATGATTCCCCATACAGTGCCGAACAGGCCGACGAAGGGCGCCGTGGCGCCAATGGTCCCCAGGATGCCGACGCCATGCGACACTTGCCGGGTCATTGCCGCCTCGACGCGCTCCAATCGCAAGGCGACACGCTCCTTGAGCCCGTCATCGACGATGAAGCCGGAAAGTTCGGCCTCGCGCGCTGTGGAAAGCACGAGCTGCGCCACGGCATCCCGTGCGCCCTCGCAGTCCCGAAGCGCCTCCGACAATTGCGGGCCGCTTTCCAGCATCTTCAGCCGTCGCCGCACGCGCCTGGCTGCCAAGCGCAGCTCGATGGTCTTGGCGAGCCAAATCGTCCAGGTCACGAGCGAGGCAAAGGCGAGCCCGATCATCACCGCCTTCACGACAATGTCGGCATTCACAAACATGCCCCATGGCGACAAATTTCGCGGCAACAGCGGATTTGGGGCGTCACTCTGGGCCAGCGCAGCGGTGGACGTCGCCAGCAACGCGACGAGGGCACTTGCAGGCGCGAGCAGCCGTGCCAGGCCGTGGGCTGCGGTCCGTGATTTGCGATCGGTGTGACGCATCTGGTTCTCGTCTCTATCGTAGTTTCGCATCGCTTCGCTCAAAGCTTCTGGGACATGCCGAAGAAGAAGCCTCGGCGCGGCCCGAATTGCGGGGCGAACACGCCGATGCCGGATCCGTCCCGGATTTCGTAAACCGTGTCGAACAGGTTGACGACGTCGAAGCGCAACGTCGTCGGCTTCTTGTCGTCGAACCATTTGAATTCGTGCGAGACGCCGAGATTCACCTGCGAATACCATGGAAGCGACGAGGTGTTGGCGAAACCGCTGCGCAGGCCGCTGCCGTAGAGCACGTCCATCGAAAGACGAGTGCCATTGTCCCACTTGTACGATGCGCCCGCCGACCCCGAGACCCACTGGGAGTGATCGGTGTAGACGTAGTGACTGGCGATGTAGGCAAGCTCGTCGGCACCGAACAAGAACTGGTTCGACACGACGTTGGTCGCAATTTGTCGCGCATAAGCGATGTTGGCATAGGCGCGGAAATGCGTGTCGCTGTATTTCGCCGAAAGCTCGACACCGTAATTGTCGCCCTTTTCGTAGTTGAACGCGGTCAGCACGTAGGCGGCGCCGAACTGCCCATCATCCAGCAGGTCCCTCGCCATCTTGTAGTAGCCGTCCACGCCGACTTCGAGACCCGGCAGGAGCTTCTGCGTGACGCCGACGTCGAAATAATGCGAACGCTCGGGGCGAACCGGATCGGCGAGGTTCACCTCCGGCTGCTGCGTGGTGTTTTGCACCAGGCCGAGGTTGGTCGGTGCCGCCAGCACGAGCTGTGGCGGCGTGAAATACCTGGCATAGCCGGCGTGGAACACCGTGCCGTCCCACGGGGTATAGCTCATGCTGATGCGCGGGCTGAGCTGGTTCGCATCCGTGTACTGCATCATCTGATCGAACCGCAGCCCGTAGTTCAGAGTGATCCGGTTCGTCACCTTCCATTCGTCGCCAATGTAGGTTCCGAAGAGAAAACCGGTCTTGCTGCTTTGATCGAGCACGTTGAAGGGAGCATCGAACGGCGCCCCGGTCACGTCGAGGGGGAGCAGAACCGACCCGTTGCCCACGAACGCATTCTCGGCACTGACCGTGAAGCCTGCGTGCAATGTATGAGCGTCCGAGACGCGGTAAGCCGCATCGGTCTGAACGCCGTGGGTGAGGCTGCTACGGTAGACATCCGACGCCACGCCATTGAAGACGAGATCGCCGATGACATCCGGCACGAAATGAACGCTGCTGTAGCGGTTGAAATAGGATGTCTGCAGATCCAGCCCGTTGCTGGAGTATTGCAGCGCCAGCACGTTGAATGAATTGAACTCGCGCTGGTTCTCGTTGAGATTGGCGGAATTGAAGTCGGACACGCCAAAGGCCGTGTACTGAGGCGTCTGGCTGGGATTATTGGGAATCTGGAAGCGACTGTTGGAGACACCGCCCATGTAGACGATCCGCGTGGTGGGATCGACGACAGTGGAGAGGTAGGCAAACCCCTTGCCCTGGTCGGTATGATCGTGGATCGCGTTGTTGGAGGGGGTCGGATTTTCCAGGCCGAGATTGCTGCCGAAGTAGCGCCCGGAGACGAAATATCGGGTGTTGCCGACCGTACCACCCCATTCGGCATAGGGCGTGATGGTCTCGTGGCTGCCGCCATAAATGCCGACCTTGCCGGTGTTGTCGAAGGCGCTCGACTTGGTCTGGATGTCGACCACGCCTGCGGTGCGCAGGCCGTATTGTGCCGGCAGCGCGCCGGTGATCAGTGCGAGATTGCCGACAATCCCGGTGTCGAGAATCTGGCCGAATGCACCGACGCCGTCGGGCAGCATGATGCCATTGATTCGATATTGAACATTGGCGTGCTCGTTGCGGACATGCAGATCGCCGCCGGCCGCGGAGTCCTGACTGACGCCGGGTGCCTGCAGCAACACGCGATCGAGCGAGGTATTCTCGCCTTGCGGCAGGGCCTCAATGGCCTGCTGCGTCATCTGATAGGAGCTCGTACCGGTCGGCGCCACAATGGTCTGGCGAGCTGCATCGAAATGCTGGTTCTGCTCGGTGACGACCTGAGCCTGCGTCGGCGCCGGCGGCTGGCTCCTGACGACAACCTGCGGAGTCGGCGGCTTGGGCGCCCGGCGCCGTTCGACCGGGGCGGCGACGCGCACCTCCGGCAAAGGCTTGCCGGTTTCCGCCTGCTCAGGTGCAGCCGGCGCAGGGGTGGCACTCTGCTGCGGCGTCTCCTGCGGCGCAGGGGTAGCGGCGGGCGCAGGGATTGCGTTCGACGGTTGCGGCTCCGCTGTGGCGGCTGGTTGAGGCGCCCTGTCTTGTGCCGGCGCTGCCGTGCCAGCAAGGGCGAGCAAGCTCAATGATGATACAGAGACCAGCGCTTTTCGGCGCTTCGACGTAAACTGAAGACCCATGACGGCCTGACCAGATCTGCACTTGAATTGCTACAAATGCCGTGCGGCCATCCCGAAAGGGAAAGGAGCTTGACCACTCGTGGTGGCGGGGCTCCGCACGCAGCGGCATAGCGGGCAAGAGGGTCAGGAAACGGGAGGACCGCGCGACTGGAATGGCGAGCGATGGAGCGCAATGACGAGGCGAATGGGCGTCGCTCTGCGGTCAACAGCGGTCTCGTCAAACTTCAGCAGGATTGCGGGCGGCGTCGGGGCCAAAGCGTTGGCCAGCGCAGCGGTCGCCACGCAAATCGGGCATAGATGGTCGGGGTGGGAGTCGCTGGAATGCCCCTGGGCCTTACCGTTGTCGGAGAGAGTAAGAGCGCCCACGATGGAACTGCGCTCCGACGCATTGCCCACGTGAACATGCCCAAAGGACAGCGCAAAGTTCACGGCAAGCGCGAAAAGCGCAAGCCATGAACCCAGTCTGGCACTATCCCGAAACCAGCGCATTTTGAGCGAGTTCTCATCCGCGCGGCGCCATCGCCGCGAGGACTTATCGTAGCCCATCGAAACCCGTCTTGAAAGGGCAAGGGATTTTCGAGAATCGGGCCTGGATGGCCGGCTCGGGGCGCCCGTTGACATGCAAATGTCCGAATGTGGCTCTGCGCGGCATATTGAACGGCCGCGCGGAGTTCGATCGCTAATTCGGACGCATTCGTAGCCTCACGCCGCAGGATTGTGGCTACACTGTCCAGAACAGGAAGGGTGGAGACATGCCAAGGATCAACCGCGACGGCGTCGGCATTTATTACGAGGTTCACGGCGAGGGGCCGCCGCTGCTGCTCACGCACGGCTATTCCTCCACCTCCGCGATGTGGCACGGCCAGATCGAGGCGCTCGCGCGCGACCACAGCCTTATCCTGTGGGACATGCGCGGCCACGGTCAGTCCGACTACCCCGATGATCCCAAAGCCTATAGCGAAGCACTCACCGTCGGCGACATCGCGGCGATCCTCGATGCTGTCGGCGCCACCAGCGCCATCATCGGCGGGCTGTCGCTCGGCGGCTACATGTCGCTTGCGTTCTACCGCGCCCATCCGACACGCACGCGTGCGCTGCTGATCATCGACACTGGGCCCGGCTTCAAGAAGGACGAGCCGCGCGAGGCCTGGAATGCGCGGGCGCTCGCCACGGCCGACAAGCTCGACCAGGAAGGACTCGCCGTGCTGAAAGCGGCAACGCGCGAGCGCGCCACCGCCAGCCATCGCGACGCCAAGGGACTGGCGCTCGCCGCGCGCGGCATGCTGACCCAGCGCGATGCCAAGGTCATGGAGTTGCTGCCCGAGATCAAGGTGCCGTCGTTGATCGTGGTCGGCGCCGACGACACGCCGTTCCTGGCGGCGTCGGATTACATGGCAGCCAAGATCCCCGGCGCACAAAAGGTCGTGATCCCCGCGGCCGGACACGCCGTCAATATCGATCAGCCCAAGGCTTTTGTTGACGCCGTGGTGGCTTTCCTGAAGAACTTGCCGGCGTAGGCGGCGAACGGGGATCAAGACGATGAGGCGGACAATCTTGGCTGCGGGCGCAGCGCTTCTCTCGGTGGCAGCGTCGGTGCAGGCCGAACCGTTCGGCACGGCGCCGCTGCGCCGTCCCTTCGTCGAGACCCTGTCGAACAACACGCCGCTTGCGTTCGGGATGGACGCGGACCAGACCGCGCACGCCCTCGGACAGCCCCTGCAATATGTCCGCGGACGCCGCGGCAACGAGATCTATCTGGCGCTTCGCGAACTCGGCGGCAGCGGCCTGTTGCCGTCCCGCAACCGCCTGTTCCTGCAATTCCGTCACGGCCGGCTGGCAGGATGGAAAGAGGATTACGGCGACAACTGGATGTGGGAGTGAGCGCGCAAACGCGAGCCCCTGCATGGACGATCAACAAAGAAGGACAACCCGCGTGGGACAAGACATCAAACTGACGGCGTCGGACAACTTCCAGCTTGGCGCCTATCGCGCCGATCCCGCAGGCCACCCGAAGGGTGCCGTGGTGGTGATCCAGGAGATTTTCGGCGTCAATCACCACATCCGCTCGGTCTGCGACCGCCTCGCCGGCGAAGGCTATGTCGCGATCGCGCCGTCGATCTTCGACCGGACGTCGCCGGGCTTCCAGTCCGGCTATACGCCCGATGAGATCGCGGAAGCGCGCAAATTCGTCGCCAATCCCGACTGGGCGGCGATGCTGCGCGACACCCAGGCCGCGATCGACGCAGTGAAAAGCACAGGCCCGGTCGGCATCATCGGCTTCTGCCTCGGCGGCAGCATCGCCTTTGTCGCGGCGACGCGGCTGAACGGCCTGAAGGCCGCGATCGGCTATTACGGCGGCGCCGTCGTGCGCTTTGCGGATGAGACCCCGAAGGTGCCGACGCAACTGCATTTCGGCGAGAAGGATCAGGGCATCCCGCTCACCGACGTCGAGACCGTCAAGACGAAGCGGCCCGACGTCGAAGTGTTTACCTATCCGGGCGCGCAGCATGGCTTCCATTGCGACGAGCGGCCGAGCTACGACAAGGCGAGTTCCGACATCGCCTGGCCGCGCAGCATGGCGTTCTTTGCCAAGCATTTGAAGTGACGCCACAGGCGTCATCCCGCGAGCGGAAATCGGGTGGCTGCATCACGGCGCGCGGCGATAGAGCTGGCTGACCAAGCCAGTTCACGCCGGGAGATCGTCATGCAGCAGCCCAACACCAACCTCGTCATCCGCAACCCGTTCGGCACCATGGACGTGCCTGATCCCGGCGACGCCGAAGTCATGCACTACGCGGTATCAGCTGCGTTGGCCGGCGATGCCGACGACGTCAATGCGGCGCATTGGGCATCCCTTCCGGCGCTGTCCGACCCGCTCGAGGGCACCTGGGCGAGCCGCTGGAACGGCGGTGCCGATCCGACCATTGCCGGCGATACGCCGGAGAGATGGAAGCAGGGCCGCGCGGAGGTCCGTGTCGTCGGCGAAAGGATCCATCTGCGCTTCGATTGGGACGAGGGCCGACGCCACGGACTGATCGATGCCGTGCGCGACGGCGGCAATGGCCTGATCGGGAAATACATCAACCTGACCAATCCCGCGATCGTCAGGCCATGGATCGGTCTCGTGGTCGATGCCACGCGCATTGACGGCTGCTTTCCGAACGGCCGGCTTGATTTCAGACGCTGAACGAGGCGCGGAAAGCGTCTAGAACCAGCGCTCGCCCACGAACACGGTGTCGCCGGGGCTGACGGGCGTGCCGAGCGGCACGACAGCGCGCATGGCGCCACCGGCTTCGGTGTGAGTCACGGTGACCACGTCGCGCTTGGCGCGCGGCGAGAAGCCGCCGGCGATCGCGACCGCGCTCTCGACCGTCATGTTGGGCACGTAAGGGATATTGGCCGGGCGCTGCGACCTCGCCGAGAATGAAGAACGGGCGATAGGACTCGATCTCCACGGCGACCGACGGCTCGCGGATATAGCCGTTGCGCAGGCGCGCGGCGATTTCACCGGCGAGCCCCGCCGTGGTGCGGCCACGCGCCGGCACCGCGCCGATCAGCGGCATGGTGATGGAACCGCCGGCATCGATGGCGTAGCTGTTGGTGAGACCTTCCTGGCCGTAGACCACCACGCGCAGCTTGTCGCCGGCATCGAGATGATAGGAGGCGTCGTAGCGCACGGGTGCAGCGACCATCGGCGCGGCATAAGCGACCGGCACCGGCGCGGGACCCGCGGCAAAGGAGTTGGCGAGCGCATCGATGGCGCCGCCGCCATTGTTGGCAACCACGGCCGGCTGCGGCGCGCTGTAGGGCTGGCCGTAAGCCATGGTGTCGAGATCGGGACGGGGCGGCATGTACGCGACGGAGCCGGTTGTCTGCATGCAGCCGCCCAGGTTCAGCGCGGCGGACGCTGCCAAGATCGACCATCGAAACGCGCGTGCAACCGGCACCGGACCATCCCTACCGACGAGACGGCTCCAGTGATGCACCGGTTATGGTTAATAAAGGGTTGAAGGGCAGACCGCGGCCGCACCCTCCATGGGAGGGTAAGCACGACGTCGCTTCGACGACTTGCAATTACGCGCTCACGCCCACGCCGATGGGACACGACACGCCGGTGCCGCCAAGGCCGCAATAGCCGGCGGGATTCTTCGCCAGATATTGCTGGTGGTAGTCCTCGGCGAAATAGAACGGACCCGCGGGCGCGATCTCGGTGGTGATGGCGCCGAGGCCCTTTGCGGCGAGCGCTTTCTGATAGAGCGCCTTGGATTCGTCAGCCGCCTTCTTCTGTGCACCGGAATAGGTGTAGATCGCACTTCGGTATTGCGTGCCGACGTCGTTGCCCTGGCGCATGCCCTGCGTCGGGTTGTGGTTCTCCCAGAACGTCTTCAGCAGCTTCTCGTAGGAAATCTTCTTCGGATCGAACACGACCAGCACCACTTCGGTGTGGCCGGTGCGGCCCGAGCAGGTCTCTTCATAGGTCGGGTTCGGCGTATGACCGCCGGCATAGCCGACGGCAGTGGTATGGATCCCCTCGCCAAGCTCCCAGAATTTCCGTTCGGCGCCCCAGAAGCAGCCGAGCCCGAACACCGCCTGCTCAAGGCCATCGGGGTAAGGCGGCTGCAACTTGCTGCCGTTGACGAAATGGAAGCTCGCAGTCGGAATCGGCTGCGTTCGGCCGGGCAGCGCGTCGGCCGCGCTCGGCAACGTGGTGGACTTGCGCATGAACAGCATGATGGGATCTCCGAGAAACGAGCTGGCGCGCGCCTGAACCAGGTGTTCAGGCGGCGTTCTCGCGATCGAGTGGGAATATAGGTCTCTACGGAGGAAGCGGCAGTCTTGTTACGCCGCCATTCGCGAGATCAATCCCGGCGGGAATTGAAGAGATCAATCCCGGCGGGAATTGAGCAGATCAATCCCGGCGGGAATTGAGCAGATCAATCCCGGCGGGAATTGAGCAGATCAATCCCGGGAATAGCCGATCAGCGGCTTGCGCGGGCGGAACACGATCATCAACACGATGCCCAGAATGCCCAGAACGGCGAAAACCGGCTGGTCGAGCACCAGGCGGATCACCGAGGTCCAGAGCCAGGGCGCCTTGGCCTCGACCCAGGTCCGGAAGGCGGATTGGCTGGCCTGGTTGATGTCGTTCCAGAACTGGCCGAACCGGGTGAAGCGCAGGGTCTGGTCGGCCACCCAGCGGGCGCCGTCATAGACCACGAAGAAGAACCCGCAGGCCAGCAGCAACAAGCCAATCAGACGGAAAAAGCCGCGGATCATGCCTCACCCTATATGCCCGCCCGACCGGACGAGCCCTTGGAAATGCCGTCAGCCAATAGCCGGGAGACGGCAGAAATTCAACCTCATCAGGGCGTTACGGCCGCCCTTGGCACGCCCTCGGACCTGCTTTTCCAGCCCCTAAAGCGTTGACGGTGCCAAAGACGCCCTCTATAAGGGCGCCAACTGGCGGTGGGCGCAATCCTGCCGCCGCTGTTCTTTGAGCAGTTGCAGGCTCTTTTGAGCCTCAGAGATGGCCGCAAAGCCATCGCTCATGTTCCGGGGACGGCCCAGCAACCGAACACCCTAAATCCGAGCGTCGATTCCGCGGTCAAGCTGCCGGCGCTATCAGACCAAGACGCGACCGGTACCCGCAAAGGACATTGAGACCATGGCCAACACCACCTCCGCCAAGAAAGCGACGCGCAAGATCGCCCGCCGCACCGCTGTCAACAAGTCGCGCCGCACCCAGATGCGCGGCGCCGTGCGTAACGTCGAGGAAGCGATCAAGACCGGCGATCGCGCCGCCGCCGTCAAGGCGCTCGCCAGTGCCGAGCCCGCGCTGATGCGTGCTGCCCAGCGCAACATCATTCACAAGAACAACGCCAGCCGCAAAGTCTCGCGCCTCACGGCGCAGATCGCCAAGCTCGCGAAGTAAATTCGCGAAGCAAGTTGTTCGCGCGAAGCCGATCTTCATTCGATCGGTTGATGCGAACATCGCGTTCGGCAATCAGCCCGGCTTCGCGCCGGGCTTTTTGTTGCCTGTCACAATTCACGGCTTCTGTCTTTTCGCCAACACGTCATTCCCTCGAAGACTCCTCTCGTCTCCGCCGAGCGGTATCCGTATTTTACCTGTTGCTGTTTTTGCAACACCGGAAACTTCTCATCGCGGTGCAAAAAACCCCTGCGGGGCGGCCTCAAAGTTGAATTCATGCGCGCGCGGTTCTGCACACCGTAGTTTCACCGGATCAGCTTTCGCGCTCGGGTTACCCTTCCAAACGAGACTCAAAAAACGATGGCTCGCTAATCACTTATCGACATAGCAGCGACAAGCATTTGGAAAATTCGCGCGCGCGGCGCGTGCGTGACGATTTTGTAAAAATTTTTTGGCGTGAGGGGAGTCGTTGTCACACGATGCGTGCGATTTTCGATTCTGTGCACGAATCCAAAAACTTGGTCTCAAGCCTGTGAACAACTCGTGCGCGACGTTAACGCTGGTCAAGTTTTTTGACGCCTCAAGTGTGAATCAATTTCGTTGCGAGTCTTTCCGCTTAGTGTATTCCTTAAGTCGTTCGCGGCGCCCACGATCTTGAGACCAGCGCGGTTTAAGAAACGAGGCGAGCGTGCAAATCGGCGGCGGTGTGCACGTAGGCGACGCTTCAACAAGCGATTGTCGGATCAAACCCATAGGAATATGGGAACGGTAGCTCTTTGTCTTGATGTCTCCAAGCGAGATCCTGGTGATCCCGCTCGCGCCTTGTGCAGAAGAGACACATTGGGGCTGCCCCGACACGCGTGATGGCGAAGCCGAACGGACAACGTGTGCAGACGGGCAGGACATCCGCGACTGGAGTACGGCGCGGGAGTTCTTTTACGCAGGACCTTGCCGTGAGCAATCACGGCAGGACGGGGAGGTATCATGTCCTACGGACTCAACGCGGTGTTGACTGAAGTATCATCGTCCAACGGTGCCGTTTCCAATCCGTCCTGCGATCATCCCCCCATTTGTGAGAGCGCGCACAGTACGCGCTGACCTCGCGACCCCTCCATCCCTGACATCGCTGATCTGACCGACGGCGTTCCCGCCGGATCGTTGAGCTATGCCTGAGGATGGACTCGCTCGAGGTCGCGTCACCGCAGAGGTCCTCTTGGGAACTCTGGGTGGCGTCCACCACGCAACCTTATCTCTCAAGAAAAGTTTTCAAATGATGACGACATCGGAACAGGATCGCTGGTCGCGCGTGAAGAATCGCCTGCGCACGAACGTTGGCGAAGACGTCTATACGAGCTGGTTTGCGCGCATGGATCTCGAGGGCGTGCAGGATGAGAGCGTGCGGCTCTCGGTGCCCACCCGCTTCCTGAAGAGCTGGATCCAGGCCCATTATGCCGAGCGCGTGCTGTCGTGCTGGCAGGCCGAGATGCCGGAAGTGCATCGCATCGATCTCACCGTTCGCTCCGCCGTGCGCCCCGTGGTGCAGCCGAAGGAAGCGCCGGCCCCCGTCGAGATGCGCCGCGCGCCTGCGCCGGAGCTGCGTTCGACCGCGACCGCGCCGGTGTCCGCCAATCACGATGCGCTCGGCGGCTCGCCGCTCGATCCGCGCCTGACGTTTGCAAGCTTCGTCGTCGGCCGCTCCAACACGCTGGCGCATGCCGCCGCACGTCAGGTCGCCGAAGGTCGGCGCGGCGATCCCGTGATGTTCAACCCGCTCTACATTCATGCGGGCGTCGGCCTCGGCAAGACGCATCTGCTGCAGGCGGTGACCTGGGCCGGCAATTCCGGCAACGAGCGCAAGGTGCTCTATCTCACCGCGGAAAAATTCATGTACGGCTTCGTCGCTGCGCTGAAGACGCAGACGGCGCTGGCCTTCAAGGAAGCGCTGCGCGGCATCGACGTGCTCGTGATCGACGACCTGCAGTTCCTGCAGGGCAAGTCGACGCAGGCCGAGTTCTGCCACACGCTGAATGCGCTGATCGATGCCGGGCGCCAGGTCGTGATCGCGGCCGACCGTCCGCCGTCCGATCTCGAAAGCCTGGACGATCGCGTCCGCTCGCGCCTCGCCGGCGGCCTCGTGGTCGAGATGGGCTCGCTCGGCGAGGAGCTGCGCCACGGCATTCTCCAGTCGCGCGTCGCAGCCGCCCGCACTCACCATGCGACGTTCGAAGTGCCCGAGGAGGTGCTGACCTATCTGGCGCGCGCCATCACGCATAACGGCCGCGACCTCGAAGGCGCGATCAACCGCCTCTTGGCGCATTCGAAGCTCAACAACCGGCCGGTGACGCTGGAAATGGCCGAGCACGAGGTGCGCGACCTGATCCGCCCCTCGGAGCCGAAGCGGATCAAGATCGAGGACATCCAGCGCGTGGTGGCGCGGCAGTATAACGTCAGCCGCTCCGACTTGCTGTCGTCGCGCCGGACCGCGAATGTGGTGCGGCCGCGCCAGGTGGCGATGTACCTCGCCAAGACGCTGACCCTGCGCTCGCTGCCGGAGATCGGCCGCCGCTTCGGTGGCCGCGACCACACCACCGTGCTGCACGCCGTCCGCAAGATCGAGGCGCTGGTTTCCAAGGACAACGCGCTGTCCGAGGAGGTCGAGTCGCTCAAGCGCCAGCTGCAGGAATAAACGGCCGAGGAATAAACGCCTAAGGCTCCCGCCAATCTGCCGCCGCTCCGGCCACGCCGGGGCGGCGGTGGTGTTTTTGGCTGTAAATCGTGGGGAACCAGCCCCCAATCCCTTGAAACGGATGGCTTTCCGCGCCACTTTACGCGGCCCCGACGGCTTTTCGATCCTCTCCGCGATGATCCAGCTTTTGGGGCCTTCGGTGCCGTGGCGCGCTCTCCTCCGCCCGGCTTTTTCATCTTTGGGGATCGGGCGAGTAGTGCAATGAAGGTTACGGTCGAACGCGCGCAACTCCTGAAATCGCTGGGCCATGTCCACCGCGTGGTGGAGCGCCGCAACACGATTCCGATCCTGGGCAACGTGCTGGTCCGCGCCGAGAACGCGAAATTGTCGCTGAAGGCGACCGACCTCGACCTCGAGGTGACGGAGACGTTTGCAGCGGAAACCGCGACCGCCGGCTCCACCACCGTGCCGGCGCACATGTTCTACGACATCGTGCGCAAGTTGCCTGACGGCTCGCAGATCGTGCTGGAGGCCGACGGCGACCGCGCGGTGCTGGCGATCCGCGCCGGCCGCTCGCGCTTCACGCTGCAGACCCTGCCGGAGAATGATTTCCCCGATCTCGCCGCCGGCGACCTCTCGCACTCGTTCAGCCTCGCCGCCAAGGACGTCAAGCGGCTGATCGACCGCACCCAGTTCGCGATCTCCACCGAGGAGACGCGCTATTACCTCAACGGCATCTATCTGCATGCCGCCGGCACGGCGAAGGCCGCGACCCTGCGCGGCGTCGCCACCGACGGCCACCGCCTCGCCCAGCTCGACCTGGTGCAGCCCAAGGGCGCCGAAGGCATGCCCGGCGTGATCGTGCCGCGCAAGACCGTCGGCGAGGTGCAGCGCCTGATCGAGGACACCGAAGCCGAAATGACGATCGAGCTGTCGCAGGCCAAGATCCGCTTCACGATCGGCAATGTGGTGCTGACCTCCAAGCTGATCGACGGCACCTTCCCCGACTACGGCCGCGTCATCCCGCAGGGCAATGACAAGGAGCTCGTCGTCGACAAGAAGGATTTCGAGAACGCGGTCGACCGCGTCTCCACCATCTCCAGCGAGCGCGGCCGCGCGGTGAAATTGTCGCTGTCGCCAGGCAAGCTGGTGCTGTCGGTGACCAATCCGGATTCCGGCAGCGCCACCGAAGAGATCGAGGTCGAGTACGCCTCCGACGCGCTCGATATCGGCTTCAACTCCCGTTACCTCCTCGACATCGCCGCCCAGATCGAAGGCGACGTCGCAGTGCTCCGCCTCGCCGACCCCGGCTCGCCGACCCTGGTGCAGGACAAGGACGACAAGAGCGCATTGTATGTGCTGATGCCGATGCGGGTCTGAGGGGGGGTGGTCCCTCGCCAGATCCACACCATCGGCCGACCGCCAAGCATCTTCGCCAATTCGCGAAGAACATGCGGCACGAGCCGACAGGTGCGGAAGCAGCTATGTGGCGTCTGCCGGGGGATCGTCGGCTATCCGCCTCCAAGTTTCGCCGACAAGTTCCGATCGAGAATTACGTTCTTGATTTCGTCTGTTTCGACGAGCGCCTCGTGATCGAGTTCGACGGCAGTCAGCATGCGGAATCGCAACGCAGCTCGGCATGCCGTACTTTTCGGTGAGGATTTCTCAATCGCCCGCTATTGGAACAACGACGTGTTGCAGCAACCCGCTTCCGTGTTGGAGGACATTCCTGCAAAGCTTGCCGGGCGGTAAGATACCCCTCGCCCGTCGCCTCACTACGTGAGGCGCCACCCTCCCCCACAAGGGGGGAGAAAAGCAAAGCCCGGCAATGACGAGCCAACATGACCCCCTCCCGCATCCATCGCCTGACGTTGACGCATTTTCGCAATTATCGGGCGGCGGGGCTCGAGACGGCGGCTGACATGGTGGCGCTGGTCGGGCCGAATGGGGCAGGCAAGACCAATTGCATCGAGGCGATCTCGTTCCTGTCGCCGGGACGCGGCTTGCGGCGCGCCACGCTGGAGGATGTCGCCGACAACCAGGGCGATGGCTCCTGGGCCGTGTCGGCTCAGGTCGAGGGCGCGCTGGGGCTGGCCACGCTCGGCACCGGCCTCGAGCCGCCGCGCGCAGATGCCGCGATGAGCCGGCGCTGCCGCATCGACCGCGAACCGGTCAATTCCGCCTCCGCCTTCGGCGACCACATCCGCATGGTGTGGCTGACGCCGGCGATGGACGGCCTGTTCATGGGCGCCGCGTCCGAGCGGCGGCGCTTCTTCGACCGCCTGGTGCTCGCGATCGACGTCGAGCACTCCAGCCGCATCAACGCGCTGGAACGTTCGCTGCGCTCGCGCAACCGCCTGCTCGAGACGCGCAATTACGACGACCATTGGTGTGACGCGATCGAGCGCGAGACCGCCGAGCTCGCCGTCGCGGTCGCAGCAACACGCGGCCAGACCGCAGCGCGCCTCACCGGCATGCTGAATACGCGCGCGCAAGCCTCTGTCTTTCCCTCCGCGCAAATCGCACTCGACGGCTGGATGGAGAATGCGCTGCTGAGCGAGACTGCGACCTCGGTCGAGGACCGCTACCGCCAGATCCTGCGCGACAACCGCCCGCGCGATGCGATCGCCGGCCGCACCACCGACGGCCCGCATCTCACCGATCTTCAGGTGATTTACGCGCCGAAAAGCATGCCCGCGCGCGACGCCTCAACCGGCGAGCAGAAGGCGCTGCTGATCGGGCTGGTGCTGGCGCACGCGACGCTGGTTGCCGAGATGACCGGCATCGTGCCGCTGCTCTTGCTCGACGAGGTCGTCGCCCATCTCGATCCCAACAGGCGCGCCGCGCTGTTCGACGAGCTGCGCAAGCTCGGCGCGCAGGTGTGGCTGACCGGCGCGGATCCGGCTGCGTTTGCCGAGATCGGCGCAGGCGGCGAAGTCTTTGACGTCGAGAGCGGACGCGTTTCCGCGCGGCGATAGCCTGATGCCTTGAACCCCGCTTATTCGGGCCGCGACTAGGACTTTGAGGCCGCTGCCTACGGTGTGGCAGCCGTTGCAATCGCGCGATCGACACGCGCGATATCCCTGGAGAAGAACCATGATGACGGTCAGGCCCGGGACCAAGGTCCCGGCGCGATGGCGGCTGTTCGTGTGCGGCCTCGCTCTGCTCGCGTGCAGCCTCGCCGCGGCAACCACGACCGGATGGATGCCGCATCTGCCGCCGCTGTTCTCGTCCGAGCTCGCGCCGGATCCCGATGCCGCGTTACCCGCGCCGACGAGGACCAGCTATCGCGAGATCGGCACCACAAAGATGCTCGGCAGCGCGACTCCGCTGCGCACCAAGCTCACGGCCCGCATCCCCGCAGGACTTGACGAGGTGCTCGCGTTCTACCGCAGCGAGCTCGGCAAGCTCGGCTGGCAGGAGCAGCACGATGACGCCGTGATCGCCAGCGATCACGTCAGGCTCGCCTTCGTCACGCCGCTGGGACCGGCGGCGCTGGAGCTGGACCGCAAGGAGAGCAGCACCCTGGTCAATCTGGTGCAGCGAAACAAGGAGGCTGCCGCCATGGCGCATGTGATGCCGACGCCCGGCCGCGCGGCGCTGATGTTCACCAATCTCGGCGACAAGGAGGCCGTGCTCACGCTCGACAACCACACCGTCACGCTTCCGCCTCGTGCCGGCAGGGAGCGCCCCGAGGCGCCGCTGTTCAACATGCCGCCGGGCAAATATTCATACGCGTTGAAGGTCGACGGCCGCTCGAACCGCGACACGACGATCGAGCTCGCGGCCGGCGATGCCTGGGAAGTCACGGTCGGTCCCGAAGGCGATTTGTGGTCGCCGCTCCAGCTCTATTGAACCTGCGCCGTTCCCGCCGCGACCAGCTGTCTGGGCCGGGCATGGCGACCGGTACCATCACAGTGGCCGCAGGCGAGGCTTGGTCCCTCAGATTGGGGGAGGACGACAGGAAGCCTGATCAGATCTCCTGAACCAGAGGACCGTTCCCCGCGCCAAGGCGCCTCGGAACAGGCCTCCGGACCCCGTACAAATCCACGCCTTCCAAGGACCGAAAACGGGGTCTCGAATCGGGCTTTTGGCGAGGCTCGGAATCGGCCTTCGCGGGCCTTGAAACCGGGCCCAAAAACCCTATCTGCTCAAAGGGTTGCCGGGAGATACTTTGCGCTAGGCGCAAGCCCTCTTTCATGGCACAAATAGCTTCCAAATCAGCGCCTTTTGCGCCGCTGATTCGGGCGACATTTCGAAGGCCTCTCATGACAGAACCTGCTCGGCAGCCTGCTGCCGAAAACGAGCCCTCCACCGCGAGCGAATACGGCGCGGAATCAATCCGCGTGCTCAAAGGGCTCGATGCCGTCCGCAAGCGTCCCGGCATGTATATCGGCGACACCGATGACGGCTCGGGCCTGCACCACATGGTGTACGAAGTCGTCGACAACGCGATTGACGAGGCGTTGGCGGGCCACGCCACGCGCGTTGACGTGATCCTCAATGCCGACAATTCCGTCACCGTGCGTGACGATGGCCGCGGCATTCCGGTCGACATCCACAAGGGCGAAGGCATCTCGGCGGCCGAGGTCATCATGACCCAGCTGCACGCCGGCGGAAAGTTCGACCAGAACTCCTACAAGGTGTCCGGCGGCCTGCACGGCGTCGGCGTCTCCGTCGTCAACGCGCTGTCGAGCAAGCTTGGCCTGCGGATCTGGCGCGACGACAAGGAGCACTACATCGAGTTCGCCCATGGCGATGCGGTCGCGCCGCTGAAGGTGGTCGGTGATGCGCCGGGCCGGCGCGGCACCGAGGTGACGTTCCTCGCCTCGCTCGAAACCTTCAAGAACGTCGAATATGATTTCGCCACGCTCGAGCACCGGCTGCGCGAACTCGCCTTCCTCAATTCCGGCGTCAACATCGCCCTCTCCGACATGCGTCATGCGGTCGAGAAGCGCGAGGAGATGTACTATTCCGGCGGCGTCGAGGAGTTCGTCAAATATCTCGACCGCAACAAGAAGGCCCTGGTGCCCACGCCGATCATGGTGCGTTCGGAGGCCAACGGCATCGGCGTCGAGGCCGCACTGTGGTGGAACGACAGCTACCATGAGAACGTGCTGTGCTTCACCAACAACATCCCGCAGCGTGACGGCGGCACTCATCTCGCCGGTTTCCGCGGCGCGCTGACGCGCCAGGTCAACGGCTATGCCGAGGCCAATGCCAAGAAGGAAAAGATCGCGCTCACCGGCGACGACTGCCGCGAAGGCCTCACGGCCGTGCTGTCGGTGAAGGTGCCCGATCCGAAGTTCTCGTCGCAGACCAAGGACAAGCTGGTGTCCTCGGAAGTGCGTCCCGTGGTCGAGAACGTCCTCAACGAGGCGCTCCAGGCCTGGTTCGAGGAGCACCCGTCCGAGGCCAAGATGATCGTCGGCAAGGTGATCCAGGCCGCCGCGGCCCGCGAGGCCGCGCGAAAGGCGCGCGAATTGACGCGCAAAAGCCCGCTCTCGGTCTCCTCGCTGCCCGGCAAGCTTGCCGACTGCCAGGAAAAGGACCCGGCCAAATCAGAGCTCTTCATCGTCGAGGGTGACTCGGCAGGCGGCAGCGCCAAGCAGGGCCGCAACCGCGAATTCCAGGCCGTCTTGCCGCTGCGCGGCAAGATCCTCAACGTGGAACGCGTTCGTCCCGACAAGATGCTGTCGTCCGAACAGATCGGCACGCTGATCACCGCACTCGGCACCGGCATCAGCGACGAGTTCTCGATCGAGAAGCTGCGCTACCACAAGATCATCGTGATGACCGACGCCGACGTCGACGGCGCCCATATCCGCACGCTCCTGCTCACCTTCTTCTACCGGCAGATGCGCGACATCATCGACGGCGGCTATCTCTATATCGCCCAGCCGCCGCTCTATAAGGTCAGCAAAGGCAAGTCCGAGCAGTATCTGAAGGACGAGCGCGCGCTGGAGGATTATCTGATCGACGCCGGCCTCGACGACTGCATCTACGTTCCCGGGAGCGGCGGCGACCGCTCGGGACGCGACCTGCGTCAGCTGGTCGACGATGCCCGCGTGGTCCGCAGCATCCTGCGCAACCTCCACAGCCGCTATAACCGCAAGGTTGTCGAGCAGGCTGCCATCACGGGCGTGCTCAACAAGCAGGTCTACGGCAACCCCGAGAACGCCACGGCCGCGGCGCAATACATCGCGACCCGGCTGGACAGCCAGGCCGAGGAGGTCGAGCGCGGCTGGGTCGGGCAGTTCGTCGAGGGCCAGGGCTTCGTGTTCGAGCGCACCGTGCGCGGCGTCAAGGAAGCAGCCGTGATCGACGACGCCCTGCTCGGCTCGGCCGAAGCCCGCAAGCTCGACGAATACGCGCCCAAACTCCAGGACGTCTACGCTCGCTCCGGCAAGCTGCGCCGCAAGGACAGCGAGCATGTGGTGCACGGCCCAACCGATCTGTTCGAGGCGGTCACCGAAGCCGGCCGCAAGGGCATCACGCTGCAGCGCTACAAAGGCCTGGGCGAGATGAACCCGGAACAGCTCTGGGAGACCACGCTCGACACCGACGTGCGCTCGCTGCTGCAGGTGAAGGTCAAGGAGGTCGACGAGGCCGACGACATCTTCACCAAGCTGATGGGCGACGTGGTCGAACCGCGCCGCGACTTCATCCAGGAACATTCGCTCAGCGCGACGATCGACATTTGAGGCTTGCTTGGCCTCTCCCGCTTGCGGGAGAGGCGAAGCGCTCGGCAGCGCAATTGCGCGCCTGAGCGCGGCGGGTGAGGGTTCTTTCCTCCCGGGAATTGTCCCATTGCGGAGACACCCTCTCCCCGGCCCACTCCCGCAAGCGGGAGAGGGAGCCGCACCGTCGCCGTTGCAACCATCACGCTCGAATTGATACCCCGATCAATTCGCTATAGTTTCCGCCTCCAAAGCAGCCCGCCCCACCACACCAGGACGGAGAGATCCACGTGGCGCCCATCCAATACATCGTCGAGGGCGGTCACCGGCTCTCGGGCTCGATCGAGCCGGCCGGCAACAAGAATTCGGCGCTGCCGATCATCGCGGCCGCGCTGCTCACCGAGCATCCGGTGACGCTTCAGAACGTGCCGCGGATTCGCGACACGGAGACGCTGGTCGAGTTGATCCGCTCGGTTGGTGCATCCGCGGAATGGACGGAGCGCAACACGCTTCACATCCACGCCAAGAGCATCCGCGCCGCCGATCTCGATCCCGAGCTCTGCGTCCGCATCCGCGCCTCGATCCTGCTTGCCGGCCCCCTGCTCGCGCGCTGCGGCGAGGTGATGCTGCCGCCGCCGGGCGGCGACGTCATCGGCCGGCGTCGGCTCGACACCCACGTGCTCGCACTGGAACAGCTCGGGGCCAAGGTCACCGCAACCGACCGGCTCGAATTCCGCGCGCCAAAACTCACGGGCGCCGACGTGTTCCTGGACGAGCCGAGCGTCACCGCGACCGAGAACGCGCTGATCGCCGCCGTTGCGGCCAACGGCGTCACTTATCTTCGCAACGCGGCTTCCGAACCGCATGTGCAGGACCTCGCCAATTTCCTGGTCGCGCTCGGCGCGAAGATCGAGGGTATCGGCACCAACACCATGGTGATCCACGGTCCGGCGACGCTGGGGGAAGCAAGCTATTCGATCCAGCCGGACCATATCGAGGTGGGCTCGCTGATCGGACTTGCCGCCGTGACGCGCTCGCCACTTCGGATCGTCCGCGCCGGCGTCGAGCATCTGCGTTCGATCCGCATGGGTTTCGAGCGGCTCGGCATCGTCTGCCGCGTCGAGGGCGACGATCTCATCGTGCCGTCGAACCAGACGCTGAAGATCCAGGACGATTTCGGCGGCCACGTGCCGAAGCTCGAGGACCAGCCCTGGCCGGCCTTCCCCGCCGATTTGATGTCGATCGCGATCGTGACCGCCACGCAATGCGAGGGCGTGATCCTGATGTTCGAGAAGATGTTCGAGTCCAGGATGTTCTTCGTCGACAAGCTGATCGGCATGGGCGCGCGCATCGTGCTCTGCGATCCGCATCGCGCCATCATCGCCGGGCCCAGCCGGCTGCACGGCGCAACGCTGAGCTCGCCCGACATCCGCGCGGGCATGGCGATGCTGCTCGCAGCCGCGTGCGCCGAGGGCACCTCCACCATCAACAACGCCGACCAGATCGAACGCGGCTACGAGCGCATCGACGAACGGCTGAACGCGCTCGGCGCGAAGATCCGGCGCGTCCCGGAACGCAAGGGCTGAGCGCTTTCTTGCTTCTCCCCTCGTGGGAGAAGGTCGAAAGCTGAGCCATGTTTTCGACGCCTGGTCGTGCTATCTCAACCCGCCATGCTCGACAGCGTCCAATCACAACAGCCGCCGCAAGCCGGCGTGCACAGCAGCCATCTCGCGCAGGAATTCGTCGAGACGCTGCGGCTGGCCGTGCCGATGATGCTGACGCAGCTCGGGCAGATCGCGATGATCACGAGCGATCTCGTGCTGATCGGAAGGCTCGGCGAGGATTCGGTGGCGGCTGCGGCACTTGCGCACACCGTCTATTTCGTCAGCTTCACCTTCGGGCTTGGATTGATGGCCGCGGTGTCGCCGCTGGCGGCCCAGGCGTTCGGCGCCGGTGACGGCAGACGCATCCGCCTCTCCTTGCGCGTCGGCCTCTGGGCGGCGTTGCTGATCTCGCTGCCTATGATGGCCTCGCCACTCTATGGCGAGCACATCCTGACGGCGCTCGGACAGGCGCCGCATTCGGCCGCGCTCGCACAGCGCTACCTGAATGGCCTCGCCTGGGGCATCGCGCCGGCGCTCGGCTTCATCGCGATCCGCAGCATGATGAGCGCGGTGAACCGGCCGCAGGCGCCGCTGTGGATCACGCTCGCGGCGATCCCCGCGAATTTCGCGCTGGTCTATTGCCTGATCCATGGCCTGTTCGGCCTGCCGGAGCTCGGCCTGTTCGGCGCGGGGCTTGCGACCACGCTGGTCAATCTGGGCACCTTCGTGGCCGCGCTCGCCATCGCCGCCTGGCGCAAGCCGTTCGCAAACTATCATCCGCTCGCGCATCTGTGGCGGATCGACTGGCCCTTGATGCGCCGGCTGATCGTGATCGGGGCGCCGATCTCGTTTTCACTGCTGCTGGAATACGGCCTATTCTCTTCGGCGGCGCTGTTGACGGGACTGATCTCGACCACCGCGCTTGCCGCGCACCAGATCGCGCTCCAGGTCACGGCCGTGCTGTTCATGGTCCCGCTCGGCATCGGCATGGCTGCAACCGTTCGGGTCGGCCACGCGTTCGGCCGCAACGAGCCGGCCGGCGTCCGACGCGCGGGCCTCGTCGCAGCGGTGCTCGGCATCACGTTCGTCGCAGGCCTGACGATCGCCATCATCCTCGGCCGCTATGAAATCGGCCGGCTGTTCCTCGGCAGCAGCGAGGCCAGCGCGCCGACGGTCGCGTTGACCGCAACGCTGCTCCTGGTCGGCGCAACCTTCTTCGTGGCCGATGCGCTCCAGACCATCATGGGCGGCGCGCTGCGCGGCATCAATGACACAACGATGACGCTGGTGTTCGCGGCGATCGGATATTGGTGCGTCGGCTTCCCGATCGCCTGGATGCTTGCCTTCCATGCCGACCTTGGCGCGGTCGGCGTCTGGATCGGACTGTCGATCGGATCGTTCGTTTATGCCGGACTCCTGATCTTGCGTTTCCGGACGCTGACGCGCAAGATCGCGGGATGACGGGCCCTGTTCGCGAAATCACGCCTGATGTCGAGGCCGGCACCGTGCTGGCAGGCGCGCAATTCATCGACGCGTTTCGCGTCGATATCGGCAAAGCGGCGGTGAACGCCCGCGAAGCCTGCACGAGGATGGTCCTGAACGGGCCGCGCTGGGTCGATGCGCTGGTGCGGCTGCGCAACGTTCTCGTGACGCCGTTCGGGCTCAAGACATCGGGCGAAGGCGCGCCGGCGCCCGGCGGCGTTATCGGCCTGTTTCCGGTGTTGAGCGAGACACCGGAGCGGCTGATCGCCGGCTTCGATGATTCTCACCTCGATTTCCGCATTGTGGTCGATGTGGCCGGGAATGCAGCGAGCCGCCAGGTCACGTTGACCACCCTGGTGAAAACAAACAATCTGCTCGGCCGGATCTATCTCGCGCTGATCACCCCGTTCCACAAGCTCGTGGCCCGCGGCATGATGGCGAGGATCGAGCAGCCGGCGCGATGAGCCGGCTTCTTTGCTGCCGCTAACTCACTTCGCGACCTTCACCGGCCCATCCGCCGCGGCTTCCGACCATTCGCCGACGACGCGATCGAGATCGCACAGGTTCTGGTGCATCTGCTCCAGCGAGAAACCGAGTGCGAAAAAGCGCTCCGCGGTCTCGGCGGGCTGGCCGCGGATCAGGCCGTCCCGGCGCACGGCCGCAACCGCCTCGGAATAATGCCGGAGCGCGAGATGCACGGGATGGATCGGCGGCGCGCCGGCGCCCTCGCGGATGGCTTCGGCGGCCGATTTCAGGAACCGTACGATCGCCGCGCTGACTTCCGCCAGCGGCGCGGCGAGCCTGACCTGCACCTCGACCGGCAGCGGCACCACGGTGGCGCGGCCGATCATCACCACGTCATGGCGTAGCCGCAGGATCGTGCGCAGCAAGGGACCGGTATCAGGGCCGCTCGACAGCCGCGCCGAACGCTCGCGCTCGGCCTCGGTACCGATCGCATTCATGCCCACCATGGCGGTGCCGATGCCGTCCTGGATCCGGTGCAGCGCATCGTTGTCGCGGCCCCGCGTGAGGCCAGCAAGCAATTCGTTGAAAGCCTCCGCGATCAGCTCGAGCAGCTTCGCCGCGCTGGCGCGGATCTGCCTGACGGCGCGCGAGGGCAGTACCAGGAACGAGACCAGCAGTCCGGTGATGGCGCCGACGCCGACCTCGCAGACGCGATCGATCGCCGACGCCATGGGATCGGCATGATGCATGGTCGGAACCAGCAGCACGATCACGGCGGTCACGGTGGCGGTGCTCAGGTTCGGATAGATCGCAGCGACGAAGGCGAGCGGCGCGACGGCCAGCACCAGCAGCCCCAGCAGGCCCGCTTCGCTGGAGTAGGAAAGCGTGATCGCGATGGTGCCGCCATAGATGGCGCCGCCGATCGTGCCGAGCATGTAGTCGCGCGTCGCCTTCAGCGAGCGGCCGACGCTCATCTGGGTCACGATCAGCGAGGTCAGCACCGCCCAGAGCGGCAGCAACAGATGCAGCGCGGTCGCGATCGCATAGGCCGCCACCGCCGCGACCGTGACCCGGATCGCCAGCCCCAATTGTGTTCGCCGCGACCGGATCCGGTCGACCAGCTCCTTTGCGCCTGCCATCGTCTGATGTCCCGATCCTCTCCAAAGCCAGCCGAAAGCATAGCTGATGCCCGCAGCCCCGAGGCCGCTTGAAAGGCAAAATCACCCCGCCTAACTTGCCGGCCAAAACGAGGAAACACGATGGCCCACGAAACCGCAACGCTCGCAACGTATGTCGCCAAGCTGAAATTCGCCGATATTCCGGCGGAGGTGCTGGAGCGCGCCAAGGTGCTGACGCTGGATTTCCTGGGCAGCGCCATCCGCGCGAGGAGCGAAGCCGAATCCACGCCTTCGCTGCTGAAGATGCTGGAAGCGCTGGCGCTCGACACCAAGGGCGACTCCACCGTGTTCGGCGACAGCAAGACCTGGACGCCGGCGATCGCCGCCCTGCTCAATGGCGCGCTCGGCCATTCCCTCGATTTCGACGACACGCATGCGGATTCCTCGCTGCATCCGAGCGCACCGGTGGTTCCAGCCGCCTTCGCCGTCGGCGAGATGGTCGGCGCCTCCGGCCGCGATGTGCTGACGGCTGTCGTCGCGGGCTATGAGGTCTGCTGCCGGCTCGGCAATGCGCTGGATCCGACCTCGCATTATGCGCGCGGCTTCCATCCGACCGCGACCGCCGGCACCTATGGCGCCGCCGCGGCGGCGGCAAAATTGTTTGCCCTCTCCGAGGCGCAGATCATCGCCGCCTTCGGCGTTGCCGGCAGCCAGGCCGCGGGCTCGCTGCAATTCCTCGTCAACGGCGCCTGGAACAAGCGCTACCAGGTCGGCGCCGCCGCGATGAACGGCGTGATCGCAGCGACGCTGGCGCGCAATGATTTCGTCGGCGCGACGGAATCGGTCGAAGGCAAGCACGGCCTGCTCGCCGGCTACACCGATGACGCGCATCCCGACAAGGCGGTGGCCGGGCTCGGCGACACCTACGAGACCATGAAGATCGGGGTGAAGCCCTATCCGAGCTGCCGCTACACCCATGCCGCGATCGACGCGCTGATCGCGATGCGGCGCGAGCACAATCTGACGCCCGACCAGGTCAAGCGGGTCGAGATCGGCCTGCACCGCAACGGCATCACCCTGACCGGCGATGCCGCGACCAAGCGGCATCCGACCTCGATCGTCGGCGGCCAGTTCTCGATGTTCTTCACCGGCGCGCTCGCACTCGACCAGGGCTCGTTCGGCTGGGACGATTACAGGCGCTTGGGCGATGCCGCCATCGACGCCCTCGCCGACAGGTTCGACGTCGTGCAGGACGACCGGTTAGAGGTTGGCCGCACGCATCCTTTCGGCGCGCGCGTCAGCATCACGACTGATGACGGCGTGCACGAGCGGCTCTATGCCGATCCCTCCGGCGAGCCGACCTCTTTCCCCGATGCGCAGACGATGCAGCAGAAATTTCTGACGCTGGCGCGGCCCGTGCTGAATGCGCGGGCCGACAAGTTCGCCGACGCGATCATGACGCTGGAGCGTTTCGATCGCGTGGCGAAGGCGACGGAGCTGGGGCGGCAGTAGAGGCCTAATTCACGTCCGCCAGCTTCGCCTTCTCGCGCGTTGTCGCCACGACCTCGCGCACGAGATCGAACACGCCGTCCGCACCCGGCGGGAAGTTCGGCGAACGGCCGAGGCGCACGATCACCAGCTGCTCCGACGGAATCACGATCGTGTATTGCCCGATCGTGCCCTTGGCAAAGAACGCATCGCGCGGCCAGCCGTGCTCCAGCCGAAACTTCGCGCCAAAGCTGTTGCCCTGATTGGTCCAGAAACCGGCCCCGATGCCGACCCACGCATTTGGCGTGGCTGAAGCCGAGTAGTTCACCCATCCCTCCGGCAGGATCCGCTTGCCGCCAACGACGCCGTCGTTCAGGTAGAGCTGGCCGAAGCGGGCCCAGTCGCGCGCGGAGGCCATCATCTCGCCGGAGCCCTCGATCGTGCCCGAAGCATCGAGCTGAAGCGTGACATGGTGCATGCCGAGCGGCGCGAACAATTCGCGACGCGCGAAGGCCAGCGCATCGGCCGGCTTGCCGCCGGCGGCGCGACGGATCAGATCCGCGAGAATGATGCTGTTGCCGTCGTGATAATTCCACGCCGTGCCCGGTGCCGTCGCAAGCGACGCACGCTCGGCAAAGCTCGCCATATCGTCCTCGGCGTATTTCATGGTGTTGACAGGCTCGAGCACCGAGCCCAGCGAGGCCTGCAACGAGCTTCCAAGCGCAATGCCGGCGGTATGCCGCAGCAATTGGTCGACGGTGATGGCATGACGCGGATCATCAGGATTTTGCCAGGCGGCGACGGGCGCGGGCCCATCGAGCTTCACCCTGCCCTGGCGCACCAGGATGCCTGTCAACGCCGAGGTCACCGACTTGGTCATGGAGAAGCCGAGCAGCTGCGTCTGCGGGCCGATGCCGTCGGCATAGCGCTCGGCAATGATGCGGCCATTCTTCATGACGACAATCGCGCGGGTACGGCGATAAGGCGGCTGGGTTGGCTCGGCGAAGGCGCGGTCGAGCGCCGCCGACAAGCCCTTGCTTTGCGGCGTCACAAGTCCCGGACCGGCGATCTCGGGCAGCAATGCCGGCTGCTTGTCGTCAGGCGGCAGCGCGACGTCGGCGATCCCCTGGCCGTGCTCGAGCGTGCAGCCGAGCCCCTCGCGATAGACGGCATGGCTGCGGCCGATGCCGAACAACGTCACCGTGACGTCCTTGCGGGCGCGATCGATCCGGAGATTCATCGCCCAGGTGAGCAGATCGGCACCCGGCATCGCATCGGTGGTCTCGGCAAGGTCGCGCTTGGGATCGAGCCCGGAGACGAACGTCTCCGAGCAGAGCGTATGCGCGATGAAGCCGGTGGCAATCTTGGGCACGTCACGCGCCCGCGCCGCGCCGAGCGCGAGGCCGGCACAGGCGATGGCGGTCGTAGCGAGCATGATCTTACGGCGACGGGTCACGGGCTTTCTCCAGCTGCGGGGCGAGTGCGGGAGAGCAGGCCGGAAGCGGGCGACACGCGCTCGCCGGATTTGGAAAATGACCTGGTTGAAACTGGTCGAGGCTGGTCGATTCTGGAATTCTTCCGTGATTTCAAAGGGCTGAATATCTAGGCCGCATCGACCTTGAGGCGCCGGTATTCCGTCGGCGTCACGCCCGTGACCGCCTTGAAGGCGCGATTGAAAGGGCCAAGGGACTGGAAGCCGGCGTCCATCGCAATGGTGATGACGGGAACCTCGGCCTGAGAGGGATCAGCGAGCGCGGTCTTGGCTTCCTCGATCCGGTGGTTGTTGAGGAAGACATTGAAGTTGCGATAGCCGAGCCGCTGGTTGATCAACCGCCGGAGCCGGTATTCCGGAATTTTCAGCCGGGTGGCCAGGGCGCCGATGGTGATGTTCTCCTGACGATAGATCCGCTCGTCCGCCATCAGCCGCATCAGGGCTTCGATGAGCTTTTGATCGGCGGAATCATCGGTCGCGGGCCGACTGAAAACATGGGGTGGCGCGGGCTCCGCCTCGGCCGGAAACAAATCCGTCCCGTCGATGCGCATCATGGCATAGACGATCGCCGCGACGGTGCAGGCCAGCACGCCAGCATTGATGGTTTCGGCTGCAGCCCCGACGTGGTGGCCGGCGGTGGCGATCTGGAGCACCGCGTTCAGCCCGCCATAGAGTGCGATGGCGCAGACGATGAAAACGCGAACGCGGCGGCGGCGCTCGACCAGATCGGCCGGCCAGGACGCGATCATCTGCCCGACCGCAAGCGCGATGAAGCCGAGCGAGATCAGATTGACCACTGTCACCGAGAACCGCACATGGCCGCTGGGTGCAATCCAGACGCAGCCCGCGAAGCTGAAACCCGCTACCGGCGCCCAGATCAGGCCGTGCCACCAGCGCAGGCGAAACTCGTCGTGGAACAGGGCGCGGGTGAACAGCCAGAACACCACGATGGTGCCGGTCGATATTGCGACCAGCGGCGCATGCCAGAGCGGGATCGGCGACGTGACATCCAGCGAATAGCTTACAACATGCGCGACCGAGCTCAGCGCGAAGGCCGCACCCAGGCGGGCCGCCGGCACGTTGCGAAAATCCTGCAGCAGCGACGCCGCCAGCACCAGCAGCAGCGCGACGCTGGCGGCGCGAAAGGCGAGGTCGAGGGCGGCGAGGGACATCGAAGACTGCGCGAGTGGGTTTGAGCGGACCGAACATCGTCCGTCAGAACAATTTTTTCAAGCACCCGGGCGCTGTCAGGGTTAGCGGCGCCTCATCACGCGCCTGCGATGGTCTGTCAGGACGACGGCGATGCGAAATCCTGCTACGATCTGACCCACCAATAAAGAAGGAGCCCACCATGAGCTGGCAGCCCTCCAACGATCCCGTGCTCGGCGATCCCATGTCCTGCGATGCGCTCGATCTCGTCATCGTGCCGCGCACCCGCGATCTCGGCGACGGATTCGTCGTCCGCCGCGCGCTGCCGCACGGCAGGCGGCAGATGGTCGGGCCGTTCATCTTCTTCGATCATTTCGGCCCGGTGCAGTTCGTCTCCGGCAAGGGCATGGACGTGCGGCCGCATCCGCATATCGGGCTCGCCACCGTCACCTATCTGTTCGACGGCTCGATCATGCATCGCGACAGCGAGGGCAACGTGCAGGAGATCGCGCCGGGCGCGATGAATTTGATGACCGCGGGCCGCGGCATCGCGCATTCCGAGCGCACCCCGGATGCGCAACGTGCCTCGGGCCAGCAGATGCTCGGCCTGCAAAGCTGGATCGCGCTGCCTGAAGCCTCCGAAGAGATCGATCCCTCATTCCAGCATTATGCGGCGGGCGATCTGCCGATGATCTCCGAGCGCGACTTCACCGCGCGGGTGATTGCCGGCTCCGCCTTCGGCATCACCTCGCCGGTCAAGATGGTCTCGCCCTGGTTCTACACCGAGGTCACCGCCGCCGCCGGCGCGAGCGTGCCGCTCGACCCCGACCACGAGGAGCGAGCGATCTATGTGGTCGACGGCGAGGTCGAGATCGCGAACGAACGTTACGAGGGGCCGCGGTTGCTGATCTTCCGCCCCGGCGACCGCATCACCGTGAAGGCGCTGAAGGCGACGCGGATGATGTTTCTCGGCGGCGATGCCCTGGAGGGCCCGCGCCACATCTGGTGGAATTTCGTCTCCTCCAGCAAGGAGCGGATCGAGCAGGCCAAGCAGGACTGGAAAACCGGCCGCTTCGCGGCGGTTCCGCAGGAACATGAGTTCATTCCGCTGCCGGAATAGGCTAATCCGGTTTTCGGCCGTGCCATCGGGTGCGGCCGGATATCCTTTCCGAAAGCTCTGCCGATGACCACGATGCTCTCCAGCGACCTCCCCCTGACCAAGATCGGCCGCGGCAAGGTGCGCGATGTCTACGCCGTCGACGACGACCGCCTGCTGCTCCTCACCACCGATCGCATCAGCGCCTTCGACGTCGTGATGGGCGAGACCATCCCGATGAAGGGCGCAGTGCTGACCCAGATCAGTGCATACTGGTTCAATAAGCTCGAAGGCATCGTGCCGCATCACATGATCAGCGCCGACACCGACGAGATCATCGCGGCCGTCCCGGCGCTCAAAGCCCATCGCAACGAAATCCTCGGCCGTGCCATGCTGTCGCGCCGCACCACCGTATTCCCGATCGAATGCGTGATCCGCGGCTATCTCTCCGGTTCGGCCTGGAAGGAATATGCGACGAGTGGAACGCTGGCCGGCGAGACGCTGAAACCCGGCCTCGTCGAGAGCGAGAAGCTCGACCCTTCGATCTTCAGCCCGGCGACCAAGGCGGAGACCGGGCATGACGAGAACATCACCATCGCGAAGATGCGCCAGGTCGTCGGCGATGACGTCGCCACCACGCTCGAAAGCATGACGCGTGCGATCTACACGCTCGGCGAGGAACTGGCGCGCGAGCAAGGCATCATCATCGCCGACACCAAGTTCGAGTTCGGCCGCGACAAGGACGGCCGCATCATCCTGATCGACGAAGTGATGACGCCGGACTCGTCGCGCTTCTGGGCCGTCGATGCCTATAAACCCGGCCGGCCGCAAGCGAGCTTCGACAAGCAACCCTTGCGCGACTATCTCGACGTCGAGCGCCGCGCCGGCCGCTGGAACGGCGACGCGCCGCCGCCGCCATTACCGGCGAGCGTGGTGGACGCCACCAGCAAGCGGTACCTGGAAGCGTATCGGCGGGTGACGGGTCGCGAACTCAAGATCTAGGCTCGCATTGCCTCTCGCTCCGACGTTGCGAGCGAAGCGGAGAAATCCAGGATCTTACCTCGGAGACGGTCTGGTTAATTCGCAACGGCGTGGGAAGAGCCCTGTCGTCGTCCTGGACAAGCGAAGCGCATATCCGGACCCACCCATCCAGGCCGAGGTCGACAGCGTGCTCTATGTCTGAACACGGATCAGTTCGATGCGATCTGAGAAAAGCCCCCACGCTCAGCCACAAGCTGCTGATTTCGGCTGACCTTTGCGAACCTGACAATCGCGGCGGCCCTGACGGCTTGTGCCGATAAAGCCTCTGATAGGGCAATTGGCGTGACCCATTGCGCCGCCCTTGGGACAATAGCTCCTGGCCCCGCTTTCCAATATGATCCGGTGTGCCATTGGCACTCGAGCACGACCGGGCGTGCCTCCAATGAACCTTTGCTTGTCAGAATTGCAAGTGCGGCCGCCTGCGCCGAAGGCAAATGGCTTCGGTTGCCGTCGCTCCTGAACCAGCGCGAAGAAGACCGCCAGGGACCGCGCAACGGCCCCTGGACATCGGAAGCGTATTTGGAAGACAGCAATGGAGACGAAACATGACACGTACACGTGCGACAAGAATTGCAATAGCAGTCTCGACGTTCACCTGCGCGGCGCTGTTCTCCTTCGGCTGGTCCGGGGAGCGCGGCGTCTCGGTATCGGTCGACAGCGCACAGGCGCGCGTCGGTCGCCCGCTGACTCCCGTGAGCGTTGCCGGCGTGGCGCGTCGACAGGCGCGGCGAGCCGCGTACGGATACGGTGCCGCCGCAGTCGGGGCGGGCGCCGTAGCCGCTGGCACGGCCGCCGCGATGGCCGCGACGTCACCGGGATGGGGGACCGGCCCCTACACGGGCACGGACTATTATGCGAATAGCGGTCCCTACGCCTCTTACGCCTACTCGCCGGACGAATGGCGCAGGCGAAACGGCATGGTCTGCGAACCCGGGACGATAACCAAGATGGACGACGGCCACATGTATCGCTGTCAGTAAAGGCACAAACGAGAGGAGCAGGAGGCGGCTTTCGGGCCGCCTCCCGCCGATTTAAACCCCCGCCATCATCACGTATTTGATCTCGACATATTCTTCCATGCCGTGGCGCGAGCCTTCGCGCCCGAGACCGCTTTCCTTGACGCCGCCGAAGGGCGCCACTTCCGTCGTGATCAGGCCGGTGTTGACGCCGACCATGCCTGACTCCAGCGCTTCGGCGACGCGCCAGACGCGGCCGATATCACGGGAGTAGAAGTAGGACGCGAGGCCGAACGGCGAGGCATTGCACATCGCGATCACGTCCGCTTCGTCCTTGAATCGGATCACCGGCGCCAGCGGGCCGAAGGTTTCTTCCTGCGATACCAGCGAGTCGGGCTTCACATCAGCCAGCACGGTCGGCTCGAAGAAGGACCGCCCGAGCTCGCTGCGCTTGCCGCCGGTCACGACCTTGGCGCCGCGCTTGACGGCATCCGCAATGTGGCGCTCGACCTTGTCGATTGCCTTCATGTTGATCAGCGGGCCTTGCGTGACACCGGCTTCCGTGCCGTCGCCGATCTTCATCGCCGCGACCTTTGCGGACAGTTTCTTGACGAACTCGTCGTAGATCTTGTCCTGGGCGTAGATGCGATTGGCGCAGACGCAGGTCTGGCCCATGTTGCGGTATTTCGAGACGATCGCGCCCTCGACCGCGGCGTCGATGTCGGCATCGTCGAACACCACGAACGGCGCATTGCCGCCGAGCTCGAGGCCGAGCCGCTTCACACCGACGGAAGCCTGCCGGTAGAGGATCTTGCCGACGGCGGTCGAGCCGGTGAAGCCGACGAAGCGCACTGCCGGATGCTCGCACAGCACCTTGCCGATCGGCGGAGCGTCGCCCGTGATGATGTTGAGCACGCCCTTCGGGACACCGGCTCTCTCGGCGAGCACGGCCAGCGCCAGCGCCGACAGCGGCGTCTCGTTGGCAGGCTTCAGCACCACGGTGCAGCCCGCAGCGAGCGCGGGCGAGACCTTGCGCGTGATCATCGAGTTCGGGAAATTCCACGGCGTGATGGCGCCGCAGACGCCGATCGGCTGCTTGATCGCGAGCAGCCGTGCATCGGGGCGCTGCGTCGGAATGGTCTCGCCATAGACGCGCCTCGCTTCCTCGGCGAAGAACTCGATATAGGCGGCGCCGATATCGACCTCGCCGAGCGCCTCGGACAGCGGCTTGCCCTGCTCGGAGGTGAGGATCAGCGCGAGGTCCTCGCGGCTGGCGACGATCAGCTCGAACCATTTGCGCAGAATGTTGGAGCGCTGCTTGGCGGTATGCCTGGCCCAAGCGGGAAAGGCGCGCTGGGCGGCTTCGACCGCCTTGGTCGTCTCGTCCGCGCCAAGCTGCGGAACTTTCGCGATCTCGACACCGGTCGCGGGATTATTCACGGCAAACACGGGCGTCCCGACCCAGGCTCCGTCGATGTAGCAGGCCTCCTTCAGCAGCGACGGGTCCTTCAACCGGTCACGCAGGGTGGCTGTGGCATGCTGGGCGCGTGCGGCGGTCGGCGTCATGGCGTACTCCTCGGACGATCAGGATCGGCCCGGAATATAGGGACATCGGGTGCACAATGCAGGGTCCCGCAACGCACATCTGCTGAGAGTAAAAATGGCAGCGCTGCCTCTTGCCTCTCCCCGCCGGGCATTGCGGACGCGTGAGCAAATGCCAGCAGCAACTACGCTGCGCCGTTCAGATAGGTCTCGCGCCGGCCGATCATGCGCTCGGCGGCCGCCTTGGCACCGGCCTTCGAGGAGGTCGCGCAGGTCCGGTATTCGAGATCAGGCGCGTCGGAGGTATCGCGGCGGCCGAACCAGGACTTCGATCCCACCGGCAGCAGCGCCAGCGATTGCGCCAGATTGTCGACCGCGCCGAACGAATAAAGCGCACCGGTGCCTGCGATGCGGACCTCGTAAATACCGGGCGAGATCGGCGCTTCCAGATTGTCGCCCCGTCCGGGACGGGGATAGCGCTTCCATTCGCTCCAAGTCGAAATCATCTCAGGTCCCCCGCGGCCGCCAGGCGGTCGCCAAATTTGCTTCAAGTCTTAACGTCAGCCGCCGATCGGGCCATCAGCTCAACGCCGCATCGCACAAAACGTTTCAAGTGCTTCAAACACCCGAAACATACCGCCTGAGCCCATCCAAGGTCATGGTGAGCTGCAGCGATCCACCGCAGATTGTGAAGAAGTGTTGCAGATCAGTCGTCCCGCGCGGAGCGCAGGCGGTCAAGTCACGACATCGCGACCGCAGGATGCATATCGCCACGCTTGCCGCGCAGCGGATGCGGGAGGACAATCGATCACTTCCAACGATAATCAAACCGGAGGAAACGCGATGCAAAGCAAAGCTGAGATCGATCAGATTCTGAGCAAGGCAAGCGACGCCAAGGACATTCCCGGCGTCGTTGCGATCGCCGCCAGCGGCAGCGATGTTCTGTATCAGGGCGCGTTCGGCAAGCGCGATCTATCCAAGCCCGATGCGATGACAATGGACAGCGTATTCTGGATCGCCTCGATGACGAAGGCGGTGACATCGGCCGGCGCGATGCAGCTGGTCGAGCAGGGCAAGCTGTCGCTCGATGCGCCGATCGGTTCGCTGCTGCCCGATCTCGCCAACCCGCAGGTGCTGGAAGGTTTTGACGCCAAGGGTGAGCCGAAACTGCGGCCGGCGAAAAGCGCGATCACGCTGCGCCAGCTCATGACCCACACCGCCGGCTTCGCCTACAACGTGTGGAACGGCGATTGCGCGCAATATCTGGAGAAGACCGGAACCCCGAACATCTTTTCCTGCCAGAACGTCGCGCTGAAGACTCCGATCATGTCCGACCCCGGAACGCGCTGGGAATATGGCATCAACATCGACTTCGTCGGCAAGGCGATTGAGGCCGTGAGCGGCAAACGTCTCGATGCCTACTTGCGCGACAACATCTTCACGCCGCTCGCCATGAACGACACCGCGTTCAAGATCACCGAGGACATGCGCAAGCGGCTGGTCGCCACGCATGCGCGCGGCGAAGATGGATCGTTGACACCGATCCCGTTCGAGATCGAGCAGAACCCGGAATTCCACATGGGCGGTGGCGGCCTTTACAGCACGGCCGGCGACTACATCAAGTTTACCCAGATGATCCTCAACCAGGGCCGCGGCAGCGGCAACCAGCTGCTGAAGCCCGAGACGGTCGCGCTGATGCGCCAGAACCACATCGGCGATCTCACCATCGGCAAGATGACCACCGTGGCGCCCATGTACACCAACGACGTCGATCTCTTCCCCGACATCGTGAAGAAGTGGGGACTGTCCTTTCTGATCAATACGGCCAAGACGCCGGAGGGCCGCAGTGCCGGCAGCCTCGCGTGGGCTGGTCTCGCCAACACTTATTTCTGGATCGACCCGGAGCGCGATGTTTCCGGCGTGATCCTGATGCAGGTGTTGCCGTTCGTCGATGCAAAATGCTTACAGGCGTTCGCGGGATTCGAGCGAGGCGTCTATGCCGGGCTCGATGCGGGCAGCGGCAAGAAGGCGGCCTAACCCCTTAGTATGAGGCGCGCGGCGTCGCGCGCCTTCCCGGCAAGGGATAACCTCGTGCCCGAAGGCCATCGGCTCCAGGGCACGGGGCAATGATTCGAGGAGGCGAACTTGGTCAACGATCTTGCAGGCAAAGCCGACAGCTACGTTTGCGGCCTCTCGGACACGCCGCTGCTCGGCGACACCATCGGCCGCAGTCTCGACCATGCGGTGCGGCGCTGGGGCAGCCGCGAGGCGCTGGTCGCGCCCGGCCACGGCGTGCGCTGGACCTGGACGGAATTCGCCGAACGTGTCGACGCGCTCGCCGCAGGCTTTCTCGCGCTCGGCCTGGAACGCGGCGAACGCATCGGCATCTGGTCGCTGAACCGTCCGGAATGGACGCTCACTCAATTTGCCGCTGCCAAGGCCGGCCTGATCCTGGTGACGATCAATCCCGCCTATCGGCTCAGCGAGCTGGAATTCGCGCTGAAGAAAGTCGGCTGCGCTGCGATCGTGACCGCGACGGCGTTCAAGACCAGCCAATATATGGAGATGCTCAACACGCTGCTGCCGGAGCTCGCGAGCGCCAGGCCCGGGCAGTTGCAGGCGGCGCGGCTGCCGGCGCTGCGGATGGTGATCCAGATCGGCGGACCTTCGGCGCCCGGGACTGTCGCCTTCGAGGACGTCGCGCGCATGGGCGGCGCGAAGCATCGCGAGCAGCTCGCCGCGCTCGGCGCGGCGCTTCAGTTCGACGATCCCGTCAACATCCAGTTCACGAGCGGCACCACGGGATCACCGAAGGGCGTGACGCTGACCCACCACAATATCCTCAACAACGGTTATTTCACGGGACGTGCGATGCGGCTGACCGAACGGGATCGCATCTGCATTCCCGTGCCGCTCTACCACTGCTTCGGCATGGTGATGGGTAACCTCGCCTCCGTCACGCTGGGCGCGACCATGGTCTATCCCGGCGAAGGCTTTGATCCGCTGGCGACGCTGCGCGCGATCGAGCAGGAGAAATGCACGACGCTGTACGGCGTGCCGACGATGTTCATCGCGGAGCTCGATCATCCCGAGTTCAAGAATTTCAATTTGAGATCGCTGCGCACCGGCATCATGGCCGGCGCGCCCTGCCCGATCGAGGTGATGAAGCGCGTCAATACCGAGATGAACATGGGCGAGGTCACCATCGCCTATGGCATGACCGAGACCAGCCCGGTCAGCTTCCAGAGCGCGACGGACGACCCGCTGGAACGGCGCGTCTCCACCGTCGGGCGAATTCATCCGCATGTCGAGGTGAAGATCGTCGATCTCGAAGGCAGGATCGTCAAGCGCGGCGAACGCGGCGAGCTCTGCACCCGGGGTTACAGCGTCATGCTTGGCTATTGGGAGGAGAAGGAAAAGACCGGCGATGTGCTGGATGCCAATGGCTGGATGCACACCGGAGACCTCGCCACCATCGATGACGAGGGCTATTGCAACATCGTCGGCCGCATCAAGGACCTGGTGATCCGCGGCGGCGAGAACCTCTATCCGCGCGAGATCGAGGAGTTTCTGTACCGTCATCCCAAAGTCCAGGACGTGCAGATCTTCGGCGTGGCTGACAGCCGCTACGGCGAGGAGCTCTGCGCCTGGATCCGCGTCAGGCCGGGCGAGACGCTGACCGCGGAGGAGGTCCGCGCTTTCTGCGATGGCCAGATCGCCCACAACAAGATCCCGCGCTATGTGGAATTCGTCGACGAATTTCCGATGACCGTGACCGGCAAGATCCAGAAATTCGTGATGCGGGATGCGGTGGAGCAGCGGCTGGGGCTGAAGGCCGCGAAGACGGCGTGAGGTGGTACGCACACCTGACGCCGCATCGTCGTTGCGAGCGTAGCGAAGCAATCCAGCCTGCCCCGCAGAGACAGTCTGGATTGCTTCGTCGCTTCAGCGCAAAATTGCTTTGCAATTTTGTCGCGAGCTCCTCGCAATGACGAGGAGAGAGACGCGCGCTAGACCGTCAGTCCGCGCTGCTGCGCCAGCTGTTTCAGGGAAACCTGCGGACGCGCGCCGATGTGCTGGATGACTTCGGCGGCCGCAAGTGCGCCAAGCTCGCCGCACTGCTTGTGCGAGAGATCGCGCGAGAGGCCGTACAAGAAGCCGGCGGCGAACAGATCGCCGGCGCCGGTGGTGTCAACCAGCTCCGTGATCGGCGAAGCGGGTGCGGCGACAGCATCCGTCGGCGTCACGACCACGCAGCCCTTCTCGCTGCGGGTGACCACGCCGAGCTTGACGTCGTTGCGCAGCTGCTTGAGCGCGGTGTCGAAATCGGAGGTCTCGTAGAGCGAGTGCAGCTCGGACTCGTTGGCGAACACGATGTCGGCGGTGCCGCCCCGCATCAGCCCCAGGAATTCGTCGCGATAACGGCCGACGCAAAAGGAGTCCGACAGCGTCAACGCCACCTTGCGGCCGGCCTCGTGGGCAATTTTTGAGGCCTTGAGGAAGGCTTCCTTGGCGCCCGGCGGATCCCAGAGATAGCCTTCGAGATAGACGATCTTGGCGGAAGCGATCTCGGCCGCATCGATATCGGCCGGCGACAGATCCTGCGCCGCGCCGAGATAGGTGTTCATGGTGCGCTCGCCATCACCGGTGACCAGGATGTAGGAGCAGCCGGTGGCGGGGCCGTCCTTCGCGGCCGGCGTATTGAAGGCGACGCCCGAAGCGCGGATGTCGTGGACATAGAGCTTGCCGATCTGGTCGTCCTTGACCTTGCCGACATAGGCGGCACGTGCGCCGAGGCTGCCGATGCCGACGATGGTGTTGGCGGCCGAGCCGCCGGAGACTTCCGTCGCCGGGCCCATGTCGGCATAGATCGCGGCGGCCCTGGCCTCGTCGATCAGGGACATGCTGCCCTTGGTCATGCCGTGCTTGGCGAGAAAAGCCTCGTCGGTCCGGACCAGCACGTCGAACAGCGCGTTGCCGATGCCGAGAACGTCATATTTCGCGTCAGCCATTCACCTTGATCCTGTTTGCCGCATTGCGGACCCCACGGAAATCCGCTTCCTGTCGGCCTGAAATCTGGCTCGCGGCCTATCACGACCGGGCCGCCACGGGCAAGCAACGAGCGTTGTCTTCTGACGCGTTTTCTTCACGCGAGCCGGAGACCACTTCGCTCGAAAACGCTATGGTATATCCACGCAATGATCCGCTCCTTCCTGACCGTCTCGACGGGAACACTGGCATCGCGGCTGCTGGGCTTTGCTCGCGATTCCCTGATCGCGGCGCTGCTCGGCACCGGCGTCGTGGCGGACGCCTTTTTGGCCGCCTTCCAGCTCGTCAACGTGGTGCGGCGGCTGCTGAGCGAAGGGGCGTTGAATGCGGCCCTGATCCCGGCCTGGCTGCGCGTCCGGGAGCGCGACGGCGAAGAGGCTGCGTCTGCCTTCGCCGGACGCGTGCTCGGCACGGTCAGCGTGGTTCTGATCGTGATCTCGATCGGCATTGCGCTTGTGATGCCCGTGATCATCATGGTCATCGCGCCGGGCTTCGTCGGAAGCGCCTCGCTCGATCTCGCCGTCCAGAACGGGCGGCTGATGCTGCCTTATCTCGCCTTTGCCGGCCCGGTCACGGTTCTGATGGGGCTGCTGAACGCGCAGGGGAGATTTGCGCTCACGGCGTTCTCGCCGCTGCTGTTCAACATCGCGCTGATCGGGACAATCGCGACGCTGCTTGCCTGGCACGCCGATGCGTCCTTGGCGGCATGGACGCTGGCGGCGACCGTCGGAATTGCCGGCCTGCTGCAGCTCCTGATGCTGCTGTCGCAGCGAAGCGCGCAACTTGCGACGCCGTTGCGCGTGAGTTTCGGCGAGGAGATGCGCGGCTTCTTCGCCAAGGCGATCCCCGGCATGATCGCAAGCTCCGGCCCGCAATGGCTGATGGTATCAGGCGCGATCATCGCCTCGGCCACGCCATCCGCCGTCTCCTGGCTGTATTTCGCCAACCGTCTGATCGAGCTGCCGCTCGGCATTGTCGGCGTCGCCATGGGCACGGTGCTGGTGCCGGAATTGACGCGCGCGGTGGGGAGCGCCGACCGCGCGGCCGTCGCGCATGCGGAATCGCGCGCACTGGAACTCGCAGCCGGGCTCGCACTGCCCGCTACGCTCGGCCTCGCCGTGCTGGCCGAACCGATCGTGCGGCTGTTGTTCGAGCATGGCGCCTTCGGCGCGGAGGACAGCGCGGCGACCTCACGCGCGCTGATCTGGCTGGCGCTGGGTCTGCCGGCGCACGTGCTGATCAAGGCGCTGTCGCCCGCCTTCTTTGCCCGCGGCGACACGATCGCGCCGCTGCTCGCAACCGCCAAAGGCCTGGTGGCGGCGATCGCGCTCGCCGTCGTGCTCGGGCATTTCTTCGGCGCGAGCGGGATCGCCGCGAGCATCGCCGCCGGCGCCTGGAGCAGCGCCGTCTCGCTGCTCCGGAGAGGCACCAGCGAATTCGGCTTCTCAGTCGATGCCGACGCCCGCGAGCGGCTGCCGCGAATCGTGCTTGCCGCAGCCGCCATGGGTGCCCTGCTCTGGCTGACCACGGGGCTGATACCCTCAGAGACCCACCGCCTCGCCCGCTTCATCGTGCTGGTCCTGCAGATCGCGGCCGGGATCACCGTCTATGGCCTGCTCCTGCAAATCCTTGGCGCCGCCTCCCTGCGCGCGGCGGTCAACGCCCTGAAACGGCCCACTTAGCGAATTGCCCTTGACGGGGCAGCGCCGCTGTTGGAAACGACGGCCGACCACCTATGGGAAGGCGTGCCATGCCATTCGTTGAACGGGTTTTTTCGGGCGTCCAGCCGACGGGCAATCTGCATCTCGGCAATTACCTCGGCGCGATCGTCAACTTCGTAAAGATGCAGGAAACCCACAACTGCATTTATTGCGTCGTCGACATGCACGCGATCACGCAGGGCGTGGACGTCTGGGGCGGGCCGACCGAGCTCGCCCGTGTTACCCGGGAGGTGACCGCTGCGTTCATCGCCAGCGGCATCGATCCGAAGAAGCACATCGTGTTCAACCAGAGTCAGGTCGCGGGCCATGCCGAGCTTACCTGGATCTTCAACTGCGTCGCGCGCCTCGGCTGGCTGAACCGCATGACCCAGTTCAAGGAGAAGGCGGGCAAGGATCGCGAGAACGTTTCCGTCGGGCTCTACGACTACCCCGTGCTGATGGCTGCCGACATCCTGCTTTACCGCGCCACTCACGTTCCTGTTGGCGAGGACCAGAAGCAGCATCTCGAGCTCTCGCGCGACATCGCGCAGAAGTTCAACAATGATTTCGGCGACTCGATCCGTAGCCACGGCGCCAGTGATGGCCTGTTCTTCCCGCTGCCGGAACCCTTCATCACGGGGCCGGCGACGCGGGTGATGAGCTTGCGCGACGGCACCAAGAAAATGTCGAAGTCGGATCCATCCGACAATTCGCGCATCAACCTGACCGACGACGCCGACACCATCGCGCAGAAGATCCGCAAGGCGAAGACCGATCCGGAGCCGCTGCCCTCAGAGGAAAAGGGCCTGGAAGCGCGCCCCGAAGCGGACAATCTCGTCGGCATTTTCGCCGCGCTCGCCAATCGCTCCAAGGCGGACGTGCTGCGCGAATTCGGCGGCGGTCAGTTCTCCAGCTTCAAGAACGCGCTGGCGGAGCTGTGCGTCACCAAGCTCGCACCGATAGCCGGCGAGATGAAGCGCCTGGTCTCCGACCCCGGCCACATCGACACCATCCTGAACGACGGTTCCGACCGGGCCCGCGCCATCGCCGAGGAGACCATGAACCTCTCCAAGGACATCGTCGGCTTCATCCGCCGACGCTGAGGACGCCATAACCTGCTGAAATCCTTGGGCGAACCTCGATTCGCCCCTTGATCGTGCGTTCCCCGTCGCCATCTGCTACTGGATGGAGCACGCGCCGGCCTTGAACCGGCGACGTCTGGAGAAAGCCATGTTCATTCAAACCGAAGCGACCCCCAATCCCGCCACGCTGAAGTTCATTCCGGGCCGCGCCGTGTCCGACGGCAGCCCGATGGAGTTTTCGAGCCGCGAAGCCGCAACGCGTTCGCCGCTCGCGGAAAAGCTGTTCGATGTGCCCGGGGTCACCGGGGTGTTCTATGGATCCGACTTCATCACCGTGACCAAGGCTGATGGTGAATGGCAGCAGCTCAAGCCCGCGATCCTGGGTGCCATCATGGAGCACTACATGTCCGGCGCGCCGCTGCTCGCCGGCGGCGAAGCGCAGGGCGACACCGATCTCGACGACGAAGACGAGTTCTTCGACGAGGCCGACGCCGAGACGGTCGACATGATCAAGGACCTGATCGAGACGCGGGTGCGGCCGGCCGTCGCCAATGACGGCGGCGACATCACCTTCCGCGGCTTCAAGGACGGGATCGTCTATCTCAACATGAAGGGCGCCTGCTCCGGCTGTCCGTCATCGACCGCGACGCTCCAGCACGGCATCCAGAACCTGCTGAAGCACTTCGTGCCCGACGTGGTCGAAGTCCGGCCGATGTAACCAGTGGGCGAATGGTGAGTAGCGAATGGCGAATGGCATTCCGATCGGCTAGACTATTCGCCATTCGCCATCAGCCATTCGCTTTTTCATGTTGATTCTTGCCATCGATACCGCGCTGGAGGCATGCGCGGCCGCCGTGCTTGATACCGACGCCGGCGAGCTCCTTGCGCGGGAGCAATCGCTCATGAAGCGCGGCCATGCCGAGGCCCTGATGCCGATGATCGCGCGCGTCATGCAGTCGGCCGATCTCACTTTCACGTCGCTCGACCGCATCGCGGTCACCGTCGGCCCTGGCAGCTTTACCGGCCTGAGGGTCGGGATCTCGGCGGCCCGCGGTCTCGCGCTTGCGGCCAAGCGCCCGGCCGTCGGGCTGACGACCTTGTCGGCCTTTGCGGCCCCCATCGTCGGCCGGAGCGGACCCGCGCCGGTGATCTCGGCCATCGATGCGCGGCATGATCACGTCTATTTCCAGATCGTCGGCGGCGACGGCAGTCTGCTGGTGCGGCCGAGCGTTGCTGCCATCGACGAGGCGATCGCCGCTTCGCAATTCGGCGCGCCGCATCTGGTCGGCAACGCCGCCAAGATTCTCGCCGATCGCTGGCCGGCGGATGCGCCGCGACCCGTCGCGGTCGACGCGCAGCCCGCGCCCGACGTCAGCTGGGTGGCATGGCTCGGCGCCGCGGCGAATCCGGACACGACTCCGGCACGGCCGTTCTATCTGAAGGCGCCCGACGCAAAGCCGGCGGCCCAACCGCTGTTCGCAGCTCCAGCCGCCACCTCATGATGAAATGGCTGTCTGAATGGTGGCGCGGCGGCACGGCCGCCGTCGAGCCCGCGTCGGCGCGCGACGCGCAGCGGCTGGCGCAGCTTCACGGCGCCTCTTTTGCGCAGGGCTGGGGCGAAAGCGAATTCGAGGCCATGCTGAGCGAACGCAACACGCTCGTTCATCGCTTGCGCCTGGGGCGCAAGATCATCGGCTTTGCGGTGTCGCGGATCGGCGCGGACGAAGCCGAGATCCTCTCCGTCGCGGTCGACCCGTCCCATCGCGGCCGCGGCCTCTCCCGCACCCTGCTGATGACCCATCTCGGTCACCTTGCAGGACGCGGGGTGCGAACGATATTTCTGGAAGTCGAAGAGAACAACCAGCCGGCGCGACGGCTCTATGACAAGGGCGGATTCGTGGTGGTCGGCCGCCGCGAACGCTACTATAAGCAGGCCAACGGGGAACAATTGAACGCGCTTCTGATGCGACGTGACTTGTCGTAACATCGGTGGCGGACAGCGCCCCGTCAGGCGGACACGATATGACTGGACTTAAACCTTCTTCCGCATCCAAGGCCACAGGCATCGAGGCGCGTTGTGCCGCCACCGGCATGCGCATGACCGAGCAGCGCCGCGTCATCGCCCGCGTGCTTGCGGAAGCAGTCGATCACCCTGACGTCGAGGAATTGTACCGGCGCTGCGTCGCGGTCGACGACAAGATCTCGATCTCGACGGTCTATCGCACGGTCAAGCTGTTCGAAGATGCCGGCATCATCGAACGTCACGATTTCCGCGAGGGCCGCGCGCGCTACGAGACAATGCGCGACAGCCATCACGACCATCTCATCAATCTGCGCGACGGCAAGGTGATCGAGTTCACCTCCGAAGAGATCGAGAAACTTCAGGCCGAGATCGCCCGCAAGCTCGGCTACAAGCTGGTTGATCACCGGCTCGAGCTCTATTGCGTCCCGCTCGACGACGACAAGCCGACGTCCTAAGCCTCGTGCCGATAGATCTCATCATCTTCGATTGCGACGGCGTGCTCGTGGACAGCGAAGTCATCTCCTGTCGCGCACATGCGGAGGTGCTGACCCGGCATGGTTATCCGATCACCTCCGAGCAGGTGTTGGTGCGCTTCCTCGGTGTCTCCGAGAAAGACGCGCGGCGGATAGTCGAGCAGGAAATCGGTCGCGATCTTCCCGATGATCTGGAACAACAGGTAAATGCTGCCACGCTGCAGTGTTACGCGAGCGATCTGCAACCGATCACCCATGTGGCCGCGGCGATCGGCGCAATCGATTTACCCAAATGCGTTGCATCGAGCAGCACACCAAACAAGATCCTTCACGGCTTGACCTGTGCCGGGCTGCACGACCTGCTCGCTCCGCACATCTTTTCGGCAAGCCAGGTCGCACGCGGCAAGCCCGCACCCGATCTGTTCCTGTTTGCCGCTGGCCAGATGAAAGCCGCACCGGAACGGTGCCTCGTGATCGAGGACAGCGTCCCCGGAGTGACAGGCGCGCACGCAGCCGGAATGACGGTGCTCGGCTTTCACGGAGGCAGCCACTGCCCGCCGGGTCACCCCGAAAGGCTGCGCGCCGCGGGGGCAGCCGTGACGTTCGACGACATGCGGCAATTACCCGAGCTGGTCCGACGGGCCGGAGCGGGCGCTCTGGCGGGGTAAACGTCGCGGTCATTCCCGGGCAATTTAGCATTGCGCCCGGAATCTCGCCGAAAACCTTCCGATTCCGGGTTCGCTCGGGCTGCGGGCGCCCCGGAATGACCTTATGACCCCCAATCGCTGGATTTTCGGCCCCTCAGCCTATATTTGAGAGCCGTCCTCCACCTCACCTCCGGGTTCCATGACGCCGCCGCGCAAGCTGCACATCAAATCATATGGTTGCCAGATGAACGTCTACGATGCCCAGCGCATGGTGGATACGCTGGCGCCGGAAGGATTCGTGGAGACTGCCAGCGCCGAAGACGCCGATCTCGTCATCCTCAACACCTGCCACATCCGGGAGAAGGCCTCCGAAAAGGTCTATTCCGAGCTCGGCCGCCTGCGCGTCGCCAAGGACGGGGCCGCGCGCGAGGGCCGCGCCATGCAGATCGCCGTGGCGGGCTGCGTGGCGCAGGCCGAGGGCGAGGAGATCGTGCGGCGCGCGCCCACAGTCGACGTCGTGGTGGGACCGCAGAGCTACCATCATCTGCCGGAACTGCTGAAGCGCGCCGGCCATGAAGGCCGCGCGATCGAGACCGAATTTCCCGCCGCCGACAAGTTCGGCTTCCTTGCGCAGCCCAAGCCCGATGCGATCCGCGCGCGCGGCATTTCCGCTTTTGTCACGGTGCAGGAAGGCTGCGACAAATTCTGCACCTTCTGCGTCGTGCCCTACACGCGCGGTGCCGAGGTCTCGCGCCCCGTCGCGAAGATCGTGGACGACGTGAAGCGGCTTGCCGAGAACGGCGTGCGCGAACTCACGCTGATCGGGCAGAACGTCAACGCCTATCACGGCGATGGACCAGACGGGAAAACCTGGGGCCTCGGCAAGCTGCTGGAGCACCTGGCCAAAATTCCCGGCATCGCGCGGCTGCGCTACTCGACCAGCCATCCCCGCGACGTCGATGACAGTTTGATTGCAGCCCATCGCGATCTCGAGACCCTGATGCCGTTCGTGCATCTGCCGGTGCAGTCGGGGTCGGATCGGATTCTCGCCGCCATGAACCGGAAACATACCGCCGATGATTATCGCGAGGTAATCGACCGTTTCCGGTCCGCTCGCCAAGACATTGCTTTTTCATCGGATTTTATCGTCGGCTTCCCCGGCGAGAGCGAGCAAGATTTTCTCGCCACCCTCGCGCTTGTCTCGCAAATCGGCTACGCTGCGGCGTATTCGTTCAAATACTCCGCCCGGCCGGGAACGCCGGCGGCGGATATGCAGGAGACGGTGTCCCCCGCCGAGATGGACCAGCGATTGGAGCGGCTCCAGGAAGTGATCGACAGCCAGCAATCGGCCTTCAACAAGGCTGCGATTGGCTCAACGGTCGACGTGCTGTTCGAACGCCCGGCGCGCAAGGACGGCCAGATCGTCGGCCGCACCGCCTTCCTCCAGCCCGCACACGTCATGGCCTCTCCCGACATCATCGGCAAAATCCTGCCTGTCAGGATCGACAGTCTCGAGCGTTACAGTTTCCTCGGCGAGCTCGCCACGCCACGCGGTGCGCGCGAGCCCGCTTTATCATCCATCGCCACGGGAGCCTGAACCCTTGCCCAAAAGCGCATCGGATTCGTCTTCTATCGCTCCCAGCCGCAAGTTTGATCGCGACATGCAAGTTCCGCCCGAGACCCAGGTCGTCATCGACTTCGACGACAATCGCGCCGCATCCGCGCTGGTCGGGCCTTATGGTCAGAACCTGGCGCAGATCGAGCGGCGGCTCGGCGTCGTCGTGGACTCCAAGGGCAACCACATCACCATCGGCGGCACCCGTGACGGCTGCGACGCGGCACGGCGCGTGCTGGAGACGCTCTACGCGCACGCGGTGAAGGGGCAGGATGTCGACCAGGGCGAGGTCGAAGGCGCGATCCGTGCCGTGATCGCGCAAGGGTCGCTGTTCGAGTTCGACGCCAAATCGGCCAAATCGGCCTTCGACAGCATCAACTTGCGCAAGCGCCCGGTGCGTGCGCGCACGGCTGCGCAGGATTCCTACATCCGCGCGCTGAAGCGCCATGAGCTGGTGTTCGGCATCGGCCCGGCCGGCACCGGCAAGACCTGGCTCGCGGTCGCGCATGCCGCGCAATTGTTCGAGCGCAAGGAAGTCGACAAGATCATCCTGTCGCGTCCGGCGGTCGAAGCCGGCGAACGGCTCGGCTTCCTGCCCGGCGACCTCCGCGAGAAGGTCGATCCTTATCTGCGTCCGATCTACGACGCGCTTTACGACCTCATGGACGCGCGCATCGTCGAGCGCGCGCTGCAGACCGGCGAGATCGAGATCGCGCCGCTCGCCTTCATGCGCGGCCGCACCCTGACCAATGCCGCGATCATCCTCGATGAAGCGCAGAACACGACATCGATGCAGATGAAGATGTTCCTGACCCGTCTCGGCGAGAACAGCCGCATGATCGTGACGGGCGATCCCTCCCAGATCGACCTGCCGAATGGCCAGACCTCGGGTCTGGCCGAGGCGACCAGGCTGTTGAGCGGCGTCGAGGGCATTGCGCAAGTTCATTTCAAGGCCGAGGACGTGATCCGCCACGAGCTCGTGGCGAGAATCGTCGCCGCCTATGAAGGGTCGCCGCAGCGGGCGCCGGCCGGCAACAAATCCTGACGTGACAACATCAGGACCAAGCGGGCGCTGACACTGCGCCTTATCGTTCCGAACAAAGCCATGTCACATCCCAACCTTCCCACCACAGAGGTCCTCGTCGTCGCCGATTGCTGGCAAAGCGAGCCTGACGCCGAAGCCGTGATCCAGCGTGCCGTTGCAGCCGCCGCTGAATCTGTCGGCGAAGACGTCGCCGAGGCAGAAGTGGCCGTGATGCTGACCGATGATGCCGGCATCCGCACCCTCAACAACAATTGGCGCGGCATGGACAAGCCGACCAATGTGCTGTCGTTTCCCGCGCTGCAGCCCGAAGGCGAGTGGAAGCCGGGCGATGCGCCGCGCATGCTTGGCGACATCGCGATCGCCTACGAGACCATGCGGCGCGAGGCGGACGAGGAACACAAGCCGTTCGATCATCATTTGAGCCATCTCGCGGTGCACGGTTTCCTGCACTTGATCGGCTACGATCACGAGAACGACGACGACGCGGAGGAGATGGAAGCGCTCGAAACCGCGATCCTGGCGCATCTCGGCATTCCCGATCCCTATGCGGACCGCGCGGGGACGCACTGAGATGCCGGATTCCGAGCCTATTCACGATAATCCGCGCAACACGGCCAACCTGCCGGCCGTGGTGGCGCCGGGCGAGGTCATGCGCCCGACGGCGGACGGCTGGCTGCTTCGCGCCATCCGCTCGCTGTTCGGCTGGAAGGCGGGCTCGGTGCGCGACGATCTCCAGGTCGTGCTCGACGCGTCGACGCCCGATGACACCGGCTTCTCCGCGGTCGAGCGCACCATGCTGCGCAACATCCTCGGCCTGCACGAGCGCCGCATCGCAGACGTCATGGTGCATCGCGCCGACATCATCGCAGTGAAGCGCGACATCCCGCTCGGCGAGTTGATGGACCGCTTCGAGAGCGCAGGCCATTCGCGCCTCGTCGTCTACAATGAGACGCTCGACGATCCCGTCGGCATCGTTCACATCCGCGATTTGCTCGCCTTCATGACGGCGCGCGCGCGTGTGTCGGAGGCTACCAAGACCAAACGCAAGAAGCCGCTGCCGGCCGGGCTCGATTTGCGCGCCGTCGATCTCGCGCTGCCGCTGCAGGACGCCCGCATCATCCGCAAGCTGCTCTATGTGCCGCCGTCGATGCGGGCGATCGACCTGCTCGCGCAGATGCAGGCCACGCGCATTCACCTGGCGCTGGTCGTCGACGAATATGGCGGCAGCGACGGCCTGGTTTCGCTCGAGGACATCGTCGAGCAGATCGTCGGCGAGATCGACGACGAGCACGACAGCGACGAGCCGCCGTCGATCGTCCGCCTGGGCGACAACGCCTTCATTGCGGACGCCCGCGCCAGCCTCGACGACGTCCGCACCGTGATCGGCGAAGACTTCGTCACCGGCGAGGCCGGCGAGGAGGTGGAGACGCTCGGCGGCTATCTCGTCAGCTTCGTCGGCCGCCTGCCGGTGCGCGGCGAGGTGATCTCGGGCCCCGGCAATTACGAGGTCGAAGTGCTGGATGCCGATCCGCGCCGCGTCAAGCGGCTGCGCATCTCGACACGGAAGGAACGTCCCGCCCCGCGCACCCAGCGCGAGAGAAGCCGCCGCGAGGCCGCGCCGGATAGCGGCCAGCCGTCGGCCGGCGACACGCCGGCCCCGCCGCCCGGCGAGGGGACCGGTTCGCAGTGAACGCGTTCCAGCGATTTCGGCAGATCGCGCTAGCCATCATCCTGACCTGGGGATGGAAGCGCGCGCTCCTGGCGATGGCGTGTGGCGCGTTATCCGTTCTCGCGCTCGCACCGTTCAATGCGTGGCCCGTGCTGTTCATCACCTTCCCCGTGATGGTCTGGCTGATCGACGGCGCCGGCGCGGGGCGCTATGGCGGCGTCCCCGCTGCGGCGCTGACCGGCTACTGGTTCGGGCTCGGTTATTTCGTCCCTGGCCTGTACTGGATCGGCAAGGCTTTCTTCGTCGAGGCGGACGTGTTCGCCTGGCTGACGCCGTTCGCCGTGCTGGGCCTGCCCGCCTATCTCTCGATATTCACTGCGATCGGCTTCGGGCTGGCCCGCCTGCTCTGGACCAGGGACGCCACCCGCATTCTCGCGCTCGCCGCGAGCCTCACCATCGGCGAATGGTTGCGCGGGCACGTGCTCACGGGCTTTCCCTGGAACGCCTTCGGCTATGCGCTGTCGGAGCCGCTGCCGCTGGCGCAGACGGCGTCCCTGATCGGCCAATGGGGCATGACGTTCCTCACGATTGCGATCTTCTCGGCGCCGGCGGTGCTAATCGACCGCACGCGCAATCGGAGCCTGCCCTGGCGCGTGCCGGCCGCTGCGCTCGCCCTGCTGGTCGTCATGGGTATCTTCGGCGCGATCCGCCTGTCGCTGCATCCGACCACGATGGTCGCCGGCACCAGGCTGCGCCTGATGCAGCCGGACCTGCAGCAGGATGCGAAGTTCAACTACTCCGCCAAGGCGGAGGTGATGAAGAAATACCTCGCGCTGTCGGACCGCGCATCTGGCCCCCAATCGACCGGTGTGCGCGATGCCACCATCCTGATCTGGCCGGAATCCGCCTTTCCGTTCTTCCTGACCCGCGAAGCCGATGCGATGGCCGAGATCGCCGAGTTGCTGCCCAAGGGCACGGTGCTGATCACCGGATCGGTGCGTGCGCCCGATCTGCCACCGGGCAGGCCGATCACGCGCGCCTACAATTCGATCTATCTGATCGACCATGACGGCAGCGTGCTCGCCGTCTACGACAAGCTGCATCTGGTTCCGTTCGGCGAATATCTCCCGTTCCAGGACACGATGGAGAAGCTTGGCTTCGAGCAATTGACGCGGGTCCGTGGCGGATTCATTCCCGGTACGGTGCGGCACGTGCTGCCGGTGCCGGGCGCACCGCCCGCGCTGCCGCTGATTTGCTACGAGGCGATCTTCCCCGATGAGGTCGGCACGCGTGACGAGCGCCCGGGCTGGATGGTGAACCTCACCAATGACGGCTGGTTCGGCATCTCGACCGGTCCGTACCAGCATCTGGAGCAGGCGCGGATGCGCGCCGTCGAGCTTGGACTGCCGCTGGTCCGCTCGGCCAACACCGGCATCTCGGCAGTGATCGATCCGGTGGGACGCACGGTGGCCAGCCTCGGCCTCGGGGTCGAGGGCATTTTGGATGCAAATCTGCCCACGGCAATCCCGCCCACGATCTATGCGAGGATAGGCGACATCCCCGCAGCCATGCTTGTCGCACTGGCCGTCATTCTGGCGGTGCGACGACGTTTCGCCAAACGGCTCCCCTGATCACACCGAGATCGGCGCAGCGGCCGGAATCCCTTGAGAACGGCAGTCCCACGGTTGACAGACTGCACGGCGGCTCCCCATTCTGCACCGGCTGCACAAGTCAGCGGTGCATTGCTAAATTTCTCCGCAATGTTTCCCCAATCAGGGTGAAGTTTTGACGTCGCTGTCGCCTGAGGCAAACGTTTTGATTGCGCCGCGGGTGGTGTTTGGAGGGCTGAGGACATGTCGAAAGCGCCCAACCCTGTTGACAAATATGTCGGCAGTCGCGTGCGTATGCGCCGCATCATGTTGGGCATGAGTCAGGAAAAGCTCGGTGAAGCTTTGGGCCTGACCTTCCAGCAGATTCAGAAGTACGAGAAAGGCACCAACCGCGTCGGCGCCAGCCGCATCCAGCAGATTGCGGAGATTCTGCAGGTGCCGGTGTCGTTCCTGTTCGAGGGCGGACCGAGCGGCGTCGCCGGACCGGACGGTTTCGCCGAAGGTGCTTCGCCCTCCTATGTCTCGGACTTCCTCGCGACCTCAGAAGGGCTCGCACTGACCAAGGCGTTCACCCGAATCACCGATTCGAAGCTGCGCCGTTCGATCGTCGATCTCGTCGAGCAGATTGCCGCCCGCGAAGGCCCGGACAAGCGCTGACGCTGTTTCATTCCGATTTGAGGCTGCGCCAAATCTGGCCTATGTCGTCATTTGCGGATGCGCTTTGCGCCGCCTCCGCTTAAGTGATGCGATTCGAAGGCACAGAGACCTCCATGGCGAACTCCAATCCGTTCGATTGCCAAACTATCCTCGCTGGTATCCGCCGCTGGGTGGAGATCGAGACGCCGACCGAAGTGCCAGAGCAGGTCAACAAGCTGACCTCCGTGGTTGCCGATCATTATCGCGATCTGCCCGTGACGCTCGAACGCGTCGCCGGCGTCGATGGCTGCGGCGATCATCTCCTGGTGCGGTCGACCTGGGGTCAGGACCGGCCTGGTATCCTGGTGCTCAGCCATCTCGATACCGTGCATCCCATGGGCTTCATTGCGCGCCTGCCTTTCAAGATCGAAGGCGACAGCGCGTTCGGCCCGGGGATCTACGACATGAAGGGCGGCGCCTACATCGCCTATCATGCCTTTCGCGAGCTTTGCGCTGCACCCGAGCGGCCACCGCTCGGCATCACCCATTTGTTCACGTCCGACGAAGAGATCGGCAGCCCCACCTCGCGCGCGATCATCGAGCAGGAGGGGCGCAAGGCCAAATACGTGCTCGTGACGGAGCCGGCGCGCGACGGCGGCAAGATCGTCACCGGGCGCAAGGGCGTTGGACGATTCGAGGTGTTCATCAAAGGCGTGCCGGCGCATGCCGGCTCCCGCCCGGAAGACGGCCGCAGCGCCATCCGCGAGCTCGCCAATGTCATCCAGACGCTGGAAGGGATGAACGACCTGAAGCGCGGCGTCACCGTCAATGTCGGCGTGGTGCGCGGCGGCACGCGGCCCAACGTGACGCCGGAAGAGGCCTATGCCGAAGTCGATCTGCGCGTGCCTGGCATCGGCGACGCGGAGGAATTCGTCGGAAAGATTCTGGGGCTGACGTCGAAAACCGACGGCGTCACCGTCACCGTCACCGGCGAGCTCAACCGCCCGCCTTACGAGAAGGGCAATGCGGGCGCCGCGCTGTTTGAGCATGCGAAAACGCTCGCCGCGGAGATCGGCTTCGAGCTGATCGACACCCGCACTGGCGGCGGCTCCGACGGCAATTTCACGGCGCCGCACACCGCCACCCTCGACGGGCTCGGCGTCGACGGCAAGGGCGCACACACCCATTATGAGCAGATCTACGTTTCATCGCTCGAGCCGCGCGCACGGCTGCTCTATCGCCTGTACCAGACGCTGCGATGAGCGAACGCAAATCAGATCCCGATCGCGCGGACGGCGAGCGCGCCTTCTTCGGACGGCGCAAGGGCCACAAGCTCAGGCAGCACCAGGCCGAGCTGGTCGACGGTCTGCTGCCGCATCTCGCGCTCGACATCACGAGCGAGAAGCCGGCGACCGCCGCCGATATTTTCGACCCCGCAGTGCAAGATGTCCGGCTCGAGATCGGCTTCGGGGGCGGCGAGCATCTCGCGGCGGAGGCGCAGAGCTTCCCCACGACCGGCTTCATCGGCTGCGAGCCCTATGTCAACGGCATGGCAAAGATTCTCGCGCAGATCGAGGCCGCGAACATCGCCAACATCCGCCTGTTCGCGGGCGACGCCGCCGAGCTGCTGGCCTGGCTGCCTGATGCCTCGCTGTCGCGGATCGATCTGATCCATCCCGATCCCTGGCCGAAGCGGCGGCACTGGAAGCGGCGCTTCGTCCAGGACAGAACGATCGCCGCCATGGCGCGCGTGCTCAAGGCCGGCGGTGAATTCCGCTTCGTCTGCGATATCGACGATTACTGCGCCTGGACGCTGTCGCATCTCGCGCGCGCGCCGGATTTCCTGTGGCTTGCGGAACGCGCCGATGATTTCCGTCAGCCCTGGCCCGGCTACACCATGACACGCTATGGCCGAAAAGCCGCGCGCGAGGGCCGCAAGGCGGCTTATCTACGCTTTCGCAGGCGCTGAAGCGCGATGAGATCGGGCCGAATCGTCATCGCGCTTTAGCTGCTTGTTGCAGCATGATCTCTTCGGAAAACCGCTTCACACTTTTCCGGATCATGCTCTAGATCGTCTGCCGGTTGCGCCAGAAATTCACGACGCGCTCGGCCGTGGTCGGCATCAAGCGGGTGAAGTTCACACGCGCCTGCTCGAGATCGGCATCGGCCGGCGTGCGATTCGGGCCATTCCACATCAGGATGAGCGCGCGCACCGTGGGCCAGCCGAGGTTCAGCAACCGCCCCAGGATCAGGATCGGGTCGTAGCGATCGCCCGAGATCAAACGGTCAAGGATCGGGAGCCTGACGCCTGACATCGCCGAGAGCGTTGCGACCGATTCCTCGTATTTGTGCGCCTTGGCGAATCCGAGCAGCGCGCTCTCGCCGAGATGGCCGCCGCGATGCAGGCCAAGCACGGTGCGTTGTGCGGCCGAGAAATCGCGCCGCGGGCCGTCCGTCAGTGCGGCTTCCTCGATCGCGATCATGGCGCGCTTGATCTCGGCCTGGCGCACCGGATTGGCCAGGGTGGAGAGCCGGCGGCGAATGACGTCGAGCGTGCCGTCCAGAAGCTCCTTGAGATGCTCGCCAGAGAGATCCTTGCGCTGGCCGATCTTGAGCGTCAACACGCCGTCCTGGCCGGCGCGCTTGATCAATTCCGAATAACCGCCGGCTGAGAACGTCGCACCGGCATTGCCGGCCGCCCGGCGTACGACGTCACGATCGCCGCGTTCGACCAGCACGTCGGTGACGTCGGCCGACAGCGTCGGCCGCTCGGTCATCGCGAGCAAATGGCCCTGGCCCTTCAGCCGGGCAATCTCGACGAGCGCGGCGTCGTCGAGCACGGGCGAGCGGCGTAACACCGGCGCCGCCACCATGATCTCGTTTTCGCGGGCGAGCTGGCGGACAAGATGAGGCGGTGCATTGTCCAGCAGCGAGAAACGCTCGGCGAGATCGACGCGCGAGGCAAGCTCCGCATGCGGCACGAGATCGATCAGGAGATTGTCGAACAGATCGATCAGCTCGGGACGGAGCCTCGCGGCGTCCTGAAAGAACAGCGCCGCGATGGCGCTCGCGATCTCGCCGCGACGCCGTGGATCGCCGCGTCTGACGATATCGTCCAGTCCGGGAATGAGTGACGTGGCAACGGTCATGAAACGCAACTCGAATCTGGCACGCCGTGGGCGCGCCATGCCTCGAGCCGCCCCACGAGCGCGGAATTTAGGCCCGCTTTGTGAACGAAGCGTTGCTCCTCGGGGCGCCTGTCGGCGCACCCAGGGGGCGCCGACTGAGGTGCAAAAAGCGCGCATCGGCCTGCGAGGGGGCCTTGTCCGGGCCGGCGGAAAGAGCTATATCAGCGCCAATTCATCTTCTCATACGATCCGCGTAGTGAGAGTGGGCCCGAAAGGACCCGCTCTTTTTTATTACCTGAACGCGGCGTGGCGGAAGAGACGGCCCGATGCAGTCGGGAAAGTTCCGAAGCGGCCATGCAGTCTTAATCAAGCCTTAACCCAAGCTCCAACCAACGCGCGCCTTGACCCCTGATATGACCGAACCGACCGCAGGTTCCACCGATGCCGAGTTGCTGGCCGAGCCGAGGCTCGTGGTCGAGCCGGGCGTGGCGGCACGGGTGTCGGCGGTCGCAGGCCCGGTGCTCGAGGGCATGGGCTACCGCCTCGTGCGGATCCGCATCTCCGGCGAGGCTGGCTGTACCGTGCAGATCATGGCCGAGCGGCCGGACGGCTCGATGCAGCTCGAGGATTGCGAGGCGATCTCGCGGGCCCTGTCACCCGTGCTCGACGTCGCCGATCCCATCGACCGCGCCTACCGGCTGGAAATCTCCTCCCCCGGGATCGACCGTCCGCTGGTGCGCCGCTCTGATTTCGAGCGCTATTCCGGGCATCTGGTGAAGGTCGAAATGGCCGTCGCCCATGAAGGCCGCAAGCGGTTCCGTGGCACGCTTGGCGCCGTCGAAGGCGACCGCGTGCACCTGCATCGCGATGACGCCAAGGCGACCGACAACGCCGATGTGCTGCTGACGATGGAAGATATCGGCGAGGCACGGCTGGTGCTGACTGATGAGCTGATCGCGGAATCCATGCGCCGCGGCAAGGCCGAGGAGCGCCGGATGCGGCGGGATCTCGGTATCGAGCCGCCGCAGGCGCCCCACGCCGAGATCAGCGCGAAGACCACCAGGAACACCAGGCCGCAAAAGCAGAAGAAGCCGGCCCCGACCAATACGAAGAAACATCGCCTTGCCGCCGAACGCGCGCGGCGCGGCGAGATCGAGCCTGACGAAGGAGACTAGCCATGGCAGTCAGCGCCAATCGACTTGAATTGCTCCAGATCGCCGACGCCGTCGCTCGCGAAAAATCGATCGATCGCGGCATCGTCATTGCGGCGATGGAAGATGCCATCGCCAAGGCAGCGCGCGCCCGTTACGGCAGCGAGACGGACGTTCACGCAGAGATCGATCCGAAGAAGGGCGAGCTGCGGCTGTCGCGGCACATGCTGGTGGTCGACAAGGTCGAAAACCATTCCAACCAGATTTCGCTGGTCGACGCGCAGCGTGCCAACCCCGGCGCCCAGGTCGGCGACACCATCGCCGACACCCTGCCGCCGCTGGAATACGGCCGCATCGCCGCGCAGTCGGCCAAACAGGTGATCGTGCAGAAGGTGCGCGAGGCCGAGCGCGACCGGCAATATCAGGAATTCAAGGACCGCATCGGCGACATCGTCAATGGCGTCGTCAAGCGCGTCGAGTATGGCAGCGTGATCGTCGATCTCGGCCGCGGCGAGGCCATCATCCGCCGCGACGAGATGCTGCCGCGCGAAGTGTTCCGCAATGGCGACCGCGTCCGCGCCTATATCTTCGATGTCCGCCGCGAGACCCGCGGCCCGCAGATCTTCCTCTCCCGCACCCATCCGCAGTTCATGGCGAAACTGTTCGCGCAGGAGGTGCCTGAGATCTACGACGGTATCGTGGAGATCAAGGCGGTGGCCCGCGATCCGGGCTCGCGCGCGAAAATCGGCGTGATTTCCCGCGATTCCTCCGTCGATCCGGTCGGCGCCTGCGTCGGTATGCGCGGCTCGCGCGTGCAGGCCGTGGTGAACGAATTGCAGGGCGAGAAGATCGACATCATCCCCTGGTCGCCGGACATCGCGACCTTCGTGGTCAACGCGCTGGCGCCGGCCGAGGTCTCCAAGGTCGTCATCGACGAGGACCGCGAGCGCATCGAGGTCGTGGTGCCCGACACCAACAACCAGCTCTCGCTGGCGATCGGCCGCCGCGGCCAGAACGTGCGTCTGGCCTCGCAGCTGACCGGCTGGGATATCGACATCCTGACCGAGCAGGAGGAATCGGAGCGCCGCCAGGCCGACTTCGAGAACTCCACCCGCGTCTTCATGGAATCGCTCAATGTCGACGAGGTGGTCGGCCAGCTGCTCGCCTCCGAAGGCTTCACCTCGGTCGAGGAACTCGCGATGGTGGACCTCAAGGAACTCGCGGGTATCGAGGGTTTTGACGAGGAGACCGCGCAGGAACTGCAGAGCCGCGCCCGCGAATATCTCGATCAGCAGGAAGCCGAGATCGAGGCCAAGCGCAAGGAACTCGGCGTCGAGGACGCCGTCAAGGACGTGCCCGGCGTGACCTCGAAGATGCTGGTGAAGTTCGGTGAGAACGACATCAAGACGGTCGAAGACCTCGCAGGCTGCGCCACCGACGATCTGGTCGGCTGGACCGAGCGCAAGGACGGCGGCGAGCAGGCCAAGTTTGCCGGCGCGCTCGACGGCCTCGGCATCTCCCGCGACGACGCGGAAGCCATGATCATGCAGGCCCGCGTCAAGGCCGGCTGGATCACCGAGGCTGACCTCGCCAAGCCGGCCCAAGAGGCTGACGCCGCCGAAGATCAGCCGGCTTAAGGACGAAGGAGAATGTCGCCCGGATGCTTGCCAGCACTGACAACGAACTTGACCATGGACCGCGGGCCGAAAGGTCCGCGACCATGCGCATGTGCGCGGTCAGCCGCGAAGTCCGGCCGATCGACGAGCTCATCCGCTTCGTCGTATCGCCCACCGGGGATATAGTTCCCGATCTCAAGCGCAAGCTGCCCGGACGGGGCATGTGGGTCACGGCGTCGCGGCAAGTGGTTGCGGAAGCGGTCCGGCGTCACCAATTTACCAAAGCCTTCAAACGCGACCTGCGCGTTTCTCCGACGCTTCCCGCCGACATCGAGGCGCTCCTGGTCCGGAGCGTGACCGAAGCCCTTGGGATCGCCGCCAAGGCGAGGCAGATCGTCGCCGGTTTCGGCAAGGTCGAAAGCGCCTTGCGGGAAGGCACGGCCGAGGTCCTGATCCATGCCAGCGACGGGGCCGGGGACGGAATCCGCAAGTTGGACATGCTGGCGCGGCAAAAAGCCGGAAATGACGGGGTCCAGCCCTCGATTCCGGTCATCACCGCATTGAAATCTGAAGAATTGGATTTGGCACTTACCCGGTCAAATGTGATACATGCTGCCCTGCTCGCAGGCCCGGCGAGCAAGTCATTCCTGTCGCGTAGCCAGATGCTGGTCCGATACCGGATGGCGGACGCTGACAAGACTGCCGAAAAGCCCGGCCAGGATTTCTGAGAGACACGACGACCCGATAGGACGGTGCGGCAACGCACAACACTGAATAAATCAGGATTAGGACTGCTGAATGGTTGATACCAAGACCCCAGACGACAAGAAGCTGAGCGTTCCGAGCAAGACGCTATCGCTCAAGCCGCGCGTCGAAACGGGCACTGTGCGCCAGAGCTTCAGCCATGGCCGCAGCAAGCAGGTCGTGGTCGAGAAGCGCGGCAAGCGCCGTATCGACGGCAGCCCGGAGCCGCAGGCGCCCGCGGCTGTCGCGAAGCCGGCGCCGGCCGCGCCGACACCCGCTCCCGCGCGCCCGGCTCCGCCCCGCAACTCCGGCTCCGGCGTCGTGCTCCGAACGCTGACCGAGGACGAACGCTCCGCCCGCGCCAGTGCGCTGGCCGATGCCAAGGTGCGCGAAATCGAAGAGCGTCGCCAGGCCGAGGAAGAGGCGCAGCGCCGCGCCGTCCGCGAGGCCGCCGAGCGCGCCGAGCGCGAAGCCGCTGAATCGCGCCGCAAGGCCGAGGAAGAGCGCCACCGTCACGAGGACGAAGCCAAGCGCAAGGCCGAGACAGAAGCCAAGAAGCGCTTTGGCGAAGGCGAGCAGCCGGCATCGGCCGCGCGTCCTGCGGCAGCCGCCCCGGCAACCCCCAGCGCTCCGCGCCCGGCGCCGACCACCACCCGACCCGGCGCGACGACCACCGCCCGTCCGGCAACCACCCCCGCGAGGCCGGGAGGCCCTGTGGGTCGCACGCCGGCCGTCGCAGCCGGACCGGACGAGGACGATGGTCCGCGCCAGATCCGCCGTGGCCCCGGCGGCGCCGCACGTCCCGTGGTCGCCCCCAAGCCCACGCACAAGCCCGGCCCGCAAAAGGAACGCGGCCGCCTCACGGTCGTGACCGCGCTCAATGCCGACGAGGTCCGCGAGCGTTCGATCGCCTCGTTCCGCCGCCGCACCCAGCGCCTGAAGGGTCATGCCGCGAACGAGCCGAAGGAAAAGCTCGTCCGCGAGGTGGTCATCCCGGAAGCGATCACCATCCAGGAACTCGCCAACCGCATGTCCGAACGCGCGGTCGACGTCATCCGCATGCTGATGAAGCAAGGCGCGATGCACAAGATCACCGACGTGATCGATGCCGATACCGCGCAACTGATCGCCGAAGAGCTCGGCCACACCGTCAAGCGCGTCGCCGCGTCGGACGTTGAAGAAGGCCTGTTCGACGCCGTCGACGATTCCACCGACACCGAGACGCGTTCGCCCGTGGTGACGGTGATGGGTCACGTCGACCACGGCAAGACCTCGCTGCTCGACGCGCTCCGCCATGCCAACGTTGTCTCCGGCGAAGCCGGCGGCATCACCCAGCATATCGGCGCCTATCAGGTGCTGTCGCCCGAAAGCGGCAAGAAGATCACCTTCATCGACACGCCCGGCCACGCCGCGTTCACCGCGATGCGCGCCCGCGGCGCCAAGGTCACCGACATCGTCGTGCTGGTGGTTGCGGCCGATGACGGCGTCATGCCGCAGACCGTCGAGGCCATCAACCACGCCAAGGCGGCCCGCGTGCCGATCATTGTTGCCATCAACAAGATCGACAAGCCCGACGCCAAGCCCGAGCGCGTGCGCACCGAGCTGCTCCAGCACGAGGTGCAGGTGGAATCCTTCGGCGGCGACGTCGTCGACGTCGAAGTGTCCGCCAAGAACAAGACCAATCTCGACAAGCTGCTCGAGATGATCGCGCTGCAGGCCGACATCCTCGAGCTGAAGACCAATTCGGAGCGTCCGGCCGAAGGTACCGTGATCGAGGCCAAGCTCGACCGCGGCCGTGGTCCGGTTGCGACCGTGCTGGTCCAGCGCGGCACGCTCCGCGTCGGCGACATCATCGTCGCCGGTGCCGAGATGGGCCGCGTCCGCGCGCTGATCTCGGATCAGGGCGAGACGGTGCAGGAAGCCGGTCCATCGGTGCCGGTCGAGGTGCTCGGCTTCAACGGTCCGCCGGAAGCCGGCGATCGTCTCGCGGTGGTCGAGAACGAAGCCCGCGCTCGTCAGGTCACCAGCTACCGCGCGCACCAGAAGCGCGAGAACGCGGCTGCTTCGATCTCCGGCATGCGCGGCTCGCTCGAGCAGATGATGTCGCAGCTGAAGACGGCGGGCCGCAAGGAATTCCCGCTGATCATCAAGGCCGACGTGCAGGGCTCGCTGGAAGCGATCCTCGGCTCGCTGGAGAAGCTCGGCACCGACGAGGTCGCTGCCCGCATCCTGCATGCCGGCGTCGGCGGCATCTCGGAATCCGACGTGACGCTCGCGGAGGGCTTCAACGCCGCGATCATCGGCTTCTCGGTTCGTGCCAACAAGGAGGCGGCGGCCGCCGCCAAGCGCAACGGCATCGAGATCCGTTACTACAACATCATCTACGACCTCGTGGACGACGTGAAGAAGGCGATGAGCGGTCTGCTCGCGCCGACCTTGCGCGAAACCATGCTGGGCAATGCCTCGATTCTGGAGATCTTCAACATCTCCAAGGTCGGCAAGGTGGCCGGCTGTCGCGTCACCGACGGCACCGTGGAACGCGGCGCCAATGTGCGCCTGATCCGCGACAACGTCGTCGTGCACGAAGGCAAGCTGTCGACGCTGAAGCGCTTCAAGGACGAAGTGAAGGAAGTCCAGTCCGGTCAGGAATGCGGCATGGCCTTCGAGAACTACCACGACATGCGCGCAGGCGATGTCATCGAGTGTTATCGCGTGGAGACGATCCAGCGCTCCCTGTAAGTCCAAATCTTACCGAAGCGTCCGGATCTTTTTGAGCTGAAATTGCGGGAGTGCGATGGCCGGATTTTATCCGGCCATCCGCGCCTCATTCGTTTCACAGGACAAACGACAATGCTCGTGTCCCAACGCGGGCACGACGAGGTGATTTTCGACCATGCCGCGCCATCATCAGAAAAAGACTTCCGCGCCCGGCGGCTCGCAGCGTCAGCTGCGCGTCGGCGAGCAGGTTCGCCACGCGATAGCCGAGATTCTGGCGCAAGGCAGCGTGCATGATGCGGACCTCGAAGGTCACATCATCACCGTGCCGGAGGTGCGGATGTCGCCTGATTTGAAGCTCGCGACAATCTACGTGATGCCGCTTGGTGGCCGCGACACCGAGCTCGTCATCGCTGCGCTCGAGCGCAACAGGAAATTCCTGCGCGGCGAGGTCGCGCGGCGCGTTAACCTGAAATTTGCACCTGACATTCGCTTCCGCGTCGACGAGCGATTCGACGAAGCGGAACGGATCGAGAAGCTTTTGCGAACACCTGCGGTGCAGAAGGACTTGGACAAGAATCCGGAACAGGATCCAGAGACGGATCGGGAAGAAGAGCAATGATGATGGACCCCGCTCACGGCGCGATCGACAGCGACGAGGCCGATACGCGCGACCTGCAGCGAAATAATTTTGCAGATGCCGGGGGCAATGCTCAACCGCATCACGAGACGCGTCGCGTCAACAACGATCCGCGCGCGGGCAAGCCGAAGGGCAATCAGCCGCGCCGCGACCGGCGCGACGTGCACGGCTGGGTCGTGCTCGACAAGCCGATCGGGATGACCTCGACGCAGGCCGTTGCCGTGCTCAAGCGCCTGTTCAACGCCAAGCGCGCTGGCCATGCCGGCACGCTCGATCCGCTCGCATCAGGTGGCCTGCCGATCGCGCTCGGCGAAGCCACCAAGACTGTTCCCTTCGTCATGGACGGCCGCAAGCGCTACCGTTTCACCGTGTGCTGGGGCGAGGAGCGCGATACCGACGATACCGAGGGCCAGGTCACCGCAAACTCGGACCAGCGCCCGACCCGTGAGGCCATCCTCGCCCTGCTGCCTCGATTTACCGGTGTGGTCGAGCAGGTTCCGCCGCGCTATTCGGCGATCAAGGTCCAGGGCGAGCGGGCCTATGATCTCGCCCGTGACGGCGAGGTCGTGGAGCTGGCTGCGCGTCCGGTCGAAATTCACCATTTAACCCTTGTAGATCAACCAGATAACGATCGAGCCGTATTCGAGGCCGAGTGCGGCAAGGGGACTTATGTCCGCGCGCTGGCCCGCGATATGGGCCGGATTCTTGGCACTTTCGGCCATATCTGTGCGCTCAGGCGAACCCTGGTCGGCCCGTTTGACGAAAATGACATGATTCCGCTGGATCAGTTGGAGGCTTTGTGCGATAGAGCCGCGTCCGGTGAGGGAAACCTCGCCGACGCGCTGATGCCTGTTGAGACCGCGCTGGACGACATCCCGGCACTGGCCGTCACTCGGGCTGATGCGGCAAGGCTCCATCGGGGCCAAGCCGTTTTGTTGCGCGGACGGGATGCGCCCACAAGTAGCGGCACAGTCTATGTCACGGTGGCAGGCCGTCTTTTGGCGCTTGCCGAAGTTGGCAATGGCGAAATCATCCCCAAGCGTGTGTTCAACCTGACCGGCTTGACTGCCTCAACCGGTCGCAACGAGAGAAATTGACGATGTCGATTGCCGCAGAACGCAAAAGCGGAAGTCATCAAGACGAATGCCACCAAGGCCGGCGACACCGGCTCGCCGGAGGTTCAGGTCGCGATCCTGTCGGAACGCATCAACAACCTGACCAACCACTTCAAGACCCACGTGAAGGACAACCATTCGCGTCGTGGCCTCCTGAAGCTGGTCTCGACCCGCCGTTCGCTCCTCGACTACCTGAAGAAGCGGGACGAGGCGCGGTACAAGGCGCTGCTCGAGAAGCACAACATTCGTCGTTAAGAGTTCTTGCGCGCGCCACCGGCGCGCGTTTTAGCGCGTGGTTTCGAGCGAAAGCGCTTGTTTTAAGGTTTTTGATCGAGGCTCACGCGTGCGTCCGGAGCGGGCCAATGAGGCTCCGCATCCGGGGCATGATCAGCGAAGACCGCGGTTCGGTGTTCGTGAACGTGCCGACTGACAGTCCAGCAGCAATCCGGCGGCTGGGCGCAACGGGCAAGGTGCCCGTATGACCCGAAAGGATGGACGCCATCCGACATCCAAAAACCATGGCAGGATCGCAGGACGCTGATCGCCCGCTCCGATCAGCGTCCTGCAATCTTGACATGGTTTTTGTTTTTCGAGCCGTCCCTTCTTTCGAGAACCCATGAAAGAAGACCTCTATGTTCAATAAGCATTCAGTCGAGATCGACTGGGGCGGACGCCCACTCAAGCTCGAAACCGGCAAGATCGCACGCCAGGCCGACGGCGCCGTCATCGCCACCTATGGCGAGACCGTGGTGCTCGCCACCGTCGTTGCGGCGAAGGCGCCGCGTGAAGGCGTCGACTTCCTGCCGCTGACCGTCGATTACCAGGAAAAGACCTACGCAGCTGGCCGCATTCCCGGCGGCTATTTCAAGCGCGAGGGCCGTCCGACCGAGAAGGAGACGCTGGTCTCCCGCCTGATCGACCGTCCGATCCGTCCGCTGTTCGTCGACGGCTGGCGCAACGAGACCCAGGTGATCGCCACCGTGCTGTCGCACGACATGGAGAACGATCCCGACATCGTCGCGCTGGTGGCTTCCTCGGCCGCGCTGACACTGTCGGGCGCGCCGTTCAAGGGCCCGATCGGCGCCGCCCGCGTCGGCTTCGCCAACGACGAGTTCATCCTCAACCCGACGCTCGACGAGATGGTCGACACCCAGCTCGACCTCGTCGTCGCCGGCACCGCCGACGCCGTGCTGATGGTGGAATCGGAAGCCAAGGAGCTGAACGAAGACATCATGCTCGGCGCCGTGATGTTCGGTCACCGCCACTTCCAGCCGGTCATCAAGGCGATCATCGAGCTCGCCGAGAAGGCCGCCAAGGAGCCGCGCGAGGTCACCGTCATCGACAATTCCGCGCTCGAGAAGGAAATGCTCGGCCTCGTCGAGCAGGAGCTGCGCTCCGCCTACGCCATTCCGGTCAAGCAGGATCGCTACGCGGCGGTCGGCAAGGTCAAGGAAAAGGTGATCGCCCACTACTTCCCCGAAGGGCAGGAGCCGAAATACGACAAGCTGCGCATCAGCGCCGTGTTCAAGGAGCTCGAGGCGAAGATCGTTCGCTGGAACATCCTCGACACCGGCAAGCGCATCGACGGACGTGACTCGAAGACCGTGCGCAACATCGTCGCCGAAGTCGGCGTGCTGCCCCGCGCCCACGGCTCGGCGCTGTTCACCCGCGGCGAGACCCAGGCGATGGTCGTGACCACGCTCGGCACCGGCGAGGACGAGCAGTACATCGACGCGCTGTCGGGAACGTACAAAGAGACGTTCCTGCTGCACTACAACTTCCCTCCCTACTCGGTCGGTGAGACCGGTCGCCTCGGCGGCACCAAGCGCCGCGAGATCGGCCACGGCAAGCTCGCCTGGCGCGCGATCCACCCCGTGCTGCCGCCGCATCACGAATTCCCCTACACCACGCGGGTGGTGTCGGAGATCACCGAATCGAACGGCTCGTCCTCGATGGCTTCGGTCTGCGGCGCCTCGCTCGCGCTGATGGATGCCGGTGTGCCGTTGAAGCGGCCGACCGCGGGCATCGCGATGGGCCTGATCCTCGAAGACAAGCGCTACGCGGTTCTCTCCGACATCCTCGGCGACGAGGATCATCTCGGCGACATGGACTTCAAGGTCGCGGGTACCGAACAGGGTATCACCTCGCTCCAGATGGACATCAAGATCGAGGGCATCACCGAGGAGATCATGAAGGTCGCGCTGGCCCAGGCCAAGGATGGTCGTATCCACATCCTCGGCGAGATGGCCAAGGCGCTCACCAACGCCCGCGCCGAACTCGGCGAATACGCGCCGCGCATCGAGACCTTCAAGATCGCCACCGACAAGATCCGCGAAGTGATCGGCACCGGCGGCAAGGTGATCCGCGAGATCGTCGAGAAGACCGGCGCCAAGGTCAACATCGAGGACGACGGCACCGTGAAGGTCGCCTCCTCCGACGGCGAAGCGATGAAGGCTGCGATCAAGTGGATCAAGTCGATCGCTTCCGATCCGGAAGTCGGCCAGATCTATGACGGCACCGTCGTCAAGGTGATGGAGTTCGGCGCCTTCGTGAACTTCTTCGGCTCCAAGGACGGTCTCGTCCACATCAGCCAGCTCGCGGCCAACCGGGTGCAGAAGACCTCCGACGTCGTCAAGGAAGGCGACAAGGTCAAGGTCAAGCTGCTCGGCTTCGACGATCGCGGCAAGACCCGCCTCTCGATGAAGGTCGTCGACCAGACCACCGGCGAAGACCTCGAAGGCAAGGACAGGGGCGGCGAGGGCGAGAAGGCCCCGCGCGAAGCGGCCGGCGAGTAGTCGCTCAAAGCCAACTCAGAAGCACGAAGGGCGGCCGAGAGGCCGCCCTTTTTGTTTGTGTTCGCTGAGAGAGCTGTGCTCCCTCTCCCGCTTGCGGGAGAGGGTCGGGGAGAGGGTTTCTCCGCGGAGCGATTCCCGATGAGGAAAGAAACCTCACCCGCCGCGCTTCGCGCGTCGACCTCTCCCGCACGCGGGAGAGGTGGAGCAACACCTCACGCCGCGAGGTCGAAGCGGTCGAGGTTCATCACCTTGGTCCAGGCCTTGGCGAAGTCCTGCACGAACTGCTGCTTGGCATCCGACGAGGCATAGACCTCGGCGAAGGCGCGGAGCTGCGAGTGCGAGCCGAAGATCAGATCGGCGCGCGAGCCGGTCCATTTCACCGCATTGGTCTTGCGGTCGCGGCCCTCATAGGAGCCGTCGGCAACAGGTGTCCACGCCGTGCCCATGTCGAGCAGGTTGACGAAATAGTCGTTGGACAGCGTGCCGACCTTGGAGGTGAAGACGCCGTGCTTCGACCCGTTCGCATTGGCACCGAGCACGCGCAGGCCGCCGACGAGCACCGTCAGCTCGGGACCGGTGAGCTTGAGAAGCTGCGCGCGATCGACGAGTGCTTCCTCTTCCCGCATGAACTGATGCTTCTTGCCGACATAGTTGCGGAAGCCGTCAGCCCGCGGCTCCAGCGGCGCGAAGGAGGCGGCGTCAGTCTGCTCCTGCGACGCATCCATGCGGCCCGGCGTGAAGCCGACTTTCACGTCGACGCCGGCATCCTTGGCGGCCTTCTCGACCGCGGCAGAACCGCCGAGCACGATCAGGTCGGCGATCGAGACCTTCTTGGCGCCTGAAGAGGCGTTGAAGTCCTTCTGGATCGCTTCGAGCTTGCCGAGCACCTTGGCGAGCTGGGCCGGCTGGTTGACCTCCCAGTCCTTTTGCGGGGCAAGGCGGATACGCGCACCGTTGGCGCCGCCGCGCTTGTCCGAACCACGGAACGTCGAGGCCGACGCCCAGGCGGTCGACACCAGCTCGGGCACCGAGAGGCCCGAACCCAGGATCTTGCTCTTGAGCGACGCGATGTCCTGATCGGAGACCAGCTCGTGATCGACCTTCGGGATCGGATCCTGCCAGATCAGCGTCTCCTTCGGCACCAGCGGGCCGAGGTAGCGTTGGACCGGACCCATGTCGCGGTGGGTCAGCTTGAACCAGGCGCGGGCGAACGCGTCCGCGAACTGGTCGGGGTTTTCGAGGAAGCGGCGCGAGATCTTCTCATAGGCCGGATCGAACCGTAGCGAGAGGTCGGTGGTCAGCATCGTCGGGCGATGCTTCTTCGACTTGTCGAACGGATCCGGAATGATCGCCTCGGCACCCTTGGCCACCCATTGGTTCGCACCACCGGGGCTCTTCGTCAGCTCCCATTCGTACTTGAACAGGTTCTCGAAGAAGTTGTTGCTCCACTTCGTCGGCGTCGTCGTCCAGGTCACTTCGAGACCGCTGGTGATGGAATCGCCGGCGAGGCCCGAAGCATGCTTGCTCTTCCAGCCGAGGCCCTGATCTTCCAGCGCGCCGGCTTCCGGCTCGGGTCCGACCAGCGACGGATCACCCGCGCCATGGGTCTTGCCGAAGGTGTGGCCGCCGGCGATCAGCGCGACGGTTTCCTCGTCGTTCATCGCCATGCGGAAGAAGGTCTCGCGGATGTCCTTGGCCGCGGCGACCGGATCCGGCTTGCCGTTCGGGCCCTCCGGATTGACGTAAATGAGACCCATCTGCACGGCGCCGAGCGGTTCGGCGAGCTGGCGTTCGCCGCTGTAGCGCTCATCGCCAAGCCAGGTGCCTTCCGGACCCCAATAGAGCTCTTCCGGCTCCCAGACGTCGGCACGGCCACCAGCGAAGCCAAAGGTCTTGAAGCCCATCGATTCCAGCGCGACGTTGCCGGCCAGCACCATCAGGTCGGCCCAGGAAATCTTGCGGCCGTATTTCTGCTTGATCGGCCAGAGCAGCCGGCGCGCCTTGTCGAGGTTGGCATTGTCGGGCCAGGAGTTGAGCGGCGCGAAACGCTGCTGACCGGCACCGGCGCCGCCGCGGCCGTCGGTGATGCGATAGGTCCCCGCGCTGTGCCAGGCCATGCGGATCATCAGGCCGCCGTAATGACCGAAATCGGCGGGCCACCATTCCTGCGAATCCGTCATCAGGGCGGTGAGGTCCTTGATGACCGCGTTCAGGTCGAGCGTCTTGAATTCCTTGGCATAGTCGAATTCCTTGCCCATCGGATCGGACAGGCTGGAATTCTTGTGCAGCATCTCGATGCTGAGATTGGTGGGCCACCAGTCGCGGTTTGCTGGCACGCGTTTGCCGCCCGAAAACGGGCACTTCGAAGTGTCGTCCATGAATACCTCCTCTGGTGCGCCGCATCAGCGCCATTGACCAGGTCGAACCACTCTAGGCGCCGCCTTCGATCAGGGGAAGTTGACTTTAATGATCGCTGCGATAGGTTTTTCTGATGATCAATCTGACGCTGCGCCAGCTGCGATATTTCGACGCATTGGCGCGCCATGGCCATTTCGGCCGCGCGGCGGAGGCTTGTTCCATCTCGCAGCCGGCGCTGTCGATGCAGATCAAGGAATTGGAGGAGGCGCTCGGCGGGCTGCTGCTGGAGCGCAGCGCGCGCCAGGTGGCGCTGACCCGGTTCGGCGAGGAGCTCGCCCAGCGCGTCCGCGATATCCTGCGCTCGGTCGATGAGCTCGGCGACTTTGCCCGCGCCTCGCAGGACCGTTTTGCGGGCCGGCTGCGCATCGGCATGATCCCGACCATCGCGCCGTATCTCCTGCCCAAGATCACCAAGAACCTCACGCGCATGCATCCGGAGCTCGACATCCGGGTGCGCGAGACCATGACGCCGCGGCTGATCCAGGAACTGTTGGAAGGCCGGCTCGATACCGCGATCGTCGCGCTGCCGGTCTCCGAACCCTCGCTCACCGAGGTCGCCCTGTTCGAGGAGAAATTCCTGCTGGTGCGGCCGGGCACGGACGCCGGCACGCCGGCGCCATCACGCGAGATGATGCGTGAGATGCGGCTGTTGCTGCTCGAAGAAGGCCATTGCTTCCGCGACCAGGCGCTGTCGTTCTGCAACATGCAGTCGGCGCCGCCACGCGAGATGCTGGATGCGAATTCGCTGTCGACGCTGGTCCAGATGGTCAGCGCCGGCATCGGCGTTACGCTTATTCCCGAGATGGCGGTGTCGGTGGAGACGCGATCGGCCTCGGTCTCGCTGTCGCGCTTCCGCGACCCCGAACCGTCGCGCACCATCGGCATGGTCTGGCGCAAGACCAGCCCGCTGGCCCGCCAGCTGCTGCAAATCTCCGAAGTCGTATGCCTGTCGGCCGGCAAGGCACGCCCGCGCCACGCCGTGCGCAGCCAGAAGGCTTGAGAGACCACGATGTCGGATCCGATCATCCGCCCCGCCCGCAGTGAGGAATATGACGAGATCGGCCGCGTCTGGATGGAAAGCTGGGTCTCGACCGGGCTCGCCGAGGCCAGCCAATTCCTGCTGGCCAATTTGCGTGCGCGCATCCGGCGCGAGATCGAAAACGGCTGGAGCCTGTTCGTCGCCGACGATCACGGCACCATCGCCGCGATGCTCGCGCTGCATCTGCCGAAGCTCTATCTCGACATGCTGTTCGTCGGGCCGGTCTATCAGGGACAATCGCTCGGACGAAAACTGCTTGCCTTCACGCGCACGCAATTGCCCGACGAGATGTATCTGCGCTGCGTCCGCGAGAACGAAAAGGCCTGGCGCTGGTACGAGCGCGAAGGCTTTGTGTTCGAGAAGGAAGAGCTCGAGCCGTCGAACGGGTTCATGATGAAGTGCTACCGGTGGAAGAGGAAAGGCCCGCTCCCATGATCAAGCTCTATTGGTCGCCCCGCTCGCGTTCGTTCTCGACGCTCTGGCTGATGGAAGAGAGCGGCCTGCCCTACGAGCGGGTGCTGACCGACATTTCGACGGGTGCGCAGAAGGCCCCGGATTATTTGAAGGTCAATCCGATGGGCAAGGTGCCGGCGCTCGCCGACGGCGAAGCCGCGCTTGGCGAGGCCGCCGCGATCTGCGCCTATATCGCCGACCGTTACCCCGAGACGAAGCTCGCGCCCGCAATCACCGATCCGCGGCGCGCGCGCTATCTGCAATGGCTGTTCTTCTCGCCCAGCTGCATCGAGCCGGCGATCATCCAGATCTTCACCAAGATCGAGGTGCCGACCTCGACTGCGGCCTGGGGCAGTGCGACGCAAGTGTTCGATGTCCTGGAGGCCGCGCTCGAAAAGGGGCCGTGGATTCTCGGAGAGGAATTTTCCGCCGCCGACGTCACGATCGGATCGGGGCTGAATTTCGCGGTGCGCCTGTTCAAGATGGTGCCGACGCGGCCGGCCTTCGACGCCTATATCGCGCGTTGCATGGCGCGGCCCGCCTTCCAGCGCGCGGAGACGATCGCGGCGGGTTAACCTTCCGCCTTCAAATCGTCCGGCCGCGGCATCAGCACGATGTTGTAGCCGGAATCGACATAATGGATCTCGCCGGTCACGCCGCCCGAGAGATCAGACAGCAGATACAGCGCCGAGCCGCCGAGTTCGTCGAGCGTGACGCCGCGGCGCAGCGGCGAATGCTTCTGCATGAACGCGAACATCGCGCGCGCTTCGCCGATGCCGGAACCGGCGAGCGTACGGATGGGGCCCGCGGAGATCGCGTTGACGCGGATGCCGCGGGGCCCGAAATCGGAGGCCAGATAGCGCACCGACGCTTCCAGCGCCGCCTTGGCCACGCCCATGACGTTGTAATTCGGCATCGAGCGTTCCGAGGCGCCGAAGGTCAGCGTGATCATGCTGCCGCCGTCCGTCATCAGCTCGGCCGCGCGCTTCGCGACCTCCGTGAACGAGAAGCAGGAGATCACCATGGTGCGCGAGAAATTCTCGCGGCTGGTGTCGGCGTAGCGACCCTTCAGCTCGTTCTTGTCTGCAAAGCCGATGGCGTGGATGACGAAATCGAGCTTGCCCCATTTTTCACGCAAGACGTCGAACGTCGCATCGACGCCGGCAATGTCCTCGACGTCACAAGGCAGCACCAATTCCACGCCGAGCGATTCCGCGAGCGGCTTGACGCGCTTGCCGAGGGCCTCGCCCTGGAAGGTGAAGGCAAGCTCGGCGCCGTGAGCATGCAGCGTCTTCGCCATGCCCCAGGCGATCGAATGATCATTGGCGATGCCCATGACCAGACCGCGCTTGCCTTTCATCAAACCTTCCATCTCGGGATCACCTCCGCTTTCGGCATGCCCAAGCAGAAGCGCGAAGACGCGCTTCGCGCTTTTGCCGGCTATGACGAGAAAATCTACGATGCGCCAACGACGCCGTCACACGTCCATCCGGCTGAACACCAGCGTGGCGTTGGTGCCGCCGAAGCCGAACGAGTTCGACAGAACGGTGCCAATCTTGACGTTGTCGATGCGCTTGCGCACGATCGGCATGTCCGCGAACACGGGATCGAGCTCCTGGATGTGCGCGCTCTCGCAGATGAAGCCGTTGTTCATCATCAGCAGGGAGTATATGGCCTCCTGCACGCCGGTGGCGCCCAGCGAGTGGCCGGTCAGCGCCTTGGTCGCCGAGATCGGCGGACACTTTTCGCCGGCGCCGAATACCCGACGCAACGCGTCGATCTCAGGCGGATCGCCGGCCGGCGTCGAGGTGGCGTGCGGATTGATGTAGTCGACCTTGGTCTTTACCGTCGACATCGCCATGCGCATGCAGCGCTCGGCGCCTTCGCCCGACGGCGCGACCATGTCGTAGCCGTCCGAGGTCGCGCCATAGCCGACGATCTCGCCGTAGATGCGTGCGCCGCGCGCCTTGGCATGCTCGAACTCTTCCAGCACCAGCACCCCGGCGCCGCCGGCAATGACGAAGCCGTCGCGGTTGAGGTCGTAGGGACGCGAGGCGGTGGCGGGCGTGTCGTTATACTTCGAGGACATCGCGCCCATGGCGTCGAACAGCACCGACAGCGACCAGTCGAGCTCTTCGCACCCGCCGGCGAAGATCACGTCCTGCTTGCCGATCTGGATCGTTTCATAGGCGTTGCCGACGCAATGGTTCGACGTCGCACAGGCCGAGGAGATCGAATAGTTCACGCCCTTGATCTTGAACCAGGTCGCGAGCGTCGCCGACGCGGTGGACGACATCGCCTTCGGCACGGCAAAGGGACCGACGCGCTTCGGCCCCTTGGTGCGGGTGATGTCAGCGGCTTCGACGATGGTGCGCGCCGAAGGGCCACCGGAACCCATGATGATGCCGGTGCGGATGTTGGAGACCTCGTCGGGCGACAGACCGGAGTCCTGAATCGCCTGCTCCATCGCGACATGATTCCACGCGGCGCCCTGACCGAGGAAGCGCATCGCGCGGCGGTCGACCACTGTCGAGGGATCGAGCGTCGGCGCACCTTGCACCTGCGAACGGAAGCCAAGCTCGGCATATTTCTCGGCTCGTGAAATCCCGGACTTCGCCTCGTGAAGGCTCGCAAGCACTTCCTGGGTGTTGTTTCCGATCGACGAGACGATACCCATCCCGGTGACCACAACCCGCCTCATGACACCCTCGCCTCTATCGTTGTCTTCTTGGTGATGCGCGTTAGCCCAGGCTCGTGCCCTGCTTGAACAGGCCGACCTTCAGATCCTTCGCGCGATAAATAATCTGGTCATCGACCGAAAGCCATCCATCGGCGATGCCGAGCACGAGCTTTGAGCGCATCACGCGCTTGATATCGACGTTGTACACAACCTTGCGGGCCTCAGGCAGCACCTGGCCGCTGAACTTTAATTCGTTCAAACCGAGTGCACGGCCTCGACCTTCGCCTCCGGTCCAGCCCAGATAGAATCCGACCATTTGCCACAACGCATCGAGGCCGAGGCAGCCGGGCATGACGGGATCGTTCTTGAAGTGGCAGCCGAAGAACCAGAGGTCGGGTTTCACGTCGAGCTCGGCGCGCACCACGCCCTTGCCGAACTCGCCGCCATTGTCGTTGATTTCCGTGATGCGGTCGAACATGAGCATCGGCGGCAGCGGCAGCTGAGCATTGCCCGGCCCGAACATCTCGCCGCGAGCACACGCCAGCAAATCCTCGTAGTCGTAACCGTTGCGCCTGTTCAGCATGCGGAAGCCTCTGTTCTAACCCCGATCGCGTGGCGTTTCTGGCAAAATGAGCCCCGTGCTGCCTGGAGGCAACACCAATTGCCGAGGCGCCAGTCCCGAGAGCCGGATCGACCGGTGGCCGGACACCCAATACCTGGCTGCGCCAAATCGGTTAGGCGGAACCGCGCGCTCTCTAACACAGGCCTTTTCGGGTAGCAAAGCCGTCCCATGAAGGTAGAATGAAGGCAGGTACGAGCGGTTCCCCTCGGGTTAGAACCGCTCTAGTTGCGAGAAACTTGCATCTGCATCTATCTGTCCATATATTGCGGACAGATAGTGTTCACGCGTGCCCGAATTCTGGAAATGAGCGAAAACAACGCGATCCATCACGACGAAGACGCCCATGCGGCCCTTCTGGCGGGCCGTCAGCCGGCCCTGACCGGCTGCCCCTGGCACGACGTCAATGAAATGCTGCAGTCTGCCGGCCTGCGCCCGACGCGCCAGCGCATGGCTTTGGGCTGGCTGCTGTTCGGCAAGGGTGCACGCCACCTCACGGCTGAAATGCTCTACGAGGAAGCGACGCTGGCCAAGGTCCCGGTCTCGCTCGCGACCGTCTACAACACCCTGAACCAGCTGACCGATGCCGGCCTGCTGCGCCAGGTCAGCGTCGATGGCACCAAGACCTATTTCGACACCAACGTCACCACCCACCACCATTACTACCTCGAGAACAGCCATGAGCTGGTCGATATCGAGGATCCGCATCTGGCGCTGTCCAAGATGCCGGAGGTGCCTGATGGTTACGAGATCGCGCGTATCGACATGGTCGTCCGCCTGCGCAAGAAGCGCTGAGATTCGCCGAAATCTGAGATCGTGATGGCCGGACCAAAGCGGTCCGAAGGACGAGCTGCGCTCGCCCATGCCCGGCCATTGTCGTTTCAGGCCGTCAATTCACCTGCTCGTCCGCATAGACGCCCCACAGGCGTTCCTGCTGGATCCAGCCGTCAAAGCCGTTGCCGGTGACGTGGCACCAGCTGGTGGTGCACTTTTTCACCTGCGTGACGACGCCGGCCTGGAGCTTTGCGGCCACTGCACTGTCGGCATCGGCGCGGTCATAGATCGGCGCGAGCTCGTCCTTGTGCTTCATGGTGACGACCGCAGTGCGGCGGCCCGACAGCAGCGAATGATAGACCCAGCCTTCGGCACCTTCGGAATCGCGCACCCGGCGCCAGTTCTCGAACTCGGCGGTAATTTCGACCGGCAGGCCTGCGCGGGTATAGACCCACGCCACGTCATTGTCCTTGGTTGGACCGGCCCGGACATTCACGTGATCCGATTTGAGGCTGACATAGCGCGGCACCGGCAGGCCGCTGGCGGTCTGGGGCGTCGCGGCGTCCTTCGCCGAATGCCCGGGGCCGACCGAGGCGCTCCACCAGGTGCAAACGAGCGCCATCACCGAACAAAAACGCCCCAACGCCATCAACCTGTCTCCCGTCGAGGAACCGGCTAAACCAGGTCCTCACCCCGAATTCCAAAACCTGCCGCGCAATTCCCTCCCGCCCACGCGGGTGTTCCCTAAGCCAACTTGTCTTGGCCCGGCCTTCTGCTAGAGAGGACGGACATCTGAACAACCAGTTTGCCCCGATTTTCCCGCCGGAAAGTAGGGGACAGCTTGAAGGAAACGCCGGGGACGACACGGCCAGGACAGTGTCGAACAACCGGGTTAATGAGGCCTCAACGGCCGGCCTTTGGCGACAGAGGCGGCCTGCAACGCCTCATGAGGGCAGGACATGTCGGTGAAGAAAAAGCCCCTCGTCGTGGTGACGCGCAAGCTGCCGGACTCGATCGAGACCCGGATGCGCGAGCTGTTCGACGCACGCATCAATCTCGACGACACACCAATGTCGGCCGAGCAGATCGCCGAAGCCGCACGCACCGCCGACATCCTGGTTCCGACTGTTACCGACCACATCGGCGCCGAGATCGTCAATCAACCCGACTGCAGGCTCCGCCTCATCGCCAATTTCGGCAACGGCGTGGACAATATCGACGTCGAGGCCGCGCATGCTCGCGGCATCACCGTCACCAACACGCCGAAAGTCCTGACCGAAGACACGGCCGACATGACCATGGCGCTGATCCTGGCCGTGCCGCGCCGGATGATCGAAGGCGCCATGGTGCTGACGGAGGGAAAACCCTGGGCCGGATGGTCGCCGACCTGGATGCTCGGCCACCGCATCGGCGGCAAACGCCTCGGCATCATCGGCATGGGCCGCATCGGCCAGGCGGTCGCGCGCCGCGCCCGCGCCTTCGGCCTGCAGATCCACTATCATAACCGCCGTCCCGTGGCGCCCGTCATCGCCGAAGAGCTTGGGGCGACCTACTGGGAAAGCCTCGACCAGATGCTGGCGCGGATGGACATCATCTCGGTGAACTGTCCGCACACGCCGGCGACCTATCATCTGCTCTCGGCGCGTCGGCTGAAGCTGATCCGGAAAGACGCCTACATCGTCAACACGGCGCGCGGCGGCGTGACGGACGAAGACACGCTGATCAAGCTGATCGAAGGCGGCGAGATCGGCGGTGCCGGCCTCGACGTCTACGAGCACGAGCCTGCGGTCAACCCAAAGCTGGTGCGGCTTGCGAAAGCCGGCAAGGTGACGCTGATGCCGCACATGGGCTCGGCCACGATCGAAGGCCGCGTCGAGATGGGCGAGAAAGTGATCATCAACATCCGCACCTTCCTCGACGCCCACAAGCCGCCGGATCGCGTGCTGCCGAGCATGCTCTGAGGGTGCGCAAAGACCTGTCGCGCTCAGGTGCGATGGGCCGTGAGATCTGACATCACCGGCCCATCGCCATTGAGCGGATTGGCCGGATCGCGCGCGTAACGCAGCGTCTCGAAGCGCATCGCGCGCGCGTCGATCATCAGGAGGCGGCCGACCAGGCCGTCGCCGAAACCGACGATCTCGCGGATCGCCTCCAGCGCCATCATCGATCCCATCACGCCGGCAAGCGCGCCCATGACGCCGGCCTCCGCGCAGGCCGGCACGGCACCCGGGCGGCGGCGCTTCCGGAAACAGGCAACGATAGGTCGGATTGAATTCGCCCTGTTCGTCCTTTTCATGCGCACGGATGGTGGTGAGTGAACCATCGAAGGTGCCGAGCGCCGCCGTGATCAGCGGCCGTTTCGCGAAGAAGCAGGCGTCGGAGGCCAGATAGCGCGTCGAGAAATTGTCGGACCCATCGAGCACGAGATCGTAGTCGCCGATCAGGCTCAGCGCATTGTCGGCATTGAGCCAGGTGGCGTGGCCGACGAAGCGGACATGCGGATTGAGCGCCGCGATCCGCTCGGCCGCGCTCTCGACCTTGTGCCGGCCGATATCAGGTGTCGTGTGGATCACCTGGCGCTGAAGGTTGGACAGCGACACCACGTCGTCATCGACCACGCCGAGTGTTCCGACGCCGGCGGCCGCCAGATACATCAGAGCAGGCGCGCCGAGCCCGCCGGCGCCGATCACCAGCACCGAGGCCCGCTTCAGCGCGGCCTGGCCGGGGCCGCCGACATCGCGCAGCACGATATGGCGGGCATAGCGTTCGAGTTCGTCCGGGCTCAGCACCTTCTCTTACTCCTGAACCACCCCAACATTGTTCGCGACCAACGAGATGTGCTTCAATCGCAGCGCGTTCAATGGGCCGACTGGATTTGTCATGAGATCGATGCTTGCGGCAACACTGATGTTGGCATCTGCCACAGGCGCCAGCGCCCAGATGACGGCGCCACAGATCCCCGGCACCAGGCCGAAGGTCGTCCAGACCGTTCCGATCAAGCCGCCCGCCCTGCAAACGCCGTCGGAAACGGCCGACGCGATGGCGCAGGCCGAGCGGCTGTCGCTGCAATCCGACCTCGCCTGGGTCGGCGAATATAACGGCGCCATTACTGGCGATGTCAGCTCACGCATGGTCGACGCCATCAAGGAGTACCAGAAGGCCAAGGGCGGCAAGCCGACCGGCGTGCTCAATCCGCAGGAGCGCGCGGCGCTCGCCGAAACGGCGCGGCGCAAGCAGGACAGCGTCGGCTGGAAAATCGTGACAGAGATGACGAGCGGCGCGCGGCTCGGCATCCCGTCCAAACTGGTGCCGCAGCAGGTCACCGACGCCAACGGCTCGAAATGGACCTCGCCGACCGGCACGGTGCAGGTGCTGCTGAGCCGCCACAAGGAGGCGAACCCGTCCACGGCAAAGCTCGCCGAAACCGAAAAGAAGGAGCCGGCCGGCCGCAAGGTCGACTACACCGTGGTGAAGCCCGACTTCTTCGTGCTGTCGGGCTTGCAGGGCCTGAAGAAGTTTTATGTGCGCGGCACCTTCAAGGGCGACGAAGTCCGCATCATGACGATCCTGTACGACCAGGCGACCGAGAACACGGTCGAGCCGGTCGTGATCGCGATGTCGAGCGCGTTCAATGCGTTTCCATCGGGCCCACAAGCCGGACCGCCGCCACGCAAGACCGTCGAATACGGCACCGGCGTCGTCGTCAGCGACGACGGCGCGATTCTGGCGGATCGTCTCGTCACCGATTCCTGTCTCGCCATCACCATCGGCGGCTACGGCAATGCCGACCGCATCGCCGAGGACAAGGAGCACGATCTCGCGCTGCTGCACATCTATGGCGCCCGCCGCCTGACGCCGCTCAGCCTCGCCGGCGGCGCGGCGAAGACCGTTGTCGATGTCGTCGGCATCGCCGATCCGCAAAACCAAGGCGGCGCAGCCGGCGTGTCGAGCATCACAAGCGCGCTGGCGCAGGTGACATCCAGCGATTCCGCGCTGTCTCCACCGCCGGCCGTCGGCTTCTCCGGCAGCCCGGCCATTGACGGCGACGGCAAGTTCGCCGGCGTCGCGCTGTTGAAGCCGGCGATGGTCGCAGGTCCTGCGACCGCCGCGCCCGCGTCACAAGCGGTGATGGTGTCCGCGGACACGGTGCGCGATTTCCTGAAGGCGAACGCGGTCACCGCAAACGGCACCTCGACGGATGCAAAGGCCGCCGTGGTGCGCGTCATCTGCGTGCGAAAGTAGGTTGAGCGCCACCACACGCGCAATTACCGGTCCAGTATTGGTACGGATTAGCCGGCATTCCCGATTCTGCCATCATCGTATCAGTTGATTCGGACATCCGCGGTCCCCTTTGGATCGGGCAGGGCACGTCCTGAGCGAGAAGAGCTCAGCATCGAAATTCGATGCACGTTCGCGTGGCGTTACCCTTTTAAGACCCAAGCACTCCAAAGGATTCGATTTTCCATGCACACGATCGTACTGGCCACCCAAAAGGGTGGTAGCGGCAAGAGCACGCTTGCCATCGGCCTTGCGCTGGCGGCCAAGCAGGCCGGCTTCACCGTCCGCCTGATCGAGACCGATCCGCAGGGCACCCTCTCCAGCTGGCAGCGCCGCCGCAACAATGACGATGTCGTCGTCGAGCCGATCTATCACGCCGCCGATTTCGCACCGCGGCTGAAGATGCTGGCCGAAAGTGGCCTGCAGCTCGCGATCGTCGACACCGCGGCCGGCCTTTCCGCCGCGACCACCGCCGCGATCCGCCATTCCGATCTCTGCCTCATCCCGGCACGCCCGAGCGTCGCCGACATCGAGGCGACCGTCTCCACCGTCAGCGTCGCGCGCGCCTGGAGGCGCCCCTTCAGCTTCGTGCTGAACCAGACGCCGATCCGCGGCCAGCGCATCGACAACGCCGCCAACACGCTCGCCGAGGAAGCCGCGCTCGATCTCACTGAGGTGCTCGCACGCCCGCTGATCGCGATGCGCAACGACCACCAGGACTCGCTCGCCTCCGGCCTCGCCGTCAGCGAGTTCGCGCCGAACGGCAAGTCGACCGAGGAGATCCGCGGCCTGTGGCGCTGGATCGAGGCGCGCCTCGAGCTTTCCGCCGGCCATCTCCCGATCGATCAGGGTCTGTCGGCGGCCGGCGGAATGCTGCATGCGGCCGGCGAGCTTTCGGCCGACGAGACCAGCGTTCTTCCGTCCTGAACGGGGCGATCGCTCTGGCTGGGAGAGGGCTCTTCGCTATCCGGTGAACGCCTGGGCGATGAAGCCATCCGGCCGGCAGCCCGGCCGGATCGCTTCGCTTCGCGTTTTTTGAAAACAACCCCATGCACAGTAGACGCGCTTCCGAGCCATGGCGGCCGGTGGCGACATGCAGGCATTTGTCTCCTCGTGCGAAAACGGCCGTGCGACGAAAACGGCTTCGTTCATGTCGAATTTCGTCAAGCTCTGGGCCGGGCCTCACACCCTGCCGCGCAACCAAGCCTCACGCCGCACGATCCAACGCTCGGATCTCGACTGTCCGCCGTGATGCGGCAGCTCGATGAAGCCGACGAACTCCGCGCCGGTCTTCTGCTTGACCCGGCGCGAGGCTTGGTTGGTGGCGGCGTTGCAGACGTAGAAATGATCGAGGCCGAGGGTGAGGAAGGCGAAATCGTTCACCGCGGCGATCGCCTCCGTCATCAAGCCGCGCCGCCAGTAGGGCTCGGCCAGCCAGAAGCCGCGATTGCCTTTCAACCCTTCGGCGCCGGGCCGCAGGTGTATGTTGCCGATCGCCTCGCCGTCGCCGCCCTTCAACACCAGCACCCAGAGATGAATCTCCTCGCCGGCCGAGACCTTGTCGAGCTGCAGCTTGATGAAGGCCTTCGCCCCGTCAGCTGGATAAGGCCAGGGCACGACGGTCGAGAGATGCCGGATGATGTTCCAATTGTCGAAATGGCGCTGGATCGCAGGCGCGTCGGACAACGCGAGCGGACGCAGGATCAGCCGTTCGGTCTCGAGCTGCGGCGTCTGCATGGCCTGCTACTTCTGACACTTCGAACACCAGAAGGTCGACCGGCCGTTCTGGGTGAACCGCTTGATCGTGCCGCCGCAGCGCGGCGTGGTGCATGTCTCGCCCTCGCGGTCATAGACCTTGAATGAATGCTGGAAATAGCCGAGCTCGCCCGAGGTCTGGCGGTGGTCGCGCAGTGACGAGCCGCCGGCCTTGATCGCATCGTTCAGCACGGTGTGGATGGCGCCGACCAGTCGCTCGGCATGATCCGTCGGCTCGCCCCCGGCAACGCCCTTGCGTTGTCCGGCCCTGGTCGACAGCGTCGCGGCGATCCGGCGCGGCGACAGATGCGAGCGGTGCAGGGCTTCGCAGACATAGATGTTGCCGAGGCCCGCGACAACGCGCTGGTCGAGCAGTGCTGCCTTCAGGCTTGTGGCCTTGTCCCGGCAGGCGCGCGCCAGCATCGCCGCGTCGAATTCGTTGCCGAGCGGCTCGGGGCCGAGCCCGCGCAACAGCGGCTCTTGCTCGAGCGCATCGCGCGCGATCACTTTCATGTAACCGAAACGGCGCGGATCGTTGAAAATAATGTCGGCGCCCGAGGACATCCGAAACAGCACGTGGTCGTGCGCGGAGTCTTTGCCCCTCGGATAGTGAAACTCGCCTGATACGGCCTCGTTGTCGGGCTTGATGACGCGAAACGAGCCCGACATGCCCAGATGCATCAGCAGCACGTCGCCGGAGGCGAGATCGGCCATGAGATATTTTGCGCGGCGGCCGAGCCCCGTGACGATCTGTCCCTGGAGCCGGGCGACGAAATCGGGCTGGAACGGAAAGCGAAGATCCGGCCGGCGGGCCTCGGCCGCCACGATCTTCGCACCCTCCATGACCGGCTGAAGGCCGCGGCGAACGGTTTCGACTTCGGGCAATTCAGGCATGGTCAGGCATTCACCTTATGAGGGCGGTGTGATAGCGCCATTGCGGCGGGCGGGCTATGGTCCGCCCAGTGGAGTAGACTAATGGATCGGCCGGGCGAAACCACGCATTTTGGCTTCAAGGACGTTCCCCTGGGGGACAAGCAGACGCTGGTAAACGATGTGTTTCACAGCGTGGCGTCCCGCTATGATTTGATGAACGATTTGATGTCCGGCGGCCTGCACCGGGTCTGGAAGGACATCATGATCAACACGCTGGCCCCGCCCCGCGGCGACCGGGCTTTTGCGTTGCTCGACGTCGCCGGCGGCACCGGCGACATCTCGTTCCGCGCCGCCAAGGCGGCAGGCGCGGGCTTCCACGCCACCGTCTGCGACATCAATTCCGACATGCTGGCGGTGGGCCGCGAGCGTGCCGCCAAGCGCCATCTCGAGACGCAGGTCGATTTCGTCGAAGGCAACGCCGAAGCGCTCGCCTTCGCCGACCGCAGCTTTGACGCATATACGATCGCTTTCGGCATTCGCAACGTCCCTCAAATCGACAAGGCGCTGCGGGAGGCCTATCGCGTGCTCAAGCCCGGGAGCCGCTTCCTGTGCCTGGAATTCTCCACTGTGGAGATGCCCGGCCTCGACAAGCTCTATGATCTGTTCTCGTTCAAGGTGATCCCGCCGCTCGGCCGCATGGTCACGGGCGATGCCGAATCCTACCGATATCTCGTCGAATCGATCCGCAAGTTTCCGAAGCCGAACGCCTTCGCCGACATGATCCGCGCCGCCGGCTTCTCGCGCGTGAGCTTTCAAACCCTGACCGGCGGCATCGTCGCACTGCATTCGGGCTGGCGTTTGTGATCTCTGCCATCACCCACATTTCGCGCCTGATCCGCGCCGCGTTCGTTTTTGCGCGCGAAGGCGTGTTCGGCTCCGTCGACCCGAGCCTGGTGCCGCCGCCCGGCCAGCTTGCGCTGAAGCTTGCGCGCCTCGTCGAGCGGCGCGGTCCGAAGCATGGTCCGCGGCTGTCGCGCGCCCTGACCCGGATGGGCCCGGCCTATCTCAAGCTCGGGCAATTCCTGGCGACGCGACCCGACGTCGTCGGCGTCGTGATGGCGCATGACCTCGAAAGCCTGCAAGACCGCCTGCCGCCGTTTTCGCAAGCGGAAGCCGAAGCCGCCATCGCAACGTCGCTGGAACGGCCGCTGAACGATGTCTTCGTCAGTCTCAGTGCGCCCGTAGCGGCCGCGTCGATCGCACAGGTGCATCGTGGCGAGGTGATGCGCGACGGCATCCGCAAGCCTGTCGCGGTCAAGGTGCTCAGGCCGAACGTGTCCGCCCGCTTCCGCCGCGATCTCTCCGATTTCTTCTATGTCGCGCACAAGGCCGAGGCTTATTCCGCCGAGGCGCGGCGGCTGCGGCTCGTCGAGGTCATCAACACCATGTCGCGCTCGGTCGCGATGGAGATGGACCTGCGCCTCGAAGCTGCCGCGCTGTCGGAGATGGCGGAGAACACGCGCGACGATCCTGATTTCCGCGTGCCCGAGGTCGACTGGGATCGCACCACGCACAACGTGCTGACGATGGAGTGGATCGACGGCATCGCGCTGAACGATCACAAGCGCCTGGAAGAAGCACAGGTCGATCTGCCCGATCTCGGCCGCAAGGTGATCCAGAGTTTCCTGCGCCACGCGCTGCGCGACGGCTTCTTCCACGCCGACATGCATCCGGGCAATCTGTTCCTGGACGATGCCGGCCGCCTCGTGGCGGTCGATTTCGGCATCATGGGCCGGCTCGGCATGAAAGAGCGACGCTTCCTCGCTGAAATCCTGCTGGGGTTCATCACCCGCGACTATCGCCGCGTCGCCGAAGTGCATTTCGAGGCGGGCTACGTCCCCTCGCATCACTCGGTCGAGAACTTCGCGCAGGCCATCCGCGCCATCGGCGAGCCCATTCACAACCGCACCGCCGAGGAAATCTCGATGGCGCGGCTATTGACGCTGCTGCTCGAGGTCACCGGCCTGTTCGACATGACGACGCGGCCCGAGCTGATCCTGCTGCAGAAGACCATGGTGGTGGTCGAAGGCGTGGCGCGTGGCTTCGATCCCAGGCTCGACATCTGGAAGGTCGCCGATCCCGTGGTGCGCGAATGGATCGAGCGCAATCTCGGACCTGTTGGCCGCGTGCAGGGCGCGCTCGCCGGCGGTGGCGATCTCGCCAAGGTGCTGATGCGCCTGCCCGATATCGCGCAGCGCTCGGTCGCGGTGCTCGAGCAGCTGGAGACCATGACGCGGGAAGGCTTAAGGCTCTCGCCGGAGAGCATCGCGGCCATGGGGCGCAGCGAGGGCCGCAAGAACCGCTGGCGCACCGTGGCGGTCTGGATCATCGCCGTGACCTTCATCGGCATCCTGATCGCTGTCCGGAATCTATGACGCCAAAAGTTTGATTGCACTGCAAGCATGTCAGTGATAGCATCGCTATCATTCCGTGCTGGAGGGCGCCATGGCAAGCCTGACCATCCGCAAGCTCGACGACGCCGTCAAAACCTATTTGCGGCTGCGCTCGGCCAGGAACCACAGGTCGGTCGAGGAAGAAGTCCGGGTCATCCTCAGGGAGCTGATCGAGGGCCGCGAGCAGGCGCTGACGCCGTTTGCGGTGCCGCCCGAGGCATCGCCTGCTCCTGCGACCCTACGCCCAGGCGCCGTCCCCGAGGCCAGCATCACACTGATCATCGGCGGCGGCATCGCGGCTTTCAAGTCGCTCGACCTGATCCGCAGGCTGAAGGAGCGGCGCATCGAGGTGCGCTGCGTGCTGACCAAGGCCGCCGCGCAGTTCGTGACGCCGCTCTCGGTCAGCGCCCTCTCCCATGAGCGCGTCTACACCGATCTGTTCGATCCCCAGAGCGAGTTCGACGCCGGCCACATCAGGCTGGCGCGCGACTGCGATCTGATCGTGGTGGCGCCTGCCACCGCCGATCTGATGGCGAAGATGGCGAACGGCCATGCCGATGATCTCGCCAGCGCGATCCTGCTCGCGACCAACCGCAAGGTGCTGCTGGCGCCGGCGATGAACCCGCTGATGTGGAACAATGCCGCGACCCGCCGCAACCTCGCACAGCTGCAGCGCGACGGCGTTCTGCTGATCGGGCCGAACTCCGGCGAGATGGCCGAGGCAGGCGAGGCCGGAATCGGACGCATGTCCGAGGCGATCGAGATCGCCAATGCGGCCGAGAAACTGCTGCGGCCGCCGGTGCCGCGCCCGCTCGCCGGCAAGCGTGTTCTGATCACCGCAGGCCCGACCCACGAGCCGATCGATCCGGTGCGCTACATCGCCAACCGCTCCTCGGGCAAGCAGGGTTTTGCCATTGCCGCCGCAGCACAAGCCGCAGGCGCCGAAGTGATCCTGGTGAGTGGCCCGGTGGATCTCGACGATCCCGCCGGCGTCAAGGTCAAGCGCGTCGAATCCGCGCGGCAGATGCTGGAGCAGGTGCAGGCAGCGCTTCCCGCCGACATCGCCATCTTCGCCGCCGCGGTCGCGGACTGGCGCGTCGCCAATGAGGGCGAGCAGAAGCTGAAGAAGACGTCGGCCGGCATGCCGCCGCTTCAGCTGGTCGAGAACCCCGACATCCTCGCGACGATCTCGAAGCTCGCCGAGAAGCGCCCGCCGCTGGTGATCGGCTTTGCCGCCGAGACCGAGCACCTCATCGACAACGCGAAGTCAAAACTCGCGCGCAAGGGCTGCGACTGGATCGTCGCCAACGACGTCTCGCCCGCGTCAGGCGTGATGGGCGGCGACCGCAACACCGTGCACCTCATCAGCAAGAATGCTGAGAACAACGGCGAGATCACAGTTGATTCCTGGCCTGTCATGACCAAGGAACAGGTCGCCATCGAACTGGTCGCGCATATCGCCGAAAGCGGGACCGACAAATCCGCCGACAAACCCTTGGACAAACCCTTGGAGCCCGCCTCTTGAGCAGCAAAGTCACGGTCGAACTGCAGCGCCTGCCCCACGCCGAAGGCCTGCCGCTGCCGGCTTATCAAACAGCCGAAGCCGCCGGCCTCGATTTGATGGCGGCGGTGCCGGAGGGCGAGCCGATGACGCTTGCAGCAGGCCAGCATGCGCTGGTGCCGACGGGGCTGGCAATCGCGTTGCCGCCGGGACACGAGGCCCAGGTGCGGCCGCGCTCGGGACTTGCCGCCAAGCACGGCGTCACGGTGCTGAACTCCCCGGGCACCGTCGACGCCGACTACCGCGGCGAGATCAAGGTGATCCTGATCAATCACGGCCCCTCGCCCTTCGTGATCAAGCGCGGCGAGCGCATCGCGCAGATGGTGATCGCGCCGGTGCTGCAGGCCGCGCTGGTTCCGGTGGCGACGCTGTCCTCGACCGATCGCGGCGCCGGCGGGTTCGGCTCGACGGGGCGATAGCGCGGACAGACGTCGCGTCGAATCGATCCACAGCGGCGCTCTTTCCGTTCCCTCCCCCCTTGTGGGGGCAGGGAACACACCGGTGTTGGAGCGCGATCGAGTCTCGTCCGTCAGCAGCTGACGCGCCTTCTCACCCGCAGAACGACTGTGACGGGAACCCCGCGCTCCGCATTTTTTTGGGACCGCGTTTGCGTTCACGATCTGGACTCTTACCGGTGGAGTCGCGGTGAGGGTATTGTCGTTTGATTCGCGCGCGACGGGGGTCGCCGCGCGCGTCAATTCGTGCGGTCTTGGGGCAACTATGTCAGGCGTGATCGTGTCGATGCGTCGGACGCTGCTGTCATGCACATCCTTGGCGCGGAACAGCTTGTTGGGAGGCGCTCTCGCAGCGCTACTGCCGGCTGAGCCGGCTGATGCCGCCGACCTCGTCGACACACTCTCGATATTGCTGGATTTCAACCGGCAGGAACTCGCGGTGCTGGCCACCGCGCTGGCTCTGCTCGGCTTCACGGTCGTGGCCGCGATCCTCTTGATGCGCACGCGGGTCCGTACCGCGAAGAACGAAGCGGCGCTGCTCGGGCGAATCAGGGAACTTCAGCTGCAGGCGGACCGCTTTGGTGCGCTGCTGTTTGCCGAACCGCAGATCCTGATCTCCTGGCCCGCCGGCGACGATCGCGCGCAGATCTCGGGTGACATCTCCATGGTGCTGCCGCGCGATTCGTCGCCGCAGCGCGTGCTTGCCTTCGGAACCTGGCTGCCGCCGGAACCGGCGCTGCAGATGGATCACGCCGTCGATAGCTTGCGCGAACGCGGCGACGGCTTCCAGCTCACGCTGAGCACGGCCAACGGCCATACGCTGGAAGCGCTCGGCCGCGCCATCGGCGGCCAGGCCATTGTCCGGATCCGCGAACTCTCCGGCTTGCGGCGCGATCTGGCTGAAACCAATCTGCGCTACAGGGCGCTTTCCGACGAAACCGAGATGCTGCGCGGCTTCGCTTCTGCCGCGCCGTGGCCGATCTGGGCCAAGGGCGAGAACGGCGCGCTGACTTTTGCCAATCCGGCCTATGTGCGCGCCACGGAAGCGACCAGCATCATCGATGCCCAGGAGCGCAAGCTCGAGCTGCTCGACAGCGCCGACCGCGCCGCCATGGAACGCAGCCTGAAGGACACCGCGGGCTTCACCTCGCGCCTGCCGATCGTGACCGGCGGCGAGCGGCGCATGTACGACGTACGCGCCGTCAATGTCGGCAACGGCAGTGTCGGCGTCGCGATCGATGCCAGCGAGGCGGATGCGCTGAGCGCCGCGCTGGTGCGGATGGCGGAGGCGCATCGCCGCACGCTCGACCAGCTCTCCTCAGGTGTGGCCGTGTTCGACGGCCAGCGGCGGCTCGCCTTCTACAACGATTCCTACCGGCGGCTGTGGGACCTCGACCGCAGCTTCCTGGACGCCAATCCAGACGATTCCAGCGTGCTCGACCAGCTTCGCGCCGCGCGCAAATTGCCGGAGCAGCCGGACTTCCGCGCCTGGAAGGCCAAGCTGCACGAGGCCTACCGTGCCGTCGAGGCCGCCAAGGACACCTGGTACCTGCCCGACGGCCGCGCCCTCTCCGTCGTCACCACGCCGAACCCCGAAGGCGGCGTCACCTATCTGTTCGACGACGTCACCGCGAGCCTCGAGCTCGCCCGCCGCTTCGACGGCATGATCCGGGTCCAGCGCGAGACGCTGGACAGCCTCGCCGAGGGTGTCGCCGTGTTCGGCAGCAACGGCAGGGCGCAGCTGTTCAATCCGGCCTTCCTGCGGATGTGGAAGCTGTCCAACGATTCGATGCGCGAGCAGCCGCATATCCAGACGGTCGAAGGCTGGTGTCATCAGCTGTTCGACGACCCGGTGGTCTGGCGCCAGATCCGCGAGGCCATCACCTCGATCGAGAACCGCGCCGACGTGCCGCTGAAGCTGGAGCGCAAGGATGGCAGCGTGCTCGACGGCATGATCCGTCCGCTGCATGATGGCGCGACCATGCTGACCTTCCTCGACATCACCGACACCGAGAATGTCGAGCGCGCGCTACGCGAGCGCAACGAGGCGCTGGAGACGGCCGACCAGATGAAGGTGGATTTCGTCCATCACGTCTCCTACGAGCTGCGGTCGCCGCTCACCACCATCATCGGCTTCGCGCATTTCCTCAGCGACCCCTCGACCGGACCGCTGACGCCGAAGCAGGCCGAATATCTCGACTACGTCACCAAATCGACCAATGCGCTGCTGGCGCTGACCAACAACATCCTCGATCTCGCCACCATCGATGCCGGCGCGATGAAGCTGGAGCTAGGGCCGGTCGACGTGAGCAAGACCATCGAGCTCGCCGCCGAAGGCATCCAGGACCGCCTCGCCACCGACCGCATCCGCCTCAAGGTCGAGATCGCCCCCGATGTCGGCAGCTTCGTCGGCGACGAGAAGCGCGTGGTGCAGGTGCTCTATAACCTGCTTGCGAATGCCGTCGGCTTCTCGCCGCAGGATTCCACCGTCGGGATCAGCGCGCGCCGCACCGAGCGCAGCGTGGTCTTCATTGTGACAGATTCCGGACCTGGAATACCCGCCGACATGAAGGACAAGGTGTTCAACTGGTTCGAAAGCCGCTCCCAGGGCTCGCGTCATCGCGGCGCCGGGCTCGGATTGTCGCTCGTGCGCTCCTTCGTCGAGCTGCATGGCGGCAAGGTGCAGGTGGATTCGGCCGTCGGCAAGGGCACGGTCGTGATCTGCGACTTCCCGACCGACCAGGCGGCGCACCGCGACGCCGCCGAATGAGCGAACCGGCCACATTCTCCGTCGCGCTTGTCGACGAGACGGCCACCGCGCAATTGATGGCCGATCTCGCGCTGCTGGTCGGGCCGGGCGATACCATCACGCTGACAGGTGATCTCGGCGCCGGCAAGACCGCCGCGGCCCGTAGCCTGATCCGCTATCTCGCCGGCGACGACGAGCTGGAAGTGCCGAGCCCGACCTTCACGCTGGTGCAGAGTTACGAGCTGCCGGCCTTTCCCGTGATGCATGCCGATCTCTATCGCGTCGAGGACGAGAGCGAGCTCGAGGAGATCGGGCTCTCGCCGTTGCCGGAGGCGACGCTGGCGCTGATCGAATGGCCCGAGCGCGCGCCGTCGGCGATGCCCGCCGACCGCATCGATATCGCGCTGACGCATCGCCCGGCGCTGGGCGCGAATGCGCGGGCCGCCGACATCACCGGCCATGGCAGGGCCGCTGTCGCCATCGCGCGGCTGAAGGCGTTACGCGAATTCCTCGACTTCTCGGGTTACTCGGATGCGACGCGCAAGCGCATGCCCGGCGACGCCTCGACACGCTCCTATGCGCGGCTGATCCGCGACGATGGCGTCGTCATCCTGATGAACTCGCCGCAACGCCCCGATGGCGCGGCGATCTACAACGGAAAGTCCTACAGCGCCGCGGTGCACCTTGCCGAGAACGTCAAGTCCTTCGTCGCCATCGACGAAGGCTTGCGCGCGGCGGGAATCTCGGCGCCCGCGATCCATCATTGCGACCTCGAGCACGGCTTTCTGATCTCGGAAGATTTCGGCAGCGAAGGCGTGATCGAAGGCGATCCGCCGCGCCCGATCGCCGAGCGCTACCAAGCCGCAACCGACGTGCTGGCCGTGCTGCACGGCAAGACCCTGCCGGAGACGCTGCCCGTGGACGGGCAGACCTACACCATTCCCGCCTTCGACACCGAGGCGCTGCTGATCGAGATCGGCTTGATGCCGGAATGGTACCTGCCCGACCGCAACGCGCCCCTGAGCGACGAGACGCGCGCGGAATTTTTTGCGATGTGGCGCGAGCTCTTGAAGAAGCCGCTGGCCGCGCCGAAGACCTGGATCATCCGTGACTATCACTCGCCGAATCTGATCTGGCTTGGCGATCGTAGCGGCGTGGCGCGTGTCGGCGTGATCGACTTCCAGGACACCGTGCTCGGGCCGCACGCCTATGACGTGGTGTCGCTGCTGCAGGATGCACGCATCGACGTGCCTGAGACCCTCGAGCTGACGCTGCTGTCGCGCTACATCAAGGCGCGCCGGGCAGGCGATGCGAGCTTCGATCCGGCCGGCTTTGCCGAGCTCTATGCCATCATGTCGGCGCAGCGCAACACACGCCTGCTCGGCACCTTCGCCCGGCTCAATCGCCGCGACGGCAAGCCGCATTATCTGCGTCACCAGCCGCGGATCTGGACCTATCTCCAGCGCTCCCTGGCGCATCCGGCGCTCGAACATTTGCGCGACTGGTATCTCGCCAACGTCCCGCCGCCGCGATCCTGAGTGGGAGCGGTTTACCGGCTGTTAGCCATCACACCGGTATCATCGCCCGCGGGCAGCCGGACAAATACGGGGCTGGAGCAAGGGCGGATGGCGGTCAAGACGGACCAGCGCGGGAACAGCCGGGTTGTTTTCGAACGCGGGATTTCGGCCCAGATGATGGGCATCGACGGCACATGGCGGCGCGAATGCACCATGGAGGACGTCTCCGAGACCGGCGCCAAGCTGACCATCGACGGTTCGGTCGAAGGCCTGCACCTGAAGGAATTTTTCCTGCTGCTGTCGTCCACCGGGTTGGCGTACCGGCGCTGCGAACTGGCCTGGGTGAATGGCGACCAGATCGGCGTCAATTTCCTCAAGCCGGGTGACAGGAAGAAAACGGCGCGTTCCACAGCCGTCGAGGCGTGAGGGCAACACACGTCGTACAACCGTCACGGCGGGCGGCTAAGGCGGTCGAGAGGCGGTGCGGCCCATCCGTGATCGTGCTAGGGTTGCTGCAAACGCGAAATCAGAGGTTTCGAGAAAGCTTTAGGATGTCCGTCAAACCGACCAAAGCCATGGTGCTCGCCGCAGGGTTCGGCCTGCGCATGCGGCCGCTGACGGACAAAATGCCGAAGCCGATGGTGCCGGTGGCCGGCCAGCCGCTGCTCGACCACGTGCTCGACAAGCTCGGTCGCGCCGGCGTCACGGAGGCGGTCGTCAATGTGCACTATCTGCCCGACCAGATCATCAATCACACCGCAACACGCCAGCATCCGCGCGTGACAATCTCGGACGAGCGCGACCAGGTGCTCGGCACCGGCGGCGGCGTCGTCAAGGCGCTGCCGCTGCTCGGCGATGCGCCGTTCTTCCACGTCAATTCCGACACGCTGTGGATCGACGGCGTGCGCTCCAATCTGACGCGGCTCGCGGAAAATTTCGATGCCGCACGCATGGACATCCTGCTGCTGATGGCGCCGACCGCGACCAGCATCGGCTATAGCGGCCGCGGCGATTACGGCATGCTGCCCGACGGCGCCTTGCGCAAGCGCAAGGAAAAAGAGATCGTTCCGTTCGTCTATGCGGGCGCGGCCATCCTGTCGCCGACGATCTTCGACGGCGCACCGCAAGGCGAGTTCTCGCTGACCAAGATGTTCGACCGCGCCAATGAGCAGGAGCGCCTGTTCGGCCTCCGCCTCGACGGAGTCTGGATGCATGTCGGCACGCCCGATGCGGTGCATGCCGCGGAAGAGGCGTTTTTGGAGAGCGTGGCGTAGGGCAGCGAACAGCGGGGACGATTTCATCCCCACCCATGACCATTCGAGCGCGCCTGCCTATATTGCCCTGATCCCCGAATCAGGCGGCCCATGCGCGTCTTCAGCGTTCCCCTTTCAGTTCCCTTCCTGCGCACGATCGTCGCAAGCCTGCTCGACGGCCGGCTGGTCGAGGGATTCGAGGCGCGCAAGGAACCGGCGCGGCTGGCGGATGCCACGCTCTACCTGCCGACGCGGCGCGCCATGCGCGTCGTCCGCGAGATATTTCTCGACGAGATGGCGGCGGATGCCGTGGTGCTGCCGCGCATCGTGGCGCTCGGCGACATCGACGAGGACGAGCTCGCTTTCGCGGACGAGGGCGAACAGTTTTCCGGCGCAACGCCGCTCGACATTCCGCCGCGGCTCGGCGAGCTCGAACGGCGGCTGACCTTGGCGCAGCTGGTCGCGGCGTGGGCCAAGGGCCCGGTGCTGGCGCCATTGGTGGTCGGCGGCCCCGCCTCGACGCTGGCGCTGGCCGGCGACCTCGCCCGTCTGATCGACGACATGGTGACGCGCGGCGTCGAATGGAGCAAGCTCCGAGGACTGGTGCCAGATCAGCTCGATCAATATTGGCAGCATTCACTCGAGTTCTTGAACATTGCCAGCGAGACATGGCCGAACCATCTCGCCGAGATCAACCGGATCGAGCCCGCGGCACGGCGCGACCTGCTGATCGCGGCGGAAGCGAAGCGCCTCACCGCGCATCTCCACGGGCCCGTGATCGCAGCGGGCTCGACCGGCTCGATGCCGGCTACCGCAAAATTCCTCCACGCGGTGGCCTCCCTGCCGCATGGCGCGGTGGTGCTGCCGGGCCTGGACACCGATCTCGACGAGGATTCCTGGCGCAGCATCGGGGGGGTGCGCGATTCGCTCGGCAAGTTCGCGGAGCATCCGGCGTCGAACCATCCGCAATACGCCATGCATGCGCTGCTGGATCGTCTCGGCATCAAGCGCGGCGATGTCGAGATTCTCCAGCCGCCCGCCGAAGGCGGCCGCGACCTGCTCGCATCCGAATCGATGCGGCCGTCGGCGAAGACCGAAGTCTGGCACGACCGGCTCAAGCGACCGGATGTCGCTGCAAGGATATCGGGCGGGATGAAAAATCTCGCGGTGGTCGAAGCACCAAACCCTGAAATGGAAGCGCTCGCGATCGCCATTGCCATGCGCGAGGCGCGGCATCTCGACAAATCGGCGGCGCTGGTGACGCCCGACCGCGCGCTGGCGCGACGGGTGATGGCCGCGCTGACGAGATGGAATCTCGCATTTGATGATTCCGGCGGCGACGTGCTGATGGAAACCGCCGCCGGTGTGTTTGCTCGCCTCGCAGCGGAAGCCGCAACCAAGGGGCTGGAGCCGCCGACGCTGCTGGCGATCCTGAAACATCCGTTGTGCCGGCTCGGCCGCGCACGCGGTGCATGGAAGGCCGCGATCGAAGACCTCGAGCTTGCGGTGTTGCGCGGTACACGCCCTCCCGCGGGCACCGGCGGTCTTTTGCGGGAATTCAATCGCTTTCGTGAAGAACTGACGAAGCTGGGGCGCGGCGAAGCCTCCGCGCTGCACAAGGCCGAGCCGCGCGCACGTCTCAGGGCCGAGGATCTCGACCGCGTCCAGGCGCTGATCGACGCGTTACGGCAGGCCTTGGCGCCGATCGAGAGCCTCGCATCACCAAAACCGTTCGACTTCGCCGAGCTCGCGCACCGGCATCGCGAGATCATGATCGAGCTGTCGCGCGACGAACAGGGCATTCCGCTCGCCTTCGAGGAGCGCGAAGGCATCGCGCTCGCCGGCGCCTTCGACGATCTCCTGCGCGGCGGCACGACCAGCGGGCTCATGGTGACGTTGCCTGATTATGCCGAGACGTTCCAGACCGCGTTCAGTGATCGCGCGGTGCGGCGACGCGACAAGCCCGGCGCGCGCCTGCAGATCTATGGCCCGCTGGAATCGCGCCTGATGCAGGCCGACCGCATCATCATCGGCGGGCTGATCGAGGGCGTCTGGCCGCCGGCGCCGCGCATCGACCCCTGGCTGAGCCGGCCGATGCGGCACGAGCTCGGCCTCGACCTGCCGGAGCGCCGCATCGGCCTCTCCGCCCACGACTTCGCGCAGCTGCTCGGCGGCGACGAGGTGATCCTCACGCATTCCGCCAAGGCCGGCGGCGCGCCGGCGGTGGCCTCGCGCTTCCTGCATCGGCTGGAGGCGGTCGCCGGCGACGAGCTCTGGAAAGCGGCTGTCCGCGCCGGCGAAAAATACGTGCAATTCGCGGCCGCGCTGGACCAGCCCGCCGAGGTCAAGCCGATCAAGCAGCCCGAGCCGCGCCCGCCGCGCGCCACCCGGCCACTGAGAATGTCGGTGACCGCGATCGAGGACTGGCTGCGCGATCCCTACACGATCTACGCCAAGCACATCCTGCGGCTCGATGCGCTCGATCCCGTCGACATGCCGCTGTCGGCGGCGGACCGCGGCTCGGCGATCCACGAGGCGCTCGGTGAGTTCACCGAGACTTTCGCCGCACATCTGCCTCCCGATCCCGCCCGCGTGCTGCGCGCGATCGGCGAGAAGCATTTTGCGCCGCTGATGGAGCGGCCCGAAGCGCGCGCGCTGTGGTGGCCGCGCTTCCAGCGGATCGCGCACTGGTTCGCCGAATGGGAGACCGCGCGCCGCGACGCGATCGAGGCGATCACGGCGGAGACCCGCGGCGAGATCTCGATCCCGCTCGATCACGGGCGCAGCTTCCGCCTCTCCGCCCGCGCCGACCGGATCGAGCGGCGCCAGGGCGGCGGCTACGCCATTCTCGATTACAAGACCGGCCAGCCGCCGACCGGCAAGCAGGTCCGCATGGGCCTGTCGCCACAGCTGACGCTGGAAGCCGCGATCCTGCGCGAGGGCGGCTTTCCCGGCATCGATGCCGGCGCGTCGGTGAGCCAGCTCGTCTATGTCCGGCTGAGCGGCAACAATCCGCCGGGCGAGGAACGCATCCTGGAGCTCAAATACAAGCAAGGCGATGAGCCGCAGCCGCCGGACACCGCAGCCGCCGAAGCGCGGGCCAAGCTCGAGGCGCTGATCCGCGCCTTCGAGGACGAGAACCAGCCCTACACCTCGCTGAACCTGCCGATGTGGACCAACCGCTACGGCGCCTATGACGATCTCGCCCGGATCAAGGAATGGTCCGCGGCCGGCGGTCTGGGGATCGAGGAATGGTGAAGCTGCCCCGTCCCATCCCCGACGAGGTGCGCGCGCGGCAGCAGCGTGCGTCCGATCCGACCGCGTCGGCCTTCGTGTCGGCCAATGCGGGCTCGGGCAAGACCCATGTGCTGGTGCAGCGGGTGATCCGTCTGCTGCTGTCCGGCGTGCCACCGGAAAAGATCCTCTGCATCACCTTCACCAAGGCAGCCGCCGCCAACATGGCCGAGCGCGTGTTCACCACGCTTGGCCATTGGGTCACGCTTGACGACACCGGACTCGATGCCGCGATCCGCGCCGTCGGCATCTCGCATCCCAATGCAAAGCTGCGCCGCGATGCGCGAAAGCTGTTCGCCTGCGCGCTGGAGACGCCGGGCGGCCTGAAGGTGCAGACCATCCACGCGCTGTGCACCCGCTTGCTCCAGCAGTTCCCGTTCGAGGCCAATGTGCCGGCGCGGTTCGCCGTGATGGACGACCGCGACCAGTCCGAGATGATGGAGCGCGCCAATCTGAAGGTATTGCTGGAGGCCGCGCGCGATCCGGACAGCGTCACCGGCCGCGCGCTGCTGACCGCGATGGCGAGCGCCGCCGACGTGACGTTCAAGGAGGTCGTGCGCGAAGCGTGCCTGAGCCGCGACCATTTCATGGCCTGGACCGATGAAGCCGGCAACGCAGGCGCGGCAGCCGAGCAGATGGCGGCCGTGCTGGGCGTCGATGCGGGCGACCGCATCGACGATGTGGAGGCCGAGATTCTCGACGGCCCTTATTTGCCGCGCTCGCGCTGGGACGACATCGCCTTTGCGCTGGAGGACGGCAGCAAGTCCGACAACGACCAGGCGAGCCGGCTCCGCGAGGCAAAAGCGTTTTCCGGCGCGGCGCAGGTCGACGCTTACCTCGGCGTCTTCCTCACCGACGAAAAGCTGCCGCGCAAGGCCGTCCTGACCAAGAAGTTCGGCGAGCACAATCCGTCCGTCGCGCGCCTGTTCGACAATGAGGCATCGCGCCTCTGTGGACTGGTCGAGAAGCGCCGCGCGGTGACCATGCGCGACCGCACCGCCGCGCTGCTGCATATCGCGACCGCCGCCGCCGCAAACTACCGGCGCGAGAAGCTGGAACGCGGCCTGCTCGACTATGACGACCTCATCGACAAGACGCTGGCGATGCTGAACCGCATCTCCTCGGGCTGGGTGCATTACAAGCTCGACCGCGGCGTCGATCACGTCCTGATCGACGAGGCGCAGGACACCAGCCCGCGGCAATGGGACATCGTCGCGCACATCATCTCGGAATTCACGACCGGAGAAGGCGCCCGCGAGGGACTGAACCGCACCGTGTTCGCCGTCGGCGACGAGAAGCAGTCGATCTTCTCGTTCCAGGGCGCGGCGCCCCACGAGTTCGATGCGCGCCGGCGCGAGTTGCACCGCAAGTTCACCGCGGCCGGGCTGAAATTCGATCCGGTTGCCTTCACCTATTCGTTCCGCTCGGGCGCGGCGATCCTGCACTCGGTCGACCACGTCTTCCGCGAGCCCGCGATCTACAAGAGCATTCATTCCGTCGAGATCGGCCATCCCCTGCACAATGCGCTCGCCGATGCCGGCCCCAGTGTGATCGAGCTTTGGGACCTCGCCGAAGCCGACGACCGGCAGGAGATCGAGGGTTGGCGCGCGCCGTTCGACGGCGTCGCCGTCACCAGTCCCGAAGTAAAACTCGCGCGCCGCATCCAGGCCGAGATCAAGCGGCTGGTCGAGAGCGGCACGCTGACCGGGCACGAAGGCGAACGCCGCCCCCTGCGCTACGGTGACATGCTGATCCTGGTGCGCCGGCGCGGCAATGCCTTCGACGCGGTGATCCAGGCACTGAAGCACGCCGGCGTCCCCGTCGCCGGTGCCGACCGGCTGAAGCTGACCGAACACATCGCGATCATCGATCTGATGAACCTCGCCGACGCGCTGCTGCTGCCGCAAGACGACCTCGCGCTGGCGGTGGCGCTGAAGAGCCCGCTGTTCGGTCTCGATGACGACGATCTCTTTACGCTTGCCCATGACCGCAAGGGATCGCTGCGCCGGGCGCTCGGCGAACACGCCGCGGACAACGAAAAATTCACGGCCGTGCTGCGGCGCCTGGAAGCTTGCGAGATTCGCGCACGCGAGGAGACGCCGTTCGCCTTCTATGCGTGGCTGCTCGGCGGCGATGGCGGTCGCGCGCGCATCCTGCGCAGGCTCGGCCACGAGGCCAATGACGCGCTCGACGAGTTTCTGGAGCTGGCGCTGAATTGCGAGCGCAAGGCACCGGCCTCGCTGCAGGGCTTCATGGCCTGGCTGCGTTCGGCCGACACCGAGGTGAAGCGCGACATGGAGATTTCGCGCGACGAGGTGCGCGTGATGACCGTGCACGGCGCCAAGGGCCTGGAAGCTTCCGTCGTGTTCATGGTCGACACCACATCGTCGCCCGCGGACTCGCAGCGTGTCAGGCTGATCCACGTGCCGCGCGGCAATGGCGGCGAAGTCGTGGTCTGGGCCGGGCGCAAGGCTGATGATCCCAAGCCGGTCGCCGACGCGCGCAGGGCGATGCTGGAGGAGACCGAGGATGAATATCGCCGCCTGCTCTATGTCGCGATGACGCGCGCGGCCGACCGGCTGATCGTCGGCGGCTGCCTGCCGGGCAACATGCGCTCGGTCCGCAAGCTGAGCTGGTATGACCTCATCGACACCGGGCTATCAGGCTCCGGCCTGGACAAGCAGACGATCGAGACGCCGCTCGGCAAGGTGACCCGCTTCACCCGGCCGGAAGATGTCGTAGCGCTCGGCACGCCGGCGACTTCCGTCGACCACACGGTCACGCTGCCGGATTGGCTGCGGACACCGGTGGCGCAGGAGACGGTCGACGACGATCCGGTGCGCCCGTCCGGCCAGCCGGCCGAGGAAGGCCGCAGCGTGCGATCGGGCGAATCGGTGCAGTCGCGCGCGCTGGCGCTGCAGCGCGGCACGCTGGTTCACCGGTTGCTGCAGTCCCTCCCTGATATCGCCATTGAGCGGCGGCGTGCGGCCGCGCTCGGCTTTATGAGCCGCAATGCCGCCGCATGGCCGGAGGCCGATCGTGCCGCGCTGGCCGACAAGGTGCTCGCCCTGATCGCCGAGCCGCGCTTCGCAGCCGTCTTTGCCGCCGGCAGCCGGGCGGAGGCCGCCATCGTCGGGCGGCTGGAGCGGCCGGGCCGCGCCCCGGCGCTGGTGTCGGGACAGATCGACCGGCTGGTGGTGACGCCGGACGAGGTTCTGATCGTCGATTTCAAGACCAACCAGACCGCGCCGAAGAGCGCGGCCGAGGCGCCCGCTGCTTATGTCAGGCAGCTTGCGCTGTACCGGGCGGTGCTGTCGCGGCTTTATCCCCAAAAGACCATCCGTGCCGTCCTGCTCTGGACAGAGGCCCTTGAATATATGGAGATTTCTGCCCCCGCGCTGGACGCGGCGCTGGCATCCCTTCATCTCGGTGTGAGCGTCCTTGACCCGGCAAGGGGCCGTTCATAGGTTGACGGCATGATCCCGGGCGCGATTCCCATGCGCCGATTCTTTCAAGCGAGTGAGGTACTCCAATGGCCGTTGGCAAGGTTTCTGACACCGATTTCGAAGCCGAAGTGCTCAAGGCGAACGGCCCGGTCGTCGTCGATTTCTGGGCCGAATGGTGCGGCCCCTGCCGCATGATCGCACCCGCGCTCGACGAGATCGCCGGCGCGATGGGCGACAAGGTCAAGATCGTGAAGCTCAACGTCGACGAGAGCCCGAAGACCGCGTCGAAATACGGCGTGATGTCGATCCCGACCCTGATGATCTTCAAGGGCGGCGAGATGGCCTCCCGCCAGGTCGGCGCCGCACCGAAGGCGAAGCTTCAGCAGTGGATCACCTCGGCGGTCTGATCCACGCGGCGCGACGAAGTGTTCTGAACGGCCGGCTCATCGCCGGCCGTTTTGCTTGCCCTACTCGATCCAGCCCGTCGCCAGCGCGTTCGCGAGCTCCGGCTGATTGTTGCTGCGTGCCAGCGCGGCCATCGTCTCGTGATCATAGGCGACGTTGCGGAACGTGACCTGCCAATTGCCATTCGTCAGCTCCAGAATCGCATAGCGCGCGTGCGGCGTGCCGGCCTCGACGACATGCGGAAACGGATGCGTGTCGCGATAGCCGGGGCTGCCGACACTGCCGGGATTGACGATCATGCGGCCATCGCGAAGCCTCACGGCGCGGGCGAGGTGCGTATGGGCGCAGAGGATCAGCGATTGCGTGATGCCTTGCGCGAACTGCTCGATCCGGCCCGGCGGCGATAGCGCGACCGTGCCGTCAGGGTGCACCGTCTCGAGCCAATAGACCTCGTCATCCCCGGGCGTCGCGTGACAGAGAAAGACCTCGTCACGGAACACACGCGTCATCGGCTGCGCACGCAGCCAGTCGAGCTGCGTCGCATTGAGCTGCGCATGCGCTGGGCGATCCCAGGAGCCCATCTTCTCCGGTGGGCGATCGAGCAGATAGCGATCGTGATTGCCGAGCACATGCATGGTGTCGAGCGGCATCAGGATCTCGATGGTGCGCCGCGCGTCGAGCGGGCCGCTCAGCATGTCGCCGAGATTGACGATGTCGGAGATGCCGAGTGCGCGGATGTCTGATAGCACCGCCTCCAGCGCGAGATAGTTTCCGTGGACGTCGGCAATCGCGGCAAAGCGCATTGTTGCTCTCCCCCTCTCGTGCCCCTGATGCGGCGCAGCACGCAGTAATGCGCCGCAGAGCAGGGGCCCATGCGGCTTCCGGGTCCCGGCTCGCGCTTTGCGCGTCCGGGACACGCGAGTCATGCAGGAGGCGTGCCGTTGAGACCCAAAACGTGGCCGGCGAGATAGAGCGAGCCAGTTATGAGGATGCGCGGCGGCACCTCGTAGGCGAGCTTCGACAATGCGCGCAGTGCGGCCTCGATGCCGGGCGCGATCTCGACGCGCATGCCGAGGCTGCGCACGGCATCCGCAAGGCGGTCCACCGGCATCGCGTTTTCGGCATCCGGAATCGGCACGGCGATGATGTGACGGGTGAGACCTGCGAAATTGGCGAGAAACGCCTGCGCGTCCTTATTGGCCATCATGCCCGCGATCACGACCAGCGGTCGCGACACCCGCTCCTCGAGATCGCCGAGCGCGGCGGCTGCGACGCGGCCGCCTTCGGCATTGTGCCCACCATCGAGCCAGATTTCGCTGCCCTGCGGACCGAGAGCGAGCAGCTCACCCGAAGTGAGGCGCTGCATCCGCGCCGGCCATTCGGCGCCGACGATGCCGGCTTCGAAGGCAGCCTGATTGACCCGGAACGCCTTGACCGCGCGCAGCGTCGCGATCGCAAGGCCGGCATTGTCGAACTGATGGCGGCCGAACAAGCGCGGCGCGGCGAGATCCATCAGGCCATGCTCGTCTGAATAGACCAGACGCCCATGCTCGACATTGACGTGCCAGCTTTCGTTTGCGGTAAACAGCGGGGCTCGCATCTGCTTGGCCTGCGCCTCGATAACAGCCATCGCCTCTGGCGACTGCTCGGCGCAAATCACGGGCACGCCGCGCTTGATGATTGCGGCCTTCTCGGTGGCGATCGACGCCAGCGTGTCGCCGAGGAAATCCATGTGGTCCATGCTGACAGGCGTGATCACGCAGGCCGCAGGCATATCGACCACATTGGTCGAATCGAGCCGGCCGCCGAGGCCGACTTCGAGCAGAACCGCATCGGCAGGATTTTGCGCGAACAAGAGGAACGCCGCCGCGGTCTTGAGTTCGAACAGTGTCGCGGGCTCGCCGGCATTGACGCGCTCGACCTCTTCAAGCGCCGCGCGCAATTCATCGTCGGAGACGAGCACGCCGCCGCCGGCGCGGCCGAGCCGGAAACATTCGTTGATCCGGACCAGATAGGGCGAGGTGTAGGCGTGGACGCGCAGGCCAGCGGCCTCCAGCGTCGCGCGCAGATAGGCCACCGTCGAGCCCTTGCCGTTGGTGCCGGCGACATGGATCACCGGCGGCAGCTTGCGTTCGGGCTGGCTGAGCCGCTCGAGCAGGCGGTACATCCGCTCCAGCCCGAGATCAATGCGCTTGTGATGCAAGGCCGACAACCGCCCGATCACCTCATCGAGCGACTGCCTTGTGCTGTCCGAGGTCGCGTTCACGCGTGGGGCGCAGCCGGCGCCGTCTCAGCCGCCGAGACGCTCTGCGCGGGGCTGACGACAGGCTGCGTCGGCCTGGACGCGTTCTCATGCGCCGGCGCCCTGGTCAGCAGGCGGCAAAGTCGCGCCAGGGTCGGACGCAGTTCATGGCGATGCACGACCATGTCGACCATGCCGTGCTCTTTGAGATACTCGGCACGCTGGAAACCCTCGGGGAGCTTCTCGCGGATGGTCTGCTCGATCACGCGCGCGCCGGCAAAACCGATCAGCGCGCCGGGCTCGGCGATCTGCACGTCGCCCAGCATCGCATAGGACGCCGTGACGCCGCCCGTGGTCGGATTGGTCAGCACGACGATGTAGGGCTGCTTGGCTTCGCGCAGCATCTGCACGGCGACCGTGGTGCGCGGCATCTGCATCAGCGACAGGATGCCTTCCTGCATGCGCGCACCACCTGAGGCGGCGAACACGATGAAGGGCGACTTCTTCTCGACCGCAAGCTCGAGACCGCGCACGAGGGCCTCGCCTGCGGCCATGCCGAGCGAGCCGCCCATGAAATCGAAATCCTGCACGGCGACGACGACACCAGCGCCTTCGAGCTTGCCGTAGCCAACCTTGACCGCATCGTTCAGATTGGTGCGGGCCCGCGCATCCTTGATGCGATCAACGTACTTCTTCTCGTCGCGAAATTTGAGCGGATCCGGCGTGACATCGGGCAAGGCCACGTCGAACCAGGTCTCGTTGTCGAAGATCGACTTCAGCCGCGCCACCGCGCCCATGCGCATGTGGTAGTTCGAGCCGGGGATGACGAACTGGTTGGCCTCGACGTCCTTGTAGAACACGAGCTGTCCGGAATCCGGGCACTTGATCCACAAATTCTCCGGCGTCTCCCGCCGCAGCATGTTGCGGATCTTCGGCCGCACCACATTGGTAAGCCAGTTCATGGTTTGCTCCGATGTGCTGACCCGCTGGGGGGCCGCCTGAAGAGATATATGGCGGCCGGGCTGCTACCCGGCAAGCCGCCGTGTCGTCCGCGTTAGAGCATGATCCGGAAAAGTGTGAAGCGGTTTTCCGACAAGATCATGCTCAACTAAAGAGCTAAAGCGGAATTATGGCCTATTCGGCCGCCTGTTTCGCAGCCCTCACGCCCTGGGCCAGGGCCGCCGTCAGCTCAGCCACCGCGTTAACGGTTTTGGCGGTCGCCCGCCCTTCCGCATCGAGACTGTTGTTGAGCGCATCGACCAGCGCGGTGCCGACCACCGAGCCATCGGCCTTCTCGGCAATGGCGCGCGCCGCCTCCGGCGTGCGGATACCAAAACCAACGCAGATCGGCAGCTTGGTATGCTGCTTGATGCGGGCGACGGCTTGGCCGACGGTATTCGAGTCCGCCGCCGCTGCACCAGTGATGCCGGCGATGGAGACGTAATAGACAAATCCTGATGTGTTCGCGAGCACCGCAGGCAGGCGCTTGTCGTCAGTGGTCGGGGTCGCCAATCGAATGAAGTTCAGCCCCGCCTTCAGCGCGGGAATGCAGAGCTCATCGTCTTCCTCAGGCGGCAAATCGACGATGATGAGGCCGTCAACGCCTGATGCGTTCGCATCAGCCAAAAACTTGTCGACGCCGTAAATGTAGATCGGATTGTAATACCCCATCAACACCAGCGGCGTGATGTTGTCCTCCTTGCGGAAGTCGCGCACGAGATCGAGCGTCTTCTTCAGCGTCATGCCGACCTTGAGCGCGCGAAGTCCGGCAGCCTGGATCGACGGACCATCCGCCATCGGATCGGTGAAGGGAATGCCGAGCTCGATGATTTCGGCGCCCGATTTCGAGAGCGCCTTGACGATCTCGAGCGACGTCGCGGGATCGGGATCGCCGGCCATCACATAGGTGACGAAGGCCGCGCGGCCTTGCTTTTTAAGCTCGGCGAAGCGGGTGTCGATACGCGTGGTCATGTTTTCGCGGCCGCTGTGCTAATACCTCGCCCCGCCGGGGAGAGGTCGGCTGCGAAGCAGCCGGGTGAGGGGGATGGAAAGATTCAAGTCTAGAGCGCGAAGGCTCCGCGAGTCGCAGACGAGCGCGGAAGCAAAGCTTTGGCAGGCGCTCCGCAACCGGCAGCTCGCCCGGTGGAAGTTTCGCCGCCAGCATCCGGTCGACCAGTACGTCGTCGATCTCGCGGCCCTCGACGGAAAGCTCATCATTGAGGTCGACGGCGTGACGCATTCCAGCCCGTCCGAGATCGAGCGCGATGAAGCCGGGACCAAAGTGCTTGAGGCCTGCGGCTTCCTCGTCATTCGCGTCTCGAACACGGATGTGTACGAAAATCTTGAGGGCGTCCTCGAGCTCATCCAGACATCGCTAAGGTTCGAATGAGCGGAAAGACCCCTCACCCGGCTGCTTCGCAGCCGACCTCTCCCCGACGGGGAGAGGTGAAGAAGGCGCGACACACTCCTCACTTGCTCTTGCCCTTCAGGATGTCGCCGACCTGGGGGACGTCCTTGTCGCCGCGGCCGGAGAGATTGACGACCATCAGGTGGTCTTTCGGCCGCTTCGGCGCGAGCTCCATCACCTTGGCAATGGCGTGGGCGGGCTCGAGCGCGGGAATGATGCCTTCGAGTTTCGAGAGCAGCTGGAATGCGGCGAGCGCTTCGTCATCGGTCGCGGAGAGATAATTGACGCGGCCGACCTCATGCAGCCAGGAATGCTCGGGGCCGATGCCGGGATAGTCGAGGCCGGCCGAGATCGAATGGGCGTCCTGGATCTGGCCGTCGGCATCCATCAGCAGATAGGTGCGGTTGCCATGGAGCACGCCGGGGCGGCCGCCCGCGATCGAGGCTGCATGCAGCTGCGTGAGCCCGTGGCCCGCGGCTTCGACGCCGAAGATCTCGACGGAGGGATCGTCGAGGAACGGGTGGAACAGGCCCATGGCGTTCGAGCCGCCGCCGATGCAGGCGACCAGCGAATCCGGCAGGCGGCCCTCGATCTCCTGCATCTGCGTCTTGGTCTCGTTGCCGATGATCGACTGGAAGTCGCGGACCAGGGTCGGATAGGGATGCGGACCCGCCACCGTGCCGATGCAATAGAAGGTGTTGTGCACGTTGGTGACCCAGTCGCGCAGCGCCTCGTTCATCGCGTCCTTCAGCGTGCGCGTGCCCGACTGCACCGGGACCACCGTCGCGCCCAGCATCTCCATGCGGATGACGTTGGGCTGCTGCCGCTCGACGTCGACGGCGCCCATGTAGACGACGCATTCGAGACCGAAGCGCGCGCACAGCGTCGCAGTGGCGACACCGTGCTGGCCGGCGCCTGTTTCGGCGATGATGCGCTTCTTGCCCATGCGCCGCGCCAGCATGATCTGGCCGAGTACATTGTTCACCTTGTGCGAGCCGGTGTGGTTGAGCTCTTCGCGCTTGAGGTAAATCTTGGCGCCGCCGAGATGCTCGGTCAGGCGTTCGGCGAAATAGAGCGGCGAGGGCCGGCCGACATAGTTCTTGAGATAGCCGTTCATCTCGGCCTGGAACGCCGGGTCGGCCTTGGCCGCGGTGTAGGCCTTCTCCAGATCGAGGATCAGCGGCATCAGGGTTTCGGCGACGAATCGTCCGCCGAAGATGCCGAAATGGCCGCGCTCGTCGGGGCCGCTGCGGTAGGAATTTGGTTTGGCGATGTTCATCGAACGCTCAACTCTTGGGTGGCGCGCGCGGCGCGAATGAAGGCCTTGATCAGCTCCGGATCCTTGACGCCCGGGGCGCTCTCGATGCCGGAGGACACGTCGACGCCGCCGGCGCGCGTGACGCGGACGGCTTCCGCAACGTTGTCGGCGTGAAGCCCGCCCGAAACCATGTAGGGCAGTTTCAGATCGAGATTTTCCAGCAGGTGCCAGTCGAAGGGGGCGCCCAATCCGCCGGGACGAGTTGCGTCTTTCGGCGCGCGCGCGTCGAACAGGAGACGGTCGGCGAGTGCGGCGTAGCCAGGCAGCACGGCGAGATCGGAGGCTGATGCGACCGGCACGGCCTTCATCACCGGACGGCCGAACCTCTGCTTGATGTCGCGCAGCCGCGCCACGCTCTCCTGCCCGTGAAGCTGGAAGATGTCGGGCGACAGCGCGTCCATGATGTTGTCGAGCGTGGCATCGTCGGCGTCGACGGTGAGCGCCACTTTGTGCGCGCGTCCCTTCACCTGGCGGCCGAGCTCACGCCCCGTCTCCAGCGATACATGCCGAGGCGACGGCGGAAAGAACACGAACCCCACCATGTCGGCACCCGCGTCGAGCGCCGTTTCGAGCGTCTCCGACGTGGACAGGCCGCAGATCTTGACGAGCAGGGACATGGTCTCAATGCAAATGGAGGCCGCAAATGGCGGCCAGGAAACGGGCTTTTCGGTTGGGGCCGCTTCTACAACGTCGCGCGCTGCTTGTCTCGCCCGACAGGCCCATAAAGGCCCATCCCGGAGGGTACCGGGAGACGCTGGGCCTCGGGCTTGGCCGGGGCCGCCTGGGCCCGCAGATCGGCCAGTTCGACCCGGGCAGCCCTGGCATCCGCCTCATGCCGGCGCGCAGCGCGCCGCCAGTGCCGCTGGCCGAACCAGACGGCACAGCCGCCGACGATGACACCCAAGGCAGCCACCACGATCAGGAGGAGGAACAACGGGATGGTGCGCGACAAGGCCGGATCAGCCGCCATGAAGGGATCAAACGAGACCGTGACGTCATGCCTGTTGGCGACTGCAAAGGTCACCAGGATCAGGGCCAGCGGAATCACGATCAGCGCGGTCAGGAACTTTCGCATCGCGAGCGCTCGTCTTGAATCAAGCTTGCTGCCGCATCTTGCGGCCATCAGGTAAAGCCCGGACGGCAGCGTTAGTCCGGGGCGCCCGGATCCGGATGGTCCCGGTTGAGGCGCTCGCGCATTTCCTTGCCGGTCTTGAAGAACGGAACGCTCTTCTGATCGACGGGGACATGGGCGCCGGTGCGTGGATTGCGGCCGGCGCGCGCGGGGCGGTGCTTGACCGAGAAAGCGCCGAAGCCGCGCAACTCGACGCGGTCGCCGCGCGCGAGTGCCGCTACGATCTCCTCGAGAATCGCATTCACAATGTTCTCGACATCCCGCTGGTACAGATGCGGGTTGTGCTCGGCGATACGCTGAACAAGTTCGGATTTGATCATCGAGAGATAGGACCCGGAAGCGTGCGGATGACCATTTCCGTGAAAATGCCTTGATCTGTCAAGTCGCTAAATGAACGCCCGGCGTCGTGAAAATGCGTGACAAATGCCGAAAAAGCAGGCTGCACGGCCACCCGCTGAACGGGAAAAAGGTCGCGAGCTCGCGCGGTTCCAAATTTTTCGGTCAGTTCGACGCGGCCGGCTGCCACAAAGCCAGCATTCCATCCAGCCCGGCGCGATCGACCGCCTGCGCAACGCCGGTTTGCTCGATCTGATGCGCAATCGCACTGAATCCAAGCGCTTCCAGCGTCACTGAGGCCGCCGCCTTGATGAACGGCAGGTCGCCAAAGCGCGGCTCGAGCTTGTAGTCGCGCACGGAAAGACCCTTCTTGACGCCCTTCTGGTCCTCGAGCCAGGTCACCGCGGTTTTCTCGTCGCCGAGCTGATCGATCAGCTTGAGATCGATCGCCTGGCGGCCGGTGAAGACGCGGCCGTCGACCACTTTTTCGAGCTGCGTGTCATCCATGCCACGGCGCTGCTTCACCAGATCCTTGAACCAGGCATAGGAATCCTTCACCAGCGCATCCAGCGCGGCCCGGGCTTCCGGGCTGGTCGGCTCATATCCGTTGGGCGCGGCCTTCAGCGGCGTGGACTTCACCTCCTCGACCTTGACGCCGATCGTCTTCAACAGCTCGCTGAAATTGGGGAACTGGAACAGCACGCCGATCGAGCCCACCAGCGAGCTCTGCTGGGCGATGATGTGGTCGCTCGCGATCGCGGTGATGTAGCCGCCGGACGCGGCAAGGCCTTCGACCACGACGACCAGCGGCTTCTTCGCCTTCAGCCGCATCAGCGAGTCGTAGAGCTGCTCGGAGCCGGCGGTGGTGCCGCCAGGCGAATTGACGTGAACGATGACGGCCGCAGCCTGCGAATTCTCCAGCCGCTCCAGCGCCCGCGTACGTTCGGCATCGCTGCGGATCAGGCCGTCGATCTGCACACGGGCGATGGCGCCAGCGGAGGCGAAGGTACCGCGCGCACCTGGCGTGGCGACCAGCGCAAAAGCCGCGACCGCAGCGATCGCGATCAGCGCGGCCACGACGCGCCAGAACGTCAGCTTGCGGCGAATCCTGCGGCGATCGACGATGATGTCCGAATCGAGCGACATCGAGATATCTCCAGGTGAAGGGACCGCTTGGGTCGTGCCGTCACGACGTGACCAACGCTCGTCTGGATACACCAATTGCGGCGCAATTTGAAGAAAACAAGGCCCCGCGCAGCCCCTTGCGAGCCGCAACAAAAAAGCCCCGGCGCAGGCCGGGGCTTTGATGTCGGCAAAACGTGCGTTTCGCTTACTTGTTGTCGCGGTTCTTGAGCGCTGTGCCCAGGATGTCGCCGAGCGTAGCTCCGGAATCGGAGGAGCCGTACTGCGCGATGGCTTCCTTCTCTTCGGCGACTTCGAGCGCCTTGATCGACACCTGGACCTTGCGGGCCTTCTTGTCGAACTGGATCACGCGGGCATCGACCTTCTCGCCGACGGCAAAGCGTTCGGCGCGCTGGTCGTTGCGGTCACGCGCGAGCTCCGAGCGCTTGACGAAGGTGGTGAAATCGGTACCGGCGATCTTCACCTCGATACCGCTTTCCTTCACCTCGAGCACTTCGCAGGTCACGACCGCGCCCTTCTTGACATCGCCCGGCTCGGCGAAGGGGTCGCCTTCGAGCTGCTTGATGCCGAGCGAGATACGCTCCTTCTCGACGTCCACATCGAGCACCACGGCCTTCACCATGTCGCCCTTCTTGTAGTTGTCGATCACCTGCTCGCCCGGAAGCTTCCAGTCGAGGTCGGAGAGGTGGACCATGCCGTCGACGTCGCCCTCGAGGCCCAGGAACAGACCGAACTCGGTCTTGTTCTTGACTTCGCCCTCGACCACCGAACCGGTCGGGTGCCCTTCGACGAAGACCTCCCACGGGTTGCGCATGGTCTGCTTGAGGCCGAGCGAGATGCGGCGCTTGACGGAATCGACTTCCAGCACCTGCACGTCGACTTCCTGCGAGGTCGACACGATCTTGCCGGGGTGCATGTTCTTCTTGGTCCACGACATCTCGGAGACGTGGATCAGGCCTTCGATGCCCGGCTCGAGCTCGACGAACGCACCGTAGTCGGTGATGTTGGTGACACGGCCGGTGAAGCGGGCACCCAGCGGGTACTTGGCTTCGATGCCCTGCCACGGATCGTCCAGCAGCTGCTTCATGCCCAGCGAGATGCGGTGCGTCTCGTGGTTGATCTTGATGATCTTGACCTTCACGGTCTGGCCGATCGAGAGCACCTCGGTCGGGTGGTTGACGCGGCGCCACGCGATGTCGGTGACGTGCAGCAGGCCGTCGATGCCGCCGAGATCAACGAACGCACCGTAATCGGTGATGTTCTTGACCACGCCGTCGATGACCTGACCCTCTTCGAGATTCTGCACCAGCTCCTGACGCTGCTCGGCGCGGGTCTCTTCGAGAACCGTACGGCGGGAAACGACGATGTTGCCGCGGCGACGGTCCATCTTGAGGATCTGGAACGGCTGCGCGTTGTTCATCAGCGGCGCAACGTCGCGGATCGGACGGATGTCGACCTGCGAACGCGGCAGGAAGGCCACGGCACCGTCGAGGTCGACCGTGAAGCCGCCCTTGACCTGGTTGAAGATGACGCCCGTGACCTTCTCGTTGTTCTGGAAGGCCTTCTCCAGCTTGCCCCAGCTCTCTTCGCGGCGCGCCTTGTCGCGCGACAGCACGGCTTCGCCGAGCGCGTTTTCGATGCGGTCGAGGAACACTTCGACCTCGTCGCCAACCTTGATCTCGCTGTCACGGCCGGGGCCGGAAAATTCGCGCAGCGCAACGCGGCCTTCGGTCTTCAGGCCGACGTCGATGACGGCCATGTCCTTTTCAATTGCAACCACCTTGCCCTTGACGACGGAGCTCTCCTGCAAGTTGCCACCTGCGAAGGACTCGTCGAGCATCGCGGCGAAATCGTCACGCGACGGGCTATAGGTATCAGCGGAAGTCGAAGCCATTTGTTCTCCAGTTGCGGATGTCTTGCCGGCCGTTGGGTTCATGGGCGTATCGCGCGCGCAGTGTCGGAAGGTCCGCAAGACCTTCGAGCGACCGCTCGCTGCTCGATCTTGCGACCGAAACAGCGGAAGCGGGCCGGCTGGGCCCGCACGTTCGATACGTTGAAATCTATCGTCCGGAACCTGGATCGCGTCGGCCCCAAACAGGGACCGAGAGTATCGACCTTAAAGAGCGGGAGCGGGCACTTCCTCCAATGACGGCAGCGGCTTAACCCCGCAACCGGCCCGCTCGGACGGCCTCGATAATGTCGATGGCGGCCCGGACGCCGCCTTCTATATCCAGTTGGGAGTTATCTAGCAAGTAAGCATCCGCGGCCGGCTTCAAAGGCGCTATCGGCCGATTCTTGTCCCGTTCGTCGCGCTGAATGATGTCGGCGAGCACGGCCGCCTCATCCGCCTCCTCACCCCGCGCCTTGGCCTCCATGGTGCGGCGGCGGGCACGCACCTTGGGATCGGCCACGACGAAGATCTTCACGTCGGCATGGGGACAGATCACCGTTCCAATGTCCCGGCCATCAAGCACGGCGCCCGGCGGATCGGCGGCGAATTGCCGCTGGAAATTGAGCAGGACCTCGCGGACCCTTGGGATCGCCGAGACGATCGAAGCGCCCTCGCCGGCTGCTTGCGTCTTCAGCGCGGGATTGCCGAATTTTTCCGGGTCGAGTTCCAGCGCAGCCGCGACCGCCGCCGCCTCGTCCCGGAGATCCCGGCCGGACTGCATCAATTCGTACGCGACGGCGCGATAGATGACGCCGGTATCGAGATGACGATAGCCGTAATGATGGGCCAGGCGCTTGCCGAGCGTGCCCTTGCCCGAGGCCGCGGGTCCGTCGATGGCGATGATCATGAGAACTCGGCCCCAAGCGAACGCATCATCGGAATGAAATCCGGGAAGCTGGTGGCGATGAAGGCGGTGTCGTCGACCGTCACCGGCTGGTCGGAGGCGCAGCCCATCACCAGCGCGGACATCGCGATGCGATGGTCCATATGCGTGGCGACGGTGCCGCCACCAGGCACATGGCCGCGGCCTTCGACGATCAGATCGTCGCCGGAGATCGTCACCTTCACACCATTGACGCGAAGCATGTCGGCGGTGGCTTCGAGACGGTCGGATTCCTTGACGCGCAGCTCCTGCAGGCCGCGCATGATGGTCGTGCCTTCGGCAAAGGACGCCGCAACGGCCAGCACCAGATATTCGTCGATCATCGACGGCGCGCGCTCCGGCGGCACGTCGACGCCGCGCAGCTTCGAGGCGCGCACGCGCAAGCGCGCCATCGGCTCGCCGGCGTCGCCACGCACTTCGCTTTCCTCGATGGAGGCGCCCATTTCACGCAGCGTCGTGAAAAGGCCGGTCCGCAACGGATTGGTCATGACGTCTGAGAGGACGACATCTGAGCCTTCGACGATCAGCGCCGCGACGATGGGAAATGCCGCAGATGAGGGATCAGCCGGCACGATGACGGTGGCGCCATGCAGCTCGGGCTGACCCGCGAGCGTGATGCGCCGCCCGTGCTGGCCTTCCCGGACCGAGGTGATGTCAGCGCCAAAATGTTTCAGCATCAGTTCGGTGTGGTCGCGGCTGGCCTCGCTCTCGATCACGGTCGTGGTGCCCGGCGCGGCGAGGCCCGCCAGCAGCACCGCCGACTTGATCTGGGCCGAGGCAACCGGGGTCTTGTAGCTGATCGGCAGCGGATCGCGCGCGCCCTGCACGGTCAGCGGCAGCCGGCCGCCCTCGCCGCCGGACACGACCCTGGCGCCCATCTTCTCGAGCGGATCGAGGATCCGGCGCATCGGTCGGCTGCGCAGCGAGGCATCGCCGTCGAACACGGCCGAGATCGGGCAGCCGGCGACGGCGCCCATGACCAACCGGCAGCCGGTGCCCGAATTGCCGAAATCCAGCGCTGCCTTGGGCTGGGCAAAGCCGCCGACACCGACGCCCTGGACCCTCCAGGCGAAATCGCCGGTGCACTCGACCTTGGCGCCGAGGGCCTGCATGGATTTGGCGGTGTTGAGGACGTCCTCGCCCTCGAGCAGGCCGGTAATCCGGGTCTCGCCGACCGCGAGCGCGCCCAGGATCAGGGCACGATGGGAGATCGACTTGTCCCCGGGCACCCGTACTTTTCCGGTCAGGGGACCGCTTGAGCGCGATTTGAGCGGCGCCAGCTTGTCGGAATGGGTCAAGATTGTGTCCTTGGATACGCCTGATAGCGGCTGCGGGCAGGTACCACATGCCCTTCCCGCCGTCACGAGCATGTCTTTCTCTCGTAATGCGCTATTGACAGCGGGCCGCCAACTAGCCAAGTGAAGCACCGCTTTTCAGACATTCCCAGGATTCCTCTGCCGTGGCCAAGTCCGAACTCGGAACCAAACGTATTTGCCCGACCACGGGCAAGAAGTTCTACGACCTGAACAAGAATCCGGTGATCTCGCCCTATACCGGCGAGGTGGTGCCGATCGCGCCCCTTGCGCCCGCCCGCGCCGGACGCGGCGCCGAGGCCCGCCACGCAGCCGCCGCGGACGCCACGCCGGAGCCGGCCGAGGTCGAAGAGGTCTCGCTCGAGGAGGCCGATGCCGAGGAGAACACCGGCAAGGTGAAGGCTGTCGTCCCCGAATCCGAGGACGATATCGAGGTCGACGATACCCTCGACGACGACGATGACGATGATTCGACCTTCATTGCCGACGAAGAAGAGGGCGATGAGGACGTGACCGACATCATTGGTGACGTCGGAGGTGATGAAGAGACTTGAGATCAGCCCTGATCTGTGAAAAAGGGTGCACCGCGCGAGTCGCTTGGACGGCTCGACGGCCGGGACGGATCCCCCCAGGATCGTCCCATCTGGACTAAAGGGGCCATAGCTCAGCTGGGAGAGCGCTTGCATGGCATGCAAGAGGTCGGCGGTTCGATCCCGCCTGGCTCCACCACGCTTCGCCCTTCGGGGTTACGCGTGGCGCAGCCACGAGGAGCCTGAAGGGCGAAGCGTGGTGTCCGGCGAAGCCCGCAGGGCGAAGACGGACTGTTTCAGCTTCTATTTTCCTTGCGGCTCTGCTAGCCCCCTACGCCCCAATCACCGCATTCAACCGGTCCCTTAAGGCCACGATCTCGTCCTTCATCGCGACCAGTTCCGACACCGAGCAATCCGACGCCGCCAGGATCGACTGCGGCACGCTGCGCGCCTTGTCTTTCAGCGCATGGCCTTGCGGAGTCAGCGCGATGAGCACCTGACGCTCGTCCTCGCTGCTTCGCGTTCGCTTGACCAGATGGGCTGCTTCCAGCCGCTTCAAGAGCGGCGTCAGCGTGCCGGAATCCAGAAACAGCTTTTCACCGATGTCCTTGAGCGGGACGTCATCGCGCTCCCACAGCACCAGCATCACCAGATATTGCGGATAGGTCAGTCCGAGGCGGTCGAGCAGCGGCTTGTAGACGCGATTGAAGGCATGCGCGGCCGAATAGACCGCGAAGCAGATCTGGTTGTCGAGGCGTTGCGGATCGAGGGTCGATGATTTCCGGGCCATGCAGAATCTCGCGAGACTGACCCGCATTGTGGGGCCGGGCCGGCGGACATTCAATTGCAAACAATTAAATGTGAGGCATGCGAATATCGATTGTGCACAATCTAATTGTTTGCAATATACATCGCACGCCAACCCGAACATCCCAAGGAAGACGAAAATGTCCGTGAACGTGCTCTACAAGACCAGCGCAAAAGCCACCGGCGGCCGCGACGGCCATGCCGCGACCCTCGATGGCGCACTCGACGTCAAGCTCACCACGCCGAAGGAACTCGGCGGTGGCGGCGGCGCCGGCAACAATCCCGAGCAGCTGTTTGCGGCCGGCTATGCCGCCTGCTTCATCGGCGCGATGAAGTTCGTGTCGTCGCAGGGTGGCCCGAAGGTTCCCGCCGACGCCTCCGTGACCTCGACCGTCGGCATCGGCCCGCGCTCGGCCGGCGGCTTCGGCCTGGACATCGATCTGGCCGTCTCGCTGCCGGGCCTGTCCCGCGCGGACGCCGAGGCGCTGGTCGAGAAGGCGCATCAGGTGTGCCCGTATTCCAACGCGACGCGCGGCAATGTCGACGTCCGCCTGACGGTCGTCTGATCCGACGATGGAATGGCTGGCCCGGGATCCCCGCGCGAGGTCCCTTGGGCCGGCCGCTTCCGCCCGTTTTTGCCGTGCCGCGGGATGCGGCGCGCGCGTGCATATCCCCCTCCGCAGCGAGGCATTGCTGGGGCGCACGAAGCTCGCTAGGCCTGTGGCCAACATCGACACAGGGGATGCGAAGGCATGACTGAAGCCGTTTTGGGCGCAATGAGCGGACTGCGCGTCGTCGATCTCACGCGCGTGCTCGGCGGCCCCTACTGCACCCAGATCCTCGCCGACCATGGCGCCGACGTCATCAAGGTCGAGCCGCCCGCAGGCGACGAGGTGCGCGACTGGGGCCCTCCCTTCCACGAGGAGGACGCCGCTTATTTCGTCGGCATTAACAGAAACAAGCGCTCGATCGGCCTCGACCTCGCCTCCGAAGGTGGCCGCGTCGTGCTGCTCAGGATGCTGGAGACGGCCGACGTCCTGATCGAGAATTTCAAGCCGGGCACGCTGGAGAAATGGGGCATCGGCAACGATGTGCTCAGCCAGAAATTCCCGCGCCTCGTGCATTGCCGGATCTGCGGCTTCGGCGCCGACGGCCCGCGCGGCGGCAATCCCGGCTATGATGCCATCATCCAGGCCATGACCGGCATGATCGCCGCCACCGGCTCGCAAGAGAGCGGCCCGATGCGGATCGGCGTGCCCTTGGTCGACATCACCACCGGGCTCTATGCCGCAATCGGCATCCTGATGGCGCTGTCGGAGCGGCAGCGCTCGGGCAAAGGCCAGTTCCTGGAGACGACGCTGTACGAAACGGGCCTTGCCATCATGCATCCGCACACCGCGAATTATTTCATGCATGGCAAGCCGCCCTCGCTCACGGGCAACGAGCATCCCAACCTCGTGCCTTACGCGATCTTCCCGACCAAGACCGACGACATCTTCATCGGCGTCGGCAATGACGGCACGTTCCGCAAGCTCTGTAAGGAGATCGGCAAGGTGGAGCTCGGCACCGATCCGCGCTTCGCCCGCAACAAGGACCGCATCGCCAATCGCGAGGCGCTGCGCGCCGAGCTTGCCGCCGTGTTCAGCCAGCACGAGGCCGAGCCGCTGTGCAATCGCCTGCTCGCGGCCGGCCTGCCCGCGGGTCCCGTGCAGAGGATCGACCAGGCGTTGACCAACCCGCACACGATCGCGCGCGGCGATGTCATCGAGAAGGACTGGTACAAGGGCGTGGCTTCGCCGATCCGGCTCGATCGCAGCAAGCCGAGCCTGCGCCGCCTGCCGCCGAAATTCAGCGAGCACGCCCAGGAGGTGCTGGCCGAGTTCGGCTACTCAAAGGCAGAGATCGGCGCGATGGTCGAGAAGGGCACGGTCTGCGGGTCCGAGCGCAAGCGCTGAGTGGTGCGCTCCCTCTCCCGCGCGCGGGAGAGGGTCTCGCCGCAGCGGCCTTGAGGAGAAAGCCCTCACCCGGCGCTTCGCACCGACCTCTCCCGCAAGCGGGAGAGGTTTTCGAGCTGCTCGATTTCGACTCACGTCATCCAATGCCGCAGTGCGGCGCATGCACGCATGTGCACTGCGAACAGAGGAGGCTGCCCAACCGCCTCTTCGCCTATTTGATGGCTTCCCTTCTGCAGCGCTTGCCGCTTTCGTTTCGGCCGCTTACACAGTCATGTGAACGTCATGTGGCGCTGCTAGCGCAAGCGCTTCTTTTTGACGCCTGAGGGAGGTTTTCTAGATGGCTCTTCGACATTTTGGAGCGGCTGCCGCATTTGCAGTCACGGTTGGCATGGGCGTCTCGCCGGCGCTTGCCGTCACTGAAATCCAGTGGTGGCACGCCATGACCGGCGCGAACAACGACGTCATCGTCAAGCTCGCCAACGACTTCAATGCATCGCAGAGCGACTACAAGGTCATCCCGACGTACAAGGGCAGCTACCCTGATACGATGAACGCCGGCATCGCGGCATTCCGCGCGGGCAACGCCCCGCACATCATGCAGGTGTTCGAAGTCGGCACCGCGACCATGATGGCTGCGACCGGTGCAGTGAAGCCGGTCTACAAGCTGATGGCCGACGCCGGCGAGAAATTCGATCCCAAGATCTACCTGCCGGCGATCACCGGCTACTACTCGACCTCGAAGGGCGAGATGCTGTCATTCCCCTTCAACTCGTCGTCGACAGTCATGTGGGTCAACCTGGACGAACTCAAGAAGGCCAATGTCGAGATCCCGAAGACCTGGCCTGAAACCTTCGAGGCGGCCAAGAAGCTGCACGACAACGGCCATCCGACCTGCGGGTTCTCGAACGCGTGGGTCACCTGGGTCAATCTCGAGCAGCTGTCGGCCTGGCACAACGTGCCGCTCGCCAGCAAGGCCAATGGCCTTGACGGCTTCGACACCGTGCTGAAGTTCAACGGGCCGGTCCAGATCAGGCATCTGGAGAAACTGATCGAGCTGCAGAAGGACAAGACCTATGACTATGCCGGGCGCACCAACACCGGCGAAGGCCGCTTCACCTCCGGCGAGTGCCCGATCTTCCTGAGCTCCTCGTCCTTGTTCGCCAACATCAAGGCGCAGGCCAAGTTCAACTTCACGGCCGCGCCGATGCCCTATTATCCCGACGTCAAGGACGCACCGCAGAACTCGATCATCGGCGGCGCTTCGCTCTGGATCATGGGCGGCAAATCGGCCGACGAATACAAGGGCGTGGCGAAATTCCTGACCTTCCTGTCGGACACCGATCGCCAGGTCTGGATACACAAGGCCTCGGGCTATCTCCCGATCACCAAGGCGGCCTATGAGAAGGCCAAGGCCGAAGGTTTCTACAAGGACCAGCCCTATCTCGAGACGCCGCTGCTCGAGCTGACCAACAAGGAGCCGACCGAGAACTCCCGCGGCCTGCGGCTCGGCAACATGGCGCAGCTTCGCGATGTCTGGGCGGAAGAGATCGAGCAGGCGCTCGCCGGCAAGAAGACCGCCAAGCAGGCGCTGGACGCCGCCGTCGAGCGCGGCAACACGATGCTGCGCCAGTTCGAAAAGACCGCCGTCAAGTGAGGCGATGAGTGGCGGGCCGGGACGCCGGCCTGCCACTCGGCTCAGATCATGCAAAAGCAAGCCATTTTCAAATCAAAGCTATTGCCCTACGTGCTGGTTGCCCCGCAACTCGCCGTCGTCCTGATTTTCTTCTATTGGCCGGCGCTGCAAGCGGTAATCCAGTCCTTCCTGCTGCAGGATGCCTTCGGTCTATCAACGAGCTTCGTCTGGTTCGATAACTACATCGAGCTGTTCAAGGACCCCGCCTATTTCGAGTCCATCGTCCGGACCTTCTTCTTCTCGTTCGCGATCGCGGTGTCGTCGCTGTCCTTTGCGCTGCTGCTCGCCGTCATGGCGGACAAGCCGCTGCGCGGTGTGATGCTCTACCGCACGCTGCTCATCTGGCCCTACGCGGTGGCGCCGCCGGTCGTCGGCGTGCTCTGGATCTTCATGCTGCATCCCTCGCTCGGCGTGATCTCGCGTTATCTGCGCGCCGCCGGGATTGACTGGAATCCGCTCCTCGACGGCAATCAGGCTGCGGCGCTGATCATCGTCGCCGCGGCCTGGAAGCAGATCTCCTATAATTTCCTGTTCTTCCTCGCCGGGCTGCAGGCCATCCCGAAGAGCGTGTTCGAGGCCGCCGCAATCGACGGTGCGCGCCCGATGCGGCGGTTCTGGACCGTGACATTTCCGCTGCTGTCGCCAACCATCTTCTTCCTGCTCGTCGTCAACATCGTCTACGCCTTCTTCGACACCTTCGGCATCATCGACACCATGACCCGCGGCGGCCCCGGCACGTCGACGGTGACGCTGGTCTACAAGGTCTACTCCGACGGCCTGCTCGGCGGAAATCTCGGCAGTTCGGCGGCCCAATCGGTGATCCTGATGATCCTGGTCATCGTGCTCACGGGAATCCAGTTCCGCTTCGTCGAACGCAAGGTGACCTACTGATGGTCGAGCAGGAGGGCCTTCGACGCTACGTCGCTCACGTCATCCTCTGGATCGGGATCGCGATCGTCGCATTCCCCGTGTACATCGCGATCGTCGCCTCGACCCAGGACAACGCGCTGATCGCCAACGGGCAGATGTCGCTGCTGCCCGGCGGCCATTTCTTCGAGGTGTACTACCAAACCATCTTCGTCGGCACGAGCGGCTCGACCCGCGAGCCCGTGGCCAACATGATGCTGAACTCGCTGATCATGGCGCTCCTGATCGCGGTCGGCAAGATCGCGATCTCGATCATCTCGGCCTATGCGATCGTCTATTTCCGCTTCCCGTTCCGGATGGCGATCTTCTGGATCATATTCATCACGCTGATGCTGCCGGTCGAGGTGCGCATCTATCCGACCTACAAGATCGTCGCGGACCTGCACATGCTCGACAGCTATGCGGGCCTCGCGCTGCCGCTGATCGCGTCGGCGACGGCGACGCTGCTATTTCGCCAGTTCTTCATGACCGTGCCGGATGAATTGCTGGAGGCCTCGCGCATCGACGGCGCCGGACCGCTGCGCTTCTTCTGGGATACGCTGCTGCCGCTGTCGCGCACCAACATGGCGGCACTGTTCGTGATCCTCTTCATCCTCGGCTGGAACCAATATCTCTGGCCGCTGCTGATCACCACGCGCGACGACATGCAGACCATCCAGGTCGGCATTCGCAAGATGATCACCACCACCGATGCGCTGACCGAATGGCCGATCGTGATGGCGACCGCCGTGCTGGCCATGCTGCCGCCGGTGTTCGTCGTCGTCGCCATGCAGAAATTGTTCGTGCGCGGTCTGGTCGAGACGGAAAAGTGAGGAGGCGAGTGGTGAGTAGCGAATGGCGAATGGAAAGCCCTTTGAGCGCTCTCGCATACGCAACTTCCCTGTTCGCCACTCCCCATTCGCTATTCGCTGGAAAAACCCATGGCTAACGTCACCCTGCGCAACGTCCGCAAGACCTACACCGGCGGCTTCGAGGCGATCAAAGGCGTCAACGTCGAGGTCGGCGACGGCCAGTTCTGCGTGCTGGTCGGTCCCTCCGGCTGCGGCAAGTCGACGCTGCTCCGCATGGTCGCGGGGCTCGAGACCATCACCGGCGGCGAGATCGACATCGGTGGCCGTATCGTCAACCAGGTCGAGCCCGCCGACCGCGACATCGCGATGGTGTTCCAGAACTACGCGCTCTATCCGCACATGAGCGTGTTCAACAACATGGCTTACGGCCTGCGCAACCGCGGCATGAAGGAGGCCGAGGTCAAGTCTCGCGTCGAGGAAGCCGCGCGCGTGCTCGAGCTCGCACCGATGCTGGAGCGCAAGCCGCGCCAGCTCTCCGGCGGCCAGCGCCAGCGCGTCGCCATGGGCCGCGCCATCGTGCGTCAGCCCAAAGTGTTCCTGTTCGACGAGCCGCTGTCGAACCTCGACGCCAAGCTGCGCATCGCGATGCGCGTCGAGATCCGCAAATTGCAGCGCCGGCTCAACACGACGTCGATCTACGTCACCCATGACCAGCTCGAGGCGATGACGCTCGCCGACGTTCTCGTCGTGATGAATGGCGGCCAGGTCGAGCAGGTCGGCAATCCCCTCGCGATCTACGAGAAGCCGGCCACGACCTTCGTCGCCTCGTTCATCGGCGCGCCGCCGATGAATCTGATGTCGGCGCGAGCGGACGAGATCAAGTCGCAGCTCGGCAATGCGGGGGACGCCGGCATTCTCGGCATCCGTCCCGAAGACTTCGTCATCACCGACCAGACACCATCAGGCGGCGTTGCGCTGCCGCTGGCGGTGGAAGCGATCGAGCGTGTCGGCGCCGAGACCTTCGTTTACGGCTCACGCGCGCAGGACGCGCAGCGCGTCGCCGCCACTCCGGGCGAACTGCCGCCCGGTGACATCATCGTCCGCATTCCCGGAACCGAGGCGCCTGCCATCGGCCAGAAGATCCGCGTCGCCGCAGTCCGCTCCAAGCTGCATTTGTTCAGCGGCGACGGGCGGAAGCGGATCGAGGCCTGACCGGTTCCGAAAGGTCCTGCAGCCCAGGCCGCGAAAACAACCCCATGCACAGGAAAGCGGGCTCTGTTTTCATTGGGAAAAATCGCCCGGAAAATTCACCATCGCAACGCGACCCGCAAGAAGTGAATCCACCGCCCTGGGCTAGCTGCTTGAACCCCCACCGCGATATGCCCATATTGCTGACCAAGGGGCGCCACCGCGGGCCCCGACACACCAAAGTCGCTTCGAGAGGACTTTGTAAACTATGTCTCGTGTTCCAACGCTTTCCAGTCCGTTCCTTCTGGGCTTCGACGAAATCGAGCGCGTGCTCGATCGCGTCGTCAAAGGCGCCGACGGTTACCCTCCCTACAATATCGAGAGGTGTGAACGATCGGACGGCCAGCCCGAGCGGTTGCGCATCACGCTGGCGGTCGCCGGATTCACCCGCGACCAACTCGATGTAACCATTGAGGAAAACCAGCTCGTGATTCGCGGGCGGCAGCAGGACGACAAGACCCGGCAATACATCCATCGCGGCATCGCCGCGCGCCACTTCCAGCGCACCTTCGTGCTGGCGGAGGGGATGCTGGTGCTGGGTGCGGATCTGAAGAACGGGTTGTTGTCGGTCGACCTGGCCCGGCCTGAACCGGAGAGGATCGTTAAGACAATCGCTATCAATGAGCACGAATAATGGAACGAGTAGCGGACTCGACCGCTTAGATTTCCTGAAGGAGTCGAGACCATGAGTGAAGGTCAAGTTGTGTTCGAATATGAAGCCAGGAACGCCTCGCCCGAGACGCTGGCGAACCTCGGCGAAGGCCACATCGCCTATGTGAAGCAGATCCGCTCCGAGGATGTGCCCGGCCTGTTCCCCGAAGCCCCGAAGATCGCGCCCGGCCTCAAGCTGTTCGCACTCCATGCCGCCGACGGCACGCCGATCATGCTGACCGACAGCCGCGAAGCCGCCATCGCCAACGCCTGGAGCAACGAGCTGCAAGCCGTCAGCGTGCACTGAGCGCTACAAGCGTCGCACGAAGAGAGTTTCAAGCGGGCACGCCTTCCACCGAAGGCGTGCCCGTCTTCATTTGAGAGATGATGTTCCGCACCTCTGCTGATGGGCCCCGCCTTGGCTGACGAAGGCGATGCCAGCCATCTCGTCCTCGTCTCGCCCAATCCCGAGACCGCACGCAACCGGCCAGCGGAACGCGGGGAGCACCGCTTCGAGTCGGGGCGGCCTCGGCTCATGCGCGCACGAGACCGTCATCGGTCCGTGATTTGACATTTCATTCACGTTCGTCAAATCTGACAAAATGCAGGCCAAGGCTCCTCCCAGGACCCCTCCCCAGGACCGTATCCTCGACGCCGCCATGCGCGTGTTCCGGCGCCACGGTTTCCGCCGTTCCTCGATCGAGCAGGCGGCGGAGGAAGCCGGACTGACGCGGCAGGCGCTCTATCATCACTTCGCCTCCAAGGAGGCGCTGTTTCGCGCCGTGCTCGAGCGCCTCTACGAGCAGGGACTCGCTGCGGAAATCGCGGCAGCAAAGGCGGCGGAAGAAGCCGGCCTCGAGCTTGCCGACATCCTGGTCGCCGAGATCGGCGCGCGGATGCAGTCGCTGCTCGCCTCCCTCAAGGACTCGCCCCACATCGAGGAGCTGTTTTCCGAGCACCTCGCGCAGGCGCGCGACCTCTACCAGAGCTACGCCAGCCGTTTCGCCGACGAGATCGCAACCACGATCGCGCGGGTGTGCCGCAAGCGAAAGCTCGCGCTCGAAAGCGGCATCACGGTGCGCGAGCTCGCGCGCTGCGTCGAGATGGCGATCCACGGCACCAAATCCGCTTTCCCTGCCATGCAGCCGGTCGACGCGTTCCTGAAACAGCTCGAGACCATGCTGCGCATGCTGATCGCCGGCGCGATGGCGCTGCCTGCGAAGAAGTCCCCACGCAAAACGGGAGTTCGGAAATGACCACCACGACCGTCAATGGAACGCCCCTGGTGCTGCCCGACGATCCGGAGGCGCTGTTGATCGACGTGATCCGCGACGGCGGCCTCACCGGCACCAAGCTCGTCTGCGGCTCCGGCGTCTGCGGCGCCTGCACCGTGCTGCTCGACGGCATGCCGGTCGTGAGCTGCCTGTTGCCGGCGCAGGCGGCCGCCGGCAAATCGCTGACGACCATCGAGGGGGTCGGAGCAACCGGATTGCATCCGGTGCAGAAGGCGTTCATGGCGCACGACGCCCTGCAATGCGGCTTCTGCACGCCGGGCTTTGTCGTCGAAGCCACCGCCTTCCACGACAGCTGGCGCGCGACCAAGGGCACGGCGACGCCCTCGCGCGAGGAAATCGCCGCCGCGCTCTCGGGACATCTCTGCCGTTGCGGCGCCTATGAAGGCATCTATCGCGCCGTCGCCGAAGCATGCGCGGGCCGCTTCGACGGCAACGATCCGGTCGCGCCTCGGCTCGAAGCCCGCGACAAGGTGACGGGGCTGGCCCGCTACACCGTCGACATCCACCATGACGGCCAGCTCGAAGGCGTCATCCTGCGCGCGCACGTCGCGCATGCGAGGATCACCGGGCTCGATCTGGCGCCGGCGCGCACTATTCCCGGCGTTGCCGCGGTCGTTCCGCTGCTCGACGATGACAACATGATCCGGTTCGTCGGCGCGCCGATCGCAGCCGTCGCGGCCAGGGATCGCCGCACCGCACTGAAGGCAATCGCCGCGATCACCTTCAGGCCCGAGCCATTACCGGCGGTGATCGGGCTCGATGCAGCGCGAGGCGACGATGCGCCCGTGGTGTTCGAAAAGCAGGACCGCAAGCGTGCCGGCAACGTCTCCGAGGGCGCCGGCGGCGCTCCGGTGTCGTGGAAGGGCAATGTCCGCGGGCCTTCGGCGCCGTTCTCGCAGAAAGCCAGGCAGGCCAGGCACTGGCTTGACGAGGCGCGGGCGCAACGCAATCCGCTGCTGGTCGAGGAAACCTTCCGCGTCTCGACGCAACAGCACGCCAGCCTCGAACCCCATGCCGCCGTGGCCAGGTTCGATGGCGATCAACTCACCGTGCACATCTCGACCCAGGCCATTCACGAGAGCATGGAGAAGATCGCCAAGCGCTATGGCCTGCCGCACGACAAGGTGCGTGTGATCGCCGATCATGTCGGCGGCGGGTTCGGCTCCAAGGGCAGCGTTGGGCTGGAGACCATCGCCGCGATCGAGCTCGCGCGCGCCGCGAAGGCGCCGGTGCGTGTCGCCTTCGATCGTGAAGAGGAGCTTTCCGTTACAGGCTATCGTCCGGCCGCCGAGCTGAAGCTGTCCTTGCTGCCTTCGGCGGAAGGCCGCCTCAAGGCGCTGTCGCTCACCGCCCATGCCGATACCGGAGCCGCCGTGAACTCGATGATCGCCGGCCTGGCCCGGCTGATCTATCCAGCCCAGGCAAAAGAGCTCGTCGACTTCGACGTGCTCAGCAACCTGCCGCCGGGCGCGCCGTTCCGCGGCCCCGGCGGTCCGCCGATGTCGTTTGCGCTGGAGCAGGCGGTCGACGAGGCGGCGCTGCGCATGAAGGTCGATCCGATCCAGTTGCGCAAGCGTTGGGATACCGACCCAAACCGCCAGCGACTGTACGACTGGGCCGCCGGCCTCGAGGTCTGGAAGAACCGCATGCCGGCCGGCTCGCAAGAAGGCCGCTACCGGCGCGGCGTCGGCGTCGCCACCGGCTACTGGCTCTATCTCTGGCAGACCGGCTCCTCGGTCGAGCTCGCGGTCAAGGGCGGCCGCATCGTCGCAAGCTGCGCGGTCCAGGATATCGGCACGGGCACGCGCAGCGTGATCGCGAACACCGTCGCGAAGGCGTTCGATCTCGAGCCGCAGGACGTGGACGTTCGCATCGGCCGCTCGAACCTGCCGCGAGGGCCGGGGTCCGGCGGCAGCCGCGTCACCGCCTCGGTGCTGCCGCCGACCCTGCTCGCGATCGACAGGCTGAAAGCGGAAATCAAGCGCACCGCGTCGCGCACACCTGCTCCGGGCTCGAACGCGCCGTGGCGCGAGATGATCGCGGCGTCTCCTGACATCGCCGTGTCGGCGAGACGCCAGGAGGACGGCAAGCCGCCGCCCGGCGTCAGGCCCGCTCTGCACGAGGCGGGCATCTTGGGCCGGGTGTTCGGTTGGGTGCTGCGCCTGATGAACCACATGGTGGTCGGCGCCGGCGTGCCGAGCTCGGTGCAGGTAATGGAGGTCGAGGTCGATACCTGGCTCGGCCATGTGCGCGTGCTCAACGCCTATACGGGCCTCGCGATCGGCAGGCTCGCCGCGCCCATGCTGGCGCGAAGCCAGGCCGCAGGCGCCGTGATCCAGGGCATCGGCTACGCACTCTATGAGGCGCGGGAGACCGATCCTTCGAGCGGCCACATCCTGAGCGGCAGCATGGAGGATTACCGCATTCCGGGCATCGGCGACATGCCGAAACTGGAGGTGCATTTCGACGAGGCCGGTTTCGAGCACGTGCCGGGCGGCAGCGTCGGCATCGGCGAAGTCGCCACCGTGCCGACCTCGCCCGCGATCGCCAACGCCATCCGCGATGCGATCGGCGTGAGACTGACCGAAATTCCGTTCCGGCCCGATCGCCTGCTGGCCGCGCTGAAAGGGAGGGATGCAGCATGAGTGTCGCCGTCACGAGCGCCGAGCCCACGCCTGAATTCCGCGCCGGAGGCACCGACTTCAGCGAACGCCGCCGCAGCGGCGTGTCGCAGGGCATGCTGATCGATATCTCGGCCAGCGGCTCCAGGGCGATTACCTGGGACGCCGGCGGATCAGCCCAGATCGGCGCGCTTGCCACCATCGCCACGATCGCGTCGGACGCGCGCATCGCCGCCGGCTATCCCGGCATTGCGGCGAGCGCGCGAGGCCTCGCCACGCCACAGGTGCGCCAGGTTGCAACGCTCGGCGGCAATCTCGCGCAGCGTTCGCGCTGCTGGTATTTCCGCCGGGCCGACATCGATTGCTTGAAGAAAAGCGGCAGCACCTGCCCTGCCCGGTCTGGCAATCATCTCTACGGCGTCGCCTTCGATCTCGGGCCTTGTGTCGCGCCGCATCCCTCCACCATGGCGGCGGCTCTGCTCGCCTATGATGCGACCATCGTGACGGACCGGCGCAGCGGATTGACCATTGCAGGCCTGCTCGGCGATGGCTCGATCTCGCACGCCGATCATGCACTCGCAGCGGGCGAGATGATCAAGAGCATTGCGCTTCCGGCTCCGGTTCAGGGCGAGCGCGCTTCCTACAGGCGCGCGATCAGCCGGACCTCTGCGGAATGGCCGCTGGTGGAACTCTGCGCCCGCGTCGTGATCGCCGACGGCAGCTTCCGGCTCGTACGGCTCGCTGCCGGTGGTGTTGCGCCCGTGCCGCTTCGCCTCACTGCCGCGGAAGTCGCGCTTCACGGCAAGATCGCCAATGCGGCATCGATCGCGGAAGCGGCGACAGCGGCGACCTCGGGGGCCAAGCCATTGCCGATGACGGGCTACAAGCTCGATCTTCTGCAAGGGCTGCTGCGCGACGTGCTGGAGCGGCTTTTGGATTAGCTGGTCGCGCGACCCGCCATCCGCGCACGAATGTCCGGCTTCAGCACCTTGCCGACCTTGGAGCGCGGCAGATCGTCCCAGATCTCGATCTGCTTCGGTGTCTTGACGCTGCCGATCTGCTGCTTGACGAAGGCCGCCAGTGCCGTCGCATCGACGCTCTGGCCGGCGCGGGGCTGCACCACCGCGACGATCCGCTCGCCCCATTTCTCGTCCGGCAGGCCGATCACGGCGCAATCCTGCACCGCCTCGTGCGCGCGCAATGCGTTTTCAACCTCGATCGAATAGACGTTGAACCCGCCGGTGATGATCATGTCCTTGGCGCGGTCGACGATGTAGAGGTAGCCGTCACCGTCGATGTAGCCGACGTCGCCGGTATGGTGCCATCCGTGCGCAGATGCTTCGGCGGTCGCTTGCGGGTTCCTGTAATAGCCCTCCATCACCAGCGACCCGCGCACCACGATCTCGCCGCGTGTGCCAGATGGCAGCAGATGGCCCTCGCCATCCATGATGCCGGCCTGCACCAGCGGGCTGATCCGCCCGGCCGACGACAGTCGGTCCGTCGCGATCGTGCCGTCTGGATTGTAATGCTCGTCGGGCGCCATCATCGAAATCATCATCGGGGCTTCGGTCTGACCGAACAACTGCGCCATCGGCCCGATGCGTCGGAGCGCCTCCGCAAGCCGCGTGGCCGAGATCGGCGCCGCGCCGTACCAGAAGCATTGCAGCGATTCGAGGTTGGCGGAATCGAGTCCGGGATGATCGAGCAGCATGTAGATCACGGTCGGCGGCAGGAAGGTGTGGGTGACGCCATGGCGCTCGATCAGAGCGAGGAATTCGGCGATGTCGGGGTGATGCATGATCACGATGCGGCCGCCGAGCGTCATGATCGGGAAGCACAGCACGCCGGCGGCGTGCGTCAGCGGCGCCAATGCGAGGTAGACCGGGCGGCCCTTGAAGGGGTAGCCGATCAGCGTCAGGGCCGTCATGGCCTCGATGTTACGGCCCGACAGCATGACGCCCTTGGGCTTGCCGGTGGTTCCGCCGGTGCCCGGGATCATCGCGAGGTCGTCGACCGGCGCCCGCTGGTAGTCGTCGTCCGAAACGTTGCGGAGCCAGGTGTCGCAGGAAGATGCAAACGGCAGCTCGGCATCGAGGCAGACGAGCACGCGCAGCTTCGGCAGGTCGGACCGGACCGCCTCGACCATCGGAGCGAAGCTCGAATGAAACAGCAGTGCGGAGCAGTCGAATTGATCGAGTATGAATTTGTTCTCGGCCGCCTCGTTGCGCGGATTGATCGGGCACCAGACCGCACCGGCGCGCGAAATGCCGAACACGCAGGCGAAGGCCAGCGGGTCGTTGCCAGCGAGGATCGCAACCTTCTCGCCCGCCGCGAGGCCCGATGCTGCAAGTCCGCGCGCGACGCGGTAGCTCAAGCGTTGCACGTCGCGATAGCTGAGATCGCGTCCGTCCATGGTGAGGCACGGCGCGTCGGGGCCCAGCGAGGCACCTTTATCGAGGTAGTCGATGAAGCGCATGGTCGAATCCTGCAGACGGAAGCGGGTGACGCAGAGAACCGCGCCACCCGCGATTTGGCTAATCGTGCACAGTCAGGACAGGCTTGCCGACCAGCCCGAAACTGCGCAATTGCCCGAGCAACTCGTGGTGGCCGAATGCCTGACAGGCGGAGGCGAAGCCGACGCGCCTCGGCGGTTGCTGCAGCAGATGCGCGGCGGCATAGGCCTGCAGCATGCCGGTTTGCTTGTAGTTGCTGTTGCCGTTGATGACACAGTGCGCGCGGCCGAGCGGGCCGGAGGCATGCACCGAATCCAACGACTTGTTGACGCGCGGGTTCTCGCGCGGCGGCATGGTGTTCATGACGCCCGCAGCGGTCTGCGCCAGCGCGGCGTAGCGATCGTCGGGTTTCATGTCCTTGGTCGCCTCCAGCGCGGCGGCGACGATCTGTGGCACCCCCAGCATCAGCGCGCGGTTGAACACGCCGCCCAACACCTTGACGTTGGCCACGCGGGGATCACGCTTGAACCACACCGGGTGCGAGGTGCCGCCCCAGGGGAGTGCCAGCGCCAGTTCGTGCTGGCCGGGGATGACGAGGTTGGTGAGGCCGGCATCAGGCTGATGCTCGACGTATTTGTTTTGCTCAAGGTAGTAGGCCTTGGCCATCGCCGCATTGACCAGGATGGTCTGCGTCGAGGCGATGGTCGGGCTGCCGCCCCAGAACACGGCGATATCGAGCGTATCGAGGCCTGGCGTCTCCAGGCACAGCTGGGCTGCGATTTCGCCGGTGGTGTACATCTGCGCGATGCCGGGCGCCAGCAGCAGGCCGGCATTGGCGAACTTCGTGCCCCACTCCTGTTCGAGCGTGATCAGCCAGTCCTGCTCGCCTGTCGTGTCGGTGTAGTGGCATCGGGAAGCCCAGCAGGCTTGCACCACCTCGCCGCCGAACCTGGCGAAGGGGCCGACCGTGTTGAGCACCACCGAGGCGCCGTTGAACAATTCCGTCAGCGCGCCTACGGTATGCGGCACTTCCACCACCTCGTAGTCGGCGGTCTCGATGCCGGCCACATTCGCCTTCATTGCAGCGTTGAGCTTCTCGGCGCTGCGGCCGGCGGCGACGAAGGGGATGTTGTACTCGCGCAAGTATTCGCAGACGAGACGGCCGGTGTAGCCGGAAGCGCCATAGACGATGACGGGCTTCTTCGCACTCATTGTGTTCCTCCGAAATTCTCGTTGTGAAGATGTTTGCTACATGCCCATGCCGCCATCGACCGGCAGTCCGATGCCGGTGATGAAACGCGCCTCGTTCGAGCACAGGAACACCGCGGCATCGGCGATGTCGCCGACCTCCGCGAGCTTGCCGAGAGGCGTCTGCTCCACCACTGAGCCGACCGCGGCGTTGACGTCGGCGGCGAGACCGATCTTGACGATGTCGTTCGCCAGCTGCAGGCCCATGTCGGTCGGTATCAAGCCGGGATAGATGCAGTTGACGCGCACGCCGTAACCGAGCTTGCCGGCTTCCATCGCTCCGACCCGCGTCATGCGATCAACCGCGGACTTCGTGGCGGAATAGACCGCGATGCTCGGGAAGGCGATCGTCGCGGCGACAGAGGCGATGTTAACGACCGCGCCGCCCTTGCCCGCCGGTCCGCCCGGCCGCATCGCGCGGAAAGCGTGCTTCATGCCGAGTACGGTGCCGACGATGTTGACGTCGCACATCCGGCGTGCGTCCTCGGCCTTGACCTCGCTGACGAGGGCGGTGATCTCGATCCCGGCATTGTTGATGAGGATGTCGTAGCCGCCGAGGGTTGCGACGGTCTTGGCAACCGCCCGCTCCCATTGGGCGTCATCGGCGACGTCAAGCTGGGCGAATCCGGTCGTGACGCCTGCTTCCTTCGCGATTGCGCTTGCGGTCGCACTGCCGGCATCCTCCAGGATATCGGCGATCATGACCGCGGCGCCGGCGCGCGCCAACGCCTGCGCGATCGCCGCGCCGATGCCTCGGGCACCGCCGGTGACCAGGGCTTTCCTGCCTGCAAGACTCTTCCCACTCATGACGCACTCCTCCGTTGCTGGTGATCGATTCGGGCTGCGCCAACAGGCGCGCCAGGTCGATGAGCGCAGGCCTTCGGCCGCACCCAGCGAAGCGTTCCTCCATGACCGGACGTCTTGACGACTGTCCAAATTCTTGAAGCGGAACCTCCGCCAGAAACTTGACACTTGTCAAGAACGAATTTGACAGTCGTCAAAGAAGATGGTTGTGAGGGGATGGAGTTGTCAGGCGGTCGAGCCGGCATAAGTCGTTGAAAGAATGGGACTGGGGAAGGAACCAGATGGCGCGGCAGGTGACGGGCGCGGCCCGGCGTGTGGCTGAAGCGGCCGAGGTGCTGCGCGACGAGAAGTTCAACGCACGGCGCATCGAGCTCGCCGAAGCCGCGCTCGAAACGCTTGGAGAGCTCGGCTTCGCACGCACCAGCCTGCGCGAGATCGCGCAGAACTCGGCGTTCACGCACGGCGTGTTCCACTATTATTTCAGCGACAAGCTGGACCTGATCTGCTGCTGCGTCCGCCACTACAAGGCGAAGTGCGTGACCCGATATGACGAGGTCGTCGCAACAGCGACGAGCCGCGACGAATTGACGGAAGGTTTCCTCGCCAAGCTTGCGGCCACGCTGCAGAACGAAGCCCGCATGCACCGGCTTTGGTACGATTTGCGTTCGCAGGCGATGTTCGAGGCGGCGTTTCGCAAGGACGTGCTCGAGATCGACAAGAACCTGGAGTCGATGATCTGGCGCATCGCATCGCGCTACGCCGAGCTCGGCGGCAAGCGACCGGTGTCGTCGCCCGCCGCCCTCTATGCGCTGTTCGACGGTCTATTCCAGAGTGCGCTGCTCAAGCATCTCGCGGCCGACAAGACGGCGATTCCCGAACTGCTCGACGAAGTGCGGCGCCTGCTGCCGACGGTGTGCTGACGCGCGCAGGCCGCGCCTGCGCTCCGCAATGACGGAGTGCGAGGCGGGAGCTCGCGCCCACTCCCGCATCACTTCAGAAACCCAAGCCCTTCGCGCGCGGTGTCGTAGGCCCATTTGTCGTTCGGCGGCAGCGCGAGCACGCTGTTGAAATCCTCGCGCGCATGTTTGCGGTCGGACAGCGTCATATAGAGGAGGGCGCGATTGACCAGGGCGATCCGGTTTGCAGGATCCAGCCGCAGCGCCTCCGCATAGTCGGCGAGCGCGCGGGTGTCGTCTCCGAGATCGCGATACGTGCTTGCGCGGTTTTGCCAGGCCATCGAATTTCCCGGCTGAAGCCGGATGCCTTGATCCATGTCGGCGATGGCGCGACGATCATCGCCCTTCTTGCGCCAGGCCGCGGCGCGGACGAAATATGCCTTTTCGAAAGTCGGGCTGAACCTGATGACGTCATCAAGCTCCCTGATGGCGTTCTCGGTATCGCCCTTTTTGAGGAGGACGGTGGCCCGGCAATAGTGGCCGCCGGCGCTGTTGGGCTCCAGGCGAACCGCGGTATCGCAATCGTCGAGACTGGCGTCGATCTCGCCCCTGTTGAAACGGATCAGGCTCCGCAGCTCGTAGGGCCAGGCGGCAGCAGGGTTACGACGCATCGCCTCCTCGTAATCGGCGACGGCATGGTCGTTATCGTCCTTCGCGGCATACGATTCGCCCCGGCTTATGAGGGCAAGATACGCCTGCGCGGGATTGCGCTCGATCGCCTCGGTGAGATGCGTGATCGCCAGATCGAATTCGCGCCTGTTGTAATATTCGATACCGCGCCAGGTGTAAGGCGGTCCGTAGCTCGGATCGAGGCGAATGGCCTCGTTGAAATCGGCCAGCGCGCGATCGCGGTCGCCTTTGACGGAGTAAGCGCGCCCGCGGCACTGGTAGGCCCGCGCGAAATTCGGATCCAGCCGGATCGCCGCACTGCAATCCTCGAAGGCATGGTCCCTGTCGCGCTTGCCGAAATAGGCTTCGCCGCGCTTCTCATAAGCCGCGGCATTGCCCTGGTCGGCCGCGATGATTGCGGATGTTTCCGCGATGATGCGATCGTTCGACGCCTCGTCGGCACGGGCCATGCTCGTCACGACCATCGTGACGGTGCAAAGCACAGCGAAGACGCGCACTGTCGAACCGCATCTCATGACTCAAGATCTCCGCATCGAATCCATGCCGTTCGCAGGATGCGGGTCCGCACGAGGAGAAGCCTCGCGGACCGCTTCGCGGCCCCGCCGTGACATAAGTCGCAGGTGCCGGGGCTAACGTTCGATGTAGAAGGGAGAGATCAGGCCGCGCTGGCCGGCGGCAGGGCCAGCACCGAATAGATCGCCTGGGCGTCGCGCGAGGCGCGGAGCTTCTTGGCGATGTCCTGGTCGCGCAGCAGGCGGGCGATGCGGGCCAGCGCCTTCAAATGATCGGCGCCGGCGCCTTCAGGGGCGAGCAGCAGGAAGACGAGATCGACCGGCTGGCCGTCCATCGCCTCGAAATCGATCGGGCGATCGAGGCGGGCGAACAGGCCGAAGATCTTCTCGAGCTTGGGCAGCTTGCCGTGGGGAATGGCGACGCCGTAGCCGACCGCGGTGGTGCCGAGCTTCTCGCGCTGGAGCAGCACCTCGAACACCGAGCGTTCGTTTTGTCCGGTCAGCTCGGCAGCCTTGGCCGCGAGCTCTTGCAGCGCCTGCTTCTTGCTGTTGACCTTCAATGCCGGGAGAATCGCCTCGGGTGCGACCAGATCGGTAATCGGCATGGAAGGTTTCCGAGGTGAGTTAAACCGTCAGGTTCCGAATTGGCCGCCTCGATTGAACCGAGCCCGGCCGGCGTCAAGAAGGTGAAGCAGGAGGGGGACTTAGCCCCGATCCTGATGTGGGGCGCTTCTACTCCAACGCAATCCCGGTGCCAACTCCCGCGTGCGGCTTTGCCCCCGTCATTGTTAAGGCCTGTGGTTGATACGGGAGTGCCCTTTCGCCGGTCTAGCCGCCCGATTTGTCACCCGGCGGATCAATCCAGCCAACATTGCCGTCGGCCCGGCGATAAATGATGTTCACCCGGCCCGAGGAACCATGCTGGAATACCAGACAGGGCGCCCCACTGAGGTCGAGTTCCATGACTGCCTCGCTGACCGAGAGCCGCTTCAGCGATGTCGTGGCCTCGGCGATGATCACGGGGTTGTAGCCGGTGATTTCGTCCTCGTCGTCGCCTTCGCCCGGCGCCTCCAGGACGTAAGCCGTGGCATCCAGCGCGGCCAGCGCCGCGGAGGCGACATGGGCCTTGCGGGCCGAGCGGTCCTTGAGCCGGCTCTTGTAGCGCTTGAGCCGCTTCTCGATCATGATCAGCGCCTGGTCGGCACTGGCATAGGCGTCCTGCGCGTTCGAATCGGCCTCCAGCGTAATTCCGGAATCGAGATGCAGCGCACAGTCGGTGCGGAAGCCGAAGCCGTCCTTGCTGAGCGTGATGTGGCCGGAATAATTGCCGTCGAAATATTTACGCAGGACCTCTTCCGTCCGATCGGTGACGCGGCCGCGAAGGGCCTCGCCGACGCTAACGCTCTTGCCCGAGATCCGAAGAGTCATGTGATGCCTCGCTTGGTTCAATCGGCCAGCTCCGATGACGCGGCATCGGAGCTGGGGTCGTTCCCCTGCGCATGATCTCCCCGCAGACGCCTACGGCGTTTGTCGGCAGGGAAAACCGCTGTACACCTTTCCGGATCATGCGCGTGCTTGGATCGGTCGCGATGGGAGAATGAGAGTAGCGCGATTCTGTGCCAGCGCAATCAGGCCGGTTCGGTGTTGCGAGAGCGATCGGACATCGGGGTGGAAAGGACGTTACCAAGAGCGCTCTGCTTGTCGCGACGGCGTTGCACCGAGGACGGAATGCGCATGGCTTCGCGGTACTTCGCGACCGTGCGGCGGGCAATATCAATGCCCGAGGCGCGCAATCGTTCCACGATGGTATCATCCGACAGGATCGCGGACGGCTCTTCCGAATCGATCAGCTGCTTGATGTGGTGACGCACGGCCTCGGCCGAGTGCGCCTCCCCGCCGTCGGCGGACGCGATCGAGGCCGTGAAGAAATATTTCAACTCGAATGTGCCGCGATTTGTCGCCATGTATTTGTTGGCGGTGACGCGCGACACCGTGGATTCATGCATCTGGATGGCGTCGGCGACGGCTTTCAGATTCAGCGGCCGCAGATGCGCGACACCGTGGGTGAAGAAGCCGTCCTGCTGGCGCACGATCTCGGTCGCGACTTTCAGGATGGTGCGGGCGCGCTGGTCGAGCGCGCGCACCAGCCAGGTCGCGTTCTGCAGCGCGTCGGTGAAATACGACTTGTCGCCGTCCTTGCCGATCTTCTTCGACAGCTCGGAATAGTAGGTCTGGTTCACCAGCACGCGCGGCAGGGTGTCGCTGTTGAGCTCGACATGCCAGCCGCCGTCAGGACCCGGCCGGACATAGACGTCGGGCACCACGGTCTGAAGCCGCGCCGAGCCGAACTTCATGCCGGGCTTGGGATTGAGGCGCCTGATCTCGCCGATCATGTCGGCGATGTCCTCGTCGTCGACGCCGCAGAGCTTGCGCAAGGCGGCGATGTCGCGCTTGGCGAGGAGATCGAGATGCTCGACGAGGGCCTGCATCGCGGGATCGTAGCGGTCGAGCTCGCGGAGCTGGATCGCCAGGCATTCGCTCAAATTGCGCGCGCAGACACCGGGCGGATCGAATTTCTGCAGCACGGCAAGGACGCCCTCGACGTCCTCTTGCGTTGCGCCAAGCCGCTCGGCGGCCTGGCCGAGATCGGGCGGCAGATAGCCGGCCTCGTCGACGAGGTCGATCAGATACTGCCCGATCATGCGTTGCGCCGCGCCTGTGAAGGCGACCGAGAGCTGCTCGGCAAGGTGGTCGGACAGCGTCATCTCGGCCGCGACGAAAGCCTCGAGATTGTAGTCCTCGTCACCCGAGGCGCCGCCGCCCCACTCGGTATAGGTCGTCGGCGCGACGTCCTGGGCGTTGCGTGCCGCCGCTTCGGCGGGCTCCTCGGAGAACACGTTGTCCAGGCCCGTATCCAGGGTCTGCTCGATCTCGGCGCGGGTGCCGAGATCCTTGCTCATCCATTCTTCCTGGCCGGGTTCGAAGGCGTCGCCGCCACCGCCGAAGCCGTGGTCGCCGCCGAGACCGTCTCCCTGGCTGCCTGATTCGTCGCCATCGGTGTCGCTGAACCGGGCGGCCTCGGCCGCGGCGTCGCCGCCGGGAGCCTCGTCATTGGCCCGCTCCAGCAGGGGATTACGCTCGAGCTCCTCCTCCACGAAGGTCGTGAGATCGAGATTGGACAATTGCAGCAGCTTGATCGCCTGCATCAACTGCGGCGTCATGACCAGCGACTGCGATTGCCGGAACTCTAATCTCTGCGAAAGCGCCATCTAACAAGAACCGTTCCCAAAATTGGTCCGATTCTTGCTTATCTTAGTCCCGGCCCGATGTACACGCCTTGACGAGACGGAAAAAACGGCTAGAGGCGGAATTCCTCGCCAAGGTAAAGCCGGCGAACATCGGGATCCGCGACGATCTCGTCCGGGCTTCCCTCGGTCAGAATCTCACCGGCATAGACGATATAGGCGCGATCGGTGAGGCCGAGCGTCTCGCGCACATTGTGGTCGGTGATCAGCACGCCGATGCCGCGATTGGTGAGGTGGCGGACGAGGTCCTGAATGTCGCCGACCGCGATCGGATCGATGCCGGCGAAGGGCTCGTCGAGCAGCATGTAGTTCGGACGCGTGGCCAGCGCGCGCGCGATCTCGACGCGGCGACGCTCACCGCCGGACAATGCGATCGACGGCGATTTCCGCAGGCGCGTGATGTTGAATTCGTCGAGCAGCGCGTCGAGCTGCTGCTCGCGTTGCTTGCGCGAGGGCTCGACCACTTCGAGCACGGCACGGATGTTCTGCTCGACGGTGAGGCCGCGAAAGATCGAGGCTTCCTGCGGCAGGTAGCCGATGCCGAGGCGCGCGCGCTGATACATCGGCAGCTTGGTGACGTCGTGGCCGTCGAGCTCGATCGCGCCGCGATCGGCCTTGATCAGGCCTGTGATCATGTAGAACACGGTGGTCTTGCCGGCGCCGTTCGGGCCGAGCAGGCCGACCGCTTCGCCGCGCCGGACATAAATGCTGACGCCGCGCACGACCTGGCGGCTGCCGAAACTCTTTTCCACGCTATGCACAGCCAGGAAGCCCGGCCGCCGCAACAGCTGCGGTCCGCCCGTGCCGTTGGACTGGGCGGCGGGCCTGCTGGCCTTAGGCGGTTGAGCAACCGCTGGCCGCGGCCGCGGCGGAGCCTCGAGGCCATAGGGGTCCGAGGCCTGAATGGGCTGGTCACGGGCAAGCGGCGGCGCATCCCTGACAGGACTCGCCACCAGCCCGCCGATGCTGTCCCCGAGCGCCGTGATGTCCCGACGGGCGAATCCCCGCGGGCCGCGCTTGGCGGGGCGACGACGGAACATGCTGAACAGATCGACCATCCCCGCCTTCCAGCCTTCTACGGATTCTGCGCGACATTCACGCAATCTGCCACGCCAGCAATTCGATTCGCCGACGCAGCGTGAGTGAAGGGATGTCTCATGCCCAGTGAAACACGCCCGAAAAGCGGCCGACCCCGCTTCGAAAGCCCTGCGCGCTAGATACAGCCTCACCGGGCACGCTTCAACCTCGGATCATCAGCATCAGCGACAAGTGATTGAATTCACTTCTGTTTACTTCCACCGGGCAGTTGCAGAGGCGAACCCGCGCCCGGAGCCACGGGCGTTCCGCATTTGCCGTTCCCGCCGCCCTGGGACTGGATGAACAGGCCCTGCACCTTGCCGCTGTCGGATTCCACCCGCGAAACGCCGGTGGTCATGTCGACCATGAGGCGGTCGCCGCGCAACACGTTCTGGCATTGGGTCAGAACCACCTGGCCCCCGGACCCACCCAGCATGGTGATGAGGTTGGTCTTGGTGTCGAACACGGCGGTCTCGCCGGTCACCACCTGGTCCTTCTGGGTGACGACGACATTGCCGCGCGCTTCCAGCCGCTTGATCGACGAGGCGCCGCCGGGGCCCGGCGCCGCCGCCTGCATCGGCGGCGCGCTCTTCTGACCCTTGGCCGGCGCCGCGGTTGGAGCCGTCTGCGGCGGGGCCTGCTTGTCGCCAGAGGATTCGTAGAACACGACCAGCGTCTTCGAGGTCATGGTGGTGTCGCCCTGCACGACCTTCACATTGCCCGAGAAGGTGGCTTCCTTCTTCTTGTCGCGCATCTCGAGCGAGGCGGCCTCGATCTGGATCGGCTGATCGCGATTCTGCGAAAAGCCCTGCATCGCATTGGGCACGCCTTGCATCGTGCTTTGCGCGACGGCAGCACCCGCCGTGATCAGCGCGGCGCCGGCAAGCGCCATCGCCGCGACGATGGCGTGACGCCTGGTGTCGTGACGCGAAGAAAAATGAGTCATCAAAATCATCTTGCGTTGCCGGACTTGCTCCGGGATTTCGCCGCTGGTGGCGGGGGCGGCTCGACCGGCGCGGGAGCGGGCTCATCCGTGCTGATCTTGTCCAGATGCATCACGACATTGCCTTCGAAACGAACGACCTCACCGCCTCCGGTGATCCGCAGCCTGTCCGCGGTCAGCGTGCCGTTGGTCAATTTGACGTCGACATGCTCATCCGAGGAAACCGTGCCCTTGTTCATGTCTACAAAGGCCGAGTTCAGCCGCGCCTCATAACCGGTGGAGGTGCGCAGGAAGATGTCCTTGTGCAGATCGAGCTGCTGCTGCTTGTTGTCGAAGCGGCCGGTGCGGGCATCGAGGAACACCGTCGATTGATCTTCCATCAGCACCTTGGCGCGCAGGGCGTTGAGGTCGACATGGTCGGGGTCGGTGATGTCCTGCGTGGCGGTTTTGGCCCAGAGCTCGTAGGGCCGCTGATCCGGGGTGAAACCGGAAAGGTGCGGCGTTTCCATCGTGATCTTGGTCCCGGTCACCACCATGTTTCCGGAATCGACCTTCACGGGGATCATGGTGAAGGGGTTGAGGAAGGTCGAGACCGCGACGATCGAGGCCATGGCCAGAACCACCGTCGCCGGCACCGCGATGCGCAGAATCCGCACCAGGCGGCTGTGGCGCGCCGCCTGGGCAAACTTCGCCGCGAGCGCGGCGTCGTAGATGGGAAACTGGGCCGAGTTCACCGCTGCTCCGGGGGCATCGCTTGCCTGGTCAGATGGCTCCAATCGCGGGCGCCCCATTGTACCCGCGACCTCAGGAATATGCAGCCTGCGACTGGCCGCAGGAAAGTGTCCGAAACGGGGCGGCGGCCCGGGTCATGCTCCGCGTCAACGGCTCAGGAATGCGCGAAAATGTCCTCTTCCTCCCAGCCCTGCAGGTCGAGCAGGGCGCGGGTCGGCAGGAAGTCGAAACAGGCCTTGGCCAGCTGGGTGCGGCCCTCCCGGACCAGCATCGCATCGAGCCGCTCACGCAGGGCATGCAGGTGCAGCACGTCGGAGGCGGCGTAAGCGAGCTGCGGCTCGGTCAGGCTGTCGGACCCCCAATCGCTGGATTGCTGCTGCTTGGAGAGGTCGACATTGAGCACCTCGCGCACGAGGTCCTTGAGGCCGTGGCGATCGGTATAGGTGCGAGTCAGGCGGGAGGCGATCTTGGTGCAGTAGATCGGCCCGGTCATGACACCGAAGCTCTGGTACAGCACAGCGACATCGAAGCGGGCGAAATGGAAGATTTTCGTGATGCCGGGGTTGGCCAGCAGCGCCTTCAGGTTCGGCGCATCGATGTGACCCTTGGGGATCTGCACCACGTCGGCGCTGCCGTCGCCGGGCGAAAGCTGGACCACGCAGAGCCGGTCGCGGTGCGGGTTCAACCCCATGGTTTCGGTGTCGATCGCCACCGCGCCGGTGTAGCGGGAGAGGTCAGGCAGGTCGCCGCGATGCAGGCGTACGGTCATGGCGTTTCAAACCCTCAGTCGAATCGGTCGCGTCGGTATCGTAAGCTCTTCGGATGGTCCGCGATTTAGCCCCTGGGGGGGACCTGCGCAAGCAGCGATGGCTCAGATCGCCGCAAGCATGATGCAGACCATCGCCGCAACCGTGGTGCGGCTGGCGCCGTCGCGGAAGGCGTAGATGATGGGGTCGTCGGGCATCTCGCGGCGATGCGCGATCATCAGGGCCCGGCCGAACCAGTAGAGCAGCAGCGGCGCGAGCAGCCACAGCAGCCATGGGCGGCTGTAGAGCGGCGTCACCGCCGTGGACGAGACGTAGAGCGCAAACACCGTCACGGCATTCATGGCGCTCGCCGCCGCCATCGCGGCGATGATGTGGAGGTCGCTGATGCGGTAGTCGCGGTTGGAGGGAGCGGCGAGGCCTTCGCCCTGGCGCAGGCTGAGCTCGCTGAAGCGCTTGATCAACGCGAGCGAGGTGAACACGAACAGCGAGAACACCATCAGCCATTCCGACAGCATGACGCCGGCCGCGACCGCGCCGGCGACGATGCGCAGGCAATAGAGGCCGGCGAGCGTGACGACGTCGACCAGCATCTTGCGCTTGAGCACCAGCGAATAGGCGATGGTGGTGAGGAGATAGGCGACGAGCACGCCGAGGAACGTCGAGGAGATGCAAAGACTGGCCCCGAAGGCGAACAGCCACAGCACCGGGATCGCCGCCAGCGCCGACGAGATCGGCAACGTCCCCGCGGCCAGCGCGCGGTGGCGCTTGGTCGGATGCTGGCGATCGGCGGCGAGATCGAGCAGATCGTTCATCAGATAGGCGCCCGACGCACAGGCCGAGAACGCCAGGAATGCCAGCAAGGTGGCGCCGAGTGTCGCGATGTTCACCTGATGCGCGGTGAGAACGGGCACGAACACCAGCGTGTTCTTGGCGTATTGATAGAGGCGCAGCGCTTTCGCCCAGGTGCGAAGACTGGCGCGATCACGATCGACGTGGTCGATGCGCTCGACCGCAGCGCGGTCGAACGGCAGATTGTCGCCGGCGGCAAGATCAGCAGGGGTCACGACCCCGTCGAAGCCGAGATGCGCCGAAATGCCGGCGGCCTGATCGGGGAAGCGGCCCGCGACCAGATAAATCTTCGCCCCCCGCGCCCGCGCCGCCAGCGCCCGGTTCAGCACATCGGCGTCATAGGGCAGATGGGCGTGGTCGAGCTTCGCGCGTGACAGAACCTCCGCGAGAACAGCCACGCCCGGACGTTCGCGCGCGCCGAAGCGCGCCAGCATGCGGGCAGGGGCCGAGAACAGCGCCTCCATCAGCAAGTCCGAGCGCAGCAGGGCGCCTTCGAGATCGATCACGAGCGTGCGAGCCGGCGGCGGGACAGAATCCGGCGCGGCCTCACTTCGATCGTACTGCCAGGCTGGCTGCTCCATCCGAAAACGCTCTGACTTGCCGCGACACGGCCGGCCCAGGGACTGGGGGAGGAAGCGGGAAAAGGACGGCCGCGAGCCTAGGCGGCATTGGCTAAAAGCGGCTTAATTCGGCCGGCGGGGAAGCCCGTCGCCGGCTGTTGCACGGATCCCACAATCCGGAGCGCGCGGAATATACCAGCGGAACATGAGGCGCGTGCCGGTGGTAATCGGCGGCGGGCACCCCATCTGAGCCCAGCTTCCCACCACAGCCTCAGGTGCCATGACAGACCAGACGCTCGCCGCGCCGATCGACGATCAGCAGGAACGCCAGCGCGGCTTTACGCGCTACCAGTCGCTTCTTGTGGCGCTGCTCGCGTTCGCGCAGTTCACCATCATCCTCGACTTCATCATCATGTCGCCGCTCGGCGCCATCATGATGCCCTCGCTCGACATCACGGCCGGGCAATTCGGCGTCGCGGTGTCGGCCTACGCGTTCAGCGCAGGATTGTCGGGCATCCTGGCCGCCGGCTTTGCCGATCGCTTCGACCGCAAGCGCCTGCTGCTGTTCTTCTATGTCGGCTTCACGCTCGGCACCGCGCTCTGCGCATTCGCGCAAAATTACCACGTGCTGCTGCTCGGCCGCATCGTGACCGGCTTGTTCGGCGGCGTGATCGGCTCGATCGTGCTCGCCATCGTCACCGATCTGTTCGCGCTGCATTTGCGCGGCCGTGTGATGGGTTTCGTCCAGACCGCCTTTGCGGCGAGCCAGGTGCTTGGCGTGCCGGCGGGGCTGTTTCTCGCCAACCACTGGAGCTGGCATGTCTGCTTCTTTGCCATCGTCGGCCTGTCGATCCTGGCGATCGCCATCATCGCCTTCGCCATGGAGCCGGTCGACGCGCATCTGAAGCTGAAGCAGGACCGAAATCCGTTCCACCATCTGGTCGCCACCATCTTCGAGCCGCGCTACACGCTGGCTTTCTCGGTCACGACATTGCTGGCGACCGGCGGCTACATGCTGATGCCGTTCTCCAGCGCCTTCACCGTGAACAATGTCGGCATCGACATCGTGCATCTGCCGACGATCTATCTGGTTTCCGGCCTGTTCAGCATCGTCACGGGCCCGATGGTCGGCCGCGCCAGCGACGCCTTCGGCAAATACCCGACCTTCGTGTTCGGCTGCGTGATGACCGTCCTGATGGTCCTGATCTACACCCATCTCGGCCATGTCTCGCTGGTGACCGCGATCGCCGTCAACGTGCTGCTGTTCGTCGGTATCTTCTCGCGCATGATCCCGTCGCAGGCGCTGATGTCGGCGATCCCCGACCAGAGCCAGCGCGGCTCGTTCAGCGCGGTCAGCGCCTCGCTGCAACAGCTCTCCGGCGGCCTCGGCTCGGTGCTCGCGGCCGCGATCATCTCGCAGCAACCCGACGGCTCTCTGCTCCATTTCGAGCGGATCGGATACGTCGTCGTCATGACCAATGTTATCACGCTGGTCGCGATGTATTTCGTGCAGAAATCGGTGGCGGAGAGAACGGGGAAGCGGGTGGTGTGAGAGCCGGTCCCCCGCGTGGCGGCGATGTCGATATCGCCGTCCGGCCAGCTCCGATGATTGGAAGCAGCTCGATGGGGACCGAATCCGGTGTCCCTCACGACGATGGCTCCGGAGACATCGCAGACGATACGCTCCCGTCCGAGGCCACTGTTATTGCAGGGCCGAGAAGCTCGTGGGGCTCATGAAGGAGCTCGAGATATTCGCGAGGATCGGCCCGTCGACCTCCGAGGTAGCGGCGACCTCCTGCCATTCGGGGTCCGCCACGAAGGCACCCCACAGACGCTCCCGCTCCGCGAGCGAGTCCCAGACAAGGATGTAGACGAGATCAAGGTGTGACGGTCCGACCGTGGTCCGCCAAAAGCCAAGCTGGCGAATGCCCAGCCGCTGCCAAATCTTCAGTGTCCGCGTCTCAAAACGCTTCAGCAGTGCCGGCATCCGGTCCGGCAGGGTGCGATAGGTGCGCAACTCGTAGATCATCTTCCATCCTCGCTCGGTTCAAGCCTGATCCGAATTACGCCGATTGCGACTGGCATATTTGCCAAACTTCTCGTATTTCCTGCCAATGCTCACACCGGCCTCGGCAACCCCTCGGCATATTGTCTTTCTGGCGTTTGAGCGCTTCCAAGTGCTCGATCTCGCCGGCCCGATGCAGGTGTTCCTTTCGGCGAGCGAACATGCGCGGGATGCCGCAACAGGGCTGCCGATCGATTACCGGGTCTCCGTCGTGTCGTCCGGTCCCACTCGGGTGCAGGGCTCCTTGTCACTTTCGATCGAGGCTGAGCCTTTGCCGTCCGCGTTGATGCCCAGAACGACGGTTATGGTGGTCGGAGGAAAGGGCGTTGAAGCCGCGTCGCAGGACCTCCTCCTGATCGACTGGTTGCGGAGCCACATGGACGAGGCGGAGCGGATCTGCTCCGTTTGCAACGGTGCACGCGTGCTTGCGCGGGCCGGGCTGCTTGCGGGCAAGCGAGCGACAACGCATTGGGCCGATTGCGACAAGCTCCAACGGAACTTCCACGATGTCACCATCGACCGCGATGCCATCTATGTGCGCGACGGCAAAATCTGGAGTTCCGCCGGCGTAAGCGCCGGCATCGACCTCGCGCTCGCGCTCGTCGCTGACGATCACGGCGAAGCAGCCGCCGCAGTCACGGCCAAGTGGATGGTCCTCTACGTCAAGCGACCCGGCAACCAGTCGCAATTCAGCGAATTCATCGAGACCATTGACCACGAAAAGGCGGGAGCCTTTGCGAAGCTTCACCAGTGGATCTTGGGCAATATCAGCCGCGACCTGAGCGTTCCCGTGCTTGCGGCGCAGGCGGGCATGAGCGAGCGAACATTCGCACGCAAATATCGAACGCTGATCGGTGTGCCGCCCGCCGAGACGGTCAAACGGCTTCGTGCCGATACGGCACGTCACCATCTTCGGACCTCGACTTTGCCGCTCAAGACGGTTGCGGCCAGATGCGGCTTCGGGTCAGTCGAGCAGATGAATCGGGTTCATCTGAAATTCTACGGTCTGACCTCGCGTACATTACGTGACATCGGATAGTCGACCCTCAGGCGCTGCCGGGTCAGGACCCAGTTGCATCAAAAGATGCCGCGCGTTGCCATCGTCTCGAGCCCCTTTGGCGAGCGGAATCCTGATCCTCACGGACCCGTCGAGACCAATGTTGCGATCGCCGCGGCAATGAAAGAGGGGCGGCTTACGAAGCGCAAATCGATTCCTGGATTGATACCGCAACATTGTTGCGCATCGGGCGCATTGGCACTGCCGACGGAGCCCCGCTGCCGACCTTGGGACTGCGCCCCAAGGGACAAATGGTGCCCAGGAAAGGACTCGAACCTTCACGGCCGTTAAGCCACTGGCACCTGAAGCCAGCGCGTCTACCAATTCCACCACCTGGGCATGCCGTTGGGGCACGGAGGCGGTTACTACGGTTCGGTGACGCCGTTGTCAATTCATGGTTCGGGATGCCGATTGCGCATCGCACACCACCCCGATACAAGCCTGATATCTCGCACTCTTCCGCAGGAATGGACCTCCATGGCATCGAATCTGGAAACTCTCGTCACGGTTTTCGGCGGATCGGGGTTTTTGGGCCGGAATGTCGTCCGCGCGCTGTGCCGGCGGGATTACCGTATCAGGGTCGCGGTGCGGCGGCCGGAACTGGCCGGATACCTCCAGCCCTCGGGCAAGGTCGGCCAGGTCCACACCGTGCAGGCCAATCTGCGCTATCCGGCGTCGGTCGAGGCGGCGGTGCGTGATTCGCAGGTCGTGATCAACCTCGTCGGCATCCTCACTGAAGGCGGCGCCCAGACCTTCGACGCCGTCCAGGCCAAGGGCGCCGAGACCGTCGCCAAGGCGGCGGCGGCCGTGGGCGCCGGCCTGATCCATGTCTCGGCGCTCGGCGCCGATGCCGAATCGCCGTCGCGCTATGCCAAGGCCAAGGCGGCCGGTGAAGCCGCGGTGAGCGCGGCAGTGCCGTCGGCCACCATTGTCCGCCCCTCGGTGATGTTCGGTCCCGAGGACCAGTTCACCAACCGCTTTGCGGCGCTGGCGCGGATGTCGCCGGTGCTCCCGCTGATCGGCGGCGCGACCAAGATGCAGCCGGTCTATGTCGGCGACGTCGCCACCGCGATTGCCGACGCCGTCGACGGCAAGGCCAGGGCGGGTGCGACCTACGAGCTCGGCGGTCCTGAGGTGCTGACGATGCGCGAGATCATCGAGGCCATCGTCGCGATCGCCGAGCGCAAGCCGACGCTGGTGCCGTTGTCGTTTGGCCTTGCGCGCCTCAAGGCCGCCTTCCTGCAATTCGCGCCTGGTGCCTTCAAGTTGACGCCGGACCAGGTCACGCTGCTCGAGCGCGACAATGTCGTCTCGGAAGCCGCGAAGGCCGCCGGCCTGACGCTGGAAGGCCTCGGCATCGCGGCGGATTCGCTGGAAGCGATCGCCCCGCAATATCTCTGGCGTTTCCGCCCGCAGGGCCAGTTCCAGCGCATGGGCGTGTGAGTCGGTTTCATCTCTCCCGCGTCCCTCCCCGCAAGCGGGAGAGGGAGCGTCAGTCGGCGACAGCTCAAAACTTCAGCTTCTTGAACACCGCCTCAGGCAGCGTCTTGATGATGAGCATCACGAGACGCCATTTGCTACTGACATAAACGACGTCGGTCTTCTTCTCGACCGCGTTCAGGATCGCATCGCCGACGACAGGCGCATCGACGGTCAACGGGCCGATCAGCTTCATACCCTCAGTCATTTTCGTGCGGACGAAACCGGGCTTCACCGTGACGACGTGCACGGCGCTGCGGCTGCAACGGGCGCGCAGGCCCGAGAGGAAGGCGGAGAAACCGGCCTTGGCCGAGCCGTAGACATAGTTCGAGGCGCGGCCGCGATCGCCGGCGACCGAGGACACGCCGACGATGGTGCCATTGCCGCGAGCTAAGAACCTTTCGGCGAACAGGCCGAGGATCAGCGATGGTCCTTCATAGTTCGAGCGCATGATCGTGGTCGCGTGCCCAAGATCGCTCTCGGCATTTTGCTGCACACCCAGAAGGCCGACGGTCGAAATGACGACGTCAGGCAGCGCGGGAAGGCTTGCGACAAAGCCATCGAAGGAAGCGGCGTCGAGCACGTCGAATTTGAAGAGGCCGGCTTCGATATTGTAGCGCGCGCGCAGATCTGCGGCGTCAGGCTCAAGCGCCGCGACGTCGCGGCCGGCGAGACCGACGTCGTAACCCGCCTTGGCAAAGGCGCGCGCCGCGGCGCGACCAATGTCGGAGGAGCCACCGAGCACCAGAACTGACCTGCGTGATGTCACGGCCTAACCTCATCGAACAGACGCTGTGAAAGCTTGGAGCGGATGTTTCCGGCGGGATCGAGCGCTTTGCGAATCGCCTTGAAGCGCGACAGCGCGGGGTAGCCGGCCTCGAACGTCGCACGCGACTGCCGCGCGTCCTTGGCGAGATAGAGCCGGCCGCCGGCGGCGACAACGAGACGATCGATCTCGTCGAGGAAACTGAGGATGTCGCCGTTGACCGGGAAATCCAGCGCCAGCGTGTAGCCGGGCAGCGGAAACGACAGCAGGCCGTCGCCATGCCCGAGCTTTTTCAGCACCGCGAGGAACGACGCATCGCCGCGCTTGGAGACGCGATCGAGGATATCGCCGAGCACGCCGCGCGCGCCGGCTTCCGGGATCACGCATTGATGCTGGAGGAAGCCGCGCCGGCCATAGATGCGATTCCAGTCGGCGACGCTGTCGAGCGGAAAGAAATATGGATAGAGCGAGACCAAATGGTCGCTGCCTGCACGTCGCGCGCCCATGCGGTAATAGAGCTCGTTGAAGGCGCGGACGGTGACGCGGTTGAGCGCCATCACGGGCAGGTCGATCGGCACGGCGAGCCCAGGCTTCTTGCCAACGGCAAAACGATCCGCGCCTTCGGCAAGCTCATCGGCGCTTGCGTGCTCACCGAGATAGATCAGCGAGCGCCCGAGATCGCGCCCGCGCGCCACGCAATCGATCCACGCCACCGAATAGGTCGCAGACTCGCTCGCCTCGAGCGCGCGCATCGCGGCATCGAGATCGGATGCGGAAACCACTTGCTCGCGGATCCAGCCGGTCTCGACACGGCGCAGCCGCATCGTGGCTTCGAGGATCACGCCGGTGAGGCCCATGCCGCCCACCGTCGCGAAGAAGGCATCGGGATTTTGCTCGCGCGAGACTTCAATGGTCTCGCCTGCACCCGTGCGCAGCAGGATGCTGTCGACATAGCGGCCGAAACCGCCTTCGCCATGATGGTTCTTGCCGTGCACGTCGGCGGCGATGGCGCCGCCCACCGATACGAAACGCGTACCGGGCACGACGAAGGGCAGGAAGCCGCGCGGGCCAAAAGTATCGATCAGGTCGGACAGCAGCACGCCGGCCTCCAGGCGGATGCGGCCGGTCGCCGGATCGAACCACCTGATCCTGTCGAACCCGGTCATGCCGATGGTCCTGACCGTGCCGATCGCGGCATCGCCATAGGCGCGGCCGTTGCCGCGCGCCACCGAGCCGGCGACGACGGCGTCCGCCACCGCCTCGAACGAGCGCGGCCGCAGCACTTCGGTATCGACGACCGGGAAGCGCCCCCAGCCGCTGACAGTCGTCATCGTTCAGCTCCACCTGCGGGCCGCCCCGCTCCCGGAAACTGACTAGCGGCGAAAAGCTGATATTGCGTTGAGGCCCGTCGGCAACTTGCCGGGAACTTAATGGCCGAGCGCCAGCGCGATCAGTCCCAGGGTGCCGACGATGACGCGCCACCAGGCGAACACCACGAAGCCGTGGCGGGTGACGTATTCCAGGAACGTCTTCACCACGATGATCGCCGTGACGAACGACACCACGAAGCCGATCGCGACGATGCCCATGTGGTCCATCGTCATCTCGGCGCGGCTCTTGTAGAAATCATAGGCGAACGCACCGATCATGGTGGGGATGGCGAGGAAAAACGAGAACTCCGCCGCCGCGCGCTTGTCGGCGCCCAAAAACATCGCTGCGACGATGCTGGCACCGGAACGCGAAACGCCCGGAATCATCGCAATGCACTGCGCGATGCCGATATAGAGGTACATCAGCAGCGGAAATCGCGTGGCGTCATACTCGCGCGCCTTGAGCTCGATCCGGTCGACCCACAACAGGATGGCGCCTCCGACGATCAGCGAGAAGCACACGACCCACGGATTGAACAGCAGGCTCTTGATATACTTGCCGGCGAGGAGGCCGACGACGACAGCCGGCAGGAATGCCACCAGCAGACCGACCACGAAACGGCGCGCATAGGCATCGCCCGTGAACATGCCGATCGCGACGTCCCACAGCTTCTTGAAGTACAGCACGACGATCGCGAGAATCGCGCCGAGCTGGATCAGGACGGTAAACGAATCCCAGAATGCGCCCTCGCCGAGGCCGAAGAAGCGCTCCGCAAGCAGCAAATGGCCGGTCGAGGACACGGGAAGGAACTCGGTCACACCCTCGATGATGCCGAGGATCACTGCCCGTATTGCGTCTGACATATTTACGGTCCATTTCCGCTGGAAAAGCGGGGCTCTTCTCGCCTATTCGCCTCTCGCTCGCAATCGCAAAATGCGCTATCGCGCCCTTGCCGCGCGGTTTTGAAAGACTACTGTGGCGCCGCACAAACATTGATGGATTCTTAAGCACCATCAAATAGTCAAAGGCTTCATGTTTACGCTGTTTCATCATCCGTTCTGTCCACATTCGCGCTTCATTCGCCTGATCGCGGGCGAATACGGGCTCGAGCTGAAACTGGTCGAGGAACGCAGCTGGGAACGGCGCGAGGCATTTCTGCTGCTCAATGCGGCCGGCACCACGCCCGTTCTGCTGGACGACGAGCAGCCGCCGATCCCGGGTGCGGCCATCATCGCCGAATATGTCGACGAAGCCTATGGGGCCGGAATGGGACCCAAGCGCCTGATGCCTGAGACGATCGGTGAGCGCGTCGAGGTGCGCCGGCTGATGACCTGGTTCAACGAAAAGTTCTTCGAGGAAGTCTCGCATCCGCTCGTGACCGAGCGCATCTACAAGCGCTTCATGAGCGAGGAGAATGGCGGCGGCCCGCCTTCGGCGGACGTGATGCGCGCCGCCAAGGCCAACGTGCGCTATCATCTGGCCTATATCGGCTGGCTGGCGCAGACGCGCAACTTCCTCGCCGGCGACCGGCTCAGTTACGCGGATCTCGCCGCCGCGGCGCATCTTTCGGCGATCGACTATCTGGGCGACGTGCCATGGAGCGAGGACGACGCGGCAAAGGCGTGGTACGCGCGGGTGAAATCCCGCCCGTCGTTCCGCCCGCTGCTGAGCGAATGGCTGGCGGGCGTGCCGGCGTCGCGGACCTACGTGGACCTGGATTTCTGAACCCCGATCCGACTGAACTGAAGGCGGCGCTCGCGCGCGAAGCGCACGCGCTCGGCTTCGACTGCATTGGCGTCACCGAGCCCGGCACGATCGACAAGGCCGGCGCGAACTTCCTCGAATTCATCGCCTCGGGCGGCCATGGCGACATGGACTGGCTCGCGAACCAGCCGGAGCGCCGCGTCGATCCGCGCGGGCTGTGGGCGGACGTGCGCAGCGTCATCATGCTCGGCGTCAATTACGGACCCGACCAGGATCCGCTCGCGATCCTGCAACAGCGCACGCGTGGGGCGATCTCGGTCTATGCGAGGGGCGACGACTATCACGACCTCATCAAGAAGCGGCTCAAGGCACTGGCGCGGTGGCTGGTTGCGATCGCGCCGAGCGAAGTGAAGGTGTTCGTCGACACAGCGGCGGTGATGGAGAAGCCGCTGGCGCAGACCGCGCATCTGGGCTGGCAGGGCAAGCACACCAATCTCGTTTCGCGCGAATTCGGCTCATGGCTGTTCCTCGGCGCGATCTACACCACGCTCGAGCTGCCGCGCGATCCCGCCGAGATCGATCATTGCGGCTCGTGCCGGGCCTGTCTCGAGATCTGCCCGACCGCGGCATTTCCCGCGCCGTACAAGCTCGATGCGCGGCGCTGCATCTCCTATCTCACCATCGAGAACAAGGGACCGATCCCGCCGGAATTCCGCAAGGCCATCGGCAACCGTATCTATGGCTGCGATGATTGCCTCGCCGCGTGTCCCTGGAACAAGTTTGCGCAGGAGGGACGCGAGGCCAAGCTCGCTGCGCGTGATGAATTGCGTGCGCCTGGTCTGGCCGAGCTTTCGCGGCTCGACGATGCCGCATTTCGCGCGCTGTTCACGAAATCGCCCGTGAAGCGGATTGGCCGTGACCGCTTTGTGCGGAACGTGCTGATCGCGATCGGCAATTCCGGCGAGGCCGCACTGGCGGAGGCAGCGCGGCGATTGCTTGACGATGCGAGCCCGCTGGTGCGCGGGGCTGCGGTGTGGGCGCTGGCGCAGTTGCTGCCTCGCGATGAGCTCGAAGCGATGAAGAGAGCTGCATTGAGCAACGAGCACGATGAGAACGTTCGTCTGGAGTGGCAAGCCGCGTCCTAGCTCTCGCGCTCGCCGCCCTTGATTTCCCCACCCATTCCCGCAAAGTCGCCGATCATGACAACAAGCATCCCTTTCTTCACCCGCGACGGCGATACATTCCATCCGACGGAAGTGGCCAATGGCCCCTGGGATCCGAAATCGCTGCACGGCCGCGTCATCATCGGCCTGCTCGGCTTTGCCATCGAGGAGCGCCATTCGGGCCCAGAATTCGTGCCGGCGCGGCTGACAGTCGACATGTTTCGGCTGCCGACCATCGACAAGCCGATCCAAGTGACGACCCGGCTGGTGCGAGACGGCCTGCGCATCCGCGTTGTGGAAGCCGAGTTTGTCTCCGGCGGCGTCAGCATGGCGCGTGCTTCGTGCCAGCTGTTGCGGCGGACGCAAAATCCTGACGGCAATGTCTGGTCGCCGCCGAACTGGGACGTGCCGAAGCCATCGGAGATTCCAAAGCCGACCGATCCCCGGCTCGGCATGAACGGCAAATGGACGACGCGACCCATCGTCGGCCATATGGGCTCGCTCGGGCCGCGGCGACTTTGGATGAGTGAGGTGCGCGAGCTCGTTGCAGGCGTGCGGATGACGCCGTTCGTCCACGTCGCCACAGGTGCCGATTTCGCAAGCCCATTTGCCAATGCCGGCGACAAGGGGCTCGGCTATATCAACAGCGACGTGACGATCTATCTGCACCGATTGCCGGTGACGAACTGGATCGGTTTCGACGTGGTCAACCATCAAGCCACGGATGGCGTCGCGATCGGCGAATGCTGGCTTTACGACGAGAAGGGCCCGATCGGCACCGCGACCGTCGCCGCGCTGGCGCAACGCAAGCCGATGGCGAAACCACCGCCGCCTTAGCTGGAGTCACAGACATCAGCAGTTTGCTCCGCTGCGCTCCCTCTCCCTTGATGTCCCATCGGAAATCCGTGGCCGTGCGACAAACCAGTCGTCGATCACCGCTCCCGCAAGGAGAGAAGGAAGAGAACAATCACCCGATCTCCGCCACTGCGGCAAGAATGCGCGTGATGTCTTGCGGACGGGACAGGCGATGGTCGCCGTCCTGGATCAGCGTGAGCACGACGTCGTCAGCCGGCAGCCGATGCGTCAGCGCGAATGCATGCTGCCACGGGACGTCAGGGTCCTGGGAACCCTGCAGGATGCGGACGGGACAACCGAGATCGATGGCGCTGCCGAGCACGAGATGGTTGCGGCCCTCCTCGATGAGCTTGCGTGTGATCGGATACGGCGTGCCGTCGCCATATTCGGATGGCCTGAGCCAAAAGCCCTTGGTTTCGATTTCCTTCTTCACCGCGGGCGAGAAGGTCTTCCACATCAGCTCTTCCGTGAAGTCGGGCGCCGGCGCGATCAGCACGAGGCCCGCGAGCGAGGCCTTGGCTTGCGCCTTCTCCTGACGCTTCCTGATCTCGCGCGCCAGCAGCAGCGCCATCCAGCCGCCCATGGAGGAGCCGATCAGGATTTGCGGACCGGCGCAGAACCGCTCGAACACCGCGACGCTGTCCTCGAGCCAGCTGCCGATGGTTCCATCGGCGAATTCGCCGCTGGATTCGCCGTGCCCGGAATAGTCGAACCTGACGGCGGCACGCCCATGCTCTGCGGCCCAGGCATCCAGCGCCACTGCCTTGCCGCCCTGCATGTCCGACTTGAAACCGCCGAGCCAGATCACGCCGGGACCTTGGCCAGATCCTTGACCCGTACGGTGGCGCACCGCGATCCTGCGCGCGGACGCGCCCTCACCCACCTCGATGAAGTCGAGCACGGCATCGGGAATTGCTGTGGTCATGGAACGTTTACTCCGGCTGTGCGGTTTGAGCTGTTCGGGCGCGTTCGCGAAGCAACCCAATATTGCTATTGTCCCTTTGGGACGCTTGCGGAACAGGGGCAAGGTGTCTATGTCGTGCACCGTGCCGAAAAGCGTGGCCAAAATGCCTCGCATTTGAGGGTTTTTCGGTGCTCGCAACGGCGACTTGCTTGCCGCCATCAGCATCTTCCTGCAAAATAGCCGCTTCCTTTCACAATGTTGGAGAACCACCCATTCGCCGTCCCAATAGAGCCCCGCCCGTTGCCAGCAAAGATGGGCCGCGCATCAATGATGATATTCGCAACGCGCAGATCCAGCTGATCGATCAGGCCGGTGAGAACAAAGGCATCATCGAGACCATGCTTGCCATCAAGATGGCCCAGGAAGCCGGCATGGATCTGGTTGAGATTTCGCCAAATGTCAGCCCTCCCGTCTGCAAGATCATGGACTACGGGAAGTACAAGTATTCCGCCCAGAAGAAAGCCGCCGAGGCCCGCAAGCGTCAGAAGACGGTCGAGATCAAGGAGATCAAGCTCCGCCCGATGATCGACGACCACGACTACGACGTGAAGATGCGCGCGATGCTGCGGTTCTTCGAAGAAGGCGACAAGGTCAAGATCACCCTGCGCTATCGCGGCCGCGAAATGGCGCACCAGGAAATCGGCACCAAGCTGCTGGACAAGATCAAGACCGACGTCGCGGAGCTCGCCCAAGGTCGAGCAGGACGCCCGGTTCGAAGGCCGCCAGGTCGTCATGGTGCTGGCGCCGCGCTGAGCGCAGCTTTTCAAGGCCGAGAATTCAACGGCCCGTCCGGATTGTCCGGCGGGCCGTTTGTGTTTTCAGGCTCGCGAAGCCTGCCAAGTGCCGCTGCATTGGTCGCCGGAGATGACCCCTCTCCAGTATCCGGCCCCGGCTAAGCCGCCGAGACGGCCGCCGCCGGTGGCATGGGAGGCGCCGACCGACACCGCGACCGCGACGGCGCCGCCGCGATTGACCGTGCCGGAGACCCGGCCGCCGCCGGCGGAGGACACGCGGCTGCCCGTGACGGTGAAGGGGACGCTATAGCCCGAGCTGCAGGCGCCGCGGGTGGTGGCGAAAGTGACATTCCAGACGCCGTCATAGCCGCCGATGCGGGCATCGGCGGTCGAGGGAATAACGGCCGCGGCAACCACCGCGAACAACGCGAGGTGGCGGGGATTGACCACAACAGACAAAATCGATTGAGAAAAATGGGCCATTTTGGTCCTGCTCCGGACGGGACGGCGTGAATAATGGGTAACTCCAAATAGTCGGCGCGGCGGTTCCCGCGGTTCATCGTTGCCATCCGGCCTTTCCTCTGTCATAAGCCCAGCCTTCATCGCCCGGCTGATTAAGGGCTGCCGTGGCGGTGTTTCGTGCGGGTTATGCGCTTATTCGCAAAACCTGAGCACAATCAACGCTCTAACGAGCATTTTTGACGGCCAGCCGCCTTTGCGGGCGGAATTCTGTGGCCATTAGGAGAGCCAAATGCCCAAGCTGAAGACCAAATCGGGCGCTAAAAAGCGCTTCAAGGTGACTGCCACCGGCAAAGTGATGTTCGCCCATCGCAGCAAGCGTCACGGCATGATCAAGCGGACGAAGAAGCAGATCCGTCAGCTTCGCGGCACCGCTGTGCTGTTCAAGACCGACGGCGACAACGTCAAGAAGTACTTCTTGCCGAACGCCTGATCGCGTCCAAGATCGTCGAAGATCATTGCCATCTGCGCCGCGTTAATGCGCGGCGATCCGAAAAACCAAGTCATCTCTGAAGGATTTCGTCATGTCTCGCGTCAAACGCGGTGTGACCGCCCACGCCAAGCACAAGAAAGTCTACAAGGCCGCCAAGGGCTTCTACGGCCGCCGCAAGAACACCATCCGCGCCGCCAAGCCGGCCGTCGAGAAGGCCCAGCAGTACGCCTTCCGCGACCGCAAGCGTAAGAAGCGCACCTTCCGCGCGCTCTGGATCCAGCGTCTCAACGCCGCTGTCCGTCCGTTCGGCCTGACCTACAGCCGATTTATCGACGGTCTCGCCAAGTCGGGCATCACCGTGGACCGCAAGGTGCTCTCGGATCTCGCGATCCACGAGCCCGCATCGTTCCAGCTGATCGCCGAGAAGGCCAAGGCCGCTCTCGCGGCCTGATAGCGCCAGCGCTAGCGGGCGTTCGCGCCCGCAGCCTTCAGCGCGCGTTGCGAGTAACGCTGGGCCACCTCCGCCCGGCAGAATGCCGTAAACGAGAGATACATGGTGCCGGACTTGTTCCGGTACTTGACGTCGCATGCGTGCATCTCGCCTTTGTACGCCTGGGTCTGCGCAGCACTGAGGCCAGGCTTGAAGTCCGCCTCGCATTTCTTTTCGACGGCGGCACCGAGCTGAACATCGCCGCTCGCCGTCAGTTCGCAATCCCTAAAGACCTTCATCGCGCTTTCGCAGCTCTTCCGGCTGCTGATGGTGTCCGCGACCTCGTCCAGCGTCATGGATTTGTCCATGCAGACCATGGCGCGCGCAGGCGTGGCGGCGACGGACAGAACGATGGCCAGGGCAGCCAGATCGCGTTTCGAAAGCATCGCAGGTCTCCTCTTGATCCTCCCTTGGTGCCGGGCCCCCGCGCGAGGTTCAACCCAGCCGTTCGAGGTGCCGAAATGACCGGCTTTTTGCTTGACGTTACGGCCTTCGGGCGGCGACAACCCAGCCGAATTTGGAGCCAAGGATTTGCCTGTGTCCGACCTCGCAACGCTTGAAACGTCCATCCTCGACCAGATCGCCGCCGCGGGCGACGAAGCCGCCCTTGAAGCCGTACGCGTCGCAGCCCTCGGCAAGAAGGGCTCGATCTCGGCGCTGCTCGCCACGCTCGGCAAGATGTCGCCCGACGAACGCAAGACGCAAGGCGCGGCGATCAACCAGGCCAAGGACAAGGTCACCGAGGCGCTCGCCGCACGGCGTGACGTGCTGAAGTCGGCAGCGCTCGATGCGCGGCTGGCCTCCGAGACCGTCGACGTCACCCTGCCGCTGCGCGATGCGCAGGCCGAGGCCGGCCGCATCCATCCGCTCAGCCAGGTCTGGGACGAGCTGACCACCATCTTCGCCGACATGGGTTTCTCGGTCGCCGAAGGTCCAGACATCGAGACCGATGATTACAACTTCACCAAGCTGAATTTCCCCGAAGGTCATCCGGCGCGCGAGATGCACGACACGTTCTTCTTCCATCCCAAGGAGGACGGCTCGCGCATGCTGTTGCGCACTCACACCTCGCCGGTGCAGGTGCGCACCATGCTGACCCGGAAGCCGCCGATCCGCGTGATCTGCCCGGGCCGCACCTATCGCATCGATTCGGACGCGACCCACACGCCGCAATTCCACCAGGTCGAAGGCCTCGTCATCGACAAGGGGTCCCATCTCGGCCACCTCAAATGGATCCTGCACGAGTTCTGCAAGGCGTTCTTCGAGGTCGACCACCTCAACATGCGCTTCCGCCCGTCGTTCTTCCCGTTCACCGAGCCGTCGCTGGAAGTCGACCTGCAGTGCCGCCGCGACAAGAACGAGATCCGCTTCGGCGAAGGCGAGGACTGGATGGAGATCCTCGGTTGCGGCATGGTGCATCCGAACGTGCTGCGCGCCTGCGGCATCGATCCCGACGTGTACCAGGGCTTCGCCTGGGGCATGGGCATCGACCGCATCGCCATGCTGAAATACGGCATCGCCGATCTGCGCCAGCTGTTCGACAGCGACGTCCGCTGGCTCGACCACTACGGCTTCAAGCCGCTGGAGGTGCCGACGCTGGCGGGAGGGCTGAGCTCGTGACGCTCGCTCTCACGCAGATTCTCTCCGTTCCCTTCGCGGAGACAGCCCTCTCCCTGACCCTCCCCCGCAAGCGGGGGAGGGAACGGATGGAGCGAGGGCGTGGCCTCTGTTTCATGGGTACACATTCTCTGCCCGCTCGACAGGTCGAGCTCCCTCCCCCGCGTGCGGGGGAGGGTTGGGGAGAGGGTTTCTCCGCAATGGGGCTGCCAATGGTCGATCCCAAGCATCCGGACTGGAAAGTGTCGGCCAAACTGCGCGCCAACGCACGTGCGCTCAGAAGCAACTCGACTGACGCAGAGCGCATCCTGTGGTCAGAGCTGCGCGGCAACCGGCTGAATGGCGCGCGCTTCCGCCGCCAAGTGCCAATCGAGCGCTACGTCGCCGATTTCATCTGCCACGCGGCCAAGCTCGTCATCGAGCTCGATGGCGGCCAACACTTCTCGGATGAAGGCGAGCGCGCCGACGCTCGTCGCTCAGCGGCGATCGAGGCGAAGGGATTCAAAGTAATCCGCTTCAGCAATCTCGACATCACGACCAATTGTGGCGGCGTTCTCGAAACCATCGCGACTACCATCGCGGAGAGAGCCCCCACCCCAGCCCTCCCCCGCAAGCGGGAGAGGGAGCAGACCGTCTCCGTGGGGAAAAAAAAGCCATGAAATTCACCCTCTCCTGGCTGAAGGATCATCTCGACACCGACGAGCCGCTGGAAAAGCTGGCCGACAAGCTCACCATGATCGGGCTCGAGGTCGAGAGCATCGAGGACAAGTCGAAGGTGCTGAAGCCGTTCACCATTGCGAAGGTGATCTCGGCCGAGCAGCATCCCAACGCCGATCGCCTGCGCGTCTGCATGGTCGACACCGGGGACGGCGGCGCGCCGGTTCAGGTCGTGTGCGGGGCGCCGAATGCGCGCGCCGGCCTCGTCAGCGTGTTCTCGGCGCCCGGCACCTACATTCCCGGCAAGGACATCACGCTCGGCGTCGGCACCATCAGAGGCGTCGAGAGCCGCGGCATGCTGTGCTCGGCGGCCGAGCTGCAGATTTCCAACGACCATGACGGCATCATGGAGTTGCCGGCAGACGCGCCGATCGGCGCGGGTTACGCCGAATGGGCCGCGCTCGGCGATCCCGTGATCGAGATCAACCTCACGCCGAACCGACAGGACTGCACCGGCGTACACGGCATCGCCCGCGATCTCGCAGCTGCCGACATGGGCAAGTTCAAAGATCCCTCGATCAAGCCGGTCAAGGGCGAATTCCCCTGCCCGGTGAAGGTCACGGTCGAGGATGCCGCGCTGTGTCCGGGGTTCGCGCTGCGCCTCGTGCGCGGCGTCAAGAACGGCCCGTCACCGCAATGGCTGCAGAAGCGGCTGACCGCGATCGGGCTGCGTCCGATCAACGCGCTGGTCGACATCACCAACTTCATGACCTACGACCGCGCGCGCCCGCTGCACGTGTTCGACGCCAAGAAGGTCGCGGGCAATCTGGTGGTGCGCCGCGCCCGCGCGGGCGAGGCGCTGCTCGCGCTCGACGGCCGCGCCTACAATCTCGATCCGTCGATCTGCGTGATCGCGGATGAGCAGGGCGTCGAATCCCTTGCCGGCATCATGGGCGGCGAAGCCTCGGGCTGCGATGAGAACACCACCGACGTGCTGATCGAATCGGCGCTGTGGAACGAGATCAACGTCGCCCAGACCGGCCGCAAGCTCGGCATCAATTCGGACGCGCGCTATCGCTTCGAGCGCGGCGTCGATCCGGCATTCATGGTGCCCGGGCTCGAGCTTGCCACCAAGATGGTGATGGAGCTGTGCGGCGGCACGCCGTCGGAGAACGTCGTGGTCGGCAACGCCTTTGGCGACGACCGCATCATCGACTTCCCGCTCACCGAGGTGAAGCGCCTCTCCGGCATCGAGGTGCCGCAGGTCGAGATGAAGCTCATCCTGAGCCGGCTCGGCTTCATGATGGCGGGTCCGGGCCCGGTGGTGAAGGTCGCGGTGCCGTCATGGCGCACCGACGTGCACGGCAAGGCCGATATCGTCGAGGAAGTCGTCCGCATCTACGGCGTCGACAAGGTGCCGATGACGCCGTTCGAGCGCGGCGAGGACGCGCGCAAATCGGTGCTGACGCCGCTTCAGCTTCGCACCCGTCGCGCAAGGCGGGCGCTGGCGAGCCGCGGCATGATCGAGGCGGTGACGTGGTCGTTCATCACCAAGCCGGCGGCACAATTGTTCGGCGGCGGCCAGCGCGAGCTCGAAGTCGCGAACCCGATCGCCGCCGACCTCTCCGACATGCGCCCAAGCCTGTTGCCGGGACTGGTCGCAGCCGCGCAGGTCAATGCCAATCGCGGCTATGGCGACGTCATGCTGTTCGAGGTGGGACAGGTGTTCAGGGGTGACCGCCCGCAAGACCAGTTCGTGGCGGCGAGCGGTGTGCGCCGGGGCCTCGCTTCGTCGGACGGGCTGGGGCGGCACTGGTCGGGCTCGGCGCAAGCCGATGTGTTCGACGCCAAGGCCGATGCGCTCGCGGTGCTGGCCGCAGCCGGCGCGCCGATGCAGGCTCTGCAAATCGTCGCCGGCGGTCCAGCCTGGCTGCATCCGGGCCGATCCGGCACGATCCAGATCGGACCACAGAACGTGCTCGGCCATTTCGGCCAGATGCATCCGCGCGCGCTGGAAGCGCTCGGCGCCGACGGCCCCGTTGTCGTGTTCGAGGTGATCCTCGACCGGATTCCGGAGGCGAAAAAGAAGCCGACACGCGCCAAGCCGCTCATCGAGCTGTCGGCGTTCCAGCCTGTGTCGCGCGACTTCGCCTTCATCGTCGACCGCGCTGTGAAGGCCGGCGACATCGTGCGCGCCGCGCAAGGCGTCGACAAGAAGCTGATCACCGGCGTCATTGTGTTCGACGTCTATGAGGGCAAGGGCATCGACGACGGCAAGAAGTCGATCGGCATCGCGGTGACGATCCAGCCGCGCGAGAAGACGCTGACCGACCAGGAGATCGAGGCCGTGGCCGCGAAGATCGTGGCCGAGGTCACGAAGAAGACCGGCGGCACGTTGAGAGCATGACGCCGAAAAGCGTGACGCGGTTTTCGGGCCGCGTCATGCTCCGCCATGATCCCGGTGAGCCATTGCAAGGCGAGCTGGAAACGACGAGACTTCGCAACACTATTGCTCCGGAGTATGAGCCCCGGCCTGCGCCGGGACGACGGCGGAGTTTGTGCGGCTTCGCTGCCTCTGTCCTACCGCCGCGGCGCGCGACGCTTCTTCGTCGATTGCGTCGGCACGTCGGCCGGCTCGGCCTTGAGCGCACCGATCTTGCGGAGCGCGGCGTCCGCGGCGCGCTCGCCGCTGTCCCAGGCGCCGTCGACGGTGCCCCACAGCGTCTCATGCGTGGCTTCGCCGGCGAGGAACAGATTGCCGATCGGCTCGGTCAAAATCTTTCGCGAGAGTTGGCCGCCGGGTGACGCCGCCGACATCGCACCCATGACGTAGGGGGAGGCGTTCCAGCGCGTCGCCGCGGTCTTCTGCACGGCGGCCGCCGCCTCGCTGCCGAACAGCTTCGCGATCCACTCCTTGGCGAAGGCGGCCATCGCCTTGTCGCCCTGCTCCGAGAGGTCGCGTCCGAACGAGCCGCCGACGTCGATCGAGCACAGCGAGGATCCGCCGATATTGGCGAACATCAGCGCGGTGCGCGTCGAATTGCTCTGCTCGATCAGGATATCGTCGCGCGACAGCCCGAGCGGATTGCCCGGCAGCTGCAGCACGATGTGATCGTAGCTGCCAAGACCGAGCTTGGAGGCCGCATCCAGCGTGCGCTTGGGAATGTCAGGCGCGAATTTGATCGCGCCTGACGTGAGCACATTGGTGGAGACCGTGATGATGGCGGCGCGCGCGGCGATCTTGCCGGCTTGCGTTTCCACGCTGACGTCGCGGTTGCTCCAGAGAATCCGGCTTGCCGGCGTCGACAGCACTGCTGGCACCTGCTCGCCGAGCCTGGCGATCAGGGTGCCAAGACCCTGGCGGCAGGCGATCGGGGCATTGCGGTCCTGCGCACGCGCCTTGTCGATCGCCGACAGCTCCTTCAGGTCCTTGCCGGCAAAGCTTGCGCCGAGCACAAACTCCGCAGCCCCTGCCCAATCGCCGAGATCTTTCGGCAGCACCGCAGCGCAGGAGGTATCGAGCTTGCCGCGCGAAGCCTCGTCGATGGCCCTGTTGGCGCGCACGAGCGCCGCGAGAAACTCCTCGGTCTCGCCGGCCCGCGCATTGCGGCGGCCGATGCGCATCTTCTGGCCCGACGGCGCAGGCGACACATCGAGCCCCGCGCCGCGCGCCAGCCGGATCATCGGGTTGCTATCAGGATTGTGCATCCAGCGTGCGCCGCGATCGAACGGCACGTCGAAGGTCATGCTGTCGGTGATGCAGCGGCCGCCCATCTGCGACGTTGCCTCCACCACCACGACCCTGCGATTGGCCGCCATGATACGCCGCGCTGCAGCGATGCCGGCCGCTCCCGCACCGATCACGACAATGTCAGCCTCGCGCGGCAAGGGCCCGGCCGTTGCGCGCAGGACCGGCGCCGCAGCAAGAGCCGCCGACACCGAGAGGAAGCCGCGGCGCGTGATTGTCATGTCATGGTTTCCGGAGACTTGCGGCGGATGGGAACAGCCCCAGAACCTTGCCGCATCTGATGTTGCGCAGCAACCGTCATGGTGAATCAATCGTGCTTGACCTCACGGAGCCATGAACCGAATTGCAACAGGTTGGGACCATGATACAGATGGAAAAAAGATGGCCAGAAAGGCCCCGGGGGAGTTCATGGGGACGGTCCTAGATTCAGTCGGCAAGGTGATAGCCGCGTACCTCTCGAAAGAGGTGCCGGGCTATGAGCCGTTCACGCCGAGCGACCCCGAGCATTTGCGCGGCGTGATCCAGCCCGGCGACGTCATGCTGGTCGAGGGTAACAACCGTATCTCCGGCATCATCAAATATCTGACGCAGTCGACCTGGTCGCATGCGGCGCTCTATGTCGGCCCCATCGAGGGCGCGGTCGAGCACGACGGCGAGCCGCATGTGCTGATCGAGGCCAATATCGGCGAGGGCGTCACCTCTGCGCCCCTTTCCAAATATTTCCCGTATCACACTCGCCTTTGCCGTCCGGTCGGACTGTCCTATGAGGACCGCACCACGGTGTGCCGCTATGCGATCAACCGCATCGGGTTCGGCTACGATACCAAAAACATCATCGATCTGATGCGCTTCCTGATCCCGCTGCCGGTGCCGCAGCGCTGGCGGCGGCGCATGATCGCGATCGGCTCCGGCGATCCAACCAAGATCATCTGCTCGGCGCTGATCGCACAGGCCTTCGATGCGGTGCGCTACCCGATCCTGCCGAAGATCACCAAGGCCGGCAGCCGCGCCGCCCGCCGCGAGATCCTGCACATCCGCGATTCCTCGCTCTACATGCCCCGCGACTTCGACATCTCGCCCTATTTCGAAGTCGTCAAACCCACCATCGTGCACGGCTTCGACTACACGGCCCTGCACTGGGCCGACAAGCAAAAGCCGCTCGAGGAGGTAGCGGGCTCATTCGGTGTGTTTCCAGAAACGGTCCGTTCGCCGCCGCTCGTTCCTGAAGCGGCTGACGAAGAAGCGCCGGCTGAAGTTCCGGCTGAGCAAGTGAGCGAGGAGGCTGTGGAACCTGGCTCAGAGCAGTTCGCGTTGCTGAAAAAGCTCGCGATGTACCGGCCACGGCGCCGGGGACGTGCACGAGAGCGGGCGGCTTAGCTCCACTGTCGTCTGCGTTCGCAGGGACGACAGCGCTGAATGTTGCGCGATCGCGCATCAGCAACCGTTATTGCAATGGCGGCGGCGAGAACCGCGCCCTACCGCTCCGCCCGCCCGATCACCGCCATCAACTCCGCGATCTTTTCCCGTTGATCGGCCTTGTCGCCGCTCGCAATCGCGTGCTCGACGCAATGGGCGACGTGGTCCTTCAAAACCTCTTCCTCGACCCGCCGCAGTGCGGCGCGCACGGCCGATATCTGCGTGACGATGTCGATGCAGTAGCGGTCCTCCTCGACCATTTTCTGGAGGCCGCGAACCTGGCCCTCGATCCGGCCGAGGCGTTTTCCGACGGATGCCTTGATGTCCTTGCGCATGCGGCCTATATACCCCTACCGGGTATGGGTTACAAGGCCGGAGTGCAGGAATGAACGACGCGAACCACACACACCACAATGGGAAGACGCAGTCCGGATGCGGTTGTTCCGCGAATTCAGTGGTTCCCGGGCCGGCCGCCTCGTCCTGCTGCGGCGGAGATGGCGATCGCGCCGACCATGCCCATCATGATGTTCATGACCACAACGCGACCGCGACAAAGGTCCTCGACCCCGTCTGCGGCATGACGGTCGATCCCGCGACCTCCAAGCACCGCCTCACACATCACGGCGAGACCTTCCATTTCTGCTCGGCCGGGTGCCGCACCAAATTCGCGGCCGACCCCGCAAAGTATCTCGCCAGGGAGAAAGCATCCGAGCCGGAGATGCCGGAGGGCACCATCTACACCTGTCCGATGCATCCGGAGATCCGCCAGGTTGGACCCGGCAGCTGTCCGATCTGCGGGATGGCGCTCGAGCCTGATGTGGTGAGCCTCGAAACCGGACCGAATCCGGAACTGGCGGACATAACGCGCCGGTTCTGGATTGGCGGCGCGTTGGCACTGCCGCCTGTTGTGCTGGAGATGGGCGGCCATCTCGCAGGTCCGCACAACTGGATCGACCCTGTCGTGTCGAACTGGATCCAGCTCGCCTTTGCGACGCCCGTGGTGCTCTGGGCCGGCTGGCCGTTCCTGGCGCGCGGCTGGCAATCGCTGCGCACGCGCAACCTCAACATGTTCACGCTGATCGCGATGGGCACCGGCGTTGCCTATGTCTACAGCCTGATCGGCACCACGGCGCCGCAGCTTTTCCCGGCAACCTTCCGCGGCCATGAGGGCGCGGTCGCCGTCTATTTCGAAGCGGCCGCCGTCATCACCGTGCTGGTGCTATTGGGCCAGGTGCTGGAGCTCCGCGCTCGCGACGCTACGTCGGGCGCCATCAAGGCGCTGTTGCAGCTTGCGCCAAAAACGGCGCGGCGCGTCGATGCCGATGGTAACGAGCGCGAGGTGGACATCGACGCGCTGCGTCCCGGCGACCGGTTGCGCGTTCGTCCGGGCGAAAAGGTGCCGGTCGACGGCGTCATTCTCGAGGGGCGCTCCTCGCTCGATGAATCACTCGTCACAGGCGAATCCATGCCTGTCACCAAAGAGCCAGGCGCCAAGGTCATCGCCGGCACGTTGAACCAGTCCGGCAGCTTCATCATGCGCGCCGACAAGGTCGGGCGCGAGACGCTGCTGTCGCAGATCGTGCAGATGGTCGCGGATGCGCAGCGCTCGCGCGCGCCGATTCAGCGGCTGGCCGACCAGGTTGCGGGCTGGTTCGTGCCGACGGTGATTGCTGTCGCCATCGCCGCCTTTGCCGCCTGGGCCTGGCTCGGGCCGGAGCCGCGGCTCGCCTTCGGCCTCGTCGCCGCCGTCAGCGTCCTCATCATCGCCTGCCCCTGCGCGTTGGGCCTGGCGACCCCGATGTCGATCATGGTGGGCGTCGGCCGCGGCGCGCAGGCAGGCGTGCTGATCAAGAACGCCGAAGCGCTGGAGCGGATGGAGAAGATCGACACGCTGGTGGTCGACAAAACGGGGACGCTGACCGAAGGCAAGCCACGGGTCGTCGCGATCGTGCCGGCAGCAGGCTTTGCCGAAGACGCCATCCTTCGGCTTGCAGCCAGCGTCGAGCGCGCCAGCGAACATCCGCTCGCCGATGCCATCGTGCGCGCCGCAAAGGAGAAGCAGCTTGCATTGGGCCGCGTCGAACATTTCGATTCGCCGACGGGCAAGGGCGCCACGGGCAAGGTCGATGGCAAGAGCATCGTCCTCGGCAACGCCAAATATCTGGCGTCGATCGGCATCGAGACCAAGGCGCTCGACAGTGAAGCCGAACGCCTGCGTGGCGACGGCGCGACCGTGATCAACATGGCAATCGACGGCGCACCTGCCGGCCTGTTTGCGATCGCGGATCCGGTCAAGGCCTCGACCCCGGAAGCGCTGAAGGCGCTCGCCGCCGAGGGCATCAAGGTGATCATGCTCACCGGCGACAACCGCACCACCGCGCAAGCCGTGGCACGGCGGCTCGGCATTGCCGATGTCGAGGCCGAAGTGCTACCGGACCAGAAGAGCGCCGTGGTGACGAAGCTGCAGAAGGCCGGCCGCAGCGTGGCGATGGCCGGCGACGGCGTCAACGATGCGCCGGCGCTGGCTGCGGCCGAGGTCGGCATTGCCATGGGCACCGGCACCGACGTGGCGATGGAAAGCGCCGGCGTCACCCTGCTGAAGGGCGATCTCACCGGGATCGTGCGTGCGCGAAAACTGTCACAGGCGACGATGAGCAATATCAGGCAGAACCTGTTCTTCGCCTTCATCTACAACGCCGCCGGCATTCCTGTTGCCGCCGGTATCCTCTACCCGGCCTTCGGCGTGCTGCTGTCGCCGATCATCGCGGCAGCGGCGATGGCGCTGTCCTCGGTGAGCGTGGTCGGCAATGCGCTGAGGCTGCGTGCGACGCGGCTGTGAGAACGTCAAAATCCGTGTAGAACGGGTCCATTCGGCAGCCGGCGGAGAGGACCCGATGCAGCGGATTACGATCACGATCGAGGACGATTTGCTGGCGGAGATCGATGCCGCGGCCGAGGCGCGCGGCTACCAGAACCGCAGCGAGATCATCCGCGATCTCGCGCGCGCCGGGCTGCAGCAAGCGAGCGAGGACGCGGCGCAGAGCGGCCCCTGCGTTGCAGGCCTCGTCTATGTCTACGACCACGCCGCGCGGGATCTCTCAAAGTGTCTGGTGCAGGAATTCCACGGCCATCACGACCTCGCGCTCGCGACGCTGCACGTCCATCTCGACGACTCCAATTGCATGGAGATGACGGCCCTGCGCGGCGACGCCGCCGAGGTCAGGCACTTCGCCGATCACATCATCGCGGAGCGTGGCGTGCGCTATGGGCGTGTGGTGATGATCCCGACGGGCGAAGGGAAGCCGGCCAGGATGAGGAAGCACGCGCATCGGCATGAATAGGCCCTCTGGCCGGCCGGCGAGAGACGTTTGTCAAAGATCAATTGGCAGAGACGATACACGCCGCAGTTTGGGCAAGTCAGCGTCCCTTGCCGAAACAGCCCTGGGTGTCTACCTCTCGCTGGTGATTTCGTGAGAGGTTCCCATGCTGGATGCCGCCGTCAAGGCGCTGTCGCAAATGATGTCGCCGCCGATGCGCTCGATCCTGTGGCGATCGATCGGGCTGGCGCTGGTGCTGATCACAGTGCTGGCGATCGGACTGCAGCGGCTGCTGAGCTGGTTCGCGACCTACGGCGAGGTGTGGCTCGAGGGCCTGCTCGGGCCGGGGTGGCATTCGTCCCTGGAGGTGCTGGCCTGGATCATCTCGATCGCGGCCGGCTTCGGCGTCGTGTTCGGCAGCGTATTCCTGATGCCGGCGATCACTTCGCTGGTCGCGAGCTTTTTCGTCGACGACGTCGCCGATATCGTCGAGCGCGAATATTATCCCGCCGAGCGGCCGGGCATGGCGCTGCCGTTCAATCAGGCCATCCTCGAAGGCATCAAGACCGCATTGTTGACCATTGTGGTCTATCTCGTCGCGTTGCCGCTGGTGTTTCTGGCCGGCGCCGGCTTCCTGATCTTCTTCCTCGCCGCAGCCTGGCTGCTGGGACGCGAATATTTCGAGCTCGCTGCGATGCGCTTCCGCTCGCCCGAGGATGCCAAGGCGATGCGCCGCGACAATGCCGCGACCATCTTCACCGCCGGCCTCTTCATTGCGGCCTTCGTCTCGATCCCGGTCGTGAACCTGGCAACGCCGATCTTCGGCATGGCCTTCATGGTCCACATGCACAAGCGGTTATCGGGACCGCGGCCGGGGCTGATCGAGCCCGCGCGGCAGATGCGGTGACGGCGCGCTCGCTCTTCCCGCTCGCGGGGAGAGGCCACCGCCATCACACCGTCTTCTCCGGCCACCGGCAGAGATCGTTGATCAGGCAAACCTCGCAACGCGGCTTGCGCGCGAGACACGTATAGCGACCGTGCAAGATCAGCCAATGATGGGCGTGCAGCATGAACTCGGCCGGAACCACCTTTTCGAGACCGAGCTCGACCTCGAGCGGCGTCTTGCCCGGCGCAAGGGCAGTGCGGTTGCCGACGCGGAAAACATGCGTGTCGACCGCCATGGTGTGCTCGCCGAAGGCCATGTTGAGCACGACATTGGCGGTCTTGCGTCCCGCGCCCGGCAGCGACTCGATCTCGGCGCGCGTGCGCGGCACCTTGCCCCCGAAATCGCTGATCAACTTGGCCGATAGCGCGATGACGTTCTTCGCCTTGGTGCGGTAGAGACCGATGGTCCTGATGTAGTCGCGCAGACGTTCTTCGCCGAGCTCGAGCATCTTCTGCGGGGTGTCGGCGATTTTGAACAATTCGCGTGTCGCCTTGTTGACTCCGGCGTCGGTCGCCTGTGCAGACAACACGACGGCGACCAGCAGCGTGAACGGATTGACGTGCTCGAGCTCGCCTTTCGGCTCGGGATTGGCTTTGCGGAAACGGCTGAAGACCTCGTGGATCTCCGCCGGTGTCCAGGGTTTTATCGCCCTGGACGATTTGCTGGCCGTGGCCGATTTCTTCGTGGGCTTCGGCTTCGCGGTAGCCGATTTTGCCTTTTTCTTCGGCAGCGCCACTTTGCCCGGGGCCGGCTTGCGGGTGATTTTCGTCATGATCGGGATATACTGAGGGACGATGAGCACAGGCAACCAAATTGAGCGCGCAGACTCTGAAGGTCATGACGTGCAGATCTTCTCTGCGCTGCTGACGCCGCACCGCTCCCTGAACCGCACCGGCTTCCTGGCCGTGATGCTGTTCCTGAGCGTCGTCAGCTTCGTCACCGGAATTGTCTTCCTGATGAAGGGTGCCTGGCCGGTGTTCGGCTTTTTCGGCCTCGACCTGCTCGTGGTCTGGTGGGCTTTCAAGGCCAATTTCCGCAGCGCGCGGGCGCGCGAGGAGATCACGGTCACGACGTCGGAGTTGCGGGTGCGGCGGGTCAGCCATCGCGGTCAGGTCGCCGAATGGACCTTCAATCCGCTCTGGGTTCGCCTCGACATGGAGGTGGACGAGGACTTTGGTATCGAGCATCTCTATCTGATCTCGCGCGGCCGCCAGATCCAGATTGCAAGGTTCCTCGGACCTGATGAAAAGGCGAGCTTTTACAAAGGCTTGATCGAAGCATTGAACGCCGCCAAGCGCGGCCCGACCTACAATCCGGTGGCTTGAACGCAGTCAGAAATCGGGTGGTTTCGACGCCTCGCCGCGCCTACATTTCCGGTCATGATGACACTCGCCATACATGACCAGCGCCTGGCAAAGCCGGGCACCCAGAACGCCGCGCTACGCGATTATGATTCCGTGCGCCGGGCGATCGCGTTCATCTCGGAGAACTGGCGCGCGCAGCCGACCATCGAGGCGATGGCGGATGCGGCCGGCGTCACGCCGGATGAGCTGCACCATCTGTTCCGCCGCTGGGCCTCGATCACGCCCAAGGCCTTTATGCAGGCGCTGACGCTCGACCACGCCAAGGGCCTGCTGCGCGACTCCGCAAGCATCCTCGACGCGGCACTCGACTCAGGGCTGTCGGGTCCCGGCCGGCTGCACGACCTCTTCGTCACGCACGAAGCGATGTCGCCGGGCGAATGGAAGAACGGCGGCGCGGGGCTGACGCTTCGCTATGGCTTCCATCCCTCGCCATTCGGCACGGCGATCGTGATCGCGACTGATCGCGGGCTGTCGGGTCTCGCTTTCGCCGATCACGGCGAGGAGAAAATCGCGCTCGCCGACATGATGCGGCGCTGGCCGAACGCAACCTATGTCGAGGACCACGAGGGCACCGCGCCGCTCGCGGCACGCATCTTCGACACAAAACTGTGGCGCCCCGACCAGCCGCTGCGCGTGGTGATGATCGGCACCGATTTCGAGGTGCGGGTGTGGGAGACGCTGTTGAAGATTCCAATGGGCCGCGCGGTGTCGTATTCCGACATCGCCTGCAACATCAACAGGCCCAAGGCGTCGCGCGCCGTTGGTGCCGCGGTCGGCAAGAACCCGGTCTCGTTCGTCGTGCCCTGCCATCGCGCGCTCGGCAAGAGCGGCACGCTCACCGGTTATCACTGGGGCATCACGCGGAAACAGGCGATGCTGGGCTGGGAAGCCGGGCAGCTGGGGCTGCAGTAGCTCCGCTGCCGCAGGGTGGGTTAGCGTCAGCGTAACCCATCCTCCAATTTTGCGCCTGCGGCGAAACCTAGCCCGCCAGATCCAGCTTCGACGCCACGGTCGAATCCGCGTTGAGCCGATAGATGATTGGCACGCCCGTCGCGAGCTCGCGCTTCAGGATGCCTTCGGGCGACAGCTTCTCCAACACCATGATCAGCGCACGCAGCGAATTGCCGTGTGCGGCGACCAGGGTGCGCTTGCCGTTGAGCACGCCGGGCAGGATTTCCTGCACGTAATAAGGCAGCGCGCGGGCCAGCGTGTCCTTCAGGCTTTCACCGCCGGGCGGCGGCACGTCGTAGGAGCGGCGCCAGATCAGCACTTGCTCCTCGCCCCATTTCTTGCGGGCGTCGTCCTTGTTGAGGCCGGAGAGATCGCCGTAGTCGCGCTCGTTCAGCGCGAGGTTCTTCGAAGTCGGCAGGTCCCTTTGGCCGAGCTCGCCGAGAATGAGATCGAGCGTGTGCTGCGCGCGCCTCAGCACCGAGGTGTAGGCGACGTCGAAGACGAGGCCCTCCGCCTTCAATTTGCGGCCGGCCTCCGAGGCTTCCTTCATGCCCAGCTCGGTGAGATCAGGATCCTTCCAGCCGGTGAACAGGTTCTTGAGATTCCATTCGCTCTGGCCGTGCCGCACGAGCACGAGAAGACGTTCGCTCATTGACTGCTTCCGTTCGGGTTATCGGTTAGATGTCCGCGAGGCCGAGCACGTCGGCCATGGAGTAGTGCCCCGGCTTCTTGCCATGCGCCCACAGCGCCGCCTTCAGCGCGCCGTGCGCGAACAGAATGCGGTCTTCGGCGAGATGGGACAGGGTCAGCCGCTCGAACGGGCCGAGGAAGGTGACGCTGTGCTCGCCGGCGACGGTGCCGCCGCGCAGGGAGGCAAAGCCGATGGCCCCCGGCTTGCGCGCGCCGGTGATGCCGTCGCGGCCGCGTTCAGAATGCTCTTCGTCGAGCGGGATGCCGCGACCGGCCGCTGCCGCCTGGCCCAACATCAGCGCGGTGCCGGAGGGCGCATCGACCTTCATACGGTGATGGGATTCGACGATCTCGATGTCAAAGCTCTGGTCGAGCGCCTTGGCGACGCGCTTGACCACGGCGGCGAGGAGATTGACGCCCAGGCTCATATTGCCCGACTGCACCACGACGGCGCGGTTGGTGACGCTCTTGATCACGGCATTGTCCGAGGCCGAAAGCCCGGTGGTGCCGACGACGTGGACCAGCCCGCGCTCGGCCGCGATCGCGACATTGGCGATGGTTGCGGCCGGCACAGTGAAATCCAGGATGCCGTCGGCGTCCTTGGACATCGCCCAGAGGTCGGCGGACAATTTGATGCCGTTTTCAGGCAGACCGGCGAGCACGCCGGCATCCTTGCCTAAGAGCTCCGAGCCCGGCGCCTCCAGCGCGCCAGCCAGCACCGCGCCTTTGCTGTCGGCAATCGCCCGCACCAGGGCGCGGCCCATCCGGCCACCGGCTCCGGCAACAATCAAGCGCATGTCTGACATGGTGTGATCCTCTCAGCGCCGTTGTAGCGGCGGGATGCAGTTCCGGCAACCGAGGCCCCATGAGCCCGCGGCATGCTCCTCTCCAGGGGGGCGGCAAGAGAGGACGCCTCAACCGTCCGACGGCTGCGGTCCGTCGTAACCTTCGATGATGATGAGGTCGGCGATCGAGTGCGGCTGCCGCACCTTGATATTGGCCTGGTATTCCGGCGAGTTGTAGCACGCGATGGCGGTCTGATAGTCCGGAAATTCGATTACGACGTTGCGGGTGCGGCTGGCGCCTTCCACAGTGGTGAACTTGCCCGCGCGGACGACGAAGCGGCCGCCCCATTTCTTGAAGATCGGACCGTTGGCCACAGCGTAGGGCTTGTAGCCCTCGTCATTGCTCACGTCGACGCGACCGATCCAGTAGCCTTTTGCCATCGTTCTTCTCCCTGGTCGTTGGTGGTTCTATTTGAGCATGATCTCCGCGCAAACGCGTTCCGCGTTTGTCGCGAGAAAAAACCGCTTCACACTGTTGCGGATCATGCTTCGAGTGCCTGCGCGATCTCGGCCTGGATGGCTTCCGCGACCGCCTTCGGATCGGCGGCTTCCACCACCGGCCGGCCGACGACGAGATAATCCGCGCCCGCGGCGATTGCACGGCCCGGCGTCATGACGCGCTTCTGGTCCCCGGCGGCCGATCCTGCCGGACGAATGCCTGGCGTGACGAGATGCATCTTGCGTCCGACGATCTTGCGCAAGGCTACCGCCTCCTCGGGCGACGATACCAGGCCATCGATGCCGAGCGTCTGCGCCTGCCCCGCGCGCGCTTCGACGAGCTCGGAGACGCCGAGCCGGAACCCGGCGGCGTGCAGATCGTCCTGATTGTACGAGGTCAGCACCGTAACGGCGAGAAGCTTCAGCTTCGAGGAGCCGCGGCCCTCGACGGCGCCCTTCATGGTCTGCGGATAGGCATGCACGGTGAGGAAGGTTGCGCCCAGCCTGGTGATGCTTTCAACGCCTTGCGCCACCGTGTTGCCGATGTCGTGCAGCTTGAGATCGAGAAAGACCTTCTTGCCCTTGTCGGCAAGCCTGGCGACCAGCGGCAAGCCGCCGGCATAAGCGAGCCGATAGCCGATCTTGTAGAAGGTGACGCTGTCGCCGAGCCCGGCGATCATCGCCTCCGCGGCCTCGACGCTGGGCAGATCGAGCGCGACGATCAGACGGTCCTTGGGGGCGATTTCGGCGGGCGTCATGTCACCTCACATCATGCGTTGGGAAATGTCGATCAACTGCCGCACCATCTCCTTCAGCCCGTCGCTATCGGTCTGGCTCTTGAGCCTGTCCATATCGTCATAGGCCTGGTCGGCAAAGGCGAGCGTGAATTGGCTGGCGATCACATTGGCCTGGCAGGACGTCAGGATCAGCCGCAATGCCTGAAGCGCACGGGCGGCACCTAACCGGCTCTGCGAAGCACCGGCGAGTGCGAAGGCGCGGTTGCGGAAGACATCGCCGCGCGCCTCGTGCAGATCGTGCACGCGGCTCACCCAGTCGATCGCGTTCTTCAGCAGCGGCGGCACCGAGGCGTTGTATTCGGGCGAAACGATCAGCACGCCATGATGTGCGCCGATCATGCGCTTGAGATTGATGGCGTGCTTCGGGATGCCTGACTTGGCCTGGAGATCGCCGTCATAGATCGGCAGCGGAAAATCGGCGAGCGAGATGCGGGTGATGTCGACACCGGCCTGGGCGAACTCATAGGCGGCGACCGCCGCCAGCTTCGCATTGTGCGAGCCGGTGCGCAGCGAGCCGGGAATGACCAGGATTTTCGGTGCGGACATCCGCTTCCATACGTTCGGCGAAACAAGCCCGCCGCGCAGAGAAGAAAGCCGGCGGAATTAGTCCTTGCGATACACCCAGACGCGGGCCGGCGGAAGGTTCATCCAGATCCGTTCCGAAGCCTCTGTGGACACGCCGGGCAGCGATTTCGGGATCGGCGGCACCACCGCATAGGTGAACTGGACGAAGGGCGCGCCGGGCGCCAGCGCCATGAAGGAATCGCGAATGAGCCGCAGCCGGGTCAGCATCGGTTTTGTGACCAGCGGCAGGCCGGAGACAACGGCCGAGGCCGGCGCGCTCAGAACGTTCCAGAGCGTGTCGCGCAGGCGATAGGCGTCGCCCTGCACCACAGTCGCCTGCGGATAGCGGTCGCGCAGCAGCGCGCAGAAGCCGGGATTGTATTCGACCAGCACCAGACGCTTCTGGTCGACGCCGCGCTCGACCAGGGCCGAGGTGATGGCGCCGGTGCCGGGCCCGAGCTCGACCACCGGAGCGTCGGAATCGACATCGACATAGTGAGCCATGGTCCGGGCCAGCAGCTTGCCCGACGGCATCACCGCGCCCATGTGGAGGGGCTTTTCGATCCACGATCTGAGAAAGCGCACCTCGTCATCTAGACGGGGCTTCTTCAACGCACGCGCGGACGATGGCAATGGCATGTCAGGACCGGACGGGACCGCGTGACAGCGGCGTGTCAGAAAAAGGTCATAAAGACGTATAGGCCGAAGCCGATACGGTCAAGCCGGCTCAGTTCGCCCGATTGCCGAAGAAATCCTTGACCTTGGCGAAGAAGCCCTCGGATTCCGGCTGGGTGTTGCCGGAGGAGAGCTTTTCGAACTCGACCAGCAATTCCTGCTGCTTCTTGGTGAGGTTCTGGGGGGTCTCGACCACGACCTGAACGTACATGTCGCCCATCTGGCGGGAGCGCAGGACCGGCATGCCTTTTGATGCAATGCGGAATCGACGGGCGGACTGGGTTCCGGCAGGCACCTTCACCTTGGCCTTGGTCTGGTCGATGGTCGGCACCTCGAATTCGCCGCCGAGCGCCGCTGTCACCATCGAGATCGGCACCCGGCAATGCAGATCGGCGCCGTCGCGCTGGAAGAACTGGTGCTGGGCCAGCGACAGGAAGATGTAGAGATCGCCGGGCGGGCCGCCGCGGACGCCGGCTTCGCCTTCGCCGGCGAGCCTGATCCTGGTGCCGTCCTCGACGCCTTGCGGGATATTGACCGACAGCGTGCGCTCGCGGGTGACGCGGCCCTGGCCCGAGCAGGACGGGCAGGCGTCCTCGATCATCTGGCCGCGGCCCTGGCAGGCGGGGCAGGTGCGTTCGAGGGTGAAGAAGCCTTGCGACTGTCGCACGCGGCCGGCGCCGCCGCAGGTCGAGCAGGCCTTCGGCTTGGTGCCGGCCTTGGCGCCGATGCCCGAGCAGGCCTCGCAGGTGACGGAGACCGGAATCTCGATCTGCGCGGTCTTGCCGGCAAAAGCTTCCTCGAGAGTGATTTCCATGTTGTAGCGCAGGTCGGCGCCACGCTCGCGGCCGCCGCGGCCCCGCTGGCCAGCCATGCCAAACAGATCTTCGAAAATATCGGAGAAGGAGGAGGCGAAGCCCGCACCGAAGCCGGCGCCACCGCCGCCGGGACCGCCCTGCTCGAACGCGGCATGGCCGAAGCGGTCGTAGGCCGCGCGCTTGTCCTTGTCCTTCAGGACCTCGTAGGCCTCGTTGATCTCCTTGAACTTGACCTCGCTGGTCTCGTCCCCGGGATTGCGGTCCGGATGAAACTTCATCGCCAGCTTGCGGAACGACGATTTCAGTTTGCTCTCGTCGGCCGTGCGTTCGACTTCGAGGGTTTCGTAGTAGCAGCGCTTGGTGGACGTGGACATGTCTGACTCAGGTCTATCCGATCGCGATTCAAGTCGGAGCGAAACGACGTCGCCACGCGACGACATGGGCGGCCTTCCGCGTCGTGGCAGCGGACCGCATGGGAGCGTTGAGCATAAGTGCTGGGAATTGATTGATCGTAACGGGCGCATCGCCCGTCTGCCCCGACACGAAAGCCTCCCCCCTTAGGGGGGAGGCCGACGTAGCGTGTGGGGTCCAAGCCGTCCGCATCATACCCTCTCGGGCTTTAAGCGGACTTCTTGTTGTTCTTGTCGTCGTCGACTTCGGTGAATTCCGCGTCGACAACGTCGTCCTTCGCAGCGTCCTTGGCCGCATCGGCCTCAGCCTGCTGCTTGTACATGGCTTCGCCGAGCTTCATCGAGGCCTGCGCCAGCGTGTTGGTCTTGGCCTTGATCGCCTCGGCATCGCTGCCCTTCAGCGCTTCCTTAAGGTCGCTGACGGCGTCCTCGATGGCGCGGCGCTCGGTCTCGGCGACCTTCGAACCGTGCTCGGCCAGCGCCTTCTCGGTGGAGTGCACCAGCGCATCGGCATGGTTCTTGGCGTCGACCGCCTCGCGGCGCTGCTTGTCGGCCGCGGCATTGGCCTCGGCGTCCTTGACCATCTTGTCGATGTCGGCTTCCGAAAGGCCGCCGGAGGCCTGGATGCGGATCTGCTGCTCCTTGCCCGTGGCTTTGTCCTTGGCCGAGACGTTGACGATACCGTTGGCGTCGATGTCGAAGGTCACCTCGATCTGCGGCATGCCGCGCGGCGCCGGCGGGATGCCCATCAGGTCGAACTGGCCGAGCATCTTGTTGTCGGCCGCCATTTCACGCTCGCCCTGGAAGACGCGGATGGTGACCGCGTTCTGGTTGTCCTCGGCGGTCGAGAACACCTGGCTCTTCTTGGTCGGGATCGTGGTGTTGCGGTCGATGATGCGGGTGAACACGCCGCCCAGCGTCTCGATGCCCAGCGACAGCGGGGTCACGTCCAGCAGCAGCACGTCCTTGACGTCGCCCTGGAGCACGCCGGCCTGGATCGCGGCACCGATCGCCACCACTTCGTCCGGGTTGACGCCCTTGTGCGGCTCCTTGCCGAACAGCTGCTTCACGACCTCCTGGACCTTCGGCATGCGCGACATGCCGCCGACCAGCACGACTTCGCCGATCTCACCGGCGGTGACGCCGGCGTCCTTGAGCGCCTTGCGGCAGGGCTCGACGGTCTTCTGGACGAGGTCGTCCACCAGCGCCTCGAACTTGGCGCGGGTGAGCTTCATCGTCAGATGCTTCGGACCGGTCTGGTCCGCGGTGATGAAGGGCAGGTTGATCTCGGTCTGCGTCGTCGACGACAGCTCGATCTTGGCCTTTTCAGCGGCTTCCTTCAGGCGCTGCAACGCGAGCTTGTCGTTGCGCAGGTTGATGCCCTGCTCCTTCTGGAACTCGTCGGCGAGATAGCCGACCAGCCGCATGTCGAAATCTTCGCCGCCGAGGAAGGTGTCGCCGTTGGTCGACTTCACCTCGAACACGCCGTCGCCGATTTCGAGAATGGAGATATCGAACGTGCCGCCGCCGAGATCGTACACGGCGATCGTGCCGGCCTTGGTCTTGTCGAGGCCATAGGCCAGCGCGGCTGCGGTCGGCTCGTTGATGATGCGCAGCACCTCGAGGCCCGCGATCTTGCCGGCGTCCTTGGTCGCCTGGCGCTGGGCGTCGTTGAAGTAAGCGGGAACGGTGATGACCGCCTGGTCGACCTTCTGGCCGAGATGGGCTTCGGCGGTCTCCTTCATCTTCTGCAAGATGAACGCAGAGACCTGCGAGGGCGAGTAGGTCTGGCCGTCGGCCTCGACCCAGGCGTCGCCGTTCGAAGCCTTCACGATCTTGTACGGAACGAGCTTCTTGTCCTTCTCGACCATCGGGTCGTCGTAGCGGCGGCCGATGAGGCGCTTCACTGCGAAGAACGTACGCTCTGGATTGGTCACGGCCTGGCGCTTGGCGGGCTGGCCGACGAGGCGCTCACCGTCATCAGTCACGGCGACGATCGAAGGCGTCGTGCGCATGCCTTCGGAATTCTCGATAACTTTGGCGTTCTTGCCGTCCATCACGGCGACGCACGAATTCGTGGTGCCGAGGTCGATCCCAATGACCTTTCCCATGGTCCTGATATCCTTCTTTTTGCGGCAGGTTGGCTGGGCCCAGAAGGCACCCGAACCGAAACCCCCTAAGATCAAACATTCGCGATATTGCGATGGTTGAGGCTCATATAGGAGGGGGGGAGGAGCCCGCAAGGACCGAACGCAAGTTTGGACCGTGAAAACATTGGGTTTTGGAAGATCATATCCGGGCTTCACCGCCCTTGCGGGTGAGGATTTGTTAACAGGTTCAGTGCTCAGGCCGTCTCCGCTGCCGTGATCGGCCCGGCCCTGTTGCCGGCGCACCAAACCCGCTAAAAGGCGGACCGGCCGGACGGCCTCGTCACGGGGCCGCTTCGCGCGACAACGCGGCCAACGGCCGACCATCGTACGGCCTCAATATGAACCAATCAGAGTGCCCATGAAGCTGATCCGCCCCCTCGCCGCGCTCGCCCTTATCGTTGTCTCCGCGCTTCCGGCGCTTGCTGCCGACGCCGTGTATCCGCCGGGTCTGCGTCTCGGCATGGTGCCGCTGGTCGGGCTGAGCAAGGCCAAGACCTTCCCGGGCTTCGAGAACGAGGACGGCAGCGTCAAGGTGCTGGTCACCGAACTGCCGCCGGCGGCCTATAACGAGGTTGCAACGGCCTTCAACGCCAATCCGGGCGGCGTCAACGGCGTCAAGCCGGAGAAGATCGAGACATCGGCGGGCCTTGCCTATTTTACCACCGAGAGCGGCAAGGCCGGGGACACGCTGGTGAAGCGCTATTCGATGATCGTGCCGGGCACTGGCTTCTCCGGCTATGTCGCGGTGCAGGTCCCGGAGAACGCCTCGAAGATCTACACCGACGAGGCGGTGCGGCAGATGTTTGCGACCGCCACCCTGCGCAAGGAGGTGTCGGCTGACGAGCAGCTCGGGCTGATGCCGTTCAAGATCACCGATCTCGCCGGCTTCAAGGACATCCGCACGCTGGTGCCGGGCTCGAGCATCATCCTGGCCGACGGTGACGAGAGCGCGGGCTATGAATCGAAGCCGTTCATGATCCTCGGCCTGATCGGCGCCACTCCGCAAGCCGCCGACGACCGCGCCCGCTTCGCCCAGGAGGCCGCGCTCCAGATCCCCGGCCTGCGCGAGTCCCGCGTCACCATGTCCGAGCCGATCCGCATCAACAGCCAGCCCGGCTTTGAGACCCGGATCGACGGCGTCAGCGGCAAGGACAAGACCCCGGTCACGGTCGTGCAATGGATCCGGTTCGGCGGCGGCACCTCGCTGCGCATCATCGCCAGCGCTCCGCGCGACCAGTGGTCCGACGCCTTCACCCGCTTCCGCGCCGTCCGCGACGGCATCCAGCCGAAGGGGTAGCGCCCATCCCCTCACCAGGGCCGGCTGCATTTGCGGGCTTTCGTTTGTACACGAACGGAACTAGGCTTCCCTCCACCGGATCAACCTTGAGGGAGGCGGACGATGATTAATCGACGACAGATCTTGGCCGCGCTGGGGACCACCACACTCGCGAGCCTCGCGCCATCGGCACTTTTCGCAGCAGCCTCGATCAAGCCGGACGATGCATCCGCGCTGCTCGTGATCGATGTGCAGAACTGCTTCCTGCCGGGCGGCAGCCTCGCAGTGAAGGAAGGCGAGCAGGTCGTGCCTGTGATCAACAAGATGGCCAAAGCATTTTCGAACGTGGTGATGACGCAGGACTGGCACACGCCCGGCCACGTCTCGTTCGCGTCAGCGCATTCCGGCAAGAAGCCGTTCGAGACCATCGACCTGCCCTACGGCAAGCAGGTGCTGTGGCCCGACCATTGCGTGCAGGGCACCGATGGCGCCTCGCTGTCGAAAGACCTCTCGATCCCGCAGGCCGAGCTCATCATCCGCAAGGGCTTCCACAAGGATGTCGACAGCTATTCGGCCTTCGTCGAAGCCGACGGCAAGACAACGACGGGGCTCGCCGCCTATCTGAAGTCCCGCAAGATCAAGCGCGTCTTTGTCGCGGGCCTCGCCACGGACTTCTGCGTCGCCTGGACTGCGCTCGATGCGCGCAAGGCTGGTTTTGAAGTCTACGTCGTGGAAGACGCCTGCCGCGGCATCGACAATCAGGGCTCGCTCGCGAAGGCCTGGGCCGACATGGCCAAGGCCGGCGTGAAGCGGATTCAGTCCGCGGATATCGCGGTGAGCGCATAAAGCGCTCACCTCTGCCAGACCTTGAGGAAGAGGAGGAGACGCGCGCGAGCGCGCTCCTCGATATCGTTCAGTTCGCTTCGTTGCTGTTCGCCGCGGGCGCGGGCTTTGCGCCGCCCTTGGCGACGCCGACCAGCGCCGGACGCAGCACGCGCTCGCCGATGGTGTAGCCGGCCTGCATGACCTGCACGACGGTGCCCGCGGGCACCGATGCGTCAGGCACCTCGTACATCGCCTGATGGAAGTTCGGGTCGAACTTCTGGCCCTGCGGATCGAGCTTCTTCACGCCGTGCTTTTCCAGCGCATTGAGCAGCGAGCGCTCGGTGAGCTCGACGCCCTCGATCAGCGCGATCAGGCCGGGATCGGCCGCAGCACGCGCTTCGGACGGAACGGCATCGAGCGCGCGCTGGAGATTGTCGGCGATGTCGAGCACGTCGCGGGCAAAGCCGGTGATGCCGTAGAGCTTGGCGTCGGCGACCTCCTTGGCGGTGCGCTTGCGCAGGTTCTCCATCTCGGCCAGCGTCCGCAGCATGCGGTCGCGCGCCTCGGCAGCTTCCTTTTGCAACGTTTCGACCGAGCCGGGCTCGGGATCGTCGGGCATGATGTAGGGCTTTGACACCACGGGTTCGCCGGTCGGCGCGGCCGTGTCTTCGGGTTGCCGGGTGGGATCGGTCATCGGCTGCTTCTCGAACTCGTCTCAAGGGGAGGTTTGCTGGCCCGGATATCGTGCTTCGGACGCCGAAAATCAAGCGCCCGTGATCGGCTCAATGCCGGTCAGCCCGCCCAGCAGGCGGCTGACGATGCGGGCGGCATAGTCCACGGTCGGGATCACACGGGCATAGTTCAGCCGTGTGGGCCCGATGACGCCCAAAACGCCGACGATGTGGCCGGCGGCATCCCGATAGGGCGAGATGATGGTGGAGGAGCCGGACAGCGAAAACAGCTTGTTCTCGCTGCCGATGAAGATTCTGACGCCTTCGGCGGTTTCCGCGCGCCCCAACAGGTCGATCACGCCGCGCTTGGTCTCGAGATCCTCGAACAACAGCCTGACACGCTCGAGATCCTCGAGCGCGTGCAGATCTTCCAGCAGATTGGCGTGTCCGCGCACGATGAGCTGGCGGTCCTCGTTCTCGCCGCCCGACCAGCTCGCGATCCCGGCCGAGATCACCTTTTGCGTCAATTGATCGAGCTCGGCGCGGGCCTCGCCGAGCGCGGTTTCCAGCTCCAGCCGCGCCTCGGCGAGCGTCCGCCCGCGAATCCGCGCATTGAGGAAATTGCCGGCTTCCGTGATGGCCGAGGAGGGAACCCCCGGCGGCAGCGCCAGCACACGGTTTTCGACCTGGCCGTCCTCTCCGACCAGGATGACCAGCGCCTTCTCGGGTTCCAGCCGGACGAATTCGATGTGCTTGAGCCGCGCATTGGACTTCGGCGTCAACACCACCGCCGCGGCGCGCGTCAGGCCGGAGAGCCGGGTCAACGCCTGATCCAGCGCCGCCTCGACCGATTGGGCGTGGCCGACGGTGGCGAGCTGGCTCTGGATCGATTGCCGCTCGGACTCGTTGAGATCGCCGACCTGCATCAGGGCGTCGACGAAGAAGCGCAGGCCGAGTTCCGTCGGCAGCCGGCCGGCGGAGGTATGCGGAGCGTAGATCAGACCGAGCTGTTCCAGATCGGCCATGACGTTGCGCACGGAAGCCGGCGACAGCGGCATCGCGATCAGGCGCGAGATGTTGCGCGAGCCCACCGGCTCACCGGTCGCGAGGTAACTTTCGACGATTTGACGAAAGATGTCGCGGGAACGCTCGTTGAGCTGGGCGAGGCCTGCGCGCGGCGCGATCAGATGGATCGGATCGTGATGGGCCACAGACGTTAACTCCTGTCAGTTCCTCGTAATTTGTCCATCCCGGGCGCGTCTGACAAGCGTGGCGTTTGCGGGGCAGATATCAGGGGCGAAAAAGCCTTGCTGCCCACCCTCACCCCACCTACAAGCACCGCGAACAGCCTGACCTTGCGAGTTTTGGAGGATTTCCCATGCGGCCAAGCCGCCGTGCGCCCGACGAATTGCGCCCCGTGACGCTTGAGCGTGGCGTGGTCAAATATGCGGAAGGCTCCTGCCTCGTGAAATTCGGCGACACCCACGTGCTTGTGACCGCCACGCTGGAAGACCGCCTGCCGCCGTGGCTGAAGGGCCAGGGTCGCGGCTGGGTCACCGCCGAATACGGCATGCTGCCGCGTGCGACCTCGGAACGCACCCGCCGCGAGGCCTCGGCCGGCAAGCAGAGCGGCCGCACCGTCGAGATCCAGCGCCTGATCGGCCGCTCCCTGCGCACCATCGTCGATCTCGAAGCGCTCGGCGAGCGCCAGATCACCGTCGATTGCGACGTGCTCCAGGCCGACGGCGGCACCCGCACCGCCTCGATCACCGGGGCCTGGGTCGCGCTCGCCGACTGCATCAACTGGATGAAGTCGCGCAACATGATCAAGGCCAACGTGATGCGCGACAACGTCGCCGCAATCTCATGCGGCATCTACAAGGGCACGCCGGTGCTCGATCTCGACTATGCCGAGGACTCGGCAGCCGAAACCGACGCCAATTTCGTCATGACCGGTGACGGCCGCATCATCGAGGTGCAGGGCACTGCGGAACGCGAGCCGTTTACGCAGGACGAGTTCCTGGCGCTGATCGCATTGGCGCAAAAAGGCATCGCGCGTCTGGTGGACTTGCAGAAACTGGCTGTGGCGTAGTCAATAGCCCCATGCACCGCCGAATCACCGGAAAGCTCGTCATCGCGACCCACAATCCCGGCAAGCTCGCCGAGATGAAAGAGCTGCTCGCGCCTCACGGCATCGAGGTGGTGTCGGCCGGCGAACTCGGCCTTGGCGAGCCTGACGAGACCGGCAGCGATTTCCGCAGCAACGCCGCGATCAAGGCAATCGCGGCCGCGCAGGCGACCAAGCTACCGGCTTTTGCCGATGATTCCGGAATCGTCGTCGACGCGCTCGACGGCGCGCCCGGCATCTACAGCGCACGCTGGGCCGGTCCGTCCAAGGACTTTGCCGCCGCCATGGCGCAGATCGAGCGCCTGCTGCAGGAGCGCGGCGCCACCACGCCGGACAAGCGCAAAGCGCATTTCGTCTCGGCGCTCTGCGTCGCCTGGCCCGACGATCATCTCGAACAGGTCGAGGCGCGCGTCGACGGCACGCTGGTGTGGCCACCCCGCGGCACCGCCGGCTTCGGCTACGATCCGATGTTCCTGCCCGACGGATACGACCGCACCTTCGGTGAGATGACCAGCATCGAGAAGCATGGCCTGCCGCCGCTCGGCCTCGGCCTGTCGCACCGCGCCCGGGCCTTCGTGAAACTGGCGGAGATCTGCCTTGAGCCGCGCTGATAAAGATGCGTTCGGCGTCTACGTGCACTGGCCGTTCTGCCTGTCGAAGTGTCCCTATTGCGACTTCAACAGCCACGTCCGCCACGCCGCCATCGACGAGGCGCGTTTTGCGGCCGCCTTCGCGCGCGAGATCGAAACGACTGCGCAGCGCTCGCCCGGTCGCGAAGTCAGCTCGATCTTCCTCGGCGGAGGCACACCATCGCTCATGCAGCCCGCCACCGTCGGCGCGGTGCTCGATGCGATCGGCAAGCACTGGCGCGTTGCCAACGACGTCGAAGTGACGCTGGAAGCAAACCCGACCAGCGTCGAGGCCACGCGCTTCGCCGGCTATCGCGCTGCCGGTGTCAATCGGGTCTCGCTCGGCGTGCAGGCGCTCGACGATGCCTCGTTGAAAGCGCTCGGCCGCATGCACAGTGCGCGCGAGGCACTCGACGCCGTCGCCATCGCGCGCCGCTCGTTCGATCGCTATTCGTTCGACCTGATCTACGCCCGTCCCGACCAGACCCCGGCGATGTGGGCGGACGAGCTGCGCCTTGCGATCGATGAAGCGGCCGAGCATCTGTCGCTCTACCAATTGACGATCGAGGAAGGCACGCCGTTCTTCGGCCTGCACCAGGCGGGCAAATTGAAGACGCCGGACGAAGTGGTCGCGCGCGCGCTCTACGACGTGACGCAGGAGACCTGCGACAAGCTCGGCCTGCCCGCCTACGAGATCTCAAATCACGCGCGACGCGGCGCCGAGTGCCGGCACAATCTGGTGTACTGGCGCGGTGAGGAATATGCCGGCATCGGTCCCGGCGCCCATGGCCGCCTCGACATCGACGGCATCAGGCACGCCACCGCCACCGAGAAGCGTCCCGAAGCCTGGCTGATGCGGGTCGAGAGCAACGGCGATGGAATCGTCACCGACGATCTCCTCAACAGCGAGGAGCGGGCCGACGAATTCTTGCTGATGGGATTGCGCCTGGCCGAAGGCATCGACCCCGAGCGCTACAAGGCCTTGTCCGGCCGTCCGCTCGATCCCAGACGTATCGCGCTGCTCCGTGAGGAAGGCGCGATCACGGTCGATGCGGCGGGACGGTTGCGGGTGACGAGCAGCGGTTTTCCGGTGCTGGACGCCGTGGTCGCGGATCTCGCGGCGTAGGACTACGCCCCAAAACTCTTCGGCGAGCCCGCGACCGCGACACCGCCGCCCGTCGTCACCTTCATCACCGCAAGGCCGCGCTCATTGGTGCCATCCGCACGGAACCGGAACAGGCCATCGATGCCCGCGAAACCAGATGGATTCGTGAGCACGTCGGCCGAGAAGCGCGTCGTACCCTGCGTGCGCGCAAGCGCTGCGACAAGCGCGACGGCATCATAGGCGAGCGTCGCGGTGCGGATCGGCTCGGCGCCATATTTGGTGCGGTAGCGGCCGGAGAACGCGCGGAAGCCGGCCGGATCCGGCGCGGCATAGAGGCCGCCCTGCAGCGCCGGACTCGCATAGACGCGCGGGCTGTCCCACAGGCCGGTCCCGAGCAGCTGGATGTTGCGCAGATTCGCGCCCGCTGCAGTCATCGCGTCTGCGACCGAAACGACGGCATCGCCGTCATCGGCAATGAACAATGCGTCCGCGCTGCCGAGCTGCTGTGCCACGTTGCGCGCCGGCGTGGCTCGATCGGCGCCGTATCTTTCGAACGCGACGACACGCCCACCGCGCCTGGGCACCGCGGCCTTCACCGCGGCCTCGACGACATTGCCATAGGCATTGTCGGGCACGAGCACGGCAACAGCGCGTTTTCCGATGCCGGCGGAATATTCGATGATGCGGTTGACGTCGGACTCCGGCAGGAAGCTCAGGAGATAGACGCCGCGGCCGGCGATGCTGGAATCGGTGGAGAACGCCATCACCGAGATGCCGCGCGCGCGCGCGACCTGCGCCACCGCCGGCACCGACTGCGCGAACAGCGGCCCCAGGATGATCTCGGCACCTTCGTCGACCGCCTGCTGCGCGCCGGCTTGCGCGCCCTGCGGGCTGCCATTGTCGTCCTTGATCAGGAGCTGGATATTCGGGTTCTGAAACTCGGCCAGCGCCATCTCGGCGGCGTTGCGCATGGATTGCGCCGCAAGCCCGGCATTGCCCGCGGCCGAGAGCGGCAGGATCACCCCGACCTTCACGCCGCCGGTGCCCGCGGTCGTCGCCTGCTGTGGCGGACCGGCCGGCTGGGCCGGAGGCGGCGAGGAGCTGGAGAACGGGCTGGAAAACTGGCTGAGGCTCTGCTGCACGCCGGCGCAGGCCGAGAGCAAGGGCGTGCCGAGCAGCAGGCCAAGCGTACTCCGCCGGGTCGCCCCTGGCATCAGGGGCCCCTGAACGGGAGACTTCGGATCACGCGGGCCCACCATGGCAGCTTCTCTTCTGACCGGCCGCAGGCGGCCCGTCACTTCACTCTTGTCCGCAACACAAGCCGCGGATTCAGGCATGTTGTCTACAAATAGTTAACCAAAACAAAAGGATAATGACCGCTTAACGCGGCTGCCCTTCGTTCCGGCCAGCTGTTTGCCGTCCGTCACGCAGCATCAAGGCGCGGTTTCCGCCGCGAATATGGCGCTGACGCTTCATTCCCCCTCGAATGTGATGCCGGATGGATCACATTCCAGTCCCTCTCCCAATATGATCTTTTTCCGGGGACTGGTTCCCAGCCACCGGGATCATGCCTAAGTTCGATTCATTATGCGCGCAAAGCCGGCTCCGATAAATACGACTGAAGCTGCGGACACCGCCTCGCGCGGTTTCTCCATCGACGCCCATCGGCTGTCAGCTCCGAAGCCGGCGGCCGGCCTCTATCTGGTCGCGACCCCCATCGGCAATCTCGGCGACATCACCTTGCGGGCGCTCCAGACGCTGGCCGGGGTCGACGTCATCGCCTGCGAGGACACCCGCATCACGCGGCGCCTGACCGAGCGTTACGACATCTCTGCGCAGCTCAAGCCGTATCACGAGCATAATGCCGAGGCTGCGCGGCCGAAGATCCTGGAGGCACTCGCGGCAGGCGGCTCGGTCGCGCTGGTGTCGGACGCCGGGACGCCGCTGATCTCCGACCCCGGTTACAAGCTGGTGCGCGAGGTCTGTGCCGCCGGCCATGCGGTCTTTGCGCTGCCCGGCCCTTCGTCGGTGCTGGCGGCGCTGTCGGTTGCGGCGCTGCCGACCAACCGTTTTTTCTTCGAGGGCTTTCTACCCGCCAAATCGGCCGCGCGAAAATCGCGCCTGGCCGAGCTCGCGCGCATCGATGCCACGCTGGTGATGTTCCAATCCGGCAATCGCGTGCAGGACACGCTTGCCGAGCTCGCCGAGATCATGGGGACGCGCGAAGCCGCGATTTGCCGCGAGCTGACGAAATTGCACGAGGAGATTTCGCGGGCGACGCTGAGTGAGCTCGCGCGCGAAGCCGACGCGCTGGAGACGCGCGGCGAATTCGTGCTGGTGATCGCACCGCCCGCGGCCGACGCCGACGTGCTGACATCAGATGCACTGGACGATCTCCTGCGCGCGCAGCTCGCCACGAACAGCGTCAAGGACGCCGTCGCGCATGCCGTCGCGCTTTCTGGGCGGCCCCGCCGCGAGATCTATGCCCGCGCGCTCGAACTCGCCAAGAGTCCGCACGAGGATTTGCGGGGCGGCGATGGCGAAGACTAGGGGCGTCGCAGAACCCAAACCGGAGCCAAAGGTCGCCTCGCCCCAGCGTGTCGCCGCGTTCCGCACCGGCATCTCGGCCGAGAGCCGCGCCGCCGCCTTTCTCATGGCCAAGGGTTACCGCATCCTCGCCAAACGCTACCGCACGGCGCATGGCGAGATCGACCTCGTGGCGCGCCGCCGCAACCTGATCGCCTTCGTCGAGGTCAAGGCGCGCGCCAGCCTCGACGAGGCCGCCTATGCGGTCACGCCACGCCAGCAGCAGCGCATCATCGATGCCGCGCAGGGCTGGCTCGCAGCGCATCCCGAGCATGCGGAATTCGAGCTGCGATTCGACGCCATGCTGATTGCGCCGCGGTCACTTCCACGCCATGTGTTGGCGGCATTCGACGCCTCGACCTGAAAGGCAGCCCATGAAACTGAACGTCGCCGTCCAGATGGACCCCATCGCCCGCATCAACATCAAGGGCGATTCCACCTTCGCGCTGCTCCTGGAGGCGCAGAAGCGCGGCCACGGCCTGTCCTATTATACGCCCGACAAGCTCTCGATGGTCGGCGAGGAGATCGTCGCGCCGGTGCAACTGCTGACGGTGCGCGACGAGCCCGGCAATCATTTCACCCTCGGCGAGCCCAGGCGCGAAGCGCTCAACGGCTTCGACGTCGTCCTGCTGCGGCAGGATCCGCCGTTCGACCTCGCCTATATCACTTCGACGCATCTGCTCGAACGCATTCACCCAAAGACGCTGGTGGTCAACGATCCCGCCGCGGTGCGAAACGCGCCCGAAAAACTGTTCGTGATGAACTTTCCGCAGCTGATGCCGCCGACTTTGATCTCGCGCGACTTAGATGAGATCAACGCGTTCCGCGACAAATACGGTGCCGTGGTGATGAAGCCGCTGCACGGCCATGGCGGCGCCGCGGTGTTCCGGGTGATGCCGCAAGACATGAACTTCGGCTCGCTGTTCGACATGTTCTCGGTGACGTTCAAAGAGTCCTGGGTGATTCAGCAGTTCATTCCCGAGGTGAAGCTCGGCGACAAGCGCATCATCCTGGTCAATGGCGAGTTCGCAGGCGCCGTGAACCGCGTGCCGGCGGCCGACGATCTCCGCTCCAACATGGTGCGCGGCGGCGCCGCCAAGGAGACCGAGCTGACGCCGCGCGAACGCGAGATCTGCGCCACCGTCGGCCCGGCGCTGCGCGAGCGCGGCCTCCTGTTCGTCGGGATCGACGTCATCAACGGCAATCTCACCGAGATCAATGTGACGTCGCCGACCGGCATTCGCGCCATCGCACGCCTTGGCGGCCCCGACGTTGCGGCGAAAATCTGGGACGTGATCGAGCAGAAGCGGACGAGGTAGTTCCGCAATGATGGCGTTGGGGAGCCTCGTATCTCTCTCCACGTCGTCCCGGACGCGCGCAGTCTTCGCCGGGACGACACTGATGTTGATGCGCGCTGCTTCCATCTCGCGACGCACCTCCTTTACTAACCACCCATTCACCATGACGCTCCCGCGCCTCCTCCGAAGGTCGTAGTGCGCCTGCGTGAATCTACGGGGCCACTGACCGACCGGGATAACGCGGCATTCACCATCCGCCCAAAACCCGCACCGTCACAGGGCATCACACTCGGCCTCGCAACACCCCTTATACTTTTACTCCCTACTCATCGACGCGGGGGAACACGCCACGTGCGGTTCGAGTGCCCCGCGTGAGAGTAGAAGCGTATGAACACCGCACGCATTGTCGTTCTCGTCATCGCGCTGAGCGCCGGCGGCGTCGCTGCGTATCTGGCGAGCAGCTACGACAACAAGCCCGCGCCGGTCGCCCCGGTGGCCGAGAAGCTGCCGACGACCGAGGTGCTCGTCGCCAAATCCGACATCCAGCTCGGCCAGGCCGTGAAGGCCGAGGATCTGCAATGGCAGACCTGGCCGCAAGCGACCGCGAGCAGCGCCTTCGTCCGGCGCGACAGCAGGCCCAACGCACAAACCGAGATCGCCGGCTCGATCGCGCGCGTGCCGTTGATGCAGGGCGAGCCGATCCGCGAGCAGAAGCTGGTGAGGGCGGACGGCTCCGGCTTCATGGCCGCGATCCTGCCCTCGGGCATGCGGGCCGTATCCACCGAGATCTCGGCAGAGACCGCCGCCGGCGGCTTCATCCTGCCAAACGACCGCGTCGACGTCGTGCTGACGCGCCGCCTGAAGAACCCCGACACCAGCGGTGCGACCGGCGGCAATGACCTGATCCTGTCGGAGGTCGTCCTGTCCAATATCCGCGTGCTCGCGATCGACCAGGCGCCGAAGGAAAAGGACGGCCAGACCGCCGTGATCGGCAAGACCGTCACGCTGGAGCTGAAGCCCGAGCAGGTCGCCACGCTGTCGGCCTCGCGCCAGGGGGGAACTTTGACGCTCGCACTGCGCAGCATCGCCGATGCCAGCGCCACCGACGGCGCGCCCGAAGACCAGGCGCTCAAGCAGCGTCAGAGCGGCGTCAACGTGATCCGCTACGGCGTGCAGACGCGACAACTAACGTCACAGAAGTGATGGAGACATGATGAATTACGGGGATTATCGGATGGGCCTGCGCATTCGGGGGAAGCGCGCTGGCTCGTTCTGGGCAGGGGCGATGATGATGCTGGGGCTGGTCGCAGGCCCCGATCTCGTCCGTGCCGCGGATGCGCCGGTCGGAGACCAGGCGCCGATGCAGGCGCCGGACCTCGGCGTGGCGCCGGCCGCGACCGTCGCGCCCGCACGGACGCGTTCGCTGTCGCTTGGAATCGGCAAATCTGTGGTCATCGACCTGCCGCGCGAGGTCAAGGACGTGCTGGTGGCTGATCCCAAGATCGCCAATGCGGTGATCCGGTCGTCGCAGCGCGCCTACATCATCGGCGGACAGGTCGGCCAGACCAACGTGGTGTTCTTCAGCGCCGACGGCCAGCAGGTCGCCTCCTACGACATCGCGGTGAAGCGCGATCTCAACGGCATGCGGGCGGCGCTGCACCAGTCGCTGCCGGGGGTGCAGATCGAAGGCGTCGGCGACAGCGTGATGCTGACCGGTTCGGTGTCGAGCCCGGTCGAGGCCCAGCAGGCCGGCGACGTCGCCGCGAAGCTCGTCGGCGGCAGCGACAAGGTCGTCAACAACATCGTGGTCCGTGGCCGCGACCAGGTCATGCTGAAAGTCGTCGTCGGCGAAGTCCGCCGCGACATCGTCAAGCAATTGGGCGTCGACCTCAGCGCCAGCCTGAATGCCGGCACCGCGGTGGTGAACTTCAACAATTCCAACCCGTTCACTGCCAGCGGCGGACCGCTGGTCGGCAGCAACGGCCTCGGCGTCACAGGGCTTGCCAAGGGCGTCGCCACGGTCAACGCCACGATGCGCGCGATGGAGAGCGCGGGCGTGATGCGGACGCTGGCCGAGCCGAGCCTGACCGCGATCTCGGGTGAGTCAGCGACTTTCATCGCCGGTGGCGAATTCCCGATCCCCGGCGGCTACGCCTGCGATCCGGCCACGCATGTCTGCACCACCCAGATCACCTACAAGAAGTTCGGCATCTCCCTGAACTTCACGCCGGTGGTGCTCAGCGAGGGCCGCATCAGCCTGCGCGTGATGACCGAGGTTTCGGAGCTGTCGAGCCAGAACGCGATCACGGTGTCGCAGGCGCTGTCCGCGAATTCGACCAACTCGATCACCATTCCCTCGGTCCAGACCCGCCGCGCCGAGACCACGCTGGAAATTCCCTCCGGTGGTTCGATGGCAATGGCCGGCCTGATCCAGCAGCAGACCAAGCAGGCCGTCAACGGCCTGCCCGGCGTCGACCAGATCCCGATCCTCGGCGCGCTGTTCCGCAGCCAGGACTTCGTCAACAACGAGACCGAGCTGATGGTGATCGTGACCCCCTATGTGGTGCGCGCGGTCGCCCAGAAGGAATTGTCGCGGCCCGACGACGGGTTCGCACCCTCTTCGGATGCGCAGTCGGCGCTGCTCGGCCGCATGAACCGCCTCTACGGCATCGCGCGCCGCGTCGATCCGATCGACGGCATCAGCGGCGATTTCGGCTTCATCATCGACTGACACGAACGAACGGTTTGGGGACCGGGATAGCGGTAGGAGGGGACCAGGCGATGACGAAGACGACAGAAGATCGATTTCGCAAGCCGCGCATCGCGCTCGCGCTGACCGGGCTTTCCGTCATGCTGGGAGCCTGCAACACCACCGGCGACGTCGTCACCACGCAGACGGTGCCGACCGATTACCGCATGCGCCACCCGATCGCGGTGCAGGAAGGCACGCGCTCGATCGTGATCTTCGTCGGCAAGGCGAGAGGCGGTCTTTCGGCCCCGCAAGCCGCGGACGTGATGGGCATCGCCCGCGACTGGGTGCGCGAAGGCACCGGCTCCGTCGTCGTCGACGTGCCCATCGACACCGCGAATTCGCGCGCAGCAGCAGCGACTTATCACGAGATCCGTGCCGTGCTCGGCAGTGGCGGCGTGCCGTCGCGCGCCATCGTCCAGCATCCCTATCGCCCCGAAGATCCCGGCCTGTTGCCGACCATCCGGCTGAGCTATTCCAAGATCACTGCGGTCGCCGGCCCCTGCGGGCTGTGGCCCGAGGACATGGGACCGTCCATCGTCGATCCCGGCTACAACGAGAACAGGCCCTACTTCAATCTCGGCTGCGCCACCCAGCGCAATCTCGCCGCGATGATCGACAACCCCGCCGACCTCGAGCAGCCGCGCGCGGAGACGCCCGCTTACACCGCGCGGCGCGACATCGCCTTCGACCGCTACCGCAAGGGCAACGCGACCGCGACCACCTATCCCGAGGCCGACAAGGCCAAACTCAGCGATACAGGCAAATGACTGGGATTCACGACGACGAGGCGGACGATCCGCAGCGCCCCGACGAACACATTGCGCCGGTTCCCCGCATCTCGGTGCAGGCCTTTTGCGAGACCGAGCAGACGCTCGCCGCGATCACCGCGGCCGGGCAGGACCGCCGTCTCGCCAAGGCGCATCTCACCGCCAGGAGCGGCGGTCTGGCCGCAGCCATCGACGTCTATGACACGATGCCGACACCGAACGTCATCGTGATCGAATCCGACGGCACGCGTGACATTCTCGAAGGCCTCGACGACCTCGCCGGCGTCTGCGATCCCGGCACGCGCGTGGTCGTGATCGGCAATCCCAACGACACCGCGCCCTATCGCGAGCTGGTGCGTCGCGGCGTCAACGACTACGTGATCGGCCCGGTCCAGACCATCGACGTGGTGCGCTCGATCTGCAGCCTGTTCTCGGCTTCCGAGGCCATCATCACCGGCCGCATCATCGCGGTGGTCGGCGCCAAGGGTGGCGTCGGCGCGTCGACGGTCGCGCACAATGTGGCCTGGACCATCGCGCGCGATCTGGCGCTCGATTCCGTCGTGATCGATCTCGACCTCGCCTTCGGTACCGCCGGTCTCGACTACAACCAGGATCCGGCGCAGGGCATCGCCAACGCGGTGCTGTCGCAGGACCGGCCGGATACGGCGCTGATCGAGCGTCTGCTCGCCAAATGCACCGAGCGCCTCAGCCTCCTTGCCGCACCCGCCACCCTTGACCGCGTCTATGATTTCGGCGCCGAAGCGTTCGACGCGATCTTCGACACCTTGCGCATGACGACGCCATGCATCGTGCTCGACGTGCCGCACCAATGGTCGGCCTGGACCAAGCGCGCCCTGGTCAACGCCGACGACATCGTCATCGTGGCCGAGCCTGACCTCGCAAACCTGCGCAACACCAAGAACATGCTGACCGTGCTCAAGGCGGCGCGGCCGAACGACCGGCCCCCGCTCTATTGCATCAACCAGGTCGGCATGCACAAGCGGGCCGAGATCGACGTCAAATCCTTCGCCAAGACGATGGAGGGGCAGCCGCTCGCGGTGATCCCGTTCGATTCGAAGCTGTTCTCGACCGCTGCGAATAACGGCCAGATGATCGCGGAGGTCTCCAAGAGCCACCGCACCACCGAGCTGTTCCAGACCATGGCCAACCGGCTCGCCGGGCGCGGCGAGGTGAAGAAGCCGAAGCGTTCGCTGCTCGGACCGCTCCTGAAGAAGCTGAAGGGCAAGAGCGGACGCGCATCAGCGCCGCATCGCAAGGCGTCGTAAAGCACGGGAGCGTTTTCGAGCGAACAAAAGCGGCGGAGATCATTTCTCCGCGTGCTGCTGCTGCTTCTTCGACAGCAACTCACGCAGCGCCGTGACCTTTGCCGCGGCCTGGTCCGGCGGCAGATCGGCCTTCACGATGGTCTCGGCCTCCGTCTGCTTGCCCTCCAGCCCCAGCACCAGCGCGAGATTGGCCCGCACGCGGGGATTGGCCGGATCGCGCTGATAGGCGCGGCGCATGGTTTCCTCGGCGCGCGGCAGGTTGTTCTGGAGCATGTAGGACAGGCCGAGATTGGACAGCACCGACGGTTCGTCCGGCACGATCTTCAGCGCGCTTGCGTAATATTGCTGCGCTTCCTCGTTGCGGCCGAGCTGATCAAGCACGGCGCCCTGAGCCGACAGGATATGCCAGTCGGGATCTTCGGGCGTATGCGCGCGGCCCAGCACGTCAAACGCCTGCTGGAAATTGCCGTTGTCGGCGAGCGCGCGGCCGTAGCCGGCGAGCAGCGCCTTGTTGCTGGGATGGAGAAGGACGGCCTGCTCCATGACCGCCGCCGCCTGGGCCCGCTGGCCGGTCTCGCGCAGCGCCTTGCCGTAGTCGAGCGCAACGTTGGGATCGCCGGGATTGGCACGATAGCGCTCGCGCAGGGCGTTCATATCGGGCTTGGCGTCGGCCGTGGCGACAGGCTCGGACCGGCCGCCGAGCGCGCCGGTCACGTCCTCCAGGCCTGTGGTCTGGCAGCCACCGAGGGCGAGCACCGCGAGCGCGGGCAGCAGGAATCTCGCCGGGGAAAGAGGCAAGGGACGAACGCTTGGACATACTCTGATCACCGCGGCGGACTGATCAGAGATGCTTTGCCGATTAACCCTAAAGTCCGGTTAAGGACGCGCCCCTGTTGGGCTCAGTCGGTAAATTCCGCACCGAATTCGCAACCGATGCGCCAGCGCAGGCGGCACTGACGGGAATAATCCGGCGCGAAGATGATGGTGAATTGCGGCGGCACCTCGATGAATTCCGCCACGACCTTCACACCTCCGTCCGAGATGTCAGTGATCGTGCAGTCCCGTGGCAGCGAGCCGGCGCCAAAATGGATCTTGGCAAGCCTGGTGCACACCCGTCGTTCGCTTCTCCGGCGATTTGCAAGCATTTGAATTGTTCACCCGTTGGATCACGGCCCATCCCGCAGGCTCAGGAGTAGCGGACATTCGTTGGAATGTGCTGAGGAGAGCCGCTCGCATTCGAGGCGTAGTGTCTGGAGCCTGTTTACGACCGGTTAGGGATCGGCGCCGCCCGCCGTTCCCGTATTGTTCTTGCCAGGATCGTCGGGCTCTGCTACCCCAAGCTGTGCGAGGGGGCAGCGTATGGTCCAGCGGGTTTCGACAGTCGCCTTTGAAGGGATCGAGGCCCGCGCGGTCGACGTGCAGGTGCAGGTCGCGCCCGGCCTGCCCGCGTTCGCCATTGTCGGTCTTCCGGACAAGGCGGTGTCGGAGGCGCGCGAGCGGGTTCGCTCGGCGCTGATCGCCTCGGGGCTGGCGCTGCCGGCGCGACGGATCACCGTCAATCTCGCGCCTGCCGACGTCCCGAAGGAAGGCAGCCATTACGACCTGCCGATTGCACTGGGCCTGATGGCGGCGATCGGCGCGATCCCGCCGGATGCGCTGACCGGTTTCACCGTGCTTGGCGAGCTCGGCCTCGACGGGTCGATCGCGCCTGTGGCCGGTGTTCTGCCCGCTGCGATCGGGGCCAATGTGCGCGAGGAGGGCTTGATTTGTCCCGCGGCCTGCGGATCGGAGGCCGCGTGGGCGAGCCCTGACATCCAGATCGTCGCCGCACATTCGCTGATCCAGATCGCCAACCATTTCAAGGGCACCCAGGTGCTGTCGCGGCCGGTGCCGAAAGTGCATGAAGCGGCAACCTCGCCGCTCGATCTGCGCGACATCAAGGGCCAGGAGAGCGCCAAGCGGGCGCTGGAGATCGCAGCTGCCGGCGGGCATCATTTGCTGATGATCGGCGCGCCCGGTGCCGGCAAATCGATGCTCGCGGCGCGGCTGCCCTCGATCCTGCCGCCGCTGTCGCCGGGCGAGTTGCTCGAGGTCTCGATGATCGCCTCCGTCGCCGGCGAGATCGAAGGCGGCGCCCTGACGTCGCGGCGGCCGTTCCGCTCGCCGCATCATTCCGCCAGCATGGCGGCGCTGACCGGCGGCGGCGCGCGCGCAAGGCCCGGCGAGATCTCGCTGGCGCATCAGGGCGTGCTGTTCCTCGATGAGCTGCCCGAGTTCGATCCGCGCGTACTGGATTCGCTGCGCCAGCCGCTGGAGAACGGCGAAGTCTCGGTCTCGCGCGCCAATCACCGCGTCACCTACCCTGCCCGCTTCATGCTGGTCGCGGCGATGAATCCCTGCCGCTGCGGCAATGCGTTCGAGCCGGGCTATGCCTGCAAGCGCGGCCGCGTCGATCGCTGCACCGGCGATTACCAGGCCCGCATCTCCGGCCCGCTGATGGATCGGATCGATCTGCGCATCGAGGTCCCGGCCGTCACCGCCGCCGATCTGATCCTGCCGCCGCCGGCGGAAGGCTCCGCCGAGGTCGCGGCGCGCGTGGCGGCGGCGCGCGACATCCAGCGCGCACGCTATGCCGAAGCCGGCCTGCCCAAGGTGCGCACCAATGCCGAGGCACCGGCCGCGGTGCTCGAAGACATCGCCAAACCGGACGCCCAGGGTCAAAAGCTGCTGCGCGATGCTGCCGATACCATGCGGCTGTCGGCGCGCGGCTATCACCGCGTGCTGCGGGTGGCGCGCACGCTCGCCGATCTCGACAACGCTGACAAGATCGGCCGGCTGCATCTGGCCGAGGCGCTGTCCTACCGCGCACTCGCGGAGGATGTGCGCCAGCCGGCGTGATCATCCCGCGCGTCAACCCGGCGGTAACGAGTTTCCTTTACGATCTGCAAACCACGAGGCCCAAACGTTCCTGTAAGGGCCCGGCGAGTAGCGTGTCATGTTGCGTTTCAAGATCCTGGCCTCGGTGGTTCCCCTGTTGGCGGCTGCGGTATTCGCCCGCAACGAGATCGGATCGATCTCGCACCCTTGCGTCGCCGTCGGCGATACCTCCGTCGAGTTCACCTCCTTGTTCTGGACCGCCGGCGTCCAGATCGCCTTCACCGACGATCCCGCGCAGGCGACGGTGCGGGTGCAGATCACCGACGACGCCGACGCGGCCGACTTTGCCGTCGTCGACGATGGCGAAAGCGATGAGCCCGGCGCCTGCCAGGGCAATCCGTCCACGCAGCTGGTCGCCATAGCAGGGCAAGGCGGCGGCAACCGCCCGACGATCTATCTCGGCAGCGAAGGCCCGGCCGATTACCGCATCTATGTGCGCTCGAAGACGTTCTCGCAGAGGGAAGCCGCAGCCTTGATCGTCGGGGCCCGCGGCGGCCACCACCATCTCCAGGCCGCTTCGCTCTAAGAGACGTTAACACCTCGTCAACCCTGTTTCGAGGCGACCCCAAAGCCTCAAGCTGTTCGCAAGGTGGTCAAGACATCGTCGCGCATGGCGGTGGCGGGTTTCGGACAAGGGTCGGTGGCGATGGGTCGGACGTTCCGGATCAAGGTGCACATGCGCCGCTTCAGGCGACAGCATCCGCGCATCGCCTTCGCGATCCGCTCCTTCATGATCTTCTCGGCGACGTTCGGCGGTGCCTACGGCTTCGTCACCGGCAGCCGCTCGGAGAATTCCGGCTACGATCCCAATACTTTCGCGATCGGTGCGAGCTTCCTGTTCGCACTGGCCTGCCTTGGCCTTGCCACGCTCAGCATGCGGCTGCGCTTCGTCAACAAGCGCATGCGCAAGCTCGCGGCCCATAACGAGGCACTGATCGACCGAAATTGGGAGCTGAAGGAAGCCGAAGAACGCGCGCGCAGCCTGTTCGAGCAGCAGGGCGATCTCATCGTGCTGCGCGACGATCAGGGCCGCATCACCTTCGCCAACGACGCCTATTGCGCGCTGACCGGACAGGCGCGCAGCGCGCTGGTGGGCACGCGGTTCGACTTCGACGTGCTGGAGCAGGGCGACAGCGCGCGCGAGAGCAACGGCACGCGCATCCATGACCAGAGGATCTCGACCCCGCTCGGCGCCCGCTGGATCGCCTGGCGCGAAGGCTTTGTGCGTCTCGATGCCGGCCAGCCCGCCGAATTGCAGAGCGTCGGCCGCGACGTCACCGATCGCACCGAGACCGAACGCGCGCTGGCCGACGCCCGCGACCAGGCCGACGCCGCCAACCGTGCCAAATCGCGCTTCCTCGCAATGGCCTCGCACGAGATCCGCACACCTCTCAACGGCATCATCGGCATGGGCGGCCTCTTGCTCGACACCAATCTGACGCCGGAGCAGGCGACTTACGCCCGCGCCGTGAAGACATCAGGCGAAGCGCTGATGGCGCTGATCGAGGAGCTGCTCGACTATTCCAAGATCGAAGCCGGCAAGCTCGATCTCGAGCAGCGCCCGTTTGCGCTTTCGACCCTGATCGAAGAGGTCACCGAATTGCTGGCGCCGCGCGCGCAGGCGAAGAACCTCGAGATCGCGGCTTACGTCGACGAGCGACTGCCGCTCGAGGTCACCGGCGATGCCGCACGGCTGCGCCAGGTGCTGCTCAACCTCGCCGGCAATGCGATCAAGTTCACCGCATCAGGCGGCGTCGCACTGATCGTCGAGCCAGGCATCCGGCCGAACGAGATCAGCCTCCTGGTCCGCGACACCGGCATCGGGATCGCGCCGGAAGCGCAGTCGCGTATCTTCCGCGAGTTCGAACAGGCCGACGACCGCGTCTCCCGCACCTATGGCGGCACCGGGTTGGGCCTTGCCATCAGCGAGCGCATCGTCAAGCGCATGGGCGGCCGCATCACCCTGGAGAGCGAACCCGGCAAGGGCTCGACCTTCGAGGTCGCGGTTCCACTCGCGCCCTCGCAAGCCGACGCCGGACGGACCGCGTTTCGGAACCCGGACCTCACCGGCAAGTCGATCCTGCTGGTGGCCGACGGCATCGAGGCGTCGCTGATCGCGCGGCGGCTGGAACGCTGGGGCGGCCAGACCTGCCTGGTGACGGATGCGGCGGTGGCCGAAGCGCTGCTGCCGGAGCGCTCGTGGCATGCTGTACTGGTTGACCGCGCGCTCGGCCCTGATGTGGCCGATCGCCTCGGCGAGGCCGCCCGCGCCCATGCGGCGCAGCGGCTGGTGCTGCTGACGCCGAGCTCGCGCCACGACAAGCTCTCGCCTGATTTCACCGGCTTCCTGGTGAAGCCGCTGCGTGCAGCCTCGCTCGCCGCACGTCTCGCGCTGACACCGGACGTCGCCTCGCCCGACCTCGCGCCGGAGCCGGTCGAGCCGGCGCCTGGCAGAATGCCGGCTGGCGGCCTGTCGATCCTGGTCGCCGAGGACAACGAGATCAATGCGATGCTGATGCGGTCGCTGCTGACCAAGCTCGGTCACCGTGTCGCCATCGCGGTTCATGGCGAGGCCGCCCTGGAATCCTGGCTGGCGGCCAACTCTGCCGGCAGCCCCTATGATCTGGTCTTGATGGACATCCAGATGCCGCAGCTCGACGGCATCGAGGCAACCAAGCGCATCCGCGCGCACGAGGCTGCGACCGGCCGCCACCACACACCGGTCCTCGCCCTCACCGCGAACACGCTGGCGGAAGATCGCTCCGCCTGCTTCGAGGCGGGCATGAACGGATTTCTGATCAAGCCGCTCGATCGCGAGAAGCTGAACGAGGCGCTGGCCGGGCTGGCTCGGACGCGGCAGTTGGCGGTGTAGCTGGGATCGACAGTGCCACTAAAGCGCGATGAGATCGGGTCGAATCGTCATCGCGCTTCAGCTCCTTGTTTGAGCACGATCTTTTCGGAAAACCGCTTCACACTTTTCCGGATCATGCTCTAGGCTAAGCGGCAAGAAACCGCGGTGCCGAAAGCCTGTCAGGCGACGGTCTGGTGCCCTTGAACACGGTATCTGCCTGCGCCGCGCGCTTGCAATGGGCACACGAAAAGATGGGCGATCACAGGGGTGGGTTCGTCGGCCAGGAGTTCTGAGCGGTACCATCTCATTTCGATATGGCAGTCCGGGCACGTCGGTGCTTCGAGCTGTTCCGCTGCGCTTCTGAGACGATCAACCATGGAGGCCCTCGCGTTTTCGGAACCATAGCTGAATACCCTTCGTCGGTCGGTAACAAAAGATACTCGGCCCGAAATTTCAAGGGCCGCGGCCGCCGCGCCTACAGCCTTCTCAACGCCACGCTTTCCACCGCGTGATCCGCGCCCTTCTTCAGGATCAGCGTCGCGCGGGGACGGGTCGGCAAGATGTTGTCCTCGAGATTGGCAAGGTTGGTGCGCTCCCAGATTGCAGTCGCGGTCGCGGTGGCCTCTTCGTCCGACAGCAGCGCATAACGGTTGAAGTAGGACTTTGGGTTGGTGAACGCGGTGTCGCGCAGTGCCAGGAACCGCTTGATGTACCAGCGCCGCAGCGCCGCCTCGTCGGCGTCGATATAGACCGAGAAGTCGAAGAAGTCGGAAACCACAGGCACCGCCTTGCCGTCGCGCGGCAGCTTGCCGGTTTGCAGAACGTTGACGCCCTCGACGATCAGGATGTCGGGCTGGTCGATCTCCGCCCATTCGTTCGGCACGATGTCGTAGGTCAAATGCGAATAGACCGGCGAGCGCACGTGGCGCCGGCCCGACTTGATGTCGGACAGGAAGTTGAGCAGCAGCGGCAGGTCGTAGCTCTCGGGAAAACCCTTCTTCTGCAGGATGCCTTGCTGCTCCAGCAGAGCCTTCGGGTAGAGGAATCCGTCGGTGGTGATCAGCTCGACCTTCGGCCGCGGCGACCATCGCGCCAGCAGCGCCTGGAGCACGCGAGCGGTGGTGGACTTTCCAACGGCGACCGAGCCGGCGACGCCGATGATGTAGGGCACCTTGCGGTCGCGGATGTCGAGAAACTGGCGTTCGGCGTAATACAGGCGCTGCATCGCATCGACATAGATCGAGAGCAGGCGCGACAGTGGAAGATAGATGTCCTCGACCTCCTTGAGATCGAGGCGATCATGCAGCGAACGCAGCCGGTCGAACTCGCCCGGCTCCAGCGTCATCGGCGTGTCGTCGCGCAGTCGCGCCCACTGCTCGCGCGTATAGATGCGGTATGGATTATACTGCTGCTCCGGTGCGCGGATATCCATGACGCGATCTCTCCACCTCGGCTAGTTGCCGTTTTTACGCGACGCCTTTTCTTCCAACCCGGACATGTTCGTCCGCTTGTCCAGCGCGGCTTCGACCTCTTCCAGCTTTACGCCGCGCGCCTTGAGCAGCACAAGAAAATGGTAGAGCAGGTCGGCACTCTCCGCGATCAGATGCGCGCGATCGTTTTCGACTGCTGCGATCACGGTTTCGACTGCTTCCTCACCGAACTTCTTGGCGCAATGTTCGGCGCCCTTGTCGAGAAGCTTGCGGGTGTATGAGCCTTCGCCACCGGAGGCCGCGCGGGCCTCGATGGTGACGGCGAGATCGTGGATCGTGAAACGCGGCATACTGAACACTCGAAACGCCGTCTGGCCGGTCGGGCCAGTCCCCGCGGATGATGTAGCACTTTTATGACCTGGAGTCGTCAGGCATCCAGGCGCATGGGTAGTCCGCGCCGGGCCATATGCTCCTTGGCTTCACGGATGGTGAATTCCCCGAAGTGGAAGATCGAGGCGGCCAGCACGGCGGTGGCGCGTCCGTCGCGGATTCCGTCGACGAGATGGTCGAGATTGCCGACGCCGCCCGAGGCGATCACGGGAACGGGAACACTGTCGGCGATCGCCCGGGTCAGCGGAATGTCAAAGCCCTGCCTTGTGCCGTCACGGTCCATCGAGGTGAGCAGAATTTCACCCGCGCCGAGCGCGACCACTTCCTGGGCATATTCGATGGCGTCGATGCCGGTCGCGTTGCGGCCACCATGGGTGAAGATCTCCCAGCGCTCGGAGCCGCCCGGGCGCTTCACCAGCTTGGCATCGATCGCGACCACGACACATTGCCCGCCGAACTTTTCGGCGGCTTCCTTGACGAACTCACGCCGCGACACCGCGGCGCTGTTGATCGAGACCTTGTCGGCGCCCGCGCGCAGCAGCGTCTTGATGTCGTTGACCTCACGCACGCCGCCGCCGACGGTCACAGGCATGAAGCAGGCCTCCGCCGTGCGCCGGACCACGTCCAGCATGATGCCGCGGTTCTCGTGGGTCGCGGTGATATCGAGGAAGGTCAGCTCGTCGGCGCCAGCGGCGTCATAGGCGATCGCGGCCTCCACGGGATCGCCGGCGTCCCTGAGGTCGACGAAGTTGACGCCCTTGACGACGCGGCCGTCCTTGACGTCGAGGCAGGGGATCACGCGCACCTTGAACATGTGTCAGCTCCTGCGCGCGTCGCGGATCAAGGCGAGGGCGGCGGCGGGATCGAGCCGGCCGTCATAGAGCGCGCGGCCGGCAATCGCGCCGGCGAGCTTTTTCGCGCGCGGCGTCAGCATCGCCTTGACGTCCTCGATCGAGGCGAGGCCGCCGGAGGCGATCACGGGGATCGAGATGCTGTCTGCCAGCGCAATCGTCGCGTCCAGGTTCAGGCCCTTGAGCAGGCCGTCGCGGGCGATATCGGTGAAGACGATGGCGGCAACACCGGCATCCTCGAAGCGCTGCGCGATCTCCAGCACCGTCACCTGCGAGGTCTCGGCCCAGCCTTCGACGGCGACCTTGCCGTCGCGCGCATCGAGGCCAACGGCGACACGGCCTGGGAATTTCTTGGCTGCAGCCTTGACCAGTTCAGGATCGCGCACCGCCGCCGTGCCGATGATGACGCGCGTGATGCCTTTCGCCAGCCAGGCCTCGACGGTCGCGAGATCGCGAATGCCGCCGCCGAGCTGCACCGGAATCTTGATCGTCTTCAGCATCGCCTCGACTGCCTGCGCATTGACCGGCTTGCCGGCGAAGGCGCCGTCGAGATCGACGACGTGGAGATACTCAAAGCCCTGCGCGACGAAACTCTGCGCCTGGGCGGCGGGATCGAGATTGAACACGGTCGCGCGCGCCATGTCGCCTTGCTCGAGGCGCACGCACTGGCCATTCTTGAGGTCGATGGCAGGGAAGAGAATCACGGTTTCCATCGCAAAAAGTTCGAGATCAGGGCCAGGCCAAAACGCTGGCTCTTCTCGGGGTGAAACTGCGTGCCGATCGCGGTGTCCTTCGCGACGATCGCGGTGACGGGACCACCATAATCGGCGCGCGCGAGCACGTCCGCCTCGTTGGCGGCGTTGAGGTGGTAGGAGTGCACGAAGTAAGCGTGCTGGCCCTTGGGGCCGAGCGGCAGCTTGTTCAGCACCGGATGTTCTTGCAGCACGTCGAGCGTGTTCCAGCCCATGTGCGGGATTTTCAGGCTTTCATCGCGCGGCGTGATCTTCTCGACGTCGCCGCCGATCCAATTGAGGCCTTCGGTGACGACATGCTCTTTGCCGCGGCTTGCCATCAGCTGCATGCCGACGCAGATGCCGAAGAACGGCCGTGCCTTGACGCGCACGGCTTCCGTGATCGCCTCGACCATGCCGTTGACCGCATCGAGCCCGCGCCGGCAATCGGCAAAGGCGCCGACGCCCGGCAGCACCAGACGATCGGCCTCATAGGCCTGATCGGGATCGCTGGTGACGAAAACCTTCTGCGGATTTTCGAGGCTGCGCGCGGCACGCTCGAATGCCTTGGCCGCGGAATGCAGATTCCCGGAACCGTAATCGATGATGGCGACGCTCATCTTGACCCTCCCGGTTCTGGAAACAATCCTATGATGCCGCCGGCCGGCATCGGAGGCGGGTTGGAAAATGGCTGGCCCGGCACGTTCCGGGTCGGCGGCGGGCCGCCGCGGTCGACGGCCCATCGATCATGGACGATGCCGCGCTGTGACTTGCTCCAGCGCTCGAAGAAGCGACGCTCGGCGGTGTCCTCATCGTCGGCGACCACGACGTCGAGTTGCCGCCAATTGCCGCGCGACAACGTCCAGCGGCGCAGGCTCGAGGCCTCGAAGCCCATCAGCAGTGCGACGATGATGTTGGCAAAGAAGATCGAGCGGCGGCCGACACCGAGGCTGGATAGCCCGGCATCGAACGCGGCGAGACACACGATCCAGCCGATCAGGGCCAGCCAAAGCCTATTCCAGAGCAGCCAGATCGGACCGAACACCATCGCCCAGAAATGGAATCCGTCGCGCACGAACACGAATTTGTCGGTCGCGCGCAGATCGACCCCGCCTGGGGTGGGAGCGTGAACTGTGTAGACAGGCATTTTCGATGCCCCGTGCTCGAGAATTCAACTCAATGCCGCCGGCAGCGCGTGGCCGCCGAGACGGAGATGTCAGCCGCCGAGCGAGCCCTTGGTGGACGGGATTTCGCCCGCCGTCCTGGGATCGATCGCAACCGCGGTGCGCAGCGCCCGCGCCAGGCCCTTGAAGCAGGACTCGGCGATATGGTGGCTGTTATCGCCATATAGGGTCTCGACGTGCAGAGTCACGCCGGCGTTGGTGGCGAAGGCCTGGAACCACTCGCGCACCAGTTCGGTGTCGAACTGACCGATCGTGTCGCGGGGGAAGTCAGCCCTGAACACCAGGAAGGAGCGGCCCGAAATGTCGATGACCACACGCGTCAGCGTCTCGTCCATGGGCATGTGCACGCCGGCATAGCGGGTGATGCCCGCCATGTTGCCGAGCGCCTGCTTGATCGCCTGGCCGAGCGCGATGCCGGTGTCTTCGGTGGTATGGTGATAATCAATGTGCAGATCGCCCACCGCCTTGACCGTGAGGTCGATGCGGGAATGGCGGGCGAGGAGATCGAGCATATGGTCGAAAAAGCCGATGCCGGTCGCGATATTGGCCACGCCGGAGCCATCGAGGTTCACGCTGACCTCGATGTCGGTTTCCTTGGTCTTGCGCTTGATCGTCGCGGTGCGCATTGAAAGCTGGCTTTCATCCTAGCTTGGGAGCCGAAAACGCCAGTCTCTTAACAGCCAAATGACGCCTTCGCTACTGCGGGAACGGCTGACCGGGCCTCTACTTCTGCCTATGGTGAGCGAATTCGGCCCGGAACGGCCGTTGTGCGCCTGTTGTCCCCTCGGCCATGACCGCCTAAATCAGCCAGGACAATGAGGGTTATGATGCAAGATTCGCAGAACAGCTCGCCGGTCTGGCACGGCACCACGATTTTGACGGTCCGCAAGGGCGGCAAGGTCGTGGTCGGCGGCGACGGCCAGGTCTCGATCGGCCAGACCGTGATCAAGTCCAATGCCAAAAAGGTCCGGAAACTCGGCAAGGGCGACGTCATCGGTGGCTTTGCCGGCGCGACCGCCGACGCCTTCACCCTGTTCGAGCGGCTCGAGAGCAAGCTCGAGCAATATCCGGGACAATTGACCCGGGCCGCGGTCGAGCTGGCCAAGGACTGGCGCACCGACCGCTACCTGCGCCGGCTCGAGGCCATGATGATCGTGGCCGACAAGGACGTCTCTCTGGTGCTGACAGGCACCGGCGACGTGCTCGAGCCCGAGGCCGGCGTGATGGCGATCGGCTCCGGCGGCAATTACGCGCTGGCGGCGGCCCGCGCCCTTGTCGACACCGACAAGGACGCCGAGGCCATCGTCCGCCGCTCCCTCGACATCGCCGCTGATATCTGCGTCTACACCAACCGCAACGTCACCATCGAAGCGCTGACGGCCGGTTGAAGGATCCATCGATGGATGAACAGCGTAGCGGCGCGCTCGGTCTAACCTCTCCCGCTTGCGGGGGAGGTCGCGCCGAAGGCGCGGGTGGGGGCTCTCGCCTCTTGGGGGCCCTCGCGAGCGGAGACACCCTCTCCCCAACCCTCTCCCGCAAGCGGGGGAGGGAGCGCAGCGCTCTTTGGGCATGATCCTCGCGCCCGCCAGCACCAGGACGGCGATCCCCGCGGCCTACTGGGTCGGAATCGCGCTGTTGCTGCTGGCGCTGCAGGCCTCGATCCTGTTCGCGATGGGCCGGGTGCCGATCTGCACCTGCGGCTACGTCAAGTTGTGGCACGGCGTGGTGAACAGTTCGGAGAACTCCCAGCACTTCGCCGACTGGTACAGTTTTTCGCACGTCTCCCACGGCTTCCTGTTCTATGGACTGACGTGGCTCTTGTTGTCGCGGCGGCTCGGCCGGCCCGCACGGCTGATCATCGCGATGCTGATCGAGGGCGCCTGGGAGATCGTCGAGAATTCGCCTGTGATCATCGAACGCTACCGCGCCGGTACGATCTCGCTGGACTATTACGGCGACAGCATCGTCAATTCGGTCTCGGACACGCTGTTCATGGTGCTGGGGTTCCTCACCGCACGCGTGCTGCCCGTCACGGCGACCGTCGCGCTCGGGCTTGCCTTCGAGATCATGCTGGCGCTGCATATTCGCGACAATCTGACGCTCAACGTCCTGATGCTCATTCATCCGGTCGAGGCCGTGAAGCAATGGCAATCCGGTCCGCCGATCATTTGACAGTCAAAAAAGCGGCTTGTCCCCGCCGGTTTCCAATCCTAGCTAGGGTCCCATGACAGACTTCTCCCCCCGCGAAATCGTTTCCGAACTCGACCGTTTCATCGTCGGCCAGACCGACGCCAAGCGCGCCGTCTCGATCGCGCTGCGCAACCGCTGGCGCAGGCAGCAGCTCACGGGCTCGCTGCGCGAGGAAGTGCTGCCGAAGAACATCCTGATGATCGGGCCGACCGGCGTCGGCAAAACGGAGATCGCGCGACGGCTTGCCAAGCTCGCGAATGCGCCATTCCTGAAGGTCGAGGCGACCAAGTTCACCGAGGTCGGCTATGTCGGACGCGACGTCGAGCAGATCGTGCGCGACCTCGTCGAGGTTGCGATTGCCCAGGTGCGCGAACGCAAGCGCAAGGACGTGCAGGCCCGCGCCCAGCTCGCAGCCGAAGAGCGCGTGCTCGATGCGCTGGTCGGCGCCAATGCCAGCTCGGCCACCCGGGAATCCTTCCGCAAGAAGCTGCGCGCCGGCGAGCTCAACGACAAGGAAATCGAGATCGAGACGCAGTCGTCAGGCGGCGGCATGCCGATGTTCGAGATCCCGGGCATGCCGGGCGCGCAGATGGGCGCGATCTCGATCGGCGACATCTTCGGCAAGCTGGGCGGCCGCAGCAAGACGCGGCGGCTGACGGTCGAAGGTTCGCACGAGATCCTCGTCAACGAGGAATCCGACAAGCTGCTGGACACCGATCAGCTGACGCTGGAGGCGATCAGCGCGGTCGAGAACAACGGCATCGTCTTCCTCGACGAGATCGACAAGATCTGCGCCCGTGAAGGCCGCGCCGCCGGCGATGTCTCGCGCGAAGGCGTGCAGCGCGATCTCTTGCCCCTCATCGAAGGCACCACGGTGTCGACGAAGCATGGCGCGGTGAAGACCGACCACATCCTGTTCATTGCCTCTGGCGCCTTCCACGTCGCCAAGCCGTCCGACCTGCTGCCAGAATTGCAGGGCCGCCTGCCGATCCGCGTCGAGCTGCAGGCGCTGACTCGCGACGACATGCGTCGCATCCTGACCGAGCCCGAGGCCTCGCTGATCAAGCAATATGTCGCCTTGATGCATACCGAGGGCGTGACGCTCGACATCACCGACAGCGCCATCGACGCGCTCGCCGACGTCGCCGTCGCCGTCAATTCCACCGTCGAGAACATCGGCGCAAGGCGGCTGCAGACGGTCATGGAGCGGGTGCTGGACGAGATCTCCTTCACTGCCCCCGACCGCAACGGCGAGACCGTTCGGGTCGATGCCGATTTCGTGCAGAAACACGTCGGCGACCTCGCCAAGAACGCCGATCTGAGCCGGTTCATTTTGTAAATCCGGGCCAGTCCAGCTATCAATCCCACTGTCCTCCTTGGCCTGGTGCGAAATTGCACACCAGGCCAGAGACGACGGCGGAGTTCGACCCGCCGCGGGTGCCACGTGATCGCTGACCTCAAGAAAAATCCCTGGCGGCTGCTGCTCGCGATCAACGCGGCGGTGATCGTCGGCGTGTTCATCCACAAGGTGAAGCTGCCGCCTTACGTCCCCTATATCCATCTGCTCGTCGACTACCATTTCGGCTTCATCAAGCGCGCGCTGATCGGAGCGATCGTCGCGCTGTTCACGGACAAGGTGCCGGTCTGGCTGGTATTCGCGATTTCAGGCGCGGCGTGGCTGGTGACGCTGGGACTCTATCTCAGGCTGTTCCAGAAGACGTTCGGCTTCACCGCCAAGACGCTGCCGCTCTTCGTCTTCATCGCGGGCTCGCCGTACTTTCTCAAGAACTTCATGCACACGCTCGGGCATTTCGACATCTATGGCTGCCTGCTGGCGCTCGTGCTGCTGCTGATGCCGGCGCGGTCACTGCTGTTCGTGGCGACGGCGGCGCTGTTCTCGATCATCCTCGTCCTGATCCACCACATCCATCTGCTGATGTATGTGCCGACGATCATCACCATCGTCGTGATCAGGCACTACCTGACCTACGGCTGCAACCGGACCAACATCGGGTTTGGCGTCGTGGCCGTCGTCGCCGTTTCCGCGCTGTTCTTCGCGGCCCAGTTCCTCGGAACGATGCCGATCCCCGAAGCGGATTTCGTGGCCTATCTCAAGACCCGGATGGTCGATCCCTCGCGCACCGATCTGCTGCAATTCGCCTATATCTGGTACCAGCCGCTCTCGAAGGAGATTTCCGACACCTGGGCCTGGTTGCCGCATAACAGCCTCGGCATTCCCGTGTTCGCGCTGCTGATCTGGCTGCACACGCCGCTGTGGCGCTATTTGTCCGATTTGATCCGCGCACTGGCGAGCGATCTGCACCGACGCCTGATCGTCGCGGCGCTGATCGGCGTCAGCCTTGGCTATGTCGTGATGTTCGCGATGGTGTTCGACTATTCGCGCTGGATGTCGAGCTGGGCGGTCTGCATGTTCCTGATCCTGCACGCTGTGAAGATGCTGCCGGCGAAGCACGAGACGCCGCTGATACCGGCCGAGGACAAGAAGACCAATATTTTCGGCCTGATCATCACGCTGATCCCGCGCGTCGGCATCGTCCGGCCGTTTTAGGAGTCATAAGTAGCCACATAGGCGGTGCGCCCCCTCTCCCGCAAGCGGGGAGCGGCAAGAGGAGCCCCGGGGCTCGCTCGTTTCCACTAAAATCGCGCCCGCCTGATCCGCACGTACAGCGCACCCTCGCCGCCATGACCGATTGCAGCCTCTTCAAACCCGACCACGAAGGCACGAAATTCCGGCAGGCTCAGCCATTCCGGCACCTGGCGGCGGAGCACGCCGCTTTCACCGCCGCTGCGGCCCTTGCCGGTGATGACGAGCACGAAGGTCAGGCCATCGTGATGGGCGCGATGAAGGAAGCCGGTCAGGGCGCGATGAGCGCGCATCTGAGTCATGCCGTGCAAATCGAGCCGTGCCTCGATCTCGCTGCGGCCGCGCGACAGCTTCGTCCGTTCGCGCTTGCCGAGCGGGGCGAGCGGCGGCATCGCCGGCTTCGATGGGCGCAGCGCGGGCGGAGCAGCCGACAGCCGCGGCGACAGCGCGGGCTTGGCAGCCGGCGATACCGGCGACGGCTCGGCGCGCGGCGCGGCGTGCAGCTTCGTCGCGCGATGTTTCCGCAGCGGCTTGACCTGCCTTGCCACGAGCTCCCACAGCTCGCGATCTTCCTCGGTGAGCACACGATGGCGTGGGGGACGCGGCTCCAGCACGGGCGGACGGGACGATCGCTTCATTGCTGGGAACGGCTTTTCATATGCCTGCGCGGTTCGCGGGCAGGTTCTATCACAGGACGCGGCGACGGCAGCGGCACCGGGCCGGCAATGGCCATGGTCTCGTCTTTGACCGGCGTTGAAACGGCCGGCTGAGGAAACAGTTTTGCGATCTTCTCCGACGGCCGCGGATCCGGCACCGGCAGCCGCGCAGCGCGCAAATTCGGATCGAGGCTCTTCGGCACCAGCATCACGAAATGCATGGGGTGCCGTAGCCGGCCCGAGACGCGGCCGGCGTCAGCGCCCGCGCCGAAATAGAGATCCGCGCGGGCGGGACCTATGATCGCCGAGCCGGTGTCCTGCGCGATCATCAGTCGATGGAACGGCGTCTTGGCGCGATCGGACTCGAGCGGCAGCTCGCCCTCGATGAAGAACGGCGTGCCATAGACATGCAGCGACTTGTCGACCGCAATCGAACGGCCGGCCGTCAGCGGGATGCCCTGCGCGCCGACCGCCTCGTCCTTGTCGGACAGGTTGACCTCGTGGAAGAAGATGTAGGAGCGGTTCTGGCGCCGCAGCTCCTTGGCACCATCAGGGTTCTGCGCCATCCATTCCCTGATCTTCTGCATCGACATCTCTTCCTTCGGAATGATGCCGCGCTCGATCAGGATGCGTCCCACGGCCGTGTAGGGATAGCCGTTGTAGGAATCGTAATTGAGCCTGATGCTGCTGCCGTCGTCGAACTTGATCCGCGCCGAGCCCTGGATCTGGGCAAACAGCAGATCGGTCGGGTCCTTCAGCCAGGCGATCTCCAGCGCGCGACCGGCGATCTTGCCGTCCTCGATCTCCCCACGGTCGTAGTAGGGCACCAGCTTGCGGCGACCGATCTTGCGATAGACCGGTCCCTTGTTGGGCAGGCTGACGGAGGCCTGGTTGAAGCCGCGCACGAACAGGTTCGAGGGACGACGATAGACCGGAACGTTGTAAACGTCGGTCTGGGTGCGCGAACCGTCCAGCACCGGCTCGTAATAGCCGGTGACGAAGCCGTCGGGCTCGCCGAGCCGCGAGATGCGCAGCGGCGAAAAGTTTGCCTCGAAAAAGCTCTTTGCGGCCGCGTCGTCGGTCGGCTCGCGTGACTTGTCGAGCGACTTGGCAGCTCGGCAGGGTTCAATCAGCGAGCCGGCCAAGGCTTTCGGCTCGGGCGGAGCGGTCTGCGCATTGATCGAATGGCAGCTGGCGCGGAAAGTCTTGTAGGCGGCGAGATGATCGTCATCGCCCCAGCCCTTCACGTCGGCCCAGGCCACCGGCAGATATTGCGCGCCGGGAATTTCGAACGGGAGAGGGAGCTGCGGATAGGGCAAGGCGCGCGGAGGGATCGCGGCCACTTCGGGAACGTGACGGTAATGGCTGCGGTAGTGGCGCCGTGCAGCCTCGGCGCCAAGCGAAAACGAAGCCAGCACGACGAGACCTGCGCAAAGGGCGGTCGCGCTGGTCTTCAGGAAGGTCCTAGTTCGCGCTTCCGGTGCCAACCAGCTTCCAGTTCGGATCGCGAGAGGTGGTGTCGCGGGCGAAAGTCCAGATGTCGGTGATATCGGCGACCTTGTCGGCGTTGCCGTCGACGATGTTGCCGACCTTATCGCGGGTCACCGAAATCATCTGCGACACGAAGCGCACGGTGAGCTGGGCCGTACGGTCGCGCAGTTCGGCGCCGACGAGCTCGGCCTTGTCGATCGAGACGAAACGCGTCTCGGTCTTCTGATCGTTCTTCTCGCGTTCCCTGATGGCTGCGTCGAAGCTCTCATAGACCTCCGAAGACAAGAGGTCGCGCAGCGCGCGGCGATCACCATTGGCAAAGGCCAGGACGATCATCTCGTAAGCGCCACGGGCGCCCGAGATGAAATGGCGCGGGTCGAAAGTGGAATCCCTGTCGACGATGGCGTCGAGGCCTTGGGCCAGCGTGGTCCCTGGCTCGGCGAGGCCCTTCCAACGGTCGGAGGGCGGGGCCGGCTCGGCGGTCGGCGGCAGCGGAGCCTGGTCGATTACCTTGCCCGGCATGGTCACGACGTTCTTGTCGGGGGCACCACCCAGCGCATTGCGGGCCGTGCGATCGAACGGCGGCCGCTCATTGCCGGTTCGTTGGCCCAACACGCTACGCAGTCGCAGGAAGATAAAGACCGCCAGCGCAAGAAAGATGATGGTGTAGATGTCCACGTCGTCTCGCTTTCTGGTCTTTACTCAGGTCTTCTCTGGGGTCGCTGCCGGAAAAATCAATCCGGCCAGTAGACCGTTCCATACCGGAACGGCAAGATGACATCACCCTTTTAGGCCCGCGCGTCACGTCCGCCCGATGTAGGCACGAAATCTGGCCCGGCCAATGGCGCCTTTTGGCACAGTGCGAAGTGTAGCGCGTTTTATGCTCGAGGGGAAACCCGATCCTGGGCGGAAATCGCGCATCTTCAAGCGTTTAACGTCCGATTTCGTGTCCGGGGCAGGTCAGATGTCGCAATTGCGGGCGCGGCCCCGATCGAGGCTTTGGAGCCGTTCGTCCTTGTGGAATGAGGCGGGCCTATGTTAGCCAACCGCCGCGAAATTCAGCCCAAATCGGGTAAGGAGACACTTTGATGACCAACGGTAACGGCACGCCTCCCGACGCGGCCCAGGCTCCCCAGCTCAACGTGCTGGCGCAATATACCAAGGACCTCTCGTTCGAAAATCCGAACGCGCCGAGCTCGCTCCAGCAGCAGAGCCAGCCGCCCCAGATCAACATCCAGATCAATGTCAACGCCAGCAACCTCAGCGAAACCGAGTTCGAGGTGACGCTGGCGGTCGAGGGCAAGGCCGAAACCGCGGGCAAGGTGATGTTCTCGTTCGAGCTCGCCTATGCCGGCGTGTTCCGCATTGCCAATGTGCCGAAGGAGAACCTGCACCCGCTGGTCATGATCGAGTGCCCGCGACTGCTGTTCCCGTTCGCCCGCGAAATCATCGCAACGGCGGTGCGCGACGGCGGGTTCCCGCCGCTGATGCTGGACCCGGTGGACTTCGTCGGTCTGTATCGCCAGAACATGGAACGGCAAATGGCCGCCGGTGGCCAGGTCGGCCAGGCCTAACCAGCAGGCGTGGCAGCTGGAGCGGGCAAAAACTCGTTCCAGATCGCTTTTTCGCCCATCGTCGCGATGAAGGCCCGATGGGCCTCGCGCTCGGCGTCTGACACCCGCGGCGCAAGCGGCACGGGCCGCTGCCGCCGCGGTGTATCGCTGCCGGCATTCACGCGAATCTCCTGGGCTTCCGATGCCAGCAGGAGCTGCGACTGCCGCGCCCCGACCAGATCAACATAGACTTCCGCCAGCAGCTCGGAATCGAGCAGCGCGCCGTGCTTGGTGCGGTGCGAATTGTCGATCGAATAGCGCGAGCAGAGATCGTCGAGCCGGTTCGACACGCCCGGATGCTTGCGGCGCGCCAGCAGCAGCGTATCGACCAGCCGCTCACGCGGGATCGCGGCGCGCTTGATCCGGTCGAGCTCGGCATTGATGAAGCTGATGTCGAAGGAGGCGTTGTGGATCACCAGCGGCGCGTCGCCGATGAAGGCCAGAAAATCGTCGACCACCTCGTGGAACAGCGGCTTGGTCGAGAGAAATTCGGCCGATAGCCCGTGCACCGCGAAGGCTTCCGCCGGCATGTCACGCTCGGGATTGATATAGACGTGATAGGTCTGTCCCGTCGGCATGCGATTGAAAATCTCGACGCAGCCGATTTCGACCAGGCGATCACCGCGCAACGGATCGAGGCCGGTGGTTTCGGTATCGAGAACGATTTCACGCATGTTCTAAGAGATCTGAGATGCCGGTGTGGACAGCGAATCAGGCTCGCCGCTGCGGCATCTTAACGACCTCGGTCAGGATGTGCGTGATTTGCGCGCGCACCGGCTCAAGTCCGTGTGAGGTATCCACCACGAAATCAGCCCGCTTGCGCTTTTCGGCGTCGGGCATCTGCTTGGCTATGATGGCATCGAGCTTGGCCTCGTCCATGGTTCCGCGCGCCAGCACGCGCTCGCGCTGCAGTTCGGGCGAGGTCGAGACCACAACGACCGCGTCGACCCGTTTCTCGCCGCCGGTCTCGAACAGCAAGGGAATATCCAGGACCACCACCGGCGCCCTGGCGGCTTCCGCGTCAGCAAAGAATTTTTGCCGGGAGGCGCCGAGCATCGGATGGACGATCTGTTCCAGCTGCTTGATCGCGGCGGGATCATGAACGACGCGCGCGGACAGTTTGAGCCGGTCGACCTTGCCGTTCGCGGTGGTGCCGGGGAAGGCGGCCTCGATGGCGGGCGCGGCCTCGCCTTGATAGAGTTGATGGACGGCCGCATCGGCGTCGTAGACGGGAACGCCGGCCTCCGCGAACAATTTCGCGGTGGTGGATTTGCCCATCCCGATCGAGCCGGTCAGTCCGAGAATCCGCATCGGCGCAAAACCATCCCTGTCAGTCACACCGCAATTAGCTGTTCGCGCCGCAGGAACGCAAGCAGCGCCAGCAGCGGCAGGCCCAGAACGGTGAAATGGTCCCCCTCGATGCGCTCGAACAGATGGATGCCGAGACCTTCGAGCTGATAAGCGCCGACGCTCGTGGTGACGGCGTCGCCTGCGGCATCGAGATAGGCTGACAGCTCAGCGTCGGACATTGGCCGCATGGTCATGCGTGCGACCGAGACATCCTCGAAGACGATCCTGCCGTCATGTGCGACGGCGACGGCGGAATTCAGCTCGTGCGTGTTACCGGAGAGATCGTGCAATTGCGCCAACGCCTGTGCGCGGCCTGCGGGTTTGTTGAAGAGACGATCCCCCAGCGCCAGGGTCTGGTCGGCACCGATCACATGGCTTCCGGGACGATGGACTGAGACCGCGTTTGCCTTCTCGCGTGCTAGCAGCAGGGCAATCTCGCGCGGATTCGAAAGTTTTGACGCGGCCTGAATGCCGCGTTCGTCGACATCAGGGGTCACCGCCTCGAAGTCGAGCCCGGCGTTCGCCAGCAGCATTTTGCGCGCGCTGCTCTGCGAGGCCAGGATCAACGGAGTTTTGCCGCGCCACAAAGCCATCTCGAACGTTATTCCGAGGGCCGGTTGCGCTGGCGATCGCTATAGAGCTTCATGATAGCGGCTGCGGTTTCCTCGATCGAACGCCGCGTCACGTCCAGCAACGGCCAATCGTGCTTGGCGCTCAGCTTGCGCGCAAAGGCGACCTCCTCGGTGACCGACTGCCTGTCGGTATAGCTGTCGCTGCCGGATCCCGATTCGGCGCCCATGGAGAGCAGGCGGTTTTGACGAATCTGGATCAAACGCTCCGGGGTCGCGTGCAGGCTCACCACCAGCGGCCGGGTCAGCGTCTCCAGTTGCGGCGGAACGGGAATGCCGGGAACAAGCGGCACGTTGGCCGTGCGGATGCCGCGGTTGGCGAGATAGATCGACGTCGGCGTCTTGGAGGTGCGGGACACACCGACCAGGACGACGTCGGCTTCCTCGAGCCCTTCGACGTGCTGGCCGTCATCGTGGATCATCGTGTAGTTCAGCGCGTCGATGCGCTTGAAATATTCGGCATTGAGCACGTGCTGCGCACCGACGCGACCGGTGGTCGCGGCGCCGAGATAGGCTTCGAACAATTGCATGACCGGGCCGATGATCGAGAGGCTCGGCACGTTGATCGCCTTGCACTTGTCCTCGAGCCTGGAGACCAGGTCCTTCTCCAGCAGCGTGAACAGCACGATGCCAGGGGCTTCCTCGATCTCGTCGAGCACACGGTCAAGCTGCTTCTGGCTGCGCACCAGGGGATAGACATGTTCGACCGGCGTGACGTTGGCATATTGCGCGGCGACGGCGCGCGCGACCGTGATCAGCGTTTCGCCGGTGGAGTCGGAGACCAGGTGCAGATGGAAATAATTGTTCGAGGTCGGCACAGAAACCCTTTGTATGGAGTCGGTGTGATCTGTGGATTTCTGTGGACCTTAACCTCTCGGAAAGGGTTGTGCGACACCAGGGGCGGGACAAGTGCCAATTTTCTTCACATCACTGCCCATCAGAACAAGTCCGAAGCCCCGCCGACATGGAAACGGGACGGCGCGGATAACCCCCTTGATAAGCTGCCGACAGGACGGCGCAAGCCATTGAAGCTGGCTGACTTATCGAACGGCGCGAGAACCCGCTGGGATATGTTGATGGATGTGAACAAGCGCATGTGAACTTGCGGACGGAATTGCGTGAGTCCAATCCACGGTCACATAGACTCAAACCTTAAGAATCTAAGATTCTAGATTTGAGGAAGGTCCTGCGGGCGGATATGTGTGCAGGTGAGACCTTAACGAGTTCTTACTATCCCCAGACCGCCTGATGGCTGGGCAAAGGATGCCCGGACATGTTTGAAGACGTCTATCTCTGGATCAAGGCGCTGCACGTGATCGCGGTCATCTCCTGGATGGCCGGCATGCTCTATTTGCCCAGGCTGTTCGTCTATCATTGCGAGGCCGAGATCGGCTCGAAACAGTCCGAAACGTTCAAGATCATGGAACGCCGCCTGTTCAAGGCGATCATCAATCCTGCCATGATTGTCACCTGGCTCGCCGGGCTTTATCTCGCCTGGGCCGGCCATTGGTTCAGCTTCGGCTGGCTGCACGTCAAACTGGCAATGGTGCTGGCGATGTCCGCGGTCCACGGCTTTTTTTCCCGCTGGGTTAGGGATTTCGCCGCCGACCGGCGCCCGCACAGCCAGAAATTCTTCCGTATTATCAATGAGGTTCCGACCGTCCTGATGATCATCATCGTCATCATGGTGATCGTGAAGCCGTTCTAGGCGAAATTCCAGGCAGGAAACGTGAAGGATCGCTCAGCGCTTCGGCTTGCGGAGTGGAAAGCGATTTTCTATACTGGCGATATCCCACCCAACGCAGGCGGATGTGGTTGTGTCCGAGCTCTTTTAAAGGCCGGACACCGCATCAGGTTTGAAGCCCCCACCGGCACTTAACCTTGCCAGACCTGCGGACCTTACCTTCTCACGTCCGCATTTCAGAGCCTCCTCGCACCCCCTCCCAAGGTTACCCCACAGGACCACCCCAATGCGGGAAATTAAACTCCAGGACCTCAAGTCGAAGACGCCGGCCGAGCTCGTCTCGTTCGCGGAAGAGAATGGGGTCGAGAATGCCAGCACCATGCGCAAGCAGGAGCTGCTGTTCGCCATCCTCAAGCAGCTTGCGCTCGCAGAAACCGACATCGTCGGCGAGGGCGTCGTCGAGGTGCTGTCCGACGGCTTCGGCTTTCTCCGCTCGCCCGATGCCAATTATCTGCCGGGGCCAGATGATATCTACGTCTCGCCTTCGCAGATCCGCCGCTTCGGCCTGCGCACCGGCGACACCATCGAAGGCCATATTCGGAGTCCGAAAGAGGGCGAACGTTATTTCGCGCTGCTGAAGGTCAACACGCTCAATTTCGAGGACCCGGAAAAGGCCAAGCACAAGGTCAATTTCGACAACCTCACGCCGCTGTTTCCGAATCAGCGTTTCCGCATGGAAATCGACGATCCGACGCGGAAAGACCTTTCTGCACGCGTGATCGACATCGTCGCGCCGATCGGCAAGGGCCAGCGCGCGCTGATCGTGGCGCCGCCCCGCACGGGTAAGACCGTGCTGATGCAGAACATCGCGCATTCGATCACTGCGAATCACCCGGATTGCTACCTGATCGTGCTGCTGATCGACGAGCGTCCGGAAGAAGTCACTGACATGCAGCGCTCGGTGAAGGGCGAGGTCGTATCGTCGACCTTTGACGAACCGGCCGTGCGTCACGTCCAGGTCGCTGAGATGGTGATCGAAAAAGCCAAGCGCTTGGTCGAGCATGGCCGCGATGTCGTCATCCTGCTCGATTCGATCACGCGGCTTGGCCGTGCCTACAACACCGTGGTGCCGTCGTCAGGCAAGGTGCTGACCGGCGGTGTCGACGCCAACGCGCTGCAGCGGCCGAAGCGCTTCTTCGGCGCCGCCCGCAACATCGAAGAGGGTGGCTCGCTGACCATCATCGCGACGGCGCTGGTCGATACCGGCAGCCGCATGGACGAAGTCATCTTCGAAGAGTTCAAGGGCACCGGCAACTCGGAACTCATCCTGGACCGGAAGGTCTCGGACAAGCGTACCTTCCCGGCGATCGACATCTCGCGCTCCGGCACCCGCAAGGAGGAGCTCATCACCGATCCGCAGGTGCTCAAGAAGATGTACGTGCTCCGCCGCATCCTGAATCCGATGGGCACGATGGATGCGATCGATTTCCTGCTCGACAAGCTGCGCTCGACCAAGAGCAATTCGGAATTCTTCGACTCCATGAATACCTGAGTCAGAATGCAGCAAAACATCAGAGGGCGCCTTCGGGCGCCCTCTTTTCTTGCGGCTTTGCTGCGGGAAATGCGCAGCATCGCGGTGGAGGTGCCGCGCAGCCGAATTTCTTGTAACAGTTTGATATTTCAAAAAAATAGTTGCCTTGGTGCGAGCCGAAACGGACTTGAGGCTGGGAAGACGTGCTGCAGTATGTTGCATTGCAGCAAAGACGACGCGCCGTTTGCCTTTTCGCCTGGAGGCGGACAAATAAGCCATGCACCTGCGAGATCAGACCATCTTTGCGCTGTCGTCCGGCCGTCTGCCGAGCGCGATCGCCGTGGTGCGCGTGTCGGGCCCGCGGGCCAGCCTGGTGCTGACGAACCTCGCGGGCGAATTGCCGGTGCCCCGGCAGGCCAGCCGCCGGCTGCTGCGTGACAGCGCTGGCCAGCCGATCGACGACGCGGTCGTACTCTGGTTTCCGGGGCCGGGCAGTGCGACCGGCGAGGACGTCGCCGAATTTCATGTCCATGGCGGCCGCGCTGTGCTGGCCGCGCTCCTCGCAGCGTTTTCTAATATTCCGAATACCCGCGCGGCCGAACCCGGCGAGTTCACCCGGCGCGCCTTCGAGAACGGCAAGCTCGACCTCATCGAAGCGGAGGGCCTCGACGATCTGATCCACGCCGACACCGACCGCCAACGTCGCCAGGCACTGCGCCAACTGCGGGGCCTGCTCGGCGACCGCGCGCGCGACTGGCGCGAGCGCATCATCGAAGCCTCGGCACTGATCGAAGCCGGAATCGATTTTTCCGATGAAGGCGATGTGCCCGCGGAATTGAGGGCGCCGGCCGTGAAGGCGATCAAAGCGCTGCACGATGAGATTGCAAAGGTCCTCGCGGCACAGGGACATTCTGAACGCCTGCGCGACGGCCTGGTGGTCGCGATCGCGGGCGAGCCGAATGTCGGAAAATCGACGTTGATGAATCAGCTCGCCCGCCGCGACGTCGCGATCGTCTCGCCCCACGCCGGCACCACGCGCGACGTGATCGAGGTGCAGCTCGATCTCGATGGCTATCCGGTTACCGTCATCGACACGGCCGGCATTCGCGAGACCGACGATCCCGTCGAGCAGGAGGGCGTGCGCCGCGCGCGAGCGCGCGCCGATGACGCGGACCTCGTCCTTTGGCTGGTGGACGGAAAGGGAGCCGATGATCCCGCGACGAAATCGCGCAATCGGCCTGGGGGCCCGGTCTGGGTCGTGCGCAACAAGATCGATCTCGGAGGGGTGGGGGCCCAGGGCGAGTTCGCAATTTCGGCAAGCCGCGGCGATGGCATTCCTGAATTGGTCGAGTCCCTCGTGAAATTCGCTGCGGACTTCTTCGGAACCAGTGAAGGGGCATTGCTGACCCGGGCTCGTCAACGAGATCTGTTGAGCACGGCCTCGGGCAGCTTGCGCCGGAGCCTGGCGCTTGTAGAAGATGGCGAAGAACTCGCCGCCGAAGAGCTGCGCGCCGCCGCCTATGCCCTCGGTCGGCTGCTGGGGCGGGTCGACGTCGAGGACGTCCTCGGAGCCATCTTCCAGAAATTCTGCATCGGAAAGTAGTCTTAGTTCTTTATTGTAGAACTAGCTCTTGTTCCATTCCTTGTGCTTCACGTGACACATGGGAGCGGAGCGCTTCGTTTCACGTGAAACACCCGCGCGCCGCGTTGTTGTCCGCGATGCTCCATCTCCCTCGTTCGAGGAGCTCTTTGACGAAGCAATCCAGAATCTCCTGTCGAGGGGTTCTGATTGCTTCACTTCGCGCAAAAACGCGTGCGTCACGGCTCAACGGCTCATGCCCAGCGTCGTGCCGCCGCCGGCTTGTTTCACGTGAAACACGGCCCGCGCTCCCATTGTCCATGGGGTGTCACGAAGCCGCTCCGCCTGCCGCGGTGCCGTTTCACGTGAAACGCCATCTCACCCAGTTTCCACTTCCGGCTTTCCACCCTCTGAGCTAGAAGTGCGCCCATGCGATCAGAGCGAGAGATTTACGACGTCATCGTCATTGGCGGCGGCCACGCCGGCTGTGAAGCCGCGGCTGCGGCCGCCCGAATGGGTGCTGCGACCGTTCTGGTGACACATCGTTTCGCCACGGTTGGCGCGATGTCCTGCAATCCTGCCATTGGTGGTCTCGGTAAGGGCCATCTGGTTCGTGAGGTTGATGCCCTCGACGGCCTGATGGGCCGGGTCGGCGATGCCGGAGGCATCCAGTTTCGGGTGCTGAACCGCCGCAAGGGTCCCGCAGTCCGAGGTCCGCGGGCCCAGGCCGACCGGAAGCTTTATGCCGCCGCGATGCAGACGGCGATCCGGGAGACCGCTGGTCTGTCGGTGATCGAAGGCGAGGCCGACGAACTGGTCGTGACCGATGGCCGGGTCACGGGACTGCGCTTGGCTGACGGCCGTGAGCTCCGGGCAGGGGCTGTGGTTGTCACCACAGGCACCTTCCTGCGGGGTCTGATCCATATCGGCGAGAAGAACTGGCCCGCCGGACGGGTCGGCGAGGCCCCCGCGATGGGTCTTTCCACGTCATTTGAGCGTGCCGGCTTCACACTGGGACGGTTGAAGACCGGCACTCCACCACGTCTTGATGGCTCGACCATCGACTGGTCTGCGGTCGAGATGCAGCCCGGAGACGAGCCGCCCGAGCCGTTTTCGGTCATGACCGAGCGGATCACGTCCCCGCAGATCCAGTGCGGGATCACCCGGACGACCTCAGCGACCCACGAGGTGATCCGGGCCAATGTCCATCGCTCTCCGATGTACTCCGGCCAGATCAAGAGTTCGGGACCGCGCTATTGTCCCTCGATCGAGGACAAGATCGTCCGCTTCGGCGACCGCGATGGCCATCAGATCTTCCTGGAGCCGGAAGGGCTGGACGATACGACCGTGTATCCCAACGGCATCTCGACCTCGCTGCCGGAGGAGGTCCAGCTCGCGATCCTCGCCAGCATTCCCGGTCTGGAGCGGGTGAAGATGGTCCGTCCGGGCTATGCCATCGAATACGACCACATAGATCCCCGCGAGCTCGATCCGACCCTCCAGACCAAACGACTGCGCGGTCTCTTCCTGGCGGGACAGATTAACGGCACCACGGGATATGAGGAAGCTGCCGGGCAGGGCATCGTGGCCGGCCTGAATGCGGCACTCTCAGCCAGTGGTGCTGCGTTGACGGTGTTCGACCGCGCCGACGGCTATCTCGGCGTCATGATCGACGACCTCGTGACCCGCGGCATCAGCGAACCCTATCGAATGTTCACCTCGCGGGCCGAGTATCGGCTGACCTTGCGGGCGGACAATGCCGATCAGCGCCTGACGGAGAAGGGGATCGCTCTCGGCTGCGTCGGCAGTGCCCGAACCCGATTCCACCGAGCCAAGATGGATGCCTTAAACGGGGCCCGAGCTCTCTCGAAGTCCCTGACCATCACCCCGAACGAGGCGATCAAGCACGGATTGTCTTTGAACCGGGATGGTCAGCGACGCTCGGCCTTCGAGCTGATGGCCTATCCCGATATCGGCTGGCGCCAGGTCCGGGCGATCTGGCCGGAGCTGTCCGCTATCGACGCGGTGATCGCGACCCATCTCGAGATCGACGCCAAATACGATGTCTATCTGGAACGCCAGAGTGCCGACGTCGAGGCTTTCAGGCGCGACGAGGGAATGGTGCTGTCGGAGGTCGACTACAGCCAAGTCCCCGGTCTCTCCAACGAGGTCCGGGCCAAGCTGGAGAAAGCGCGGCCGTTCACGGTCGGCCAGGCCGGCCGGATCGACGGCATGACGCCGGCCGCACTCGGCATCCTTGCGGCCTATCTTCGCCGCGAGGCGCGTAAGTCGACCAAAGCAATCGCATAGGCGTTTCACGTGAAACAGCGCGGATCGGGCGGGGACAGGCCGCTATCGCGACGACCCGGAGCCGGCGAGGGCGCCACGCGTCGATCCGATCCGGGGTCGGCCAAGCCGAAGATCGACAAGGCCGCCGCCAAGGATCAGGCGCTTGATTCCATCATCGCCGCCGACAAGCGCGCGGCGTTGAAGCTCGCGCCTGTCTCACATGAAACGGAGGCTCGGCTCGATCGCTACGTCACGCTGCTGCGGGAGTGGCAGGTCAAGACCAATCTGGTCGCGCCCTCGACCTTGCCGCAGCTCTGGACCCGGCACATCGCCGACTCACTTCAGCTCGTCGATCTCGCACCCTCAGCGACACGCTGGGCCGACCTCGGCAGTGGTGGCGGCTTTCCCGGCGTCGTGTTGGCTTGCGCCATGGCGGGGACTCCAGGTGCGAACGTCCACCTCGTCGAGCGAATCGCCAAGAAGGCCGCTTTTCTGCGCGAAGCTGTTCGCATCACCACATCTCCGGGAGTCGTACATCTCGCCGAGATCGGGGATAATGTGGATAGAATCACCGGCCCTGTCGATTGCGTCACCGCTCGCGCGCTAGCTCCGCTACATCAGCTCATCGGCTTTGCGGAGCCGCTGCTGCGTCAAGGCGCAAAGGCGTTATTTCCAAAGGGCCAAGATGTAGAGGCTGAATTGACCGAAGCCGCTAAATATTGGAATATTCAGCCGCAACTCCATCGCAGCAGGACGGGCGATGGCTGGATCGTCGAGCTGACTTCAGTTGAACGGCGCGCCTGAGGCGCTCAGGGGTTGAGTTGGGGAATTTCGATGACCGTAATTGACGTGCCGCAGCAAGATCAGACGGACCCAGAAAAGGCCGACGTTCCCCATGGTCACCCGCGCATCCTGGCGCTGGCGAATCAGAAGGGCGGCGTGGGCAAGACAACCACTGCGATCAATCTCGGCACGGCACTCGCGGCGATTGGCGAGCGCGTCCTGATCGTCGATCTCGATCCGCAGGGCAACGCCTCGACCGGCCTCGGCATCGATCGCCGCAACCGCTCATGCTCGACCTACGACGTGCTGATCGGCGAAGCCCCGCTGCGCGAGGCGGTGGTCTCGACCGCGGTGCCGCGGCTGCATATCGCGCCCTCGACCATGGATCTCTCCGGCCTCGAACTCGAGCTCGGCACCACCCCCGGACGCGCCTTCAAGCTGCGCGATGCGATCGGGGCGCTCAACAACAACGTCTCGCCTGAGGCCGACTACACCTACGTGCTGATCGACTGCCCGCCTTCGCTGAACCTGCTCACGGTGAATGCGATGGCGGCGTCGGATGCGATCCTGGTGCCGCTGCAGTGCGAGTTCTTCGCGCTCGAAGGTCTGTCGCAATTGCTGCAAACGGTGGAGCAGGTGCGCTCGACGCTCAACCCGAACCTGTCGATCCACGGCATCGTGCTGACCATGTTTGACTCGCGCAACAACCTCTCCAACCAGGTCGTCGCCGATGTCAGGCAGTTCATGGGCGAGAAGGTCTACAAGACCATGATTCCGCGCAACGTCCGCATCTCGGAAGCGCCGTCCTACGGCAAGCCGGTGCTGGTCTACGATCTCAAATGCGTCGGCAGCGAAGCTTATCTGCGGCTCGCCACCGAAGTGATCCAGCGCGAGCGGGAGCTGCGCGTCACGCATTGATCCAACACCGATGCATAAGGTGGGTTAGCCGAAGGCGTAATCCACCAGTCTACCACCACAGTCGAAGCAATGGTGGGTTACGCTCTGCTAACCCACCCTACCTTCCACGATTCGAAATTCAGTTCTGGAGTGCTGCAGCGTGAATCCAAGGGAGCTGGCGATGGCCGATGAAGCGCGTTCGCGACTGGGCCGAGGTCTTGCGAGTCTGATCGGTGACGTCGGCGGCGAAGCTCAGCACGTCGACCGTCCACGCGCGCAGCGCAAGGTACCGATCGAATTCATCAAGGCCAATCCGCGCAATCCGCGCCGCACCTTTTCGGACACCGAGCTCAAGGAGTTGTCCGAATCGATCAAGCAGCATGGCGTGATCCAGCCGATCGTGGTCCGTCCCGTGAAGGGCGCGCAGGATCGCTTCGAGATCATTGCCGGCGAACGGCGCTGGCGCGCCTCGCAGATGGCCGGTCTGCATGAAGTTCCGATCGTGCCGGTCGACATCAGCGACAGCGATGCGCTGGAATTCGCGATCGTCGAGAACGTGCAGCGCGAAGACCTCAACCCGATGGAAGAGGCGCTCGGCTATCATGCGCTCGCCAACGAGTTCAAACGCAGCCAGGACGACATCGCAAAGGTCGTCGGCAAGAGCCGCAGCCATGTCGCCAACATGATGCGGCTGACCAAGCTGCCGGCGGAGGTGCAGACCCTGATCACCAGCGGTGAGCTGACGGCGGGTCACGCCCGCGCCCTGATCGGCGTGCCCGATCCGCTCGCCGCCGCCAAGCGCATCGTCGCGGAAGGCCTCAACGTCCGCCAGGCCGAAGCGCTCGCGCATGAAGAGGGCGTGCCGGAGCGCAAGCCGCAAAAGACGCGCACCACCGCGGCCAACAAGGAGAAGGACCCGGATACGATCGATCTCGAGAAGCGCGTCAGCGATGCGCTCGGCCTCAGGGTGACAGTCAATCACCGCGACCCCGGCGGCTCGGTCCAGATCAACTACCGCAACCTCGATCAGCTCGACGAGGTGATGAAGCGGCTGGCGAAGGGCGCGCTGTAGGCGCGTCCCTGGTGTCGTACTGGCGCGCAGGCTCCATCCACTCGTGCGAGCGCAGCGAAGCAGTCCAGAGTCCCTCCGCGGAAAGATTCTGGATTGCTTCGCCACGTTCGCAATGACGTGGGCGAGAGTTGCGCTCCCGATGAGCTGAAGAGCGTCGGCCTTACCCCCGCCGCTTCGCATTCGCGGCGATCGCCATCAGCGTGCGCTGGGCGATGGCGGCGGCGAGCGTCGATTGCTTGCGGGTGTCGAGTGCGGCGGTCGCAAGCTGCTCGATGATGGCGGCGAGCCGCGTCACGCTGAAATTGCGCAGCGCCGCCTCCACCGCAGGCTTTCGTGAAAAATGCAGCCGCGGATAACCGCTATCGAGCACGGCCGAGGCCGGCGTGCCGTCGGCGATCGCGAGCGCCGACTTGTGCAGCCACGCGGCCTGGCGCTGTGCGGCCGAGATGATCAGGCCGGGATAGGTGCCGGCGATCATGGCCTTTGCGAATTCAGTCTCGACGATGTCGGGCCGGCCGGCGAAGGCGCCGTCGACGATCGGATCGAGCTTCAGCTCGGATGCGTCGGCGACCACGGACATCACGTCTTCAAGCGTGATCTCGCCCTTGCCGTGGGCGTAGAGCGTGAGCTTGCGCAGCTCGTTGCGCGAGGCCTGGCGGTCGCCGCCAAGGAAGGACATCAGCGCGGCGCGGGCATCCTGCGCGATGCGCAGATTGGCGATGCGGAGCTCGTCCTCCATCAGCTTCGCGAGATCGCGCTCGGTGTCGGGATAGCAGCCGATCGCCACGGCGGTCTTGGCCTTCTCGCAGGCCTTGCGCAGCGGCGATTCCGGCCGCAGCTCGCCGGCCTCGATCACGATGCGGCAATCCTTCACGTTCATCTCGCACAGTGTTTCGACGCCGCTGGCGAAGCTGCGCGAACCCGCGCGGATGCGAATGGCGCGGCGGCCGCCGAACAGCGGCACGGTCATGGCTTCATCGACCAGGCGCGAGGGTTCGGCGGAGAGCTCGTCGCCATCGAGCTTCACCAGCGAGAAGGGATCGTTGGGATCGTCGACGGCGGATGCAATCAGGGCGTCAGCACGCTCGCGCACGAGGCCCGCATCAGGGCCATAGAGCAGGACGACCGGCCGCCCCGCATCGGGCCGGGCCAGGAAGGCGTCGATCTCTTTTCCGCGCAGCGCGACCATGTTGCTCAAGGTTCGTCATTCCGGGGCGCGCCAAGCGCGAACCGGGAGTCTCGATCTACAATCTCTGGATTCCGGGTTCGCCCTGCGGCCGCCCCGGAACGAGGGAACTGAATCAGGTGCCTGCGGTGAAGAACGCGGCAAGCCGGGTGTTGATGTTCTCGGCGATCTCGTTCGCGGCACGATCCTCGGCGTCACGCGCCGCACGGTTGCGGGCGAAGCGCTGGTAGGAGCCGGGCATGTCGTAGGACACGCGCGAGAACGTGGTGCCGGTCATCACCGATTTGCCGGTCGCGACCTCGACCAGATTGTACTGGCAGTCGATGCCGTAGTTCTCGGTGTTCGGCAGGCCGGTATTGGGATCGACGATCAGCGACGACTTGGTTGTGCTGAAACGGATCTCCAGCCGATGGGTCGGTGGCATCCCCGTCGCCGAGCCGTAAAGCTTGAAGGCGAGGGCGTTGCGGACCTCGACGCCGACCCGGGCCTCTCGCGAGGCGTTGGCCTTGCTGATCGGCGGAAGCTCGACCCCCATCAGCTTTTCACGCAAGCCCGGGGTGCCGTCGGTATGCTCGGCATACATCGGCTGGAAGCAGCCGGCCGTCAGCGCCGCCAAAGCGGCGACCGCCAGCAAGCGGGCTGCGATACGGATCCTAGCCGACAACATTCACGATCCTCTTGGGAACGATGATCACCTTGCGGACGGGCTTGCCGTCCAGGGCCAGCTTTACAGCATCGAGGGCCAAAGCGGCAGCCTCGATTTCCGGATTCTGGGCCGCTGTTGCAACCGTGACCTCACCCCGCTTCTTGCCGTTGACCTGGACCACCAGGGTCACGCTGTCTTCGACCAGCAAATCGCGTTCGATTTGCGGCCAATTGGCCTCGGAAACCAGCCCGGGCTGGCCCAGAACCTGCCAGCACTCCTCGGCCAGATGCGGCATCATCGGGGAGACCAGCTGGACCAGGATCTGGCTGGCTTCCCGGATCGCCCAAGCCAGATCCGGAGCCAAGTCGGGTGCCGCCGGACCGGGGCGCTGCAGCACCTCCGAGAAGGTGTTCGTGAACTCGCGGATATGGGCGAGGCAGACGTTGAAGTGCAGCCGCTCGATGCCTGTCGTGACCTTGTCGAGCGCGCCGTGGGCGGCCTTGCGCAGGGCAATCGCGTCGTCGCCAAACGAGGCCGGCCGAGCCGCCGGCGCGCCCTTGCCGAGTTCCACGGCATCGTTCACCAGCCGCCACAGCCGCTGCACGAAGCGCGAGGCGCCCTGGACGCGCTCGTCGCTCCAGATCACGTCACGGTCGGGCGGAGAGTCCGACAGCATGAACCAGCGGGCAACGTCGGCGCCGTAGGTCGCGATGATGTCGTCGGGATCGACCGTGTTCTTCTTCGACTTCGACATCTTCTCGATCGGACCGATCGTGACGTCCTCGCCTGTGCTGAGCAGCACGGCGCGGCGCCCGTTGCCGTCGACCTCGATCTTCACCTCAGCCGGCTGCACCCAGCTGCCGTCGGCCTTCTGGTAGGTCTCGTGCACCACCATGCCCTGCGTGAACATGCCGGCGAACGGCTCGTCCAGCGCAAGGTGCCCGGTCGCCTTCATGGCGCGGGTGAAGAAGCGACTATAGAGCAGATGCAGGATCGCGTGCTCGACTCCGCCGATATACTGGTCGACCGGCAGCATCCGGTTGGCGACATCAGGCGTCGTCGGCGCGGTCGCGTTCCAGGGATCGGTGAAGCGCGCGAAATACCAGGACGAATCCACGAAGGTGTCCATGGTGTCGGTTTCGCGGCTCGCCTTGCCACCGCATCGGGGGCACGTGACGTGCTTCCAGGTCGGATGGTGGTCGAGCGCGTTGCCCGGGCTTGTCGAAGCTGACATCCTCCGGCAGCACCACCGGAAGGTCGGCATCAGGCACCGGCACCACATCGCACTTCGGACAGTGGATGACGGGAATCGGGCAGCCCCAATAGCGCTGGCGCGAAATGCCCCAGTCGCGCAGGCGGAAATTGACCTGGCGCTCACCGACCGGCGTGTTGCCGCGCAGCTCACCCTCGAGGCGCTTTGCAACCTCTTCCTTCGCCTGCTCGATCGTCATGCCGTCGAGGAAGCGGGAATTGATCATGCGGCCGTCACCGTCATAGGCGGTGTCGGTGATGACGAACGTCTTGGGATCCTGGCCCTCGGGGCACACGACAGGCGTGTTGCCCAGATTGTACTTGTTGACGAAGTCGAGGTCGCGCTGGTCATGCGCGGGGCAGCCGAAGATCGCGCCGGTGCCGTATTCCATCAGCACGAAATTGGCGACATAGACCGGCAGCTTCCAGCTCGGATCGAACGGATGAACCGCGCGGATGCCGGTGTCGAAACCCTGCTTCTCCGCGGTGTCGATGATCGACTGCGCGGTTCCGATCTTCTTGATGTCGGCGATGAACTCCGCAAGTTTGGGGTTCTTCGCGGCTGCTGCCTGCGCCAGCGGATGATCCGCCGAGATTGCCATGAATTTCGCGCCGAACAGCGTGTCCGGGCGGGTCGTGAAAATCTTCAGCTCGCTCTCGCCGGCAGGCGTCGTCGCCTGATCCAGCGCGAAGCGGATCAAGAGGCCCTCGGAGCGGCCGATCCAGTTGCGCTGCATCAGCCTGACCTTGTCGGGCCAGCGGTCGAGGCCATCAAGCGCGGACAGCAATTCCTGCGCGTACTTGGTGATCTTGAACACCCATTGGCTCATCTCGCGCTGCTCGACGACGGCGCCGGAGCGCCAGCCGCGGCCGTCGATCACCTGCTCGTTGGCGAGCACGGTCATGTCGACCGGATCCCAGTTGAGCTTGCGCTTCTCCCGCTCGGCAAGGCCCGCGGCGAGCATGTCCAGGAACATCTTCTGCTGATGCTTGTAATAGCCGGGATCGCAGGTCGCGAATTCGCGGGACCAGTCCAGCGACAGCCCGATCGAGCGGAGCTGCTTCTTCATCGCCGCGATGTTGTCGTAGGTCCAGGCCTTCGGCGCGACCTTGCGCTCGATGGCGGCGTTCTCGGCCGGCAGGCCGAAGGCGTCCCAGCCCATCGGATGCAGCACGTTGAACCCCTTGGCGCGCATGAAGCGGGCCAGCACGTCGCCGAGCGTATAATTGCGGACATGGCCGATATGGATGCGCCCGGAGGGGTAGGGGAACATCTCCAGCACATAGTATTTGGGCCGGGAATCATCGTTCTTCGAGACGAAGATCGCCTGTTCGTCCCATTTGCGTTGCCAGCGCGGTTCGGCGTCGCGGGCGTTATAGCGTTCGGAGGTCATGGAATCGTTGGGTTTTCGAGAGTTCGGGCCGCCTTGAGAGGGCGGACTAGGCCATAAAAGTCCTCAGCGGGTCAATGGGTTGCCGAAATGCGATAGGACCCCCGAGGCACCTCAAACGCTCCGATTCAAGACGGCGGAGGCCCGGCTTCAAGACGCGAACAGGGCGGCACCGCTAACCATCATTTCCGTGGCGCCGTTGTCGATCGCCTGCACGCCATGCTCGACCACGTTGTTGCGGCCGCGATGCTTGGCGGCGTAGAGCGCGGCGTCGGCGGCTTCGATCAGATCGCCCGGACGCAAGCTCTCGTTGGGCCGCGTCGCCGCAACGCCGATCGACACCGTAACCACCATGTGGGCGGAGGTGATGTGCGGCAGGCAAAGCTTCAGCACGGCCGCGCGCACCTGCTCGCCGATCTCGACGGCGTGGTTCACGTCGGTGTTCGGCAGCAGCAGGCAGAACTCTTCGCCGCCATAGCGTGCCGCAAAGCCCATGGTATCGGCGGCGATGCCGGACAACGACTCGCCGAGCCGGGTCAGGCAGGAATCGCCTTCGAGATGGCCGTAGGTGTCGTTGAACAGCTTGAAATGGTCGACATCGATCATCAGCAACGCGAGTTCGCTGCCATATTGCTGGGCGCGCATCCATTCGAAGTCGAGGCGGCTCTGGAAGCCGCGGCGGTTGGCGAGGCCCGACAGCATGTCGATCGACGCCATCACCGTCAGCCGGTCGTTGCTTGCGATCAGCTCGCGCTCGCGCTGGCTGAGCTGCGCGGCCATCGCGTTGAACGCGCGCGCCAGCGGCACGAATTCGGACGGCAGGCTTTTACGCGCTGCGCGGGCCGACAGATCGCCCTCGCCGAGACGCTTGGCCATGTCGGCGAGCATTTCGATCGGCATGATCACGAGCTTTTCAGCTGCTATCAGCGCGCCGAGCAGCACGAACACGACGACGAAGGCGAGCTGGAGATAGGCGGTCCTGATGTCGCGGCTCACCGCCGCGGACACCTTGTCCTCATCGATACTGGCGATCAGGCGGGCATTGGTGCCGGCGATGCGCGTGTAGCTGACCGCGCGCCGCGAACCATCGGCGGCGAGGAACGACAGCGAACCCTCGTCCTGGTCGGAGCGCAAGGCCATGTCGGCAATCGCGGACATCAGCGGCATGTCGTCGAGCGGACGACCGACCGCGCCGCGCTGGTCGGCGGGTGCGGCCATCACGGTGCCGGCGCTGTCGACCAGCACCGCCGTGATGCCTTCGCGGCCGCCAAGATTGTTCATCACCTTCGACATCCAGTCGAGGTTGACGGTTGCGAGCACGACGGCATCAGCGACGCCACTGAACGCGGACACCGGGTAGACCGCCATCACGGTCGGCGCCTGCACCGGTCGCGACAGGATGAAGTCGGACAGCACGAAGCGGCCGGTCTGCTGCGCCTGCTGGAAATAGGGCCGATCGGAGAGGTCGAGGCCGACATACATGTTGTTGGTCGCGCACTGGATCCGGCCGTCCTGGCCGGCGATCAGGAGCGTGCGGATCCAGGGAAGGCTCGTCGGCAGGCTCGCACGCAGCACGTCGCAGCTCTTGCTGACGCCGCCGGCGGAGGCACGGATGAAGGCTTCCGATTTCAAGATGGTCTCGACCGACGAGATCACCTCGCGCTGCGCGTCGGCGCTGTGCCTTGCGACGGTGGTGAATTCGGCCGTGGCCTGCGCAATCTGCTCGGTGCGGGTGTGCTCGAGCGATCGAATGCGATCGAGCATCAGCGGCGCGACCAGAATCACCGCGAGCAATGCAAGCCTGGCCCTGATGCCGAGGACCTGCTTGAGTTTTGCTCGTTTGCGGTTGAAACTAACGTTTGCCATATGCGCGACCCATCCCGCGCACCAAGGTAAAGCGAAGGGTTCAAAATCCCTTTCTTGAACTCGGTAAAATTGGACCTACTTCCGTTACGATCACAGCTCGACCGCCACCATGACAGAACGAGACACGGCGCCGCTAACCGGCGATTCACCAAATGCGCTCACTGCGGTCGAAGCGGAGATTGCACGCGCCTGCAAGGATGCGCGGCGTGATCGTGCGTCCGTCACGTTGATCGCGGTGTCCAAGACGTTCGCGGCGGATGCAGTCATCCCGGTTATCGGCGCCGGACAGCGCGTATTCGGCGAAAATCGCGTGCAGGAAGCCAAGGCCAAGTGGCCGGCACTAACATCTGTTTACCCCGGCATCGCGCTGCATCTGATCGGGCCGCTGCAATCCAACAAGGCGAAAGAGGCGGTCGCGCTGTTCGATGCGATCCATTCTGTCGACCGTCCGAGCATTTGCCAGGCGTTAGCCAAGGAAATCGAATCTCAGAACAAGCACCCGCAACTCTTCGTCCAGATCAACACCGGCGAGGAGCCGCAGAAGGCCGGCGTCGCGCCCGGCGAGGCGGACGCCTTCCTCAAGAGCTGCCGCGACACCTATGGTCTGACGATCTCAGGCCTGATGTGCATCCCGCCGGTGGACGAGCCGCCGGCGGCTCATTTCGCGCTGACGGCCAAGATCGCCGCGCGCAACGGACTAAAGAACCTGTCGATGGGCATGAGCGCGGATTATGCGACCGCGATCATGTTAGGCGCCACCCATGTGCGCGTAGGAAGCGCCATCTTCGGGCATAGGTAGGAGCCGTTGGCGGCCGGCGGCCGGCCTCGCTCGTGGGAGCGCGAAGCGGCGGCGGTCTGATCCTTGCCGAGCATGAACCGTCACCCGATGATGATTGTCGTTCTCGGTCCTATCCGCCGCAGCAGTTGTAGCATCGCCGCCCTGGTCATGGAGACGCAGCCGGCGGTCGGGCCGAAATTGTCGCGCGCCAGATGCAGGAACACGGCGCTGCCGCGGCCGGCGATGCGCGGCCTGGTGTTGTGGTCGATTTCGATGATGAAGTCATAGAGATGGTCCGCCCGCTTCAGCCGGTCGCCGCCCTCGCCCTCCCCACGGCGGATCCACTGGTTGTAGTGGCGATCACCGGGATCTTCACACCAGGCATCCATGTCGCCGATCGTCCGTGCCGGCAGAAAGGTCTTGGGACGGCTGTGCCGGTCGCCCCGCCACCACAATTGCCGGGGACGAAAACGGCCCCTGGGGGTGCCGCCATCGCCCTCGCGCTTATTGGCCCGAATGCCGCCGCGCCCCAGCGCCACTGGAATCGTCAAGCCGCCTGCCGTCAGCCAGCCCCGGCGCGGATTCCCGGCGGCAGCCTTAACGCGGATCGCGGAAAGCGGTCCCGATCCACGATTTCTGTTGTAACTGGCTGACTCAGCTCTGTTTTTCATGGTGAACGCGCCATACAATATTCATTACAGGACATTCATCGATCCGCCCTGCTATTCTGGGTTAGAGTGATTCCGGCTTGTGAATCGGTGACAGCCCACTACTTCAACACGAACAACAATAAAAATAGCGATCGCTTTAAACTTCCCACCGCGGCTGAGTGCGGCATGATGCGCCTCGCCGGACTCCAAAAGGATGACCCCCTATGGCCAATGCCCGCAAGATCCTGATCGTGGATGACGATACCGATCTGCGCGACACGTTGGTGGAGCAATTATCGCTGCACGAAGAATTTGAAGCCTCCGCCGTCGATACCGGCGCCAAGGGCGCCAGCGCAGCAAAGGCCAACGCTCCCGATCTCGTTCTGATGGATGTCGGCCTTCCCGACACCGATGGCCGCGAAGTGGTTCGCTCGTTGCGCAAGGGCGGCTTCAAGGCGCCGATCATCATGCTGACCGGGCATGACACCGATTCCGACACGATTTTGGGCCTGGAATCCGGTGCCAATGATTATGTCGCAAAGCCGTTCCGTTTCGCGGTGTTGCTGGCCCGCATCCGCGCCCAGTTGCGACAGCACGAGGCCAGCGAGGACGCGGTGTTCTCGGTCGGTCCCTACTCCTTCCGCCCCGGCTCCAAGATGCTGACCGCGGCCAATGCCCGCAAGGTGCGCCTCACCGAAAAGGAAACCGCGATCCTGCGCTTCCTTTACCGGGCCGGCCAGATGCCGGTCTCGCGCGAGACCCTGCTCCAGGAGGTCTGGGGTTACAATTCCGGCGTGACCACCCATACGCTGGAAACCCACATCTACCGCCTCCGCCAGAAGATCGAGAAGGACGCCGCCAACCCGGAAATCCTGGTGACGGAAGCCGGTGGCTACAAGCTGGTGCCGTGATACGTTCCGGATGCGCGCGATTCGTCGTAATTTGGCGCGTTCCACGAGCCACGGACCGGAATGTCAATCGACGATGACGTAGCGCTGCTCGAGCGTGTCCCGACACTGCGCCTGTTGGGAGACGCCTCGTTGCGCATGCTGGCGATCGGTTCCGAGCAGCGTGACTTCGTTCGCGGCGATATCCTGTTCAATCTCGGTGACAATGCCGACGCCGGCTTCGTGGTCCAGCGCGGCGCCTTTCGCGTCGATGACGGCGCCGGCGCCGAGATGATCGCCGGCCCCGGTACGCTGATCGGCGAGCTCGCGCTGGTGGTGCCGATGAAGCGGCCCTCCGGCGCGGTCGCACTGGAGCACTCCTCCGTCATCCGCATCGCACGCAGCCTGTTTCAGCGTGTGCTCGAGAGCGATCCCGCTGCGGCGGTCCGCCTGCGCGACGAATTCGCGGTTCGCTCCAGCCAGATCGCCAGCGACATCCTGATGGCCGGCGCGAAGCTCACGGGCTGATCCTCATGGTGAGGAGGCGCGTCAGCGCCGTCTCGAACCATGAAGGCCCGGTTACCGCCTGCGGCCATCCTTCGCGACGCGCGCGATGCGCGCTCCTCGGGATGAGAGCGTCAAGCGCGGCTACAGGCTTCACACCTCCAGCGTCACGGTGACAGGGACGTGATCGGAGGGACGCTCCCAGCTCCGTGCATCGCGCAGGATCTTGAAATCGCTGACCGCATCCTTCAGCGCGCGCGACACCCAGATGTGATCGAGCCGCCGGCCGCGGTCGCCGACGGTCCAGTCGGCGGAACGGTAGCTCCACCACGTGTAGACTTTCTCCGACATCGGGATGCGGTCGCGCGCGACGTCGATCCATTCGCCGGCTTCGAGCGCCGCCTTCAGCTTCTCGGTTTCGACAGGCGTATGCGAGACCACTTTGAGAAGCTGCTTGTGCGACCACACATCGTTCTCGTGCGGCGCGACGTTGAGATCGCCGACCAGGATATGACGATCCTCCCCGCGGGGATGCAGCGGCTCGCACGCCTTCAACTCGTCGAGGAAACGGAGCTTGTGGTCGAATTTTTCGTTGAGCGCGGGATCGGGAATGTCGCCGCCGGCGGGCACGTAGAAATTATGCAGCACCAGCGGCTTTGCGATGTTGGCCTTCTCGCCGAACGACACCGAGATATGGCGCGAATCCACCTTGTCGCAGAAGGTGCGGATGTCGGTGGATTCGAACGGAATCTTCGATACGATGGCGACGCCGTGATAGCCCTTCTGCCCGTTCAGCGCGACGTGCTCGTAGCCGAGCCGCTTGAAGCGCTTCAGCGGAAAGGCGTCGTCGATGCACTTGGTCTCCTGGAGGCACAGTACGTCGGGCCGTGCGCTCTTGAGAAACTTCGCGACCAGATCGATGCGCAGCCGCACCGAGTTGATGTTCCAGGTTGTCAGGGAAAGACGCATGAGAGTTGCGTCTTAGCATGGATCGTCGCGGCCGAAATGCTTGTCCACAGGGGCAGTGCCGCAGCGCTACCCCGGCGATGGCACGTTGTAATTGGTGAAGTCGATCTTGAACATGTTGGGATCGAGCTTCTTGCCCGCATCGAGATTGTAGACCGCCACCGTGGTGTCATAGCCTTGGGGATCGGTGACGGTCCATTGCTTCAGCTGGCCGTCCTTGGCGCCGATCATCAGCAGCAGGCGGCTGGTGCCGACCAGGGCCTGCTTCTCTTCGATGGTGACGCTGATGAAGAGATCGTCGGCGGTGACGTTGACGACGTTGGTGTCCTTCATCAGATCGATGCGGTCTGACAACAGGAAGCGCAGCGGCGTCTGCGACAGCGGATAGACGTCCTGCGTCGCGAGCTTGCGGTCGCGCACCACCACCGACGATCCATCGGCGATGATGTCGATCGGGCTCGGCGGATCATATTCGAAGCGGACCTTGCCCGGCTTCTGGATGTAGAAATCGCCCTGCGTCTTGCTGCCGTCGGGGCCGACCTGGACGAAATTTCCGACCAGCGTCGACAGCGACGACAGATAGGCGCTGACCTTGGCCGCCTGCGCTTTCTGGTTCGCATCGAACGTCTGGAAGATGCTGCTCGGCACGTTGCGGCGCGGATCGGGAATGATCGGATTCGGCGGAGCCTGCGTCGCGCCTGTGATCGCCGGCCCCCCGGCGGGCGCAGCATTGTCACGGCTCTTCGGTGCCGGCTTCGGCACCGGCACGTTCTGCGCAAACGACGCTGCGGTCACCAAGGCGGCGGTGACGAGAAGCACACCCGCCGCGCGCGCGCTGCGGGCAGCGAGAGAGGCTGCGAATCCAATGTCCGGATGTCTGGTCAACGCGTCGTCCTGTGTGGCTGGGCGTCGTTTTAACGTGATTTCGAGCAAAAGCAGAGATCGATTTTCCGTGAAAATGTCATTCCGAGGCGGGCCGGAGGCCCCCTTGCCTCACATGTGACTGTCTTCTTCTTCGACCAGAATCTCGCGTTTGCCGGCGTGGTTGGCGGGTCCGACGATGCCTTCCAGTTCCATGCGCTCCATCAGCGATGCGGCGCGGTTATAGCCGATTTGCAGCCGGCGCTGGATGTAGCTGGTCGAGGCCTTGCGGTCGCGTTTGACGATCGCAACGGCCTGCTGGAACAGGTCGCCGCCGCCATCCGCGCCCATTCCACTGGCGTCGAACACGGCGCCGCCGTCTTCGTCCTCGCTCGGCTCTTCGGCGGTGACTGCTTCCAGGTATTCCGGCTGGCCCTGCGTCTTGAGGTGGCGCACCACCTTCTCGACTTCGTCGTCCGAGGCGAACGGTCCGTGCACGCGGCTGATGCGGCCGCCGCCGGCCATGTAGAGCATGTCGCCCTGGCCGAGCAGCTGCTCGGCGCCCATCTCGCCCAAAATCGTGCGGCTGTCGATCTTCGAAGTGACCTGGAAGGCGATGCGGGTCGGAAAGTTCGCCTTGATCGTGCCGGTGATGACGTCCACCGACGGACGCTGTGTGGCAAGGATCACATGCAGGCCGGCGGCGCGTGCCATCTGCGCGAGGCGCTGCACCGCGCCTTCGATGTCCTTGCCGGCGACCATCATCAGGTCGGCCATTTCGTCGACGATGATCACGATGTAGGGCAGCGGATCGAGCGAGAGCTTCTCTTCCTCGTAGATCGCCTTCCCGGTCTCCTTGTCGAAGCCCGTGTGTACGGTGCGCGTCGGCTCTTCGCCCTTGGCTTTCAGTTCGCCGAGCCGCGTGTTGTAGCCGTCGATGTTGCGCACACCGAGCTTGGCCATGTTCTTGTAGCGCTCTTCCATCTCGCGCACGGCCCATTTCAGCGCGACCACCGCCTTCTTCGGATCGGTCACGACGGGTGTGAGCAGATGGGGAATGCCGTCATAGACGGAGAGTTCGAGCATCTTCGGGTCGACCATGATCAGCCGGCACTGATCCGGCCGCAGCCGATAGACCAGGCTCAGGATCATCGTGTTGATTGCAACCGACTTACCGGAGCCGGTGGTACCCGCGATCAGCATATGCGGCGTGCGCGCGAGGTCGATGATGACGGGCTCGCCGCCGATGGTCTTGCCGAGGCAGAGCGGCAGCTTTGCCACCGTGTCGACGGTTTCCTTGGCGACCAGCAGCTCGCGCAGATAAACCTTCTCGCGATGCGCGTTCGGCAGCTCGATGCCGATGGCATTGCGGCCAGGCACGACGGCGACGCGCGCCGAGAGCGCGCTCATCGAGCGGGCGATATCGTCGGCAAGCCCGATCACGCGCGACGATTTGATACCGGGCGCCGGCTCGAGCTCGTACAGGGTGACGACAGGACCCGGATTGGCTTTCACGATCTCGCCGCGCACGCCGAAGTCCTGCAGCACGCCTTCGAGCGAACGCGAATTGGCCTCCAGCTCGGCCTTGCTGAGCGGCTGGCGATCGCCGGCCTTGGGCGCAGCCAGCACGGACACGGATGGAAGCTCGAACTTGTCGGAGGATTTCCTGGAAGCGGCTTTCGGTGCAGCCTTCTTGCGTGGCGCACGCGCGATCGGCTCCTCCTCTTCCTCCTCTTCGTCTGCTTCTTCCTCGTGCTCGTCCTCGTCCTCGTGGTCCTCGTCTTCGGATTGCGGCGAGATCGAGGGCGCGGCGCGGCCGCCGCCGAGATTGGGTTCTTGTCGGCTGAACGGAACGGCCTTGCTCTTCGATCCGCTCGAAACCAGGGAGCGATAGGCGGCACCACACAGCCAGATCAGCCGCGCCTTGGTGCTCATCAGCGCATGGAACAGCCAGCCCAGCGACACCGAACCGCGATCGCCGTCGTCTTCGTCATCGAGCGTCTTGTCGTCGTCCTCGATCTCCGCGAGTTCATCATCGCGCTCGCGGGCACCGAGGCCGCAGGCGATCAGGAAGGTCGCGGCCAGCGCGACGAACAGGATGGCGCCGAGCGCCATGCGATAGATCGCGCCTGGTGGCCCGAAGATCACCGCGGGCGCACGCACCAGCGCATCGCCGACCACGCCGCCCAAACCGGTGGGAAGCGGCCAGGCGCCGCCATGCGGCCAGCAGCTGACGAAGCCGGCCGTGATCACCGTGCAGAGAATCCAGGCGCCGAGCCGCAGCGCTTCGCGATCGAACGGACGGTGGGTCATCATGCGCCAGCCCCAGACCGCGACGGTGAGGATCAGCATGATCGCGCCGAGCCCGAGGATCTGCATGGCGAGGTCGGCGCCGATGGCGCCGGCGTAGCCGAGAACGTTGTGGATCGGCCGCGAGGTCGCGTGGCTGAGGCTCGGGTCCTGGACCGACCATGTCATCAGCGCGGCGGAGGCGACGCCCGACAGCGTGACCAGGCCGAAGCCGGTCAGCTCGCGCACGCGCCTCGCCAGCCCCTCGCGGAGCGAAGGCGGCAGATGGCCGACCAGGGGAATGACGCGTTCGATTGTCGACATGCTCATGGGCCCGCCTAACCCAGAGTTTCGACCAGCCGGTGCAGCGCCTGCACCGTGGTCTCACTGTCCTGCACCAGCGCCAGCCGGATATAGCCGGCACCGGGATTGAAGCCGTCGGGCTGAAGCCGCGCCAGGTAGGAGCCGGGCACCACGCGCACGCCGGCTTCCTTGAAGAGCCTGAGGGTCACGGAGACGTCGTCGCCGATCTCCGACGTATTGAGCCAGACGCAGAAGCCGGCATCGGGCCGGCGATAGCCATAGCGATTGCCGATGATCTGGTCGGCGAGATCGAATTTGATCCGATACAGCCTGCGGTTCTCTTCGACATGCGCCTCGTCGCCATAGGCAACGGTCGCGACATGCTGGAGCGGTACCGGCACCTGCGGCGCCGCGATGTTGCGCAGCTCCAGGAACATGCCGATGAGCTTCCTGTCGCCGGCGGCGAAGCCGACGCGCAGGCCCGGCAGGTTGGAGCGCTTCGACAGCGACTGGAACGCAAGCACGCGGGTGAAATCGGCGCCCGCGCATTCGAGCGCGCTGCCCGGTGCTTCCCTTGTGTAGATCTCGGAGTAGCACTCGTCGCTGAGAATCACGAAGCCGTGGCGGTCGGCGAGGCTTTTCAGGCGCGTGAAATAATCGCGCGATGCGACCGAACCCTGCGGATTGGCTGGCGATGCCAGGTAGAACGCCACCGTGCGCGCCAGCGTCGCCTCGTCGATGGCATCGAGATCGGGCAGGAAGCCGTTGTCGACGGTGGTCGGCAGGTAAACCGGCTCGCAGTTAGCGGCGCCGGCGCCGGCGCCGTAGACCGGATAAAACGGGTTCGGCATCAGGATGGCGGGCTTGCCGGGCTTCGGGCCGACATAGCGCGCTGCCGCGATCGCGGCGAGGAACAGCCCCTCGCGGCTGCCATTGAGGACCAGAATCTCGGTCTTCGGATCGAGCGGTCGCGGCAGCCTGAATCGCGAGGACAGCCAGGCGCTCGCGGCCTGGCGAAACGGCTCGGTGCCCTGGTTCATCGGGTACCGTCCGAAATCGGCAATGTGCTTGGCCAGCACGGGGCCGACGAAATCAGGCACGGGATGCTGCGGTTCGCCGACTGCGAGCGAAATCAAGGGCTTGCCGGGTTGATGCGGCGCCAGCAGCTCGTTCAGCCGGACGAAGGGCGAGCGTTCGTTATTGGCGCTTCCACCTTCGAGCGGCGCACGGGATGAAGCGGTCATGACCATTCTGGGCGCCAGTACTCTCGGAACGGCCGGTCGCACGCGGGCGCCGGCGGGAAGGCGGTTCAATTCACCATAGATAGGGCGAGGTTAAGACGCGATTAACCATCGGCCGGCGGGGTGCGTCCAGAGCTGGAATAATGGGGCCGGATAACAACGGGATGGAAGATCGAAGTCGATTTGAGTTCGGCCGGCAGCAGCGCTCTCTCAGTTCCCTCCCCCCCCCCGTTGTGGGGTCAGGGAGCGGCGCCGCGCGGGGATTCCTTCCGTTGCGCGCCCGCCCTCAATGGATCATCAAGAACCAGCATCATTTCCTCGGCCACCCCCTCCCCAACAAGGGGCGACGGGACGCTTTGCCAAAAAAAGGGGCTCCAACTTGCGCTGGAGCCCCTCAACGGTCGGGGCATTGCCGGGTATGTGCCCAAACCGCAGGAGTGAACGCGATCTCCAGGGAGATCGCGCCCGGGAGAACGGTTACATGTTGTAGGCGCGTTCGGTGTGCTCGGTGATGTCCAAGCCTTCACGCTCGGTCTCGACGTTGGCGCGAAGGCCGACGATCACGTCGACGACCTTGTAGAGGATCGCAGAACCGATGCCGGACCACACCAGCGTGGTGCAGACGGCTTCGATCTGGGACAGCATCTGCGCAGCGAAGTCGTAATCGGCAACCTTGGGCGGGATCGCGGTGTAGTCGATGATGCCGGCACCACCGAGAGCCGGATTGACCAGGATGCCGGTGCCGAGGGCGCCGACGATGCCGCCGATGCAGTGCACGCCGAACACGTCGAGCGAGTCGTCGTAGCCGAGCGCGTTCTTCACGACGGTGCAGAAGAACAGGCAGACCACGCCGACCACGAGACCGAGGACGATCGCGCCCATCACGCCGGAGAAGCCGGCGGCAGGGGTGACGGCCACGAGGCCCGCGACAGCGCCGGAGATGACGCCGAGTACCGACGGATGACCCTTCACGATCCACTCCGCGAACATCCACGACAGCGCGGCGGCTGCAGTGGCGACGAAGGAGTTGGTCATGGCGAGCGCAGCACCACCGTTGGCCTCCAAGTTGGAGCCGGCGTTGAAGCCGAACCAGCCGACCCAGAGCAGCGAGGCGCCGATCATCGACATGGTCAGCGAGTGCGGAGCCATCAGCTCCTTGCCGTAGCCGACGCGCTTGCCGATCAGGAGAGCGCCGACGAGACCGGCGATGCCGGCGTTGATATGCACGACGGTGCCGCCGGCGAAGTCGATCGCGCCCTTCTTGAAGATCCAGCCGGCGTCGGCGTTGATCTCGTCGAGCTTGGCCTGAGCCGCAGTCTTTGCCGCTGCGTCAGTCGCGGCAGCAAGAGCCTTGGCCGCATCCTGGATCGCGTCCGGGCCGGGCCAGTACCAGACCATGTGCGCGATCGGGAAGTAGATCAGCGTGACCCAGAGCGGAATGAAGAGAGCGATCGCCGCGAACTTCATGCGCTCGGCGAAGGCGCCGACGATGAGGGCGGGCGTGATCGCCGCGAAGGTCATCTGGAAGCACACATAGACGAGCTCCGAGATGTTGGCGTCGACCGAGAAGGTCGCGGCCTTCGAGTCGGTGGTGACGCCCATCATGAAGGCCTTGGAGAAGCCGCCGATGAAGTCGGAACCGCCGGTGAAGGCGAGGCTGTAGCCGTAGACGGCCCAGATCACGGTGACGACGCAGACGGTGTAGAACACCTGCATCAGCACCGAGAGCATGTTCTTGGAACGAACGAGGCCGCCGTAGAACAGCGCGAGGCCGGGGATGGTCATCAACAGCACCAGCACTGTCGATGTCAGCATCCAGGCGTTGTCTCCCTTGTTGACCGTTGGCTCGGCATAGGCTGCGGTCGCAGCGAACAGGCCGACTGCGAGAGCCGCCAATCCCGCGCCATAGGGACGCTTAAACGTCATTTCATTTACTCCTGATTGGATTTTGGTTGAGCGCGAAATCAAAGGGCCGCGGCGTCGGCTTCACCGGTGCGGATGCGGACCGCATGGTCGAGGCCGATGACGAAGATCTTGCCGTCGCCGATCTGTCCGGTTTTGGCGGCGGACGTGATGGCCTCGATGGTCTTGTCGACCTGCTCGGAGGCAATGGCGACTTCGATCTTGATCTTGGGCAGGAAGCTCACGGCATATTCGGCGCCGCGGTAGATTTCCGTGTGGCCTTTCTGACGGCCATATCCCTTGACTTCCGTCACCGTGAGACCGTGAACGCCAATGGCGGTCAAGGCGTCACGGACTTCTTCCAGCTTGAATGGCTTGATAATCGCCATAACAATTTTCATGGGTCCTATCCCCGCTTGGGCCCGGTCCGGACATGGCCGGGCGTTTCTCGACTGGTTCGCCACGAGGGAGAAGTTCACTACGCGGGCACAGCCGGGACCCTTAGAATCAAATGCCGTGCCAGAACCGGCGACTTGCCTAACGGACTATGAAAACGGGGATTTTCGCGTTGGGCGGGTAATCCGCCGCAATGCGCCAATACGTCGCGCTCAATACGTGGTCAGACGTGATCAAAAACTGGGCATGACAGGGTGCCGACACAATTGCTGCTCACGTGTCGGGCAGCAATGCAGGTATCTTGTTACAGACGGGGCCGATTAGCTGGCGTCGCGATCGGCCGGCTGGCGCTCGGCAAATACCCGATCGATCAGGCCCCACTCGACCCCCTGCTGCGCGGTCATGAAGTGGTCGCGATCCAGGGTCCGCTCGACTTCCTCTACGGTCCGGCCGCAATGCTGCGCATAGAGCCTGGTGATGCGCCGCTTGGTGTCCTGCATCTCGTTGGCATGGATCAGGATGTCGGACGCCTGGCCCTGGAAGCCGCCGAGCGGCTGGTGGACGTGAAGGCTCGCATTGGGCAACGCGGCGCGGTGGCCGGGCTCGCCGGCCATCAGCAGGAACGAGCCCATCGAGCGCGCGGTGCCCATGCATAGCGTATGCACCGGCGCCTTGATGAACTGCATGGTGTCGTACATCGCAAGGCCAGAGGTGATCACGCCGCCATAGGAGTTGATGTAAAGATTGATCGGCCGGTTCGGATTCTCCGCTTCCAGGAACAGGAGCTGCGCGCAGACCAGGCCCGACATCGCGTCATTGACCTCGCCGTTGAGGAAGATGATGCGCTCGCGCAGCAGCCGCGAGTAGATGTCGAAGGACCGTTCGCCGCGTGCGGATTGCTCGACGACCATAGGGACGAGCTGAAGCATGTCGCGCATCGGCGACCTCCATGTCTGCAGGTGATGAGGTTCGGTTGGTGTCAGGCCGCCGCGCGCATGAGGCAACGATTGCAATTGGCCGGCTGCGGTAGTTTTACGTTGATCTCGCAGGCCTGCTGGATGATGCGGAAGCGGGTGCCGCCCGACACGTTCGGCTCGATTCGGAAGATGACGCGGCTCTCGCGATACGGCGGTTCGGAATCGCGAAGCCGGTAGCGCACCTCTTCGCCCGGGATCGATGTTTCCGGCTCGGCGCCCGCAAGATCGCAATCCGGCAGCCAGCGCTCGCGCAGGGCGGGAATGGTTACGGCGCGCCAGACTTTTGCCGGCGGAGCATCGAATTCATATTCGAGCACAAGGGCTTCGTCAGGACGTTCGGGCTTCGCGGCGTCGCTCATTGATCCATATCCTTCAGGAGGTCGGCGAGTGCTTCCATGCGCTTCGGCCAATAGGCGCGGTAGCGCGCAAGCCATGTACCGATGGCGACGATCCCGTCGGGATCGACTTCGTAATTCACAAAGCGGCCTTGCCGCTGCTCGCGCACGAGGCCTGCCGCGCGCAGCACCGAAAGATGCTGCGACATCGCGGGCTGGCTGATCTCCAGTCCGTCGCGCAAGGCGCTGGCATTGAGGCTGCCGTCGGCGAGCTTCTCAAAGACCCTGCGGCGGGTCGGGTCGGCCAGCGCCCTGAAAATATCGGCTTCGATCATGACAACACATAAGCACGTGCTTATGTGTTGCGCAAGCCCTGATTATTGCAGCGCTTCGCCGTGCTGGGTGATGTCGAGACCCTCGAGCTCCTGCTCGCGCGACACGCGCAAGGGCACGAACAGGCCGACCAGCTTGAGCAGGATGAAGCTCACGCCCGCCGACCAGACGAAGGTGACGGCAACGCCATAGAGCTGGATCAGCAATTGCTGCGGATGGCCCTCGAGCAGGCCGGCGGTGCCTCCGATGGCGCTGGTCGCGAACACGCCGGCGAGCAGCGTGCCGGTCAGCCCGCCGATGCCGTGGACGCCGAACACGTCGAGCGAATCGTCATAGTTGAAGCGGTGCTTCAGCCAGGTGCAGGCCCAATAGCAAATCGCGCCGGCGGCGATGCCGATGACGATGCCGTGCCACGGCGCGACGAAGCCCGAGGCCGGCGTGATGGTGCCGAGGCCGGCCACGGCGCCCGAGATCATGCCGAGCACCGAGGGCTTGCGCCGCGTCGACCATTCGATCGCGCCCCAGGTCAGCGCGCCGGAACAGGCCGCCAGATGGGTCGCGATGATCGCCATCACCGCGCGCGAATTGGCAGCACCCGCCGAGCCGCCATTGAAGCCGAACCAGCCGACCCACAACAGGCCGGTGCCCATCACGGCAAGCGACAGATCGAACGGCGACAGATTTTCGGTGCCGTAGCCGTAACGCCGTCCCATCACTTTCGCGGCCACCAGGCCACCGGTGCCGGCCGACAGATGCACGACTAATCCGCCGGCGAAATCCATCACGCCCATGCTGTTGAGGAAGCCGCCTCCCCACACCCAATGTGCCAGCGGAATGTAGACGAAGATGAACCAGGCCACCGAGAACAAGAGGTAAGCGGAGAACCGCATCCGGTCGGCGACCGAGCCCGCCACCAGCGCCACCGTGATGATCGCAAACGTCATCTGGTAGAGCATGAACAGCGCTTCCGGGATCGTCTTCGCGGCCGGGTTGACGCTGTCCATGGTCATGCCGGCGAGGAACCAGCGATCGAGCGAGCCGATCCACGGGCCGTCGCCGGCGAAGCACAGCGAGTAACCGAACGCGACCCAGAGAATGGAGATGATGGTCACCGCGGCAAGGCTCTGCGCCATGGTCGCGAGCACGTTCTTCTTGCGCACCATGCCGGAATAGAACAGCGCCAGTCCCGGGATCGTCATCATCAGCACCAGGGCGGTGGCGACGATCATCCAGGCGGTGTCGGCGGTGTTGATCTCCGATGTCGTGGCGTGGGCCGGCGCGGCCATCACCGACAACAATCCGAACGGCGCAGCCAAAGCGGCCACGCGGCGCAACAATCCCGCCATGTCGTTTTCCCCCAGCATTCGTGATTGCTCGCTACGGCGTCGTTGCCCGCTGCGAACGAAGAGACCAGAGCGTTTTCGAGCGAAGTGGATACCGGTTCGCGCCAGGAAAACGCGTCAAACAAAAATCTAGAGCGCGTCGCTATCGGTCTCGCCGGTGCGGATGCGCAGCGCATGGTCGATCGGCGTGACGAAGATCTTGCCGTCGCCGATCTGCCCGGTGCGGGCGGAAGCGGTGATCACGCTGACCGCCTTGTCGGCGATGTCCGAGGCGACCGCGATCTCGATCCGCAGCTTCGGCAGGAAGTTCACGACATATTCCGCGCCCCGATAGATCTCGGTGTGACCCTTCTGGCGGCCGTAGCCCTTGACCTCGGTCACGGTCATGCCGTGGACGCCGATCGCCGTCAGGGCCTGGCGGACTTCATCCAGCTTGAAGGGTTTGATGATCGCGACGACGAGTTTCATGGTCAGGCCTATTCCCCGGGATGCGCCCCGCCGTATGTCCCCGGCGCTGCGTCAATCTGGCATCTTTCCGGGCAAATGGCACAAAAAACTTGCACATTGAAGCGGAAAAACGCTTGGCCGAGGGCGGGCATGTGAACGGCCGCCTCTGTACAGGGCATCTGTTCGTCCCTCACAATGCATTTTTGGCAAGGATGCGGTGAACCCGCGCCGGCCGGGCGGTACATAAGTATTTTGGGGGCGCGCGTCATGGCGAGTTGGTTTTATGCATCCGAGGGCAAGCAGCAGGGGCCCTATCTCGAGGGGCAATTCCGCGATCTGATCGCGCAAGGCGTCGTGCGGCCGGACACGCTGGTGTGGTCCGAAGGCATGGCCGGCTGGCAGAAGGCGGCCGAAATTCCCGGACTGATCCCTGGCGGCGGCGCGCCGCCGGTCATTCCCGCCGGGGGCCCGCCGATGATGGGCGGCGGCGCCTATACCGGCGCAGGCAGCGCGGCCGGCGGATCGCTGTCGGTCGATTTCGGCATTCTCGACTTCACCTGGCGCACGCTGGTGATGGTGATCCTCTCGGCCCTCGTCATTCCCGTGCCGTGGGTGTTCGTCTGGTACACGAGATGGATCGTGTCCTGTGTCAGGGTCCCGGGACGGCCGAACCTGTCCTTCACCGGCAATGCGATGACGATGGTGCCCTGGTTCTTCGGCTTCATCGTTCTGGCCGCTGTCGTCGGCTATTCCGGCGTCCAGGTGCTGAACCTTGCGCTCTTTCTCGCCGAGATCGCCCTCTACTGGCTGCTGATCAAGTGGATGATCGCCAACCTCGCCTCCAACGGGCAGCCGCTTGGCCTCAACTTCAATGGCTCGGTCGCGGGCTACATCGGCTGGAACCTGCTGTTCGCGGTTTCCATGATCACCATCATCGGATGGGCCTGGGTCGCCGCCGCCCAGCTACGTTGGATCTACCGCAACATCGAGGGCACGCGCCGCGAGATCATCTTCAAAGGCACCGGGCTCGGAATCCTCTGGCGCGGCATCGTGGCCGCGATCCTGTGCAGTTTCCTGATCCCGATCCCGTGGGTCTATCGCTGGATCATGAACTGGTTCGCCTCGCAGACCGAGCTCGCGCCGCGCCGTTCGATGTAAGCATGATCAGGGCCTCGCAAGCGCGATGAACGCGCGCTCGAGATGTCAGCTCCTCCGCTCGCGCACGGAACCTTCCTGCGCGACGGAGGCGACGAGCGTGCCGTCGGGCTTGAAGATCGAGCCGCGCGTCAGGCCGCGGCCGCCTTGTGCGCTCGGCGAATCCTGCGAATAGAGCAGCCATTCGTCGGCGCGGAACGGGCGGTGAAACCACATCGCGTGGTCAAGGCTCGCCGGCATCATGCGCTTGTCGAACAGCGTGCGGCCATAGCGCGCCATGATCGCATCGAGCAGCGAGAAGTCCGAGGCATAGGCCAGCGCGCACATGTGCAGCGCCGGATCGTCCGGCAGCGTCGCCGCCGTCTTGATCCAGACATGGATGCGGCCGTCCTCGATCTTCTGGCCGAAATAGCGGCCGAGCTCGACCGGGCGCAGCTCGATCGGGCGATCGGATTCGTAATAGCGGCGGATGAACTCCGGCATCTCGCGGAACATCGGCTGCTTCGCCACCTCTTCCGCCGTGAGCTTTTCCGGCGCCGGCACGTCAGGCATCTTGTCCTGGTGGTCGAACGCGCTCTCTTCCTCGGCATGGAACGACACCATGATCGAGAAGATCGCATTGCCATGCTGGATCGCGGTGACCCGGCGCGTCGAATAGCTCTTGCCGTCGCGCAGGCGTTCGACCTGATAGATGATCGGGACCTGCGGATCGCCCGGCAGGATGAAATAGCAATGCAGCGAATGCGGCAGCCGGCCCTCGACGGTGCGGCAGGCCGCCACCATCGCCTGCCCGATCACCTGCCCGCCGAACACCCGCTGCCAGCTCGTCTTCGGGCTGTTGCCGCGGAACAAATTCACCTCGAGCTGCTCGAGGTCGAGGATCGAAATCAGGTCGATGAGGCTTTTGGACATGGTGGTGCTTTCTTGCCGTCATCCGGCGCGAACCATCGCCCCGGACTGGCACATCAGGCCTTCTTTGCGGGCTGTTCCGCCCCTGTTTCACCGCACTGTTTCGCCCACCTCAAGTCTGCTAGCAAGACCTCAGAATTGGCCGGGAAGCTTGGTATGTCGGTACAGAAGAGCATTGTCATTGGCGGCGGCGCATTTGCGGGCCTCGCGCTGGCGCTGGCCCTGCGCCAGGGGCTCGGCCCCGAGATTTCCGTCATCGTCGCCGATCCCGCTCTCGCCGCGCGCCCCAGCCGCGATCCCCGCGCGACCGCGATCGTCGCCGCCTGCCGCCGCCTGTTCGAGGCGCTCGGCGCCTGGGACGACGTCAAGGCTGAGGCGCAGCCGATCCTCGACATGGTCGTCACCGATTCCAGGCTCGAGGACGCCACGCGTCCGGCGTTTTTGAACTTCGCCGGCGATGTCGCGCCCGGCGAGCCCTTCGCGCACATGGTCGAGAACCGCCGCCTGATCGATGCGCTGGTGGTGCGGGCCGAAGCTGAAGGCGTTGATCTTCGCGCCACCACCGTGTCGTCCTACGACGCGCGCGCCGAGGGGATCGACGTGACGCTCGGCGATGGCAGCGTCATCGCGGCGAGCCTGCTCGTCGCCGCTGACGGTGCCAAGTCGAAATTGCGCGAGCGCGCGGGCATTGCGACGCACGGCTGGGAATACGACCAATCCGGCATCGTCGTCACCGTCGGCCACGAGCGCGATCACGACGGCCGCGCCGAAGAGCACTTCTTGCCCGCGGGCCCGTTCGCGATCCTGCCTCTGTCAGGCAAGCGATCGTCGCTGGTGTGGACCGAGCGCCGGGCTGAGGCCGCGCGCATCATCGCGCTTGGCGAGGACGAGTTTCACGCCGAGCTCGAGCAGCGTTTCGGCTTGCATCTCGGCGAGGTGAAAGCGCTCGACAAGCCGCGCGCGTTTCCGCTGTCCTATTTCGTGGCGCGCTCCTTTGTCGCCGAGCGCCTCGCGCTGGTCGGCGATTCCGCCCACGTCATCCACCCCATCGCGGGGCAAGGCCTCAATATGGGGCTGAAGGATGTCGCCGCCTTGGCCGAGGTCGTCGTCGATGCCGCCAGGCTCGGCATGGATATCGGCGGCGCCGACGTGCTCGATCGCTATCAGCGCTGGCGCCGCTTCGACACCATGGCGATGGGCGTCGCCACCAACTCGCTGAACTTCCTGTTCTCGAATCAGTCGACCCTGCTGCGCACCGTGCGGGATATCGGCCTCGGCATCGTCGACCGCACCCCGCCGCTCAAAAACCTCTTCATCCGCCAGGCGGCGGGTTTGACCGGCGAGATCCCGCGGCTGTTGAAGGGCGAGGCGTTGTGAGCGGCGAATGGCGAATGGCGAGTAGATCCATTCGCTACTCGCCATTCCCTATTCGCCGTTCTCAATCGATCTTGCGCGCCTCTTCCGGCAGCATGATCGGGATGCCGTCGCGGATCGGATAGGCGAGCTTGGCGCTCCGCGAAATCAGCTCCTGCTTGGCGGCGTCGAATTCCAGCGGGCCCTTGGTCAGCGGGCAGACCAGGATCTCCAGCAGTTTCGGATCGACGCTATTTTCGGGACGTTCGGTCGGCGCGTTCATTGGGGTCTCCGGCGGTCGGCTGGCTGTAGCATAGAAAATCACGCCCGCCCATTGCGCGCTATGCCGAGACCAGCCGCTCGATTTCGTCGAGCAGGCCCTGCAGCCGCGCGGCCGGCATCGGCGTGCTGGCGAGTGCATAGCCCAAAAACGTCCAGTACAGGATCTGCGCGCGCGCCTGCGCGGGCGCAGGCGCAACCCCCCGCGTCGCCAGCAGCGCCTCGATATAGTCGAGCCGCCGGCGGTCGATGGCGCGAACGGCCGCTTGCGCCGCCGGATCGAACGCGGCCCAGTTGCGCACCGCGCGCTCGAGATCGAGCCGGGCGCCAAAGGTCCTGCGCAGAAGCGCCCTCACAGGCTCGTCGCTGTCGGCCTCGACGCGAGCGATGATCTCCTCGGCCGCGATCTCGCGCCAGCGCTTCAGCACGGCGGCGTGGAACGCGCCGAGATCGGCAAAATGCCAGTAGAAGCTGCCCCGCGAAACGCCCATGCTCTTTGCCAAGGGATCGGCCTTCAATGCAGTGAAGCCGCTCCTGGTGAGCGCCTTGACGCCCTCTTTGATCCAGTCCTCGGCGGAAAGTTGCCCGGTCATATCAGTTTCCGAAATCCGGCCATACAGTACTGTATTGACAGGCGGTGCACCAGCGCTTATCCGACCATACACACATGTATGGGGCCGCGATGCGTGATCTCTTGCTGCAATGCGCCGGTGTGGGGGCCATCATCGTGGCCGTCATCCACGGCATCCTCGGCGAAACCAAGGTCTTTGCCCGCGCCACCATCGAGCCGGAGCGGCTCCGCAGCTTGATCCGCCTGGTCTGGCAGGCCTCGACCGTGGCCTGGATCGGGTGCGGCGCGCTGCTGGTCGCTGCGCCCTGGATGGATTCGGCGCTCGCGCGCCACTGGATCGTCGTCACCATGGTCTGCGTGTTCGGCTTCTCCGCCTGCGCCAACGCATGGGGGACGCGTGGTCGCCACTTCGGCTGGATGGCGCTCGGTGCGGTGGTGGCGATGACCCTTGCCGGTTATTGAATGCAGCCACCAAACCGTGAGGCGTAAGGCCGCAGCACACGGCAAAACACGCCCGGCCCTCGGAGGGCGCTGATGTTTTGGCGACGGCTAGAATGTCTCCAAGACGTCGCCGATCCGAATCGCGATTGACTTCCCCTTCCCATTCGCTTCCTTCGGGCGTGCGTCGCGCATATGCGACAGTGGAGGAGATATCAGTGAAAGTCATTCGCGTTCTCGCCATCGCGCTGACGGTCGGCTCCGGCATCGCGTCGACGGTGATGGCCGACGGCTTCAAGGATTGCACCAAGCTCGACAAGGCGTCGTGGAAGCCGGCGATCGAAGCCGAAGCCCAGGCGAAAGCGTTGGGTTATGACGTGCGCCGCTCCAAGATCGAAGGCTCATGCTACGAGGTCTACGGCGTCAAGGCAGGCAAGCTCTACGAGCTGTTCTACAGCCCGGAAGATCTCAGCCTGAAGCACACGATTGCCAAGTAACGGCCAAGGATAGTCCCGGCTTGATCGACAAAGCGCTGCGAGATGCGCGCGGGGAGCCGAAACCGATCCCCGCGGATCGAACGGTCGCCGTCTGGGACCTGCCGCTGCGTCTCTGGCACTGGGCTCTCGCCGCGTGCGTTCTGGCCGCCTGGTTTACACCCGCCGTCCATGACGGCCTGCATCGCATCGTCGGCTATGCGGCCATCGGGCTTCTCGCCTTCCGCTTGGTCTGGGGCTTCCTTGGCGGCCGCTATTCACGCTTTCGCATGATCGGCGTCCGCCTTCAGGCAGCCCCCTCCTATCTCTGGAATCTCCACCGCGGCATCACGGGCCGTTATATCGGGCTCAATCCCGCCGGTGCGTTGATGCTGTTGGCGCTGCTGTTGTCACTCGCCGTCTCGGCGATCACGGGCGCAATGTCGGTCACCGTCACCTTCTTCGGCGTCTGGTGGGTCGAGGACACCCATGCTTACGCATCGGATGCGGCCATCGTCCTGGTCGTGTTGCATGTTGCAGGCGTGGTGTTGATGAGCGTGCTTCAGCGCGAGAACCTGGTGCGCGCGATGATCACAGGTCGCAAACGCATCCGCAACCATCCCTAGGCCGAGCTGGCAAGTTCGAACCGGCCTCCCTTTGCCCGCGTGGTCTAACGCGGACTCGCGCGCGCTTACCCGCACAATTAACGCCAATGGCGTCATTTGCCGCAGAATGTTTACCTCGCGATAGGCATACAACCGGGCATTGCAAAAAATTAACGCGGAACAAGCGCGCCTGGATCAATCCTCGGTAGTATTGACGAGGGAGTGATATTGCATGTTTCGTGTTTTTTCCTGCCTTGCGACCGAGCACGATTGGCGGCTCGTTGTGCTCGCTGGCCTGGTTTGTTTCGCTGCAAGCATCGTAGCGGTTAGCATCTTTCATCGCGCGATCGCGTCGGGCGCCTGGACGCGGCGGATCTGGATTGCGATCGCCGGTGCCGCCATTGGCTACGGAATCTGGGCGACGCATTTCGTCGCAATGCTCGCCTACGACCCCGGCGTCTCGACCGGCTACGGCCTCGGCCTGACGGCGCTGTCGCTGGCCGCCGCGATGGTGCTGACGTCGGGCGGCTTCGGCGTCGCCGTTAACAATTCCGGCCGCTGGCGCGCAGCTGCCGGTGGCGGCATCATCGGCGCCGGCATCGCAAGCATGCATTATATCGGCATGTGGGCTCTCGAAGTGCCGGGTCATGTGGCCTGGTCGCCGACACTGGTGCTCGTCTCGGTCGGTCTCGGCATGGCCCTGGGCTATGCCGCACTCGCGGTCGCCGTCGGCCGCAAGGACAAGCGGGGGACCCTGGCCGCTGCGCTGCTGCTGACGCTTGCCATCGTGTCGCATCATTTCACGGCCATGGGCGCCGTGCAGATCGTTCCCGATCCGACGCTGGCAAACGATGCATTGTCGCTTTCGCCGAACTTCCTGGCCCTCGCAATCGCCGGTGTGGCCCTGTCGGTGCTCGGGATGAGCTTCGTCGGTGTCCTGGCGGATCGTCGCCTTGCGACCAGAACCGGCAGATTCGAGGCCATCATCAGCGAACTTTCCCGCGCCAGGCAACAGGTGGAAGATTCGCAACGGGAAATCCAGGAGCAGAAACTCAGGCTGGATACGGCCATCAACAACATGGTCGAGGCCTTGTGCATGTTCGATGCGGAGAAGCGGCTTGTCGTCTGCAACGAGCGCTATGCCGAGCTCTACCGCTTGCCGCCCGAGCTGCTGAAAACGGGGACGCCGCACGCCGACATCATCAGGCACCGCGTCATGACCGGCATCCTCAAGAGCGGTGCCAGCGAGGGCGCCGCCGAGCAATTCCTCTCGAAATTGGCCGCGTTGCCGTTCGATGCAGTCTCGAGCAGAATCGACGAGTTCGCTGATGGTCGGTTGATCTGCGTGACGCGACAGCCAATGGCCGGCGGCGGCTGGGTCGCCACGCATCTCGATGTCACCGAGCAACGCCGGTCCGAGGCCAAGATCGTCCATATGGCGCAACACGATGCGTTGACCGGTTTGCCAAATCGAGTGCTGCTCCGGGAGCGGATGGAGCATGCACTTGCCGTGACGCGCAATGGCGGCCTCGAACTTGCGGTGTTGATGCTCGACCTCGACCGGTTCAAGGAGGTCAACGACACGCTGGGACACCCCGCAGGGGACTCCCTGTTGCGTGCCGTCGCCACGCGTTTGCGCGAATGCACCACGGAAACCGCGGTGATTGCCCGACTGGGCGGCGATGAGTTCGCCGTGATCGACTATGTGACCAGCCCCGCCGTTGAGGCCGCCGCGCTCGCCGAGAACATCAGAAAAGCGCTTTGCGAACCCTTCGATCTCGACGATCACCGGTTCATGGTGGGCACCAGCATCGGAATTGCCATCGCGCCGCGCGATGGCGACGATTCCGACGTGCTCATGAAGAGCGCGGATCTCGCACTCTACTCGGCCAAGAGTGGCGGGCGTGGTGCATTCCGCTTCTTCGAGCCCGAGCTCGATGAGCTCATGCATGCGCGGCGGAACCTGGAGCGCGACATGCGTGATGCGCTTGCTGGCGGCGAATTCGAGCTGCACTACCAGCCCTTCGTGAATACCGCGACCGGTGAGATCCGCGGCTTCGAAGCCCTGCTACGCTGGCATCACCCGCGGCGAGGCCTGGTCATGCCCGGCGAATTCATTCCGCTCGCGGAGGAGACCGGCTTGATCGTGCCGCTTGGAGAATGGATCCTGACGACCGCATGTAGCGAAGCCGCCAAATGGCCCGCCCATCTCAGGATCGCGATCAACCTCTCTCCGGCCCAGTTCAAGAGTAAGGAGCTTGTCCCGGTCATTGTCGGCGCACTGGCGAATTCGGGAGTTCCGCCGGACCGACTTGAGCTCGAGGTGACCGAGACGGCAATCATGCATGACAGCGAGGCCGTCTTCGCAGCACTTGGTCAACTGCGCGAGCTCGGCGTGCGAGTAGCCCTGGACGACTTCGGCACCGGCTACTCTTCGCTGAGCTTCTTGCAGAGATTCCCGTTCGACAAGATCAAGGTCGACCGCAGCTTCGTCAATGAACTGTCCAGCGCAAGCGCAGACGCGCATCATCTCGCGCGGGCGGTCGTTCGCTTCGCGGTCAGCCTGGGCAAGACGACGACCGCCGAAGGCGCCGAAACGAAGGAGCAGCTCGATATCCTCCGTGAAGAGGGCTGTGTCGAAACGCAAGGCTATTATTTCGGCCGGCCGATGCCTGCATCCGGCATTGCGAAGATGCTGAGGCGAGGTGAGAAGGCAGCCATCCGCGCGGCGTGAACCACAGCATGATCCGGAAAGGTGTGAAGCGGTTTTCCGAAAAGATCATGCTCAAACAAAAGCCAAACCGCGATCACGATTCAACCCAATCTCATCGCGCTTCAGCACCGGTCATTGCAACGGCGGATCGCCGCTGGTGCGCTTCTTGGCGAGGTCCATCTCGGTGACCGCGATCAGGATCTCGGCGCGTGTCTTCAGATCGGGCGCTTCAAGCATGGCCTGCTTCTCGGCCGGGCCGTAGGGCGACATCATCGCCAGCGCGTTGACGAGCGCCTCATTGGGCGCGCTTTCGACACCCTCCCAGTCGACCTTGAGATTATTGGCCTTGAGAAAATCCGCCAGCGCCACCAGCAGCGCCTCGCGGTTGACCTCGTCCTCGCCCATGCGCGCGGTGAAATCGTCGGTGAAGGCGAAAAAATCGACCTTGCACTGCCGGTAGGGGGTCAGCACCTCGAGCTCCTCGACCACCTTGAAGCGCGCGATGCCGGTGAGCTCGAGGATGTAACGGCCGTCACCGGATTCGGCGAGCTGGGTGATGCGGCCGACGCAACCGACGCGGAACAACTTCGGCCTGTCAGAATTTTTGGGCGAGTGCGCGACGTCAGGCTGGATCATGCCGATCAGCCGATGGCCGTCGCGGAAGGAATCGTCGACCATCGCGAGATAGCGCGGCTCGAAGATGTTGAGCGGCATCTGGCCGCGGGGAAGCAGCAGCGCCCCCGGCAGCGGAAAAACCGGAATTATTTCCGGCAGGTCGGCGGGGCCGCGATATTCGATATTGATCGGCATCTGGTCCCCGCTAGAGCATGATCCGGAAAAGTGCGCAGCGGTGTTCCGATAAGATCATGCGCAAACAATAACCGCACGCTGTCCCTATGAAAACAGGATCGTCGACAAGCGCTTGCGTCCCTCGACGGTTGCTTCATCCGTGCCGCCCCAGGCCTCGAAGAACTGCACCAGCTGCTTGCGGGCGCCGTCGTCGTTCCATTTGCGGTCGCGCTTGACGATCGCGAGCAGCTGCTCGGTGGCCGCAGTGCGATCGCCCTGCGCGTTCAGCGCGGTGGCAAGATCGAAGCGGGCCTGATGATCGAGCGGGTTTGCGGCGACTTTCTGTTCCAGCTCGGCGACAGGCCCGAGCTGTTCCGCTTGTTCGGCAAGATCGATCGCGGTCTGCACCGCCTTCACGGCCGGGTCGTTGCGCCTGGATTCCGGCACCATGGCGAGCGTCTGCTTGGCTTGCTCCATCGCACCCGAGACGGCGTAGCATTTTGCCAGCCCGGCCAATGCCGCGATGTTGGTCGCCTCGTGCTGCAGCACTTCGGCATAGATCTGCGCGGCCGCGGCGGCATCGCCCTCGGCGAGCACGGCCTCGGCCTCCTGCAGGATCTCGGCAAGGTTGGGCTCGCCTGGCGCCGTCACACCCTTGGTCAGCTTCTCGATGAAGGCGTTGAGCTGGCTCTCCGGCACAGCGCCCATGAAGCCGTCGGCGGGCTGGCCGTTGACGAAGGCGATCACGGCCGGGATCGACTGGATGCCCATCTGGCCGGGGATCGCCGGATGCTGGTCGATGTTCATCTTGACCAGCTTGACCTTGCCCCTGGCCGCCTTGACTGCCTTTTCCAGGATGGGGGTGAGCTGCTTGCAGGGACCGCACCACTCCGCCCAGAAGTCGATCAGCACCGGCTGGCGCTTCGATTCCTCGATGACGTCCTTCACGAAGGTCTGGGTGGTGGTGTCCTTGATCAGATCGGCCGCAGCCGGACCCGCTCCGTTAGCCTGGTCGATGATCGTCACGGGATCCCCTCGTCTCATGTCTGGAATGGCGGGTCTTTAGCACGTCGCCATCGCATATGCTTCGTTTCAGGCCCTAAAATTGGGCCGGGGCGGCCGAATTTCAATCCATAGGCGCCGATTCGGCAGTTCCCGACCATTTTCGGTCGATTTGGCCGGGATGGGGCTCATATAGGGGCTCGAAAGCGAGATGATGCTGCCGGTAGCTGTTGCATTCGCCTCCCGCTTTTGGCATACGACAGCCGTTGCCGGCGCGTCACGCGACCGACACAGGATGCGGGTGTAGCTCAGTGGTAGAGCACGACCTTGCCAAGGTCGGGGTCGAGGGTTCGAGCCCCTTCGCCCGCTCCAATTTTTCCCGGTGCATCCAGCCAAATCAGGTCAGGCCGTGGTTATCCACGCCGGTGGCGGCTGGCTTGGGTTTCGCGTGACGATCCTGGTCACCGCAGCGCCGTCCACCTCGGGCAGGCGATCCTCCGGACGCGCTTTGGCCCCGACATCGTCTCGGCGACCAGGCGTGCCCGCTCTCAGGGCAGACCTTCCCGGCCCCTGTCCTACTGTGCATGGGGTTGTTTTCGCGAGCAGCGCGAGCCCGCGCTCCGGACGGCCCGGAAGGACAAGGGGGATGGATCGGAGTCCTCATCATGCGCCGGCAGTTCATCTCGCACGCGATCAGCGCGGCTGCGCTCCTCACGCTTAGCGCGCCCTCTGCAAGCGCGGCGGATAATGCCGCAGTCGACGGCCGCCGTTTGCTCCGGCTGCCACGGCGAGAACGGGATATCGCAGACCGAGAACATCCCCTCGCTTGCGGTCCAGCCAGCCTGATCAATTCCTGCAAGGGCAGCTCGTGTTCTTCCGCGCCGGCTCGCGCAAGAACGAGCAGATGCAGCCCCGCAGTCGCTCGCTATCTCGCATGTTTCAAATAGCGCTGGGCGCGGTTAGCCCGCGCGCTGCTTCTCATACGCCTTCAGATGCGTGTACGCGATGCGCAGCTTCGGCACCGGCACCTTGGCGGCATCAGCGCGCGCGATGAGGTCGCCGATCACGTGATCGGCCTCGACGGGGAGGCCCGCCTTGATGTCCCGGAACATCGAGGCCGTCATCGGAGAGCCCTCGGTGGTGAGGTTGCCCTTCACGCGCTCGAAGAACGGGCCGCCAGGCGTGTAGCCGGACGCGGTGGCGATTGCGCTGGTCTCGTCGAGAATGCCGAGCAGGAAGTCCCTGCCTCCGGGTGCCGCAAGGATGTTGCCGACAGAGGTCCGCATCAGGCTGGTGGAGGCTGCGAGGGAGGAGAGGAACACCCACTTTTCCCACATGTCCTGCATGATGTTCTCGCTGACGGTGGCCCCGACAATGCCGCTCTTGAAGGCCTCGTCGATCGCCTTGATGCGATCCGACGACTTGCCGTCGCGTTCGCCGTAACTGATCGCCTGCATCGGCTGCAGCTGCACCACTTCCCGCTTCTCGTTCAACGTCGCCGCGATGGCGCAGAGACCGCCGAGCACGCGCTCCTTGCCGAACTTCTGGTCGAGCGTGTCGAGATGCTTCATGCCGTTGAGCATCGGGATGATCGCAGTGTTTGGGCCAACCGCAGCGGCAAACGAGTTGATGGCGTCGTCGAGGTCGAACGCCTTGCAGCTGAGCAGCACGACGTCGAATGTGTCCTTGATCGCGTCGGTCTGCACGGTCGGCGGATTCTTCAGCGTCGCGTCGCCGTTCGGGCTCTTGATGGCCAGGCCGTCGCGCGCGAGTTCGCCGGCGCGCCTGGGACGGACGAGGAAGGTCACGTCGCGGCCAGCCTGCAACAGCCTGCCACCAAAATAGCCGCCGATGGCGCCGGCGCCGACCACGAGGATACGCATGGGAGACCTCCGCTTTTAGGATTGGCGATTGGCGGTAGGGAGTAGCGAATAGCAGGGGCGATTTCCACTTGCTATCCGCCGGCCGCCTTGCGCGCGCTTCACTTTCCCGACACCATCTCCTCGACCTCGCGCAGCTGCTCCTTGCCGAAGAACATTTCGGTTCCGACGAAGAAGGTCGGCGAGCCGAAGGCGCCGCGCGCGACCGCCTCCTCGGTGTTCTTGATCAGCTTGCCCTTCACGTCCGGCTCCTGGGCGCGGGCGAACAGCTTTTGAGCGTCGAGACCGGAGGACGCCAGCGCCTTCGCGGCCACTTCAGGGTCGTCCATCTTCTTCGGCTCGCGCCACATGTGGTGAAAGGCGGCGTCGACATACGTCCCGAACACACCCTCGAGCTGCGCCGCGATTGCGGTGCGCATCAGGTTCAACGTGTTGACGGGAAAGTTGGGGTTGAAGACGTAAGGCTGAACCTTGAAGCGCTTGACGAAGCGCTCGGTCTCGACCTCCTGGAACTCGCGCTTGTTCTTGATGCCGGCGAGCGTCTCGGCCGGCGATCTGTTGTTGGTCGCCTTGAAAATGCCGCCGAGCAGGATCGGCACATATTCGAATTTGACACCGATGCGCCGTTCGATCGCGGGGATGGCGAGATGGCTGAGATAGGCGTTGGGGCTGCCGAAATCGAACAGGAATTGCGGGGCGGTGCGGGTCAAATGCGTTCTCCCTGACGTCGCTTTTCACCCATTGTGGCGCAGGGCGCGCCACAGGTCCACCGTTTAATGATGGTCATAATATCTTGGTGATCAGACCAGACGCCGGATGGCCCGCTTGCGCCACACCAGGAGGTAATAGCCCATCTGCAGAACGAACATGGCGCAGAATACGATCGGATAAGCGGCCCATACGCCCGCAAGCCCGATGGTGCGACTGAGGATCACCGCACTGGGCAGCTCGATCGCAACGATGGCTGATATGGACAGCAGCATCGGCGTCAGCGCGACGCCTGCGGCACGCATCGCGCCTGAGAATGTCGTCGCAAGGCCGAACGGCACCGAGCTCCAGAGGGCGACGAAGAGCAGTCCTTTCGCCAGATCGAGCACGGCGCCGTCAGTGATGAAGATGCCGAGCACGGCGCGGGGCGCGAGATAGATCAACGTTACCAGCCCGCCCGTCAGTACGAGGTTGAACGCGAGGCCGGTTCGCACGATGCCATCGAGCCGCGTCCGGTCGCCGCCGCCGACGGCCTGCGCGCCGAGAATCGAGACCGCGATCGAGATCGACATCGCCGTGAACTGCGTGTAGCCCATCACCTGGTTGACGGCGCCGTACGCAGCCGTGGCGTCGGATCCGAAGCCGTTGACGAGGCCGAGCAGCACCAGCTCGGCGATCGCCATCACGACCATGCCGACGGCGCTCGGCAAGCCGATGCCCAGGATTTGTCCGATCACCGCGCGATTGATCCGCACATGGCGCAGCAGTGCTGCGTCCGGTGCGAGCACGTGCTTCTTCCGCAGCAGATAGACGGCGAGCGCGATCAGCGTCACTGCGTTGGAGATCGCGGCCGCCCAGGCCGGGCTGGTGATGCCGACCGCGCCGTGGATCAGCATCGGTGTCAGGATCAGACCGATCGCAGTCGACAACGCCAATGCCAACAGCGGCGTCACTGCGTCGCCGACACCGCGGATCATCGCGGTCATCAGCAGGAAAGTGAAGCCAAACGGCATCGTCAGCAGCATGATGCGGGCATAGCGGCTAGCCTGCTCGAGAATGTCGGCCGGCGTCGCGAGTGCGATCATCAATTGCCGGCTGAACAGGGCACCGACCAGTCCCCCTGACATCGAGAGCAGCAGGCCGACCGCGAGCGTCGTGCCAGCGACGATCTTGATCCTGTCGAGCTTGCCCGCACCAAAGGCCTGGCCGATCAGCACGGTTGCGCCGGTGCTCAGGCCCATGACGAAAGCGAACAGGAAGAAGAATACCGGGAAGAAGATCGAGACCGCAGCGAGTGCATCGACGCCGATCATATGACCGACATAGACATTGCTGACCGTGCCGAACAACGATTGCAGCGCGTTGCTCAGCATCAACGGCGCGAGGAAGCGCAGGAAGGTCTGCCAGAGCGGCTTTGGAACGGACATGGTTCTGCCTTTCACGAGGGCATGCGAAGCCGCTGCCGAGCAATGCGCGGCTTGGCCGTCGATAGGGTTGTGAGACGTGCTGCGCGGCTAGGCGCGGTCGCCGTAGGCGAGCTTGACGATGTGGTCGCGGATATCGGCCGGCCAGTCGGCGATCAGTCCGGTGAAGCGGCGCCGGTCATCCGCGAACAGCGCGCGCGAGGCTTCCTCGAATTGCGCCAGATTGCCTGCCATGGTCGACATGAAGTGATAGGCCGCATCGCGCGCCTGCCGTGCGCGATCCTTGTCGCCGCTGGCGCGCCTGGCCTCGTCGACGAGCTTTCGCAGCGCGACCGAAGCGCCGCCGGGCTGCACGCCGAGCCACTCCCAATGCCGCGGCAGCAGCGTCACCTCACGCGCGACCACGCCGAGCTTTGGCCGGCCGCGTCCGCGCGGCTCGGCCGGCGGCGCGGCCTCCTCGACCGGCGGCGGGATCAGCTTCGCCAAACGCGCCAGCACCTCGCGATCGCCGCCGCGCAGATCGAAGTCGATCGATCGGCCCGTGGCGTCCTCGAAGATGATGATCGCCTCGTCCGTCCGCGGTGCCACCCGCTTGACGACCAGAGCGACCTCTCCCGCCGGCCCGGACACCAGGCGGCGCTGCCCTTGAAACGCGGTGAAAGTTGCTTGCATTGAAATCATTGCCATATTGACGATGGTGGCGCCTTTAATACCCGGGTAAATAATCGCCGTCAATATACCCGGATGAAAATATCCTCCGAACGGCTCGACATTGTGGTTCCGGGCTGGCAGGTACGCGGCCGGCCCAACAAACCAAGCCCGGGGATTCTCGCGATGCTGACCCTCCATCACCTCAACAATTCGCGCTCGCAGCGCGTGCTGTGGCTGCTCGAGGAGCTGGGCGTGCCCTATGAGATCGTGCGCTATCAGCGCCAGCCGGACATGCGCGCGCCGAAGGAGCTGCGTGCGATTCATCCGCTCGGCAAATCGCCCGTCATCACCGACAACGGCAACACCCTCGCCGAGTCAGGCGCGATCATCGAATATCTCGTCGCGACCTATGGCAATGGCCGCCTGATCCCGCCGCCTGATACGCCGGAGCGGCTGCGCTTCACCTATTGGCTGCATTACGCCGAGGGGTCCGCGATGTCGCCGCTGCTGTTGAAGCTGCTGTTCACGCTGATGCCGAAACGCGCGCCGGCGCTGCTTCGCCCGCTGGTGCGCAAGGTTTCGAACCAGGCGCTCACGGCGCTGGTCAATCCGCAGCTCAAGCAGCACATGGACTATTGGGAGGGCGAACTCGGCAAAAGCGAGTGGTTCGCCGGCAGCGAATTCACGGCCGCCGACATCCAGATGAGCTTTCCGCTCGAAGCGGCCCAAGCCCGCGGCGGACTCGAGCAGGGCCATCCCAAGGCGATGGCGTTTCTGGAACGCATCCACGCGCGGCCGGCTTATGCGCGCGCGCTGGAAAAGGGCGGACCGTACCAGGTCGGACGGTAAGTTTCTCCAGCGCCCGCGATGATCTGTCAGTCCGCGTGCAGCACCCGCCCGCGCGTCTCGGGCAGCGCGAACGCCGCGATGAAGAACAGCGCGTAAGCCACCACCGCGAAGATCGCGATCGCATTGGCCAGCGAGGTCGATGCCGAGAGCGCACCGACGAGGAAGGGAAACAGCGCACCGATGCCACGGCCGAAATTATAGCAAAAGCCCTGGCCGGAGCCGCGCAGACGCGTCGGATAGAGCTCGGTCAGGAACGCGCCGATCCCTGAGAAATAACCCGAGGCGAAGAAACCAAGCGGAAAGCCGAGCACCCACAGGATCTCGTTGTTCAGCGGCAGTTGCGTGTAGAGCAGCACGACGGCCATCGCTCCGATCGAGAAAATCAAGAACAGGTTACGCCGTCCGATGCGGTCAGCGAGCCAGGCGCCGACGAGATAGCCGATGAAGGAACCGATGATCAGCGTCGAGAGATAGCCGGTCGATCCCACGATGGACAGATGCCGCTCCTTGGTCAGGAACTGCGGCACCCAGAACGTGATGGCGTAGTAGCCGCCCTGGCAGCCCGTCGCAGCGAGTGAGGCGAGAATCGTGGTCTTCAGGATCGGGCCCGAAAAAATCTCCCAGAGCGCGGGGCGATCTCCGCTCGCGGCCTGCCTGGCACGGGCTTCAGCGGCGATCTCGGGCTCGGTGACGGAGCGGCGGATGTAGAACACCAGCAGCGCCGGCAGGGCGCCGATCACGAACATCCAGCGCCACGCCGTCTCTGCCGGCATCAACGAGAACAAGATCGCTTGCGCCAGCACGGCAAGGCCCCAGCCGACCGCCCAGCCCGATTGCACCGAGCCGACGGCGCGGCCGCGATATTGCGGCCGGATCGCCTCGCCCATCAGCACGGCGCCTGCGGCCCATTCGCCGCCGAAGCCGAGGCCGAGCACGGCGCGGGCTATCAGCAGCTGCTCGAAATTCTGTACGACGGCGCAGACCAGCGAGAAAACCGAGAACCAGATGATGGTGATCTGAAGCGTCCTGACCCGGCCGATATGGTCCGAGACATAGCCGCCGAGCCAGCCGCCGATGGCGGAGGCCAGCAGTGTCACCGTGCCGGCAAGGCCGGCGGAGCCCGCATCGACCTTCCACAGCGCGATGATGGTGCCGATCACCAGCGGGTAGATCATGAAGTCCATGCCGTCGAGCGCCCAGCCTGCCGCGCAAGCCCAGAAGGTTCGGCGCTCGGCGACGTTCATGTCGCGATAAAAGGCGAGAAGGCTGCTGTCCTCGATCTCGGCGCGCTCGATGCGCCCGCTCGGATCGGCTGTTGTCATGTGCGTTTCCCCGGCAAATTCTTTTGGCCGAGCGGTGGTAGCACGCGCGGCGGCCGGCGCAAGCCGGCCCGCGCTCTTGCCCTGCAGCGTCAGGGCTACTGTCCCGCAGCTTCCGCACCGCGCGTGCGCGGATCGGGCGCGCCGAGCGGCCCGTTCGGGGTCACGAGAATCGAATTGGCCGACGTCTGTCCCATCGGCTCGACGACGAGATGGTCCATCGCCTTCAGCTCGAACAGCACGTCGTCGGGAAAGCCGCGTTCGACGCGAACTTCATCCGGCAGCCATTGATGATGCAGCCGCGGCGCAGCCACCGCCGCCGCGACGTCCAGCCTGTAGTCGAGCACGTTCACGATCACCTGGAGCACGGTCGAGATGATGCGACTGCCACCAGGCGAGCCCGTCACCAGCACCGGCTTGCGGTCCTTCAGCACAATGGTCGGCGACATCGATGACAGCGGCCGCTTGCCCGGCCCGGGCAGATTGGCCTCGTAGCCGACAAGACCATAGGCATTGGAGGCGCCGACGGCGGCGGTGAAATCGTCGAGTTCATTGTTGAGCAGCACGCCGGTGCCGTCGGCGACGAGACCGACGCCGTAGCTGAAGTTCAGTGTGTAGGTGTTGCTGACGGCGTTGCCGCTATTGTCGACGACCGAGTAGTGCGTCGTATTGCTGCCTTCGTGCGGCGATGTGGCGGTCGAAACGAGATCCTTCGATGGCGTGGCGCGTTCGGCAGAAATGCCGGCGCGCAGCTTGGCGGCGTAATCCTTCGCCGTGAGCCTATCGATCGGCGCGTTGACGAAGGCGGGATCGCCAAGATAGCGCGCACGGTCGGCGTAGGCGCGCTTCATGGCCTCGATCAGCAGATGAAGCGAGGCCGGCGATCCCTGCTTCAGGTCCGCGAGCTGAAAGCCTTCGAGGATGTTGAGGGTCTCCAGCAGCACCACGCCGCCTGAGGACGGCAGCGGCATCGAGACGATGTCGTAGCCGCGATAGGTGCCGCGCACCGGCGTGCGGATCACCGCCTGATAGGCCTTCAGATCAGCTGGCGTCATGATGCCGCCGGCATCGGAGACGGCCTTGGCGATCTTTTCCGCCACCGGTCCCTCGTAGAAGCCGCGCGGTCCTTGCGCCGCGACGCTCGCCAGCGTGTCGGCGAGATCGCTCTGCACCAGCCTGTCACCTTCGCCAAATGGCCTGCCATCGGACCTTGCGAAGATCTTGGCTGAGGACGGCCAGCGCGCGAGTCGCGGATACCAGCCAGGCAGCGTATCGGCGATGTCGTCGGTGATGATGAATCCATCACGGGCCAGTGCGATCGCAGGCTCCAGCAACTGCGCCAGCGTGAACCGACCCGAGCCGTATCTATCGAGTGCCAGAGCCAGGCCCGCGACCGTGCCGGGCACGCCGACGCCAAGCCCGCAATCGCGCGATTTTGCGGGATCAGGCTTGCCGTCGGCTCCGAGGAAGACTTGCGCGGTGGTCGCCGCAGGCGCGGTCTCGCGATAGTCGATCGCGACGTCTTCGTTGCGTTCGGCGGAATGGATCACCATGAAGCCGCCGCCGCCGATATTGCCGGCGCGCGGATAAGTCACCGCCATTGCGAAGCCGGTCGCGACGGCAGCATCGACGGCGTTGCCGCCACGTCGCAAGACGTCGGCGCCGACATGCGCCGCGATCCTCTCCTGTGCCACCACCATGCCGTGCTCGGCCGGAATGGCGTGCACGCTGTCGAGCGCGGGCGGCACATAGGGGAGCCGCGCATCTTGTGCTACCGCCGACGCCAGACCAAACGTCAGAGTAGCGATGAGCGCGAAAAAAGCGCGCCGTGTCGAAAATGACGCCATCATCGGATTTCCGCTGAGCCTTCAGGCGAATTCAAGCGCGCCGCGATAATGCTATACGGTTTGCGCTAAGAGAGGCAAAACTGTTTGTGATGAGGACAGGGTGATGACGATCGCCCCGGATGCGCCAGTGGCCCTCGCCTCGCGGAGCTATCCGCCGCGCGCAGCGTCGTCAGCTGGATCTTCCCCGATTGGGCCGCCCAGCCCTACTTTCACGTTTCGCTGCATTCGGTGCGGTTCCGGTGGCGGCTCCTGCGCGCTGTGGATCGGCAAGCCCGGCGATGTCTCCATCATCCCGCCGCGGCTGATCGATGCGGGTGAAGGAGTAGCTGCGCTCTCCGGTTTCACCACCGTCATTGCGAGGAGCCCGCGACAAAATCGCGAAGCAATCTTGCGCCGGTGCGACCAAGCAATCCAGAGCTCCTCGCGGAAAGATTCCGGATTGCTTCGCTGCGCTCGCAATGACGAGTCGCCAGCCTCAGTGCCTGAAGTGCCTTGTCCCCGTGAACACCATGGCGATGCCGTGCTCGTCGGCGGCCTTGATGACCTCGTCATCGCGCATCGAGCCGCCGGGCTGCACCACGGCAGTAGCGCCGGCTTCGATGCAGGCGAGCATGCCGTCGGCGAACGGGAAGAACGCATCCGACGCCACGACCGAACCCTTGGTGAGCGGCTCGACGAGCTTCAGCGCGTTGGCGGCGTCTTGTGCCTTGCGCGCTGCGATGCGGGCCGAATCCACCCGGCTCATCTGGCCCGCGCCGATGCCGACGGTGGCGAGATCCTTGGCGTAAATGATCGTGTTCGACTTGACGTGTTTTGCCACCCGGAACGCGAACTTGAGATCGCGCATCTCGGCATCGCTGGGCGCACGCCTGGTCACGACCTTGAAAGTCATGTCGTCGACCACGGCGTTGTCGCGGCTCTGCACCAGAAGACCGCCGGCCACGGTCTTGGCGGTGAGGCCGGGCGCGCGCGGGTCGGGCAGGCTGCCGGCAAGCAGCAGACGTAGATTCTTGCGCGCGCCGATGACGGCGATGGCTTCCTCGCTGGCATCGGGCGCGATGATCACCTCGGTGAAGATCTTGGTGATCTCGCGCGCGGTGTCGGCGTCGAGCGCGCGGTTCATCGCGATGATGCCGCCGAAGGCCGAGGTCGAGTCGCAAGCCAGGGCCTTGCGATAGGCCTCGACGAGGTTCGCGCCTTCAGCAACGCCGCAGGGATTGGCGTGCTTGACGATGACGCAGGCAGCGGTGCGCCGGGCGTCGAACTCGCCGATGCACTCATAGGCCGCATCGGTGTCGTTGATGTTGTTGTAGGAGAGCTCCTTGCCCTGGAGCTGCCGTGCAGTCGAGACGCCCGGGCGCTTGTCCGGTGTTGCATAGAACGCTGCCGTCTGGTGCGGGTTCTCGCCGTAGCGCAGCGACTGGATCAGTTTGCCGCCGAAGGCACGGAAGTCGGGCGCCTCGATCTCGAGCTGGCGGCTGAACCAGTTCGATATGGCAGCATCATAGGCCGCGGTGCGGGCATAGGCCTTTGCGGCAAGCCGCCGGCGCAGCTTCAGCGTGGTCGCGCCGTTGTTGGCGGCGAGCTCGTCGAGCACGGCCTTGTAGTCGTCGGCCTCGACCACCACGGCGACGTCGTCGTGGTTCTTCGCGGCGGCGCGGATCATCGCGGGACCGCCGATGTCGATGTTCTCGATGCAATCCTCGAATCCCGCGCCTTTGTCGACGGTCGCTTCGAACGGATAGAGATTGACGACGAGCAGGTCGATCGGCGCGATACCGTGCGCCTTCATCGCTTCCGCGTGCTCCTTGTTGTCGCGGATCGCGAGCAGGCCGCCATGCACCTTCGGATGCAGCGTCTTGACGCGGCCGTCCATCATCTCGGGGAAGCCGGTGAGGTCGGAGACGTCCTTCACCTTCAGGCCGGCGGCGGCGATCGCCTTGGCGGTTCCGCCGGTCGAGACCAGCTCGACATCATGCGCGGCAAGCGCCTTGGCGAAGTCGATCAGGCCTGATTTGTCGGAGACGGAGAGAAGGGCGCGGGTGACGCGGCGGGGATGGTCAGTCATGAGCAAGATCCTCTGTTCAGGGAGTGTCTATGCCCAGGCGCGCGGCGGGTATGTATCGCGCTTCCCGATGGTGCTCCATCCAAGGTCGCCAGTCGCGCGAACGAGCGGTCGATAGCAGTTTTCGAGGCCCTTCACAACGATCGGATAGCGCCGAATCCCGGCTCTTTACAGCGGAAGTTCCGGCTCCCGGCGGGCGTTGCGGCGGGCATTGGTGACCGCCGGCGATGCGGTCGAGCGCACAAAGCTCCAGCGAACCGAGGCCGCCTGGCGGGCATCCTGGCGGATCACGATCTGGGCGGTCCGGCGCGGGCCGTCATTGCCGGCCAGGAACACGCTGTCCTCCAGGTCGACCTTCTCGTCCAAGGCTTCAAAGGTCCAGACGTCGCGGTTCGGCAGCACCAGCATGACGCCGCGGGCATCCGACAGGCGGCTCGCCTTCACCGCGGGATGCAGGTGGAAACGCAGCGCGAAGTCGGCGCCGGCGCCTTTCAGCCGCGCGCCCTGCGGCGGCGACAGCGTATCCTCGCCGTCAATCCGCGCGCCGTCATTGGCCATCATCAGCACGCGGCGATGGATCACGCCGAACTTGGCGAGATAGCCGTCATGGGAGGTCGTGAGCAGTGTGCCGTCCTGGGTGATCTCGCGATAGCTCTCGACGTCGTGGGGGCCGCTGGTGACCGGTGCACCGTGCAGCAGCCGCTTCATCGCTGACATCTCGACGAACTGGCAGGACGAGGTGTCGTGATAGGTCAGCGTCGAATGCGCCGCGGTGCCGCGCGCGAACGGCCGCCAATTGTCGCGGCCCGTGGCCGGCATGCCGCAATTGGTGACGATGCGGCTGATGCCGGAAGACAATTCGAACGACAGGCAACCGGCATGCGCGTCGTGGCTGACGCCGGGCGGCGGCGGCGGGCCGGTGTCGATGATCACAGTGGTCGGCCCGGCATCGAGGCGCTGGAAGCCGGTGTGCGGCATGTTCGCCATTGGTGCGCCATGGGCGTCGTCATAGGCGAGGAGCGTGGCCAGCAGATCCGATGGCGTCGCGCTCATGCCGTTGAACAGCGCGAAATTGCCGTCGCCGTGCCGGAAAAAACGCAGCATCGGCATCATGCGGTCGATCGCATTGAGCAGCGCCGGCGGCGGCGCGATGTTGCGCGCGGCAAAGGTCTGCCGCAGCGGCAGCAGGTCGATCAGCAGCTCGATCAGCGCGCCGGGATTTCTGGAGATATGCCCGCCGTCGGGGAGGATCTGCCGCTGCAACTCGTCCGACAGCTTTTTCGACGCGCTGCGGATGTGACGGGCCTGGTTGGCGAGGCACAGCGTTGTGTAGCAGAGCGCGATCTGCACCTGCAGTCTCGGCACCCCGTCGGGGATGTTGACCATGGCGAAGCGCAGCAAGCGGATCTCACGTGCGAGCGCGCGCAAGTAACGGCGATAGAATTTGTTGTCGGTATCGCTGAGCACCAGGGGCGCTTGCGACAGCAGCGAGATCACGCGCCGCGCCAGCACGTCGGCGCGGCGGGCGACCGGACGGCGCTTGTTGGCGGGGTTGCTGATCCAGTCCTCGACGAGCGCGCGCGCATTGGCCCGGGTCAGTGCGGTGTCGGCGGCGCGCAAGTGTCGCAGCCAGCCGAAGCCGAGCAGCGCGACCTCCCAATCCTCCGAGGGCGGATCGAGATCGAAGATGGAGCGTCCGTGGCAGTTGACGATCTTGCCGGCGAAGACGAAGCGCCCTGCATAGATCTCGGCGGCGCGCGTCGCATCCGCGGTGCGCAGATCATGCGGCGCGATGATCAACCGGTCGGTGCGACCGGGCCAGACCCGCGACAGCGCAACGGAACCGCCGCTCGCGCGCGCGAGCATGTTCCGCGCAAAGCGGTTCATGACCAGCGTCGAGATACGTCTGCGTTGAGCGACCGACACGCCTTACCTTGAAGGGGGAGAGGATTCCGACGAATCCTTATTAATCCCAGAATCGGACCGCGGACACCACCTTGAAAGACCCCGAATCAGGGGCGTGGCAGCAAAATCCGGTGCAAAATCAGGATTTAACGAGCCGGGCCGCGAAGAATCCGTCCAGCCCACCGAGCTTCGGGTCAGCGTGCGGCAGATGGCTCGGCAAGGTCCGGAGATCGCCCTCGGCGGTGATGATCTCGCCGAGCCCGGAGACTTCGCTCGCCTCGATCGGGACGCGGCGAAGCGACGGCTCTGCCGCCAGCAGCGTGACGACGGCTTGCTCGCCTTCCTCGGGTTCCAGCGAACAGGTGCAATAGACCAGCGTGCCGCCCGATTTGAGCAACGAGACCGATTTCTTCAGCAGCCGCTGCTGGAGAACGGACATCGCGGCAACGTCCGAGTCCTGCCGCAGCCAGGCAACATCAGGATGCCGGCGAATCGTTCCGGTCGAGGTGCAGGGGGCATCGATCAGGATTCCGTCGAAGCCGTCCTCTGGGCCGGTCCATTCCACGGCGTCAGCGACCACAGTCTCGGCCTGGAGCGACAGCCGGTTGAGATTTTCCCGCAGCCGCGCCACGCGCGCGGGCGAACGGTCCAGCGCCGTGACACGCGCTCCGGCTTGTGCCAACTGCGCCGTCTTGCCGCCGGGCGCGGCGCAGAGATCGGCGATGGACTTACCGGCGATATCTCCGAACAGCCGGACCGGCAGCGCGGCGGCGGCGTCCTGCACCCACCATTGTCCTTCGGCGAATCCGGGCAGCATGGTCACCGAGCCATGCAGCAGCGTGCGCACAGATCCGGTCGGCAGCACTTCGCCATGCAGACGGCTTGCCCAATGTGCGGCGTCGGACTTCACAGTCAGATCGAGCGAAGGTTCGTGGCCGAGCGCGAGCGCCATGTCCCGTGCGGTCGCCTCGCCGTAATGCGCGCTCCAGCGCGCCAGCAGCCAGGGCGGCAGGTCCAGCGATTGCGTCGCGACCTCCTCGACCAGCGCCTGGCCTTCGCGCGCGCAGCGGCGCAGCACCGCGTTGACGAGGCCGGCATAGCGCGCGGCGCGCCGGTCGGATTGCACCAGGCGCACCGACAGATCGACCGCAGCGTGATCGGGCACGTCCATCCAGAGGATCTGGGCGGCACCAATCAAGAGGGCGCTCTGCGCGCGCGGCGCATCGGACGGGATACCCTTGTCGAGCAGGCGCGACAGCACATGGCCGAGCGTGCCGAGCCGACGCAGGATGGTCGCGACCAGACGCCGCATCAGCGCGCGGTCGCGGTCGGCGAGCGTCTTCAGTCCGGGATGAGCGCCGGAGCCGTCGAGCTGGTCGTCGAGCGTGCGGTGCTTGTGCAACACGCCGTCGACGATGTCGGCAGCGATCCGCCGCGCCGCTAGACCAGGCACTTCGGATGGAGGAACGAAACGTTGAGATGGCATGCGGACGTAAGGTTCTGAGCAAGCGGCAGTTCCGCCGGGTAGGCGCATGCCTTAAGATCAGCTTCTGTGGCATGCGAATATGCCAAATGTAAGAACGGCCTCTGGCGATTTCAGCCCGCCGGAGCCATTTCAGCAATGCGTTATTGAACGTCGCGCGCCTGACGATCCTGCGCTAGGACCCGAACGATGAACGACCAGTCTCCTGTCCCCAATCGCAAACCCTTGCCGGCGGCCGCCCAGCGCGCGCTGGCCGAAGCGGAGGCACGCCGGCAAGCCACAGCGGCCCGTGCCGAAGCTGCGCCGAAGGAATTGCAGGGGCCGAAGGGACCCGAGCCCACGCGCTACGGCGATTGGGAGCGCAAGGGGATCGCCTCGGACTTTTGAGGTTCGGATTTTTTAGTCACTTGTCGGTCTGACCCACTCAGCCCTAGCGTGATTGGATGTCGCGCTTCGACCCAGATAGGTCCGGTCGGTCGTCTTTTGGCGGCTCGCCATTTAGCCGTCGTCTCTCCGGACTGGTGCCGTGGATGTTCATCGTCAGCGTCGTGGTCGCGGTCGTGCTGACCTTCCGGCATGGGACGAATTGGCGGGTGCCGCATCCGGCCGATGGCCGCGCGCAGGATGCCGAGATCATCCTTCGGCATTCAGGCTCTGCCGAGAACCGCCTGCAGGTCGACGTCGTCCGCACCATCGATGGTGACACCTTCCTGGCGCGGGTGCATCAACGCGACGGACGCGATTTCGTCGCGCGGGTTCGGCTGCGCGGCATCGATGCGCCCGAGATGAAGGCATCCTGTCACGACGAGCTTGACAAGGCGGAAGCCGCCACCGAGGCGCTGCGCAACCTGCTCGGCCAGGGCGGCGTCACGATCTACAATCTCGGGACGGAAAAATACGGGCGTGTTCTGGCCGACGTGGCGACCAGACGAACCGCCAACGTTTCGGCGGCGATGCTCGCGGGCGGCTATGCGCGCAGCTACGATGGCGGCCATCGCGATGGTTGGTGTACGCGCGGCTGGCGCTTCTGGTAACAAAAAAGCCGCGTCGAAACGCGGCTCTTTCAATCGCTGTTTGGTGGCTGCGATCAGCGTGTCACGACGACCTTCGTTCCGACCGACACGCGGCTGTAGAGATCGGTGATGTCGTCGTTGAGCATACGGATGCAGCCATAGGAGACGAAGCCGCCGACCGAGTTCGGCACGTTCGTGCCATGGATGGCATATTCTCCCCCGGCCAGCGTCATGGCTGCAACGCCCATCGGGTTGCGCGGCGATCCGCCCGGAATCACGTCGGGAAGCTGCGGCTTGTCGCGCTTCACCTCGGCGGGCGGCGACCAGGCCGGATTGCGATACTTGCCGTCGATGCGGGTGGTGCCGGCCCACTGCTTGCCTGATTTGCCGACACCGACCGGATAGCGCATGGCGTGGCCGTCATCGAGGATGAGATACAGCCTGCGTTCGTTGGTTTTGACCACGATGGTGCCCGGCGAGTAGTCGGCCAGATGGGCGCCCACCAGTTCCGGCCGCGCCTGGGCTGTCGTCGGCATCAAGGCCCCCGCGGCGACGGTCGCGGCCAGCGCGAATGCAATCTTCATCGACATCAATTTTCCCCTCGGCCCGGAACGGATCGTCCAAATTCACGCAAAACCTGAAATCGCCGGCCTCGCCCAGACATTCTCAACGCGCTTGTTAACCGGATGGTTTCCACGCGCGGCCGCCGGGGGCGAGCCGGCAGGGGGAAGAAAGGAAATGTTCGAAATAAAGTAAATGACCTGAAAACAACACTGGGCGGGAAAGATACCACCGCGCCGGGGTGCGCCCTGACAAGTGCGTGAGGGCGTGAACCGGGGGCGTTTTTGGACGGCGTCGGCGCGAAAGGCAGTCTCGTGTCGCGGACGCGGGTGCAACGCTGCTCCGCAGAGCCGGGACTCAGAAGCCAAGCGTTCTGCCGTGACGTGGGCCCCGGCTCTGCAGCGCACCGCCAAAGAGGCGTTGCGCTGCGTCCGGGGCACGGGAGCTCAGACCGACTTCTTGTTCTGCCGGTTCTTCACGAGATCATCGACCACGGCGGGATCGGCGAGCGTCGAGGTGTCTCCTAAGCTGCCCGGTTCGTCCTCGGCGATCTTGCGCAGGATGCGGCGCATGATCTTGCCGGAACGGGTCTTGGGCAGGCCTGGCGCGAACTGGATCTGGTCGGGCGAGGCGATCGGGCCGATCTCCTTGCGGACCCAGGTCACGAGCTCCCTGCGCAGCTCCTCGGTCGGTTCGATGCCGGCCATCAGGGTGACATAGGCGTAGATGCCCTGGCCCTTGATGTCGTGCGGGAAGCCGACCACGGCGGCCTCCGACACCTTCTCATGCGCCACCAGCGCGCTCTCGACCTCCGCCGTGCCCATGCGGTGGCCGGAGACGTTGATGACGTCGTCGACGCGGCCGGTGATCCAGTAATAGCCGTCGGCGTCGCGCCGGCAGCCGTCGCCGGTGAAGTACTTGCCCTTGTAGGTCGAGAAATAGGTCTGCTCGAAACGGGCATGGTCGCCGTAGACGGTGCGCATCTGGCCCGGCCATGAGCGGGTCAGGCAGAGATTGCCCGTGGTCTCACCCTCCAGCACCTTGCCGTCGGCATCGACGATTTCAGGCACCACGCCGAAGAACGGCTGCGTCGCCGAACCCGGCTTGAGCCTGGTCGCGCCCGGCAGCGGCGTGATGAGAATGCCGCCGGTCTCGGTCTGCCACCAGGTATCGACGATCGGGCACCTGTTGTCACCGACGACGCGGTGATACCACTCCCAGGCCTCGGGGTTGATGGGCTCGCCGACCGAGCCGAGCAGGCGGAGCGAGGCACGCGAGGTCTTCTTCACGGGCTCGTCGCCGCCCTGCATCAGCGCGCGGATCGCAGTCGGAGCGGTGTAGAAGATATTGACCTTGTGCTTGTCGATGACGTTCCAGAACCTGGAATTGTCGGGGTAATTCGGCACGCCCTCGAACATCAGCGTGGTCGCGCCGTTGGCCAGCGGTCCATAGAGAATGTAGCTGTGGCCGGTGACCCAGCCGACGTCGGCGGTGCACCAGTAGATGTCGCCATCGTGATAGTCGAACACGTATTGGTGCGTCATCGCGGCGAACACGAGATAGCCGGCCGAGGTGTGCAGCACCCCCTTGGGTTGGCCGGTCGAGCCCGAGGTATAGAGGATGAACAGCGGATCCTCGGCATGCATGTGCTCGACCGGGCATTCCGTCGTCACCATCGCCGCGGCCTCGTGATACCAGAGGTCGCGGGTCGGGTTCATGTCGATCTTGCCGCCGGTGCGCTTGACGACGACGACCCAGTCGACGCCCTCGGATTTTGCGAGGGCCGCGTCGACATTGGCCTTCAGCGGCACCTTCTTGCCGCCGCGCAGGCCTTCGTCAGCGGTGATGACGACCTTGGACTGGCAGTCGTTGATGCGCTGGGCGAGCGAATCCGGCGAGAAGCCCGCGAACACCACCGAGTGGATGGCGCCGATCCGCGCGCAGGCCAGCATCGCGTAGGCCGCTTCCGGGATCATCGGCAGATAGATGGTGACGCGGTCGCCCTTCTTCACGTTGCGGGTGCGCAGGATGTTGGCCATCCGGCAGACCTCGTCGTGCAGTTCCTTGTAGGTGATGTGCCTGGACTGCGAGGGATCGTCGCCTTCCCAGATGATCGCGGTCTGGTTGGCGCGCTTGTGCAGATGCCGGTCGATGCAATTGTGAGCGACATTGAGGATGCCATCCTCGAACCACTTGATCGAGATGTTGCCCGGCGCGAAGGAGACGTTCTCGATCTTGGTCGGCGCGTGCATCCAGTCGATGCGCCTGGCCTGCTCGGCCCAGAACGCGTTGGGGTCCGCGACCGAGCGGGCATACATGTCCTTGTATTTGGCCTGATCGACCCAGGCGCGCTTGGCCCATTCCGCGGGGACGTCGTAGATCTTCTCGGACATGCTTCCCTCCACATACGGCAAGCCGAGCACAGCGGACTGGCGAGCCGACTTCATCGTTGAACGATTATGCGTCGGGCTAACGGGCCCCGACAAGGAGCACAAGCTGGACCTTCGATGAGCGGCCGGCCATGCGGAGAATCAAGCCGCAACGGCCGGCTGTCGCAATTCTGAAACAGGCCGAGTGGCGGCTTTTGGCTCTTGACCCAAAACCTGGGAAGCGGCCCTTGCAGGGAGCCCATGCGCCGCGGGAGGTATTTGGAGACCGCTTCTCACTGATTCGGGACTCGCAATGCGGTTCGGAACACCCTAAGTGGCTAACCCGGGTCCGAAGAGGCTCTCCAAGCGAGGCTTGGAACAAACGTCAGAACAGCGGCATTGAACGGTAACAGACAGGGCCAGGGCTTAAGACCATGATGGATCAGCAGAATCTCGGGACGATGCGGCCTGCCTCCGCCGATCCTGCTGCCATTGCGCTGGCCAAGGCCCTCGGACAATGGCCCAAACCATCAGGTTCCACCCGTCCCAGCCCGAAAAAGGTCTTCGATGCGGCGTCCCCTGCAACGGTGGAGGCGCTCGCCAAGGAACTGGGCCTGCGGCTCGGCGACCAGAACGAGCTGACCATCCGCCGCATCAAGCGCGGCAAGGGCTATTCCTTCGTCCGTCCCAATGGCGCGCATATCCGTGACGCCCGCACAATCCGTCGGCTGCATGCCATGGCGGTGCCGCCGGCCTACCGCGAGGTGCGCTACTCGGCCGATCCGAGCTCACATCTCCAGGCGGTGGGACGCGATGCCGCAGGCCGGCTGCAATATCGCTATCACGCCGACTGGGAGAAGGTCCGCGAGCATCGCAAGGCGCATCGCCTGGAAAAGCTGGTTGGCGCGCTGCCCAAAATCCGGCGCAAGGTGTCGGCGTTCCTGTCGGGCGACGAGCCGACCCGCGAATTCGCGCTCTCGGCCGTGATCGAGCTGATCGCGCGCACCGCGATCCGGCCCGGCAACGAATCCTACGCCCGCCTCAACGGCACCCGCGGGGCCACGACGCTGCTGAAGTCCAACGTCACGCTGGAAGACGACTGCTTCGTGCTCACCTTCAAGGCGAAGGGCGGCAAAGCCGTTCGCAAGGAGTGCGACGCCGCCAAGCTGGTGCGCGCCATCGGCATTTTGCAAAGCGTCCCCGGCAAGCGCATGTTCCAGTATCGCGATGCCTACGGCGTCGTGCGCGCCGTCAGCACCACGCAGGTGAACGCGTTCCTGCGCGAGATCGCGGGCATCAAGATTTCGCTGAAGGATTTTCGCACCCTGATGGCCTCGGCTGTCGTCGTGGAATCGCTGTCGCGGATCACGCCGGCGACCAGCCAGCGCGGCCGCAAGAAGCAGGTGCTGGACGCGATCCGCGCCGCCGCCGACAAGCTCTCCAACACGCCGGCGATTTGCCGCAAGAGCTACGTCCACGACACCATCGTCACGGCGTTCGAAGAGGGCATCCTCGAGCGCTTCGCGGCGACCATGAAGGGCCAACGCTCGCAGGCCCGCCGCGAGCAGTTGTTGCAGCAGGTGGTGGCGACCGCGGCGGTGTAGCCCGCGCATCGCTACATATTGTCCGAGATGCCTCGGTCAGGGCCTGGATCGCGGCCCGCGGCGGCGCTCGTCAGTCGGCTCAGATAATGCGCCCAGCCTTTCGCGTGGGCGGCCATCTGTTCCTCGGTCGGCAGCCCGCTATGCGTCATGCGCAGCAGCGTGCCACCGTCGCGTTCGATCAGGTCGATCTCGATCAGGCTCGAGCCGGGCGGGACTTCCTGACCGCCCTCCCAGCCGAACGTATAGGCCAGGCGATGCACCGGCACGACCTCGCGGAAGGCGCCCCGGGCGATGCTGCCACGCGGGCCGATACCCCTCAGAAGATAAAGCCCGCCGGGATGCGGCTCGGTGGTCGCATCCGAGCCCATCCAGCTCAGGATTTTCTCCGGATCGGTCAAATAGGCGAAGACGGTGGCACGCGGGGCGGCGATCTGGGTCTCGCGTCGAAATACGAAGGGCTCGGTCATCGGCGATCATCCCCAGGGTGCTCCTGGCACATGGCGGCGCCCAAGCGGCCCGTCAAGGATTGCCCGTGACAAAGACGGTCCTCCTTCGCCATCATCGGATCATGCAACTCTCCCCGACCCTCGCCTGGCTTGTCGATGCCGCCTCGGAAACCGCCGGCGCCGATCGTCTGCTCGCGGACCTCGGCACGCATCTGCTCGCCGATGGCGTGCCGCTTGCGGCCGGCGCCCTGACGCTGGAGGTGCCGCATCCGTTGATCGCGAAGCGGACCTGGTTGTGGCGTGCGGACAACGGCCGGGTGATCGAGGCGCTCGGTTTTGCGCCAGGCGGGCTGCCGCCCGATTTGCCTGACGATGCCGGTCGCCGCTGGCTGCGCGATATCGCGGGCGGCGACGTGCACGAGGACATTGTCGGGCGCGATGGGCCGCTGCTCGGCTGGATCGGTCCGCATCCGTTCACATCAGGCCAAATCGACCAACTGCGCCAGGCCGCGCGCTTTGCCGCGACGCCGCTCGCCGCGCTCGCTGCACGCGCAACGTTGCGTGCGACGCTGGAAGCCTATCTCGGCAAGCGCAGCGCCGAGCGGGTGCTGGCAGCGCCGTTGCGGCGCGACCTCGGTGAAACCATCCAGGCTGCGCTGCTCTATGCCGATCTGCGCGGCTTCACGACCCTGTCGGAAACCAGTCGGCCTGCCGACGTCATCGCCGCACTCGATGCCTGGTTCGATCGCATCGCCGGTGCCGTTCACGCCTTCGGCGGCGAGGTGCTCAAATTCATCGGCGATGGTGTGCTCGCGATCTTTCCGGTGACAGAGGCGACGCCGCGGCGCGCCTGTGATGCCGCCTTGCGCGCCGCAGCCGCCGCCGAAGCCGGGATGGCGTATCTCAACGCGGAGCGCCGCGCGCAAGGATTGCCGCTACTTTCGTTCGGGGCTGCCCTTCATCTCGGCGAGATGCTCTGGGGCAATATCGGCCCCGCCAATCGGCTCGACTTCACGGCGATCGGTCCCGCCGTCAATCTCGCCAGCCGGCTCGAAGGCCTGTGCAAGCCGCTTCGTAGGACCGTGCTGGTGTCGGGCGCGCTCGCCGCCGAGACGGAAATGCCGCTGATCGCGCTCGGACTGCACAAGCTGCGCGGCATTGCCTCGCCATGCGAGGTGCTTGCGCTGCCACAGACGCAAGGGCGGGGATCGTAGCCTGGCGCGCGCGGCTTTCGCGGCCGGGCATCGCGACCGCAGCGGTTCGAGAATCAGGTCGGCGGCGGTTCGCCGGCATTGCTCCTCGCAGGATCATTGTCCTTCACTTGCCTGCGAATTCGGTCGCGTTCCGAGTTGATGAAGTCGTTGTCGGGCGCCAGCGTCATTGCGCCCTGCAACGCCGTCAGGGCATCACGCGGCCTGCCCATGGCTTCGAAGATCGCGGCGCGCGCCAACAGACCGCGCGGATCTTTCGGGCTGCGCTTGCCGAACTCGTCGAAGTCGCGCAAGGCGGCATCATAGCTCCGTTGAGCCTGCTGGGTCTCGCCGCGTGCCAGGTAGTAGTCGGCATTGTTGGATTGCCGCCTGATGGCTTCGTTCAAATCGGCCAGAGCCTTCGCATAGTCTTTCAGCCGCAGGTAAGCAAAGCCACGGTAATAATACGCGACCGCCGCTGTCAGCCAGGGCGTCGACGGGCTTGCGGTCTTATCCAGATCCTGAAGCGCCGCATCGTAGTCTCCGCGCGTCATGTAGATCCAGGCGCGGTCGTTGAGGGCCGCAGCGTAGTCGGGCTGGATCTTCAGCGCGGCATTGAAGTCCGACATCGCGCTTTCCGGTGCCCGGTCGCGCTGCATGAAGCCCCGCTGGGTGTAGACCGATGCCAGCTTCGAGCCCGATATCTTGCCGCCATCGATCAATCTGGTGCAGGTGCTTTCCGACGACGGGCCGCTATTGGCAAAGCAGCTCATCACCTCGAGGTCCACCGTATTGATCGTCGTCGTCTTGATCGGTGTGGCGGTCGCCTTCTGCGCGATCGGCTTCGCCCAGCTTCCTGCGTTACCCCAGGCGCCGGTGTTGACCGGCTTGCTGATCAGGACCCAGCCCGTGATCAGCACGGCCGTCGCGATGGGCCAAGCGTACCACGACCACCGATACCAGGGATCAATGCTCCACAATGCGCCGTGAAACGCGACAATGCGAACCGCCATGTTCATGTCAGCTGTCCCGGATGGCCGATTGAATGTCGCTCAGCTCGAACTCGGCGACGCTCGCATCGGGGTCTCGCGACGTGCGCAGCGCGTGCGCCTCGCGGGTCTTTTCGAGCAGCGTCCGCATCGAGCGCGCGTTGCCCCATTGCGGATCGTCGCGCTGCGAATCGATCCATGGCGCGAGTACCGTCTCGACGCCGATCGGCAGCAGATATTGCTGCTCCGACGCCATCGCGCGGAAGATTTCACAGAGCTCGAGGCCGTCGTACGGCGGAAAATCGATGGTCTTGGTGAAGCGGCTGGCGAGCCCGGGATTGCTGGCGATGAAGCGATGCATCTCGGCAGGATAGCCGGCGACGATCACGACCAAGCGATCGCGGTGGTCTTCCATGTATTTCAGCAGCGCCTCGATGGCCTCGCGGCCGAAATCACCCTTCCATTCCGCCGGACTGAGGCTGTAGGCCTCGTCGATGAACAGGACACCGTCGAGCGCGGTGCGGCAGACGTCGAGCGTTTTCGGCGCGGTCTGGCCGACGTAGCTCGCGACGAGCTGGCTGCGGTCGGCTTCGATCAGATGGCCTTTGCGGAGCACGCCGAGCGAGCGATAGATGTCGCCGATGGCCCTGGCCACCACGGTCTTGCCGACTCCGGGAGGACCGGTGAACACCATGTGCCGGCTCGTGGCGAACACCGGCAGGCCCTGCTCGCGCCGCCGCCGTTCAACCTCCAGGCTCGCGAGCAGCTTGTTGATCTCGGTCTTGACCGAGGCGAGCCCGACCATCATGTCGAGGTCGTCAAGCGCGTCGTCCGCGGTGCGCATCACCATTCTGGTCTCGCCGGTCCCGGGAACGGTCGTCAGCCTGCGGCCGTAAGTGTAGCCGCTTCCGATCGGCACGAAGCCTGACGCCGTGGGGTCGGCTCCAAGGCGGGCGGCGATGTAGCCGATGCCGGTCGCGGAGACGATCGTCAGGGTGATGCCAACGAATCGCAGCACGGTCATGTCGGAGAAGAGCGATCCGATCCAGCCGAAAAAGCCGATCTGCGGATTGAACAGCAGCGCACTAAGGCCTGCCGTCGCCACGCCGATCAGGATGAAAGCGAGGATGAAGCGCGCGTTCACAAGGCTCTGCATTCAAGTCTCACTTGAAAATCTCACCTGCACGCAAATCTCACTTGCATGGTGGACGCCCAGGCCATCGCACCGTAACGGTGCTTGAACCGCCGACCGGCTCCATCTGGGCCGTCGGATAAAGGGATACGAGCAAACCCTTGGCGTCGCCGTCCACAGTCAGCGGGTCGAGTCCGCCGCTGTCGGGCAGCGGGTTTGGCAGGGCAATTCTCTGCGGCTGCTCGGTGACGCGGAAAGAGGGCGATCGATATCTGCTGGTGCGAAACGTGACGATTCCACCGGCGGGGTTGCCCGGGGTCGATACCGTGATGAATGCGATGGGATAACGGCATTGCCGGCTGTCGGATTGCGCAACGCGCTGGCCATCCGGCGTCAGGGTCGGGATGGCGTCAGCCACCTGTTCCTGCGGCACCAGCGCAATGACGGGAGCGTCAGGTGCAGCCCGCGTGATGAGAAACCACCCGATGATGGCTCCGATCATGGCGGCGCCCGCCAGCAGTATCGCAAGCGTCGACGAGGTATCTTTTCGAGCACGGAATGGAAAGGCCCCTGTCGGGCCGTCCGCGGACCCTGGCGATTGCTCGCCGCCGTCCCTTTCTTGCATCGCCATGACGCGAGAAGACCTGTTGAACGTCCATTCCTCTGCCGAACCTAGGAACTCTGTCGGCAGATATCAATGGTTGTGACGGCGCTCCCGCACTATCACGAATTCGTCACAGCTGGGCCTTCACTTGGAGCGAATCATACCCCGCCCATCTTGCAGACGAGCTTCCATTCCTCAGGCGTCACCGGCTGCACGGACAGGCGCGAATATTTCACCAGCGCCATCTCGGCCAGCTTCTTCTCGGCCTTGATCGCGACCATCGTCACCGGCGTCTTCAAGGGTTTGTCGGCCTTGATGTCGACGCAGACGAACTTTGCCGTCTTGTCGGTCGGATCCGGATAGGCCTCCTTGATGACTTCCGCGATCCCGACGATCTCCTTGCCCTCGTTGGAATGATAGAAGAACGCCTTGTCGCCCTTCTTCATGTTCACGAGATTGATCCGCGCAGTGTAGTTGCGCACGCCGGTCCAGGCTTCGCCCTTGGCGCCCTTCGCGACCTGCTGGTCCCAGGACCACACCGATGGTTCGGATTTCACCAGCCAGTACGCCATGTTCATTCCTCTGCCTTGAAAGGCCGCGTCAACAGTCCGGAGATCGCCGCGTCGATCGTGCTTCTGCCGCCCAGGATTGATGCGACAGCTTCTGATACCGGCATCTCGACGTTTTGCGAAGCCGCGAGCTCGATCAGCACCGGCGCGGTGAATTCGCCTTCGGCAAGCTTGCCCGCGGACGGCGGCTCACCGCGGCCGAGCGCGAGCCCAAGCGCAAAATTGCGCGATTGCGGGCTCGAGCAGGTCAGGATCAGATCGCCGAGCCCGGACAGGCCCGTGAGTGTCTCGCCGCGTGCGCCGAGCGCGCGGCCAAGCCGCGTCAACTCGGCAAAGGCGCGGGTGGTCAGTGCAGCCTGCGCGGAAGCACCGAGCTTGCGCCCGACCGCAATGCCGACCGCGATCGCCAGCACGTTCTTGGCCGCGCCGCCGATCTCGACGCCGCGGATGTCGGTGGAGTGATAGGGACGGAAGGTCGGCGAGCCCAGCGCCTGCACCAGTGCGCTCGCCAGCGCCTCGTCCTTCGCCGCCAGCGTCACCGCCGTCGGCAATCCGTGCGCGACGTCGTGAGCGAAGCTCGGACCGGACAGGATCGCCGGCTGCGCATGCGGCGCGGCTTCCGCGATCACGTCGGTCATGAATTTGTGGGTGCCGTGCTCGATGCCCTTGGCGCAGGCGATGACGGGCGCGGACGGGGTGATGTGCGAGGCCAGCATGTTGACCACGCCGCGCAGATGCTGCGCCGGGGTCGCGATCAGCAGCAAGTCGGCGCGCGCGACTTGTGCGAGCTCGTGTGTGACGACGATCTCCGGCGCGAGCCGCACGCCGGGAAGCCGCGGATTGTCACGGGTCGATGCGATCCGCGCAGCATGGTCGGCGTTGCGTGCCCACAGCGTCACGCTCCTCCCGGCGCGCGCGGCCACCGTCGCCAGCGCCGTGCCCCAGGCGCCGGCACCGATCACCGCGACGGAGCGGAACGGCGTCATGGTCAATACCCCGCCCGCGTCTTGCCGTAGCCATCAGGCGCGGTGGCGTTGGCGTCGAGCAGCCAGCGGGCGCGCGGCTGCGCGTCCATCGTATCGGTGATGCCGAGCGCGAGGCGTTCGGCGCCGGCCCAGGCGATCATTGCCCCATTATCGGTGCAGAGCGCGGGTGGCGGCATGATCAGCTGCGTCTTCGCTTCCCCGGCAACGTCGAACAGTGCGCCGCGGATCGCCTGATTGGCGGCGACGCCGCCGGCGGCGACCAGCGCGCGCGGCGCGCCGAATTGTTCGCGGAAGAGTTTCAGGCCCACGCGCAGCCGGTCGGCGGTCGAGTCAAGCACTGCGGCTTGGAAGCTCGCGCAGAGATCGCCGATGTCCTGCGGCGTGATCGCGCTGAGCCGGCTCGCCTCGGTGCGCACCGCTGTTTTCAATCCCGACAACGAGAAATTGGCGTCGGGACGGCCCTGCATCGGCCGCGGAAACGCAAAACGCGTCGGATCGCCAGTCGCCGCCGCGCGCTCGACTTCCGGTCCGCCGGGGTAGGGCAGGCCCAGCATCTTCGCGACCTTGTCGAAGGCCTCGCCGATGGCGTCGTCGACGGTGGTGCCGAGCCGCACATATTGGCCGATCCCGGCGACCGCGACGATCTGGGTGTGGCCGCCGGAGGCGAGGAACAGACAATAAGGAAATTCGATGCCGTGCGTCAGTCGCGGGGTCAGCGCATGCGCCTCGAGATGGTTGACCGCGACCAGCGGCGTGTCATGCACGATTGCGATCGCCTTCGCGGTGGTGAGGCCGACGATGACGCCGCCGATCAGCCCCGGTCCTGCGGCTGCCGCAACGCCGTCGAGCTCGGCGAAGTCGATGCCCGCCTCTCTCATGGCGCGCTCGATGATGCCGTCGAGCAGGTCGACATGGGCGCGCGCGGCGATCTCCGGCACCACGCCGCCGAAGCGGGCGTGCTCCTCGACCTGCGACCGCACGATATTGGAGAGGATCTTGCCGCGTCCGTCCGGCGCGCGCTCGACCACCGCCGCCGCGGTCTCGTCGCAGGTGGTCTCGATGCCCAGTACCAGCATTGGCGAATTGTTATCCAATTTGCGCCCTTGCGCTCATCCGTAAAGCAGAGTTCTGGTACGTCCGACAGCATTCGTCAATGCGTCACCGCCACGTGGATCGGGAACACAAGCGATGTCCATTCTTGTCACACGGCCGCATCCCGACAATCAGGCAACAGCGGAGAATCTGCGCGCGCGGGGGCATGTGGTGCTGCTCGCGCCGGTGCTCAAGTTCGAGCCGGTCGCTTTTCATGACGAAGGCGAAACCGGCTACAGCGCCATCATCGTGACATCGGCCAATGCGATCCGCGGCGTCGCGCCGCAATTGCGCGACCGCGGCCTCTTGGAGCTGCCGCTGTTCGCGGTCGGAGAGCACACCGCCGCCGTGGCGCGCGACATCGGCTTCACGAAGGTGCTCGTTGCCGGCGGTGATGCCGCGTCCTTGCGCGATAAGATGATGCAAGGTGCGCGCGACAAGGTGCTGAAGAAAAAGAGTACGCTGCTTTATCTTGCCGGGGCCGATCTGTCGCGGGATCTCGGCGGCGAGCTTGGCGCGGAAGGATTTAGCGTGGTCACGCAAACGACGTATCGCATGGCGCCGGTCAATATCCTGCCGCGCGAGGTCAGCGACGGCTTTGCCGCCCATGGCATCGAGGCGGTGCTGCACTACTCCCGGCGCAGCGCGCGCGCCTTCCTGGATGCGGCCCGGGACGAGGGCGTCGAAATCTCGGCACTCGCGATCCCACAATGCTGCCTGTCCGAGACGGTTGCCAGCGTTCTGCGCGATGCCGGCGCGTCGCAGGTTCTGGTGGCCGCGACCCCGGACGAAAATGCCCTGTTTGACGCCTTGGAGCGTGCTTTGCGGACCCGTTTGGCGTAAGAGGACGGGCCGAATCCGACGCAATCGGGCTCGTCTCTGGTATGCAAGTGTGAGGAACCGTCACGATGGCCGACGACAAGCCTGAAGAGGCAGGATTGGCTCCCGAGTCCGGCCGTGCCAAGCGCACGCCGCCCACCATCGACCTCGAGGCGACCGAAGTCTCCACCCAGCCGCAGGACGTGGTGGGCGAGCCGGAGGCGCAGCCATCGGCTGAGCAGGCAAGATCCGGGCAGGCCGATGTCGATGATGGCACGGTCGAGACCGGCAAGGCTGAGACAGCCAGAGCTGAGACAGACAAGGCTGAGCCGCAGCGAGATGACACGCAAGCCGCTGCTGCGTCGGTCCCCATCTCTCCCTGGGTCATCGCGCCATTTTCCGGCGCCGTCGCGGCCGCGCTCGTGATCGCGGTCGGTTGGGTGCTGGGCTGGCCTGCGGTCCAGGCGCCGGCGGCCGCGCCGCAGGTGACGAGCGCGACCATCGATGCGCTGAGCGGACGTGTCGCCGCAATCGAAGCCAAGGCGGTCAGGCCCGCGCCAGATCCGGCGATGACGTCGCGGCTCGATGCGTTGGAGAAATCCGTCGCCACGCTGCGTAGCGACGTCGCCAATTTGCGTACGCAATCCGACAAGGTCGCGGGCGCATTGAACGATGCGAAATCCGCGCCGCGCGATGCGGCCTCGTCGTCCGGTCTCGCCGCCCTCGACGAGCGCGTCTCCCAGCTCGAGCGCGCCAGCACCTCTGCCCGCGCCGAGATCGCGCAGCAGGGCGAAAAGATCGCCGCCGATGCCAGGCAGACGGACGACAAGCCGCTGCGCCATGTCGTTGCCGCCACACTGCTCGACGTTGCCGTTCGCCATAACGACCCCTATGAGGCGCAGCTCGCAGCCGCGCGGTCGCTTGCGGCCAAGCCCGAGATGCTGAAACCGCTCGACATGTTCGCGGCCTCAGGGATTCCGACGCCGGTCGCGCTGAGCCGCGAGCTCCTCAACATCGTGCCAAAGCTGTCGCCGCCGGCCGAGGCTCCGGCCGCGGGGGCGGGCATCGTCGAGCGGCTCCAGGCTGGAGCATCGAAGCTCGTCAGAATCGAGCGTACCGACGGGGCCGGCACCGATCGCGGTGCCATTGTCGCTCGGATCACGGCGGCGGCGCTGCGCAACGATTTCGTCGAGGCGCGTCGCGAGTTGAAGACACTGCCCGAGGCCGATCGTGCGCCCGCGCAAGGCTGGCTCGACAAGGCCGATGCGCGCGATGCCGCGCTCGCGGCCTCCCGTCAATTTGCCGACGACGCTCTGGCCAGTCTCACCAAGCCTGCGCAATAAGATTCGCGCAACAATCCGCGCGTATAGGGATAGCCATGCTTCGCATCGTCCTCTTCCTCGTCCTGATTGCGCTCGCGGGCGCCGGCGCGGCCTGGGTTGCCGATCAGCCCGGCAATGTCGTGATGACCTGGGGCGCTTATCGGGCCTCGCCGAGCATTCCGGTGTTCGTGCTCTGCCTCGGCATCTTTGCCGTCTTGATCGTCCTGCTCTGGAGCATCGTGACCGCGATCTGGCGCATGCCCGGTCGGATCCGCCGCCGCCGGCACGAAAAGCGCCGCGCGCGCGGCCGCCACGCCATCACGCATGGCTTGCTTGCGATCGGCCACGGCGATACCGCCCTTGCCCGCCGTCACGCCGAAGCGGCGCGGCGCCATGCCCCGGATGATCCGCTCGCGCTTCTCTTGCACGCGCAATCGGCTCAGCTCGGCGGCAATCGCGACGAGGCGCAGCGCGCCTTCCGCGCCATGGCCGAGCGCGAGGACACGCGGCTGCTCGGCCTGCGCGGCCTCTTCATCGAGGCGCAGCGCGCCGACGATGCGGTCGGCGCGGTGATGATCGCGGAGGAAGCGATCAAGCTGTCGCCATCCTCGACCTGGGCCTCGCATGCGGTGCTTGGCTTCCGCTGCGCGCGCGGCGATTGGAGCGGCGCGCTCGCGATCCTGGATTCGAATCTGTCCGCAGGCCTGATCGACAAGCAAGCCTATCGCCGCCAGCGCGGCGTGCTGCTGACGGCGCGCGCGCTGGAATTGGAGACCATGGACCGCGACGTGGCGCGCGAGAGCGTGATGGAAGCCGTCAAGCTCGCGCCGACCTTGGTGCCGGCCGCAGTGCTGGCGGCGAAATTCGAGAGCGAAGCGCATCAGGTGCGTCGCGCCATGAAGCTGGTCGAAGCCGCCTGGCTCGCCAATCCGCATCCCGATCTGGCCGACGCCTACGCGCATGTGAAGCTCGGCGATTCTGCGCGGCAGCGCCTGCAGCGGATCGAGACGCTCGCGGCGAAAACGGGCGCCGACAAGCCCGGCCATGTCGAGGGACAGCTCGCGATTGCACGCGCCGCGATCGATGCCTCCGAATTCGCGCGCGCGCGCGAAGTGCTGGCGCCCTACGTCAACGATCCGACCCAGCGCGTGGCGCTGCTGATGGCCGAGCTCGAGCGCAGCGAGCATGGCGACGGCGGACGCGCCCGCGCCTGGACGTTGCGCGCGGTGCGTGCCCGGCACGATCCCGCCTGGACCGCCGACGGCTATGTCAGCGATCGCTGGCGTCCGGTCTCCCCGGTCACGGGGCGGCTCGATGCCTTCCAGTGGCAGACGCCGGTTGCGAGCCTGCCCTCGGACAAGGGCGCGACCATCGAATCCTCGGCCTTCGAGGAAGCCATGCTGGCCGCTCCGCCGCCCAAGCGGGTGACGGTGGCGAATGAGGTGCCCGCGGAACCGGCCGCAATCGCGCCGGCTGCGACCCCTCCTGCTCCGGCCGCGCAAGACAACGCGCCCCCGGCCGCCAAGGAAGAACCGGTGATAACGCCAGCGGAGGCGGTCGAGCCGGCCTCGGAAGCCGCCGAATCAACGCCGGTGGCGGCGACCCCGGTGTTCCGGACCCGTGCCGACCTCGGCCAGCCGGCGCAGGCACCGGTCCAGGCCGTCATGCCGATCGTCCGTGCGCCCGATGATCCCGGGATCGACGACGACGGCCCAAGCGATGAATTTACGGAGCAAATCGGTACCCCAAAGGCCCAGGCCGGCGGCTGGCGCGGATTCTGGTCCCGCTGGGGCGCGTGAGTCCCATTTCGCCTGCCGCTTGTCCTTGCCAATTCGGGCCATGCCCGATATCAGGAGCGCGCGTATCGGGGCCGGCCCTATCCGGGCCCCGGCAGGGTTCGCCGCAATAGCTCAGTCGGTAGAGCACGTCATTCGTAATGACGGGGTCGGGGGTTCGAATCCCTCTTGCGGCACCAATAACTTCAATAAGTTAGATAAAATTTCGAACGGCGACGCGCCGAGATAATCAATGCCATAATCAATTCTGCGTCAGGCCGCTGGGCACGCCGGGAGCTGTTCTAGGACAAGCTTTTCGGCCCCGGTAGAAAATCGCGAACATGAGGTCGGGTGGGGTCAGCTCACCAAACTGTTCCAGATATTCAACAGCTTAGCGGGAAGTTGGTTGGTGAGCTAATGCGCTTGAGCTATGATTGCATTCATGCGCGCTCGCGTTCGCACCGAATCCTCGCGTCACGCGATGCGCGAATGGTGTCTCAAGGTCTAATTTCAAGTGATTACCCGCAGTTGTAACGTCGCCGCCGCTCGCTAGAGTACGAGGCGGGAGCGGGGGGAAGCTTGGGTGTCATTTGCCGATCGGCTCATCTCAGAGCCACAACGAGAAAAATCTGGCGAAACGGGATACGAGCGTTTCGACTATCAGGCCCTCTGGGGTCTCGCGCTGATCTTCGCACATCATGGCTCGTCAGAAGACTATGCCATCGCCTTCGAGTTCCATGATGACATCGTGCTGCTGGACAGCGAGCAGTCGCCGACGCGCGCTCGCTTCTATCAGGTCAAGACCAAGGACAAGGGGCAATGGTCGCTGGCCGATCTTTATCGGCGCAAACCCAAAAAGAACGATCCTACTGGCGGCAAGTTGCCCTCGTTCATGGGGAAGCTATTTTCCAACTATGTCACGTTCCCTGATGAGACCGAGCAACTAAACTTCGTCTCCAATGTGCCTTGTGCATTTCTGCCCTCGGCATCGGGTGCGTGCAAGCTTGTTTCTTGCGACGCCGAGACGCTCAAGAAATTCATGGACAAGCTCGCGCAGGAGCACCGCGGGGCCAGTCACGCGGCGGTAAGCCTCATGCATTACGTTCAAGCAGATTTGAGCCTGCACGACAGTTCGACGCACATCAAAGGAAAGCTGAACGAGTTTATCCTCGAACACATCGGTTCGGTAGAATTCAATCCGGACACTCTCTACAAGACGATCGTCGAGGAATGCAGGACGCGCTCCAAATACACGGGGACGATTTCCAGCTTCTCCGAACTGATCCAAAAGAAATCGATCACGCGGTCGCAGGTGGAGGGATGGCTCAATCTTGTTCGTTCGCGACAGGCGCTGCCTGAATGGTCCATGATCAGTCAGCAGTTGAACGTCGGTGCGATCGAGCTGGCCAATTTAACTCGCGAGTGGCAGCGGTACCGCGCTATCGCGTTGGACGCTGGCAATGAGGCGATCAATGTTATCAGGGACAAAATCCGAAGCGAGCTGGACAAATGCGGTGGCGGCTCCCAGGGATTGGACGATTTGGTCGATGAAATCTATCCTGCGGTCAGAGACCTTGCGCAGGCCAACATATCGCCGTTCAGCAATGCTCGATTGAAGGTCATGATATTTTACGAGGTATTCACCCATGAAACGACAGGAGAAGTTCAAGAGATTGATCCGCAGCCTTCGGAAGCGCACTCATGAGAAACTTGAAATTACAAAGGTTGCTCATCTCCTCCGATCTAGAGAAGGCGGCGAGGATCGTCCAGTTCGACGAACGCAGGACAGTAATCTTTGGCGAGAATGACACAGGGAAGTCTTGCCTCATCAAATCGATCTATGCGGCCTTTGGCGCGGACGCCTATAAAACTAACGACAATTGGGACGCTCTGAAGACAAACTTGCTCGTTGAATTCACGGTGAATGACGTCCCTTATCGCGTGATGCGTTCGGGCAGCTTCTTCGCTCTGTTCGACGTGCAGGGGCATAACATCTGGAGCGGCTCCGGTGTTGGCTCCGGCATCGGTCCTCAAATCGCGCAACTATTGGAATTTAAGCTCACGCTCTCCGATCGCCAAGGCAATCAGGTCGTGCCGCCACCTGCCTTTTGCTTTCTGCCCTTCTATGTGGACCAAGATATTGGCTGGCTGCGTTCGTGGGCTTCTTTTGCGGGTCTAGGTCAGTTCGAAAATCCAAAGCGCGATGTAGCTTATTTCCACGCTGGTCTCCGGCCGAATGAATATTACGTTGCGAAAGCAACGAAGATAGATGCGGACCATATCATCGACGATTTGAAGGTTGACCGCCGAGCCTTAGACCGTGCGGCGGTGCGACTTCAATCCGGCCGACGGCCGATCAAGTTCGACTTAATGCCAGACACTTTCGCTGACCGGATCGACGCGCTGCTAAGGGAATGCCAAGCGCTGCAAGATAAGAGGGATCAGGTCCAGCGCGGCCTCGCTGATCTTCATTCCAAGCGCGCAGCTCTAATCGAGCAGAGCACGATTGCTGGTAACGCGTTGGCAGAGCTGGACGCAGATTATGATTTCATCCGCAAGACGGCCGATACCGAAATCATTTGCCCGACCTGCGGTACCGCGCACCTCAACGACTTCGCAAATAAGTTCGGGCTGATTTCTGACGCAGAGACTTGCCGGGGCTTTTTGCTGGAGGTGCGACAAGAGATTGCCCATGTGGACGAGGCAATTTCGCTGGAACGTGGCAAGTTCGAGAATCTCGCCGAGAATATCGACCGGGTCAACGCGATCCTGAACGAGCGGCGCGGCGAGCTAAAGCTTCGAGACCTTGTCGAGGGCGAGAGCGAACGCATGGTCGATGATGCGATCGCCGCCGAACACTCTGACATCAACACCAAGATAGGTGAACAAGACGCGCGCTCGGATGAAGCGCTGACAACGATGAAGTCGTTCGAGGACAAGAAATTTCAGAAGGCGATCAAGGATCGATATTTTCAGCTTATGAAGCGGTACATTTTCGAATTGCAAGTGCCGGGCCTTGCCGAGAAAAGCTATAAGCAAATCGACTGTGTGATTAACGAGACCGGCAGCGATCTTCCGCGAGCATTGCTTGCCTATTACTATGCGTTTGTGAACACGATGCGCGCCTCGTCGGCGTCGGTGCTATGCCCCCTCATCGTGGATAGTCCTGTCCAGCAGGATCAAGACCCTGCGAACGCGACGAGGATGATACAGTTTGCACTTGAGCATGTCCCCGATGATATGCAGCTCATCCTCGGTTCGGTGAGCCTGCATGGTGCCGCGTACAATGGTTACTCAATTGAAATCAAGGGCAAGCGAAGTTTGCTCCAGGCCGACGCATTCGATGAAGTGACAGGCATTATGAAGCCCTATTACGATGCGCTGATCCTGCCCCAAGCTTCTTCATAGGCGAGGGCCGCCACCTTCTGGCTTTCTAGAATTGGTCGAGTGTCGACTGTGGCCGCAACTGGTCAATGAGCTGCCACTCGGTATCGCCCGGCCGCAAGCAGTGCCAGAAGCGCCAGCCGTTCCAGTGTTTGCCGGTGATCTTAACCGCTGCCTCGGACGGGCTGTTGCGAGTGCCGCCATCGGATGATCGCCAGACGCCGCTCCTGATCTCGGCGTCATACGTTCGGCCCTTATAGGTGGCTCGGAATTTCGTGCCCTCGGGGAAGTGCGCTCCTTTGAACGTCGCGCCGCCAGACGAGGCCGCCACCACTGCCTTCTTATCCAGTCCCAGCAGTTCCCGGATGACATCGTTGTATGTCGTGGCTTCGGTGGCCCGCCGGATGGTCAGTTCCTTGAACACGTCGAAATCGACCTCAATCGACGCCATCCCAATTCTCCTGTTCTCAAATGCTATAAGGAGGAGAATAGGGAGGAGAAATAGGAAGTTAAGGGGAGGCCTCGACCCGCTAAACCCCACAGGCAGGAGCGATGGGCCCAGCCCAGAACGACGGCCCGGTGTGCGTCGCTCCAGCGCAATGGCGCTCCTAACGGGGAAATCCAACTGGACCGCGTAGGCACCGTGCCCGGTGGAGGTAACCCTTAGATTGTACAAAGGAATACCTTGAACCGCATGCCCAAGGCGCGCATGTTACTGCGATCTGGTCTCATAATGATCCCACATCTCGCAGCTGCTTCGGGGGGAGCGGTTGGCTCTCACAGTTAAGCTCAGCGGGCCGCCAAAATCGGCCAATTTCAGTTTTCTTGCCAAGCGATACCCGGACTTGGACCGGATAGGCGCGGGTAGCGAACGCTATTTCTCGGACGATCCTGTCGTCGCCCTCATCTTGCTTCGTCAATTCGGCGAAGTGTTGGCTCAAATGCTAGCCGCACGTTCGGGCCTTCTGACCGATGCGAGGGAGCTGCAAGCCGACCTACTTCGACGGCTTCGGATAGAGGGGAATTACCCCTCGTCCGTCTTGGATCTGTTCCATCAGCTCCGTAAGTTGGGGAATGCGGCGACCCATGACCGTGACGGTGATCATGCCACCGCGCTCTCGTGCCTTAAAATGGCGCGTCAGTTGGCTATCTGGTTTTACCGCACCTTCGATAATCAGAACTTCAAAGCCGGTCCATTTCAGCCGCCACAGCCCCCCGCTGATGCAACTGCAGAAGTTCAAGCCGAGCTTGAGAGGCTAAGAGCTGAGAACGAAGCTGCATTGACGGAAGCGCAACGTGCAAAGGAAAAGATCGCCGAAGCTGAAGCAGCCCGTTTGGCAGCCGAACAAGGAGCCAGAGGGGCCACAGAGGAACGAGATATTTATGCGCAACTGGCTGCCGAAGCCGAAGCAGCAAAGAACGAGCTTGGTAGACTATTAACCCAACTCCAGGCCACCGCGGCCGCATCCACGAGACCCGCACTCGATGATTTGCAGGAACTGACACACCGTTTAGAGGCGGCGGAACCCCATCAGGCCAAATGGACCGTTGCACCTCATAACGAACTTGCGGAGCAACTGGTCGAATGGCAGGCGGCAGCGGCCTCAAGCCCCCCTTCTGAAAAACAATCGGTCCTCCGATCCGCATCTGCCGCCGCAGAAGCTATCGACCTCGACGAAGCCGACACACGCCGGCTCATCGATCAACAACTCCGTGAGCGCGGCTGGGACGTTGATAGTCAAAACCTTCGCTATGCAAAGGGTGCTCGGCCAGTCAAAGGCAAATCAATGGCCATTGCCGAATGGCCAACTGCCAACGGCCCCGCGGACTACGCGCTCTTCTTCGGCATGACGTGCATTGCTCTGGTAGAAGCCAAGCGCAAGCGCAAGAACGTCCAGGCTGCAATCGATCAAACGGGTCGTTACGCCCAAGCGTTCGATCCTTTTGACGGTATTGAGCTTCCCGACGGCGGCCCATGGCCATTTAGTTCTGGTGGCGCCAAGGAGCCGCCGTTTCGTGTGCCATTCCTGTTCGCGACCAATGGTCGTCCTTATCTCAAACAGGTTGAGACACAGAGCGGCATCTGGTTTCGCGATGCGCGCAATCCGACTAACCACCGGCGAGCACTCACGGATTGGCCCACGCCCGAAGGATTGATGGGGCTGCTCAATATCGACCGTGAGGCTGCGCAGGAACGCCTAGCTTCGCTGCCCATCGAATTTGGTTTTCCGCTCCGAGATTACCAAAAGCGGGCCATTCGTGCAGTTGAGACCATCCTCGCGGACGATGCCAACCGGACGATGCTCCTCGCGATGGCAACCGGCACCGGCAAGACCAAGCTCGCTATCGCCCTGCTATATCGGTTGCTCGAAACAAAGCGTTTTCGACGCATTTGCTTTGTGGTTGACCGTCATGCGCTTGGTGAGCAGGCAGCCAATGAGTTCAAGACGACACGCATCGTTAGCACCCGAACATTCGCCGACATCTTTGGTCTCAAGGAACTCGGTGATGTGCTTCCGGAGACCGCCACAAAGGTTCACGTCTGCACCATCCAGGGATTGGTGAAGCGAGTTCTTTTTGCGAATGAGAATGAGGATGTGCCACCGGTTGACCAATACGACCTGATCGTCGTGGATGAATGCCATCGCGGTTATCTACTCGACCGCGAAATGTCTGACGCGGAATTATCATTCCGCGATGAAGCCGATTATATATCGAAATATCGACGGGTCTTAGAACACTTTGACGCGGTCAAGATTGGTCTGACCGCTACGCCAGCGCTGCACACCGCGCAGATATTTGGCGATCCTATTTTCACATATCCATACCGTGAAGCTGTGATCGACGGTTTTCTCATCGATCACGAACCGCCCTTACGTATTGAAACCGAGTTATCACGCGATGGCATTCATTTCGCGCGAGGCGATCAACTGCCTTTGCTCAATCCAACAACGGGTGAAATCGATTTTACCCATGCTCCTGACGACCTCGATTTCGAGATCGACGACTTCAATCGTCGTGTGATCACGCGTTCATTCAATCAGGTCGTATGCGCGGAACTGGCCAAGCACATTGACCCGTCGCTGCCGGGCAAGACGCTAATTTTTGCCTCGACCGACGGGCACGCGGACATTGTTGTCGCCGAACTCAAGAAGGCGTTCCGAGACCGGTACGGGGAAATCGATGATGCGGCAGTCGCGAAGATAACAGGCAGTGTTGACGCTCCTGGAAAAATGATCCGGCGCTATCGCAACGATGCCTTGCCTACGGTTGCTGTCACCGTTGACCTGTTAACGACAGGCATTGATGTTCCGAAAATTGTGAACCTTGTGTTCGTCCGCCGTGTGAATAGCCGTATCTTATACGAGCAAATGCTAGGCCGAGCTACGCGCCTCTGTCCTGAAATCGAAAAGGAGACGTTCCGCATCTTCGACGCTGTTGGCATCTACGATGCTTTGCAGCCAGTAACGGCAATGAAGCCCGTTGTCGTCAACCCCAAGATTACACTGACACAACTGCTTGAACAATTTGCCCGCGTTACTGATGCTGCTCACCGCACCCAGATACGCGATGAGATACTTGTAAAGCTGGGCAGGCGTCTCGGTAAGCTCTCTATCGAAGCAGAAGAGGCGTTCCAGAGCGTAGCTGGCGAGCCGGTCCAGGCGACGCTCAATCGCCTTAGGAACGAGCCGCTTGATGCATTAGCCAGCTGGTTCAAAAGCAAACCGGGAATTGGCCCGATCCTCGATTGGAAGCCTGATAGCGGGAGGCCAATCCCGCTTCCGATTTCGGAGCATCCCGACCGCGTCATTGGCGTCACGACGGGATACGGCACAACAACCAAGCCTGAGGACTATCTTAGTTCGTTTGAGACTTTCGTGCGGAACAACGTCAACAAGGTCGCGGCGCTGCAAGCGGTAGTTCAACGTCCGCGAGAGTTAACCAGGGACGGGCTCAAAGCCGTTCGGATGGAGCTTGATCGGCAGGGCTTCTCGGAACAGGCGCTACGCACAGCATGGAAACAAGCTAAGAACGAGGATATCGCGGCAACAATCGTTGGGTTTATCCGCCAAGCCGCCCTTGGTGATCCTTTGGTACCTTGGGCCGAGCGCGTGAGAGCAGCGATGGGTCGGATCGCAAAGCAAGGGGTTTGGAGCGAACCGCAGCGCAAGTGGTTAGAGCGCATTGGCAAGGCTGTAGCGCAGGTAGGCATTGTGGACCGCGCTGTATTGGATGAAGGTCAATTCCTCCAAGTTACAGGTGGATACGACAAATTGAACCGTATATTTGACGGACGGCTTGATGCCATCCTTGGCGACATAAATGACGAACTGTGGAGCAAATCTGCATGACCGACCAGCACGTGACGCGCGATATCGTGCAGAAACTCTGGGGCCTGTGTAACGTCCTGCGCGATGACGGCATCACGTACCAAGCCTACGTCACCGAGCTTACGTTTCTGCTGTTCTTGAAAATGATGCAGGAAACAAAGCGCGAGGACGCCCTGCCCAAGGGATATCGTTGGGGCGATCTAACCAAGCGCGAAGGCGAGGCTTTGCTCACCCATTACCGCGCGCTGCTGCTTAAGCTCGGCACCAGCGGCGCAGGCATGGTGCGCGACATCTTTACCGACGCGCAAACTTCGTTGCGAAAGCCGACGAACTTGAGAACGCTGGTCTCGGAAATCGACAAGCTGGATTGGTTCTCTGCCCGCCGCGAAGGACTGGGTGACCTCTATGAGGGTCTTCTGCAAAAGAACGCTGGTGAAAAGAAATCCGGAGCAGGACAATATTTCACACCCCGTCCCCTGATTGACTGTGCCGTGCGTCTTCTCCAGCCCCAACACGGCGAGATTGTTCAGGACCCCGCAGCGGGAACGGGCGGCTTTCTCGTAGCAGCAGACCGCTACATTAAGGACGCCACAGACGATCTATTCAACCTGTCGCCAGCGCAGCAAGCGTTCCAGCGCACACAGGCTTTCGTCGGGCTAGAACTAGTGCTGGACGCCCATCGGTTGCTTTTGATGAACCTCATGCTTCATGGCATTGAAGGCGCGGGAGTAGCCGTTGGCGACACGCTCAGCCCAGACGGTGAGCGGCTGCCAAAGGCCGATCTGATCCTGACAAATCCCCCGTTTGGGACAAAGAAGGGTGGAGGTCGACCTACGCGCTCCGATTTCTCGATTACTGCGGACACGTCAAATAAGCAACTTGCCTTCGTTGAACATGTTGTCCGCTCCCTCAAGCACGGTGGACGCGCGGCAGTTGTGGTGCCTGATAACGTGCTGTTCGAGGACAATACTGGGCAACGGCTTCGCTCCTGGCTGATGGATCTATGTAATCTCCACACCATTCTGCGTTTACCGACCGGCATTTTCTATGCCCAGGGCGTCAAGACCAATCTCTTGTTCTTTCAAAGGGGCAAGACCGATAAGGCAAACACAAAAGCCGTGTGGGTGTATGATATGCGGGCTGACGCGCCCGCGTTTGGCAAAACTCGTCCGCTCACAGTGCAAGACTTTGCGGAATTCGAGAAGGTCTACGGCAGCGATCCCAATGGCGGAGCCAAGCGCAAGGATCAGGGCGATGAAGGTCGTTGGCGTTGCTTTGCGCGCGATACGATCAAGGCGCGAAATGACAACCTCGACATTTCGTGGTTACGCGACACGGAGGAAGATGCGGAGGAACACCTAACGGAGCCGGAAGATATCGCAGCTGCAATCATCGGCCATCTGAAGGCAGCATTGGAAGATATTGAAACGCTTTCTGACGAGCTGGAGCCAGTCAGCGTAGAAGCAGCTGCGGTTGCGGAGGCTGCGGAATGAGCGAGTTGCCGAAGGGATGGGAAAAAGTCAGGCTCGAAGATTGTGCAATCCTAAGTCCCAGACATCAAGGTATTCCACCTCGCACGACGGTGTCATTTGTCCCAATGCCAGCGGTCAGCGATATCAATGGTGAGATCGAAAGCGCGCAAGATCGACCGTTTTCTGAAGTTTCAAAGGGCTATACTCACTTTCAGACCGGAGATGTCATCTTTGCAAAGATCACACCCTGCATGGAAAACGGTAAGATTGCAGTCGCAAGAAGGCTGACAAGCGGCATAGGGTGTGGCTCCACCGAATTCCATGTGCTGCGTCCGCTCTGCGATATCTCGCCAGACTTTATATGGCGCTTTCTACGACGGAAATCTTTTCGAGCAGATGCCGAAGGAGCCATGACGGGCGCGGTGGGTCAACGCCGCGTCCCGCTCGATTATTTGAGAACTCAGATACTTCCGCTACCACCCCTTGACGAACAACGGCGTATCGTTTCGAAGATTGACAGTCTTTCCGCAAAATCCAAACGGGCCTGCGACAACCTCGATCACATTCCTCGGCTTGTTGAGAAGTACAAGCAGGCGATTTTGACGGCAGCGTTCAGAGGCGACCTAACGCGGGAGTGGCGGAATAACCCCGTCGAAACGTCGCCCACGTTTGCACAGATTGCAACGGAGAGAGCGCAGTTGCAGGAAGAGCACCGACAGCGCCTCCAGCGATGCGACATGCCTGCACTATCTGAGGAGTTGAAACCATTCGATATCCCGAACCACTGGGCTTGGGTTCGCGCGGAAGCTATTTGCGGCTTCATCACAAAAGGGACCACGCCCAAATCGGCAGCGATGTCGAACAACGGTGAGATCCCGTTTATCAAGGTATATAACCTAACTTTCGACGGGACTTTGGACTTCACTGTCGAACCTACTTTCGTATCCAGGACGACCCATGAGGGCTTCCTCTCAAGATCAAAAGTGCTCCCCGGCGATGTGTTGATGAACATTGTCGGGCCTCCGCTTGGGAAGGTCAGCGTGGTTCCCAACGATCGAGCGGAATGGAACATCAATCAAGCCATCGCCGTGTTCCGGCCAATTGCTTCAGTGTCGCCGGTATTCCTCTCGAAATGGCTTTTGACAGATGTTCTAACGAGATGGGCTGTATCGCGATCTAAGGCCACGGCCGGCCAAAGCAACCTAACGCTGGAGATATGCCGCGATTTGCCTATTCCACTTTGCTCTCTTGCGGAACAGCAGGAAATCGGTCGTCGCATCCAGTCAGCATTTTCTTGGATCGACCGCCTCGCCGCTGAAGCCACCAGCGCCCGCAAACTGATCGACCATCTCGACCAAGCCATCCTCGCCAAAGCATTTCGGGGCGAGCTCGTGCCGCAAGACCAGAACGACGAACCCGCGAGCGTCCTGCTCCAACGTTTAAAGGAGGAGCGGAAGGCAACTGCAACTCCCACCTCGTCGAGAGGGGGAGATAAGGCGTCGAGCCGGTCAGTTAAGCGATCGAGGAGTTCAGCATGAGAAAGCAGCTCGTTATTGCGTTCTTCGATGAAACGGCCAATACATTTCGATACAGAGAGGTGAACAGCGCTGGTACCCACATTCACGGCGATCAGGAAGGTGCCGTGATTGGAGACATTTACATCAGCAAGACTGCGATTACGGGCAAGAGACCCGAGCGGATCAAGCTGACAATTGAATATTGAAAGCCGACATCAACAGCAGAACAACCCGCAAAGGGTTCGAGAAATGACTGAACCGCTCAAGTTGCCGTCTGGTCACGATGAAAGTGGTTCTGCCCAAGAAGCGTCAAGGGCCCAGAGGGATAGGAAAGACGAGACGGCGGGTATTCCGCACAACAAGTTTGAGCACGATCTCGGTTTACCGGAGGACGTGGATAGCCGGTACTCGCCCGAATTCATCGCAAAGAGGCGCGAATTAATCCTGCGGCTCAAGAAGCAACAAGGGTCGGCCGAGCAAAGCGAGACGTCACGGACCGCGCGCGGCGGGATGACGCGCGACGAGCTTATGAAGAAATCATCAGCCGACCCCCGGTTCGTGAGCGCTACGGATCAGGCGCCGGAAATGGATCCGTCCTATCTCGTGGAGCTGATAGCGGAGGTCATGGCCGCAAACCCTAATCTTACGAAGGAAAAGGCCCGCGAGATGCTGCTGGCGTCGGGCGCTTAGAGGGCACAATGATCCGGGCGGAACGCGGCGCTTATGGCGAGGGACACCGCGCTTGCCACCGGCTGCGTCGTCGTGGCGAGGACGTAAGGCTATCCTCTCACTAGAGAGTGCAAGTGCCCTGCATGTAAGGAGCAGCAATGCGAGAAGGCAAGGCAGATGAAGTTCAAGGCGTGCGCCACAGAAGGGGCCTCATACGTGAGATTTCACAACTACATCTCCCGATAAAAACGCCCGAGGACGTTATTCCCTACCTCGGGTCTCCTGGTCACTGGCGAGAGGGGCGCTCTGCCAAGCTTGTCGCTGAAGGCTGGTTTTCGGCAAAGGATCGTCCGGAACTACACGGCTTGCCAGAAATGGTCAGTGTTACCCTGGGTCGGTGTCCCCCAGACCAGGCGTCTCGATTTGCAGAGGCCGAACTCGTGGATGCTTTCTTGGAGCGGACCATCGAGCTCGGAGACGGTTCGACGCCATCACAAACCGATGTTCTAGCCATTCTCCGACTGCCGAATGAATTAGCGATTATGGCCGTTGAGGGAAAAGTAAACGAGAGCTTCGGCCCTCTAGTAAGTGAATGGATAAGGAAGGCGACGCCCAGTTCTAAGAAGGCAGCGCGCCTCGCGCACCTATCGCAAACGCTCGGCATCAAAGTATCTGACTGTGAGAACCTGCGTTATCAGCTTCTGCATCGTACCGCATCAGCGCTGTACGAAGCACGACGCTACCACGCCGAGGTGGCGATTATGATGGTTCACTCCTTCGACCCAAAAGACACTGGGTTTGAAGATTTCGCCCGCTTTAGTGCTGCAATTGGTCTGACCGGAGTTGCTGCGACGCGTCTCGATGGCCCCGTTAGCCTTGACGGCGTGGATCTTTACTTGGGGTGGACTGCGGACCGCCCCTCGAACGAAGGATATATCGTCACGAATGGCCGGAAAACGGACGCAGGGTTTTTCGGAGATGACTAAGATCAATCCGCCGAACGTGGTTCGGACAATTGGGCCGAGCGGAAATCCCGATGTAGGTCTTTTCTGAAGCGCCTTCCCGACAAGTGTCAATAACCTGTTCCGTCACACTCTGGATAAAAAAAGCATGAGCAAAAACGGCGGCGATCGACAGATGTTGGAAGAGTTGGCCGCTCTTCTGCCGACGCTTCGTGACCCCAGCAAGACAGTTCGTATCTGGCACGAGGGCAAGGGCAAGGGCACAATGGATGATCCCATAACCATAGGATTCTACGAAGAGCCAGAAGTAGTGCACCGGTTTGCTGTAACGGGTAGCGAATTCGTTCGGTTCTTGGGTCCGATGGATTGGAACAAGTGGGCTCAGGGACGGGAAGGAAATCGACTACTACATGAACTTAGTTCTATAGCGCACGCAAACAGCCGCCAACTGGCAAAAATAACATACACGCTCGCACGGAGCGATCGCTTCATTGAGAACACTTTGGGACAATACTTGGAAGATGGGTTTCTGCTCGCAATAGCCGAGAGAGCACAAAACCTTTTGGATACATCTGTAGCTGAGTAGTCGATACGATTGTCGGTTTACCCTCACTTTTAGAGACCGTGGGCGAACGTGGCGGACGAACTGAAGCGTTATTTGCCGACGGAAGCGGATTGGCGCTTTGACAGCATCCGAAGCCGCTGTCCCGCGCGAGCGGAGCGCCTTGAGCAAGCCGCTCATTTTGATTGCTTGGCTCGGGATATGCGAGATGCGTTGGGCGTAGCTATCTTGAACGATGTTTTCCGCTTAGCCATAGACGAGCCAAGGACAGGTGAGCCCGGCATAAGGGCGATTTTTCAATTTCCGGTCCATACCCACCTGTTCGATGCCTTCTTCAATTCGCGTCAAAGTTATCGAGCGAACTACTGGGCCGACCCCGCCCTGGGAATGGATGCTGAAAGGGCTCTCATCCTTCAGTTTGGCGCTCTGCTTGGCCGACTCCCTCCGCAGTTGCGCGCTCGTAAAATAAAATTACTTGTGGGCGCTACTCGAATGGAGGAGGACGTGGGGTCTTGCATTGTCGACACTGCGTTCCTGGTAGCTTCCCTAACTTCAAGTTTCGCCAAGCTCTGGATCTGTGAACGACCCATTCGTTCAAAGGAGGGCCTTTTGACTGATTGGGTTCAGACGTTCCAAGACGAGGCGCTGCGGCTAAACGTTTCTAGGTGGAAGAATGCCCGAGCCATTCTTCCCGAACCTCAACTCTGCTGGATAGATTGGAAGGGCGCCTTCGTTGACGGCGATCGGTACAGTCAGCTCAAACTTCCCCAGGTACGCGCCGCCTGCCTACACAAGATAGGTTGGACCTAGACCGTATTTGCGGTTTCACGTTCTCAATATTTTTCGCCAAATGTTAATCAAAATAAAAGTTGTTCACGTCCAAGAGCTGTTCGTTTGAGCGCAGTGCTGGCGCCGATGCACCGCGGCTTCCAATGGATCAGTACCGCCCCTGGGCACCCAAAATGAGTGAGCTATGCCGGACACACTGGACGACTTCTACGCCGACAGGCACAGCATCATCGAAGACCTCTTTATTCGAACGGCCGACGATAACTACGTTCTTGCGCGCTGGTGCTTTCACCAGAGCATGAACGTTGACTTCTTTTGGCTTGCGGTCCACGCGCTGGAGAAATACTTGAAGGCTATTCTGCTCTTGAACGGAATGAGCTCAAAAGGCATTGGGTCTAAGCAGTACCAGCACAACATCGTCGACTTGTATGCGGCCGTAGCGCCCCTTGCCCCCGAGCTACTACCGGCGGACCTGAATAAGCCGGACGATCGCATGCCGGACGAATACTGGCGCGTTGAAACAATGGTTGACTTTCTTGCGCGGCTATATCGCGACGGCCAGGCGCATAATCGATATCAACTATTCGGTTACAGCAGGCAAGCAGAGGATCTCTGGAAGCTCGATCGGGCGGTCTATTCGGTGAGGAGAATGTGCCGCCCGCTTGAGGCATATGTACTCGGTAGGCCGGTCGCCGATGCGGTCAACATTTCAAACAGAGAAAGCCTTGCCAGGGACCCCGACCAATGGCGACTGAACTCCCTTCTGGAAAGCACCATGGAGGGAAAGCGTGGCAATGAGTTGATGCGGGCCGCATTGACCTGGAATTTCCCGTTCGCGCCTCCCAATTTCAATCATCCCCAGATCTCTTATGAATGGTCCTCGCGAGACTCCGTCTTCATTCGACGACTTTACGATCCACTTGAAGCAGGCCCTGAACATTTCTCGCAGAGCGACGTGTTATGGCAGTGGGTCCAGGACAACATACAAATCCCGAAGCAGCTCACTACGGAGATTGAGAGCCAGCGCAAGAAGATAAAAGCAAAATCAAAGACGAGTACGTCTTCTTGAGCATGAGCGGGACTTTCAGGAACCGTCAAAGGTGCTCCTGTTCGCCGGCTGCAATCTGCTGGGCTGAGTGCAGCAATGTTCCGAAGCTCCGGCGGATCAGATTTAACCAGAGCGCGGCGGCGATGCCCGCCAATAGGCGAACCAAGTTCGCAGAGTGCTGTCCTTCAAACCCAGCCGCAGTCCGAGTACCCAAGCCGCTTCGGCACCCTCGCTTTCGAATAGGTCGTGGACCTTACTCTTCCGACGGCCAGAACTTCGACCAGCAGCATTCGCTATGAAGCGTGTTTCCGGTGCTCTGTCCCGTTTTTGCGTGACCACTTGTTCTCTCCTCTAAATGACCGCCCGCGTGGATCGCAGTACCGACATTTTAGGGAAGAACATCGATAGGTTGTAATTAGGAGTACTCTCGCATATTGATCTAGGATCACACTGCCGGGCAATCCGGCATCTAAGATTGCAAAATCGCATAGATAGAAGCAGGGGGCGCTATGGAGCTTTTTAGCGATCTGCAATGTTCTCCGCGTTCTGCCTCGCTCCCCCGCCCAGAACCGCCCTAAACCGATCTAAGCGACCATTAGGCGCACGTCGAGCATAAGATCCGCGGCTTCACTGCACAGCAATGTCCCCGACACAGTGCTGCAATGTCCTTCTCCAATCGTGTTTAGGCGTCGTGTCGCACTTCTAAGATGGGAGCTCCCTTTTAAGGGATGAAAACTCACGCGCGGATGTTGTCAGGCAGTGACCCATCAGCGAAGTTTGCGCGGCGTCTGACGGAAGTCCGCTCATCGGGCCAGAGCGGGATCAGATTTGCTCGACCCGCACTCTTCGCATTTTGACCCTTCACAGACATTCGACGTGATGTCTGCGGTCGTTCGATCACTCGCGCGGCTTGAGCGTTGAGTGATCTAGTGAATTCTGTCCCACCCCCACAAACGCGTTAAGCGCCTTTCGCCTTTCGCGGGCTTGTCACGGGAGCGCGCGGCCGCACCCCAACGACGCACGAAGACTTTTCCTTACCGATCCGTTCGATGAGAAATCGTGACAGCGCTTCGAACGTGCCAAAGCGGTTTATCGTGTGACCCTTATAGACCTCCTTGGAGAACCAGAACATGCGACGGCTGAAGGTGAGCCACGTCGAGGGCATCAAGACGTAGTCGAAGACCGCTTCGTTCTTCCCGTCCAGCCGCACCGCGACAACCCATCCCCTCGGCCACCTCACGCGGTACTGCAGCGTCCAGCGCAGGGGCCGTCTTTTGTAGTTGCGACATCTTGCGACCCGAAAGACGACATTCACGGCATCATCGATTCGAAGACATTCGGTCGAAGGGTTGAGAGTTGCACGGCACCCAAGTTTCTCGAAAGCGTCTCGAAGGCGCGCAGCATTGCCAAGCTGCAGGGCGACCCATCGTTGATGCGCGGCGTATGTGTCAAACCAGCCTTGATTGCCGTTGTACCCAATGAGCCGATAGATGTTCCGCAACGTGCCGAAGTGCACAAGATACGAAGACATGGATGGCAAGCCGGGACTCGAATTGATGATGGTTTTACTGAGGCTGCCCTTCTTCATCAGGACCTTGCGAAGGCGAAGCAACATTTCCTCTTCGGGGATACTGACGCGCCCTTCGCCCATGATCTTTTGCACGCGCCGGAAAGTGTCGCGATGGACGATGGGCTCGATGGCTTCCTCATTTCTGATCCAAAGTTCTCTTGGGTTGCGCGTGACCTTGGCGCCAAGCTTCTTGCTTTTGCGATTGTAGGTCAGAACGCCGATATAGGCTTCGTTCCGAAGGAGTTCGCCGACTGTTTTTCCAAGCCACGGTCTTCCCTGGCTATTCATGATCCCTCGCCGGTTGAGGTCTCGGGCAATGGCCGCCTGCGATTTGTGCCGGAGATACTCGCGGAAGATCGATTTCACAATTTCTACCTGATCAGGCGCCCCGGAGATGAGCTTGACGTGGTCGGTGAGCAAAGATTTGCGCTGGCCGACCGTCAAAATACTCTTCGGCCTGCATTGATCGTCCACGAGACGTCGTTGCAGCGCGTAAGCGGTAGGACCGCCCATTTTAAAGCCGCGGCGCGTCAACCGGATTGACCCTGCAAAAACTTTGGCGGAGAGTTCCCGACTGAACTCAGCCGCCATCACTCTCTTAATATTCTTCATAATGCTGGCAAGAAGGCTTCCGTCATTGTCGAATTGCTCCGCGCAATAAACGACCTTGACGCCCGCCTTGCGGCAGATGAACTCGTAATGCGCGCTCTCGTCAACATCCTGAAAGCGTCCCCAGCGGCTCACGTCGAAGACAAGCAGATGAGCGAAATCAGCGCGGCCCGATTGCACGTCTTCGACTAGTTCGGTTAGGCCAATTCGGTTTTCGATCTTGAGGCCGCTTTCGCCCTCGTCACGATAGGTGCGGACAATAGTTAGCTTGTGAAGTTCGGCGTAGGTCGCGATGACCACTGCCTGGTTCTCAATGGAGTATTGTTGGTAATCCGTAGACATGCGGACATACTGCGCCGCGCGTAGCACTTTTTGCGACTGAGGCAGATGCTTCGCATGCACCACAAGGGCATTCGCCATGTTGCCTCCACGCGGCGAAGTCGCGCCGCGTCCTTTGGGGCATCTCAAAGCATAGGCACATCATCAGGTCCGCGCCACGGAACAGTGCCTTCAGAAATGGTCAACTGCTATGTCGTAGTTTTCTAGATCTCGCTGCGGCGCGCGAAGCGCGTTGTAGTGGATGCAGCTCGTCCGATTCTGGCCCATTCAAATATTGGAACGTCAGGTCGCAAGCCTTCAGGCTGGCGTAGATGTCCTTCACCGGCGCGCAGCCATGCGGGACAGAGGATGAGACCGACGGGCGCCCAGGCGCGGCTCCCTGACGCGGATCACCCATTGCTGGGCAACGTCTCGCTCACTTGTTCCGCTGCTTCAATCTTAGTCCTTCGCCAAGGCCCCCCAAATGCATGCCGTTTGCACTACCGAGCCGGCGCAAACGGCGCCTTTGCAAAAAGGCAACTATTTCCGATAGTTGGAATGGCGCTCCACGATCAAACAATCCTCATGCGTCGATGAAGCGGACATTCGTTTGTCACAGCTCACGGTGCTCATCGGTCCGCAGCCGAGCGGAAAGAGCCTTACCTACCGAACTTCACGTAACAGCTTCGATAGGCATCGTTTACTGAGGAGTGCACTTTCTCAGAGTTGCCGCTTGTCCCCGCGATGTCTGCAGGCGAAAGCTCATCTAGAACAGTATCCGAAACGCACTGGCATACCCGTTGAATTGCTCTTACGGACATGTCCTTCATGCCGGACGACAAACTTTCCGTACACTTGCCTTGGATGATAGCGGAAACGCCGGCTTGCGCGTTCGCGGTATTGTTCAGCAGCACGACCATCGCAGCTACGAGGGCGCATTTCATGATATTGTTCATTTGCACCTCAAATTGCGAGAAAAAGATCATATCCTCCGCCTGCTATCGTGCGCAGAGCTGCGCTTGGCAATTCACGTCCTGGATCGCCGCGAGATATCGTTTAAGGGCGTCTGCAAGATTATCTTGGGCGCGGCCTCGGAAGCTGACTTGAATTGTCCCTGCGAAGCACGGCTCACCCCGCTCCAATCTATGCTCGATATTTGTTTGCTGGCGCCGCCTATAGAGGCAACTAGCGGCGACATCGCTGTGGCAACTGCCTCGCACTGCTGACGAGACTGAGCGACGGTGGAATTAGGTAAGATTGCCAGAATTAGGAAAAGCGCTGCGGCGGGAAACCACAGCTTACGCATTGAAACCATGATGGCGCCCTCGCCGACCAATGAACTAAAAAAGTCTTTCGCAACTGTTGGTCGAATGCAAGCCGGGACTAGTAGATCCGTTTTCGGGCTTTTGTTTCTTTCGAGGTAATCCGTCCGCAGCTTCGGTCCTGAAGGCCCGACCTTAGAGCACCACTGCGATTATGAGTACAGGCCAGGCGTCGTATCGCGCCTCTAAATGAGACCTTCCTTTTAAGGGATGAAAGTTGCTCTTCTCTCGCGCGGATGTTGTCGGTACCGGAAAACTGCCGATGCCCATCCGGGGAAGGTCCAACAGAAGAAGAAGTTGGAGCGAAAGTGCTGGTACTTCTCGGCCAGGGGTGAACGTCAAGTTGCTTACATTTGAGCAGAGTTGCAACGATATGAGCAGGAATGAATAGGTTCACCGATTTAGAGAGGCGCTGATGCTGTTTTGAGGTGGGGATGATGTTCCCCGCGTCGCTCGCAGAAGAGACGTCCCGAGGCCTCCCTAATGGAGGCACAGAGGGTTCGAATGGCTGAGGAAGAGTTGGACAAACGAGTATTGCGGACCAGCTGGGGGCATGGTCTTAGCCACGGGTGAGGTATTTGAAAATGAGGCCCATACCAACCTACTCGCTCTGAAGAACAACAGACCGCCTCGCAGACAGCATATCAACAATAGTCGCGGAAAAATTCATCCAAAAAACTGCTATATATAGGCGGTCCACGAACTGCCATCTGAACCAGCTGATAAGACCGTACGGGAGAACGTATGCCTTTGCATCCCGAAGGCTGACGAGATCAATGCAATCAGGTTGGAGCTCATAGGACAGTACCAACCTACCTGGAACGTGATGCATCTTCAGAGGAAGGCATTTTAAGGTGTGAAACTTGAACTAAGATGCATGTTGAACTGCGGCTTCGGCTGTGAAATCCAGCTGTCCTTTTCCCGCACACCGACAACCCCTCGGGGACCCACTTCCGCGCATCCATGCGCGCATTGGCGGGGCAAATGGCTTGCAATGCTGCTGTCTGATAGGGTCTACTTCTTAAGGTTGAAACGGGGGCGAATATTCGGGCCGGTGCGAGTACTATAATTGCGAACGCTCTTTGGAGACCGAAGCGCTCCGGTCGGGGTGAACGGGAAATTTTAAGACAATCTTTGAGCAGTATTATGGTTTTCAGAATGCAGGAAAGAGATCTCGATCTCTTCATCCTTGAAGAGCTTCATAGCAACAGCGGGTTCGATACTTGGCTCGCAGAGTATGTCGGGCTCAGAGGCTTCAAGTGCCGAGAAGCCGAACATTCTGTTTCTGCAAAAACAAATGCGAAATGGGGCGAAACTGATGTCCTCGCCATCTTCTCAAATGGTGTGGAACAGGTGGCTGTTCTAGGACGTGGACTCATTAACGCGAAGCCATAGCCTGATCGAGGCAAGCTGAACGAAAGCAAGGTAATTCGCTGCCAGCCTGTCGTAGCGCGTCGCCACCCGACGGCACTGTTTGATCCGGTTGAAGAACCGCTCGACCTGGTTGCGAGCTCGGTAGAGATAGGGGCTGAAGCAGATCGGATCACTGCGATTGCTTTTCGGTGGGATGTTGGCCCACGCGCCCTTCTCCATGGCAAGCTCCCTGATCCAGTCGGCGTCGTAACCGCGGTCGGCAAGTAGCATTGAGCCAGATTTGAGACGAGACAGCAGCTTTCCCGCAAGTCGAACGTCGTGTGCCTCGCCGGGGCTCAATGCCAGCCGTACCGGCAGACCATTGCTATCGACCACCGCATGAATTTTGCTTGTTAAGCCGCCGCGGGACCTTCCCATCGATTGGCGCTTGTTTCTTGATATGCAGGCTCCATGTTGATGCACGCGGATAATGGTGGTGTCGATCATCTGGACAGCGGCATCATGGGCAGTGGCAAGAGCTTCTACGATGCGGCCCCAAACACCGGCCCGCCGCCACCTAATGAAGCGGTTGTAGCAAGTGGTGTATGGGCCAAACGCCGTCGGCAGATCACGCCAGGGTGCTCCTGATCGGAGGACCCAGAAGATGCCATTGAGGACCCGTCTGTCGTTCACCCGAGGAACGCCGCGCGGCTTGTTCGGCAGCATCGGCTTGATGGCGGTCCATTCATGGTCGGCGAGTTCGTAGCGCATGATTTGAGCTCCCAGTTCGGGAGTTTGAATCACGGCAGTCCGGTCAAACGCAACGATCCTGGCCCGCTCTCTTGGTACGGCACTTACGGACAGGAGCCGACATCAACCGGTCCTCAATCTCTGCCAAATGCTTCGAAAATGAGCCGAACCTGACTCAGGCACTCGCGTTGATCTAGTCGGCAGTTCAATTGTCCGACAACAAGACTGTCCCGTTCGCTCATGGACGTCATCAGGTCCTTCAAGTTAGGACTAGTCCATCCTAAATTGCGTTTTTTGCAACGTTGTGCACGGATTGAGACTCATGCCCAGCCAAGAGCCCCGGCCTACCTCCGAAATACCCAAAATACATAGAACGACACCACTGGACATCGCTATAATCACTGATGCCAGGGAAGCTATTGAGAGGTCGCTGCGTATCATCAATGAGAGCAAGCGGCTCGTCCGCGACCATCAGTTAGAGCATTACGCCTCTGATGCTATGGAGGATCGGGGGCAGAGCAAGCGAGCATAAATACACGAATAGAGGTGCCGCAGTAAGTTGGGAAACCACTGGAGCCGAGCTTGTCCTCTACCCTCTCGAATAGTGTTGCGACTGGCGAGCACGCCAAAGCCGAGCTCACCGACGAACTGCGCATCATGACGCGGATGCACGAGCTCACCGATCGGTTGCTTGCCATTGCAGACTTGTCGACCGGACTGGGCGAAGTGCTCGATGCGGCAATGGACGTATTCGACAGCGATCGCGGCACGATTCAAATTCTCAACCCGGAAACTGAGACGTTGTCTTATGCGGCATCGCGGGGTTTCGACGAGCAGGCCCTGGCCGCGGTTCCGCCGATAGACCGAGACTTCCATTCCACTTGCGCGGCCTGCATCCGAACCGGGGAAAGGGTTGTGGCGGCTGACATCGGCTCAGACCCTCGCTGGGCCGAGCATGCGCCCACGGCCTCTAGCCTCGGATATGCCGCGGCCTTCAGTTCGCCGATGAAAACGCGGCGCGACGAACTGCTGGGGGTGCTCACGGTACACTTTGCAAGTTCCTACACACCCAGCGAACGTGAATTGCGATGGGCTAACTTGTTTGCGCGATCGGCAGCTCACCTGGTGGAGCGGGATCGGGCTGAGGCTGCGCTGAGGAAGAGCCGCGAAAGCCAGATTCTCATTCACGAACTGCAGCATCGGACACGAAATCTGCTGACTGTGATCTCAGGTGTTGCCGATCAGACGGTGGCAGCCAGCCGATCGTTAGAAGATTTCGCACAGCGTTTCGAGGAACGCTTGACCGCGCTTGGTCGAGTGCAGTCGCTGCTGTCGCGTGACCTTCAGCCGAATGTCACCGTTGGGGACTTGATCCGGCTAGAGCTTAGGGCCCTCGGATTGGATCAAGGAGGCAAGATCATCCTTCACGAAGGACCGAACCAGCCGCTGCCGCCCGCAGCAATTCAGCTGCTTGCGCTGGCAGTCCACGAGCTTCTCACCAATGCCGTGAAACACGGGGCTCTGCGAAGGGCTAAGGGACTGCTGGAGATAAGTTGGATTAATATCACCGACAGCGGGCGCGACATGCTTCGGCTTGACTGGCGCGAGCGCGGTGCCGAGTTGAGCGCCAACAATCAGGCATCGACCCGAGGGTTTGGCCTAGAGCTTCTGGAAGCGCTGTTGCCTTTTGAGCTTGATGCAAAGACATCTGTCGAGTTCACAGATGATGGCGTGCACGTCTCGGTCGATCTGCCGTGCTAGTCCTTGTGGCGAATTATCCGACTTTCCATGATCAGGTTCCGGCTGGAATTCATCGCATCGACAATGCGACGATCTTGAGCGGGTAACGTTTCCCTTGGCTCGCCATCCAGCCGTCGCGGACCCGCTTTGATGGCAACTTGGACTGCATTAACTACATCGTTCGAAGCAAATGGTTTTTGCATCAACGGCCATTCGCGCCAAGGTTCGGGAAGAGCCTTCACGTCGTAGCCCGTGATAAACAGTAGTGGGACCTGACGAGCCACGAGCGTCTCGGCAACTCCAAAAACAAGTTCGCCGCGCAGATCCACGTCCAGTATCGCGGCGTCTAGCTGGCGTGTATCGCCGATAATCCCGATTGCAGCGCTGACAGTCGCCACCGGACCGACAATTTCCGCTCCGGCCGACGCCAGGATTCTGCACAACTTGACAGCAATTACGCCTGAATCCTCGACGATAAGCAGCTGCCGCCTATTGAGCGGAAGTTGATCGGCGGGGCGAGGACGAGGAAAGTTCATGACAAGGCTCCAGAGCCATTGCTCATGTAGGGCACACTCATCCTAGCTCATTTTTTATCGTCTCCTCTCATCTTTTTCAAAGTGGAACTTTGGGCCGGCGCGTCGTCAACGAAGGGCCGAGGCTCTGCTGCACGGACGACAGCTGCGAAACCCTTCTCCGATCTCACATTTTTCTCTATACAGCAGACTGCAACCCTCTCAGACCTCTGTATCTCGCGATAGCCCGCAAGAATTTAGCGGAAGCCCGCGGCATACTTCGAGAGTGTCGCTGTAAGCGGCGTCTCTGACCACAAACCAACGTGCAACAACGGCTGCTGAGCAGCGCCTAGCCCCAAAACGCTGCAACGCGCAAGTCGGCTGTTGGCCCATCGCGACATTTGCTGCAGTTGCGCAAAGGAGGTCGATATTGGAGCGAAGCGGACGCCGCCGCCGGTTTATGAGTACACGGCCTAATCGAAGATAAGATTGCCGCCGATTTCACAGAATGCCAAGCAAGGCGGTACCACGAGCGAGCAAGCGAGCTGGTTAGTTGCGGCCGAGCGCAGCGCTATCTAACCGTTCTTGTTGCCCCATTAGTCTACTTGGCTAGAGTGCCCAAAGAAGACCCGTGGGACAGAACCCTCAAGATAGAGGAACTGCGCGACTGGTTCGCCCAACATAGCACGGCGCACGCTAATTGGCGCAAATCAGCACTTGCTGAGTGCCTGGTACGGGTTGCGAAAAGCAAAAGCGTAGGGGATGCGGACGTGCGCCGCTTTTCGGAAGCCTTCGCATCGTTTCTGCAAAAACATGCTCCGCCCTTCAGTCACAAGATCACCGGAGATAAATGGGGTTTCATAATCGACACTCCGTATCATCCAAAGAACGTGCAGCTTGCATGGAAAAACGGAAAGTCTCGGGTCGATCTGACCTTTTCTGGACCTCACGTCGGCAAAGCACACCATGTTCTGCTACCGGTCGGTGTCAGCCGGAGGCTTTCTGACGGCGTGTCTCTTAAGAGCGACATATTGGGCATCGAAGTGCCAATGGTGGACATGTCTGCAGATTTCGAAGATCAGATGGAAGTGATATCGGCGGTGATAGCAGCGGCACGACAGCTATTGCCACTCGTGTCCCAGGCCCTGTTCATCCGCCAGTGCGTCTGCCCTGGCGAAACTTCGTTGAAACTGCTTGAAAGTTTCGGAGTGGCACCCGGGCTCATCAATTTCGCTAACAACAGCAGAACCGCTGTCGATCACCCCTTCGAGCAGCGCAGGAATTCGCTTTCCTATGTCGTTCAAAACATCCGTGGATTTTAAAGAGAAATCGCGTGCCTCACTTGGTAGTATTTTGGCAGGAACGGCGCAGCAGTTTTGCAGTGCCATCCTGCGCCTGCCAGCGTAGATTTCCTCTACGGCCGCGTCGTATTGTTCTTTGGTAATTGTTCCCGCCGCTAAGGCTTTGGCGAGCACGACAAACCTGCCCTGTTCTAGCTTTTCCAGTCCTTTGGCAGCTTCTTCGCGTTGTGCTGGAGTGGCCATTTGTGCTGCTAGGGAAGGATCACCAGCGTCCGGCAGTTGTTCTGCAGATTTCGCATACTGCGGGTTTGACGCCGAGGCTAATAGCGATGCGGCAAATATGAAACTCATGCGCAGCATTAGTGTCTGGCTTGGCATCTTATTTGGCCCCGTTTTCTCTCAAGCATTGCTCTAACCAGCACTGCAAAACCAGAAGACTGAGCGGCCTCAAAATACGTTTCGGCTTTGGTCCTCTGCTCAATCCTTTGAAACTGCGCTCGCTGACGAACTTTGCTTCCACAACGGTGCCGACGAAAAGCGCCTAAGCTCAGGTCAATCATGGCCTTCAGCCCGAACAGGCGGCTTCTGCACGCCCTGCACGCTGGGATAGGGACGCCAGCGCAGTCTTCAGTTCGTCGGAGACTGAGGCGATGCCCTTGATGTCTTCGAAGGCTTCAGAGACGCGCTCATTGGCCAATTTATCGAACGGTTCAAAGCCTTCAGAGCTGCGCGTTCCTGCACCGAACGCAGTGGAAGCGGCTATCGGCCCGAGCAGGAGGATTGCGGCTGCGATGACGCCGCTCTTGCGGATGCGGGCGATCGGCGGCCCCACGATGCGATCATTGATCATCGTCGTAACCTCTCGGCGCGTAGCCCGTGCATCATGCCGATGGTTGCGAGCAAACGGTAGATCGGGTGGCCACCATTAGGAGGTACCCAAGCAGAGGCGCTCGGGAGGGTGCGGTGAGGCCGGATGCGTCAAAACGTATCGCCCCGATCCATCGCCGGGTGACTGCGATTTTTCACCTTGACCCAGTACCTGCTCCGACCCGCCTGATAGGGCCGGTCGCGGCGTTTCGACACCAATCCCTCAAGACCCATGTTGCAGGCGGCGCGGAAGAGATCAGGCCCAAGCTCGCCACGTTCGAAGGAATTGATGAAGACACCTTCGGGACGCCGTGCCAGCAGGCGCTCCAAGTTCGTTTTTCGCATCGTCAGAGGGAACTTGCGCAGGTCGTCGCCACCTGCGGCGAGAATATCGAAGGCGCAGAACTGTACCTCGTGATCGTGCTTGCGCGAGTGAAGCGCGTCGAAATCTGAGATGCCATCGACGCCGAGCACGACCGCCTCACCATCGAGCACGAAGCGGTTCTGGCGGACCTTACGGGCGGCTTCCAGGATGCAGGGATAGCGGCTGGCCCAATTGTAGCCGCCGCGCGTGATCAGGCGCACCCGGTCGCCATCGCGCTCCAAACGGAGGCGGTAACCGTCGTACTTCACCTCGTGGAGCCAGTCGGGGCCGTCCGGGACCACAATGCTCTTGGTAGGCAGGCAAAACTCAAATGAACGCATACGGGAAAAATAGGCATTCTCGGTGGGTTTGCGAGGTGGAACTCGCCGCCTCGTCCCGAGCTGGTCTGTCTAATTGGGCGGTGTCTCCGAACGGTAGTTTTCCGGAGTACCACTCGGCATGAAGATACCTTTTAAGTAGAGGGCGCCGGGGCTGGCATTTCATCCCGAACAGAATTGTAACCGGTCGCTGTGGGGCGGCCCCTTTCAATTTTCTGGCCCGTACGGGGCGCTATATTCCGATCGTTCGCGCCATTTGCCTCACCGATCCGGCGTGGTGACCAAGTTCCGCGACTATCCTCGATCCGGTCTGTTCCTTTTCGGCGCGCCAACGGGCTTGCTACGCTGCCTTGATTGGAGTTCTAACGGGGGAATTGAGAAATGATTTATCGTTCGTCGGCAATTTTGGTCGTGCTGCTATCCATATCGGCGGCGAAGGCCGGACCAAACGAAGACGCGGTGGCGGCCCGCGCGGAGTGGGAGCAGGTTTATAATTCCGGTGATGCGGAGAAGTTTGCCGCGATCTACACCAAGGACGCCATGCTGTTTGGCTCGACAGCACAGCTGTTCACCGGCACGGACGGCGTGCGCACCTATTTCAGCAAGCTGCCACCTGGCATTAAGGTGAAAATGGGCGACCAGCAGGCGATCGCGGCAGGTCCCGACGCCTTGTTGAGCTCCGGCTTCGCCGACTTCGCGCTGCCGAACGGCACCGTGTTGCCCTTCCGCCTGACCCTAGCCTGGGTGAAGGTGGGCGGCAAATGGCTGGTGGCGCAGCATCACGGCTCAGCTGTGCCGAAGTAAAGCCCGCGATGAATGCTGCACTTAAAAGACGCCCCCGTCGCTTCGGCGATGCAAGAACTTTAATAGGGGTCTGCAGTTCAACATGCATGACGACTATTGTTTAAATGCGCATCGTTTGATTTGGTGGTTTTGCGCGGCCCTGGTGCCGCTTGTTGCGTCTCAAATTATGCGGTTGCACCAGCATAAAGCCGCAGGTTGGCTCGTGTTAGATTATGCGCGTACAGACACGATCAAATTTGAAAAGAGCGGAACTTCATCGTGAACGAAATCTTCGAACTGATTGCGGCCACCGTCCGTTGGTCGCGCCAGGTTGAAATGAACGGTGTCTTTGCAGATGGCACATTGTGGTACGGCATGATGTGTCGCACTTTTTTGCTACTCGAACGAATTCTGCGATCCATCGTGCGAGACCTGTCTTCGCTTGCTCCGTCCGACGCGGAGAAGATCGCCAACGAGCGAGCACAGGGTAGGTCTATTGATCGCATGACATTTGGTCAGTGTCTTGCAGTAGCCGAGATGCTCGTGCCAATCGTGTCGCAGCGAGTATGCGCTGTTAACTCTGAACTGGAAGGCCAAACACTTCTTTCCGATGTAGACTTGAAAATATGGAGGCGTGCGGTCTGGTTGCGGAACCGGATGGCGCATCAAGGTCCCGGCTTCCTAGATACGGTCGATCTTTATGCAGGCAGGATTTGGCGCCATGCTGATGAGAGAGAGCCCCTTGAAGTCCAAGCCCAGGAGATTTGGGAAATATCAAGATCGCTCTGTGCGTCACCACTGATCGTAGCTTATCTTGCGCTCAAAGGGATTACACCAGATAGGACCCGCGCGGAGTTGTTGAAGATTGAGAATTCTGAACTGAAGTTACAATTGCTGAAGCGGGGCGAATTGCACGCGGCTGGGCAGGCAGCAGAAACCTCGATCAATGAATTTCACGCGGCATCTAGGAGTTGATCGCGCTTGTCTCTGAAAAGGCGGGTTAGTGTCTGACTATACCCTTCGATTGCGTGGCGCGCACTAGCTCTTGACGATAATGGCTTCCGCTTTGGCCTTACCGGTCCCCCGATTATCGACGCCGTGATGTCTGCTTTCAGGGGTGGACCCCACTCGCTGCGATTATGAGTATGGGCTAGGCGTCGTATCGCGCTTCTCTCCGCGGATGTTGTTGGTACCCGAAGGCTCAGTCTGTTGAAGCGAAAGTGCTGGTACTGCTCGGCTGGGGCGCACGGCAAGTTGCTTACATTTGAGCAGAGTTGCAACGATATGAACAGGAATGAATAGGTCCACCAAATTAGAGAGGCGCTGATGCGCGTTATGAGGGCGGACGATGTTTCCCCGCAGCTGTATTCGAGCAGCGTCCCCAGCCCTCCCTAATGGAGACGTAAGGGGGTCTGATTGCGGGTCGGGAATGGGGCCAACACTATTGCAGGCAGGTCCACGAAAAGGATCTCCGCTCTAAACGTGGGCCGTTCAACTTTGAACTGAGTGCAACCACGAATGATCGGATGTGATAGATCGGAAGCAGACCTTGAGAAAACTTCTCCACCAGTTGGTGCATGCAAGTGGGTGTCGTGGGAGACTAGATCGTTAGCCGTTCGGGATTAGATCGGGTCGCCCGTACTTTCTTAATCTATCTTCGGCGCGGGCCAAGACGGAGGCGTCGAATAGCGCTCTCCAAGGCCCGGATAGTACTGCCGCTTCGGCTGTGAGATCTAGTCGTCCCTTTTCCCATAGCACTGAAAATCCGTCCGGTACTGCATTTGATGTAATTAAACGAACGCAGGTCTGCACCGGCCCGATGTCAGCGAGCATCATTCGAAATGTTCGCGGCAGGAAGCCAATCTTTTCAGCCTCTTGCGCATCGTTGAGCAAGCGGACGAGCAGTAGTTTCTCTAGTCCTCTTCTCTCGTGATCAGAGACTTTCAATTTACGCTCCACGTTTAGGTCGGCGGCTCCATCATGCTGCTGGAATGCTGGCTAGCGTCCGGTACGTGGGGGACGAAAGAGCTCTTCGATATCGACGCCCAAGGCCGTCACGATCCGTCCCAATACGCCGATTGACGGATTGCGCTTTCCACCCTCAACACCCGACAAGTAGGTCTGGTGGATGCGAGCCCGATGCGCAAGCTCCTCCTGCGACAAGCCCTTGCCGCGCCTTATCCTTTGTAGATTGAGCCCTACCCGCCTATGCACGTCCATGTGCGCATTGGCGGGGGTAGACCCAATAACCGGCCATAGACTATAAGTAATAAAATCTGAGCGCGCAGGGGTTGGGCAGGTTCAATGAAGGCCACGCAAGTCAAGCAGCGCATTGACGGCCACCTGACCGGTATGCTGGGTCTGTATTTAACGGCTGTTGAGCTGGTGAAGCGTGGGCTTATCGTATCGCCGACATCGCGAAGCGCGATGGGCGCGGATCTTCTTGTGACGAACAGAACTTGTACGAAAACTTGGTCAGTACAGGTGAAAACAATTTCATCCACATCAAAGTGGTGGCCGCTCAACCCTCATGCTGAACGCCTTCACTCACCCTCACACATCTACGTTTTTGTGAGCGCACCTAGAACCGGAAGAGCTGATCCGAGCTTCTATGTGGTCCCAAGCCGGGTTGTGGCGAAGGCGTGCGTCAGGTTCGAGAGACCAAACAGCATTTGGTATGGCTATGAACGGCAGGACAAGTACAGAAACAACTGGGAACTATTTGGCGATGCGCGGGGGCAGCGCGCATGATCAAACCGAAGAGCGATGCTAGGCAGGCGAGGCAATTTGCTGCAATCTGATATAAAACTTTGGCAGATGGTCTCTCTGATCGCGGTGGCAACGTTACCATGTTCAGATTGATCCGCCCGAGGGCCTATACTACTCGCACTGGGCCTATCACTACCCATAAGGACAGTTCTCAACAATACGCCTCATTCGGCAAGGCGGCCCTCACCGGGCGGACAGATAAGCCGCAGTCCAGTTAGATAACTTGAGCTTGGAAAAAAGTGACCGAGGCTGTGTACCTTGTGTGGGACGTTCTCGTTTCCTTGATGGGTAATGGGGTGATAGGGGTCTTCCCTGTCCTATTTTTCTCTTTTTACAATCTTTCTGGCTTGGGAAGAAAAGACCAATATCACCCCATCATCCGATATCGGCTCGCCCCTGATTGTACTCGATATTGACCAACACATATCCATTCGGTCGTCCCTTGTGCGCGAGAAGATCGATCCGCAATCCCCCATAAATTCGGCCGCTTTGACGGTGCAACCATTTGCCAAGCCGCACAGGATCGATTTCGTCGCACTTTGAAGTCCCCGCATGTTCCAGCAACAAGGCGCGAAACGTTGGGAAGCGGTGCGCACCAGAATGTTTCTTGGTCTGGTTAGCGATAGAGATAATGTCGCGCACGCTTACCGCCTTTTCGCTCCCGATACGCATTTCCCAGTGCTTCACTAATTGATAAGCGGCTGCCCTTGCTGGATCTGCGGCACGGGCTGCCTCCATGCTCTTGACAGGGTCAGGCACGCCCAGCCATAGCAGCGGCTCGCGTACTGCCGCGGACCATGAGCCGTAACTGGCTAATGGTTCGAGATTGGGGGCGTCTCTTCGGCTGGTACGATATGCACGCACGATAGTAATGGCTGCCGCGATGTAAGCTTCTCGAGCGCCACGAACGCGAGCTATCGGATCGAACGTGAACTTCCGCAATTCCGGACGTTCGGCCATGGCATCAAGCCGACAAGTCAAGGTGCGACGGACGAGGTCGCCGAGCACTCGGATGTTGTTGCCTGTGGCGAAGATCGTGCCACGCCATTCGCATTCCGGTACTTCGCTCTTACCGAGCACCCGTATCTTCACGATCCGCTGCGTGAGGATTTGGCAAAGCAGGTCGCTTTCCAGATCGAACGATAAGTTGTCGAGCGAGACCAGGCTCCCGCCTTCCAACAAAACGCCGCCGAGGCGCTTTTCCAGTTCGTCGTTGTTCTTACCAGCGGCTATGACGGGGCAATGACGGCCGGTCGCTAACGTCGCCAGCAGGTCGACTAAATAACTCTTCCCGTTACTGACATCGTGGGCGGTAATCAGGAACATCGGGGTCAAATCGAATGCGCCACGCAGCGCCACGGTCAGGACCGCGGCTAATGCCACTGCTCTATCGACTTCGCTCACGAACGGGAATTCTGACAATAAGGTTTCGAAAAGCCGCAACGCAGTGATCGCCTCCTGCCGCGTGGGCCTCTCGGGGATCACGGGCAGTGTCATCTCCGCATCACACCACAACCGTGTTTTCGGATCGTAACCGTGGTCGCTCAGCAGCGTACCGTCAGGTCGCATTGTTGGTGCACCCAGTACACCAATAACCTCAGGGAACTCCCATTTCTTCAGGCTCAGCAGTGTCGCCCCGACGAAGGCGGGTGGATTAATCTTCTGCCAAGTGTTGCTGCGCCCGTCAAAGCGCTGGAAGACGGCGGCATGCTTGTTCAGCAAATAAGAGATCTTCCGCTCGCCGATCGACGTCAATACAGTTGTCAGCGTAGTCCGGCCGTTCGCAGCTTCCCTCTCAAGCGAAACAGGCTCGACTAGCCTTCCGCCGCTGGTAAAAATCGGAAGTGGCGACCTAACAAGCGCATTCTGTGCTTCATCAACCATACGTGCAATCTGACCATCTGCGACGCGAATTACGGGCAGATCGCAGACATATTCATGATCCACACGGCTCTGACCGGTCAGCCTATACTTGATGCCGCCGTGCGCAAAGCTGTTGATCATCAGGCTCCCGTCTGGCCTGCGGTACAGCTTTGCTTTGCCGCGGCCATAGACAGCGCCCTCCAGCGGATCGGCCAAAGTCTCCTCGACGTAGGCATCAGGATTGGCCAAGATGTCGGCGACCTTACATTGTCCAATCCCGTCAAAATCGAGTTCGAAGTCGGCTTCAAGTATGTGGTTCGATGCCTGCGTAGCGATCCGTTCGGCATCCTCATCCGAGATCCCGCGTCTTCCTGCAAACTCGCGCGCCCACGCCTTACGCCTTTGCTCGGCTTTTTGCTGCAGGCGCTGCTTTGCTTGCGCCTTCATTTCGGCGAGCTGCTGGGCTTCGCGGTCCGACAGTTCGGGAATTACCCGCAAAGTATCGATGAATTCGCCACCGAAGGCTCGTGCCTTCCTCACCTGTTCGTCCTGCTCGACTGGCGGCACTAAGATCGGTCTCCCCTCAAACACCAGCCGCTCCGGACCATAGACCGCAGTGTCGATGATACTGCGGTCCAACAATTGTCCGGCGGCGCCGATAGCGAAATAACCGTAGCCTGCGAGCCATAATCGATCGTGCAGCGTCTGGAGTGTACGCTTGACGTCGGCTCCGTCCTTTATCGCGACGTAGACATGTCTGTTTGCCGATCGGCCTAGACGCTCGTGCGTTACGTTGTGGAACAGACCGGCGGAAGTCGAAGGCCTTGAGACGCGCGCAGCTTGGGCAAGGGCCGGTATGGTCGCCGTTACGGCCTTCCAGAAGTTACCTGCGTCCCCTAATCTTTTGGCCACCGCTTGGGGCATCCCCTTTCGATCATGATCGAGCAACATGAAAGCTGGCTCGCCTGGAGCGAAAATCAGATACTCCGAGCTTCTCGCGATGATGTTGCATCCCGATCGGTCAATGACGTCCTTTCTCGGCGCAACGTTGACTTCGTCCGGTAGGTCATTGCGCAAACGGCCCAAGCTCAGCGCCTGGTCGGAGTCTAAACTCTCGATCAGCTTCGCCAGCGAACGTGGACTATTGACCTTGACCCGGTGCGCTGTGCCCGTCGTCATCCGGCATTCGGACCCATCGGACGTGAGTTTACCCGATCGGGTGAGCGATATGCGTTTCGAGAGTACCCCTCCCGCACTGTGAAATACAGCGATCTCAATCCCGCTCATAGGACACCATCAACCACGTATAACTTTGCGGATGTTGGCGCCCGTGTAAAACACCTGCGCAGTTGGGCTTCTCTTGTTTCGCCGTATCGGGTTCAAAGCGCCGGATCGCTCAAGTCGCCTGAGTTCTGCGATACTGCATCCGCCCAGCCAGAAGCTTGTCTCGTCGCGCGGGTACAGCCTTTCGTCAATCAGTTGTGGATCTATGCTTCCCTTCTTCATGTCGCGATCTCCTTTGAGATGCGTCACGATGACAGGATCTGAATGTCTGCAATACGCGTATTATCCAGTTTTTTTGCGCGGCTTTCTCGATCTGTTTTTTCGCATGTTCTCCAGGACTTGGAGAAGCATCGCTTCCGCCCCCGCTTTGTATTCACGTTCAAAACGGACTTTGCCCGCCTGGTCAGAAATGCGCCTGTAGGCGGATAGCCATCGCCCTTCCTCCAGCCAAGCGGCGTTTACTTGCGCTTCAATCAAGCGCGGTCGACTGCGATAAGGACGTCGCTTACCAGGGTTGTCTTTTCGCCAACGGGTTTCTTCGATGAGTATCTTTTTGGCGCGTTCCGCAGCCTCGGGGGCTTTAATCGGCCTACCGCGAGAGTTCTTAATGGTGAGAGCGGGCCACAACGCTATGAAATCAATATTCTTGTCTTCTGTGGGTAGATAACGTTCGAGCAGTCGAAAATCGTTTTTGCTTGCCAGTGCTAGAGCCAAACGGAGCTCACGGGCCCGCCGATCTACCCGATACGTAAAACCTGACTTCTTTCGTACGGCGTTCACAATGGTCGCCCCATAATCGGCACCACGTTTTCTCTGGGATTAACAATCTGATCAATTAGCGTTGCTAATGCCTTGTATGCCGCTTTCTTCTCCGCGTGGTATTTGTACCGGTCGTAGGTGCCGCGAACACCCCCGATGACGTGGCCCAGACACATTTCGCCGTGGTCGGTGGGGACCCCCGCTCGGCTCATAAGCGAGCGCGCAGTACGCCGAAGATCGTGCAAGGTCCAATTCGGCAGCGGCTTCGCTTCTGGATCATGCTTGCGCATGTTGGCCGTTACGGCCTTGTCAAAGTCCTTTTTGAACTTGCTAAAGCCGCCGATCGGAGATTTGCCGTCTGTGCTGAAAACGAAATTGCAGCCCGAAATCTTTGAAAGCGCCGATAGGACGCGGGTCGTCTCTTCGCTCAAGGGTCTGATTAGGTCAACTTTGGTCTTATTCCGGGCCGCGGGTAGGATCCATTCCTCGTTCGATAGCTCCGAGGTCGTCATGCGGGCGGCTTCGTTGCGGCGCGCGGCCGTGAGCAGCAGGAACTGTGTTAGGCGTTCGAAGGGCGCCTCGCTCTCCTCAGCTGTCCGCCAGACAGCACGCAGCTCGTCATCCGATAGGACGCGCTCCCGTGCCCTCTCTCTCGGCTTGGTCCGGGCCATACCGCGAACGATTGGCGACCGGAAGTCGTCCGACCTCGTGGCCCACCAATTCATAATTTTACGGATGACGGCGAGGGTCTGGTCGGCCATTACGGGACCGCCCTTGATCGGCTCGCTGTTGTCATCGGTCAATTCACCGGCCTCGATCTTGTCGAGGAGCCCGACAATTTCTGAGCGCTTGATGTCACCGATTGGCCGGTTCCCGATGGCCTTGTAAACGAGGCGTTCCAACACGCCGCAACGCCACGCACCGCTACGCAATTTGTCACCTTTGAACGTCGCCTTTCCGTTGGCGTCACGTTGCATGCCGCATTCGCGTCGAAGATATTCTTCCGCGACCGCCTTGAAGGTATTTTTGGCGGCTGCTGCCTGGGCCTTAAGCTTGTCGGGGTTCTTGTGGAGCTCGCGGGCCTTGTCGCGCGCATCCTTGACCGACAGGCTCGGATAGGTGCCGATTTTCGTGCTTTGCGCCTTGCCGCTCACATAGGTCATGACCCGAAAGGCTTTGGTGCCGCCGGCACCTAGAACTAGCACGAGCGCGAGGCCGCGATCGATCGTATCGATGAAGGTGATCTGCTTCGGCTCTGGCCTGTCGCCTCCGACATGTCGGTTGATAGCCTTCGCCCAGGTCAGATTGCGGACCCATGCGTCAGTGATCTTCACGGCTGGCATCCGGCGGCTCCCGCTAATCAACGAAATAAGCAATGTAACAATTGTTTAGCGAGATGTCGCGATATGATCGAAGAATAAGCGTTTTGACGAGGTATATATTTGATTTATTTGAGTATTTTGTTATGCAGAGCCTTCGATGTGAGGCGGTTTGAATGGAGCTGACGCGTTTGAAGATGTCATTCGTAATGACGGGGTCGGGGGTTCGAATCCCTCTTGCGCACCAGCACCCCCCTTTGTCCGGCCCGTGTCCGACCGTCACAAGCGGGTTGTTCTCCCTGAAGCCCGCGTCCACACTTGTGTCACTGCGATACGCTGGTGAAATCGGCGAGGGCAGCGTCCGTGATCTCTATCACATAACCTCCCGCAGCGCGCCCCTACTGTCCCTGTCACGCCAACACGGGGAGATTTCACATGCGCAAGATCATTCTGGTGGCGGTCATGGTTCTGGTCTCTGCGTCTGCCCAGGCAGGCGGCCAGCGCAGCCTCTCGCTGGCTGCGACGAACGAAGTGGCTCCGGCACCGCAAGCGGCCGCGCCGACGGTCGCCGCCACGCAGGTCAGTGAAGTTGCGCCAGCGGCTGCGGCGCCGGCCTATGTCGATCGTCCGCCGGCGGTTTCGACCACCGCTCCAGTTGCTGCGGCCGCAACAACCACGCCGGCGTCGGTGCCGGTTGCGACTCCGCCTGCACCGAAGACGACTGCGAAGGCGGACAGGCCCAGGCACAAGCAAGTCTGGACCGAAGGCCGCATCATCAGCGAGCTGCACCGGCACGGCATCTATTGGTAAGCAGACGAGTTCTGCTCTTCAAACAAAAATGGCCGGGCTGAGCCCGGCCATTTCGTGTCTTGCAATCTGTCGTGCTCAGCGCTGGGAGACCGTCTGCACCACGCTCGAGACCGGGCGCACGTTGGTCGCACTGCTCGACGTCGGCACCTTCATCTCCTTGAGCACCGCCTCGTCGTACTCGGGCAGCGATTCGAACGTCGTCTTCGCCTTCACCTGCACGACCTTGTAGCCACCGGCCTTGAGGCGCGCGAGCAGCGTCGGCAGCGCTTCGCCGGTGCGCTTCTGGAAGTCGTGCATCAGGATGATGCCCTTGCCGAGCTTGTCGAGCTTGGTCATCACGTTGCTGATGATCTTGTCCGGCGTGCTCTCCTTGCGGAAATCGAAGGAGTCGAGGTCGGTCGAGAAGATCCCGATGTTGCGGCTGCCGAGATAGCTCACGAGGGCCGGGCTCTGAGAAAGCTGCGGAAAGCGGAAGAACGGCGACGGATTGGTGCCGAGCGCCCATTTCACGGCGCTGAAGCCTTTCTCGATCTCGTCCTTGGCCTGCTGCTCCGTCATCTTCTTGCCGGCGAGATTGAGGTGCGACCATGTGTGCGTGCCCACGGTGTGGCCCTGGGCCAGAACCTGGCGCAGGATTTCCGGATGCCAGCTGGCGTGCTTGCCGACCGAGAAGAACAGGCCCTTGGTGCATTCGTCGGCCAGCGCCTTCAGCACGGCCGGCGTGTTGTGCGGCCACGGGCTGTCGTCGAAGGTCAGTACGACCTCCTTGTCGGCGAGGAAATCAAACTGCTTGTACTGCTCGAAGCCGAAGCCCGGACCGCCGGTCGTGTCGATCTCGACCACGCGCGAGACGCCGAGCGCATTCGGATTGGTGCAGGTCGTATCCTGGACCGGTGCCACCGCCGGTGCAGGCGCAGGAGCCGCCGCGGCGGCAGCAGCGGCGGGCTTGGCGGCGATCGCCGCGGTGGTCTCGACGTCGTCCTTGGCGGCAAGCCTGGCCGGCGCGGGCAGCGGATCTGCGGCGCGGGCGGCCGTTGTCTTGGGGGCGCCCTGGTCGGCGCGCGAGGAATAAAAATACCAACCTCCGGCGATCACGATCGCCGCAACCACACTGGCCAGCATCAGGCCCAACGCATTACGCATCGCTACTCTTTCCAAATACGCAACCAAACCAGCGGATTTTCCCGCGCCCGAGCCATTAATGCGAAGGAACAGTTAACGTGACACCAACGCGACGGCGGTTGCGGAGGAATTTCAGGCAGGTGCGCCAAAGTGACTGAGGTCACAAAGGGCGGCCCGCGCGTGACTGACATCACAGTGGAAAGGATTTTCCGGGAGCATGCTCATTCCCATCAACAACGGGTCCCGCCTTTCGCGGGTCGCCAATGGGAGCCTCACATGACGACGTCGTTTTCTGGGAAGTCCCTGACTGCAAGGATCCGCGACACCAGCCTGGCTCTGGGCATTGCCGCGATCGTCTCGATCGTCTCGACAACTTCGAGCTTCGCCTTCTCGGCCGAAGCGCAGCAGATGTGCACGGGCGACGCCTTCCGCCTGTGCTCGTCGGAAATCCCGGACATCCCGAAGATCACCGCATGCATGATCAAGCATCGCTCGGACCTGAGCACCGGTTGCCGCGCGGTGATGGACAAGGACCTCGCCAAGGGCGCCTCACGCAAGGTCGCTGACGCCCAGGACCGGCAATGAAGCACCGCCAATAAGAGCACGGACAAAAAGCCCGCTTCGCGAAGCTCCCGCGCGATGTGCCCCGGCCTGATGCCGAGGCCATCGGCCGGCGCCGGCAAGCCATCAACAAAGCCGTTGCGGCTCAGGGATCGTCGCACTAGCTTCGCCGGCACATTTTTCGGCTACGAGGCATTGCGCGATGACCAGATTTCTTTTCATCATTCCTTTGCTCCTTTGCGCATCGAGCGCGTCCGCGCAGCAGCAGACCGGGCACGACGCATGCGCGCGTGATGTCACGCGCTTCTGCCGTGCCGTGATGAACAATGGCGATAGCGCCGTGCTGGCCTGCCTGAAGGAGCACCGTGCGCGCCTCGGCAAGGCCTGCGACAAGATGCTGACGGATCACGGGCAGTAGCAGGGCTGCGCAACAAACCTTACGTGCTGCTGCCCGCGGCGGTCGCGACCACGGGCAGCACTTCGCTTGCAGCCCGGTCCGGCGTCTCTTCCTTCCAGCGCACCGATCCGAACGGCCGCTCGAGCATGCGGCGGATCCGCACCGGCTCGACGCCGATATGGAGATCGTTTGCACGCTGATAGAGCGCGCGTTCGGATTGGGTCGCGCGGTTGCGCTGACGCAGATAGTCGAGCCAGGTCGGGCAATGATAGCGTTCGGTCCACAATTCCGGATCGGCGATGTCGCGCGCGATCGACCAGCCATAGGCGCCGTTGCGCTGCCGGGAGAGCTGCACGTCCTGCATGATGTTATGGAAGGCGCGCGCGTTCTCCTGGGCGACCCGATATTCGATCTCGACCACCAGCGGTCCGCTACGTGCGGTGAGCGAGAGCTTGACCTCAGGGTCGGCCAACACGTCCGCGTCTTCATTGCGAGCGCCGACGCGCGGCATCGTCAGCCAGATCCCGAGCACCGGCGAGATCAGCATCAGGCTCGCCGCAGTCAGGAGCGCGACCTCGACGCCGGCATGGTCGGTGAGGTGACCCCAGCCCCACGCGCCGATCGCGATGCCGCCGGAGATCGAGGCCTGGAACGCCGCGAGCGAGCGTCCCGCGACCCACCGCGGCGCCGAGAGCTGCACGCCGATGTTGAACAGCGCCACTGCGGCCATCCAGACCGCTCCCGCCAGCACCAGCGCGGCCGCAGTGAGCACCGGCTCGGTGCTCAGGGCGATTGCGGCCATCGCAAACGCCATCGAGATCGTGCAGGCGCGGATCGCAGCCTCGCCGCTCATGCGCTTGCGCAGCTCGTGAATGTTGAGCGCGCCGACCACCGCGCCCATCCCGAACGCGCCCAGCATGATGCCGTAGGTCTGTGCCCCGCCGTGCAAGAGATCGCGCGCGACCAGCGGCATCAGCGCCATGATCGCGCCGCCGATCAGGCCCATCACCAGCGTTCGCAGCAGCACGATCTTGATCGGCGGCGAATTGGTGATGTAGCGGAAGCCCGAAACCATGGCGCGGTTGAGTTTCTCCCGCGGCAGCCGCGAGGGCTCGACCACGCGCCGCCACAGCAGCAGCACGACGAGCAGCGGCAGATAGAGAACCGCGTTGCAGGCGAACGCCGCCACCGCGCCCGCCGCGGCAACGATCACGCCGCCGACCGCAGGACCGAAGCTGCGCGCGATGTTGTAGCTGATGCCGTTCAGTGCCACCGCCGATGGCAGGGCGTCCTGCGGCACCTGCTCGCTGACCGAGGACTGCCAGGCGGGGCCGAACAAGGCGTTGCCGCTGCCGACCACGAAGCAGAAGGCCAGCAACGATTCCGGGGCGATCAGCTTGAGCCCGGCCAGGATCGTCAGGGCGGACGCGCCGGTGAGCGCGATCATGAGCGCGATCAGGGTCACGATGCGGCGGTCGTACATGTCGGCGATGGCGCCGGCCGGCATCGAGATCAGCATGATCGGCAGCATCAGGGCGGTCTGAACCAGCGCCACCTTGTCGGCGGAGGCCGCCATCTGCGTCATCGCCCAGGCCGCGCCCACGCCCTGGATCAGGAGGCCGAGATTGGAGAGCAGGCTGGCGAGCCAGATGCGCCGGAATATGGTGTACCGCAGGGGGGCTGTGATGCCGTCGGCGGAACGATTCTGACGGTTCGTCTGCTCGGTCATATACCCTTCCAAGTCCTCTGGCAGAAATGGTTTCAATGATTCCGGCGAGCTCAGTGATGCCTGCGAAAGTCCTTCGCTGTCCAGTGGTTAGGCCGCTATAAGCGGTGCAAAGACATGGTTTTGGCGGGGAGGAACACATGAAGCTGTCACGACGGACGATCCTGCAAGGTGTGGGGAGTTTGCCTTTCGCGGTTGCGAGCATCCGGACGGAGGCGCTGGCGCAAACGAGGGCGGCGAACCAGGGCGCCGAGACGCCGCCGATCCTGTTCGTCCACGGCAATGGCGATTACGACGCGCTCTGGATGACGACGCTGTGGCGGATGGAATCCAACGGCATCGCACATGACCGTATGATGGCGATCAATTTCATCAATCCCACGGCGCGCGCTGACGACACCGTCGAGCAGGCCAACCGTTCCTCGACCGAGGATCAGCGCCGCGAGCTTGCTGCCGCCATCGCGGAGTTGAAGCGCCGCACCGGAGCGGCGCGCGTGGCGCTGGTCGGTAATTCGCGCGGCGGCAATTCCATCCGCAACGTCATCAAGAACGGCGGCGCCGGCGATGTCAGCCACGCAATCCTGTGCGGCACGCCCAATCACGGCGTGTTTGCGCTCGACGATCTCCTCGGCAGCGAATTCAACGGGCGCGGCGCCTTCCTGCGCGGCTTGAATGCGGGCGACAGCGAGGTGACGCCGGGCGTCCCTTTCCTCACGCTGCGCAGCGACGGCATGGACAAATATGCGCAGCCCGACGGCCGCTTCATGGGCAAGCCCGGCGTGCCGACCAACGTCACCGCCGAGGGGCCGGAGCTGAAAGGCGCGACCAATCTCGTGCTCGGCACCATCGACCATCGCGAAACCGCGTATCACCCGCGGGCGTTCCGTGAGATCTACAAGTTCATCGCCGGCCGTGAGCCTACGCGCATCGCGATCACGCCGGAGCGGACCGTTCGCCTCGGCGGATTGGTCACGGGCATGGTGGATAGCGTGCCGACCAATCGTCCGGTGGCCGGCGCGGTGGTGGAGATCTATCATGTCGACGGCGAGAGCGCGGAACGCAGGGGCGATGCGGCGTACCGCATCACGACGGGCGCCGAGGGCCGCTGGGGGCCGGCCGAGGTCGATCCCACCTCGCCGCTCGAGATCGTGCTCACCTCGCCCGGCGCCCCGATCACGCATTTCTATCGCTCGCCCTTCCCGCGCTCCTCCGACGTCGTGCATCTGCGCGCCGCGCGCTCGTTCCTTCCGGCGGACAAGGATGCCGGCGCCGTCGTGATCATGTCGCGCCCGCGCGGCTATTTCGGCCTGCCGCGCGATATCGTTCTGTTCGACGGCCATGAGCCCGCCGACGTCCATCCGGGCGTGCCCACGGATGCGACAGCGACCCTGCGCCTTCCGGCGAGCGAGGTCGGGCGTAACGTTGTGGCCCAGTTCAACGAAGAACGAATTGTCGCGCGCGCCTGGCCTGCCTCGGAGAACAGGATTGCGATTGCCGAGCTGACTTACTAGCTATCTGCCTGCGCAAGCCTTTACGGCGACGACATCTGCGGGAGCGAGCCATGACCATCGCCAGTGTGCGTCGGCCCATCATTCCCCCGACACCGCCGCGCGCGCCGGACAATTTGTCGTTCTTCGGCCGCGTCGCGGTGATCAGGCAGAACATGATCGCGACCTGGGGGCAGCGCGCCTACGAGGAAGAGATCATCCAGGGTCGCTTCTTGCTGCACAAGAGCTTCATCCTGAACCAGCCGGACGCGATCCGGCATGTTCTGATGAGCAATTACGAAAACTATACGCGGACGCCGGCGGGCATCCGCATGCTGCGTCCCGTGCTCGGCCAAGGCCTCCTGCTTGCCGAGGGCCACGGCTGGGCGCATCAGCGCCGCACGCTCGCGCCCGCCTTCACGCCGCGTGCGACCGCCAACCTCGTTCCGCACATGACGGCCGTGCTCGACGAAACGATCGGGAAGCTGGATGCGCGCACGAACGAGCCGGTCGATCTGCGCGAGGTCATGCAGCGCATGACGCTGGAGATCGCCGGCCGCACGATGTTCTCGTTCGGCATGGACCGGCACGGCCCGACCCTGCGCAATTTCGTGATGGAATATGGCGAGCGGCTCGGGCGCGCCTATTTCCTCGACATGGTACTGCCGGTCTCCTGGCCGACGCCGATGGATCGGGCGCGCGCCCGCTTCCGCACGCGCTGGACCGAGTTCGTCGCGATGCTGATCGCCGAACGGCGCGCGGCGGGCAAGAAGGACGGAGCGCCGCCGCGCGATCTGTTCGATCTGATGGACGAGTCGCGCGATCCTGAAACGGGCAAGGGATTTTCGGACGAGCAACTCGTCGACGAGGTCGCGACCATGATCCTGGCGGGTCATGAAACGACCGCGACCGCCCTGTTCTGGGCGCTCTATCTGCTTGCGCTCGATCCTGACACGCAGGAGGAAGTTGCCTCCGAGACACGCGGCGAGCATCTCGACAGCATGGCTGATATCGACCGGCAGAAATTTACCCGCGCCACGGTCGATGAAACCATGCGGCTCTATCCGCCGGCCTTCCTGATCGCCCGGGCCGCGCGCGGCAAGGACAATGTGGCCGGCGCTGAGGTCAGCAAGGGCGATATCATCATGATCGCGCCCTGGCTGTTGCACCGGCACGAGAAGCTGTGGGATCAGCCGAACGCCTTCATTCCCAAGCGCTTCATGACGAAAGAGCAGCCGGACCGCTTCGCCTATCTGCCGTTCGGTGCGGGCCCGCGCGTCTGCATCGGCGCGCCGTTCGCGCAGGCCGAGTCCGTGCTGGCGCTGGCGCGGTTGATCGGCACGTTCCGCGTCGAACTGGCGGACGCGACGCCGGTCATTCCCTATGGCGTGGTCACGACCCAGCCGGACCACTCACCCATGTTCCGTATCACGCGTCGGTGACAGGCTCTCGCGGTTGAAATGTTCCACCCCAGATAGAGTTACGCCATGAGCGATATCCAGGCCCAGTTTTCCGTTCTGAAGCAGACCGCCGACGCGAAGGTTGTCGATGCGATCGCGCGTCTCATCGAAGACGGCGACGATCACGAGCTGAACCGGGTCAATGTCCTCGATTTCGCCAGGCAGCATGACGTCGACGAAGAGCGCGCGATCTCCGCCTTCCTGCATTCGGCGCGGCTGGGATTGTTCGATCTCGGCTGGAATGTGCTGTGTCCCGGCTGTGGCGGCGTACTTGGCGCCCATACGACGTTGAAGGCGCTGAAGCCGGACGATTATCACTGCGCGCTCTGCGCCTGCGGCTACAAGGCTTCCGTCGACGATCAGGTCGAGGTCTCCTTCACCGTGAATCCACGCGTGCGCCGCATTGCCGCGCACGACCCCGACACCCTTCCCGTGTGGGAGTATTTCAAGCAGGTGTTCTGGAGTTCGGGTGTCGACTTCAATAAGGAATCCTTTGCGACACTGGCCAACGAGGTGATGCTCGATACGATGGAGCTGCAAGCCGGCGAGAAGGCGACCATGTCGCTGCAACTGCCGAGCGACTTCATCATCATCTTCGAGCCGGTGACACACGCCGCTCATTTCATCGACGTTCAGGGCGAGCCGACCAAGGACCGTCAGCAACTCGCGATCATGTACAACAAGGTGCAGGCGCCGACGGGGACGACGACGATGCGGCCGGGGCCGCTGCGGCTGTCGCTGGAGAACCAGGCCGGCGTCCGCGTGCTGCCGTCGGTCTTCATTGCGGCCGATGCGCTCCATCACCTGATCGGCCAGCGCAAGCCGTTCCTTACCGCAAAGCGCATGCTGTCGAACCAGACGTTTCGCGATGTGTTCAAGGCAGACAATCTCAGCCTCGACCAGCGGCTGCAGATCACCTCGCTGACCTTCCTGTTCACCGATCTCAAGGGCTCGACGGCGCTCTACGAGCGCGTTGGCGACCTCGCCGCCTTCGATCTCGTGCGGGCGCATTTCCACGCGCTGCTCGAGATCATCTCGTCGGAAAAGGGTGCGGTGGTGAAGACGATCGGCGATGCCGTGATGGCGACCTTTGTGCGTCCCGAGCATGCAATCGTTGCGGGTTTGCGCATGCGCGCTGCGATGGACAAGCTCAACAAGCAGCGCGGCACTGATGATCTCATCGTCAAGATCGGTATCCACGAGGGACCCTGCCTGGCGGTGATGCTCAACGAGCGGCAGGATTATTTCGGCCAGACCGTCAACATCGCGGCGCGCGTGCAGAGCCTATCGACCGCGCAGGAGATCCACATCACCGGTCCGGTGCTGGATGCGCCGGCGGTTGCCGAGATCCTTCATCGGCGTGAGATCAAGCCGATCCAGAAGCAGGCGGCGCTCCGCGGCATCGCCGACAAGATGGTGGTGTACGAGATACCGTGAGGGCCCGTGCGCAACTGCGCACCAGGGCGGGACGAGAGCAGATTGCCGAAACGTAATGCAGCGCGCGGGACTGGCGCTTGTTGCGCCGCTTGAGTTCCTCGCTCATATAGGGCTGGTAGCCGCCGCGCTCCTCGCGGCGCCATCGATTTCGGTAGGATCTCATGCTTGACGGCCTGCGCCAATTCATCGAGGACATTGTTGCTCCCCATGCCCAGGACCGTGCCTTTGGAGACAGCGATTACCGGCTGGCGGCGACCGCGCTTCTGATCCATGTGGTCTCGCTGGACGGCCAGCCGACGCAGGCCGAGCAGCGCAAGCTGCACGGCCTCATCGAAAGCCATTTCAAGCTCGATCGTGGCACGGCCGACCGGCTGATCGCGGACGCGACGGAGGTCGAGGGCGAGGCGGTCGATCTCTATCACTTTACCAGCGTCATCATGCGCTCGCTCGACGAAGAGGGCCGCAAGCGGATCGTCGAGATGATGTGGGAGCTGGTCTATGCCGACGGCCAGGTGACCGAGTTCGAGGACAACGTGGTCTGGCGCGCCTCCGACCTGCTCGGGATTTCCCAGCGTGACCGGATCGATCTCAAGCACGCGGTCGCGAACCGCGCCGGCGGTCAGCTCAAGGATAGCGCTCTCGGCGGCTGAGCGATCGGCAACGCGACGATTGCCGATTGTATCGACGACATGACGAAACTTTAATGTAGCCGTCGTAATCTCCCGGCGCCGGATTCCCTTCTAAATCCGCGGTTTTTCTCACTTTCCCCGTTACTCCGCTCTGGCGGCCATGCTGCCGGCGCCGCTTGCTTGTCGCGCATGGCTTATGCTCCAGTTCCCCCATTACGGGGCCAAAAATCTTCAATTCAAGAGACAGCGATCGTGACTGAGCGGGTAACGTTGATCACCGGCGCTTCGGCGGGCATCGGTACGGAGCTGGCGCGTGTGTTTGCCGCAAACGGGCACCGGCTTGCGCTGACGGCACGACGTGCCGACCGGCTCGAGGCGCTGGCGAACGAACTCGCCTCTACGTGCGGCAAAAAGCCCATCGTGATCGCCTGCGATCTCCAGCAAGCCGATGCCGGCGAACGGATCGCAGCCGCGCTCGCTGCCGAGGACGTCGAACTCGATCATCTCGTCAACAATGCCGGCTTCGGCGTATTCGGCGACGCCGTCGAGCGGGACCGCGACGAGCAGGTCGGCATTGTCGATGTCAACGTGCGTGCACTGACCGATCTGTCGCTGCGCTTTGCCGATCAACTGATCAGGAACAGGGGCGGCCTTCTCAATGTAGGCTCCGTCGCGGGCTTCCTGCCGGGTCCCGGGATGGCCGTGTACTACGCGTCCAAGGCCTATGTGATTTCGCTCACTGAGGCTTTGCGGGCGGAGCTCGCGCCGCGCGGCGTCCGCGTCACCGTGCTTTGCCCGGGTCCGGTGCCGACCGAATTCCAGGCGCGCGCCGGCGTCGGCTCCGGGCATGATACGGCCCTGCTCAATGTGTCGGCAGCCGAGGTTGCACGCGATGCCTATCGTGGCCTGATGGCGAACAAGCGGGCAGTGCTGCCGGGTCTCGGCATCAAGATCGTGCCATTCGCGCTGCGCTTCTTCCCGCGCGGCTTCATCCTCTCGGCCACCAGCAGATTCCAGAGGCAGCGGCACTGAAGATCGCCAAATCCCGGGAATGGCCCGGAGTTTGCTTTGGTCCTGCGGTGTGTGTGCAAACTCACACGATGTTAACCACCGCTTAGCTATGCTGATGGCTTGAACCGCTCGCACTCGCAAAGGCCATGTCGTTCCGGACGAACAGGTTTGGTGGCGCAGATGTGGTGCCCTTCTCCGGAAGAGCGCCGAGCGCGGCCGCCTCCGAACGCCGGCTGCCGGTTCTGATCATCCTGCACCAGGAATCCTCGACACCAGGCCGCGTCGGCAATGCGCTCCGCGCGCTCGGCCATCGCCTCGACATCCGCAGGCCGCGCTTTGGAGACGCCCTGCCCGACACGCTCGACCAGCACGCCGGTGCCGTCGTCTTCGGCGGCCCGATGAGCGCAAATGATCCCGACGAGTACGTCCGCCGCGAGATCGACTGGATCGAAATTCCGCTCCGCGAGCAGCGGCCGTTCCTCGGCATCTGCCTGGGCGCGCAGATGCTGGCGATGCAGCTCGGGGCCCGCGTCGCGCCGCATCCGCAGGCGCTGACCCAGATCGGTTACTACCCGATCCGTCCGACGACGGCGGGACACGCGCTCTGCCCGGATTGGCCCGCGCAGGTCTATCACTGGCATCGCGAAGGCTTTGAGCTGCCTGAAGGCGCCGAACTGCTGGCGGAAGGCGATGACTTTCCCAACCAGGCGTTTCGATCAGGCAATGCCTTCGGCGTGCAGTTTCATCCTGATGTGACCTACGCCATGATGCATCGCTGGACCACGCGCGGCTATGACGGGCTCAGCGCGCCCGGCGCGCGCGAGCGGCATCATCATTTCGCGGACCGTGCGGTCCATGACGCCGCGGAACGTGCCTGGCTCGATCATTTCATCGACAGCTGGTTGGCGCGCCGGCCGGTGCTGGCGCAAGCCGCCGAGTAACCCGCGCCTTTGCTCAGGTGCCTGCTCCATCCCTGACTGTGCTAGGCTCGCGGCCAACGAGCGCGCGCGAACGCGTGCCGGCAGCAAAGGGAGAGCGTCATGGCCTATGAGCATATTCTCTATGAGGTGAGGGACAAGATCGCGACCATCACGCTCAATCGGCCTGATCGGATGAACGCGTGGACGCCTGTCATGGAACGCGACGTGCGCCATGCCATGGAAGCCTCGAGCGCCGATGACAATGTCCGCGTCATCGTGCTGACAGGCGCAGGTCGCGCCTTTTGCGCCGGCGCCGACATGGACGCGCTGAAAGGGCTTGATCCAAACGACGTCGGGCGCGCCTCCAACCTGCCACCCTTCGACATGAATCGCCGTCCGGACTGGCAGACGCGCTACGGTTTCTATCCGTCGATCGGAAAACCCGTCATCGCAATGCTCAACGGCGCCACTGCCGGCATCGGCCTCGTGCATGCGCTGTATTGCGACCTGCGCTTTGCCGCCGACAACACCGTGTTCACCACAGCCTTTGCACGGCGCGGCCTTATCGCCGAACACGGCATGAGCTGGATGCTGCCGCGCATCGTCGGTCATGCCAATGCGATGGACCTGCTGCTCTCGGCGCGTCGTGTTTCGAGCGACGAGGCGTTGCGGATCGGGCTGGTGAACCGGCTCTGCTCGCCCGACAAGCTGCGCGAGGAGACCTACGCCTACGCCCGCGACCTCGCTGATTTCGTCTCGCCGAGCGCGATGGCCGTGATCAAGCGGCAGCTCTACGAGGTGCCGTTCCAGACGCTGGCGGAGGCGACGATCGAGGCCAACAGGGAGATGATGGTGGCGCTGAACGGCAGCGATTTCCGGGAGGGCGTCGCAAGCTTCATGGAGAAGCGGCCGCCAAGGTTTACGGGGAGGTAGGGGGCAACAGTCCGTCTACGCCCTACGGGCTTCGCCGGACACCATGCTTCACCCTTCGGGCTTCTCGCGGCTGCGCCACGCTTAGCCCGAAGGGCGAAGCGTGGTGGAGCCAGGCGGGATCGAACCGCCGACCTCGTCATTGCGAACGACGCGCTCTCCCAGCTGAGCTATGGCCCCTTTGCTGGCCGCTCTGGTAAACGCGGCCGACAACCGGGCGCCATTTAAGTCCCCGCCAAGGTCAAGTCAAGGACGGGTGTAAGGGGGTTTTACCCACCCGGACACCGACTTCCCTTGTTTGGGCCGGGGGGAACCGGTATCTAGCGGTGATCACCGCCACGACACAGGCCCAGAGAGTGTTTCGCTGATGCGCCCGATAGTCTTCATTCTGATCCAGATCATCAATCTCTACATCTATCTGCTGATCGCATCTGCAATCCTGTCCTGGTTGATCGCGTTCAACGTCGTGAATACCCGCAACCAGTTTGTCGGGGCGATCGCGGAGTTTCTCTATCGGATCACCGAACCGGTCCTCGGACCCATCAGGCGCAGGCTGCCCAGCATGGGCGGGCTCGACATGTCTCCGATCGTCGCCTTCTTCGTGCTGTGGTTGATCCAGCTCTACCTCGCCGAGTACGTCTATCCGAACGTGCCGTAGGCCCGGAACCGTGGCCGAGCCTTGAGCGGACCTTGGCGAGTCTCCTCGGCGGGCATCAGCATCGCGCTGCGGGTGACGCCGCGCGGCGGACGTGACAGCATCGACGGGATCGAGCGGCTGTCCGACGGTCGCAGCGTGCTAAATGTGCGCGTGCGTGCCATTGCCGATGCCGGCGAGGCCAATCGCGCGGTGCTGGCGCTGCTGGCGAAATCGCTCGGCGTGCCCAAGGCCAGCGTCAGTCTCCTGTCCGGGACGACGTCGCGGCTGAAGCAGGTCGCCGTCGCGGGTGATCCGGCCGGACTTACCGAAGCGTTGCGCAAGCTCGCGCCGGTCAAATCGACAGACGAGGGGAACTGACATGACGGCCAGGATCATCGACGGAAAAGTCATCGCGGCGGACCTTCGTGCCCGCGTCGCCGACGAGGTCGCCCGCGTCAAGCGCGAGCACAATCTGGTGCCTGGCCTCGCCGTGGTCCTGGTCGGCCAAGATCCCGCCAGCGAGGTCTATGTCCGCTCCAAGCATACGCAAACCCAGGCGGCCGGCATGGCGTCGTTCGAGCACAAGCTGCCCGCGGATGTCTCGCAGGCCGATCTGCTGGCGCTCGTTGCCAAGCTCAACCGCGATCCTGCGGTGCACGGCATTCTCGTGCAACTGCCGCTGCCCAAGGGGCTGAATACCGAGGCCGTGATCAATGCCATCGATCCCGCCAAGGACGTCGACGGCCTGCATCCGAACAATGCCGGCCGGCTCGCCGGCGGCTTCCAGGCGCTGTCCCCATGCACGCCGCTGGGCTGCATCATCCTGACCAAGAGCGTGCACCCCTCGCTCGAAGGCATGAACGCCGTCGTCATCGGCCGCTCCAACCTGGTCGGCCGTCCGCTGGTGCAATTGCTGCTGAACGAGAACGCCACGGTGACGATCGCCCATTCGCGCTCGCGCGACCTGCCGGGGATCGTGAGGCAGGCCGACCTCGTCTACGCCGCTGTCGGCAGGCCGGAGATGGTGCGCGGCGACTGGCTGAAGCCGGGCGCGACCGTGATCGACATCGGCATCAACCGCATCCCGAAGGAGGACGGCAAGACCCGTCTCGTCGGCGATGTCGCCTATCAGCAAGCACTCGGCGTTGCCGGTGCGGTCACGCCGGTGCCTGGAGGCGTCGGCCAGATGACGGTCGCCTGCCTGCTCGTGAACACGCTGCGCGCGGCGTGTGCGATCGCCGGTCTGCCGAAGCCCGCGGTGTAGCGCCGCGCTGGTGTCCCGGACGCGGCGCGGCACGAAATGAAACGACGCTGAGCCGGCACCCCTGGCCGCGCTGTATTGGGCCCCGGCTCAGCAGCGCAGCGTTTCCGCTGCGCTGCATCAGGGGCATCAACCTCACACCTTCTTCTTTTTCTTCTCGCGCTCGATGCCTTCGAGGATCAGCTTCTGCGCTTCCTCGGGGCCACCCCAGCGCGTGATCTTCACCCATTTGCCCTTCTCGAGATCCTTGTAGTGCTCGAAGAAGTGCTGGATCTGCTGCAGCGTGATGTCGGGGAGGTCGGAATACGACTTCACCTTGTCGTAGCGCTGCGTCAGCTTCGACGACGGCACCGCCAGAATCTTCTCGTCGCCGCCCGCTTCGTCTTCCATGAACAGCACGCCGACCGGGCGCACGCTCATGACGGCGCCGGGGATGATGGCGCGGGTGTTGACGATCAGCACGTCGCAGGGATCGCCGTCGTCCGACAGCGTGTGCGGGATGAAGCCGTAATTACCGGGGTAACGCATCGGCGTGTAGAGGAAGCGGTCGACCACCAGCGTGCCGGCCTCCTTGTCCATCTCATACTTGATCGGTTCGCCACCCACGGGGACTTCGATGATGACGTTGACGTCCTCAGGAACGTTTTTTCCGATTGAGACCGCATCGATACGCATTGGAAAGGCTCCGTTATTGCCGACGTTAAATCTCGCCCGGCAGCGATTTTCGGCGCTGTCATACGCGGGCTTGGCCCGCTGATCCATCGTGTTTTCATGAAATAATGAATCCGGCGATCATCGGCGCAGAAGGCTGATGGTATCGACGGATGGGCCCCCCTGCCGGTTAAGGTTTCAGCGGCTCAGGAGAAATCTTAGTTGGTCCAGGCGAAGGCGACCTTGTCGAGCGCCTTCGGCCCGAACCGCTCCGAGGAGCGCGCCACCATGCGACCGCCAAGCGCCCGGTAGAACTCGGTCGCCGGATCATTGTCCGAGAGCGCCCACACGACCATGCTCTTCAGATTGCTCTGCATGAGGTCGCGGCGGGCCGCCGTGAACAGGCGGCGGCCGAAACCGAGGCCCTGAAATTCGGGGCGCAGGTAGAGCTCGTAGATCTCGCCGTCGAAGTGCAGGCTGCGGGCGCGGTTGCGGCCGTAATTGGCGTAGCCTGCGATCTTGTCGCCGAACACGAGCACGCTGACGCGGCTGCCCTTGCGGATCGCGCTGTCCCACCACTGTGGACCGCGACGATTGATCAGCTTCTCCAGCTCGGCGCCGGGAATGATGCCCTGATAGGCGGAACGCCAGGCTTCGTCATGGGTGGACGCCACCGCAGCTGCATCGGCAGCTTTCGCCGGCCGGACCTCGATCAGGGTTGTGCTCATGGAGGGGATCAAACCAAGTCGCCGCGCCGGCGGCAAGTCCTATCGTTAATTATCGGTTAACCTGTGGACTTTCTGCATCAGTATTTTGACCATGCTGTACCGAAAAAAGACAAGACGTCTTTTCGAACGGCGCCGGGTCGCCATGTGCCGGTGCAAAACTCCGCGGCCGCAACCAATGAAGCATGATTGCAATGCAGAAATTCCGCCCGGAGTGATTCGTTCGGATTAATCTGGCCCGCGTCATCGGTGTTCGCTCTCGGCAATTCATGCGGTTCTTCAAGTCTCTTACCCCTCTGCTTGTGCTGGCCTTGCTGACGGCGCCGCCTCTGCGCGCTCAGGTCGCGTTCGGCGCATCGGGAGCAGAGGGCGAGCCGCTTCGTCGCCAGGAATGGCGCGTGCCGTCACCGGAAGCCGACATCGCTGCGCGTGCGCTGCTGTTTCGCCCCCTTGGTCGTGGTCCGTTCCGGCTCGCGGTGATCGCTCATGCCTCGACGCAGAACGTGCTGCGTCGTGCGCAAATGCCGCAGCCGGAATACCGCGCGCTCGCAGCGTTTCTCGTCGCGCGCGGCTTTGCCGTGCTGGTGCCGGAGCGCCTCGGCCATGGTGCGACCGGTGGCCGATATGTCGAGGACCAGGGCGGCTGCGACGAGGCGGACTACGCGCGCGCGGGCCGCGCCACCGCAGAGGAAATTTCGCTCGCGCTGGATTATCTGCAAAAGCAGGACTTCATTCGCAAGGACGCCGCTATCGTGCTCGGCCATTCCGCCGGTGGATGGGGTGCACTGGCGCTTGCGAATGCCGATCCGAAAGCGATCTCGGCGATCGCGGTGTTTGCGCCCGGGCGCGGTGGTCACGCCAATGACGAGCCGAACAAGGTCTGCGCGCCGCATACGCTTCTCGCCGCCGCTGCCGAGTTCGGCAAGTCGGCGCGCATTCCCGTCACCTCGCTGGTTGCAGCCAATGACAGCTATTTTGCGCCGGCCTTTTCGAAGGCCCTGGCGGATGCATTTCGCAGCGGCGGCGGCAAGGACGATTTTCATATGCTGCCGGCCGCCGGCAGCGAGGGGCATTGGATGATCGAGACCGAGGCGGGCGTCGAGGCTGCAAGCAGCCAACTGACGCGTGCGCTGAACCTGCCAAGACCTGTGGCGACCAGAACGCCATGACGCTGTATTTCCTGGTCAAATATCTGCACGTGCTCGGCGCCATCGTCATCCTCGGCACCGGGACCGGTATCGCCTTCTTCATGCTGATGGCCCATCGCACTGATAACCCGGACTTCATCGCCCGCACGGCGTCGCTGGTCGTGATTGCGGATGCGATCTTCACGCTGTCGGCGGTGATCCTGCAGCCGGTCACGGGCGGGTTGCTGATGATGCTCTCATCCACGTCGATCGCGGAACGCTGGATCGTCGTCTCACTCGCGCTTTACGCGATCGCGGGCCTGTTTTGGATTCCCGTCGTCTTCATGCAGATCGAGATGCGCGATCTCGCGCGCAAGGCCGCAGATCAGCGCACCGCGCTGCCCGCGCGCTACTCCGTCCTGTTCCGTCGCTGGTTCGCGTTCGGCTTCCCCGGCTTCGGCGCGACGATGGCGATCCTCTGGCTCATGATCGCAAAACCGTCTTGAAAGATGTCATGAGCTCTCGAACCATCTTGGTGCTCGGCGCCTCGGGTCTGATCGGCCGCTATGTCATTGACGATTTGCGCGAGCGCGGCCTTCGCGTGGTTGGTCTCGCACGCAGCCTGTCACCGGCACAGAGAATGAGCGCGCTCGATATCGAGTTGCCGATCCTGTCGCTCGACGCGGCCGCCCTGACCGCCTTGCTGAAGGAGCATGCGGTTGATCTCGTCGTGAACTGCCTCGGCGTGCTCCAGGATGGTCCCGGGAGCGACACCAGCGCCGTTCATCGCGATTTTGTCGCACGGCTGCTTCAAGCCATCGCCGTGAGCGGCCGCGCGATCAGGCTGGTGCACATCTCGATTCCCGGAACAGCCGAAACCGATCGCAGCGCGTTCGCCACCACCAAGCGCGAGGCCGAGCGGCTGATCGCGGCTTCGGGCTTTGCTCACGCGATCCTGCGGCCCGGCTTCGTCGTGGCACCGTCAGCCTATGGCGGCAGCGCCATGCTGCGCGCGCTCGCCGCCTTCCCGTTCGACTTGCCGGACAAGGAGATGGCGACACCATTCCAGCCTGTCGCGGTCGAGGATATTTCGGCGACCGTCGCCTGGCTCGCCGCGCGCGACATCGACGATGCGTCCATGAAAGCGGTCAGCTGGGATCTGATGCAATCCGAGCCGATCACCATGGCCGGCGTCGTCAAGCAGTTTCGCCACGCGTTCGGCACAGCCGGTTGGCCGCGCATCGCGATGCCGGCTCTCATGCTCGATCTCGGTGCCGGGATCGGCGATCTCGCGAACACTCTCGGCTGGATGCCGCCGATGCGCTCTACGGCGATCGCCGAGTTGCGCCGCGGTGTCACCGGTGATCCCTCGGCGTGGATCGCCGCGTCAGGCATCACGCCGAAGACGCTCGCAGAAACGATCGGGCGCCATCCCGCCACCATTCAGGACAAATGGTTCGCGCGGCTGTTCCTGGTCAAGGCATTGATCTTTGCGAGCCTGGTCGCGTTCTGGCTCGTCTCCGGCGTCATCGCGCTGTTCGTGTCCTACCGCGCCGCCACCGGCATCCTGGCTACGCACGGCTTTCCGGCGCCGCTGGTCGATCCCATCACGGCAGGTGCCAGCCCGATGGACATGAGCATCGGCGTGCTGATCGCCTTCCGCCGCACCGCTGCAATCGGCCTGATTGCGGGCATCGTCGCCTCACTCGGCTATATGTGCGGCGCGGCGATCCTGACGCCGGATCTCTGGATCGAGCCGCTCGGCGCGCTGGTGAAGACAGGACCGGCGATCGTGCTGATGCTGATGGCGCTTCTGATGCTGGATAATCGATAGCGTTTTCGAGCCAAGTGGATACCGTTTCGCGTGAAGAATACGCGCCAAAAAGAGGATCTGATGCCAAAATGGCCTGATGACGACGTCATCCTGTTCGACGGCGTCTGCATCTTCTGCTCGCGCTGGGTGCGCTTCGTCGCACAGCGCGACACGGCGAAGCAGTTTCGCTTCACGCCGATCCAGTCGGATTATGGGGCGAGGCTCGCGCGCACGTTGGGCATCGACCCCGATGACCCCGACACCAATGCCGTCGTCCATGACGGCGAGGCGTTCATGAAGTCCGATGCAGCGCTGACGGTGCTGTCGCTGCTTCCCGGCTGGGGTTGGGCGCGCGCTCTGTTGGCCGTGCCGAAGCCCCTGCGCGACCCCGTCTACGGCCTCATCGCGCGCAACCGCTATCGCATCTTCGGCAAGTATGATGCGTGCTTCGTGCCGGATGCCGATTTGCGCGCGCGTGTGATCGAGTAGGGGTGCCTTCCTGTTCTTGCGAGGAGCGAAGCGACGAAGCAATCCAGGCTGTTACCGCCTGCCAGTCTGGGATTGCTTCGCTGCGCTCGCAATGACGGAGTGGGTGGTCATGGCTTGCCGACAATCGCCAGCACTTCCTCCGCTGCCCGTTCTCCGCTGTCCCGCGCCCCATGGGCCGTCGTGAAGAAATTCGGCGACGTCGCTTCACCCGCAAAGAACAATCGCCCATCGACCGGCGCAGCCAGCACCGCGCGGTCCCCCGCACGTCCCGGCAGCGCGTGCGAGTAGGACCCTCGCGCAAACGGGTCATGGCCCCAGCGCGACTCATATAGCGGCTTCAGCTTGCTGCGGATCTCGTTGCCGAGGAAGCCTGCGATCTCGTCGATGCTGTGCGCGGCGATGGCGCCTTCGCCTGCATCTTCGAGCTGGCGAGCAAAGCTGCCGCCGAAAAAACCTTCGATGCAGGGTTGGCCGAACGGGCGGATGTGATAGGTGCCCATTCCGGTGCGCATGGTGGCGCCGCGTAGATTGCCTTCTTTCGGGAAGGCCTCGGCGCCGTCGAGCGCGAGTGTCACCTTGTCGTCGAGGCCGAGCGGCAGGCCGGCGGCGGCATCGACCTTGGCGGGAAGCGGCGGCGAGAAGCGGATCGCTTCCTCGGCGATGAGGTTGGTCGGCACGGTGACGATCACCTTGTCGGCGGTGAGCCTGCCCAGGGATGTCTCAAGGCGGACGTGCTTGCCGGAATGGTCGATCAGCGCGACATTGCAGTTCAGCGCGACCGGGCCGGGCGCGCCATAGGCGGCGATCAGCGCGCCATAGCCGCGGCGGACGCGCCAGTTGAGCTCGCTGTCCTCATAGGCGTCCCAGTCGAGCGTCGACATGTCCTCGAGTTCGCAGCCGTTGATGTAGGTCGAGATCGCGTCGATCATCGGATTCCAGCGATTGCCGGGTTCGAGGCTGCGGCTCGCGGGCTCGTCCTTGCCCTTTTGCGCGGACTGCCACAGTCGCTCGTAGAACGCGTCCATCGCGCGCATGAAATCGTCGCGGAGCTCCTGCGGAAACGCATTGCCATAGGCGCGCTCGCGCCAGGGCGGCAGGTCCTTGTTGAGCTCGAAGCCGAGTTTTCGCGCGATCGCGACGAAGGAGTTCCTGTCCGCTGAATGAAGCCAGCCGCAGCCGACGTCGAAGGTGACCTCAGGCGAGGCCTGCACGGTCCAGGCGCGGCCGCCGAGGCGGTTGCGCGCCTCCAGTACGATCACGGACAGCCCGGAGCCTTCCAGCGCATGTGCGGCGCCGAGGCCGGCTGCACCGGCGCCGATGATTGCGACGTCAACGGAGGAAGGCAAGGACATGGGTGGGCTCTAGCACGTTCGCTGAGGCGCCACCACAAAACGAGATGTCATCACCCGCGAAAGCGGGTGATCCAGTATTGCAGAGACGGTTGTGAAGTACAGAGAGGCCGCGGCGTACTGGATTCCCCGCCTGCGCGGGGAATGACGGTGATGACCCGGCTTTTACGCCACCGCTTCCTTGGCCTTTTCGGCGCGCTTGCGCTCGTTCGGGTCGAGGTGCTTCTTGCGCAGGCGGATCGACTTCGGGGTGACCTCGACGAGCTCGTCGTCCTCGATATAGGCGAGCGCCTTTTCCAGCGTCATGCGGATCGGCGGGGTCAGGCGCACGGCTTCGTCCTTCGAGGTCGTGCGGATGTTGGTGAGCTGCTTGCCCTTGAGCACGTTGATCTCGAGATCGTTGTCGCGGGTGTGCTCGCCGACAATCATTCCCTTGTAGACCTTCCAGCCCGGCTCGATCATCATCGGGCCGCGGTCTTCCAGCTTGAACATGGCGTATGCCACCGCTTCGCCCTGGTCGTTGGAGATCAGCACGCCATTGCGGCGGCCCTGGATCTCGCCCTTGTAGGGGGCATAGCCGTGGAACAGGCGGTTCATGATCGCGGTGCCGCGGGTATCGGTCAGCAGTTCGCCCTGGTAGCCGATCAGGCCGCGGGTCGGCGAGTAGAACACCAGCCGCTGGCGGTTGCCGCCCGAGGGCTTCATCTCGATCAACTCGGACTTGCGCTCGCTCATCTTCTGCACGACGACGCCGGAATGCTCCTCGTCGACGTCGATCACGACCTCCTCGATCGGCTCCATGGTGGCGCCGGTCGCTTCGTCCTTCTGGTAGACGACGCGCGGGCGCGACACCGAAAGCTCGAAGCCCTCGCGACGCATGGTCTCGATCAGGATCGCGAGCTGCAATTCGCCGCGGCCGGACACTTCCATCGCATCCTTGTCGGCGGCCTCGACCACGCGCAATGCGACGTTGCCTTCGGCTTCGCGCAGCAGACGGTCGCGGATCATGCGGCTCGTCACCTTGTCGCCTTCGGTGCCGGCGAGCGGGGAGTTGTTGACGATGAACGACATCGACACGGTCGGCGGATCGATCGGCTGCGCGGGCAGCGGCACCTCGACGGTCGGATCGCAGAAGGTGTCGGCGACAGTGCCTTTGGTGAGGCCCGCAATCGCGACGATGTCGCCGGCTTCGGCTTCGTCGAGCGGCGTGCGCTCGAGGCCGCGGAACGCCAGGATCTTGGTGATGCGCCCGGTCTCGACCAGCTTGCCGTCGGCATGCAGCACCTTGACCTGCTGGTTCGGCTTGAGCACGCCTGACGAGATGCGGCCGGTGATGATGCGGCCGAGATAGGGGTTGGCCTCCAGGATGGTGCCGATCATGCGGAACGGACCTTCCTCGACCTTCGGCGGGGCGACGTGGCGCAGCACCAGGTCGAACAGCGGCTCCATGCCCTTGTCCTGCGGACCCTCGGGGCTCTCGGCCATCCAGCCCTGCTTGGCCGACCCATACAGGATCGGGAAATCGAGCTGCTCCTCGCTGGCGTCGAGCGCCGCGAACAGGTCGAACACCTCGTTGATGACTTCGGTCGGACGCGCGTCCGGGCGGTCGACCTTGTTGATGACGACGATCGGCTTGAGGCCGACCTTGAGCGCCTTGGAGACCACGAATTTGGTCTGCGGCAACGGACCTTCGGCCGCGTCGACCAGCACCAGGGCGCCATCCACCATGTTCAGGATGCGCTCGACCTCGCCGCCGAAATCGGCGTGGCCGGGCGTGTCGACGATGTTGATGCGGGTGTCCTTCCACTGCACCGAGGCCGCCTTGGCCAGAATGGTGATGCCGCGCTCACGCTCCAGATCGTTGGAGTCCATCGCGCGATCCGTCACCTTCTGGTTCTCGCGGAACGTACCGGACTGTTGGAGGAGCTTGTCGACGAGGGTCGTCTTGCCATGGTCGACGTGGGCGATGATGGCGACGTTACGGAGGTTCATGAGTGAGCTTCTTTGCGGTCGGACAATGTGTTAAGCGCGATCTCGCCGGTCAAGCCGGGACCTCTTCACGGACAACGCTGAAACGTGGAAAACGGGGCCTATTACACCCAAAAAGGAAGCCCGGCCAGATCGACCGGGCACTCCATACGTTTGCGGCGCAATATAAGCAAAAACCGCCAAAAAACAATGCGTTCTTTCGGGATTGGTGGATTGAATTTTGCCCGGGAATTCCCGGGTCTTAAGGACGGTTTGGGCCCTGAACCGGCCGCGGCGGGTGCCCGGACGTCAGCCCTGCGCCGGACTGCTGTTCGCCTCCTCGCTCGGATAGACCCCCCGCAGCACCTCCTCGAAATGCAGCTTCACGGCGTCGTTGCACAGGCAGGCGCGCAGGCGCAGGCCGTCATGATTGCGGACCAGGATCGAGCCGCGCCTGGTGTCGAGCACGCCTTCGGCCTTGAACGATTGCAGCACGCGGCTGGCATAGCTGCGCCCGACCCCGAGCAAGGTGGCGAGCTGCTCATGCGTCAGTGGCACGCTGCTTTCGTCGCCGGTCCGCTCCATCGCCGCGATGATCCATTTGGCCGTGCGCTGCTCGATCGAGTGGATCGCGTTGCAGGCGGTCGACTGGAAAATCTGCGCCAGCATGCAGTCGGCGTACCGGGCGAAGATATTGCGCAGTGACGGCGAGCGCGCCTTGGCCGCCTCCAGTCTGCCGACGTGAATGTGCGCAAATGGCCCGCCGAACTTGACGCAGATGCGGGTATAGGCCGGCAGAAATCCTTCGCTGACGATGCCGCCGACGGCGCCTTCGCGGCCGACCAGAATGGTCTCGACGTCGCGCCCGTCTTCGTTCGGGACCAGGAACGTCGCGAGCGACGGCCCGCAGGGAAAGTGCACGACCTGGACATCGTCGCCGGGGCTGTAGAGCAGATGGTTCGCGCCGGCCTCGTCAACGGTGACATAGGATGCGATCAGCGCATAATCGGCCGGGCTCAGCCGCCGCAGAAGATTGTTGGCGGGGCGGCTCTCGACCTCGCTTGCCTTGCTGATACGCGCATCCATCGTGAACTCCCGTCCTCCTCCTCACAGTAGCGAGTTCCGCCCACGGCCTGTGTGCACATGTGGACAGACGTGAAAACTGTTCTGTGGTGAGTTTCGTTCCGGGAACCCTCCGATGCGCTGGGCGCAGGCGTCGGCCTGAGGCTGTCCTGACCGGTAATACCATGCAGCCCTCAATAGACACGATCATGATACCTGCTTCCCCGGACGGTGCGGCCGACATTCCCGCTGATGTGCTGATCGTCGAGGACGATCCGATCATCGCCATCGATTTCGAGGATCGCCTGCTCGGTTTTGGCGTGAGAAGCGTCCGCACCGTGGGCACGGTCGCGCAGGCCTTGGATGCGATCGCGAGGCGCGCGCCCGATTTTGCGCTGCTCGACGTCTCTCTGATCCGCGAAACAAGCTTCGCGATCGCCGAGCGGCTCGGGGCGCTGGAAATTCCCTACGTCTTCGTCACCGGCTACGGCGCGGAGACCAGCATTCCCGCGCAGTTCGCCGCGCGCCCGCGGCTGCAAAAGCCGTGCTCCAGCGATGCGCTGGAGGCAGCGTTGCAGACGCGCGGCGGCTAAGTCGGCTCAGGCGAATTTCGGATCGAGCGTGGTCGACCACAGCGCGACATCGGCGCGGTCGCGCAAGGTCACGGTCATCTGGCCGGACGCGCCATCGATCTTGACGTGGCCGAAGAACTGCATGCCCGCGGACGGCGGCAGGTTCTGCTTGTCGTTGCCCGGTGCCTTGACGAAGCGCACCTCCGGACCAAACGTATTGTCGAGCTCGTTCGGACCGAACGTGCCGGCATGCAGCGGACCCGAGACGAATTCCCAGAACGGCTCGAAATCCTGGAATTGCGCCTTGTTCGGATCGTAATAATGCGCGGCGGCGTAGTGCACGTCCGCCGTCAGCCACACCGTATTCTTGATCGGCGCCATCTTGATGAAGCGAAGGATGTCGGCGATCTCGAGCTCGCGGCCGCGCGCCGGGCCATCGCCTTGGGCGAATGCTTCCGAGCCCTTCTTGTTGGTGGCGTCGTCGTAGACGATCAGGCTGAGCGGCATGTCGGAGGCGATCACCTTCCAGGTCGCACGCGAATTGAGCAGTTCGCGCTTCAGCCAGGCCATCTGCTCGGGGCCGAGGAAATAGCTGGCCGGGCCGTAATCCGCCTCGAGATTGGCGCCGTTCGGGCCGCGATAGCTGCGCTCGTCGAGGATGAAGACGTCGAGATGCGGGCCGTAGGAGATCTTGCGATAGACCCGGCCCGGCTCATTGATGCTCTCGCGCATCGGATACATCTCGTGGAAGGCGCGGCCCGCGCGCGCGGCGAGCAGCGAGATGTCGCGCACCTTGTAGGTCGAGGGCAGGTCCTTCGAGAGCGACCAGTTGTTGGTCACCTCGTGATCGTCCCACTGCACGAAGATCGGCACCTCGGCATTGAAGGCACGGACATTGTCGTCGGTGAAATTGTATTTGTGCGCGGCGCGGTACTCGTCCAGCGTCTCCGCGACCTTGGCTTTTTCGGGGATCGTGACGTTCTTCCAGACCTTGCCGTCGGCAAGCTTGACCTCGGAGGGGATCACGCCGTCGGCGTAGATGGTGTCGCCGGAATGCAGGAAGAAGTCCGGGCGGTGCTTGCGCATCGCCGAGAAGGTGAACATGCCGCCGTCATCGGGATTAATGCCCCAGCCCTGGCCTGCGACGTCGCCGCCCCAGACGAAGCTGACGTCGCGGCGGTCGGCCGGCGCGGTGCGGAAGCGGCCGACTACCGGCTCGCCTTCGATCGCGGTGTGGGAGAGATCGCGGAAGCGGACGCGGTAGAAGATGTCCTGTCCGGCAGGGAGATTGTCCACCAGCATCTTCGCGGTGAAGTCGCTCTCGGGCAGTGCCGCGATGGGCGGCAGCGCGCGGGCGTCCTTGAAGGTATCAGTCGTCGCCACATCCACCAGCATTTGCGCCGGCCGGTCGGTGCGCGCCCAGACCACGCCGCCATCGACGGTGATGTCGCCGGACTGTACGCCATGGGTCACCGCAGGGCGGTCGGCGGCGCGCGACAGATGCGGCATCGCGATGGCGCCGAGTGCACCGGCGCTGGTGGTGAGGAAACGACGGCGGGAGAATTTGATCTTCATGGGCTCGCTGGCTCATTGTCTTGCGCCGTCATTCCGGAGCGCGCGAAGCGCGAATCCCGAAGCTCGAGATTCCCCGGTGCGCAATTGCGCACCTGAGGTCTGGTCCTTCGGACCATCCCGGAATGACAGCGGGAGCTATATTGAGAGAATGTGACGGGGCGATTACAAGCGCGCGCGTTTATGCGTTGCCGGCGGCCCGGAATTGCGCGCCGGTGCGCTGCAGGTTCTGCGGCAAGGCGATCAACACGGCCTTGCGGTCGGCAACCGCCGCGTGGAATTGGTCGAGCGCAATGTTGAAGGCGGTCAGCGCGCCTTCCTCGATCGCCCCGTGATCGTAGCAGCGCAGCGTGTCGCGCAGGATGTCGTCGGCTTCGGCCTGCATCTGGTCGAGGTCCTCGGTAGTCTCGCTCTTGCGGGCCGCGGCGAGCATGTCGAGCAGGCGCTCGCGCAAATGGCTGTTGTTGTCGCGCTCGTCCCTCTTCAGATAGCCGGCGAACCAGGCGCCGATCGAGCCGGTGGCCGAGAGCGCCATCAGGCTCCACCAGATGTAATCGCTGTATTTGTCGAGGAAGGTCTTCTCCTCGCCATCGACGAAGGCCGCGGCGCCCGGATGCACGGGGATCACTGCGTCCTTGTCGGTATCGGGCGTTTCGATCTTCGCGGTTTGCGGGAATTCGGTCAGCAATTGCTGGCGCACGGCGAAGAGCTGCCGGGTGAAGGCTGCGACCGTGGTCTCCGACAGGCCTTTGCGCGCCACGATGTGGTGCGAGAAGCTGATGGTCTTGACCTCGTCATCGGGACGATCGGGAGACCCGCCGTAAGTGCCGGCAGGAATTTCCGAGGCCTCATAGACCGGATGGTTCTGCGCGATCGCGTCAGCCGAATCGATCGCGATGAAGGTCGGCGAGCCGCCATCCTTGGCGGAGGCCGCGATCGCATCCGCCGTGATCTTGCTGTTGACCGGGCCGGCCGCGAGATAGACGTCGGCCTTCTGGCTCTTGATCGCTTCGGCGGCTTCGCTCGCCGGGAATTGCACGATCTCGACCTTGGTGGGATCGACGCCATATTGCTGCAGGATCACCTTGAGCAGGCTGACATTGGCCTGGGTGCGGCCGATCACGCCGATGCGATGGCCGGCGAGCTGGGCGATCTTGGTGATCTTCGCGCCCTTCTTCTTGCCCTTGCCGGGCACTGACCAGAGCACCGCGACGTTCTTGCGCAGCGTGGCGACCGCTTGCGCGTTCTTGGGGACATCGAGATCGCCGCGCACGATCGCAAGATCGGCCTTGCCTTCGGCGAGTTGCTCCGCGCTGGCGGTGGCGCCGTCGGTCTGGATCGGGCGCAGCCGCACGAAGCCCTTGCTCTGCGCGAAGGCCTGCGTGAGCGCCTGCACCACCTTGACGTCGTCGCTGTTGGCGGGACCGACCGCAATCTTCAGCGTCACCGGTCGCATCGCGAAATAATAGCCGCCGGCCAGCGCGCCGACGATGGCGAGCACCAGCGCCAGAGACACGAGCGCCGTCTTCCGCGCCGCGGATCGCGGCGAAGGCGGAGAGGGCGTTTCGGCCAGGTTTGAATCCCCGGTCATCGATCTCCCAAACAGGCGCTTCAGGCTCAGTCTCATCTCGGCCGGCGATTTGCACCCGCAATTGTAGCAAATTTCTTGTCCGGCGGGGTTACATCTGCGTCATGGTTAGCGGATCGATCCGAACCCGGGCCATAGGCACGGTGTTAGGGTAAAGTTCCCCTGAAGGACGGAGGACGATGATGGCAGGACGGCTATCGGCGGACACACGCAAGCAGGCACTGGGCGGTATCCCGGGCTGGACCGAGGTCCAGGGCCGCGATGCCATCGGAAAAACCTTTGTCTTCAAGGATTTCAACGAGGCCTTCGGCTTCATGACCCGCGCGGCGCTGGTGGCCGAGAAGATGGATCACCATCCGGAATGGCGCAATGTCTACAAGACGGTCGAGGTGGTGCTGTCGACCCATGATGCGGGCGGCGTCACCAAGCTCGACATCGAGCTTGCCACGGCGATGAATGCCATCGCTAAGCCGGTATCAGGCTGACACTTGCAGGCAGGATTCGCATCCCCATGTCGTGATCAGCATACGATGCGGCGATCCGCCGCGTCCGGTTGAAGGGGAGTTTTCCAGACATGGCTGCCGAACACAGCGTCGGCTTCGAGCCGGCCGATCGGCTCGCGGAGGATCGTGACAGCGTGCGCCGCCGCTTCTGGAGCAAGCTGAAGCGCGTCGCCGCGCATCTGCCGTTCGCGGAAGATCTGCTCGCCGCCTATTATTGCGCGTTCGACCGGCAGACGCCGCGCCATGTGCAGGCATCGCTGCTGGGCGCGATTGCCTATTTCATCCTGCCGTTCGACTTCATTCCAGACGTGATGCCGGTGCTCGGCTTCACCGACGATGCCGCCGTGCTCGCGACCGCCATCCGCATGGTCGCGAGCCACATCACGTCGGAGCATCGGCAGGCCGCGCGCGCCGCACTGAAGCGCGGTGTGGAAGCGACGGACGCCGCGCAATAACAGGAGGGCTCGCTACTTCTTCTCCGCCCGTGCTTTCTCGGCGTCCCAGGCCTGGAATTGCTTGAACAGCGTCTCCCTTTCTGCGTCGGACACCTTCGCAGCTGCCGGGCTCTGCTTCAGAAAGGCCTCGAAGCGCTGCCGCGTCACCGGCTCGATACCATGCCGGTCAAGCCATTGCTGCGCCACCGGCAATCTGTTCCAGCCGGCGAGCGGCGCCGCAAGCGAGACCTCCTTCCATTTGGGATGGAAGGGCGGGTTCTGGAGCGCGGGGAATTTGGTGAAGAACGCGTCCACGAACAGCGCGAGCTTGCGATAGCGCTCGGTGTTCGGCGCCCAATTATACGCGGCAAGCACCGCCGGCACCGCGATCGTGTCCACGCTCTCGCCGTCCTTGATCAGGTTCGGGTAGTCCTTGGGCGTCAGCGTCGCCGGCAGATAGTCGCTCTGGAGCGGCTTTGCATAGTCGACGCCGGCAAGATGGAAGCGTCCGTCATTGCTGAAGGTCGAGACCGACTTGTACGGCTTGCCGCCGACCACGACGACGGCGTCGATCTCTCCAGCCTTCAGCTTCTCCATCGCGATACGCTGCTCGATATAGACGAATTTCGCCTTGATCCCGAGCCGCTCGAACACGGTGAGTGCGGTGACGAAGGTGCCGCCGTTGGGCAGGTCGACGCTCACCGTCTTGCCTTCGAGGTCCTTGAGGGTGGCGACCGATTTCGGCGCGATCACCTGCATCTCTTCATTGTAGAGCTTGGACACATAGGTGAACTGCTTCTTGATGTCCTTGGCGAAGCCCTTGCGCTCGAGATAGTCGAGCGTGTCGGCGCGCACGATGCCGAGATCGACGCCTTGCAGGAACAGGATGTCGGCAACGCTCTGCACCGAGCCGCGGCCGACGATCGGCAGCACGCGGATCTTGTTGCCGTCGTCGAGGACGGAGGCGAGGTCGGCGCCGAATTGCACGTAAGTGCCGCCGATCGTGCCGGTTATCAGCGTGACGGTGTTGGCGTTCAGCGCCTGCTTGGTCGAGTTCGAGCCGAACTGGAAGATGGCTTTCAAGCTGTCCGAGACCTTGGCCGGATCGTATTCGGTCTGCTCGGCGCGTGCCGCGAAGGCACAGATCGTCAAGACGGCGGCAAGCGCCATCTTCAAAGTGTTACGCATGATGTCCCCTGCTAGATCTAGTTCTGAAGTTGGGTGAGGCGCTGCTTCGCCTCCGCCGATCCAAGCTGCTCGGCTTTCCGGTACCAGTCGCGCGCGGCTGCGGCGTCCGCAGTGATGCTCCGCGTGTCCTTGGTGCCCAGCACGGCGGGATCATAGGTCTGCGCCAGCACGAACGCCGCCGTCGCATCCTGTGCATCGGCCGCGCGTTCGAGCAGGAGCCGCGCCGCGGCGATGTCGCCGACGGTCATCAGGCTCCTGGCGCGCGCCATCAGCCCCGCCAGCGTGTCCGCGTCGAGTGTCCTGGCAGGCGGAAGCCGGTTGGCGGGTGAAGGTGGCTCGGGTGGTGCGGCAACTGCGGCCGCCACAGGCGCTGGTGCCTGCGCCTGTAGCGCGCTTTGATAGGCGGTCGCTATCGCTTCGCGGCTCGGCGTTGACGGCGCAGGAAGATCCTGCGTGTCGGCATTCGCCAGCCTCGTATCGCTCTCGCGCTCCGGCTCCTTGCCCGCCGTCTGCGGTACGGCGGGCGCATGGGTCGACGCCATGGCCTGGTCCGCCGCGATGCCGATCCAGTTTGCGGCATTGGCGGCAAAGAGGCCGTGAATCTCGGACTGAAACAGCACGGCCAGAACAGCCACCGTGGATGCCGCCAGGACCGCCCCGAGAACTCGCGGGATCAGTCTGGAGCGCACCTCGATCGGCGCATATTCGCGTGGGTCCGGCGCACCGAGCGGATCGGACAGGAAGAGTGGGATTGGATCGTCCTGCGATAGATCGGCCCGTGCGGCCCGCGCCCGGATAAAGGACGCGGTCGGTGAATGTGATGCTGCTCGATGGGAGTCGAGCGCCGTCGACTCCGTCGACGGGCGATGTGCCGTCGTCTCCATGGTGATGCTCCCCTTACCAACGCAACGCAGGGGCATTCCCGGCTTCAGTCTTCTTGCTTTTGTCCAGAAGTGTCCCGCAAACGGAACCGGTAAAACGCCGTTCGAATCAGCCCAAAAAACGACGGCGGTTTGCGCGAATCAGGAAATAGTTTGGTTTGATTCGGGCGAAGCGGGCGAATGCACCGCAATTTTGACGGTGATGGTTGAGAAAGGCTCAACCAGACGGCGCTGCGCGAAAACGCCGGCGCAGCTTCAGCGACGCCGGTGATTCCCGCGATGCGGTTGCCTATGTGGCGGCACCGCCTGCGTCCTCACGGATGCAGGATCACCTTGCCCATGGCCTGGCGTCCCGCCAGCACTTTCATTGCGTCGGCGGTCTGCGCCAGCGGGAACGTGCGGTCGACATGCGAGGAGATCTTGCCTTCCGCCGTCCACTTCACGAGCTTCTCGAGATTGGCGCGGTTCTTCTCCGGATTCTGCCGGGTCCAGGCGCCCCAGAACACGCCTCTGATGTCGCAGCCCTTCAGCAGCGCGAGGTTCAGCGGCATCTTCGGAATATCGCCGGCGGCAAAGCCGATCACCAGGAAGCGGCCTTCCCAGGCGATCGAGCGCAATGCCTGTTCGGCATACGCGCCACCCACCGGATCGAAGATGATATCGACGCCCTTGCCGCCGGTGAGTTTTCGCAAGCCTTCCTTCAGGTCTTCCTTGGCGTAGTTCAGCGTCAGCTCGGCGCCGTGTGCTTTGGCGAATTCGAGCTTCTCGTCCGACGAGGCGCAAGCGATCACCTTCAGGCCCATCAGCTTGCCGAGCTCGCAGGCCGCAAGGCCGGTACCGCCGGCGGCACCCAGCACCGCGAGCGTCTCGCCCGGCTTCGGGCTCGCGCGATCCTCCAGCGCATGCAGCGCGGTGCCGTAGATGATGATGATGCCGGCCGCGCGATCGTAATCGAGATTGTCGGGAATCTTCACGATCCCTGCCGCCGGCAGCGCGATCTTCTCGCGCGCACCGTTGTGGCCGCAGGAGGCGACGACGCGATCGCCGACCTTGAGATCCGTGACGCCGGGCCCGATGCTCTCGATCACGCCGGCAACCTCCGCGGCTGGCGAGAACGGGAACGGCGGCTTGATCTGGTACTTGCCCTGAATCATCAGGATGTCGAAGAAATTCAGCGCCGCCGCCTTGATCGCGATCACGGCTTCGCCGGGACCGGCCACCGGATCCGGCACGTCGGCGGAGCACGAGATCGTCGGGCTGGCAATATTGCGAGCAGAGGATGGCTTTCATGGCGGCACCTGAAGCGTTTCGAGTGGAGTCGTGGCTGGCCCGTTTCTGCCGGATTTACCGCGGCCGGACAATCCGGATTCTTTGTCTCGAGTCGTGGGAAAGCCTATCCTTGCGTCCTTGCGAGCGAAGCGAAGCCATTCAGAATCCGCCCTGCGGAAATAGCCTGGATTGCGTCGCTTCGCTCGCAGTGACGAACCGGCGGAGAAAGGGATTCGAACGATGTTTGAAACAGGTTTGCTCCAGAACAAGCGTATCCTCGTCACCGGTGGTGGCTCGGGCCTTGGGGCCGCAATGGGGCGCCGCTTTCTCGCGCTCGGCGCCGAGCTCGTGATCTGCGGGCGCAAGCTCGATCGTCTCGAAGCAACCGCGAGCGAGATGCGCAAAGAAACCGGCGGCAAGGTGACGACAACAGCGTGCGATGTTCGAGACGGTGCCGCTGTCGACGCGATGATGGATGCGATCTGGCGCGAGGCGCCGCTCGATATCCTCGTCAACAACGCTGCCGCAACCTTCATCGCGCAGACTGAGCATCTGTCGTTCCGCGCGGCCGATGCGATCCTGGCACCGACGCTGCATGGCGCGATGTATTGCACGCTCGCCGCCGGCAGGCGCTGGATCGATGGCAAGCACAACGGCGTCGTGCTCTCGATCCTCTCGACCTCCACCATCACCGGCCGCGCCTTCACCGTTCCTTCCGCGATGGCGAAGTCGGCTGTGCTGGCGATGACCAAAAGCCTGGCGGTGGAGTGGGGCCCCAAGGGCATCCGCAGCGTTGCGATCGCGCCGGGGCCGTTCCCCACATCGGGCGCATCGGGGCAGCTCCGCCCCGAAGGCCGTGACGAAGGCTGGACCGCGCGCAACCCGCTGGGACGCACCGGTGAGCACAGCGAGCTCGCCGACCTGGCCAGCTTCCTGGTTTCGGACCGCGCCGGCTATATCAATGGCGAGATGGTGGTGATCGACGGCGGTGCGCATTTGCGCAGTTCCGGCGCCGAGGACCTGCTGCAATGGACTGCGGCGCGATGGGCCGAGCAGCGTGCCGCGCGGACGAAAAGCTAGTCGCGCTCACCCGCTAACTGCCTTCCCAAATTAGACTTTCCCGGTTATCCCAGAGTCCTGGACAAAGCGCGTCCGGGCCATCTTCCAGTCACAATATTGAGGGAACCACTCCAGCATGTGGCGGGTGCTGATTTTAGCTTTGATGACTGGCGTGGCGGTCGGCGGAATCACCGATTCCGCACGGGCGCAACCGGCGCCCAAGGCCGCGACAAAGCCAGCCCCCAAGACGGCAGCCAAGCCCGAGAGCAAGACGGCGGGCCCTGCCGCTGCAGTGGCCGGTGGCGCAGAGCCGACGCTGATTGGCCAGTTCGGCACCTGGGGCGCCTATTCCGCGACGCCCAACGGCAAGAAGGTCTGCTTCGCGCTGGCAAAACCCTCGTCGTCGAAGACCAACCCACCGAACCGGCCGCGCGATCCCGCCTATGCCTTCGTGTCGACCCGTCCGGCCGAGAAGGTGAACAACGAAGTCTCGGTCATGATCGGCTACGCGCTGAAGCCGGGCTCGGAATCGACTGTCGAGGTCGGCGGCGCGTCCTTCGCGATGTACACGCAAGGCGACGGCCTCTGGATCAAGAATGCGGCCGAGGAGGAGCGGATGGTCGAGGCCATGCGCAAATCGGCCGATCTGGTCGTCAAGGGCGTCTCGGCCAAGGGAACGGAGACGACCGACACATTCTCGCTGAAGGGCCTCGCCCAGGCGCTCGACAAGATCGCACAGGATTGTCGGCGGTAAGGCTACGTAATAGCCATGGTCGCAATCGGCGGTTCCGGTTGCTATATAGGGGCGGTTCCCATTTTTCGCCGTCATCGCCCGGGCTTGTCCCGGCCAGCCACGCGCTAGCCACAGGCGGAAGAGAACGAGGATGCCCGGGACAAGCCCGAGCATGACGAGACATCAACTAATCAGGCAACCCATGCAACCGACGACCGAGCCGCGCGACGCAATCCTGGTGGAGAAGACTCCGCTTGAAACCTATGTGCCGCCGGCCAAGCCCTCGCTGATCGGCCTGTCGCGCACCGAGCTTGCCGATCGTCTCGGCGAGATCGGCGTCGCGCCGGCGCAGCGCAAGATGCGCGTGCAGCAGCTGTGGCACTGGCTCTATTTCCGCGGCGCCCAGAGCTTCGACGACATGACCTCGATCTCGAAGGGCATTCGCGCCGAGCTCGCCCAGCATTTCACTGTCGACCGGCCCGAAGTCGTGGCCGAGCAGATCTCCAACGACGGCACTCGCAAATGGCTGCTGCGGCTGCCGAGCGGCGACAATGTCGAGCGCGCCCATGAAGTCGAGTGCGTCTACATCCCCGAGACCGATCGCGGCACGCTCTGCGTCTCCTCGCAAGTCGGCTGCACGCTGAACTGCTCGTTCTGTCACACCGGCACGCAGCGCCTGGTGCGCAACCTCACCGCCGGCGAGATCGTCGGTCAGATCATGGTGGCGCGCGATCGCCTGAACGATTGGGCCGATCGCGAGGACGGCACGCGCCGCGTCACCAACATCGTGATGATGGGGATGGGCGAGCCGCTCTACAATTTCGATGCGGTGCGCGATGCGCTGCTCATCGTCGGCGACAATGAAGGCATCGGCATCTCCCGCCGCCGCATCACACTGTCGACCTCGGGCGTGGTACCGAACATCGTGCGCGCCGGCGAGGAGATCGGCGTCATGCTCGCGATCTCGCTGCATGCGGTGCGCGACGAGCTGCGCAACGAGCTGGTGCCGCTCAACCGCAAATATCCGATCAAGGAGCTGCTGCAGGCCTGCCGCGACTATCCCGGCGCTTCGAATGCGCGCCGCATCACCTTCGAATATGTGATGCTCAAGGACGTCAACGATTCGCTCGACGATGCCAAGCTGCTGGTGAAGCTGCTCAAGGGCATTCACGCCAAGATCAATCTGATCCCGTTCAACCCCTGGCCCGGCACGGCCTATGAATGCTCGGACTGGGACCAGATCGAAAAATTCTCCGAATACATCTTCAACGCCGGCTATTCCTCGCCGGTGCGCACCCCGCGTGGCCGCGACATCCTCGCCGCCTGCGGTCAGCTCAAGTCGGAGACGGAAAAGCTCAGCGCGCGCGAGCGCCAGGCGCTCCGCGCCATGGCGATGACGGATTGACGATGCGCGCCCGCGCTCTCGCATCCTCGTCATTTCCAGCGAAGCGAAGCAATCCAGTCTGTCACTGCGGAAACGGTCTGGATTGCTTCGTCGCCGCGCGCCTCGCAATGCCGCCTGGGTCGGCTTTCGCACCATGTCCCTGATCGGCCGCCTCGTCGTCATCTTCATCGGCTTCCTCGCCGCCTGTTTCGTCGGCGGCACGATCGTCGTCGGCGCGCTGCTGTTTCCGGAATTCTCCGATCTCGGCGCCGGTCCCGTCGACCAGGGCGCGATCGACATCCTGCTCGGCTTCGGCTTCATCTTCGTGTCGGGCTTCGCACTGGTGCCGGCGGCGGTGATCGTCGCGATCACCGAGGCGCTCTACATCCGCAGCGCGCTGGCCTATGCGGTCGGCGGCGGCCTGGTCGGACTCGCTTGCTATCTCGGCCTCATCCCGTTTGACCCGGACACCTTGCAGTTCGAGGGCATCGTGCGTCGGCATCTGGAAATCATGACCGGCGCGGGCATCGTCGCCGGCGTCGTCTACTGGCTGATCGCCGGCCGCAACGCCGGCGCCTGGCGCATCCCGCGGCCCCCGCGCAACCCGCCTCCGCCGCTGCCGTCGAATTCGCGGCCGGAGGCGCGGTGACTTTCTTACCCTCCCGGGGGGAGTATGGCAGCTTCGTTGGGGTTTTCATCGCGGTCCCACTCCGCTAAACCGCGCGCCATGAACCGGACTGGACTCTTTATCGCTCTCGCTTTGTGGCTGGTGATCGGCGTCGTTTTTGGGCTCTATCCCGAGCTCGATCTCAAGCTCGCGGCGCTGTTCTTCGATCCCCAGACAAAGACCTTTCCGCTCAAGCTGAACGACTGGGCCGGCGTCGCGCGTTACGCTGCGACGTGGGCGTCCTGGGCGTGTGTGCTGCCGTCGCTGGTCGCGCTCGTGGTCAAGATGATCTGGCCCGATCGTCCTCTGATGGTGTCAGGACGCGCGATCGTATTCCTGCTGGCCACGATCATCCTGTCGGCCGTTATCCTCGCCAATCTCACCTTCAAGACCTATTGGGGCCGGCCGCGGCCGGTGGTGGTGACCGAATTTGCCGGCGAACAGCAGTTCGTGGCGTGGTGGGATCCGCGCGGCGATTGCGCGCGCAATTGCTCGTTCTTCTCCGGCGAAGGCGCGACCGCGTTCTGGACGCTGGCGCCCGCCGCGCTGGCGCCGCCGGCATGGCGGCCGCTGGCCTACGCCGGCGCGCTGGTGTTCGGCGCCGTGACCAGCGGCCTCCGCATGGCCTTCGGCGGCCACTTCTTCACCGACGTCGCAACCGCCGGGCTCGTCACCTTCGTCGTGATCTGGTTCGGCTACGCCCTGATCTACCGCTGGCCCCGGACCCGGTTTTCCGACGCGGCGGTCGATGCGGCGCTGACCCGGCTGAACATGCCCGCCTACCGGCTCCGCAAGCGCCTGTTCGGCCGTAAGACCGGCCCGGCGGCGTCGGTTTGAGCCATTAAAAGCGTGCCGATCCGGGCGAAATTTGATATTCGCGCGGTCAAACCAAGCCCCTCATCAGCCCCTAGGACCCGATTGGAAGCCCCATGACCACGATCCTGAAAAGCCTGCCCAAGGGTGAGAAAGTCGGCATCGCGTTTTCTGGCGGCCTCGACACCTCTGCGGCGCTGCTCTGGATGAAGCAGAAGGGCGCACGCTGCTACGCCTATACCGCCAATCTCGGCCAGCCCGACGAGGCCGACTACAACGAGATCCCGCGCAAGGCGGAAGCCTTCGGCGCGGAGAAGGCCGTGCTGGTCGATTGCCGCACGCAGCTCGTGCACGAGGGCATCGCCGCGATCCAGTCGGGCGCCTTCCACATCTCGACCGGCGGCATCACCTATTTCAACACCACCCCGCTCGGCCGCGCGGTCACCGGGACGATGCTGGTCGCGGCGATGAAGCAAGACGGCGTCAACATCTGGGGCGACGGCTCGACCTTCAAGGGCAACGACATCGAGCGCTTCTATCGCTACGGCCTGCTGACCAATCCATCCCTGCGCATCTACAAGCCCTGGCTCGACCAGCAGTTCATCGACGAGCTCGGCGGTCGCGCTGAAATGTCGGCGTTCATGACCGCGCAGGGTTTTGCCTACAAGATGAGCGCCGAGAAGGCGTATTCGACCGACAGCAATCTGCTCGGCGCCACGCATGAAGCGAAGGATCTCGAAAGCCTCGACAGCGGCATCAAGATCGTCAACCCGATCATGGGCGTGCCGTTCTGGCGCGAGGATTGCGTCGTGAAGGCCGAGACGGTCGTCGTGCGTTTCGAGGAAGGCCAGCCCACCGCGCTGAACGGCAAGACCTTCTCTGATCCGGTCGCGCTGTTCCTCGAAGCCAATGCCATCGGCGGCCGCCACGGCCTCGGCATGAGCGACCAGATCGAGAACCGCATCATCGAGGCCAAGAGTCGCGGCATCTACGAAGCGCCGGGCATGGCGCTGCTGCACATCGCCTATGAGCGGCTCGTCACCGGCATTCACAACGAGGACACCATCGAGCAGTACCGCATCAGCGGCATGCGACTCGGACGTCTGCTCTATCAGGGCCGCTGGTTCGACTCGCAGGCCTTGATGCTGCGCGAGACGGCGCAGCGCTGGGTTGCGCGGGCCGTCACCGGCGAGGTCACGCTGGAGTTGCGCCGCGGCAACGATTATTCGATCATGAACACCGAGAGCCCGAACCTGACCTACGCACCTGAAAGGCTCAGCATGGAGAAGGTGGAGGACGCGCCGTTCACGCCGGAGCATCGCATCGGCCAGCTCACCATGCGCAATCTCGACATCGCCGACACGCGCACCAAGCTCGGTCTCTATTCCAAGGCCGGCCTGCTGTCGGGGAGCGAGGGCTCGCAGATTTTCCGGCTCGAGAGCGACAAGGGTTAGTGCCCTCGCTGTCGAGGCAAAACACAAAAACGGCCGGGATCGCTCCCGGCCATTTTCTTTTCTGCGATGGTCTTATTGCCGCGGCGGAGGCGGTGCCGCGTTGGCTTGGCCGCCATTGAGCAGCGGGGTAATGCGGCGGACGGTGACGCGCCGGTTGATCACGCTCGGCCCGTCGGTCTGCTCCTTCAGGTACTGCTTGCCGTAGCCCTGCGATGTCAGGTTCTCCGCGGGCACGCCGAACTGCTGGGTCAGCAATTCGGCCGCGGCCTGCGCCCGGCGATCCGACAGCGACAGATTGTCGACGTCGTTGCCGACCGCATCGGTGTGGCCCTCGATCAGGAACACTTCCTGCGGATTGGCCTGGATCGCCTGGTTGATGCCGTCGGCGATCACCTGCAGCCGCGCCGCCTGGTCCGGCGGAATGGCCCATGATCCCGTCGCGAAGTTGATCGTGTTGACGTCGATGCTCGGCATCTGCATGCGAACATTCGGCGAGTAGCGGATCTCGTCGAGCGAGTAGCGCCGATCGATCCGCTGCACCGGCGGGGCCCGCATGGTCTCGTAGATCACGTCCGGCGAGGCTTCCTGCGCGTCGACGATGTAGCGATCGTAGGGGATGCTGACCACCGGCGGCGGCACGTCGACATAGAAGCCGCCGACCGCCCGCGGATCGCGGTAGGTGTTGTCGATGATCACGATCTCACGCCCGCGCTGATCCCTGCGGATGCGGCGCATCAAGCTTCCGTCCGGACCGACCACCGTGATGATTTCGGTACCGTCAGGACGGATCACGACCGTGCGGGTTTCGCCGCCGACCGTCTCGGTGCGGATATCGCGGGCGCCGTAACGGAAGCGATAGAGATCGTTGCCGCGGACATATTCCTGCCCACTCGGGTCGCGCACGATGATGCGATCGGGCTCGGTGTAGACGGTGCGGCCGTCTTCGACGACCTCCTGCCGCTGGTTGCGATAGTCGGCGATGGTGGCGCCGATCACGGCACCGGCCACCACGCCCGCACCGAACGCAAGCGGCGTCAGGTCTCGCTGCTGCGGACGCGGCGGCGGGGGCAGCGGCGCTGCGACGGCTGGCGCGGCGCGGAAGGCTGGAGCAACCGTCGGCGGCGCGTACTGCGCCTTGTCGGGCGGCGGTGCTGCGGCTGGCGTGGCAGGAACGACGGTCGGCGCCGCGGCGCCCTGCGGCGGCGCCGGAGGACGCTGCACGGCACCGGCCTGCGGCGCCACCGGCGGAGTGCCTGCGGCGGGCGCGCCAGGCGTTGCACCCTGACGTCCGGGAGCCTGCGTTGCCGACGGAGCCGGGGTTGCGCCTGGAGCCGGTGCTCCGGCAGCCGGCGGAGCGCCAGGACGTCCGGGGGGCGTGGCGCCAGGTGCCGGCGTTGCCGATGGCGTGGGCGCCGGAGATGGTGCCGGACGAGCTGCGGGCGTCGGAGAGGTCGTTGGCGTCGGGGCGGGCGCTGCGTTGGGCAGCGGCCGGGACCCGGCCGGCGGCGTAATGGGGGGCGGCGGAGGCGTTGGCGTCGCAGCCGGACGCACCGGTGTCGCAGTCGGCGCGGGGGCGGGTGCAACAGGAGCGTGCTGCTGCGGAGTCGCTGCCGGAGGCGGCGGCGGTGTCGGTGCATGCTGCTGCGGCGCTGCGGCCGGGGGCGGCGGCGGTGTCGGTGCATGCTGCTGCGGCGCTGCGGCCGGGGGCGGCGGTGGTGTCGGTGCATGCTGCTGCGGCGCTGCGGCCGGGGGCGGCGGCGGTGCCGGTGCATGCTGCTGCGGCGCCGCAGCCGGGGGCGTCGGCGGCTTGGGTGCTGCAGGCGGTGGCGGGGGCGGTGCCTGATGGGTCGCGGGCGGCGGGGGTGGCGGCGTCGGGCGTGACGGCGCGGCGGCCGGCGGAGGTGCGGCGGGCGGATGCGGCGGTGCAGCTGCCGGCGGAGCTGCGCTGGGTGCCTTGGGCGCGGCAGGCGGCGGCGCGGTCGGATGCGCGGGCGGTGCTCCCTTTGGCGCTTCCTTCGGAGGCTGCTTCGGCTTTCCGTCAGGGCCCGTCTCTTGAGGCTGAGCCTGCGCGACGACGAGCGGTGCGCTTTGCGCATGCGATGCGGAGCTTGCGAATTGCATCGCGGTCAGAGCCGTCGTGGCAAGCAGCACGAAGCGAAGATTGGTCATGTCGTGAAATTCCCCGGAAGGTTCTTTGGCGGAGTGAAGTGGGATGATGAACAGCTACGCGTTAGGCCGGATTGTGGCGGGCAAAGACATTGCGTCGCGATTTATTTCTGCATGCAGATCATGTCACGCAGGCAACGTTCATTGCGCATTCAGACCCAGCTTGCAATCGCGTCACATGTGACCCTGCGACGAATTGGCATCCGTCGCGGGATTCGGCGTGAGCGGCCCGTTCGGTCCGCGCGAAGGAATCTCGTCAGGCCTGCGCCCCGGCAATTCATCGGGCCGAGGTGATTCGCCGGGCTGGTGCACGGGTGGCGTGATTTCAGGCTGCGGATTGCCGGGCGGGATTCCAGGCGGCGGCTCGGTCGGCGTGCCGGGTGTCGATGGCGGTATCTCGGGCGGTTCAATCGGCATCGGCATCATCAAGGTCAGTTGTCAGAAGGACGACAACGAGGATGTCGGGCCGATGTTCCCGCATCCCGCCCGTTCTATTCCGGCGCGTGACAAACCGCCTCGATGTTGTGGCCGTCAGGATCGAGCACGAAGGCGCCGTAATAGTTCGCGTGATAGTGAGGGCGGATGCCGGGGGGGCCGTTGTCGCGCCCACCGGCGGCCATGGCAGCCTTGTAGAACGCATCGACGGTGCTGCGATCTTTTGCCGATATTGCGACATGCACCGGCTTGTTCAGCGCGCCTTCGCCGCCGATCCAGAAATCCGGCTTGCCGTCGGCGCCGAAGCCTGCGGCCCGATCGTGGCCGGTCTGCTCCTGCGTGACCTCCATGATCAGGCTGTAACCGAGCGGCGCCAGCGCTTCGGTGTAGAACGACTTGGCGCGCTCGTAGTCGGAGACGGGAAAGCCCAGATGGTCGATCATCGCCAGCCTCTGTTGTTCAGCGCGACAGGAACGTATTGCTTCTCGTCTTGCGCGCGATCGTAAAGCCGCGCGCAACCATGTCAGCAATGCAATCTTGCTGCCATTCGTTCTGTGACAGATGCTCGATCACCACCGCGCGCGGCCACAGCGCTTGTCGCGCATCGCGGAAGAATCCGATCAGCACCCGGTCTTCAAAGCCCTCGACGTCGATCTTGAGCGAATCGACCCGTGTGACGCCGGCCTCGTCGAGGATGCGCGTGAGCCGCAGCGATGGCACCTTGATGGCATCAGCGCCGGCCGCGCCAGTGACGACATGCGTGGCGCCGAGATTGCCGCCGCCGCTTTCGATCATCAGCTCGCCGTCGCTGTCGCCCGCGGCGGCCTGCACCAGGCGCACCTGTGTTGCCTTGGATGCGGCATGGTTGAACGAGAGCCGCCCAAAGGTCAGCGGATGCGGCTCGATCGCGACCACCTTGCCATCGGTGCCGACGTGCCGCGCCATCACCAGCGCGAAGGTGCCGACATTGGCGCCGACATCGACGAACGTGCCGCCGACCGCCGTATGCTGGCGCAGGAAGTCGAGCTCGTCGATGTTGTAGTCCGGGTTGAACAGCGCGCCGCGTTCGGTGGCGCTGCCCTGGTGATAGAAGCGGAACGAGGCGCCCTGATATTGCACATCCACAGGGCCGCCGCGCAGCAGATCGACCAGCCGCGACATCCAGGGCCGAAATGCACCGCGCTTCAGCCGCGATCGCTGCACAAGACCGATAATCGCAGCCTGCGCGGCGGTCGGCGCAAACGCGCCGAACGGCGCGGTCGAAAGGGCGGTGTCGGGCGTCAAGCAGGCGGTCCTCGTTGCAGGCGGCGCATGCATAGCCGGTTTTGCCGGGGACTCCAACGGCGCTCAGGCCGCCTTTTTGGCCGCCGGCTTGCGCTGGCGCAGGAAGCGGCCCAGCAGCTTGCGTTTGCCCTTGCGCGGGATCAGGTCAATGTCGCTGACGAGCTTCGCGCCGCCCTTGCGGCGCTCCAGCACGATCTTGCGGCTGTGGAACGCCTCGAGCTCGACGCGGTGGGCGACGCTGACGATGGTGGCCTCTCGCAGCTGTTCGGTCACCATCTTCATCATCTTGTCCTGGCTCTTCTCGTCGAGCGCGGAAGTCGCCTCATCCAGCACGACGATATCAGGGCTGTGCAGGAGCAGCCGCGCGAAGGCGAGACGCTGCTTCTCGCCGCCCGACAGCGTCTGGTCCCAGGGCCCCTCTTCCTCGATCTTTTCCTTGAGATGGTCGAGGCCGACCTTGTGCAGCGCCTCGCCGATTTCCGCCACGGTCCAGTCGTCCTCGGCGCCGGGATAGGCGACAGCGCGGCGCAGGCTGCCGGAGGGCACGTAAGGCCGCTGCGGCAGCATGAACAGCCGCCGATCAGGATGAAAATTGACGCTGCCGCCGCCCCATGGCCACAGGCCTGCGATGGCGCGCACCAGCGTGCTCTTGCCGGTGCCGGATTCGCCTGCCACCAGCAGCCGTTCGCCGGGTTCGATCACCACCTCGGTCTCGCCGACGACAGCGGTGCCGTCGTCGAGCGTGACCGAAAGGTCTTTCATCTCCAGCATGGCGTCGTTAGCGGTCTCGCCGCGCTTGATGCGGCCCAGGCCGTCACCCTGCTCGGCGCGCTCGAGGCCGTCGAGCGACATCATCAGCGACGCGATTCGGCGGGCGCAGGCGTTCCAGTCGGCAAGCCGCGGGTAATTGTCGACCAGCCAACCGAACGCGCTCTGCACGATGGTGAAGGCGGAGGCCGCCTGCATCACCTGTCCGAGGCTCATGCTGCCGTCGAGGAATTTCGGCGCGCAGAGCAGCAGCGGCACGACAGGTGCGACGAGGCTCGAGCCCTGCGACACCAGCGTGGTGCGCATGTGCTGGCCGGCGAGCCGCGCCCATTGCCGCAGGACGTCGGTGAAGTTGCGGTCGATGCCGCCGCGCTCCTCCTCCTCGCCGCCGAGCAGCGCGATGCTCTCGCCATTCTCGCGCACGCGCGTCAGCGTGTAGCGGAAATCGGCTTCGGCCTGGTTCTTGTCCTCGGAGACCTGCACGAATTGACGCCCGATCACCAGGATCGAGCCCGAAGCGATGCCCGCATAGAGTATCGCGGCGATCACGAGGAAGCCGGGAATGGTGATCGCGGAGCCGCCAACCGTTACGGTGAGCGCGCCGCCGATGGTCCAGAGCACGACGATGAAGGTCGCTGCCGACAGCAACGCCGACGTCACGCCGGCAAGAAAATCGACCGGCGAATCCGTCGCGATGCGCAGGTCTTCGGCGATCCGGTATTCCGGATTGTTGTGGTCGCCGCCGACGAGGTTGAGCTGGTAGTAGCGTCCGTTGGTCAGCCAGCGCGTCAGCACGCTGTTGGTGAGCCAGGCGCGCCAGCGCCGCTGGATGCCCATCCGGGCAAACACCTGGACCACACCGAGCATGATGCTGCCGATCGCGAGCGGGAAAAACAGCGCCGTGAGGTGGAAGACCGTCGGCGCGTCGCGCTTCTCGATGGCGTCGAAGATCGCCCTGTTCCAGACATTGACGCCGTATTGGAAGCCGACCGTCAGGATGATGAGCACCACGAGGCCGATCGAGAAGGGCCAGGCGAGGCGGTCGCCCTTGCGGCTCCAGAAGCCGCGCGCGCTGATCCAGAATCGGGTGAGCAGATAGTCCTTGCGTGCCTGCTCGGCCTCTTCGGGGCTCAGCTCGGAATCCGGCTCCAGCAATTCCGGCGGGGGCGGAGCGATGTCATCGCCGTTCTCGCCGGTGATCTCCACGATGGGCGGCGTCCTGTCTTGCGCATTGTTTCGGACCGGCTTCTGCATGGGGGGACAACGCCAGCCGGTTCCCTCGGGTTCCCGGGTCTCACTCCGCGGCGCCCCCGCGCACCCGCTTCAACCGTGCTGCACGGTGCAGAACGCGCGACAGTTCCTCGATCGAATAAGGCTTTTGCACGAGCTCGAAGCCGGCGACACCGTCCTGGGACAGAGCGTGGCTATAGCCCGTGGTCAGCACGATGGGTACGCCGATGCAGCGATCGCGGATCGCCTGCGCAAGATCGAGCCCGGTCATCCCGGGCATGACGACATCGGAGAACACGACGTCGAACCTTTCAGGGGCGCCGACGAGTTCAGTGAGCGCGTCGGTGGCGTTGTCGACCAGCGTGATGCTGTAGCCGAGCTCGGTCAACCCGTCGGCGGCGAAATTGCCGAGCTCGATGTTGTCCTCGACGACCAGCACCGACATGCCGCTGCCGGCGACGGCCGGCGCCGTCGTCGGTGCCTCGCTGCGGGGCAGCAGAGCTGCGGGCACGCGCGGCAGATAGAGCGAGAAGGTGCTGCCCTGGCCGACCTCGCTGGCGACGGTCACCTCGCCGCCGGATTGCCGAGCGAACCCGAACACCTGCGACAGGCCGAGGCCGGTGCCCTGGCCGACCTGTTTGGTGGTGAAAAAGGGCTCGAAAATGCGCCCCAATTGCGCGGCGGGGATGCCGATGCCGCTATCGTTGACGGCGACGCAGACGAAACCGGTATCGTTCGAGATCTGGCTGCTGGAGACGTGCGCCAGCGCATCAGGAAGGTTGGTCGCCGCGTGCACCGTGAAGACGATGCGGCCCTTGCCCTGCATTGCGTCGCGCGCGTTGGTCGCCATGTTGATGATCGCAGTCTCGAACTGCCCGGCATCGGCATTGACGAGGCAGGGCTCGGGCGGCAGCTGCGTGACGATCTCGATCGCAGGTCCCAGCAGCGTGGTGAGCATGTCGCGCAGCGATTGCACGCGCTCGCCGGCATCGAACACTTCGGGCTTCAAGGTCTGCCGGCGGGCAAAGGCCAACAGCTGCGAGGTCAGCTTGGCCGCGCGCGCGACCGCGTCGGCGATCGCGGTGATGTAGCGCTGCCGCCGCTCCTCGCTCAGTTGCGGCCGGTTCAGGAGGTCGACGGACGCGCGGATCACGGTCAGGAGGTTGTTGAAATCGTGCGCGACGCCGCCGGTGAGCTGGCCCAGCGCCTCCAGCCGCTGGCTGTGCTTGAGCGCCTCCTCGACCTCGCGCCGCTTGGCAGCCTCGAGCTGCAGATGCTGGGTGCGCCGGAAAGCGAAGGCGAGCAGGACGAACAGCAGCGCGGTGGCGGGCGCGCCGAACACCAGATGCTGGCTTATGGTGCCTAGCCAGCGGGCGCGGATCGCCGAGGTCTCGAGGCCGGCGCTGACATAGATCGGATATTCGGCGACGCGCCGGTAGCCGATGCGCCGCTCGATCCCGTCCGATGGCCAGGCGATGGTGATCAGCCCATGATCGGGATGGGCCGCGATGGCATGGCCGACCGGGCCGTTCGGATCGAGCCGGAAGTCGTGGTCGAGCCGCGGGAATTGCGCCAGCAGCGTGCCGTCCGTGCGTCCCATCGCGAAGAAGCTGCCGGGATCGGCGCCGATCCTGGCGTAAAAGCTCGCGAAATATTCCGGCAGCACCGAGGCCTGGATGACGCCGGTGAAGCTGCCGTCGTCGGTTGAGCGGCGCCGGCTCACGCCGAAGAAGCGCGCGCCCTGATAAGGCGCCCGTGGCGTCAGGGAGGCGCCGATGAAAGTGCCGATGCTCTGGTCGATGTGGGCGTAGAAGTAATCGCGGTCGGCAAAGCTCTGCGGCGGCGGGGGCGACACCAGGCTGTTGACCAGCACCTTTCCATCCGCATCGAAGATCCAGGCCGATTTGAGCTGCGGCAGCGAATCCGTGAGCTGCTTCAGGCGCCCGTGCAGCGCGGGCTCGCGCGCGCGGATGACATCGTCGGGAAGGTCGCGCACGACCTCGTTGAGCTCCGCGAGGCTCCGATCGATGGTCTCGAACACCTTGAGCGCGTGCTCATGAGCGACATCGAGGGAGCGCTCGATCTCACGGTCGGCGATGTCGAGCGTCGAATTGTAGGAGATCGTGGAGGCAATCGCGAACAGCGCAATCGGCAGCGCCAGGGATGCGGCCATCATCCACTGCAGAAGTCTCAGCGAGTTGCGTTGTGCGCCCTGCACGGTCGCTCCGGTCCCCTGACCGGAGAGCTTACTTGAATCTTGCGCCTGGACGGAAGCGGCTTGTGCGGAGCTGGAGGTTGTGGTTCACCGGTTCGCGCGTGCAGCGCGATGAGGAAAATTTTCCCTGAAATCGTTCCGCTCGGGGCACGCCCCGGCCTTCCGGCCGGGGCTATAGCGCAGAAAGTGCCCTAGATCTGGCGCTCGACCATCTTGAGCTTGAGCTCGGCGATGGCCTCGGCCGGGTTCAGCCCCTTCGGGCAGGCCTTGGCGCAGTTCATGATGGTGTGGCAGCGATAGAGCCGGAACGGGTCCTCGAGATTGTCGAGCCGCTCGCCGGTGGCCTCGTCGCGCGAATCAGACACCCAGCGGTTGGCCTGAAGCAGGGCGGCGGGGCCGAGATAGCGGTCGCTGTTCCACCAATAGCTCGGGCAAGAGGTCGAGCAGCAGGCGCACAGGATGCACTCGTAGAGGCCGTCGAGCTTCTCGCGGTCCTCGTGGCTCTGGCGCCATTCCTTCTGCGGCGTCGGCGAGGTCGTCTTCAGCCACGGCTCGACCGAGGCGTATTGCGCGTAGAAATTGGTCAGGTCGGGAACCAGGTCCTTCACGACCGGCTGGTGCGGCAGCGGGTTGATCTTCACCGCGCCGTCCTTCACGTCGTGCATCGAGCGGGTACAGGCCAGCGTGTTCTGGCCGTCGATGTTCATGGCGCAGGAGCCGCAGACGCCTTCGCGGCAGGAGCGGCGGAAGGTCAGCGACGGATCGATGTGGTTCTTGATCCAGATCAGGCCGTCCAGCACCATCGGACCGCAATCATTGGTGTCGACGTAATAGGTGTCGACGCTCGGATTCTTGCCGTCGTCGGGATTCCAGCGATAGACGCGGAATTCGCGAACGTCGGTCGCGCCCGCGGGCTTCGGCCAGGTCTTGCCGCCGGTGATTTTCGAGTTCTTCGGAAGTGCGAATTCAACCATAAGTCCTGCCTCTGGTTTCTTCCGTCATGCGCGGGCTTGACCCGCGCATCCATCTTCGGGGGATGGATTGCCGGGTCAAGCCCGGCAACGACAAGCAATGCTCAGTACACGCGCGCCGCTTAGTAGACGCGAGCTTTGGGCGGGATGTACTGCACGTCGTTGGTCATGGTGTAGTCGTGAACCGGGCGATACTCGATCTTGACCTTGCCGTTGTCGTCGAGCCAGGCCAGCGTGTGCTTCATCCAGTTCTTGTCGTCGCGCTCGGAGAAGTCCTCGCGCGCATGGGCGCCGCGGCTCTCGGTGCGGTTGGCGGCCGAGTTCATCGTCACCACCGCCTGCGAGATCAGATTGTCGAACTCCAGCGTTTCGACGAGATCCGAGTTCCATACCAGCGATCGGTCGGACACGGCGATGTCGGTAATTCCGCTGTGGACCTTCGCGATCAGGTTCTGACCCTCACTCAGCACCTCGCCGGTGCGGAACACGGCGCAATTGTTCTGCATGACGTGCTGCATGCCTTCACGCAACTTCGCGGTCGGCGTGCCGCCGGAGGCGTAGCGATAATGATCGAGGCGGCCGAGCGCGAGGTCGGCCGAGTTCGCCGGAAGCTCGGGCTGCTTGGCGTTCGGCGTCAGCTTCTCGGCGAGACGGAGCGCTGCGGCGCGGCCGAACACGACGAGGTCGATCAGCGAGTTCGAGCCGAGCCGGTTGGCGCCGTGCACGGAAACGCAAGCCGCTTCGCCGATCGCCATCAGGCCGGGGATGATGGCATTGTCGTCGCCATCCTTCTTGGTCAGCACTTCGCCGTGATAGTTCGTGGGAATGCCGCCCATGTTGTAATGCACGGTCGGCACGATCGGGATCGGCTCGCGCGTCACGTCGACATTGGCGAAGATCTTTGCGGATTCGGAGATGCCGGGCAGGCGCTCGGCGAGCACCGAGGGATCGAGATGGTCGAGATGCAGGAAGATGTGGTCCTTCTTCTTGCCGACGCCGCGGCCTTCGCGGATCTCGATGGTCATCGCGCGCGAGACCACGTCGCGCGAGGCGAGGTCCTTCGCCGACGGCGCGTAGCGCTCCATGAAGCGCTCGCCCTCGGAGTTGACGAGATAGCCGCCCTCGCCGCGCGCTCCCTCGGTGACGAGGCAGCCCGAGCCGTAGATGCCGGTCGGATGGAACTGCACGAACTCCATGTCCTGCATCGGCAGGCCGGCGCGCAGCACCATGCCGCCGCCGTCACCGGTGCAGGTGTGCGCCGAGGTGCAGGAGGCGTAGGCACGGCCGTAGCCGCCGGTGGCGAGAATGACGGTCTGGGCGCGGAAGCGGTGCAGCGTGCCGTCGTCGAGCTTGAGCGCGATGACGCCGCGGCAGGTGCCCTGGTCGTCCATGATCAAATCGATGGCGAAGAACTCGATGAAGAACTCGGCCGCGTGACGCAGCGATTGGCCGTACATCGTGTGCAGCATGGCGTGACCGGTGCGGTCGGCGGCGGCGCAGGTGCGCTGCGCCTGGCCCTTGCCGTAGTCCATGGTCATGCCGCCGAACGGACGCTGGTAGATCTTGCCGTCCTCGGTGCGCGAGAAGGGCACGCCCCAGTGCTCGAGCTCGTAGACCGCCTCGGGCGCGTTGCGCACCATGTATTCGATCGCGTCCTGGTCGCCGAGCCAGTCCGACCCCTTCACGGTGTCGTACATGTGCCAGCGCCAGTCGTCCTTGTGCATGTTGCCGAGCGAGGCCGAGATGCCGCCTTGCGCAGCGACCGTGTGCGAGCGGGTCGGAAACACCTTGGTGATGCAGGCGGTGCGAAGGCCGGCTTCGCTGCAGCCGACGACGGCGCGCAGGCCCGCGCCGCCGGCGCCGACCACGACGACGTCGTAGGTATGGTCTTCGATCGGATAGGCTTTGCCGTTGGTGGCGGGAGCGTCGTTGCCCTTGCCATTCGTCTCGGTGGCCATGGGTTACACTCCCGATGAAAGTTTCAGGATCGCATAGGTCGAGGCGAGCGCCACGGCGATCGAGAAGAAATTGTTGAGCATGATCGAGATGAGCTTCAGCTTCTCGTTATGGACATAGTCCTCGATCACGACCTGCATGCCGATCTTCATGTGCCAGGCGCTGGCGATGATGAAGAGCAACAGGATGAGGGCGACGGGAAGCGACGAGAGGATCTGCGCGGCGCCGGCCTGGTTGCGGCCGAGCAACATCATGATGATCACCAGCACCGGGATCATCAGCAGGGTCATGGCGACGGCAGTGATGCGCTGGCGCCAGAAATCGGATGTACCCGAATGCGCGGCGCCGAGACTACGGACGCGGCCGAGCGGGGTGCGCATGCTGCGCTTCGGGGTGTCGGCTGTGCTCATCGTCCACCTCCGATCGCGTAGGCGATGATCCAGACCAGTACCGTCAGGGCGATGCCGCCGATCAGCGCGCCCCAGGTCAGCGCTTCGCGTTCATTGGCCTTGAAGCCGTAGCCGAGGTCCCACACGAAGTGCCGGATGCCGCTCAACATATGGTGCATCAGCGCCCAAGTGTAGCCGAATACGATCAGCCGGCCGATGATGCTCCCGGTGAAGGCCTGCACGTTGGCGTAGGCCGCCGGGCCCGAAGCCGCCGCGACCAGCCACCAGACCAGCAGCACGGTTCCGACGTAGAGGGCGATACCGGTGGCGCGATGGACGATGGACAGCGCCATCGTCAGGGTCCAGCGGTAGACTTGCATGTGTGGTGAAAGCGGTCGTTCGATCCGTGCGGTCATGGGCTTTTGGTGTCTATGGCGGCCCGGCAGGGCGCGCGCGGGGATCGCGAAAGGTCGGCTCTATTTACGGAGTCGATTTGGCCTGCGCAATCACCAAATCGCCATAAATCGAACCGGCGTTCAGCTCTAGGCCGTTGATGAACCAAGACCAATCAGGGCCTTGGTATACCAGTTGGGTGGCGTACCGTTAAAGTAGCGAACAAAGATTCATGGTTTCCCTGGCGGTCGAGGCACATTGAAATCACTAGTGGAACGGCTCCGAGCGCCCGATCGGCTGCCGTCGTTCAAACCAGTCAGTTCCTGGCGCTCGTCATCGCTCGGCCCGCCGCCCGGAGCATAGGCGCATCCTGCACTCCACCCCAGACGGCCGGTCCGGCGTGTCGACCGCGCCAACTGGATCGCCTAAAGCTCGAAACAGCAGCTCATTCCGAACGCACGAATCGGAACGCTCGCGACGAGGGGCAGTCGGGTGATCGCAGGTCTGGATATCAAGGAGATCGCCGAGCTCGCGCTGCTGCTGATCGCAACAGGTGCGCTGTCCGGTTTTCTGGCCGGCGTCTTCGGCATCGGCGGCGGCGCGATTCTCGTGCCGGTGTTTTACGAATGCTTTCGTATCGCGGGCGTGCCGCTCGAAGTGCGCATGCCGCTGTGTGTCGGAACGTCGCTCGCGGTGATCATTCCGACCTCGATCCGTTCGTTCCAGGCGCATTACAAGCGCGGCGCGGTCGACATGACGATCCTGCGCGTGTGGTGGCTGCCGATCATCATCGGCGTCGTCGCAGGGAGCGTCGTCGCGCGCTACGCGCCGGAGCGGCTGTTCAAGATCGTGTTCGTCGCGGTCGCGTATTCCGCCGCAGCTCGCCTCATCCTCGCGCGCGAGGGGTGGAAATTCGGTGACGACCTGCCCGACGGCCCCTTGATGCGCGCTTACGGTTTTTGCGTCGGCATCCTCTCGACATTGATGGGCATCGGCGGCGGCCTGTTCTCGAACTTGCTCATGACCTTCTATGGCCGCCCGATCCATCAGGCGGTGGCGACCTCGTCGGCGCTGGCAGTGTTGATCTCCATCCCCGGCGCGCTTGGCTACATCTATGCCGGCTGGCCGGCTGCGACGACCTATCCATCCGTTGCAGCGCTGCAGATCCCGTTCGCCCTCGGCTATGTCTCCCTGATCGGCGCCGTGCTGGTGATGCCGACGAGCCTCGTCACCGCGCCACTCGGCGTGAAAGCCGCGCATGCGATGTCGAAGCGCACGCTGGAAGTCGCGTTCGGGTGCTACCTGTTTATCGTCGGCAGCCGGTTTGCGATGAGTTTGGTGGGCGGGCAGTAAACGCTGGCATCGTAGGGTGGGTTAGCGCAGCGTAACCCACCACTTCTGCCACCGCGGAGATCAAAGCGGTGGGTTACGCCTTCGGCTGACCCACCCTACGGATTGCGTGCTCCGCCCTCACTTGTTCGCGTAAATATCCTTGTACTTATCGCGCAGAATGTTCTTCTGCACCTTGCCCATGGTGTTGCGCGGCAGCTCGTCGACGACGAAGACGCGCTTGGGCATCTTGAATTTTGCGAGCCGGCCGTCGAGTGCCTGCAGCACGGCGGCCTCCGTCACGTCGGCGCCCTTGTTGCAGACCAGCACGGCCGTGACGCCTTCACCAAAGTCGGCATGGGGCACGCCGATCACGGCGGATTCGACCACGCCGGGCATGGCGTCGATCTCGCTCTCGATCTCCTTCGGATACACGTTGAATCCGCCTGATATCACCAGATCCTTGCCGCGACCCAAAATGTGGACATAGCCCTTGTCGTCGATCTTGCCGAGGTCGCCGGTGATGAAGAAGCCGTCGGGCCGGAATTCCGATTTGGTCTTCTCGGGCATGCGCCAATAGCCCTTGAACACGTTCGGGCCCTTCACCTCGATCATGCCGATCTCCTCCCGCGGCAATTCCTTGCCGGTCTCGGGCTCGGTGACGCGCAACGAGACGCCGGGCAGCGGGAAGCCGACCGCGCCGGGCACGCGCTCGCCGTCGTAGGGGTTCGACGTGTTCATGTTGGTCTCGGTCATGCCGTAGCGCTCGAGCACGGCGTGGCCGGTGCGCGCCGACCATTCGCGATGGGTCTCGGCCAGCAGCGGCGCCGAGCCGGAGATGAACAGGCGCATGTGCTTCGTGGTTTCGCGCGACAGCGCAGGGTTCTGAAGCAGTCGCGTGTAGAAGGTCGGCACGCCCATCAGCACAGTGGCGCGCGCCATCAATTTGATGATCAGGTCCGGATCGAGCTTCGGCAGGAAGATCATCGACGCGCGCGAAAACAGCGTCACGTTGGTCGCCACGAACAGGCCGTGGGTATGGTAGATCGGCAGCGCGTGGATCAGCACGTCCTCGTCGGTGAAGCGCCAGTAGCCGACCAGCGAGAGCGAGTTCGACGCGAGGTTATCATGCGTCAGCATCGCGCCCTTGGAGCGGCCGGTGGTGCCTGAGGTGTAGAGGATCGCGGCGAGATCGTCGTTGGCGCGCGAGACGGTCGCAAATTCGCTGCTCGCCTTGTCGGCTGCTTCCGTCAGCGAACCCTTGCCGTCGGCCCCGAGCGTCTCGACCTTGGCCTTCACCTTGGCGGCGATCGGAGCGAGGCCCTCGGCCTTGGCGGGATCGCAGACCACCAGCGACGGTTCGGCATCGCCGATGAAGTAATCGAGCTCGTTCAGCGTATAGGCCGTGTTCAGCGGCAGATAGACCGCGCCGGCCCTGACCGTGGCGAGATAGAGCACGATGTTCGCCACGGATTTTTCCACCTGCACCGCGACGCGATCGCCGGGCTTCACGCCGCGCGCGACCAGCACATTCGCCATCTGGCCGGCCCGCGCGATCAGATCGCCATAGCTGATATGGGCGCCGTCCTGCGTCTCGATGGCGAGGCGTTTGGGGTCGTCCAGGCCGTCGAACAGGCGGGAAAACAGGTTGGCGTTGGCTGCTTGGTTCATGCAAGATTTCCTCGACCGCAAGGCAACAAGGCCGGTCAAAACCGAGGGCTGGATTAGCAAAAACCGCCCCAATGAAGCAACGGAGACAGTTTGCATGACCAGATCAGGGAAACGCGTGGCCTGGGTTACGGGCGGCGGCAGCGGGATCGGGGAGGCCGGCGCCGCGGCGCTCGCGGCCGACGGCTGGACGGTGGTGGTGTCCGGCCGCCGGCAGTCAGCCCTGGATGCGGTGGTCGCGAAGATCGCCGGGGCGGGCGGAGTGGCCGAGGCGCTGGCGCTGGATGTGTCCGATGCGGCCGCGGCCCAGAAGGCGGCCGATCACATCGTCGCGAAGCATGGCCGGATCGATCTGCTTGTGAACAATGCCGGCATCAACGTGCCCAGGCGCAGCTGGGAGCACATGGAACTGGAGGGCTGGGACAAGCTCGTCCAGGTCAATCTCAACGGCGTGCTCTATTGCATGCGCGCGGTGCTGCCGACGATGCGCAAGCAGCAGGACGGCTCGATCATCAACGTCTCGTCCTGGGCCGGCCGCCACGTCTCGAAGATGCCGGGCCCGGCCTACACCACCACCAAGCACGCGGTGCTGGCGCTGACCCATTCCTTCAACATGGACGAATGCGTCAACGGTCTGCGCGCCTGCTGCCTGATGCCGGGCGAGGTCGCCACGCCGATCCTGAAGCTGCGGCCGGTGGTGCCGAGCGAGGAGGAGCAGGCGAAGATGCTGCAATCCGAGGACCTCGGTCGCACCATCGCATTCATCGCCAGCATGCCGCCGCGCGTCTGCATCAACGAGCTCCTGATCAGCCCGACGCATAATCGCGGGTTTATTCAGACGCCGAACAACAGGGATTGAGCCAGGGTCGCAGCCGAGTTCGTCGTTGCGAGCGAAGCGAAGCAATCCAGAACTGTGCGGAGACGGTCTGGATTGCTTCGTCGCATCTGCGCAAAATTGCTGCGCAATCTTGTCGCGAGCTCCTCGCAATGACGGTGGGTCCACCATACGGACACGCCGCCGCACGGTTTCACGCATCACAAAGAATTTTTGTTCGAAACCGCATCGCAAACCTCCCGTAGTTCGGCCAACGACGGCGCGGCTTCTTCCCGCTCACAGCAGGCCGCAGCCACCGTTGTTGCCCCAACTCAAGCGCCGGCCATTGCCGGTCACCATTCAATCGGGAGTGTCTCCATGTCGAAGCGCATTGCCTATCTCACCGCCGCTGCCTTCAGCGCGCTGGCCGTCACCGCTGCTGTCATCGCGCCCGCCCGGGCCGAGGAAAAGACCGTCATGGTCGGCGGCGCCGCGATGTTCCCCTCGAAGAACATCGTCCAGAACGCCGTCAATTCGAAGGACCACACCACGCTGGTGGCGGCCGTGAAAGCGGCCGGCCTGGTGCCGACGCTCGAAGGCAAGGGCCCGTTCACGGTGTTCGCGCCGACCAACGCCGCCTTCGGCAAGCTGCCGGCCGGCACCGTCGACACCCTGGTCAAGCCCGAGAACAAGGCGACCCTGACCAAGATCCTCACCTATCATGTCGTGCCCGGCAAGCTGGAGGCCTCCGACCTCACCGACGGCAAGAAGCTGAAGACGGCCGAGGGCGAGGAACTCACCGTCAAGAAGCAGGACGGCAAGGTCTGGATCGTCGACGCCAAGGGCGGCACCTCGATGGTGACGATCTCCAACGTCAACCAGTCGAACGGCGTGATCCATGTGGTCGATACCGTGCTGATGCCGGCGACGTAACACCGGATACCTCTGTTTCATCCCCCGGAGGATGCGGCGAAACAGCGAGCCGGGGAGACCCGGCTCGCTTTATTGTGACCGGAATGCCCGGCGATTCGGTTGGCCGGCCGGCGTAACGAAAGCGGAAGCATCGGCGTATATTCGGTAGCAGACGATGTTCAGGACGGAACCATCATGTCGAGCCTCACAGTGACCGACGAGCAGGTCAGCGCCGCCAAGGCCAAGGTGATCCAGCCGGTCTGGGTCCGGGTCATGCACTGGACCAATGCATTTGCCATGATCCTGATGATCCTCTCCGGCTGGCAGATCTACAATGCCTCGCCGCTGTTCGGTTTCAGCTTTCCGCGCGAGTACACGCTGGGTGGCTGGCTCGGCGGCGCCCTGCTTTGGCATTTTGCGGCGATGTGGCTGTTGATGATCAACGGCCTCGCGTATCTCGTCACGGGTTTCGCATCCGGCCGCTTCGCCAAGAAGCTGCTGCCGATCACGCCCTCGGGCGTGCTTGGCGACGTCAGGGCGGCCCTGACCTTCAAGCTCGGCCATGACGATCTCAGCGTCTACAATTACGTGCAGCGGACGCTCTATGCCGGCATCATCGTTGTCGGCGTGCTGATCGTGCTGTCGGGCCTGTCGATGTGGAAACCGGTGCAGTTGCATTGGCTGGTGACATTGTTCGGCGATTATCCGACCGCGCGTTACGTGCATTTCTTCTGCATGGCCGCGATCTGCGCCTTCCTCGTCGTTCATGTGTTGCTCGCGCTGTTGGTGCCGAAGAGCTTGCGCGCGATGATCATCGGTCGCTGAGGAGAGAGACATGGCCAAACCTTCATTCCTGATCCCCGGCGTCGACAAGCGGCTGCTGATCAAGGACTCCCTCAAGGTGATGCCTGATCTCACCCGCCGCCGCTTCATCGCGGGCGGCGCCAGCTTGGGGGCGCTGACGCTGCTCACCGGCTGTGACGTGGTCGATTCGTCCTCGGCCGATGCCCTGCTGACCAGGATCTCGAAATTCAACGACGCCGTGCAGGATTTCATCTTCAACCCCGATGCGCTGGCGCCGACATTTCCCGAGAGCGCGATCACGAAGCCGTTCCCGTTCAACGCCTATTACGATCTCGATGACGCGCCCGACGTCGATGGCGACGACTGGAAGCTCGAGGTGCGCGGCCTCGTCGACGTCAAGAAATCGTGGACGCTTCAGGAGCTCTACAAGCTGCCGCAGGTCACGCAAATCACCCGTCACATCTGTGTCGAAGGCTGGAGCGCGATCGGCAGCTGGACCGGCACGCCGTTGCGCGATTTCCTCAAGCTCGTCGGCGCCGACACCCGGGCGAAATATGTCTGGTTCCAGTGCGCCGACAAGGACGGCTACAATTCACCTTTGGACATGCGCACCGCGCTGCATCCGCAGACGCAGATGACGTTCAAATATGCGAACGAGATTCTGCCGCGCGCCTACGGCTTCCCGATGAAGATCCGCGTGCCCACGAAACTCGGCTTCAAGAACCCGAAATACGTGATCTCGATGGAAGTCACCAACGACTACAAGGGCGGGTATTGGGAAGACCAGGGGTATAATTCGTATAGCGGGAGTTGATACGGCGAGTAGGGAGACGCTATTTCCCATTCGCCGCCTTCGGCCCCACCTTCCGCTGGCACAACGCCAGCACCGCCCCCAGCGCCAGCAGCGCCGCCGACACATTGAGCGCGTAGCTCAGGTTTCCCAGCGCATCCGTGATCGCGCCGACCACGATCGGCCCCAGCGTCTGCCCGACACCGAACGCGATCGTCATGGCCGCGATCGCGGTCGGCCACATCTGCGGCGGATAGTTGAAGCGCACGAAGGCGGTGGTCGAGCCGACCACGGCGAAGAAGGCGACGCCGAACACCACCGCCGAGACCGCGAGCCAGCCCGTCGAATGGCCGAGCATCGGCAGGCCGGCGCCGATGGCGTTGGTGCCGAGGATGATCGCGGTGGCGAGGCCGCCGCGGTCGAGCGCGAGCACGCGGCGCCAGGCCCAGGGCGTCACGAAGGCGCTCATGCCGATCAGGCCCCAGAATGCGGCTTGTGCCTGCGCGCCGCCGCCGCCGTCGCGGACATAGGCGATCATGAAGGTCATGTAGGCGATGTAGCCGGCGCCGAACAGGAAATAGGCGGCCAGATAAATCAGCACGGGAAGCACGGCGAAGGCGGCCTGGCCGCCTTCCGAAAAGCGCGCGCCGCTCTCGATCCGGACCAGGAACAGCGGCACGGTCATCGCGGCCGACAGCAGCGTCATCGCCCACCACACGATCCACCACGAGCCCGGGCCGAAATGCTGCAGCGTGAACGGCGCGATGAGCCCGGAGGAAAGGATGCCGATGCCCGGTCCGGCATAAAACAGGCTCAGCAGGAAATTGGCGCGTTCGGGGCGCGACTGCGCGATTGCGGCGGCCAGCGCGCCGCCGGCGACGAAGCCGGCCGCCGCGCCGAGGCCCAGCACGAGACGGGCGAGGCTCAGCGCGACGAAATTCCCCGTCAGCGCACAGGTGGCGAGCGCGGCGACGCAGGCCAATGTTCCCAAGCGGATCGCCGCCGACCAGCCGACGCGCTCGATCAGCCGGGACGCCAGGAGCGCACCGACGAGGTAGCCGATGGCGTTGATGGTGTTCATGAAGCCGGCTGCGGAGTAGGACCAGCCGAGATCCTCCCGCATGTCAGGCAGCACCAGCGCATAGGCAAAACGGCCGATGCCGAGCCCGACGGTTGCGGCCAGCGACAGGGTCAGGATCAGCCGCGCGGGGTGCGCGACGGGCGGGGGTCGATCAGGGGCGAGCAAAGGATACTCCGGCGTCGCCCAGTGTGGCAGGCCCTGCCCTCCTTGCACAGCCGCGCGGCGGCAATGGTGTCTTGCCAAGCGCGCAACGCCGCTCTAGCACTCCGGCCGAATTCGATCTCAGAGGAAACTGATATGGCGACCCACAAACTGCTGCTGCTCCCCGGCGACGGTATCGGCCCCGAGGTGATGGGCGAGGTGAGGCGGCTGATCGATTGGCTCAATTCGGCCGGGATCGCCAAGTTCGAGACCGATACCGGCCTGGTCGGCGGTTCGGCCTATGACGCCCACAAGGTGTCGATCTCCGAAGGCGACATGGCCAAGGCGCTGGCCGCCGATGCCGTCATCTTCGGCGCGGTCGGTGGCCCCAAATGGGATGCCGTGCCCTACGAGGTGCGCCCGGAAGCCGGCCTGCTGCGGCTGCGCAAGGATCTCGCTTTGTTCGCCAACCTCCGCCCGGCCATGTGCTATCCGGCGCTGGCCGATGCCTCGAGCCTGAAGCGCGAGGCGATCGAGGGCCTCGACATCGTCATCGTGCGCGAGCTCACCGGCGGCGTCTATTTCGGCGAGCCCAAGACCATCACCGATCTCGGCAACGGCCAGAAGCGCGCCGTCGATACCCAGGTCTACGACACCTATGAGATCGAGCGCATCGGCCGCGTCGCCTTCGAGCTTGCCAGGAAGCGCAAGAACAAGGTGACGTCGATGGAGAAGCGCAACGTCATGAAGTCGGGCGTGCTCTGGAACGAGGTCATGACCGCGCTTCACAAGCGCGAATATGCCGATGTCACGCTCGAGCACCAGCTGGCCGACTCCGGCGGCATGATGCTGGTGAAGTGGCCGAAGCAGTTCGACGTCATCGTCACCGACAATCTCTTCGGTGACATGCTGTCCGACATCGCGGCCATGCTGACGGGCTCGCTCGGCATGCTGCCCTCGGCCTCGCTCGGCGAGGTCGACGTGAAGAGCAAGAAGCGCAAGGCGCTGTACGAGCCCGTGCACGGTTCGGCGCCCGACATTGCCGGCAAGGGCCTCGCCAATCCGATCGCGATGATCTCGTCCTTCGGCATGGCGCTGCGCTATTCCTTCGACATGGGCGATCTTGCCGACAAGGTGGATGCCGCGATCGCTGCGGTGCTCGCCAGTGGCCTGCGCACCGCCGACATCAAGTCGGAAGGCACCACGGCCGCCTCGACCACGCAGATGGGCGAAGCGATCCTGAAGGAATTGCAGAAGCTGCACGCGTAAGGCTACGGTCTTCCTGGAAACCGTCTCATGGACTCACCCCGCCCCAAGATCGCGGAAACCATCATCCATGAGACGGTGCGCCAGCGCGAGGCGCACATCGGGCGGCGCTGCGAGATTCTCAGCCATACGCGCATCGAATATGCCTCGCTCGGCGACTACTCCTATCTCGGCGAAAACTGCGATGTCGCCGACGCTGTCATCGGCAAGTTCACCGCCATCGCCAATTCGGTGCGGATCGGCGCGCCCAATCATCCGATGGGCCGTCCGTCGCAGCATCGCTTCACCTATGTCCCCGAATATTACGAGGCGAGCGCGAGCCGCGACCGCGACTTCTTCGCCGATCGCCGCGGCGACCGCGTCATCGTCGGCCATGATGTCTGGATCGGCCATGGGCGATCCTGCTGCCGGGCGTCACGGTCGGCGACGGCGCGGTCATCGGCGCGGGCGCGGTCGTCAGCCGTGACGTCGCGCCCTACGCCATTGTCGGCGGCGTCCCCGCGCGCCTCATCCGCAGGCGCTTCGATGATTCTGTCGCGGAAAGCCTGCGCCGCATCGCCTGGTGGGATTGGCGCGATGATCTCATCTTCGCGCGCCTTGCGGATTTCCGTTCCGAGGCGATCGAAGAGTTTTGCCGGCGCTACGACCCGGCGGCTAATTCGTAAAGCGGACGCAGCTGCCAAACACAAAAAGGCCGGGCATGAGCCCGGCCCTTTGATTCGGTCGTGACACCAGCTCAGTACAGCGGGAAATTCTGCGGATAGCCGCCGACATCGGCCGGGGTCGACAGCGGCTGGCGATCAATCGGGCGGTTGTTGTTCTCGCGGGCAAAGGACGGATAACCCACGGCCGGCGGGAAGGCGTAATCGCTGAACTTGCGGTCGCCCGGATTGACCTCGGTGCCGCCGTCGAGCCAGGAGCGCTTGCTCACATAGATACGGGTTCGGCCCTGCTGGTAAACCGCGTTGGGGCCCGCGGGACCGTAATAGTGCCGGCCACGCTCGTCATAGCGCGGCTTGGTCTTGGTGTCGGCCGACGCCGGCGCAGCAAAGCTCACGGCCATGACGGCGCCCGCCGCAAGCCAGGTCGCCAGTTTGTTCGCCGCAAAGATATTCGAGCTCATCACGTCCCCTTCAGGCGGCGCGCCGCCAGTCGATTTCACCCCATACTAGCCCGGTCGGGGCGGATGCAACTAGGTCAATTCAGTCACACCGCGCCGGAATAATCGGGCGTATCGGCAAAAGTTGCATGGATACCAGCGACTTGAGGGTCAAAGCGGACCGCGCAATTGCGCGTTCGCAGCGCCCAGCAGCCAGTCCGCCGAGCCTGTGCCGTCGCAGGAGCGGCGCTTCAGCTCCGCATGGGCGAACAATTCGGCGAGCTTCGGCTCGTTACCCGAGGTGAGCAGCGTCAGCCGGTTCAGGGTGCAGGCGACGGCTGCGCGGCGGGCCGGCATGGTATCGCCCTGGCAGGTGAAGCCGGAGATCTGCAGCGCCGGCTCCTCGTTGCGCTTGAGGTAGCCGAGGCAGGACGGCGTCCCGTCCGCGGTACCCGTCGGCTTGAACAGGGCGACGGGGCCGAACTTGGTGTCGATCAGGCCGGCCTGCTCGAGCGTGGTCGTCGCATCCAGGCCCATCTGGACGGCGAGGCCTGATGTCGCCGGCTGCGTCACGTCGAATTCGTTGCCTTCCCGGTAGATTTCGAGCTCGGCCAAGGGTCTGTCGGCATCGCCGGCCCAGCGCATCACGTCGCGCCGGCCCCCTTCGGGATGTCTGAGAATCGTGTAAGAGGCTGTTTTCTCTGATGAATCGAGGCGACTGAGGGCGAAGGCCGGATGCGACCGGGACGCCTCGGCCCAGCCGGGCTTCGCGGTGGGCTGATCGTCACGCAGGTCGGCCAACTGGCCGAGCCCGGCGAGCGCGAGGATGGCAAACAGCGCCAGCGTCCCCACATAGGCGAGCAGGCGCGCCAGCGTGCCGACAACCTCGTCGGCGAAATTGGCCAGCGCCAGATGGTACTGGGTGGGGCTTACGGCCGTGCTGGCCTCAGGCGATTGCATCCACGGCCTACAGGCATGGTCCAACGTTGTCTTGAGGCCGGTTCTCGCATAGAAGCGCTGCTCTTCCTGTTTAAGCGTCAGCTTCAGGAACGGGCTTTTTCATCGGAGAGTGAACGATGGGTTACAAAGTCGCAGTCGTCGGCGCGACCGGCAATGTCGGACGGGAAATGCTCAACATTCTGGATGAGCGCAAATTCCCCGCGGACGAGGTCGTGGCGCTGGCGTCACGCCGCAGCACGGGCGTCGAGGTCTCCTATGGCGACCGCACTTTGAAGGTCAAGGCGCTCGAGCATTTCGACTTCTCCGACGTCGACATCTGCCTGATGTCGGCGGGCGGCGAGGTGTCGAAGGAATGGTCGCCGAAGATCGGCGCCGCCGGCGCGGTCGTGATCGACAATTCCTCGGCCTGGCGCATGGATCCGGACGTGCCGCTGATCGTGCCGGAGGTGAATGCCGACGCGACCGAAGGCTTCAAGAAGAAGAACATCATCGCCAACCCGAACTGCTCGACCGCCCAGCTCGTGGTCGCGCTGAAGCCGCTGCACGAGAAAGCCAACATCAAGCGCGTCGTGGTCTCGACCTATCAATCGGTGTCGGGGGCCGGCAAGGACGGCATGGACGAATTGTTCTCGCAGACCAAGGCCGTCTACACCAATGACGAGCTGATCGCGAAGAAGTTCTCCAAGCGCATCGCCTTCAACGTCATCCCCCACATCGACGTCTTCATGGAGGACGGCTACACCAAGGAAGAGTGGAAGATGATGGCGGAGACCAAGAAGATTCTTGATCCCAAGATCAAGCTGTCTGCCACCTGCGTGCGCGTGCCCGTCTTCGTCGGTCATTCCGAGGCGGTCAATATCGAGTTCGAGAATCCGATCAGCGCCGACGAAGCCCGCGAGATCCTGCGCAAGGCGCCCGGCTGCCTCGTCATCGACAAGCAGGAGCCCGGCGGCTACGCCACGCCGTATGAAGCGGCCGGTGAGGACGCGACCTATATCAGCCGCATCCGCGAGGACGCGACGGTGGAGAACGGTCTCGTGCTGTGGTGCGTGTCCGACAATCTGCGCAAGGGTGCAGCCCTCAACGCGATCCAGATCGCGGAAGTCCTGATCAACCGCAAGCTGATCAGCGCGAAGAAGAAGGCGGCGTAAGAAAGCGTAGGGTGGGTTAGCGAAGCGCAACCCACCACTTCCGCCAACCGAGGACACTAAAGAGGTGGGTTACGCCTTCGGCTAACCCACCCTACTAGAGCCGAGCCTACACTACGCTGCGCGCGCTCTTGAATTCCTTGGTCGCCTTGTCCAGCACGAACAGCGTTCCCTTCGCGACGCCGAAATAGGCGCCGTGCAGCTGCATCTGGCCGCTTTCGACGGCCTTGCTCACGAACGGGAACGTCATGAGGTTTTCGAGGCTGCGGAACACCGCGGCCTTCTCGATGCGCTCGACGAATTGCGCCATGGTCTCGTGCTCGCGCTGCTCGACGACTTCGCCGGGCTTGATGAACATCTGCATCCATTTGCCGATGAAGTCGCCGGGCGTGAGCGGCTCGATCTTGTCGACGAAGGCGCGGATGCCCCCGCACTGTGCGTGTCCGAGCACCACGATGTGCTTCACCTTCAGCACGGTCACCGCATATTCCAGCGCGGCCGAGACGCCGTGCGCGTTCTCGTCAGGCTGGTAGGTCGGCACCAGATTGGCGATGTTGCGGACGACGAACAGCTCGCCCGGTCCGACGTCGAAGATCACCTCGGGCGAGACGCGGCTGTCGCAACAGCCGATCACCATCACCTCAGGCGACTGCCCCTTCACCGACAGCTCGCGGTAGCGGTTCTGCTCGGCCGGCAGCCGCTGGGTGGCGAAGGCGTTGTAGCCTTCCAGCAAGGACTTCGGGAATGTGATCATGGCCTATGCCTAACCATAGAGCCGGGCGACGAACAAGCCTTTCGAATAGGCAGGCCGGGTGCTATCGGCTGAGGGTGGAATAGAGACGAGGAAACCGGAAGGACCGCCAGCATGACCCGCCCGCGCCGCAGCCATCTGTTCATGCCCGGCTCCAACCCGCGGGCGCTGGAAAAGGCGCGGAATCTGGCTGCCGACGGCCTGATCCTGGACCTCGAGGATTCCGTTGCTCCCGATGCCAAGGCCGCCGCGCGCGACGGCATCGCCGCCGCGATCGCCGCAAAAGGGTTCGGCAAGCGCGAGATCCTGATCCGGACCAACGGGCTCGACACGCAATGGTGGGCCGACGACGTCGCGATGGCCGCCAAGGCCTCGCCCGACGGCATCCTGGTTCCAAAAGTTTCAAGCATCGAGGATCTCCAGACCATCGGCCGCGACCTCGCCGGGCTCGGCGCCGCGCCGACGGTGAAGGTCTGGGCCATGATCGAGACCGCGCGCGCCGTGTTGCATGCCGAGGAACTGGCGCAGGCCGGTCGCGATCCAGCGAGCCGCCTCGCCGGTTTCGTGTTCGGACCGAACGACATCTCGCGCGAGACGCGGATCAAGATGCTGCCCGGCCGCGCCGCGATGATCCCGATGATCACGCATTGCATCCTGGCGACGCGCGCCGCCGGCCTCGAAATCCTCGACGGCCCCTACAGCGACATCGCCAACCCCGACGGCTTTGCCACCGAATGCGCGCAGGGCCGCGACCTCGGCTTCGACGGCAAGACGCTGATCCATCCCTCCCAGATCGAGGCTTGCAACGTGATCTTCACGCCGCCCGAAGAGGAAGTCGCGCGCGCCCGAAAGATCATCGCGGCATTTGAGCTACCCGAAAACGTCTCGCGCGGCGCCATCCGCCTCGACGGTGCGATGGTGGAGCGCCTGCACGCGGATATGGCCAGGCGCACGATCGAGATCGCGGACGCGATCGCCGCGATGGGCAAGGGCTGAGGCGTCAACGAGGGAAAGCGACATCCGCTCTTCCGCGCCAAGCGGAAGCCGTCTGTTCGCAAAGAGCAGGCGGCGGTGCCGCCAATTCCTCGCAATACATCCGATCGATTTTGCGCTGCATGAGCGAATAACAATCGCATGCGACCTTCTCGAGCCGCGTCCGATCGATCTCTACAAACCCGCGGCCGTCGGACGGGACTGCGCCGGCCTCGCGCAGCTTGCTCATCGTCAGCGTCACTGTCGTCCGTCGCACCCCAACCATTTGCGCCAGCGCCTCCTGCGTCACTGGAAGCCGGTCATCGGGAACGCGGTCGTGAAGCTGCAGCAGCCACCGCGCCATGCGGCCATCCACCCGGTGCAGCGCGTTGCAAGCGGCGACGTGCTGGAGCTGTAACAGCACGGAGCGAGCGTGGACCTGCACGACATTCCTGATGGCGGCGCTTTGCGCAAAGGCGGCCCGAAACCTGGCGGCGGGAATCAGGGACGCTCTGCCGGCCACGCGAGCAATTGCAGTCACGGATGAAAACGACAGGCCGAGCACGGAGAACGAGGCCAAGGCGCCTTCCCGTCCCATCAAGGTGGTTGCGACCGTTTGCCCGTCCGGCATATCGAGCATGAAAGCGATTGCGCCGCTATGAGGAAAACAAACGGAGTCGAGCTCATCGTCCGACCGTACCAGGACGGCATCGGGTTCGAACGAGACCTTCTGGAAGTAGGGTGTGAGCAGGCCGAGATCCGCCGGCGGCAACGCCGCCAGTAGCCGATTCCCTGTGCCAGCGCGGTGGGCGGTCACGATGCTCTCTTGTGAACGGGCAGCCGATGAACGACGGAAGCCATCGATTTCATTCACCATGATGATCCGGAGATACGAATTGCCGAACGGCAATCATCCAAACAGAGCCATCGGTCGAGATCAAGTACGGACAATTGCGGTCGTCGCCCTGCAGGCAAGATATCGCATTTGTCATACTATTCACGATCGCGCCGCTCGGTGACGGTGCTCACGAATGATCGACCATCCCCGCCCATCCAAGCAGGGATTGATGAGTCCGTCCCTCGCAGAACGCGATCTTCACGCCACCTGAGGAAGAGGTCGCGCGAGCGCAAAATCGTCGCGGCGATCGCGTTGCCGGAAAGCGTCTCGCGCGGCGCGATCCGTATCGAGGCGCGATCGTGGAGCGCCTCCACGCCGACATGGCCCGCCGCACGATAAAGCGATGGTGATCGCTGTGCTGGGGAAGGCTAATGCCTGGCCTGCTCCGCCAGGCCGGATGTGAACGGAACGTGGTCGGTTGGGCGGCTGGAAGGCCGCTAATCCATTGATTTGCCAGATACTGCGGCGCTGCGATGCTTTTGGATCACGTCCGCGCGAATATCCGCCGCGTTTGCTGCCGTTGACTTGCGCAAGGCGTGGGTCGCAAGGTAATTCCAGAACAGTTGGACATAACAGGCCCAACCTTGTGTGAGGTGTTCTCATGACGGCGCTTGCGGAAATCGCTGCTCCTGCCAACCTGGTTGACGAGCTCACGGCGCATGCAGTGCGCAGCATCGAGAACGCCGACCATTCCGCGTCTCCATTCCCCCACATCGTGTTCCGCGATTTCTTTCCAGCGGATTTCTACCGGGACCTGATCCGGAGCGTACCCACCCAGGGCTACGATCCGATCACCGGGACGGGGACCCGTATGGCGTTGCGCCTTTACGGAGAAAACGTCGACAAGATCGAGCCGTCACTGCGCCCCGCCTGGGCTGCCGTGTCGGCGATGCTGACGTCGAAGAGCGTCGAGCAGGCGATACGGAACCGGCTGCATGACGGGCTCGAGATTCGCGCCCGCGGCGACAAGGTCGCCCGAGCCGAGGATCTGACGCTGGTCGCAAAGCCGGTCGTCTATGTCGACAGGGACGGCTACCAGATCAAGCCGCATCCGGACACGCGCAAGAAGGTCGTCACGATGCAGCTCTATTGCCCTGGTGACGACAGCCAGGAAGCGTTGGGAACGACGCTGTATCAGGCGTCTCTCAAGGGATTGCTTCACGTCGGCTCCTATTGCCTCGAGCCCGTGAAGACGATCCCGTTCCTGCCCAATGTCGGATACGCCTTCGTGGTGCTGAAGGCGTATCACACCCTGACCAGGATGAGCTGGCACGGCCGGCCGCCGATCCAGACCGATCGTGACAGGGTGACCATTCTCAACACGTTCTATGTGAACGAGAGCGTCGGCTTCTGATCCCAGCATTGAGGGCGCTGCTTCGGCGCAGCGCATCTCGGCAATGTGCGCGGACCATGGCGTGCCGCGGCCGCTGCTTTTCCCGTTGCGGTGGTTAAATTGGATGCTACCCTCGGCCGATATTGATCCGGGTCAGCATTTGATGCGTGTCTTTCAAGCGGCGTTCTTTCTTCTCACCTCATTCTGGTTCGTCCAGCCGGCGCTCGCCCAGCAGGTTCGGGTCGCGCTTGTTATCGGCAACAGCGCTTACGAGAAAGTGCCCGAATTGCCGAACCCGACCCGTGATGCGGCGGACATCGGTCGCGCGCTGGAGCGGCTTGATTTCAAGGTCACGCAGATCAAGAACGCGAACGCGCAAGACATGAGAAAGGCCGTCGTCGAGTTCGGCCGGTCTGCCGAGGGAGCCGACCTCGCTGTCGTGTTTTACGCCGGCCACGGCATGGAAGTTGCTGGCGAGAACTGGTTGATACCCGTCAGCGCGGAGTTGCGCAGCGATACCGACATCGAGGGCGAGGCCGTCAGCCTGCGTTCTGTGAGCCTTCAGGTTTCGAAGGCACGGAAGTTGGGCCTCGTGATACTCGACGCGTGCCGCAACAACCCCTTCGCCGCAAAAATGAAGCGCTCGATAAGCACCCGGGCCGTGGCTCGTGGACTCGCGCCGACCGAACCGACCGACAACGTTCTGATTGCGTATGCCGCCCGGGACGGGACCACGGCAAGCGATGGCGATGGCCGGAATAGCCCGTTTACGGCATCGCTTCTTCGTCACATCGAAACACCGGGCCTCGAGATATCGTTTCTGTTTCGGCGGGTTCGCGATGACGTCATGGCGGCGACCCAGCGCGAACAGCAGCCTTTCGTGTATGGTTCCCTGTCGAAGGAAGAGATCTATCTGAAAGCGCCCGCCGCGAGCACCCAGGCGCCGGCCGCGTCGACTCCCATGCCCGCGACCGCAACGCCAGCGGAAGACGAGCAGTTCTGGCTGGCGATCCAGACGTCGAATGTCGCTGGTCTCTATGAGGACTTTCTGGCGAGGTATCCCCGTAGCAATCATGTCGCGGAAGCACGACAGCGGATCAAGGATCTCAAGGCGATTGAAGTGGCGGCGATATCGGCTCCGACGATCTCTGCGACATCGGATACGGGCGGGCGTCAGCAGACCAAGGCCGCGGATCGAAATCTGTTTACGCCCGAGGATCGCCAAAAAATAGCGGCCGTTGCAGCAGCTCAGCGACTGGTTTTGCCGACCTTCACCTTCGCGTCCAGCCCGGACGTTCGGCTCGCATCCGCATCCGGGCTTGTCGGTGTGTGGTCCAACAAGCGCGGGTGGTCGAATGGCAAGGGACGCTATGCCATGCTGATCGTCACTGACGTCTCCGACACGGGACTGGCAAAGGGATATTATCTCTGGGGACCGCCGGTCAAGGGATCGTGGACGAAAGACCAGGCGGGCTACCGAGCGTTCGCGGAGTATGTCACGGACAACAAGTTTTCGATCAGCGGGACGCCGGTTACGGTCAGGCTGGAGAAGAACGTCCTTGCTCTCTCTTCCTTCAATGATGAGAAGCCGTCTGAAACAGCGAACATGGAGCTTCGTCCGATCTGGCAGCTCGTGTCGGCGCCCAAGGACGCGGAGCCGACAGCGAAACATGAGAGAGGCTCCCAGCCTCACGCGGTCAAGAAGGAAAGCAACGCCGGATCGAGTGCGCCGGCGAGTGCCGGCGGTGCGACGATGGAAGAGCGCTATCGCGCCTGCCGAAAGCTCGTGAAGGGATTCGCCCAGCGCGACGCCTGCGCGCGAAACGGTGCGCTCTAGCCGCGGCCGAGCACCGTCCGACGAGCAGAGCTACGCAAACCGCTCCGTCGCCCAGGCATACAGGCTGCCCGGCACGGGTGGCTGCAAGCTGCGGCCTTTGCCCGATATGTGCAGGCCGATCACGCTGGGATCGGTGACGATGCCGAGATAGCTTGATGGTTCGAAGAACAGCTTTGGTTCGGAATGCACCGCGTAGAACGATTGCTTCGGCAATGCGCGCGAGAGATCGCCGGAGCGGCGTGCAAGGATGGTCAAGGCCGGCGGCCCGAAGATGGCAATGCGCAGGTCGGACAGGCGCTGCGAGCCGCCGCTCAATCGCCGTATCGCAAAGCTCAGGCGATGGCTCAGTGACAGCCATTCCGGCGTCAACTCCTCCTGCTCCATCAACCCTTCGTAGGCGCGGACAATCTGATGTCCTTGCGGGAGATAGAGAACGGAGTTGCCGAGTCGGCGGGAACGCTCCCAGGCGAAGTAAGGCTTTGCCGGATCGATCTCGACGGGCTTGAGCAGCAGAACGTCGGCATCGAGCCAGAGCCCGAGGCCCTTCGCCATCAGCTTCATGCGGAAGAAATCGCTGAACTGCAGCGTGGTCCAGTCGCGCCAGCTTCCGTCCGGCTGCGGCGGCCGCAGCCGCTCGGAGAAGGCATGCGGCAGGATCGCTTCGGCATCCGCGTTCTCGATGCCCGCAGGCAGGCCCGGAATGGTGTCGAAGCTGTAGACGGTGACCCTGTGGCCGGCAGCCAGCTGCGAGCGGAGGCAGGTCTGGCGCAGCGCGTCCATCGGGCCGTGCCAGAAGGTGACGATTTCAGGCAGCATGTGGGCAGCTATACGATATCCAAGGCAAAGAAAAAGCCCCGGCGCGCGTCACGCACCGGGGCTTCGCATGAAACGCGAGTTCAGGCCCAGGCGCGTTCGCGCTTGAGCTTCGCTTCATAGGTGTCGATCGAGGACTTCTTCTCCATCGTCAGACCGATGTCGTCGAGACCGTTGATCAGGCAGTGCTTGCGGAACGGGTCGATCTCGAACTTGACCTTGCCGCCATCGGGGCCGCGGATCTCCTGGTTCGGCAGATCGATCGTCAGCGTCGCGTTGGCGCCACGCTCGGCGTCGTCGAACAGCTTGTCGAGGTCTTCCTGGGAGACGCGGATCGGCAGAATGCCGTTCTTGAAGCAGTTGTTGTAAAAGATGTCGCCGAACGAGGTCGAGATCACGCAGCGGATGCCGAAGTCGAGCAGCGCCCAGGGCGCGTGCTCGCGGCTCGAGCCGCAGCCGAAATTGTCGCCGGCCACCAGCACCTTCGCATTGCGATAGGCGGGCTGGTTGAGGACGAAATCCGGATTCTCGCTGCCGTCGTCCTTGTAGCGCTGCTCGGAGAAGAGCCCCTTGCCAAGCCCGGTGCGCTTGATGGTCTTGAGGTACTGCTTCGGAATGATCATGTCGGTGTCGACATTGATGATCTTCAGCGGCGCCGCGACGCCTTCCAGCGTGGTGAACTTGTCCATGGTTGGGCTTCCCGAGGGGTGGTTAGGGACCGCGTATTTATCGCGATCAGGGGCTGAATCCTAGGCCGAATTCGGCAGGGCTAGTCTGCTTTGCCGGATTTAAGCCATGGTGGAGCTTCCTCTCCCGCAAGCGGGGGAGGGAGCACACGTTCTGTCTGTGCGGCGCCGCCGTCAGTCTGCCTGCGCCTCGATCGCCGCCATATCGTCGTCCGAAAGCCCAAAATGGTGGCCGATCTCGTGAATCAGGACGTGACGGACGACGTGGCCGAGGCTTTCGTCGTGCTCGGCCCAGTAATCCAGGATCGGCCGGCGGTAGAGCCAGACCATGTTGGGCAGCCGCGCCACGTCGCCAAGGCTCTGCTGGGGCAGGCCGACGCCCTGGAACAGGCCGAGCAGGTCGAACTCGCTCTCGCAGTCCATCTCGTCCAGAACCTCCTCGGTGGGGAAGTCGTCGACGCGGATGATCAGGCCTTCGCACAGCCTGCGAAATTCCGCCGGCAGGCGCTCGAAAATCTCGTGCGCGGTCGTTTCCATTTCGGCCAGCGAGGGCGCTTTCAGGTCCGTCCACATGGGCTTGTCTTAGCGTGGGTTTCGCTGCGATGCATCCGGCTTTATAACGCTGCGAGGTTGACGGGCGCCGCCAAAACGGGGAGCGTGGGGCCCAGTCCGGGGTGGTCCAGGTGGGCGGTAAAATGCGAGCAAAAACAGCGCTGACGCTACTGTGCATGGGGTTGTTTTCGTTGCTTGGCGTTGCGGCCCAGGCGCAAACGGCCGGCAGCGGGGTTCGCATGGCCCAGGCTGCCTCACCCGACGATGTTCCGCCACCGCGCAAGCGGCCCCAGACGCGCCTGCGCGTGACACCCTATTACAGCCCTGATGGCGTCTATCCGCGCTACGATCCGGGCCCGGATGCGGTCCGCGAGTGCAGCGTCGCCTATGTGCAGGAGCACCGGCCAAGCGGCACCGTGATCACGCCGCATATGAGTTGCTACTGGCGCCGCGGCTGATCTGAATGTCGAGGGCCGAGGTCGTCATGGCGAAATGGATTGCTCTCGCCCTCGTCCTCGCGTTCGCCGCAGGTCTGTCTCAGGCGTCCGCGACGCAGAGAGTGACGAAGCTGCCGGATGCTTCCGCCGGGCGCGCAATATTCGATGCGCGACGACATCGGCGATACGACGAGGTGACGCGGTACACACCGCGTCCTGATCCGCACTATTATGCGCGTCCCGTCTATTACCGTCCCTATCCTTACGGCGTGCCCGCGCCATTCGTGTTCGGCTACGGGCCGTTCTGGTGAGGCGCCCGATTTGTTCGTTCATGGCGCATTCACGTCGCCGTTCCTAGTTTGATCCCGGAAGCGACTGCAATGAACGGCAACGGCGCGAGACGTGACGCCGCGACGCTGCTGTCCACATTGAGGGAGACATTCCATGCCGAGGATGTTGCGTCCCGGGGCACGCCCGTTGCGCTTGCTTGGGTTTGCGGCCGTCGCTGCCCTGACGCTGTCGGCCGGGACTGCCCGCCGCGCTGAAGCGATGACGCCGATCAATCCGACCGCGCTACCAGCAGCGAAGACCTCAAGCCACGACGTGATCACGCAGGTCCGCTTTGGCGGTGGACATGGCGGCGGCTTCCACGGTGGTGGAGGTCACTTCGGTGGCTTCCACGGTGGCGGCTTCTACGGTGGCGGGTTCCGCGCTGCGCCGGCTTTCCATGGCGGCGGCATGCGCTACGGCGGCATCCATTACGGCGGCTACCACCGCCATTGGGGCGGCGGCTATTATCGTCCATATTACGGCTATCGCCACTTCCACCGGCGCTTTTATTACGGCGGCTATTATCCCTACTATTACCATCCGCGCCGTTGCCGGATCATCTGGACCTATTACGGTCCGCGCCGCATCTGCCACTGGCATCATTGGCATCGCTGGCACTATCCGTACCGCTATTGGTAAGTGCGATCGACATGGAAAGGGCGCCTCAACGGCGCCCTTTGTTCGTCTGGCCCAATGCGTTTTCGAGCGAAGCGGAGCTACTGGCTCAGCGCCAATCCCTGACGTCGACGAAATGACCCGCGATCGCCGCTGCCGCCGCCATTGCCGGCGACACCAGATGCGTGCGGCCCTTGAAGCCCTGGCGGCCCTCGAAGTTGCGGTTCGACGTCGAGGCGCAACGCTCTTCCGGAGCCAGCTTGTCCGGGTTCATCGCGAGGCACATCGAGCAACCGGGCTCGCGCCATTCGAAGCCGGCCTTGATGAAGATCTTGTCCAGGCCTTCAGCTTCGGCCTGCTCCTTCACGATGCCGGAACCCGGCACGACCATGGCGTTGACATGGGCCGAGACCGTCTTGCCTTCAGCGATCTTCGCCGCCGCGCGCAGATCCTCGATGCGGCCATTGGTGCAGGAGCCGATGAAGATGCGGTCGACCTTGATGTCGGTGATCTTCGTGCCCGCCGTCAGGCCCATATATTTCAGCGCGCGATGCTTGGAGAGACGCTTGGCCTCATCCGCGATCTCATCGGGATCGGGCACGAAGCCGGTCACGGAGATGACGTCCTCAGGCGAAGTGCCCCAGGTCACGATCGGCGGCAGCTTGGCTGCGTCGAGGCGCAGCTCGTTGTCGAAATGCGCGCCGTCGTCGGAGCGCAGTTTCTCCCAGTAGCGCATCGCCGCATCCCAGTCCGCGCCCTTCGGCGCCTTCGGCCGGCCGCGCAGGAAGTCGTAGGCCTTCTGGTCGGGCGCAACGAGACCGGCGCGCGCGCCGCCTTCGATCGACATGTTGCACACCGTCATGCGGCCTTCCATGCTGAGCGCGCTGATCGCGTCGCCGGCGTATTCCAGCACGTAGCCGGTGCCGCCGGCAGTGCCGATCTCGCCAATGATAGCCAGGATGATGTCCTTGCCCGTCACGCCGTCAGGCAATTTGCCGTCGACGGTGACACGCATGTTCTTCGCCTTCTTCTGGATCAGGGTCTGCGTCGCCAGAACGTGCTCGACCTCCGACGTGCCGATGCCGTGCGCGAGCGCGCCGAAGGCGCCATGCGTCGAGGTATGGCTGTCACCGCAGACGATGGTGGTGCCGGGCAGGGTGAAGCCCTGCTCCGGGCCGATGACGTGGACGACGCCCTGGCGCTTGTCGAACTCGTTGTAATATTCGATGCCGAATTCCCTGGCGTTCTCGGCCAGCGCCTTGATCTGCTCGATGCTTTCAGGATCGGGGTTCGGCTTGGTGCGATCGGTGGTCGGCACGTTGTGGTCGACGACCGCCAGCGTCTTCTCAGGCGCGCGGACCTTGCGGCCGGTGGCGCGCAGGCCTTCGAACGCCTGCGGCGAGGTCACCTCATGTACCAGGTGACGGTCGATATAGAGCAGGCAGGTGCCATCCTCGGCTTCGTGCACCAGATGGTCGTTCCAGATCTTGTCGTACAGGGTGGTCGGCTTGGACATGAGCTTAAGCTCCGAAGGAATGTGTGTAAGGCGATGAGCGCGGCAGGCCGCGCGGGGCAACAAAATCGTCAGCGCAGCTTTTAGGCTGCGCGCGTAAGCTCTGACGTTGCCGAGGTCGCGAAGCGTCCGAAGAACCGGCCAGGCAGCCGCGAGCGATCGTCGATGACGATGCGCCGGGGGCTCACGAAGCTGGTCAGATCTGGAAACATTCTAGAGGCTATATAGCACGCGGGAGTTAAAGCGCGAGAGCCTCTAATTCGTCATTGCGAGCGCAGCGAAGCAATCCAGAAATGCGTCTGCGGAGACGGTCTGGATTGCTTCGCAGCGCTCGCAAATGACGAGGTCGGGGAGGGCTTCGGGCCAAACAAAAAGCGCGGGACCGAGCCCGCGCTTTTCGAAACCTTGCCTCGTGGCGAAGCTTACTCGTTGACGGCCTTGGCGTGCTCGGTCTTCTCGACGATACGAGCCGACTTGCCGCGGAGATTGCGCAGGTAATAAAGCTTGGCGCGACGCACCTTGCCGCGACGCACCACCTTGATCGAGTCGATCATCGGCGACATCACCGGGAACACGCGCTCGACGCCTTCGCCGTAGGAGATCTTGCGGACGGTGAAGCTCTCGTTGAGGCCACCGCCGGAACGGCCGATGCAAACGCCTTCATAGGCCTGCACCCGGGTGCGGTCGCCTTCGACGACCTTCACGTTGACGATCACGGTGTCGCCGGGACCAAATTCCGGAATGTCCTTGCCGGCGGATAGCTTGTCGAATTGCTCTTGCTCGAGCTGCTTGATCAGGTTCATGGGTAAATCTCCATCGGCGCGCCCAGCCTTCGAAAAACGGGGGCTGCGCGAAATTCGTTTATCCAGCCATTGCGGATGTGGCCGCTCCTATAAGGCAAGCCGGAGCGTTTGTCACCCGTCTGTCTTGTTTTTTGGCGTTTTTTGGCGGCGCGGCCGATTCGGGGCCTTGGGCGGGATTTGGGCCCATAAATCGGGCCGCCGCGCCGCTGTCAGCGCCTCGGATTGCGCCCGCCGCCAGGCCGCGATCTTGGCATGATCGCCGGAGGTCAGGATCTCCGGGATCGGAACCCCCTCGAACAGCTGCGGCCGGGTGTATTGGGGGTATTCGAGCAATCCGTCCGAAAAACTCTCCTCGGTTCCCGAGGCTTCCTTGCCCATGACCCCCGGCAGCAGCCGGACGCAGGCGTCGATCAGGGCGAGGGCGGCGATTTCGCCCCCTGACAGCACGTAATCGCCGATCGAGACCTCCTCCAGGCCGCGTCCGTCGATCACGCGCTGGTCGATCCCCTCGAACCGCCCGCAGACGATCAGCGGACCGGGGCCGTCGGCGAGTTCCGCAACGCGGGCCTGGGTCAATGGCCGACCGCGCGGGCTCATGAGAAGGCGGGCCCGGTCGGGGCCGATCTCGGCGGCATCGATCGCCGCCGCCAGAACGTCCGCCCGCAGCACCATGCCCGGGCCGCCGCCGGACGGGGTGTCATCGACGCTGCGGTGGCGATCGGTGGCGGAAGCCCTGATGTCCCGCGCCTCGATCTGCCAGAGGCCGGAGGCCAGCGCCCGGCCCGCGAGACTCACGCCGAGCGGCCCCGGAAACATCTCCGGAAACAGCGTCAGCACCGTCGCGCGCCAGGGGCAGGGATTGGTCATCTCAGTCAGCTTAGCCAAAACCATGGCCTGTGGTTATGGGCTCCGGCCTTCACCGGAGGGTCCGTCCCCCTCGATCTCCTGCGGCAACGCGATCACGACGCGGCCGCCTTTGATATCGACCTCCGGCACCACGGCGTTGGAGAACGGCAGCAGCATCGTCGCGCCCTTCAGCGGTGCGATCTCGATGATATCGCCGGCGCCGAAATTATGGATGGCGAGCACGCGGCCGAGCGCATCGCCGTCAATGGTGACGGCGGCGAGCCCGATCAGATCGGCGTGGTAATATTCATCCTCATCGGTCGCGGGCAGTTTTTCGCGCGCGACGTAGAGCTCGATGCCGTTGAGGCGTTCGGCCTCATCGCGGGTCGTGACGCCCTTGAACGTCGCGACCAGATGGTCCTTGGCTTCACGGGCCTGCGCCAGCTCGAACTGGCGCTTGCCGTCCTTGGAGAGAAGCGGACCGTAGCGCTTCACGGCAAAGGGATCTTCGGTGAAGGTCCACAGTTTGACCGCACCGCGCACCCCATGCGCGGCGCCGATCCGCGCGACGCAGATCAGCGCCGACATGGCTGAGCCTTAGCCCTTCGCGGCGGCTTCGGCCTGCGCCTTGCGCTCCTTGCGCGGCACGGCCTTCTCGGGGTTGTTGCGGGCTTCGCGCTTCTTCACGCCGGCGGCGTCGAGGAAGCGGGAGACGCGGTCCGACGGCTGCGCGCCCTTGGCGAGCCAGGCCTTCACCTTGTCCATGTCGAGCTTCAGACGGGTCTCGTTGTCCTTCGGCAGCAGCGGATTGAAATAGCCGAGGCGCTCGATGAAGCGGCCATCGCGGGGGAAGCGCGAGTCGGCGACGACGACGTGATAGACGGGACGCTTCTTGGTGCCTGCGCGGGCGAGCCGGATAACGACGGACATTTAGTTCTCCTTCAAAGTACGTTTTGTTCGGTTGATTGGTATTTTCGCGCTGCGCGAGACCGGTGCGATCCCGTGCGACGAATGCCTCATTTCTTCTTGCCCGGAAAGCCGCCGAGACCCGGCAGCGTCGGCTTGCCGCTCAGTCCGGTCAGACCAGGGACGTTCGGCAGACCGGTGCGAAGACCAGCCGGCAAATCCTTCGGCAGGCTCGGCAGACCCTGTCCGCCGCCGCTCTGCATCTTTTCCTGAAGCGCTTTCATCTCTTCGGGAGACGGCATCTTCATGCCGCCGCCAAAGCCCATCGCCTGCGCGATCCCGGCGAGCGGGCCGCGCTTGCCCGAGCCCATGGCCTTCATCACGTCGGCCATGTTCCGGTGCATCTTCAGGAGCTTGTTGACCTGTTCGACGCTCTGGCCGCTTCCCGCCGCGATACGCTTCTTGCGGCTGGCCTTGAGCAGATCAGGATGACGGCGCTCGTCGCGCGTCATGGAATCGATCACCGCGACCTGGCGCTTCAGGATCTTGTCGTCGATCCCGGCGGCCGCGATCTGGTTCTTCATCTTGGCGATGCCGGGCATCATGCCCATCAGGCCGCTGATGCCGCCCATATTCGCCATCTGCAGCAGCTGCTCGCGCATGTCGTTGAGGTCGAACTGACCCTTGCGCATGCGCTCGGCGGTGCGCGCGGCCTTTTCGGCGTCGATATTGGCGGCGGCGCGTTCGACCAGCGACACCACGTCGCCCATGCCGAGGATGCGACCGGCGATACGATCGGGGTGGAAATCTTCCAGCGCGTCGGTCTTTTCACCGGTGCCGATCAGCTTGATCGGCTTGCCGGTGACGGCGCGCATCGACAGCGCGGCGCCGCCGCGGCCATCGCCGTCCACGCGCGTCAGCACGATGCCGGTGAGGCCGACGCGCTGATCGAACGCGCGCGCCAGGTTCACGGCATCCTGACCGGTGAGGCTGTCGGCGACCAGCAGCACTTCGTGCGGATTGGCCGCAGCTTTGATCGCGGCTGCTTCCGCCATCATCTCTTCGTCCAGCGTGGTGCGGCCGGCGGTGTCGAGCAGCACGATGTCGTAGCCGCCGAGCTTGCCCGCTTCCAGCGCGCGCTTCGCGATCTGCGGCGGCTGCTGGCCTGCAACGATCGGCAGCGTCGGAATCTCGAGATCGCGGCCGAGCACGGCCAGCTGCTCCATCGCCGCCGGACGGTAGACGTCGAGCGAAGCCATCAGCACCTTGCGCTTGTCGCGCTGGACCAGGCGGCGGGCGAGCTTTGCGGTGGTGGTGGTCTTGCCCGAGCCCTGCAGGCCGACCATCATGATCGGCACCGGCGGCACGGAATTGACGTCGATGGTCTGGCTTTCGGCGCCGAGCGTGTTGATCAGCTCGTCATGGACGATCTTGACCACCATCTGGCCTGGGGTGACCGACTTGACGACGGTGGCGCCGATCGCCTGCTCGCGGACGCGATCGGTGAAGCTGCGCACGACCTCGAGCGCAACGTCGGCCTCGAGCAGTGCGCGGCGCACCTCGCGCATCGCGGCATCGACGTCCTTTTCGGTCAGCGCACCGCGCCCCGTCAGACGATCGAGAATGCCGCCAAGCCGTTCCGACAGATTGTCGAACAATGCAATTGTCCCTTGTCCTGCTCGCCAGAATGGCGATCTTCCAAACACCTTTGCGCCCGAGGGCGCACAGCGCTGTCGGGCGTTGACCTCTGACCTCCGGGGCCAGGCGGCGGGTCGAAAAGAAAGCCTTTCCGAGAAAGTGGCGGGGTTAAACGCCGCTCACGCCCAAAAGTCAAGGAAAGTTAGGGTGACGAGGCGCCTTTCCCAGGCCAAGGTCTTGAAATCCGGGCATTTCCGGCGACGGGTTCTTTTTTGGCCGGTCCCGCCCATATAGCCCGGGATGCCTTTTCGTCCAAACCATCCCTGAAAGCCGCCCGTGTCGGTCGCCCGCCGCCGCCTGTTCGGGCTGCTTGCCGGGGCCGGCGCGTTGTCGGCGTGCCCCCCTCTGGATGTCTCGCATGAAAACCTATGACGGCCCCGCCTCCGACCATTTCAACGGCCTGCATTTCTTCGATCCGGACGGAGCGCCGCCAAAATCGCTGCGCGAGGTGCTGCGCTGGCAGTTCAGCGCGCGGGAGCGGGCGAAATGGCCGGTGTGGGTGCCCAGTCCCCATACCGATACCCCGCCGCCGCGGGTCGACGGCGACAAGGCGCGGCTCTCCTTCGTCGGCCACGCCAGCTGGCTGATCCAGACCGGCGGCCTCAACATCCTCGTCGATCCGGTCTGGTCGATGCGCGTGTCGCCGGTCAGTTTTGCCGGGCCGAAGCGGCACAACGATCCCGGCATCGCCTTCGAGAAGCTGCCTGCCATCGACGTCGTGCTGGTCTCGCACGGCCATTACGATCATTTGGACCTCGCGACGCTGTCGCGGCTTGCCAAGAACTTCGCGCCGCGCGTCGTCACCCCGCTCGGCAATGACGTCACGATGCGGAGCGCGGATTCCACGATCAAGGCCGAGGCATTCGATTGGCACGAGCGGGTCGATCTCGGGGGCGGCACTGCGGTGACGCTGGTGCCGACCCGTCACTGGACCGCGCGCGGCATGTTCGACCGCAACAAGGCACTGTGGGCGAGTTTTGTATTGGAGACCCCGGCCGGCAAAATCTACGTCGTCTGCGATTCGGGTTATGGTGATGGCACGCACTTTCGCCGCGTCGCCGAGAAGCACGGGAAGCTACGTCTCGCGATACTCCCGATCGGCGCCTACGAACCGCGCTGGTTCATGCGCGACCAGCACATGAACCCGGAAGATGCGGTGAAGGCGCTCGCCGATTGCGGGGCAGAGCAAGCACTGGGCCACCACCACGGCACGTTCCAGCTGACCGACGAGGCGATCGATGCGCCGGCGAAGGCGTTGGTTGAAGCGCTCGCTGCGGCGAAGATTCCGCAGGAGCGGTTTGTCGCGATGAAGCCGGGGCAGGTGGTGGAGATTTAGCTCAGCTGCACGGGACTATTGATCCTTGGCCTTGATCGACCAGCTCACATTGACCGTCACCGACAGCGTCTCCTCACCCGGTGCGACGGCGGCAGGCGCCGCCATCGGGGCAACGGCCACGCGGCTCTTGAATAATGGCATAGGAGCGCTGCCTTCGGCGACGCTGAGCGGCGCACCCAGCGTAACACCTGTCGCCTTGGCGTAGATCTCGGCCTTGCGCCGCGCATCTGCCACCGCCTGCTCGCGGGCGTCGTCGAGCAGTTTTGACGCCTGCGTCACCTCGAACGAGAGGTTGCCGATGTCGTTGGCGCCGGCGCTGACCAGTATGTCGATGATGCCTGCGGCCTTGGTCACGTCGCGAATTTTCACCGTGACGCGGTTGGAGGCGCGGAAGCCGACCACGGGCGACGCGCCGTTCGAGCGGTTCGGTGCATATTGCGGCTGCAGCGAAAGGCGCGAGGTCTGGTAGTCCTTCTCGGGGATGCCGGCCCCCTTCAGCGCCAGCAGCACCTTGCCCATCGCGGCGTTGTTGGCATCGGAAGCCTCCTTCGCCGACTTGGCATCATTGGCGACGCCGGCATCGATCTGCGCGAGATCGGGCGCGGCGGAGACGGTTGCCTCGCCGCTCACGGAGATGGCGGACGGGAAATCATCGGCAAGCGCGGGCATTGTCAGCATCGTGGCAGCGAAAATGGCAGCGAGAGCGGCAGGCTTTTTCATTGGGCTCACTTCAGCGGTACGAACACGTTGATCACGAGCTTGTCCTCGGCCGTCTTCAGGGGATCGGTGAGGTACTCCTCGATGAACGTGTCCTTGGCTTCCAGCTTCTTGTCGTCGAGGTGATTGGTGATCGCCTCGTAGGTGTTGTCCATGTTGTCGTAGGAGCCGCGATGGACGAATTTCAGCGCCTTGCCCTCAGGCGATTTGCCGATGCTCATGTCCTTGGGCAGGTTCTTCGGATCCTGGTCAACAGGGACTTCGGCGAAGAAGGTGAAACCGGTGTCGTCGGTCGAGGTGTAGACGATCATCGAATTGCCGGCGTGCTTGATGCCCTGCTTGTCGAGCACCGCGTTCAGCGATTTGAAGGCGTCGACCAGGGTGTCGAAGGCCGTGTCCCAATTGGCGGTGCCCTTGACCATCAGGACTTTCCTGGCCTCGAGCATGGTCTCCTGGCCAAAGGGATCGGCTGTTTGCACCGGCGCGGGCGTGGCAGCCGCGGCGGGCGGCGGTGTCGCCGGGCTCGGTGACGCGCTGGCCGCAGGCGAGGGGGCGGGCGCGGGAGTTGCTGCGGGCGCCGGCGAGGCGCTTGCGGCTGGTGAGGGCGTGGCGGATGGGGCCGGCGAGGGGCTTACCGATACGGCGGGCGCCGGGCTCGGGGTCTGCGCCAGAGCACCGGAGAGGCCAAGGGACAAGGCCGCTGCCGGGATCAGCGCGGCCAAAGCGAGACGACGAAACCCGAACATTCTATTCTCCCCAACAGCTTCCGTATCAAGACCTTGCCCACCAAGGCCCAAATCCCGGCCGCGCCTCCCTGGTCGCGCGAACTGCGCCGTTCTAACACGCGGGCGTCAAGTTCGTCCCATGACAGATGCGTCATGGCAGAGGTCCAGGCCTTTGGATCGCAAACCACTGGCCAGACGGCCAAGGATCGCCATATAAGGCAGGCGAAATTCGGGAATTTTCATGAGCGCCCTGGCCAACCACGCATTTGCCAAGATGAACGGCATTGGCAATGAGATCGTCGTTGTCGACATGCGCGATTCCGCGGGCAAGGTCACGCCCGACGACGCCCGCGCGGTGGCATCCGCACAAGGCGGCGTGCCCTATGACCAGCTCATGGTGCTGCAGAAGCCGCGGCTCGACGGCACCGAAGCTTTCATCAGCATCTACAACAGTGACGGCTCGGAGGCCGGCGCCTGCGGCAACGGCATGCGCTGCGTGGTGCGCCGCATCTTCGAGAAGAGCGGCCAGGCCACCGCAACGTTCGAGACCGCGGCCGGCCTGCTCAATGCCTGGCAGGGTCCGGCGCCCGACCTCTACACCGTCGACATGGGCGCGCCGAAGTTCGGCTGGCAGGACATTCCGCTGGCGGAAGAGTTTCGCGATACCCGGTACATCGAATTGCAGATCGGGCCGATCGATAACCCGATCCTGCATTCGCCGTCCGTGGTCAGCATGGGCAATCCGCACGCGATCTTCTGGGTCGACGACGTCAACGCCTATGATCTCGAGCGTTTTGGCCCGCTGCTGGAAAATCATCCGATCTTCCCCGACCGCGCCAACATCACGCTCGCTCATATCGTCGATCGCGAGCACATCACCATGCGCACCTGGGAGCGCGGCGCCGGGCTCACCAGGGCCTGCGGTTCGGCGGCTTGCGCGACCGCGGTCGCGGCGGCGCGGCTGAAGCGTACCGGGAGAAAGGTCGCGATGACGCTGCCCGGCGGCAAACTCGGCATCGAATGGCGCGAGCGCGACGATCATGTGCTCATGACGGGCACCGCGACCTTCGAATACGAGGGCAATTTCGATCCGGCGCTGTTCGCGCCAGCAGGCTGATGGCCGTCGACATCGTCACCTTTGGCTGCCGCCTCAACGCCTTCGAGGCCGAGGTGATCCGCAGCAGGGCCGAGGGCGCGGGTCTGACCGATACCATCGTCATCAACAGCTGCGCCGTCACCAACGAGGCGGTGGCGCAGGCGCGGCAGACGATCCGCAAATTGAAGCGTGAGCGCCCCTCGGCGCGCATTGTGGTCACCGGCTGTGCGGCGCAGACGCAAAGCGCGATGTTCGCCGGGATGACCGAGGTCGATCGCGTCGTCGGCAATGACGACAAGATGCGGGGCGAAGCCTGGTGCGCGGCGCGCGATGCTTTCGACCTCGGCGCCAGCGAGAAGATCGCCGTCAGCGACATCATGGCGATCGGGGAAATGGCGCCGCATCTGATCGACGGCTACGCGAGCGGCATGCCGCGCGTGTTCGTGCAGGTGCAGAACGGCTGCGACCATCGTTGTACTTTCTGCATCATCCCCTATGGCCGCGGCAATTCGCGCTCGGTTCCGATGGGCGCGGTGGTCGATCAGGTGCGCGCTTTGGTTGGGCGCGGTCATGCGGAGATCGTGCTGACCGGCGTCGATCTCACCAGCTACGGCACCGACCTGCCGGGCGCGCCGAAGCTCGGCCTGTTGACCAAGCAGATATTGCGGCATGTGCCGGAGCTGAAGCGCCTGCGCATCTCCTCGATCGATTCGATCGAGGCGGATAACGATCTGCTCGATGCCATCGCTGACGATATCAGGCTGATGCCGCATCTGCATCTGTCGCTACAATCAGGCGATGACATGATCCTGAAGCGCATGAAGCGGCGGCATTCGCGGCAGGATGCGATTGCGTTCTGCGATCAGGTGCGCCGCCTGCGTCCGGACATCGTTTTCGGCGCCGATATCATCGCGGGCTTCCCGACCGAGACCGAGGCCATGTTCTCGCGCTCGCTCGATCTGGTCGAGGAATGCGGCCTGACCTTCCTGCACGTCTTCCCGTATTCGCCGCGCCCCGGCACCCCCGCCGCGAAGATGCCGCAGGTTGCGGGTGGTGCGATCAAGGAACGCGCGAAGCGGCTGCGCGCAGCGGGCGAGGCAGGGTTGCGGCAGCGGCTGAGCGCGGAGACCGGCGCGACGCGCAATGTGCTGATTGAGAGCAGCGGGCAGGGGCGCACCGAGCATTACCTGCCGGTGGCGATTGCGGGCGAGCGCGTCGGCAGCGTCGTGCCGCTGACGATCACGGGCAACGACGGCGAGCGGCTGACGGCATAGCGCCTACGACGCCCGCACCTGCCAAAAGCGCAGCGTGCGCCGGGCGTTCTCCGGGGACATGCGGGCAAAATTGCTTTTCGCCCTTGCAAGATCCGCCGGCTTCATCGCCCCGCCGGCAAAGCGGCTTTCGAGCACGGCGATGGTGGTTTCCCAGCTTAGTTGTGCGGCCTTGCACGGCACCAGCAGGCCGTCTTCGCGCAGGCTCTGCATCAGCGGACGAATCACCTCGACCGTTGATCCGGACAATGCCGCCAGTGCGGCCACGGCTTCTTCGTAGCGCCGCTGTCGCGCGAAGTTCAGCAGCGTCGCCTCGTTGAGCTGGCCGGTCGCCTTGAGATGGGCAATCGCGCGCTTGGCGCCTTCGAAATCGCGCACGCCCGACATCTCGCGCTCGACGCCGACGGTGACGGCGGCAATCGCGCTCTGGATTTCCTCAAACAGATCGGGCGGTGCGCGCGACAGCAGGCGGGTGCGAACGGCATCAGTTGCGGAACGCAGCAAGCGCCGGCGCAGATCCGACGGCAGGTCGACGCGGACGCCGATGCTGACCGCGAGTTCGGGATCGCTCTCGGCCTGCCCGACGATGACCGTGAATCCCTTTCCGGACATGCGCGCGCCGGGATTGGCGGCGAGGCGCCGGCTGACGCTGGGGTAGCGCCGCGCCAGCAGCGCGTCCGTGACGATCTCCTTCAGCCACCACCGGCCGGCGACCGCGAGCAGGTGCGGTTCACCCTTGCTGGAGGCGATCCTCACCAGCTCGTCATCGTCGAGGCGCGCGGATTCCTGCAGCACGGGGCCCGCGATACGGATCTCGTCATTGCTGGCGAGGCGACGGATCACGGAGGGCGGCGCTTGCGCGATCGGCGCAAGCTGGGCGCTGATTTCGGCGAGCGCAACGCGCGCTGCCACATCGGCGATGGCGCGCAACTCGATGGTGCCGATCAGGCGCTCGAGCACATCGTCGAACAGCGCGATCTGCTCGTCGTTGAAGCTGCCGGCGGAGGAGAGGAACAGGTCGGTGACGCGCCGGGCCGTCTCCATGCCCTTTTCCGCCGAGCCGGTCCGGATCGCGGATTCGACCTCGTCGACGATCGATGGCTGGGCGGTGGACATGACGCGTTGCTCGTCCTGAGCGGATGGGAGGCTTGTTCTAAGCAATCGCCATCATTACCAACGAGCACTGAACGTTTCGTAAACCATGCCCCGGAAGCCGCTATTCCCCGTTCCAGCCGCAGGCGCGGAGCTTCTCGTGCATGTGGGGCGGGGCCGGCGCGACCACGCGGACCGGCTCCTTGTTCCGGGAGATCGGCACCACGATCTCGCGGGAATGCAGGTGCAGCTTCGGCTCGCCGAAGCGCGGGCCGTTGCCGTAGATGTTGTCGCCGAAGATCGGCCAGCCGGTCGCCGACGAATGCACCCGCAATTGATGGGTCCGGCCGGTCATCGGTTCCATGGCGAGCCAGGCGAACCCCTCGCCCCGGCCCATCACCTTCCAGTTGGTGATCGCCTTCTGCCCCTCCGGGTCGGGCTTCTGCCACCAGCCGCGTTCGGCATTGAGGCGGCCGAGGGGCATGTCGATGGTGCCTTCGTCTTCGGCAGGCCCGCCCTCGACCACGGTCCAGTAGGTCTTGCCGATCTTGCCATGCTTGAACAGGAGGCCGAGCGAGGCGGTGGCTTTCCGATGGCGGCCGAGCACGAGGCAGCCGGAGGTGTCCTTGTCCAGCCGGTGGGCCAGCACCGGAGGCCTCGGCAGGCCGAACCGTAGCGCGTCGAAAGAGTCTTCCAGATTGGGCCCGCCCTTGGGGCCGCGGTGCACCGGCAGGCCGGCCGGCTTGTTGATGACCAGCATCAGGCCGTCGCGATGGAGCACGCGGCCTAAAATCTCGTCTGCGGTCAATTGGGGAACATCGAGCAATTGCAGGACCTTCGGCTCAACACTTTCGTTTAACAGCGGGAACGGCTAACACACCGCCACCATGAACGATACCACGTCAGATCCCCCCAAGCTGAGCTGGTGGCGCCGCCTGTCCAACGGACTGAAGCGCACCTCGTCCTCGCTTGGGACCGCGGTTGCCGACCTCGTCACCAAGCGCAAGCTCGACCGCGCCATGCTCGACGACATCGAGGACGTGCTGCTGCGCGCCGATCTCGGCACCTCGGTCGCGGTGCGGATCGCGGATGCGGTGGGCACAGGGCGCTATGACAAGGCGATCTCGGCTGACGAGGTCAAGGACGTGGTCGCCGCCGAGGTCGAGAAGGTGCTGGCCCCGGTGGCGCTGCCGCTCGTGATCGATACGGCGAAAAAGCCATTCGTCATCCTGGTCGTGGGCGTCAACGGCTCCGGCAAGACCACGACAATCGGAAAACTCTCACAAAAATTTGCTTCCGAAGGCCGCAAGGTGATGCTGGCCGCCGGAGACACGTTTCGCGCAGCAGCCATCGAGCAGCTCAAGGTCTGGGGCGAACGCACCAAGACGCCCGTCATCGCGGGCGCGCAGGGCTCCGACTCCGCGAGCCTCGCCTTCAATGCGCTGACCGCGGCGAAAGAGCAGGCGATCGACGTGCTCCTGATCGACACCGCGGGCCGCTTGCAGAACAAGGCCGAGCTGATGAACGAGCTCGAGAAGGTCGTGCGCGTCATCCGGAAGGTCGACGCTTCGGCGCCGCATGCGGTGCTGCTCGTGCTGGATGCCACCGTCGGCCAGAACGCGCTGTCGCAGGTCGAGGCCTTCCATCGCACCGCCGGCGTCACCGGGCTGGTGATGACCAAGCTCGACGGCACTGCCCGCGGCGGCATTCTGGTGGCGCTCGCGGAGAAATTCAAACTGCCGGTGCATTTCATCGGCGTCGGCGAAGGCGTCGATGATCTCGCAGCCTTCACCGCGCGCGATTTCGCCCGCGCCATTGCCGGAATCGAAAGTTAGAGAATGGACAAGACCCAGCCGCATCCGCTGTTCAAGCTTGCGACCGAGCTCGGGCCGCTGCTCGTGTTCTTCTTCGTCAATGCGAAGTTCAACCTGTTCGCCGCCACCGGTGCCTTCATGGTCGCGATCGTGGCGGCGATGATCGCTTCCTATGTGGTGACGCGCCACATCCCGATCATGGCGATCGTGACGGGCGTGATCGTGCTGGTGTTCGGCACGCTGACCCTGGTGCTGCACGACGAAACCTTCATCAAGGTCAAGCCGACCATCATCTACGGCCTGTTCGCCGCGATCCTCGGCGGCGGCCTGTTGTTCGGCCGCTCCTTCATCGCCGTGATGTTCGACCAGATGTTCAATCTGACGCCGCAGGGCTGGCGCATTCTCACCCTGCGCTGGGCGCTGTTCTTCGCGGGACTGGCGGTGCTGAACGAGGTGGTCTGGCGCACCCAGAGCACGGACTTCTGGGTCAACTTCAAGGTGTTCGGCGTCACGCCGCTGACCATGATCTTCGCCATCGCCCAGATGCCGCTGACCAAGCGCTATGGCGTCGAGCCGGTGTCGCTGGAGACCAGCGAGGCCGAGGCGGGCGACGTGCGGAAGGGGTGAGCTGTCTCAGCTCGTCATTGCGAGGAGCCCGCGACAAAATTGCGAACGCAATTTTGCCCTGGCGACGAAGCAATCCAGAGTCCTTCCGCAGATGCAGTCTGGATTGCTTCGCTGCGCTCGCAATGACGGTCTTGGCTAAGACCCCGCCTTCAACGCCTTCTCCATCTGCGGCAGCAGCACGGTGCGGAAATTCTCCGGCGTGATCGGGCCGACCAGCTTGTAGACGATGGTGCCTTCGGGGTCGACGACGAACGTCTCCGGCACGCCGTAGACGCCCCATTCGATCGAGGCACGGCCGTTGGCGTCCGTGCCGACCCGGCTGAACGGGTTGCCGTAGCGGCCGAGGAAGCGGCGCGCATTGTCGGGCGCGTCCTTGTAGTTGATGCCGACGATCTGGAAGCGCTTGTCCCTGGCGAGTTCTGTCAGCAGCGGCGCCTCCTCGTGGCACGGCACGCACCAGGAGGCCCAGACATTGACGAGGCTGACCTTGCCCTTGAACGCGGCAGGATCGAGGCCCGGCACTCGCGTGCTGTCGGCCTGCAATCCCTCCAGCGGCGGCAGCGTGGTCTGCGGCGCGGGATGGCCGATCAGCGCGGAGGGGATCCGCGACGGATCGCCGCCGCCGAGCCGAAACCAGAACAGCACGGCAAGGGCGGTGAAGGCGAGCAGCGGCAGCACCATCAGGAAGGTGCGGCGCGACGCAGGTGCGGGGGTCGATTGATCGCTCATGTCGTCGTTCTTGGTGTGTCGATCGCGCTGCGGCCGGAGCGGCGGGTGACGCCGCTGCGCTCGAGCTCGCGCAAGCGCTGCGTCTGGTTGCGATAGTCGATCACGACCCAGCCGATCAGGAGCGCGACCACGATGGCGGCGGCGGCATAGGAGGTCACGATGAAGGGCGCGTAGGGGCCAAGCGACATCATCATGCTGCCTTCCGACCTGCCTGCATGATCTGCAGGGAGCGGACGCGCCGGCGCAAAATCTCGTTGCGCATCGCAGCCAGGTGCAGCGTGACGAACAGCAGCGTGAACGCGCCCGCCATCACCAGCAACGGAATCAGGAACGCCTTGTCGAGCGTCGAGCCGCCCATGCGCATCACCGAGGCCGGCTGGTGCAGCGTGTTCCACCAGTCGACCGAGAACTTGATGATCGGAAGATTGAGTGCGCCGACCAGCGTCAGCACGGCGGCAGCACGCGCTGCGCGCGAGGGATCTTCCACCGCGCGCCACAGCGCCATCAGGCCGAGATACATCAGAAACAGGATCAGCACCGATGTCAGCCGAGCATCCCATTCCCAATAGGTGCCCCACATCGGTCTGCCCCACAGCGAGCCCGTGAGCAGCGCGAGGAAGGTGAACGCGGCGCCGATCGGTGCGGCGGCTTTCGCGGCGACGTCGGCGAGCGGATGCCGCCACACCAGCGTGCCGAGCGAAGCCACACTCATCACGCCCCAGACGAACATCGACAGCCACGCATTGGGCACGTGGATGAACATGATCTTGACGGTCGCGCCCTGCTGATAGTCATCAGGCGCGGTGGCCGATTGATAGAGTCCGATCGCGAGCAGGATGATTGTCGCGGCCACGAGCCATGGCAGCACCCGCGCCGAGAGCGCGAGGAACCTGGTGGGGTTGGCGAGGTCGATCAGCGACATGGTGTTCTGATAATCACAGGTCGGCGCTCACGCAATCAGCATGAAAGCGCGCAGCGAAAGTTGATCGGGGTCAAGACAATCGAACCCATTTCAGTCCAGGCCATGTTTCAGGCTCGCCGCCGCCGCGAACGGGCCGATCACGAGGCTGACCAGCGACAGCGCGCAGAGGATCGAGAATGGCGCCCCGAATGACAACGGCCCCGTGATCGCGGCTTGCGAGGCTGCGACCCCGAAGATGAGCACCGGGATCGACAGCGGCAGCACCAGCACGGCCATCAGGAGCCCGCCCCGGTGCAGCGTCACCGCCAGCGCCGCACCGATCATGCCGGTAAAGGTCAGCGCCGGGGTGCCGGCGAGCAGCGTCAGCGCCACCGCGCCGGTGGCGGCCATGTCGAGATTGAGCAGCAGGCCGAGCACGGGGGTTGCGACAACGAGCGGCAGGCCTGCGGCCAGCCAATGCGCCAGCGCCTTGGCTGCGCAGGCCAGTTCCAGCGGGGTCCGGCTCATCGTGATCAAATCGAGCGAGCCGTCCTCATGGTCGGCCATGAACAGCCGGTCCAGCGTGAGCAGGCTGGCCAGCAGCGCGCCGAGCCAGAGGATGGCAGGCCCCAGCCGCGACAGCAGCGCCAGATCCGGTCCCAGCGCGAATGGCATCAGCACGACGACGGTCAGGAAGAACAGCACGCCAATGAGCGCCCCGCCGCCAACGCGGAGCGCGATCTTGATGTCCCGGCGGATCAGGGCGGACAGCGCGGTCATGGGTTGGCTTCGGCGCTGAGGTGGTCATGAGAGCCGAGCTCGTGCCCTGGACACACTGCGCTCCCTCCCCCCTTGTGGGGGAGGGCGGGGGAGAGGGGTAGCCCAGGAAATGGTGCGCTCGGGAGCAGAGAAGAGCTTCGTTCGACCGTGAGAGTCCCCGTGCGGCGCCCCCCTCCCTGACCCTCCCCCACAAGGCGGGAGGGAACGGAGAAAGCGGCGCTTAGCCGTTCGAAAAGCTGAGGGTCGTGCCGTCTCACGCCATTCCCCCGATCCGCAGCTCCCGCGCCTCGATCCCCAGCGGCCCATGCGTCGCCGCGATGATCAGGCCGCCGCCCGCCAGATGCTCCCGCATCAGGCCGCCGAACATCTCCTGGCCGGCGGCATCCAGCGCCGTGGTCGGCTCGTCCAGCAGCCAGACCGGGCGGCGGACCGCCAGCAGCCGGGCCAGCGACAACCGGCGGCGCTGGCCGGCGGACAGGAAGGAGGCGGGCAGATCGGCGGCATGGTCGAGACCGACCGCCGCGAGACTCGCGGCCGCGTCAAAACGCTTGCCGCCGAGAAAATCAGCCCAGAATGACAAATTTTCAGCCACACTCAGGGCCGGCTTCAGCGCATCGCGGTGGCCGAGATAGTGGCACTGCTCGGGCAGCGTCACGTCGGCGTCGCCCCCGTCCAGTACGATCGTGCCGCCGGCCGGAATGAGCAGGCCCGCGATCAGCCGCAGCAGCGAGGTCTTGCCCGAACCGTTGCGGCCGACGACGGCCACGGCTGTGCCGGAGGCCGCCTCGAAATCGAGCCCGGAAAACACCTCGCGGCCGCCCCGCACGCAAGTGACCCCGCGTCCGGACAGCTGCATCTGGCCTGGTACCAACCTGTTCAAGCCGGGCCTCAGGAATTCTTGGGGTAGCGCATCAGAATTTTTGGCTCGCGACTTGCTCGGTTCGATTGTGGCTGTGGCGGCGCGGTTAGAAAGCTTCTATAAGCCCGGAACTACTTGATGCAGCAACTCAACCTGCCTCTGCAAGCGACCCAGCCTGATGCGCTGACGGTGTTAAAATACCCTGCCGGGTATGTCTAACAATTGGGATTCCTACATGACCTCGCTCGACAGCTTCAAATGCAAAAAGACCCTCAAGGTCGGCGCCAAGACCTATGTGTATTACAGCCTGCCCACGGCCGAGAAGAATGGTCTGAAGGGAATTTCGAAACTTCCCTATTCGATGAAGGTCCTGCTCGAGAACCTCCTCCGCAACGAGGACGGCCGCTCGGTCAAGAAGGAGGACATCGTCGCGGTCTCGAAGTGGCTGCGCAAGAAGTCGCTGGAGCATGAGATCGCGTTCCGCCCGGCCCGCGTGCTGATGCAGGACTTCACCGGCGTTCCGGCCGTCGTCGACCTCGCCGCGATGCGCAATGCGATGCAGAAGCTCGGCGGCGATGCCGAGAAGATCAATCCGCTGGTGCCGGTCGATCTCGTCATCGATCACTCCGTGATCGTGAATTTCTTCGGCGACAACAAGGCTTTCGCCAAGAACGTCACGGAAGAGTACAAGCAGAACCAGGAGCGCTACGAGTTCCTGAAATGGGGCCAGAAGGCGTTCTCGAACTTCTCCGTCGTGCCGCCCGGCACCGGCATCTGCCACCAGGTCAATCTTGAATATCTCTCCCAGACGGTCTGGACCAAGAAGGAGAAGATGACGGTCGGCAAGAAGACCGGCACCTTCGAGGTCGCCTATCCCGACTCGCTCGTCGGCACCGACTCGCACACCACCATGGTCAACGGTCTCGCCGTGCTCGGCTGGGGCGTCGGCGGCATCGAGGCGGAAGCCTGCATGCTCGGTCAGCCGCTGTCGATGCTGCTGCCCAACGTCGTCGGCTTCAAGCTGAAGGGCGCGATGAAGGAAGGCGTCACCGCGACCGACCTCGTGCTCACAGTCACGCAGATGCTGCGCAAGCTCGGCGTGGTCGGCAAGTTCGTCGAGTTCTTCGGCCCCGGCCTCGACAATCTCTCCGTCGCCGACAAGGCGACCATCGCCAACATGGCGCCGGAATATGGCGCGACCTGCGGCTTCTTCCCCGTTGACGCCGCCGCGATCGATTATCTCAAGACCTCCGGCCGCGCCGCACCGCGAGTCGCACTGGTGCAGGCCTATGCCAAGGCGCAAGGCCTGTTCCGCACCGCCAAGTCGGCTGATCCCGTTTTCACGGAAACGCTGACGCTCGACCTCGCCGACGTCGTGCCGTCGATGGCCGGTCCGAAGCGTCCTGAGGGCCGCATCGCGCTGCCGTCCGTTGCCGAAGGTTTTTCGCTCGCACTCGGCAGCGAGTACAAGAAGACCGAAGAGCCCAACAAGCGCTTCGCCGTCGAGGGCAAGGACTACGAGATCGGTCACGGCGACGTCGTCATCGCCGCCATCACCTCCTGCACCAACACCTCGAATCCGAGCGTGCTGATCGGCGCCGGCCTCTTGGCGCGCAACGCCGCCGCGAAGGGCCTGAAGGCAAAACCGTGGGTGAAGACCTCGCTGGCTCCGGGCAGCCAGGTCGTGGCCGGCTATCTCGCCGATTCCGGTCTGCAGAAGGATCTCGACAAGGTCGGCTTCAATCTGGTCGGCTTCGGCTGCACCACCTGCATCGGCAATTCCGGTCCGCTGCCGGAGGAGATTTCGAAGTCGATCAACGACAACGGTATCGTCGCCGCGGCCGTGTTGTCAGGTAACCGCAACTTCGAAGGCCGCGTCTCGCCGGACGTGCAGGCGAACTATCTGGCCTCGCCGCCGCTGGTCGTCGCGCATGCGCTCGCCGGTAGCGTCACCAAGAACCTCGCCGTCGAGCCGCTTGGCGAAGGCAAGGACGGCAAGCCGGTGTACCTGAAGGACATCTGGCCGACGACGAAGGAGATCAACGCCTTCATGAAGAAGTTCGTGACCTCGACGATCTTCAAGAAGAAATATGCCGACGTGTTCAAGGGCGACACCAACTGGCGCAAGATCAAGACGGTCGAGAGCGAGACCTACCGCTGGAACATGTCGTCGACCTATGTGCAGAACCCGCCCTATTTCGAAGGCATGAAGAAGGAGCCGGAGCCGGTCACCGACATCGTCGAGGCGCGCATCCTCGCCATGTTCGGCGACAAGATCACCACCGACCACATTTCGCCGGCCGGCTCGATCAAGCTTACCTCGCCCGCCGGCAAATATCTCAGCGAGCACCAGGTGCGTCCCGCCGACTTCAACCAGTACGGCACGCGCCGCGGCAATCATGAAGTGATGATGCGCGGCACCTTCGCCAACATCCGCATCAAGAACTTCATGCTCAAGGGCGCGGATGGAAACATCCCCGAGGGCGGCCTCACCAAGCACTGGCCCGACGGCGAGCAGATGTCGATCTACGACGCCGCGATGAAGTATCAGCAGGAGCAGGTGCCGCTCGTGGTGTTCGCCGGCGCCGAATACGGCAACGGCTCCTCGCGCGACTGGGCCGCGAAGGGCACCCGCCTGCTCGGCGTGCGCGCCGTGATCTGCCAGAGCTTCGAGCGCATCCATCGCTCGAACCTGGTCGGCATGGGCGTGCTGCCGCTGACCTTCGAGGACGGCACCTCCTGGTCGTCGCTCGGCCTGAAGGGGGATGAGAAGGTCACGCTGCGCGGCCTGGTCGGTGACCTCAAGCCGCGCCAGAAGCTGACCGCGGAGATCGTCTCCGGCGACGGCTCGTTGCAGCGCGTTTCGCTGCTCTGCCGCATCGACACGCTGGACGAGCTCGATTACTACCGGAATGGCGGCATTCTCCACTACGTGCTGCGCAAGCTCGCGGCGTAGTCCATGATCCGGAAAACGGTGCAGCGGCTTTCCGGAAAGATCATGCTCCAACAACGATCGAAGTGCGCTTGGCGTACTTTAGCGCGCGAATTTGTGAACGGTGGCTCACCGCGACGTGAGTAGAAGCCTAGACAAAGGCGGCCTATCAAAAAGGCCGCCTTTGTTCGTTTGCGGTATGTTTCGGATGGGCCTGCCCGGCAAAATCCCCCCTTGGACGGTTGGATGCGTTCGGCCCGTAAGACTACGGTGACCATCAGGCGATAAGATCTTCCCTCAACGAGCTACCATGTGTGACGTTCGACATGACTGGAATGATGGCTTCTAATCTCGTTTCGCGATGGTCCGGTGCATTCTGGTCGGGAGCACTCGGCATCTGCGCCATCGTCGCCGTCATTCGTCCCGCCCAGGCCGATCCCCGCGCCGTGGTCGAGCTCTTCACCTCCCAGGGCTGCTCCTCCTGCCCGCCCGCCGACAAAATCATCGGCGATCTCGCCAAGGACCCCTCGATCATCGCGCTGAGCATGCCGATCGACTATTGGGACTATCTCGGCTGGAAGGACACGCTGGCGGACTCACGTTTCTCGGCGCGGCAGCGCGCTTATTCACGGATGCGCGGTGATCGCGAAGTCTACACGCCGCAGGTCGTGGTCAACGGCGCTGCGCATGTCATCGGCAGCGATCGCTCCGGCATCGAAAATGCAATCGACAAGACCGACTCAAGCGCGGGCGTGATGAGCGTGCCGGTGACGATGTCGCTCGCGGGCAAGCAGATCAACGTGTCGGTGGCGGCGAGCAAAGAGCCGGCGGTCTCGCATGGCGAGGTCTGGATCTGCTCGATCGTGAGATCGGTGCCGATCGAGATCAGCCGTGGCGAGAATCGTGGTCAGCAGATCACCTACCACAACGTCGTGCGCAATCTGCTCAAGGTCGGTGACTGGAACGGACGTCCGGAAAGCTGGACGGTCCCGATCGAGAATTTGACATCGCGCGATGGCGTGGACGGCGCGGTGGTCTATGTCCAGGACGGCAGTCGCGAGAAGCCAGGCGCAATGCTGGGCGCGGCGTACACCTCGCTGCACTGAAGCGAACGCTTCGAACTGCTGATCCGAGCACCACGTTCAATCCCCATGGTGAGGAGGCGCGTGAGCGCCGTCTAGCGGACATGCTCTGCACCGCCGCGAGCACCATGCAGGCCCCGCTCATGCATCCGGGACTCGATCGTTGGAGACGCCGCTTCGCGGCCCTCAGGATGAGCAGAAAGAATTTTCGCGCGGATGCTCGGAGTGCAGCTTCGTCGGGGCAACATGCAGCCACGAACAAAAAAAAGGACCAACTTGCGTTGGTCCTCCTTGTCGTGCGTACAGACCCGATCCTGTTCGACCCCGGGGGGCTGGGGGCTGAGGAATCCGGAACCGAAAGGACCGGGTCAACGCACACCAGCCTTGTCGCAGTGCAGGGCGGCAGGCGGTGGGCGGAAAAGCGGCGATCCTGTGATTCCTGCTAACGATCCCGTGACGGTTTGCCGCTGGGGAGTTCCACCGTTGCGTGTGTCATGATTCTCAGGCGCCCGGCGAGCTGAGCCGGGATCGTTCGAGAGGCCGGGCAAGAGCCTCTTGCGGCGGGGAACGGTTGGCGCGATCATGCAGATGTCATGATCCGCGGCTCCGGGGACGGTCTTCGCGGAGGCGGTCATGCCGAGCGATGAGGAGGCGCCCCATGAGTTTGACGTCGGAGGATGCCGATCCGAGCGAGCTGCGCGCAGCGGTGCGCCCCGCCGCTGCGAATGCCCAACCGAACCGGGTGACGTTCAACCGGCTCGAGCTGAACCGAATTCTCAACCTCTATGGCCGTATGGTTTCCGACGGCGAGTGGCGCGACTATGCCATCGACTTCCTGAAAGACCGCGCGGTGTTCTCGGTCTATCGCCGCGCCTCCGAAGTGCCGATCTACCGCATCGAGAAAGATCCGCGGCTCGCGCGCAAGCAGGGCATGTACAGCGTGATCTCGGCGACCGGCCTGATCCTGCGCCGCGGCCACGAGCTCGACCGCGTGCTGCTGGTGATCGACCGCAAGCTGGCGGCGGTGTGACCTACTTTCCGGGGACCGTCTTCGCGCCCTCGCCGAGATCGCGCTGCATCATGACCGTATCCAGCCAGCGGCCGAATTTCAGGCCGACATCGGGATGCGTGCCGATCATCTTGAAGCCGCCCCGGGTGTGCACGCCGATGGAGCCGGCATTGGCGGAATCGCCGATGACGGCAATCATCTGGCGGAAGCCGCGAGCCTCGCATTCGCTGATCAGCCGGTCCAGCAGCAGTGACCCAATGCCGCGGCGGTGGAAGGCGGGATCGAGATAGATCGAATTCTCGACTGTGAAGCGATAGGCCGGCCGCGGCCGGTAGGCGCCGGCATAGGCGTAGCCGGCGACGCGGCCGTCGAGCAATGCGACGAAATAGGGATAGCCGCCGTCGACCAGCGTGCGATAGCGGCGCGTCATCTCGGCGAGGTCGGGCGGATCGAGCTCGAACGTCGCGGTGCCCTCGCGGACGGCCTGCTGATAGATCGCGGCGATGGCGGGGAGGTCGGCCTCGATGGCGGGCCTGATTTCAGGTGCGGACATGGGGGCGAGATTAGCAGGGGCCTTGCTCCGAGCAACGTGATTTTCCTCATGACGGAGGCGGCGCAAACAAAAACCCCGGCCCTTCGGCCGGGGTTCGTGTCCGTTCTCTTGCGGCTGGCGCTTAGTCGCGCTGGCCGAGGAGCTGCAGCAGCAGCGTGAACAGGTTGATGAAGTTCAAATACAGCGAGAGCGCACCCGATATCGCCGCACGCTCGGCGATGTCACCGCCGGCGGAAGCGTAGCCGTAGATGTAGTCGTTCTTCAGGCGCTGGGTGTCCCAGGCGGTGAGGCCCGCGAACACGAGAACGCCGACCACCGACACGATGAACTGCAGCGCCGTGCTGGCCAGGAACAGGTTCACCAGGCTCGCGATGATAATGCCGATCAGGCCCATGAACAGGAACGAGCCCATGCCGCTCATGTCACGCTTGGTGGTGTAGCCGTAGAGGCTCAGCGCACCGAACGTCGCCGCGGTGATGAAGAACACCCGCACGATCGAGGTGTGCGTGTACACCAGGAAGATCGAGGACAGCGAGATGCCCATCAGCGCCGAGAACACCCAGAACAGGATCTGGGCGGTCGAGGGAGCCAGGCGGTTGATGCCGGCCGAGATCACGAACACCATGGCGAGCGGCGCCAGCATGAACAGATATTTCAGCGGGCTCACGAACATCGCGTAGCCGAACGGCGTCAGGAACAGCTTGCCGACGCGGACCGCCTCGGCCGTCGGAACGTCGGTCACGGCAGCCATGTAGACACCGAGCGCGGCGAGGCCGGTGATGGCGAGGCCGATGCTCATGTAATTGTAGATGCGCAGCATGTAGGCGCGCAGGCCGGCGTCGACCGTCGCGGCGTCAACACGCCCGGCGGCCCTGCCGAAAGGAGAAGCGTAATTGCGGTCTAGGTCCGACATGGTCGAATTCCCGTTGGTTGGCCCGGTCCGGCACGGGGGTTGCCATGCCGCCGGTTCGTCAAATTCTATCTCGGATACCGATGCCTGCCGACTAAATTTTGGCTAACAATCGGGGCTCCGAACCCATCCGATATGTGGGAAACTAACACATTCGCTGCAACCGTCCACGCGCGGCCGAATGTCGCCCTTTCGCGCAATCCTGACGAGAACCTGACAGCAGACGTGGTTAATCGCAGGAATCCTGCGCTTCCGGTCCGGCCGATTTCGGTCCGGCGCGGCTACCCGCTACCTTTTGTCACAAATTCCGCAACACCGTGGCGGGCTTTTTGTTCAAGGCCAGCAGCGTGCCCGCGAGCCCAAGCCCGACGGTGACGACCAGCGCGGCCACGACCACGCCGGCCGCGCTGCCGCCTTGCCAGACGAAGGTCAGCGTCATCAGCCGCGTCACGATCATCCAGGCGGCCATGCTGCCGGCGATCACGCCGAACATTGCGGTGGCAAGGCCGATCAAGAGGTATTCGAGCGCATAGGCGCCGAGCAGCCGCAGCCGCGTCGCGCCGAGTGTTTTGAGGATGACCGCATCATAGACCCGGTGGCGATGACCGGCGGCGAGCGCGCCGCCCAGCACCAGGATTGCCGAGATCAGGGTCACGGCGCTGGCGCCGCGGATCGCAAGCGCGAGGTTGGTCACGACCGCGCCGACCGTCTCCATCACCTCGCGCACCCGCACGCTCGTCACCATCGGGTAGGCGTCCGCCACCTGCTTGATGATCTTGCCGTCGCCGGCCGCATCGCCGCCCGATTCCGTCAGCGTCGCGATGTGGGTATGCGGCGCGCCCTTGAAGGCGCTCGGCGAGAACACCAGGACGAAATTGATGCCGAGCCCCTGCCAGTCGATCGTGCGCAGATTGCTGATTTTCGCCGCGATATCGCGGCCGAGCACGTTGACGACGATTTCGTCGCCGAGCTTGAGGCCAAGCCCGTCGGCGATCTTCTTCTCCATCGAGACCAGCGGCGGGCCTGAATAGTCGGCGCGCCACCATTCGCCCTCGACGACCTTGGAGCCTTTCGGCAGCTCGCCCGTATAGGTCAGGCCGCGGTCGCTCTGCAGCACCCATTCGGAATCGGTCGACGGCTTGAGGTCCTCGGCACGGACGCCGCGGGCCGCGACGATGCGCCCGCGCAGCATCGGCACGTCCTCGACCTTCGCGCCGGGGGCGATCTGGCGCAGATAACCGTCGAACTCGGCGGCCTGCGTGCTCGGAATGTCGATGAAGTAGAACGCCGGCGCGCGATCGGGCAGCGCCGCGAGGAACTGGCGCCGCAGATTGCCGTCGATCTGGGTGATGGTGACGAGCACCGCGAGGCCGAGCCCGAGCGAGAGCACGACCGACGGCGTCAACGCGCCCGGCCGGTGGATGTTGGCGATCGCAAGCCGCAGCATGGTGAAGCGCGTGCGCGGCAATCGGCGCGCGATCGCCATCAGCACGGCGGCGACGCCGCGCAGCACGGCGAACACGACGACGGAGGAGACCACGAACATCGCGGCGATGCGCTTGTCGAAGGACAGGCCGATCACGACGGCGACCAGCAGCACGACGACACCGCCCATGAACACGAGATAGCCCAGGCGCGGCCGGTGCCATTCGGCGGCGACGGTGTCGCGGAACAGCGCCGCGACCGGCACGTCATGCACGCGTCCGAGCGGCCACAGACCGAAGGCGAGCGCTGTGAGCAGGCCATAGACGAAGGACAGTGCGAGCTCGTCGGCATGCACCGCCGGCACCACCGGCAGCGGCAGCAGCTTGCCGAACAGGCCGACGATGGCGAACGGCATCGCCGCGCCGAGCGCCAGGCCGATCGCCGAACCGATCGCGGCCAGCAGCACGACCTGCGCCAGATAAATGCCGAACACGTCGCGCCCGGTGGCCCCGACGGCCTTGAAGGCCGCGATCACCTCGAGCCGGCGGTCGATATGGCTCTTCACGGCATTGGCAACGCCGACACCGCCGACCAAAAGCGCGGCGAGGCCGACCAGGGTCAGGAACTGGGTGAAACGGCTGATATTGCGTTCCAGCTGCGGCGAGGCATTGGAGCGGCTGCGGACCTCCCAGCCGGCCTGCGGCGCGGCGTTGCGGGCGTCGGCAATGAAGGTGTCGGTGGCGCGGTCGCTGTTGGCGGCGTCGGGCAGTTTGACGCGGTAAACCCAGCGTACCAGGCTGCCTGGCTGAATGAGACCGGTGGCACGCAAGGCCGCCTCGCTGATCAGCAAGCGTGGGCCAAACCCGATGCCGCTGGCGAGCTTGTCGGGCTCGGCCTCGACGCTGGAGCGGATCTGGAACGTCGCAGAGCCAATGGTGACGCGGTCGCCGATCCTGAGTGAAAGCCGCGCCAGCAGCGTCGGATCGGCAGCCGCGCCGAATGCGCCGTCGCGTTCCGCGAGCAGATCGGCGAGGGGCAGTGGCGGCGCCAGCGTCAACTGTCCGAGCATCGGATAGGTGTCGTCGACCGCCTTCATCTCGACCAGCGCCGGCTTGCCCTCGGCCGAGCGCGCCATGCCGCGCAAGGTGGCGGCGACGGAGAGGGTGCCGCGCGAGCGCAGGAAGGCGATTTCGTCCGGCTTGGCCTCGCGCTGGAACAGCACGAAAGAGACGTCGCCGCCGAGCAGCGTGCGGCCCTCACGCGCGAGACCGTCGCTGAGGCTCGCTGAGACCGAGCCGACGCCCGCAATCGCCATCACCCCGAGCGCAATGCAGGCGATGAAGACGTAGAAACCGCGCAGGCCGCCGCGCAATTCGCGCAAGGCATAGCGCAGCGACAGCGCGACGCCGTTCGGCCTCGCGGACGGTGCGATGGCGACGCTCATGCGCTGGTCGTCTGCGTGTCGATGCGGCCGGAGCGCAGGCGGATCACGCGGTCGCAGCGATGTGCGAGCGAGGAATCGTGCGTCACCAGCACCAGCGTCATGCCGCGCTCGGCATGTTTGGTGAAGAGCAGATCGATGATCTGCTTTCCCGTGGCCTCGTCGAGATTGCCGGTCGGCTCATCGGCGACGAGGATGGCGGGATCGGGCGCCAGTGCGCGCGCCAGCGCCACGCGCTGCTGCTCGCCGCCGGAGAGCTGCGTCGGATAATGATGCAGGCGATCGCCGAGTCCGACCGATTGCAGCTCCTCGGCCGCGCGTTTGTTGGCATCAGGATTGCCGGCGAGCTCGAGCGGCACCGCGACATTCTCCAGCGCGGTCATGGTCGGGATCAGGTGAAAGGACTGAAAGACGATGCCGACCTGGCGGCCGCGAAAACGCGCCAGCGCGTCCTCGTCGAGGGCATTGAAAGGCGTGCCTGACACCACCACCTCTCCGCTATCAGGTCGCTCCAGCCCCGCCATCACCATCAGCAGCGTGGATTTGCCCGAGCCTGACGGGCCGATCAGGCCGATCGTCTCCCCCGAGCCGATCCGCAGGCTGATATCCTTGAGGATGTGAACGCGTGCCGCCCCCGTGCCCAATGACAGATTGACGTTGGAGATGGCGATGGTGTCCGGCGCAGTGCCGGCGAGCGAAGAGGTTTCGATGCGACTGTCCATGGTCCGGTCATATGGCAACTCCGCACGTGGGGTCGAGAGGCGTTACGGATTGTTCATGCACATAGCCGTGTTGATGCTCGCTTTGATGACGCTCACGGGTCCGGCCCGGGCGGATTCGACAAAACCGATCAAGCTCGTCGTTCTCGGCGATTCCTTGAGCGCGGGTCTTGGCCTCCCGGCCCAGGATGCGTTTCCTGCCAAGCTTCAAAAAGCGTTGCATGTCAATGGCATAGATGTCGAGATGGTCAACGCTGGCGTATCCGGCGACACCTCGTCCGGCGGCCGCGACCGGCTCGACTGGTCGGTGCCCGAGGGAACCGAAGGCGTCATCATCGAGCTCGGCGCCAACGACGCGATGCGCGGCATCGACCCAGACTTGACGCGGGCGGCGTTGACCGACATCGTTCAGCGTCTGAAGGCGCGCAAGATCGCCGTGATGCTGTGTGGCATGCTGGCGCCGCCGAATTTCGGCGCGGGCTACGGCGCGCGCTTCAATTCGATTTATCCGGAACTGGCGAAGCGGTTCGACGTGCCGCTCTATCCGTTCTTCCTCGACGGCGTCGCCGCGGACGCCAAGCTCAACCAGGCCGACGGCATTCATCCGACCGCTGCAGGCGTCGACATCATCGTCAACAACATGCTGCCCACGGTGGAGGCATTCGTGCGCACGATCGGCGAGCAGCGCCGTTGAAATGCAGGCAATGCTAACCCTGACACCAGGGTTTTCCCGGTGTAGCCTCGCCAACACTTCGCAGAGTCACACAACTGCGATAGGAATCAGGGTACTGATGATTCGTCGCCGGCTCTAAAATCTGGATATGATCTCTCCCCGGGATCATGCCCAAGCATCGGGAGTACGAAACGATGCCGCGTTTGTTTACTGGTCTGGAAATTCCGGCCGAGGTCTGCCAGACGCTTTCCAATTTGCGAGGTGGCCTTCCCGGAGCCCGCTGGATCGATCCCGAAAATTATCACGTCACCCTGCGCTTCATCGGCGACATCGATGGCGTCTCCGCCAACGAGATCGCATCGATGCTGTTTCGCGTCGACCGCAAGCCGTTCGAGGTGAAGGTGCAGGGGTTGACGAGTTTTGGCGGCCGCAAACCGAGGGCGGTCGTTGCGACGATCGCGCCGAGCAAGCCGCTGATGGAGCTGCAGGCCGAGCTCGAACGCATGATGCAGCGGATCGGCCTCGATCCGGAGGGCCGCAAATTCATCCCGCACGTCACGCTGGCCCGGCTGCACGACGCCTCCGACCGCGACGTCGCCGACTATCTCTCGATCCGCGGCTACTTCCCGAGCAAGGCGTTCGTGGCGGAGCGCTTCGTGCTGTTCTCGTCGCGTGCGTCGACCGGCGGCGGCCCGTATGTGGTCGAGGACGCCTACGAGCTGTGTGAGTGAGCTCGTTCTTCCCCTCTCCCCGTAAGAACGGGGCGAGGGAGAAGAAAGCGCATAGCCCGTCCACCAATTGACGGCTTGCAATTTCCGCCGGTCTCTGGCGGTAAAGAGCCATGCTCTCCACCCCGAACTCCTCCTTCAGCGAAGCCTATCAGGCCCAGATCGCATCGGGCGCGATCGAGCCCGATGCCGCGCAGGCCGAGGTCGCCGAGGCCTATGCGGCGCTCGACCTGCGGCTTGCGAACTACAGCCCGAAGCGCAAGCAGGGGCTGCTCGCCCGCCTGTTCAACGGTGGCGACAAGAACGAAGCGCCGCGTGGCCTGTACATCCATGGCGAGGTCGGCCGCGGCAAGACCATGTTGATGGATCTGTTCTTCCAGCACTCCACGGTCGAGCACAAGCGCCGCGCGCATTTCCACGAATTCATGGCCGATGTGCACGAGCGCATCTACGATTATCGCCAGGGCATCGCGCGCGGCGAGATCGCCGACGGCGACGTCATCGCGCTGACGGCGAACGCGATCTTCGAGGAGAGCTGGCTGCTCTGCTTCGACGAATTCCACGTCACCGACATTGCCGATGCGATGATCCTCGGGCGCCTGTTCGCAAAGCTGTTCGAGCTCGGCACCGTCGTCGTCGCGACCTCCAACGTTGCCCCCGACGATCTCTACAAGGGCGGCTTGAACCGCGCGCTGTTCCTGCCCTTCATCAAGCAGATCTCGGACCACATGGACGTCTCGCGGCTCGATGCGCGCACCGACTTCCGGCTGGAGAAGCTTCAGGGCGTGCCGATGTGGCTGACGCCCGTGGACGGCGATGCCGGCGCTGCGCTGGATCGCGCCTGGGCCAAAATGACCGGCAATGCCAAATGCAGGTCGCGCGACATCCAGATCAAGGGGCGCATCCTGCACGTGCCCTGCTCGGCCCATGGCGTGGCGCGCTTCGGCTTCGCCGATCTCTGCGAGAAGCCGCTCGGTGCATCAGACTACCTCAGGCTGGCGCACGACTACCACACCATCCTGGTCGACCATATTCCAGTGATGGACTTCTCCCAGCGCAACGCCGCCAAGCGCTTCATCACGCTGATCGACACGCTCTATGACAATGCCGTGAAGCTGATGGCCTCGGCCGATGCCGACCCGATATCGCTCTATGTCGCGACAGAGGGCAACGAGGCGATGGAGTTCAAGCGGACCTCATCGCGCCTGATCGAGATGAGTTCGGAATCCTATCTGGCGCTGGCTCACGGGCGCAAGGATTCCACCGCCAGCGGCTCCACCAAAGGCTTGGTGGAGACTTAGGTCCTATTTCTATCCTCCCGTCATTCCGGGGCGTGCGCCGGCACGAACCCGGAATCTCGCGCTGCAATTTCCAGATTCCCGGTTCGCCCGCGCAACGGCGCGGGCGCGCCGGAATGACGGCTTAGGGACCGCTGGGCGGAAACGCGGCAAGCCCGACAATTGGGCATCCGCCGACTTGAACGGGGCAAGCGAAAGGGATAACCACCCTCTCAGTTTCCCCTCCTTACGTGTCTAGAGGACAGTTCACATGGCGCGCGACAAGATTGCTTTGATTGGCTCCGGTCAGATCGGCGGAACGCTGGCTCACCTCATCGGCTTGAAAGAACTGGGCGACGTCGTGATGTTCGACATCGCCGAGGGCGTGCCGCAGGGCAAGGCGCTCGACATCGCGCAGTCCTCGCCGGTCGACGGTTTTGACGCGCACTACAGCGGTGCGAACTCCTACGAGGCGCTCGACAACGCCAAGGTCTGCATCGTCACCGCCGGCGTGCCGCGCAAGCCCGGCATGAGCCGCGACGACCTCCTCTCCATCAACCTCAAGGTCATGGAGCAGGTCGGTGCGGGCATCAAGAAATACGCCCCCGACGCCTTCGTCATCTGCATCACCAATCCGCTCGATGCCATGGTCTGGGCGCTGCAGAAGGCCTCGGGGCTGCCGCACAAGAAGGTCGTCGGCATGGCCGGCGTGCTCGACTCCGCGCGCTTCCGCTACTTCCTGGCCGACGAGTTCAACGTCTCGGTCGAAGACGTCACTGCCTTCGTGCTCGGCGGCCATGGCGACACCATGGTGCCGCTGGTGAAGTACTCCACCGTTGCCGGCATCCCGCTGCCCGACCTCGTCAAGATGGGCTGGACCTCGCAGGCGCGCCTCGACGAGATCGTCGACCGCACCCGCAACGGCGGCGCCGAGATCGTCAACCTGCTCAAGACCGGCTCGGCCTTCTATGCGCCGGCTGCTTCGGCCATTGCGATGGCCGAGAGCTATCTGCGTGACAAGAAGCGCGTGCTGCCCTGCGCCGCCTACCTCAACGGCGAATACGGCGTGAAGGACATGTATGTCGGCGTGCCCGTGGTGATCGGCTCCAAGGGTGTCGAGCGCGTCGTCGAGATCGAACTCGCCGGCAAGGACCGCGAGGCCTTCGACAAGTCGGTTGGCGCGGTGCAGGGCCTGGTCGATGCCTGCAAGAAGATCGCCCCCGATCTTCTCGGTCGCTAAAGCCTCAACACTCCCGCCGAGGACCGAAAACCGGTTCTCGGCGGTTTCATTTCCGGGCCCCGGCTAGCCGGGACGGGGTCCGGCCCAAGATTTCCGACATCAGAGAATCCGGGTTGCAGTTGCTGTGGTATATGGTATGCCAGCCACAAGACTGAGGTGGGCCCTGAGGGGTCACCGCCCGCGGGTTCAGGGAGCGACCATATGAATATCCATGAATATCAGGCCAAAGCGCTGCTGAGCGAGTTCGGCGTAGCGATCTCCAAGGGCGTTCCCGTCCTCAGTGCCACCGACGCAGACGCTGCGGCCATGGCTCTGCCGGGCCCGGTCTGGGTGGTGAAGAGCCAGATCCATGCCGGCGGCCGCGGCAAGGGCAAGTTCAAGGAAGCCTCGGCGGGCGACAAGGGCGGCGTCCGCATCGCCAAGTCGGCCGCGGAGGTCTCCGAGTTCGCCAAGCAGATGCTGGGCGCTACCCTGGTGACGGTGCAGACCGGCCCGGCCGGCAAGCAGGTCAACCGCCTCTACATCGAGGACGGCTCCGACATCGACAAGGAGTTCTATCTCTCGATCCTGGTCGACCGCGAGACCTCTCGCGTCTCGTTCGTCGTCTCGACCGAGGGCGGCGTCAACATCGAGGACGTCGCGCACAATACTCCCGAGAAGATCGTGACCTTCTCGGTCGATCCCGCGACCGGCATCATGGGCCATCATGGCCGCACCGTTGCCAAGGCGCTGAAGCTCTCCGGTGATCTCGCCAAGCAGGCCGAGAAGCTCACCGCGCAGCTCTACACGGCGTTCGTCGCCAAGGACATGTCGATGCTGGAGATCAACCCGTTGGTCGTGACCAAGCAGGGCCAGCTCCGCGTGCTCGACGCCAAGGTATCGTTCGACGACAATTCGTTGTTCCGTCATCCCGACGTGCTCGCGTTGCGCGACGAGACCGAGGAAGACCCCAAGGAAATCGAGGCGTCGAAGTACGACCTCAACTACGTTACCCTCGACGGCAATATCGGCTGCATGGTCAACGGCGCCGGTCTCGCCATGGCGACGATGGACATCATCAAGCTCTACGGCATGGCGCCGGCGAACTTCCTCGATGTCGGCGGCAGCGCCAGCAAGGAGAAGGTTGCGGCAGCGTTCAAGATCATCACCGCGGATCCCAATGTGAAGGGCATCCTGGTCAACATCTTCGGTGGTATCATGAAGTGCGACGTGATCGCGGAGGGCGTCACGGCTGCGGTTCGTGAGGTCGGCCTCAGTGTGCCGCTGGTGGTTCGCCTCGAAGGCACCAATGTCGAGCTCGGCAAGAAGATCATCCGCGAATCCGGTCTGAACGTGGTGCCGGCCGACAATCTCGACGACGCCGCGCAGAAGATCGTGAAGGCCGTCAAGGGAGGCTAAGCTCATGGCCCAGGACCATCTCTCCGCGTCGTCTCCACTTGCAGAGCATGCGCGTCTCGCCGCGTTCGCCGGCGAATGGAATGGTGAAGAGGTGGTCTTTCCGTCGCGCTGGACGGAAGGCGGCACCGCCACGTCTCACGTCGTCGCGCGCATGGACCTGAACGGGTTCTACCTGATTCAGGACTCGGTGCAGATGCGCGACGGCAAGCAGAGCTTCGCCACCCACGGCATCTTCACTTACGACCGCGACGACCGGACCTACAAATTGTTCTGGTACGATTCGCTTGGCTACACCCCGCCCTCGCCCGCCTCCGGCGGGTGGGTCGGCAAGACCCTGACGCTGGTGCGCGGCTCGCTCCGCGGCAACGCGCGCCACGTCTATGAGATCATCGACGACTCCTCCTACTCGTTGAAGGTCCAGTTCTCGCCGGACGCGGAAGGCTGGGCTGACGTGCTCACCGGCGTTTACCGGCGCATCCACTGATCCTCTCACTCTGTTAGTTTCGCGAAAGCAGACCTCATGTCCATCCTGATCGACAAGAACACCAAGGTCATCTGCCAGGGCTTCACCGGCAAGAACGGCACCTTCCATTCCGAAGCCGCGATTGCCTACGGCACCAAGATGGTGGGCGGCACCTCGCCCGGCAAAGGCGGCTCGACCCATCTGAACCTGCCGGTGTTCGACACCGTGCGCGAAGCGCGTGAGAAGACCGGCGCCGATGCCTCGGTGATCTATGTGCCGCCGCCGGGTGCGGCGGACGCGATCTGCGAAGCGATCGACGCCGAGATCCCGCTGATCGTCTGCATCACCGAAGGCATTCCCGTGATCGACATGGTGCGCGTGAAGCGCTCGCTGGCCGGCTCCAAGTCGCGCCTGATCGGGCCGAACTGCCCGGGGGTCATGACCGCGGGCGAGTGCAAGATCGGGATCATGCCGGCCAACATCTTCAAGACCGGCTCGGTCGGCATCGTCTCCCGCTCGGGTACGCTGACCTACGAAGCCGTCTTCCAGACCTCGCAGGAAGGCCTCGGCCAGACCACCGCGGTCGGCATCGGCGGCGACCCGGTCAAGGGAACCGAGTTCATCGACGTCCTCGAAATGCTCCTGGCTGATCCCAAGACCGAGTCGATCATCATGATCGGCGAGATCGGCGGTTCCGCCGAGGAAGATGCTGCCCAGTTCCTCAAGGACGAGGCAAAGCGTGGTCGCAAAAAGCCGATGGTCGGTTTCATCGCCGGTGTTACCGCACCTCCCGGCCGTCGCATGGGCCATGCCGGCGCGATCATCTCGGGCGGCAAGGGCGACGCCGGTTCCAAGACCGACGCGATGAAATCCGCAGGGATTACAGTGTCGCCGTCTCCCGCGCGCCTCGGCCATACGCTTGCCGAAAAATTGAAAGGTTAATTCACTTCTTGGTACTTTTCCGGGCGAAGTTTCGCAGCAAATAGGGTAAATGGTGCCCATCGCGTCGAGCCTCTGCCGGGAGCTCGACGCCAGCGCCGTTTGTTTGCGCGAACCGAAATCGCCAGGAACCCAGTATGTCTCGCCAGGACGCGAACGCAGCCTTTGCCCTCTCATCCTTTTTGCAGGGCACCAACGCCACCTACATCGACGAAATCTACGCCCGCTACGAGAAGGACCCGTCTTCGGTCGACGCCGAGTGGCAGGAGTTCTTCAAGAGCCTCAACGACCAGCCGGCTGACGTCCGGAAGAACGCGGAAGGGCCATCCTGGGAGCGCGCCAACTGGCCGCTGACCCCGAAGGACGATTTGACCTCCGCCCTCGACGGCAACTGGGCCGAGGTCGAGAAGGCGGTCGGCAGCAAGATCGCCGCCAAGGCGCAGGCCAAAGGCACCGATATTTCCTCTGCCGATTTGCTCCAGGCCACGCGTGACTCCGTGCGTGCGCTGATGCTGATCCGCTCCTATCGCATGCGTGGTCACTTTCACGCCAAGCTCGATCCGCTCGGCATCGAGGCCCCGCGCAACCGCGAAGAGCTCGACCCGCGCACCTACGGCTTCAGCGAAGCCGATTTCGACCGCAAGATCTTTCTCGATCACGTGCTCGGTCTCGAATACGCCAACTTGCGCGAAATCACCGCGATCTGCGAGCGCACTTACTGCCAGACGCTCGGCGTCGAGTTCATGCACATCAGCAATGCCGCGCAGAAGGCCTGGATCCAGGAGCGCATCGAGGGGCCGGACAAGGAGATCTCCTTCACCCGCGAAGGCCGCCGCGCCATCCTGATGAAGCTGGTCGAAGCCGAGGGCTTCGAAAAATTCTGCGACACCAAGTTCACCGGCACCAAGCGCTTCGGCCTCGACGGCGGTGAATCGCTGATCCCCGCGCTCGAGCAGATCATCAAGCGTGGCGGCAATCTCGGCGTGAAGGAAGTCGTGCTCGGCATGCCGCATCGCGGCCGCCTCAACGTGCTGACGCAGGTGATGGGCAAGGCCCACCGGGCGCTGTTCCACGAGTTCAAGGGCGGTTCGGCCAATCCCGATGCGGTCGAAGGCTCGGGCGACGTCAAATATCACCTCGGCGCGTCCTCGGACCGTGAGTTCGACGGCAACCGCATCCATCTGTCGCTGACCGCCAACCCCTCGCATCTCGAGATCGTCGATCCCGTCGTGCTCGGCAAGGTTCGCGCCAAGCAGGACCAGCACGGCGATCCGCCGGACCAGCGCATCTCGGTGATGCCGCTGTTGATGCATGGTGACGCGGCGTTCGCGGGCCAAGGCGTGGTCGCCGAATGCTTCGGCCTGTCGGACCTGAAGGGCTACCGCACCGGCGGCTCCGTGCACTTCATCGTCAACAACCAGATCGGCTTCACCACCTATCCGCGCTACTCGCGCTCCTCGCCCTATCCGTCCGATGTGGCGAAGATGATCGACGCGCCGATCTTCCACGTCAACGGCGACGATCCGGAAGCCGTGGTGTTCGCGGCCAAGGTCGCGACCGAGTTCCGGCAGAAATTCCACAAGCCCGTCGTCATCGACATGTTCTGCTACCGCAGGCATGGCCATAACGAGGGCGACGAGCCGGCGTTCACCCAGCCGGTGATGTACAAGAAGATCGCGGCTCACCCGACGACGCTGGAGCTCTATTCCCGCCGGCTGGTCAGCGAAGGCGTGATGACCCAGGGGGAGGTCGACAAGGCCAAGGCCGATTGGCGCGCGCGGCTCGATGCCGAGTTCGAGGCCGGCACCTCCTACAAGCCGAACAAGGCCGACTGGCTCGACGGCAAATGGGCGGGCTTCAAGATCGCCGACCAGGAAGAGGATGCCCGTCGCGGCGTCACCGGCGTCGATCTGCCCGTCCTCAAGGACATCGGCCGCAAGATCACCAAGGTGCCGGATGGTTTCCGCGTTCACCGCACCATCCAGCGCTTCCTGGAAAATCGCGCCAAGGCGATCGATAGCGGCACGGGCATCGACTGGGCGACCGGCGAAGCGCTGGCGTTCTGCTCGCTGCTCAACGAGAACCATCACGTGCGTCTGTCCGGACAGGATTCGGAGCGTGGCACCTTCTCGCAGCGCCACTCGGTCCTGATCGACCAGGAGGACGAGAGCCGCTACACGCCGTTCAACCATCTCGGCAACGAGCAGGGCCATTACGAGGTCATCAACTCGCTGCTGTCGGAAGAGGCGGTGCTCGGCTTCGAATACGGCTATTCGCTCGCCGAGCCGAACACGCTGACGCTGTGGGAAGCGCAGTTTGGCGATTTCGCCAACGGCGCCCAGGTCGTGTTCGACCAGTTCATCTCCTCGGGTGAGCGCAAATGGCTCCGCATGTCCGGTCTCGTCTGCCTGTTGCCGCACGGGTATGAGGGCCAGGGACCGGAGCACTCTTCGGCGCGTCTGGAGCGTTACCTGCAGATGTGCGCGGAAGACAACATGCAGGTGGTCTACCCGACCACGCCGGCGAACTACTTCCACGTGCTGCGCCGCCAGCTTCATCGCGAGATCCGCAAGCCGTTGATCCTGATGACGCCGAAGTCGCTGCTGCGTCACAAGCGGGCGGTCTCGCGCCTCGAGGAGCTCGCGAAGGGCACGACCTTCCACCGCATCCTGTATGATGACGCCCAGATGCTGCCGAACGAGCCGATCAAGCTCGTTCCGGACGACAAGATCCGCCGCATCGTGCTGTGCTCGGGCAAGGTCTATTACGACCTCTACGAAGAGCGCGAGAAGCGCGGCATCGACGACATCTATCTGATGCGCGTCGAGCAGCTCTATCCGGTGCCGCTGAAGGCGCTGGTGGCCGAGTTGTCCCGCTTCAAGAAGGCGGAGGTGATCTGGTGCCAGGAAGAGCCCCGCAACATGGGAGCCTGGCACTTCATCGAGCCCTATCTGGAGTGGGTGCTGAACCAGGTGAACGGCGCAAGCCGGCGTCCGCGTTATGTCGGCCGCGCCGCCTCCGCGGCGACCGCCACGGGTCTGATGTCCAAGCATCAGGCGCAGCTGAAGGCGTTCCTGGACGAAGCACTGAGCTGAACTTTTTCGAACTGCGTCATGCCCCGCTTGCAAAAGCGGGGCATCCGGTAAGACGTGACGTCCTCGTGCATGCGAAGCGTCCCGGCTTGCTGGATGGCCTGCTTTTTCGCTGGCCGTGACATCAGGAATTCATGACCGCATAGGCGATCCCCTTAAGGAAAAGACCATGACTGAAATTCGTGTGCCGACGCTCGGCGAATCCGTCACCGAGGCCACCATCGGCCGCTGGTTCAAGAAGGCAGGCGATGCCGTCGCCGTCGACGAGCCCTTGGTGGAGCTCGAGACCGACAAGGTCACCATCGAAGTCCCGGCGCCCTCCGCCGGCACGCTGAGCGAGATCATCGCCGCTGATGGCACCACCGTTGCGGTCGGTGCGCTGCTCGGCCAGATCACTGAAGGCGCGGCCGGTGCCAAGCCTGCGGCAGCGCCCGCCAAGCCTGCGGCAGCGGCTCCGGCTCCCGCCGCTGCGGCTCCGGCCGCGAAGGCGCCGCCGGCCGATGCTCCGCTCGCTCCGTCCGTGCGAAAACTCTCCGCCGAGACCGGCGTCGACGCCTCGACCGTTCCGGGCTCCGGCAAGGACGGCCGCGTCACCAAGGGCGACATGCTCGCCGCGATCGAGCGTGCGGCCTCCGCGCCGACTCCGGTGAACCAGCCCGCTGCCGCCGTGCAGGTGCGCAGCGCCTCGCCGGCCGATGACGCTGCCCGCGAAGAACGCGTCAAGATGACCCGGCTGCGCCAGACCATCGCGCGCCGCCTCAAGGACGTGCAGAACACCGCGGCCATGCTCACGACCTTCAACGAGGTCGACATGACCAACGTCATGGCGCTGCGTGCCCACTACAAGGATGCGTTCGAGAAGAAGCATGGCTCGAAGCTCGGCTTCATGGGATTCTTCACCAAGGCCGTCGTGCAGGCGCTGAAGGATATCCCGGCCGTCAACGCCGAGATCGACGGCACCGATCTGATCTACAAGAACTACTACCACATCGGCGTGGCCGTCGGCACCGACAAGGGCCTGGTCGTCCCCGTCGTGCGCGACTGCGACCACAAGTCGATCGCCGACATCGAGAAGGGCATCGCCGATTTCGGTCGTCGCGCCCGTGACGGACAGCTCAAGATCGACGAGATGCAGGGCGGCACCTTCACCATCACCAACGGCGGCATCTATGGCTCGCTGATGTCGACCCCGATCCTGAACGCCCCGCAGTCCGGCATTCTCGGCATGCACAAGATCCAGGACCGTCCGATGGTCGTCGGCGGCAAGATCGAGGTCCGTCCGATGATGTATCTGGCACTGTCCTACGATCACCGCGTGATCGACGGCAAGGAAGCGGTCACCTTCCTGGTTCGCGTCAAGGAGAGCCTGGAAGATCCGGCACGTCTGGTGCTCGATCTCTGATCCCTGAAGCTCTGGGAGCGCCGTCGCGATCGGTGCGACGGCGCCTGTCGAATCATGGAGGCTGATGTGACGGATAAGGTGGTTGTCATCACCGGCGGCAGCCGCGGTATTGGTCGTGCGACCGCGCTTGCAGCGGCCGCGCGCGGCTATCGCGTCGTGGTCGGCTACGCCAGCAACAAGACGGCCGCCGACGAGGTGGTCGCGCAAATCGAAGCCGGCAACGGCAGGGCGATCGCGGTAAAATGCGATGTCGCTGAAGAGAGCGACATCCTCGATCTGTTCAGGGAAGCCGACAAGCTCGGAACGCTCGGTGCGCTCGTCAACAATGGCGGCATCGTCGGCAAGAGCGGCGTGCGCGTCGACGAGATGTCGGCCGAGCGCATCCAGCGCGTGCTGGCGGTCAACGTCACCGGCTCCATCCTCTGCGCGCGGGAGGCGGTGAAGCGGATGTCGACCAAGCACGGCGGCAAGGGCGGCGTCATCGTCAATCTGTCATCGGTCGCGGCCAAGCTCGGCGCGCCCAACACTTACGTCGATTACGCCGCGTCGAAAGGCGCGATCGATTCCTTCACCACGGGCCTCGGCTACGAGGTCGCAGCCGAAGGCATTCGCGTTGCGGGTATTCGCCCCGGCCTGATCGATACCGACATCCACGCCTCCGGCGGCGAGCCTGACCGGCATCATCGCCTGGCCCATCTGGTGCCGATGAAGCGCGTCGGCACCGCGGATGAAATTGCAAATGCCATCATCTGGCTCATGTCGGACGAGGCTTCCTACGTCACCGCAGCCACGCTCGATGTGTCCGGCGGTCGCTGACGCGCCGGCGGACGCTGACACATCCTCATAACGTTGAAATTACGGGACTTTCTCTCATGGCTACCTACGATCTCGTCGTCATCGGCACCGGACCTGGCGGTTATGTCTGCGCGGTGCGCGCCAGCCAGCTCGGCATGAAAGTCGCCGTGGTCGAAAAGAACGCAACGCTCGGCGGCACCTGCCTCAATGTCGGCTGCATGCCGTCGAAGGCGCTGCTGCACGCCTCCGAAATGTTCGAGGAAGCCGCGCATTCCTTCGCGAAGATGGGCATCAGCGTTTCCGCGCCGAAGCTCGAACTGCCGGCGATGATGAACTTCAAGCAGCAGGGCATCGACGGCAACGTCAAGGGCGTCGAGTTCCTGATGAAGAAGAACAAGGTCGACGTGCTCAAGGGCACCGGCAAGATCCTCGCCACCGGCAAGGTCGAGGTGTCGGCCGACGGCAAGTCGCAGGTGATCGAGACCAGGAATATCGTCATCGCGACCGGCTCGGACATCGCGCGCCTCAAGGGCATCGAGATCGACGAGAAGCGCATCGTGTCCTCGACCGGCGCGCTGTCGCTGGACAAGGTCCCCGGCAAGCTGCTCATCGTTGGCGCCGGCGTGATCGGCCTCGAGCTCGGCTCGGTGTGGAAGCGCCTGGGTGCCGAAGTCGTCGTCGTCGAATTCCTCGACCGCATCCTGCCCGGCATGGACGGCGAGATCGCCAAGCAATTCCAGCGTATCCTCGAGAAGCAGGGCTTTGCGTTCAAGCTGGGGGCCAAGGTCACCGCGGTCGACACCTCGGGCAAGACGCTGAAGGCGACGATCGAGCCCGCCGCCGGCGGCCCCGCCGAGACTGTCGAGGCCGACGTCGTGCTGGTCTGCATCGGCCGCGTGCCCTACACCGATGGTCTCGGTCTGAAGGAGGCCGGCGTTGCGCTCGATCAGCGCGGCCGCGTGCAGATCGATCCGCATTTCGCCACCAGCCTGAAGGGCGTCTATGCCATCGGCGACGTCGTCGCGGGCCCGATGCTCGCCCATAAAGCCGAGGATGAAGCTGTTGCGGTCGCGGAGATCATCGCAGGCCAGGCCGGCCACGTGAACTACGACGTGATCCCAGGCGTCGTGTATACCACCCCGGAAGTGTCCTCCGTCGGCAAGACCGAGGAAGAGCTGAAGCAGGCCGGCGTCGCTTATACCGTCGGGAAGTTTCCCTTTACCGCCAACGGCCGCTCCAAGGTCAATCAGACCACTGAGGGCTTCGTGAAGATTCTCGCAGATGCGAAGACCGATCGCGTGCTCGGCGTGCACATCATCGGCATCGAGGCCGGCGAAATGATCCACGAGGCCTGCGTTCTCATGGAGTTTGGTGGCAGTGCGGAAGATCTCGCGCGCACCTGCCACGCGCATCCGACCCGCTCCGAGGCCGTCAAGGAAGCCGCGCTTGCAGTCGGCAAGCGGGCCATCCATATGTAGGATCGCGCCTGGAGCCAAATCCGGCGGGACATCACATGCTGCGCCGCCTTCTTCAACCGGTCTGGGTCCTGCTCGCGATCATCTTCCTGATCGAAGCCTGGCTGTGGGATCATCTCGAGCCTGTTGTCGCGCGGGTCGTGGCACTGATCCCGCTCGCCCGGTTCAAATCATGGCTGGCAGAGCGCGTCGACGCGCTGTCGCCTGCGATGACGTTGATCGTCTTCGCGGTCCCGATCATCCCGCTGTTTCCGCTCAAGCTGGTCGGCCTGTGGCTGCTCACGCATGAATACTGGACCAGCGCGGTCTTCACGATCCTGTTCGCCAAGATGCTCGGCGTCGGTGTCACCGCCTTCGTCTTCGACGTCACGCGCGACAAGCTTCTGGAGATGCACTGGTTCGAGCGGCTCTACGAAATGGTCCTGCGGCTGCGCGCCAAGGCGACCGAGCTGGTCGACCCGGTCAAGCGCCGCCTCCGCGAGCTGGTCACCGGCAACGGAGAAGGCTGGTCCTCCCGCACGCTTCGCCTGATCCAGCGTTTTCGCAAAAGCGTGCACGAGGCGCGCTGAGCTGCTTTCATGCCCCGGTCAAGCCGGGGCATGACAGTGGTGTGTGTGGCGGTCCTGCTCACCCGTGCAGATGCAGCAGATGCGGCGCCCATGCGCCGAGCACGGTCATGCCGAGCCCTGCGAGCGTCAAGAGGCCGGCGATCCAGGCCAGCGGCAGCATGCCGGTGATGATCGTGGCGGATGCCAGCACGATGCCGATCTGGAACGCCGCCGACGCCAGCTCGAAGTGATGGTATTTCGCGGTCGCCTCGTCGCGCTGGTGCTCGGCTTCCTTGGCCTTCTCGGAGAGCTGCTCGGTGCCTTCGCCGGTCTCGGGCTCGGAGCGGTAGCGCGCCGCGGTCTTCTGCCAGTCGTCGATCTGCTTCTGCACCGCGGCCTTCATGGCCTCGTCGCCGGTGCTGCCGAGCGTCAGCTTGCCCTGTTCGGCGGCGGTCTGCACGACGGTGCGGCGGATGCTCTTGGCCTGGAAGAACGCCCAGAGGTTGGAGGCCTCGACGTTCTTGCTGATCGATTCGGTCTGCGCGCCTTTGCCGAGCGTTTCCGAGATCGCCAGGAACAGCGCCAGCACCGCGATCAGCAGGGCGATCTTCTTGTTCTCGCCGGATGCGTGCTCGGCATGCTCGGCCTGCTCCATGCTTTCGTGTGCGCTCATGAATCCCCCTCCTGTTCGGTTCCGCAACGATTGACCGAACCGCGCGGCCTGCGCAAGAGGCATGCTTGCGATGACAGCTTGATGTCAGGAACTAGCGAACTCTTCAGCGCCTTGGATGCGCGCTGGCATAGACTTCCAGCAGCCGCTCGGAATCGATCCCGGTATAGATCTGCGTGGTCGAGAGCGAGGAATGACCGAGCAATTCCTGAATGGCGCGGAGATCCCCGCCGCGCGAGAGCAGGTGCGTTGCGAAGGAGTGACGCAGCGCGTGCGGCGTGGCGCTGTCGGGCAGGCCGAGGGCACCGCGCAGCCGTTCCATCGCGAGCTGGATGATGCGCGGGCTGAGCGGCCCGCCGCGCGCGCCGACGAAGATCGGCCCTTCCGGAGGCAGCGCATGCGGGCACATCGCGGCATATTCGTCGATCAGCGCGAGCACATTTTGCAGCACCGGCACCATGCGCGTCTTGTTGCCTTTGCCTGTCACGACCAGCACGTCGCCTTCGCCGGCCTTCGGCACCTCGCGTCGCTTCAGCCCGAGCGCCTCGGAGATGCGCAGGCCCGAGCCATACAGCAGTGCCATCACCGCAGCGTCGCGCACCAGGATCCAGGTCTCGCGATCCTCGCCGGCGCGCTCGTCGGCATCGGCCAGGCGTTTTGCAGATGCCATCGGCAAAGGCTTCGGCAGCGTCTTGGCGACCTTCGGCGCGCGGATGGCGGAGAGCGCGCCGACCTTGCCTTTGCCTTCGCGTTCGAGGAAGCGGCCGAACGAGCGCAGGCCCGCCAGCGCGCGCATCAGCGAGCGGCCGGCAATGTCGTCGGCGCGCCGCATCGCCATGAAGGCGCGCACGTCGGTCGCTTCGAGCGAGGCAAAGCGGTCCAGCGTGACACGCTCGCCCCAGTGGCTGCACAGGAAATCCAGGCACTGCCTGAGGTCGCGGCCATAGGCTTCCAGCGTCTTCGGCGACAGCCGTCGCTCGGCGCCGAGATGCGACAGCCAGCGCGCCATCTCCTGCGCGATCGAGCAATCGGCGCTGGCGAGCTCGAGTGGTGGGGGGACCGGTTTGCTCATGCGCTCTGGACGGAATGATTCCGCACAGTATATCGCATCATACACGTTTACCGTTCGCTAAGGCGGACCCGGGGCGATAGCCTCAAAGCCCCCGAGGTTCCGATTCTCTCCATGGATCATACGTCGCGCAGCACGACCGTCCCCGCCAACGCGACCCGCATGGTCGACGTGCTGGTGCCTGTCGCGCTCGACCAGACCTATTCCTACAAGGTGCCGCGCGGCATGGAGCTGAAGGCCGGCGATCTCGTCGGCGTGCCGCTCGGGCCCCGTGAGGTGCTCGCCGTGGTCTGGGGCGAAAACGCCAATCCCGATCCACGCCTGCATAACCGCCTCAAGGAGGTCAGCGAGAAGCTGGACGTTGCGTCGCTCAAGGGGGAGCTGCGTTCGGTCGTCGACTGGGTGGCCAATTACACGCTGAGCCCGCGCGGCATGGTGCTGCGGATGTGCCTGCGCATGGGCGAGAACCTCGGTCCCGAGCGCGTCCGCGCCGGCGTGCGGCTAACAGGTGATCTTCCGCGGCGGCTGACGCCGTCGCGTCAGCGCGTCATCGAGCTGCTGTCGGACCGGCTGCTGCACGGCAAATCCGAGACTGCCAAGGAAGCCGGCGTTTCCGCCGGCGTGATCGACGGCCTCGTCGACGAGGGTACGCTGACGGTCGAGCCGATGCCGCCGCCCCCCCCGCCGCCCGCGCCCGATCCTGAGTTCGGCCGTCCCGATTTTTCGCCGCTCCAGCGCGCCGGCGTCGATGCGATGCGCGCGCTCGCGGCTAACGGCACCTTTCATGTCGCGCTGCTCGACGGCGTCACCGGCTCCGGCAAGACGGAGGTCTATTTCGAGGCGGTTGCGGAAACGATCCGCCGCGGCAGGCAGTCGCTGATCCTGATGCCGGAGATTGCGCTGACCGGCCAGTTCCTCGACCGTTTCGCGCAGCGCTTTGGCGTGCGCCCGATCGAATGGCATTCCGAACTCACACCGCGCACCCGCGCGCGCAATTGGGCCGCGATCTCCGAAGGCACCGCGCCGGTCGTGGTCGGCGCGCGCTCGGCGCTGTTTCTGCCCTACGCCAATCTCGGCCTCATCGTCGTCGATGAAGAGCACGACCAGGCCTACAAGCAGGACGAGGGCGTGCACTACCACGCCCGCGACATGGCGGTGGTGCGTGCGCATATCGCCAAGATCCCGATCGTGCTGGCGTCAGCGACGCCGTCGGTCGAATCGGAGGTCAATGCGCGCAAGAACCGCTATCAGCGCATCGCGCTGCCGTCGCGCTTCGGCGGCCAGCACATGCCTGAAATCGAGGCCATCGACATGCGCCGCGAGCCGCCCGCGCGCGGCCGCTACATCTCGCCGCGGCTGGCCGGAGAGATCAGAAAGGCGATCGAGAAGCGCGAGCAGGCGCTGCTGTTCCTCAATCGCCGCGGCTATGCGCCGCTGACCCTGTGCCGCGGCTGCGGCCATCGCTTCGCCTGCACCATCTGCGATGCCTGGCTGGTCGATCACCGCTTTCGCCAGCGGCTGGTCTGTCACCATTGCGGCTTCTCGATGCCGCGCCCCCCGACCTGTCCGCATTGCGCAGCGGAGGAATCGCTGGTGGCGGTTGGCCCCGGCGTCGAGCGCTTGCAGGAGGAGGCGGCGGCGCTTTTCCCTGACGCGCGCACCATGGTGCTGTCGAGCGATCTCATCACCTCGATCGAGACGATGCGAAGTGAGCTAAACGACATCGCGGAAGGCCGCGTCGACATCATCATCGGCACGCAGCTCGTCGCCAAGGGCCACAATTTTCCGCGGCTGAATCTCGTCGGGGTCGTCGATGCGGATCTCGGCCTCAGCAACGGCGATCCGCGCGCGGCGGAACGGACCTGGCAATTGCTCAATCAGGTGATCGGCCGTGCCGGGCGCGAGCAGGGCCGTGGCGTCGGCTATCTGCAAACGCATCAGCCGGATCATCCCGTGATGAAGGCGCTGATCGCCTGCGATCGCGAGGCTTTCTACGACAGCGAGATCGATCTGCGCGAGAAGACGCTCTATCCGCCGTTCGGACGCCTCGCCAGCCTGATCATTTCCGCGGGCGATCGTCCGAGCGCCGAAGGCCTCGGCCGCCAGCTCGTGGCACGCGCGCCGCGCGACGAGCGCGTGGTCGTGCTCGGCCCCGCCGAAGCCCCGCTCGCCGTCATCAAGGGCCGCTACCGCTTCCGCATCCTGGTGAAATCGGCGCGCGGCTTTGATCTCTCGGATTATTTGCGCAACTGGCTGGCGGTGTGTCCGAAGCCGAAGGGCAACCAGAAGCTCGAGGTCGACGTCGACCCGCAGAGCTTTTTGTGAGCCACAAGGCACACTGCGCTCCCTCCGCCTTGCGGGGGAGTGCGGGGAAGAGGGGTGGCCCCGCAAATGCTGTGCGTGAGGGGGAGGGAACGCAGCTGTGCGTGTCGTCAAAAATGCCCCAGCAAAAAGCCCGCGGTCCCCCAAGACCGCGGGCTTGTTTCACGCGCGCATCAAACCGATGAAAACTGCGCGTGTGGGCTGAGGCGCGAGATCGCCGCTACGAGATCACTTCCGCGGTGACGCGGCCGACGCCGGCGCCGGTGAGGCCGATGGCCCGGGCAGCGCCAGTGGAGAGGTCGAGCACGCGGCCGCGCACGAACGGGCCACGGTCATTGATGGTGACGATGACGCTCTGGCCGCCATGGGTGACGCGCAGCTTGGTGCCGAACGGCAGCGAGCGGTGCGCCGCGGTGAGGGCGTTCTGGTTGAAGCGCTGGCCCGAAGCGGTGCGGCTACCGGATTCGTTGCCGTAATAGGAAGCCATGCCGGAGAAGCTGCGGCCGGTACCCTGCGACGGCGTCATCGACGCATTGGCGTTGCGCCAATCGAAGCCCGCGTTGGCCTCGGCCAAGGCCTGGTGGTGGTGGTGAGAACCCCTGTGGTGATGCCTGGATTTGGCGGAAGCTTCGGTGGCAGTTCCACCGACGATGAGAGTTGCAGCGACGAAAGCGATCGCCGTGCGCGGCCGGGTCGCAGTGCCCAGCGTCTTCAAAGACAGCATTTAGTGGTCCCTACGCTAGTATTGCCACATATGTGGCTAGTGGAGCCCCCATCAGTTTGTGAGCGGGTTGGCGTTTCGATTCCTAATGAGGCGTGAATTGGGCAGTAAATCCGTTCCGTGTCGTCGTGAAATATCTTGTGATCTGAATCGATATTCAGCCGAAGTTCCGTAATCTTTCACTTTAACGATTCTTTAACCAAGTTATTACTTAGCTATACTGTAAAACGAAGTTGTTAAACTTCCTGTTTAGAATTGGGTAAGTATTCGGCGGCCGCGATCGGCGGGGCCGAAGTCACGACTCAGCGATCCGTGTTCATGGCGGGTATGCGCTGAGGGCGGGAACGAATGCGCGCGTTGCCGACGAACGGCGCCCGGCAGCCCGTAGCCTGGCAGCTCAGGTCAGGCGGTCGCAGCCGCGTCTCGAACTGCGACGAACGGCCGACAGAACCTCATGCCTTTAATTTGGCGTCATGTTGCACGTGCGCGCCTGCTATGTTAGCAAAGCCGCGATTTTAACGGACCCGGCACGTCCCCGTGTCGGCCGAGAATCAAAGTCCCGCTTGAATTCCAAGGGCTTGGATCGCTAGGCGCCGCGTTGTGGCGACGGTTTTCCCCTTGCGAGTTTGACAGCACAAAGAGCGCGTCGGTGGCAGCAGAAGATACGTCGGTTTCAGGTGTGTCCGGCCGTTATGCAACGGCCTTGTTTGAACTCGCCCGCGACCAGAAAGTGGTCGACGAGGTCAAGGCCGATCTCGACAAGTTCGAGGCTCTGCTGAACGAAAGCGCTGATCTCAAGCGCCTCGTCCGCAGCCCGGTTTTTGCGGCTGACGCCCAGTCAAAGGCCCTTTCGGCGGTGCTGGACAAGGCGGGCATATCAGGCATTTCCGCCAATTTCCTGAAAGTGCTGACCGCCAACCGCCGCCTGTTCGCGGTGGCCGACGTCATCCGCGCCTATCGCGCCCTCGTCGCCAGGTTCAAGGGCGAGGCGACGGCGGATGTCACGGTCGCGGAAGCGCTCTCGGACAAGAATCTCGACGCCCTCAAGGTTGCCCTGAAGTCGGTGACCGGCAAGGACGTCGCGCTCAACGTGAAGATCGATCCCTCGATCATCGGTGGCCTCGTCGTGAAGCTTGGCAGCCGCATGATCGATAGTTCGCTTCGCACCAAACTCAATTCGATCAAGCACGCGATGAAAGAGGCAGGCTGATGGACATCCGCGCCGCGGAAATTTCCGCGATCCTCAAGGACCAGATCAAGAATTTCGGCCAGGAAGCTGAAGTCTCCGAAGTCGGACAGGTGCTGTCCGTCGGCGACGGCATCGCCCGCGTCTACGGTCTGGACAATGTCCAGGCCGGCGAAATGGTCGAATTCGAGAACGGCACGCGCGGCATGGCGCTGAACCTCGAAACCGACAACGTCGGTGTCGTTATTTTCGGTGCCGACCGCGAGATCAAGGAAGGCCAGACCGTCAAGCGCACCCGCGCCATCGTGGACGCGCCGGTCGGCAAGGGCCTGCTCGGCCGCGTCGTCGACGCGCTCGGCAACCCGATCGACGGCAAGGGCCCGATCCAGGCCGACAAGCGCATGCGCGTCGACGTCAAGGCGCCCGGCATCATTCCGCGCAAATCGGTGAGCGAGCCGATGGCGACCGGCCTCAAGGCGATCGATGCCCTGATCCCGATCGGCCGCGGTCAGCGCGAGCTGATCATCGGCGACCGTCAGACCGGCAAGACCGCGATCGCGCTCGACACCATCCTGAACCAGAAGCCGCTCAACGCGCAGCCCGACGAGAACATCAAGCTGTACTGCGTCTACGTCGCGGTCGGCCAGAAGCGTTCGACGGTTGCCCAGTTCGTGAAGGTGCTCGAAGAGCAGGGCGCGCTCGAATACTCGATCGTCGTCGCCGCCACCGCCTCCGATCCGGCGCCGATGCAGTACATCGCGCCCTTCACCGGCTGCACCATGGGCGAGTACTTCCGCGACAACGGCATGCACGCGGTCATCATCTACGACGATCTGTCCAAGCAGGCCGTCGCCTACCGCCAGATGTCGCTGCTGCTGCGCCGGCCGCCGGGCCGCGAAGCCTATCCGGGCGACGTGTTCTATCTGCACTCCCGCCTGCTCGAGCGCGCGGCGAAGCTGAACAAGGACCAGGGCTCGGGCTCGCTGACGGCGCTGCCCGTCATCGAAACCCAGGCCAACGACGTGTCGGCCTACATCCCGACCAACGTCATCTCGATCACCGACGGTCAGATCTTCCTGGAAACCGACCTGTTCTTCCAGGGCATCCGCCCCGCGGTGAACGTCGGTCTGTCGGTGTCGCGCGTCGGCTCCTCGGCGCAGACCAAGGCCACCAAGAAGGTCGCCGGCAAGATCAAGGGCGAGCTCGCGCAGTACCGCGAAATGGCGGCGTTCGCGCAGTTCGGCTCCGACCTCGACGCCTCGACCCAGCGCCTGCTGAACCGCGGCTCGCGCCTGACCGAGCTGTTGAAGCAGCCGCAGTTCTCGCCGCTGAAGATGGAAGAGCAGGTCTGCGTGATCTGGGCCGGCACCAACGGCTATCTCGATCCGCTTCCGGTCAGCAAGGTGCGCGCGTTCGAGGACGGGCTGCTGTCGCTGCTGCGCGGCAAGCACGTCGACATCCTCAATGCGATCCGCGACAGCCGAGACCTCTCCGACGACACTGCTGCCAAGCTGAAGTCGGTGGTCGAAGGCTTTGCGAAGAGCTTCGCGTAATTAACAGCCGATATGGCCGGGCTAAAGCGCGAAGCGCGTCTTCGCAAATGATGTCCCGGCCATCCACGCGTTTCGGCTTGCAAGATAGAACGTGGATGCCCGGGACGAGCCCGGGCATGACGACTGGGATAGGCTAGTGGCTTGACCGTCTGGGTCGAACCGCCGGGGTGAACGAAGAATGGCGTCACTTAAAGACATGCGCGTGCGCATCGCCTCCACCAAGGCGACGCAAAAGATCACCAAGGCCATGCAGATGGTCGCGGCCTCGAAGCTGCGACGTGCGCAGACCGCGGCGGAAGCGGCGCGTCCTTATGCCGACAAGATGAGCGCCGTCATCTCTAACATCGCCAGCGCCGCGGCAGGTTCGCCCGGCGCGCCGGTGCTGCTGGCCGGCACCGGCCGCGACCAGGTTCATCTGCTGCTGGTTTGCACCGGCGAGCGCGGCCTGTCGGGCGCCTTCAACTCGTCGATCGTGCGTCTCGCCCGCGAGCGCGCCTTGGCGCTGATCGCCCAGGGCAAGGACGTGAAATTCTTCTGCGTGGGCCGCAAGGGTTACGAGCAGCTCCGCCGGCAGTTCGACAAGCAGATCGTCGAGCATCTCGACCTGCGCAGCGTGCGCCAGCTCGGCTTCGTCAATGCCGAGGATATCGCCAAGAAGGTTCTGGCGCGGTTCGACGCCGGCGAGTTCGACGTCTGCACGCTGTTCTACTCGCGCTTCCGTTCGGTGATCGCGCAGATCCCGACCGCCCAGCAGATCATCCCGCTGGTGGTCGAGGAGGACTCGAGCGCCAACACGACGCCTTACGAATACGAGCCCGAAGAGGACGAGATTCTCACCCGTCTTCTGCCGCGCAACCTCGCTGTCCAGATCTTCCGCGCGCTGCTCGAGAACAACGCCTCGTTCTACGGCGCTCAGATGAGCGCGATGGACAACGCGACGCGCAACGCCGGTGAGATGATCCGCAAGCAGACGCTGGTCTACAACCGCACGCGTCAGGCGCAGATCACCAAGGAACTGATCGAAATCATCTCGGGCGCCGAAGCCGTCTAGCAAAGACGCATCGGCACTCGTCAAACCCAACATCCCGGTCGGTTGACCGTGGTCTACAAGTTCGGATCGAAGGAGACATTCAATGGCAGCCCAGCTCGGTCGCGTCACCCAGGTCATCGGCGCCGTCGTCGACGTGCAGTTCGAAGGCCACCTGCCGGCCATTCTCAACTCGCTCGAGACCAAGAACGGCGGCAATCGCCTGGTGCTCGAAGTCGCTCAGCATCTCGGTGAGTCCACCGTCCGCACCATCGCGATGGACACCACCGAAGGTCTGGTTCGCGGCCAGGAAGTGACCGACACCGGTTCGCCGATCCGCGTTCCCGTCGGTGAAGGCACGCTCGGCCGCATCATCAACGTCATCGGCGAGCCGATCGACGAAGCCGGTCCGGTCAAGGCGGAAGGCCTGCGCGCGATCCACCAGGAAGCGCCGACCTACACCGACCAGTCGACCGAAGCTGAAATTCTCGTCACCGGCATCAAGGTCGTCGATCTTCTTGCTCCGTATGCGAAGGGTGGCAAGATCGGCCTGTTCGGCGGCGCCGGCGTCGGCAAGACCGTGCTGATTCAGGAGCTGATCAACAACGTCGCGAAGGCGCACGGTGGATACTCCGTGTTCGCCGGCGTCGGCGAGCGGACCCGCGAGGGCAACGACCTCTATCACGAGTTCATCGAGTCCAAGGTCAACGCCGATCCGAAGAATCCGGATCCGAGCGTGAAGTCGAAATGCGCGCTGGTGTTCGGCCAGATGAACGAGCCCCCGGGCGCCCGCGCCCGCGTCGCGCTCACGGGTCTGACCATCGCCGAAGACTTCCGCGACCAGGGCCAGGACGTGCTGTTCTTCGTCGACAACATCTTCCGGTTCACCCAGGCCGGCTCGGAAGTGTCGGCGCTGCTCGGTCGTATTCCGAGCGCCGTGGGTTATCAGCCGACGCTCGCGACCGACATGGGCGCGCTGCAGGAGCGCATCACCACCACCCAGAAGGGTTCGATCACCTCGGTGCAGGCCATCTACGTTCCGGCCGACGACTTGACCGACCCGGCCCCCGCGACCTCGTTCGCGCATCTTGACGCAACCACCACGCTGTCGCGCTCGATCGCCGAAAAGGGCATCTATCCGGCGGTGGACCCGCTCGACTCGACCTCGCGCATGCTCTCCCCGCTGGTCGTCGGCGAGGAGCACTACGCGGTGGCCCGTCAGGTTCAGCAGGTGCTGCAGCGCTACAAGGCGCTCCAGGACATCATCGCCATTCTCGGCATGGACGAGCTTTCGGAAGAGGACAAGCTGACCGTGGCCCGCGCCCGCAAGGTCGAGCGCTTCATGTCGCAGCCGTTCCACGTCGCCGAGATCTTCACCGGTTCGCCGGGCAAGTTCGTCGACCTCGCCGACACCATCAAGGGCTTCAAGGGCCTGGTGGAAGGCAAGTATGACCACCTGCCGGAAGCCGCCTTCTACATGGTCGGCACCATCGAAGAAGCCGTCGAGAAGGGCAAGAAGCTCGCCGCTGAAGCGGCTTAAGAAGCGAATGGCGAATGGGGAGTCGCGAATAGTTTCGCTGCTCCTTTTCGCCACTCGCTATTCGCCATTCGCCATTCGCAAGGTTTCCCATGGCCACCTTCCACTTCGATCTCGTCTCTCCGGAAAAGCTCGCCTTCTCGGGCGAAGTCGATCAGGTCGACATTCCCGGTGTCGAAGGTGACTTCGGCGTGCTGGCGGGGCACGCGCCTGTCGTGGCTGCGATCCGTCCCGGCATCCTCGTCGTCACCACCGCTGGCCGCCACGAGAAGATCATCGTGCTCGGCGGCCTCGCCGAAGTCTCCGAAAAGGGCCTGACCGTGCTTGCCGACGTCGCGACCTCGCTGGCCGAGCTCGACCGCGCCGAGTTCGCCGAGACCATCGCGGAGATGGAGGAAGGCTTGAAGGAGCACGAAGGCGGCGAGCTCGATCAGGCGATCGAGCGGCTCGATCACTTCAAGAGCATCCAGCAGCAGCTCAATACCACGGCGATGCACTAAGCCCCGGTGCACTGCTCCGGGGCTCAAAGCTCTAAATTCCTGAACAAGTTCAGCGCTCGTCACCACAAATGGCGGGCGCTGAAACTTTGTTGCGCCGCGCCGGAGATGGCGGCATTCTGCGCCCGCGGATGTGTTCCGGGGCGGGTAGCGGATGAAACGCAAGATCGCAGCGATTTTCGCAGCCGATATTGCCGGTTACTCAAGGCTGGTCGCGGAGGATGAAGAGGAGACGCTGCGGCGTCTGGCATCCTATCGTCTTGTCGTAGACGACTTCATTGCCAGGGCCGGCGGACGCATCTTCAACACCGCCGGTGACGCCGTGCTCGCCGAATTCCCGAGCGCAGTCGAAGCTGTGCGCTGCGCGATCGACATCCAGGAGTCCTTGCGAACCCGAAACATGGCCTATCCGGCGAGCCGGCAGATGACGTTCCGGATCGGCATCACCATCGGCGACGTCGTCGAACGTGACGGCGATCTGCTCGGCGACGGCGTCAATATCGCAGCCCGGCTCGAGGGGCTCGCCGAGGTCGGTGGCATCTGCATCTCCCGTGCCGTGCACGAGCAGGTCGCCAACAAGCTGTCGGTGCAGTTCGCCGATATCGGTGCGCAGGAGGTCAAGAACATTCCGACGCCGGTGCACGCCTACATGGTGGCGATGCGGCGTGAGGACGGGACTTTTGCGACGCCGCAGCTGAAGAAGGCCGCCAAGGCAGGGCAGGGGCCGAGCTGGATGTGGCCATTGGTGGTCGGCGTGGTCTCGGTCGTCGCCATCGCCGTCGGCGGCCTCCTCTATTTCAGCAAGCTCGAGACCGGCAAGACACCTGATGTCGCGGCGTCAACCACGCCTGCTCCGCTGCCAGGCGCGACGGCCGCAGCGACCCCGAGTCCAACACCCACGATGGCCGCGAAGGCGCCGATGCCTTCACCGACGCCGACATCGACACCGACCCAAATGGCTGCCGCCACGCCGATGTCCACGCCAGTGCCGACGCCGGCGGCACCGAACGGCAAGCTCCCTGCGGATGCGGTGCCGTTTGTCAGTGAGCGCGTGCGTGGCTATCTCGGCAATGATTATTCAGCCGCCGGCGATTACAAGGCCTTCGCCCTGAACATCACCGGCTTCACTGGCGCCTCGGTCAATCAGCCGAATGAGGAAGCTGCGCGCGCCGCCGCGCTCGATCAGTGCCAGAAGCGTGCGGATGCCGCGCAATCGCCGCGGCGCTGCGAGCTCTATGCGGTCGGCAACAAGGTGGTCTACAGCCATGGTAATCCGCCGATGCCGCCGCCGCCCTGGGTGCGGCACGACAGCATGACCGAGCGCCCGCTCGTGGCGAAAGATTTTCCGCTGCTGCGCGATCAGGCCAGGACCCGCATCGAGAACGTCTACGCGCCGGCGGCAAAGTCACGGGCGGTCGCGCTCGGGCCGGGCGGTCAGTATTTCATGACGCTGGGGGCGACCTCGGTCGACGAGGCTACGCGGCGTTCGCTGGAATCCTGCGGTGCGTTCGCAGGCTCTCCCTGCATGGTCGTGGCGGTTGACGATGTCTATGTCGTGCCAATCCCGACCCTGCTCAGGGCCGTTGGCTTCTTCCACCCCGCGAGCAATCCCTCGATCGTGGCCGATGCGCGCCCCGAGGTCGTGCGCAAGCTCGGCGACGGCTTGGGCTGGAATGCGGTCGCCGTCGGAACGTCGGGCCGCTCCGGCCTAGGCCTGAAGGCCGCCGACGAGCAGACCGCCGTCGACGGCGCGATCGCCGATTGCGTCAAGCACGACAGCGACTGCCACGTCATCGCGATCGGCCCGTTTACGGTGGGACCGATCAATTAAGTAGCCTCGCAGTATAAGCCACAATCGCCACTCCGACGAAGGTGCGTTCCCTTCCCCCCCCCCCTGTGGGGAGGGAACGAGAGAGTGCTGCGTTGCTCACTCAAATTTCCAAAAAACTTCTCTGATCAACCAACCCCCGGGCTACTGTGCATGGGGTTGTTTTCGCGAATTCAGTTTGCGAAGGGCGCGAACTCCTGGGCTACTGCGCGGTAGACGTCGCGGCGGAACGGCACCACGAGGTCGGCGACGCGATCGAGTCGCTCCCAGCGCCACGCGTCGAACTCCGCGGGCTGGCCGTTGCGCGGCGTCAGCGGGTCGATCTCGTCCTCCTTGCCGGTGAAGCGCAGCGCGAACCACTTCTGACGCTGGCCGCGGAATTTGGCCAGCCGATGGGTCTGCGGACCGTCATAGGGCGGGAATTCGTAAGTGAACCAGTCGGTCTCGCCGAGATAGCAGGCGCTGACGACGCTGGTCTCCTCCCAGAGCTCGCGCACCGCGGCATCGCGAAGGTTCTCGCCCTCGTCGACGCCGCCTTGGGGCATCTGCCAGTCGAGCCCCGGCAGGATGATCTCGGGGCCGTCGCCCTTGAAGCGGTGCCCGATCAGCACGCGGCCGTCGGCATTGAACAGCGCGATCCCGACATTGGGACGGTAGGGTTTTTCGCTCGTCACGCGGGAGTCTCTCATTGTCAGTCCGGCGATGCCTTAGCACCAAAGTCCGGACGACAATTTGATCTAGTCGTCCGCGAGCGCGGAAAATTCCTTGACCACGCGCTCATAGACAGGGCGCTTGAACGGAATGATCAGCTCGGGAAGATTCTTCATCGGCTCCCAGCGCCAGCTGACGAATTCGGCCTTGTGGCCGCCGCCGCCGGGCTTCTCGACATTGATCTCGCTGTCCTTGCCGGTGAAGCGCACCGCGAACCATTTCTGGCGCTGGCCGCGGTAGCGGCCCTTCCAGGCGCGTCCCGCCACCGTGCGCGGAATGTCGTAGATCAGCCAGTCCGGCACCTCGGCGAGCCGCTCGATCGAGCGCACGCTGGTTTCTTCATAAAGCTCGCGTTTGGCAGCGGCCCAATTGTCCTCGCCGGGATCGACCCCGCCCTGCGGCATCTGCCAGACATGGCGGTCGTCGACGTGCTCGATGCCGCCGGCACGGCGGCCGATGAACACCAGGCCTTTCGGATTGATCAGCATGACCCCGACACAGGTTCGGTAGGGCAGATCCTCGTAACGCGCCATTCCGCCAAACCTCTCGGGTACTGCTGGAACGCTGCCGGGCACTCCGGCCCATGGCGTACCAATTCTTTGATTTAACTGGATTTTGATTTCAGCATCGCGGTTGTCAATGGCACCAAAAGGATACCTCGGTCGCTCAATGTCTTGATCCAGGCGCCGACCCGCTCGATCGAGACGGGAAGCGCGGAGGCGGTGCCGATGGCGACCCCGCGTTCCCTCGCCATCGATTCCAGCTTGTTCAGCGCACGGTCGATCTCGGTCGGGGTCGGCACCGCGTCGAGCGCGATGTCGCCCTTGCCGAATGGCACGGTGAGGCTGCCGGCCGCCTGGCCTGCGATGCTGCGCGGCGAGGAGCCGTCGTCGAAGAAGCCGAGGCCGCGCTTGGAGGCCTCGCGGATGATCGGCTGCATTGCCGCGTCCGTCGCCACGAAGCGAGCGCCCATGAAATTGGTGATGCCGGCATAGCCCTGTATCCGGCTCAGGTGCCAGTAGAGGCGATCGGTGTTCTGGTCTGCCGTGAGCGACGTCAGCAGGGTTTGCGGGCCGGGATCATTGTCCGGGAAATCGTAGGGCTCCATCGGGATCTGCAGGAAGATCTCGTGGCGCTGGGCGCGGGCGCGCTCGGCCAACTTTCCGGGATCAGATCCATAAGGCGTGAAGGCCAGCGTCACCGCGCCCGGCAGCTTCATGATGGCATCGGTGGTCTTGGCGGCACCGACGCCGAGGCCGCCGATCACGATCGCCACCACGGGCATCTTCGCGGCCTTGGCGCGGTCGGCCTCGGCGGCGTAGACGTTGAACGGCTTGAGATCGCCCGATACCGCGGGGATCATGCCGTAGCGCGACTTCTCCAGCAGCTTGGGATCGATCCCGGTCATGACGGGGGGCGGAGCGGAAACCGCCTCGCCCTTGTCGGCGGCGTCGCCCGCGCCGATCACCACGTCGTGGCGCGCGCCGGTCGAGCCGTCGATCATGGTGACGGTCTTCTGATCGCCGGACGCGGCTTCCTTCGGCGCCTCCTTGGTCGCGCGCTTGCTTTCCTCGCTTTGGCCGGCGGCAGGCTTCTCGTCCGTGGCCTTGAGATCGCGGATCGCGATCCGCGTCATCGGCTCGCCGCCGAGCGGGTCCTTGTTGAAGATGGCGAAGCCGGCGAAGGTCACCAGGAACAGGCCGAGCATCACAGCCAGCAACTGCATGGCGGTGAACGGCAGCCGCAGCCGCCGTTTCCGGCGCGGCGTGTCCTGTCCGAGCGGGGCGCTCAGATCATCGGCCGTTTCAGTCATGCGAGATCCCGAATCACTCCACCGACGATACCACGCCGCGGTCAAGCGGCGGCAGGCCGGGATAGGCCGGGGATGTCGGGAGTTCCCAAGCAAAATGGGCAGCAGCAAAAAGGGCGGCTGTTGGAGCCGCCCTTTGCATGAGATCGCGTCGATCGCGTTTAGCTCGCGGCCTTAGTTCGCGGCCTTAGTTCGCGGCCTTGGGCTTGTCCGTCGCGGGCGCGGCCTTGTTGTCGCCACCCGGCGCCGGCGCCGCGCTGGCGCTGTTCTTGATGCCGTGGAGCAGGTCGTCGGCCATCTTGAGCGCCTTGTCGTCCTTGGCATCAGGCGGAACGTAGGACTGCGAACCGGTCTTCTCGTCGCCGTCGTTCTTGAGATGGCCGCGGAGCGAAGCTTCACCCTTGGTGTCGGTGCGCGACTTCAGCTCGTCGGGCACGTCCTGCAGCACCTCGATGTCAGGCACGATGCCCTTGGCCTGGATCGACTTGCCCGACGGCGTGTAGTAGCGCGCGGTGGTCAGGCGCAGCGCGCCATTGCCCGAGCCCAGCGGGATGATGGTCTGCACCGACCCCTTGCCGAACGAGCGGGTGCCGACAATGGTCGCGCGCTTGTGGTCCTGCAGCGCGCCGGCGACGATTTCCGATGCCGAGGCCGAACCGCCGTTGACGAGCACGATGACTGGCTTGCCCTTGGTGAGGTCGCCCGCATGCGCGACGCGGCGCTGGGTCTCCTCGGCGTTGCGGCCGCGGGTCGAGACGATCTCACCCTTCTCCAGGAAGGAGTCGGACACGGTCACGGCCTCCTCGAGCAGACCGCCCGGATTGTTGCGGAGGTCGATGATGTAGCCCTTGAGCTTGTCGCCGATCTGGCTCGAGAGGTTCGCAATCTCCTTCTTCAGGCCTTCGGTGGTCTGCTCGTTGAAGGTGGTGATGCGGATATAGGCGATGTCGTCAGCCTCGACGCGCGCGCGCACCGAGCGAACGCGGATGTTGTCGCGCACCAGCGTGACGTCGATCGGATTGTCCTGGCCCTTGCGGATGATCTTGAGCTTGATCTTGGTGTTGACGGGGCCGCGCATCTTCTCGACCGCCTGGTTCAGGGTCAGGCCCTGCACCGCCTCATCGTCGAGATTGGTGATGATGTCGTTGGCCATGACGCCGGCGCGCGAGGCCGGCGTATCGTCGATCGGCGAGACCACCTTGATCAGGCCGTCTTCCATGGTGACCTCGATGCCGAGGCCGCCGAACTCGCCGCGGGTCTGCACCTGCATGTCGCGGAAGCTCTTGGCATCCATGTAGCTCGAATGCGGATCGAGGCCGGAAAGCATGCCGCTGATGGCGGATTCGATCAGCTTGGTGTCGTCGGGCTTCTCGACATAGTCGGAGCGCACGCGCTCGAAGACGTCGCCGAACAGATTGAGCTGGCGATAAGTGTCGGCGGTCGCGGCTCGCGCGCTGGAGCCCATGAACACCGCGCGCGGCTGGGTCACGAACAGCGTCAGCGCCGCACCGGTGGCCGCGCTGAGGAGGATAACTGAAGTCTTGCGCATCATCCGCGAACCTTCTCGCCTTCATTTGCGGCCCACCATGGACCTGGATCGATTGGAGTGCCGTCTTTGCGGAACTCGACATACAGCACAGGTTGACTCGCGTTGGTGGCGAGAATGGAGGCGACTTGAGATGTCGACCCCATGGTCGCGACCGGCTCCCCCGTGAGCACAAACTGTCCGATGTTTACCGAAATGCGCTCCATCCCGGCGATCAGGACATGATACCCGCCCCCGGCATTGAGGATCAAGAGTTGTCCATAGCTGCGGAACGGGCCGGCATAGACCACCCAGCCGTCGCAGGGCGTCGTGACCTGCGAACCAGGCTTGGTGGCCAGCGAAATGCCCTTCTGAATCCCACCGATTCCGTCGGAACCGCCAAAGTCCCTGATCTTGTTACCGTTAACCGGCAGGGGCAGGAGCCCCTTCGCCGAGGCGAACAGGATCGCCGGGCTGGTCCGGGAGCGGTCCTTGAACACGGCCGGCCCTGATTTGGCATCGGCCGTCGCGTTTGCCGCTGCTGCCTTAGCCTCGTTGGCCTCGGCCTGTTTTGCGGCCTCGGCCGCTTTCTCGGCCGCCCTGGCGGCGCTTTGCAGGTCCTGCTCCATCTTGGCGATCAGCCCCTGGAGATCGCCGACCTGCTTTGACAGGGTGATGGCGCGCGAATTCTCGGCGTCGAGGTCCTTTTCGCGCGAGGATTGCTGTCGCTGCCGCTCCTCGACCAGGGCGGTGAGGCGGGTCTGGTCGCTGCGAATCTTGTCGCGGTCGGATGCGAGCTGGTCGCGCTCGGCGGCGATGGTTTTGCGCAAGGCCACGAGGTCGCCGAGCTCGCCCGCGATCTTCTCGGCGCGGCCGCGCAATTCCGGCACGAGGGCACCGAGCAGCATCGCGGTGCGTAGCGATTGCAGCGCATCTTCGGGCCGCACCAGCAATGCTGGCGGCGTGCGCCGGCCGGCGCGTTGCAGGGCCGCCAGCACCTCGACGATGTCGGCGCGACGCGAATCGAGCGAGGCGCGTGCCGCCTGCTCGCGGCCGTTCAGCGTCTTCAGCCGCGCTTCGGCCGCGTCGATCTTGGTCTCGACGGTGCGAACATTGGCGGCGGTGTCGATCAATTGCTGATTGAGCTGGGTGCGGTCCTGGCCGAGCGCGGTGATTTCGGCCTTCAGCTTGGCTTGCGCTTCCTCCGCGCTCTTCTGGCCGGCGCGCGCTGCCTCCAGCTCCTGCTCACGCTGCTTGATGGCGTCCGGCGAGATGGCTGCGGTCTGTGGCGCCGGTGCCCCCGTCTGAGCTTGCGCGAGGGTTTCTTCGGCGAAGAGGCTTGCCCCGGCGCAACTCGCAATCAGCAGCAAATTGAGGATCGGCGCTCGCATCTCGTCTGCAAGGTGCTCGTTGTGGCGCGAATCACGCGCGATGATAGGGGTGGCCGGCCAGAATGGTGGCGGCCCGATACAGCTGTTCCAGAAGCATGACGCGGACCATCTGGTGCGGCCAGGTCGCAGAGCCGAACGCGATCGCGAGCTTGGCCTTACGGCGCAATTCGGGCGAAAGTCCGTCCGCCCCTCCGATCACGAAGATCGTATGACCGGCACCCTCGTCGCGCCAGCGCCCGAGATTCCGTGCGAATACGGTGGAATCGAGATTTTGCCCGCGCTCGTCCATCGCCACCAGGATCGATTTGCCGGGGATATGGGCGGAGATCGCCGCGGCCTCCTCGGTCATCCGCGTTGCGGCGTCGCGGGCGCGGCTTTCCGGGATTTCGTGGACAGTGAGCTCACGGAATCCGAGCTTGCGGCCGGTCTCGTCGAACCGCTCGAAATAGCGGTCGGCAAGCTCCCGTTCGGGGCCCTGCTTCAGCCGGCCCACCGCAATGACGGCAACACGCATAGCATCTCTTGAATCGCGCGCACCATGCGCGCGCATGACGCTAGCATGCGCGTCAGCCGATGCGAAATCGGCTCAAGTCAGCCTAGATCGCCTTCGCCGCCCCCGGGCCCTGCGTGTACAGTCTCTCGAGGTTGTAGAACTCACGGACCTCGGGTCTGAACACGTGCACGATCACATCGCCGGAATCGATCAGCACCCAGTCGCAATTGGGCAAGCCCTCGACGTGGATGTTCTTGATGCCGTTTTCCTTGAGGCCTTTGGCGACGTTCTCCGCGATCGCGCCAACGTGCCGGTTCGCCCGGCCGGTGGTGATGATCATGTAGTCGGAGTATGCCGATTTGCCGCGAAGGTCGATGGTGACCGTCTCTTCCGCCTTCATGTCGTCAAGGCGGGAGAGGATCAGGCTCAGCGTCTTGTCGGCGTCGGGTTGCGCCTTCAAGGCCGCAGCTTTGGTCGATGTTTTACGCGCCGGTTTTGCCTTGGGTAAAACAGACTTGGACAATACAGATGTGGTCAGGGACCATTCCTTTCACTGTATCGCGAACGCCGAATCCAGCGCTCACTGGCTACACTACATCATGTGGGGTTAAGGGTTTCAATATGCCAGAGAGCCCCAACCCCGCGCAGAATCCGTCTCACTTCGTACCTTTCCAGCTCCCGTCCGGGTTCCGCAGGCCCGTTGAGGAGAGATTCAGCTTCAATCCGGTCAGGAAGACCCAGGCCGGCGCCGGCTGATCCGCAAGCAAGGCTGCCTTATTCTCCGCCAGGCGGTAGCGCGCCAGCGCCTTGGCGGCGGGAGAGGCGAGCGCCCGAAAGCTCTGCGGCGGACGATCGATGACCGCAACCGGCACCTGGGCGGCGATGCGCCGCCAGTCCTGCCAACGATGGAATTGAGCGAGGTTGTCGGCGCCCATGATCCAGACGAAGCGCAGGCCGTTGAAGCGGCGGCGCAAGGTGTTGATCGTGTCGATAGTGTAGCGCGTACGAATGACGGATTCGAGACAGCTCACCTCGATCCTGGGGTCGTCAGCGACGTCACGCGCGGCCTGCATGCGCTCGCCGAGCTCATGCAGATTGCCGTTCTCCTTGAGCGGGTTGCCCGGCGTCACGAGCCACCAGACCCGATCGAGTTGCAATCGCTTGAGCGCGAATTGGCTGATCGCGCGATGGGCCTGGTGCGGCGGATTGAACGAGCCGCCGAGCAGGCCGATGCGCATGCCCGGGGTCGAGGGCGGGGTCGCTTGCGCCACCGAACGCGGCACGACGAATGTGTTACTCAATGCCCCCCGCCTTGCGACCTTACTTACGGCCGCGTCTGCCCGGTGCCGTGAACGCGATACTTGAAGCTCGTCAACTGCTCGGCGCCCACGGGGCCGCGGGCGTGGAAGCGGCCGGTGGCGATGCCGATCTCGGCGCCGAAGCCGAACTCGCCGCCGTCGGCGAACTGCGTCGAGGCGTTGTGGAGCACGATCGCGGAATCGACTTCGCTCAGGAATTTCTTCGCGGCCCCGTCGTTCTCGCTGACGATCGCATCGGTGTGATGCGATCCGTGGTCCTGGATATGCGCGATCGCGCCGTCGACGCCGTCGACCACCTTCGCCGCGATGATCGCGTCGAGATATTCGGTGTCCCAATCCTCTTCGCTGGCAGGCTTTACGCGCGAGTCGGTCTTCTGCACGGCATCGTCGCCGCGCACTTCGCAGCCGGCGTCGAGCAGCATCTCGACGAGCGGCTTCAGGCTCTTGCCAGCTGCGGCGCGATCGACCAGCAGCGTTTCGGCCGCGCCACAGACGCCGGTGCGGCGCATCTTGGCGTTCAGCACGATCGATTTCGCCATGGCGAGGTCGGCGCTGGCATCGATGTAGACGTGATTGACGCCTTCGAGATGCGCGAACACGGGCACGCGCGCTTCCTGCTCGACGCGCGCGACGAGGCTCTTGCCGCCCCGCGGCACGATCACGTCGACCGCTCCGTTAAGGCCCGATAGCATCATGCCGACCGCCGCACGGTCGCGCGTCGGCACCAGCGTGATCGCAGCTTCGGGCAGTCCCGCTTCGCGCAAACCTTGCACGAGGCATTCATGGATGGCGCGGCAGGAGCGGAAACTGTCGGAGCCGCCGCGCAGGATCACGGCATTGCCCGACTTCAGGCACAGCACGCCAGCATCCGCCGCGACGTTGGGACGACTCTCGAAGATCACGCCGACGACGCCGAGCGGCACGCGCACGCGCTCGATGATCATGCCGTTCGGCCGCTGCCAGCTCTCGGTGACGATGCCGACGGGATCGGCGATGCCGCGCACGACGGCGATGCCTTCCGCCATGCCTTCGACCCGCGCCGGCGTCAGCGTCAGGCGATCGATGAAGGAGGAGGTTGCGTTGCCCGAGGCGCGGGCTTCCGCGACGTCCTCGGCATTTGCGGCAAGGATCGCCGCAGCATTGCTGCGGATCGCCTTCGCCATGGCCTCCAGCGCCCGGTTCTTCTGCTCCGGCGGCGCCAGCGCCAGCACGCGCGCAGCGGCGCGGGCACGGGCGGCGAGATCGGACATCAGCGCCTGGAGATCGGGATTGCCGTCGACGGCTTTGAGGGGGGCGGCCATGGGGCGTCAAACCTTCTGCTAAGGCGGTGTCCTAGCACGGAAATCCCGCATTTGCGAAGGGTCGGGAGGGTATGGCAGGTACGCCGGGTTGTGCCGCGCCCCAGCTGGGTCTCTGGCCCAGCGATCGGGCCGCGGGCCCTACCCGCCCACCACCAGATCATCTCGGTGGATCATCTCCGAGCGACCGCTGATGCCGAGGATGTTCATCACATCCGGGGACGAGCGGCCCCTGATGCGCTCGGCGACCTCGGCGTCGTAGGCGATCAGGCCGCGGCCGACCTCGCTGGTATCGGGGCCGCGCACGATCACGGCATCGCCCCGGGCGAACTGGCCCTCCACCTTGATCACGCCGGCGGGCAGCAGGCTGGCGCCGGCGCGCAGTGCGGTCACCGCGCCGGCGTCGATGGTCAGCGTGCCCTTCGGCTCCAGCGTGCCCGCGATCCAGCGTTTTCGCGAGGTGATGGGATTGGCGGGCGTCAGGAACCAGGTGCAGCGGCCGCCATTGGCGATCGCCTGCAAGGGGTGTTCGATCTTGCCTGATGCGATCAACATATGCGTGCCGCCAGTCGTTGTGATCTTGGCCGCCTCGACCTTGGTGCGCATGCCGCCGCGCGACAGTTCGGACTCGGCATCTCCCGCCACCGCCTCGATCTCCGAGGAAATGCTCTCGACCACGGGGATCAGTTTTGCGTTCGGATTGTTCTTCGGCGGCGCGTCGTAGAGCCCGTCGATGTCGGACAACAGCACCAGCAGATCGGCGCTCGCCATGGTGGCGACGCGGGCGGCGAGACGGTCGTTGTCGCCGTAGCGGATCTCGGTGGTGGCGACCGTGTCGTTCTCATTGATGACGGGGATCGCGCGCCACTCCAGCAGCTTGCCGATCGTGGAGCGGGCATTGAGATAGCGGCGGCGCTCTTCGGTATCCTGGAGCGTCACCAGGATCTGGCCGGCGCCGATGTCATGCGCGCCGAGCACCTCCGACCAGATCCGCGCCAGCGCGATCTGGCCGACGGCTGCGGCCGCCTGGCTTTCCTCCAGCTTCAGCGGACCGCGAGGCAGTTTCAGCCGGCTGCGGCCGAGCGCGATCGAGCCCGAGGAGACGACGAGAACGTCGCGGCCCTCCTTGTGCAGCTTCGCCATGTCGTCGGCGAGCGCAGCGAGCCAGGAGGCGCGCACCTCACCCCGGTCGGAATCGACCAGCAGCGCGGAGCCGACCTTGACGACGATGCGGCGGAATTGACTGAGTTCGGGGCTGGCCATGGTGTTGTCAGGTTGCTCTGGAATCGGCGGAGCGACGGGCAACGCCGATGAGGCTGCTTTTGCAGCAGGACGGCGGCCGGCGCAAGGCAGCAGGCGCGGCAATCGGCGAAGGCCGGCCTTGTCTTGGCGGCCAGCCGGGTTCTAATGCCGCCGACCGATAACGGGCTGGATGAGGATACGAATGGATCGCCGCAAATTCATGGCCGGATGTCTTGGAGGATGTCTCGACCTGCCGCTGCTGGCGCAGGCGGGTGAGGCGCAAGCGCAGGCTGGACTCAGCAAGATCATCTTTCCGTTCGCGGCGGGCGCGGGCGGCGACACGCTGTGCCGGCTGATTGCGCAGGAGGTCGCGCCAATGCTGCAACGGACCATGGTGGTCGAGAACCGCACCGGCGGCGACGGGCTGATCGGCATCAAATCGGTGAAGGGTGCGAGCCCCGACGGCAGCATGGTGCTGGTGACGACGGGGCCGACCATGTACCTGCTGCCGATGGTGGAGACGACACCGAGCTTCGACACCGCCAAGGATTTCATGCCGGTGTCGCTGCTCGCGCGGTTCGAATTCGCCGTCGTGATCGGCCCGGAGATCGATGCTGCGGATTTCAAGAGATTTGTCGCCTGGCTGAAAGCGCATCCCGACAAGACATCGTTCGGCGTTCCCAGCAACGGCACTATCCCCCACTTCATGGGCTCCAAGCTCGAGAAGGATCTCGGCATCCCGCTCACGCGCGTGCCCTATCGCGGCAGTGCGCCTGTTCTCAACGACGTCATCGGCGGCCACATTTCCTTTGGGATCACCACGCTGGCCGATGCGCTGCCGCAGCATCGTGCCAAGGGCGTGAAGATCGTTGCGGTCTCGAGCGCGGAGCGTTCGCCGTTTGCACCTGACGTTCCCACGCTGAAGGAGAATGGCATCGACCTCGTGGCGGACGCCTGGTACGGCATGTGGCTTCCCGCCGGCAGCCCGCCGGAATTTGCGAGCAAGTTAGGAGCGGCCTCGAGCGCGGTGCTTGCAAAACCCGAGGTGAAGGCGAAGCTCACGGCGATCGGCCTGATCCCGGTTGGCAGCAGCGCGGACGGGCTGACCAGGGAACTCGCCGCGAACACGGCGTTCTGGCAGCCGATCGTGAAGGCGACGGGATACAAGATCGAGAACTAGTCTCTCCTCTCGTCGTTGCTTCGCTACGCCCGCAATCACGAGGCTCACATCTTCGCGCGCTGCGCGATACCGTCCCTGATCGCGGCGAGCTCGTTCTCGTCCCAGATGCCGATCAGGAATCCGGCCTTCACCTGAAGCTGGTTGTCCGCATAAGCCGCGATCTTTTCCCGCGGCGTCGTGATGTGGCCGCTCGGATGCAGCGCCCAGTCGAACAGCTCTGCCTGGAGCCGCGCAATGATGCCGGCACATTCCGGATCGTTGCCGCGATCCACGTATTCTTCCGGATCGGTTTCGAGATCGTACAGCATCGGGCGGAAGCCGGAGGCGTGGACGTATTTCCAGCGGCCGTCGAACACCATGAAAAGGCGGCAGCGCTCGATCGGCTGGTTCAGCTTCAACCTGACATCCTGCATGGCGTAGTCGTATTCGGAGAACGCCACCTTGCGCCAATCCGGCGGCGTAGGTCCACGCAGCAGCGGCAGCAGCGAACGTCCTTCGAGGATGTGGCTCGGCACCTTGCCGCCGAAATAATCGACGAACGTCGGCGCGAGATCGATGCCTTCGACCAGTGCGTCGCTCTGCCTGCCGCGCGTCGCGTCGGCCTCTTGCGAGGGGTCGATGATGATCAGCGGGATCTTCGCCGACTGCTCGTGGAACAAATCCTTCTCGCCCATCCAGTGATCGCCGAGGTAATCGCCGTGGTCGGAGGTGAACACGATCATGGTGGTTTCCAGGAGGCCGCGTTCCTCCAAGAATTTCATCAGCACGCCCATCTGGTCATCGATCTGGGTGATCAGGCCCATATAGGTCGGGATCACCTTCTCGCGGGCTTCGTCGCGCGCCATGTTGCGGGAGTAGCGCATGTCCATGTAGGCGCCGAACACCGGGTGCGGGTTCTGCCGCTCGCGCTCGGAGCGGATCACCGGGATCATGTCGCCAGTCGAATACATGCTCGCATAGGGCTCCGGCGCGATGTAGGGCCAGTGCGGCTTGATGTAGGACAGATGCAGACACCACGGCCGGCCGTCGGTCTCGGCCTCGCTGATGAAATCCATCGCGCGCCGCGTCATGTAGGGCGTCTCGGAATGCTCGTCCGGCACGCGCGCGGCCTTGTCGGCGTGCACCAGCAGCCAGCCGTTCTGCAACGAGCCGTCCTCCGCCGCGCCTGAATTGGCCCAGTGTTCCCAGGGGTTCGTCGCTTCAAAACCCTGCCGGCGCAGATATTCGTCGTATTTCGGACGTGGCCGTCCGGTCGGATGCAGGCCGTCGTCGCGCTCGTAAGGCTCGAAGCCGCATTCGGCGACATGCACGCCGATGACCGATTCCGGCGGGATGCCGAGCGCCTTCATGCCTTCAAGGTCAGGCGCCATGTGGGTCTTGCCGACCAGCACATTGCGCACGCCGATTTTCTTGAGATGATCGCCGAGCGTGGGCTCGCCGACGCGCAGCGGCCAGCCGTTCCAATGCGAGCCGTGCGAGCGCATGTAGCGCCCGGTGTAGAACGACATCCGCGACGGTCCGCAGATCGGCGATTGCACATAGGCCTTCGAGAACAGCACGCCGCGCCTGGCCATGGCGTCGATGTTCGGCGTCTTCAGCGTGGGGTGGCCGGTGCAGCCGAGATAATCATAGCGAAGCTGGTCGCACATGATCCAGAGAACGTTCTTCGCGCGTGCCATGCGTCATCCCGGAAATTTCTTGATTATCTGATGCTGCGCTATCGACGGCGCGATGGCAACCTGCCAGTGATGCGCGTGCCTGGGGCCATGCACTCCACTGTCGTCCCCGCGTTCGCGGGGACGACAGCGGGGAGAGTCTACGCCGACCACGGCTCCGCTTCGGCCGCGCTCTTTGCCTTGGCCGAGACGGGCGCCTCGCCGATCACATCGACGAGCGCGCGGAGCGCTTCCCTGACGCCGTCGCCGGTCACGGCGGAGAGCAGCAGCGGCGTCTTCTTGGCGGCGCGCTTCAGCCGATCCTTCTGCTTCTTCAGCTCGTCCGGGTCGACCGCGTCGATCTTGTTCAGCGCGACGATCTCGATCTTGTCGGTCAACAGCCCGCCATAGGCGTCGAGCTCCTTGCGCACGGTCTTGTAGGCCTTGCCGGCATGCTCGCAGGTGGCGTCGATCAGATGCAGCAGCACGCGACAGCGTTCGACATGGCCGAGGAAGCGATCGCCGAGTCCGGTGCCCTCATGCGCGCCTTCGATCAGGCCGGGAATGTCGGCGAGCACGAATTCGCGGCCGTCGGCGTTCACGACGCCGAGCTGCGGATGCAGCGTGGTGAAGGGATAGTCGGCGATCTTCGGCCGCGCCGCGCTGACCTTGGACAGGAAAGTCGACTTGCCGGCATTGGGCATGCCGACGAGACCGGCGTCCGCAATCAGCTTCAGCCGCAGCCAGATCCAGCGCTCTTCCCCGGGCTGGCCGGGATTGGCATTGCGCGGCGCACGGTTGGTCGAGGTCTTGAAATGCGCGTTGCCGAAGCCGCCATTGCCGCCCTCGGCGAGCACGAATTTTTCGCCGACATTGGTGAAGTCGTGGATCAGGGTCTCGCGATCCTCATCGAAGATCTGAGTGCCTATGGGCACCTTCAGCACGATGTTCTTGCCGTTTGCGCCATGTCGGTCCGAGCCCGAGCCGTTCTCGCCCTTCTGGGCCTTGAAGTGCTGCTGGTAGCGGTAGTCGATCAGCGTGTTGAGGCCATCGGCAACCTCGATGATGACATTGCCGCCGCGGCCGCCATTGCCGCCGGAGGGACCGCCGAATTCGATGAACTTCTCGCGGCGGAACGCCACGCAGCCGTTCCCGCCGTCACCAGAGCGGATATAGACCTTTGCTTCGTCGAGGAATTTCATGGGCCATAGGTAGGCCAGCCGGGCACGCCCGGCAACCCGGACTTGTCCGCAAATCGGCCCGAATCCGGCGAATTCGTCGCGTGCTTAACCGACCGGCCGGCGCCTGATCAGGAATTTCTGCGTCCCTTCAAGCACCAGCTCCTTGCGCTGGTTGAACACGGTGCTCCGAAGCGTCACCGCGCCGGTCGTTCGCCCCGGCACGAGCTCGATGACCTCAAGCGCGGGATAGATGGTGTCGTCGGCGTAAACAGGCTTGAGGAACCGGCTCGATTGCTCGAGGAAGCCGACCAGGGATTCCTCGACCATGAACGGAAACAGGCCGGCGCCGGGCGCGGTGTGGATCAGCGTCTGGAAGCCATGGGCGAGCAGATGAGGCATGCCGCGGGCGCGGCAATATTCGACGTCGTAGTGCACCGGATGGGTGTCGCCGCTCGCGGTCTGGAACGCCGCGAACACCGCGGTCGTCTGGGTCCGGCTCGGCAGCACGAAGCGTTCGCCGACCACGAAATCCTCAAACCAGCGTTGCGCCGACATCATGCGGTGCCGGGCCGGGTCGAAGTCGGTCATGCCAAAGCTCTTTCCTGGCTCTTTCCTCGGTGAAGTGTCTATCGCTACCGCGCCGCGTAGCCTGCGACAATCCGTTCAATTCGCCTTGCCCGGGCTTGTGGCGGCGGCTCACGTCATTAAAAGACCCCCGAGCGAATCGAGTGGCCAGCTTCCGACGCTCTCTCCGCTCGTCTTTGCGGGCGGGCTCCTCGCAATGACGACTCCAAACTCACACCCGTGGCGATGTCCCTCTTCAAGAACCTCTCCGCCTATGACGACCGCTCGGCGCGGCTGGCCGGCATTGCGCTGATGGTGCTGTCGATCTTCATGTTCTCGTTCGGCGACGCCACGGGCAAGTTCCTGGTCGGGACTTATTCGGTCGGGCAGCTGCTGTTCTTGCGCGCCTGCGCGGCGCTGCTGTTGCTGTCGCCGCTGATCTGGCGGCAGCGCCACCAGTTCCTGCATCTCGAGCGGCCGGGCCTGCAGCTGTTCCGCGTCGTGCTCTCGACGCTGGAGGTGGCCGCGTTCTTCCTCGCAGCCGTCTATCTGCCGCTCGCTGACGTCATCACCTATTATCTCGCCGGTCCCATCTTCGTCACCGCGATGTCGGCGATCTTTTTGGGTGAGAAGGTCGGCTGGCGGCGCTGGACGGCGATCCTGGTCGGCTTCTGCGGTGTGCTGATCGCGTTGCGGCCGTCGGCGCAGACGGTGAGCCTGCCGGCGCTGATCGCGCTCGGCGGCAGTCTCTCCTTCGCGACCCTGATGCTGATCACGCGCAGCCTGCGCAGGACGCCCGACATCGTGATGGCGTCGTCGCAGTTCATCGGCACGTTTTCGCTGGGCGCTGTACTCTCGGCCTACCATTGGGTGCCGCCGACTCCACGCAGCCTGGTGTTCTTCGCGTTGGCCGGGTGCATCTCGGTGACGGCGCTGTTCTGCGTCAACCGTTCGCTCAAGCTCGCGCCGGCGAGCGTGGTGGTGCCCTATCAATATTCGATGATCGTCTGGGCGGTGATCTTCGGCTTCGTCGTGTTCGGGGACGTGCCCTCCATCGCCACGATCGTCGGCGCCGCGATCATCATCGGCGCGGGCTTCTACATCTATCTGCGCGAGCGCGATCTCGGCCACGCCGGCGAAGAGGTCAATCCGCCGGTGTAGCGGCAACGTCGTCCCGGCCCCCGTGCGCGATTGCGCACCAGGCCGGGACGACAGCTGCGCGTGCAGCGGCTTCTCGCCCTTATCCCATCCGCCGGGCGCTGCTCCAGCTCTTCAGCGACGACCACACCCCGCGCGACAAGCGGAAGCAGTCGACCGGCGTCGACGAGCCCAGAGCCAGGAAGCGATGCAGCTGCACGCCGCTCCACTGGAAGCCGCACTTCTCCAGCACGTTTCGCGAGGCCGGGTGGGTGACGCGCGCGCCCGCGTAGAGCTGGTCGTCCTCGAACTCCTCGAAGAAGAAATCGATCGCGCCGCGTGCGGCCTCGGTGGCGAAGCCCCGGCCCCAATGCTCGACGCCGAGCCAATAGCCGAGCTCGGCATTGTCAGGCGTGGAGCGGTCGATGCCGACCATGCCGACCGGCCCGGTATCATGCTCGATCAGGAATGCGGTCTCGCCGCCGAGCGTGGCGGTGGCGCGGACGAAGGCGATGGCGTCGTCCTGGGAATAGGGGTGGGGGAGGCGGCGGGTATTTTCAGCGACACGGCGGTCGTTGGCGAGACGCGGCGATGGCTCTGACGTCGGCAAGAGTCGGCCGTCGCAACGTCAGCCGCTCGGTGGCGACGACGCTCGGTCTCGCCTCCCGCAAGGTCACGCTCGAAAAGTCCTGCAACATGTCCGGCTCCGTCAAAGTCACCAAGTGAAAAGTGAACGCGAGAAACGAAAAGGGGAGGCCGGTTTCCCTGCCTCCCCTGGAGCCTTCGATCTCTTTGATCTCTGGACTCCGCCGGTTCGGTCAAGGACCCGGCGGACTCCAAATTAGATCCACCGTCTATTCAGCAGCCTCTGCAAGCGGGAGTACCGCCACAAAGGTGCGTCCGTTGGCTTTAGCCTGGAATTCGACACGACCCTCGATCTTGGCGAACAGGGTGTGGTCGGTGCCCATGCCGACGTTGAGGCCGGGATGCCAGGTGGTGCCGCGTTGACGCGCAATGATGTTGCCGGGAATCACGCGCTCGCCGCCGAACACCTTGATGCCAAGACGCTTACCCTTGGAATCGCGACCGTTGCGCGATGAACCGCCTGCTTTTTTGTGAGCCATGGCTCGTCTCCGAAATCCTGCGTATGTCTAGGTCAATTCCTTGACGGAATCATTTCAAAACGTCGCACGCATCAATTCGTGAATTGGCGTGATCGGTCTCAGTTACTCGGCAGCTTCTTTCGCGACCTTTTCCTTCTTCGGACGCGGGCCCTTGGTGGGCTTGGCATTATCGGTCAGGATCTCGCTGACGCGCAGCACCGTGATCTCGTCGCGGTAGCCCCGCTTGCGGCGCGAATTCTTGCGGCGGCGCTTCTTGAACGCGATGACCTTGGGGCCGCGCTTGTGGTCGAGCACCTCGACCGCAACGGAGGCACCGGCCACCGTCGGGACGCCCAGCACCGGCGTGTCGCCGCCGACGACCAGAACTTCATTCAGCTGCACGATCGAGCCGACTTCGCCTTCGATCTTGCCTACTTCGAGAACATCATCCGGCGCGACGCGGTATTGCTTGCCGCCGGTTTTGATGACTGCGAACATCGTTTTTTCTCCGTGTTCAATCCCGGCCTCGAGACTGACGTCAGGGGCCGGCTTTTTGATCAGTCGCTATGGGTTTATTGCGAGTTTTGTGCGGGCGGGAGTTATCCCTTTGAAAACCCACGCAAAAACACGCGGCGCGAGAAACGCCCCGCGCCGGTTGTGGGATTTATAGCGGTCATCCGCTGGGAGTCAAGGAAAAGCGGGCAAAACAGCCTGGATTTGAAGGATTTGCACCCTTTCCAGCGCCGGGCCCTGAATCTCGGCCCGGCTAGCAACCAACGGGTTCCCGCGCCGTTGTTCCCCCAGATAGGCACGTGGGCAAGGGACTTCCATGGCAACCGACGAACTGGTCAAGACGACGACGGGCATCGCCCATCACGGCGGCGGGCGGCTGCCCTCGGTGGACATCGACAGCTTCAACATCGAGCTGAAGGACGAGGACGGCTTCCTCGGCGACCGCGCCAGCAAGGGCGCGTTCCGCGAGATTCTCGAACGCTGGCGCAAGCCGTTGCGCAAGACCGGCGAGGATCCGTTCGGCAAGGAGCCGTCGGAGAATATCAGCAAGAAGACGCTGGATTCGATCCTGGTCAGCGACGACGTCGAGGCCTCGGCGGTGGTGCACAGCGCGATCGAGGACTTTGCCCAGGAACTCGCTCACGTCACCCGCCGCTTCCTCAAGACCAAGGCCTGGGCCAAGACCGAGCGCATCGTGGTCGGCGGCGGCTTTCGTGATTCCAGGCTCGGCGAGCTTGCTATCGCGCGCACCGAGATCATCCTGAAGTCCGAGGACTTCAAGGTCGACATGATTCCGATCCGGCATCACCCTGACGAAGCCGGGCTGATCGGCGCGCTGCATCTGGCGCCGTCCTGGATTTTCGAGGCCTATGACAGCATCCTCGCGGTCGATATCGGCGGGACCAATATCCGCTGCGGCCTGGTGGAGACCGGCTGGAAAAAGGCCAACGACCTGTCGAAGGCCAAGGTCGTGACATCAGAGCTGTGGCGGCATGCCGATGACGAGCCGACCCGCGAAGGCGCGGTGAAGCGGCTGACGAAGATGCTGAAAGGGCTGATCACTGAAGCCGAAAAGGAAGGCTACAAGCTCGCGCCCTTCATCGGCATCGCCTGTCCCGGCGTGATCAACGAGGACGGCTCGATCGAAAAGGGCGCGCAGAACCTGCCGGGCAACTGGGAGAGCAGCAAATTCAACCTGCCGGCGAGCTTGATCGAGGGCATCCCGGAGATCGGCGAGCACGATACCGCGATCCTGATGCACAATGACGGCGTGGTTCAGGGCCTGTCCGAGGTGCCATTCATGCAGGATATCGAGCGCTGGGGCGTGCTCACCATCGGCACCGGCCTCGGCAATGCACGCTTCACCAACCGCCGCAGGGACAGCGGAAACGGCAAGGACCGGGATTCTGCGGACGGGAAGAAGAAAGCCAAGGAAAACAACAAGGACAACGGTAAAGGCGAAAAGAAGTAACCTTGACTGGTTAGGTTAAGGGACGGATTGCATTGCAGGCGGCAGAATACACGCTAGAGTGGAAATGTCGCCTCACGCAGGCCTGCGAAGCCGCCCTTCCTGGCCAGCATTGTAATGAGCGGCACGGGACCGCCAGTGTTTACCGCGTCTGGCGGTCCCACCCCGTTCTCTTGCTGCATGACGGGTGAGGCTGGCTCGCGCCCCCAAAAAAGGTGCCGAGACAGGGGAGGTGCGCTCCCTCCCCCGCTCGCGAGAAGGGTTGGGAGAGGTTTCTCCCCAACGGGACACTCCCCCGGAGGAGAGAACCCTCACCCGGCGCGCGGGACGATGCTTCGCTTCGCCCGGCACGCGCCGACCTCTCCCGCAAGCGGGAGAGGTGCACCGAGCCCGCAGCGGCTTGTTTCAACCCAATCTCATCGCGCTCCAGGGAGGAGGAGTGGCCAGGAACAGGTGCCAATTGTCGACGACACGACGACTCCAGAGCAAAAGCCGCAAAACAGGCAGCGGATTTTCCCCTTTCGCGCCTTGTCTGGCCCGCCATCCTCGCCTATTAACGCCCCCAACCACAGGGGCCTGCCCCTTCATGGCGCCTTCAGGAGAGGTGGCAGAGTGGTTGAATGCACCGCACTCGAAATGCGGCATAGGTGCAAGCCTATCGGGGGTTCGAATCCCTCCCTCTCCGCCAGATAACCGTTGTTCAGCCCGGACACATGGGTAACAGGTTGTACCTGAGAGATGGGTGACAACCTCGTGCCGAACGGGTTGTCGAGGGAGTGCAGAGTTCTCTGCTCCAGGTCGAAGTCTCTCAAAATTGCGCATGAAGCTCACGCACCGCGGGAGAGTTCAACCGTTGAACCCGTCACCGCCGCGCTCCGACCAACATCCCGCGTGCGCCAAGGAGCCAGTGATCCACGACCATGTTCGAGAAGACCTATCGGCAGCGCCTCGAGGCTGATCTCGCCCAATGGGAAGCCGATGGCGTGATCGCGCCGGCGGCAGCCGGCTCCATCCGCAACGTTCTGCCGCCGCTCTCACCCAGCATCAACATTGCCGTGGTCGTGGCCATCGTCGGGGGCCTGTTGATCGCGGCTGCGTTCCTTGCCTTCGTGGCGGCGCACTGGACCGAGATCGCGCGGCTGTTGCGGTTTGCGATCCTGCTCGCCGGCATGCTCGTCGCCGGCGCCCTCGGGGCTTGGTTCGCCGCGACCGGCCGTACTGTCCTTGCCGATCTCTGCGCCAGCATCGGCGCCATCATCTTTGGCGCGGGCATCGCGCTGGTCGGCCAGATGTATCACCTCGGCGACGATTTTGCCGGTGGCCTGCTGCTGTGGTCAACAGGCGCATTCGCCGCCGCGATCTTGACCGGCTCGCGTGGCGCGCTCGCGGTCGGCCTCGCCGCCGCCTGCATCTGGACCTGCATGCGCGTCTACGATGCGCCGGATGCGCTTCATCTTCAGTTCGTGGTGGCCTGGCTGATCGCCGTCGCGATCGCGTTCGCGTGGAACTCCCGCGTCGCCGCCCATCTCGTCGCGGTCGCCGCGATTCCGTGGTGGATCGCGACGTCGCTTCGCTTCGACTTCGATGGCGCCCAGCCGTCCTTCGTGCTGGCGAACGGTGCGGCCCTGCTGTTCGGCGCCGGGCTCGCGATATCGACCGCGCCGTCGCCGCGGGCGAACCTGATTGGATCCGTTCTGTCGGTCTACGGCGCATTCTCGCTGGCGATTACAGCTTTCCTGGAGGTGACGACAGTCGACGATCTCTTCCGCATCAGGACGGCCACGATGGCGGCCCAGCCGTCGTGGGCGATCGTGTGCGGCGTTGCGGGCGTCGTTCTTGCGCTCGCGTCCGCCGGCCGCACGCGGCGCGCCGGTGAAATCCTCGCGGCATGCGCGATCGGCCTCGTGCTGATCGCCGCGCCGATCTGGTCGGCATCCACAGCCGGCGAGCCATGGTTCGCCTATGCCGCGCTGCTCTCCGCCATGCTCTGCCTCGTCGTCTCCGGGGTGCTCGACGATGTGCGCCCGCGCATCGTCGCCGGCTGGATCGGCATTGCCGGCGTCGTCGGTGCCATCACCTGGGCGGTCAAAGGCTCGCTGCTGCGCCGCTCGGCTTTCCTGGCGGTGGCCGGAATCATTGCCGTCGTGTTTGCGACCGCGCTCAATCGCATGCTGCCGAGGGCCGAGCGATGATCGAGTCCGTCACACGATTCCGGCAGCGCATCCCGAAAGCCGTGCTGTTCGGTGCCGCCATCCTGCTGCAATGCGCGCTGCTGATCCTGATGGTCACCGACCGCGCGCAGATCCTGCGCGAGGGGACGGAGGTGACGTTGCAGACACGGCCGGTCGATCCGCACGATCTTCTGCGCGGCGACTATGTCGTGCTCGGCTACGACATCTCGCAGCTGCCGGCCGGCGCGCTTGCAGGCCAGCCTTCCGCCGGGCGCAATCCCGTCGTGTTCGTCAAGCTAGCGCCCGATGCCAGCGGCCTCTATCAGGCCGTTTCGGTTCATGCCGCGCCTGTCGCGGTCACCGCGCCCGAAGTGTTGATCCGCGGCCGTGTCAGTTATTCCTGCGGTTCGACCGTCCGCACCTTCTGCGACGGGCTGACGATCAGATACGGTCTCGAAAGCTATTTCGTGCCCGAAGGCGAGGGAAGGACGCTCGAGCAGGCCCGCAACCAGCAGAAGCTGCGCGTCGTCGCCGCCGTGCTGCCGTCGGGCCGCGCCGCGATCAAACGGCTGCTGCTCGACGGCGAGCCGGTCTACGAGGAGCCGTGGTACTAGGCCGCGCTACCTGGAGCCCGTCTTCAAAGCCCGCCGCAGCACGTCCCACATCCCCGGGTCGTTCATATGCGCGACGTTGAACCGCAGGAAATTCTCAGCGGCCTGCGCCACGCTGAATACATTGCCCGGCGCCAGCACCACACCCTTTTCGAGCGCGGCGCGTGCCACCGCCGTCGCATCCTGTCCGTCGACCAGCCGGCACCACAGGAAGAAGCCGCCGCGGGGCATCAGCCAGGGTTCGATGCCCAGCGCGGCGAGTTTTCGCGCGGTGTCGCGACGTGTCCGCGTGAGCTTTTGCCGGAGCTCGTCCATGTGCTTGCGATAGCTGCCGCCGGCCAAAACCCTGGCGATGATCTCGGTCGCGACCGGGCTCGGGCCGCCGAAGCTGGTGGCGACCTGGAGATCGACGAGATGCTCGATCCAGTCGGAGCGCGCCGCGATGTAGCCGCAGCGCACCGAGGCCGACAATGTTTTCGAGAAGCTGCCGATGCGGATGACGCGGTTCAATCCGTCAAGCGCGGCCAGGCGCGGCGAGCGTTCCGGCTCGAAATCGCCAAATATGTCGTCCTCGACGATGGTGAGGTCGTGCGCGGCCGCCGCCGTCAAGAGCCGGTGTGCGGTCTGCAGCGAGAGCGTCGCACCGCTCGGATTGTGCAGCGCTGAATTGGTGATGTAGAGCCGCGGCCGCTCCTCCGCGAGAGCCAGCTCGAATCGCGCGACGTCAGGGCCTGACGGCGTGTAGGGCACGCTGACGATTCGGACCTGATGCGCGCACAGCAGCGCGCGAAAATTGAAGTAGCAGGGATCGTCGACCAGAACGGTGTCGCCGGGACGCAGCAGGAAGCGGCAGATGAGGTCGGTTGCCTGCGTGCCCGAGCCCGTCAGCATCAGCTGGCTGATGGAGGCTTCGATCGCGTCCTCCGCGAGGCGCGCCAGCAGCAGCCGGCGCAGCGCAGGCGAGCCACCCGTGCTGCCGTAGTTCGTCAGCACGCTGGCCTCGCTGCGGGCAAGCGCGCGGGTGGCTCGGCGCAATGCCGCTTCCGGCATCCACGCCGGCGGCAGCCAACCGCAGCCGGGTTTGGGCACATCAGCGTCGGTGTCGAGCGATTGCCGGGAGACCCAGAACGGATCGACCGCCCGGTCTCGGCGTGGCGCCACCTCGGTCAAGGCAAGCGGCGGCGTAACGGTCGATGCGACATAGAAGCCCGAGCCGCGACGCGCGCGGATCAGCCCTTCCGCGGCGAGGCGATCGTAGGCCTCGACCACGGTGGATGGCGAAACACCCATGCTGGCGGCAAGGCCGCGGATCGACGGCAGGCGATCGCCGGCACTCAGCGCGCGGCCCGCGACCTTGGCGCGGATCGCGCTCATCACGTCGATGGTCCGCGTGCCGCCGCGACCCTTCGAGGGACCTTCAATGTTCAAGCCGTATTGCCTTCCATACCCATACAGTATGTTCGGATTGTACTGGATTGTGACTGGCCTCGCCACCGGCGACGGCCGAGGATCGCGCACGCAAAAGCGTGGGACGGACATGCAATCTGCGGGCAGCGGCTGGGGCAACGGGCTTCTCGGCGTCATCATCTTCAGCGGGTCCCTGCCGGCGACGCGCGTCGCGGTCGGTGGCTTTTCGGCGCTGTTCCTGACCTCGGCGCGCGCGACCATCGCGGCGCTGATCGGTGCGGCTGTGCTCGGTCTGCTCCGTCAGGCATGGCCGGAGCGAAAGGATTTCGTCTCGCTCAGCATTGTCTCCATGGGCGTCGTGGTCGGTTTTCCGCTGCTGACGGCGCTCGCGCTCCAGCACATCACCTCGGCGCATTCCATCGTCTTCATCGGCCTCTTGCCGCTGTCGACCGCGATCTTCGCCGTACTGCGCGGCGGCGAGCGGCCACAGCCGCTGTTCTGGCTGTTCGCGGTTCTCGGCAGCGCCACCGTTGCGGCCTTCGCCCTCTCGAACGGCGGCACGGTGTCGATCACAGGCGATCTGCTGATGGTGGCTGCGATCGTGCTGTGCGGGCTCGGCTATGCCGAGGGCGCTGCCCTGTCGCGCCGGATCGGCTGGCAGGTGATCTCCTGGGCGTTGCTGCTGGCGCTGCCACTGATGCTGCCGCTCGCGCTTCTCGCCTGGCCCTCGACATGGAAGGGGGTCGGTGCGCCGGCCTGGATCGGGCTCGCCTACGTCTCGGTCTTCAGCATGTTCGTCGGCTTCATCTTCTGGTATCGCGGCCTCGCGATCGGCGGCATCGCGCGCGTCGGCCAGTTGCAGCAGCTCCAGCCGTTCTGCGGTCTCGCCCTGGCCGGCTTCCTGCTGCACGAGCCGGTCGCATGGAGCATGATCGGCGCGACCGCGCTGGTCGTCGTCTGCGTGTTCTTCGCGCGGCGATATGCCTGAGGCCCTGGCGCCTCAGCCGCGTTCCATTACCGTTTGCGTCAGCGCGCTTCTCGCGAACTTCTTCAACGGCATCGGCTTGCCGAACAGATAGCCCTGCACGAGATCGAAGCCGAGCTCGTTGACAGCCATCAGATCGCCGCGGCTCTCGACACCCTCGGCGACGGCGCGTGCGCCGTAGCCTTGCGCGAGCTCGACGATGTGACGGCACACCGTCCGCTTCAGCCGGTCATTGCCGCAGCCTGTGACGAATTGCCGGTCGGCCTTGAGCTTGATGAACGGAATCTTGTCCAGGCCCATCAGCTCCGGCCAGTTGGCCCCGAGATTGTCGATCGAGAGTCCGATATTGTGGAAGCGCATTTCGCGCGCGATCTCGGTGAGGAAGTCGAGGTCGCGGATCGCCTCGCCGCTGGCGATCTCGATAGTCAGGCCGCCGAACGCCGGATGCGTCGGCATCCTCCTGCAGAGATCGCGCACGGCCTGCGGCTCTCTCAGATAGGGCGCAGGCAGGTTGATCGACAGATCGACCGCGCTCTGGCGCTCGAGAAGATAGTGCCAGTCCTGCAGCGCGCGCTCGATCACGAATTCCGAGAGGTCGCGGAAGTGCGGGTCGTGGCTATCAGGGATGAAATAGGCCGGCGGCACCACGCCCCAGGTCGGGTGCCGCATCCGTACCAGCGCCTCGGCGCCGCAGCGGACCAGCGAGCGCGTCTCGATCTTCGACTGGTACCAGAGCTCGAGCCAACCCGCATGCAGGGCTTCTCCGACGTGCACGGCCGGGCTGGGCACAGGCTCGTCCGGCAGCAGCATTGCGACGCGCTCGCGCAGCGTCTCCGCGGCAAAGGGCGTGGTCAGTGGCGGCAGCATCGCGAGCCCGTATTCCTCGCCGACCTGCTGCACGGCTTTGACGATGATCGAGTCGCGTGCACCGACGGCGAGCACCTTGCCGTCGAAAGCCTCGCGCACCAGAATTTCCAGGAATCGGCCGGGCTCGATGCCGTCGGCCGCGATGCCGAGCAGGATCAGGTCCGGCAGCTCGGAGCCGAGCATGGCCTGCAACTCGCCCGCACCGCTGCATTCGCTGGTGACGAAGCCGAGATCCTCGAGCACCTCGCTCATGAAGGCGCGCAGGTGACGCTTGCTGTCGGCCACGCAAGCGCGCGGCATCATCTTCCGCCGTCCGAAGGTTTTCAGCCTTCGTCCGGCGAGCTCACCAATCCCGTCCATCGCTAACCACTCCCGTTCCCTGCAGGTGTGTTAGCGATGCGGGGAGCTCCAAATATGGAGAGCTTCAGCTTGTACCCCGAATTGTCCCGATAACCTTAAAGCCCTCATCATTTCTAAAATTGTTTAGATTGCTTTCGCAAAGTCTTCACGCCCGTCCGCTTTCGGGACGATCGCGCGCGGAAATCGAGCGTGGATTCTCGCCGGACCGGTCTGTCGATGCCGGCGCGCCGTGTCCTGCAATCGGACGAAGCCGCAGCACGCTTCGCCCGATTGAATAATTCCCGTGCCGACTTCCCATGGCTTTGTCGTGCCCGGCCCTGCCGACCGCGCTCGCGCGTGACGGTGATGCGACAACGCGACGATCTGCAGGGCGGACGAGTGTGAAGCGCCTCACATGCGTATGGCCGCACATGCGCTATGGGTCCGCGGAGCCGGTGGTGGGCTGTCAGGGATTACCTCTATGACGACGCGGCGGTTGGTCCAATGGTGGTTCAGGATCGTGATGTCAGGGCGATTTCTCGATCGCTTCCTGCGCCTGCCACATGTGCCCGAATAGGGTGCAGGGGAATCAGGTTGCCCCGAGCAATTTGCGAAATGCCGCCGCGCCGTCCTGCACCGCGTCGCGGCCCTTCCAGGCCAGATAGCTCAGCTTGCCGCCCAGCGTGTCCGGGCTGCGCAGCCGCCGCGAGCCGAGGATATGACCGACATTGGCGGGGAAGCGGCTGACCTCGGCCGAAACCAGCGCTGCGATCGCGTCCATCAATTGTTGAAGCCGGACGCCCCATTCGCTCTGCTCGATGCCGTCGATGCGAAGCTTGAGCGAATGCTCGGCGTCGTAGATTTCGGTGAGCAGGTCGCGCGCGACGAGGAAGCGGTTGTGGCGGAGCGCGACCCGCAGCGCGAGGCGCTTGTCGTCGAGCCGGTCGAGCACCATGGGAATGACGCAAGCATAGGGCGTGGCGGCGATGTCGGCGGCATTCTTGCTCGCGGCCGCCCTGGTCGCAAGGTATGCGAGTTGCCAGAATGTCTTCAGGCGCCTCGCCACCAGCGCCAGCGCAAACGGCAGTGCATCGGGATGCGCTTTCTTGAAGGCGTCGAGCTGCGCCGTGATCTGGCTGACCTGGCCGTCGTCGAACTTCGCGATCGTCTCGGGCAGCTTGTCATTGAACTTCGACAGTGCCTCGCCGGCGCGCAGCACCCGCTGCATCTTCTTCACGTCGTCGAAGGCGGTACGCGATGCCGTATATTGCGTGAGCTTGCTCCGCGCGAACTCGGCGCTCTCCGCAGAGGCGAGCGTGTTCTCGAGCACCTTGAGCACCTTGATCTGAAAGGCTGTCGCGATCTTCTGCACTTCCTTGGGATTGTTGGCCGTGACCTGGTCATTGATCGCCTTGACATAGTCGCGTGCCATGGTCGGCAGCAGGTCGCGGCAAATCCACTCCCAGATCGGCGTGAGCGTGTTCCGCGAGATCCGTCCCGCATTGGCGTGCTCGGGCGCGCCGTCGATCAGCAGCAGCTCGAGGGGTGCAAAGAAGTAGCGCGAAGGATTGGTGGCGCGCGCCTGGACCGAACCGTCCTTGCGGAACTCCGCGCGCAGCTTGGCCTGAACCCCGGCCGAGCCCGGCATGTCGATGCCGCACAGTTCGAGCCGCTCGAGCTCGCTCAGCAGGCAACTGCGCGACAGCGGCGTCAGCTTCTGCAGGAACTCCGAAAGCTCGTCGATCTCGTCCATGGCACGCTCTCGCAACGTTTCCAGCAGGCCACCGGCCCAATGCATGGACGCATTTGCGCGCTCACAATCGTGACACAGAGAACCAAGTCCCCGTTAATTTATCCGTAAAATCCGGGGGCGCCGGGCGTGTTGCGGGAGAGATCGTTAAGAAAACCTTCAGCGGCCCTGCATAGGATCTAGGCGGCTTGTCAACCGTTGCATGGTCGCGCGGGCCAGGCAAAAGCATAAATTGTGCCGGGGTCGATTGTTTCGCGCCAGATTGGCAAACTAGCCGTAGTCTTACGGAGCAAAAAGTTAGCCACAGATCGCCCCGGGTTCCGCTACAGGAGCCGCATGGGGTCACATAACGATACGGCCACTGATTCGCGGCCGGCGGGATGGTGCGAGAGAAGCGCTGCTCCGATCGAACAGCTCGAATTCGTCCGCTTGAATGCTGCGCGCGCCGAGGCGGCCGACGAGATGGCCGTGGCTATCGCCCGTGAGCTCAATGGCCCTCTGACTGCGCTGCTGCTCTACATGGGCGAGATCAAGCATCATAGCGACCAGCTCGCGCCTGTTTCGGCCGACCGCGCCTATTTGCAGCAGGTTGTGGAGAACGCGTTGGCGCAGACCGAGCGCGTCTGCGCTGTGGTCAAGCAGCTCGCCGGCTCGCACAAGGGCGCGTTGCCCACGACGTTCACGACAGGGGATGCCGTGGTGAAGGCCGGCCGCGTGCTGGCGTCGCGCGAGACGGCCGGCTTGCCGGGCGTGTCGGGCAAGCGGCTGACCAAGCGGGAACGTGAAGTGCTGCGGCTGATCAGTGAGGGCTTTTCGAACAAGCAGGGCGCGCTGCGGATGCAGATCAGTCCACGCACCTTCGAGAGCCATCGTGCCGAAGCGATGCGCAAGCTCGGCGCGCGCAACACCGCGGACCTCGTCCGTGCGGCGCTGTTGCATTCGCTCGAATGAACCGTGGTCCCGGGCCGCTTTAGAAATAATCGTCGGCGAAGGGACGCAGGCGCGAGGTCGGCCGCAGCACCTTCGGATCTTCCTTCGGCGTATTCGGGACAATGGTGATGGTCCAGCGCTGCGGGACGGTCGATTCCTGCTCCAGCACCGAGCGAACGAAGCCCGTGACCGTGGACTCACCTGCCTTCACCGTAGCCATCCGTCCGTTGAATTGGGCGATGCGGAAGCGACGGACCTCTTTCTGGTCCGCAGTCTCATAGGTGAACATGGAAACCCTCCTGGTTTCCGGCGACTATCGCCACCTATGATTAGTCATCCGTGAAAATCGCCAACCGTATAAGTACGGCGCGGCTGCCGCCGGAATGGTCAGTCCTGCGGTTCCTGCGCCATCGCGGTCGCAAACGCCGCATCCATCAGGTCAAGCAAATCGCCGAATTCGGTGTCGTCGAGCGCGTCGGCCGTGCTCTCGAGCCGCAGCGCCAGCGCGGCGAGGCGAAGGTAACCGAATGTCCTGGCCGTGCTCTTCAGTGAATGCGCCTCGCGCGCGATCCGGCCGTGATGCCGGCCGAGGGCCAGCGTGCGAAACAGCTCGAGCCGCGCGCTGGTCTCGCTCCAGAACACCGCGCGCACCTCACGGGCGCCGTCCTCGCCGATCTCGCGCACCAGCGCTTCGAAGGCGCCAGGCTCGCGCAGCGGTTCAGGCTCGCGCAGCGGTTCAGGCTCGGGCAAGGCTGCGGTGTCGAGCGCGGCTGGCCCGGGCGCGAATGCGGTGTCGATCATTGATGTCGAGGTCCCCGTTGTGCGCGCCGGCCTGCGCGGAGCGTAGGGGATGTCTATGCCGTTCAGATTTCAGTTCTGGTCGCGAGACGCACGGTGTTTGCTGGTCACATTAAGCAATTGCTTTACCATGCGCAGCCCTGCGTGCGCCGTCAGGGGCCGAGCAGCCGATCGTACTGGGCTTTGACCGCGGCGTAGCATTCGCATGCCGTCTCGCGCAGCCCGTCCAGATTGACAATCTGGATATGTCCGCGGCTGTAATGGATGAAGTTGGCTTGCTGCAAGGTATTGGCGACCAGCGACACGCTGTTGCGCCGCGCCCCGATCATCTGCGCCAGGGCCTCCTGCGTCAGCAGCAGCCGGTAGTCCCCCGACAAGTCGTGAATGTGCAATAGGCAGCGCGAGAGCCGCGACTCCACCGGGTGCGCCACGTTGCAGCCTGCGGTCTGCTGCACCTGCGCATAGACGGCGAGCCCGTGACGGACCAGTAGCGTCCGCAGGGTCGAGCTCTGTTCGGCGGCGACGCGAAGCCGGTCGAGATCTATCACCGAGGCGGCGCCGGCGACCAGCACCACCGCTGTGTTCAGCGCGGCTGCGTCGCCCATGGCCGAAAGTGCGCCGAGCAGGCTGTCGCGCCCGATCATGGCGACCTGCACATGCTCGCCCTTGGTGAGCTCCACGACGAGCGAGATCACGCCACGATGGGGGAAGTAGGCGCGTTTGAGCGTCTCGCCGGTCTCGACCAGCACGGTCTCTTGCGGCAGATCGACTGTGCGCAGGTGTGCACGGATCAGTTCATAATCATCTGTCGACAGCGCCGACAGGAAACGGTTCGAGGGCCGCACCATCGTTTCCAAAGCTGCCTCGCGGAAATGCATGTCCTGCCCAGCTGCAGGCTCCATCTTGTTGCCCGCTGGATAAGTTGGCAATCGCGGACAGGGCCGACAAATCAATCTTTTCGTCCATATGAGTTTTGGGCGTGCAGTCATTGATATGGGCAATCAATCGTAGATTGCACATCAGGGTCGCCTCCTCAGCAGGTGTGCCTGATGGGCCTTCACGGCGCCGTAGCAATCGCACGAGGTCGCTTCGAGCGCGCGCAGATCCGTGATCTCGATCTGGCCCCGGCTGTAGCGGATAATTCCGGCCCGCTGAAGCGCATGTGCGACCAGCGAAACGGCATTGCGCCTGACGCCCATCATTTGCGCCAGGGTTTCCTGCGTTAGCGGAAGGGTTTCGCTATCGGACAAGTCCCGGGCACGCAGCAGCCATCGCGCCAGTCGCGCCTCGACCGGGTGCAGCGTGTTGCAAAGCAGGGATTGCTGCGCGTGGGCGAGCAAGGACTGCTCATGCCGGATCACCAGGCTGCGGAACGTCCCGCTGGCCGCAGCGACGGTTCGAAAGCTCGCGATTTCGAGCGCGGATGCCGTCCCGGGGAAAAGCACGACGGCGTCTGATGCCGCGATCCCGTCGGCGAGCGCAGCGCCGCCACCGACGATGCTGTCGCGGCCAAGCATCGCGACCTCGATGGTCTGTCCCTCCGACAGACCGACTGTGATCGAAATGGTTCCATCATGAGGAAAGTAGACGTGCCGAAGCGCCACGCCAGCTTCGCTCAAGACATTCTCCCTGACCAATTCAATTGCGACGAGATGAGGACGCAGAAGATCGAGGTCCGCGGCGCCGAGCGACTGCAGCAGCTGGTTAGGCGGTGGGCCGCTCGCGGTCATGGGGGATCAATCCAGCGCGTTCCATAAAGTATCGAAAATGAAGTGCTCGGAATGCAGTTGCACGAAAACGAAGCCCAGTGTACTGGTTGTGGTGCTGTTCATATACCCGTTAGAGGGCAGACAGCCTGGCGTATTTGCGTTGGAAATAAGAACGGCGCGCTGATTTGCGGGTGTGTCCGGCGAATTGGTCCTGCGTCGCGACCGGGGGCATTGGCCAGGGCGCCTCATGAGCGGGCAGCCGACCGCAGATGTTGCATCCACTCTTCCGTCGGACATTCGCCGGTCCAGGGCACTTTGCCCGCCCGCCGATTCTTTTCAGCCGTCAGATATTGCTTCGTACCCTGGCGCGGCCCGGTCGCCCATCGCGCGTTCATTCCGTTCGCATGTCGCACCGGTCCGACCGCCATGCCGTCGTGACGATGTCCACGCAAGCTGGAGGAGAAAGGCGCCATGCTGCCGCGTCGCGTATGGGTTAGCGCGTTGTTGTTCGCGACAATCGTACGGTAAGAATCCGTTTACCGCGAACGCCGATCTCGCGGATTTCATGGACACCTCGATAGAACCCCGAACAGCGGTCCGAATGGCGCGTGATCTGATTCAGATCGCGCGGCCCGTGGATATCCCACGACATGGGCGGGATTTTTTCACCCCTGCCCCGATGCCGTTATGCCCGTGTTTACGTGTCGCGTTGCGCGGCTGACGCAGAAAACCGCAGCCCGATGCAGTCGAACTGCAAACTTCTCTTCAATATCCGTATTAGCACGGAGCATGAAATTAACGGGACCGTGAAATGGGTTGCCTAACGATCTAGGTGCGGACTTCCGCCGATTCCAGGCGCGGCGCAGGCGTCGAGGTCCAGCTCAGTAAGGCGTAACCATGGATGATCTGTTGCGGGAGTTTCTGACGGAGACCAGCGAGAGCCTGGACACCGTCGACAATCAGCTGGTGAAGTTCGAGCAGGAGCCGAACAACGCCAAGATCCTGGATAACATCTTCCGCCTGGTCCACACCATCAAGGGTACGTGCGGCTTCTTGGGTCTGCCGCGGCTTGAAGCGCTGGCGCATGCCGGCGAGACCCTGATGAGCAAATTCCGCGACGGCATGCCGGTGACGGGTGCGGCGGTGACGCTGATCCTGTCCTCGATCGATCGCATCAAGGAGATCCTCGCAGGTCTCGAGGCCACCGAAGCCGAGCCCGAAGGCAACGACCGCGATCTCATCGACAAGCTGGAAGCGATGGTCGAGCAGGGCATGGCCGCCATGTCGGCGTCGGCTTCGCCGATCGCGTCAGGCTCGGCGCAGCCGATGCCGGCCGCGGGCGCCGCGGCTGCCGTTGCCGTTGCCGACGCGCCGCCGCTGGTGCCGGAAGCACCAAGCGCTGCGCCGGCCAAGGAGATGACCACGGGCACGCTGATCGAGCAGACGCTGGAGCGCCCCTTGCGTCCGGGCGAAGTCTCGCTCGACGAGCTCGAGCGCGCCTTCCGCGAGACCGCGATCGAAGCGCCTGCGCCGGTTGCCGGGGCTGAAGCGAAGGCCGAGCCCGCTGCTGCAGCCCCGGCTGCCAGGGAAAAGGAAACCAGCAGGGAAATTGCAAAGCCGGTCAGGGAGAAGGCCGCGCCGAAGAAGTCGATGGCCGACGAGGTGGCTTCCGAAGGCGAGCGCATCGCCAACCAGTCGATCCGCGTCAACGTGGATACGCTGGAGCATCTGATGACCATGGTCTCCGAGCTGGTCTTGACCCGCAACCAGCTGCTGGAGATCTCGAGGCGCAACGAGGACACCGAGTTCAAGGTGCCGTTGCAGCGCCTCTCCAACGTCACCGCCGAGCTGCAGGAAGGCGTCATGAAGACGCGCATGCAGCCGATCGGCAATGCCTGGCAGAAGCTGCCCCGCATCGTGCGCGATCTCTCATCCGAACTCGGCAAGCAGATCGAGCTGGAGATGCACGGCGCCGACACCGAGCTCGACCGCCAGGTGCTCGACCTGATCAAGGACCCGCTCACCCACATGGTGCGCAACTCCGCCGATCACGGCCTGGAGACCCCCGCCGAGCGCACCGCGAACGGCAAGGGCGAGCAGGGCACCATCCGCCTCTCGGCCTATCACGAAGGCGGCCACATCATCATCTGCATCGCCGACAACGGCCGCGGCCTCAACACCGAGAAGATCAAGGCCAAGGCGATCTCCTCCGGTCTGGCCACCGAGGCCGAGCTCGAGAAGATGTCGGAAGCCCAGATCCACAAGTTCATCTTCGCGCCCGGCTTCTCCACCGCGGCCGCCATCACCTCGGTATCGGGGCGCGGCGTCGGCATGGACGTGGTCCGCACCAATATCGACCAGATCGGCGGCACCATCGACATCAAGTCGGTCGCCGGCGAGGGCTCGTCCGTCACCATCAAGATCCCGCTGACGCTGGCGATCGTCTCGGCCCTGATCGTGGAGGCCGCCGGTGACCGCTTTGCGATCCCGCAGCTCTCGGTGGTCGAGCTGGTGCGCGCCCGCGCCAACAGCGAGCACCGCATCGAGCGCATCAAGGACACCGCGGTGCTGCGGCTGCGCAACAAGCTGTTGCCGCTGATCCACCTGAAGAAGCTCTTGAAGATCGACGACGGCGCGGCGTCCGATCCCGAGAACGGCTTCATCGTGGTCACCCAGGTCGGCAGCCAGACCTTCGGCATCGTCGTCGACGGCGTGTTCCACACCGAGGAAATCGTGGTCAAGCCGATGTCGACGAAGCTGCGTCACATCGACATGTTCTCGGGCAACACCATCCTGGGCGATGGCGCGGTCATCATGATCATCGACCCCAACGGCATTGCCAAAGCGCTCGGCGCCGCCGGTTCCTCGGCCCACGACATGGGCGATGACAATGGCGCGCACCATATCGGCTCGGGCGAGCAGACCACTTCGCTGCTGGTGTTCCGCGCCGGCTCCAACCAGCCCAAGGCGGTCCCGCTCGGGCTCGTCACCCGCCTCGAAGAGCTCCCCGCCGACAAGATCGAGTTCAGCAACGGCCGCTACATGGTGCAGTACCGCGAGCAGCTGATGCCGCTCGTCTCCATGGACGGCGTCACCATCGCGAGCCAGGGCGCCCAGCCGATCCTGGTGTTCGCCGATGACGGCCGCTCCATGGGCCTCGTCGTCGACGAGATCATCGACATCGTCGAGGAACGCCTCAACATCGAGGTCGGCGGCTCGGCCAGCGGCATCCTCGGCTCGGCCGTGATCAAGGGCCAGGCCACCGAGGTGATCGATGTCGGCCACTTCCTGCCCATGGCGTTCGCCGACTGGTTCACCCGCAAGGAGATGAAGCCGTCGATGCATTCGCAGTCGGTGCTGCTGGTCGACGACAGCGCCTTCTTCCGCAACATGCTGGCGCCGGTGCTCAAGGCCGCCGGCTACCGTGTCCGCACCGCGCCGACCGCGCAGGAGGGCCTGGCCGCCCTGCGTGCGCAGAGCTTCGACGTGGTGCTGACCGACATCGAGATGCCCGACATGAACGGGTTCGAGTTCGCGGAAACGATCCGCTCCGACAGCAATCTGGGTGCGATGCCGATCATCGGCCTGTCCGCCCTGGTGTCGCCGGCGGCGATCGAGCGCGGCCGTCAGGCCGGCTTCCACGACTATGTCGCCAAGTTCGACCGTCCCGGTCTGATCGCGGCGCTGAAGGAGCAGACCGCGGGCGCCGCCGGTGCCTCCGAGCTGAGCCGGGCCGCGGCGTAACAGCATGATCCGGACAAGTGTGAAGCGGTTTTCCGAAATGATCATGCTCAAACCAGAGAGCGGCGAGGGACCAGGGGAGACGGTATGAGCAAGAAGACCCAGATCGGCGAAGGCGCCATGGTCGAATACGTCACCGCGATGATCGGCGGCCAGCTGTTCGGCCTGCCGATCTCGCGCGTCCAGGACGTGTTCATGCCGGAGCGCGTCACCCGCGTTCCCCTGTCCTCGCACGAGATCGCAGGCGTTCTGAACCTGCGCGGCCGCATCGTCACCGTCATCGACATGCGCGCCCGTCTCGGCCTGCCCAGGGACGAGGACGGCAAGACGCCGATGGCGGTCGGTGTCGACCTGCGCGGCGAATCCTATGGCCTCCTGATCGATCAGATCGGCGAGGTGCTGCGCCTGCCCGAGGATGGCAAGGAAGAGAACCCGGTCAACCTCGACCCCCGCATGGCCAAGCTCGCCGGCGGCGTTCACCGGCTCGAGGGACAGCTCATGGTCGTCCTCGACGTCGATCGCGTGCTCGAGCTCAAGACCGAAGTGCAAATGGCTGCCTGAATATTCACGAAACACATTTAAGCCGGAGATCCAAGATGAAGACCTGTTTGGTGGTTGACGATTCCAGCATCGTTCGCAAGGTCGCGCGCCGCATCGTCGAAGCGCTCGGCTTTCACGTCATTGAAGCGGAAGACGGCGTCGAAGCGCTGGTCCATTGCAAGAAGGCGATGCCGGAAGCGATCCTGCTCGACTGGAACATGCCCGTGATGGATGGCTTCCAGTTCCTGGGCACGCTTCGCCGCATGCCTGGCGGCGAAGACCCACGGGTGGTGTTCTGCACCACCGAGAACGGCATCGACCACATCACCAAGGCGATGGGCGGCGGCGCCAACGAGTACATCATGAAGCCGTTCGACAAGGAAATCGTGTTGGCGAAGTTCCAGGAAGTCGGGTTGGTCGCGCGCGAAGAAGAAACAGCCGCCTGAAAATACATCTGCCAGCAGCGTCAAGAGGTGTCCTGTGAACGCGCCCGATTATGAGTATCTGCGTAAATTGCTGAAGGAGCGCTCCGGTCTCGACCTGTCCGCGGACAAGCAATATCTGATCGAAAGCCGCCTGCTTCCGCTGGCGCGCAAGGCCGGGCTCTCCGGTATTCCCGAGCTCGTACAGAAGCTGCAAGGCGGTTCGAGTGCGCTGATCACCAGCGTGGTCGAAGCCATGACCACGAACGAGACCTTCTTCTTCCGCGACAAGGTCCCGTTCGACCATTTCCGCGACACCATTATGCCTGAGGTGCTCAAGGCCCGTGCCGGCCGCCGCAGCGTGCGAATCTGGTGTGCCGCAGGCTCGACCGGGCAGGAGCCCTATTCGCTGGCGATGACGCTGAAGGAGATGAGCGCGGCCCTGAGCGGCTGGCGCGTCGAGATCATCGCCACCGACCTCTCGCAGGAGGTGCTCGAGAAGGCCAAGTCCGGCGTCTACAGCCAGTTCGAGGTGCAGCGCGGCCTGCCGATCCAGATGCTGATGAAACATTTCAAGCAGACCGGAGAGACATGGCAGGTCAATCCCGAGCTGCGCGCCATGATCCAGCACCGGCAGCTCAATCTGCTCCAGGACTTCTCACACCTCGGTACGTTCGACGTGATCTTCTGCCGCAATGTGCTGATCTATTTCGACCAGGAGACCAAGATCAACATCTTCAACCGCCTTGCCCGGCAGATCGAGCCCGACGGCTTCCTGGTGCTCGGCGCAGCGGAGACCGTGGTCGGACTGACCGATACGTTCAAGCCGATTGCGGATCGCCGCGGCCTGTACAAGCCGAACGACGCGCGTGCGGTGGCGGCCAATGCTGCAGCGGCCCCGCGCATGGCGGCGATGGCGGGACGATAGGCATGGCCGAGGACGGCAAAGGCGTCGAGCGCGTCACGTTCAGTCGCGGCTATGATGTCTGCATCATGGCCATCGACGGCACGTGGCGGCGCGACTGTACGCTCAATGCGATTTCCGACAGCGACGCCATCCTCACGGTGGAGGGCTCCATTCAGGGGTTGAACCTGAAGGAGTTTTTCCTGCTGCTGTCATCCACCGGGCTTGCCTACCGCCGTTGCGAGCTCGTGCGCGTCAACGGCGCCGAGATGGACATCCAGTTCCTGCGTGGCAAGAACCGCAAGAAGCGTGGCGCTGCCGGCGACCATGATGCGGTGGCGTGATCGCCAGGGCGTCACACGCGACGCTTCCCGACGCGTTGCTTCACATTTTCTGAAAACATCGGAGCGAATTCCAAGGTCCGGCTTTACGCGGCTTAAGCGTGCACCGTGTATCGATTGACGGTCGCAATCTCAGGGTCCGGCCATGCCAAGAAGCTCTCTTTCCCCCATCTCCTCAAACCTGCCCGATGCCGCCGAGCGGCGCGCGCTTCAGCTCCTCGTGGTCGATGACGATGCCACGCAGCGCAGCCTGATCACGGTGGCCGCCAAGCAGGCGGGCCACGAGGTCACCGTCGCGCCCTCGGTCGCCGAAGCGATCGAAAAGCTGCGCGCCGCGCGCTTCGACTGCGTGACGCTCGATCTCCTGCTGGAGGATGGTGACGGCATCGACGTCCTGCGGGAGATGGCTGCGGCGAAATTCACGGGCTTCGTGATCGTGATCAGCGGCATGGACGGCAAGCGCCGCAGCGCCGCCCGCAGCTTTGCCCGCTCCGTCGGGATCGAGCTGCAGAGCCTGCCGAAGCCGCTGGATCTCGCCGCGCTGCGCATCAGCCTCGCCAATCTCGGCAAGACGGCGATGGGCCTGCCGACGATTCATACCTGGGGCGGCGTCGCCAGCGACGCGATCGTGGAGCGGCACCGCGCCTGAGGCGCGGAACTGCATGCAATCGGCTGCGGCAATTCAGCCGCGCTGATGCACAACTAGGGCGGATTGCCGGATTCCGACAGTTTTTGCAGGGCCTGGCGGAGCTCCGCCCGGCAGGTATTGAGGGCCGCGCTTGCCGCGGCATAACGGGGCGTGATGTCGTCGAGCACGACGATCTCGATGGAACCCAAGTCGGCGCCCAAGGTAGCGCTGTCGTCCTCCGAGTCCATATCATCATAGGTCATGGCAGCGTCGATCAGACGCATGCTGATGTCGATGCGTGCGATCAGGGAACGCAGTTCGGCAGCGATCAGCTGACGACTGTCGGTTTCGGCCATCGCAGCGAGCGGGGGTGTGCCGGCGTAATTTAGCATGGATATTCTCCGTCCCCCGCAATAAGGCACCTTGCCGCTACTTGTGCGTTAAGTTCATGTCCCGTACAAATGCGGGTGGGCCGAACCTGCGCCGAAAACCATGGATTGGGGCGCGGGCACGATCCTTGAATGCCAAATGGACTTGGCGGTCGCCTTGGCAAATGGACATGGCACATGGTCGAACAAACCTCCCGTGGTGAGATTTTCGTGGTCGACGACGACCCGGCTGTTCGCGACACCCTGTCGATGGTGTTGAAGGCGGCGGGCTATGAGGTGATCTGTTTCGCGGACGGCGCAGCACTGCTTTCCGTCGCGCGCAGCCGCACACCGGCCGCGGTCCTGCTCGACGTGAACATTCCCGGAAAGTCCGGCCTCGACATTCTCAAGGAGCTGCACGGCGAGGACTATCCGGCTCCGATCTTCATGATCTCCGGCCAGGGTGACATTGCGATGGCGGTGGGCGCGATCAAGAGCGGCGCGCTCGATTTCATCGAGAAGCCGTTTCGCGGCAGTGAGATCGTCGGCCGTCTGGATGAAGCCATCGGCGCCTATGCACGCAGGCAGTCGGAGAGCGCCTCGCCCAAATTCGGCTCGCTGCATTTCCCCGGGCGTGAGCCGCTGACCCGTCGGGAGCGTGAGGTGCTCGAGCAATTCGCTGCCGGTGCTTCCAACAAGGAAGCCGGCCGCACCCTCGGCATCAGCCCGCGCACGATCGAGGATCACCGCGCCAACATCATGAAGAAGCTCGGCGCCCGCAATGCCGCCGACCTGATCCGGATCGTGATGACGGCGGCCCAGCGCGCGTCGTAGCTCCATCCGGGCTACTGTCGTTCACTCGAGCCGGCGCCGACGTCAACTGCTCAGCGCTTTGCGGATGATCCGCGCCAGATCCGACTTGCGATAAGGCTTCGCCAGCAGCAGCACACCCGAATCCAGCCGGCCGTGGTGGATGATCGCGTTCTCGGTATAGCCTGATGTGTAGACCACCCTCAGGTCGGGCCGCGTCTTCAACACCTCGTCGGCGAGCTGCCGTCCGTTCATCTTGCCCGGCATGATGACGTCGGTGAACAGCAGATCGAACGGCTTGCCGCTCGCAACGATCGTGAGCGCGTCGGCGGCATTGGCTGCCTGCAAGGTGACGTAACCGAGCGAGTGCAGCTGGGCGAGCACATATTCGCGAACCAGGCGGTCGTCCTCGACCACGAGGATGGTCTCGTGCCCACCCTCGACCGTCGTCGCCGGGACGCCGTCATTGACCGCCGTCGGCGTCTTGCCCGGCGGCAGATACATCTTGATCGTGGTGCCGTGGCCTTCCTCGCTGTAGATCTTGATGTGCCCCGCGGACTGCTTGATGAAGCCGTAGACCATCGAGAGCCCGAGCCCGGTGCCCTTGCCCGGGCCTTTCGAGGTGAAGAAGGGATCGAACACGCGCGCCAGCATGTGGGATGGAATGCCGGTGCCGGTGTCGCTCACCGCGATCATCATGTATTGGCCGGGCCGCACGTCGTTCACGCTGGCATAGATCTCGTCGAGATAGGCAGCGCCGGTCTCCACGATCAGCTTGCCGCCGGCAGGCATCGCGTCGCGCGCATTGAGGGCGAGGTTGAGGATCGCCGTGGTGAGCTGGTTCGGGTCGACGATCGCGACGCAGCTCTCGTCCTCGAACACGGATTCGATCTGGATCTGCTCGCCCAGGGTCGGCCGCAACAGTCTTGCGGTGTCGATGATCAGCGAATTGACGTCGATCTCGCGCGGCTGAAGCGGTTGCTTGCGCGCGAAGGCGAGCAGATGCTGGGTCAGCTCGGCGCCGCGCCCGGCCGCCTCGTCGATCATTTTCGTGATCGCGGCCAGCCGCGGATCCTTGGCGACGGCATCGGCCAGGATCTCGATGGTCCCGGTGATGACGGTGAGGATGTTGTTGAAATCATGCGCCACGCCGCCGGTGAGCTGGCCCACCGCCTCCATCTTCTCGGCATGGCGGATGCGCTCCTCGGACGCGATCTTGTCGGTGAGGTCGCGGTAGAACACGTTGAACAGAATGCCCTCGCGGCGCTGCAGCGCAGTGACGCTCAGCTCGGCCCTGAATTCCTTGCCGTCGCGGCGGCGGACCATGAGTTCGCGGCGGCGGTTGAGCGTCTGCTCTTCCGCGGAATCGAGGAACCGGGCGAGGCCGGTCTCGACCCTTTCGCGCTCGCTCTCCGCGACGATCAGGTCGACCGCGTTCCTGCCGAGCGCCTCGTCGCGCCGCCAGCCGAACAGCTCCTCGGCCCGCGAGCTCCAGTTCAGGATGGTGCTGCGATCGTCGGTCTGGACGAAGGCGTCGAGCGCGGTCTCGACGATGTTACGGGCAAGCTGCTCGCTGTCACGCAAGGATTCGGCCGCGAGCCTGGCCTCGGTCATGTCGCGCCCGACGAAGAAGAAGCGCTTGGCTTGATCCGACCAATTGCCGAGCCAGGAGAGCCAGACCTCGCGCCCGTCCTTGTGGAAGACCCGGGTGTCGGCCAGCTTCGGGTGTCCGCCGTGCCGGAGCGCGCGCATCTCCGCGCGGGATCGATCGAGGTGGTCGGGGTGAATGAAATCGACGCCGGTATGCCCGATCATCTCGTCGGGCCGGTAGCCGAGAATGGTCTCGCAGCTCGGGTTGATCTGCACGATCTCGCCGTGCGAGTTCGTGATCATGATCAGGTCCTGCGAGGTGTCGAACAGCTGCCGCCGTTCCTCGAGGGTCTGTTGCAGCGCCCGCTCGGCCCGCCGCGCCTCGGTCAGGCTGCGCGCCGAGCCCGAGACGCCGACGATCTCGCCTGACGGTCCCCTGATCGGGGACAGGCTGAGAGAGATCTCGACCGGAGTTCCGTCCTTGCGCAGGCGCACCGTCTCGAAGCGTTCGATCGGCTCGCCCCGGGCAATCCTCCGCAGGTAGTCCTTGCCTTGTTCCCGGCGGTCGGCCGGGACGATGATCGCGGTGGACTTTCCGATCGCCTCATCCGCCGTATAGAAATAGAGGCGTTCGGCGGCGGGATTCCAGCCGGTGATGATGGCATCGAGCGACTGCATCACAATCGCATCGTCCGATGACTCGACCGCGGCGCTGAACAGGCGCTCGCGCGCTTCGTGATGGATTCGCGCGGCCTCGGTTCGGCGATGCTCCTCGATCTCGCGTTCGAGCGCGGCCGTCTTGGCCCGCATCTCTTCGACCATTCGGGCAAAGGCCCGCGCCAGCACACCGGTCTCACCGCCGGCATCGACGGGGATGTCGGCGGCCCGCCCCCTGCCGATCGCCTCCACCGCGGCGGTCAGGCGCCCGATCGGGCTGGTCAATGAGCGCGCCAGCAACACGGCGAGCGAAGCTGCGGCAAGGACGGCCAGCACGCCGACAACCAGGGAGGTTTTCTGGACCGCCGCCGGCACGCGGTTGAACACCGGCGGAGGCACCCTCTCGATGACTGCGATCCATTCCTTGCCTGCGAGCAAGGTCGGCGCGATCGCCGCTCCGCTCGGCTTGCCCGACGGGTCGGTCATCAGTTCCGTGGCTCCATCCAGCGTGCCGGCCCGGGCTGCGAAAAACGGAAAATCGTGCCGCCAGTCGGTCGGATGGCCGCGCAACGAGCCGAACTCCTGCGCGCGGTCGGGATGAACGAGATAGTCGCCGCGCGCATTCACGACGAAAATTTCGCTCCCGGCCCCTGCCGTCGAGCGCACCCGGTCGAGTGCGGGCCGCATGTCGATATTGGCGATGATGATGCCGAACGGCTTGCCGTCGGGCGTGAACAGGGGGATCGCGACCCGCAATGTCGGAATGTGGAGATCCGTGGTGCCGCCCTGGCGGCTGGCAAGATCGACGGATGAGACATAGATCTCGCCCGGCGGCAGCCGGATCGTGTCTTGGAAATAGGCTCGCTCGCTCTTGCGCTCCAGTTCGCCGTTGGGGACGATCCGCGCCGTTCCATTGGGACCGGAGCGATCGACGCGGACCAGTTCGCGCTGATCGTCGTCAATGCCGATGATGCGAAACTGCCCGTAGCCGGGTTTGGCGTCGATCTCGGCCGCGAGCCGCTCTGCGATGCGCTCGCGCCAGGTTTGCTCCGAAACGCCGTCGAGAGCATCGATGCCGCCTCCGATATGGGCGCGGATCAGGCCGTTGATCGCGGCGGCGGAGCGATAGCCGAGCAGATCGCCGCGCGCTCCGGCGACGTAGGATTCGAGATTGCTTGCCAGCAGCCGCGATTGGGCTTCGACGCGTTCCAGGACCCGCGGGATGACGGCCTGGGTGGCATTGCGATAGCTCAACCAGCCGACGGCGGCCACGGTCACCGCCACCAGCAGGATCATCGCGATGGCGAGCCGGGTTGCGAGCGTCAGGGGAATATTGGCGTCGCCCCCGGAATTGCGGCGCCCATTCCGGCCTGGAACGGAACGAACGTCCTTGTCATCGGCCGCCGGTGCTGACATCGGCCCCCTCCGACTCGCCTGCCTTCAGGCAGCGGTCGACCGCCGCAAACAGCGCATCCACCCGGAACGGCTTCTGCAAGCTCGTGACCGCGCCGAGCTTGGTCGCCATCTTCAGGAAATTCGGCTCGGCATAGCTATCCGGCGTGATCGATCGGCCGGATATGACGACGATCGGTATTTTCGGCTGCAGTCCCTGGATGTGCCGCATGGTTTCCAGCCCGTCCATGCCTGGCATGAAGATGTCGAGCAACAGCAAATCGAACTGGCTGCCTTCGAACAGAGCAAGGGCCTTGCGACCGTCGCCGGCGACCGTGACGTGGTGGCCGGCCCGCTCCAGCAGCATCCGGATCGTCCGCTGAACGGACGGGTCGTCATCCACGATCAGGATGTTGGCCACGTTAAACCTCCGGGATGGCGATGTGCCCCTCGACCCAAATCAAAGCTCCCGACTATGAAAGTCTTGCGCGGATCGTGCCCGCCCTGCAAGCACTTCGCGGCCGGCGGCACGGACAGGCTCGATCTTGCGTCGCGCTGGTGCCTATGCACCTCTACGTGCATAGCAGGGGCCCGCTCCGCCGCCCCCGGGGGTGCCTTGCGAGGGGTAGATGGCCTGTGAGAAGAGCAGGTCAGATTTTCCGACGGACGAGGATCATGATCAAGAAGAAAACACCCGACCAGTTCCGCAGCGCGCGCTGGTTTGCGCCCGACGATCTCCGCTCGTTCGGCCACCGCTCCCGCGCCATGCAGATGGGCTACGCCCCGGAGGAGTGGAAGGACCGGCCCTGCATCGCGATCATCAACACCTGGTCCGACGCGCAGCCGTGCCACATGCACTTCAAGTCGCGCGTCGACGACGTCAAGCGCGGCATCCTGATGGCCGGCGGCCTGCCGGTGGAATTGCCGGCGCTGTCGCTGTCGGAATCGCTGCTGAAGCCGACCACGATGCTCTATCGCAATCTCCTTGCAATGGAAGCCGAGGAGCTGCTGCGCAGCCATCCCGTCGACGGCGTGGTGCTGATGGGCGGCTGCGACAAGACCACGCCCGCGCTGCTGCTGGGCGCAACCTCGATGAACATCCCGGCGATCTATCTGCCGGCGGGACCGATGCTGCGCGGCAATTGGAAGGGCAAGACGCTCGGCTCCGGCTCCGATGGGTGGAAATATTGGGACGAGCGGCGTGCCGGAAAGATCTCCGACAAGGACTGGCTCGACATTGAAGCCGGCATCGCCCGCAGCTATGGCACCTGCATGACCATGGGCACGGCCTCGACCATGACCGCGATCGCGGAAGCGATCGGCATGACGCTGCCGGGCGCCTCCTCGATTCCGGCCGCCGACGCCAATCATATCCGCATGGCCTCGGAATGCGGCCGCCGCATCGTCGAGATGGTGTGGGAGGACCTGACGCCGAAGACGATCCAGACCCGGAAAGCCTTCGAGAACGCGATCGCGGTCGCGATGGCGATGGGCTGCTCGACCAACGCGATCATCCATCTGATCGCGCAGGCCCGCCGCGCCGGACAGGACATCGGGCTCGACGATTTCGAGATCGCGAGCCGCAAGGTGCCTGTGATCGCCAATGTGCGTCCGAGCGGCGATGCTTATTTGATGGAAGACTTCTTCTATGCCGGCGGCCTGCCGGCGCTGATGGGAGAGATCAAGGATCATCTGCACCTCGACTGCATCACGGTGACCGGCAAGACCCTTGGCGAGAACATCGAGGGCGCCGAGGTGCACAATGCCGATGTGATCCGCTCCGTCGGCAATCCCATCTACAAGGAGGGCGCGCTCGCGGTGCTCAAGGGCAATCTCGCGCCCGATGGCTGCGTCATCAAGCCCTCCGCCTGTGCGCCACGCTTCCTCAAGCACACCGGACCCGCGCTGGTGTTCGACGACTATCCGTCGATGAAGAAGGCGGTCGACGATCCCAACCTCGATGTCACCGAGGACCACATCCTCATCCTGCGCAATGCCGGCCCGCAGGGCGGTCCCGGCATGCCGGAATGGGGCATGCTGCCGATTCCGACCAAACTCGTGAAGCAGGGCGTGCGCGACATGGTGCGCATCTCCGATGCGCGCATGAGCGGTACCAGCTACGGCGCCTGTATCCTGCACGTCTCGCCGGAGTCCTATATCGGCGGCCCGCTGGCGCTGGTGCAGAACGGCGACCGCATCACGCTCGACGTCGCCGCCCGCACCATCGATCTCGACGTCCCCGAGGCTGAACTGGAAAAACGCCGCGCCGCCTGGAAGCAGCCCGAGCGCCGCTTCGAGCGCGGCTACGGCTGGATGTTCACAAAACACATCAAGCAGGCCAATGACGGCTGCGACTTCGATTTCCTCGAGACCGATTTCGGCGCGCCTGTCGGCGAGCCGTCCATTTACTGAGGGACGCACATGTCAAAGCTTTCCGAAGCCACCCGTACCAAGCTCAAATCCGTCTCCACCGCCACCGTCGCCACCGCGCTGTTCAAGCGCGGCTTGCGCATCCAGATGATCCAGGATGTGCATCCCGTCGGGCCGGACAAGCCGACTATGGTCGGTGAGGCCTTCACGCTGCGCTACATGCCGGCGCGCGAGGATCTCAACACCATCGACGTCTTCAGGGATCGTTCCCATCCGCAGCGCAAGGCTGTCGAGGATTGTCCCGCGGGCGCGGTGCTGGTGATGGACAGCCGCAAGGACGCGCGCGCGGCCTCGGCCGGCGCGATCCTGGTGACGCGCTTGATGAAGCGCGGTGTCGCCGGCGTCGTCACCGATGGCGGATTTCGCGATTCCGCCGAGATCGCCAAGCTCGGCATTCCCGCCTACCACCATCGCCCCTCGGCGCCGACCAATCTCACGCTGCACCAGGCGATCGAGATCAACGTTCCCATCGGTTGCGGCGATGCGCCGGTGTTTCCCGGTGACGTCATTCTGGGCGATGCCGACGGCGTCATCGTGATCCCAGCCCATCTCGCCGATGAGATCGCCAACGAAACCTTCGAGATGACCGCGTTCGAGGATTTCGTCACCGAGGAAGTAGGCCGAGGCCGCGGCATCTTCGGCCTCTATCCCGCGACGGATCCGCAGACACTCACCGACTTCGCGGAATGGCGGAAGAGGAACGGCCGCTAAGTTGAGCGCAGCGTCGTCCTGACGAAAGCCGGGACGACGCTGGGGCTATACCCCAGCCTCCGCCATCCCCGTTGCCCACAGTGCAAATGCGTAAACGATCGCGACTTCATCGAGCCGGTCGAAGCGTCCCGAGGCGCCGCCGTGGCCGGCGCCCATGTTGGTGCGCAACAGCACCGGACCGCCGCCGGTCATGGTCGCGCGCAGCCGCGCGATCCATTTGGCGGGCTCCCAATAGGTGACGCGCGGATCGGTCAGCCCGCCCATCGCCAGAATCGCCGGATAGTCCTTCGCCGCGACATTGTCGTAGGGCGAGTAGGACAGGATGGTGCGGAAATCCGTCTCGCTCTCGATCGGGTTGCCCCATTCGGGCCATTCCGGCGGCGTCAGCGGCAGCGTGTCGTCGAGCATGGTGTTGAGCACGTCGACGAACGGCACTTCGGCGACGATGCCTGCGAACAGTTCACCGGCACGGTTGGCCACCGCGCCCATCAGCATGCCGCCGGCCGAGCCGCCATGGCCGACGATGCGTTTGGCGCGCGTGTATTTCGCATCGATCAGCGCGCGGGCGCTGGCGGCGAAATCGTCGAACGAGTTGGTCTTCTTCTCGCGTTTGCCGTCGAGATACCAGCCCCAGCCCTTGTCGGCCCCGCCGCGGATATGGGCGATGGCATAGACAAAGCCGCGGTCGACCAGCGAAAGGCGGTTGGCGCTGAAGGAGGCCGGCATCGCCACGCCGTAGGAGCCATAGCCGTAAAGCAGAAGCGGCGCCGCGCCGTCGAGCTCGAGGCCGCGGCGATACAGGATCGAGACCGGCACCTCGGCGCCGTCTTGCGCTTTCGCCATGATGCGGGTGGTGACGTAATCGGCGGCGTTGTGGCCGGACGGAATCTCCTGGCGCTTGCGCAAGCTGCGCGTGCGCGTGACCATGTCGTAGTCATAGACTTCCGACGGCGTCGTCATCGACGAGTAAGAGAAGCGCAAATTCGTCGTGTCGAATTCGTAGGAGCCCATCGTATCGAGCGAATAGGCGGCCTCGTCGAAGGCGATCGCGTGCTCCTCTTTGGTCGCGAGATCGCGGATCACGATCGACGGCAATGCATTGGCGCGCTCCAGCCGCACCAGATGGCCGGCATAGAGATCGAGGTCGATGATGTAGATGCCCGGGCGATACGGGATCAGGTCGCGCCAGTTCTTGCGCTCGGGTGACGAAAGCGGCGCGGTGACGATCTTGAAGTCGATGGCATCCTCGGCATTGGTGAGGATGAACAGCTCCTCGCCGCGGTCGGCCAGCGAGTATTGCACGCCTTCCTCGCGTGCGGCGACGAGGCGCGGCGGCGCCTCGGGATGCGCGAGATCGATCAGCCGCTGCTCCGACGTCTCGTGGTCGCCACCGGCGATCACGCAGAAACGACCACTGGTGCTCTCGTGCAGATGGGTGAACCAGCCGGAATCCTGCTCTTCGTAGACCAGCGCGTCGTCGGCCTGCCGGGTGCCGAGCCTGTGCCGCCACACCTGCATGGGGCGGTGATTGTCGTCGAGCCTCACATAGAAGAAAGACTTCGCATCCGAGGCCCAGACCACGCCGCCATCGGTCTCTTCGACGACATCGTCGAGATCCTTGCCGCTTGCCCAGTCGCGCACGCGGATGGTGAAATACTCCGAGCCCTTGGTGTCGGCGCTCCAGGCCTGCAGCTTGTGATCGTTCGAGTGGCGGCTGCCGCCGAACTTGAAATATTTGTGGTCTTTTGCCAGCGCATCGCCGTCGAGCACGATATGCTCAACGCCGCCATCCCGCGGCATGCGGCCGAACAGCTCGTGCTGACCGCCCTCGCGAAACCGGCGGAAGTAGGCGAACGGTCCGTCCGGCGACGGCACGCTGGAATCGTCCTCCTTGATGCGACCGCGCATCTCGCGCACCAACGTCTTTTGCAGGCTTGCGGTATGGCCGAGCAGGCTCTCGGTGTAGCCGTTCTCCTCATCCAGATATTTGCGGATATCGGGATCGAGCACCGCGGGGTTACGCAGCACGTCCTGCCATTTCGCGTCCTTCAGCCACGCGTAATCGTCGATCACGGTGAGGCCGTGACGGGTGAACGAATGCGGCCGGCGCGGGGCGACGGGAACGGTCGGGGTTGTGCTGGCGGATTTGGGCAAATCGATCCTCGTGTCAGGGGGCGTGTCTTGCCCCTATATCAGATCGAACGCAGGGAATTTAAAGAAGTGCCAAGGGTGCCGGCCGTTGGCTCCCTCGCCCCGCGCGCGGGGAGAGGGTGGGGTGAGGGGGAGTCTCCACGGGGGAGGCGAGAGTTGCACTCGCGGAGAGTCCCTCTCACCCGGAATCCGCGCTTGGCGCGCGCATTCCGGCTTCTCCCGCAAGCGGGGAGAGGCGAAGAAAACGCTACACCGCCACCTGCTCGCCGAGATACGCCACCGCAGCCTCGAGGCCGCGCTTGCCGTGCGGGATCTTCAGCGCGTTGAGGCCGACTTCGATGACGCCGAGCGTGCCGAGCAGCATCGGCGCGTTGACATGGCCCATGTGAGCGATGCGGAAGGCTTGTCCCGAGAGATCGCCGATGCCGGTGCCGAGCACGACGCCGCACTTTTCCTTGCAATAGCGCTGCAGCACCGCGGGATCGTGGCCACTGGTCATGGTTACCGTGGTCACGGTGTTGGAGCGCTCATGCGGCTCGGCAACGTTGAAGCCGAGCACCTGGCCCTCCGACCATGCGCCGACCGCGCGGCGCGTGGCCTCGCCGAGCAAAGCGTGGCGGCGGAACGCGTTCTCCAGGCCTTCCTCGTGCAGGAGGTCGAGCGCCTGGCGCAGCGCGAACAACAGATGCACCGGTGCTGTGCCGGCATATTTGCGATAATGCTCGGCGCCTTCGCGCTCGCTCCAGCTCCAATAGGGCGTCGCCATGTTCGCGCTCCTGTGCGCGTCCAGCGCGCGCTCGTTGGCGGAGACGAAGCCGAGGCCGGGCGGTGTCATCAGGCCCTTCTGCGAGCCGGACATGGCGACGTCGACACCCCATTTGTCCATCTCGAACGGTATGCAGCCGAGCGAAGCCACGGTGTCGACCATGTAGAGCGCGGGATGATTGGCCGCCTTGATCGCCTTGCCGATCGCCTCGATGTCGTTCTGCACGCCCGAGGCCGTGTCGATCTGGACGACGACGACGGCCTTGATCCTGTGCTCGGTGTCGCGGCGCAGCCGCTCCTCGACTTCATGCGGTCGTACCGCGCGGCGCCAGTCGCCCTTGAGCACCTCGACCTCGGCGCCCATCAGCGACGCCGCATTGCCCCAGCCGATCGCGAAGCGACCGCTCTCCAGCACCAGCACCTTGTCGCCGCGCGACAGCACGTTGCTCAGCGCCGCTTCCCAGGCGCCATGGCCGTTGGCGATGTAGATGTAGGATTTTCCCTTGGTCGCAAACAGTTTCGAGATGTCCCGGAGCAGGCTCTCGGTCAGGTCGGTCATCTGCTTGGAGTAGATGTCGATCCCGGGACGATGCATCGCCTGCAGCACCGCGTCGGGCATCGTGGTGGGCCCGGGGATGGCCAGAAATTCCCGGCCCGCGCGAACGGTCATTGTTATCTTCCTTGTGCCGTGAAGACGGTCTGGTGGGTCGCTGATCTACTCTTCTACGCGGCGGAAAGGCCCGAGCAAAGCGTTCAAAACGCAGGTCTGGGGCGGCTTTTTGCTTTGAGCATGGTCTTTTCGCAAAAACCGCGTCACACTGTTCCGGACACTGCTCTATCGCTTGGTCTCGCGGCAGCCGGCGGCTTCCGCCTCCTCGACCGAGCAGAACCAGCGGGTGCCCTTGCTGATCTTCATCTTGATCTGGGCGTACCAGCGGCTGGTCGGGGTGTGATAGATGCACTCACCCGATGTATTGACGTTGCCCTTGATGGTGCAGTCAGGCGAGGGCGCAACCGGTCCGGAGGCCGAGGCGAGCAGCACCGCATGAGCGCCGTCGGGCGGCTTGGTGGCGCCGAGAATCACCGTCTTCTTGTTGCGCACGCGCCAGTCCCAGGGCGCGATGAAGGCGCCCTGCCACATCCCGGCTTTGGCCTCACGCGCGGCAGCTTCGTCCGCCTCGTAGTCCTTCGAGAGGCGGGTATAGGCCAGCGCCCATCCGTTGCGTACCAGCCATTTCTGGATGTCCTCGCCGCCGACCTCGCAGCGCGCCACGGTGCGGCCGCGGCGGTCGATGGAGCGGGCATGGCAGACCCAGTTTTTGCCGTCGCTGTATTTGGCGAGCTCGTCGCGCGCGGCGACGCCGCAGGTCCAGCGCTCGCTCTTGGTGTTGAGGCAGAGCTGGTCGACCGAGGGCGCGTCGATGCCGCCGAGCCGGATCCGCGTATTGCCGATCAGGACGGAATCACCCTCGCGGACCTTCGCGGTGCCGCTGATGTCGGCCGCCTGCGCCATCGACGGCAAGCTGAGCAAAGACAGCGCAATCAGGAATTTTCGCAACATGCCGGTCCGCGCGTGATGAAAATCTCGATAGAGCCCGCAATTGTGGTCGGCTTTGGGCCTCTCGACCAGCATATGCCGAACGGAGAGGGCTTCAACTTCCCGTCATTGCGGTCTTGCTTTACCCTCCCCCTCCAGGGAGTAAGAGCAAAGCCTCACCCCCGCGCCATCGCCCGCTTCGCCACTGCCAGCCCCATCAGCACGAATGCCGACGTCACCTCGGGACCGCCGACCAGGATCCGCGTCGGGGTCTTCATCTTGTTCCATTCATAGGCGCGGAACGGGCCGCGGCGGCCGCCTTCGCCGATGGCATCGACGATCACGTTCAGGGCCGGGGCGAAGGCGCGCGGATCGGCGCCGAGATGGCCAAGCGCAATCAGCGCCAGCGCGGCGTCGAACACGTTCATCTCCGCGGCCATCAGCTCGACCTTGACGTAGGAGAGTACGCGATGGCGGATGAAGTCGAAATCGCCGTTCGGATCGATCGCGGCCTGCGCCGCCGGCGGCAGTGCCAGGAAGGCCGCATAGCAGCGGCCGAAATAGGCGCTGTAGAGTTCCGGCAGATAATAGATGTGCGAGCGCGGATTGGCGAAGGCGCCGCTCGCCGCCAGCCGCTTCTGGAAGCCGATGATCCGATGCACGGTCGCAAGTCGCGCAGGCGTCTCCAGGATCTTCCAGCGCGCCAGATTGCGAAAGCTCACCTCGAGAATGTCGAGATTGAGCGTCGGATCGAGATCATTGCCGTAGGGGCGCTCGCCCCTGACATTGTCGATCCAGGTGGCGACGCCGCCCTCGTAGTCGATGTTGTCGTTGAGCGGCACCGTCACGCGCGCCTCGTTGACGCCTGATAGCACCTGGTAGCCCGCGTAGAAATCCAGCAGCGGCTGGTCGATGATCTCATCGGTGCAGCCGGCCTGCGTCGCCGCCGAGATCGAGCACGCCGTGGTGTCGCAGTCAGGCACATAGACGCCGAAGCCGAGGTCCTGCTTGATCTGCGCGAAATAGCGGGAGAAGCGCGGATGCGGCGCGGGCGCCAGCGCCGTGATGACGTTGAAGCGCTGGCCGTTGCTGCCCTCGACCTCCTCACGGCTGATGTTGACGCAGAAATCGACCATGTCGGCGATCGCGCGCTCGGCCGCGATCCTGTCCGTGGGCGAGGCGAGCCCGGTTTCGACATAGCTCAACAGTGCCTCGATGAAGAACGCATCATAATAGGCCGAGCGGTGGCGGATCTGCACCGGTTCCCACATCGGCTCGGCGATCCCTCGCCAGGGCGGATTGATCACGGCGCGAGCGGGCGAACGCGCGATGAAGACGCGGGCGAGGTTGAACAGCATCGATGAATTCTTGTAGCCGCGCGCATTCAACCCGGTGAGCGCCATGATCAGCTCGCGCCCGCGGAAATCAGCATCGCCGATCAGGTTGAAGGCGGCATAGGTCGGCAGAAAGCCGTTTTTGCCGAATGAGACGAGCAGATGCTGCGCGCAATCGCGGATCGCGCCGTCGATCTGTGCCGTCGTCGGCATCGCGCCGACGAACATGGCCGGCGGCGGCTTGGGGTGGTCGAGCGTGATGGTGTCCACGAGTTCGGCAATGGGCCGGCCGACCGCGGCCCAATCGGGTTCGGCATCGTCGCGGGCGCGGGCGAGTGCCTCGCGCAGCCGGGTCAGCTTCGCCTCGTCGCGCAGTTCGCTCACGCCGGCACGGCGCAGCAGCAGGCGCAAAGCGGGATTGCCGAGCGCGGTCTTGTAGAATTTTGCCAAATGCGGATCGCCGCCGGCTTGGCCCGACAGGACGGGATCGCAGACATCATAAAGGGAGGGGCCGTCTTTTCGTGCCGTCAGCGCTCGGCACGCGGCGCCTGCGAAATAATGGAGGCTCATGAAATACCTGGTCGCGGGGAACTGGGAGGCCAGGTCGACGACTGCCCCCTGCAAGTCTTTGAAAAAGCTACCCGGATTCGCGGGAAATTCAAATGTGACCGATGTCACGTAAATCTCGGGCACAAAAGCTGCATTTCCGCTTCCGGAAGGTGACGGAGGAACCCTGGAGGCGGATTCCAGGAAGCAAAATTCTCGTAATAGATTCAGAGGCTTAGATCTAATTCGGCATGGTCTATTGCCGAGGCGGCGATCTCAGGTTAAGGCTTTATTTGGTGCGCTGCCGCAAATTGCGCGCAATTCGGGGGCACACCCCCGGCCAATCCCTCAAACCTAAAGACGCCATCGCGCTACTCAAGCAGTGCGCGCGCGCTTGGCCGGTCTTTGGCACTGACAGGAATGAAGCGAGATGAATGTAAGGCAGCTCGACATTTCCCGACGCTCGATTGCGCTCGCCGCGGCCCTCGTCGGCACGGTGTCGCTGGCGATCGGCGCCCATGCTGCCCTCAACATGCGCGCGCTCGACGCCGCCAAGGCCGTTTCGACGGACCAGGTCACGGGTTCGGTGGGCGAGACCTCGCGTCTCGCGCTCGTGATCGGCAATGGGCATTATCCCGACGCCAGCGCGCCGCTGACGCAGTCGATCAACGATGCACGCGCGCTGTCCTCCAGCCTGCGCAAGAACGGCTTTGACGTCGACATGGTGGAAGACGCGAGCAAGGACGACATGGTCCGCGCCGTCAACCGCCTGAAGTCCCGTATCAAGCACGACACCACCGTCATGCTGTTCTTCGGCGGCTATGGCGTGCAGGCCGGCCGCGAGAGCTACATGCTGCCTGTGGACGCCGTGATCTGGAAGGAAAGCGACGTGCGCCGTCAGGGCGTCTCGATCGAGGGCGTGCTCGAGATGATGAAGGAGCAGGGTGCCAAGGCCAAGCTCGTCGTCGTCGATGCCTCGCGCCGCAATCCCTACGAGCGCCGCTTCCGTTCTTACAGCCACGGTCTCGCGCCGATCGGTACGCCCGACAATGCGCTGATCCTGACGTCCGCCTCGCCCGGCAAGGTCGTGGACGACGGCAAGGGTGAGCACTCGACGCTGGTCAGCGAGCTCCTCGCCAACCTCGCGACGCAGGGCAGCGCCGAGAGCGTCTTCAACAAGACCCGCCTCGCCATCTCCCGCGCCTCCGAAGGCGATCAGGTCCCGACCGTTTCCTCCTCGCTGCTCGAGGACGTGCATTTCGATCAGGCCGGCGGGTAGTCTTTTCGCAGGGCTCGCAGGTGGATTAGCGAAGCGTAGTCCACCGCTTCTCTCTCGGCTCGGAAAGCAAATCGGTGGATTACGCCTTCGGCTGATCCACCCTACGGCATGCGTGCTTGGGCCACGACTGTCTCTCCATCGTCGTTGCGCGCGCAATGACGGGTGTGGTGAAAATCTACTTCGCCGCTTCCGCGGCCATCACCGGGCGCACCGGATCGCCTTCGCGCAAGAGCGCGCCGGCGCGAGCGACGACGATGTCGCCTTCGTTGAGGCCGTCGCGAACCTCGATATTGCCGCCCGACATCAATCCGGTCTCGACGCGCTTGGTCTCGACCCGGTTGCGGCGGATCACCTGCACCACGGTGCCCGCGGATGTATATTGCACCGACGTCAACGGCACCGCGACGTTGCAGCTCTGGCCGGTCTTGATCAGCGCGCGCCCGCTCGCGTTGATCAGCAGCCTCCGCTGCGGGGCGATGCCGATATAGACCATGCCCTGCTGGATGTTCGGCTCGACGGTCGGACCGATGCGGCGCACCTTGCCATCGATATCGCCGGCCCCGGCAATGCGCACGGTGACAGGCTGATTGACCGCGAGCTTCCTGATGTCGTTGGTCGCAACGAGCCCGACGAGGTCGTATTCGCTGCGCGCCACGATCGTGAACAGCGCCTCGCCCCTGGCCGAGGCAGGCGCGCCGATCTGTGCGGTGGAGGTGGCGACGACGCCGGCCACGGGCGCGGTGACCTGGAGCGTGCCGCCTTCGGGCAGCGCCAGCCGCGCCAGCACCTGGCCGGCCGTCGTGGTCTCGCCCGCGTCGGCCAGCACCTCCGTCACCTTCAGGCCGGGACGCTCGGGCCGTACGGAGGTTTCCTCGCGCGCCATGATCGAGCCGGTCGCCTCGACGATGTCGGAGAAGCAGGACTTGGCCGCTTTCAGCACCGTGACCGCCGGCCCTTTTGGCGCGTCGTCATCAGCCGCGCGGGCGGGCAGGGCGGAGATCAGCGCCAGTCCGGCGAGAGCTGCGAAGGTCTGGGACAGGGAACGCGCAGGCAATGAACGCATCGGTCATTCCGGTTGGCTGCAAGGCTCTCAGCGATATGGCCCGATCGATAGCAGAAGCGATGGCGGCGGGCCATGGGCTGACCGGGTGAGAATGCCGCAGCGCAGGCGGCGCCATGCCGCCTGTTGGCTTTGTCGCTGCATAAGCAAAGAGGTTCGCTGCTTCCTTACCCGTCCCCTCCAGGGGAGGGTAAGAAAGAGCCCTCACTTCAGCGTCGCAAACTCCACCCAGTTCGGCCTCTTGCCGGTGGGGTAGGATTTCAGCTTGCTGAGCGCGCCGCTGGCCTGGTCGATGGCGTAGACGGTCATGCCGTCGGAGAGCTCGCCGACCGCGGCGAGATAGTGGCCGGTGGGATCGATGTTGAAGCCGCGGGGCTGTTTCTCGGTCGGCACGCTCCCGATCGTCGTCAGCTTGCCGCTCGATGCATCGACCTCGTAGGCGGTCAGCGTGTTGCTGGTGCGTTCGGAGGCGTAGAGAAAGCGGCCGTCAGGGGTGACGTGAATGTCGGCGGCCCAAGGTTTTCCTGAAAAAGCTTCCGGGAGGGCCGTGGTGCGCTGGATCTCGCTCCAGGCTCCGCTCTCGGCCTCATAGCTGTAGGCCGCGACGTCGCCGTTCAGCTCGTGGATGAGATAGACGAACTTGCCGTTGGGGTGGAACACGAAGTGCCGCGGCCCGGATTTTTCCGGCGCCCTGATCGCCGGCAGATCGCCCGGCGTCAGCGTGCCCGCGGCGGCGTCGAACGCAAAGCTCAGCACCTGGTCCGAACCGAGATTGGTCGCGAACACGAAGCGGTTGTCGGGCGAGGGCAGGAAGGCGTGCGCGTTCAACCCGGTCGGGATCACCTGCTTCGGCTCGGCGACGACGCCGTTGGCGGCAAGCGGATTCAGTGCGACCTTGTTGCCGCCATAGGAGGCGCTGAACAGCACCTTGCCGGTGCGATCGGTTGCGATGTTGGCCATGCTGTCGGCGAGCGGCCCGTTGCCGATCGGGCTGAGGAGACCGGTCGTGGGATCGATCGCAAAGCTCACGGCGACGAACGGCTGCGCGCGGACGCCGGCGATCAGCACGCGATGGTCGGGCGTGATGGCAAGTGGTGTCGAGGAGCCGGGCTTCTCGACGCCGGTGAAGGCGGCCGTCTGCACCGGGGTCATCTCGCCGTTCCCGGCAAGCTTGAACACGCTGATGCTGTTGCTGTCGGCATTGCCGACATAGGCGAAGGTTTCGGCCATGCCGGCACGGACTCCGGAAACGAGGGCAAGAATGGTGACAAGAGAGGTGACAACAGAGGTGACAAGAGCGGTGAAGGGCGTGTTGGCGATCACCGCGCGGCGTGTCGGTCTGATCAAGGGCGTCCTCCTGCCGGTACGGCCAGTCGTTTTGCGGCAGGATAGCGGCTCGTAATCCCTTGCACCAAATTTCAGATGAGATCGATCGATGCCGAAATTGTATCGGTCCGCTGCTGCGCTAGCGCACCGACGCCGTCAGGTCGCGCGAGGGCAGATGCGGGCCGGCCTCATGGTCGGGCGGCCCGAGCACCGTCCATATGGCGACGGCGAGCAAGGCCGAGGTCAGGATGGTCCAGGCCACGAGTTGCTTCGTCATGAGGCCAAATCCGTCCGTCCAAGGTTCGACGCGTCCAGTGCGCCAACTATCGTGCACCGCAAAAAGGTGGCGCCGATATGAACTCGTTCACAGCCGAACGGCGCTCCGGTAAATTACGAATCCAAATGACGAACGATTGCCGGCCGCGTGCATTGACCCGGCATGCCCCGCGAAAACGATCTCGAAGGCAAACCCGATATGGGCGGTAAGCACGGCGGACAGTCCGGCCAGCCCAAGCCGCCACCGCGTCCGCGCGAAGGCGCTGGGGATGAAGACGTCGTGGCAAAACGCCGCGCCGGTGAAACCGATCGGAAGGTCGCGCCGACCAAGACAAGAGATCGCTAGGCTTTCGCCTGCAGGGAACGGCAGCCTCTTCCCGCCGTTGCCAAGGGTCTCGCGGGCGAGGACGACAATCGGAGGCCGGCAAAAGGAGGCTGGCAAAAGGAGGCTGGCAAGTGTTTTGGATTTATTGGGACACCGCCTGGTCGCTCATCATCAGCGGCATCATGTTCGCCACCATCATCGCGCATCCGGACGCCGAGTTCGTCGAGGTTCACCCCATCAGGCGTTCGAAGTGAACCTGATGACTTGAACGTCGCGCCCCCGACCGGTGCAAATCGGGCTCCGCCCCGCGCCTCCTGCGGGCCGATGGGCATGTGGTGAACCAAATCTTAGGGGCAAGCCGGTACTTTCCTGCATCCTTATCCGATTCAGAGACCCGGCGCTCCCATGGCATCGTTCGGCAATCCCTCCATTCGTTCCGTTCTCGGCGCCATCATCGGCGTCCTCGGCCTGTTCCTCGTCGGGCAGCTCTCGACCGGCCTGTTCGGTGCCATCGAGCGCAACAGCGCGGCGCAAAAGGTCGAGCGCTACGCCGGGACTGACCAGCAGCTTTTCACGGCGCTGCTCGGCTTCAGGATCGAGCGCGGCACCTTCCTGTCGGCGCTGGTTGCCGAAGAGCCTGCCAATGCCGCTGCCGATGAGCGGATCGCTGCCAACCGGCAACTGTCCGAAGCTGCCTACAAGATCGTGCTCGAACGCCTCGACGGCGTGTCCGATTCCCGCCTTGCCGGCCTGCTGGGCAAGTTCGTTGCGCTCCATGACGCGCTGTTGCCGCTGCGAACCAAGGCCGAAGCCCTGATCCACCAGCCGAAGGCGGCGCGCGACACCAGGGCGGCCGACGAGTTCAGGAAAACGGCGCAGGACTATCTCGACTCCATACTCGACTTGACCACTGCCCTCGAGAACGCGCTCAAGCTCACGGACCCCGTGGTCGATCATCTCCTCGGCGTGAAGCAGTCCGCCTGGGCCGCGCGCAATTTCGGCGGCCTCATCGCGATCCGTCTCGAGGCCGCGGGTGCTGCCGCAAAGCCCTGGACCGCCGCCGACATTGTCGGGGCGGCCGAGGACGGCGGTCGTGCCAAGCAGGCCTGGAGCCAAGTGCAGGATGCCGCAAGCCGCACTGACGCGCCTGCGAGCCTCACCGACGTGGTCGCGCGTTCGAAGCAGGGCGACGCCGTCGCCATGGTCGAACGCCAGCAGGGACTCATCAAGGCGCTGAGCAACAACCAGACCATCGAGATCAAGGGCGTGGAGCTTGCCAAGCTCAACACCGCCATTCTCAATTTTTACGTCGAGGCTGGTCAGGCGGCGCTGGCCGAGATGGTCGCCCGTGCCGGGCAGCAGAAGACGGCTGCGATATGGAGCCTCGTCTTCAACGGTGCGATGATGCTGGTCGCGCTCGCCATCACGGTGTTCGGCTTCATCCTGGTTCAGAGCCGCGTCTCTACGCCGATCCGCAAGCTGACGCAGGCGATGCGCAAGCTCGCCGAGCGCGACTATGCGATCGAGCTGGCAGGCATCGAGCGCGGCGACGAGATCGGCGAAATGTCGCGTGCCGTGTCGGTGTTCAAGGAGAACATGATCACGGGCGACCGCCTCGGCGAAGAAAGGGCTGCCGAGCAGGCCAAGAAGGAGCGGCGCCAGTTCGCCATCGATCGGCTGATCGAGCAGTTCGAAAAGACCGTCACGGAATCGCTGCACACGCTGGCGTCGGCGTCGGGCGAGCTGAATGCCACGGCGCAGTCGATGTCCTCGACCGCCGAGCAGGGCTCGTCCAAGGCGGCCTCGGTCGCGAGCCTGTCGGGCGATGCCTCCTCGAACGTTCAGACGGTTGCGGCGGCAACGGAAGAGCTCTCGGCCTCGATCAGCGAGATCAGCCGGCAGGTCGCGGAATCCTCCAGCATCGCCGGCGCTGCCGCCAGCGAAGCCGATCGCACCAACGCCGAGGTGCAGGCGCTGGCCGACGCCGCCCAGCGCATCGGCGACGTCGTCGCGTTGATCACGGGCATTGCCGAGCAGACCAATCTGCTCGCGCTCAATGCCACCATCGAGGCGGCGCGCGCAGGTGACGCCGGACGCGGTTTTGCGGTGGTCGCTTCCGAAGTGAAGAATCTCGCCACGCAGACCGCGAAGGCGACCGAAGAGATCACCGGCCAGGTCGCCGCGATCCAGGGCGCGACCAAATCCTCGGTCACTGCGATCCAGTCGATCGGCACCACCATCCAGCGCGTCAACGAGATCGCAGCCGCGATTGCGGCTGCCGTCGAGGAGCAGGGCGCGGCGACGCGCGAGATCGCGCGCAACGTGCAGCAGGCCTCGCAGGGCACCAACGAGGTCTCGCGGCACATCTCCGGCGTGTCCCAGGCCGCCGGGCAGACCGGTGCGGCCGCCGGCGAGGTGCTCGACTCCGCCAAGATGCTGGCGCGCCTGTCCGACGATCTCAAGCGCGACGTCGACCGCTTCGTCGGCGATCTCCGGGCGGCGTAGCGCAGCTCCGGTCTCGTCCCGGGACGCTACGCGGCACGAAGCGGTGCGCCATCGGGTCGTTGCCGCCCCGTCAGGTGGACTTTGTCGTCGCCGCCGCGATCTCCGCCGCGAAGTCGCGGTAGGAGCGCAGCGGACGACCGAGGATAGTGGTCAACCGCTCGACGTCGCCGGCGTCGGGGATCATGCCGTGGGTGACGTAACGCTCGGCCATCAGGCGCATCTCGTAGGCCGTCCATTTCGGCATGAAGCTCGCCATGTTCTGTTCGAACCCGCTCGGATCGTCGCCGCCATAGACGACCGGGCGCCCCAGGAGATCAGACCAGATCTTCGCCACGTCAGGTCCGGTCAACGTGTCGGGCCCGACCAGGTTGATGGTCTCGACCGGAAGCTTTTCCGGCGCCCGGTCGCGACGGATCAGTTCGATCGCAGCGACCTCGGCGATGTCGCGCGCGTCGACCATGGCGACGCCCTTGCTGCCGATCGGCATGGGATAGACGCCGTGATTGAGGATCACGTCCTTGATCATGAGCTCGTTGTCGATGAAATAGCTCGGGCGCAGGATGGTGGCGCTGAACCCCATCTGCGCCAGCATGCGCTCGGCGCCCGATTTCACGGCGAAGTGCGGCACGTTCACGGCCGCGTCGGCGTCGAACACCGACAGATAGACCACCCGTTCGACACCGGCCTCGCGGGCGATGTTCAGCGTGATGATCGCCTGCGTGAATTCGTCGCCGGTCACGGCGTTGAGCAGGAACAGCGTCCTCACGCCGTCGAACGCCGCGCGCGACGAGTCGATGTCGAGAAGGTCGCCCTTGGCGACATCGACGCCTGAGGGCACGTCGGCCTTCGCGGGATCACGGGTCAGCACGCGCACCTTGGCGCCGCGCTCGACGAGTTGCCGGACAACGTGGCGGCCGACGCGGCCGGTGGCGCCTGCTACGAGGATGGTCATGGGATCGCTCCTTGCTGGGGTTAGAAGACACCCCGCAAATTAGTGATCCGAATTAGAGCCGATAGACGCTATTTTTAGACCGTGTGTCTCACAGATGGAACAGACTGCCTGCGCTTGCTGGCTTCATCGGGCGCCCGGCGCGGAGGGTCGGTCAGGCCGCATGGGGCTGTGCAGCCGGCAGCATGCGGCTGAAGCCGATTCGTTGCTCCGGTCTTCTCAGGTCATGCTGCCGGGCATGAAGCAGCGGATGTTGGCGCGGCCGTTGACGTAATAGGGCCAGACGATGGTGCGGCCGATGCGGTTCGGTTCGGTGATGACGGTGTCGTCGGGCACGTCGATCCAGTCACACCCATGATCCTCACGCGATAGTGTCCACCGCGCGTCTCCCAATCGACGTCGTCGAGCGCCGTGCCGTCCGCATCCGCGCAGCAGGGCCCGCCACCCTTGCTGTGCAGGCTCTCGAACCAGCCCTTGAGGGGGGAGTTCGCAAAGCGGCCGTCGTCGCGCGCCTGCGCGGCAAAGCCGATCAATGCGGCGGCCGCTATGAGTGGAATCATCCTGGAAGTCACGATCGCCATGTCGCCTCGCTTGATGTGCACGCGCGCAACCGATCGCAGGTGGCAAGTCGCCCGCGTTGTGCGTGATGCAATGTCGACTGAGGCCCGCCCGGCCGGAGTTCCCGGCCGTCTCAGCAGCGCGATAACTGCGAGATGCGAGGTTTGATCCTATTTGCTCTGGACCACGCGAACGTCGCTGCAATGCGGGCGGGGCCGGCCTCAGGCCGCCGCCGCCTGCTTCGCCAGCAATTGCTTCAGCTTCGCCGCCGGCACGGCCGGGCTGAACAGCCAGCCCTGCATCTGGCTGCATCCGAGCTGCCGCAGCACCGCGGCTTGCGCTTCGGTCTCGACGCCTTCCGCCGTCGTCGCCATGTGGCGGGCCGCGGCCATGTGCACCACGGCCTGGACGATCGGAGAGGAATCCTCGGATTGGCCGATGTCGCTGATGAAGCTGCGATCGATCTTGATCTTGTCGAACGGGAAGCGATGCAGATAGCTCAGCGACGAATAGCCGGTGCCGAAATCGTCGAGCGCGATGCGCACGCCGAGATCGCGCAGCTGCTGCAGGACGGTCAGGGCCTCCGCGTCGTCGCGGATCAGCACGGTTTCGGTGATCTCGAGCTCGAGCCGCCCCGGCGCGAGGCCTGACTCGGAGAGCGCGGTTGCAACCTTGAGCGCCAGCGTCTTGGAGCGGAATTGCACCGGCGAGACGTTGACCGCGATGTGGATGTCGCCGGGCCACGACGCCGCCTCGGTGCAGGCCTGCCTCAGCACCCATTCGCCGATCTCGCCGATCAGGCCGGTGTCCTCAGCGACCGGAATGAAGTCGGCGGGCGAGACCATGCCGCGCTCCGGATGGCGCCACCTGAGCAACGCCTCGCAGCCGGTGACGACGTTGGCGGAGAGATCCACCAGGGGCTGGTAGTGCACCTCGAATTCGCGGCGGGCCAGCGCCTGGCGCAGGTCGATCTCGAGCTGGCGGCGCTGCCGCGCCTTGGCGTCGTATTCCGGCACGAAGACGCGGAAGGTGCCGCGCCCTTCGCACTTCGCCGCATACATCGCCAGATCGGCGCGCTTGAGCAGGTCGTCGATGATGTCGCCGTGGTCCGGCGCGATCGCGATGCCGATGCTGGCGTCGGTCGTGATCTCCTGGCCCTTGCAATCGACGGGGATGCGCAGCGCCTTCAGGATCCGTTCGGCCAGCGCCGCCAGCTCGTCCTGGTCCGAGCTCCCGGCCTTGACGATGGCGAACTCGTCGCCGCCGAGCCGCGCCACGAGATCGTCGTCGCTGACGCAGGCGCGCAGGCGGCTGGCGACCTGGCGCAGCAATTCGTCGCCGACCTCGTGGCCGAGCGAATCGTTGACGCCCTTGAACTCGTCGACGTCGATATAGAGGACCGCAAATGACCTGCCTTGGGCGAGCTCCGCCACGCGCCGCTCCAGATGTCCGCGCATCAGCACGCGGTTGGGCAGGTCGGTCAGCGCGTCGTAATGCGCCATGTGTGCGATGCGCTCGTCGGCGCGGATGCGCTCGGTGACGTCGTTGTGGGTGGCGAGCCAGCCACCGGCCGCGCCGGGATGGTTTTTGATTTCGATCAGGCGGCCGCCGGAGGTCTCGACGATGGTGCTCTGGAGGCGCCCCGCATTGCTCAGGATGTCTGCGCAATAGGCGTCAACGTCACCGTGGAATGAGCCGGTATCTGCGCGGTGCTGGATCACGTCGCGGAAAGTCGTGCCTGGCTTCACCACTGCGGTCGAGAGCCCGTACATCTCGATGTAGCGGCGGTTGCAGACGACGAGCCGCTCGTCCTGGTCGAACATCAAGAGCCCCTGGGTCATCGTATTCAGGGCGGTGTCGAGCCGCTGCTTCTCCAGCGAGACGCGGTTGGTCACCTGGCGGAAGATCAGGAACAGCGTGAGCACGAGCAGGCCGATCGACAGCACGGCGACGGTGACGAAGAACTTGGTTTGCGTGCGCCATGTGGCGAGTGTCGCGTCCAGCGATTTGGTGGCGACCACCACCAGCGGCTCGCCGGTGAGCCGGCGCGAGGCGACGATGCGGTCCTTGCCGTCCATCGGGCTCTTGAGCTTCGTGGTGACGAAGCTGCGCTCGAACACGGCTTTCTGCGCGGCCGAGCCGGTGCGGAAGTTCTGTCCGATCATCGCGTCGAGATGCGGAACGCGCGCCAGCAGCTGGCCATTCTGGTGGTGCATCGCGATCGAGGCGTCGTCGCCGAGGCCGGTCGAGGCGAAGAAGGATTCGAGCTGGTCCGGCGTGATCGCGCGGGTCACGATGCCGAGGAACTCGCCATGCGCGCCCGACACGCGTCGCGCAAACACGATCGCCGGGCCGCTGCCGAACCGGCCGGGCACGACCTCGATCTCTTCCTGCGCGGCCGGATCGTTCTTGAGCCTGATAAAATAGCCGCGGTCGGACACCGAGATGTCGGCGACGGGCCAGCTCTTCGACGAGTTGATCAGCTCGCCCCTGGAATCGAACAAATTGGCGCCGGCGACGTCGGACCAGCCGCTGGCCTTGGTGCGCAGCACCTCGTGCATGGCGAGCGTCGACATCTCGCTGCGGAAGACATCGGGGGAATCGATGCCATAGCTTTCGAGCTCCGCGATGATGCTCTTCTGCAGCACCGCAAAATCCTCGAATTGCCGGTCGAAATGCCGTGCGAGCAGGCGGACCGAGCTTTCCAGGCTGTCGCGGCCGCTCTCGATCGCGTTCTGGCGGAAGCGGTCGACGGTCAGCGCGGTGCCGACGGCCATTGCCGCCATCAGCACGAAGCCGCCGACGATCAGCCACGTCAGCGGTGCGCCCCGCCAACGGCGAAGCAACGCGCGCAACCGCGCGGTCCAGCTTGTTGATGCGCCCATCCCTGTCCTCTCCCTTGAGAGGCAAGATGCAGCAAAACCGACAAGAGCCCGTTACCAGCAACGGTTAGGGAACTATGAATCGGAACAAAATCAGGAGCTTGGCGCGCCCCCGAAAGGGCACGAACCTGATCCGGTCCCGCCAGCCGCTCACTCCCGCTTCACCTCCCATGCCAGCGCGTCCGCATTGTCCTTGGCGAAGATCCCGGGCACGTCGAATTTTCCGGTCTGAAGGTCGTAGCGGCATTGCCAGCCGCCGAGGCCCTTCATGACGGTGTTGTTCGGATGCTCGTCGTATTGGCCGCCGAGCGAGATCAGGAGATAGCGGTTGTTGGGCCAATCGAGCCGAGTTTGCGATAGGCGTCTTCCGTGCCCTCCAGGGGACCCGGCGGCGGCCCGAAAGCCGCGAGCCCGGGGGTGGCGGCGAGCGTCAAGGCAAGCGCCAGCCATGGCGCGGCGCGGCAAGATGCGGTCACGGTGAAATACCCTTGAAGAATTGCCGCGAAGCGGCCTCGCTGATTTGACGTGCGTCAGCCCTGGCGGTTCACTTATCCAGGCTTGCTGCCGTAGCCAAAACGGCGCAATTTATCGGGGTTGATTTCCCAGGTTTTGATCAAGGCTTGATGACTGATGATCACCGCATCCAAGGCCTTCGTTGCGTTCTGTCTGCTGGCGGTGGTCGGCACCGTGCTGGTGATCGGCCCCGCCGAGCTGCGCCGGCTGCTGCCGGGCAAGACGAACACAGAGGTCGCCGCGGTCGTGAAGCCGGACGAGAAACAGCCCGAAGCGAAGACCAAGCTCGAGCCTGAGGCAAAGGCCGAGGTGAAGGTCGAGGCCAACGCAGAGGCCGACACCGGGGTCAAGTCGGAGGCGAAGACCGGCGAACCGAAGCTTGCCGCGGCTGCGCCGGCACCGTCAGCCTCTCCCATGGCCGAGACCCGGAAGCAGGTCGCGGCGCTGGCCGAGATCGCGCCGGCCAAGTCGCAGCCTTCAGCTGCCGACACCGGCCCCCGTTTCGACGTCGCCCGCGTTGACGATCAAGGCGAGGCTGCTGTCATCGCCGGCCAGGCCGCGCCCGGTGCAAAGGTCGAGCTGCTGCGCGATGGCCAGCCGCTCGACAGCGTGGTGGCCGATGCATCGGGCCAGTTCGTGATGACCCCGCCAAAACTTCCCGCCGGCAGCTATGAGCTGGCGCTGCGGGCGACGGCACCCGATGGCACCGTCGTGCAGTCGAGCCGCACCATGCCGGTGACGATCGCCGAGGCTTCGCCGCCGGCGCGCGTCGCGGCGGCGCCGAAGCCGGACGCGAAGCCGGTCGAAAAGCCTGACGATAAATCAGACGTCGTCGCGTCCTTGCCGCCGCCACGCCTTGCCGCGACGCAAGCGGCCCGGCCCCGCATGATGGGCTCGCCGAAACCCAAATCCATGGCGAGGCTGCCGGCCGCGAATGCTGCCGTCGCATCGGCCTCGCCCGCGGAGGCCATCACCCCGGCGACGGCGGAGGCCGGCGGCAGCCGGGTGGTGTCCCGCGGCGACAGCCTCTGGGCGCTGAGCCGTCTCGCCTATGGCGACGGCGCCCGCTATGCGGTGATCTTCAACGCCAACCGCGCGAAGATCCGCAATCCCAATCTGATCTATCCCGGCCAGACCGTCGTGGTGCCGCAAAAGCCGCAGTGAGCTTGCTTCGCCTCTCCCGCTTGCGGAGAGGCCGACGCGCCCCGGGCGATGCGAAGCATCGTGCCGCGCGCGGCGGGTGAGGGCTCTCACCACCCAGGAATACCCTCCCGAGCGGAGGCACGCCCACCCCAACCCTCCCCCGCAAGCGGGAGAGGAAGCCCGGCGCCGATGCCGCCGCATCGTGGACACCATATGCGATAGCACTGCCGCAGGGAGCGCTCGCCGCGATAGCGCCTCGGGGGTCCGCTGACGCTTCGCCCGTCGCGTCGCGGAACAATTGGTTCCCTCGCGAGTCATCTCTGCGACGTGGTGCGCTTGGCTGGAGGAGGGCCAAGGGGTGGTCAGCTCGTTGGTCGGTTCAGTGGTCTTGTCGAGATCGCGCTTGGGACCGGCGCTTGCCGGCGCGATTCTTGTCATTCTGACAGTGCTGTTGCCCAACAGAGCGGAAGCGCAGTTCGGATTGCGCGGCGGGCCGCTCGGTGTTGCGCGCTTTGCCGTGGGCCATGTGCTCGGTCTGTCGCGCCTGCGCCATGCCCGCATGGGCGTGCGCGGCGGCCGTACCCGTGATGCCGCGTTGCGGTCGCAGGATCCGCGGCCGAGGCCGGACGGAGCCGAGCGCGGCCAGCCCGCCAATCCCTATGTCATGCGCGCGGCGCTCACCGCGCAGGCCGCGCTGTCGGGCTGGCATGGCGGCCACCGCCCGCAGGGCTGGTGGCGTCACCCTGACGGCAGCTATGGCTGGATCGGTCCGGTGTTCTGGCCGTTCGCGCATGACGATCTCACCGCTGCAATCATTTTCGGCGATACGACCAGTCTCTCGCTCTATGGCTACGGCGATATCTATGCCGCGATCTTCGCGCCCTATGCCGCGCCGGAGCTCGCCGCCTACACCGCGCCGCACGGCCGTCGCGGGCGAAGGGTTCCGTCGGTGGCGACGGTCTGCGATGGCAGCGACACCGGCGGCTTGCCTGTCGAACGTATCGCCGAATTGGTGCAGCCGAACGAGATGCAGCGCTCGGCCCTGGACGATCTCGGCGCCGCCTGGATCTCCGCGCGCGATATCATCCGCGCCGCCTGTCCGGCGCAGGCGCCCGCGACGGCCGCGGAGCGCCTCGGCGTGATGCAGACCCGTCTGGAGGCGATGATCAAGGCCACGGACGCGATCGCGCCGGCATTGGACAAAGTCGTCCACCTGCTCGATGACGGCCAGAAGGCAAAGCTGGAGTCGCTGGCGCAGCAGCGCCGTGCCGCCCTCGCATCGGCCCAGCACAAGGACGCGCAGGCGGCCAAAGCCTGCGATCCGAACGACGATCCCCGCTACGACGTGCAGGCCCAGCACCAGTACGAGCAGCTCGTGCAGCAGCAATGGCCCGCCGCCGAGATCGTCTCGATGCTGAAGCTCGACGACACCGGAAGCGCCCGGCTCGACGTGCTGCAGGACACCACGCTGCGCACCATGCAGGCGCTGAGCTCCTGCCCGATGAAGGCGGAAGCGACACCGCAGGCCCGCCTCGCGGCCGTGAAGACACGGCTCCAGACGATGCTGCAAGCGGTGGGCGGCGTCGCCGATGCGCTCGATGATTTCGAAGCCGACCTGAGCGACGAGCAGAAGGCGGCTTTCGAGGCGATCGGGCCGAAGCGGGGGACGTGAGCAGCTTCCCTATCGCGCAGCGGTCTTGGGCCGCTCTCGATGATCTTCCGCCGCAAAACGAGACGTCATCCTGAGGGCCCGCCGCAGGCGGGCGTCTCGAAGGATGGGCCACGGGCGAACTGCTAACAACATCTTTCCCCCAAGCGATAATCCTGCCCGATGATATACAACGATTTTGTATATCATGGAGGCGACAATGCTGGTTTCCAAGTGGGGTAACAGCCTTGCTGTTCGCTTGCCCAAGTCGCTGGTGGACGCCCTGAACCTTTCACCCGGTGACGAACTCAACGTGGTGGAGGCCTCGAAGGGAAGGCTCGCGGTGGAGAAGGTCGACAAGCGGGCGGAATTTCTCAGGCAGGCGGAGCAATTCCAGTTTCCCCTGCCTGAGGGTTACAAGTTCGACCGCGACGAGGCGAACGAGCGGTGAGCGCGTTCTTCGACAGCAATATCCTGATCTATGCGTATTCGACCGACGCACGGCGCCAGCAAGCGCTGAGCACGATTGCCGGCGGTGGTGTCATCAGTGCCCAGGTCCTGAACGAGTTCACCAACGTGCCGCGCAAGAAGCAGAAGCTGGATTGGCCTGTGATTGAAGCCGCCGTGCAGTCGCTGCGCTTTCGCTTTCCCGACATCGCGCCGCTGACGTCAGACACGCACGCTGCGGCGCTTGCTCTGGCCCCGCGACCACACGCTCGCTTTTTATGATTCCTTGAGCGTTGAGCGAGACCTACGCGAAGCTCCTGGAGACAACCCACCCCGATGACGCGAGCGCCAGAGACGCCTACAGGGCAAGACGAGCTTCAGCCCTAACGCCCGACGATGCCATCATGCCAGCGTTTTGCCCGACGCGTCAAGGAAAATTTCGAAAAATCCGCAATTTCGAGAAAATCGCAGGGCCGCCCAGTGACTTGCCTACTGTGCATGGGGTTGTTTTCGACTTTTGCGTTGGTTTCTATCCCCGACGCCGCGCCGCGGAGGCATCCACGACGTTGTCGACCTCCTCGCGCCAGCGCAAGATCTCCATGGCCAGCACCGGGTGATTGAACCCCTTGAGCTGGAGATCATCGAGCGCGCGCGCTTCGACCCATGGCTCGACCATGCCGTAGACGCGGCGGCTGACCACGATCTGGTTCGCATGGGCCTCGGCGCACAGGCGGGAGGCGAGGTTGGTGACGCTGCCGATCGCGGCATATTCCAGCCGCTGCTCGAAGCCGACCTGGCCGAGCGTGGCATAGCCCAGCGCGATGCCGATGCCGAAGCCGAGGCTATGTCCGCGGTTGCGCCAGCGCTCGGTCAGGGGGCCGATGGTGTCGCGCATCTCCACCGCCATCTTCACGGCGCGCGTGGTGTGGTCCTCGAACTGGATCGGCGCGTTGAACAGGATCATCACGCCGTCGCCGGCATATTTGTCGAGCGTGCCCTCATATTTGAAGATCAGCTTGCCCAGCGCTGCGTGATATTCGCGCAGCACGTTCATCGCCTCCTCCGGCTCGGTCGCCTCCGTGAAAGCCGTAAAGCCGCGCAGGTCGCAGAACACCACGGTGACTTCGCGGCGCTGGCTGGTGAGCAGCCCCTCGGGACTGTCGGAGGAGGCGATCAGCTGCGCCACCTGCGGCGCGAGGAAGCGCTCGAGCTTGCGGATGCGCTCGATCTCGCCGAGCTGGGTCGCGACGCGCTCCTCGAGCGACTTGTTCCAGTCCTTGAGCTGCTCGGTCTGCTCGCGCAGCTTGTCGGCCTGGGCGCGGACCGTTTGGTTCGCGCTCTCCAGCGCGTGGCTCTTGTGGTCGACTTCGCTGAACAGCCGCGCATTGCGCATCGCCAGCACCGCCTGGTTGGCGAAGGTGCGCATCAGGCCGGTGAGGCTGCCCTCGAACGCGCCGCTGGCGCGGCGCAGCACCACCAGCGCGCCGAGCGTGCCCTGCTGGTCGACCAGCGGCACCACCAGCACCGCATGGAAGCCGGCGGCGAGCGCGACGTCGCGCAGCGGCTGCCCGGCGGCGTGGTCGAGGTCCGCGATTGCGATCGGCTCACCGCTCTCGGCGGCATCGCTCAGGATGTTGTCGCCTTCGTCGATCGTGACGTGGGCGCCTTCGGCCGATTTGTCGATGCCGTCGGCCTCGACCAGGTTGAAGCGATGGCGTTCGGCATCATGGCCGTAGATCAGCACCGCATCGGCATGGCTGATCTCCAGCGCGCGGGCGGCGATCGTCGGCAGCACGGCATTGAGGTCGAGCGAGGACGCCACCGCACGGCCGACCTCTTCCAGCACCTTCAGCTCGTTGATCGACTGGGCGAGATCGCGGGTGCGCGCCTCGACTTTCGCTTCGAGGTCCGTATAGGTCTCCTGGAGCTGCCCGGCCATGCGGTTGAACTGGCCGGCGAGCTCCTCCAGCTCGTCGGAGGTGTGCACGTCGATGCGATGGCTGAACTCGCCCTCGCCGAGCCTGTGCGCGCCGTCGCGCAGCGCCGTGATCGGGATGATCATGCGCCGCGCGAGCAGCGTGCCGGCGAGGATCGCGACCAGCAGGCCCATGCCGATCAAAAGCGCGATGCGCACGAGCTGGTCACGGATCGGCATCAGCGCCTGTGAGGCCGGCTGCTCGAACAGCACGCTCCAGCCGAGCTTCGGCACGGTGCTCTCGGCTGACAGCACCGCGTGGCCGTTGAAGTCGGTGCCTGACGTCGCGGGCTCGCGGCCGGGCGCGATCGCAGCCGCGACCTGCGGCAGTTTCGACAAATCGCTGCCGAGATCGGGTCCGCTGGACGAGGTCGCGAGCACGCGGCCATGTGCATCGACCACATAGGCGAAGGCGGCCTTGCCGACCTGTGCGTCCGACAGAAAGCGGGAGAGGAAGCTGAGATCGACCTCGGCCACGGTGACGCCGGCATTGAAGCCGGAATGTGCCACCGAGATCGACATGTAGGGAGTGCCGTCCGAGAAGTAGGCTGGCGAGTAGCTGACTCCGCGCGCGACCGTATCAAGGAAGCGCAGGTCGCGGGAGAGGTCCGCATTGCTGCCGGTCGTGGTCGACTGGCGCGAAACGCGCAGCACCTCGCGGCCGTCGCCGTTGAGCTGGAACAGCTGGGAGACGACGGAGACCTGCTGCAGCAGCTGGGCATAATCGGCGCGGCGCTTCTCGATCGTGTCCCGGCTGGCCGTCGTCACCCAGCTGATCTGGCGCTCGATCTCGGAGACGGATTGCTCCAGGCGCCGCGCGGTGGCTTGCGCCTTGTCCTCGAGCCCGCCGGTCAGCTGTGTCCTCGTGGCGCGATAGGAGATCCACGTCTCCATCGCGCCGTTGACGGCGAGCACGAACACGACGAGGCCGACGAGGGAGACGACATATTTGGCGAACAGGCCCCCGCGCAGAAACCAGGTCTTGTCTTTCGCTCCCGCCATCCGGATCCTCTCGCGCCACGACGGACGCCGGCGCCATGGGCCGCACAGGCCGAACGGCCCTTTTATCACAATTTGGGCCGGTGAACCGGCGAGGGGCTGGTGTGGCTTACCCGCGGGAAACGCCGTCCGCCAATCACCTGTTAAACAGCTGCCGCATCAGGTCGTTCATCGGCTGGCTGTCCTGCTGCGCCGCAGGCGGGTCCTGGGTCGGCGGGGCCGGCGAGGCCTGCGGCGCCGGTGCGCCGGGCAGGCTGAGGTTTCGGCTGGCGCCGTTTCCGTTGCCGCTCGACAGCCCCTGCTGGATCAGATTGCCGATCGCTTCGCCCAACTGGCCCCCGAGCAGATTGTTTTGCCCTTGTCCTTGCCCCGGCCGCTGCGCCTGCGGATCGGCGTTGCCGCCGAGGCCAAAACTGTTCAGGATATTGCCGAGCCCGGCGCCGTCAGGGCCGAACAGGCCCTTGCCCATCTCGCGCAGCTTCGCATAGGCGGCATCAGGATTGTCGAGCACGCCGGCCATGTCAGGATAGATCCGCGGCTGCGACCACGGGCCTGTGATCATCACGGGAATGCCGAAGCCGACCGGTTCGGACGTGCGGCCCTGGCCTTCGGTCGTCATCACCAGTTTCGGCTCGACGCGAAAGCCCATCATCTTGGTGTCGAGCGCAATGGTGCCGGCGCCGGTGACACGCACCAGCGGCCCGACCAGATTGAGATCGGTCGTCACCGCCTGTCCCTTGTCGATGCGGAAAGAGGCGGAGAGCTGTGACAGGTCCGTGCTCTGCTCCTGGCTGGCGTTCTGGTTGTCCTGCCAGCCCGACAGCGTGCCGGAGGTCAGCGAACGGATCATCTGCGCGACATTGATGCCGCGGATGCTGCCGTCCTGGAAATTGACGAAGGCCGTGCCCTGCATGTTCGCCATCAGCGCGCGCTGGCTGGCGCCGGCGCTGCGCAGGGCGAGCTTGGCCTGCAGCTTGCCGTCGATGCGGTCGAATTCGGCAAGGCCCTGCAGCAGCGGCAGCGCACGCACGCCGACGAGGTCGGCATGCATCGCAAAGCTCGGCGCGCCGCCGGTCGCATCCAAAATCGCTTCGCCCGAGACCTGGCCGCCGTAAGTGCCAAGATTGGCCGTGCCCGCCTTCAAGATGCCGCCCGCGAGCTTTGCATCAACCGCCAGCGGCGCTAGACGGGCATCGCCAATGACGGCTTCGTTGGCCGAGACCCTGATCTGGGCGTCGACATAATTGAGTCCGGACACGTCGATCGGCGCATCGCTCCAGGGCTCCCCAGCCGCACCGCCAGGCGATTTCACCAGCGGGATTGCGAGCCGCTGGAAATCGAGATCGAGCTTCACCAGCGGCTTGCTCGCGATGTCGACCGAGGCCCAGCCATTGAAGCCGCCATCTCCGAGCGTGCCGCTGACTCCGTTGATCATCACGACCGCGCCGTTCAGCCGCATGTCGGCATGGCCGGCGAGTTGAGCCTTCAGCACGTCGGGCATGTCGATGGCGAAATCCACCGGGATGGTCTGGCGCTCGTTCGGTGGCGCCGGCCTCGTCGCCTTGATGTCGAACCTGGTCGGGTGCTCGCCGACGCGAGCAGTGCCGGCGATATTGACCTTGCGGTCGCGGCTCGTGACGGCGTCGGCGTTGATGGCGCTGATGCGGCCTTCGACGCGATCGCGCGCGCGAGAGAATGCGACCTCGCCGTTGCTGATCTTGATGCGCTCGATCGTCGCGCCGCTCATGTCGAGCGCGAACGCCTGCGCCGACGCACCGCTGTCGGGCAGGCGCTCGCGCAGCAGCGGCTGGTGCAGCACGGGGTGGCTGACGACAATTTCGCTGATCTCGGGATGGCCCGACCATGCGCTCGCAAGCGACATGTCGGCCTGCACGCTGTCGATCGTCAGGCGCGTGATGCCGCTGCGGTCCTTGGGATCCTGCAGCGTCAGATCGTTCAGCGTGATGTTCAGCGTCGGCCAAAAGCTGATCTTGGCGGAGCCGTCGATCGACAGGCGATAGCCGCTCGCCTGCTCGACGCGCGAGGCAATCGTCGTGGTCAGGAAGCCCGAGGGAATCCCGATCACCAGCAGCAGACCGACCACGATGATGATTGCGGCCACCGCAGCGCCGGCGAATTTCATTGCTCTCATGTCGCATTTCCAAGAACTGCGGCGTCGAAACCGGCCGGTTGCCGCCCGTTCGCCTGAGTTTATCCCGGGACGGGAGACCGCTCCAAGCGCCTAAAAATAATCAGGAGGTGCTGCAAAGTTATGTGACTTATGACACACTTCCCCGGTGCGGTTTTACGCGATCCTGACGTCGATGCCTCCAAGCGATTTGCCGAAGAGATTCACAAGGACGTTGAAATGAGCAAGCAGGCGGAATTTGCGGTCATTCTGAAAATGAATGCCATGTTCGCCGACCTCGGTCCCGACGAGCTCCAGCGGCTGTCCAATCTTTGCCACACCCAGCATCTGGCAAATGGCGAGGTGTTGTTCCAGAAGGGCGATGCGGGAGACGCGCTGTTCGGCGTGCGCCGTGGTCAGGTCCGCATCGAGACTGGGGCGTCCGATGGCAGCCGGCTGACGCTGAACTTCATGGGTCCGGGCGATCTGTTCGGAGAGGTCGCGGTGCTCGACGGCCAGAGCCGCACTGCGGATGCGACCGCCGGTGAAGCCAGCGAATTGTTCGTGTTGCGGCGCGAAGACTTTCTTGCTTTTCTGGAACGGGAGCCAAAGGTCGCGATCAAGATCATCGCGCTCTTGTGCCAGCGCATTCGCTGGCAGAGCGAACGCATGGAAGAGTCGATGTTGCAGCCTTTGCCGGTGCGGCTGGCGCGCCGGCTCTGCGCGCTTGCCGCCGATTTCGGTTCCGAAGTCCACATCTCGCAGGAGCAACTCGGCGTCTTCGTCGGCGCCGCTCGCGAGAGCGTCAACCGCCAGCTTCAGGCCTGGCGCAAGGAAGCAATCCTGGATCTCCAGCGCGGCCGCATCCTGCTGCGGAATATGTCCAAGCTGACCGCGATCGCGCGAAACGAGTAGGACGAGGCGTCGCGGCGAAGACTTTCGTCGCTGCGACGGCTTCTGCAGAGCGCGCTTACTCCGCCGCCGGGTGCACGATGCGCTTCGGCGCATGCGCCGTATCCGCGGCTTCATGGTGGCCGCCGGTCTCGGCGTCTTCGCTGTGCACGATCAGCCGCTTGCCGAAGCGCCAGATCAGGGCGCCGAAATCGTCCATCACCATGAACATTGCGGGCACAAACACCAGCGAGAGGATGGTCGAAAAGATCAGGCCGCCGATGACCGCGAGCGCCATCGGCGAGCGGAATTCGCCGCCGGCCCCGACCGCGAGCGCGCTCGGCATCATGCCGGCGGCCATCGCGATCGTGGTCATCACGATCGGACGGGCGCGTTTCATGCCGGCGTCGATCATCGCCTCGTCGCGCGGCTTGCCGGCATTGATCGATTCGATCGCAAATTCCACCAGCATGATCGCGTTCTTGGTCACGATGCCCATCAGCATCAGGATGCCGATCCAGACCGGCGTGGTGAGCTGCTTGCCGGTGACAAGCAGGGCCGCGATCGCACCGCCGATCGAGAGCGGAAGCGAGAACAGGATGGTGATCGGCTGCAGGAAGGTGCCAAACAGCAGCACCAGCACCGCATAGACCATCATCAGGCCGGCCGTGATCGCGGTGGCGAAGCCGTCGGACAGTTCGTTGAGGCTTTCGGCGTCACCGGAGGGAGAGACCTTCACGCCCTTCGGCAGGCTCTTCATGACAGGGAGATCGTAGATCTTCTTGGTGGCGTCGCCGAGTGCCGCGGAGCCGACGAGATCGGCCGCGACCGTTGCCTGCCGCTCGCGGTCGTAGCGGTTGATGCTGGTCGGACCCTGGTCGAGCTTGACGTCGGCGATGACCGAGAGGGGTACGCCGCCCTTCTCGCCGTGCTCGCCGAGCGGAACGCGCAACTGCTCGAGCGTCTTCAGGTTGCCGCGCGCCGCGTCCTCGAGCTGCACTCGGATCGGCACAAGGCGGTCGCCGACGTCGAACTTGGCGAGCGCCGGACCGACATCGCCGATCGTCGCGACACGGATGGTCTGCGAGAGGCTTTCGGTCGAGACGCCCAGTCGCGCGGCGAGATCGGCGCGCGGCTCGATGCGCAGTTCGGGACGTTCCAGCGACGTCTCCGAGATCACGTCGGAGATGGTCGGAATTCGCTTCATCTGCGTCGCGAGTTCACTGGCGACGTTGTTGACGATGTTGGCGTCGACACCGGTCACCACCAGCGAGATCGCGCGCAATCCGTTCTCGTCCAGGAACCAGAACCGGATATCGGGAACGTTCTCCAGTTCCTGACTGATCGAGAATTCGAGCTCGCGCTGGGTAATCTTGCGGTCGTTCTTGGGCGTGTAGTTGATGATCAGCGAAGCGCGCCGGACTTCCTGGGTCCCCGGTGGAACGCGGCCGCCATCGACGAAGATGCTCTTCACCTCCGGCCGCTTGCGCAGGCGCGCGACGATGTCCTCGGTGACCTTCTCGGTGTAGGCGAGCTGCGTGCCCGGCGGCAGTTCGAGGGCCAGCAGCGAGCGGGCGCTGTCCTGCGCCGGCAGGAAGCCCTGCGGCAGCAGCGTGATGCTCCAGATCGAGGCCGCGAAGATGCCGAAGCCGATCAGCACCGTGATGAAATAATGCTTGACCGACCACGAGACGAGGCCGTGATAGGTGCGCAGGATGCGGCCGGGCGGCGGCTCTTCGTGATGGCCGTGCTTGAGGAAGTAGGCGGCCAGCATCGGCGTCACGAACCGCGCCGCAAGCAGCGAGAAGAACACCTGCACCGAGACCGTGATGCCGAACTGCTTGAAGAATTGCCCGGCGATGCCCGACATGAAGCTCGCGGGCGCGAAGATCGCGATGATGGTCAGCGAGATCGCGATCACCGCGAGACCGATTTCGTCGGCGGCTTCGAGGGCGGCACGATAGGGCGACTTGCCCATGTTCATGTGCCGCACGATGTTCTCGATCTCGACGATGGCGTCGTCGACCAGAATACCTGTCGACAGCGTGATGGCCAGGAAGCTGACGAGGTTGAGCGAGAAGCCGAGGATGTCCATCGCCCAGAACGCCGGGAAGATCGACAGCGGCAGCGAGACCGCGGCAATCATGGTGGCGCGCAAGTCGCGGAGGAACAGCAGCACGATGACGACGGCGAGAATGGCGCCCTCGAACAAGGTCGAGATCGCCGCTTCGTAATTGCCGTTGGTGTAGTCCACCGAGGTATCGATCAGCTTCAGGTCGACATCGGGATAGGCGGCCTTGAGCGCGTCGATGCGCTTCTGCACGGCTGCGGCGACCTTCACGTCGCTGGCGCCCTTGGAACGCTTGATGCCCAGCGCGACCACCGGCTCGCCGTTGAAGCGGGCGAAGGTACGGCGGTCGGCGATGGTGTCGGTCACGGTGCCGAGATCGTCGAGACGAACCTCGCCGCCGCCGAACAGCGGGACCATGGTGCCGGTGAGGTCGCTGAGAGTCTTGGCGCCGGCCAGAGTCCGGATGGCCTGGTCGTTCTTACCGATCTCGGCACGACCGCCGGCGACGTCGACATTGGTGCCGCGCAGGCTCTGGCTGACATTGACGGCAGTCAGCCCCATCGCCTGCAGGCGATCGGGATCGAGCGAAACCAGGATCTCACGCTCGACACCGCCGATGCGCTCGACCTGGGCGACGCCGCGCACGCCCTGCAGCGCGCGCTTGACCACGTCGTCGACGAAATAGGAGAGCTGCTCCGGCGTCTTGCCCGGCGAGATCGCGGCATAGGTTACAATGGGCAGGCCGATCACGTCGACGCGCTGGATCAGCGGCTCGGTGACGTTTTGCGGCAGGTTCGAGCGCACGCGGGTCACCGCGTCCTTGACGTCGTTGAGCGCGCGGTCGGTGTTGGTCTCCAGCGCGAACTGGATGGTGGTGACTGACACGCCATCGGTGATCGAGGAGGTGATGTGCCGCACGCCCTCGACGCCGGAGACGGCGTCTTCGACCGTCTTGGTGACCTGGGATTCAAGCTCTGCGGGCGCGGCGCCGAACTGCGCCACCGCCACCGAGATCACGGGAATGTCGGCCGAGGGCAGTCGTGTGATCGCGAGCCTGGTGAAGGAGGTCCAGCCGAGAATCAGGAGGATGATCGAAAAGACCACCGAGGGCAGCGGATTACGGATCGACCATGCCGAGATATTGAGAGCCATCAGCGTACCCGCGTGCGATCGAGTTCATCGGCGAACATGGTCTTGATCTGGTCGCCGTCATGGAGCGAAGAGCCGGCGTCGGCCACGACGATTTCGCCGACGTCGACCCCTTCCAGGATTTCCGTTTGGCTGTCCGATGTCAGGCCGACGCGCACCCTCCGCGTCTCGACGGTGTTGCCCTTGACCACCTGGACGGTCAGATGGTCGATCGCGGTCTTGGGGACGGCGACGCCGCAGCTTCGCTTGGCGTCGATCGAGGCGCGGGCAAACACGCCGACCTTCAACGAAGGATTGTTGGTGACGCTGATACGGACGCGGCCGAGCTGCGTGGCACGGTCGATCTCGGGCGCGACGAGCCGGACCCGGCCAATCAGATCGGCGGCATCGTCGCGGCTGATCCGCACCGTCGCTCCGGGGCTGAGCTTCGGCATGTGCACGGCCGGGACCTGCGCATCCAGCTCGATCTCGTTGTTGACGGCGATCCGGAACATCGGTCCGGCCTGCGGCGAGGCCGGCGCGCCGACGATGGTCCGCACTTCCGTGATGAGGCCCGGTGCGGGCGCCTTCAGCGAGATCGGCCCCTGGGGGACCGGCCTCTGCGGCTGACCGGGAATCTGCGGCGGCGCCGTCAGGCGCGCCAGCTCCTGGTTGTCGGTGACGACAGTACCTTCGGTGACGAAGAGGTCGGTGACCTTCGAGCCTTCCTGGTCGGCGATGACCACGGCCTCACGCCGCGGCACGAAGAAGCCCGTCACCCGCACGAGGTCGGAGAAGCAGGCATTGGTCGATTTCGACACGATGACGAGCGCCTCGCCCGGCGTCTCCTTTGCCTCGGGACGATGCCGATGCTCGAACCAGTAATAGCCGGCGCCGAGCGCAAGGATGAACGCCACGGTACCCGCAGGCTTGAGATATTCGGAGACGTTCATCGCCGGATCATCCTGGCCTGGCTCGGGGTTGTGAAGCGGGTTTCCCTGATACGAATCGGCGTCCCGCAGGACTGGGGGACGCGCGCCGGGAGCAAGACCTTACACCACATCACGACTTGTCACTGCAACGGGTTACGCCGTGGTCACTTCGATGCGGTGGTCTTGTTTTCCATATTCACGACCTGCACGCGGCGATTCACCTCCGCCATCGGCCGGTTCGGATCCTTCAGCTTTGTCTTGCCATAGCCCACGGTGACGAGGTCGGCGGCGGCGATGCTGTATTTCTCGACCAGATAGCGCTTGATCGAATCCGCGCGGCGTTCAGAGAGCTCCTGATTATAGCTCTCGCCGCCGGCGGCGTCGGTGTGGCCGGCGACCACGAAGGTCGAGCCCTTCAGATCGGGGCTGGTCAGGGCGCGGCCCAGCGCCTGCACCGACGGGAGTGACTTGGTGCTGATATCGGCCGAGTTGTAGTCGAAGGTGATTTCGAGATCGATATTCGGCTTGTCCCTGGCCGCGGTTGCGATCTCCTCGCGCTCGGTCGAGGAAAGCGAGCGCGTGGCACGACCGCGGACGGATTGGATCAGCTTGGCTTCCGCCGGGTTCGGCGCGGGATCGGCTTGAGGGGCGATCGAGAGACCGCGGGTCAGGGGCTTTTTCTGCGGCGCCAGGGCACGGACGATCTCGTCCTCCGTGACGTTCTGGCTGTTGCCGTCATCGCCGGCGAAGGCTGGCGTCAGCGACAGCGCGGCACCGAGGGTGACGATGGACAGAATCGCGGTCAGTCCTTTTCCAGCCGATCTCATTGTCAGTCCCTCCTGCGCGAGCCCGCGCTGTTCCAAAACCTTGGCGACAGGCCCACGGCAAGGCCAGCGGCATCCGTTCGGTTAGTCTTGGCCGGATCGCCAGGGGTTCGAGCGCCGCCCGCCCCAAGTCAAAAAATATCAACGCACTCCGTAGCTTGCAAATTCCTGCACGATGTTCGGATCCATCGCCTTGGCATTGGCGATGTCAAGTGCGCCTTCCTGGGCCGAACCGTTGCGCTGCTTGGCTACGCCGCGGCCGTAGAGGGAGGAGGTCAGGCGCGGATTGATCCTCAGCGCCGCGTCGAAGTCGGCGATGGCGTTCTTTGCCGCGCCGGATTTGAGGTTCACGAGGCCCCGGCTGTCCAGCGCGTCGACGAAATTCGGCCGCAGCCGCAGCGCCTCGTTGCAATCCTTCAGGGCACCCTGGAGGTCGCCGACCACGGTGCGGGTCCAGCAGCGGTTATTCAGCGCCTCGACATCCTTTGAATTGATCCGGAGCGTGTCATCGAAATCCTTGATGGCCAGATTGTACGCCCCTTTGCTGGCATAGACCTGGCCGCGCCGGTACAGCGCATTCACGTCGTCAGGATTGGCGGCGATCTTGGCCGTCAGGCCCTTGATCGTGGGATCTTCGGCCAGTGTGGCCGCGCTCGGCCCGCCATCGGCGTTTGGCACCGGGGCAGGCTCGGCCGGTTTGACCGGCGGGGGCGGCGGAGGCAGCGCGGCCTCGACCTGCGGTTTCGGCGGCGGGGGTGGCGACGGAGCTGCGGGCGACGCCGGCGGATTGTTCGCAGCCACCGGCGCAGGCGGTGGGGCCGGTGGATTTGGCGGAGGGTTGTTGGCGACTGCAGGAGGCGGCGGCGCGGGAGGCGCCGGCGGCGGTGTCGTTGCGGCCGGGCGCGATCCGCCGGCTCCGGGAATGAACGAGAAATCCTCCGCAAGCGAGGACGAGATCCACGGCACCTGCTCGCCGCGCGAGGCGCGGGTGACGCCCATCTTGGTGCGGTTCAGCGTTTCCTCGGCCATCAGGTCCGGGACGCGGATTTCCTTGAGCAGCTCCTGGACGAACAGGCTGTGATCGCCACCCGCGTCCGACACCACCGATGCCAGCGCTGCCGAATACATCACCAGCGTGCCGTTCGGCGCGATGACAGGAGTGAGACCGGCCGAAAAGCTGCGGAACCGGCGTTCGAACGGGTTACGCCTGGAGGCATCGATCAGCGCGATCTTGACCCCGGCGCCGCGGGTGTTGAGCTCGCCCAGGATGGCTTCGATGCTGAAACCGTCACGGCGGACGTCGGACTCGGTCCAGATCTGCGCATCGATCGGGATCATATAGCTCTGGCGCGCCGACTGGATGCCGAACCCGCTGTAGAACAACAGGGCGACCGAGCCGGGCTTGATCTTGCCATAGAGCTTGTCGAAGGCGCGACGCATGCCGTCGCCAGTGAGATTCTCGCCGACCTCAACCGTAAAGCCATCACGCTTGAGCTCATCGGCGACGTCGCGGGCGTCATTGATCGGCTCCTTCAGCGGACTGTCGGCATCGGGATATTTGGCATTGCCGATCACCAGTGCATAGCGGTCGCTGGCCGCAAGCGACGGAGCGGTCGGGAAAAGAGAGGCGAGCAAGGGCAGAAGAAGAAGGAAGCGGATTTTCATAATCAGCGCGGTCCAGCCAAAAAGGCGCCGTTCCCAGCTTGCGCCGCGGCGACCTTAACTTACGCAAAGTGCATTATCAAACCGGCGCGTGGGGGCGTCAACCACTTGGAGATTCGGCACTATTGCGACAATTGACCGCGACGCGCAGGTCGGTTGCGAGGGGAATGATGCGGCGGTCACGATTTTCCTCGGCGCGTTCTCGTTCGGGGTTCCGGCGGCCCACGTCAGGCCGGTCCTCGCGACGAAAGTGTGATTGGTCTCACATTGGGTCTCGCGTCCGCCACAACCTCGCACGTTTGACCTTTGCTGCGGGCGATGGCTTGGTGCGCAAGATCCGCTCAGAAAAAAGCAAGAACGGGAATTAGAGCCCATGGGAAACGCTTACGAAATCTACGCCCTGCGCTATGCGACGATGTCGCCACGCACGCCCAGCATGAATTTTCTGGCGCCCGACCCGCATGACGGCGCGGCGCAGGATCTCGACTACTTCGTTTGGCTGATCCGCGGGCAGGGCCGCGAGATCCTGGTCGACACCGGCTTCAATGCCGAGGAGGCGACCTTGCGCGCGCGAAAACTGACGCTCAACCCGGTCGATGCGCTGGAGCGCTTTGGCATCGCGGCGTCGAGTATCCGCGACATTATCGTGACGCATCTGCATTACGACCACGCCGGCAATCTCGATCGCTTCCCCAATGCGCGCTTTCATCTCCAGGAGCGTGAGATGGCCTATGCGACGGGGCGCTGCATGTGCAACGGACTGCTGCGACATCCCTTCTCGGTCGAGCACGTCACCCAGATGGTGCGCCATGTCTATGGCGAGCGCGTCACCTTCTACTCCGGCGACGGCGAGGTCGCGCCCGGGGTGACCGTGCACCGTGTCGGCGGCCATTCCGACGGTTTGCAGGTGGTCAGGGTCGAGACGGCGCGCGGGCCGGTGGTGCTGGCGTCCGACGCTGCGCATTACTATGCCAATCTGCAACGCCGCAGCCCGTTTCCGATCGTCTACAATGTGGGTGACATGGCGGTCGGCTGGGAGACGATCGAACGCCTCGCCGGGCATGCCGATCGCTACATTCCCGGCCACGATCCCGTCGTGACCGAGATCTATCCGCGCGCCAGCGACAAGGTCGATGCCTGGGCGCTGCACCTGCCGCCGTCGCGGTCGTTTGCAAAGTGATCAATACGCCTGCTTGGCGTCCGCCTCTTCGCTGGTCTGGACCAGATCGAGGCTTCCCTCGATCTTGCCGAGCAGGGTCGAGAGCTGCTTCCGCTCCTGCGCGGTGAGGCATGCGAGGATCTCGTCTTCCCGCCGCAGCAATTGCGGGAACAGCTCCTCGTACAGTGTGCGGCCCTTCCTGGTCAGCTGCAGGCGGAATTCGCGGCGGTCGGCTTCGTTCTCGACCCGCTCGATCAGGCCGTCATGCAACAGCGTGGTCACCGCTCGGCTAATGGTGGATTTGTGCGTGCGGGTGCATTGCGAGATGTACTGCGCGCTGCAGGCATCGTTGCGGAAGCCGAGCGTGGCAAGCACGCGCCAGGCTGGAATATCCAGGCCGTGACGCTCCTGATACTCGACCGCGAGCGCGGAACTGACCTCCGCTGCAAGCCGGTTGAGGCGGAACGGCACGAACTTGAACAGGTCGAGCCGCGATCTGGGCCGCGGCGAAGCCTCGTCGGATTCTCTTGTCTTCAGCGCGATGTCGCTGGATGTCCTGGCCAAGGCGAGCGCTCCGAATTCCTGTTGACGGCCGGCCGGCGCCGGTCCAAAATAGTTGCACGTGAGACTATCTAGCAGGTCAGTCCGCTCCTGACCAGAGCCGAGGTTAGTATATGGCGCCGGCCAATACGCATCAGGCCAACACCTTTCAAGCGAAGACCCAGTTCGGCTATCGCCGCCACTCCGACCAGGATCGCCCGGGCCAAAGTCCGGCCGAGCACCCGGTCGTGGTCGTTGGCGCAGGCCCGGTGGGCTTGTCGCTGGCGATCGATCTCGCCCAGCGCGGCCAGCGCGTCGTCCTTCTGGATGATGCCGACCGCATCGGCGAGGGCTCGCGCGCGATCTGCTTCTCGAAACGGTCGCTGGAATATTGGGACCGGCTCGGCGTCGCCGATCGCATGGTCGACAAGGGCGTCGTGTGGAGCGTCGGCCGTATTTTCCACGGCGAGTCCCAGCTCTATCAGTTCAACCTGCTGCCGGAGGATGGCCACAAGCGGCCGGCCTTCATCAATATCCAGCAATATTATGCCGAGGCCTATCTGGTCGATCGCATCAGCGATCTGCCTGGGATCGACCTGCGCTGGCGCAACAAGGTGACCGCGCTCGAACAGCGCAACGACTCTGTCGCGCTGACGATCGAAACGCCCGAAGGCGCCTATCGCCTGCACGCGCAGTATGTCGTCGCCTGCGACGGCGCGCGTTCTTCGCTGCGGCAGATGGTCGGCGCCGAGTTTGCCGGACAGGTGTTCGAGGATCAATTCCTGATCGCCGACGTCAAGATGACGGCGGAATTCCCGACCGAACGCTGGTTCTGGTTTGATCCGCCGTTTCATGCAGGGCGTTCCGCGCTGCTGCATCGGCAGCCCGACGATGTCTGGCGCATCGATCTCCAGCTCAATCGCTATGCCGATCCTGTCGTCGAGAAGAAACCGGAAAACGTGCGGCCGCGGATCGCGCGCATGCTCGGCCACGACGAATTCGAGTTCGAGTGGATCTCGCTCTACAAATTCCAGTGCCGACGGATGGACCGCTTCATCCATGGCCGCGTGATTTTTGCCGGCGATTCCGCACATCAGGTTTCACCGTTTGGCGCGCGCGGCGCCAATTCCGGGCTTGAGGACGCCGAGAATCTGTCCTGGAAGCTCGATCGCGTGCTGCGCGGCGCGTCGCCGGCGAGCTTGCTCGAGAGCTACCATGTCGAGCGTAGCCTGGCGGCCGATGAGAACATCCGCGAATCCACCCGTTCGACCGATTTCATGGCACCCAACTCGCATCAGGAAGCGCGGCTGCGCCAGGCGGTGCTGTCGCTCGCCAAAGAGACCGAGTTCGGCAAGCGCATGGTCAATGGCGGCCGGCTCTCGGTGCCGTGCAGCTATGACTCGCCGCTGTCATCACGTGATGCGGATGCCTGGCGCGGCGGACCGTCGCCGGGCTGCTCGATGCTTGATGCCCCCGTCGGCGAGCAGGCCTATCTGACCGATGCGTTCCGTGACGGTGGAACGGACTTCACCCTGCTGTCGTTCAGCAATGGTGCGGGGGTCGACGTGCCCGATGACGTCAAAGACATCCGCGTCGGCGGCGAGGGCGGACTTGCCGATTCCCAAGGCCTCGTCGCCAGACGCTACGACGCCGAGCCTGGTTCTGCCTACCTACTGAGGCCCGACGGCTATGTCGCGGCGCGCTTCCGCCACCCGACGCGTGAGGCGATCGCGGCGGCGCTGTCTCGGGCTGCAGGTCTGAATTGAGGTTTATATGCCGCTCTCTACCAGCTCCAACTTTGCGCGGCCCGACGACGCTTTCCGCGCCATCGTCGAGGCGCATCGCGGCCTCAGCGACGAGCAGAGCGCCGATTTCGACGCAGCTCTGGTGCTGATCCTCGCCAACCATATCGGCGACATCGACGTGCTCAGGGAAGCGCTCGCGCTGGCGAAGCGCCGCATGGTCGACGGGCAGCAGCAACAACAGCAACAACAATAACCACGGGACTTGAGGACGAACTGATGGCGAAGAACTTCGCATCCACCGGAGATCTCTCCGAGAAGAAGATCACCTTCTCCGAGATCGGCACCGATCTCTATGCCTTCACCGCCGAGGGCGATCCGAATACCGCCATCATCGTCGGCGACGACAGCTGCCTCGTGTTTGACGCGCAGTCGACGCCGGCGATGGCCAACAAGGTGATCGAGCGCGTCAAGACGGTCACCGACAAGCCGATCAAATATGTCGTGCTGTCGCATTATCATGCGGTGCGGGTGCTGGGCGCCTCCGCCTACAAGGCGCAAGGTATCGTCGCCTCCCAGGAAACTTATCGGCTGATCGAGGAGCGCGGCCAACAGGACTGGGATTCCGAATATGGCCGCTTTCCCCGCCTGTTCCAGGATGCGCAAAGCATTCCCGGCCTGACCTGGCCGACGCTGACCTTTGAAGGCGAGATGTCGATCTATCTGGGGAAGCGCGAAGTGCGCCTGATGCAGTTGGGAGCCGGCCATACCTCCGGCGACATCGTCGCCTGGGTGCCGGACGCCGAGGTGATGTTCTCCGGCGACCTCATCGAATATCACTCGGCCTGCTATTGCGGTGACGCTCACCTGCGCGAATGGCCGCTGACGCTGAACGAGATCCGCAACTTCAATCCCAAGGCGATCGCGCCGGGCCGCGGCGATGCACTGAAAGGCATCTCCACCGTGCGCGAAGCCATCGCGATGACGCGCGACTTCGTCACCTCGCTTTACGGCGCGGCCGAAGTCTCCGTCGCCAAGGGGCGTACACTGAAGGAATCGATGGCGGCGACGCGCGAGGTGATGGATCCGAAATTCCACAGCTTCGCCATCTACGAGCACTGCCTGCCGTTCAACGTGTCGCGCGCCTATGACGAGGCGTCGGGCATCGACGATCCCGTGATCTGGACCGACAAGCGTGACCAGGAGATGTGGGCCGCCTTGCAAGGAGGAGGATAGTCATGAACATCAATACCTCGCCGGATCAGATCGTTCGCAGTTCGGCCCAGGTGACGCCGGGCTACATGTCCGGTTTCGGCAACAGTTTCGAGACCGAGGCGCTGCCGGGTGCGCTGCCGATCGGCCGAAACTCGCCGCAGCGCTGTGCTTACGGCCTCTACGCCGAGCAGCTGTCGGGCTCGCCGTTCACGGCGCCGCGTGGCACCAATGAGCGCTCCTGGCTCTATCGCATCCGCCCCTCGGTGAAGCATTCGGGACGCTTCGAGAAGGTCGATGCCGGTCTGTGGCGCTCGGCGCCGTGCCATGAATACGATCTGCCGATCGCGCAGCTGCGCTGGGACCCCGCGCCGTTGCCGAAGGAGGAGGTGACGTTCCTGCAGGGCGTGCAGACCATGACGACAGCCGGTGACGTGAATACGCAGGCCGGCATGGCCGCGCATGTCTATCTCATCACCAAATCGATGGTGGACCAGCATTTCTACAATGCCGACGGCGAGCTGATGTTCGTGCTCCAGCAGGGTGATCTTCGCCTCGTCACCGAATTCGGCCGCATCGACGCCGAGCCCGGCGAGATCGTCGTGATCCCGCGCGGCGTGAAATTCCGCGTCGAGATTCCTGATGGTCCTGCGCGTGGCTATCTCTGCGAAAACTACGGCGGCGCCTTCACGCTGCCGGAGCGCGGACCGATCGGCGCCAACTGCCTGGCCAACGCGCGCGACTTCCTCACGCCGGTTGCGGATTACGAGGACAAGGATACGCCGAGCGAGCTGTTCGTGAGATGGGGCGGCTCACTGTTCAAGACGACGCTGCCGCATTCGCCGGTCGACGTCGTCGCCTGGCATGGCAATTACGCGCCTTACAAATACGACCTGCGCACATTCTCGCCGGTCGGCGCGATCGGCTTCGACCATCCCGATCCCTCGATCTTCACGGTGCTGACCTCGCCCTCGGAGACGGCGGGCACCGCGAACATCGACTTCGTCATCTTCCCCGAGCGCTGGATGGTCGCCGACAACACCTTCCGCCCGCCCTGGTATCACATGAACATCATGAGCGAGTTCATGGGCCTGATCTACGGTGTCTACGACGCAAAGCCGCAAGGCTTTGTCCCAGGCGGTATCTCGCTCCACAATTGCATGCTGCCCCACGGGCCCGACCGTGACGCCTTCGAGCACGCCAGCAACGGCGAGCTGAAGCCGGTGAAGCTGACGGGCACCATGGCCTTCATGTTCGAGACCCGCTACCCGCAGCGCGTCACCGCGCACGCCGCGAACGCGGCGACGCTGCAGGACGATTATGCAGATTGCTGGAAGGGACTGGAGAAGCGGTTCGATCCGAACAAGCCGTGAGGCTTCTTACCCTCCCTGGACGGGGAGGGTCGCTCGCGATAGCGAGCGGGGCGGGGTGACGGTCTCTCCACATCCAACGCGGTCCATGTTGAGGGATCACCCCACCCCGTCTCCTATTTCGCGGCGCTCAATATGAGCCGACCTTCCCCCTCCACGGGAGGGTGATACCGTCACCGTTGCCACGGGAAACTCATGCCTCACCCCAACGACCCCAGCCTCCGCTCCTTCATCGAAATCGATCCCGCCTCCGATTTCCCGATCCAGAACCTGCCCTATGGCGTGTTCTCGACCGCGGCCAACCCCACGCCGCGCGTCGGCGTCGCAATCGGCAATTACGTGCTCGATCTCTGGGAGCTCGAGCAGGATTCTCGCCTCGATGTCGGAGCGCTCGGCGTGTTCTCCGGACCTTCGTTGAATGCCTTCATGGCGCTCGGGCCAAAGGTCTGGACCAGGACGCGGGCGCGCATCAGCGAGCTGCTGCGTCACGATCACCCGGAGCTGCGCGACAACGAGGAACTGCGCCGGCAGGCGCTGGTGCCGCTGCGCGATGCAAGGCTGCATCTTCCGTTCGCGGTCTCCGGCTACACCGATTTCTATTCCTCGAAGGAGCACGCCACCAATGTTGGTGTCATGTTCCGCGGCAAGGACAATGCGCTCCAGCCGAACTGGCTGCACATGCCGATCGCGTATAACGGTCGCGCCTCGACCGTCGTCGTCTCCGGCACCAGGGTGAAGCGGCCGCGCGGCCAGCTGAAGCCGCCGAATGCCGATGCGCCGAGTTTCGGCCCATGCAAGCGGCTCGATTTCGAGCTGGAGATGGGCGTTGTGATTGGCCAGCCCTCGGCCATGGGTGGCATGCTGACGGAGAGCCAGGCCGAAGAGATGATCTTCGGCTTCGTGCTGCTCAACGACTGGAGCGCGCGCGACATCCAGCAATGGGAATATGTCCCGCTGGGCCCGTTCCTCGCCAAGGCCTTTGCAACCTCGATCAGCCCGTGGGTAGTGACGCGCGAGGCGCTGGAGCCGTTCCGCCTGAAGGGGCCCGCGCAGGAGCCGGTGCCGCTCGACTATCTCAAGCAGGCCAAGCCACAGAACTACGATCTGGAGCTCGACGTCTCCTTGCGCGCTGCCGGAGCGAATGCGCCCGCCGGCATCAGCCGCACCAACTTCAAATACGTGTATTGGTCTTCCGTGCAGCAGCTGATGCACCACGCCTCCTCCGGCTGCGCGATGAATGTCGGCGATCTCCTTGGGAGCGGCACCATCTCAGGTCCGGAGAAGAATCAGCGCGGAAGCTTGCTCGAAATCAGCTGGAACGGCACCGAGCCGGTCGAGCTGCCCGGCGGCGCAAAGCGTTCGTTCCTGGAGGACGGCGACAGCCTCGTCATGCGCGGCTGGTGCCAGGGCAATGGCTACCGTGTCGGGTTCGGTGAAGTCGAGGGGACGATTTTGCCGGCGGAGTAGCCTCCACCATTGCTCCGATCTCCGTCATTGCGAGGAGCGAAGCGACGAAGCAATCCAGACTGTCTCCGCGACGACAGATTGGATTGCCGCAATGACGGCGCGGAGAGAGCCTATCGCTTCTCCGGCGGCACGCTTTTGACCCGCGCGCAATGCGCCGCGACATCGTCGACGCTGTACTTCAAATGCACACGCTTGTCCGACGGCGCCTGCTTGCTCGTGCACACGCCCGGCCGCCATTCCTGCGTCGGCCGGATCGGCCGTGGTGCGAAGCCGCCGCCGCAGTTCGGGCAGACGTTGGAGAGCTTGGTCTCGACGCAATCCGCACAGAACGTGCATTCATAGGAGCAGATCCGCGCGTCAATGGCGTCAGGCGGCAGGTCGCGATCGCAATATTCGCAGTTCGGTCGAAGCTGGAGGGCCATGATTGTATCTCCGGGCGTTGACGGATCATCGCAGATCGCGCGCGCCGCGCGAATGCCGCATTTCCCTCGATTTCAGCCGGGCTTGATTTCCTTCAGCGGCAGCCGTGAGCTTTCCTTCAGCCTGTCCAGCACGATCGAGGAGCGCACATGCGCAACGCTCTGGTGCGGCATCAGGACGTCGTTGACGAGGTTGGAGAGGCCCTTGAGATCGCGCAGCACGGCTTTGAGCACGTAATCGGCGTCCCCCGTCAGCGAATAAGCCTCCTGGATCTCGTCGATGCGGTTCACCAGGGCGCGGAAGCGTTTGGAATTGTCCGGCGAGTGGGTGGCAAGGCCGACCTGGATGAAGGCGATCACGCCGAAGCCGAGCGCCTCGCTGGAGAGGTCGGCGTGATAGCCCGAGATCACATTCTCGTCTTCCAGCCGCATCCGCCGCCGCGAGCATTGGGAGGCCGAGAGGCCTGCCAGATCAGCGAGTTCCTGGTTGGTCAGGCGGCCATCGTCCTGGAGCGCGCCCAGGATCTTGAGGTCGAAGGCATCCACGGAAATCATGCGCTGCTTGTCCATTATATGCACGGATCGTGCATAAGATAACGAAATTGCGCCCCGTTTGCACGCTCATTGCGCGTCATGTGAAGGATAGTTCTTCGCAGCAGCAATTTGGGAGAGCGCCATGGGTCCGTTTCCGCACGATGCACCGCCGGCCACTGTTACCGCCGACAATCCGATGGGCACCGACGGATTCGAGTTCGTCGAATATGCGCACCCCAATCCGCAGGAGCTGCACGATCTGTTCAAGCTGATGGGCTACACGCCCGTCGCGCGTCACAAGACCAAGACAATCACTGTTTATCGCCAGGGCGACATCAACTATCTCGTCAACGAGCAGCCCGGAACCCATGGTACCGACTTCGTTGCCGCGCACGGCCCCTGCGCTCCATCGATGGCGTTTCGCGTCGTCGATGCGAAGGCAGCGTATGACCGCGCGATTGCGCTCGGCGCAGAGCCTGCAGAAGCGTCATCCGGGCAGAAGACGCTCGATGTGCCCGCCATCAAGGGCATCGGCGGCAGCCTGCTCTATTTGGTCGATCGCTACGGCGGCAAGGGCTCGGCCTATGATTGCGAGTTTGAGTGGCTGGGTGCGCGCGATCCGCGCCCGGCTGGAGCCGGCCTGTTCTATCTCGACCATCTCACGCACAACGTCCATCGCGGCCGGATGGATGTCTGGACCGGCTTCTACGAGAAGCTGTTCAACTTCCGTCAAATCCGATTCTTCGACATCGAGGGCCGTGCGTCGGGCCTGTTCTCCCGCGCGCTGACCAGCCCGGACGGCAAGATACGGATTCCGATCAACGAGGACGCCGGTGATTCCGGCCAGATCGAGGAATATCTGACGACCTATCGCGGCGAAGGCATTCAGCACATCGCCTGCGGCTGCCGGGACATCCATCGCACCATCGAAAGTCTGCGCGAAGCCGGCCTGCCGTTCATGCCCTCACCGCCTGATACCTATTTCGAGAAGGTCGATACGCGTCTGCCCAATCACGGTGAGGACGTTGCGCGTCTCCGGAAGAACGGCATTCTGATCGATGGCGAGGGCGTGGTCGACGGTGGCCAGACCAAGGTGCTGCTGCAGATCTTCTCCGCGAACGCGATAGGGCCGATCTTCTTCGAGTTCATCCAGCGCAAGGGTGACGACGGCTTTGGCGAGGGTAATTTCAAGGCCCTGTTCGAGTCGATCGAGGAAGATCAGATCCGGCGCGGGGTGCTGAAGGTGGACACGGCGGCGTAGCGTCGTCGCCCGTCAGGCACACTGTCGGGTCAAAACAGGTGTCGTTCCGGCCTTCGCCGGGACGGCCGCTTATTTCAGCTCGACGAACTCGCCACGGCTGCGCCGGCTACGGCATCCCGTCTCCGTTCGTCTCCGTCAGGCACCCGTATCGCGATCGTGGCGAGGATGCTGATGGCGCCCATGGCGACGACGTACCAGACCCATGACAGCTTGTCGCCCGTCGCTCCGATGATCCAGGTGAACATGAGCTGTGCCGTGCCGCCAAAGATGGTGACGCCGAGCGCGTAGGCGATCGACAGTCCGCTGGTGCGGACGATCGCGGGGAAGATCAAGGGAATGAGGATGATGCCGGCGCCGCCCGACATGGCATGGAACGCCATCAGCACGGCGGCGGTGACGACGTAGACGATTGGCGAGCCCGAGGAGACCACCAGCAGCAACGCGGGATAGAACAGCAACGTCACGATGATGCGTGGGACCACGGCGATCGTCTTCAGGCCGTATTTGTCCGCCAGCGCCCCGCCGAGCAGCGCGAAGATCGTGCCGCTGACGAAGGTGGCGAAGTTGGCCGTCATCGCCCAGCCCTGGCTGTAATGCAGCGTGTTGATCGCGTAGGTCGCGGTGTAGAGGAAAAAGTACTGGCCGATGGTCGCGCCCGAGATCAGCGAGATGCAGAGCACGATCTTGCCCCAGTGGTTGGCCAGGATATCGGAGAGCACGCCGCCGACGCTGCCATGGGCCTCTTCGGCATCCAGCGTTTCGTCGAGATTCCTGCGGATGAAGTAGCCGACGGGCGCGATCAGGATCCCGAGCAGGAAGGGAACACGCCAGCCCCAGCTGTCATTGGCGCCGGGCGTGATCAGAAAGGCAAGGCCGAGGCCGACGAGTGCGGAGAACAGGCCGCCCAGGTTCTGGCTGGCAAGCTGCCAGCTACCGAAGAAGCCCTTGCGATGCGCAGGCGCGCTTTCCAGCAGATAGGTCGTGGCCGGTCCCATCTCGCCGCCGGTCGAAAAACCTTGCAGCAGCCGCGCGAGCACCAACAGTACGGGTGCGAGCAAGCCGATCTGGTCGTATGTCGGCAGCAGGCCGATCATGCCGGTGCCCAGCGCCATCAGCCAGATGGTCAGCGTCATCGCCGGCTTGCGGCCGTAGCGATCGGCATAGGCGCCGATCAGGATGCCGCCGAGCGGCCGCGCCACGAAGCCGACGCCAAAGGTCGCGACCGTGAGCAGCAGACTCGTATTCGGATTGTCAGCCGGAAAGAAGGCCTTGGCGAGAAAAACGGCGAAGGCGGCGTAGACAGTGAAATCGTAGAACTCGAGCGCGTTGCCGAGAATGGCCGCGCCGACGCGCATGGTTTGAGAGGGACGCGGGCTGTCAGTCTTGTTCACGGGGAAGCACCTTGTGTCACTTGTAGGAATGCGACGTGGCGCGAAAAGGGTGCCTGCTCGCAACCCTCAGGCGCGCCCTAGCGGCCCGCGTTCCAAGCAGCCGTCACCGCGGAGATCTCGGCGCCCTCCGGCTCGCGGACCGTGGACTGTGTGCGCGAGAAGCGCGGCGCGGGCGCAGGCTGCTTCACGCCATGGCGCTCGATGAAGACATTGCGGGCGACCATGTGCGGGTGCTTGGTCGCTTCGGACATGGTCAGAACAGGCGCGAAGCAGATGTCGGTGCCTTCCATGATCCTGCACCAAGCCTCGCGCGTCTTGCTCTTGAACACGGCCCTCAGCTTTTCCTTCAGCGCAGGCCAGGCCTTGGGATCCATCTGTGCGTCGAAATCGGCATCGGTCAGTCCCGCGTGCTCTCGCAGCAGCGCGTAGAACTGCGGCTCGATCGAGCCGATCGAAACGAAATGGCCGCAGGCGCATTCATAGACGCCGTAGAAGTGTGCACCGCCGTCCAGAAAATTCCGGTTGCGGCCTTCGGTCCAGCGGCCGAGCGTCTTCATGTCGAAGAAGAACGACATCAACGATGCCGCGCCGTCGCACATTGCGGCATCGACGACCTGGCCCTTACCGGACCTGGATGCCTCCAGCAGCGCGGCGAGCACGCCGACGACGAGGTAGAGTGCGCCGCCTCCGAAGTCGCCGACCAGGTTGAGCGGCGGCACCGGCGCTTCCTCGGTGCCGATCGCGGCGAGCGCGCCGGTGATGGAGATGTAGTTGATGTCGTGGCCGGCGGCATTCGCGAGAGGCCCTTCCTGGCCCCAGCCGGTCATGCGGCCGTAAACGAGTCTTGGATTGCGTGCGAGCACGACGTCAGGGCCGAGGCCGAGCCGCTCCATCACGCCGGGGCGAAAGCCTTCGACCAGCGCGTCGGCGCCGGCGAGCAGGTCGAGCACCTGTGCGATCGCCGCCTTGTCCTTGAGATCGAGTTCGATCAACTTGCGACCGCGCCCCGCGACCGACTTCATGCTCTTCTTTGCGCCGACGCGGTCCAGCGTGACCACATCGGCACCCATGTCGGCCAGCATCATGCAGGCGAACGGGCCGGGTCCGATGCCTGCGAATTCGACGATTCGAAAGCCGGCGAGCGGACCGGACGTGCCAACGGATGCGTTTTGGGCGGGTTTATCGAGCACGTGTTGCTTCCTCGGGTAGGGGCGATGCCGGTGGTTCAGCAGGGCGCGTTCCGACATGCCTCTCTGGGCGAGTTAATCGGCTGATTAACTCTTCTCGCCTTCATGCCGGCGAGGCAAGCGCTTTTCATGCATGGGCCCATCAAAAAAGCGGCGCGCATTGCTGCACGCCGCGGAAGATTTGTGTTGAGGCGCTAGGACGAGATTTCAGCCTGCAGCGGTCACCGCGCGCTGCGCCATCACCTTGACGAGGTTGGCGCGGTACTCCGCCGTGCCGTGGATGTCCGCCAGCAACCCGCTTGCGGGAATGCTGACGTTGTCCAGCGCCGCCGGCGACCAGTTCGTCTTCAGCGCGGCTTCGATCGGGGGTACCCGCATGACACCGCTCTGCGAGGCGCCGGTCGCCGCGACGCGGACCTCACCCGATTTCGTCTGCGCAACGAACACGCCGGTCAGCGCGAAACGCGAGGCGGGATGCCGCATCTTCTCGTAACCTGCTTTTGCAGGCACCGGAAACGAGACGGCAGTGATGATCTCGCCATCTTCGAGCGCCGTGGTGAACAGGCCCTTGAAGAAATCTTCCGCCGAGATCGACCGCTTGTTGGTCTGCACGGTCGCGGCAAGCGCGAGCAGCGCTGCCGGGAAGTCGGCGGCCGGATCGTTGTTGGCGATCGAGCCGCCGATCGTGCCGCGGTAACGCACGGCGGGGTCGCCCAGCACCGAGGTGAGATAGGCGATTGCCGGAATCGCTTTTTTCACATCGGCATTCGTCATGATGTCGTAATAGGTCGTGGCGGCCTTGATGGTCAGCAAGTCGCCCGACAACTCGACACCCTGCAGCTCCTTGATCTTGCCGAGATCGATGACGTCGGAGGGACTGGCGAGCCGCTGCTTCATCACCGGCAGCAGCGTCTGGCCGCCGGCAAGGAATTTCGCCTCGCTGCTCTTGCCGAACAGGCTGGCGGCTTCGTCGACCGAGGATGCGCGATGATAGGTGGTCTGATACATCTTCGTTCCTCCTCTTAAGCCGCGTGGATCGTGCGCCACACCCGGTCAGGGGTTGCGGGCATTTCCAGGTTGTTCTTGCCGATCGCATCCGTGATCGCGTTGATCACGGCGGCGGAGGCGCCGATCGCGCCGGCCTCACCGCAGCCTTTGATGCCCAGGGGATTGCCCGGGCAGAGCGTCGTGGTGTGGGAGAGATTGAACGAGGGCAGATCGTCGGCGCGCGGCATGGAATAATCCATGAACGAGGCCGTGACAGGCTGGCCGTTGGCATCGTAGATCGCGTGCTCGAGCAATGCCTGCCCGATGCCCTGGGCAAGGCCGCCATGGACCTGACCTTCGACGATCATCGGGTTGATCAGCCGGCCGAAATCGTCGGCCGCCACGAAGTTGACGAAGGAGGTCTTGCCGGTTCCGGGATCGACCTCGAGCTCGCAGATGTAAGCACCGGCCGGGAAGGTGAAGTTGGAAGGGTCGTAGAAGGCGCTCTCCTTCAGGCCCGGCTCCATCCCGTCAGGCAAATTGTGCGCGGTGTAGGCCGCGAGCGCGACCATCGGCAGCGCGATCGCCTTGTCGGTCCCTGTCACCTTGAACTCGCCGTTCTCGATGACAATGTCGGCCTCGGAGGCTTCGAGCGCATGGGCTGCGATCTTCTTGGCCTTGGATTCCATCTTCTCCATGGCTTTCAGGATCGCGGTGAGACCAACGGCCGCGGAGCGCGAGCCGTAGGTGCCCATGCCGAACTGCACCTTGTCGGTGTCGCCGTGGACGATCGAGACCTGGCTGATGGGAACGCCGAGGCGATCCGCGACGAGCTGGCAGAACGTCGTCTCGTGTCCCTGGCCGTGGCTGTGCGAGCCCGTGAGGATCTCGATGGTGCCGACCGGATTGACGCGCACCTCCGCGGATTCCCACAGACCGACGCCGGCACCGAGGCTGCCGACCGCCTTCGACGGCGCGATGCCGCAGGCTTCGATGTAGCAGGACACGCCGATGCCGCGCAGCTTGCCGTCGGCTTTCGCCTTGGCCTTGCGTGCGGGGAAGCCGGCATAGTCGATAGCCTTCATCGCGGCATCGAGCGAGGCGTTGAAGTCGCCGGCGTCATAGGCCATGATCACGGGCGTCTGATGCGGGAACTGGGTGATGAAGTTGGTCCGGCGCAGCGCGGCCGGATCGACGTTCAACTGCCGAGCCGCCGTCTCCATCAGACGTTCGATCAGATAGCTCGCCTCGGGACGGCCCGCGCCGCGATAGGCATCGACCGGCGTGGTGTTGGTGTAGACGCCGATCACCTCGGCATGGATCGCCGGGATGTTGTACTGGCCCGACAGCAGCGTCGCATAGAGATAGGTCGGCACCGACGACGAGAACAGCGACATGTAGGCGCCGAAATTCGCGTAGGTCTTCACCTTGAGGCCGGTGATCTTGTTGTTGGCGTCGAACGCCATCTCGGCGTGGGTGACGTGGTCGCGGCCATGCGCGTCGGTGAGGAAGGCCTCGGTGCGGTCGCCGGTCCATTTCACGGGACGGCCGACCTTCTTGGAGGCCCACAGCGCTACCATCTCTTCCGGGTAGATGAAGATTTTCGAACCGAAGCCGCCGCCGACATCGGGGGCGATCACGCGCAGCTTGTGCTCGGGGGCGATGTTGTAGAACGCCGACAGCACGAGGCGGGCGACGTGTGGGTTTTGCGAGGTCGTATAGAGCGTGAAGTGCTCCTCCGCCGCATCGTAATCGGCGATCGCCGCGCGCGGCTCCATCGCGTTGGGCGCGAGGCGGTTGTTGGTGACGTCGAGCTTGACGACATTGGCGGCCTTGGCGAAGGCGGCATCGGTCGCGCCCTCGTCACCGATCACCCAGTCATAGACCTGGTTGCCGGGGGCCTCGGGGTGAAGCTGCGGTGCGCCCGACTTGATCGCAGCGCGAACGTCGGCGACGGCCGGGAGCTCTTCGTAATCGACGGTGACGGCTTCAGCCGCGTCGCGTGCGAGATTCTTGCTGTCGGCAATCACGACGGCAACGGCCTGACCGACGAAGCGCACCGTCTCCGGCGCCATCGCCGGCCATGCGCCCATCTTCATGGGGCTGCCGTCCTTGGAGGTGATGGCCCAGCCGCAGATGAGATTGCCGACCTTGTCGTCGACGAGTTCTTTTCCGGTGAGCACTGCGACCACGCCCGGCATCTTCAGCGCCGCGGACGAATCGATCTTCTTGACCTTGGCGTGCGCGTGCGGGCTGCGGATGAAATGGGCATGGGTCATGCCCAGCAATTTGATGTCGTCAACGTACCGGCCCTTGCCGGTAATGAAACGCTTGTCTTCCTTGCGCACGACTCGCGCGCCGATGCCTTCAACACCCATGTCTGGTCCTCCCGACCGGAATTGTTTCGACCGCGCTTTCCCTCGAAAGCGGCAGCGGTAGTTCCTTTTTCGAGGCGAGCCGCTTTACTCGGCCGCCTGCGAGACCTTCATGCGTCCGGCTGCGTCGAGCACGGCTTTGACGATGTTGTGATAGCCGGTGCAGCGGCAGATGTTTCCTTCGAGCTCGTGACGGACCGTGGTCTCGTCGAGCTGGCCGCCATGGCGGTGCACGATGTCGATCGCCGACATGATCATGCCCGGGGTGCAATAGCCGCACTGAAGGCCGTGATTGTCGCGGAAGGCCGCCTGCATCGGATGCAGCTCGTCCCCCTTGGCGATGCCTTCGATCGTGGTGACGCTGGCACCATCAGCCTGGCCGGCCAGCATGGTGCAGGATTTCACGGCCCTGCCGTCGATGTGGACGACGCAGGCCCCGCACTGGCTGGTGTCGCAGCCGACATGGGTCCCGGTGAGGTTGAGGTGGTCGCGCAAGAGATGGACCAGCAGCGTGCGGTCCTCGACGTCGACAGCGACGGCCTTGCCGTTCACCGTCAGTTTGACTGTAGACACGGTTGTGATCCTCCCGGGATGATTTTGATTGTTTCTAATTAGAGACAGCGACCCGGAACTTTGCAACTAAGATTTTGGTCGCGCCGGTCATGGAAAAGTCATTGGTCCGGACGAAGGCGCAATAACTTGCCTGGAAAAGGCGGAGCTGGCGACAAGATGGCTGGGATGCCAGCCGTCATTTCCATCCGTCGCTCGTTCTCCGACGTCACCTGGAATTGCACGGGCGTGACGAATTTACCGCCTTTTATCGATTGTGCCCTAGTTTTGCGCATCCAGGTCCGGGGGCGGGGCGCCTCCGGATCGCGGTTGAAGGCAATAATGGGGGTAGGAATGTCCGGGCGTACCGCGTCGCCGTCTAAGCGCAGCATATTTCCGACCCTCCGGTTCCGCGCCAAGATCATGCTCGGCTTTGCCGCGGTGCTGGTGATCTCCGCCGGGAGCATGGCGTTTGCCTATTTCGGCTTCGAGCGGGTCTCCTCCGGTGTCGGCTCCTACCGCAGCAGCGTCTCGGAGGCCGACCTCGCCCGCAACATCGACCGCGAGCTGCTCGCCTACCGCTCAGCCGCCAAATTTTTCGTCGTCACCGGCAAGGAAGACGACGCCAAGGCGGCGCTGGAGGCGCAGGCGGGCCTGAAAAACGCGATCGATCAGGCCGTCAAGAGCGCCAAGGCCCCGGCGCGGCAGGACAGCCTCGACAAGCTCGCCAAGGAGTTCTCGAATTTCTCCGCCACCTTCGCCAAGGTCCTCCAGGCCAAGCGTGACAGCACGCTGCTGGTGCAGAACCAGCTCACGCGGCAGGCCAATCTGCTGAAATACAAGCTCGACGACATCGGCAACAACGCCTCCGATTCCGAGGCGCAGGCCATCGAGTTCGGCACCAAGCAGGTCAACGCCCAGTTCCAGACCGCGAGCGCGGCGGCGACCAATTTCGTGCTGACGTCCGACCAGTCGATCGCGAGCAGTGCCCTGGCGCGGCTGAAATTCGTCGATAACTCGCTTGGGGCGGTCTATTCCATGGACGACAAGATCGTCTCCGGCCTGAAAGACGCCAAGACCATCCTCGCCGCCTACCGTGAAGCGCTGGAGAAGCTCATCGCCAACGCCAAGCTGGTCGACGATCTCGTCACCGAGATGAGCGGCTCGGCGGGCGCCATCCTTCAAGGCGCCACTGCCATGAAGGCGGATCTGGTGGCCGAACAGCAGCGGCTGGATTCGGAATCGGCAGCGACCATCGGCAAGACCGAGGAACTGGTCCTGATGCTCGCCGTTGGCGGCACGCTGCTCGGCGCGGTGTTGGCCTTCCTGCTCGGCACCGGCATCTCGCGGCCGATGATCGCAATGTGCAAGGCGATGCGCGAGCTTGCCTCGGGCAATTTCGACGTCGTGCTGCCTGGGCTCGGCCGCAAGGACGAGATCGGCGAGATGGCCGGTGCAGTCGAGGAGTTCAAGGTTCAGGCGGTGGCCAAGGCCGAGCGCGATGCCGCTGCCAGCGAAGCCCAGAACAAGGAGGCGAGCGCTGCTCGCCGCTCCGAGCTGATCCGCTTCGCCGACGACTTCGAGACCGCGGTCGGCGCTATCGTGTCGAACGTCTCGGCATCCGCCGTACAGCTTGAAGCGTCAGCGTCGACGCTGACCCGCACCGCCGAGACCACGCAGACCCTGTCGAGCCAGGTCGCCGGCGTATCCGAGCAGGCCTCGAACAACATGCAGTCGGTCGCGACGGCGACCGAGGAATTGTCGGCGTCAGTCGAGGAGATCGGCCGTCAGGTCCGCGATTCCAGCCGTATTGCCGAGGCCGCCGTGGTACAAGCCAGGGAAACCGACGGCCGCATCGGCAAACTGTCGCATGCCGCCCAGCAGATCGGCGAAGTCGTCAAGCTGATCACGGCGATCGCCGAGCAGACCAATCTTCTCGCCCTGAATGCCACCATTGAAGCGGCCCGCGCCGGTGAAGCCGGCCGCGGCTTCGCGGTGGTTGCCAGTGAAGTGAAGTCCTTGGCGAGCCAAACGGCAAAAGCCACGGACGAGATTTCCTCGCACATCACGGGCATGCAAGGCGCGACTGCCGAATCGGTCGCTGCAATCAAGGAGATCGGCACGACCATCGGCAAGATTTCGTCGATCTCGACCTCGATTGCGAGCGCGGTCGAGCAACAGGGCGCGGCGACGCAGGAGATCGCCCGCAGCGTCCAGAACGTCGCCCAGGGCACCCAGACCGCCGCGACCGACATCGGCCAGGTCAATCGTGGCGCCGCCGAAACCGGTTCGGCCTCGGAAGAGGTGCTGCACTCGGCCAGGACGCTGTCATCCGAAAGCACCCGCCTCCGCGCCGAGCTCGATCGCTTCATGGCGAACATCCGCGCGGCGTAAAGCTCGGGTTCGGCAACCCCGCGTCACCTAAGTTGCGGCGCGGTCAATTTACCGTGGCTTATGGTTTGCCATTTACCATGCATTTGAGCCGGGGGCGGGCTGCCCCCGGCCGCGCCTGGTTTTCCGCGAATGGAATGGGGTGGGGGAAATGTCGGTCAAGTCGAAGCAGAACTCGTCGAAGCCCTTCACCTTGCGTTTTCGTGCGAAGATCATCCTCGGCTTCGTGGCCGTGCTGGCCATTCTCGCCGTCAGCATGGCATTTGCCTATTTCAGCTTCGAGCGGATCGCGGGCGCCGTCGCCTCCTACCGGGCCAGTGTGGCCGAAGCAGATCTGGCGCGGACCGTCGATCGCGAGTTGATCAACTATCAGGGGCTCACCCGGGCCTATACGCTGACCGGCGCAGCGGACGACGAAAAGGCCGCCATGGCAGCCGAAGAGAATCTGAAGGCCGCGATCGCCAAGTCGATGTCGGCCACATCAGGCGCGGCGCGCCGCGAGCAGGTTGAGATGCTCGACACCGACTTCCGGCGCTTCACAAAGGTGTTCGGCGACATCATCACGCTGACTCGCGAGAACAACAAGATCGCGTCCGATGAGCTGAACGGCGTCGGCAACAAGATCCGCTTCAAGTTCGACGATCTCGCCGATACCGCGGCGCTGGCGGGCCTGAACTCGGTCCAGACCACGGCCAAGGACATCACGTCGCAATATCTCGCGGTCTCCACCTCGGTCAGCGCCTTCGTTGCCAAGCCGGAACCGAAGACCGCCGACGGCGTGGTCGCTCGCATCAAGTTTCTGGAGACGCTTCTGGTCTCCATCTACGCCAACGACCAGAAGATCACCGACCGCGTCACCGAGATCAGCAATCTGCTGAAGCAATACCGCGCGTCCTTTGCGAAGCTGTCGGAGAACGTGAAGCTCATCGTCAAGTCGAACGGCGAGATGACGAAGACGGCGGCGTCGATCCTCAAGCTCTCGGGCGAGTTGCGGTCGGACCTGTCGGCCGATCAGCTGCGCATCGAGACGAGTGCCAATGCGACCATCGGGGAGATCGAGCGGCTGATTCTGATGCTGGCGCTCGGTGGTCTTGTTATCGGCGCGGCGCTGGCCCTGATGCTCGGCAACGGCATCTCGCGGCCGATGATCGCGATGTGCAAGGCGATGCGCGAGCTTGCCTCGGGCAATTTCGACGTCGTGCTGCCTGGGCTCGGCCGCAAGGACGAGATCGGCGAGATGGCCGGTGCAGTCGAGGAGTTCAAGGTTCAGGCGGTGGCCAAGGCCGAGCGCGATGCCGCTGCCAGCGAAGCCCAGAACAAGGAGGCGAGCGCTGCTCGCCGCTCCGAGCTGATCCGCTTCGCCGACGACTTCGAGACCGCGGTCGGCGCTATCGTGTCGAACGTCTCGGCATCCGCCGTACAGCTTGAAGCGTCAGCGTCGACGCTGACCCGCACCGCCGAGACCACGCAGACCCTGTCGAGCCAGGTCGCCGGCGTATCCGAGCAGGCCTCGAACAACATGCAGTCGGTCGCGACGGCGACCGAGGAATTGTCGGCGTCGGTCGAGGAGATCGGCCGTCAGGTCCGCGATTCCAGCCGTATTGCCGAGGCCGCCGTGGTACAAGCCAGGGAAACCGACGGCCGCATCGGCAAACTGTCGCATGCCGCCCAGCAGATCGGCGAAGTCGTCAAGCTGATCACGGCGATCGCCGAGCAGACCAATCTTCTCGCCCTGAATGCCACCATTGAAGCGGCCCGCGCCGGTGAAGCCGGCCGCGGCTTCGCGGTGGTTGCCAGTGAAGTCAAGTCCTTGGCGAGCCAAACGGCAAAAGCTACGGACGAGATCTCCTCGCACATCACGGGCATGCAAGGCGCGACTGCCGAATCGGTCGCTGCAATCAAGGAGATCGGCACGACCATCGGCAAGATTTCGTCGATCTCGACCTCGATTGCGAGCGCGGTCGAGCAACAGGGCGCGGCGACGCAGGAGATCGCCCGCAGCGTCCAGAACGTCGCCCAGGGCACCCAGACCGCCGCGACCGACATCGGCCAGGTCAATCGTGGCGCCGCCGAAACCGGTTCGGCCTCGGAAGAGGTGCTGCACTCGGCCAGGACGCTGTCGTCCGAAAGCACCCGCCTCCGCGCCGAGCTCGATCGCTTCATGGCGAACATCCGCGCGGCGTAGGCTCACGCCCGCCCAAACGCCCGCTTTAACTCCAGCTTCGCCTTCTCCAACCGCTCGCGCTGCGTCTTCGGCAACGTCTTGCCCGCGCGGTTGATATAGAACGTCAGCATCGATAGCGCGGAGCGATAGGCGCCCGTCTTGCGGCGCGAACTATGCTCGGCCGAGCGCTTCAATGAGATCGCGATCTTCCGTGGGCTCGTAAGTGTGAACACGCCGCGCTCGAGGTCGAGCGCATCGCTTTCCTTTGTCACACGCTGTGACCAGCGTTTTGGCGCCGCGCGCTTTGCGACTTTGCGTGCGGTGCTGTGCCTCGCGCTGGTCTTCTTGCGCGTCGCGGATTTGCGCGAATGTGTCGTCTTTCTGACGCGAGCCATGCGCCCATTCCTTGCGGCTCAAGCGGAAACGACCGGTATTGGGCACGGTTCCCGCGGGAACCGGCAGATGCCGCAGACGTTGTCGCAGGTGGCAGGCGGAATGCCGGATACCACGACCCCAGCAACGCGATGGAATTGCAGCAGAGCCCAGCGCTGAAGAATGGACCTGCGATCCCGGCGGTGGTCGCGGCCGATCGCATCGTCGAGACCAGCATTCCCGCCCGGCTCGATGCGCTGCCCTGGAGCGGCTTTCATACCCGCGTGGTGCTGGCGCTCGGCATCACCTGGATCCTCGACGGGCTCGAGGTGACGCTGGCCGGTGCGCTCTCGGGCGCTCTGAAGCAGAGCCCGACGCTGCACTTCTCCAACCTCGATCTCGGCATCGCCAATTCGGCCTATCTTGCCGGTGCCGTGCTCGGCGCGCTCGGCTTCGGCTGGCTGACCGATCGCATCGGCCGAAAAAAATTGTTCTTCATCACGCTCGCACTTTATCTCTCCGCGACGGCCGCAACCGCGCTGTCGTGGGATATCGCAAGCTACGCGCTGTTCCGTTTCCTCACTGGCGCCGGCATTGGCGGTGAGTACACGGCGATCAACTCGACGATCCAGGAGCTGGTGCCTGCGCGCTATCGCGGCTGGACAGATCTGGTCATCAACGGCAGCTTCTGGATCGGCGCGGCGATGGGCGCCGTCGCAGCCATCGTGCTCCTCGACCCGGCTGTGATCAGCCCGGATCTCGGCTGGCGCCTCGCTTATCTCATCGGCGCGACCATCGGCCTCGTCGTGCTGTTGATGCGGATGTGGATTCCGGAAAGCCCGCGCTGGCTGATGATCCATGGCCGCCCGGACCAGGCCCATGAGATCGTCGACGACATCGAGCGTTCGGTGATCGGACGCGATCAGGAGACGAGCGACCGGTGCTTCCCCAAGATGCGGTTAAAGATGCGCGATCACACTCCGATCAGCGAAGTCGTGCACACGCTGTTTGGCACTTATCGGCAGCGCGCGCTCGTCGGCCTCGCGCTGATGGTCGCCCAGGCTTTTTTTTACAATGCGATCTTCTTCACCTTTGCGCTGGTGTTGACGGATTTTTATGACATCAGCGCCGATCACGTCGGCTGGTACCTGCTGCCGTTTGCCGCGGGAAATTTCCTCGGTCCGCTGCTGCTCGGCCGTTTGTTCGACACGCTCGGCCGGCGCGCCATGATCATGTTCACCTATGGCGTCTCGGGCCTGCTGCTGGCACTGTCCGGCTATCTGTTCTCGATCGGCGCATTGAGTGCGCAGGGGCAGACCATCGCCTGGATGGTGATCTTCTTCTTTGCCTCGCCCGCCGCGAGTGCGGCCTATCTCACCGTCAGTGAGACGTTCCCGCTCGAAGTGCGCGCGCTGGCGATCGCGGTGTTCTATGCGGTCGGCACCGGCATCGGGGGCGTCGTTGGTCCCGCGCTGTTCGGCGCGCTGATCGATACGGGGTCACGCAACAGCGTGTTCGCCGGTTATCTGCTGGGGGCATTCCTGATGATCGCGGCTGCGATCGTGGCGTGGCGCTACGCCATCTCCGCGGAACGGAAATCGCTCGAACAAATCGCGCGGCCGCTCGCTTCTATGGAGTAGACTATGAAATCGGAACTCGCTGAACTGGAACAGAACCGCGCCATGCCGGATGAAGAAGCGCCCGACGCCGTGCCGGTGCCTCATGCACTCGTCCCGCATCTCAACGAAACCGCGATCCTCCTCGATATCGACGGGACGCTGCTCGATCTGATGCCGACGCCGCGCGAGGTGTGGGTGCCGCCGGGCCTGTCGGAGACGCTGAACCGGCTAGCGGAGCGCACCTCGGGCGCGCTGGCGATGGTCAGCGGGCGTTCGCTCAACGACATCGACCTGATCTTCGCGCCCGACGTCTTTCGCGCCGTTGCCGGTCACGGTGCGGAGATGCGCCTGTCGGTCGGCAACGAAGCCGACGACGTGCACGCGCCGCCGATGGACAAGGAGCTGAAGCGCCGGCTGGCGGCGATCGCAAAGCTCAGCCCCGGCATTCTGCTCGAGGACAAGGGCTATTCGCTCGCGCTGCATTACCGCCTCGCGCCCCACGCCGAAAAGGCGATCTACGAAGCCGTCTCGCTGATCCGGGCGGATCTGCCCAATGCGCCGATCGAAATATTGCCCGGCAAGTTCGTTTGCGAGATCAAGCATTCCGGTTTCACCAAGGCGACTGGCGTGCGCGAGCTGATGAAGCATGAGCCATTCAGGGGGCGCCGTCCGATCTTCATTGGCGACGACGTCACGGATGAAACCGTATTCGCCATCATGCCGGACATGAACGGTCTTTCTTTCTCCGTGGGTCGGCGCGCCGTCGGAGTCAACGGTCACTTCGATGCGCCGAACGATGTGCGCGCGTTCCTTGCGCGCCTGCTCGACGATACAAGGCTGCAATAAGGCAGCATCACCGCGCAGCCACATTGTCTCGCGGGGCAGTTCCTTGCGTGCACCATTCATGCTGCGCGAAATCTGTCTTTCTCGAATGAAATCGCCGGGTTCCCTCAAGAAAACTGGTTCCAACGCACGCGCCTGACTTTGGTTTCATTTCGTAGAAATGATGACCGGAACCATATTGATGAACGGCAGTTAAACGGGTGGAATGAACAGGAGGGGACGACCTGTGAACTTGGTTGTCGTTTCAAATCGAGTTGCCCGCGGTAAGCCTAACGAGCCGATGACGGGTGGCCTCGCTGCCGCATTGCTTCCCGTCGTGGAGCATTCGGGGGCCATCTGGGTGGGTTCCTCCGGTCGCGTGCGCGACGGCCATCAGAAGGAACCGTTCGCCGAGATCGAAGCGCTGGGTTCCGGCGCGATTGCCACGCTGGATCTGCCGTCGGCACATTACGGCGGCTATTACGAAGGGTTCGCAAACTCGGCGCTGTGGCCGGCATTGCATTCGCGCAGCGATTTGATCCGCGTCTCGCGCGACGACTATGTCAGCTATCGCGAGGTCAACGCGTTCATGGCGCGTGCCCTGATGCGCTTCCGAAAAGCCCGGACTGCGTTTTGGGTGCAGGATTATCATTTCCTCGCGCTCGGCGCGGAGCTGCGCGATCTCGGCGTCGATGACCCGATCGGCTTCTTCCTGCACACGCCCTGGCCGGTTACTGCGGTGATGCAGGGCGTGCCCAATCATCGCGAGCTGATTACGGCGATGCTGGCTTACGATCTGCTCGGTTTCCAGACCGAAGCAGACTGCGAGAATTTCCTTGCCTACGCCGGCGCTGAACTTGGTCTCGTCGTCGAGGACGGCGTCGTGCTCTCGCAGTACGGCCGCACGCGCTGCGAAGTGTTCCCGATCGGCATCGACGCGGAGAAGTTCGCCGCCTATGCCGCGAAGTCGGCCTCGCATCCCGACGTCTCGCGGCTGCGTCGCAGCCTCAATGGTGAGCGGCTCGCGATCGGCGTCGACCGGCTCGATTATTCCAAGGGTCTAGTCAACCGCATCAGCGCGTTCGATCGGCTCTGGACCGACCAGCCGCAGTTCGCGCGAAGCATCTCGCTGCTGCAGATCGCCAACCCGTCGCGCGGCGGCATCGAGGCTTATGGCAATCTTCAGAACGACGTCGCGCGCCTCGTCACCGACGTGAACGGCCGCCATGGCGAGGTTGACTGGACGCCGATCCGCTACCTCAACAAGGGCTTCAGCCAGGCTGTTCTCGCGGGCCTGTATCGCACGGCGCAGATCGGGGTGGTGACGCCGTTGCATGACGGCATGAATCTCGTTGCCAAGGAATATGTCGCCGCGCAGAACCCGGCCGATCCCGGGGTTCTGGTGCTGTCGAAATTCGCCGGAGCGGCCAATGAGCTCGATACCGCGCTGCTGGTCAATCCGCATGACATCGACGGCATGGCCCGTGCGATCGCGATCGCTGCCGCGATGCCGCTCACCGAGCGCAAGATGCGCTGGGACGCGATGATGAAGACGTTACGCGGACACACCATCCAGCAATGGTCGTCGGATTTCGTCGCCGAGCTGGAGAAGTGCCGCACCGGGAAGATCGCTGCTGCGCCGCTCGCCGCACAGCCGCCGCAGGCGCTGCGCTGGCTGAAGTCGGCGATCTCGGGTGTGCGATTGATCTAAGCGCGCCTGCGACCTCTCCTCGTTCTTGCGGGGAGCGGTAAGCCTCAATAGCAATACGAGACGCCATCCAGAATCGCGCATTGCCGTTTGTTCGGCGCGTTCGGATCATCCATCGGCACCATGCCTTTGCCCTGTCCGACGAACACGCCTGGCCCGATATGCACGGAGCTCTTGTTGCCGATGATTACGCTCTGGTGCGGCGTGGAGCTGGAGCGGGTCCCGTCTGGCCAGAGGATGGCATCGCCTGAAAGCACCCCGCGCCGCCCGTCATCGCACGTCACGTCGACGCCCTGTCGGATGCAGGCCTGTGCGTTGGCGGACGCTGGAACGGTCGCATCAAGGGTCAAAATCAGGCTCAACCCGGCGATGGTCTTGCGGATGGTCATGGCGTCCCCGGTCCTGTTTGGCGATTTCAAGTGAATCGTCGCACCAAACCCTCCCTCGGTTCAGCCAAAAGATGCTTCCGGGCGGTCGCGTGGCAGCCGAGAATCGTTTGTGAATACAATGAGTTGCAGAAAATTCACCCGATTTCCCCGCGATCCCTTGCAAAATCACCGGCGCCCCTTCAAGAGAGGGGCGCTCCGGAGAGATGGCCGAGTGGCTTAAGGCGCACGCTTGGAAAGCGTGTGTGCGGGAAACCGTACCGTGGGTTCGAATCCCACTCTCTCCGCCATTGGCGCGGTGTCCAGCCCGGAGACATCGGTAACAGGTCGTACCTAAGACATGGCTGACAACCTCGTGCCGAACGGGGGGCAGGGGTTTTGCGCTCCAGGCCGAAGTCATTTCTGGCAGGCCGGCATGGCAGCGCGTTGAGCCCCGGTAGCGCTCGGTACGGCAGTTGTCACCTATCTCCCGGGTCGCTCAGAGTCGGTACGCCACACCGCAATTCACGCGCTTGGGCAGCCGTGGACGCGCTCATCTAAACGTTGTGGCAGGCCAGTGCTCTCTCGTCATTGCCGCTGGAGCGAAGCTCCGGAACGTCGATCAGGCAGCGGTCGCTGGCCAGGGGACACCGGGCAGCGTAAGCACAGCCGCTTGGCCGCGTGAAGAGGCTTGGTGGTTCGCTGGTTTCGATCGCGCCGAGGATCCGCTTCGATGGATCCGGCAGCGGAATGGCTGCGATGAGCGAGCGTGTGTAAGGATGCAAGGGATGATCCAGGACGGTCCGCGTCCTGCCTCGCTCCACGACGCGACCCATATACATCACGACGACGCGCTCGCTGATCTGTCCGATCACGCCGAGGTCGTGGGAAATGAAGAGCATCGACAGCCGCAGCTGCTCACGCAGGTCCATCATCAGATTCAAGACCTGCGCCTGCACGGATACGTCGAGGGCCGAGACCGGCTCGTCGGCGATGACGATGGACGGCGTAGGCAGGATGGCGCGGGCGATACCGGCCCGCTGACGCTGCCCGCCGCTCAGCTCGTAGGGATAGCGAGCGGCGAAAGACGGGTTCAAACCGACGGCCGCCAACGTCTCGGCGATCATGGCGCTTCGCTCGGCACGATCCCTGAAGATGCCGTTGATGTCTCCGGCCTCGGCCACCGAGTCCCCGATCGTTCGCCGCGGATTGAGCGATGCGTAGGGGTCCTGGAAAACCATCCGGACGTTCAGATGCATCGCGCGCCGGACGGTCCCGCCGGCGCCGATTGCATCGACGCCCTTGAACCTGATGCTGCCGCTGTTGGCCTGGACCAGCCCGACAATGGCCCTGCCTAGGGTGGTTTTGCCGCAACCGGATTCACCGACGATCCCGAGCACCTCGCCCTTGGCCAACGAGAGCGACACACCGTCGACGGCCTGCACCCGGTATTTCCGGCCGGCGCGCCTGACGGCGAAGGAAACCTTGAGATCCCGCACGTGCAGAATGTCGTCCCCGCTCACGCCGGTTCTCCACCTTTCAACGGGAAGGCGCAGAGCACGTCGTGCCCTTGCGAGACCTGAACGCGGGACGGGGCCATCACGTGGCACTGTTCGCGCGCGGCTGCGCAGCGCGGAGCAAAAACGCAGCCCGCCGTTATCGCGCCGGGCGCCGGCGGCTGACCCGATACGGTTGGCAGGCGACGCGCGCCGGCGTTTCGCGACGGCATGCAGTCCATCAATCCACGCGTATAGTGGTGGCGGGGACTGCCGAAAACCGCATCGACCCCTGCGGTTTCCACGATCCGGCCGGCATACATGACGGCCACGCGGTCCGCGAGTTGCGCAATCACGCCCATGTCGTGGGTGATGAACAAGATCGCCATCTCGAGCCGTCCACAGAGCTCGCGCAGGAGGCCCAGAATTTGGACCTGAATGGTGACGTCCAAAGCGGTGGTCGGCTCGTCGGCGATGAGAACCTGAGGCCTGCAGGCCAGCGCAATCGCGATCATGACCCGTTGGCGCTGACCGCCGGACAATTGATGCGGGTAGGCGGCCAGCTGCATTCCGGGGTCGGGCATGCGCACCAGTTCGAGAAGCTCGCGCGCCCGGGAGAGCGCCGCGGCAGCGGAGACTTTGTCATGCACCCGCACGGCTTCGACGATCTGATCGCCAATCCGGCGAACCGGGTTCAGCGAGGTCATCGGCTCCTGAAAGATCATGGCCGTGCGACCGTGCCCCGCTTCGACGCGCTGCCAGGGCTGCAATTGGATCACGTCGCGGCCGTCGAGCTCGACCCGCCCGGCGCGAACCCGCGGACCGGGCTGCGGCAGCAAGCCCATGACCGCGAGCGAGGTCATGCTCTTGCCGCAGCCGGACTCGCCGACGAGACCGAGTATCTCGCCCTTGGCCACGTCAAAGGATACACCGGCGACGATGTCGACCGGTTCGGTCGCCGGCCCCGATGACACCGTGAGATCTCGAACCGTCAGCACGGCCTAGCCCTTCTCGCCAAAGACTTGACGGAACCGCGGATCGAGCCGGTCGCGCAAGGCGTCGCCGACCAGGTTCAGAGAGAATGCCGTCGCCACGATCATCATGCCCGGGAAAAAAAGCAGCCACGGAGCGCGCGTGATGAAGGTGCGGGATTCCGCCAGCATGTTGCCCCAGCTCGGAATTTCCGGCGGGGCGCCGAGGCCGAGAAAATCGAGTGACGCCGCGCCAAGCTGCGCAAACGCAAAGACGAAGCTCGCCTGGACGAGAAGCGGCGAGATCAGGTTCGGCAGGATGTGCTTGCCGATGAGCCATATCGTCCCGGCGCCCATGCTGCGGGATGCCTCGACATAGGTTTCGGCGCGCAGGCGCAGCGTCAGGCCGTAAACGATGCGCGTCGTTGTCGTCATGTAGCCGAGCCCGATGGCGAGAATGGCATTTGTCAAACTCGGCCCCAGTATGACGATCAGCCCGAGCGCGAGCAGCAGCGTCGGGAACGCCATCAGGACGTCGACCATCCGCATCAGCAGATGACCAAGACGGGGGAAAAGGGCCGACAGAATGCCGACCGGCACGCCCGTCGCGAGGGCGAAGAGCACCACGCCAGATCCGATCAGCAGCGCCATTCGCGCAGAGTGGATGACGCGTGACAGGGTGTCCCTGCCGAACTGGTCGGTTCCGAACCAATGGATCGCGTTCGGCGGCGTCAGGCGGATCACCGGATCGATGGCATTGGGATCGTAAGGCGACAGCCAGGGTGCAAAGAGCGCAGCGAGCACCGTCGTCGAGAGGATGCCCAGTCCCGCCAGCGCGATCGGGCGGGCGATGAATGGCTTCAGCCAAAGGATCGCGGCGTCGCGGCTCATTGCAGTTCAACCCTGGGATCGAGCACACGGTAGCTGAGGTCGACAAGCAAGTTGATCAGCAGATAGGCGACGACGATGACCAGGATGACGCCCTGAATCACCGGGTAGTCGCGGCGCAGGATCGATTGAACGACGAGGCGGCCGATGCCCGGCAGGGCAAACACGGTTTCCGTCACCACGGCTTCGGAGAGCAGCGCCGCGAAGGTGAAGCCGAATGCCGAGACGACGGCCAACAGCGCATTGCGCAGGATGTGTCGGCGCACCACCTGCCATGGCCGGATTCCCTTGGCTCGGGCAGTGCGCACGTAATCCTCGCGCGAGACATCCAGCATGCTGGCGCGCGTCAGCCGCAGGATCAGCGCGGCATTCGGAGCCGCCAGCGCCAGGCTGGGAAGAACGAGATAGCGCAGGTTGATCACGCCGCCTTCGAAGATCGAAGGATAGCCGGAGCTCGGAAACCAGCCGAGCCAGGCGGCGAAGATCAGGATCAGATAGAGCCCGACCCAGAACGTTGGGATCGAGGCCATCAGCATCGCCGCGCCCGACAGGCCCTGGTCAAGCCAGGTGCCGTGCCGGACTGCTGCAATCACCCCGACCGGGACCCCGATCAACGCGACCCAGATCATCGTCAAAGTGGCGAGCAGGACGCTGGTTTCGGCGCCATCGGCGATCACCGAAGTGACGGGCGCCTGGAAGAAGATCGATCGCCCGAGGTCGCCCTCGAGCACGTGGCCCGCCCAGGTCAGATATTGCAGGATGATCGGTTGATCGAGACCGAGCTGATGCCGCAATGCGTCGATCTGGTCGGGCGTCGCGGTGTCGCCGAGCAAGACATAGATGGGGTCGCCGGGCACGACATGGATGAAGGCGAAAATCATGACCGACGCCGCCACGAGCGTCACCGCCGTCGTTCCCGCGCGCTTGAGTGCAAATGACCACATGTGATTGTGCGGCTGATCAACGGCGACGACGCGCGACGCTTGCGGGCGCTCATCGTCCCCAGGGCTTTCGTCCCGCCCTCCCTATTTCGCCGATACGTTCCAGAAGGCGGGGCCGTTCGGATTGAGCCCCTTGAGCTTGGGCGAGGCGATGTCATAGGTGTAGGCATCGCCCACCTTCATGACCGGCACCTGATCATAGATCAGCGCCTGGATCTTGTCCCATGTCGCCTTGCGTGCGGCCGGATCGGTCGAGCTGATCAACTCTGTCCGAAGCGAGCTGATCTCGGCGCTGTCCCACCAACCGGGATAACTCGCATTCAGGAATGTGAGGAGCAGCGGGTCGGCCGAGAACGAATGGTGGGTGACAAAGATGTCCCATTGTTCGGGCTGGCCTCGCATCTTCAGGAGGGTCGCCCAATCGACGACCATCATCTGAACATTGATTCCGGCGTCGGCCAGCTGGCGGGTGAAGACGGAGGCTTCGTCATAGTGCGCCTGGTAGTTCGTCGAGACCAGGAGGCGGATGGGAGCCCCCGTGTAGCCCGCCTGCTTGGCGAGCTCCGCGGCCTTCTTTGGATCGTGAGGGCTGTAGCTGGCGACACCCTGGCTCGAGTACCAAGGCGTGCCCTTGGGGAAGATCGATCCCTCGGCATTCCAGAGGTCCTTGGGGCCGAAGGCCACGCGCAGGGCCTGCGACTTGTCAAGCGCGGTCTGGATGGCGCGGCGGAGCTTGTAATTCTCCTTCAGGATGCCCTGCTTGGAGTTCATGAAGAACAGGCCGAAGATCGGCGCATTGGTCCGCTGCACCTGGACCGACGCGTCCTTGCTCAGCGATTCGTAGAGATCGCCGGAGATCATTTCCGCATAGTCATAGTCGCCCGCCTGCACGCCGCTCACCCGCGTGCCGACATCGGGCACCGGGATGAACCGGATCTTGTCGAACACGGCGACGCGCGCGCCGGCGAAGCCGTCGGCCTTGTCCTTCACCGGCTTGTAGCCGTCGAATCTCTCGACCTCGACATACCGGTTCGGCCGCCACTCCACGAACTTGTAGGGACCGGTGCCGATATAGTCCTTCTGCTCGATCGGTCGATTGCCGGCATTGGTTGCAACCTCTTCCGGATAGATCGCGAGCCCGCCATTGACGTCCGCAACGAGTGTCTTCCAGGCGCCATTCGGTGCCGACAATTTCAACGTGACCTCGTAAGTCCCGGTCGCCTCGACGGAACTGGCCGTCGCCATCAGGAGCTTGCCCCGTGCGCCGTAATTACCCCAGCGCCTCATCGAGGCGACGACGTCCTTTGCGGTCATTTCCTTGCCGTTGTGGAAGAGAACGCCCTCGCGGAGCTTGATGACGATGGTCCGTCCGCCGTCGTCCTCGCGAGCGCTCTCGGCCAGCAGCGGGCGTGGCGTGTAGGTCGAGTCCAGCGCATACAGCGTCTCGAAGACGTGGCGGCCGATGACGGATGCGACGTCCGCTGTCGTCAACATGACATCGAGCGGCGGCGGCTCACCGACGGTGGCTTCTCGAAGCAGTGTGGCGGCGCTCGCCTGCGTCACCAGGAGCAAGGCGGCGGTTAACCCGACGGCGCCACGCGCCAAAACATTGAGAGCGCGTCTCATGTTCACCACTCCCGTCTGGTCCACCGCCATCGCAGGCAGCGGACATGCTGCAGCCATGGGTGCCGCAACACGTTATCCTTTGTTTGAAAGCTACATACAGGATATGCTAGCTTTCAAGCCTAAAATTGCCTGGATTGTTCGAAAGGCGAACCGCGGCCGGGCCTGTTTAGTAAGTTTCTTACGAGAGCTCCCGGCCAACGGGCGCGGGTCGATGTGGGGTCGAGGAAGGCGGGCAATGCCGCGCGCGAAGCGAATTCACCCGGCGAGAACCGCTCGAACGGCGGCAGCGACCCAGCCGAGCCGCGAGGAATTGGTCCTCGGCGATATCCTCTCCGTCATCAGACAAAGTGCGCCGGGTCTCAGCCCATCGGAGCAACGCGTCGCGACGGTAGTTCTGGCTGATGTCGAATTTGCCATTCACGCCAGCAATTCCGAGCTCGCCCGCCGCGGCCGCGTCAGCGAACCCACCGTCACGCGGTTCAGTCGCTCTGTCGGTTGCCGCGGCGTCCGTGACTTCAAGGTCAGGCTGGCGCAAGCCATGGCGGTTGGACGGATCTACATCGAGCCACCCCCGCATGTCGGGACGGATCTGGCGCGACCGGCGCTCTGGCGTTCGGTGTTTCAGGAAATCCGTCGCGCCATTGCGGCTGCCGAAGAAGGGCTGGCGAGAGAGGATATCGAGAAGGCCGCCGAAGCCATCTCCCGCTGTTCGAAGCTTGCCGCCTTCGGCGTAGGCGGCGGCTCGACGCTCGCTGCAGCAGAGGTTCAGAATCGGTTCTTTCGCCTTGGCATCGCCGTCTCCCACGCCTCCGATCCCCGGTTGATGCGCATGATCGCGGCGACGCTCGGCCAGGACGATGTCGTCGTTGCGATTTCGACGACCGGGATGGCGAAGGAGGTGATCGAGGCCGCGGCCATTGCCAGGCAATATGGCGCCCTTGTCGTCGCGATCACCAAGCCGCGAAGTCGGCTGGCTTCAATCGCCGATATCGTGCTGGGCGTACACGTGCCCGAGGCGCCTGACGCGCTCAAGCCGACCGCCTCGCGCTATGCCATTCTCGCTGCCATCGACCTGCTCGCCGCCTCGACCGCCTATTGCAAGCCGCTCGAGGCGCAGGCCCGCATGCGGCGGATCAAATACGAGTTGCTGAAGGGCACGGATGGCAACTCGAATGGGCCGCTCGGCGATTGAAGCTGCGCGGCTGCCACCGGTTACGATCGCAATCCGCCTGCAACTCCGAATGCGCTACAAAACAACAAGGCGTCTCATTGGTGGAACGACATGGATTTGCTGGCACTCGCCGATTTCAACCTCGTCGCGCGGCACGGAGGCTTCGGGCGGGCCGCCCGGGCGTCTGGACGGCCGAAGGCGACGCTCTCTCGCCGCGTCTCCGAACTGGAGAGCAGCCTTGACCTGCGTCTCTTCGAGCGCGGAACGCGCACGTTGAAGCTCACGCAGGAAGGGCGTGCGCTTCATGAGCGGACCGCTGCGTTGCTCGCCGAACTTGATGACACGACGGCGTCGATCTCGTCTGGTAGCGACAAGCCGCGAGGCAGGCTGCGGGTCAGTGCACCCCTGCTGTTCTCGCAGACAGCAATGGGAAAGCTCGCCGCCGGCTTCGCGCTGAAATACCCCGATGTCCGGCTCGAGGTCACGACGGAGGATCGTTCCGTCGACATGATCGAGGAAGGCTACGACCTCGTGATCAGGGTCAATCCGGATCCGGATGAAACGCTCGTCGGACGGGTTCTGATGCGGGACCGGCTGGTGGTCGTCGCCGGCCCCGACCTGAGGAGGCCGAAGGCCGATCGCGCCGTTCCGGCCGTCGTGCGGGGGGCAGGTGATCTGAACCCTGCCTGGGACGTGACTGCACGGGGCAGGAAAGTCCGGATCACGACCGCTCCGGTGCTTCGCCTGTCGTCGCTCATCATGATTCGCGATGCCGTCCGCGCCGGCGTCGGCGCCGCGCGCCTCCCGGTGTCGCTCGTCAGTCATGATCTGAGCGCCGGCAGGCTCATCCATTGGGGCGATGTCGAGGGACCGGAAATCGCGCTCTGGGCGCTTTACCCGTCACGCAGATTGCTGAGCGCCCGCGTGTCGGCGTTTCTCGATTTCTTGAAGAATGCCTTCCCCTCCGGCACGCCCGAGGAACTCGCGGCTTTCATCGATTAGGACGCGGCCTCGCCCGCGGCATCTCAGCCCGGCGAAGAGCTTTTCGGTGACCTGTGGTGGCGCAGGACGTGAGCCACGTCCGCATCCGCTACATGGGGCTTGGTTCGATGAAACGGCATCAATTGTTCGGAAACGCGGCCAGCAGCCGGCCGGCGCCCGAGATGTTCGGGCCGTTCTTGCCCGAGCATCCCTGAAAATCGTCGTAGTTGGTCGGTTCGAAATGAATGTGGTCTTTGACCAGCTTGCCGTGTTCGGAATCGATCGCCCAGCCGATCAATCCGATGTGCATGTGCTGAAGATAGCGCACCAGGGACAGGGCGATTTCAGGCAGCGGTCCATCGACGCAACCGTTCGTCTCGACTGCATTCCATTCGGTGGCGATGATCGGATAGCTGGCGGCGTCCCGACCAAAGTGCGCGCTGAAATAGGATTCCGGCGTCGCCGTCGGCTCCTTCTTCAAGCCGTCGAGGTAAGGATGGACGGCCAGGGCGAGCCGATCGGGAAAGGAGTCGTGCACGAGCGGGAACAGGTCATTCGTCCATTGCGCGTAGCCCAGTCCATCCAACAGCAGGATGTTGCGAGCCCCCATCGCTCTGAACATATCGACGAGGACCTGCATTTCGCTCGCCCATTCCTTGCGCGCCTGATCCCAGTTGGCCCGGCACGGCTCGTTGAACAGTTCGAACATCACGCCGGGATCATTGATGAGAGACGGAGCAAGCGTCTTCCAGGCCCGCGTCGTGCTGTCGTTGGGCATGCAAGGCAGGTTCGGCACGCCATTTTCGCCCTGTGCGTCCATGTTCGGAATGACGACAAAGCCGCCGGCGCGTGCCTGCCGAATGACCTTCAGCACCTGGTCACGATAGGCCGCCGAGTAGATGGCTGATTGTGGATCAAGTCCAGGCTGACTGATGGTCAGGCGAATCGCCTGAGCACCAAAGACGTTCTTGATCGCCCCGATTTCCGCCGGCCCCCAATACTGGCGCACTTGCTTCGCCAATTCCTGCAGGGACGCGGACTCGTAATTGCCGAGCGGTCGATTGAGCGCTTCGACATCGATCCCCTTGGGCAGCCACGGCTTGCCGTCGAGAAAGAACTCGCGGCCCTTGAGCGTGACGTTCTGGGCAGCGAAAGCGGTGGGCGGCGCAAACAGGGTGAATGCGAGGCTCAATCGTGCGAGAGCCCGCAACATGATGGCAAGGTTGGGCGGCAGCACCATTTTCTTGTACATCGATCAGGGCTTTCCCCACAGCGACGTTGCACGCGCCATGGTGCCGAACTCGCATGTACGGGGGATGAATGCGGGCCGGCGGCCGACCATAGCCGTGCGGGATCATGCGGACGCGCCTGGAGACGATGGTCTGACCTGTTCCCATTTCATCCAAATTGATTCAGGTTTTAGCCAATTCACCAACAATCGTTAGGGTTACTTCCTCGATGTCTAAGCGAATTATTGTCCGCTTTACCCCCCGCCTCTAACAGAGAAGGGACGGACAACGCACATGCCTCATACAGGCCAATGAGTGCGGCCCGCTCCATGCGGAGGTGGTACGATGCGCAACGAGACGATCGCTATTCACGCCGGCTATGAGCCCGAAGCCACCACGCACGCGGTCGCCGTGCCGATCTACCAGACCGCCGCCTACGCCTTCGACAGCGCCGACCACGGCGCGGCGCTCTTCAATCTCGAGGCCGAAGGTTTCCGTTACAGCCGCATCGCCAATCCGACCAGCGCCGTGCTTGAGAAGCGCATCGCACAGCTCGAAGGTGGTGTCGGTGCACTCGCGGTTGCGACCGGCCAGGCAGCGCTGCACTTCGCCCTGGTCAATGTCGCCGACCACGGCGGCAACATCGTGTCCGTGCCGCAGCTCTACGGCACGACGCACACGCTGCTCTCCCACATTCTCCCGCGCCAGGGCATCACGGGCCGCTTCGCCGAGAGCGACGCGCCTGATGCAATCGCAAAGCTTATCGACGAGAACACCCGCGCCGTGTTCGCCGAGACCATCGGCAATCCCGCCGGGAATGTTTGCGACATCGAGGCGCTGGCCAAGGTCGCGCATGCGCATGGCGTGCCGCTGATCGTCGACAACACGGTTGCCACGCCCATCCTGCTCAAGCCGTTCGATTACGGTGCGGACATCGCCGTGCACTCGCTGACCAAGTTCCTGGGCGGCCACGGCACCACGCTCGGCGGCGCCATCGTCGATTCCGGCAACTTCCCCTGGGCTGCGCATGCTGACCGCTTCCCGGCCTACAATGAGCCGGACGCGTCCTATCACGGCCTCGTCTATGCCGAGCGCTTCGGCAAGACCGCCTATATCGAGCGCGCGCGCAGCGTCTATCAGCGCACGATGGGCTCGGTGCTGTCGCCGTTCAACGCCTTCCTGCTGCTCCAGGGCATCGAGACCGTGGCGCTGCGCATGGAGCGCCACTGCGAGAACGCCCGCAAGGTCGCCGAATTCCTGCGCAAGGATCCCCGCGTCGCCTGGGTGAACTACACGGGCTTCCCGGACAGCCCATACTATCCGCTGGTCCAGAAATACCTCGGCGGCAATGCTTCATCGCTGTTCACGTTCGGCATCAAGGGGGGCATGGAAGCCGGCAAGACCTTTTATGACGCGCTGAAGCTGATCACTCGCCTTGTCAACATTGGTGATGCCAAGTCGTTGGCCTGCCACCCGGCTTCGACCACGCACCGGCAAATGCCGCCGGAGCATCAGCGCATCGCCGGAGTGCTGCCCGAGACCATCCGCCTCTCGATCGGGATCGAGCATGCCTCCGACATCATCGAGGACATCGACCAAGCCTTGGAAAAGGCCTGCCCGGCTGCGCGTCTCCAGGCCGCGGAGTAGGCAAACGGTCGATGAGCGTCTTGATCGCCAGGGATCAAGGTATCGCAAGCCCGGCGCTGGTTCCGGCAGAGGGTGATCTCGCGCGCGATCGCGGCGGCGCCGAGTTGACCATCGGGTTGATCAACAATATGCCCGATGCGGCGCTGAAGGCGACCGAGCGGCAGTTCATGAGACTGCTCCAGGCTGCCGCAGGGTCGCGCCGCATCCGCTTCCGTTGCTTTTCGTTGCCGTCGGTCAAGCGCTCGCCGGAAGCGAAATGGCATGTCGAGAGCGAATATTGCGATCTCTCCGATCTCAGGCGTCAGAAATTCGACGGGCTGATCGTGACTGGCGCCGAGCCGGTCGCACCTGAGCTCGACCAGGAGCCGTACTGGCGCGATCTCACCGAGCTGATCGACTGGGCCAGGATCAATACGCGTTCGACGATCTGGTCATGCCTCGCCGCCCATGCGGCGGTGCTGCATCTTGATCGCATCGGACGACGGCGGCTGCCGTCCAAATGTCACGGCATCTTCGACTGCGAGACGGTGAACAGTGACGCATTGACGCGCAATGCGCCGGCGCCGCTCAAGGTCTCGCATTCACGCTTGAACGAAGTCACGGAGCACGATCTCGCGCGGGCCGGCTATCAGGTGCTGACCCGGTCGGCCCGGGCCGGCGTCGACATCTTCGTCAGGCAATACGCCAGCCGGTTCGTGTTCTTCCAGGGCCACCCTGAGTATGACGCGCTCTCGCTGCAGCGGGAATATCTGCGTGACATCGGCCGCTACCTGGCCAGGGAGCGCGAGGTCTATCCCGCGCTGCCGGTGGGCTATTTTGACGCAGCGACCGAAGCGAAGCTGGCGCGCTTCGAAAAGCGCGCCAAGCACCAGCGCCATCCTGCGCTGACCAACGAGCTGCCCGCACTGACTTTGCGTACGGACATTGCCGCAGGCAGCGCCGCCGCAGCGCTTTTCCGCAATTGGCTGCATTATCTCGGTGCGGACACGGATGCTCCGTTGCTCGCGCGCTGATTTGGGGCCGTTGGTTCCGCGTTGGAATCAGGTTCCGCGTTAGGATTACCCAAGCGTTAAACTTGCCTTCGATGGCGCGCAGATGTTTCAGTATGGAAATATTGGAATCACAGGGAATGCACCCGTGCTGTCGACTCTCAACGGACGCTTGAGCAATCGGCTGGCTCGGCATTTCCGCGCCGCGCCGCACCGTTTGCCGGCCCACGCGCCGATGGTGAGCTTCACCTTCGATGATGCCCCCGATAGTGCGGCAGGCGAGGGCGCCGCGATGCTGGAAGCGCATGGTGGCTACGGCACGTTCTATCTCGCCGGCAGCCTGATTGATCAGCCTGGCGATCATTGGCACGGCCTGTCGAGCGATGCGATCATTCGGTTGCATCGGAGCGGTCACGAGATCGGCTGCCACACGTTTTCGCATCGGCGCGCGGTCGATCTCGACGAGAGCGCGATGGCGCGCGAGATCGAACGCAACCGCAGCTATTTTCTCGGCATCGATTCCTCGATTCGGCTCGAGAATTTCGCTTATCCCTATGGTCTCGCCTCGGTCTGGCGAAAGCCGCAACTCGCCAAGACCTTCCGCTCGGCGCGCGGTATTCTTCCCGGCGTCAACAGCAACGTGATCGATCTCCAGTTCCTGCGCGCTTCGCCGCTGGTCAATTGCGAGATCGATGCTGATGGCGTCGACCGCTATTTTGACGAGGCGGTCGCAAGCGGCGGCTGGCTGATCTTTTACGGCCATGATGTCGTCGACGCACCGAGCCCCTATGGCTGCACCCCGGCGCTGCTGGGTCATGCGCTGAAGGCCGCCGCGACGCGCGGCATGCCGATTGTGACGGTCGCCGAGGGCCTGCGCAGGATCGGGGCGTAGCTTTTCGCCTTGCCCCGCTCGGGGGGAAAGATGGACTTGCAACGCCAGCCCCGCCATGCGACTGGCGTCGTGACGAATCTCTCGGAACCCCGCGACGCGCCCATGTCCCCCTCTTCAACCGCGCCGGCGCCGTCCGATGGCCGCGATGCGCTGTCCGTGCTGCATTCGGTGTTCGGCCTGCCGGGCTTTCGCGGGGCACAGGGCGAGATCGTCAGGCACGTCACCGATGGCGGCAATTGCCTGGTGCTGATGCCGACCGGCGGCGGCAAGTCGCTATGTTATCAATTGCCGTCGCTGTTGCGCGAGGGCTGCGGCATCGTGGTCTCGCCGCTGATCGCGCTGATGCGCGATCAGGTCGCGGGTCTGATCGAGGCCGGCGTCAACGCCGCCGCGCTGAACTCGTCGTTGTCTTCGCAGGAAGCCTCGGAGATCGAGCGTCGCCTGATCGCGGGCGATCTCGACCTGCTCTATGTCGCGCCGGAACGTCTGGTGACGCCGCGCTGCCTCTCGATGTTGGCGCAGGCCAAGGTGGCGCTGTTCGCGATCGACGAGGCGCATTGCGTCTCGCAATGGGGCCACGACTTCCGCCCCGAATATGTCGGCCTCTCGATCATCGCGGAGCGGTTTCCCGACGTGCCGCGGATCGCGCTGACCGCGACCGCCGACGAATTGACGCGCAAGGAGATCGTCCAGCGGCTCCAGCTGACGGACAGCCCGCAATTCGTCTCGAGCTTCGACCGGCCCAACATCCGCTACGAGATCGTCGACAAGCGCAATGCGGTGTCGCAGCTCAAGGACTTCATCCGGGAGCGTCATGCCGGCGATGCCGGTGTGGTCTATTGCCTCTCCCGCAATCGCGTCGAGGAGGTCGCCGCCGCGCTGGATGACGCCGGTATTGCAGCGCTGCCCTATCACGCCGGACTGGACGGCGGTGTGCGCTCGCGCAACCAGGATCGCTTCCTCAATGAGGACGGCATCGTCATCGTCGCGACCATCGCCTTCGGCATGGGCATCGACAAGCCGGACGTGCGGTTCGTCGCCCATCTCGACCTACCCAAGAGCATCGAGGCCTATTATCAGGAGACCGGGCGCGCGGGGCGCGACGGCAAGCCGTCCGCAGCCTGGATGGCCTATGGCCTCTCCGACATCGTGCAGCAACGCCGGATGATCGATGAGTCCAGTGGGTCCGATGACTTCAAGCGCGTGTCGATCGGCAAGCTCGATGCGCTGGTCGGTCTCGCCGAGACCGCACAGTGCCGGCGCAGACGGCTGCTTGCCTATTTCGGCGAAACACAGCATGGCGAGAGCTGCGGGAATTGCGACAACTGCCTGACGCCGCCAAAGATGCGCGACGGCAAGGTGCTGGCGCAGAAGCTCCTGTCCTGCGCCTACCGTACCGGACAACGTTTCGGCGCGATGCACCTGATCGACGTGCTGATCGGGCGCCTGACCGAGAAGGTGACGCAGTTCGGCCACGACAAGCTGTCGGTGTTCGGCATCGGGCGCGAGCTCAACGAGAAGCAATGGCGCACCGTGCTGCGACAGCTGGTGGCGATGGGGCATTTGCGGGCCGACAGCGAGGCCTTCGGCGCGCTGAAGCTGACCGATTCTGCGCGCGGCGTCCTGCGCGGCGAGACCGAGGTCTGGCTGCGCGAGGAGGCGCCCTCCGCGCGCGTCCGCGCCGGCCGGACGAAGCCGCGCCGTGGCGATTTGGCGCCTGCGGCCAGTGCGTCGCAGGGCGATGTCGATCCGGAATTGCGTGCGCGCTTGCGGTCCTGGCGCTCGGATGTGGCGCGCGAGCGCGGCGTGCCTGCCTACGTCGTGCTGCACGATGCCACCATCGATGGCATCGTCCGGGCCTGGCCGACCACGCTCGACGAGCTGCGCAACATCCCTGGGATCGGCGACAAGAAGCTCGAGCACTACGGCGAGGAGTTGCTGCAGATCGTCCGGACGCGGTAGAGCGTCCTCCTGCCAACGTCATCATCCCGGGCTCGCGCCCCGGGACGACAGCCTTGATGGCCTAGCCGTTCCTGAAGGCGTAGCCATAGCCGTTGAGCGCCGGCGCGCCGCCGAGATGGGCGTACAGGATCTTCGCGCCCTTCTCGAAATGGTTCTTCTTGACGAGGTCGATCAAGCCCTGCATCGATTTGCCCTCATAGACAGGGTCGGTGATCATCGCTTCAAGGCGTGCGGTGAGGCGGATCGCTTCCTTGGTTTCTTCCGACGGCACACCGTAGGCGGGATAGGCGTAGTCCTCGATCAGCACGACGTCGTCTGCAACGATCTCCTTGCCCAGTTCGACGAGCTTTGCGGTGTTCTGTGCGATCGAGAGCACCTGCGCTTTCGTCTGCGCAGGCGTGAACGACGCATCGATTCCGATCACCTTTCGCGCACGGCCGTCGGCGGCAAAGCCGACCAGCATGCCGCCATGGGTCGAGCCGGTGACGGTGCAGACGATGATGTAGTCGAACTTGAAGCCGAGCTCTTTCTCCTGCTTACGCACTTCCTCGGCGAACCCGACATAGCCGAGGCCGCCAAACTTGTGCACGGAGGCGCCGGCAGGGATCGCGTAGGGCTTGCCGCCGGCGGCCTTCACTTCCTCGATCGCCTGCTCCCAGCTCTTGCGGATGCCGATGTCGAAACCGTCATCGACCAGGCGCACGTCGGCGCCCATGATGCGCGAGAGCATGATGTTGCCGACGCGGTCATAGACGGCGTCCTCGTGCGGCACCCAGGCTTCCTGCACGAGGCGGCACTTCATGCCGATCTTGGCCGCGACAGCCGCGATCATGCGGGTGTGGTTCGACTGCACGCCGCCGATCGAGACCAGCGTGTCGGCATTCGAGGCGATCGCGTCGGGGATGATGTATTCGAGCTTGCGCAGCTTGTTGCCGCCATAGGCGAGGCCCGAATTGCAGTCCTCGCGCTTGGCGTAGATCTCGACATTGCCGCCGAGATGCTTCGACAGCCGCTCCAGCTTCTCGATGGGCGTCGGGCCGAAGGTCAGCGGATAGCGCGCGAATTTGTCCAGGTTCATGGGTTCGTCCCTGATGGCGTTGCGTCGGGATGTGCTAGCATTGCGCCGTAAGAAGGTGCTCTCGAATTTTGCACTCATATTGCGCGTAACCTTGCAGGAACGGAATTTTTAAATAAGATTCCTTCCGAATCTGCACCAATTTACGGAAGCTTCTTTCATGTCGGGGCGTCTCGACCGTATCGACCTCAAGATGTTGAGATTGCTGCAAAATAACGGCCGGCTCAGCAACGCTGAGCTGGCCGAAACAGTCGCAATCAGCCCTGCCACCTGCCATCGCCGCACCCAGCGCCTGTTCGAGGACGGCTTTATTGCCGCTGTCCGCGCCATGGTGGCACCGAAGAAGGTCGCGAAGGGCACGCTGGTGATGGTCGGCGTGGTGCTCGACCGATCCACGCCGGAGAGCTTCGCCACCTTCGAGCAGGCCATCGGCAGGCTGAAATTCGTGCTCGACTGCCACCTCGTCGCCGGCGATTTCGACTACTTCCTCAAGATCCGCGTCGGCGACATGGAAGATTTCAACCGCATCCATGGCGAGCAGCTCATTGCGCTGCCCGGCGTCCGGCAGACCCGCACCTTCTTCGTGATGAAGGAGGTCGTCGACAACGCGCCCCTGGAGTTCTGAGCGGTCTTGACGATCGGGGACAGCGCCTGCTTTGAGCCAGGGGCGGACCGCCAGGCAGTTGCGACAATCACTCCGCCGCCTTGCTCGCGGGCGGCGGGGGTTTCCAGGCGATGCAGCGATTGCGGCCTTCGGCTTTGGCCTGGTAGAGCGCCTGATCGGCTGCGCCCATCAGTGCGTCGATGCCGGACATGCTGACGGAGGCCTCCGCAATGCCGATGCTCACCGTGACACCGAACTGCGCCTGATGAGCGCTCAGCCGGATCGCCATCGCCTGCTTGCGGATCCGTTCGGCGACGAGCTTGGCGCGCGACAGGCTGGTCTCGGGCAGCAGAACCGCGAACTCCTCGCCACCGATGCGGCCGACGAGATCGGATTTGCGCTTGCCCTCGTTGCATGCAGCTGCAACAGCCTTGATCGCTTCGTCGCCGACCGCGTGACCGTAGCGGTCGTTGACCGACTTGAAATGATCGATATCGAGCATCAGGACGGAGACCGAGCGGTAGTAGCGCTGGAAGCGGCTCCATTCCGCGTCGAGCGAACCCAGGAAATGCCGGCGGTTGTACAGGCCCGTGAGCGGATCGGTGGTCGCCAGCCGCTCCAGCATGGTGGCTTTGTCGTTGAGATCGGTGATGTCGACATAGGTCAGCATGCGGCCGCCGTTGGACATCGTGGTGCAATGGGCCCTGATGCGTCGGCCGTCCGGCGTCTCGAGGTCGCGCACATGATCGCCGGCCTTGACCTCTTCGACGCGCCGCGCCGGAAATTTCGCCAGTTCGTTCGCCGGCAGATCGGGGGCGCTGGCGCGGTGCACGCGCCGCACCAGCGACGAATAGGCCGGCCGACTCGCCGCCTGGTCTTCACTGACATTCCAAAAGCGCCGCATGCGTCTGTTCATGAAGGTGGCGCTCAGATCGGCATCGAGAAGCAGGACGCCATCCTGGACATTCTCCAGCGCATCCCGCAGCTGCTTCAACTCGTCCGAGGCGCGCACGATGTCGGTCACCGGCGTATAGGTCAGCATGCGTCCACCGTCCGGTAATGGCGTCACCTGCACGCGCACCACATCACCATTGGTTCGACGCACATCGACCGGCGTCGGGTCGCCTGCCTCGACCACGCGAACTCGTTCTTTGACGTGCGCATCGAGAGCGGGGTCCGGCACCTCGTAGGCTCCGATGTCGCGTCCATGAAGGAGGAGGGTGACAATGGATGGATTGCTATCGGCGACCTCGTCGGGCAGGTGCCACATTTGACGAAACGATCGGTTGATCAGGCGAGCTCTGAGGCTTGAATCGAGCAGCACGATGCCGGTCGGCACATGATCGAGGGCGGCACGCAGGGCCAGCATCTGGGCGCGCATCAGCGAGTCGGACGAGCGCTCCTGTTCGTCGCCGGCGGGGCGACCGACGCTGTCAGGCCGTTCAAAGGCGACCCCGACCTGGCGGTCAGATCGCCAGACCATGCGGCAGCTCTGGATATCGCGTCCCTCGAGTCTGAGCTGGAACCGGTCGGGCACGCCAAGGCCGCTCTGCATCTCCAGCGTCGCGGCCTCGTCAGTTAGCCGACGCACGACGCAGTCGATGGTCGACTGGCCATAATTGAAGATGATCTTCCCGGCCAGGAACGTGCGTTCCGGAACCAAGCGGGACATTCGTGGTCTCCAAGGCTGAACGGCATGCGACAATGCCGCCTCAATGTCGCGCAAGGTTCCTTGCGACAATCTAACGCGTCTGATGTTTTTGGATGAAGATTAACGATCGGTTGATGCGGAATGCGGGATCGACCGCTCCAGTGAGTCATCCAGCCGATTGCAGGCGCTACGCTTTACCAATATCCACCATGACCCGCGGGGCGTGTGCGATTCACGCTCTCATGCCTCTACCGCTCGCCGCACCTGCTCGCCGATCTGCGACAGCACGAGCTGAGCCTGCGGCAGGATCGCACCCATGGCGTGGAAATTGTGGACCATCCCCTCGTGGCAGACGTGCTCGACCGGGACGCCCGCGGCGAGCAGCTTGCGCGCATAGGCGTTGCCTTCGTCGCGCATCGGGTCGAACTCGGCGGTATGGATGATTGCGGTCGGCAGCCCGGTGAGCCGCGTCGCGCGCAAGGGCGAGATGCGGGGATCGGCGGCATCCCGGCCCTCGGGCAGATAGTCCGATAGATCGGCCTCGATGGTGGCGCGGTCGATCAGATGCCCTTCGGCGAAGGCCTCGCGCGAAGGTGAAGTTTCCTCGAAATCCAGCACCGGGCAGATCAGGCATTGTGCGACGATCGAGAGACCGGCGCTTTGCGCCGCCTCCTGGCACACGATCGCGGCCAACGTAGCGCCTGCGGAATCGCCGCCGAGCACGAGCCGTTCGGCATCGATGCCGAGTGAGGACGCCTCGCGCGCCACCCATTCGGTCGCCGCGATCGCGTCGTCCACGGCGGCGGGATATTTGTGCTCGGGCGCCAGCCGATAGTCGATCGAGACGAGGCGGCAGCCGGTCGCATGCGCGAGTGCCGCTGCAATGCGGTCATGCGTCGCAATACTGCCGGCCACGAGCCCGCCGCCATGAAAGAACACGAAACCCGGCGCGCGCGCACCGGCGGAGGCAGGCGAATAGAGCCGATAGGGCAGCTTTCCGCCGGGACCGGGCAGCATACCGTCTGACGTGGTCACGTCAGGCGCCTCGGCACGCGCGAACTGCATCAGCTTGGCCAGCGATTCACGTCGCGCCTCGATGCTGGGCCGGCTGCGCGCCTGCGGCGCGGCCGCAGCCATCATTGTCAACAAGCGCTTGGCGAGTGGATCGAGCGGCATGGGAAACTCCGTGACCGGGCTGAAATTATAACCTGTTTGGACGAGATGTCGTCCCAACCTCCTGCGAGGGGGAGAGTTGATGCTTCGCCGCAGCAAATCGTTTAGAAGTCGGGGCAATAGTGCCCGGAAATTTCTCGAGGGGAGGCCTGGCATGGCCGAGATCAAGAAACCGATCGACTATTCGCCGAGCTGGACCTTCTTCGAAGGCAAATGGCACGACGGCAACGTGCCGATCATGGGACCGCGCACGCATGGGGCCTGGCTCGGTTCGGTGGTGTTCGATGGTGCGCGCGCATTCGAAGGCGTCGCGCCCGATCTCGATCGTCACGTCGCCCGCGCCAATCAATCCGCGATCAATTTTGGCCTGAAGCCGGTGGTCGATGCCGACACCTGGATGTCGCTCGCAAACGACGGCATTGCACGCTTTGCGCGGAATGCCGAGCTCTATGTCCGCCCGATGTACTGGGCCCAGCACGGTGCGGGCGGCGGGGTGCTGTTCGATCCCGAGACCACCAATTGGTGCCTGTGCATCTACGAGGCGCCGATGCCGAAGCCGACAGGCAATGCGATCACACTGTCGCCGTTTCGCAGGCCCACGGCCGAATGCGCGCCCGTCGACGCCAAAGCGGCCTGCCTCTATCCGAACAATTCGCGCGCGCTGGCGGAAGCGGCCTCGCGCGGCTTCCAGAATGCGCTGATGCTCGACATGCTCGGTAATGTCGCGGAGTTCGGCAATTCGAACGTGTTCATGGCCAAGGACGGCGTGGTCTTCACGCCGGTGCCGAACGGCACCTTCCTCAACGGCATCACCCGCCAGCGCGTCATCGGCCTGCTCCGGGGCGATGGCGTCACCGTGATCGAGAAGACGCTGCGCTATGCGGATTTCCTTGCCGCAGACGAGATCTTCTCCACCGGCAATTTTGCGAAGGTCGCGCCGGTGATTCGCATCGACGCACGCGAGCTGAAGCCGGGCCCGCTCTACAGCAAGGCGCGAAAGCTCTATTGGGATTTTGCCCATGCGGCGCAGCTGGCGGCCTGACGCTAGCTAGCCCGCCGTCGAAAGCGGCTGAACTGAAACGCCTGCGTCGAATGCCACGGCGTGTGATGGGTGTCGCCGCGCGTCTCGACCAGCTCGAACTCCGGCCCGAGCTCCCTTGAAAGGCTCGTGCTGTCGTGTCGCTGCACCGGCAGGCCGCTGCATGTCTGCGGACCATCGGGCGCGAAGGTGGCGATGATGACGTGTCCGCCCGCCGCAACCGCCGATCGCAGACGCTCGACGTAAGCGGCCCTGTCGCGCGGATCGGTCAGGAAGTGAAACGCGGCACGATCATGCCAGATGTCGTAGGCCTTCACCGGTCGCCATGCGGTCACGTCGGCAACGATCCAGTCGACCGCCGGTGCGGCTGCACCGATTCGCTTCCTCGCCGCCTCAAGGGCGTTGGCAGAGAGGTCCAGCACGGCGAGATTGCGGTATTCGTCCTGAAGCAGTGCGTCGGCCAGCCGCGATGCCCCGCCGCCGATATCAATGATGGCCGCGTCGCGATCCGGATTGGCGGCGCGAATCATCTCGATCGAGATCGCCGGGCTATTCTGAAACCAGCTGACCTCGGCCTCGCCCTTCGTGGCGTAGACGTTGTCCCAATGCGTGGTGCGGTCGGACATGGCAGCTCCGGCCTTCGCCGGGACGGCACCGCGCAAAGGCAATGCCGCAATCAACAGGCAGTTCGCGCGCCCGCCGCATGCGGACGCGTCAATGCGGAGGTGTCTACTCGTCCTTCTTCGACATGCGCTCGAGGCGTTCCTGCATGTCCTTCATCTGTTGGCGCAGGTCGTCGATATTGCTGTCCGTCGCCGCCGGGGCGCTGGCATCGGGCTCCGGCTCCGGGGTCGTTGCCGGCCGGCCCGCATTGGGAGCAAACGGCTTGAACATCGAGAAGGTTTGCTGAAACAGCTCCATGTTGCGGCGGACCTGTTCTTCCAGCGGGGCGAAGGGCGTGCCCGACAGCGTGTTGGCGATCTGCTTGCGGAACTTCTCCTGCTCCTGGGTCAGCGTCGCGATCGACTGCTCCAGATATTTCGGCACCACCATCTGCATGCTGTCGCCGTAGAAGCGGATCAGCTGGCGCAGGAAGGTCGTCGGCAGCAGGTTTTGGCCGGCCTTGTTCTCCTGCTCGAAGATGATCTGGGCGAGCACCGAGCGGGTGATGTCGTCGCCGGTCTTGGCATCGTAGACCAGGAAATCTTCGCCATCCTTGACCATGGCGGCGAGGTCTTCCAGCGTCACATAGGTGCTCGTCCCGGTGTTATAGAGCCGGCGATTCGCGTATTTCTTGATGGTGGTGGGTTGGTCTGATTTCGCCATGGGCTCTCACTCGTAGCGCTGAGAACGGGAACCTGCGGGGCCAATGCCGCAGGGCGGGAAGAGTACGCAACGCAACAAAGTAAGCATTTTCAAAGGGGGCACGCTACCGTTTTGTGCGGCACGGTTAATCGCACAGCAAAAACGTGCTTGCGAAATGGCCAAGAACGCTATTTTGAATGCGCTGCGGGATGAATTCGGCGACCTTCCGATTGACATGCCGCAATGACGTTAACAGGATGCCATCCGAGACTGGCGAGCCGTTTCCCAGCCCCGTCTGCCCCCTTTGAACCCCAGGAGATGCCCATGTCAGACGATGTCGTCATCGTCAGCGCCGCCCGCACCCCGGTCGGAAGCTTCAACGGAGCCTTCGCGACCCTTCCCGCCCACGATCTTGGTGCCATCGCCATCAAGGCCGCGCTGGAGCGCGGTGGCATCGAGCCCGGCCGGGTCTCCGAGGTCATCATGGGCCAGATCCTGACTGCTGCTCAGGGTCAGAACCCCGCCCGCCAGGCCTCGATCGGCGCCGGCATTCCGGTGGAAAGCCCGGCCTGGGGCGTGAACCAGCTTTGCGGCTCGGGCCTGCGCACGGTCGCGCTTGGCTATCAGGCGCTGCTCAACGGCGATTCCGAGATCGTGGTTGCCGGCGGCCAGGAATCCATGAGCATGGCCCCGCACGCCCAGTATCTGCGCGGCGGCGTCAAGATGGGCGCCGTCGAGTTCGTCGACACCATGATCAAGGACGGCCTGTGGGATGCCTTCAATGGCTACCATATGGGCAACACCGCGGAGAACGTCGCACGGCAGTGGCAGATCACGCGTGCCCAGCAGGACGAGTTCGCGGTCGCCTCGCAACAGAAGGCCGAAGCTGCGCAGAAGGCCGGCAAGTTCAACGACGAGATCGTCCCCGTCACGATCAAGGGCCGCAAGGGCGATACCGTCGTCAGCGGGGACGAATATCCGCGTCATGGCGCCACGCTCGATGCGATGGCGAAGCTCCGTCCGGCTTTCGAGAAGGACGGCACGGTGACCGCGGGTTCGGCCTCCGGCATCAATGACGGCGCTGCCGCCGTGGTGCTGATGACCGCGAAGCAGGCCGCCAAGGAAGGCAAGAAGCCGCTCGCGCGTATCGTGTCGTGGGCGCAGGCCGGCGTCGATCCGAAGATCATGGGCTCGGGCCCGATCCCGGCCTCGCGCGCGGCGCTGAAGAAGGCCGGCTGGAACGTCGGCGACCTCGACCTGATCGAGGCCAACGAGGCCTTCGCGGCGCAGGCTTGTGCCGTCAACAAGGATCTCGGCTGGGATACGTCGAAGGTCAACGTCAATGGCGGCGCGATCGCGATCGGCCATCCGGTCGGCGCGTCCGGCGCGCGCGTGCTGGTGACGCTGCTGCACGAAATGCAGAAGCGCGATTCGAAGAAGGGCCTCGCCACGCTGTGCATCGGCGGCGGCATGGGTATCGCCATGTGTCTGGCGCGCGACTGAAGCTGACATCCGGCTGATGAACCGGCGCGTGCGCTGCACACGACGGTGAGTGCGTTGCACGCGACCAAAAAAGCAGCGGTTGCAAATCAATTATTCTTCGCAACCGCGCAAGCTTCGACTAAATACAAACGCCCGGCTCAACGCCGGGCGTTTTGTTCTTGATGTCCGTCAAACCAACCGCATAATCCGCATCTAAAACACCATCACTGAGAAACGTCCGAAGAGTCCAAGGGAAGGAATACACTATGGCACGAGTTGCATTGGTCACGGGTGGGACGCGCGGCATCGGTGCTGCGATCAGCAAGGCGCTGAAGGCGGCCGGCTACAAGGTCGCGGCGAGCTATGCCGGCAATGATGCGGCGGCAGAGAAGTTCAAGGCCGAGACCGGCATCTCCGTCTACAAGTGGGACGTCAGCAATTTCGATGCCTGTGCCGAGGGCGTGAAGAAGGTCGAGGCCGAACTCGGCCCCGTCGACATCCTCGTCAACAATGCCGGCATTACCCGCGACACCGCCTTCCACAAGATGACGCTCGAACAGTGGAACGCCGTGATCAACACCAATCTCGGCTCGCTGTTCAACATGACGCGACAGGTGATCGAGGGCATGCGCGCCCGCAAGTTCGGCCGCGTCATCTCGATCTCGTCGATCAACGGCCAGAAGGGGCAGTTCGGCCAGGTCAATTATTCCGCGGCGAAGGCCGGCGACATCGGTTTCACCAAGGCGCTGGCGCTCGAGAATGCCAAGGGCGGCATCACTGTCAACGTGATCGCGCCGGGTTACATCAACACCGAGATGGTGCAGGCGGTGCCAAAGGACGTTCTGGAAAAGAACGTGATCCCGCAGATCCCGGTCAACCGGCTCGGCGAGCCGGAAGAGATTGCGCGCGCGGTCGTGTTCCTGGCGGCCGAGGAAGCCGGCTTCATCACCGGCTCGACCCTGACCATCAACGGCGGTCAGTACCACGCCTGATCGGGCGCCAAGCCGGTAGCGTCAGGCGCGACAAGACGATATTGAAGGCGCTATGCCCGGCCCCGTGCCGGGCATAAGCGTCCTCAGAGCCTCTCAATCAATGAATCCGCGCACGGCAACACTGGTCGGACTGACCGCGATCCTGATGTGGTCGCTGCTGTCAGTGATGACGGTGGCCACCGGCAAGATCCCGGCGTTTCAGCTCGCTGCGATGACTTTTGCGATCGGCGGTCTCGTCGGTCTGCTGACCTGGATCGGCCGCGGCGACGCGGCGAAGAGCCTGCGTCAGCCCCTGGTCGTATGGGTGGTCGGCGTCGGTGGCTTGTTCGGCTACCACGCGCTGTATTTCCTCGCGCTGCGATTCGCGCCGCCGGCCGAGGCCGGCCTCCTGAACTACATGTGGCCGCTGCTGATCGTGCTGTTCTCGTCCTTTCTGCCGGGCGAGCGGCTGGCCATGCATCACATCATCGGCGCCGTGCTCGGCCTCGTCGGCACCGTGCTGCTGTTTGCCGGCAACACCTCCGGCTTCGCGCCGGGCGCGGTGCCGGGATTGATCGCGGCCTTCATCGCCGCTTTCGTCTGGGCGACCTATTCGGTGTTGTCGCGGCGCCTGAAGGCGGTGCCCACCGACGCTGTCGCCGGCTTCTGCCTCGCCACATCGATGCTCGCCGCGTTGATGCATGGTGTGGTGGAAACCACGGTGTGGCCCGAGACTGCGTTGCATTGGCTTGCCGTGATCGGACTCGGCATCGGCCCCGTCGGTGCCGCCTTCTACGCCTGGGACATCGGCATGAAGCGCGGCGACATCCGCGTGCTCGGTGCCGCCTCCTATGCGACGCCGCTCCTGTCGACCGGCTTTCTCATCGCCGCCGGCTTTGCCAAAGCCAGCGCCAACATCGCCATCGCCGCGATCCTGATCGCCGGGGGCGGCCTGATCGCGGCGAAGGACATGGTGCTGCGGAAGCGTTGAGACGCGCTCAGAGCGCCGGCTGCCAGCCCGGCGGCCGATACGTCGATTCCGGAATCCGCCCAAGCTCGGAGCGCTGCAAGCGTTGCGACGTCAGGCCATAGAATTCCTGGAAGCTCATGATCAGCGGCCGCCATCGGTCCGGATCGATGCGGTTCGGCACGCCATCCATCATGATATGGGGATGCGCGTGCACGCGGGTGACGCGGACCTCGATCGCGGTGAGATTGCCGCCCCAGGCCGTATCGTCCTGGGCCATCTCATGCACATAAGCAACCTTGGCTTCGATCTGCACCGGACACTCGGCCACGCGCGGCGCGCTGACCGTTTCGCCTGCCAACGCCGTCAGACCGCCGAGTTCGAACTTGTCCTTCTCGTGCCGATAGCCGCGATAGAGTTTTCCTGGCGGCACGGGATCCGAGCCCGTGGTGCGAGCAAGGCGGTCGACGGCGCCGACAAGATCGGCCGAGGGCAGATTGAGCACGCATTCGCCGCTGCGAATCATGTTCTCGGTGGTCTTCGAGTTGCGCGCGAGCCCAAGCATGCAGCGCCAGCCGACCCACCATGCCGAGGACATCGGTGCGAGATTGTGAGTGCCGTCGTCATTGGTCGATCCGATCAGGACGACCGGCGTTCCAAAATACAAAATGGCCGGGTCGATCTGGACGGCGGCGGGACCGAGTGTTCCGTGCATCGTACGCTCCTGTTGACTGGAAGCGCAGTCGTAGCGGGGGAAGCGAATCGAACCCACCCGATTCCGGATAGCAGAGCGTTTTCGAGCGAAGTGGATACCGGTTCGCGTAAAGAAAACGCGTCAAACAAGAATCTCTACGGCTCCCAGCCTTTCGGCGCGAGCTCGAATTTTGCAAACTCGAAGGCGGGTGCCACGGTGCAGCCGACCAGCGTCCACTCGCCTGACGTCTCCGCCATCTGCCACGCGTCTGCCGGCACGATCGCCTGTGGCCGTTCGCCGCTCACAAGGTCTGTGCCGAGCCGCACCTCGTGCTGGGAGCAGCCGTCGTGGGCGATACGGAGCATCAAGGGGCTGCCGGCGTAGAAGTGCCAGGTCTCGACCGCATCGATGCGATGCCAGTGCGAGCGCTCGTTGCGCGCGAGCAGGTAATAGATCGAGGTCGACCGCGAGCGGCCATTGGCGTCGGTGGTCTGGTCGCGAAAGGTTTCGCGGTAATGCCCGCCCTCGGGATGCGGGCGGAGTTCGAGGCGCGCGATGATCTCGGCTGCGGTCGGCATCGATCCCCGTCAGGGCTTGTTCTCGAGGAGTTAGTCTTCGGGACTTGGCCTTCGGGACCTGGCCTTGAGGACCAGGCTTGAGGACCTGGCCTTGAGGACCTGTCCTTCAGGACTTGTTCTTGCGCTCGCGCAATTCGCCGAACACCGCGGCAGCCTCTGCACCCTTCATGTGTAGCCTGGCTGCGATCGAGGGTTCATCCGCACGCAGGAACACGTTTGCTCGCTTCTCTTCACCAAGCAGTGAGGGGATGGTCGGCTTGTTGTCCGCCCGCAGCTTCGCAACCTCCGCCGCGCGCGCCTGCAGCGCCGCATTGTCGGGATCGACGGTGAGCGCGAACTTGACGTTGGACGCCGTGTATTCGTGGCCGCAATAGAGCTTGAAATCGTCGGGCAGGGCTCGCAGCTTCAACAGCGAGTCCCACATCATCGGATAGGTGCCCTCGAACACGCGGCCGCAGCCGATCGAGAACAGCGTGTCGGCGGCGAACAGCGTCTTCTCGGTGTCGAATACGTAGGAGATGTGATCGAGCGTATGGCCGGGGGTCTCGAGCACGCGCCCCAGCAGCGTACCGACCTTGACCACATCGCCATTGGCGACGCGCAAATCGACGTCAGCGATTCTGGCCGACTTGTCGTGCGGCGCGACGACGCGGCAATTGTATTTCTGCTTGAGTTCGGCGACCCCGCCGACATGATCGCCATGGTGATGGGTGATCAGGATGTCGGTGAGTTGCCAACCCTCGCGCTCCAGCGCCTGGATGATGGGACCGGCTTCCGGCGCATCGATCGATGCGGTGGCCCTGGTTTCCACATCGTGGATCAGGTAACCGAAATTGTCGTTTAAACAGCTGAAAGTACGAATTTCGGCAGCCATGACCTCTCCATCGCGCTCAGCCCCGCCAGACAAATATGGCGTTAACGTTGCGCAGGCAATGCAATATTCCGCGCACAGCCGCTACCTTGTGCATGTTACATTGCCGCCATGAGCATGGATGTCGTCGACCTCCGCGAGTTCTATTCCCGTCGCCTGGGGATTGTGGCGCGGCAAATGATCAACCGCGGCATAAGAGAGCGCTGGCCGAGTGCCGGGGGCCAGCGCGTGCTCGGCATCGGCTATCCCACGCCATACCTCGGGCTGTTCCGCGAGGACGCCGAGCGCTGCATTGCCTTCATGCCGGCGGCCCAGGGCGTGCTGAAATGGCCGACCGGGAGACCGGCGCTCGCCACACTCGTCGACGAGTTCTCGCTGCCGCTTCCCGAAGCCGCGGTGGACCGCATCCTGCTGGTCCATGCGCTCGAAATGTCCGACGATCCGGCCGCGCTGCTGCGTGAGGTCTGGCGGGTGCTGTCGCCGTCCGGCCGCGTCATCGCGGTGGTCCCGAACCGGCGCGGGGTCTGGACGCGCAGCGACAACACGCCTTTCGGCCACGGCCGTCCCTATTCACGCTCGCAGATCACGGACCTGCTGCGTCAGACCTGGTTCACGCCGACCGCCTGGGGCGAGGCGTTGTTCATGCCGCCTTATGCGGGCCGCTGGGTCCTGAAATCGGCGCAGATGTGGGAGCGCGCCGGCGCGGCGCTGTCATTGCCTTTTGCCGGGGTCCATATCGTCGAAGCCACCAAGCAGGTCTATCGTGCGATCCCCGCCAAGCGCGAACGGGCGCGGCTGATTCCCTCGTTGAAGCCGGTGCTGGTGCCGTCCTCGACGGTGACCCGGACCTAGCTTCCCCTCTCCCCGCGGGCGAGAGGTGACTGTGCCTGCCGCTGCAGTTCCGCCAATTTGACGTTTCAAAAAACAAATCGTCCCGGCGAGGCCGGGACGATTGAAAGCCACCCCAATCGCTAGCTTTGCTGCGCCTTACTCGCCGGGGGCGAGGTCGTCGCTGGTCGCGGCCGGAGCCGCCTCGCGCTCGGGACGCGGGCCGTTATGGGGCCGGCGACGGCGCCGCGGATAGCGCTCACCGCCGCCGGGATTGCCACCCTCAAAGCCGCCCGGAGCCGCATTCGTCTGCGGCTGCGCGCCGGTGATGAAGGACGGCAGGCGATCGACGTTGCCGGCATCGGCAACGACGGGCTGCGGCTGGTTCTGCGGTTGCGGCTGCTGATGATATTGCGGCTGCGGACGATGGTCGCGTTCGCGGTGCTCGCGCGGCTGCTGCTGATCGCGCTGATAGGGCTGCTGGTTGTCGCGCTGCTGGTAGTCGCGCTGGCCGTCGCGGTCACGCATGAAGGGCTGCTGTTGGGGCGGCTGTGGAACGAAGCCCGGCTCCTGGCCGAAATTCGAGAAATTCTCGCCGTCGTCCTCGCCATCGTCGCCGCTGCTGGTGCTGATCGGCTCGTCGCCGCGGGGCTGCTGATTCTGGCGGAACTGCTCCTGGGCCGCTGCGATCAACCGAAAATAGTGCTCGGCATGCTGGTAGTAGTTTTCGGCGGCAACCGGGTCACCCGAGGAGCGCGCGTCACGCGCAAGCTGAAGATATTTTTCGGCGATGTGCGAGGCGGTACCGCGGATCTTGATGTCGGGTCCGTTCGATTCATAGACCCGGGTCATCGGGTTCTGGCCGCGCCGGTTGTTGTTGTTGTTATTGTTGTTGTTGCGGTTGCGCATCCGCTGCTTGTTCTGACCGTTTCTCATGTCCTGCCTTTAATTCCAGCCCTAAAGGTTGCACGCATTACCGATTGCAGAGAGTGACCCGATGACAGCGGTTCACATCTCTCGCGCGCACCGCGCGCAAGAGCGAATCAGACCCTGCCGATGTTCGTCGACCGTCGCGTTCAACAAAGACGCGTTCCCCACCCGCCAGCATTCATTGCCAGCGAACCCACTCATATCACCTGCCGAAACAAGCCCAGCTTTGTTGCGTAAGTCTTCAAGCGCAATATCAGGCTTTCGTTCACTTTGCGGTCGGTAAGCAGCGCAGCTTGACGTGCTATCGCGCTCAACAGGACCTGCGGCTTGGAACCTTTAATCAGTAAAGCTCTCGCCCGAGAGCCCGGCTTTCGTCCGTAGGTCTACGGGGCCGGTACCGATGTGCTGACCGGAACGTAGTCGTTCCCACGGGATATTCCAAGAGGTTTTTCGCGCCCAATCCGGCTTTTATGGGGGCATTTTTCGGGCCGAGACGGCCCTGGGAATGCCCGCCAGGTCCGATCTGGGCGGCCTGTCGATCGATAACGCGGCGGCGGCCATCAAGGTTTCAATATTACCGGCTTGGCCTTGGCCGACCTCGACGATCAGGGCGCCGCCGGGCACGAGCCGTTCGGCGGCCTGCGGGATCAGGGCGCGATAGGCGTCATAGCCGTCATTGCCGCCGTCGAGCGCCAGATGCGGATCGTGGTTGCGCACCTCGATGCTCAGCTTCGGAATTTCCCCCGCGGGAATGTAGGGCGGATTCGATACGATCAGGTCGAACGGGCCGCCAAGCGCCGACGCATAGGAGCAGGCGACGAAGGCGGCGCGATCGGCCAGGCCGAGGGCATCCGCGTTCGCTCTGGCGGTGTCGAGGGCGCTGAGGCTGAGATCGGTGCCGACGCCAAATGCGTCCGGGATCTCGTGCAGCAGCGCGAGCAGAATGGCGCCGGACCCGGTGCCGATGTCGGCGATGCGCGGGCGCCGTCCCGGGATCGTGCGTTCGCGAAATATCTCGAGCGCCAGCTCGACCACGGTCTCGGTATCCGGCCGCGGTACCAGCGTCGCCTCGGACAGCCGGAATGGCAGCCCCCAGAATTCCCTGACGCCGAGAATGCGGGCGACCGGTTCATGCGCGAGCCTTCGCTGCGCGTATCCTTCGAGCCGCGTAGCCTCCTCTGGCGTGAGGTCTCGCGCTGCTTGGGTGATCAGGCCGGTCAGATCCAGCCCCAGCACGGCGCCGACTAGCAGGCGCGCATCGAGAGACGGCTCCTCGATGCCGGCCTCCTGCAGCCGCGCTGAGAGCGCGCGCCGCGCGCTCTCGATGCTGTGTCCGGAATCGAAGCCTGTCGCCAATGGAACCATCCTGCCTGGCATCGTGGATAGATCGGCGACCTTGCTTGCGTCAACGGAAAGGAGCGCGTTTGATGACCGCGCAGCCGAAGGGAGGACATCCATGACGGTCTATGACGATCAGAATGTCTTCGCAAAGATCCTGCGCGGCGAGATTCCCTGCTTCGAGGTGTTCAGGGACGAGCGCAGCTTCGCATTTCTCGACATCATGCCGCGCTCGCCCGGCCATACGCTGGTCATTCCGAGGGCGCCGGCGCGTGGCATCCTCGACATCGCCGACGATGATCTCGCCGCAGTCGCGCGGAGCGCGAAGCGGATCGCGGTCGCGGCCATGAAGGCGTTCGATGCGGAAGGCATCATCCTGCAGCAGTTCAGCGAGCCGGCCAGCGGGCAGGTGGTGTTTCATCTGCACATGCATGTGATGCCGGTCAGGGCCGGCGTCGAACTTTTGCCGGCGCAGACACGCAAGGAGGACATGGCCGTCCTTGCTGATCATGCCAAGCGGATGATCGCGGCGCTGAGCGGCTGATCAAACGCCGAGATAGCGCTGTAGCAGCTCCGGCTGGGCCTTGAGCTCGTTCGCAGGGCCCTCGTGCACGATGTGGCCATTGTTGATGATGTAGATCCGGCTCGCCAGCGCCAGCGTCGCAGCCAAATTCTGCTCGACCAGCACGATCGTCTGCCCGGCTGCCGCGAGCTCGCGGCAGGCCTTGACGAGGTCGTGGACGATGACCGGCGCGAGCCCCTCGAACGGCTCGTCCAGCAGCACGATCTTGGGATCGCGCACCAGCGCCCGCGCGATCGCCAGCATCTGCTGCTCGCCGCCGGAGAGCTCGGTACCGCGGTTGCTGCGCCGCTCCTTCAGCCGCGGAAACATCTCGTAGATGCGCCCGAGCGGCCAGCGTTTCGGCGCGGTGATCCCGGCGAGGAGGATGTTCTCCTCGACCGAGAGGCTGCCGAAGATGCGGCGCTCCTCGTGGACGAGCTGCATGCCCGCTTGTGCGATCTTGTGGCTCCTGCGCCCGGCGATGTCGATGCCGTCGAACTTCACGCTGCCGCTGCGCGGCGTCACCACGCCCATCAGGCTCTTCAGCGTCGTGCTCTTGCCGGCGCCGTTACGGCCGAGCAGTGCCACCACCTCGTGCTGCTCGACGCGCATGGCGACGTCGAACAGGATGTGGGAGTCCCCGTAATAGCTGTTCAGGCCGTCGACCTCGATCAGGCTCATGCGGCGATCTCTCCGTGCACGCCGCCGAGATAGGCTTCCTGCACCGCGGCGTTGGTCTTGATTTCCTCGGGCGTGCCGGAGACCAGCACGCAGCCTTCCTGCAGCACCGTCACGCGTTCGACCAGCTCGAACAGCGAATCCATGTCGTGGTCGATGATGATCATGGTGCGGCCGCGCGCGATCGATTTGAGCAGCTTGACCGTTTCGACCCGCTCGCGCGGGCTCATGCCGGCGAGCGGCTCGTCGAGCAGCAGCAGGCGGGGCGAGGTGGCGAGGGCAAGCCCGATCTCCAGCCTGCGCTTCTCGCCATAGGCGAGCTCGGCGACCTGCGTGTCGGCACGGCGCGTCAGGTTGACCAGCGCCAGCGTGTGCTCCACCTGCTCCGTCAGGCCCTTGACGCCCGACAGCGAGCGGAAGAGGTCAAGCCGGAATTTTCCGCGCAGCTCGGCGAGTGCTGCGATCGTCAGGTTCTGCCGCACCGTCAGGCCGGTGAAGAGCTGATTGACCTGGTAGCTCTTGGTCAGTCCGAGCTGGCAGACGTCAGTGACCTTCAATCCCGTGATGTCGCGTCCCTCGAACATGATCCGGCCGGAGGTCGGCGGGATCTCGCAGGTCAGCATCTTGAAGAAGGTCGATTTGCCGGCGCCGTTGGGCCCGATGATGCCGCGCAGCTCGCCTTGATCGACGCTGAAATCGATGTCGCTGTTGGCGACGAGGCCGCCATAGCGCTTGGTGAGAGCGGTGGCTTTCAGGATCGGCCCGGAATAGGCGGGGTGCTGGACCTCCCTGGCCTGCATCGGCGCGGGCGGCGCCTCCAGTGCAGGCCCGGCCTGGGAGTCCTCCTCCCTCTCCGCAACCTTCCGACGCCTGCCGGAGAAGAGGCCGTAGAGATCGACGAGGCCGCCGATGATGCCCCCGCGCAGGAAACAGACCAGCAGCACGAACACGACGCCGAGCACGAGCTTCCAGGCGGCGCCTAAGCCCAGCGCGGACTGGAGGAAATCCTGCAGGAAGAGCCAGACGGTTGCGCCAACCAGCGGCCCGAACAGCGTGCCGCGGCCGCCGATGGCCGTCTGCATCACGAGCTGGCCTGATGTGTCGAAGGTGAAGGCGTCGGGCGGCATGAAGGCCTGAAGCACGCCGAGCAGGCCACCGGCGAAGCCGGCGTACGCGGCGGCGATCACGAAGGCGGTCAGCTTGTAGCCGTGGATGTTGTGACCCACGGCCGTGGCGCGCAGCGGGTTGTCCCTGATGGCGCTGAAGATCGCCCCCACCGGCGACCGCACGATCCTGAGCGCGATGATGACGCCGATGAAATAGCACAGCGCGATGAACTGATAGAGCGACCACCCATCTGTGAAATGGACCGTCGTGAAGCCGAGATTGAAGCTCGGCGTCGGTACGCCCGGCAGGCCGTTTTCACCGCCGGTGAAATCGGAGAGCGGATTGAACTCGACGAAGAAGAACACTTCCGCGATCGCCACCGTGATCATGGCGAAGTAGATCCCGGTACGTCGCAGCGCGATCAGTCCGATCAGGTAGCCGGTCGCTGCCGCCGCGATCATGCCGATGACCAGCGCGCCGAGCACGTTGCTGAAGCCGGCGCGGGTCAGCAGGTAGGCGGCGACGAACCCGCCGGTGCCGTAGAAGGCGGATTGGCCGAACGACAACAGGCCGGTGAAGCCGAACAGGATGTCGAAGCCGAGGCCGAACAGGCCCCAGACCAGGATCCGGTTCACGGTGTTCGGCGCGAAGCCGAGATGGGGCAGCACGAAGGGTGCCACGATCAGGCCGATGGCCGTCAGTGTCTCGATCAGGAACGGACGTTGCTTGAGCATCAGCGGATCACTTACTCGCGGCCCTGGACGCCGAGCAGGCCATGCGGTCGTACCACGAGCACGAGCGTCATCGCCGCAAACAGCATCACATAGGCATAGCCGGGGTTGAACATGGAGGTGACGCTGATGATCTCCCCGGCGATCAGGCCGCCGAGAATCGCGCCGGGGAACGAGCCGACGCCGCCGATCACCACCACCACGAAGGTCTGGACCAGGATGTCGTCGCCGATACCGGGTGTCAGCGACACCACCGGCGCGTTGACGATGCCGGCGAAGCCTGCAGCCATTGCGCCGATGCCGAATACGATCATGAAGACGCGGTAGACGTTGATGCCGAGCGAATCGACCATCACCGAATCCTCGATGCCGGCGCGCACGATCATGCCGAGCCGGGTCCGGTAGAGGATGATGAACAGCGCGCCGAGCGCGATCGCGACGATGCCGACGACCGCGAGGCGGTAGGTCGGATAGAACATGAAGCCGAGATTGGTGATGCCCTGGAATAGTGCCGGCGGCGGCACGATCTGCGACTGGCTGGAGAAGATCAGCCGGATGATCTCGACGAAGCAGATGCCGAGCCCGAAGGTGACGAGCAACTGGTCCTCGTGCGGGCGGTGGTAGAAATGCCGAATGATGGTTCTTTCCATCACCACGCCGAGCAGCATCACGAACAGCGAGCCCGCGATCACGGCGAGGATGAACGAATCCGTGTACTGGTAGGTGACGAAGCCGGCATAGCCGCCGATCATGAACATCGCGCCATGCGCGAGGTTGAGCACGCCGAGCGTGCCGTAGATGATGGTCAGGCCGGAGCTGATCAGCGCAAGCAGGGCGCCGAGCGCGAGCCCGTTGAAAAGCTGCGAAACGAGATTGGGCCAACTTATCATGCGGCGATCGCTGTTGTGACGCGCGAAGAGCTTGCGTCAAAAAGGTGACGCCGCAGGTCCAGAGTCACGGCCTACGGCGTCACAGGGGGTTAGCTCGGGCTCAGGTGTAGTCGCCGAGATGGCAGCCGAAGGCGTCCGGCTTCTGCATCAGGCTCTCGCCCGGGACGATCTCGACGACGTCGTACCAGTCTTCCTTGTTCTTCATGTCCTTCTGCTGCTTGCCCTTGACGATGATGACGGGTCGGACGCACTGGTGATCCTCGGGGCGGTAATGCACGTCGCCGACGAGCGAGGGGATGGTCTCGCCCTTCTCATAGGCCTTGATGACGTCGGGCGGATTGAAGCTGCCGGCTTCCTCGCACATGCGGGCCCAATGGGCGAAGCTGACATAGGCGTTCTCGGCGCCCCATTCCGGCTTGTATCCGTATTTCTTCTCGAATGCCTCGTTGAACATCTTGGCCAGTGGGTACTTGTCCTCGATCGTCCACCAAAAATCGGTCGCGGCATAGACGCCCTGCATCAGGCCGCCGGTTTCGCGCGCGATGAAGGGCACCTGGTAGGGCACGACCAGCTTCATCTTGTCGAGCACGCCGAACTGCTTCGCTTGCTGGGTCGACAGCACCGCATCGTGGCCCCAATTGACGTTGATGAGCACGTCGGCGCCGGAATTGGCGACGTTCAGCAGATATGAGGAATAGTCGGGCGCACCGAGCGGGGCGACCTGGTTGGTCGCAGTGGTCCAGCCGGCAGTCGCGAGGAAGTCCTGCATCGACTTGGTGACGGTATGGCCATAGGTGTAGTCAGGCGTGAGATAGGCGGCCTTCTTGCCCTTGCCGAACTCCCGCACCATCACCGGCCCGATCGCCGCAGCCGCAGTCTGGCCGAAGAAATTCTGGCGGAAGCCGTAACGCACGCAATCCTTGCCGGTGGTGTCGTTCGAGCCGGAAATGCCGCACACGAAGATCACATGCTCGCGCTGGGCGAGCTTGTTGAGCGCGACCGCGACGGCGCTCGAGGTGCCGCCGGTGATCATGATCGCCTTGTTCTCGCTGATGAAGCGCTGCTGCGCCTGCACCGCCTCATTGGGCTTGGCCGCGGAGTCGGCAACGCCGAACTTCAGCTCCTTGCCGAGCACGCCCTTGCTGGTCTTGGGCGAGATCTTCTTGATCAATTCGTGGCCTTCGTTGATGTGCTCGATCGCGAGCTGATAGCCCTTGAGCTCGTCCTCGCCCTGCACGGCGTAGGTTCCCGTGCGCGGCACGGAGATGCCGATGAAGGCGGTGGAACCGGATACGCCCGCGGGATAGGTGCCGATCGCCGGCTTGTCGTCGGCAAATGCCGGCATCGCCGGCAGCATCGAGCCGCCGATCAGGCCCGCGGTGGTCTGGAGCAGGCCACGGCGCGAGAGACCGCGGCGGATGAGATCGTCAGTCATGGTCGTTTCCTCCGAACGTCGTTCTTGTTTGCAGGCAAACACGACTTATCCGGCGGCGGCCGGCCCCATGGGCCTGCCCGCGCCGGGCACGTCACATCCGCGTGTAGCTCTTGGACCTAAGCATTGCTTGTGAAGGCCGTCTGTCAATTTCGCCTTTGGTCGAACGACCAAAATTATGTCGTGAAAACATATCGGAGAGCGATATATATTAGTCTTTGTGAGTACGAAGCTGGCGGGTTCGGCGAAAGAAATGGCGCGGCAGACGACAGTGGCAGGTGCCGACAAGCGACGATCCTGGCCGCAAGAGGCGGAGCGGCAGGAGGCTGCGCGGCCTTCCGGGGAGGGCGGCGACCAGCGCGTCCCGTCTCAATCCGGCGATGCCCCCAGATTGTCCGAGCCACGCAACCGGCCAACCCGCGAGCGCGGACCGGCCGTCGGATCCGTTCAGGCGAAGCGCGCGCCGGCGCCGATGAAGCGACTGAGCGTGCGGGCCCAGAACGTGCTGAAGGAGCTCGCAGTCGAGCTCACCGGCGAGCAGCCCCCGAAAGGGAATTGGTCGCCCTCGCGCGAACTGCTGCGCGCGCTGACGGCCGAGCGCCTTGCGACTGCGCGCAATTGCGGTCCGCACACCCTGCGCGAGATCGTCGATTGGGCGCAGGGATCCGGCGTCACCATCAAGCCGGTGCTTCCAGCGGGCGGCTCGCTGTCGCAGATGTGGGCAGAGCTGATCAACAATGCGTCGGCCGGCAGCCTGAGCGGGGCCGAGATCGTCGGCGCACTTCAGCGTTCGATCCGGCGAAAGAGCGTCCGCATCCCGATCGCGTTTCAGGTCATCCTGGTGAAAATCCTGCTGTCCAGCTTCGAATAAGGCGCTTGGATAGCTGTGCATCGCTGAATCCGGCCGGTTGGTCCGGCGGCGGTCGCTTGCTACTTTAGGCTAAGTCTCCCGTGGCGGCGGGTGGCATGGTCGAGGTGGGCATGGTTCAGGCGAAGAAGGCGCAGCGGTCCGGTGTGGTGACGTCAGCCGGGCGCGCCGGCAGCGCGATGCGGGCTTCCGATTACGCAGCGCTGGCACAGTTCCGCTACCAGATCCGGAGCTTTCTGGCATTCAGCGAGGCGGCGGCTGCAGAGCAGGGGTTGACGCCGACGCAGCACCAGGCGCTGCTCGGCATCAAGGGTTTTGTCCGTCCCGGTCCCGCAACCGTCGGTGATGTCGCGAAGTTTCTGTTGATCCGGCATCACTCCGCTGTCGAGCTGATTGATCGGATCGAAAAACTGGGCCTGGTCAGTCGCGTCGCTGATCGCGAAGATGCCAGGCGCGTCCATCTCAAGCTGACGAAGAAAGGCGAGCAGAAGCTCCAGGCGCTCTCGCGGAAGAACCTCGAGGAACTTCGCCGTGCCGCCAGCCCGGCTCTGAACCGTCTTTTGAAGTCGTTCGGCGAGTCCGGCGGGGCGTGAGCGACGAGCCGCCGGTCAAGCCCCGGCTCCTTGCGCGGCGAGCTGTGCCGCCTGGTGCTCCGTGGTCAGCGCATCGGTCAATTCGCCGAGCGCTTCGCCCGCGATCACCTGCGGCAGCTTGTAGAGCGTCAGGTTGATGCGGTGGTCGGTGACGCGCCCTTGTGGAAAATTATAGGTGCGGATGCGCTCGCTGCGGTCGCCGGAGCCGACCTTCTCCTTGCGCTCGGCCGAGCGCGCGGCGTCGACGCGCTGCCGTTCGGCGTCGTAGATGCGCGAGCGCAGGATGTTCATGGCGGAGGCGCGGTTCTTATGCTGCGAGCGGCTGTCTTGCATCATCACCACGATGCCGGTGGGGATATGGGTGATGCGAATCGCCGATTCGGTCTTGTTGACGTGCTGGCCGCCGGCCCCTTGCGCGCGCATGGTCTCGATCCGCAAATCGTCGTTCTTGATCTCGACGTCGACGTCCTCGACCTCGGGCAGCACCGCGACCGTTGCAGCGGATGTGTGGATGCGCCCCTGTGTCTCGGTGTCGGGCACACGCTGGACCCGATGCACGCCGGATTCGAACTTCAGCTTGGAGAACGCACCGCGGCCCTGGACCTCCGCGATGATTTCCTTGAAGCCGCCGACGGTGCCTTCGCTCGCCGAGATCACTTCGACCTTCCAGCCCTGCAAGCTCGCAAAGCGCTCGTACATCCGGAACAGATCGCCGGCGAACAGCGACGCCTCGTCGCCGCCGGTGCCGGCGCGGATTTCCAGCACCACGTTGCGGTCGTCCATGGCATCCTTGGGCAGCAGCGCGACGCGGATCTTCTGGACGAGGTCCTCGATCTTTGAATTGAGCTCGTCGCGCTCGGCTTCCGCCATGCTGCGCATCTCGGCATCAGTGGCCGGATCTGATATCAGCGCCTCGGTGTCGGCGAGTTCCTTCACCGCGGAACGATAGGTCTTCACCGCGTCGATCAGCGGATTGATCTCGGCGAGCTCGCGCGTGACCTGCACATAGCGCTCGGAGGAGAGCTGTCCCAGCGCTTCGGCCTCGAGCGAGGCGTGGTGCGCGAGCAGGACATCCAGTTTGGCTTCGGGGAGTGACGACATCGATTTGCTCTCAAAAGGCGGCGGGACGTGAGGCGGCGAACAACGAGCGGCAGGTCCGCTACAACGCCAAGCCTTCGGCCTCGGCAAATTCCGTCAGCTTCTGCCGGATCGAGACGCTTCCCGTCGGCGCATCCAGCAGCGGGCCGAGCATCGCTTCGGCCTTCCTGGCGTCGAGGTCGATCACCATCGCCTTGACCGGGCCGAGCGCGGTGGCCGACAGCGACAGCGAGCGGTAGCCCATCGCGATCAGCGCCAGCGCGCCGATCGGCTTCGAGGCCATTTCACCGCAGAGCGACAGCGATTTCTTCGCAGCCTGCGATTTTTGCGCGATGTCGCGCAGCGCACGCAGGATCGGCGCCGACATGGTGTCGAAGCGCTCGGAGACCTTGGCATTGCCGCGATCGACCGCGAACAGGAACTGGAACAGATCGTTGGAACCGACCGAGATGAAGTCGACCTTCTTCAGGAGTTCGTCCATCTGATAGAGCAGCGCCGGCACCTCGACCATGGTGCCGATGTCGATGCGCTCCGGCAGCGTATGGCCGTGCTGGCGCAGATAGGTCAGCTCGCGCTCGACCAGCGCCTTCGCCGAATCGAACTCGGCGACCTCCGAGATCATCGGGAACATGATCCGCAGCGCACGGCCGCCGCCGGCGCGCAACAGCGCGCGGATCTGGCCCCGCAACAGGCCGGGACGGTCGAGCCCCAGCCGGATCGCGCGCCAGCCGAGCGCGGGATTCTCCTCGATCACCGTCTCCATATAGGGCAGCGCCTTGTCGCCGCCGATGTCGAGGGTGCGGAAGGTGACGGGCTTGCTGCCCGCGGCATCCAGCACGGCGCGGTACAGCGCGAGCTGGTCGCTGGTGCGCGGCAGGCTCTGGCCGACCATGAATTGCAGCTCCGTGCGGAACAGGCCGATGCCGGCGCTGCCGGTGTCCTCGATATGCGGCAGGTCGATCGCAAGCCCCGCATTGATCAGCAGCTCGACCTTCTGGCCATCCTTGGTGACGCAAGGGCGGTCACGCAGGGCCAGATATTGCGCCTGACGGCGGGCGCGGAAGCGCACGCGTTCGGCATAGGCTGCCTCGACTTCCTGCGAAGGCCGCACATAGATCGCGCCCGACGTGCCGTCGACGATGATGGCGTCGCCGGGGTCGGCAATGCCGGGTGCGTTCGGCACCTCGCCCACAGCGGGAATGCCGAGCGCGCGCGCCACGATCGCGACATGCGAGTTGGCGGTGCCTTCCTCCAGCACGATGCCGCGCAGGCGCTTGCGGTCATAGTCGAGCAGCGCGGCGGGCCCCATGGCGCGCGCGATCACGATGGCGTTGTCGGGCATCTGCTCGCGCGAGGGCGCATGGTCCTGGCCGACCAGCTGCCGCATCAGGCGGTACCCGAGATCCTCGAGATCGTGCAGCCGGTCACGCAGATAGGGATCGGTGACGCGCAGCATGCGGGCGCGGGTGTCGGACTGGACGCGCTCGACTGCGGCCTCCGCCGTGAGGCCGGTGGCCACGGCCTCGTGCAGCTTGTGCGACCAGCCCTGGTCGTTGGCGAACATGCGGTAGGCTTCGAGCACGTCGCGATGCTCGCCGCCTTCGGCGACGTCGCCGCGCTCCAGCATGCGGTCGAGATCCGAGCGCAGCTTGGCGAGCGCGGTGTCGAGCCGCTTGATTTCCTTCGGCAGGTCCTCGGCGATGTAGTCCTTGATGACGACGCGCGGCTCATGCAGCACGACATGGCCGAGCGCGATGCCTTCCGAGAGGATGGCGCCGGCCTTCTGCGTCGAATGGCGTGCGGCCGGCTCCAGGCCGGGTTGGGCCAGCGCGGACAATTCGCCTGATGCGATCAGCTCCGCCAGCACCATGGCGGTGGTCTGCAGCGCCTCGAGCTCTTCCTCGACATAGGTGCGCTTGGCGCGGTTCTGCACCACCAGCACGCCGAGCGTGTTGCCGGCGCGCAGGATCGGCACGCCGAGGAAGGAGTGGTAGATTTCTTCGCCGGTCTCCGGGCGGAACGAGAAGGCCGGGTGGCTTTGGGCGTCGTTCAAATTGAGCGGCGTCGCCTCGCTGGCAACGAGGCCGACCAGACCTTCGTGGGCGCTGAGCACGGTATGGTGCACGGCCTCGCGGTTGAGGCCTTCGGTGGCATAGAGCTCGAGGGTGTTGTCGATGCGCAGCACATAAACCGAGCACACCTCAGCCACCATGTTGGCGGCGATCAGCACCACGATCTTGTCCAGCCGCTCCTGGGCCGAGACTTGCTCCGCCATGGTTTCGCGGAGCCGTCTCAACAAGACGCGGGGACCTCCCGACGCGCTCCGCATGAACCGTCAATCTCCTCCGTCTGCCGGGCCCGGCGATATTGGCCGGCGGCTGGCCTAAAACTCCAGAAAAACAATCAAATTGTTTGTCCGGCGCAGGCGCAAACCACAGCTTGCGCCGAATCAGCGGCCTGAACTGGGACACAGTCTGCGGCAGCCCACCCTGTTCGCCGTATAGCGAATTGAGGCTTGTTTTGCCAAGCAAAACGCCTGCCAAACGCGAAGGTGTGTACACCCCGGCGTTTGCTGCGACCGCTAAGAGAAAATTCGTCTAGGCCTGATCGAGACCGTAGAGCGTGTGCAGCGTGCGCACTGCAAGCTCGGTATAGGCGGTGTCGATCAAAACCGAGAACTTGATCTCGGAGGTTGTAATGGCCCGGATGTTGATATTCCGTCTGGCGAGCGCCGAAAACGCCTGGGCGGCGACGCCGGCATGGCTGCGCATGCCGCTGCCGATCACCGAGATCTTGGCGACGTCAGTGGCGGTATCCAGCCTTGCATACCCGATCGTGCCCTTGGCGGCGGTAATGGTGTCCTTGGCCCTGACGTAGTCGGCGGCCGGCACCGTGAAGGTGAGGTCGGTGGTCTTGCCGTCCTCGGACACGTTCTGGACGATCATGTCGACGTTGATATTGGCGTCCGCCAGCGGCCCGAAGATCGATGCCGCGACGCCGGGCTTGTCCTCGATCTGACGCACCGAGATCTGGGCCTCGTCCTTCGAAAAGGCGATGCCGGTGACGACGTGATTTTCCATGATCTCCTCCTCGCCGCAGATCAGCGTGCCGGGCGGCTGGTTGGCATGCGGGTCGATATCCTCGGGCTTGTCGAAGCTGGAGCGGACGAAGATCGGCATGTTGTGGACCATGCCGAGTTCCACCGAACGCACCTGGAGCACCTTGGCGCCCTGGGAAGCCAGTTCCAGCATGTCTTCGAACGCGATCTTGTCGAGCCTCTTGGCCTTCGGCACGATTCGCGGGTCGGTGGTGTAGACGCCGTCGACGTCGGTGTAGATGTCGCAGCGGTCGGCCTTCACCGCCGCGGCAACGGCCACGGCCGAGGTGTCGGAGCCGCCACGGCCGAGCGTGGTGATGCGATTTGTCCTGGGATCGATGCCCTGGAAGCCGGCGATAACGGCGACCTCCTTGCGATCCCTAAAACGGGAGATGATCTCGCTGCCGTCGATGTCCTCGATCCGGGCCGAGGCATGGGCGTCGCTGGTCTTGATCGGGATCTGCCAGCCCTGCCAGGAGCGGGCCTGGATACCCATGCCCTGGAGCACGATGGCCAGCAGGCCCGAAGTCACCTGTTCGCCGGAGGCGACGACGGCGTCGTATTCGCGCGCGTCGTGCATCGGCGAGGCCTCGGTGCACCAGGCCACCAGCTCGTTGGTCTTGCCCGACATCGCCGAGACGACCACCGCCACTTCATGGCCGGCGTCCACCTCACGCTTCACATGGCGTGCGACGTTGCGGATACGTTCGATGTTGGCGACGGACGTGCCGCCGAATTTCATCACGAGGCGGCTCATGACGACGCGTGCATTCCCTCTTGAGGATCAGTATGGTGACCCGCCCCGGACGGATGCCCTGGGGGATACCGACCGCGCGTATACAGAGGGGCGGGGCCCGGGGCAAGCGGGTTCCTGCAAGGCCCAATTCGGGCAATGGGTTGTCAGAGGTTATGGCGCGCTATATTGACGAAATCCTGCAGCCCGGCGAGCGGGTGCTGTATTCGACCAATGCGCACTGGATCTTCTATTTCCCGGCCATTTTGGCCTGGGTCGTGGCCCTTGGTTTCCTGGTGGCCTCGCGGATGACCACGATCGACTGGATCGTCTTGGTGTGTCTGACCGCCGCGGGCGTCGCGGCCTTGGCCGCGCTGTTCTGGACCCTGAAGGGCTGGTTCCATCGCTTCACCACGGAGACCGACGTCACCAATCTCAGGGTTGTGCACAAGACCGGCTTCATCAAGCGCCGCACCTTTGAAATGGCGCTGGATAAGGTCGAGAGTGTCGATGTCGACCAGACGATTCTTGGACGAATTCTCAACTACGGCGACGTGACCATTCGCGGCGTCGGCGAGGGGATCGAGACGATCAAGACAATCGCCTCTCCGCTCGCTTTCCGTAGTTCGATCACCACGCGGTAGGACCGCGCCTGGCCATGAGCATGCAGCAAGATACTTCCGCAATCGCCTCCGCCCAGCCGGGCTCGACCGTCGACGCCGCCGAGATCGCGAAGTTTTCAAAGCTCTCGGCCGAGTGGTGGGATCCGAAGGGCAAGATGGCGCCGCTGCACCGGATCAATCCGCTGCGGCTCGGCTACATCCGCGACGCAGCCTGCCGCAAGTTCGAGCGCAATGTGCGCAGCCTGAACTGCCTCGGTGGCCTCCGCGTGCTCGACATCGGCTGCGGCGCCGGCCTGTTGTGCGAACCGCTGTCGCGGCTGGGGGCGCAGGTGATCGGCGTCGATCCCTCGGTGAGCAACATTGCTGCGGCGAAGCTGCATGCCGACAAGAGCCATCTGTCGATCGACTATCGCTGCACCACGGTGGAAGAGATCGATCCGCGCGAGCGTTTCGACATCGTGCTGGCGATGGAAGTGGTCGAGCACGTCGTCGACGTCGGCGTCTTCGTGAAGCGCTGCGCCGCGATGCTGAAGCCGAACGGGCTGATGGTGGTCTCGACGCTCAATCGCAACTGGAAGAGCTTTGCGCTCGCCATCGTCGGCGCCGAATACGTCCTGCGCTGGCTGCCGCGCGGCACCCACGAGTGGAACAAGTTCGTCACGCCGGACGAGCTGACCAAACACCTCCTCGACAACCGGCTCGTCATCACCGAGCAGACCGGCGTCGTCTACTCCCCCTTTGCCGACAAATGGACGCTCTCGTCGGACATGGATGTGAACTACATGGTGGTGGCGGAAGGGATGGTATGAGGCGGGCATGACCGAGATGCGTGCTCCCACTCCCCGGGGCGGCGTCCCTGCGAACGCCGGGACGAAGTTTTGCGAAGGCTGCCGACCCGCGCATCTCACACCGCGTCCCACCGACAGATTCCGCGGCATCAGTCCCTGCTTTCGCAGGGACGACAGCGTACGTGTGGTAGGAGCATCGCTCCCATGACGGCCGTGTGGTTGACCGCGTCGGCCGTAGCTTGCAGGTTGGCCTGACCTTTCCTGCAATAGCCCCACCCGATGTTCACCGTCACCAGCCTCTGGATTCCCTTCACCGTCATTGCCGCGCTCGGCCAGGTGGCGCGCAATGCGATGCAGCGGTCGCTGACCAAGCCGCTGGGGACGTGGGGTGCGACCAATATCCGCTTCCTGTTCGGCTTCCCGTTCTCGCTCCTTTTCCTGGGGCTGGTGCTCGTCGCGACCGGCGATCGTCTCGGCGTGCCGCCATCGATGTTCTGGCCATGGCTGTTGCTGGGTGCGCTCAGCCAGATCGTCGGCACCGGGTTGATGCTGCTCGCCATGAACGACCGTTCCTTCGTGGTGACCACGGCCTATCTGAAGACCGAGGCGATCCAGACCGCGATCTTCGGCTTCGTCTTCCTCGGCGATCACCTGACCTGGCTGAAAGTGCTGGCGATCGTGATCGCCACCGTGGGCGTCGTCATCACCGCGCTGCGCCCCGGCGGCGAGAAGAGCTTTGCGGAGCTGAAGCCGACCATCACCGGGCTCGTCGCGGCGGCGGCGTTCGCGCTCTCTGCGGTCGGTTTTCGCGGCGCGATCATCAACGTTCACGGCGTGTCCTTCGTGACCGCGGCCTCGTTCACCTTGGTGCTCGGCCTGTTCGTGCAAACGCTGATCCTGACGATCTATCTGCTCTGGCGCGCGCCAAAGGTGCTTCAGTCGATCCTGGGGCTGTGGAAGCCGTCGCTGCTCGCGGGCTTCACGGGCGCCTTCGCCTCGCAGTTCTGGTTCCTCGCGTTCGCATTGACGGCCGCGGCCAATGTCCGCACGCTCGCGTTGATCGAGGTGCTGTTCGCGCAGGGCGTGGCGTATTACTCGTTCCAGCAGCCGATCGCGCCGCGCGAGCTTGCAGGCATCGCGCTGATCATTGTCGGCGTGGCGGTGCTGGTGGGGACTTAGTTCCGGTCTTCCGGCAAGGTCGGCAGCGGCGACACCTCGATGCCTTCGTCGATCAGCGACCTCGCCTCGTCGGGCGAGGCCTCGCCGTAGATCGGGCGGTGCTCCTTGTCGCCGTAATGCATCGCACGGGCTTCATTGGCAAAGCGCTCGCCGACATTGTCGGCATTCTTCACGATGTGATCGCGCAGCTCCTTCAGCTTGGCGCGCAACTCTTTCTCTTGCGCCATCATCAGCGAGGCCGGTCCTGCCGGTGCAGTCTCGGGCGCGGCGGTCGGCTCCGGCGTTGCGCGGCTGCGGCCCTTCTTGCCGACGATGCGCGGCGCCATGATCGCCTTTTGCACCTTGGCCGAGCCGCAGATCGGGCAGGTCACGAGCTTGCGCTTCACCTGCGAATCGTAAGCCGACGAACTCTGGAACCAGCTCTCGAAAGCGTGGTCGCGGTCGCAATGGAGCGCGTAGCGGATCATGCCGATCCCCGTACGAGGTGTAGATGATCCGGCCCGGCCTTCGGATCGGCGACACCGAAGCGGCGGCCATGCTGGAGCGAGGGGATCGCGCGGCGCGCCGTCTCGACCTTGGCCGGATCGATCTTGGCCATGATGATGCCGGGCTCGACATCGCCCTCGGCGAGGATCTCGCCCCAGGGATCGATGATCAGCGAATGGCCGTAGGTCTCGCGCTTGTTCTCGTGGGTGCCAGCCTGCGCGGCTGCGAAGATGAAGCAGCCGGTCTCGATCGCGCGCGCGCGCAACAGGATGTGCCAGTGCGCCTCGCCGGTCTTGCGGGTGAAGGCGGACGGCACCGTGATGAAAGAGGCTCCGCTCTCGGCCAGCGCGCGGTAGAGCGCGGGAAAGCGGACGTCGTAGCAGATCGTCAGGCCGACGCGGCCCCAGGGCAGGTCGGAGATCACGGCGGTCTCGCCCGGCTGGTAGTTGGCGGATTCGCGATAGCTCTCGCCATCCGGCAGGACGATGTCGAACATGTGGATCTTGTCGTAGCTTGCGAGCACCTGGCCCTCGGGCCCGATCAGGAAGGAGCGGTTCACCGCTTTTTCTTCCGAGAAGCGCAGCGCCAGCGAGCCGACATGGATGTGGATCTTCAGTTCCGCCGCGAGTGCCCGATAGGCCTTCAGCGAGATGTCCTCTTCTTCGCTCTGCAGATGCTCGAACAGCGCCGTGCGGTTCAGCTGCATCATGTTGCTGACCTCGGGGGTCTGCACGTAGTCCGCGCCATTGGCCGCAGCCTGCCGGATCAGCCCGGTGGCCTGCGCGAGGCTCGGCTCGGGCAGCAACCCGGTGCGCATCTGCACCATGGCGGCGGTGAAGGTCCTCACGGCACTCATGAGACCGCCTTGACGCTTTCGAGCAGCCCGTCGAGCTTGCCCTCGCGATCGAGCGCGTAGAGGTCGTCGCAGCCGCCGACATGGGTGCCGCCGATCCAGATCTGCGGGAAGGTCGAACCCTCGCCCGCGCGGTCGTACATCTCCTCGCGCCAGGACGGGTTCTTGGCGACGTCGAATTCCGTGAAGGTCGCCTTCTTGCGGGTCAGAAGCGACCTGGCAGCGGAACAATAGCCGCATCCCGGCCTGGTATAGATCTCGACAGCAGCGGTCATGGTATCAAGCGCTCTCATGTCATGAATTTGTTGAATTATATGGGAGTTTACCTGATCTCGACAACCCGGGCGAACACCAGGACGTCGACCTGGGCGGCCTTGGCGCGGAGCAGCGCGCGTGCGCAGGCGTCAAGTGTCGCACCCGAGGTCAGGACATCGTCGATCAGGATGATGCGCTGGCCCTGGACCTCGGCCTGACGGTCGGGGGATACCTGGAATGCCCCCTGCACATTGGTCGCGCGCTGGGCCCGCGACAGCCCGATCTGCTGCTCGGTGGCGCGCACGCGGCGCAGCACCTCAGCCTTCACCTTCACCCCGCTCTGCCGCGCGATGATCTGAGCCAGCGCACCGGACTGGTTGTAGCGTCGCCGCCAGGCCCGGCGCCAATGCAGGGGCACCGGGACCAGCATGTCGGCGCCCGCGAGCAGCTCGCCGCCCGCGCGCGCCATCCAGCGGCCCATGGCGGGCGCGAGGTCGGTGCGGTCCTGGTATTTCAGCGCGTGCACCAGCGTGCGTGCGGCCTCGTCATAGCGCACTGCCGCGCGCGCCCGCCGGTAGGCGGGCGGGCTCGCGATCGCCTCCATCGACAGCATGTCGGGGCCGGGGTCGTAGACGAAGGGAATGCCGAGCCGCGGGCAATAGGGCCGCTCAATGAACGACAGCTTGGCCCAGCACGCCGCGCAGACGCCCTCGCCGTCGACAGGCTCGCGGCAGGACACGCACAGCGTCGGCAGCGCAACGTCGAGCGCGAGCTTTGCCACATGCGCCAGAACGTGGCGGCCAGCCGTCCATGCGGCACGCAAGGGCGACGCGATGGAGCGGGTTGGGGCGGCGTCGGCGTCCATGAGAGGAGGCTAGCGCCGCATGTGGCGGATTGCCAGAGCCAGCATGATCGGCGTAACCAGCGGCATGGCCCAGACCCCCCAAATCCCGCCCGCTCTGTTCGACCGTGCCTTGCTGCGTGCGCGGCAGCGGCGTGCGCAGGCGCAAGGCGAGGTGACCTTCCTGCTCGACCGCGTCGCCGAGGACATGTCCGACCGGCTGGCCGCGGTGATGCGCGAGTTTCACGCGCCGGCCGATCTCTGGACGCCCGGCGAGGGGCTCGCGGGGCTGCGCGCACGGTTGCCTTCGATCCAGCGGATTGCGCTCGATGCGGCCGGCTCGGAGACATTGCCTTTCGCGCCCGACGGTCTTGATCTCGTCGTCTCCGCGCTGGCGCTGCAATTCGTCAACGATCTGCCTGGCGTGCTTGCGCAGATCCGTCGCGCGCTGAAGCCGGATGGGTTGCTGCTCGCCGCGATGATCGGCGGCGACACTCTCACCGAGCTGCGGCAGGCGTTTGCCGCGGCGGAGGCCGAATGCGAGGGCGGTGTCTCGCCGCGCGTGGCGCCGTTCGCCGATTTGCGCGACATCGGCGCGCTGTTGCAGCGGGCGGGCTTTGCGCTGCCGGTCACCGACGTCGATCGCGTCGTGGTGCGTTATTCCAACGCGTTCGCGCTGATGCAGGACCTCCGCCGCATGGGCGCGACCAATGTGCTGATCGAGCGGCGGCGCACCCCGAGCCGCCGCGCGACGCTGCTGCGGATGGCTCAAATCTATGCCGAGCGTTTTGCCGATGCCGACGGCCGTATCCGCGCGACGTTCGACATCATCTGGCTGTCGGGCTGGGCGCCGCATGCGAGCCAGCAGCAGCCGCTGAAGCCGGGTTCGGCCAAGGCGAGCCTGGCGGAGGCGGTGAAGAAGGCGGGAGAGACGTAAGCTCCTTCTCCGTCATGGCCGGGCACGACGTTGAGAGTGTTGGCGACAGCCCCTCTTACATCAGCAAGTCAATCAAATGCGGGATCAGCGGAATGTCCGCCGGCGGCATCGGATAGTCGCGCAGCTTGTTGGCGCGCACCCAGGCCAGCGTCTGGCCTTCGCGGGCTTCGACGATCCCCTCCCAGCGCCGGCAGATGTAGAGCGGCATCAGGAGATGAAAGGTCTCGTAGCCGTAGCTCGCAAAGGTCAGCGGCGCCAGGCAGGGCTCGGCGACGGTGATGCCGAGCTCCTCGTGGAGCTCCCGGATCAGGCTCTGCTCCGGCCGCTCGCCGGGCTCACACTTGCCGCCGGGAAACTCCCACAGGCCGGCCAGCGTCTTGCCTTCGGGGCGCTGCGCGATGAGGACGCGCTTGTCGGCGTCGACGAGCGCGCAGGCCACCACCAGTGTCAGCTTGAGATCGGCCATGATCCTTAAGACCGGTAATCCCCGTTGATGGCGACATACTCCTTCGTGAGGTCGCAGGTCAGCACACGGTCGCGGCCCTTGCCGAGGCCAAGCGAGACCTTGATCGCGATTTCCGGGGCCTTCATCGCCTCCGATACCTGGGCCTCGTCATAATCAGGATCGCGCGCGCCGCTCCTGGCGACGCGGATGCCGTTGAAGGAGATCGACAGCTTGTCGCGATCGGCCGGCTCGCCGGCCTTGCCGACCGCCATCACCACGCGGCCCCAATTGGCGTCCTCGCCGGCGATCGCGGTCTTCACCAGCGGCGAATTCGCAATCGACATCGCGATCTTGCGTGCGGAGGCCTTGGTCCTGGCGCCTTCGACGGTGATCTCGACCAGCTTGCGCGCGCCTTCGCCGTCGCGGGCGACCTGCTCGGAGAGGTCGGCGAGGATCTGGTTGAAAGCCTTGGTGAAGGCCTTCAGACGCGGATCGCTGGCGCGGCTGATTTTTGGCGCGCCGTGCTCGGCAGCGGCGCCGGTGGCGAACGCCAGCAGCGTGTCCGAGGTCGAGGTGTCGCCGTCGATCGTGACCGCATTGAAGGTGTCCTCGACGCCGGCTTTCAGCAATGCCTGCAGCGCGGCGGGTGCGATCGGCGCGTCGGTGAAGATGAAGGAGAGCATCGTCGCCATGTCCGGGGCGATCATGCCGGCGCCCTTGGCCATGCCGTTGATGGTGACCTTGGCCTTGCCGAGCTTCACGGTCGCGGTCGCGACCTTGGGGAAGGTGTCGGTGGTCATGATCGCCTTGGCGGCGGCGAGGTAGTCGCCGGATTCCGCGGACGCAGCGAGGCGGCCGAGCACGCCGTCGAACTTGGTCGCGTCCAGCGGCTCGCCGATCACGCCGGTCGAGGCCAGGAAGATCTCGCTCTCGCTGCAGCCCACGGCCTTGGCCGCGATCTTGGCCGTCAGCGCGGTGGAGGCGCGACCGGTCTTGCCGGTGAAGGCATTGGCATTGCCGGAATTGACGACGAGGGCGCGCGCCTTGCCGCCCTTCAGTTTCGCACGGCACCATTCGACCGGCGCGGACGGGCACTTCGATCTGGTGAAGACGCCGGCGACCGCGGTTCCCTTGTCCATGATCGCCAGCAGCACGTCGGTGCGGTTCTTGTAGCGGATGCCCGCCTCGGCCGTCGCGAGACGGACCCCCGCGATCACGGGCATGTCAGGAACGTTTGTCGGGGCGAGCGGGGAGACGGAGGTGGACATCGCGGGGGGCGCCTTGGCTTGTGCCTTGGTGAGGTCTGGACATGCAGATGCCCGGCCCTCTTGGCGAGGCCGGGCATCAGGTAGGCTTAAATACTCTTCGCGTCGGCGAAGTAACAGCGAATTCTTACTTCTTGGCGGGGGGCGCCATCTTGCTGTCGGCGGGCTTCGCATCGGCGGGCTTTGCCGCGTCTGCCGGCTTGGCATCCTTGGCAGCGTCTGCGGAAGGCTGGTCGGTCCGCTCGACCTTGGCTTCTGCGCGCAGCTTGCCGACGTAATCGGCCTGGGCCTTGCGGGTGACGTACTGCTCGATCTGGGCCTTGACCTGGTCGAACTCCGGCGCCTTGCGGTTGCGCTTCTCCTCGACCTTGATGATATGCCAGCCGAACTGTGACTTCACGGGGTCGGAGATCTTGCCGGGCTCCAGCGAGAACGCGACGGCCGAGAATTCCGGCACCATCTGTTCCTTGGTGAAGAAGCCGAGGTCGCCGCCGTCGGCGGAGCCCGGATCCTTGGACTTCTTCTTGGCGAGCTCGGCGAAATCGGCGCCCTTGTCGAGTTCGGCCTTCACCGCCTTGGCCTCGTCCTCGGTCTCGACCAGGATGTGGCGGGCGCGCACTTCCTGCTCGCCGGTGATCTGCTTGGAGGCCTCCTCATAGACCTTCTTCATGGCGTCGTCGGTGGTGGCGGCCTTGCCTTCCTGGGCGAGCAGGCTGTCCATCAGCAGGCGGTTGCGGGCGAACGCCATCCGCTTCTTGAACTCGTCGCCGTCGGCAATCTTCTTGTCCTCGGCGGCCTTGGACACGATTTTCATGTCGATCAGGAACGACAGGACGTTCTCGTCCTTGGTCGCCGGGTCCATCTGGGCGAGGCTCGGTCCGAGTTCCTCCTCGGCCATGGTCACGTCGCTCTTCTTGATCTCAGCGCCATTGACCTTCGCCAGGACCGGATCGTCGGCTGCCCGGAGCGGGCCCGCGAACGCCAGGGTCAGCGCCAGGGCGAGGCCTCCCGCCAGGGCGGACGCATGGCGGAAACGCAGGCCGGTGGTTACCGGGAACGAGGTGGTCATGGAAAATCCTTTTGTTGAAGCAGGGGGCTGCTCGAGCGGGGCGGACACTCGCCCAATTCAGGGGGGCTTGGCAACGCGAAAAGTCTGTCAAAATGATGAATTAGCGGCAAGATTGGCCGCCGTTGACAAGGTGCTGACCGGGCCATATCTCTGCGCGGTCGCGACCATGGCGATGGCGTTTATTTTGCTGCGTTTTTGGCCGTTGAACCCAGACTAACCCAATTCCCACCCATATGGCGGATGACCCCCGCAGTTCGGGCTCTGGCGCCATAGGGCGTCACGGTGAGTTGATAGGCCAATGGGTGACAACTTCTTGGCTGCAACGCGGTTAAATCGCGAACACAGGAACTAGGCATGATCGGCGCGCTCGCCCGCAAGTTTTTCGGCTCCGCCAACGACCGGCGGGTGAAGGGATACCAGTCCCGCGTCAACGCGATCAACGCGCTGGAAGCTGAGGTCTCGAAGCTGTCCGACGAGGCGCTCAGGGCCCGCACCGACGAATTCAAAAAGCAGCTCGCCGAGGGCAAGACGCTGGACGACCTGCTGGTCCCGGCCTTCGCGACCGTGCGCGAGGCGGCCAAGCGCACGCTCGGCCAGCGCCATTTCGACGTTCAGCTGATCGGCGGCATGGTGCTGCACGAGGGCGACATCGCCGAGATGAAGACCGGCGAAGGCAAGACGCTGGTCGCGACGCTTGCGGTCTATCTCAACGCGCTCGCCGGCAAGGGCGTCCACGTCGTCACCGTCAACGACTACCTCGCTCGCCGTGACTCCGGCTGGATGGGCCAGATCTACGGCTTCCTCGGCATGACCACCGGCGTGATCGTCCACGGCCTCGATGATGCCGAGCGCAAGGCGGCCTATGCCTGCGACATCACCTACGGCACCAACAACGAATACGGCTTCGACTATCTGCGCGACAACATGAAGTACCGCCTCGAGGACATGGTCCAGCGGCCGCACTTCTACGCGATCGTCGACGAAGTCGACTCCATCCTGATCGACGAAGCGCGGACGCCCCTGATCATTTCCGGCCCGCTCGACGACCGCTCCGACTTCTACAACACCATCGACGGCTTCCTCCCCAAGCTCGACAAGACCGACTACGAGGTCGACGAGAAGCAGCGCACGGTGACGCTGACGGAAGCCGGCATGGAGAAGATCGAGACGCTGCTGCGCGATGCCGGCCAGCTCAAGGGCGACTCGCTCTACGACGTCGAGAACGTCTCCGTCGTGCACCACATCAACCAGGCGCTGCGCGCCCACACGCTGTTCACCCGCGACAAGGACTACATCGTCCGCGACGACGAGGTCGTCATCATCGACGAGTTCACGGGGCGCATGATGGCCGGCCGGCGCTATTCCGAAGGCCTGCACCAGGCGCTGGAGGCCAAGGAGCACGTCACGGTTCAGCCCGAGAACCAGACGCTCGCCTCGATCACGTTCCAGAACTATTTCCGAATGTACGAAAAGCTCGCCGGCATGACCGGAACGGCGTTGACCGAAGCCGACGAGCTCTTCGACATCTACAAGCTCGAAGTCGTGGAAATCCCGACCAACGTGCCGGTCGGCCGCCTCGACGAGGACGACGAGGTCTACCGCACCCAGAAGGAAAAATACCAGGCGATCCTCGCCGAGATCGAGCGCGCCAACGCCCGGCTCCAGCCGGTGCTGGTGGGTACGGCCTCGATTGAAAAGTCGGAAGTCCTTGCCGAATTCCTGAAATCGAACGGCTACAAGCAGATCGATTTCGGCAAGGACAACGCGCTCGACAAGCTCTATGCGGCGGCGCGCGCCGGCAAGCCGGCCAAGCTGTTCGCGGTGCTGAACGCGCGCTTCCACGAGCAGGAAGCCTATATCGTCGCGGAAGCCGGCGTTCCCGGCGCGATCACGATCGCGACCAACATGGCCGGCCGCGGCACCGACATCAAGCTCGGCGGCTCGCTCGAGATGCGCATCCCCAAGGAAACCGCAGGCATCGAGGACGAGGCCGAGAAGGCCAAGAAGATCGAGCAGATCAAGGCCGACGTCGAGCGCTTCCGTGACATCGTGCTCAACGCGGAAGAGACCGTCGAGATCGAGCCGGCAAAGGGCAACAAGCCGGCCAAGACCGTGAAGAAGCCCGGCGGCCTCTACATCATGGGCTCCGAGCGGCACGAATCCCGCCGCATCGACAACCAGCTCCGCGGCCGTTCCGGCCGTCAGGGCGATCCCGGCCGCTCGAAGTTCTTCCTGTCGCTGGAAGACGATCTGATGCGCATCTTCGGCTCGGATCGCCTCGACAGCATGCTCCAGCGTCTCGGCCTGCAAGAGGGCGAGGCGATCATCCATCCCTGGATCAACAAGGCGCTGGAGAAGGCGCAGCAGAAGGTCGAAGCCCGCAACTTCGACATCCGCAAGAACCTGCTCAAGTTCGACAACGTCCAGAACGATCAGCGCAAGGTGATCTTCGACCAGCGCGTCGACCTGATGAAGGACGAGAGCGTCGCCGAAACCGTCGCCGACATGCGCCACGCCTTCATCGAGGACCTCGTCGCCAAGCATGTGCCAGAGCATGCCTATGCCGAGCAGTGGGACGTCGCCGGCCTGAAGGAAGAGCTGAAGCGCGTGCTCGATCTCGACCTGCCGGTCGAGGACTGGGCCAAGGAAGAGGGCATCGCCGACGAGGAGCTGCTCAACCGCATCGAGACCAGGGCAGACGAGCACATGGCGGCCAAGGTCGGGCAATGGGGGCCCGACGTGATGCGCTACGTCGAGAAGACCATCCTGCTGCAGACGCTCGACCATCTCTGGCGCGAGCACCTGATCATGCTCGACCATCTGCGCCAGGTCATCGGCCTGCGCGGCTACGGGCAGCGCGATCCGTTGCAGGAGTACAAGACCGAAGCCTTCAATCTCTTCCAGGAGATGAGCGCGCACTTGCGCGAGGCCGTCACCGCGCAGCTGATGCGGGTCGAGATCGTCCCGCCGGAGCAGGAAGCGCCTGTGCTGCCGCAGATGGAGGCGCACAAGTTCGACCCGAACACCGGCGAGGACGAGATGGCGCTCGCCAGCGTCACGCTGGCCCCGCAGCATACCGACGCCGCGTTGCGCGATCCGAAGAACCCGGCAAGCTGGGGCAAGGTCGGCCGCAACGAGGATTGCCCGTGCGGCTCGGGCAAGAAGTACAAGCACTGCCACGGGCGGTACGCTTAGCCGCTAGCAGCGTTCCCGCGCGTGTGTGAGGTGCGATGCTCGCGCCTCACACTCCCGCCCTCGTAGTGGCGAAGGCGGGCCCCACCGCGGACGAGACGCCCGTCTACTTCACCGCGCCAAAGCGGCTATCGAACGAGTTCGACGACACTACCGGCGCGGCGCCGGCCATTTGGGCGCCGTCAGCCGCAGCATCGCTCATCGACGGCTTCTGCGCGGGGCGCGTTGCGGCAACCCTGGTCTCGGTGGGCTTCGCCGGCTCGGCCGGCTTGGCGGCGACGGCCGGCTTGTCCTTGGCGGTTTCGTGGTGGACGAAGTGCGTCACCGCGGCCTTCAGCTTGGAAGCCGTGCTCGGCGCGGCGGGCGCCGGGGCCACCGAGGCGGTCGCTTGCGGCGGCGGCGTGGTCGCGGTCGTGTCGGCGGTCCCCAAGCCCATCTTGCGGCCGAGATTGGAGAAGAAACCGCCGGATTTCTCGTCGGGCGCTGCGGTCGCGACGCGGGCGTTGGTCGCGGGCGCGCTGACGGCAACGACGGGCTCTTCCTGCGGCGCAGAGGCGGTCGGTTCGAAGTTCGGCTTCGGCGGGTTGACCGTGCCGGGAATCGTGCCGGGGGCCTTCGACATCGCCAGCATCTGCAGCGTATTGCCTTCGGCGCCTTCCGACAGGCCGGTCGACCCTTCCGGTATCTTGGCGGCGAAGATCTTGTTCATGCCGCCGTCGATGCCGGTATTCATGCGTGCCACCGGCGTGCCCTTGGCCACGAGCTTGTTGTACTCGGCTTCGTCGCGCTGCTGCTTCTCGCGCACGGCGCTGGCGATGTCTTCGGGGACGATATAGGCCGGGCACTTCGCGGAAGCGTCGAACACGGGATCGCGCTTGGCGTCGGGCGCGCGTGCCGCGTCGAATACGTATTTCTTCTCGCAGAAGTCGACCTTCGGCTCCCGTCGCGTCACTTCGAAATGATCGTAGCCTTCCTTGATCATCCGCCAGAACGGCATGTTCGGATTGTTGCGGTGCTTGGCCATGTTCACCGGCGTCATCCGGAAGGGATAGGCCTGGAACTGGAACGCCTTCTGGCCGCCGAAGAAGGATTCCCGCCCGAGCGAATAGATCTCCGCGATCTGCTCGTCGGTCATGGCGTAGCAGCCGCGTGACGAGCAGTCCCCGTGCACCATCAGTTGCGAACCGGTACGGCCCAAAGCGCGGTCGAAGGCGTTGGGGAAGCCGGTATTGAACGAGAGGTAATAGGCCGACTGCGGATTCATCTGGCTCGGGTTGATCGAGTAAAATCCTTCCGGCGCCTGACGGTCGCCTTCGCGCACCTTGGGACCGAGGTCGCCCGACCAGCGGCAGATCGGATAGGTCTTGAGCAGGGCGAACTGGCCGGAACGGGTCTGCTTCCAGATCTCGAGCTCGGCCTCCTGCTTGAACAGGCGGATCAGGATCGGCGATTGCAGATCCATGTCCTTCTCGCCCATCGCGGCAACGAGCTTCGGCGGGACCGGCTGGTTGGCCTTGGCGTTGGTCGCGAGCGAAACCTGATCGGTATCGCAGCCGGCGAGCACAATGCTGGCGGCAAGCGCGACCGATGCCAAGAGCGCACGAGCAAGCGAACGAGAATTCAAGATGGACCCCACAACGTGCCGGGCGGAAGCGCGAACCCCGATTTTGGAGCCTGGCCTGACCGGAGAACCGGACCGTTTCAGACCAAGCCCCAGCGCTTATGCCCTGAAGCCATTGATTAAAATTCTAACCTCCGCACCCAAGGGTCGCAACCCGACCTGGGATCACGAGCCCGTTGGCGAGACGGCGTGGTCAACAGAGACTTAAACTGGGTCGGAACTTGGACTTTGCAGCTGAACCGGTACTGAGATGGCCGATTTGGGCAAAAAAAGGGTTAACGCGGCGTTACCAATCCCGCCTCACCTGATGCGGCACCGAATCCAGCCCGAATCAGCCCAGTTTCCGGCCGATATCGAGGAATTTCTGCCGGCGCTGCTTGCGGATGGCGTCGCCGTCCAGGCCCCGCATCTCGTCAAAGGCCTTGGCGATGGCATCGCCCGTAGTGGCGATCACGGCGGCGGGGTCGCGGTGGGCGCCACCAACCGGCTCCTTGATGATGGCATCGATCACGCCGAAGCGGAGCATGTCCTGGGCCGTGATCTTCATGTTGTTGGCGGCTTCCTGCGCCTTGCTGCCGTCGCGCCAGAGGATGGAGGAGGCGGCTTCCGGCGAGATCACGCTGTAGATCGCGTGCTCCAGCATCAGGACCTTGTTGGCGGTGGTGATGGCGATGGCGCCGCCCGACATGCCTTCGCCGGTGATGATGGCGACGTTCGGCACCGTCAGCGCCATGCAGGCGTCCGTCGAGCGGGCGATGGCTTCGGCTTGTCCCCGCTCTTCGGCGCCGATGCCGGGATAGGCGCCGGCGGAATCGGCGAGCGACAGCACGGGAAGGCCGAACCGCTCGGCCATCTCCATCAGCCGCACGCATTTGCGATAACCCTCCGGCCGGGCCATCCCGAAATTGTGCTTGATGCGGCTCTCGGTGGAATCGCCCTTTTCCTGGCCCATCACGCAGATGGCTTCGCCACGGAAGCGGCCGAAGCCCGCGACCAGCGCCTCGTCCTCGCCGAACTTGCGGTCGCCGGCGAGCGGGGTGAATTCGGTGATGAGCCCTTTGATGAAGTCATTGAAATGCGGTCGCTGCGGATGCCGCGCCACCAGCGTCTTCTGCCACGGCGTCAGGTTCAGATAGAGGTCGGCCAGCGCCTGCGCGGCCTTGTCCTCGATGCGGCCGATCTCCTCGGCGATGTCGGTGCCGGAGGCCGCGAGCGTCCTGAGTTCGTCGACCTTGGAATCGAGCTCGGCGACGGGCTTTTCGAAGTCGAGATAGCTGCGCATCTGGTCTGGCATCGTTTCAATATAGGGGGACGGGACAACGAGGCGAAGCGAGGTCAGTCAAAGAAGTGTAGCTTCTTCAAGGGCTTGACTTGTGCGCTCCCGGGAGCGCGGCAAATCACTGATAAGGCCACGGCTCTTTCTGCGGAGATGTGGCCGAAGTCAAGGCGGTTTCGTCCGCAGCCGCGCCGCTGCCGCTACTTCTCCGCCAGCGGGTGCAGGTCGCGCACCAGGCTCTTCAGCCGCTCCTCGACCACATGGGTGTAGATCTGGGTGGTCGAGATGTCGGTATGGCCGAGCAGGGTCTGCACAATGCGCAAATCCGCGCCGTTGTGCAGCAGGTGGCTGGCGAAGGCGTGGCGCAGCACGTGTGGGGAGACCAGGCGCGCCTGCAGCCCCGAAGCGACTGCGAGTTCCTTGAGGTCGCGGGCAAAATGCTGACGCGTCAAATGCCCGCTTTCGCCGAACGAGGGAAACAGCCATTTCGAGGCGGCGAGGCTGCCCTTCTTCTCGCCTTTGGCCGCGTCCGTCGCCGCGAGATAATCCGCCATCGCCTGCCGCGAGGCCTCGTTCAGCGGCACCAGCCGTTCCTTGTCGCCCTTGCCGCGCACCACGATCATGCGGGCGTCGCGCTTGGCCGCCGTTCGCGGCAGCGCCACCAGCTCGGAGACGCGCAGGCCTGTGGCGTAGAGCACCTCGAGCAGGCAATAGAGCCGCAATGCCCGCAGCCGTTGCGAGGGCGAGGCGTCCGCCGCCTCGCTCATCTCCTTGGCGCGGCTGAGCATGCGATCGACATCCGAGATCGACAGCACCTTTGGCAAGCCGCGCCCGCGCTTGGGGCCTGACAGGATCGCCGCCGGATCGTCGGTTCTGATGCGCTCGTTCAGCAAGAAGCGGAACAGGTGCCGCATCGCCGACAGCCGCCGCGCGACGCTGGAGGATTTGAAGCCGCGCGTATCGAGGTTGCCAAGATAGTCGCGCAGGACTTGCGTCTCGGCGTCCACAAAACTGTGACCGACGCGGGTCAGAAACTCGGAGAAATCGTTGAGATCGCGCCTGTAAGCATCGAGCGTGTTGGGCCCGGCACCCTGTTCCGCCGCGAGCATGTCGAGGAACAGGGCGGTCAGCCTGGTGTCGGAGGGCTTGCCGGTGGAGGAGTTGCGCATGCCCCGCAGGGTAACTCCTATTTCTTGAGAAACTTATCCGGCGGGATCGTCACCGTCATTTCCCGCGGCTTCGGATTGACGAAGTTCGCCAGCGCGAACACCACGCCATAGACGATGCCGGCGATCACGGCGACGACCGTCAGGAAGCGGAACAGGCTGGGCATCGGGAAAGGTCTCGGCGAGGTCTCAGGTTTGGCAAATTAACCAATGAAATCATCCAACATGTTCGCCGTTTCGTGGCAAGAGTCCTCTGGCGAGGGCCCCGACGGGGTCGTATAGGTGGCCGGGATGCCGCCTTTGGCGGCCAGTTGAGCGAGATCCAGAGCAAGATCCGATGTCCGACGTCGCGTTGCCAGCACAACCGAGCCCTGAGGCCGACATCCTGTCGGCGCTCGGCGGGCGTTCGATCGTGCTGGTCGGCATGATGGGCGTCGGCAAATCAACCATTGGCCGGAGGCTGGCAGGGCGGCTTGGTCTGCGTTTTTTCGACGCTGATGTCGAAATCGAGGTGGCCCACGCCGGCATGACCATCCCGGAAATATTTACGATCCATGGCGAACCCTACTTCCGCGACGGCGAGGCCCGCGTGATCGCGCGCCTGCTCGAAGGTGGGCCAATCGTGCTGGCGACCGGCGGCGGCGCGTTCATGCGCGAGGAGACGCGAACCCGCATCGCGGCAAAGGCGGTCTCGGTCTGGCTCAGGGCGGACCACGACGTCATCATGCGCCGCGTGCGACGTCGCGCCGACCGCCCGTTGCTTCAGACCGCCGACCCCGAAGGCACCGTCACACGGCTCCTCACCGAGCGTGAGCCGATCTATGGCAAGGCCGACCTCACCATCGCCTCGCGCGACGTGCCGCACGACCGCATCGTCGATGAGACCATCGCGACGCTGCACGCCCATCTGTGCCTCCAGCCGACATCGTGAGTGCCGTTCGATGACTGCGCCCCTCAAACATTCCGACCCCGTCAATGTCGACGTCGCGCTCGGCGATCGGGCCTATGACATCGTCATCGGCCGCGGCGTGCTCTCTTCGCTGGGCGAGCGCGTTGCCGCCTTGCGGCCCGGTGTGCGCACCGCGATCGTGACGGATCGCACGGTGGCAAAATACTGGCTCGCGCCGACGGAAGCCTCGCTTGCAGCCGCCGGCATTCCGACCTCGCGCGTCGTGGTCGAGGAAGGCGAAATCTCAAAGACCTATGCCGGCCTCGAAAAGGTCAGCGAGGCCCTGATCGCCGCGAAAATCGAGCGCAACGACCTCGTCATCGCGCTCGGCGGTGGCGTGGTCGGCGATCTCGCCGGCTTTGCCGCCGCGATCCTGCGCCGCGGCGTCGATTTCGTGCAGGTGCCGACCTCGCTGCTGGCGCAGGTCGATTCCAGCGTCGGCGGCAAGACCGGCATCAACTCGCCGCAGGGCAAGAATTTGCTCGGCGCTTTCCACCAGCCGGTGCTTGTCATCGCCGACACCGCCGTGCTCGACACGCTGTCGCCGCGGCAATTCCGCGCCGGCTATGCCGAGGTCGCCAAATACGGCGTGCTCGGTGACGAAGCCTTCTTCACCTGGCTGGAGAAGAATCATTCCGACATCTTCAAGGGCGGCTCGGCGCGCGAGCATGCGATCGCGACCTCCTGCCGTGCCAAGGCGGCCGTGGTCTCGCGCGATGAGCGCGAGACCGGTGAGCGCGCGCTGCTCAATCTCGGCCACACCTTCGGCCACGCACTGGAAGCCGCGACCGGCTTTTCGGATCGCTTGTTCCATGGCGAGGGCGTCGCCATCGGCATGACGCTGGCGGCGCAGTTTTCCGCAAAACTTGGCATGATCGGCGAGGCTGATGCGAGCCGCGTCGAGCGTCACCTCACCGAGGCCGGTCTTCCGACGCGCCTGCAGGACATCGCCGGCTTTGCGCAGGAAGGCCTTGCGGACGCCGACGCGCTGATGGCGCTGATGGCGCAGGACAAGAAGGTCAAGCGCGGCAAGCTTACCTTCATCCTGCTGGAGGCCGTGGGGCGCGCCGTCATCGCCAAGGATGTCGAGCCGGCGCCGGTGCGCGACTTCCTGAAAGAAAAGCTCGCTCCGAAGGCGTGATGCGCGGCTGAATCGCGGTAGAGTGCTGCATGGACTGGCTCGGCTTCACCATCGTCATCATCTGCCTGCTGGTCTCGGGCTTCTTCGCCGCGAGCGAGACCGCGCTGACCGGTGCTTCGCGCGCCAGTATGCTGCGGCTCTCCAAGCAGGGTAACCGCGACGCCGACGTGGTCTCGCAGCTGCTCGATATGCGTGAGCGCCTGATCGGTGCGCTGCTGCTCGGCAACAACATCGCCAATATCACCGCCTCCGCGCTCGCCACCTCCATCTTCACGGCGTGGTTCGGCGATGTCGGCGTGCTCTATGCCACCGGCGTGATGACGGCCCTGGTCGTGATCTTCGCCGAAGTGCTGCCCAAGACCATCGCCATCAACGCGCCTGATCGGATGGCGCTGGCGGTCGCACGCCCGATGCGGCTGACGATGTATGTGCTGGGGCCGCTGCTGCGCGTGGTGGAAGTGATCGTGCGCGTGTTGATGCGCCTGTTCGGCCTCGCCGGCGAGCACCAGGCGATCCTGTCGCCGACCGAGCGCCTGCGCGGCGCGGTCGACCTGCTGCATCATGAGGGCAAGGTCGAGAAGCAGGACCGCGACATGCTCGGCGGCCTCCTCGACCTGCGCGAGCTCCAGGTCTCCGACGTCATGATCCATCGCACCGAGATGATGATGATCAACGCCGATCTGCCGGCGGAGGAGCTGGTGCGCGAGGTGCTGGCGACCGAATACACCCGCATCCCGCTCTGGCGCGAGAAGCCGGAGAACATCATCGGCGTGCTTCATGCCAAGGATCTGTTGCGCGCGATCCGGGCATCCGACGGCGATACGTCGCGCATCGACGCCTCGACCATCGCGCTGCCGCCGTGGTTCGTGCCGGAAATGCGCCCCGTCTCCGAGCAGCTGAAGGCGTTCCGCCGGCGCAAGACGCATTTCGCGCTCGTGGTCGACGAGTACGGCGAAGTTGAAGGTCTCGTGACGCTGGAAGACATCCTGGAAGAGATCGTCGGTGACATCTCCGACGAGCATGACGTCGTGGTCGCCGGCGTGCGCGCCCAGCCGGACGGCTCCGTCGTGGTCGACGGCTCGGTGCCGATCCGCGACCTCAACCGCGCCATGGACTGGCGCCTGCCCGACGAAGAGGCAACCACTGTTGCCGGCCTTGTCATTCACGAAGCGCGCTCGATTCCCGACCGCGGCCAGAGCTTTACCTTCCACGGTTTCCGCTTCCGCGTCCTCCGCCGGGAACGCAACCGCATCACCGCGCTCCGTATTTCACCGGTGTCGCGTGAGGCGGAAATGGAGGGAGCCAAGCCGAGACGGGCAGGGACGTCGTTTTGACGCAGCGCGGCGGAGCTTACGTTCCGCCTTCCCCCGGCGCCTGCGCGTGGATTGCCAGCGCATGCACACTGCCGGAAAGTTCCGCCGCCAGCGCCGCATTTATCATGCGGTGACGGTCGATCCGGCTCTTCCCTTTGAAGGCCTGAGACACGATATAAACGCGGAAGTGCGTCTCGCCGCTCGGCCGATGGCCGGAATGGCCTTCATGCAAATGTGACTCGTCGACGACCTGCAGGCTTTCGGGGGTGAAAGCTTCCTGCAACTTGTTGCTGATAGTGTCTTTCATAACCATGAGCGCCATTAAGGCTTGCGAATCCGGCCCGTCAATTGCCCATAGGCCGCCTATGGCGGCCGTACTTGAGGATGCCGAAGTGAAACTTCGGCTCCGCGTGTGTAGCTAAATGCAATGTCAAGACTTGAAGGTTTTTGCGTTGCGTAGTCAAAGTCAGCCATGCCGATCGATCCATCAAAGTTCTTCGACTCCATCCGCGTAAAGCCGCGGGGCAAGCAGCCCGAGGTGAAGCCGCGCGACACCGTGGTGGCCTGCGAATGGACCGGGTGCCAGAACAAGGGCGCGCATCGCGCGCCGAAGGGTCGTGATAACCAGCGCGAATACTGGCACTTCTGCCTCGACCACGTGCGCGAGTACAACCAGAACTACAATTTCTTCTCAGGCATGAATGCCGACGCCGTCGCGCGCTATCAGAAGGACGCGCTGACCGGCCATCGTCCAACCTGGAAGATGGGCGCCAATGGCGGCAAGAAGGGTGCGGAAGCCGAGATCGATATGGCGTCCGATCCGTTCAGCATGTTCAGTGAGATCAACGGCCGCGCCAGCTGGCGGAAGGGTCCGGAGGCCGAGCCCAAGGCCGAAACGCGCAAGGTCATGAACGCGGAGCGCAAGGCGCTTCAGGTCATGGGCCTCGGCCCGAATTCCACGCTCGGCGACGTCAAGGCCAAGTACAAGGCCCTGGTGAAGCAGCACCATCCCGACGCCAACGGCGGCGACCGCTCCACCGAGGACCGCCTGATCGAGATCATCAAGGCGTATAATTATCTGAAGACGGTGGTGCGGGAGGCGTAGGGCCTCGCCGTTCTCCTCCTTCTCCCCTTGCGGGAGCAGCTGGCGCGAAGCGCCGGATGAGGGGTTGCTTCCGCAAATTCATTTGAACGAGGGTCCTCGCGGGGAGAACCCTCAGCCGTCTCGCCGCTTTGCGGCGAGCCACCCTCTCCCACAAGGGGAGAGGGGGGAGGAAGTCGCAATTCCTCACGCCTCCGGCATCGCGCCCACATAGGACGAGCTCGGCCGGATCAGTCGCCCGGTCCGCTGCTGCTCGCGCGCATGCGCGGTCCAGCCGGCGGCGCGCGCGACGGCGAAGATCGGCGTGAACGCCTGCCGCGGGATCGCCAGCGCGTCGAGCAGGATCGCGGTGAAGAACTCGACATTGGTCTCCAGCGGCCGTTCCGGATTCTTCTTGCGCAGCGCTGCGCGGATATAGGCCTCGACCTCGCCGGCGAACGGCAAATCGGTGCCGGCGGACGCGAGCGCCTCGACCGCGGATTTGAGCACGTCGGCGCGCGGATCGCGGACGCGATAGACACGGTGGCCGAAACCCATCATCCGCTCGCCGCGCGCCAGCGCCGCGTCGACCCAGGGCTGGATGCGCTCGCGCGAGCCGATCGCATCGAGCATTTCCAGCACCGGCTCCGGCGCGCCGCCATGCAGCGGTCCCGTTAGCGCGCAATAACCGGCGGTGACGGCGGCGAACAGATCGGCCTGTGTCGAGGCGACCACCCGCGTGGCGAAAGTCGAGGCGTTCATGCCGTGGTCGCTGGCGGTGACGAGATAAGCATCGAGCGCGGCGACCTCGCCCGAAGCGGGCGCATGCCCATGCAGCATGCGCAGAGTATCGGCCGCGTGGCTCACGGTCGGATCTGGCGCGACCGGATCGAGCCCTTTCGCGCGCCGGACCAGTGCGCCCGCGATCACCGGAAATGCGCCGACGATGGTGGCTTCGTGCGCGAGGCCGTGCTCGGCGCGCAGGCCCGCGACCGCCGCACGAAATCCGTCGACGATGCCCATACCCCGAGCCGCCGGCAGCAACTCTGAGAGCCGCGCAAAGGCCCGCTCGCGCGCAGCCCCCAGGCTCGCCCGGACATTGGCTTCGCTCAGCGTGCTCCCGGTCGCGCCATTCCAGAGCCGGGCGGTGACGCCCTCGAAACTCGAGATAGCGGCGAGGCGGCCGACATGGTCGCCGGCAATGATCAGTTCGCCGCGCTCGCCGTCGACATGGCTCAGCACGGTTTCGGCTGCGGGAACGCCGTCCAGCCCGATCTGGCTTTTCGTGAGGTGGATGTTCATGGCAAATCTCCCTTGCGCTGCACCAAAGGAGAATTGGACCACTCGACAGATTGATCAATCTTGATTACATCAATCAATATGAAAAATTTTGATGGCCTCTATCTCTCCGCCCGGGAAGCGGCTGCCGAACTCGCGATCTCGCCGGCCACGCTCTACGCCTATGTCAGTCGCGGCCTGATCCGCTCCGAGCCGACGCCGGATTCGCGCAGGAACCGCTATCGCGCCGAGGACGTCCGCGCCTTGAAGGAGCGGCGGGTGCCGTCGCCGGAGCCGCGCGGCCTGCGCAGCTTTGACGCCGATCTGCCCGTGATGGACACGGAGATATCGACCATCACGGAGGAGGGCGCCATCTACCGGGGCGTCAACTGCGTGGATCTCGCCGAGAACGACACGCTGGAGCACGCCGCAACGCTGCTCTGGGACGTCTCCGACGTAGATCCCTTTGCTGCCGAAAATCAGCCGAAAATCTCCGACGAGATGCGCGCCATCGCGGACGCCGCGCGCCGTGCCGCGCCGATCGATCGCGCCATCGCGGTGCTCGCGCTGGCAACCAGCGCCGATTCCCGAGCCTTCACCCGCGCGCCTGATGGCCGCGCGATGGTCGGCGGACGCATCGTCCGGCTGCTTGTTGCCACGATGTTGAATTCCGAGCCGTCATCGGAGCCGCTGCATCAGCAAATCGCGCGGACCTGGGCGGCCGACAACAAACATGCGCCGGACTTGATCCGCCGCGTTCTCGTGCTGCTGGCCGACCACGAATTGAACGCCTCGACCTTCACCGCGCGCTGCGCGGCGTCGACCGGCCTCAATCTCTACGACTCCGTCATCGCCGGTCTCGCCGCGTTGAAAGGCCCGAAGCACGGCGGCGCCGGCGTGCTGGCCTCGCAGCTCGTCAAGACCCTGGTCGACCGCGATGCGGAGCCGATGGTGCGCGAGCGCGTTGCGCTCGGTGAGCGCTTCCCGGGCTTTGGCCACGGCGTCTACAAGCACGGCGATCCCCGCGCGCAATCCCTGTTGAACGCGCTCGCGCGCGCCGGCGCACCGCGCAAATTCACGAAAGAGGTGCCGGAGCGGATCGCGGAGGCGACCGGAGAGTTCGTCAACATCGATTATGTGCTCGCCGTGCTCGTGCACGCACTGCGCCTGCCTGTCGGCAGCGAACTCGCCCTGTTCGCCATGGCCCGCAGCGTCGGCTGGATCGCGCATGCGAGCGAGCAATTGCAGTTCGGCAAGCTGATCCGGCCGCGGGCAAGGTATGTGGGACCTGCGCCGGGAAGACGGGCGGGAAGCTCCTGACCGCTCCCGCTTGCGGTCCTGACCACGGCGGCAGCCCGAGGCGCTTAATTGCTTTCCGCCCCGTCCAGCTCCGGGCAGTTTGCGGCTCCTTCGATCTTCCAGGGAGCCATTTGTGTCGCAAGCCGCCGCTCTATCTCGCCGAAGCCGTCCCGTTCGCACGATATCCGAACTGAGTTCGACCATCGCGACGGCATACGCGCGGATCGAACGCGACCAGCACCGCAATTGCTGGATCCATGTCAGGCCGAAGGAAGAGGTGCTGACGGAGGCCCAGTCTCTCGCACGGCGTGCCGCGCAGGGTGAATTCCTGCCTCTGCTCGGTGTGCCGTTCGGCGTGAAGGACAACATCGACGTGGCGGGCATGCCGACCACGGCGGCCTGTCCCTCCTTCGCCTACGTTGCAGAGCGATCGGCTCGGTGCGTCGAGCGCCTCGTCGCGGCCGGCGCAATCTGTATCGGCAAGACAAACCTGGATCAGTTCGCAACCGGGCTGTCCGGCGCCCGATCACCGCACGGCACCTGCCCCAGCATCGCTGATGACGGCTACATCTCCGGCGGGTCGAGCTCGGGCTCGGCCGTCGCCGTGGCTGCCGGGCACGTTGCTTTCTCACTCGGCACCGACACCGGCGGCTCAGGCCGGGTACCGGCAGGTTTCAACGGCATCATCGGAATCAAGCCGACCGTCGGGCTTGTCTCATCCCGCGGGCTCGTTCCGAACTGCCCGACGCTCGATTGTCCGTCGATCTTCTGCAATTCGGTCTCCGAGGGCAGATTGTTGCTCGAACTGATCGAGGGCTTCGACGAGGAAGATCCCTACAGCCGTGACGCGCGCGAGCCGTCATCCGCCGTCTCCGACGAATTCCGCTTCGGACGCATTTCCGCCTTTCAGCTCAATTCATTCGGGTCGCCCGAGTGCGATGGGCTTTACGAGCAGGCTTGCGAGCGGCTGGTGGGCCTGGGAGGCAAGGCCCGCGAGATCGACTTCAGGCCCTTCGCCGAGGCCGGCGAAATGCTGTTCTCGGGCCCGTGGATCGCGGAACGCTACGCGGCGATCAGCAAGCTCTTCGACGTCGATCACGGCCATCTGCTGGAGGTGACGCGCAAGGTGTTGCAGCGCGCGGCGGAGTTTACAGCGGCTGATGCGTTCGCTGCGCAACATCGACTCCTGCAGTTGCGGCGGCAGGTCCGGGGGCTCTTCGAGCAGATCGACGTCCTCATCGTGCCGACTGCGCCGCGTCCTTTCACCATCGCGGAGATGCTGGAAGATCCCATCACGCTCAATACGTGTCTGGGACACTACTCCTACGCCGTCAATCTCCTGGATCTGTGTGCGGTGTCGCTTCCCAACGCGACGCTCGCCGGCGGCATGCCGATGGGCGTCACCCTGCTGGCACCCGCATGGCATGATCACGCGCTCCTGGACTTCGCCTCGCGATGGCAGCGCGACGATGGCGCCGCCTTGTTCGGTCTGAATGTCTATTCGCGTGCCGCGGGCTAAAGCATGATCCGGAAAAGCGTGCAGCGGTTTTCCGAAAAGATCATGCTCAAACAATGACCCAAAGTGCGATGACGATTCATCCTAATCTCATCGCGCTTTAGACGATTTCGAGGTCGAGCGCGCGCAAATTCAGAATGACGATCAGGCTTCTGTCGTAGCGGATGATGCCTCGCGCCTGCATGCGAGATAGCTGCACCGTCACCCACTGCCGCGTCGCGCCAATCAGGTTGGCGAGATCGCCGTGGGTGAAAGGAATGCCGAGCACGATCTCGCGGCCGTGCTGCGAGCCGTAGATATTCGACAGAAAGATCAGCAGGCGCTGCAACCGCTCGGTCACCGATCGTGTGCCGAGCATTTGCGCCATGGCCGAGTAACATCTCGCCTTGAAGGCCAGTGCATCCAGCAGCGCAACCGCGATGGTCGCCGACTGAAGTGCAAGCTCGCGCAGAGCGGGGCCAGGCAGAAACAGCAGCAGGCTGCGCTCGACGGCAACCGACGACCACATATGCGCGCCGGCTCCGAAGAGATCCGGCCCGCCGACGAAATTGCCGCCGAACCAGTAGGCCAGCGTCACCTCACGCCCGGAGGGTGCTGCGTAATAGCTGCGGATCCGGCCGGATTCGATCAGGTAGATGCCGTTCTGGGTGTCGCCCTGGCGCCAGATATGCTTGCCGGCTTCCCGAACCTCGTGGCGACCGATGGCCAGCACCCGGCGCCGGTCAGCCTCATCAAGGGGATCGAGGAGGCCTGGCAGCGACCTGACCAGAGCATCCGACTCCGCCAGCATGATCCCGGCCGTGGTCCTGAGAGTTGCCGCTGACATCTGCCCGCTCCCTCGTTGCTGGAGCAGATCCATTCAAGAGCTATGCCAGCCGCTGCGGGCGGTTCAGGTCGCCGCTTCCATTTGCTCGAACGCCTTGCGGCCTTCGGTCCGGATCAGGTCAAGGCAATCCCGTTTGAGGGCGAGATAGGCAGCGTCGGTCAGAATAGCGCTGGAGCGCGGCCTTGGCAGGGCCACGGACAGATCCCGCAGGATGCGGCCCGGCCCGGCGCTCATGATCAGCACGCGATCAGACAGGAGAATGGCTTCGTCGATGTCATGTGTGACGAAAACGATCGTGGCGTGGATCCGGTCGCGAAGTTCGAGGAGATTATCCTGCATCACAGCCCGGGTCTGCGCGTCCAGGGCACCGAACGGCTCGTCCATGAGCAGCACACGCGGCTGGTTTGCAAGGGCACGAGCAATCGCCACCCGCTGCTGCATGCCGCCTGAAAGCGTATGCGGATAGGCGTTCGCGAATCTCGTCAGCCCGATCATGTCGATCAGGTCGTCGGCGATCCGCAGCGCCTCCGTTTTCGACTTGCCGAGCGCGCGCGGTCCGTGAGCGATGTTACGGCGCACCGATTTCCAGGGGAACAGGTGCGGCTGCTGGAACACCATCCCGATTTCAGGTCGAGGCGCCACCATCGGCTCGCCGGCGACCTTGACCTCGCCCTCGAACGGCCGTTCGAGGCCAGCCATCGCATTCAAGAGCGTAGACTTGCCGCAGCCCGACGGACCAACCAGGGAGACGAATTCACCCGGCAGCACGGCCAGGGACACCCGGTCCACCGCAACGACCTCGCCGCGCGGCACATCGAACACGATACTCAGATCGTCGACCCGGATGATCGCTTCCTGCGCGGCCGATGAAGGCTGCGGCGGAGCATCGACGAGCCGCAGCGGTGAGGTCGGGCGAAGCGGGGTCTGCATCAGCGCCACCATACGGCCCGCTCGGCAATGGCCGCGAAGGAACGATCGGCGATGAAGGAGAGCAATCCGAGCGCCGCCAGCCCTCCCATGACCTGCCCGGTCTGCATGTTCTGTTGCGCAATCTCGATTCGGTAGACGATGCCGGCAAACGCGCCCGCCAGCTCGGCGGCCACGAGCGTGTAAAAGGAGATGCTGACGGCGGTGCGCAGGCCGACGACGATATAGGGAAGCGCGCCCAGCAGGATGATCTCCGTGAGCATTTGCCGGCGTGGCGTGCCGAGCATCTGCGCGGCGCGAACGAGCCCGCGATCGACCTTCTGAACGCCGATATGGGTCGCGAGCCATACGGTGAAGAACACACCCCAGACGACGAGAAAGAGCTTGCCGGCCTCGGACAACCCGAACCACAGGATCACGATGGGCACAAAGGCGATCGGTGGGATTGGGCGGAGGATGTGAAACAACGGGGAGAGCAGGCTCGAGACCAGCCTGAACCGGCCCGTCAGGACGCCGAGCATGATCCCGCCCGCCGTCCCGATCAGGAAACCTGCGGTGACACGGAACAAGCTCGCAGAGAGGTCGCCCAAAAACTGGCCGCTGTGGATCCAATCAAGGACGGCGACCGCGACCGTGGAAGGCGGTGGAAACAGCACCGCGTTGACGATCCGCGACCGAGCGATCAACTCCCATACGCCGACGAAGGCCGGCACGGAGAGCGCGCCGACAAGCACGCTCAGACGTTCGGCCGAGGTCGTGCGGCTGCTCCCTCCGGTGCTCATGGATCGACCGAAAGCGTCACACGTGCGGGATCAAGCGCCTTCAGCGGTGCCGCCGCAATGATCTTCGAGAAATCGGGCATCGCCGCTCCCGGCGGGTGATTGCCGGTTTCGAGCCGCCAGGCAGCATGCGTTTTCAGAGTCTCCAGCAGCTTGTCGTCGAGGCGCACGTGATAGACGTAATCCGACCAGATCGGCGCAAGCTCATCGCGCTTCATGCCGGTCGCCGCGGCAACGATGTCGATCGCTTCGTCCGGATGGGCTTTGACCCAGCCTTCCGCTTCAATGAGCGCAGCCAGGAATTTGCTCAACACTGCCGGGTTTGCCTCCAGATAGGATCGTGTCACGACGATGTTGAAGGTTTCGGAGTAGATTCCCTTCGTATCGAGCAGGACGGCACCCTCACCGAGCGCCTTCTTTGCATTCGCGACGTGCGGCTCCCAGGTGTCGAAGGCTTCAATGCTCCCGGCCGCCAGAGCGGGAAGCATCTCCTGGGGGCGAAGATTGACAAGCATGACGTCCTTGGCCGTCAATCCCGCCGCCTTCAGCAGAACCGAGGTGTAGACCTCGCTACCGGTTCCCGCCGTGAAGCCGATGCGCTTGCCGCGCAAATCCTCTTTCGTCCTGATTGCGGCGGACGCGGCCGTCATCGTCTTCAGATCCGAGTACTCCATGCCGGCGACGAAGGCGATCGGCTGCTGCGCCATCGCGGCCGCCGTGACCGGAGCTTCGGCCGTGGTCGCGATATCGGCGCCTCCGCCGATCACCGTGTCCAGGCACTGCTTTCCGCTGGTGAAATTCGCGACCGAGATGTCGAGCCCCTGCTTGCCGAACAGGCCGTTCGCCTTGGCGACAATCGCGAGGCCCGAGATCGGGCCCAGGTTCTGCGCAAGCCGTGCCTTCAGAACCTCTTCGGCTGTGGCTTGGGAAGCAGGATTCAAGATGACCGCACAGGCAGAGATCGCAAACAAGACCCTGCGAACAGCTGGTTTCGAGCGCATTCAACCACCTTCGGTCATCTCGGCGACCGCAATGGCCAGCCTGTGATCGGGAGAGGGTCATCCGAAGCCGATGCGCCGGGAAGCAATTAATCGACAACGCGCCTCGCTGACGAACATTTGCGCATTGCGGAGCCGTGGCGGATCACAGTTTAGGCAACAGAGAGCTCTGTTTGCCCGCCTGTTGTGCTGTGTGCTTGCGGCCCTCATCCAACGCCGGCGATCCCGCCATCGTGCTCGAGAGACGCAACGTGGTGGACGCGACTCGACGGCCGGCGTTGCGCCATCAGGCCCGCGGCTTCGCCTCGGCGACGACGCCGTTCTGCCGACGGCGATAAATCCAGACCGCCACGCCCAGTACGATCGCCACCGCTACGACGGTCAGAATCCAGAGATGCTTGCCCAGATGCCCCTGGTGCGGCACGCCGAAATAGTCGTGGAAGGCCGAGACTGCCAGCACGCCCGGCAGCACATGAACCGGCGCCCAGACCAGGATCGCGGGGATGTTGACCGCATAGAACTTTGCCGGCGGCATGTCGAGCGCACCCGCCGTGATCGGCACGAAGGCGCGAATGGGCGGCACGAAGCGGGCGAAGAATACGGCCCAGGCGCCGAAGCGGTGGAAAAAGGTCTCGCTCTCCTGGATCACGCGCGGATGATTGGCCAGCGGCCAGGTGTTGAGGATCTTGCGCTGCTGCCGGTGTCCGAGCCAATAGGCCGAGCCGTCGCCCAGCACGGCGCCGGTGGCGGCTGCGAGCAGCACCCATTGCAGCTTCAGGTCCCCGCCGGGAACCAATGCGCTCAGCGCCAGGATGATGGTCGAGCCGGGGATCACCGATCCCACCACTGGCACCGCTTCGAGCAGGGCCGCCAGGAACAGGGTCAGGTAGGCGAGCCACGCATGGACCGAAACGAAGGAAATGAGGGGATCAAGGAAGGACGTCACGTCGTCTCTGTAGCGGGCTGGAGCATTCGGGTTCAGACCCTTACACAAGTAAGGAGCGGTGGTGAAAGTGCCATTCGCCCGGGCCGGGCGTGCCTATCCGGGCCGAAATTTGGGCGCGATTTGCAGGGCAGCCTTCCAAAAATCGCGTTCCTTGCCTATCTAAATGAAAAGACAACGGAACTTTGATTGGGCCGCGGGCTTCTGCCGGCACGTTGTCTCTGGTAGGTTCGCAGCCGCACCCAGCCGCAGCCTTGTGCAAATAACTGGTCTCGGGACCGCCCGGGGCCTCGGAGGATTGATGACGACCGCCGCAATGTCCAAAGTTGAGGAAGTTTCCGGTATGCCCGACATGAAGGTGTCGGTGCGCCAGGTGTTCGGGATCGACAGCGATCTCGAAGTGCCGGCCTATTCCGAAGTCGATCCTCATGTGCCTGAAGTCGATTCCGACTACCGTTTCGACCGCGCCACCACGCTTGCCATTCTCGCCGGCTTCGCCCGCAATCGCCGCGTGATGGTCACCGGCTATCACGGCACCGGAAAATCCACCCATATCGAGCAGGTCGCCGCCCGCCTGAACTGGCCCTGCGTGCGCGTCAATCTCGACAGCCACATCAGCCGTATCGACCTCGTCGGCAAGGACTCCATCGTGGTCCGCGACGGCAAGCAGGTCACCGAATTCCGCGACGGCATCCTGCCCTGGGCACTCCAGAACAACGTCGCGCTGGTGTTCGACGAATACGACGCCGGCCGCCCGGACGTGATGTTCGTGATCCAGCGCGTGCTGGAGGTCTCGGGACGCCTGACGCTGCTCGACCAGAACAAGGTGATCAAGCCGCATCCGGCGTTCCGCATGTTCTCGACCGCCAACACGGTCGGCCTCGGCGATACTTCGGGCCTCTACCACGGCACCCAGCAGATCAACCAGGGCCAGATGGACCGCTGGTCGATCGTCACCACGCTCAACTATCTCAGCCACGACGAGGAAGTGGAGATCGTGCTGGCCAAGGCCAAGCACTATCGCACCCAGGAAGGCAAGGACATCGTCAACAAGATGGTGCGCCTCGCCGATCTCACCCGTAACGCCTTCGCCAACGGCGACCTGTCGACGGTGATGAGCCCGCGCACGGTGATCACCTGGGCCGAGAATGCCGACATCTTCGGCGATATCGGCTTCGCGTTCCGCGTCACCTTCCTCAACAAGTGCGACGAGCTCGAGCGGCCCCTGGTCGCCGAGTTCTACCAGCGCTGCTTCAACGCGGAGCTGCCGGAATCCGCAGTCAACGTGGCGCTCAGCTGATCTCTCTCGGTATGTCGTCCCGGCGAAAGCCGGGGCCCATGCCGCGTGATGTCTCGATTGAAGCGACGTGGCCAATTTCTCTGAAGTCATGACCGCCGGTGGTTATGGATCCGGGCTTTCGCCGGGACGACGGTGAGATCGAGATGAGCACGCCCTCCAATTCCAAATTCCGTAACACCAAGGAAGCCCCGACCGAGCCGTTCAAGCGCTCGGTGGCGTCCTGTCTGAAGGCCATCGCGAAGACGCCCGAGCTCGACGTGAGCTTCGCGGCCGAGCGCCCGGGTCTTGCGCCCGGCAAGGCGCGATTGCCCGAACCCGCGCGAAAGATGACAAAACGCGATGCGGCGATCGTGCGCGGCCACGCCGATTCCATCGCGCTCAAGCTCGCCTGCCACGACGCCAAGCTGCATCGCAAGCTGATGCCGGGCAATCCGCAGGCACGTGGCGTGTTCGAGGCGGTCGAGCAGGCCCGCGTCGAGGCGATCGGCGCGCGCCGCATGGCTGGCGTCGCGAAAAACCTCACCGCGATGCTCGACGACCACTTCCATCGCGGCAAGTTCGACGAGATCACCGACCGCGCCGACGCGCCGCTGGCGGACGCACTGGCGATGCTGGTGCGCGAGCGCCTCACGGGCCTGGCGCCGCCCGCCGCCGCGCGGAAGATGGTCGATCTCTGGCGGCCCATCCTCGAAGACAAGATCGGCAAGCGGCTCGACCGGCTCGACCGCGTGGTCGAGGACCAGACCAAGTTCAGCGATGCCGTGCATGATCTCCTGACCGCGCTCGAGCTCGGCGACGAGCGCAGCGCCGACAGCGAGGACAATGACGACAACGACGAGAACCAGGACGGCGACAACGATCAGTCCGGCGCGGAGGGATCGCCCGATTCCGACGCCGCGCAGGAGATGAGCGCGGACCAGGCGCAGGCCTCATCCGAGGAGATGAGCGACAGCGCGATGGAAAGCGCGCAGGCCTCGACGTCTGATAGCTTCGACGACGGCGAGCTCGGCGACGACGAGACGCCGGGCGAGGCGACACGTCCGAATTCGCACGGCAGGAACGAGCCGCGCGGGCCGGAATACCACGCCTTCGCGCCGAAATTCGACGAGGTCATCGCCGCCGAAGATCTCTGCGACCATGACGAGCTGGAGCGCCTGCGCGCCTATCTCGACAAGCAGCTCGCGCATCTGCAGGGCATCGTCGCGCGCCTCGCCAACCGGCTGCAGCGCCGGTTGATGGCGCAGCAGAATCGCGCCTGGGAGTTCGATCTCGAAGAGGGCATCCTCGACCCCGCGCGGCTTTCGCGCGTGGTGACCGATCCCTATCACCCGCTGTCCTTCATGCACGAGAAGGAGGCGACGTTCCGCGACACTGTCGTCACGCTGCTGCTCGACAATTCCGGCTCGATGCGCGGCCGCCCGATCACGGTTGCCGCCACCTGCGCCGACATTCTCGCGCGCACGCTGGAGCGTTGCGGCGTCAAGGTCGAGATCCTGGGCTTCACGACGCGCGCCTGGAAGGGCGGGCAGTCGCGTGAGGCGTGGCTCGCCGCCGGCAAGCCGGCCAATCCCGGCCGTCTCAACGATCTCCGTCACATCATCTACAAGTCCGCCGACGCGCCCTGGCGCCGTGCGCGGAAAAACCTCGGCTTGATGATGCGCGAGGGCCTGCTGAAGGAGAACATCGACGGCGAGGCGCTCGACTGGGCGCACAAGCGCCTGCTCGGCCGGCCCGAGCAGCGCAAGATCCTGATGATGATCTCGGACGGCGCGCCGGTCGACGATTCCACGCTGTCGGTCAACCCCGGCAACTATCTCGAGCGGCATCTGCGCCACATCATCGAGGAGATCGAGACCCGCTCGCCGGTCGAGCTGATCGCGATCGGCATCGGCCACGACGTGACGCGCTACTACCGCCGCGCCGTGACGATCGTGGACGCCGAAGAGCTCGGCGGCGCCATCACCGAGAAGCTCGCTGAACTCTTCAGCGAAACCAACACGGCGCCCTCACAGCCGGCCGGTCGCCCGCGACGCAAATTGCATTCGTGAGCACGCACTCATCCCGCCGCTTCTTTCTCGGCCACGCGGCGGCGGGATTTTCCACTCTCGCTCTGTCGCGGCTCGCGCAGGCGCAGTCGACGGCCAAGCAGGCTCAGCCGGACCAAAGGCCGGCGCAGCCCGAGCACGCGGTCACCGCGCCTGTCGGCATCGAGGTCAACGCGCGGCCGATTCCCGATTTCGAGCCGCGCGACCGTGCGCGCACGCGCTTCGGGCAGCTGGCTTATCGTAGCGGTCTGGTGCTGACCTCGCCGCATCGCGGCTTCGGCGGCCTCTCTGCTCTTCGCTTCCTCGACGACAAAGGCGAGCGCTTCCTCTCACTGTCGGATCAGGGCACCTGGTTCACGGGCGCCATCCGCTATTCCGGCGGCAAGATGGCCGGGCTCGACGACGTCGAGGCTGCGCCGATGCTGAACGGCGAGGGGCGTCCGATCACGGAGAAGCGGCTCTGGTACGATACCGAGTCGCTCGCGCGTGACGGCTCGCTCGTCTATGTCGGGCTCGAACGCGTCAACCAGATCATGCGTTTCGACTTTGCCAAGGGTGGCACGCGCGCCCGCGGCGAGGTGCTGCCGACGCCACAGGCGATCCGCAAGCTGCCCTACAACAAGGGGCTCGAGGCGCTGGTGTTCGTACCCCGGGACATGAAAGGCCAGCCGCTCGCGGGCACGCTGATCGCGATGTCCGAAGGCGGCTTCGACGCCGACGGCAATCTGATCGGCTTCCTGCTCGGCGGTCCATCGCCCGGCCAGTTCAGCATCAGGCGCTCCGACAAGCAGTTCATCAGCGATGCCGTGCTGCTGCCATCGGGCGAGCTGCTCATCCTCGAGCGCAAATTCTCCTGGTTCACCGGCATCAACATCCGCATCCGCTCGTTACCGCTGAAGGCGATCGCGCCGGGCGCATTGGTCGACGGCCCCGTCGTGTTCGAGGCCGATCTCGGCCACGAGATCGACAACATGGAGGGCATCGACTTCCACGTCACGCCCGACGGCGAGACCGTTCTGACCATGGTGTCGGACGATAATTTCTCGATGCTGCAGCGGACGCTGCTGTTGCAGTTCACGCTGGTGGAGTGAGCGCACGCGAACCCGCGTTCACACCCGCGAGCCGGCGATCGGCTTGAACGCCACGCGCCGTCCTGCGACCCATTCATCCGTAGGGGGCGACATCACACCACACCCGCATGCATGGCGTCACGGCTGCCATGCCGCCCGCGCAGCTCGCAATTCGCGCGTGCGCCACTAAACTTCATGCAATCGCTTCCATTCCTCCCGTCCCGGATTCTGCATGAGCGCCCTGTTTTCCCCGATCCAGCTGCGCGGCCTGACGCTGAAGAACCGCGTCGTGGTGTCGCCGATGTGCCAGTATTCGGCCGAAGACGGCGTTCCCACCGATTGGCATTTCACCCACATCAACAATCTCGCGCTGTCGGGCGCGGCGATGTTCTGCATCGAGGCGACCCATGTCGAGGCGATCGGCCGCATCACGCCGGGCTGCCTGGGCCTCTACAGCGACGCCTCGGAGGCCGCGCTGAAGCAGATCCTCTCCTCAGTGCGCAAGCATTCCTCCACCGCGATCGGGATGCAGCTCGCCCATGCCGGCCGCAAGGCGTCGAGTGCGCGGCCCTGGGACGGCGGCCAGCTGATCGCCGAGCAGCAAGGCGGCTGGCAGACGGTGGCGCCGTCGGCGATCCCGCACAAGGAAGGCGAGGCGGCGCCGGTCGCGCTCGATGCGGCCGGTCTGACGCGCATCCGCGAGGCCTTTGTCGAGGCGGCGAAACGCGCGGAGCGCATCGGCATCGACGCCATCGAGCTGCACGGCGCGCACGGCTACCTGCTGCATCAATTCCTGTCGCCGATCTCCAACAAGCGCACCGACGACTATGGCGGGTCACTTGAAAACCGCATGCGCTTCCCGCTCGAGATCTACGACGCGGTGCGCGCGGTGTTCCCGCACGACAAGCCTGTCGGTATGCGGGTGTCGTCGACCGATTGGGTCGAGGGCGGCTGGGACCTGGCGCAGACCATCGAGTTTGCCAGAGCGTTGAAGGCGCGCGGCGTCGACTGGATCGATGCCTCCTCCGGCGGCGTCTCGCCGCTGCAGAAGATCACGCTCGGCCCCGGCTATCAGGTGCAGTTCGCAGAAGCGATCAAGCGTGAGACCGGGCTGCCCACCATCGCGGTCGGCCTGATCACGGAAGCCAGGCAGGCCGAGGAGATCATCGCCTCCGGGAAGGCCGACATGATCGCACTCGCCCGCGGCATGCTCTACGATCCCCGCTGGGGCTGGCACGCCGCTGCGGAAGTCGGCGGCGAAGTCGAAGCCCCGCCGCAATACTGGCGCTCGCAGCCTGCGACGCAGAAGGCGCTGTTTGGCAAGACGACGTTCGGGGCGCGGTGATTTTCGTCACCCCGTGACAACGGGCGAAGTCACGGAGTCCTCACGTATCCGTAACTCTCCTCGCCTTCCACCGGTCGCAAAATGGGCCTAACCTCCCGATGTCAGGGGCATCACGGAGGTCCGCCATGCGGTTTCGTGTTCGCAAGACCGCCCACGTGTTCGAGCGATTGGGCCTCGCGATGGCCGGTGCCGCGTGCGGGCTGTTCGTCGGCGCCTATGTCGGATCGGCCTTCACCTCGCTCACCACGCAGGGCTTTCTGCTGTTGATGATGCTGCTCGGCGTCGTCGGCTTCTATCTCGGCATCGACACGCCGCAACTGCCCTTCGATGACGCGCACAGCCAGATCGATGCCGCGGAATTCCTGAGCTCCGCCGGCACGCTGTGCGCCACGCTGGCGTCACTTGCCTCCGTCGCCGTCATCGTGCTCCGCCTCGAGCCGCACGACGCGCTGACCCTGCTGGTGCTGATCGCCTGGATCGCCGGCGTGGCGATGCAGATCGTCGCGGGCGCGAAGGCAAGGATGCGGGCCTAAGAACAGTTGCTAGAGAACAGTCGTGCCGCGGGCTCCTTTAATCTCTCCCGCTTGCGGGGGAGGGGGCGCCTCCCACGGAGCGAGGCTTGCGAATGATCACTCTCAAAACACCACGCCCACCCGCGTGCCGCGCTTCCAGGCGATGCGGCAGCGCTTTTTGGTGTTCACGTGCAGCAGCTCGAACCGATCGGGAATCTTCACCTGGCCGCCGAGATCGACGCAGGCCCCGCCCGGCGAATAGTCGATCAGCGTGCAGACGATCACGGGCGCGCGCGGGTCGGTGATGATCTTGGCCTGGCGGGACACCAGGCCGGCGGGTTTGACACGGGCATGTCGACGCGGATGCATTGGCACTCTCCTCCAAGTCCGCGGCGGCATGATCCGAAAAAGTTTTTCGATCATGCCAAAGCAAGGCGCGGTGGCAGGGTTCCAATGATGGCGGAGCAATTTCTGCGATCAGCCTAAGGCGCGGCGGAGAATTTTAATGAAAAGTAGCGATGATCGGAGAAAGCGGCGGTAGCGGGATGCCCACCCTCCAGGGAAGGGTGGCTCTACTTTAGCTCACAACCTCCCCGCCCGCGGTCAGATCCACGCCCGGCGCCACCGGCATCGGCACCGTCACGTACTCCCGCGGCAAATTCACCGGCCGATACCCGGGCTCGACCGCCATGCGCTTCAGCACGCTCTCATGCACATGCGCGCCTTCGGGGATGAAGCGCGGTTCGCTGTCGGGGATGTAGAACCCTGCAAAGACCTTGCGCTCCGGCCACTCCTTGTATGTCGCGCTCTTCGGCAGATACTCCAGCACGCGCCAGGCCGCGCTCATGGAATCGTGCAGCTTGCCGGCTCTACCGGTGTACGCGGGCGCGACATAGCTGAACGGCGAGGCCTTGCGCTGGATGCCCCAGGCCAGCTGGTTCACGGTGCGCGGGTTGAAGTTCAGGCCCGCCTTCGCAGCCTCCTCGATCATCCACAGCAGCGGATATTTCGATTCCGCGCTCTCGGCTTCCGGATAGCCGCCGCCGACGTCGCAATGCACGCCGGCGAACCAGACCTGCAAAATGTCCTGCGGCACCTTCTTCTCGTCTCGCACGTAGCGATGGCTCCAGAATTGCTGCGGCTCCTCGTACGCTTTCAGGCGGAACATGCAGCGCCGCTCGTCGATCGCGATCGCTTGGCGGAAGATGTTGACGCTGGGATTGCGCAGCGTGAAGGCGAGCTCCTCCAGGCTGAACACCAGGAAGAACACGTCGCGCCGCGGCACGATCACGCTCGCCACCGTGTCCCAGACGCCGATGAAATGGATGGTCGGCCAGCGCGTCGAGGTGATGCGCGCGAACTGCGCGGCGAGGTCGAATGCGTCCTTCGGCAGCGGCCCCTGCTCGTCGACCGCGATGTCCTTGAGGTCCTCGATGTCGTTGCCGCGCCCGAGCCCGGAATATTGCTTGTAGGCGATGAGGCCCGAGCCTGCGAGGTTCGCCTGCTCCGGCGAGATCAGCCCGACCTTGTGGATCAGCCCCGCCAGCACGCGCACCGTGTAGGCGCCGCGCGAAAACCCGAACAGGAAGATCTTGTCGCCGGGCGCATAATGCTCGACCAGGAAGCCATAGGCCGAGAGCACGTTGTCGTCGAGCCCGTAGCCGGTGGCGAGCCCCAGCACCGTCTTGATGTTGGACTTCCACCTGTTCCAGGTCGACGGCTCCGTCACCGTGCCGACCCCCGGATCGTAAAACACCATCTGCCGCGGATGCGTCCTCTCGGTCTTGCGCAGGCAGCGATAGAGCTTCAGGACGTTGGAGATGTTCTCCGAGATCTCGTTGCCGGTGCCGTCACAGCAGATGACGAGGTTTTTCGGTTCGGGTCTGGCTGCGTGCTCCATGGGATGCGCCTCCGGGTGATGCTACCGGGGCGAGTATAGCGGAAATGGGGGCGAGCGAGGAGACGAAGGCGACGCCGCCGGGATGCAGTCCCATCGCCGCATCGTCTGTTGATGTTAACCCCCTGTTAACCATGCGGTCGCCTAATGTTGACGATGGGGGGATCACCATGTCGGCTCATGTGACGCGACTGAAGTTGATGCCTGTTTCGGCCGATCCGGCCATCCGGTTGGTGGCGAGGCTGGCGGTTCGCGCCAAGGCCGTCCTACAGGGCAAGACGCCTGCCCTAGGGAGCAAAGCCATGTTCGGAAAGGACGACTTAGTGGACCATCTCAGCCGCGATCTCGATCGCGCGCGCGGCAGGCGCGATGCGCTCGCATCCGAAGCCACGACCCTGGCGGCCCAGATCGCCGAAATCGAAGCGCGCCTCGGCGAGGAGAAGAAAAGGCGGGAGCGTGAGCGCGTCCTGGCCGAGATCGAAGTCATCAAGACGCGAATCAAGCAAGCCGCCGGCGCGTTTGCGCCCGTCGTCGACGGTCTCTCCAAGGCGATCGAGCAGGCCACGGCCGTGGTGCCCGAAGCGCGCGAGCTCAACAGTTTCCTGGTATCGGTGGCGACCGAGATCGACAGCGTGCTCGATCCCCTGTTGCGCGAGCTGGATCAGCGCGCGGATGCGGTGCGCTCGGGGCAGGCGGCGCTGGACTTGCCGAGTTCGGCCGTCGAAGCGCCGCCGATCGAGCTGCCGAAAGACCCCAACGAACGCCTGCTTCGCTTTCCGGCCTGGCTGTCGCGCGACAAGGAGCCGGACAAGAAGGACGTCGCGGAGAGCCCGCGCAGCACGGCCGCGTGAAGCAGCCGCGCGCTCCAGGCGCGCGGACTTCTGGTGCAGAATAGCTTTTGGTTGGACCGATCGGGCCGCGGGCTCGCTCAACCTCTCCCGCTTGCGGGGGAGGTCGGCGCGAAGCGCCGGGCGGGGGCTCTCTCCACATTGGGAGGGTCCCATTGCGGAGCCACGCTCTCCCCAACCCTCTCCCGCAAGCGGGAGCGGGAGCCCACCGCATGCGTGACGAGAACAAGGCTGGTCTCAGCGCGTTGTCGCGTCGCAAGCGTTGGTGCCGGCATTGGGCGACCCCGGCTCGCCGCCGCTCAGTTGGCGGCGCGGCGCAGGAAGGCCGGGATATCGAGAACGGTCTCGTCGGGCGCATTGCGTACGGGCGCGCGGCCGTAGGGGTCGAGCGGCTGAATCGCCGCGTGGCGCGCATGGTCCGGACCCAACCGGGCCGGAGGCCCCACGGGGTGGTGCGGCTGCGGGCGGAGCGGCGGGCTGCCCACTTGCGGAAGCGGTGCGCTGCGCTCGATGCGATCGGCGATGCGCCGGCCGTCATTGCGCAGCTTTCCGGCGAGCTGGGTGAGGGCGGTTTCCACCGGCAGCGCCTGCGCCGGGTCGAGATTGTCGATCCCGGTCGCCACCACCGAGACGCGGACGATGCCCTCCAGGCTTTCGTCGAAGGACGCGCCGACGATGATGTTGGCGTCCGGGTCGGCCTCGTCGCGAATGCGGGTGGCGGCTTCGTCGACCTCGTACAGCATGAGATCCCTGCCGCCGGTGATGGAGATGATGAGGCCGCTGGCGCGCTTGATCGAGGGATTCTCGATCAGCGGATTGGAGATCGCCGCGACGGCGGCGGCCAGCACGCGCTTCTCGCCGGAGGCCTCGCCCCGTCCCATCATGGCCTTGCCCTTCTCCTTCATGACGGAGAGGACGTCGGCGAAATCGAGATTGATCAGGCCTTCCTTGACGATGAGGTCGCTGATGCAGGCGACGCCCGAGTAGAGCACCTGGTCGGCCAGGGCGAAGGCATCGGCGAATGTGGTCTTCTCGCTGGCCACCCGGAACAGGTTCTGGTTCGGGATGATCAGGAGGGTGTCGACCGTCTTCAGCAGCTCCTCGATGCCGGCTTCGGCAAAGCGCATCCGGCGTTGGCCCTCGAAGTAGAACGGCTTGGTGACCACGCCGATGGTGAGAATGCCGAGCTCGCGCGCGGTCCTGGCGACGACGGGTGCCGCCCCGGTGCCGGTGCCGCCGCCCATCCCGGCCGTCACGAACACCATGTGCGCGCCGGCCAATTGCTCGCGGATCGCATCGATCGCCTCTTCGGCCGCGGCGCGTCCCAGTTCCGGCTGCGAGCCGGCGCCGAGGCCCGCGGTCACCTTGGTGCCGAGCTGGATCAGTCGCCGCGCCTTCGACATCGCCAGCGCCTGTGCGTCGGTGTTGGCGACGACGAACTCGACGCCCTCGAGCCCGGCCGTGATCATGTTGTTCACGGCATTGCCGCCGGCGCCGCCGACGCCGAACACGACGATGCGGGCTTTCATTTCATGGATGTCGGTATTCCCAGCCATTTTTTCCTCGCGATTGGTCCGGCAAGCCGGGGATTGAACAAAGAGTGTTACCCGCGCGCCGCGCGGTCTGCCTGCACGATGGCAGCGGCCAGATGTCCCAGGCGACGCGCCGCGAATCCCGCGAGCAAGCCGCCCGGGCGGCGATCGGTCCGCAGCGCCGCCATGTCGTCTTCCAGCCGTGCCGCCCACGCATTGGCGGCCGTCGCCTCGGCGGTCGCCTGCTGCAGCTCGACAGCGAGGCGCTCGGCGCGATCACGCTCGCGCTCGAACACCTGCCTGTAGGCGGTTGCGACGTCCTGGAGCCGCGCGATCTCCGCCTTGAAGGCCGCGGTCTTGATGGCGTCGATCCTTGCCATGGAGACAGCGATGGGGTCCGCCCGGCGGCCCGTTCGCGGGCGGGGCGTGTAGCGCAGCTCGGAGAAATCGACGGTCACCAGGGCCTTGCCGTCAGCCGACCGCGAGCGCGGCAGACGGCGCCGTCGCGCCAACGACCGCGCCGCCTCGCGCGAGATCTCGAGGCGGGCACCCAGATCGGCATACGTCAACAACGCAACAGACATCGGCGCTTCTCCTGGAGCGAACCGGGAAGGGCATTTCGGGCTAATGATGGCTGGACGATTGCAGCAGGCTAGGCTGCGTTGGTTAATGCAGGGTTAACGGGCGAGGGGGACTGTTTACGGGTGGCGTCGCCACGTGATGCGCCTCCGGGTGAGAGGAGACGGTTGCCTTTCTTACCCTCCCCCTCCAGGTCCCCTCCAGGGGAGGGTAAGCGCACTTCCGATCCCTACTTCTTCTTCCCCTGGCCGATTTCCGGCTGCCAGGCCGCGTCCTTGCGGCTCGGCGCCGCGGCGATCACCTTGGCTTTGTCCTTTTTCGGCTTCTTGGCTTCGCGATTGCTGCGTTGCTGTCCCTTGGCCATGTCGCCCTCCTCTGATGGTTGAGCTCATCCGGTTCGCCGGATCGCTCTGCACGCCCGCACGGCGTGCAGACGGTCGGTGCCGTGGCGGGAGATGCGATGATGCAAGCGAGCCTACGCCCGCGTCACCGCAATAGCGAGGCCTAAAACGCCGCGCACGTTTGCGGCCTCGCCGCGCAGAGCGGCGGTGACGATAGTGCTGGCTATTGCCGCGCAACGGGCGCATGCTCGCTACAGTCGGCGTCGGTTGGGGCCCACTTGCGAAAAGGCAGGCGCGCATGACCATCCGCTCGCGGCATGAAACCGTGACATTCAAGCATCCGTTTCACCTCCGCGGCATCGCGCGCGAATTGCCGGCGGGCGCCTATGATGTCGTCACCGACGAGGAGACGATCGACGGCCTGTCGTTCGAGGTCTGGCGCCGCATCGCCACCATGATCACCGTTCCGGTCGAAGGCCTGCGCGGCGCCACCGAGCTTTTGTCGATCGGCTCTGTCGACCTTGCGGATGCGATAGCCGCCGACGCGAGCGTCGCCCATGACTGATCAACCCGTCGATCTCGACAAGCATCGCGGCATGGCCGCGCAGAAGGCCACCGATTTGCGCCGCGTGCTGGCGGAGGTCGAGAACAATGTCCGTGAGCTGCGCGAGCGCGAGGCCGATCTCGAAAGCCGCATGCTGACGGTGCCCGCCGCCTCCTGGCCCGAAGCCGCCGTGAAGGCGCGCTATCTCCTCAACCTCTACGCCGCGAGCCTCCCGCCCGAAGACACCCGCCACCGCGCGCTGGTGGCCGCGCTGCTCGACGATTTTTCGAGATTAGGCGAAGAAGGCTGAGGCCCGCCGCGACCTAGCTGTCGTTACCCAGGTGCTGTGGTCCCGGACCAGCGAAGCGCAGATCGGACCCATAGTCACCGCAGTGAGTTGTTGTAGCTGCGCGTGCCGCAGCCGTGCTTGAATGAAGCCGACCGGCCAGTGGCTCCCTGCGCCCGTGCGCAATTGCGAACCAAGGCCGGTACGACCTTGGAGTCGTAAAGGAGGTATCCCATGCCCCTCACCAGCGGCCGTTTCATCGGCCATGAACAGGACCGCGGCATCGTCCAGTTCTCGATGCAGGACGGCGCGAAGGAAATCCCCTGCGCGATCTCGACCTCCGCCATGGACGATCTCGAACGCGGCCCGCAGACCCGCCCTCACGAGCGCGAAGCCCAGTTCACCCGCCTTCGCGACCGCATCGAAGCCCGCGCCGCGAGCAAGTACCGCGCGACCGAGTTCGAAGGCACGCCGCCGGGGATCGTGTTGCGGAGCATTGATTTTCGGGGGTAGGCTTCGCGAGTCTGGCAAACCCACACGCCGTACTTCGAGAAGCGGAATATTCGCTTCTCCGTCAAACAAGTGCGGCTTCAGCATCGTCGAGTTCTTCAATGCCCACCATCCGGACCCCCATCCGCATGGCGTCCATCCCCAACGTTCCCCTTCTTGTAGCTAGCAAGAGGGGAGTCGATGATTATTGTGCCAAGATGAGGACGGTTGTTGTTCCTGCAGCACCTTAATAGCCCGACCACGAATGCTGAATGAAGAACTGCTCGAAAGCCTTTGCCGTGCGACTGTCGAGACTGACCATCAACAACGATGTCGTAGGTTGCCTCATCAAACTCGACTCGTCCTTCACTCGAGGGTGAAACGCTCAAACTCATCTGGGCTAAACTGCGCTAGGCGATCCAGTGGGTCGACAGGAAGACCGACGCCTAGTCCGAGCAGACGAGCGTTTGCCTTAGGCCAAGGAGTGGGAGGTGGAAGGCTCTCGATGGATATCGATTTGGTTTTGACCGTCGCCACTTCTCCCCCAAGCGAATTGTGCGATTGTTATTGGTCGCGAGAGTATCTCCATAGCACAACTTGTCGTAGCGCCACTTTGGACGAAGATTGCCCGAGCCCACAAAACAAAAACGGCCGGATCTTTCGATCCGGCCGCCACTCAACTCTACTCGGCCAAGCCTACGCCACGCGACGCAACCTAGCCCCCGCCCAAATTCAAAATCTCTTAGCTGGCCTTCTTGACCGGCGCGTCGCCGACCTTCTTTTCGATGGCGCGCTTCAGTTCGACGGCGCGCGGCGAGAGGGCCGCGGTGTTGGCCTTGAGCAGGTAGGCATCGAGGCCGCCATTGTGGTCGACGCTCTTCACCGCGTTGGTGGAAACGCGCAGGCGCACGTTGCGGCCCAGCGCTTCCGAGATGAAGGTCACGTTGACCAGGTTCGGCAGGAAGCGGCGCTTGGTCTTGATGTTGGAGTGGCTGACCTTGTGGCCGACGAGGGGGCCCTTGGCCGTCAGTTCGCAGCGGCGAGACATGCTAGAAATCCTTCGTTCGATCCCCCAACGATTGCGGCCGCCATCAGGGGCGCCACGGGGGCTAATTCTTTCGTCCTTGCAGGGAGCGGGCGGACGTATAGGGGGGAAGGGGCGGGACGTCAAGGTGACGGGCCGTTTTTGGCCCGTCATCTCGGGGCGCGCGGGCGCGCGAACCCGGGATCTCAGGCCGCATGACAGGTGTCATCGCCCGCGCAGGCGGGCGATCCAGTATCCCAGAGGCCGGCGTTTGAGAGCTCGCTTTCACCAGATCCGCCGCGGCGTACTGGACACCCCGCTTTCGCGGGGTATGACAGCGGAATGGGTGGGCGAGGTGCGCCCGCCTGACGCACCCCCTCCAATCACCAAAACGGCAATGTTTAAAGTGCCTTACCATCACATAAAGGGCGCAATCTCCTCCGAAAGAGTCCGGTGAGTTCCCGGCCTGTGGCTTCTGGATGCATTGCTTGGCGCCGCAACAGGCTTAAGTAACAACAACTCGCTTCCCGATTGGATCGTCTCGTGCACACCACCCCGCTCATTCCGCCCCGGCTGCGCGCGGCCGGCCGGCTGGCTCTGGCCGCTCTTGGCGGCCTGGTGCTGGCGTGGGGGGCCGCGCCCGCAGCGGCGCAAGGCAAGCTCGAGGCGCAATATGAGGCCTCGCTGGCAGGCATTCCGGTCGGCCGCGGCGCCTGGAACATCGATATCCAGGACGATGTGTTCTCGGCTGCGGCCTCCGGCGGCACCACCGGCATCCTGAAGTCGTTCGCGGGCGGGTCCGGCACCGGCGCTGCGCAGGGCCGCATCGTCAACGGCGCGCTGGTCGCGACCGCCTACCAGGCCTCCACCACCACCTCGAAGAAGACCGAGGAGATCCACATCACCCTCGACAAGGGCAATGTGAAGGAGTTCGGCATCATTCCGGAGCCGCCTGTCGATCCTGATCGCATCGTCGTCACCGAGGCGCATCGGCGCGGCGTGTTCGATCCGATGACGGCCTCGCTGGTGCGCGTGCCCGGAAACGGCGATCCCGTGTCGCCGGAGGCCTGCCACGGCTCGGCGCCCGTCTTTGACGGCCGCATGCGCTACGAGCTCAAGCTCGATTTCAAGCGCATGGAGACCGTGAAGGCCGAGAAGGGCTATCACGGCCCCGTGGTGGTCTGCGCGCTGTATTTCGTGCCGATCGCCGGCTACATCCCCGACCGCCCCGTGATCAAATACCTCGCCGCCCAGCGCAACATCGAGATCGCCTTGGCGCCGGTGGCGGGAACACGGGTTTTGGTCCCGTTCTGGCTGAAAGTGCCGACGCCGCTCGGGCCGGCGATGCTGGAGGCGACCAGCTTCGTCACCACGGCCCAGCCGCCACGGGTCGCGAAGACGCAGTAGGTATTGGCCGCTCACATACGCCTCGACCGTCACCCCGTGAGGTGGCCGCTTCTTCAGCGGCCTTCGAAGGGCCACAGCCCGACTGTTTTCCGCGCGCAATCCGGCCGCGCCGTCCGGGCCGTCCATCCTTCGGGGCTCCCGGCACGGCGCTGCGCGCAGCTCAGGACGACGGATGCGGCGGGAGACCCCCGCCTCAGTAATATCAATGACTTACCTACTGTGCATGGGGTTGTTTCGGCGACATGCCTTCGAGCCCACCATTCCCGGGAATCCAATTGACTCCTCCCCGATTCTGATTCGACTCCGCGCCATCCCCAATTTAAGGAAATCCGTCATCGAAACGCCGCTTGTGCGACTGCGCAAAACTCCATCTAGTGCGATGGAAACAAGAGTCCCGCGACATGTTGCGTGAACGTATCGGGACTCCCGGGGGAGTCAGCGATTCGGCCGCGATTCGTTCTAGAGTCGTTCCGAAGCTTAAAGCGAACGGGAAAAGCGTCGCAAAGTGAGACAGTTGCCCACCCGTCCGAGACAGCACTGACATTCGCCCCATCAGCTATTACCTGATCAGCCAGATATGCCCCTCTCGTCCTCCTCCTTCGCCTCCGACCGCGCGCTGTCCGATCGCGTGCCGGGCGCCGGCGTCACCGCCGTGCTCGGGCCGACCAACACCGGCAAGACCCATCTCGCCATCGAACGGATGCTCGCGCATTCCTCGGGGATGATCGGCCTGCCGCTGCGCCTGCTCGCGCGCGAGGTCTACAACAAGATCGTCGCCCGCGTCGGCCCGGAGGCCGTGGCGCTGGTCACGGGCGAGGAGAAGATCAAGCCGAGAAGTCCGCGCTATTGGGTGTCGACCGTCGAGGCGATGCCGCGCGACCTCGATGTGTCCTTCCTCGCCGTCGACGAGATCCAGATCGCCTCCGATCTCGAACGCGGCCACGTCTTCACCGACCGCATCCTCAACCGCCGCGGCCGCGACGAGACGCTGCTGCTCGGCGCTGCGACCATGCGGCCGATCATCGAGCGGCTCTTGCCCGGCGTCTCCATGATCACCCGGCCGCGGCTGTCCCAGCTGGAATTCGCAGGCGATCGCAAGATCACGCGCCAGCCGCGCCGGACTGCGATCGTCGCGTTCTCCGCCGACGAGGTCTACGCCATCGCGGAGCTGATCAAGCGACAGCATGGCGGCGCCGCCGTGGTGCTGGGCTCGCTCAGCCCACGCACGCGCAATGCGCAGGTGGAGATGTTCCAGAACGGCGACGTCGATTATCTCGTCGCCACCGACGCCGTCGGCATGGGCCTCAATCTCGACGTCGACCACGTCGCCTTCGCCTCCGACCGCAAGTTCGACGGCTATCAGTTCCGCCGCCTCACGCCGGCCGAGTTCGCGCAGATCGCCGGCCGTGCCGGGCGCGCCACGCGCAACGGCACGTTCGGGACGACAGGCCGCTGCGGCCCGTTCGAGCCTGAGCTGGTGAACGCGCTTCAGAACCACATCTTCGACCCCGTGAAGATGCTGCAATGGCGCAACTCGAAGCTCGATTTCTCCTCCCTCGCCGCGCTCCAGGTCTCGCTCAACCTCGCTCCCGGCCACGAGACGCTGACGCGCGCCCCGATCGCCGAAGATATGCGCGTGCTCGACCATGCCGCTCGCGACGTCGAAGTGCGCGATATCGCGCATGGCAAGGCCGCCGTGGAGCGGCTGTGGGAGGCCTGTCAGGTCCCGGACTACCGGAAGCTGTCGCCGGCCGCCCATGCCGAGCTGGTGACGACGCTCTACGGCTTCCTGATGCAGAAGGGCTGCATCCCCGATTCCTGGTTCGCCGCACAGGTCGACCAGGCCGACCGCATCGACGGCGATATCGACACCCTGTCGGCCCGGATCGCGCAAATCCGCACCTGGACCTTCGTCGCCAACCGGCCGGACTGGCTGAAAGACCCCGATCGCTGGCAGGGGACCACGCGGGAGGTCGAAAATAAATTATCGGATGCGCTCCATGAACGCTTGACTGAGCGTTTCGTTGATCGCCGGACCAGTGTATTGATGCGCCGCCTGCGGGAGAACACGAGCTTGAATACGGAAATCGGCAAGACCGGCGAAGTCATCGTCGAAGGCCATGTCATCGGCCGCCTCGATGGCTTCACCTTTGCACCGGATGCGGCGGAAGCCGGCTCCGATGCGAAAGCCTTGCAGGCTGCCGCGCAAGCGGTGCTCGCCGGCGAGATCAATACGCGCGCCGAAAAACTGGGCAACGCGCCGGACGACCAGTTCGTGCTGACCTCCGATGGCACCATTCGCTGGACCGGCGATGCCGTGGCGCGGCTGACCGCCGCAGAGGAGGCGCTGCATCCGCGCATCCGCATCATCTCCGACGAGCGCCTGACGGGTGGCCCCCGCGAGAAGGTGCAGGCGAGGCTCGACCTGTGGCTCAAGACCCACATCGAGAAGCTGCTCGGGCCGATGTTCGAGCTGTCGAAGGCGGAGGACGTCACCGGTATCGCCCGCGGCATCGCTTATCAGCTCGTCGAGGCGCTCGGCGTGCTCGAGCGTCCGAAGATCGCCAACGAGCTGAAGGATCTCGATCAGCCCTCGCGCGCGGTGTTGCGCAAATACGGCGTGCGCTTCGGCGCCTATCACATCTACTTCCCCGGCATCCTGAAGCCCGCCGCGCGTGCGCTCGCAGCCCTGCTGTGGGCGCTGAAGCAGGACAATGTCGATCTCTCGGCCCTGTCTGGCGCGCAGCATCTGGCCTCGTCGGGTCGTACCTCGTTTCCGGTCGACAAGAGCCTGCCGCGCGATGCCTATCGCGTGCTCGGCTACAAGCAGGCCGGCGAGCGCGCGGTCCGCGTCGACATCCTGGAACGTCTCGCTGACCTGATCCGCCCGGCGCTGGCTTGGCGGGATAATTCGCCGGGCGAAAAACCCGCCGGTGCATTCGACGGCCGCGGTTTCGTGGTGACGCAGGCGATGACCTCGCTCACCGGCTCCGCGGGCGAGGATTTCGCCTCGGTGCTGCGCGCGCTCGGCTATCGCATGGAGAAGCGTGCGCCGTTGCCGCCGAAGCCGGCCGCGCCTGCCGCTGCGGAGACGCCGGCCGCCGAAGCTCCCGCTGGGGCGCCTGCGACTGAGGAGACTGCGGCGCCTGTTGAGGCTGCGACCGAAGCCGTCACCGTCGAAGACGCGCCCGGCATGGAGCAGCACGACGAGCCCGCGCACGAAGAGCCGGCACTCGAAGCAATTCCCGAAGGTCCCGTCACGCCCGAAGATGCCCCCGGCATCCCGCCGCCCGCGGAAGAGGCTGCTGCGCGCGCCGAGGCCGCCGCCGACGCCGCTCCGGCCGAGGCCGCGGCGACGGAAGCCGCTGCATCTCCCGATGCCGCTGCGCCTGTCGAAGCCGCAGCCACGCCCGCCGAGCCCGAGCTCGTCGAGGTCTGGCGTCCCGGCGGCCGTCACGAGGATCGCAAGCCGCGCCACGAGCGCCATCGCCATCAGCGCCACAACAACCACCGTCCGCAGGCCGGTGCTGAAGGCGCCTCGGCTGCGCCCGGCGAAGCTGCCGAAGGCGCGAGGCCGGGTGAGCGCCATCGTCACGGTGGCCATCGTCGCGATGGCAGCCGGGATTTCCGCAAGCCGCGCGAGGGTGGCGCCGAGGGCGCACCGCGCCAGGAAGGGCGCGACGATCGGAATCGCAGCTTCCAGGGCAAGGACCGCGACAACAAGGATCGCGATCGCAACCGCGACAACAAGAAGTTCGGCGGTGATCGTGACAAGGGCCGCGACAACAGGGGCCGCGACCGCGACAAGGGTCGCGACCGTCAGGGCGGTCCGTCGTTGCGTCCGTACGCCTCGAGCGCAAATCCGCGCGAGCGTGATCGTCCCGCCGATCCGAACTCGCCGTTTGCAAAACTCGCCGCGTTGAAGGAGCAGCTCTCCGGTCGCAAGGAGTAGTCCCACGACCGAGCGGCAGCGCCTCGACAAATGGCTGTGGCACGCGCGGGTGGTGAAGGCGCGAACCTCCGCGGTTGAGCTTGTCGTAACAGGACACGTCCGCATCAACGGCACGCGCGAGAAATCGCCGGGCCATGCGATCAAGGTCGGCGACGTCGTCACGGTCGCGCTCGACCGGACCGTGCGCGTGTTGAAGGTGATGAATTTCAACGAGCGCCGCGGCGATGCCGCCTCGGCGCGTGTGCTCTACGAGGAGCTCGGCGACGCAAAGCGCAATTAATTGCGCCAGTTATTCATTTCTTGGTCGATCAAGCACATAAAGCCGTCATGATCGCGCCTTCCCGACCTTGCAGCGCGGGGCCATCCGCGCTAGGCAAGCCGCGACTTTTAAAAGAGCTTTTCGGAGCGTTGGATGACTTACGTCGTCACTGAAAACTGCATCAAGTGCAAGTACACCGACTGCGTCGAGGTCTGCCCGGTCGACTGTTTCTACGAGGGTGACAACATGCTCGTCATCCATCCTGACGAGTGCATCGATTGCGGCGTGTGCGAGCCGGAATGCCCCGCCGACGCCATCAAGCCGGACACGGAACCGGGCCTGGAAAAGTGGCTCCAGGTCAATGCCGAGTACGCCAAGAGCTGGCCGAACATCACCCAGAAGAAAGAATCACCCGAAGACGCGAAGGAATTCGACGGTCAGGAAGGCAAGTTCGACAAGTATTTTTCTCCGAACCCCGGCTCCGGTGACTAAATTCCGGCGCAAACTTAACCCTAATACCGTCGTCAACGCCGAAAACCGGCCCTGAAGACCCCTAAATCATTGATTTTTGCGGGAAATGTGCTATATTGGGCACATTAAGCTGAACCCCCGTCAGCCCAGTAGGCCCCGTTGGGTTCCCGTGAAACCAAATGTCGAACAGGGGCGTGGCAGTTTCCGCGCGCAGGCTGTGTCACAGAAAACGCGTAAAAAGAGTACTTCAGCGAGGGCTTCCCATAAGGAGGCCAAAAAAGTCGCCGCGGCCAGCCGTAGCGCATCCAAGGGTCGGACCGCCGCCAAGGCGCCGCCGGCTGCAAAGTCCTCGAAGAACAAAAGAAGCGCAATGCCTAACAAGACTGCCAAACCGGCCGCGAAAGCGACCGTTGCCAAGCCTGCTGCCAAGCCTGTTCTTGCCAAGGCTCCCGTCACCAAGGCTCCCGCTGCCAAGCCCGCTGCTCCGAAGGCTCCTGTTGCTGCCGCCGCTGCCAAGGCCCCCGTTGCTGCTACCAAGCCGGCCGTGAAGGCCGCTGCACCCGCGCCGAAGGTCGAGGAAAAGAAGGTCGTGACCCAGCGTCAGGGCTTCAAGGCCCATGAATTCGTGGTCTATCCCGCTCACGGCGTCGGCCAGATCCTGGCCATCGAGGAGCAGGAGATCGCCGGCGCGAAGCTCGAGCTGTTCGTCATCAACTTCATCAAGGACAAGATGACGCTGCGCGTTCCGACGGCCAAGGTCGCCAACGTCGGCATGCGCAAGCTGTCCGAGCCCGCGCTGGTCAAGAAGGCGCTCGAGACGCTGAAGGGTCGCGCCCGCGTCAAGCGCACCATGTGGTCGCGCCGCGCCCAGGAATACGAAGCGAAGATCAATTCGGGCGATATCGTCGCGATCGCGGAAGTCGTGCGCGACCTCTACCGCTCCGAGTCGCAACCCGAGCAGTCCTACAGCGAACGTCAGCTCTATGAAGCGGCGCTCGATCGCCTGTCGCGCGAGATCGCGGTGGTGCAGCACTCGACCGAAACCGAAGCGGTCAAGGAGATCGAGGCCCAACTCGCCAAGAGCCCGCGCCGCAACGCCAAGGCGGAAGCCGCCGAGGGTGAAGGCGAGGCGGATACCGACGATACCGACGGCGACGACACCACGGTTGCCGACGAAGCCGCGTAAGCGCCTCGCGTCGATCGCAAGACATCGAAAGCCCGGCCGGTTGGCCGGGCTTTTTGTCTGGATGCCTGATACAGCGGCGCTCGCGTGTCGACTATGACATCGCGCGTGCCTGGGCCCAGATCGCGATCGGCCGCTCCAGCCCGCGGATCGCCTGGGGATCCATGGCGATCAGCGGTGCAAACGTTTCGGCTGTGCTGCCGAGCTCAAGCCGGGCGCGACTGACGAGATCATTGCTTGCCACCAGCGCGCAGTCGAGCGTGCGCGTCAGCGCTTCGAGACGGCTTGCTGCATTGACGGTCGCGCCGATCACGGCAAATTCCAGACAGGTGTGCCCGATGTCACCAAGCACCACCGGTCCGTAGTGCAGGCCGAAACTGACGCGCATCGGCGGTTCACCGCACGCCGTTCGCCGCGCGTTCCACCCGTCCGCCGCCGCGATCATCGCTTGGGCGCAGCACAGGGCATTGCCGGCGTCACGCGCGCCTGCGAAGGGGGTGCCGAATGTCGCCATCAATCCGTCGCCCAGATATTTGTCCAACGTGCCCTCGTGCCGGAAAACCTCCTGCTCCATCAATCCATGGAATTCGCGCAATGTCCGCACCACGTCCTCCGGGGCGCGCACATCGGCAAAGGCCGTGAAGCCGACGATGTCGACGAACAGCACCGCGACGTCTTGCGTACGCACTTGCTTCAACGGCTCGTCGTGCTTCGACAATTCCGTGACGACATTGGGCGAGAAGTAACGCGCCAGATTGCCGCGTTCCCGTTCCACTGCGGCGTGCCGGATCAGCAAATCATTGCTGCGGCTGACCGCGATCGCCAGCGTCACGGCCACGATCATGAAGACGACGATTTCCTGGATACGGATACCGAATCCGATCGCAGCAGGCGAGATCAGCGCGAACAGCCGGTGATCGCTGCCTACCGCCTCTGCAATGCGGGCGGTCAGTGCGGGATCGCGATCGGGTTGCCACCACGCCCAGACAATACCGATCACCCATAGGGCCGAGGTCCAAGTTCCGACCGCAATCACGGTTCGCCAGGAATACGCCAGCGTGGCGCCCGAGAGCAGCACGAAGAAGTAGATGAAGTTGCCAAAATGGTATTGCATGGCCACCGGCCAGTGCGTCGTGCCGAATGGGTTCGGGACGACGATGACGACTGTGAGCAGCGCCAGGTCGCAGAACAAAAGTGCCAGCTCTGCCCGCGACACGCCGACCCGCCCAACCCTGACCTGGGCCCAGCCAATCAGTGCGAACAGGCCGAGCAACGCCACGTAATAGAGCTGCTCCCATGCCGGGTTGATGGCCAGCAGGAGGCAAGCAATGACGGCCAGGGCGATATAGCGCGCCCGTACGGCCAGTTGCAGGCCCTCTTTTTTGCCGGCCTCGAGTGCCGCCTTTGCAAATTGAACGGTTTCGGTGTCGCGCTGGCTGCGGGTGGGCAAAAGCGCGGCAGGCCGGTAGAACCGATCGATGAGCGTTGTCACTGGGAGTCTCCTCGCTGGGGCTCTTGACGCACAGCGATGAGCCGCGGCCACCCGGCAGCTTAACGGCGGCTGGCTGCGAGGTCAGTAGCCACGCGGGGCATTTCGAGCCTCGCAAGCATTCCCTACTTCACAGGTCGCTTCTCGAGCTTCCTCGCCAGCGTACGCCGGTGCATGCCGAGCCGCCTGGCCGCTTCCGAGATGTTGAAATCCGTCTCGATCAGCGTCTGGTGGATACGCTCCCATTCGAGCGTCTTGATCGAGGTCGGCCGTACGTCCAGCGCGACCTCGGCATTGCCTTCGGCCTTGCTGAAGGCGGCTTCGATGTCGTCGGTATTGGAAGGTTTTGCGAGATAGTGGCAGGCGCCCAGCTTGATGGCCTCGACGGCGGTCGAGATGCTGGCGAAGCCTGTCAGCACCACGATCAGCATCTCCTCGTCGTGGGCGTGCAGCAGCTCGACACAGGCAAGCCCCGAAGCGCCGCCGAGCTTGAGGTCGACCACGGCGTAGCCGAAGGATCGGTCCTCCAGGACTTTCCGGACGTCCTCGATCGAGGCGGCGAGCACGACCTCGTAGCCGCGCCGCTCGAACGAACGTTTCAGGGTGCGCGCAAAGCCTTCATCGTCCTCGACGACGATAAGCGAACGGTCAGGAGTCAAAGTTGCCTCCGATCGCAAGTGTGGCGAGCGGCAACGTCAGACGGACGGTGGCGCCGCGCTTCCTGTGGTTCTCGGCGGTGACGCTGCCCCCGAGCTTGCGCACGACGTTCACAACCAGGAACAGGCCGAGGCCGCCGCCGGCGCGGCCTTTGCTCGACTGATAGGGCTTTCCGAGCTGCGCCAGCATTTCCGGTGCGAAGCCCGGGCCGCGGTCGCTGATCGAGAGCACCAGATTGTCACCCTCGCGCTCGGCGAGCAGTTCCACCCATTCGCGAGAGACCTCATAGGCGTTATCGAGGACGTTGAAGATCACCTGCTTCAGCGCGATGTCGGAGACGATCGCGACGTCCTCGCCAAAGGTGTTGACGAAATAAAGCGTCCGCGCCGAACGCGCATCGCGCCATTCCTCGACCAGCGCGGTGACGAAGGCATCCACCGTCGTCGGCGACGATCCTTCACCGCGAGCCTCGCCCGCCGACACCAGAATGCCCGTCACGATGGTCTTGCAGCGCTGCAGCGATGTTTCCATCTCCGTGAGGTCTTCGGCAAGTTCCTGATCGGCGGCAAGATCGGGCATGCGGCGCCAGTCGCTGAGGATGACGGAGAGCGAGGCGAGCGGCGTGCCGAGTTCGTGCGCCGCGCCGGAGGCAAGCAGGCCCATGCGGACGATGTGGTCCTGCTCGGCAGCATGCTGGCGCAGCGCAGCCAGATGCGCGTCACGTTCGCGAAGGTTCCGGTTGATGCGGGTGACGAACACGACCAGCAGCACGGCATTGAGAACGAAGCCCAGCAGCATGCCGGTAACGGTGAGGGTGTAGGTCTCGCTCAGCGGGTTCGGCGGCAGGTCGAGGGGCCGATAGGCGATCGTCAGCCACACGAAGCTCGCGCAGGTCAACGCCACCAGCGACCAGGTCGATCGGGCATCGAGCAGCACCGCGCCGAGGGTGACCTGGAGCAGGAACAGCGAGGTGAACGGATTGGTGGCGCCGCCACTCAGGTAAAGCTGCGCGGTCAGCGCTGCGACATCCAGCATCAGCGCGACCAGCAGCTCGTTGTTGGTGATGGCGGCGCGATGGCGCACCCAGACCAGGCTCGAGACGTTGAGCAGCACCAGTGCGCCGATCACCGCGCCCATGCGGGTCAGAGGTAGCGGAATGCCGAGCCAGACATGCACGGCGCCGATGGTCACGATCTGGCCGACCACTGCGGTCCAGCGCAGCTGGATCAGCAGCGCCATGTTCTTGCGGTTGGTCTCGTCGTCGGTGGGGGCCGCGCCGATCAGCTCGCTGCGCGCGTCCGCCTGCGATTGCAGCGTGACGGCCTGCTCGCCGTAGGTAGTCCCGTCGTCAGGTCGGTTCGACGATCGTTCCAGCATCTGATCCCGTCCTGCGGGCGGAGGCATCGGAGCCGCCGGCCGGTTCGTGGACGAAGCCGTTCGAGGCTTTCTTGCGGCGGAACAGCCCGCCGCGGAATGTGACGATCAGTCTGCCGGCAAGCATGAAAGCCAGGGCAAACCACGTCAGCGCGTAGATCAGGTGGTTATTGGGAAAGCGGACCACGGTCAATCCGCCGATCGGACCGCCGCCGGAGTGAGATCCGGCATCGGCGTCGACGAAGAAGGGCGCGGCGTTCTGAAGGTCGCGTGCGGCCACGATCGCGGCGACATCCCGCGAATACCAGCGGTTGTGCTGGGGCAAATTGTCCCTGAGGAAACCGCCCTTCGGCTCGGTGATGCGCAACAGGCCGGTAATCTCGACGTCGCCGTCCGGATTGCCGTCCGGTCGTGTCGATGGGTCGCGCCGCTCTGATGGCACGAAGCCGCGGTTGATCAGAATAGAGGTACCGTCGGCGCGCTGAAGCGGCGTCAGCACCCAATAGCCGGGGCCGACTTCGGTGACGGCCTGCACCAGCGTCTCCCGGTCGTGGAGGAAGCGGCCGGAGACGCTGACATGCCGGTATTCGTCGCTTGCAGCAGTGATAGCCGGCCATGACGCCCTCGGCGGGATGGGCTGCGCCGGTGCGTGAACGCGCTGCTCGACCCGGTCGATCAGTGCCAGCTTCCAGGCGCGACGCTCGACCTGCCAGACGCCGAGCCCGATCAGAACAGCGACGGCCGCAAGCGAGAAAATCGAGAGCCACGGGGATGGACGCGCAGCCCCTGCGGGGTTGCGCGGATCGTTATCCCCGGGGGTCACGAGGTCGCTCATTTCATTCCCGTCATCTCGTGGATCGGCATCATGTTGCTGTTGAGGTGGTTCATCACCCACAGCGAACCTGACAGCGCGATCACCACCATGACGATGGTGAAGATCAAGGCCATCATGCTCCAGCCGTTCTCGGATTTCGGGCTCATATGCAGGAAGTAGATCATGTGCACGACGATCTGAACGACCGCGAAGGCCATGATGACCAGCGCGGTGATCTGCTTGCTCGGCAGCGCGCCGCTCATGACCAGCCAGAACGGGATCGCGGTGAGCACCACCGAGAGCACGAAGCCGAGCATGTAGCCCGAGAACGTGCTGTGGGCGTGGCCGGCGTCGTGGTGATGGTCGTGCGCGCCAGCTGCGTGGGTATCGTTGCTCATCGCAGAACTCCCAGGAGATAGACGAAGGTGAAGACGCCGATCCAGACCACGTCGAGGAAGTGCCAGAACATCGACAGGCACATCAGGCGGCGGCGGTTGGCCTCGATCAGGCCGAAGCGCCAGACCTGCACCATCAGGGTCACCAGCCAGATCAGGCCGCAGGAGACGTGCAGGCCGTGGGTGCCGACCAGGGTGAAGAAAGCGGACAGGAAGGCGCTGCGCTGCGGCGTGGCGCCCTCATGGATCATGTGGGCGAACTCCGTCAGCTCGATGCCGATGAAGGCGGCGCCGAACAGACCCGTGATCAATAGCCACATCTGGGTCTGGCCGATCTTGTTCTGCTGCATCGTCAGCATGGCAAAACCATAGGTGATCGACGACAGCAGCAGCATCGAGGTGTTCACCGCCACCAGATCGAGGTCGAACAGATCCTTCGGCGCGGGCCCGGCGGCGTAGTTGGCGCCGAGCACGCCGAAGGCGGCGAACAGCATCGCGAAGATGAGACAGTCGCTCATCAGATAGATCCAGAAGCCGAGCGAGGTGCTGTAGCCTTCCGGATGCGGATGTTCGTCGGCGACGTAGAAGACCGGCTCGCCGGTTTGCGAGGGATTGACAGCAATGGTCATTTACTTGGCTCCGGCGAGCAGTTTTGTGCGCGCGTCCTCGGTCCGGATGACGTCGTCCGCCGGAATGTCGAAGTCGCGATGATAGTTGAACGTGTGGCCGATCCCGACGGCGAGCATCGCGATGAAGCTCGCAGCCGCCAGCCACCAGATGTACCAGATCAGGCCGAATCCCATTGCGGTCGCGAACCCGGCGAGAATGATGCCGGTGCCGGTGCTGCTGGGCATATGGATCGACTTGAATCCGATCAGCGGACGCTGGTAGCCGCGCTTCTTCATATCCCACCACGCGTCATTGTCGTGAACGACAGGGGTGAAGGCGAAGTTGTAGTCCGGCGGCGGCGAGGAGGTTGCCCATTCCAGCGTGCGTGCATCCCAGGGATCGCCAGTAACGTCCTTGAGCTGCTCGCGCTTGAGAAAGGAAACCGCGAACTGCATCAGCATGCTGAGAATGCCGAGGAAGACGAGGCCGGCGCCGATCGCGGCGACGACGAACCAGATCTGGAGCGAAGGATCGTCGAACACGCGGAGCCGCCGGGTCACTCCCATCAGGCCGAGCACGTAGAGCGGCATGAAGGCCATGTAGAAGCCGGTGACCCAGAACCAGAACGACAGCTTGCCCCAGAACGGATCGAGCCTGAAGCCGAATGCCTTCGGGAACCAGTAGTTGATGCCGGCGAATGCGCCGAACACCACGCCGCCGATGATCACGTTGTGGAAGTGCGCGATCAGGAACAGGCTGTTGTGCAGCACGAAATCGGCCGGCGGCACCGCGAGCAGCACGCCGGTCATGCCGCCGAGCACGAAGGTCAGCATGAAGGCGATGGTCCACAGCATCGGCAGCTCGTAGCGGATACGGCCGCGATACATCGTGAACAGCCAGTTGAACATCTTCGCGCCCGTCGGGATCGAGATGATCATCGTGGTGATGCCGAAGAACGAGTTGACGCTGGCGCCCGAACCCATCGTGAAGAAGTGGTGCAGCCAGACCAGATACGACAGAATGGTGATGACGACAGTGGCGTAGACCATCGAGGTGTAGCCGAACAGTCGCTTGCCGGAGAAGGTCGAGGTGACTTCCGAGAAGATGCCGAAGGCCGGGAGCACCAGGATGTAGACTTCAGGATGGCCCCAGATCCAGATCAGGTTCACGTACATCATCGGGCTGCCGCCGAAATCGTTCGTGAAGAAGTTGGTGCCGACATAGCGATCGAGCGAGAGCAGCGCGAGCACGACGGTCAGCACGGGGAAGGAGGCGACGATCAGGATGTTGGTGCAGAGCGAGGTCCAGGTGAACACCGGCATCCGCATCATGGTCATGCCGGGGCAGCGCAGCTTGACGATGGTGCAGATCAGGTTGATGCCCGATAACGTCGTTCCAACGCCGGCAACCTGCAGCGCCCAGATGTAATAGTCGACGCCGACGTCAGGACTGTAGCCGATATTGGACAGCGGCGGATAAGCCAGCCACCCGGTGCGGGCGAACTCGCCAATGAACAGCGAGAGCATCACCAGTACGGCGCCGCCGACCGTCATCCAGAAGCTGAAATTGTTCAGGAACGGGAACGACACGTCGCGCGCGCCGATCTGCAGCGGCACGACATAGTTCATCAGGCCGGTCACCAGCGGCATCGCCACGAAGAAGATCATGATCACGCCGTGGGCAGTGAAGACCTGGTCGTAGTGATGAGCGGGGAGGAACCCTTCGGAGCCGTTGAACGCGAGCGCCTGTTGCGCGCGCATCATCAGCGCGTCGGCGAAGCCGCGCAGCAGCATCACGATACCGAGGATCATGTACATGATGCCGATGCGCTTGTGGTCGACAGTGGTGAACCACTCGCGCCACAGATAGCCCCACAGGCGGAAATAGGTGAGGCCGGCGAGCAACGCGGTGCCGCCGAGCGCGACCATCACGAAGGTGCCGACCAGGATCGGCTCGTGCAGCGGCAGCGAATCGATGCCGAGACGGCCGAAGATGAGCTTGAGAAGATCAGGAGACATGCTGGATCTCTTTAGGAGTCTGACTTCAGGAATCGGACTTGGGACGCTGTCCGAGGAAGAGGGACGAGGACTTCAGCGGCGCGAAGGTCGGCCGCTTCAGCCCGGCGCCGACGAGCGGCGCGGTATCGAGGGGAGCTTTGATCGACGCGGCGGTCGCTGCGCCCTGCGGTGCATCCGGCGTGCAGGTGCCGGCAACGAAGCTCGGCTCGGGACCGAACGCGGTACCGCGGCGGGCGTACTTGTCGTCGGACAGCGGCAGGGTGTTGTTCAGGCCCTCGTGGCCGAGACCGCCCTTGGCGTCGATCGCCATCATCTCGCTCTGGCACATCTTGCCGGTCTCGACGCACATGTTGAGGATCAGGCGGTAGAGGTCGGTATCGACGCTGCCGTAGCGACGAACCGGCTCGTTCTCGCTCGGCTTTTCGAGCTGGAGATATTCGGTGCGGCCGAGCGAGCCGCCGGCGGATTTGGCCTGCGCGACCCAGGCGTCAAAGCCGTTGTCGTCCAGTCCCTGGAAGTTGAAGTGCATGCCGGAGAAGCCGGCACCGCTGTAGTTCGCCGAGAAACCCTTATAGGTGCCGGCGTGGTTCACCACCGCATGCAGCTTCGTCTCCATGCCCGGCATTGCGTAGATCTGGCCGGCGAGCGCGGGGATGTAGAACGAGTTCATCACCGAAGACGCGGTGATGCGGAAGTTGATCGGACGATCGACGGGCGCGGCCAGATCGTTGACGGTGGCTATGCCGTAGTCCGGATAGATAAAGAGCCACTTCCAGTCGAGCGCGACGACGTCGACCTCGAGCGGCGCCCTGGACTGGTCGATCGCGCGATCGGCACGGACGCGGCCGAGGGTGCGATAGGGGTCGAGCAGATGCGTGCCCATCCAGGTCAGCGCGCCCAGGCATACGATGATCAGCAGCGGGGCCGACCAGATCACCAGCTCGAGCTTGGTCGAATGGTCCCAATCCGGCTCGTAACGGGCAGAGCTATTGGACTGGCGGTAGCGCCAGGCAAACAGCACCGTCAGCGCCATCACGGGAACGACGATCAGGAGCATCAGGATGGTGGAGATGATGACGAGGTCGCGCTGCTGCGCCGCGATATCGCCGGCTGGCGCCAGCACGACATAGTTGCAGCCGCTGAGCGCAACCGCCAGGGGTAGCAGCGCCAGGATCTTGAGACGGGACACGGGCCGAGCCTTATGAGAATGAGTTTCCTTTGCGGGGCCAAGGGGTAGCTGCGGCGCAGCAATCCGGACATTGGACAATTTGTCCAATGTTGCAGTGCGGCATATTGGGTCAAACAAGGCTGGATTGCCTGGCGTCCCGCCGGGGCGGTCGGCATTGGATTTCAGGACGTTAAGGGCGCACGCATGGCGACGGCACAGACCCCCGCAATGGCAGACCTCCACTCGGGCGAGCACGGCCACGACCTGGCGAGTCCCGGCGAGATCGCCATCGGCGTCATCATCGGCCGCACCTCGGAATTCTTCGACTTCTTCGTCTACGCGATCGCTTCGGTGATCGTGTTCCCCCGCCTGGTGTTCCCGTTCACCAGCGAACTGACCGGCACGCTCTATTCCTTCATGATTTTCGCGCTGGCCTTCATCGCCCGGCCGCTCGGGACCGTCATTTTCATGACGGTCGACCGCGAATACGGCAAGACGGCCAAGCTGGTCTCGGCGCTGTTCCTGCTCGGCACCGCCACCGTGGCGCTGGCGTTCCTGCCCGGCTATTCCGAGATCGGCGTTGCCGCGATCTGGCTGCTGGCGCTGGCGCGTATCGCGCAGGGTCTCGCCTGGGGCGGCGCCTGGGACGGCATGGCTTCGCTACTGGCGCTGAACGCACCGGCCTCCAGGCGCGGCTGGTACGCGATGGTGCCGCAGCTCGGCGCGCCGCTCGGGCTGATCGTGGCGAGCGCGCTGTTTGCCTATTTCGCCGGAAATCTCTCGGCCGACGACTTCTTCGATTGGGGCTGGCGCTACCCGTTCTTCGTCGCCTTCGCCATCAACGTCGTGGCACTGTTCGCGCGCCTGCGCATGGTGACCACAGAGGAATATGCCTCGCTGTTCGAGACCCGCGAATTGCAGCCTTCGCGCATCTCGGACACGGTTGCCCGCGAAGGCCACAATATCATGCTGGGCGCGTTCGCGCCGTTGGCAAGTTTCGCGCTGTTCCACATGGTGACGGTGTTTCCGCTGTCCTGGGTGTTCCTGTTCACCCGCGAAAGCCCGGTGCGCTTCCTGATCATCGAGATCGTCGCCGCCGTGTTCGGCGTCGTCGCGATCGTGCTCTCCGGCGTCATCGCCGACCGCGTCGGCCGCAAATCGCTGCTGATGGGATCGGCGATCGCGATCGCGATCTACAGCGGTTTCGCCCCGCAGCTGCTCGATGCCGGCGCGTTCGGCGAGACCATCTACATGGTGATCGGCTTCATCCTGCTCGGCCTCTCCTTCGGCCAGTCCTCGGGCGCGATCGCCTCGAACTTCAAGCAGGCCTATCGCTATACGGCTTCGGCGCTGACCTCCGATATGGCCTGGCTGTTCGGCGCCGGCTTTGCCCCGCTGGTCGCGCTGCTGCTTGCCACCAATCTCGGCGTCATCGCCTCGGGTGCCTATCTGCTCTCGGGCGCGTTCTGGACCCTGCTTGCCCTCTGGCTCAGCGGCCAGCGCGAGGCCGGCGATATGGACGCGGGTCGATCTTCGAACTGACGGGAATAAATTTCGGCCCGGCCGATCCTGTTTCGCGGAACCGCAAACAGGAGATCACATGAACCTCTGGCCGAATTCCGTTCCTCAGCGTAGCACTTCAGGCCTGGCTCTCGTCTTTGTCGCTGTCGTGCTTCTGGGCGCAGCTGCACCTGCGGGCGCGACCGGCAACGTTGCGCGCGGCCAGACGCTCTACAAGGGCTGCGCAGATTGTCACTCGATCGACGAGAACGGCGTCGGCCCGATGCACAAGGGTGTTGTCGGCCGCAAGGCGGGCAGCGTCGCCGGTTACGACTACTCGCCTGAGTTGAAGAACTCGGGCATCGTCTGGACCGAGGAAAATCTCGACAGATGGCTGACCGGACCGCAGGCCATGGTGCCTGAGACCAAGATGTTCTTCGACGTGCCCGACGCGCAGGATCGCGCCGACATCATCGCATTTTTGAAAGAAAAGGCGCGGTAGCGACCGCGACCTCAATCAGTCACGATCTTGACGCGGTCGCGCACCTTCACCTGTGCATTGCGATCGAGGCCATTCAGCACGCGAAAGCGCTCGGCCGGATGATCGACACCGGCCATGCGGTGGGATAGCGATTCGACGGTGTCGCCGGGCTGCACGGTGATGACCTTGATGCGCAGCGGGCGCGCCGCCTGGATCTCCTCGAGCGTCAGCCGGCGGAAGGAATTGACGGTCTCACGCGCATTGCGCTCGCTCTCGGTCGACTTCTGCCGTGTCGCGAAGATGAAGCGGTAGACGTCGCTGCCGAAGCGCAGCGCATAGACCTTGAACTGCCACTGATCGCCCTTGGCAGAGGCAGATGCGGCTGGAAAGCCGTTGATCGTGATGTCCTCGGTGGACGCCTTCTCGACGCCCTCCATCCAGCCGGAATTGAGGTAATCGCCGAGCGACTGCTCGGCCGGCACGCGCACGACGTCGAAGCGCATCGCCTGCGAGCCGCCCTCGCGCACGCCGATCACCGCCTGCGCGGTATTGTCGAGCGTGAAGTTGTCAGGCGCCTGGAACGTGAAGCCGAGCTTTGGATGCAGGAATCTGCGGCCGCGGACGAAGCCTTCGCTGGGGTCCTCGCCATAGACGAGGTTGTCGATTGCGGAAAGATAGCTCTCGCGGTCGCGCTCGCCGCCTTCCGGGGCGACGTATTGCCGTGCGATCGCCTGCGCGTTTTGCACCCGCTCGGGCGTGGCCGGATGCGACGAGGTGAAATCCTGCGCGCGCGGATCGAGCGAGCTCTTGCCGGCCTTCAGCTCGGCATTGCGCTCCATCGCAGAGAGGAAGCGGGCGGCACCATAGGGGTCGAAATGTGCCTTGGCAGAGATGCCGACGCCGATGCCATCGGCCTCGAACTCCTGGTTGCGCGAAAAGCTCGCCATGGTCAGCTTGGTCTTGGCGAGTGCGAGCGCCGTGAGATCGGGATCGTTGCTCATGTCGGTGACGACACGGGTGACGATGGCAGCCTGGCGCGCCTGGTCCTCGCGCATCGCGGCGTGCTTGGACAGCACATGCGCCATTTCGTGGCTGAGCACCGAGGACAACTCAGACGTATCGCTCGCAAGCGCAAGCAGGCCGCGCGTGACATAGAGCTGGCCGTTCGGCAGCGCGAAGGCGTTCACCGCGCCGGAATTGAGGATGGTGACCTTGTAGCCCTGGTCCGGGCGATCGGAGGCGGCGACGAGCCGGTCGACGGTCTTGCTAACGAGCGATTCGAGCCTGGGATCGTCATAGGCGCCGCCGTAGCTCGCCAGAATGCGCTCGTGCTCCTTTTCGGTGGCGGGGGTTTGCGCGACCGCCGGCTTCGGCTTGGGCAGCGCGACGGTCGGCGGGGCCGCCGCAGTTTGGAATCGGCCCATATCGCCGCAGCCGGCGAGGGCCGTGCCTAGCACGAGGCAAAGCGCGGCCGGCGCAGCCCGCAGGCGGCGGCCATCACTCAGTCCGTGCCGTTCTAGCACCCCATTCACGTCGATTAACCCGTGCCTGGCCTGATTTTAAGGCCTTACCCCTGTCGGCTCGTTTGCGCCCAGCAACTCGACCTGTCCCGCCCGGAGCACATCGATACGCGGCCCCGTCGTCCCCTCAACCCAGCCCCGGACACGAATGCGTCTATTTTCCAATGACTTGACAGTTGTTCCGGCACTTTCAAGCGTCGGCAGCGTCCGCTTTGAGATAGTCACCGCGAAGCCGCGTGTCCAGTTCTGTCCGAAGTTGAGGTAGGTCATTGCCCCAGCTTGCCGGACCGACAGGACTTTGCCCTCGACCACCATGAAGCGCCCGATCCCGGCCAAAATATCGTCCGGACTTTCCGCGTTTTTTATGGCCGATGGGTCAGCCCAATTGCCCTTTTTTTGACGCCGCGCCTCGGCCTCGGCCGACATCAGGGCGGTTGCGCAATCCTTGTCGGCGATCTCAGCGGAGACGAGGGCATCGCCGTTGGTGAGCAGCATGGTCTGCACGGAGGTGTCGCTCTCGCCGATGAACACCAGCGCGCCCTGGCGGCCGTAGCGGTCGGGCGTGTCGTCAGTGCCGCGCAGGACGACGTCGCGGCCGACGAGCAGCGACGTCAGGGCTTGCCTCGTCGTTGCTGTCGCCTCGATGCCGGCGAGACGGACTTCACGGCCATCGTCGAGACGTACACTGCGCGCGTCGACGATCGCCGCGACACGGCCTTCGCCCTGTGCTTCGAATTGGCACGGCGCCGCGTACGCGGCGCTGTCACCGACGAGAAAAAGCGCGACGATGAGCTGAAGCCCTTGCGTCATATGACCCGGGGAGGTTGCATTCCCCTCTGGCTTTACCCCAAGTGCAGCGGTTCGCGAAGACGCTTCCTCACACTCCGTCATTGCGAACGCAGTGAAGGGTCCAGTTTTTCCCGCGGAGGGACTCTGGATGCTTCGCTGCGCTCGCAAATGACGATGCGGAAACATCTTGCGTCTTCCGACCATTCCGCTTTGCGGAAAACACTAGAGCATCCGCCGATGCGCATTGCGCTTCTGCTTGCCGCTGTCTTGCGCATCCGGCATGATCGAGGGAATAGCAATAATCAAGCCGCCGTTCAGAGCCAGGCGACCAAGGGAGAATGTTTTCCATGAAACATATTTTGTCGGGCATTTTTGCCGCCGCGATTGCCTTGGGTGCAAGCGCCGCCGCGCAGGCCCAGGAGAAGCCTCCCTTGAAGATCGGCGGCATCCTCGACATGTCGAGCCTCTATGCCGACATCACGGGCCCCGGCAGCGAGACCGCGGCCAAGATGGCGGTGGAAGATTTCGGTGGTGAGGTGCTCGGACGCAAGATCGAGGTGCTGGCCGCCGATCATCAGAACAAGGCTGATCTCGCCGCCAACATCGCCCGCGATATGCTCGACAACCAGGGTGTCGAGATGATCTATGACGTCGCCGCTTCCGCGACCGCGCTTGCCGCCGGCGAAATCGCGAAAGCACGGGGCAAGATCATCATCTTCAACGGACCCGGATCGATCCGTCTCAGCAACGAGGCCTGCGGCCCCTATACCATCCACTACGTGTTCGACACCTACGGTCAGGCCAATGTGACCGGCCTTGCGGCCGTGAAGTCGGGTCTCGACACCTGGTTCTTCCTCACCGCCGACTATGCCTTCGGCCAGGATTTGGAAAAGGACACCAGCGCCGTCGTCATCAAGACCGGCGGCAAGGTGCTCGGCAGCGTGCGTCATCCACTTAACACGTCCGATTTTTCGTCGTTCCTGCTTCAGGCGCAGGCCTCAAAGGCCAAGGTGATCGGACTGGCAAATGCCGGCGGCGACACCGTCAACGCCATCAAGCAGGCGGCCGAGTTCGGCATCACCAAGGGCGGCCAGAAGGTCTCGCCGCTGCTGGCCTTCGTCACCGACATCGACTCGATCGGACTGGAGACGGCGCAGGGCCTGCTGCTGGCCGAAGCCTTCTACTGGGACATGAACGACGAGACGCGCGCTTTCTCGAAGCTCTTTCAGGAGCGCGTCAAGCGGCCGCCGACATCGGCACAGGCCGGCGTCTATTCCTCCGTCACGCACTATCTGAAGGCGGTGAAGGCGGCCGGCACGACCGATGCTGCCGCGGTGATGAAGGTGATGAAGGAAACGCCGATCAACGATTTCTTCGCACACAACGGCAAGATCCGCGAAGACGGCCGCATGATCCACGACATGTACCTGTTCGAGGTCAAGAAGCCGTCGGAGTCCCGGAGGCGCTGGGATGATTACAAGCTGCTCGCCACCGTGCCCGGCGGCGAGGCGTTCCAGTCGCTCGAGCAGTCGCGCTGCCCGCTGGTAAAGAAGTAGGCGTCGTCATTGCCGGCGAAGTGAGGCAATCCAGAGATGTTTCCAAGCAGACAGCCTGGATTGCTTCGTGCAAGGGCTCCTCGCAATGATGAGTGTGGCGATAGACAGAGCAAAACGAAACAACCAGGGAGACCTCCCATGAACGACATGGTCCTGCAAAAGCTCGAAGGCGGGCTGCTCACCATCACCATGAACCGGCCCGAGCGAAAGAACGCGCTGAACCCTGAGATGGTCGCAGGCCTGGTCGAGGCGGCGCGACGTGCGGCTGACGATCCGGACGTGCGGGCCGTGCTGTTCAAGGGAGCCGGCGGTTCTTTCTGCGTCGGCGGCGACGTCAAGTCGATGGCGGCCGGCCGCGCGCCGCTGCCGTTCGAGCAGAAGCTTGCAAACTTGCGCCGTGGCATGGAGGTGTCGCGCATCCTGCATCAGATGCCGAAGCCCGTGGTCGCGCAGCTCGACGGCGCCGCAGCCGGTGCCGGCCTGTCGATGGCGTTGTCGTGCGATCTGCGCGTCGCCTCGGAATCCTGCAAGATCACGACGGCTTTCGCCAAGGTCGGCTTCTCCGGCGATTACGGCGGCACCTATTTCCTGACCCAGCTGCTCGGCAGCGCGCGGGCGCGCGAGCTCTATCTGACGTCTCCCGTGCTGACCGCGAGGGAAGCACATGCGATCGGCATGGTGACCAGGGTCGTCCCCGACGCCGCGATCGACGCCGCCGCGCACGAGCTCGCAATGTCGCTGGCGCAAGGGCCCTCGATCGCGCTTGGCTTCATCAAGCGCAACATCAACAATGCCGAGCATTTGCCGCTGGAAGACTGCTTCGACGGCGAAGCGATCCATCACACCCGCTGCAGCGATACCGAGGATCACAAGGAAGCCGCCAAAGCCTTCGTCGAGAAGCGCAAGCCGGCCTTCAGGGGCGCATGACGATGGCCCCCTATATGCGGCTGCGACAGATCTGCCTGGTCGCGCCGCAGCTCGCGCCCGTCGTCTCCGACATCGCCGGGATCATGGGCCTTTCCGTCTGCTACCGCGACGGCAATGTCGCCAAATATGGCCTGGAGAACGCACTGCTCCCGGTCGACACGATCATGCTGGAAGTCGTCGCGCCGTTCAAGGATGGCACCACGGCGGGCCGCTTCATCGAGAAGACCGGCGGTCGTGGCGGCTATATGGCGATCTTCTGCTGCAACGATCCGGACGAGCGCGGCCGCCATGCGAACGCCATGGGCGTGCGCACCGCCAACGTGATCCACCACGCGCCCTATCACGGCGTCCAGCTCCACCCGCGCGACTGCCGCGCTGCCTTCATCGAGTTCAACCACACCGAAGGCAGCGACGATATTCTGGGCGCATATCCGCCGGCCGGACCGGACTGGCAAAGCTTCATCCGCAAGGATGTGACGCAGGCGCTGACAGCGGTCGAGATGCAGAGCCCGGATCCGCAGGGGCTGGCGGGGCACTGGGGCAAGATCATCGGGATTACCGCGAACGGCGATGCCGAACTGAAGCTGCCCAACGCAACCTTCCGTTTCGTGAAGGGTGCGAGCGAGATCATGAGCGCGCTGGAGTTTCGGGTAGCCGATGCAGCGAGTGTGTTGCATGCTGCGCGCGAGAAGGGGCTCGCAGTTGCGGGCAATGAATTCCTGCTCGGCGGAGTGACGTTTCGCGTCGGTTAATTCCTCGTAGTGATCCGTCACGCCCGCGCAATGGCGAAGCCATTGTCGCTGGAGGTGCTCGCCTCTTCGGCGAGCCTCGAAGGGCGACGGCCACCAGCCGGGCCGTTCATGCTCCGAGGCTCCTTGCACGGTGCTAAGCACCGTGCAACTCGCTCCTCAGGATGACGGGGTAGAGGGCCGTTTAGAGAAGGAGAGGGCGCTACCTTCCCTTGAAATTCGCGACGCGGCGTTCTTCCGTCGCCCGCACACCTTCCTTGAAGTCTTCCGTCGCACGCAATCTCGTCTGTTCTGCGAGCTCGTGGTTGGTCGCGGCCATGACGCGATCGGCAAGGCCCGCGCGCATCGTGGCGCGGGTGGAAAGCAGGCCGAGCGGGGAGCATTCGGCGATCTCGCCGGCGAGCTTCATCGCGGCCGATTTCACCTGGTCCTGCGGCACCAGCGCGTTGGCGAGGCCCCATTTATACGCCTCTTCGCCGGTGACGCGGCGGCTGGTGTAGAACATCAGCTCGGCGTTGTTCTTGCCGATCAGCTCGGGCAGCGTCGTCGTCAGGCCGAAGCCGGGATGGAAGCCGAGCTTTGTGAAGTTCGCGGAGAAGCGGGCTTCGGGGCAGGTGACGCGGAAATCCGCCGACACTGCGAGGCCCAGGCCGCCGCCGATGGCCGCTCCTTGCACCGCTGCAACGATCGGTTTCTTGGCGCGGAAGATGCGCACGGCCTGGATGTAGAGATGGTTGATCGGGCCGAGATTGTCGGCCGGGTCGCCCTTTGCTTTCCTCTCGGCTTCTTGCGCTTCCTGCGCCTGCCGCGCGGGATCGCCGAAATTGGCGCCGGCGCAGAACGCCTTGCCTTGCGCGGACAACACCGAGGCGCGGATCTCGATGTCACGGTCGAACTCGTCGAGCGCGTCGGCGATCTGGTTGATCAGCGAGATGTCGAAGAAGTTGAGCGGCGGTCTGCGGATCTCGATGGTGCCGACGTGCCCAACTTTCTCGACGCCGATATCCTTGTAGGTGGTCATGATGTCCTCGAAGGTTTAGCGGAGCCCAAGTCCGCGGGCGATGATGCCGCGCAACACCTCGGTGGTGCCGCCCTGGATGGTGAGTTTCGGCGCGGTCTTGATGGCGAAATCGAGCTGCCGTTCCAGCGTCTCGCGGTTGGTCGCGGTCTCCTCGACGAAGGCGGCGAGATCGCGCACGCGGTGCGGAAGCTGCTGCTCCCAGACCGTGCCGATGTCCTTGACGATGGAGGCTTCCACCACCGGCTCCTTGCCGGCCTGCAGCATGCCGGCCACCGAGACCGACATGCGCCGCATGGTGTGGAGCTGCGCCACGAGACGGCCGATGCCTTCGGCGCTGCGCGTGTCCGGATCAGGACCGACCGCACGGACCAGCTCGGTCAGCACGTAATAGGTTTCGAGGAAGCGCTCGGGGCCGGAACGTTCATAGGCGAGCTCCGACGTCGCCTGCTTCCAGGCACCATCGACCTCGCCGAGCACGTGATCGTCGGGCACGAAGAAGTCGGTGAAGACCACCTCGTTGAACTCGTACTGGCCGGTGATCTGGCCGATCGGGTTTACCTTGATGCCCGGCTGCTTCATCTTGACCAGAAATTGCGTCAGGCCGTGACGGCGGTTTTCCTTGGTCGGCGGCGAGGTCCGGAAGATCGCGATCATGTAGTCGGCGATATGAGCCGAGGAGGTCCAGATCTTGGTGCCGTTGATGAGATAACCGCCGTCGGTCTTGGTCGCGCGCGTCTTCGCGGCGAACAGGTCGGAGCCGGAGTTCGGTTCGCTCATGCCGATGGCAAAGCAGATTTCGCCGCGGCAGATGCGCGGCAAGATATCCATCTTGATGTGTTCGGGCGCGTATTTCAGCAGCACCGGACCGCTCTGGCGGTCGGCGACGAAGAACCGCCGCGTCGGCGCGTTGGCGACGCGCATCTCTTCCGTCACCACGTAACGCTCGAGGAAAGAGCGCTCCTGGCCGCCATATTTCTTCGGCCAGGTCATGCCGAGCCAGCCCTTGGCGCCCACCTTACGGGAAAATTCCGGGGCGTCGGTGTCTTCGCGGTTGGGCTTGTGCGGATCGAAGGTGCCGGCGGCGATCTCTTCGGCGAGGAACGCACGCACTTCCTTGCGTAATCGTTCGCAGTTCTCGGGCAGGCGGATCGGGTCGAAACGAAGGGCAGCGGTCATGTGTTTCGTCTCCCTGTCAGCGTGAAGCCACGAGCGGCCACAATTCATCGGCGCCTCTGGAGGCGACCAGCCTGCCGAGCTCGACCGCCCAGTAGCTCTCCGAGCCAAAATCGTCGCGCCACGCCAGCGCCCGCAGCGAGTAGCGGTGCAGGATATGCTCGATGGTGAAGCCGATCGCGCCATGAACCTGGTGTGCGATGGCACCGCCTTTTTCGGCTGCTTCCGCGCAGCGGATCTTTGCCGAGGCGGCTTCGAGATAAACTTCGTCGTCGAACGTCTTCGCGTTGGCGATGGCGTCGGCCGCCGATGTCGCGGCCGCAAGTGCTGCGGCAGACTCGCCCGCCAGGCGTGCGAGATTGTGCTGCACGGCCTGGAATTTCGAGATCTTCTTCTCGAAGGCGACGCGCTCGTTGGAATAGCGCACCGAGATGTCGAGCATCGATTCCAGGGCGCCGGCAATCTGGAGGCTGCGTGCGACGCCGCCCATCAGCATCAGCGTTGTCTGGTCAACGCCATCGGGCGCCGCCTTGATGGCGACGGGCTGGACCTTGTCGAGCGTGACGGTGTCGCTGTGATCGTAGCCGACGTTGAGCCCGGATGCGATCCGCCCCTTGCTTGCATCGACCAGCGCGATCGAGACGCCATCCGGCCCATGCGCGAGGACTGCAAAATGCCTGGCCGCTTTGGCAAAGGGGACGCCGCGGCAACGGCCGGAGAGCGCGCCGTCGGCATCAACAGTGATGCGATCCTTGGGCGAGGCCGGCAGCACGGTCATCTCGCCTTCGGGCGAGGTCATCTTCGCTTGCGCCAGCAGCCAGCCCGCCAGCATGGTCTCAGCCAAGGGAATCGCGACGGCGAAACGGCCGGCGGCGTTCAGCAAGGCAAAACCGTCCGCCAAGCTTGCGCCGGAGCCGCCGAGCTCGTCGGGCACCCAGGAGAGCGGCAAGCCGGCTTCGCTCAGGGCCTGCCAGAGCGGCGCCTGCCACGAATTCGTCTTGTCGTTGTTGATGGTTTGCGGATCGGCAAGATCGGCGAAGATCTTCTCCGCGGTCTCGACGACGATATTGTCACTCTCCGCCACAGCGTTCCCCGTTTTTGCCATTGGCGCGTCCTGCCCAATCGGGCCGACGCGCAGGTTCTTCTTGCGCCCGATGATCCGAAAAAGCCATGGCTCTGACAAGCGTTGATCGCAGGCCCATCTGCGGCACCGGCATGGAGGTGTGAGCGGTCTGGGCTAATTCCGCTTAGCGGAGTTTGCTGCGATTTGCAGCGCGCGGCAAACTCGCTAAACAGGGCACCACATTCAATCACGGGGAAGGACATCCGGATGGCCAAGGACAGTTTGTGCGCAATCGTGACGGGCTCCGCATCCGGCCTCGGTGCTGCGACTGCGCAAATTCTTGCCGCAAGCGGGGCGCGGCTCGTCATCAACTATTCGTCGAGCAAGACCGAAGCCGAAGCCACGGCAGAGCTCTGCCGCAAGGCCGGCGCCGCCGAAGTTCTGGTCGCGCAGGGCGACGTCTCGAAGGATGACGATTGCCGTAGAATCGTTGCGGCCGCCAGCGGCTGGGGCAAGCTCGACATCCTCGTCAACAATGCCGGCACCACCAAGCACGTTGCTCATGCCGATCTCGACGGATTGTCGGCGGAAGATTTCCAGCGTCTCTACGGCGTCAACACCATCGGCCCGTTCCAGATGGTGCGCGCGGCGCGCAACCTGCTCGAGGCGGCGTCGAAGGCGTCCGGGCGACCGTCGGCGGTGGTGAACGTCTCTTCGGTCGCCGGCATCAGCGGCGTCGGATCGTCGATCGCCTATGCCGCGAGCAAGGGCGCGCTCAACACCATGACACTGTCGCTGTCACGCGCACTCGCGCCGCTGGTCCGCGTCAACACCGTGTGTCCCGGTTATATCGACACGCCCTGGTTCACGAAGGGCCGCGGCGAGGCCGGCGCCAAGCAGGTGCGCGACAGTGTGGTGGCGAAGGTGCCGCTGAAGGTTGCCTCTTCAGCCGAGGACATCGCACAGCTCGTCTGCTTCCTGGCGATGCCGGCCTCCAGCAACATGACCGGCGAGGTCGTGCGCATGGATGCGGGGATGCATCTGATTACGTGAACCCGTCATTGCGAGCGAAGCCCAGCAATCCAGAAATCTGTCCCTAGAGACAGTCTGGATTGCTTCGTCGCATCAGCGCAAAATTGCTTCGCAATTTTGTCGCGGGCTCCTCGCAATGACGGAGCCTGAGGCGGCAACGTGCCTCTATCTCACGGCCTTCGGGCTACCCCTTGATCACGCCGCTCGCGACCAGCCGGTGCCAGATGAACAGCACCACCACCGCGCCGATCGTGGCCATGATGAATCCCGCGCCCTGATCAGGACCGTAATGGCCGATGGCCTGACCGACGAAGGTCGCCAGGAACGCACCGACGATTCCGAGGATGGTGGTGAGGATGAAGCCGCTGGGGTTGTTCGGCCCCGGCGCCAGGAAACGCGCGATCAGGCCGGCGACGAAGCCGACCACGATGATCCACAACAGGCCGCCCATGCTCATCTCAGTGCTCCCCTCGTTTTGACGAAAATCAGAGTCTGCCCGAGATCTCGTTCTCGGTCGGTAGCCGTCCATCCGGCGTCAAATGATCGACCACCTGCGGCAGGTATTGGCTGAGACCCGATAGCAGCTCGTCGCGCGACAGGCCGCTCTGCGCGGACAGACTCTGGATCTGATCGGCGCCGAGCGCATTGGCGAGATCGCCGGGGCTGATGGGCTTGTTCTCGCCCTTGCCAACCCAGCTGTTCGCGGTCTCGCCGTGGCCGCCCTGCTTGAGCTGGTTGAGGAGATCGCCGAGGCCTCCGCTCAGCACGGAGCCGGCCGCCCCGCCCGCGAGCAGGCCGCCGAGGCCGCCTTTGAGGACATCACCGATGCCGCCACCGCCAACACCACCGCCTGGGCCCGCATTCACGGGCGGCGGCACAGGCGCCGGCGCCGACTGCGGCGCGCCGCCCGGCTGGCCTGCCGTCAGATGCTTGAATGCCTTCCATGCGAGCAGGCCGAGGATCGCCATGGTCATCGGCGACATGCCGCCGGAAGAGCCTTGCGGGCTTGGGGTGCTCGGGCCGCGGGGTCCGTTCTGCATGCCGTTGAGGACGTCGAGTAGACCCATGATGTTCTCCTTTGGCGTTCTCGTCGGCGAGCTCTCGCCGGTGATAGGCCCCCATGCAAAAACATATGGGTGTCTCATGACGGTTACAAGGCAGATGCACTTTGGCCGCGATGGGCAGCCGGCCTCGCCTCCGGTCTAAGCCTCTGCTATCGAAAGCGCATCATTGTGGAGCAGGTCAGGTGGTGACGGATCGATCGATCGTGGTGGCCGGCGCGGGCGCCATCGGCTGTTTCGTCGGCGGCCAGCTGGCCGCCTCCGGCCGCCGCGTCGCGCTGCTGGTGCGGTCGCGGGTGAAGAGCGAGATCGAGCGGTTCGGTTTGCGGCTGACGGATTTCGACGGCTCCGAGAGGAAGCTCGGCCCCGGCCAGCTCGCGCTGTCGGAGGATCCGTCGATCCTCTGCGGCGCCGGCATCGTGCTGGTGACGGTGAAGAGCGCCGACACGGCCGATGTCGCCGATCAGATCGCGCAGCATGCGCCGCAGGATGCCGTCATCGTGTCGTTGCAGAACGGCGTCGGAAATGTCGCCGTGCTGAGGGAGCGCCTCGGCGGCCGGCGCGTGCTCGCCGGCATGGTGCCGTTCAATGTGGTCGCAATGGGCGAGGGGCGCTTCCATCGTTCCAGCTCCGGAGACATCCAGGTGGGTGAAGACGCGGACAACATTGCTGCCGCGCTGTCGGTGCCGGGTCTTGACCTGCGCGCGAGCCGCGACATCGCCGGCGTGCAATGGGGCAAGCTCATCATCAATCTGAACAACGCACTCAGCGCACTGTCCGACATGCCGCTTGCCGCCCAATTGGCGAACCGCGACTGGCGAAAACTGTTCGCCGACCAGATGGCGGAAGGCCTGGCTGCGCTGAGGGCCGCCGGCATCACGCCGGTGTCGTCGACGCCCATCCCGATGAACTGGACGCCGGCGATGCTCAGACTGCCCGACATGATCTTCAAAGCGATTCTGCGGCGGACCATGAAGATCGATCCGGAGGCGCGCTCCTCGATGTGGCAGGATCTGAAGCAGGGCCGCAAGACCGAAATCGACTATCTGCAGGGCGCGGTCATTGCGCTTGCCGAGCAGAACAATGTCGATGTGCCGCTGATGCGTCGCATTGCTGTGCTGGTCAAGGAGGCGGAGACGGCGGCTAAGGGCCCGCCCGGCCTTTCGCCTCAACAGATCCGTGGTGTGGTTTGAGTGGAGGAGCCGATGAAACGTTCTCTAGTGATCGGGCTCGGGCTGGCCGCGCTCTGCGGCGCCTCCCGCCTGGCGGAGGCCCGGCCGCCGACCGTCGTGAACTCGCCGGGCTACGACGCGCGCTTGCAGGAGAGCCGGAAGGCGCTGAGCAATTCACAGGCAACGACAGAACCGGTTGCGCCGGCGGTAACCCCACCGAAGCGTTCGAAGAAGAAGCAGACGCGCTGAGGGTCGGGCGCGAATCTCCATCCACTCGTCATTGCGGGCGCAGCGAAGCCGCAACGACGGATGTGGAGACAGCTTACCCCTTCTTGGCCGGCTTGCTCGGCGCCGGGCTGAACAGCTTCTTCAGGTCGCTGAGGCTTTCCGACAGCCGCGGCCATTCGCAGGAGAACGCGCCCTTGATGCAAGGGGCATTCTTCGGCCGCGCACCCAGCACCTTCGGGCGCTCCACCGGCACGGGCACGCGCTCGACCTCGGTTCGCAGCGCGACCTGCTGGAGCTGCTGCGCCTGCCGCTCGCGCTTCTGCTCCTGCTGCTCCTGCTGCTCCTGCCGCTCGCGCTGTTGCCGCGCCAGGGCCTCGGCGGCTTCATTGCTGCGGCGCTGATCGGCAAGATAGGCGGTGTAGGATTCGTCGATCTTCTTCTGCTCCTCCGGCGTCGGGTTGGGACCTGCGATGTCGAAGGTGCGGTCCTGGAGGAAGTCGTAATAAGTGTAGCCGCCGCCAGCCTTGCGCCGGCCGGCGAATTTGGCATTGCAGTCCGCAAGGGCTGCCGTCTTTTCGGCCTTGGTCGCGGATTTTTCGGCGGCGTCGGCGCATTCCTCGAAGTCGATAGGGGCGCGCTTCCACCATTCGGCGTGGGCATGCGGCGTGGTCAGCAGAAAAATTCCTGCTGCGGCAACGAGAAGTGGCGCCGCACGACGCGATGCAAACACGGACAACATTCTGCGAGAGCCTGAGAAACTCAACCCCAACTGAGTCGTCGCCGATTTTTGCCCCTTTCTCGTCGGCTTGTCACCCATGGAACTCGGGAAATTCATGGCTGGGTTGCTGACATTTTTTGCTTGACGTGGCTCGGGAGCCGCAGCCGCAGGGCGCATTTACCGGTTTGAATGCGAAGAGAAATTCTCATCATGAGAGCGTCGACCTGTTTCTCCGCCATCGCATTGGCGCAGGTTTGCGGCCGCGCACTGGCCGCGGACGAGAATGCACCGAACCGCAAGCCGGTGAACGTCCTCGCCGGTGCGGGGCTGTCGGTGGGCGGCATGTTGCCGCTCCACCTCTCCAGCGGCTGGTCGATACGCTGCCGGCGATCTCGCGCGCCATCATCGTGCTGCACGGACGCCTGCGCGATGCCGACGGCTACGATATGTCGGCGCATACCGCGCCGAGCGCGGCGGCATTGAAGGAGCGCTGAATGCAGAAGCTTGAAGGGTCGGCTCCGGCTGTTACACTTCGCTGCGCGACGCGGCCCATCCTGAGGCCCCGCCAAGAAAACGAAATGGAAACGCCTGATGCTGCTGCCCCTGTCCGATGTGCCGCGCTGGTACGCTCAACGCAAACCCGAGGGCGCCATCGCCGTCCAGCACGGTCGGGACAGACTGACATGGGACCAGCTCGAACGCGGTGCCAACAGGCGGGCGCGCGCGTTTGCGGCGAAGGGCGTCAAGCCCGGCGATTTCGTCGCGATCGGATTGCCCAACAGCAATGGGTTTTTCGAGACCACGTTCGCGGTATGGAAATGCGGTGCGACGCCCACCTCGCTGTCGTGGCGGCTGCCGCGCGGCGAAGCCGCGGCCGTGCTCGAGATTTTGAAGCCCGCGCTCGTGGTCGGCGGCGAGGCCGACTGGAATGCGCCGAACCGCTTGCCTGCGGATTTTGTGCCGAACGGCTTTTCCGATGAGCCGCTCGATCCCCCGGTCGCGCGCTACTGGAAGGCCATGACCTCCGGCGGCTCGACCGGGCGTCCCAAGGTGATCCTCGACCATCAGCCTGCGGTGACTGATACCCTCGCTGCGCCGCCGCTCAATATTCCCGCTGCAGTCTCGCTGCTCAATCCAGGCCCCCTTTATCATAATGCGCCGTTCATCGTGTCGCATTTTGCGCTGTTCGCCGGCGGCAAGCTGACCGGCCTCGTCAGGTTCGATGCTGAGGAGACGCTGCGCCAGATCGAGCGCGAGCGCGTGCAATGGGTCAATTTCGTGCCGACCATGATGCACCGGATCTGGGCGCTGCCTGATAAGGTTCGCAATGGCTATGACGTGTCGAGCCTTCAGACCGTGTTCCACATGGCAGCGCCGATGCCGCCCTGGCTGAAGGAAAACTGGATCGCCTGGCTTGGGCCGGACAGGGTCTGGGAGCTCTATGGCGGCACCGAGCGCCAGGGCGCCTGCATCATATCAGGTACCGAATGGCTGATGCATAAGGGCTCCGTCGGCAAGATCGCGGAGACGGCGAGGCTTCGCATCATCGGCGAGGACGGCAATGACGTCGCGCCCGGTGAGACGGGCGAGATCTATTTCCTCAACAACGACGGCAAGGACGCCACCTATCACTATCTCGGCGCCGAGCCGAAGCGCCGCGCCGACGGCTGGGAATCGCTCGGCGATATCGGCCGGCTCGACGCCGAAGGCTATCTCTATCTGGGCGACCGCCTCGCCGACATGGTGCTGCGCGGCGGTGCCAACATCTATCCGGCCGAGGTCGAGGCTGCCGTCTCCGCGTGCCCCGGCGTGCGCTCCTGCGTGGTGGTGGGCCTGCCTGATCCTGAGCTCGGCCAGCGCGTGCATGCCATCGTCGAGCCGGACCCCGGCGCGGACGGTCAGGTGATCGCAGACAGCATGGCGGATTTTTTGAAAGACCGGCTCAGCCGCTACAAGCATCCGGAGAGTTTTGAGTTCGTTAGCGCGCCGCCGCGTGACGATTCCGGAAAGGTTCGCCGCACGCTGTTGCGCGACGAGCGCGCGGCGTGGATGAAGGAAGGCCGCGCCTTCCGCATCATGCCCGCGCAGGCCCGGGCGCACGCCGAATAAGAGCCTCGGAAGGACTGAACCTCATGACGATCACCATCGCAGCGAACAGCGTGCCCAAGCCTCCCGCCGATATCATCGAAGGCTTCAGGAATGCACCAACCTCGATCATTTCGGACAATCTCAGCCGGCTGCCTGGCGCGGTCGGGCTGAAGCCCTATCATCGCAGCGGCAAGCTGGTCGGCGCGGCCTTCACGGTCAGGACCCGTCCCGGCGACAATCTTGCCATCCATCGCGCACTCGAGCTGGTCGGTCCCGGCGACGTCATCGTGGTCGATGGCGGCGGCGACGAGACCCGGGCCCTGGTCGGCGAGATCATGAAGAACATCGCGCAATGGCGCAAAGCCGAAGGCTATGTCATCGACGGCGCCATCCGCGACGTGGCCGCCTTCGCCGGCGACGACTTTCCCTGCTTCGCCCGCGCGGTGATCCATCGCGGGCCCTACAAGAACGGCCCAGGCGAGATCAACGTGCCTGTGACGGTCGGTGGCAGCGTGATCTCGCCTGGTGACATCGTGGTCGGTGATGAAGATGGCGTGGTGTCGTTTCCCGCCGCCGGCGCCGCGATGCTGCTGGAGGCGGTGCGTGTCCAGATCAGGCGCGAGGAGGAGACCCTGAAGGCGATCCGCGACGGGCGCTACCAGGGGGCTTATGGGAAATCCTGAGCGAGGCGGCGCTCAAGTCAAAGCGATCGCCGGATCGATCTAAAACCCAATCGGCTATCGTACCTTTCGAAGTGATTTCGCGTTCTCTGTTTCGATCAAGGCTTTCTGATATTTCCTACGGTGAGATTGCATCGAGTGGTGAGGAATCGCGCACTTGAGGTCGCTGCGAGTTCAGGAGCCGGCAATGGTCCAGCGTATACGTGAGCTTGAAAGGTGAATTCAAAGACCGGCTCTTGACCGCCTCTTGGCCGCGGTGAGCCAATCTGCCGCAAAATAAAATGGAGGGCGGCGAGGGCTTCCGATTCGGCCCTCGCTTTGATATGTACAGCTCCAGGCAACCCGTCTCCTTGGCGGGTTCCGCGGTCCCGTAGCTCAGCCGGATAGAGCGGCGGTTTCCTAAACCGTAGGTCGCATGTTCGAGTCATGCCGGGATCGCCACGCCGCTTAACGCAAAAAACCTCGTAAATTCCAGCGTTTCCCCGAGGTACGCGTTCGGTTCTGCCATCGATTTCGGCCTCGAAGGGCTGATTCCGTATGGTCCGTCCAGTACGTGGAGTTACAAGGGGTTACACAGGGTGACATCTGCTCCGTGCAACACGGATGCAACATGGAAGTGGCTGTTTGTTCGCTATCCCTCGACGGCCATTCCTGCCATCGAGACCTGGTTTCTGTCGCCCCGTTGCTCGCGTGACGGGGAACGAAAACGGCGGTCGAGACGCCGATAGGTCAAAGGAGTATCGCCGCGCGCGTGCCGCTGTGGCCTTCGGCAAACGTCCGCCTTGGAGGTCAGGTTCGACGATGTGCTTCGGCGCGCATCAGCTCGCGACGATGTCCTCTTGTCTTCTAAAGCGTGATGGCATTAAGTCCGATAGCCTGCATTTTTGAGGTAGTTGGCGCATTCGTCGGCGGTGAAGGCATCGAGTGCGCGGCCGATTGCGGCGCAGACTGCGTCGACGGTTCGCGCGGCAGCTTTGCGGAGCAGATGCTTGAGCTTGGCAAAGACCTGTTCGATCGGGTTCAGGTCGGGTGAGTATTTTGGCAGGAAGAACAGTTTGGCACCGACCGAACGGATGAGCTGGCGGACTGCTTTGCTCCTGTGGCTGCCAAGGTTATCCAGGACGACGATGTCGCCGGGTCGAAGGACGGGCAGAAGAACCTTCTCGACATAGGTGCGAAAGCTCACGCCGTCGATCGGCCCCTCGATGAACCACGGCGCATCGATCCGGTCATGGCGCAGGGCCGCCAGGAAAGTCATGGTCTTCCAGCGGCCGTGAGGAACCTTGGCGGAAAGTCTGTGCCCGCGCGGCGCCCATCCCCGCAAGGGCGCCATATCGGTCCTGGTCCATGTCTCGTCGATAAAGACAAGCCGCTCAGCTTCGACCCGACCTTGATATTTTGTCCACTGGGCTCGCCGTCGCGCGACCTCGGGTCGATCGCGTTCGCCAGCCGCCACGCTTTTTTTTGAAGCTCAGCTTCTCGGCATGCACGAAGTCCCACACCGAGTGGTAGTCGACCTTCAGGCCGCGACCGGCAAGTTCAGCAACGAGACCGCGTATGGTGAAATCGCCGTCCTTGATCCGCTGCGACAGCCAGACTGCATAGTCTCCTGAAACCGCCTTCGGCTTGTGACCGCCCATCTGGCCAGGCTTAACGCTGCCGGTCTCTTCGACCCGCTGCATCCAGCCGATTGCCGTGCTGATCGCCACCCCGAACTGCTTGGCCGCCTGATTACGCGACATCCCGCCCTCGATCGCGGCCACGACACGCTTGCGAAGATCCAGTGAATAAGGCTTGCCCATCCATGCTGGCCTCCTTCCAGCCAGCATGGTGAATCAGAAACTCACCGATTTGGGAATCCCAAATCGATTCAACCTAACCCCATCCCGCTTTAGAACCGCGCGTGGTCGCGCCGTGATTGATCTTCTCGAACATCTCGGCACGACGATACTGGCTCCGGACGTACAAGAGATCGCGTTCCGGATCTACGAGCACATAGAGATCTTCCCGCACGAGCCCCTGCTGCACGCTGACGTGGACAAGAGCGCCTGCCTTAATCCAGGCCGGCTCGCAATGAACGAAAGCGCCTTCGACCAGATCGAAGAACTTACCGCGAGAGTTTCTCAACGTCGCAAGTACGAATGAGCCGAGCTGCATCGGCGTGTCGTCGGCATCCCGATATTCGACGTTGACGAGAGGGCGTGCATCGCTCCTCCAGAGCGGCCCAATCCACCTGTCGACGATCGTTATGATGTCCAGAGCTCCAGTGTATCCGCTGGCTCTCAGGAGGATCGTGACGAGCGCGATAGCCATGATGCCGACCGCAATGGCTGCCGCAGCAAGGACAAAAGTCGATAGTTCATGGAAGAACGTCTCGCTCCACCCTGCGACCGGAGGTTTCGTCGTCAACTCACCGGCAGCCAAGCCGGCACTTGTCGCCAAGGCAGTAAGATCAAACAGAAGCTGACTAAGAAAATCGATGGACAGCACCAACGCAACCGACACGCCAGACATGATACGACCCCCTCGGGTTGAAGCCTCGATGGGATCGATTCGAACGGGCGCCGTTCAGTAGCGCAACAAGTGATGCGATGAAGATGCGAGCGTTCCTGCCCTATTGCCCCCCGCAGGAAGTAATTGGGGAAATACCCCTGTCGGACCTTTTCGGAGATGCTCGCTGCGAGAAATACTACTTACCTGATTCGCGGCCGAGTTGAAAAATACGGTCGACCGGGCTGGGGGCCTGATTGCTTAAAGCACCTGCCGATATTTTCGCGCTGTTCGATACTCAAGGTGACGACTTCAAGCGGGAAGTCTACCTGGAGGAGTTTGCGCTCTATCGCTGGACGTATGTGGCGGGCTTCCCCGCCCTCGTTCAAGCCTTGCTGCAGGCCGGCGAAGGATTCAGCAACCGCAAGGAAGTTCTTGAATACATCGTCGGACAGCGCGGCCGTACGATAGGCCTCCTGCCGCGTGAGTGGCGGAGCCTTTTCGAAGGGGGCAACTGGGATGACTTCAACGGCGGCCAGGTGGAAAGCGCTGCACGAGGCGAGCCGCTACGGCTGGACAAGGCATGTTGCTGCGTGCTTTCGGCCGAGCTCGCTCTGCATGGAGCGTTCGATGCAGGTCTACGCGGACTAGATCTCTACTCGTTCGTTCGATTGCGGCCCGCTATATATGTGTTCCGTGAGCTCGATGCGCGGCAAAGAAGCATTCTGCAACCGACAACGCTCGGTGCAGACGACGCTAAGCTCCACAAGCAATTGATCGATCGTGTTCGCGCGTCATCATCCGAGCCAAACGCCAAGGATGAGGAGAGGGCCAAATCCTTCTTGGCGCTTGCGGCGCAAGGGGCCGGCATGACGCTGCAGAATGCTCGTTCGATCAAGCAGTTCTTTCACGAAACGGGATGTGGTCACGTGTCCGTAGTGGCAATGCCGGATAGGACCAATGCCGGCCAAAAAGTTCGCGCCAAGAATTGCAATACGGCGGAGGGCAACTTCATCGATATCGAAGATAATTTCGCCGAAGCGCTTCGAAAAATCCGACGCTCCCCGTCAGGTCGCCGCAGGCGCGGCGCATAAGGAAAGCACGATTCCCTCTGGCTTGTTTCGGGCGGGGATCGGAACCCCCACAAGCGACACGAACCGGCGCTTGCTTCTGATGTCCATCGCATAGCTCTCGAGAACATGCCGACCGCGGTCGTCCCAGTCATCGACCGTCAGGATGCCGTGCTCGCGATAAAGGTGCTGGGCGAAGGCGACTAGGACCTTGTCGTCGGGAAAAAGCGCGACGAGAAGGATTTTGCTGCTGAAGGACCGCGGCCTGGATGGCCCGTGGCGATCAAATTGCACAAGACGGACGACGCGACCCATGACGCTCACTTCACAGCGGTATGCACGGAAACTACCTCGCTATGGTTAAGCGGCGATTAACCATGATTTTGGACCGGACGCGCTTAAGTCCACCAGCAGGAGTGTCGGTCTCTTTCAGTCGCTTTTGGTTCCCCATCGGAATTTGATGGTGGCGGCGAGCAGCGAGCACCAGGTCGTCCCCGTGGGGCAGAAGGGCTCGTTGGCACCCGGCTTCCCGCTCGGGAAATTCTGTGCTGAATTGGCCACTCCAGGTATGAGAATTTACCGATCGGGAAAAATACGCCTTGGTTCCGTGCTTCCCAAGAGGTAATTTCCCGCTCGGTAAATTTTGCTTGTGTGCCGAGGAAAAGACCCGTAATCTTCCCGCTCGGGAAAATTCAAATGGCCCTTACAACGACTGCAGAACTTGGCGAACTGATCCGGAACCGGCGCACCTCCTTGGGGCTCCGCCAGCAAGACTTGGCCTTGGCAGCTCGAGTAGGAGTCCGCTTCATCGTCGACATTGAGAACGGCAAGGAGACCAGCCAAGTTGGTCTTGTCCTCCGCCTGCTGCAGGCCCTTGGCATACGACTGATGCCGGAGATGAGCCCCGCGCCGTCGGCACGGCCGACGGCCGAGCCGTCCGAAGCCTTCGATCCCGACAACTTTTCAACGTCGCCATGACAAGCAAGCCGAAGACCGGCGGAGCCGGCGAAACCCTCGAAGTCCGCTATGGCGATATTCTCGTCGGATTGTTGCGTCGGCGCTCGGAAGAAATCCAGGACATTGAGCTCATCTATGACGAAGCATGGACCAAGGATCCGCAGGCCTTCGCCGTTTCTACCCGCATGCCTCTCGCGAAGCGCGTCCACGAACCGGACGTCGTGTACCGATGGTTTTTGAATCTTCTGCCCGAAGGCCGGACGCTAAAAACGGTCGGCACCATCCTGAAAATTCCGGAAGCGAACGTGTTCGCCCTGCTCGAAGAGTTGGGAGAAGATCTTCCTGGCGCGCTTGAAGTCTACCGGCCCGCCGGCGAGCGACCGAAGCGGACGCCGCGCTACAAGCGGCTTTCCGAAGCGGAACTCGCCGCGGCCATCCGGCGCCTTCCTGAGAAGCCGCTTCTCGTGGGCGAGGAAGGCATCCACATGTCGCTCGCCGGTGCGCAGGACAAACTCCCAGTGGTCCAGTATCCCGATGGGGGCATAGGTCTTGCGCTCGATGGTGCACCGACGACGCACATTCTAAAACCCGCCAACAAGCACTTCAACAATGCGGTAGAGAACGAAGCCTTCTGTCTTCGCCTGGCGGCGAAGGTGAAGCTGCCCGTCGCCGAATGCACGATCGGCAAGGCCGAGGACCTCGACTACCTGCTCGTGAAGCGCTACGACCGCGTGCCGCATGGACGCAGCCTCCGCAGAGTACACCAGGAAGATTTTTGTCAGGCTACAGGGCACATTCCTTCTACGAAGTACGAAACCAACCCGGCGACAAAGCTTCGCGGTCCGGGCCTGAAGGACTGCTTCGATGTCCTGAGGAAAACGGAAGCCGGCGCGTTCAATGCGGCGCGCTTCGTCGACTTGTTCCTGTTCAATGTCCTCTGCGGAAACGTTGACGCGCATTCAAAGAACTATTCCCTACTGCTGGAGCCCGGTGGCGCCGTGTCCATGGCTCCCCTCTATGACGTGATGAACGGCGACATCTATCCGGATGTCACTCGAAACCTAGCGATGAAGATCGCCGGCAAGAATCGCGGCCACCATATCCATGCTCGCCACTGGGATCGGATGGCGGACGAGAACCACCTTTCAGGCGCTCAGGTAAGGCGCCGCGTCGGTGAATTGTCGCAAGCCGTCCTCGACGCTCTTCCGTCCGTGGTCGAAGAGTTGGACGCGTTGAAAAAGTCCCCGGTATATCAGCAGCTATCCGATTACATTGCCGGCTACTGCCGCGATATGCTGCGAAATCTGAAAAACGACGTTGAGGACGACGCAGACGAAGAGCCGGAGTCCAAGATCGCACCGCGTCCGCCCGGCTTTTCCTGATGGAGCGTCGACACTAGGGGGTCGAACGCCCTGACCCTTGCTCAGCCCTAATCCAATTCATTCGTGGTGTTGCTGCGTTGACGAAGATGGCCACACCGAGGGGAGGGCCGCGGGCGACTTTCCGAGGTTAAAAGCTCGGTCGTGACCGCGCCGATCCGCCGTTCACCAAGTGTGACAGGTCATCCCCGCGAGCTTCCGCCCATTGAGCCTCATTTCGCCACGAACTGGAGAGTCCTGCGTGCGAAGCGGCTTCCCATCAATAGAAAATCGATGGTCACGGGCAGAGCGCCGGCTTCAGACGGAATGATGACGAAGGATGCCGCCGTCTGCTCTTTTCCTGCGGCAAACTCAACTACGTTTTCCGTAGGCGGCTCTATACGGGCTCGTGGAGCCCCGACCCGTATCGAAAAAGTGAGAGCGGTTGGCCAAGGCTTCAACGTATCGAGCACCGTCGGTCTCTCAAGCTTAGAGTCAACCACTCGTATGGCGCGGTTCAAAGCTGCGACGATCCTCAAAGGTTTGCGCTGCCCGATGGTCGATAATTCGTGATGATCTGTCGCGATCTCCGTAACGCACGGGACGCGTTCGCTTTGCAGAAAATCTGCGATGGTCTGTGTCGGCGCGAACTCCTTCAGCGCGATCGACAACAACATGAAAGACGCACGTCGTTCCTGGTCCGGACCGGCGATCAGCACCGGGACGGCCGCTCTTGCCGCTGCCAGTGCAAATCTGTTCGAGTTGCCATCTTTCGTCGGCCGAGAGGCGAGATCAGAAAGGCGCGCCAGTTCCATGCGCGTTCGGTCGTAATCAGGGCGCGATTGTAGGCAGGCCTGTAGGCCTCGAATTGCCTCAAGGACCGATGTCTTACTTTTCTGGGACGGTTCAATAGACACGCGCGAAACCTCCCTCGGGCGCTTTTTCGCGACCGGCTCGGATTCTCGTACGACAACGGTCAACTGCGAGAATGGCTTGTCCACGCGGCCGGAGCGGCCTCTCCCGTGCACCGCGGAACGCTTCATCTTGAGGCCTTGGCCGACGTGAGCCTCGCTGACCACCAAGCGGTCTACATCAAGATCGTGATTGTTCTCGGCGTTCGCTATGGCTGATTGAAGACATTTTTTGACGTCTACTGCGACACGTTTACGCGCAAACTGCAGGTCAGACAGCGCGCTTACCGCGGACTTGCCGCGGATCAACGCCGCAACCAGATTTAGCTTCTGAGGCGACACGCGTAGCATCCTGGCGGTCGCCCTGGCTTCGACCGTAGCGACCGACTTGCGCTTCTCTTTCGCGACATTGCGGCGGACGTGATGCGATTCCGCTGCTTGAAAAGCGTGCTTGTGCCGATGGCGTTCGTCGACTTGTGCGTCCATCAGGCCGCCATGTCCATGATATGGTCACCGAATGTGAAGCGGTAGCACAGCGCTCGCACCGTCTCTTCGTCGGAGACGCTGACGGCCTGCTTGGCGTTGCCATACGCCTTGATCGGATCTTCGCCAGTCAAATAGGCCGCGTAGAACGCACTTGCGAATTTCTCCGCCAAATCGCTGTGCAGTAACATATCCACGAAGATGCTGCATCCGACACGCACGGCGAACGCCGCAGCCACGCCAGCATGCAAAAGCATCGTACCTCTACCTAGCGAGCACAGATTGAAGAAGCCGAGCTCCATCGCCGCTCGGCTGGACTGAACGTTCGATAGCACATCGCCCACCTCCAACTTCTCGGAGCAGACGTCGTTTGCCACTTGAATGGCCGCGCTCCAATCTGGCCCCGGTCGCCCTTGGACGGACAGCGGCGGGATCAGATGGCTCGCCACGTGTATGACGCTCGGATCCGTCGTCATCCACAATGCGTCGAACTCGGTCGGGCAGTGTGCGATGACCGAATTCATGTCTTTTGGAAATCGCTGCAGAGCGACCGCGTTGCCTGTTGCATGACTTTCGATGCAAGCCATTTCGGCAATCATCGGTTGGTCGTTGCCGTGAATGGCGAACATTCTGCGGGCAGGCCACACTGGCGGAAGTCCGCCGCTCAAGTTTACACGCTGAAGAACCAGTTGTCGGGAGCCGAGGAAATCGGAGACGTTGGCGGAAGCCCCCGGCTTGACGAGGTGCAGGAAATTCCAAGGCGCATGCACGTATTCTGAGTCGATAACGACCATCCCGCCCTTGGCAGATAGCCAGGCGAGCGCTTCGGCTTTGAGCGCCGGATCCGGCTGTCCGCCGGCCGCGTCCCAAACCGTTCCCAGCAGGGAGTCGAGGAAGAGCCAGCCCAAGTTGGCGGCCGCCCTTAGCTCATCGCTCTGGTTGCCCATCCGCGCCATGTATCTTTCGATCTTGTGCCGGATGGCATCGGCATACGAATGGAGGGTCGCGATGACGTCACGGCTCTCGAACGTGAGCGTTCGCTTGGTGTCCTCGTGCGTGACCCTTCCAGTGATGTGTCCGATGGTGGGTTGCTGCAGAGAAATCGTGACGAGCGGGAGAGGCATAAAACGCGTCTGCTGGTAAAAAACGAAGGTGCAATCTTCGGTAAGCATTACCTAAACGTCATTCCATATCAACCGCTAATCCTGACGACTCGCCGGCTACGTCCACAAGCCCACGTTTGAGTGCGGCCGCCGCCGACCGTCGGCACCCGTTTAGAGAAGACTAGCCGCGCCGCGGAAAAACGACTGCGGTGACGATCGATTGGTCAGCGGATGGCGATGCGTCAGGCAGCCAATCTTGAGTTGTCCACTGGAACCTCGGTTGCGTTTGACTCCAAAAGAGTCTACATTATGTGTGGTCGGCTGGGCGGGGGCACCCCACATGACGTTGCGCGATCCGGGATATGCCGAAGATATATCCATACCTGGACGTGGTCGGCGCCGACCGTTTCAAGAGATATGCTGCAAAATGCGGGCTTTCGGCGTCGAGTCTGACGAGGATGTTGCTCGTTCGCCGTCTGGCCAAGCCCTCGCAAGGTCCTGTGTTTCTTCCGAAATCGCCCCCAAACAGAGGCAAGATCGTTGTCACCCTGCCGCTGCCGCTATTGAACGCCGTGGAGACCTACGCCGCCGGGTACGGCGGGACCGCACCGCACATCGCGGCTTTGGAAATCTTGGCCGAAATCGAGCAGCGCACGTTGGAACACTTCTTGCTGAAGGGGTAACCCTAAGCCTCAGGTTATTCCCCACCCGCTCGCGAAAAATGGCAGTATTGGAGCTTTCCGCCGTAAGAACCGTCTCGCCTCAGCCTAGTTGTTTTTGTGAATCATTTTTCGGGTTTCGTGCGGCATGAGTTTTGAACCAACGAGATCTAGTCGGATCGGTTCGCGGCAGCCTCGGCAGCACGACGGTCGGCATATCTGGATTTTGGCGGGTGTCGGCGACGCGCCCGAACAGGCTTCGCTACAATTCTCTCCGGGCACGATTTTCCTGCGCGCTTTCGACGGACTGGAAGTCGCGCTGGCCGGCGAGGTGCTGCTGACCGATCCGCGCCGATCCATTTCCCCGAAGTCCAGCCGTGGAGCGCCGATCGAAGGCAGGTATGCTTTGACCGGGCCGAGAGCCGGCTGGCGGCCCGCGGGCGGCGCGACGGCAGAGTCGCCTGATGGAAGGTACGTTGCGGAATTGATGGAGTTGCTGGCTATCGATCGTGAAAGTGCGCCGGCCTGGCTCATGAGTGCGATCGGACAGGCGCTCGTTTCTCTACGACAGAATAAGTCGCTCAGAACATTCTATGCCGCGCTTCTGGCGCAAGGTGTCGCGACTTCGGTATGCGCAGGACAATGGGGGACATGCGACTTCGACGAGTGGCGATTCCGTGGTCACGCACGATCCATTGATCGTTACGTGAGGAAGCTGTTTGCGATCAAATGCACGGCGCGCGCAGGGGCGCGTAATGCCGAATTGACGGCACCGTCCAACCTGTCCGACATGTGTCACACGGTGATGCCGAGTGCGTATTTTGTATGCGTTCGGAATAGCAGTGTTCAGAAGCGCGGGGATGGTTTGGACGTTGACGTCGAGGTGGAGGCCGGCCACGTTCCGCCGGCGGACTGGATACCTCAGGGGATGCGTAGTACCGCAAGATTCGAGATCGAGCCGCCCGGCGCAGCGAGCCGATCTACGCTCGTCGTTCCTTCCGGACAACGTAGCAGCACGCAGAAGCTTCACTTCAATACTCACTTCAAAAAAGGGCAGGCGCACATAACCGTGCTGGACGAGCACAAGCGCCGCTATGATCTGCCGATTGATCTTGCCTGACACGCTCGGTAAGACCGGAAAAGCAGGGGCGTGGACGGGACGATTTGCGCAGTTCGCATGCGATCAAATTCACGCATCATCGAGAGCGCTCGGCATCTCCTTTGACCGCAGCCAAAGGTGAACGCGACCTGATCAGTAAGCGGATGGGGCCGGCTACACACGACGAGTCGCCCTATCGACATACATCGCCTTCTACCAACCGTGCGATTGGCTTACAATCTGTGGCAGATCCGAGGGTCCGAGATGCCATACTTCGACCAGGACAAGATTCACGAAATCCACGAAAGAGCGGTCCGCGCCGGACTCGCTCAGAGGCGCGAAGACCTTTTGGCCGGATTGAGCTTGGCATTCATTTCCGAACTGGACAACGTGCAGAACGCGGCCGGCCAAATGCTACGCGATCTTAGCAGACTGAACAGAACCGATCCGATCGATGGCGAAATTCCTTTGGAGCGGCTGCTTCGAAATGCGGCCTACCTCTCTGCGTTTCGGCCCGATGACCGATCGTTTTTTAGGGACCGCGCCGACGAGGTTACCGCAAAGCGGCCGACAGTTGACAAGCCCGATCAGCAGCTCCGCGAGGCGATTCCCGAACGTATTCTTTTTACGAGCGATATGGTTTCGTTCGGCTTCCTGAAGGGTGCCGAACTGGTCGGAAGGGGGACCGCTCGGCTCAGGGTCGGACAGATCGAAAACGATGCCCCCAGAACCTATACCTCCGGCAAACCCGTCGTGGCTTCAGGAACCTGCTGGCTGATCGGGTCTCGGCACGTGATCACAAACCATCACGTTGTCCGAGCGCGAGCGCGAGGTGAAGCGCCGCCGAGTGCACAGGACTTCGCGCGGCAGGCCGCAGGAGCAACCGTCCAGTTCGATTACGATTTCGACGGCGTCGATGGAACGATCATTCGGGCTAAATCCCTTTGCGCGGCTGACGAAAAACTTGATTATGCGGTACTGGAATTGTCTGAGGATCCGAAACGGGCTCCTCTTCCTCTCTGGCATGGTCCGCTCGAGTTGCCAGCCGGCAGCCGAATGGCCGTCAACATTATTCAGCACCCGGGCGGTGCGGCGAAGCAGATGGCGCTACGCAACAATCTAGCCGTGCTCTTAAATGAGCGCGATCTTGCATATTTCACAGACACCGAGGAAGGCTCCTCGGGATCCGCAGTGTGCAACGACAATTGGCAAGTAGTGGCCCTGCACAAGCACAGCGATCCGACCTTGGGGACATTCAACTATCAAGGCAAGACTACGGCTTGGATCAACACGGGAACGCGCATCGACCTGATCATCGAGGACCTTAGGCTCAATCATGCCAAGTGCTGGAAAGATATCGGCGTGGATGGCTGGAAGGAAAAGTGAGGCATTGCCGAAATGGCGATCATCGTTATTCCGGATCCCGCCGCGCAAGAGGCCGCACGCCCGGCGTTTCCGGTCGAGGGCGAGACTGTCAGGGGCGCTTCCTCCCACGGAGCGTGGTCTCAACCCTTGGCATCCGCGACCGAGGTATTGTCCCGCGCGTTCCGAGCCACGGCGAGGCTCGAGACGTCTAACAAGGATCTCGAATTTATTGGTACGGCTTTCGCCGTGGCGCCCACGCTTGCGGCTGTGACGGGGCACGTTGCTCAATCAATGCTTCGCAAAAGAGATGACGGGCCGGAGATACTCTATCACCTGAATTTCTTCGCTGATGAATCGGACGCTCGAACGTCGATCGGCGTCAGAGTCAAGCTCATCCATCCCTATTTCGACTTCGCTCTTCTCGAGATGGAGCGGGCCGTTAAAGCTGACAGCATTCTGCATTTCTCGTCGAGTACGCCAGAAATCGGAGAAGAAATCGCGCTAATCGGCTATCCGCTGAATGACCTGCGTAACGATCCCAGCCTGCTCGCTGGCCTGTTCGGCGGCGTTTTCGGAAAAAAGAGGATTATGCCCGGTCGGGTGCTCAGTTCATCGGCAACCGCGAAGACGGCGGGTGTAGACGTGCCGGCTCTTGCGCACGATGCGTCGTGTACATCGGGAACATCCGGGGCGCCTGTCGTTCGGCTCGCGACCGGAGAAGTCGTCGGCGTGCACTATGCAGGCGTCTATCTCGAGCGAAACTTCGCCGTCCCGGCTTGGGAGCTTGCCAACGATCCGTTTTTGCAGTTGAGCGAACTCTGCTTCACGGGCTCAAAACCGAATCCGTCTTGGTTGCCTCTCTGGAAGAGCAGACTAAGCTTCGTCGACGCAGACATCGAAGCCTTCGCCAAAAAGAGCTTCTTGCCGGATGTTCCGCCGGCCAAATCGCGCGCCCATCTGCTCACGGCGGACGACCTGAGCGACGTCAAGGACATTCTGGTGCGTGCCGGTTTCGGCTCAGACTTTGACGTGAAGGATCTCTTCGACGGCTTGCCTGTGGAGCTTCGAGCCGAGTTGCCTTCCGCTTCCACTGCGAGTGCTACGATTCTCAGATGTTTGCGCAATCTCAACCGTCGAACAGGGCTATTGGACTTTGAGCATCGGACACCATTGCATGTAACTCTACGCTCGGCGTGCTCCGTCAAATCGACGGACGCCGGCCTGAAGGCCTCCTTGCAGACCTACATGACCGTCCTTTCGGAACATGAGCACAATCTCAAAATGGCCGCCCCACAAGGCGGGCATGGAATTACGTCGTTGGCCATCCCGGAAGCCGCGAACTTTCGAAGGATCGCCACCGCGATCGCTAGGCTCGGCCGGAAGTCCGTTCGGTTCATCGGATTAGCTGAGGACGAATTGGACTCGCCTGTTCGACCCACTCAGATTACATTCCAAGACGAAGTCGAAGGCTTGAAAATGCTTCGCGGTCTTTCCCAGAGGCGCAGGATCAAGCCATACGACGTTGCAGAGAACGCGAGCGAGTTCATTCTAAAGGCCAGGGGGGAGTCATGAACAGTTGTACGTGCCCTAATCCGCCGGGCGGGAAGGTCGATTGTCCAGATGATCACGTCGCCGTTTGCCGCGTTGTGAATGGTGTTGCGCAAGCGGAATGTATTCCACCGGACACGACCCTGAGCGAAGAAGGGCAGGCTCTTCGCTTCTTGCGGATTATCACCGGGCAATCGTTCACGACATTAGGGAATGCGGAACTAACGATCCTCCAATCGGGAGAATATAAAAGTCCCGATGGATCCATGTACGTTCTCTTCAAAGTACCCCGGTCAGGCACAACCGGCGGCGGCGGTGCCCGAGCCGCGTAGCCATGCTTTATAGCCGCTGCGGATGGCCCAGCCTCGAGCCTATTGCGAATGCGCTGTAGAGCCCAGCGCCAGCGTGCTCTGAGTGGCGCTTCCGCTATCTCCGACAGTGCGAGCGAACGCGAACAAATCGAAAGTGCCGCCGCCTATGATGCGCGGCAACAGTCATTTTTGCTTGCAAAATGCTCAATTGCAGGTTGAATGTACTTCACCCCATTGCGGTCGCTGGCGCCCGACATGGCGTGACCTGTCACATGCCTGCTTAAATCATGTGATCACGTGAGATTTTTCAAGCACGTTCTTTCATTTCCTTCGAGGCAATCATGGAAAAGGTCGAAAAGGCCAAGCGGCTCCGCGATCTCCTGAAGCAGATATCTCCCGACGCAAGGCTCGAGACAATCGGCAGACATCCTTCGGAGGAAGTAGTTCTCGAAGGAATGCCGCCGGGAGGCGGAGCGCCCGACGACGGATTGCAAAAACTCGCGGAAGGGAGATTCGAGGATGTGACGGATAGCGAGATGTTCAACCTCGAAGCGATAATAATGCCGGAAAACAGGCCGGTCGTTTTCGTGAAGCAGGGCAGTTACGATCAGCTAGGCTATCCGTGGACGGATCTTAACACTCAAATTTATAAGGGGCGCATCGATCCTCTTTTGCCTCTGGTGGGACGGGTGGAAGCTCCCAACTCACCGAACTTGCCGTATGCTGGCACCGGCTTCGTGGTAGGCAAGAATCTGATTGCCACCAACAGGCACGTGGCTCAGATATTCTCGCGAGGGCTCGGGCTCAAGATTCGCTACACGGCCGGTGATGCCGGTATCGATTTCTTGCGTGAGGTCGACTCGAAGCCGGACGATCAGTCAGGCTATCTGAATGTCGAGAGCGTCGAAATGATTCATCCCTATTGGGACATGGCGCTCCTTCGTGTCGGGAATTTGCCGAGCTCCGCAATTCTCAACCTCTCCACGATGCCCCCTGAGAAAATGATCGGGTCCCGGGTCGTGACGATCGGATACCCAGCTAAGGACTATCGCAACGATCTTTCATTGCAAGATCGCATTTTCGGCCAGAAGTATCTCGTGAAGAGGCTGCAGCCTGGAGTGATCAGGGAGCGTGCGTCGATCCGCAGTTTCGAGAACATGGTCAACGCGATGACCCACGACGCTTCGACGCTAGGGGGGAATTCGGTTCAGCCGTTATCGACATTGAATCGGGAAAGGTTGTAGCGCTGCACTTCGCAGGCGAGTATCTCAAGGCGAATTATGCGGTGCCGATGTATGAGCTCGCGCGAGATCGGCGGCTCGCTCCGCTTCTGAATTTCGACGGAAACGCCGAGCCAACCAACGATTGGGATCCAACCTGGCGGGCGACGGAGATGGATGAGGGGGCGGTAACGGCCGCTTCTTCCGGACCGGCGGTGCAGTCGCCCTCGGCAAGTCCCTCGGCTCCTTACGACCCGCCATCTGCCTTTCAATCCGACGTAGCGACTTGGACCATTCCGCTCCAAGTTAGTGTTTCCGTTGGACTTCCAAGAGGATCCGCATCCATCGCATCGAGCCCCCCGATACGGCAGCCAATTCAGGGATCCGAACCCGCACGAACAGCCGTCAGAATGAATAGCTGCACGTGTCCCAACCCGCCCGGTGGGAGAGTTGAATGTCCTGACGATCACGTCGCAATCTGTCGCGTCGTTAACGGCGTTGCGCAGAGCGAATGCATTCCCCCCGACAAGAGCTTGAGCGAAGAGGCGCAGGCTATGCGCCTTTTGAGCATCATTACCGGTCAGCCAGCCACCACGATTGGCAACGCTGAGCGGGCGATTCTCGACTCCGGTGAGTATCAGAGCCTCGACGGCTCGATGCGCGTTACCTTTAGGTTGCCTTCTCAATGGTCTGGACCGCCGCCTTCGGAGGAGCTGGAAGCGGTCATCATCAATCAGGACTACAGTGACCGGCCCGGATTCGATTCGGAGTTTCTCGAGAAGCTCAAGGTTCCGCTGCCGCGGTTGAGCGAAGCCATGGAAAAGGCTACGGCCCGCGTCAGGCCGGACGCCGTGCGGAAAGGAGATCCGTTCGAGCTCGCGTACTACCATTACAGTGTCTACATGAACGGTCCGAGGAGAACGGCGTGGTTCTCGGCCGCCAATGTCGATGGAGATAGCCGCCCGAACATAGGTAAACGGCAAGGCGACCGTTGGTATGTCGACACTCGGATCAAGAAGAGCGAGCAGCTTGGGCAAGAGGCTTTTGAACCTGGTATCGACCGGGGCCACCTTACCCGTCGGGAAGATACCGCTTGGGGTAGGGACGTCGCGAGCGCTCTGGCCGCTAACAACGATACCTTCCATTTTACGAATTGCTCGCTGCAAGCTTCGCCGTTCAATCGTGGCAAAGACCGCTGGCAGGGCCTGGAGCAATTCCTCCTCGAGAAGCATGCCAAGAAGGAGAAGCGGCGGATAACCGTCATTACGGGCCCAGTCTTTGCTTCCAATGATCCCGTCTACAAGAACGATCGCATGGACTATTCCGTCCGCTGCCCTCTGCAATTCTGGAAGGTTTGCGTCCTTATCCGCCAAGACGACACTCCGTCCGTCACGGCCTTCGTACTGGGTCAGGAAGACATCGCCAATCTTTCCGGTTTCGAAGAGGCGTTCGATGTGACAGCAACCCAGATTACAGTGGCCGACTTAGAGCGCAGGACTGGATTGGATTTCGGGCTCCTCAAGGATCACGATCATTTTGCTCAAGGCGGGCAACCGGGCACGCTTGAGTTGCCGGTCGTGGGACAAACCACAAAGGTTAAGATCATCCGCGGCGGAGCCGATATCGTGATTTGATGTTCTTTTTCCGCGCAGCGGGCTCTGCCGCTTTTTCCTGAAGCGCCGACGATCGACTTCGCAGAAGTACGGCTTGCGTCGTCTCAAAGTGTAACGAAAATGCGACACTCTCGCTTTTTGACCTGCATCTCGTTGATGAAGTTCTGATCGCGCGTGATACTACCTTTCGTTGAACGGGGGGTGGTTATGTGGGATTGGTTCAGGCGTCTGTACTGGCGTCTTTACAACAAGCTCGTCCCTCTGCCATCGGACGAAGTCCTCTCTGCGAGACTGAGGTCATTACTCGAGTCGAGAAACATCGAAAAGACGCCGCCGGAGGAAATGCCGGCGGCCGCGTCGTGCTGCATCGTAACGTTTGACGACGGCGGGACAGTCTGTTCGCCGGATATCACGTACACGAATGGCCTGTTCTCCTTCAACGCGGGAGCAAAATTGGAGGCCCAGCGGGAGCAGAACTTCACGGAGCAATTGATTTGGTCGATCAAGGACATCCGTACGGAAATGATGTTAGCGCAGGAGGCGAGCCGTAAACTCGGTACGGAGGTCGATTCATTCCGCTGTCCCATCGCCGACACGAACCTTGCTGGAGAGCTTGGTCTCGTGAAATCCGCCGAAATGGCGTTCACAAGCGAAGGGCTCAACCTCAATACAAAGCTATCGGGCTCCAGCGGAGCGTTCGGAGGTTATGTCAGCTTCGTAATATCGAAGAACCTCAATGCCGTCGGACCCACTTGGACTCTGACGCATTTCAAGGGACCGGGCAGTCTTGCAGGCATCGCGGAAGTGAACACGGACAAGCTGACGTTTGCCTTCGCCGAACGTTCGGCGACCGAGTCACTAGCCCGAGCGGCTCAGACCACTCGGGCGGTATCCCTCCTGAACTACATTCTCACAAACCAGATATCGACGCAGCTCGGTACTCTCAGGGGCCTTCCGCCGTAGTAGTGAATGTCTGGCAGAAAATTCCAAGCTGCTTCCGCGCTCAGCGACGGAAGCAGCGCTATCGGGGCCGGGACATGTCTTGAGGAACAGGTGGCACTACTCCGCTCCCAGTACCAGATCGTGGCTGCACCTTGTGCCCCCTGATGAGCCACATGTTGCGGATCGAGATGAGGAGAGCGACGCCACTTGCGAGGGCGAGACTATAGAGCAATTGGGTATAATCTTCGGCCGAAAGTATGCCTGCATAATAGAAGGCCAACAGGCTTCCGACGGCCGCGACTGCCGTGACGTTGCCCACGATCGCCCAAAGAAAGCACTTGAGCGCGTAACTTTGTAGATCCGCGTACGGAGCTTTGTCGCTATTCAGCAACGCGAGGAGCTTGGATGTGGTCGCTGCCATCCCGAGAGCGAAGAGCAAGCCTACTCCTGGAATGTAGGATGATATGGCGTAGTCACGGATACGCTGCCGATAACTTGCCGCCGTCGAATGGTACCGTTCGTCTATACCCGTCAACAGCTTCCCGGTCTCTTCGAGCAGTGTGGCGCCCTCGCCCATCCGTACCTCAAGCTGAGGTCGAGAAGCGCGATAGCGGGTAAGGATATGTCCTTCGACGGCGGACCGTGCGTCCAGGTACCCGAGCTCCGTTGATCGTGCTTTGGTCAGTAGCGCATCTGGCGACACACCATTTCGCCTCGAAACTTCCTGGCGGATCGCGAGACAAAGGGTGCGAGTGTACTTGGGTAGACTGGCGCAAACACCGGCTTTGGCGAGAAGCCCGTAAAGGCGCCACGTCCTTTCCAGCAACGTCTTGTTGGCAGAAGCGTCAGCGGAGAGAGCCGCGAGCGTACTTTTTGCGTCGTCGGCCGCCGAGGAGGTCGCGGCGAATGTCGAGACTTCCGCATCTAGTTCGGCGCGAATTTGCGAAACGTGGAGCTTCGCTGAAGCTTGAATGTCGGTCAGATCTTGACGGAGCTGCTCCAATTCCTGGGGTTTTTCGATTTCTCCCAGCGACGGCAGCTGAGGCGCGCCTTGGCTCAGTAGGCGGGCTGCGCGGTCAAGACCCGTCTCTAACTGCGCCGTTCGCAAGCTGCCCAGGCGTGTGAGGAGCGCCTTGGTTGCTTCTTCGTTTTTCTCTACCTCGGCTTGGACCAAGGTCACGCTTCCGAGACATGGACGAACGATTTCAGTGATGTTCCGTCGCATCACGTCGCTGGCGGCGTCCGCTGTTCCGCCGAATCTACGCCCGGCTTCGGTGGCTGCCGAGGGTTGGACAAAGATCTTCACCAAAGCTTCGAGGACGCAACCGCTTGCCAGGCTCACAGCGAACCCCTTGAGTGGGTCGCTCGTGTCGAAGGCGCGCAAACCGGAATTGGCTAGGCTGTCGAGCAGGAGAAGTATGTCGGCATCGCGTGCTCTTTCCACGTCCTCTGAAAACGGCAGCAAGCCCGCATTTGTCTGTGCCTCTCGCGAGCCAATTGCGGCTTCAACTTGCCTCAGGTCGCCCAAGGCTGCGTCGCTGTCCTGCCGAAGCTTCGGCAACGTAGCTTGGCTCGTTTCGTAGCTCGCCAAATCCCTTCGATATTGGTTCATTTGCTCCGAATAGCGATCCGACCAGTACCTTCTCAGATCGTCCGACATATCGGCGAGTTGGGATGGCGCAGTTGGTTGGTTCGGACGCGCCATGCGCTCGACGGCAGATGCCTGGCTTTGCAAGGCGTTCATTCGGTTCACAACCTCGCTCCGGCGCTGCTTTAGGGGGGCGAGCGCGTGCGTACACTCCAGTAGGAATTGATCGCGGCGAGCCATGGCCGGGCCCAGGTTCGTTCGCGAAAGCAGCGGATCGATCATCGTCCGCGAAGGTGCGGCATCGGAAAGCGCGATGTTCCAGATTATTGGGGGTATTGTGTCGCCGAAATCCAGCGCTGCGGAGAGCCTGTTTGCTTCGAGATCCTCTGGGCGGATCTGAATGTTCGCCAACGAGGGCAAATCGAGCACCTCCAACGGACCCTTGGAAGCCTCGTCCGCGAAACGATCGAAGACCGGCAATATGTCTGGCCGCTCTAAGGCGATCCTTTCCCTCAATCCTTCGAGCCGGTTTTGATCGAGCGCCGCCCTTAGAATATTGTTCCAGGCGGATATTGCGGGGCCCTGCAGCAAAATGCTGCCCGTCGACATGCCGGCTTGTGTTGGAACGCGCAGCCAATCGTCGTCCTTCGGAAATGCGTCGGCGAGGCGACCCGTCAGTTCTAAATAAGCCGTCATCGGCATTCTTTCCCGCGGTTAAGACGATGCCGAAAGTCCATCGAGGATGCGGTCGATCGAAATGCCCTCGTTGCGGTAGTAGGTGGTTTTCGAGCCACTGTTTGGCTCAGTGAGCCAGCCGCCGCTGTGATGGAGCGCCACTACGTCCCATGCCGAGTCGAAGACGGGCGATCCGGATGAGCCGGGCAGGGTGTCGGTCAGATACTGCACGCGACCGTTGCCCGCAAAGACGACTACGTTGGAGAATAGCGATATTTGCTTCGGCCCCCCGCCGGGGTGTTGAACGATGTTGACGTGGTCGCCAACGGCGAGCGTTTTTCTTTTCAAGACCAGCGCGCCCCATCTGGATACGGGATCGCCTTCAAGCGTCACGGCTGTCCAATCGTCGGCCACTAAGGTGCGTAGCGTCTCGGGTAGCAGACCAACTTCCTCGATCTTTGCATCGAGCCCGTCCACCGTCTGCTGATAATTGAACTGAACGACTGCTCCACGAGCCGAATCCTTCGTGGGTAGCACGTGGTTGTTGGTGATGAGGACGTTTGCTTCGGTAACGAATCCCGATCCGGAACTGCCATCCTCCCGCTTTACCCGAACGACCGACTTTGATCGCGTAAGACCGATCTGGAGGTAGTTGATAGGCACGAGCGTACTCTTCTGGCCGATTATCTTCTCCAAGCCCGATGCCTGTGGACCATTCCAGTCTGTCGCCTCCGGTCCTTTGATGGTGGGGGGCGGGCGCCCTTCCTTTGCGCGTTTGAGCGATTCGTCTCCCGGAAACTCTTCGAGTGCCGCATCGACGATGGCATCCGTTTTGCCTTGTGGTTTGGCGTACTGAAGGATGTTGAACCACGTGCTGATCGCTTTGCTTTCAAAGGTGATGAACGCGGTCCGTAGGCCCACCTTCGTAGCTATCCTGCGAGCATCGCTGTCCAATGGATAGAGGTTCGCGAGAATCTCATTGAGTTGGGCGAGCGCCTGATAATCCCACTGACTCACAGTCCGTCCTCATACTGAAGCGAGTACAACAAAGCCTGTTGCTTCCCGGAGGAGATCGCGTGTTCGACTAGGCGCGTGGCCTCATCTCCGATCGCTCCACCCTGAGACCATCGTCGCCACTCGATTCCCGCATTTGCGGAAATCCGTTTTAGGTCCGTCAAGCTCGCGGCTTGCGAAAGACGCTTGACGAGGACCTCCGTGAAGTCGACACCGCGGATGGTATCTTCGACCCGGCGCTCGATCAGGCGAAGCTGGGCGCCCTGATCTCTGCGCAGCGACTCCGGACTGGTGAATTCGGCGTCCCACATAGGCTCGGCGATGTCGGCTGCGGTGAGATAATTTCCCTCACGATCGTTGGCCAGACGATAAGCCTCGAAAAAGCGGGAAAGGTCGGCTCGAAAGCCTTCGTCCCTCGTATCCGCGGTGGCGTAGACGAAGTCGAACAGCCGGACGGGACCGTCCCAGTATTCCATGATCGAAAACGGATGGGCTTGGATCGGCGCCCCATCCTCGACGTCCAGCACGTTCTCCACCTTATCCAGGACGAGGCAGCCACGCGGCAATTGCTGCATGATCGGAAACTGCGCGGCCCATTGCAGCGGCATTGCCCTCCAGCGCGTCGCGCCACAAACGATGACGCTGCCTTCCCGCAGTCGATGGTGGTCCCAGACCTCGGGAGAGATGAGTGCGGGGACCCCTGTCGAAGCGTTACAGGAGGCGGTCAGGGTCGCCAGCCGGTAACCGCTTTCCGAGGGCGAAAGCTTCAACGTACCGACGCCACCTGAAACGGTTTGCGATTTTCCTTTTGGAGTGTAGGTCAGCCAGCCGTCGCTCTTTGACTCGATCTGAGAGGGGTGCACGGTCCGCATGCGCTGCGAGCCGGGTAGCCAGTAGAGACCGGGAACGCGAGCGACCCACTCGCTCACCGCGACCTTGTAAAGACTGCTTACGGTGTCCCATCTGTTCGGATCGGGTGAACTTGTCCGCCGCCCGGGCCGCCCTTCGTCCAGCCTCGTGTGCGAGTGAAGTCTTAGAAGATCGCGCCAGATCTCCTGATCGTCATAGAAGCCAGACCCGTACGCTGGCGGGCAGGCCTCTTCTTCGCCGATCTGCCCTTCGGCCAAGGGGGTGTCGGCGAGAGAGTAGTTGGCCAAGGCCTCTCCGACTTTGGCCGACTGCACGCCGATCTGAAGTCCATTCGACATTCGACCTCCCTGGCGCCTCGAATATGTCGAGGCGGCCGGTCGCCAAGCCGTACTGACAGTAGAATAGCCCCCGTTACACATCTGTCGAGTGTGTTGTCGGCGTGGGTGGGGTTGGGCGAGGATTTCGGCCTGGCGAGCCTCACTTACCGGGATATTTCAAAGAGCCGCGTGGGCGCGCGTTTTATCCGACGAGGCGCCCATCGATAGATGCGGCTGCCTTCGCGTGACGCAGCTGAGTGGTTGGCGCGGTCGCGAGCCGGGGCTGTAGGGGCGGCGTCCCTTTAGTAGGGGTTGCCGCGCTTCGCACCGGACAGCGATACTACCGCCTACGGCATTATACCGAAAAAAAACCCTTGGAAACTGCTTGCCTTCGAGCGCAGCGTGCTCGCGAAGGGCCTAGCTTGGCCGGCCTTCTTCCTCGCGCCTTCCCTCGTCCCTTCCGGTCGCCTCCCATCACCGAACTCTTCGCTCGCGCGATCGGCAATCAGGCGGTGCCGATGCTGGGACACCTGCAGTGCGGAACAACGAAGTCGGACGACGGAGGTTACGCCCTCGAGGATCTCGCCGCGCTACCGGATCTGGTCGCAGGAGGGATGGCGGAGTTTCTGGCTGCGACTGACGTTTCCGGGTCGGGGCCATTGTCGCCGCTTGTGCGGCGGTTGCCGGAGGCTCTGACATGGAAGTCGAGGACGATTGCACCGTGGTCTTGGACCGATGGTCCGTTGCTTCGCCGATTTGTCTGCGTCATCGACGGTGTGCCGGGCTCGTCGAGGTGGCGGGCGACGTTGCCCGAATGGCGGTTGGTCCAGGGAGTGCTCGTCGAATCCTAGAACGATTTCGAGACCCGCCTTCATATGGTAGGTAGGTAGAGGCGGATGTGGCTACGGTCGCGCCGCAAGATCCACCTCCGCGCGCGACGTTGCCGCCCGATATACGATCATGGCCGCCCTCCCGTGCCCGCGGGCTGTCTTTCTTCGATCCACATTTGGATCAATTCCCATAGAGCGATCTCGCCTGAGAAGCCCGCGATCGTTCCGAGAATGCGAAGGTCGAAGCACGCGAGCTCCATGGGACCGCCGACGGCGGCGGCCTCGGTCGCGAGATCGTGCCTGGTGCACTTCTGAGTGTACGCGGCAAAATCATCGCGTCCGATAGAGCCAAATGGACGCTCTTCGAAGAAATTCCTAAGCCTTGATGCCGCACGTCGGACGCGTTCCGGAAAGACCGTCGTCTCCACGACCACCAGATCACAGGCCCTGTTCACTTGCTCTCCCATCTGAATTCTCCATCTCGGTTGTCGGGTTCGTTCGCTGGGCGGGGCTCACGCTCCCGTGTCTAGAGTTGCTTCGCGACGACAAGCTCGTGAAAGTCGAACGTGCTACCGTTGTGGTTTCGAGTTCCGGAGGAGTCCGGCGCAAGAACCGGGATATGATTTCGCGACCAATATGCTCGGCAAGCCTGCCCGCATCACGGTGTTGGAACGAATCCGCCGGATTAGCCTGAGCGACGTGCTAAAGGCTCGCCAGGTAGGTGTCGGTCATCGAACACAAATCGTCCGTGGCCTCTAGCAGCGCGTCGATCGACTTGGCGACCAAAAGACAATAGAGACAGAGCCGCTCCGCGATCTCCTCGCGAAACCACTTCGATTCGAATAGACGGTGCCTTGCGTCGAATGCATTCTTCGGCACTTTGGCCCTAGTGCTGGATGTCATATTGTTCCGATCTTTGGCCGGCCATCACGATCGCTTCGGCACGGTCTCTGGCCTTGTCGACGTTCATCCGGGCCTCGAAAAGATAGCCATAGATGTCGAAGGTCTGGATGATGCTGGCGTGGCCCATCATCGTTTGGATCCGCTTGGGGCTAAAATCGGCTTCGATCCACAAAGCGGCGCAAAAGTGCCGCAGGGCGTGCATGCCAAATTTCGCGACCGTCTTGCTTTTCTGTTTACCGCCTTTGACGAGCTTCTGCTTCGTGACTCCAGCTTCGATCTGCGCCAACCTGAGAAATCGATTCATCAAGTTGGCGTGATTCTGCACAGTGCCGCGTGAAGTCGGGAATACGAGGCCCAGATCGCTCTTCGGGCACCTCAGCTTCCACTCCATCAGCGCCTTCGCGGTGGTGCCGTTCATAATGACGTCGCGCGTCCCAGCGTCGGACTTGGGCTGAGCGACAATTCCCCACCGGTCGGCCCGCTTCGTGATCGAGATCATGCCCTTCTTGAAGTCGACGTCGATCCAGCACAATGCACGAAGCTCGGATCCCCGCAGACCGCAGAACACGAGCACGTACAGCATCGCCAGGTAATCGGCCCACTTTGCTGACGTCTTCTCGATGATCGCCTTCACCTCCTCCACGGAGGGCATCGGCGGTCGCGTCTTCTTCTTTTTATGTTTGTAGGGCGTCAGCGAGATGACATTCTTGACGAGCCAGCCCTTGGTCTGGGCGTAGCGAAGAACGGCACCCACCTCGATGCGGACGCGGCGGACGGTTTCGTGCGAACGCGACTTGACGAGCACATCTTCGTAGAGCTGCGTGGCGTCGGCGGTGCTCAGCTGACCGATCTTCCGGTCGCCCCAGAGCGGCTCGCTGAAATCCCTGAACCGTTGCTCGTAGACGTCAGTCGTTGAGCGCTCGAGGCCCGCCGCCTTGCAGTCCTGGATCCAGGCTTTCGCGACTTCCCGGAAGGTCTTGGACTGGCTGGCAGGCACGTGCGTGCCGGCGGCGACTTCCGCTCGCGCTTCCACCAGCCAATCGTCCGCTTCTTTCCTCGTCCGAAACTGCTTGTGCCTGCGCTTACGGGAATTGTCGCGGTAGTCGACTTGCCAAACGGTTCGCTTTTGACCCGTCTTCGTCGCCTTCAGCGTGCGCTTTCTGATACTCGCCATCGTTACTCGGCTTTAGGCCGCCTTTCCCAAGGCAGTCATTTTATGCAACTAGTTGTAGACGCGAGAAGAATCGCTAGATGGGAAAAATACGCTTGCCAGATGTAGAAATCACACTTAAGGTGGGTTGTCAAATCGCGAGCAGATCACCGGCACAGCGGGGCGGACGTGCCGACGGCCTATTCGGTCACCAGGAAGTACGATGCGCATCGAATTCGTTGGGGTTAGCCTTTTGGGAAGGCACACGGCGCTGTTCCGCTTCTTGGCGGGGACGCGTCATGGCTAATTCTCGCCAGCTCGTGGAGTGCTTGGCGCAGCTGACCGGCGATCCCTTGTCGCGCGTGGTCGGACACATGAGGAGCCTTCGGGAGGCCGAACTCGTCATTCCCCACAAGGGACGCGGGATCACCGCGCCACGGATGACGCCGCACGACGCCGCGGCTCTCTACTGCGTGATCTATGCCTCGCCGACGATTCAAGAGAGCGCGACGACGCTGATCGAATTGAAAAAGCTTGAGTCGCAGGGGCGCGTGCGGTTCTCGCCGAAAGATAGCTTTCATCGGCCGCGTCACCTGCCGCCGTTGACTCTAGGTTTGGACCGCAACCACTCGGTCGTCGATGGTCTAGCGGCCGCGATAGCGTTCTTCATGAACGAGGGCAAGCTGCGCGGCGAATACGATGAATGGCGCGGCCGGGGGAAGAAGTTCGGCATCTACTCCAATTTCGAGATCCGTTCACCGCAGTTTTCCGCCTCGCTGACTTTGGGCGTTCACGGAGATCACTCGGAAGAGTGGACCTACGGGCGGCAGGGCGAACTCGACTCCATTCGCACGGGGCAGTGCAGCGAGATCACGCTGCGCAAGCTCGCAGTTTGCCTCAACTCCTAGAGCCTGGCGCCATGACCACGGAGAACGACATCCCTCAAGACGCGGACCTGATCGGGGGCGGCGACCGCATCGCTCAATTCCTCTTCGGGCGAGCGGACGAGCAACTGCGCAGGGAAGTCTATCACCTGGCCGAGCATCACGCTCTTCCGGTGTTCAAGGTCGGCAACAAAATCTACGCTAGGCGGACGAAGCTGACGGAGTGGATCAAGTCTCGGGAGGCGGGCGTCGAGCCCCCTCCCAGGTAACCGGCCGCAACAAACCGCAGGTGAATAGATGTCCGAAAATGCGCAGCAAGCAAGAAGGAATGCGTTTGCAACCGATGCGTTCTCAAAGGGGGCAGCAAGGAATCTCGAACTAGGCGACGAATTGATCGTAAACGCCGTCGACGCTTTGGTCGATGCGAACGTGATGCCCTGCGATTTGGCGGATAATTCGGACGCCCTTGCCGTCGACGGGGCCGCGATATTGATGGCGATCGGGTCGCGCCAGACCGAAGCCGCCTCCATTCTGCGGGTAACGAGACGTCTGTCTACGATGCCCTTCGAGTTCGAGATCGGAGACCCGGCGGAGCCGGTAGCGGACAGGTTCGATCTCTTCCCCGAGCAGGCAGCGTATTCCTTTGGCAGCGATCTCGCGGCCGTTTTGAAGAACATGTGGCAAGCGGCACGCGGAACGACCAAAAAGCTCAAGGGCGTGTCGATTACTATGGCATGGAGCGACGAGCGAGCCAGCCACCTCTTTGGTGCTATCGAGCAGGGCAAGGGGGGACGCCAACGCATCTACTCTTCCGAAGCCTCGCAATGGCCGACCGGGAGCGACACTCCGTTTGGAGGCATTATCTACTCTCCCAAGGCGCTGCTTCGCTTCGCTGCCCATCTGGATGCCACGATGGCGGGTACAGCTGCGAGCCTGGACGAAGTCGTGGCGCTACATGACCGACGACCGTAACACCAGTTGTTGCGTAGCCGGCCTGTGCCACTTCTTGGCCAGCAAGCACGATCTTCCGTCGTTCAAGGTCGGGATTGATGTCTACTCGCTATCGACCGTGTCATCGCGTGTGCGCCGCACGGCTGCTCGACGTCGAGGGGAAAAAGATGACGGAAGTTGCCGTGAAGCTGGAGCCGGATACGCTGAGGCTGTTCTTGTACATAGCTGGCGAAGCGCGGCATTGGGACGGGATGCCGCCGATCGAAGGTCTGATGCCGCTCTCGCCCGAAGACAAAGGCCGACTGACGCAATTGAAAAGGCAAGTCCTGCTCTATGTCGAAGAGGTCGATCCACACAACCATCAGATCCACTTCACGCGCATTGGCGCTGCCCTTGCCGCGCAACATGGCGTCATGATCCGTTGATTGCGGCGATCGACGAGACGATCATCGACTTAATGAATTATATGGGGGACAGCATGCTGGATCGGGCTCGCGCGGATCGCGTCCGCCGGATGGTACTGGGTACGAAAACGTGGCCCAATCCGCATCGACTGGAGATGAAGCGGGTAGGAATGTCGGAGTGGGCCTTCGGCGCCATCGCTTTTGACGAAGTTTCGGCCGGCGTCATCAAGGTCCGCAGCAATCTGGGCGAAGAAATCGGTGCTTATGAAACTATCGAGGATCTGATTGCGGCCGGCTGGGCCGTGGACTAATGGCCCGCCAGCTACAGCGAGGAAAGTCTTCTCATGTCTGAAATCAGTCAAATGTTGGAAGCCGTCCGTAGAACGGTTGAATCCTCGCAGGCGTACGAATCGTACGCCGAACGACACAACATCGGTTCTGCCGCCAATCTTACCGTGACTGACGCCGAGATCGCCGCGTCGATCGCCGCCAGCATCGAAGATCGGATCCGGAACAAAGTGGTTGTCGAGATCGGCGGCGGCATCGGCTTGCTATCGCTCTACATGGCCGCCATCGCACGCAGGGTGTATTGCATCGAAGCTAATCCGATGTGGGCGGCGAGCTTCACGCATCTCTTGATCGAGATGAAGCCGAAGAACCTAAGCTACTTATTCGGGGCAGCCGACGAGTTCGTCGGCTGCATCGCGGCGGATGTCGCCGTGATCTGCACTCACAGCGACGTTGCCGGGATGGTCGCCATCGGCACGCAGTTGGCAAAGGAAGCGATCGACGTCTACGGCGAAATGATCGAAGCCAATCCGAGCGCATTCGACCGGTTGGCTCGTAAATTGCGGGCTTTGCCTGATCGGCGCCTGAGGTGATTTGGAGGCGACGTCGAGCGGGGTGTACGTGGATGATGCGGCCTTCCGCTCGCGGCAGCTCTATTTCCACCGCCCAATCGAAGGTGATGATGATGCCCTTGAAGGCCAAGACACGTTGCACCGCCACCAGAGAAGCTGCTTCGGCGGACAGGCGCGGACCTATCACTTAGATGAAGCTTGCACCGGCTTGACTGTCGGTCTGCAATTGGTTACAAAAAGACACCAATTTGATTGAGGCGGTGTCTGATTAGCATTGCGAACAGCGACCGAGGCAGTCTCCTCTCTGACGACAAATTGGAGCAGGCAGCGCGAGAACTTGAAGCGTCTGGGCGGTATCGCGTCCTAAGGCGCATCGAGCAACGCGCAAGCGTCCCGTCATCGCCCGGCTGTTCCACGAGAAGAGCGGTCTTTCTAGACGTCGAAACGACGGGATTGGACGTGGTCAACGACGAGATCATCGAGCTTGCGATGGTCGGCTTCAACTATGACATGTCCGGAAATGTCCTGTCGGTTCTTCCGCCTTTCTCCGCACTTCGTGATCCTGGTCGTGCGATTCCGCCGACGGTGACGGCATTGACCGGCTTGACCGACGAGATGGTTGCCGGACACGTCATCGATGTGAAGGAGGTTCACGAATACCTGCACCAGGCCGCCGTCGTCATCGCGCACAATGCCGGTTTCGACCGTCAGTTCTCCGAACGCTTCTGCGAAGGCTTCGCGTCGCTCCCTTGGGCTTGCTCGCTCAACGAGGTGCCTTGGCGGGATGAAGGATTCGAGGGATCGAGGCTGACGCACCTCGCGACCGGATATGGACTTTTCTTCGAAGGCCATCGCGCGGTCCATGATTGTGTCGCGGGCATCGAGATCCTCTCGCGACCTCTGCCGCGTAGCGGGCGTACCGGCCTGGACGTACTGCTGGAATCGGCGCGCGCCGCCCGTTTCCGCATCTGGGCGACCAATTCGCCGTATGAACTCCGCGAAATCCTGAAGGCACGTGGTTATCGTTGGAGCGACGGCAGCGATGGGCGGCCGAAAGCCTGGTACGTCGATGTCGCCGAGGATCGCCTCGATGACGAGTCGGACTTTCTGCGCCGGGAAATCTATCGTCGGACGGACGTGGAAATCCTGTCGCGCCGCATCACCGCCTACGACCGCTATTCCGCTCGGGTGTAAGTCGGCTCCGGCTGAGCCAACGTCCGTCCGATCGCGAGATCGGCTGCGCAACAGGTCTGCCCGCGCGCGGCCCGGTCTCAAACGGCCTCGATGAGGACGAAGGCTGCCGCAAGCCCGTCGCGGCAGGCGATGCTCAAATGAGTTTTCGGAACGCCGCCTCCGGTCAACCTGCGAGCCCGCCTAAGCGCGGCTCCGGTCAAATGAAGGTAGGGACGCCCAGCCGCAATCAGGAGTTCGATGTCGGTCCATCTAACACGCTCGGTGATCCCGGTTCCTAACGCCTTGCTGCAAGCCTCCTTCGTGGCGAAACAGGTCGCGTAGATCGCGGCCGGCTCCGACGCGGCCGAGGCCCGGGCCTGTTCCGTCGGCGTAAAAAGGCGATTTATCAAGGTCTTGCCACGGTTCGCAATCGCGTCGGCAACCCGTTCGATCTCGCATAGGTCGCTTCCAATGCCGACTATCACCACCTACCTCCAAAAAAATCAGACAGAATATGTTTGATTTTCGGACATCCGTTGCTATTATCTATCGGCAAGGAGGCCCCCATGGCAACGATAACGGCGCCCTCAGTCACCAAGCTCATTCCGGTTTTCCCTGCCGCTGAAATCGCGGCCGCCCTCCAGGAAGAACTGGTTCGGGCGGTCCAGGCGCCGGTATCGGCGAAAAGGGCTGCCTCTGCCGAAGGATGACGATGCCCTCGTCATAATGTCGATCGAACTCGACTCGTTGACGGTGGTCGAACTGATCGCGGTGCTCGACGATTATCTGCCGTTCAAGGTGACCGAGTCCGTGGTCAAGGCAGGAGGCTACGGCTCCATCGCCGCCGCGGTGAAGCACGTGATCGGCAGAGTGGAGAAGAAATGGGATAAGCACTACGCCGGAGTCAAGGCATGAGCCCGGAGCCGCGCGACAGCGAGGCCCAGCGGCGCCGTCTCGGCGAGAAGCTGCGCAAGGCGCGCGAGTATGTCGGCTTTTCCCAGGACGAGGTCGCGAGCTTCCTCGATGTGCCGCGCACGGCGGTCAGCAACATCGAAAGCGGTCAGCGCAAGGTCGATGTGCTCGAACTGAAACGCCTCGCCGAACTGTATCGGCAGCCGGTCGCGCATTTTACGGGCGACGACGAAGACGCTGGCACCGCGTTTTCTCCCGACGTGACGCACCTGGCCCGCCAGGCCGCTAAGCTCTCGCCGAAGGATCGCGAGGAACTTGGCCGCTTCGCCGATTTCCTGAAGATGCGATCGGGAAAGAGCGAATAGATGGCCGATTACGCCTCGTCGATCCGCAAGGCCACGCTTGAAGCGGGACGCCTCCACCGCGACCTGGCGGTGCAGGCGAGCGTCGTACGAGGTGCCGGTCGCGTCGACGTGTTCAGCTCGATCTCGCGACTGGACGTGCCGTTGTTGTTCACCAAGCTCGACGGGTTGCTAGGGGTCTATCTCCGCGAGCCTTCGCCGGGAATCCTGATTACGACTCAGCGCCCGAGGAACCAGCAGCGGTTCACTGCCGCGCACGAACTCGGTCATCATTATCTGGGCCACGAACCTAGCCTGGACGACGAAGACATGCTGAGGCGCACGCCTTTCCAAGCGCGCAAGGGCGACGATCTCCAGGAGGTGGAGGCCGAGGCCTTCGCCGCCGCGTATCTGCTGCCGCGCTGGCTCGTGGACTACCATTGCGAACGGCAGGATTGGAACGACCAGGACCTGACGGATCCGATCAACGTCTATCAATTGGCGTTGCGCGTCGGAACGAGCTACGAGGCCACGGTCTGGACACTGCACCGGTACGAGGTGTTCGATCGCAAAAAGGCATCGGCCCTGGCAGGAATGCAGGTCAGGAAGATCAAGCAGAAGATCCTCCGGGGTTACGAGCCGGAGAACTATCGAGGCGACGTGTGGCTGCTCACGGACCGGGACGCCGACATGCGGATCGAGGGTGGGCCGCAGGATCTGCTCGTCGTCAGGCTGCCCGAGCACAGCGGGTCAGGCTATCTGTGGCGCGTGCAGACGATCGATGGTGAGGCGTTGGCGGTGGTCGCCGATGGTCGCGAGCCCCTGGACGCCGACGGCGTCGGCGGGCCGACGTTGCGGCAGATAACGGCAGCGGCGCGGGACAGGAAATCGGGCGAGCTTCGACTTGCCGAGATGCGGCCTTGGCAGCCGACGAAGCCGTTGAACGTGTTCAAGATCAGCTACAGCCTGGAAGGTGCGGAAGCTCAGGGTTGGTTCAAGGATCAGCGCCAGCAGCACCGGCAAAGGCTCGAGGCTGCTTGATGGCGAAGGTCGACGTCGTCAAGGATCTGAGGTCCAGCTTCGGGCCGGTTCGCGATCAGGGGCAGCGCCCGACGTGCCTCGCGTTCGCCGTGAGCGATGCCCACGCCGCGCTTCGACGGCCATGGAAGCCGCTGTCTTGCGAGTTCGTATTCTATCACGCGCAGCGTCGAGCGGGACGAGCACCGACGAGGCCGGCCGTGTTGAGTTCGGTGCTGACCACGCTGCGGCTCGATGGGCAGCCGATCGAGGCCGATTGGCCCTATCTCGATGACCTGCCTGCCGATCTCGATGATTACGGTCCGCCGTCGGGGCTGTCGGTGTTCAGGCGCAGCGGCGAAGCGGGGTCGGACAAGCTGGCCGCAATCCTCGCCCAACTTGATGCGGACCTGCCGGTCGTGGTGCTGCTGTTTCTTTCGGACGCGTTCTATGAGCCGGACCGGAACGGTTTCGTCGACGAGCGGCCCGGCGAAACGCCGGATCCGGCGCGGGCGCATGCCGTGGTCGCCGTTGGCCACGCGCGCATAGGCGGCAAGCGCGCGGTCCTGGTCAGAAACAGTTGGGGCGGAGAGTGGGGCAAAGAGGGCTACGGGTGGCTGTCCGAGGATTTTCTGGCGCCGCGACTGAGGCGCACGGTGGTTTTGGAGGAGGAAGCGCATGTTCCCGGAAAGAATCTCGCGGCCTAGGTGTGTCGAGGCTTGGTTGGCGGCTTCGAAGGCCGTCGAGGCATCGCCGGGACATGAGGCCCACAACGTCTTGATCGACATCGAGGATCCGTTGGCGGAGACCGATGCCGACCGGGAAGCCATCAAGCTCGTCGACAAGTTCCTGATCGAAAACACCGAGACCGGATATCCGGTGCGGACGGTCGCCAACACGATCTTTCCGCAGTCGCTCTACGAGGATCACGGCGCGCCGACGTTCTATGACATCTATCTCAAAAAGGTGTTTCCGCGGTTGAAGCGGAATCCGCAGGATTGGGGACGATACTTCGAGCGCATGATCGCCTATCCGGTGGTGGACGACGTCGACAACCTTCTCGAGCGGCTGATCCTGAAGATGAAGCGCAACGTCGACAACGGCCGGCCCTTCCGCAACATCTACGAGCTGCCGATCTACAATCCCGTGAAGGACGCCGAAGGTCGCCCGCGGGGAGGGCAGTGTCTCAGCTACCTGAGTTTCAAGCTGGACGGCGAGCAGCGTCTTCTGCTCACCGCCGTGTATCGCAATCATTTTTATACCGAGAAGCTGCTCGGCAATCTGATCGGTCTCGGTTGGCTCATGCGGTACGTTGCCGAGCGCGTCGGTGTCGCTGTCGGTTCGCTTTCGATCCTGTCGACGCATGCGCAGGTGGACAAGGGCAAGAGCACGACGCCTCGCGGGAAAGTGCACGGGCTCCATTCGGAATGCGCGACGCTGCTCGCGGACGAAATGGAGGACGCGTGAGCCTAGAACAACTGACCGGTGCGCTCCTCGTCCGGCGGGACCACGCCGTAGTGCGCGAAGACTCCTTCCAGAAATTCCGACTGCCCGCCGTAACTCGGATGCCGGACCTGTAGCGCCTGGATGTCGAGATCGGCCAGCGCGAGCTGGGCGTCCCGGCCGATGGCCAGCACCGACCGAGGACGAAGGTTCTCCAGCAGCCATACAAGCAACGGTCGACAGGCCTGCCGTTCGGCGCGGCTATGACAACGGTTCGTCATCGGGTCGCCCGCCGCGTGCGGATGAAGCGGAAAGACGTTCCACAGGAAGACCGGCTTGCCGATCGTATCGAGCGCGTGCCAAATCACTCTCGCCGTGCGCTCCGCCATCGCGGGCCCTTTCGTCGAACGTCTGAGCCTGCTGCTACCGAGGAGTTTCGCGTGCGCGGCCAGGTGCATTTCGTCGGTGAGTGCGAGCCCTGTCCTTCGGCCGCCGCGATAACCGAGATCCCGCGCGATCCAGAGCGAGTCCACGCCGTGTTTGAGCGCCGCATCGAGCACGATCGCGAGGTTGCGGCGCCTGATCTCCGGAGCGTTGGTCTCGTCGAAGTCGAGACAGGCGTCGGCATAGGGATTAAAGACCGAATCGAAACGCAGTCCGGCCAGCGTCTCGACGAACGACTCTTTGGTGGTGGGAGATATCGCCGTCATTTCAGGGGCTCGAAAGTGATGGTGCGTTCGTTCAGATCGATCGTCACCGCGCCGCCGCGGTGTTGCCGTAGCTCCCTGAATATCCTGAACCCCTCGAGGATTGCACGTTCCCATTGCCAAAGCGGGCGATTTTCTACCTCGTATCCGCGGACGAGTTCGTGCACCGCCTTCAAAAGCCCGTAGTCGAGGCTGTTGACGTTCCGAAAATCCTTGTTGCGTACGCCGTGGTTGAAGATCCAGGTTGAGATGCCTTCCTCGATGATGCCGGCGCGGGCGCCATCCTCATTCTCGTCGACCTGGGGTCTGCTCTTGCGCTTGAGCTTCAACAAGCTTCGCAGCGTCGGCGACCAGCCGAGAACGGCGGCGAAGGCGAGATGGAACACGTCGTGGAAACGGTAGTCGTCGGGCTCCAGGCGATTGTCGGTGAGGCGACTGCCGATGTTCACGCCGTTGAGCTGCTGCACCACGTAGTCGCGACCGTCGACCTGCCGCTCGGTGAACACGAACTTCGCGTGCCTGGGTAGCTGTTCCTCCACGGGGTAGTCGGCGTCGAACAGATCGCCCCAGTCGGGTCGATCGGGCCAGCGCCCCAAGGCCTTCTCGACGTTGCGGCGAGCGGCCTCTTCCAGGCTGACTTCCGCGCCGTCGGCGGCGACGAGCAACGCCCGGAAGATCTCGACCAGATCGGCCGAAAGCACGTCTCGATTGTTTCCAATGCGGTCGCTGCTCCAATCCTCGAGCAGACGTCCGACGCGACCGGCAAGCGAAAGCAGCCGCCGTTCGACGGAATCAGTTGCGGTCGGCCCCTGAAAATTTCGTCCTGCCTGCTGCAGGTCGGCGAAGGTCGTGGCGCCCGACCTCCCGGCATAGTCCCAGTTGTCCAGCGACGCCGGCAGACGTTGGGCGATGGCGGAAAGGGGTATTTCGGCGCGCAATGCTGTGTTGGCGAAGTACCAGAGCGTGTCGCCGAGCTCTTCGAGTACTTCGTCGTGATAGGCGACAAACGCGTCTTTGTCCCGCTGTTTCTTCTTCAAGGCGCTGAGGAGCCCTCCGACCTCGCCAAATAGGCCGAGCAGCACGAATCCGATGCCTTCCGTTCCGGCCCTCGCGTTCCGGTCGGTCCGGGTGGTGAATTGCTGATATTCGTCGAGGCCGATCGGTTCGGCGTCGAACAGTGAATGCTGCGAGCGAAGCAGCGTAGTTCCATCGATCATTCCGGGTGTCCTTTGGTGCTCCGTGGGCTCCTGCGACCGACCGGAGAATCCCGAATTTCCTGATCGCCGTCCGGTTGTACTGTTCGGGACATGAGTTATAGATGAGGTCATGCCCGATCGCGCCATATTTCTTCACCTAACCGATGCCCACGTCTCTGCCAAAGGCGTGCCCCACGCGCGCGACGATATCAAGGTCGAGGTCCCGGGCCTGCTCGGCGGTACGCGTGAAGCGGCACTTGTCCACCTGTTTTCCCGCTTCGCCGAGCGGCTCGAAAAGGAGAAGCTTTCGCTCGACGGCGTCATATTCTCCGGCGACGCCCAGGAAAAGGGCGGCGCCGGCGGCCACGAGTTGGTGCTCGAGCTGATCCTGGACAAGCTCGGTCCCTTCGGGATCGTTCCGGGCAAGATCGTTGCCACGCCGGGCAATCATGACGTGCCTCAGGATTCCCTACCGAGCGATCCCGCCCGGTACGCTGCCTTCAACAAGGTGTGGCGGGATGCCGGCTGCATCGTGCCATGGCTGGACGGCATAGATACTGTTCCGCAGATCGCGCACCCGGATCGCCACCGGCTCGTCGCTGCGGATCTGAGCTGGGCGGTCTTTCCGATCAACACCAGCAATTGGTCGCATGTCGCCGCTGAACTGCCGGAGCCGTTGAGGAACGTCTGGAGCCGCATTCCTGAAGCGATGGCGCCGGGTGATCCCGACCAGGCCGCCAAGATCGGCCGCCAGCTCGCGAGCCTCGTGCGGTTCGACATGGCGCGCGTGTCCGACGAACAATTGGACGTGCTGCGTCGGCTGATGGCCGACACGGCCAAGCCGCCGGGCGGCCGGCAACTGCGCGTCGCGGTGATGCATCATCATCTGCGGTCTCCGTCGCTCCGCGAGGAGCTGAAGGCGTTCGCCGACATCTCGAATCTCGAGCACGTGCGCGCGATGCTGCGTGTCGGTGGCATTGACGCGGTCATCCACGGTCACAAGCATGAGCACGCGGTCTACTACGATCATGCCTACGCGGCCGACGGCGAAGAGGCGCAACGAATCCTCGTGATTTCGGGAGCGACGTTCGCGCATGGTAGCGAGCAGAACGCGATGCGTCTCGTCGACGTCGGCGGTCTTCCGCACGTTCCCGAGATATCGGTGCAGCCGCTACCCTTGCCGCGTTCCGGGTCCGACTGGCGTCCTGGGCCCGCCATCCGTCGTCGTCTCTGGGTCCAGCGCGAGCGCTCGGGGGCTCCGGTCCAGATCGTTCCGCATGCGCCTATCGTGATCGAGGGGTCCGATCTCGACGAAGTCTATGCGCGCGCGTGCGCCGCCGCCTCGGACGATGCGAAGCGCGCGACGCTGATCGTCCATCTCGACACGCCTTGGACGCGGAACGACGCGCTGCCGCTGCCGACCCAGTATCCGATGCCGACCGGGCACGACGACCCGCGCGACGTCTGGCTGCGAGATCTCGTAGGTTGGTGGCAGCGCGATCGCTCCCAATTGGAGCACCGCATCCCATACGTTCACGGCGCCCGGTTGCGTCGGTACGGAGGAAAGATCGACCAGATCAGGCGGATCATCGATCTCCTCAAGATGAAGGAGAGTACGCGCGCGCTTGCGATTCTCATCGACCCATTCCGCGATTTCAATCAGGATTTGACGCGCGAGGAATTCGCCTCGTTCTGTCTGGTCGAATTCCGCCGCCGCAACGAGGGTACGCGTACCGTCGTCGATGCGATCGCCTTCTATAGGGCGCAGGAGTTCGCGAGATGGTGGCCGATCAACATCGCGGAGCTTCGGCTGCTGCAGAACGAGATCTGTGAGGAGACCCGCTTCGAGCCCGGACGGATAACGACGGTCGCCGGCGACGCGCGCACGATAGCGAGATCTCCTACGCAGGTGGCGATGCCGATCGTGGACCGGTGGCTCGACCAGATTCCCGAGCGGCTGCATCTGCTGGCCGATGCGCTCGTGCATCGCCAGGTCAGGGGAGGAGCGCAGGAGAAGGCGGTCGCCGGTTGGCGATCAGCCTTGGCGGAGCTTCGAGCCGCCACCGATGCGTTCAATCCGGACGGCGTGCCGCTGGCGATCGAAGGCCTGGCCACGCTGGCCGCTTATATCCAGGCGAGCGCGGCCCTCGAGGATGACGAGGTGCTTGCGATGGCGAGCCGCCTTCGCGAACTCGCCGATCACAATCAGCAGTACGAGCGCACCAAGCGCGAAGCGTCCGATCACGCGCGTTGGTCGCAGACCGCTAAGCGCTATCTCGACGAGCTGGAGCAAATGACGAACGCCAGAACATCACTGCAGGAAGGATCGGCCTAGCGCGGGCGCGGCCGCGTGACATCGGCGAGCCGGTATCGTACGATGATGCGCGGGTCCGGCGTCAGATTCTCCGGTGCCCCCACCCCACACGAACTCACATACGCCAACCGATCCGAGGAGCGCCCTTTGTCAGCCGTTTTCCCCGATCTCGTCATCGTAATCCCCGGCCTCATCGGCTCCGTTCTAGAGAAGGACGGCAAGGCGATCTGGGGCTATACGCTCGGTGCGGCGTGGCGCGTCGTCGCGGGAGGTGCGCTGGATCTGCTCCAGCTCAAGGGGGGCGACGACGAACGCGATGATCTCGGAGACGGGATCACGGCGACCGGGCTGATTTCCGACGTACAGTTGATCCCCGGTCTCTGGAAGCTCGAGGGCTATTCGATCCTCGCCGAGAAACTGGTCGGCGACATGAAGCTGGTCCGGAACGAGAACTATCGCGAATTCCCATATGACTGGCGCCGAAACAACCGCGTGTCCGCGAAGAAACTTGCGGCTCTCGTCCCGGGCTGGCTGCAGGAATGGAGGGACAAGAGCGGAAATGCGCAGGCCAAGGTGATTTTCGTCGTGCATTCGATGGGCGGGCTCGTCGCGCGCTACTACATCGAATGCCTCGGCGGCTGGAAGACGACCAGGACGCTGCTCAGCTTCGGCACGCCCTATCGCGGTTCGGGAAATGCCTTGGGGTATATCTGCAACGGCTTCTCCTGGGACGTCGGGCCGTTGAAGGCTTTCGACGGGACCAAGGCGATCCGCTCCTTCGATTCCATCTACCAATTGCTCCCGACCTATCCTTTCGTCGACGTCGGCTCGACGGATCTTGCTCGAGTCGGCGATCTCGAGTTGCCGAATCTGGATCGCCGGCGCGCGTCTGCCGCTGCTGCCTTCCATCACGAGATAGAGACGGCTCAGGCTGCCAATGCGAAGGACGAAGCGTACGCCATGTCCGGACCCAAAGTGCGGCCGGTCGTCGGCATCGAACAGCCGACCTTGCAGTCCGCCAAACTCGACGGCACGACGTTGACGATGCTGCGGTCGCTGGGCGGACGCGATCTGAAGGGAGACGGCACCGTTCCGCGACCTTCGGCGATGCCGCTCGAGCTGACGCAGCAAAGCGCTGCCTACGTGGCGACGACGCATTCTGCTTTGCAGAGCGACGATGGCGCGCTGGGTCACGTGCGCGGCGTGCTCACGGAGGCCGACATCGACCTTTCGAAGTTCCGCGAGGTCGGAGTGGGTACCTTGGGTATCGACCTGCAGCACGCATATGCCGCGGACCGGCCCGTCGAGATATCGGCGGTCGCGTCTGACTACGTGCAGTCGATTCCCGGCCGGATCACGCGTCTCGACGCGGCGCAGCAGGAGACGGCGATCGCGCTGCGACCGGCCAGCGGCGACAAATATGTCGGTTCGGTCAAGCTTCCGGCTGGGCTCTATCGCATCAACCTCGCCGAGCAGGGCTTTCATCCCGTCAGCGACGTTTTCCTGGTCATCGAGGAATGAGGGCGGACACGGCGGATGCCTGAAACGATCTACTGGACCTGGTCGCTCGAACGCGGCGGAGAACCCGCGCTGACGAAAAAGCCGGACCTGGCGCAGGACGCGCAACGGGAGACCGACGAGCTGCATTCGGGACTGGTCTCGTTTCTCGATGCCTATTCTGGATCGATCTTCTATCTGAGCATTACGCGGTTCGAGGACCGGCTGCTTCGGGCCGAGGGCTCGATAGCGGCCGAACAGCGCTTACGCGACCTCAGGAAGCTGCTGCTCGATTTTTCGTCCCGACACGCTCTTCGCTTGGAGGACCGGATGATCGTGACGGCCCCGTTCCGCTCCGCGGAGCCGCTCGATGAAGCCTACGAATTCGGCCACGCCCGCCCGAAGACGAAGCTGCAGACGGAGACGATGGAGGCTGTGATCGCTCCATCGCCCGTGTCGGTCAATCGCTTTCCCGCGATACGGACCGACGACGTGCCGGAACGATCGAAGGCGTTCACCTTCGAGGTCGATCTGTCGACGCAGCGCGACGCGGGAACGAAGGGAGGCGAGGTGACGTTCGCCGACATTCCGGCAGATTGGTCGTCGTTGGACGTCGACGTGGAAGTGTTTTCGGCGGGTCTGTCGTTTGGCACAGGCGAGGAGCGCAAGCAGATCCGGATCATGCGTTCCGGCGACTCCGTGTCGGCGAAGTTCGAGGCGATAGTGCGGGCCGACGTGCCGCCGGAGACCACGACCGTCGAGATCGTCGCCATGTTCTCGCATGGCGGGCGCTTCAGCGGTGTCGCGCGCAAGACGTTGGCGCTCGCGGCTCCGGCGAAGCCCAAACCCAAGGCACCCGCGACGAGCGAAGCCGCATTGCAGTCGGGCGCCGTTGCTATCGTTCCCGGCGCGTCCGCACCCGAACTCACGATCAAGATCCTCGCCGTCGGCGGTGAAGGCAAGTATCTGTGGAGCCTGGAAGCTCCGAAGGTCAGGGGTGTTGGACCCGCATCGTGGTCGGGGGTCTCAGATATCGGCGGATCGACGGCCGATTTCGCGCTTACTTTGCTTAAGGAGTGTCCCCGCCTGAAGCCGGGGCAGCACGCGAGCGTCCTTCAAGGCATCGGCGAAGGCATCTGGGGCGCGACGCCGAAGGCCTTCCGCGAGCTATATCTTCAGCTCCGCAAAAAACTCGGCCCTGGCTTCCCGATTCAACTCGTGACCGACGAGCCGCACGTACCTTGGGAGATGATGCATCCCGACCGGGACGCTGGCATCGACGACGCCGATCATCTCTTCATGGCTCACCCGATCAGCAGGTGGTTCATCAGTTCGGAAGGCCGGATGCCGCCGGCCTTCAAGCCCGGATCGATCGCGAGCTTCGTGCCGGACTACACAGACGGCACGGGACTGCCCGCTGCGGTCGACGAAGGAAGCTGGCTCGTCTCGAATCTTTCCGCCGTCGCCATGGAGGCCACCTACGGCGCCTTCACGAGATTCTGGGGAGCCGGGGCGCCGAGCGAGCCGGTCGCCGTGCTTCACTTCGCCGGTCACGGTCAGGCCGAAGATGCGGCCAATGCGAAGCTGAAGCTGCTGGACGGATGGGTCTACAGCAACGAGGTCAACAGCAAGGTCAAGTTGGGCGAGAGGTTCGGGACCTTCATGGTCATCAATGCCTGCGAGGTCGGCGCGTCCGACTATCGACTCGGATTGATCTCGGGGTGGGCCGCACGTCTCGCCGATCAGGGCTTCGGCGGAGTTCTCGCGCCGCTCTGGGCGGTGCAGGACGAGCACGCCTCGTCGGTCGTCAGGGACTATCTTCGGGACTTCGTCGGGGGATATCCGATCGGCCAAGCCATGCTCAAGGCCAGGGTCGCCTATCGCGACAAGTCTTCGACGCCGTACGCCTACGTCTGCCACGGAGACGTCATGGCGGCCATGGTGAAGCCCGCGACGTCCTGATCAGGTGGAGACCGGCACCGGAGCGCCATCGACTAGTACGCCCGCCGGGATCCGGCTGCTGACGTCGACCATGAGGTCGCCGCTCGTCTCCGGCGTCCGGATCGAGACGATCAGCGAGAAGCGCACCGGCCGTTCGTAGTTGTCGAGCTCGGTCATGTCTCCCCACCATCCCCTGATCGGAGCGATCGATATGCCGTCTCGCTCGGCCAACCGATACGCGGGACCGCGCCAGATGTCCTGCACGAGCGTGCCCCTCTGGATGAATGCGGACAGCAGCCACCCGTCGTCCTGTGCCGGCACCGGGCTCGCGGCAGGGCCGTCGTTGGGCGCGAAGAGGTTGAAGCGGGATTGCGCTCGCCCGTGACCTTCGCCAAATCTTTTGACGTCCATCTTCAGCCGGTGCGAGGCGTATCGTTCGTTCGCGCGATCTCTCGACGCGGCGTGGGGATCCGGCTCGACGAAGTAGGACAGCGTGCATCGAAGCTCCGTCGGCGTGCTGCCGAGCGCTCTCAACACGTCGGTGGGCCATGGAAGCCTGAAGTATTTCATCTGCCTAAGTCGCACCGGCTGCAGGGCCCCGCCCTTCGTTGGCCTCTCGTAAGGATAAAGTTCATCTTCCGCGATGAGCGTCAGCGCGTTCGATGTGCTCGAGAACAACCTCTCTTCGTTCGGGACGCCCCATCCGAACCGGTCGAGGATGGCGCGCCATGCGTCGAGCTCGCTAAGGCCGGATCTGGCGAGAGATTTCTGATGCTCGATCATGATCGGCGTCCATTCGGCCGAGTGGACGATCAGGCCGCGAACGGTCTCCATCCTGTAGCTCGGATAGCGGTTCATCAGTCTGGCACCTAAGCCCGACGCCAACGCGGTCGCGGCACTCGTCTCGCAACACATGGCCAAGGGATTTGCGGGCGCATCGCGTGAAGTCGTCATCACGAGGTGGTCGGGCGACGGCTGGGCGTAGAGGCCGGGATCCTCAACGTAGAAGTTGCCGCCTTCCATCACGATGTCGGGCTTCGACGCGTGCGAGCCGGGCCAACTCGCCGCCGTCCTCGACGTCGGCATCAGATCGCCCGTCGGCGCCAGAAGCGTATTGCCGTGCTCCTTCAGGCTCACCGCGCCGACGGACAGCGCGTTCAAGGCCTGTGCCGGCGATTCGATGCCGTAGGCGGCGTTGCGATCGGCGTAGTCCGCGACGAGATAGGGTTGTGTCGCGGTCCTGCGAACGTTTCCGACCGCGGCGCAGAACAGCCGTGTGGCGACGCCATCGCCGTAAGCGAGCTTGTCGAGCACGGCCGAAGTGCTTGTCGGTCGTCCGTCGTCGGCTTCACCTTGCGCCGTCTGAGCCAGGCAGAAGATCCGCGGGTGCGGTTCTTTCTCTACGATTTCGACGGCCCGTTGCATCGCGTCGCGTGCCGGAATGTCGCCGGGAGGCTGCGGTGCGGTCACCACAACGGATTCGAGGCCGGCCTGCAGCACGACCGGCGTTGTGGATCGCGCGATATCGGAGAGATCTCCGTAAAGCGCGAGTCCCGCCATCTTCGTGCCGTGCCCCTGCCTGTCGGTCGTTCCCCATGCGGCTTCGACGGTGTAGCACTTGTCTGCGGGCAGCGACCGTTCCAACAAGGTGTGGGCTCGATTGACTCCGGTGTCCAACATCGTGACGCGGGGGGCGCCCGGCCAAGCCGGAAGAACGCGACTCGCGATTTCTTCGACCGTCTTGGCCTTCTGCTCCGGCATCAAGTCGAAGAAGTCGGCGACAAAGGACGATGCACTGCGCAATTCGACGATCGCGGCGCTGCTCTGCACGACGCGCTGCAATTCTTCCGGTGACGCAAGGACGTTCCGGATCACGACTTCCACAAAATCGGTGGGGCGACCGATCTGCTCCAGACCAAGTCGCCCGATCGCGTTGGTGAACGAGTCCTGAAAGCCCTTCCGGGTCCATACCTCCCACTTGGTCCTCCCGATGGACCTCGGATAGCGTTCCAACGCATCGGTCCACAGGTCGCGAAGGGTCGTCGTCCTGATCGACGCGCCGCTCTCGAACAGCCTGAAGTTTCTCGGCCGTCTTTCGGTCTCCCACTCCTCGTGATCGTCGCCTTGCGCCGCGCGGTCGTCCTCGTCGTCCGTCCATTCGGCATAGCGGTCGAGGTTGTTGCGTAGCGATTTCAAGGCGGTCTTGGTGACGAAGAAGGTGGCTTGATCCACGTTTTCGCCGAAGCTCCGGACGTCCTCCGGGACGCGTCGTACGTTGAAGAGCTTGAGCCCGCGGGTCATCGACCGCGCCGTTCCGACGTCCAGCGCGATCCTTGGGCGAGCCGTCACGGTGACGGGAATGCCGCGTTCCGATGATCTGACGCCTTCCTCGCCCTGAGCGGCCAGATAGGCATCCATATCGGCCACGGCAGAATCGAGGCTGGAACGGAGGACGGCCGCATGACCTGGTCTGTCTTCTACGGCAGGAATGGCTTTGGCGCTTCCGCCGCCGGGCGTCCTGAACCGTCCTGAGGCTTGTCCTAGCCCCCGAAGGAGAAGGTGTCTGTAGAGCTGAACTTCGGCCATCGATTCGGCGTCCCGAACGGACCGACTCGATTCGGCCCTTATTCGTAGTGGATCATACCCCGGTCCTGCAGGGCCTGAAACAGGACTTCGGACGTGAGCCGGCCGGCGTGGTCGAGGACGGCATCTCGGGCGGCATCTTCGGAAGCGGCGACCAGATCCGCCTGGCTCAGGCCTTGGGCGGCCTGGTCGATCGAAGACCAGTTCAAAGCGTCGACGTCGAATTGCAGCAGGTTATTGCGCAGCACCTGGCGTGCCTCCTCGACCGTCGGTTTTGCGTATCCCAGGACCGCATCGAAGCGCCTGAAGATCGCGGGATCGAGCAGCGAGCGATGGTTGGTGGCGGCGATGATCACGCTGCCGGACTGATCGTCTTCGAGGAACTGCAGGAAGGAATTGAGCATGCGGCGGGCTTCGCCGATGTCGTTGTCGGCGCCACGTCGCGATGCGAGCGCGTCGACCTCGTCGAAAAGGTAGACGCCGCGGATGGTGTGCATGGCGTCGAAGATCAGGCGCAGCTTCGCCGCGGTCTCGCCCATGAACTTGGTGATGACGCCGTCGAGCAGGATCGTAAACAGCGGGAGCCTCAGCTCTCCGGCGATGGCCGCGGCGGTCATCGACTTGCCCGTGCCGGGCGGTCCCGAAAAAAGAAACTTTCTTCTTGGCCCGAGGCCCCGCTCCTCGAGGGCGCTGCTTTCCCTATGCTCGCGAACGAGGCGTCGGATCTGCCGGCGCAAGTCGTCGCCGAGCACGACGTCGGCGAGATGGATCTCGGGGTATGTGGCCCGCACGAGGCCGGCCAGTTCGCCGCGCGGCGCACCTATCGGTATCGGCCGGTTCGGGCGGGCCGCGATGGACTTTCGCGCGTTCTCGACGATGAGCTTGATCTCGTCGGCGACCTTTGTCTTGCCCGAGCGGTTCGCGTCGTCGGCGATGTGCTCGGCGATGGAGAGAAACTGTTCGCTGTCTCCCGCGGCGTGACTGCGGATCATCGCGATGACTTGTTTAGAACTGGTCATGCATCCCTCCGTGCGCCTTTGGTGCGTACTGCCAGCACGGTCCTGAGCGCGCCCTCGACCTCGGGCATCATATCGGCAAATTTATGCAATATAAGCAACGGGTCTTCTGATGAACTCGGCGAACGCGCTTCGTCCGAATGGGCTCCTGATGTAATGCCGGCTTTCAGCAGCGCGTGGGCCTTTTCGGCCATATCCGGCGAAAAGGCCTGCTGACTTATCGAGCGGCTCAGAGTGGAGGGATCGACATTCATCAGCTTCGCGACCTTTCGCAGGCTCGCACCGGCGCGCCTGCGCTCTTCTTGGAGCAGGTGGATTAAATCATCGTGTGCGCGTCGCTTCGGTCGGCCTCGCATGATGCATATATTGTGTATATTGCATTTGCCTGCAAGTCATTTCTTTCGCAATTGGAATGGGGGGCGGAACGATCCGCAGACGCGTTCGCTGCGTCTGTTCTCGACGCCGAGTGGTGGGGCCGGTGCGCAGATCGCCACAGTCGGCCTCCGCGTCGAGCATTCCTCGAATCCGTTCGCTGCCGGCGGGCTACGGCTCCGTTGCGACTCGGATGTCCTCCACGACCTGAGTGAACGTCGATGCCGGTCGCGTCGCCATGCCCACGACTTCACCCGTCAGAACAAGTCGCAGCGCTCTGCCGTCGCCTTCCGCAGTGCCGCAGATCGGCAGCTTCGTTTCTGTCTCGGTCTCTTTGGTCGGCTGCATCCCTTTGGTCTCCTTTTGGATCCGCCTCGTCGGGCGTTCCCCAACGCGCTTCGTTCGGCGTTAGCTGGGCCCGGCTTGAGCCATCGCCGCAGCGTCAGACCGCTCGCCATCGATGGGAGGCGGTTTCGCCACGGCGTATCTCTTGATGAGCACCATCGCCTTTCGCCCGAATTGGAACCCGTGCCGGTCCATCAGTCGGCGGTGCCGATCGTCGTTGGTCTCGTCGGGATCGCCGCCGTCCCATTCGCGCAGCACGATGTCGCATCCTTCCACATGGCGGCGGTGTCGATCCCGCTGCTTGGCGGTTTTCAGCCCGACCTCGGTCGGAAAGGCCATCTTCAGGGCGCTGATCTGGGTCTCCTTCAATCCGAAGAGCTCGGAGGCCTCCTCCGTGGTGAGGATGCGGCGGTTGAGGAGTTCGGCAGCCTTCGGAAAGTGAGCGCGGATGGCACGGTCGACGTCCGGAAGCCGCTCCTTGCCGGCTCGCGCAAGCCCGAGTGCCAGCAGCTCGGCGATGAAGCTGCGATCTTCGGCCGTGGAACGCGGCCGGCGCCGCCGCGGCCGCCGCCGTCGCGCCGCCTCCTTTGCTCTCTGCGCCTCCTTCTCGTCCATCGTCATGTTCAAGCTTGCGAGAAGGGTCGCGAGCCCGGACAGGGAAAGACGCAGCAATTCGGTCGCCTGCACTCTCGGCAGTACCCCGCTCTCGATCAACGACAGGAACTCTTCCTTCCTCGGCTCCAGCAAGGCTTCGATGGCAGGCACCCGGAAACGGGAGACGGGAAGTTGCTGCGTCAGTAGCCACGCGACGAATGGGTGATCGGTGCCGAGACGCGGAGACTTGGGTTGACCTTTCTGGGACGCCTGCGTCCGCAGCTTGTCGGGCAGGCTCGTTCCCAGGCGACGGGCGAGTTCGAGGGCGTAGTGATCGTTGCCGAGGGCGCGGGGCAACGCGCCGCCAAATGGATCGCGGTCCTCCATCATGTGTCGGAGTTCGGCGATCGGAGCGCTCGCCGTCGTCACGTCAGGATCGCCGTCCTTGAAATAGCGGAAGACCTCCTCGTCGCCGGCGTCGAGCGCGTCGAGCGCGAACTTGGCCAACATCGCCTTGATCGATCTGGGCAACCCGAGATGCCTATCGAGCTTGGGAAGGGAATCGCCGAAATAGAGCGGACCGAGCGGAGAGCCGGTGGCGGTCTGTAGGAGAGGGGCGTTGGGCCGCTTGTCGAGCGATTGGGCCATGTGCCGTTCGACCGCGATGCGGATCGGGGCCGTCACCGGGATGACGCGCCTGACGTTGCGCGAGGTGATGACCATGACGTCCTTGGCGCCGGGGCGGAAGTGCTTGCGCTTCATGCGCAGCAACGGCTTCACACCGGTTCTGGCGAGCCCGAGCAGCGCCACGATGGCGACCATGCGGACCGTCTCGAACGGCCGCCATCCGACGCCGAGGTAGAAGCCGAGGCGCAGCAGCATCACGATGTCGCCGGCAGAAAAATCCGGACCGGCGAAGATCGCCGGTCCGGAGTTCGTGGTATCGGTCATGCTGCTCTCTCTACCGCGGCAACGGGCCGCCGAGACGGGGATGGGCCTGAGACGGCGAGATCTTCTTGAGGGCGCGCAGCCCCACGTTCTCCAGGCTCCAGGCGACGGTCGAACCGGACATCCAGAACGGCCGCAGGTGCGTGTAGTTGTTGAAGAGCGTCTTGTAGGTGGTGCTGAAGGTCTCCATGAGGGCCGGCGCCGGCATGCCGGCGTAGGTCATGAGTGTGACCGCGGTGTGCTTGAGCATGTGCGGCCGGAACCACGGGATGCCGGCGTTGCGGGCGACGTCCTTGAACGGGTAGGACATGCTCGCCTTGCGCGGATTGCCGTGGCGGTCGTGCACGACGTACTTGAAGCCGCGCTTGTCGTCGAGGCGCTTCCACTTGCGCGCGCAGCGCTCGAGCGAGGGGTGCAGCTTGGAGGGCAAGGCCTCCTTGTGCGTCAGCGGCTCCGTCTGCCCCGACCTGACCACCAAGCCGTTGACGAAGTCGATGTAACCGAAGTCCGGCGAGTGGTGCCAGCGGACCCGGAGGTTCTTGGTGTGGCGGAGGCCGTACAGGTAGAGGACGATGAAGCGCTCGACCATCTCGAAGTCGGCGCGCTCGTCGGGGGGCAGGCGGCGCGGCACCCACTTGATGGTGCCGTCCTCCAGCGTCACCGCGTCGCGCAGCAGGTTACCGTCTTCGTCGAAAAAGTAGCCGCGCGCGGCGAGCAACAACGCCATGAGCTGGTACCAGGTGATCCAGCGCTTGGCCTTCTTGACGTTCTTGGGCATGACGAACGTCTTGACCGGCTTGCCCCACTTCTGGGCGTGGTAGCGCAGCATCTGACGCAACGTCTTCAGCTGCTTGATCGCCGTCTCGAGCGACACCTTCCCCGGGCCGGGGTTGTCGGGCGAGCAGGTCTTCTTCGGCTGGTTCGTGCGGAAGTTCGCGTAGTCGATGCCGATGCCGCCCATCGGGGAGCGGAGCTTCAGCATCTTGAGTTCCGGAAGCTCGCAGAGCTGTGCGCCGTGATCGCACAGCTCATCGTAGCGCTTGCCGGACGCCTCCTTCATCGCCTCGCTCGTCGGCTCGTGATCCTCGAGATACTCGTCGATGACGTCGCCGATCGTGACCTCGGGGTCGCAGAACTCGGCCAGCGCGTTCATGCGCCGGCGGTAGTTGTAGTCGTCGAGCTTGGCGAGCGCGCGCTCGTTCTTCCTGTAGTCCTCGCCGGGGCGGGGGCGCACGCCCGTGCTGGCGGCGTACTCGCTGCCGTGCATGATCACGATCATGGACTTGTAGTCACCCTTCTTGTTGCGGCGGGTCCGCAGGCCGAGGGTGGGCTCGCCCACGTCGGGGCCGGGCTTGTTCTCGTCCTTCAGCGTGTCGAGCTGGGCGACCACCCGCACGCCCGCGTGGTGCAGGTGGGCGTCTTCGGGACGGTTGTAGATGGCCGCGCGGATCAGGCGGGAAACCTCGACGGCATCCAGCCACTTGGGCTTGGCCTCGGCCGGCGCCGGCGCGCTCTCCGACAAGGCCGGCAGCTCGGCCGCCGACACCGAGACCGGCGACGTGATGTGGGGGGTATCTTCGTTCTGCAGCGACATTCCGTTTGATCCTTTCCAGGGACTGTGATTCTGATAACCGTGCTGAATTAGCGCGACATAATTAGTTGCATATAGGCTGCTAATGATGGTTAGCAGACACTATGCGACTAATCGAGTCAAGGAGGATCTTCGACGTGGTTAATGATGAGACAGAACGGCGCTTCGCCGCCCGAATGCGGGAGGCTCGTGAGGGAGGACAGCCTTGGTTCGTTCTAGGGGCTCTCGTGAAGGAGGCTTTGGACGCCGCGCCCGATGACGCAGCCGTTGCAAGGATTCGCCTGTTAGGTGCCGAGGCCGCGCAGCTGTCCTCCGGAGTGCTGCGCCGGTTCGTGTCCTTGCTCGACCGACTGCAGGCCATTGCCTCGATCGAAGGACTCGATGTCGAGGCCCTGACCTCCCCGGTCTTCAATGCCGCGGAGGTTGCCGTCCGAATCTACGACCGCAACCCGGAGGTCGGGCTGCAGGCGATCCGCGACCTAAAGGCCGGTCAGACGACCCTCGTGAAGCTGCGCGAACTGCTGAGCACGGTGCCAGCCAAAATGGCCCCGCGCGATCTGGCGGAAGCCTCGAACGACGGGCCCCCGGCGAAAACCGCCGGCCAGCTCTTCACGGACCGGCTTTACGCCCGTCACGCGTCGATGGAAGATGCGATCGGGCGCACCTCCATGGTGCCGCCCGGTGCCATGACGGCAAAGCGGCGCAGCACCAGCTTCGTGCGCACAGGGAGCGGCAGCCTGGAAATCGTCACCTCGGTGTCCAACTTGGAGAGGAAGGTGCACGCTGCCGCCGAGCTGCTTGTTTACGAGAACGACGAGGTGTCGTCCTTCGAACGTCACTTCCCGGCGTTCGCCCTCCTTGCGACGCTATACCCGGCCTTCTACTTGGTTTTTTCGCCCGTCACTCCTCCGCAATACGTCGAGGCGGCGCTGCGGCTCGTTGATCAGTTCGGCATCAGGTCGATCGGTATCTGGAGGACGACCGACGGTGGAGAGGTCGAGCGGCTGCTCGATCCTTCGGGTCCGCCTGAGCCAAACCGGATGGATCGCTACGGTCTGTTTTTTCCGCCGCGGCGAAGGGTTCGGCGGGTGGTGCAGACGGAGACCGAGCGCGTGGTATTCGATGTGCTGCAGGTGCCGGACGGCGGCGACCAGAGCAAGTAGGGCTTAGGTCCGATCCCGTCCGGTCTCGCCCTGTCTGCCGACCAATTCCACCACCATTTTCCCAGACAATCGGTTCTGATATCAAATAAAATACTTATTTTTCAGACATTTAGGCTCGTTGGCTTCCCTGCGCCGTACACCCGCCAAACCAGCCTCTATAAACCCCCACCCGAAAAACCAGATCCAACGAAATCAAACACTTGCGTCACCTGGTCTTGGCCGGTTTGGTCCCATTCGGCCTGATTTCGGGTGATTTTTCCGACCAACTCCGCGGCCACGATCCCGGAATCGTAACGTACCATCATACCATTTTACGTAAGAAGTTTTGCTGTTGCGCCCGTCCGTTTGGAAGCGCTCCTGCACGATTAACCATCCCCGGCAACGGCGCTGGACTGCATCGTTTAATCGGTGTCAAAATGTAACCGATAAAAGCCCCTTCCGCGAGGAGTTTCGCCATGCCTTTCGAGCCCCGGGTTCGGGTTGACGAACCGTCGCCGCCGAGTGACGCCGTGCCCGAGCGCGTCCGTCTCCGACCGCTGTTGTCCGACTGGTCCGAGCATGAGCTCATTACACTACCTGAGGTTGTATATCTGTTCTGGCCGGGCCCCGGCGCTCCGGTGACGCTGACCACGATCCGGACCGCGGTCCGGGACGGTGACTTGGACATCGTGCGGATCGCCGGGAAATTTTTCACGACCAAGGCCGCCGTGATCCGAATGACGACCCCGCGCCCGCATCCGGCACCGTCGGCGACCCCGCCGGAGGCTACCCCGGCGGAGGCGCCCCCGTCAGCGGCTGTCGCGCCGGCGCCGGCAGCGCCCCCCATCGACCCCTTGTTGGAGCGGATCCGCGCTCGCCGCGAACGGGTTAAAGGCCGCACTTAGCCGAGGGGAAGTTCGGTGAGAAACAGCGGGCGAACGAAAGCCGCCCGCAGGATGCCCGTCTCCGACGCCGGGGGCCGTCCTCGTTCGGGGGGCTGACGTCGATGAGTTGGCGTACCGGGGAGGGCTCCAGCCAAGGAAGCGCGAGTCTCGCTTCCCCCTGTGGTCGCTCTGGAAGACCGGACCCAATCTCAGGCAACGATCGGGAGACGCGGGCCGGAACAAATTCGTTGACAGAATTAGGAATAAATAGGAGAAATTAGGACCTATTTAAATGGAAGGTGACCAGATGCCGTCGCATGCTCCACTTTTCGAGACAAAAGGACTTCAGCCGGGTCGCAAGATGTCGCTGCTGGCCGAAGCCTGCCCGACATGCGACCAGCCGATTCCTCACGACCGCTACGACGAGATCCAGGATCGGATCGAGTCCCGCGAGCGCCAGCGCTCTGAGGAAGTTGCCGCGCGGCTCGCGGAGCAGCACGCCCGCGATAAGGAGCTTGCGTTGGAGGAGGCGGGCAAGCTCTCCGACCTGAAGATCGCGGAAGCCATCGACGCCGCGCGCCGCGCGGCCGCGGTGGAGAACGCCGACCGCGTCGCTGCCGTCGAACGGGCCAATGCGGAAGCCCAAGCCGCTATCCGCACCGAACTGGCGGAGGCACGCGAGGCCATGGTTGGCGCGAACGCCATGATCGAGCGAATCAAAAGGGCCGCTGCCGAACGGGAGCAGATCATCCGCGCCGAGGCCAAGGTCTCGGCGGAAGCGGCTGCACGCGAAAGAATAGAAGAGGGCGAGCGCTGCCTCCAGGAGTTGCAGAGCTCCTTCAGTCAGCGGATCGAGAATGCGGACGCCGCCAAGGTCGCGGCCGAGACGGCTGCCGCCGCCCTTCAGGCCGCGCTGTCGAAGCAACGTGACGAGCATGCTATCGCTCTGGCGGACATGAAGTCTGCGGAAGCCGAGCGGGAGCGGGTCATCCGCGCGGAGGCTACGGCCTCGGCGGAAGCTGTTGCATGCATAAAACTGGAGGAGGGCGAACGTCGCCTGCAGGAGATGCAGAGCACCTTTAACCAACGCATCGAGAACGCGGACGCTGCCAAGGTCGCGGCGGAGACCGCCGTCGTCGCCCTCGAGACGGCGTTGTCGAAGCAGCGCGATGAGCATGCAGTCGCGCTGGCGGATATGAAGGCGGCGGCAGCCGACCGTGAAGCCGAGATCCGGACGGAGATCGAACTAGCGGCGGCGGCGGGCATGCGGGAGCGGATCGAAGGTCTCGAGAGCGCCAAGGCGGAGGCCGAAGCCGGCGCCGCGGCGGCGAAGCTCCAGGTCGAGGCGCTGCAGCAGGCGCACCAGACGCAGCTGCAGGACGAGCGCGAGATCTGGCAGAAGCACGTCGACGCCGCCGTCAACGCCGAGAAGGCGGCCTCGTACGAGGAGCGCCTGAAGATCCAGGCCAAATTCGAGGAGCTCAAGCGCGCCTACGACCAGAAGACGGCCGAAGAGTTGGGGGAAGGCGCCGAAATCGATCTGTACGAGGCGCTCAAGACTGAATTCGACAGCGACCGGATCGAACGGATCAACAAGGGTCAGCCCGGCGCCGACATCCTGCATACAGTCATGCACAATGGCAGGGAGTGCGGGAAGATCATCTATGACTCGAAGAACCACAAGCAGTGGCGCACCGAGTTCGTGACGAAGCTGGCCTCGGACCAGATGGCCGCGAAGGCCGAGCATGCCGTTCTGTCGACCAGCAAGTTCCCGAAGGGCGCGCGTCAGCTGCATGTACAGGACGGCGTCATCCTGGCTGGACCGGCGCGCGTTGTCGCATTGGTAAATGTGATCCGTCGCCACTTGGTCCAGACCCATGTCCTGCGCCTGAGCAACGATGAGCGCGCGAAGAAGACCGCCGCGTTGTACGACTTCATCACATCGGAGCGCTGCGCCGGATTCCTGGCCCGGATCGACACCCATACCGATGACCTTCTCGATCTCCAGGTGAAGGAAAAGAAGGCTCACGATATGAACTGGAAGCGGCAGGGGGAATTGATCCGCTCGGTGCAGCGGGTCCGTGCGGAGCTGACGAACGAGATCGACACCATCGTCGGTACCGCGGATTTCGGCGGGATCGCCGATGACTAGCGCCGCCGAAAACCGCGACCGCGTGGTCGTGAACCTGCAGGAACGCAGGCTCGATCGGACGGTGCTGCGGACCTATAGGACGAAGGCGAACATCGACGAGATCGTCCCGAACGACAAGCAGCCGCGTCTCGGTCCGAAGGTCGATGAAGAACTCCAGCGCCAGATCGAGGCGAACGGGGGACTTTTCGAGCCTTTGCTCGTCGAGCCCCATCCGGAATTCCCGGGCAAGTTCCGCATCATCGATGGCGACCGCCGATGGTCGAACTCCAAGGTTCTGGTCGAGCAGGGAAAGGACGAGTACCGGCATATCCCGGTCGAAGTCACGGACAGGACGCTGAGCGAGGAGGACCGGCTGCGCGTCTGGATCTACATCCACAGGCAGCGCAAGGAATGGGACGCCAAGGAAAAGGAGATGGTCGCATACCGACTCGTGGACTTGATGGGTCGGGCCAGCGCCGCCAACATTCTCGGCATTACCGTCCGTGAACTCGACAAGCTGGTCGACGTGTTCGAGCTCTCGGAGAAGTTCACGAGCCTTCGCGATCCAGGTGCGGCCATCACATGGGCGCGAGAGTTGATGGGCGTCAGCAAGAAGCTTCTGACGCCGAGCGTGGTCGAGGCCGTTGTCAAGAAGGTCAACCAGAAACGCATCACCAACTCGAAGGATCTGCGCAAGCTCCGCACGATACTGCCGGACCCCATCGCCAAGGCGCACTTTCTGGCAGACGCAGGAGATCTGGAGTCGGCGGCGCTGCGCCTGGGAGCCGTGAAGCCCAAGGAGGAAAACGGCCTCGCGGGGGAGCTGGACGCCGTCGTCGAGGCGGTGAAGGCGGTGCCGTGGACGGCGCTGCAGGCCTTGAAGGGAAACGCCGACCTGCTGAAGAAGATAGAGGACGCTGAGGAGATGCTCCGCTCGCTCCGAAAGGCCCTTTCCTGAGCGGCAAAGCTGACTAGTCTAGGTTTGCGCAAGGGATGAGCGGCGGATGATGGTCGTCGCTCTCGGACAACAAGCGTTGGGCACACGTAAGAACCGGCTATCGTTTGCTCGCCTGACGCTCTTTCGGTTTGGGTTCGGTATTGCGAGCCCTTTCGGCGCTACGCTTCTCTTCCGCTTTCAGCTTCCGCCCGGCCTTGCGCCGTTCGATGTCGGCCTTCATCTTCTCGACGACCTTTGCCTCGTGCCCCCCGTCCTTGAAGCGGACACCGGCACCCTCCTTGCCGCGCTTCGGGACGAATTCGACTCCTTGTTTCTCAAGGAAGGCGGCCAGCTCCTCGACTATGGCGACGCGCCGGGCGTCCATGGTCGCCGCCGTATGGCTCTCTATGAGGATGATGGTCTTGCGGGCGAAGCCCGACTTTTCCGCAAGGTCTTCCTGCCCCCAACAGAGTAGACCCCGCGCCGCGCGGAAGAGCGCGGGCGTCGGCCAAACCTCGGACATGTCGATGAGTTTCGCCATTCTCGATCGGTCGGTCGCTATCCTTCGTCGGCCTCTGCCTGCGATTCGCCCGGACACTAGCTTGTTCGTCTGCGACTAGACAGAAGCCGGCGGGGCAAATCCACCTTTCTCCCGTGTCGTGCCTGGCGTGGAATTCGGCCAGCCTGAAGGCTCGGCCAGGCAGACACCGCCGTGACTTGTGGCCGCCGCCGCCGCGAGGCCATCCGTTAATCATAAAGGTTACAAAAAGACACCGACGGCTTGCCTTGCCGACTTCATTCGGTTACATTTTGGGAGTGACGACAGGAGAATGGATGATGTACCGTCAATATATCGGGAGCGACGCCTGGCTAACGAGCCCCGCAAGATTCGAGGCTCTTCGTTCGGCCGGCTTCCGCTGCCGCCTCTGCAACGTGTCCTCTTCGGAAGTCCCGCTTCAGGCGCACCACAGGACCTACGAGAACCTCGGCGCCGAGTTGCCCGAGGATCTCACCGCGCTGTGCCGCGACTGCCATCACGACGTGCACAACTTCCTCAGCGCCCGCCTCTACGCGAAGCTCCAGGCGCCGACGTTCGTCGACGTCGTCGTCCACACCCGGGCGCCGCTGTTCGACGCCTCCCTCGCGGGAGAAGCCGCATGAGCATCGAGCGCCTGACCTTGAAACTCGAATCCTTCGGTCCGCTCCTGATGAATGCATCGCGCATGGCGGACCCTCTCGACCCCGAGGCGGTCAAGCTCGCCGCCGTCACCAGCAAGCGCAAGAAGACTGCCGCGGATCACCGCCGGATCGCCGACATCGAGTGGTTCGGCAAGCTGTGGACGCACGAAGGCCAGCCGTGCCTGCCCGCGGACGCGCTGGAGAAGTGCTTCGAGGACGCGGCCAAGACGCGGAATTTCGGTGCGACGCTCGCCGGCGCCGTCCTCGTCGATGCGCCGGCGCCGCTCGAATACGATGGGTCGCGGGACGTCCGAAAGCTCGCCAAGAATCCTAGCTTCAGGTTCAGGAAGCTGGTGCGCGTGCGCCGCGCGCTGACGCCGCGGACGCGCCCGTACTTCGCCAACTGGAGCGCGATCGTCCACGTGAGCTTCCTCCCCACGGTCATCAATCGCGAGCAGGTCATCGACATCTTCCGCGTGGCCGGGTCGCAGATCGGCGTGGGCGACTGGCGCAAGAAGCATGGGCGCTTCACGGTCGAGGAGGTGCTCCTCGACTGACGAGTCCCCCCGGCGGGGCGTGGCCCGGTGAGGCATGCCATGGCCCGGCGTGGCGAGGCGAGGGCGGTGGTGTCCCCCTGGGGACACCACCGCAAGCCACCAGTATCTCAGAGAAAGTCGCGGTTCGCGGCGCAGACTGGAATTAGATGACCTTTAAGAACGACGATAGTGGCGCTGAACGGCGCCGGCCCGAACATGCCGAAGCCGCCTGGGAGGATCCCCTCACGTTCTGGCGGGGATACACGGCGGAGATGTTCGATCAGTCCATGAAGCAGCAGGTGCAGGAGTGCATCGCCCGCATCGGCTCGACCCTCGATGATTGGCGCGCCGCGGTGGACGGCGACGCGACCGCTGCGGTGAAGGTCGCCTTGCGCTTGCGGATGCCCGAGGAGGTCAACGCCAGGCTGGATCTGACCATGACGGTGCTGTTGGCTGTCGCGTTCGAGGACGCCGCAGCGGCGTCGGTCATGGCGGACCTCATCGACCGCACGCCCCTCGATTGGGTCGATCGCGCCGGACTGTCGACGAGCTGGCGGCTGCATCGCATCTGGTGCGAAAGCCGGCTTCGCAACGCACGCGGGCGCCGCCGTCTGCTCGGTGGCTATGGAGGCGATGTCTGATGCTCGCGCAACTCTTTTCGGATCTGCATGCCGACTGGCGGACACCGAAGCCGATCGCTGTTGGCGCCGGCGTCGACGTCGCCGTCGTTCCCGGCGACGTCTGCGAGGGCGCGTGCAACTCTTTCGCGGCGTTGCGCCGCATCGTCCCCGTCGACATCCCGATCGTGTTCGTCATGGGTAATCATGAGTATTACCGCAGGTACGTTCTCGACGAGTTGGACGAGGCCCGTCGCGCAGCGCCCGATCACAACATCGTTCTGCTGGAGAACGACACTGCCGTCGTCGGTGCCGTGAACGGCGTGGGCGGCGTGAGGTTCATCGGCGCCACCGGCTGGGTTGATTTCCGGCTTTTCGGCGACCAGCGCATGGCGGCCGCCATGGCAGCCGCGCGCGATGGCATGAACGACCACCGGCGGATCGGATGGCGCAAGCGCCCGTGGGGCCGCTTTCGCCCTCAGGAAGCGGCGGCCATGCATGCCAAATCGCGCGCCTACATCGCGGCCGAGTTCGCCGATCCGCGCGCCGCGGCAATGCCGGTCGTGATCGTCACCCACCATGCGCCGAGCTTCCGCTCCGTCCCCGAACTCTGGAAGGACGATCCCCTGACGCCTGCCTTCGCCTCGACGATCGCGGACGACCTGCTTTCCGGTCCGCTCGACGGAGCGGACGATCTGCGCTCCAACCCGCAGGAAGCGACCTGGCCGACGCCGCGAGTCGACTTCTGGTTCCACGGACACGTTCACGCCCGCTCCGACTACATGATCAACCGGACTCGCGTGATCTGCAATCCGCACGGTTACGGCGACGAGGTCCCAGATTTCGATCCGGGCTTGATCGTCGAAATCTGCTCCTAGTCGGGAATGGACCCGGAAGCCTCCTGCAATGAAAAAAGCTCCGAACGATGCGAGACGCGTCACCGAGGCGGACTTTGAACTCGAAAAGCTGGACGAGGACCGGCTCGAGCCTATAGCGGAGGATCGCTACGATAAGCGTGATCCGCGGATGGCGCTTGCTGCCGCCGCTTTTGAGGCAGCTACATCGCCGTCCGTTCGCCGCAAGCTCGCTGACAGCAAGCAACCGATCGCGGTCGTGGTCCGAGTCCCCACACCAGCCTGGGTCTCGCCGGTTGCCGACTATTGCCGGAAGGCTTTCGGCCGTTCCTGGATGCTGATCTCTTGGGACGGCTCCGACCGGCAGCATCGCGCTGACAAGGGATCGGACGGGGTGGCTATCGAGCTGACCAAGCGCTCCGTTCTCGGCGTCGCCGCCGATGTCGGCATTCTGCCATCCACGCTGGTCGCCGCGGCCGATCTCACGATCGAGCTCGAGTCGTCCGGTGTGGTCGTTAGCGATGCCGTCGCGCGGTTTGGCGGCAAGCCTCACGGCGTCGACTTTTCGGGGCTCACTGTCGTAGGCTTGGACTTTCCCGACATCTTATCGACCTTTCGGTCCCGCTCGTCCGCCCGAAAGATCCGCGATCGCCTGGCGACGACGTCCGCCAGGATCGGCACGGACATCGCAGTCCAGAAGCTGCCCGATCTGCGTCTTGCCGTCGAATTCGGAGAGGCGCGCCGCTGGGCATTGGCGCTGGCCAAGGACATAGAGGATTATCGTGCGCACAGGATTCCGTGGTCTGCGCTGGACCGTGGCGTGGTGGTCTTTTCGGAGCCCGGCCTCGGCAAGTCGCTTTGGGTGAGGATGGTGGCGAAGGAGTGCGGGATTCCCTTGTTGGAGTCGTCCGTGGCCGACTGGTTCAACGGGACTGGGTATCTTCACGATGTCCTTCGCGCTGAACGCCAGGTGTTCGCGCAGGCGAGGGCGCTTGCATCTAAAGCGAGTGCAAAGTGTTGTATTCTCTTTCTAGATGAATGTGATGCGATCCCGAATCGAGCGACGATGTCGGATCGCAACAGGGACTACTGGACGCCCATTTTGGGAGACATCTTGACCAACTTGGACAACGGTCTCGCGGGAACGGTCAAGGGGGGCGATCGGAGCAAGAGGAGTGGCATCATCGTCATCGGAGCCACCAACCGGATCGCCGATCTCGACGCTGCGCTGATGCGTCCCGGTCGCCTCGAGCGCGCGATCGAGATCAAGAGGCCCGACTTCACCGGAACGTTGAACATCCTGCGGTACCACGTCGCCGGCGATCTACCCGATCGCGATCTCGGCGAGATCGCCGGCCTGTTCGAAGGATCCACCGGAGCAGAGATCATGCGGCTGGTGCGCGACGGCCGCCGTATCGCGCGCGCCCGCGGCGGGGCGCTCTCGCCGGCCGATTTGAGGGCTGCGGCGCTGCCGACGAGCGACTTCGCGCCCGACGTGCTGTGGCGGATATGCATCCACGAAGCGGGACATGCGGTCGCCTCGCTGGCGTTGGGCTGCGCCGTGGTGAAGCGCTGCGTGGTGCGCAGCGCGACGGATAGCCTGGGCGAGACCCTGTCGGAGGCGACGGAGGACGACCTGCCCACGAAACGCAACCTCGAAGACCGCGTCGTGGCGATACTGTCGGGGCGCGCCGCGGAGGAGGTCGTCCTTCGGGTCGTGTCCGCCAACGCGGGTGGTGACATCAAGAGCGACCTGGCGATCGCCTCGCGGTTCGTCGGCGCGATTCATACCACCGTCGGTCTAGGCGGCTCGCTCGTTCATGTGGCGGGACCGAACGACATCCATCAGCTCTTGAAGACCGACAAGATCCTGCGCCGCAAGGTCGATCGGCATCTCGCGGCTCTGTACCGGCGCGCGCTCCGTCTCATGACGAAGCATCGCGGCGCGATCGAAGCGGTTGCCGAGCGCCTGAGCGAACGCAGGCACCTTTCGGGCGACGAGATCCGCCGCATCTACGAGGCCGCGGATGAGGGTCGCAATTCGGGCCGAGCGCTTCGGCGATAGCCGAGGCCGACGGATACCCGATCATTGCTCCGGACCTCGTCCTCCCCTGCCGCGCCTGTCGAGGGCGATCGTGACGGCGATCGCGACAATTTGCAGCGCTACGGTGCGAGGCCGGCCCGTGGGCGTAGCTCTGGACCGCACCGGCGCGTTGCTGGTCGCGGACGCTACCGGCAACGCGGTGTGGCGCATCAGCGCGGACAAGCCCGGGCAACAAGCTAGAAATTAGAGCCAGCAACGACGGCGATTGGCCGCTGGATGCCTAGGGCAACATTGGAAGGGCCCGCGCGGATCGCATTCCTGGACCGCCTCGAAAATGGCTGAGATTGAAGGTCCGAATCGCCGCACAGGTGGTACACAGCGGTGGTTACAATTCGCTGTCGGGCTTTACAGGAATCCTTGTTTTTCGGCGGATTCGCGCAATCTCGGCCTAGGGGGAGAGAGTCCCTCCCTCTCCGCCATAATAAAACGGCTTCGAGAAAGCCCCGTAAAACCAGGCCTTACTGCACGCCAGAGATCTCTGGTGTAGCCCCAGGGTGTAGCCCCAAGTCCAGCTACCTTGCCACGGTAAGCCGCAAGATTCAACGCGCGAACCGGCAAGCTTTACAGGCTCGGCCAACGGTTTCCGCGTCACAAAGGTGGGGCAAGCCCTCCATGGCGCCTGCTGTGCGATCTTGGCGGAAGCGGAGCAGGGCCGAGGGCTGGTGAGATAGGCCCCGGCCTACTCCACGGTCGCATTAGCGTCTGTTGTTGACCGGTATTGTCTCGCAGATTTCTGCTCCGACCTGACGCGTCCTTTCCGTTTCCCGAGGTGCGCCTTGCAGATTGTCGCGATCGATCGGGTGTTCGATACGGACGAAAAACGCCTGCTTCCCCCGCTGCATTTGATGGCGCGAACCTCGGTAGCGCGGGGCGTCACTTAGGGCGCTTACGCGATTTGCGGGCTCCGGGCTTAGGTGCGCGGACGTGTTTGGACCGCATGGTGAGTGCCGCATCGCCCGCGAGGACGGACCGACCCTAGAGCCACGGCGCGTCGCTTCCTAAGTTGGCGGCGGCGATCTCAAAAGCGTTCACCTCATCGGCCTTGGTAGGTCTAGTGCTTGTTGGCGCCGCCGTTTAGACGGGTCCCTGATTTCTCAGTGAATTCTGGATCTTCGACGCTCCTGCGATTGCTCGTTGTGTTTCGACTTTCTGAGCGAAGCGCGCAGCATGATAGCTCCGAATAGCCCGATTAATAGTTGGCCTACGGTCGAGTTGCCCACAACAGCGCGCTTTTGAATCGGCGGCGCGGTGCCCTGGACGCACCCCGCCGGCAAACTGTCGCTTTCAGCGTAAGTCCTGGAGGACAACGCCAACGGCTCATCGAACTGCACTGCAAGCGATCGGCCTGGGGCCCCATTAAAAAGTAATCCGATCACCTTGGACTCAGACCGTGACGACATCAACCTATCGGTTGATTGCTGCCGGGGGAGTGCAACGGCCATGATCGTCGGCGTTGGCGACACGGCTGGGGCCGCTTTATCATCGCCACGCCGGATGAAAAATGAAGCAAGCCTATCGCGATCGGCAGGAAACGATCGCCACACTGAACGCGTTGCTCGATGCCGAGCAGGAACGCTATCGCATCATACACCCGCGCTCCTTGCTCGCCTGGCAGCAGGGCGAGCAGCACTTCCTCTACGGAGGGCCGTCGCACTGGATGAGGCGATGGGCAGGCGGCTTTCCGATTTATGTCGATGAGGCCAGCGGCGCACATATCCGTGACATCGATGGACGCGATTACGTCGATTTTTGCCTCGGTGATACCGGCGGCATGTGCGGCCACGCGCCCGAGGCGGTCACTGACGCTGCACTTCGCCAGCTCAAGCGCGGCGCGACCATGATGCTACCGACCGAAGATAGTCTCTGGGTTGGAGCCGAGCTCTCGCGCCGCTTTGGTCCGCACTACTGGACCTTGACGACGTCGGCGACAGACGCCAACCGCGCCGCGATCCGGATCGCGCGCATGATCACCGGCCGTCGCAAGGTGCTGGTGTTCTCCGGCTGTTACCACGGTGGCGTCGAGGAGGCCCATGTCGAGATCCGCGGAGGCCGTGTCGGCCTACGCAACATGATCCATCCGAACGGAATCGATCATGACAGCGTAAGCAGGGTGGTCGAGTTCAACGACGTCGCGGCATTGGAAGCAGCCCTGGTGCAGGGCGACGTCGCTTGCGTGCTGACGGAGCCGCTAATGACGAATTTTGGGATGATCCCGGTCGATCCGGGCTTTCACAGCGCGTTGCGCGATCTGACACGGCGCGCGGGCGTTGTGCTCATCATCGACGAAACCCACACGCTGTCGTCAGGTCCCGGCGGCTGTACGCGTGGGCTTGGTCTCGAACCGGATATCTTGGTTGCCGGCAAGGCGATCGCCGGCGGCATCCCCGCCGGCATTTTTGGTTTGAGCCCCGATATTGCCGAACGGCTCTGGGCCATCGTCCCGCATGTCAATCCGCGTGAGCGGCAATCGGCGCATCTCGGCTTTGGCGGGACACTCGCCGGCAACGCGCTGACGGTTGCGACGATGCGCGCCGTGCTGGAGAAGGTCCTGACGCCGGCAAACTACGAACGCATGATCGCGACCGCGACGCAGCTGGCGAACGAGGCGCGGCGGCTGATCGAAGGACATTGTCTGCCCTGGCATGTCACACAAATCGGTGCCCGCACAGAAATCATGTTCATGCCGAAGCCACCACGCAGCGGTGCTGACGTGATTGCGGGTCGGCAATCCGAGCTCGAGACCCTCTTGCATGTCTTCTACATGAACGAGGGTATTTTGGTGACACCCTTCCACACCATGCTGCTAATGTGTCCGGCGACCTCAGTGCAGGATGTGGAGCGGCACAACAGCGTGCTCGGGCGCTTCATCGAGTTGCTGCGCAAGTCCGGAGCGATCTGATGACACCGCGTCCGTTCGATCTCTCTGGTCGGGTCGCAATTGTCACCGGCGGGGGCAGAGGCATTGGTGCTGCGATCGTAATGCGGCTTGCACAGGCCGGCGCCACGGTCGTGATCGCCAACCGGACGCTGGATGTCGCCGAAGCACTGGTGCAAGAGCTGGCCGCGGATGGTAGAGCTGCTCATTGCGTGCCGTTCGATAAGCTCGACCGCGACAGCCTGCGGGCCATGATCGACGGCGTCGCCAGCCAACACGGCCGGCTCGACATCGTCGTGCACAATGCCGGTGGCTGTCCGTGGTCCTCACTGGAGGAACTCGACGAGGTCAAGCTTGCGGACACCCTGACCCTGAACTTGAGCGCCGGCATCTGGTTGGCACAAGCCGCGATCCCGCATATGCGCGCTAACAGCTTCGGACGAATCCTCATGACATCGTCGGTGTCGGCTCGGGTCGCGATTGGAGGCGGTGCGCACTATTCGGCGGCGAAAGCCGGCGTCAACGCGTTCATCCGCGGCGCGGCGTTCGAGCTGGCGCGGGACGGTATCACGGTCAACGGCGTCGAGGCGGGCTTTATCGCCAAGCCGGGCCGCGGCACCATGAGCGAGCCGGAAAACCGCGCCAGGCTCGAGCGATTCATTCCTGTCGGACATATGGGCGAGGCCGACGACATCGGCTGCGCGATGCTCTATCTCGCTTCCGTCGAGGCCAAATATGTCACCGGGCAGACCATCGTCGTCGACGGCGGTTCGACGCTTCCGGAGACCGGATTTGCCGTCGAACGGCAATGGGGGCTCTAGATGTCACGGCTTGCAGGCAAGACTGCGCTCGTTACGGGGGCAGCGACCGGTATCGGCCGTGCCACGGCGTTGCTGTTCGCACAGAACGGCGCGCGTGTCGTGCTGTTTGGCCTTGGAGATGCCGAGCTCGACGCCGCGGCGCGTGAAGCATCCGGGCAAGCCCTGCACGGCGATGTCACGCAATTGGCTGACATCGCGAGGGCAATCGCAGCATGTGGTGCACAGCTCGATATCCTCGTCAACGCCGCGGGTCTCATCATCCCCGATCAACCGTTGAGCGTGTCCGACGACGTTTGGGCGCGGACGCTGGACGTGAATCTGACTGGTACGATGCGAACGTGTCGAGCCGCCTTGCCGTTGCTCAGGCAGCGTGGTGGCGCGATCGTCAATGTCGCATCCGTTGCCGCATTCAATGCGAGCCCTGACAGTGCAAGCTATGCGGCGAGCAAGGCGGGCGTCGTTGCCTACACGCGCTCGCTGGCCTATGCGCACGGGGCAGACCGCGTTCGCGCCAATGCCATTGCGCCGGGCTGGGTGCGTACGCCGATGAGCGCGTACGAAATGCAGCTGCTTGCGGACCAGAACGGTACGACCGCAGAGGTCGAGTTCCAGGCTGTCGAGCGGCGGATTGCGCTCGGACGCATGGCCGAGCCTGCGGAGATCGCCCGGTGCTGCCTGTTCCTCGCGTCGGACGAGGCGTCCTTCGTCACCGGTGCCGTGCTCGTTGCCGACGGCGGCGGCCGCGCACCGACCCAGAACCGCGCCGTGTAGTGCGGTGGACGGTCAATCCACCATTTGGTGGAGACGAATTTTGCGGACGATCCACGCTTCATTTCAGGGCGAAACGATGGTCCGGAATTTGCTTGACTGGGACATCTGTCTGCCCCAGCGTCGCATTGCGCGAGGACACGCCAGATGTCCCGAACGGGGTGAAAACGAGGAGGGTTGGCCGTGCTCATGCTCATGGGCCGCTCGGATCCGGCAACAAGCGAAGCTGTGCATTTCGCCCAGTCCATGCTGGATGGGTCGGCAACGGCGTTCTACGAGGTCGATGGGAACTACAACCTCCAGCGCTTCCTGTTGTCAGGCATTCCCGAGCCATTTCATCGACAGTACCTCGAAGGCATGAGTGCCTTTGACCCGCAGCACCCTCGTCATGCGGGCGGCCTAGCCGTGGCGCGTCTGAGCAGAACGATTGCCGATCGGCAGTTGGGCGAAACGGCGCTCTATCGTTCTTTCGTCGATCAGTGCGGTATCGTCGACATGGTCGACTTCTTCTTTCGGCGCGACGACCAGATCGTCGCCGGCATGAGTGTCGCCTGGGATCGGGGAGCCGCCATCCCCGAGGGCGCCATGACCATCGCCCAGAAGATTCACCAGTACCTTCAATTTAACCTGGTGAGCCGCTGGGCTACACCAGATGACGGTCAGCGTTATGGACTGACCAGCCGCGAGATGGACGTGGTGCGGCTGTTGTGTTGCGGCCGGACCAATCGCGAGATCGGCGAATGCCTGAAGATCGGCCACGCCACGGTCAAGACGCACCTGATGCACATCTTCGAAAAGCTCGGCGTAGAGACGCGCTCTGCCGTCGTGGCGATGATGGCGCGGCTCCACTAGGGCCGCGACGCATCAAGAGGTTTCAAACAGAAGCGAGGCCATGATCGATCGCGCGTGCGATCGCTCTGGCGTCGTCCGCGGTGATGATCAGAGGCGGCGACAGGATGATGTTGTTACCGGAGACTCGCACCATCACGCCGGCCTCGTAGATCGCATCGGCAATCTTGCCGACGAGCTTCTTGTCCAGCGCCTTCTTGTTGCCGCGGTCCGCAACGAGCTCGAGCGCCGCCATCAAGCCCTTCCCTCTGATGTCACCGACGATCTCGTGCTTCTGCTGCAGCGCCGCCAGCGCCGCGTTGAGCACGAGGCCGGAGGCCGCGGCCTTCTCGTCGACCTTCAGCCGCCGCGCCTCAGCGAGTGCGGCGACGCCGGCCGCGCAACCCACGGGATGGCCGGAGTACGTGTAGCCATGACCGATCGAACCAAAGCTGGTCTCGTCGCTCTCGAACGCTTCGGCGATCTTGTCGCTGATCAGCGTGGCCCCAAGCGGGAAATAACCCGAGGTAACGGCTTTGGCGATCGTCATCATGTCCGGTTGGACATTCCAGAGCCGCGCGCCGGACCAGGCGCCGGTCCGTCCGAAACCCGTGACGACTTCGTCGGAGATCAGAAGAATGCCGTAGCGATCGCAGATCTCGCGCACCAGCCCCATGAAACTCTCATGCGGCACGATCACGCCGCCGGCGCCGAGCACCGGCTCCATGATGAAGGCCGCGATCGTGTCGGCTCCCTGGAATTCGATCTCGTCGACCAGGCAGTTTGCGCAGAGCCGGGCAAGCTTCGCCGGATCTGTCTCGTCGAAGGGATTGCGGTAAGTCCAGGGTGACGGGATGTGGTAGACGCCGGGCAACAGCGGCTCATAGTTACGGCGGAAATTGGCATTGCCGTTCACCGATGCCCCGCCGAAATGCGTGCCATGATAGCCCTTCTTCAAGGACAGGAATTTCGTTCGGTCGCGCTGGCCCTTGATCTTCCAATATTGCCGTGCGAGGCGCAGCGCGGTCTCCACCGAGTCGGATCCGCCCGAGGTGAAGAACGTGCGTGTCATGCCTTCCGGCTTGAACCATTCGGTCAGCTCATAAGCGAGCTCGATTGCGGGCCCGGTGGAGACGCCGCGAAAGCCGGAATAGTAGGGGAGTTCGTCGAGCTGGTCGGCAATCGCTTTCTTGATCGGATCGCAGCTGTAGCCGAGTGTGACATTCCAAAGGCCGCCGACCGCATCGAGCGTAGCCTTGCCGTCGATGTCGGTGACGTGGATGCCTTCGCCCTTCATGATGATGCGCGGCGGATGGTCCTGCATATCCTTGGGGTGCGCCATCGGATGCCAGATCCGGCGTGCGTTGTTCTCGATGAGGAAATTGGCTTCACGCATAGGTGGCTCCACTCGTCGTCAGTCGAAGGCAAGACCAAGCAGGTGCAGGGCTTGCCGATAGGAATCCCGGGGATGACGCACGTCGAACCGCACGGCGTTGAAGCCGCAGGCGACGGCGCCGTTGATGTTGCGGTCCTGGTCGTCGACGAAGACGCAAGCCTGCGGTGCAAGCTCAAGGGCGTTGCACACGGCGCGATATGCGCGCGGATCGGGTTTCAGGATTCCGGTATGGGTGGCATCCACGATGACGTCGAAATGGTCGAGAAGGGGCAGCCTGCGACGAAAGTCGGCGCCGTAGAACAGATCGAGTTCGTTGGAGAGGATCGCGAGCTTGCGGCCGCCTTCGCGCGCGGTTCGGATCGCTCGCTCGGCCTCGGGGCGGATCACCAGCATCGGATCGGCTCCACGCGCGCGCCGGACAAAGGTCTGCATGTCCAGCCAGTCCTCGCCGACGAGCCGCCCGACCTCGCGGCTCCGCGCCAGCCAATAGTCGCGCTCGGACAATTCCCCGCGTTGCATCGCGGACCAGAGCGGGTCGGTATCCTCAGCGAAAGGTCCACGCCAGGTCAGTGTCCCCGGGGCAAGACCGAGCGCAGCCTCCGTCGCCGCGTGGGTCTCGAATAGGGTCTTCGAGATTACCCCGCCAAAATCAAGAACCAGGGCGGTTGGCGCGGATGCAGTCATGTCTGTTCCACGGCGACCTTGCCTGCTGGTACGATGCCGGCGGCGACCCAGCGGTCGAAAATCGCCAGCACTTTCGCCACGAAGCCCCTGTCGTTGATATGATCCCTGATCTCGTGCAGCTCGACGGGCTTTCGGATTGCAGCCCGCATTTCCACGACGAATGCATCGAGTCCCTCGGGATCGTGCAGCGGCTCGCCCGGTTGGTCCCATTGCTGGATCCCGCCGGCCGGCAGCACGAAAGCGACGGGAGCGGTGGCCTCGGAGAGCTTGTCCGCGATCGCGCGCGCGATCCGGCGGCGATCTTCCGGGCGGGACGTGGCTGACGCCAGCAGCCGGTTGTGCGCGTGGAAAGGGCGGTCGCCGAGTTCGGCCGGCACCGGCAGCCAGGCCGGAAAATCGACCATGTCGATGGCGCCGGGCGCCACGATCTGCGGAATGCCGCTGCGGCCTGCGTTCATCAGCCGGTCGGCGCCGGAATTGACCACCGACCCCATCAACTGGTTGGCGACCTCCTGCAGGCTGAGATCGAGCACCGCGGCAAATCCACCCTGATCCGCGATCGACTCCATTGCGCGGCCTCCCATGCCCGTGGTGTGAAACACCACGACCTCGTAGCCGCGCGCCTCGAGCTGCGGCTTCAGTTCCACCATGTAGCTGAGGCAGCTCTTCCCCAGCGAGGTCAGCGCCACGATCGGTCGATCGGATCGCGGGCTGATCGCGCTGCGGGCCGCGCCGACGATCGCACCGCAGGCCTGTGCCAGCACGGCGGTGCAGGTGCCGTTAAGACCGTAGAGGCCGCCAGCCCACAAGATCATCATCAGATCGCCGGCAATCCGCTCCGGCGGAATTAGATGGGAGAATGCAATCGTCGACACGATCAGCTTGGGAAATCCGAGCGGCAATGCGCGCGCGACGTCGAGCGCGAGATCGGTGCCCATGGTGCCCCCGATCGCGATCATGGCGTCGATCCTGCCGTCGTCGCAGAGCCGTCGCGTCAGCCGGGAGGCCCCGCGCGCCATCAATGTCATCGAGGAATTCTCGTCGCCGCTGGCGATCACCGCCTCGATCGTCGTATCGGCAGCCGCCGCGACCTCGTGTTTGTCATGCGCGGCTTGGTAGGGTGGATCGCCGAGCACGCTGATGTCCATCATCACTGTTTCGCCACCGGCCTCGCTGATGCAGCGCTGCATGAACAGGAGCTCGTCGGATTTGGTGTCGCCAGTCCCGATGAGCAGGATGCGCGGGCGTGTTCTGTTGATCATGTCTTCGTAGTGCCGGTAGTTGGACGAAGGAACGCGCCACGCAGATGGCCGCGCAAATGATTGGTGCGGCCGAAACTATGGATCTGCCGCAGCACGCAACATCCACCTATCGGTGGATTGCGAGAGAAGCCGTGGCAAAGCTGAATGAGGGGCATGATCGCGATTGCCGATGCAGGCGCGATCCGGCATTTCCACGTCTGGGCCTGCTCATGTTGCAATCTGAAATCGACGTGCTGCGAAAAACGGGCATCGCTTCACAGCAGCACTTTATTGCCGGCGCCGCTGTCGACAGCCTGAGCGGCGCGCGGATGGACGTGATATCTCCCATCGACGGCACGCGGCTCACGACGATCGCCAGTGGCGACGCCACCGACATCGATCGAGCAGTGCAGGCGGCGCGTCGGGTCTACGACAGCGGTGCATGGTCGCGTGCCGCACCGGCTGAACGCAAGAAGGTGCTGTTGCGGTTCGCCGAGCTGGTCGAAGCGCATGCCCTGGCGCTCGCCGTGCTCGGTGTGCGCGACAACGGCACCGAGATCGGCATGGCCTACAAGGCCGAGCCATTATCGGCGGCCGCCACGATTCGCTACTACGCCGAGGCGATCGACAAGGTCTATGGCGAGATCGCGCCGACCGGACGCGACGTGCTCGGTCTTGTCCATCGCGAGCCCCTCGGCGTCGTCGGTGTCATCGTGCCCTGGAATTTTCCGTTGATGATCGGGGCCTGGAAGATCGCGCCGGCGCTTGCCGCAGGCAATTCCGTGGTGGTGAAGCCGCCGGAAACTGCGTCGCTGACCCTGCTGCGTCTGGCTGCACTCGCGAGCGAGGCGGGCCTGCCGGACGGTGTGCTGAACGTCGTGACCGGGCCGGGCGCGAGTGCGGGCGAGGCATTGGCCTTGCACATAGACGTCGACGTGCTCGCATTCACCGGCTCAGGGCCGGTCGGCCGGCGGCTGCTGGAATATTCCGCGCGTTCCAATCTGAAGCGGGTTCATCTCGAACTCGGCGGAAAGTCACCGAATGTCGTGTTCGATGACGTGCCGGATCTCAAGCAGGCGGCCAAGGTCTCAGTCAACGGCATCTTCCGCAATTCCGGGCAGGTCTGCGTTGCCGGCTCGCGGCTCATGGTGCAATCCGGCGTCTACGACCGGTTTATGAGCGAGCTGCTCGCACTGACCGGAAAACTGAAGGTCGGCGACCCCCTCGATCTCGCCTACGACATCGGCGCCGTGAACAGCGAAACTCAGCTGCGCAAGAATCTAGAAGCCGTGGCGCGGGCCGAGCAAGAAGGCGCAGAACGACTTTCGGGCGGCGGGCGGCTTCGCGCCGAGAGCGGCGGCTTCTACATGGTACCGACCATCTTCGCCGATGTCGATCGGCGGATGAGCCTGTGGCGCGAGGAGGTCTTTGGTCCTGTGCTCGCAGTGACGCGGTTCGAAACCGAGGAGGAAGCGGTCGAGCTGGCGAACGCCAGTGCCTATGGGCTTGCCGCCGCCGTGTGGACGGGGTCGCTGCGGACCGCGCACCGAATGGTCCGTGCCATCAATGCCGGCGTTGTGCACGTCAATACCTATGGAGGGACTGACATCACCGTCCCCCTTGGCGGGTTCAAGCAGTCGGGTTTCGGTCGCGACAAGTCGCTGCATGCGCTGGACGAATACACCGACCGGAAGACGGCCTGGATTGCCCTCTGACAGGGCGCGTTGCGCCTGGCGGTCTCATCAACCGAACGGCTGATTGTGACGAACCCAAGTGCGGAACAAGCTCCCTCAGCAATCGGGATCGGGGAATGAGCGAGATCAAGACCAACGCCGACACGCTGTTCCGCAACGGCAGGATCTACACAGTCGATCGCAATCGGCCGTGGGTCAGCTGCGCAGCGGTCAAGGCCGGTCGTTTCGTGGCGATCGGCGAAGAGGGTGACGTGAAGGCGGTCGTCGGTGCCGACACTATTGTGGTCGATCTCGGTGGCCGCATGGCCATGCCTGGCATCATCGACATCCACAATCACATCATGATGGGCGGGCAGGCCGACCTTTATGAGCTCCGCTTCCCGTCGGACCATTCCATCGGCCAGATCGCGGCGGCGGTGAAGCAGGCGGCGGAGAAGGCGGCGCGCGGGAGCTGGATCGTCGGAGGCCAGTTCGGCAGCGATCTCCTGGTGCGGCTCAATACCGATGAAGCTGCGGCCGAGCTCAATGCCGCGAGCCTTGGCCATCCCGTGCTGTTGCGTGATGACAGCTATCACAACCGCTGGGCAAGCGCGGAGGCCTTGCGCATTGCCGGCGTCACGGCCGACACGCAAAACCCTACGGATGGCGAGATCGGTCGCGATCTCCACAGCGGCAATCTGACCGGGCTGATGGTGGAAGCGGCGTCCGGCATCGTCGAGCGTGCGCTCGCCAAGGCCGGGCACTACACGGCGGAGATGGATCGGGCCGCGGTTGCCCGCTCGATCGGCGTGCTCAACTCGTTCGGCGTCACTGGCTTTGTCGATGCTGCGAGTATGCAGCCGATCCTTGCTGCGTTGAAGGGTCTCGATGATCGCGGTGCGCTGTCGGCCTGGGCGGTGTGTGCCATGCCGATCGTCGAACCCGGCTTCATGTTCGGAACGGCCGGCGACGCGCTTTTCGCACTGCGCGAAAATTTTCGCTCGGCGCATGTGAAGCCCGACTACGCAAAGATGTTTTTGGACGGCGTTCCCGGTGCCAAGACTGCGGCCTTTCACGAACCTTACGTCGCCGATCCCGTGCGCGGTTGTTGTTTCCGCGGCGCCACGATGCTCACGGTGCCCGAGCTTATCCGCTGGCTCGGCAAGTGCGAGAAGCTCGGTCTTGGAGCAAAGATCCATTGCGCGGGCGATGCGGCCGTCACCCAGGCGCTCGATGCGATCGAGGTGGTTCGCTCTTTCAATGGGCCCACGAACCTCATCCATCATATCGCGCATGCAAGCTATATCGCGCCCGACGACATCAAGCGCTTTGCCGATCTCGGCGTCGCCGCCGATCTGTCGCCGATCATCTGGTTTCCGACCGTGTTCCTCGAAGCGCACAAGGCCGCGATGGGCACCGAGCGGGCCGAGCGCTTCTGGCCGAACCGTGATCTCAACGATGTCGGCGCGCTGATGGCCGGCGGCTCCGATTGGCCTGTCATTCCGAACCCCGATCCGTGGCATGGTATCGAGGGCATGGTGACACGGCGCAATCCCGCCGGCGACTTTCCCGGTGCCTCCCTCTGGCCGGAGCAGGCGCTGGATCTCGAGACGGTCCTCGAGATCTACACTATCAATGCAGCCCGCGCGGCGGGTCTTGGCAAGATCACTGGATCGATCGAGGTCGGCAAGTCAGCCGACCTGATCGTGCTCGATCAGAAACTGTTCGACATCCCCGCCGAGCAGATCGCCGAGACCAATGTCGAGACGACCTTCTTCGAAGGTCGCAAAGTCTATGAGCGCCGCCAATGACCGGTCCCGCGCTCGTCCCCGTGACCGTCCTGACCGGCTTTCTCGGCAGCGGCAAGACGACGGTGATGAATCACCTGCTGCGGCAACCCGGGATGGAGGGCGTGGTCGCTATCATCAACGAGTTCGGCGAGGTCGGGCTTGATCATCTCCTGGTGGAGACCAGCGAGGAACGCTTCGCGCTGCTGGACAATGGCTGCGTCTGCTGCTCGGTGCGCGAGGATCTCGTGACCCTGCTCGGCGAGCTGTCCGCTCGCCAAGCCACCGGCGCCTTGCCGCCGATCCGGCGCATCCTCATCGAAACCACCGGTCTCGCCGATCCCGTGCCGGTGCTGCATACGCTGATGACGGCCCCGAGCGTGGTGTCGCGTTATCGGATCGATGGCGTGGTCGTGACTGTCGATGCGGCGAATGCGCTCCGCTCGCTCGAGAATCATGCAGAGGCGGCGAAGCAGATTGCCGTTGCCGACCGAATTCTGCTGACCAAGGCCGACCTTGTTGAAGCGACCTCCGTTGCAGAACTGGAGCATCGCATCGGTTCAATCAACCCGACCACATCCGTAATGCGCGCAGATCACGGACGTATCGCGCCGGATGCGGTATTGGAAGCGGGCCTGTTCACGCCGAACGCGCTCTCAAGCCAGGTGGCAGGCTGGTTCGCAGCGGCTTCTGCGGCGATCGCGGTGCATAAGCATGCTCCGCATCACCACGATCATCACGCGCACGGTTCTGACGTCTCTTCCTTCAGCCTCATCGTCAACGAGCCGATCCAGTGGACGGCCTTCTCGCGCTGGCTTGATTACGTCGCCGCGCTCAAGGGGGACGACCTCCTGCGCTTCAAAGGCCTGATCAACATTGCAGACCGGCCGCAGGGGCCAGTGGTGGTGCATGCCGTGCAGCACGTGATGCATCCGCCTGTCACGATGGATGGGTGGCCGTCGGAAGACCGAAGCTCGCGTCTCGTCTTCATCGTGCGCGACATTCCGGCAGAGGCGATCGAGCGCACTCTTGCGCGGTTCGGCGAAATCAGCCGCGACAGCATTGTGCGGCCGGCAGCGTGACATGAAACGATTTCTATCAACGGATGATTGGGGAGGTTTGTCGTGAGCGAGAGCAGCAAGTTCACCGCGTCGAAGGTCACCGGCAAGATGAGCCGACGCAGCCTCCTAAAGGCCGCAGGCGCCACAGGATTGGCGGCCGCCAGCAATGTGCCACTGGTCAATATCGCGGGCGCCGCCTCGACCACGATCAAGATCGGCTGGTGCGGCTGCCTCTCGGGCGTGCGCGCTGCGTTCGCCGAGCCGGATCCCTGGATCCATGAGCGGATGAAGAACCTGGTCAAAGATGGCCTCAAGATCGGCGGCAAGAATTATGCTGTCGAATTCGTCATCAAGGACAACCAGTCCGATCCCAACCGCTCGTCGGTTGTCGCAAGCGAGCTTGTGCTGCGCGAAAAATGCGACCTCATCCTGGTCGAGGATGGCGATGCAGAGATTCCGATCGGCGAGTTGGCCGATGCGCGTGGCGTGCCGACGATCTCGACCATGCTGCCCTGGCAGGGCTGGATGTTTCCGCGCAAATCGACGCCGGATAAGGGCTTCCCTTACACGTTCCACTTCTTCTGGGGTGCGGACGATGTCGTGAAGAACTTCGTCGGCATGTGGCAGTCGGTCGAGACCAACAAGAAGGTCGGGACGCTCTATATCGACAATCCCGCGGGCACGGCGTTTTCGGATCAGAAGCTGGGTCTGCCCGCGGGCATCAAGCAGGCGGGCTTCCAGGAGCTCTCGACCGGCAGCTTCCAGATCGCAACTGACGATTTCTCCAACCAGGTCTCGGCCTTCAAGAATGGCGGCGCGGACATCGTGTCCGGCTTCGCCTATGGCAATCACTGGGTCACGCTGTGGAATCAGGCGGCGCAGGCCGGCTTCAGGCCGCAGATCTGCACCGTCGCCGCGGCGTTCCTGTTTCCGAGTGCCGTCAACGCGCTCGGCGATCGCGGCGATGGCATGTCGACAGAAGTCTGGTGGACGCCGGCCTATCCCTTCAAATCGTCGCTGACGGGCCAGACCGCGGCTGAGCTTGCCGCTGAATGGGAGAAGACGACTGGCAAGCAATGGACGCAACCGATCGGCTACGCCCACGCGCTGTGGGAGGTTGGCTTTGCGGCGCTGCGGGGCAGCGATCCGAAGGACAAGAACTCGCTGCGTGACGCGATTGCCGGCCTCGACTTCGAGACCATCGTCGGCCCGGTCAAGTTCAAGGGCAGCCCGATCAAGAACGTCGCCGTCACCTCGCTGTCCGGCGGGCAGTGGCGCAAGTCCAAGGGCGGCAAGTCGCAATACGAGCTGCTGATCGTCCACAATGGGACCGCACCCTTCATCCCGAAGCAGGCCGATCTCGCGTTGCTGTCGAAACTGGTTTGAGGCGACGGGGCAGGCAGGCGTAAGATCCTATGGCTGAAGTGCTGCGCGTTGCCGGTCTGAGCAAGAGCTTCGGGGTCATCCACGTTGCGGATGACCTCGATTTCGAGCTCGCGCTGGGCGAATGCCTGGGGGTGATCGGACCGAACGGGGCGGGAAAGAGCTCGGTGTTGAACCTGATCGTCGGATTGATCAGGCCCGATGCCGGCTCGATCAGCCTCGACGGCGTGGACATCACCAACGTCCCGGCGCATCGGCGGGTTCGTCTCGGGGTCGGGCGGGCCTTTCAGATACCCCAGCCGTTCCCGCATCTCACGGCCTATGAAAACATTCTCGTGGCGGCGACCTATGGTGGCGGGCTGCACGGCGCGCAGGCGGCCGATCGTGCGATGGATGTGCTTCGCCGCACCGCCCTTGCCGGCAAGGCAGACCGCCTTGCCGGCGCCTTGCCGCTGATCGACCGCAAGCGGCTCGAATTTGCCAAAGCGCTCGCGTCCAAGCCCCGCCTGATCCTGCTCGACGAGATCGCGGCAGGGCTGACCGAGCCCGAGGTCGAGCGGCTGATCGAGGTGATCGCGAGCGTGAAGCAGGATCACGCCATGATCTGGATCGAGCACATTCCTCATGCCTTACGCGCAATGGCCGACCGCATCCTTGTTCTCAATTTCGGTCGCAAGGTGCTGGATGGTCCGCCTACTGAAGTGATGGAGAGCCGCACGGTCAAGGAGATCTATATGGGACTGACGGCCGATGACGTTGCTTGAAGTCGGGGGGCTCGACGTCTTCCACGGAGATATGCAGGCGATCTTCGGCCTCGACTTCACGGTCGCGGAGCGCGAGGCGGTGGCGCTCGTCGGCGCCAACGGTGCCGGCAAGACCACCTTTCTGCGCGCGCTCGTTGGCCTGATCGACAGCAAGCGCGGTAACGTCCGCTTCGACGGCGGCGATATTGGCGCGACGCCGGCGGAGAGCATCGCGCGGCTCGGCCTCTGCATGGTTCCGGAAGGGCGGATGCTGTTCGACACGTTGACGGTCGAGGAAAATCTCTTGATGGGGCAGGTGAGCCAGCGTCCGGGCTCCTGGAATCTCCGGCGCGTGTTCGACCTGTTTCCGGCGCTCGAGGAGCGGCGCAGCCACATGCCGCGGCAGCTCTCCGGCGGTCAGCAGCAGATGGTCGCGATCGGGCGCGCATTGATGTGCAACCCGCGCCTGCTCCTGTGCGACGAGATCTCGCTTGGCCTTGCACCCGTCATGGTCGAGCAGATCTATCGGGCCTTCGCCGACATCCGCAGCGAGGGGACGGCGCTGGTGCTGGTCGAGCAGGACGTCAAGCGCGCCGCGAGCGCGAGCGACCGGATCTACTGCCTGCTCAAGGGGCGCGTGTCACTCGCAGCCGCCGCCGGCGACGTCAGCCTCAACGAGCTGACGCAAGCCTATTTCGGAATGTGAGCGAGGGGACGATGGCCTGGTTGGAAACGCTGGTGAATGGGGCATTTCTGGGCGGCCTCTACGGGCTGCTCGGCATCGGGCTCGCGCTTGTCTTTGGCGTGATGCGGCTCGTCAACATCGCGCATGGCGAGTTCATGGTGCTTGCCGCCTATCTCGCCGTGATCCTGGTCAGCCTGTTTCCGCAGGTTCATCCGTTGTTGGTGCTGATCCCCGTCGTGCTCGCGGCCTTCGTGGTGGGGTATCTCTACCAGGCGGTCATCATGAACCGGGTGGCGAGGGCGCCGGATCCGCTCGCCCCGCTGCTGCTGACGTTCGGCGTGTCCATCGTGTTGCGCAATTTGATGGTGGAGGTATTTGGCGCCGACGTCCGGGGCCTGCAGCTTGGCGAACTCTCACGCGCGAGCCTTAATTTGTTTGGGCTCAGCATTGGCGTGATGCCGCTGCTCACGCTGGTCGCTGCAGTGCTGCTGTTCCTGCTGCTGCAATGGGCCCTCAAGCGCACCCAGTTCGGCCGCATCGTGCGTGCTACCGCCGATCGGCGCGATATCGTTCGCCTGTTCGGCGTCAAGCCGGACCGCGTCTACAACTGCGTCATGGGCCTGTCACTCGCGCTCGGCGCGATCGGTGGCGTGCTGCTGGCGGTGCGGTCGAGCTTCACGCCGTTTTCCGGCGTGGAACGCCTGCTGATCGCCTTCGAGGTCGTCGTGCTCGGCGGCATTGGCTCGTTCTGGGGCGCGCTGCTCGGCGGAATCGTGCTCGGCATGGCGCAGCTCGCCGGCCTGAAATGGGATTCCAATGCGGGCCTGCTCTATGCGCATCTGCTGTTCTTCGTGATGTTGCTGATCCGTCCCGCCGGCCTCGTGGCGAGCAAGGCCTGAGCCGATGAGGGGAATTGCGATCTCTTACGCCATCGTCGCAGCTTTGATTGCCGTAGGCCCGCTGCTGCTGGGCGAGGGCGCCTTGCGCTTTTCCACCGAATGCCTGTTGATCCTGGCGATGGCGCAGATGTGGAATCTGCTCGCCGGCTATGCCGGGCTGGTCTCGTTCGGCCACCAGGTGTTCGTCGGGCTGGGCGCCTATGGGCTGTTCCTGATCTCCGATACATTCGATCTCTCTCCGTATTGGGTCTTGCCTGTCGCTCCCCTCGCGGGTGCCGTGGTGGCGGCCGTGATCGCGCTTCCGCTGTTCCGGCTCCGCGAGGCCTATTTCTCGATCGCGATGTGGGTCTTCTCCGAGATCGTCGCGGCGCTGGTGATGAAGGCGTCATGGCTCGGTGGCACCGCCGGTCTGCCGCTCAAGGCAAGCCGGTTGATCGATCTCGATTGGTTCGAGCCAGTGCTGTTCTGGGTCTCCGGCGCGCTGACGCTCGGAACGATGGGGGGACTGTTTCTCCTGATGCGCTCGGGCTTCGGCCTTGGCCTGATGAGCGTGCGCGACAATGATCTGGCCGCGATGAGCGTCGGAGTCGACGTCAGGCGCAATCGCTTCATCGTGTTCGTGCTGTCCGCAGCCGGCTGCGGGCTTGCCGGCGCCGTGTCGTTCCTTGGCAACCTCTATGTCTCCCCCGCAGCGGCCTTCGACGTGAACTGGGTCGTCTACATGATGTTCATCGTGATGATCGGCGGAATCGGGACGCTCGAGGGGCCGATCATCGGCACTGTCATCTTCTTCGGTCTGCGCGAGATCATCACGGACCAGCTGGGCATCTCGGCCGGCTGGTATCTGGTCGCGCTTGGCACCGTTGCCGTCGTCGTCATGCTCTGGTCGCCGCGCGGGATCTGGCCACCACTGCGCGATCGGTTTGGTCTCAAGCTGCTCGGCGTCGGCCGGACCGCGCCAGCGATGGCAGATCTCGCTCCCGTATCAAGCAAAGCAGGACAATTGGGATGAGCGCGATGTCCACAACCGAGATCTGCTATCTCGCTGCGGCCGAACAGAGAGCCATGCTGGCGTCACGGAAGGTCAGCGCACTCGAATTGCTCGACCTCCATCTGGACCGGGTCAAGTGCCTCAATCCATCCTGCAACGCGGTGGTTGCGCTGGACGAAGACGCGGCCCGCCGCACGGCGCGCTCCGCCGACGAGAAACTGGCACGCGGCGAGGTGATTGGGCCGCTGCACGGTCTGCCGATGACCATCAAGGACTCCTTTGCTGTCACCGGCATGGCGGCGACCTGCGGACTGGAGGAACTGCGCGACCACCGGCCGGAGCAGGATGCGGTCGCGGTCGCAAAAATCCGCGCTGGCGGTGCGGTGATCTTCGGCAAGACCAATCTCCCAGCGGGAGCAGCCGATCATCAATCGTGCAACACGTTGTTTGGCCTGACGCGCAATCCCTGGGATCCCACGCGGACGGTCGGCGGATCCTCTGGAGGATCCGCGGCGGCGCTCGCTGCGGGCCTGACATCGCTGGAGCTTGGCAGCGATATCGGTGGCTCGATCCGGGTGCCCGCGCATTTCTGCGGCGTCTATGGCCACAAGCCGAGCTATGGGATCGTCAGCACCGAAGGGCACATTCCGCCGCCGCCCGGTCATCTCGCTCCGCCGGAACTGGGTGTCGTCGGGCCATTGGCGCGGAGCGCTTTCGACCTCGAACTGCTGCTTGATGTCGTGCTTGGCATGTCTGACGTCGATGCGGCCGACGCCGAGTTGCGATTGCCGGCGGCGCGGCACGACGACATCGGGTCGTTTCGGGTTGCGGTCTGGAACGATGCGAAGGCCTATCCGCTCGATCGGGCCTACGCGGCCGCAATCGATGGGCTGGTCGATGATCTCGTGCGCCTTGGCGTCAAGGTCGACAGGGCGGCGCGGCCGGCGATCGACCCCGCTGCAAGCTACGACGTCTATCTGCAGACCCTGTTCGGGATCATCGGCGGCGGATTGCCGCCGCCTGCACGCGAGGCCGTGCTCGCGGCCGGCGAGGCGGCTGAACCCGACACCTATCCGCGTCGCGTGGCGGAGGCGGTCGGCCAGTCATTGCCGCAGCATTTCGCAGCGACTGAGCAGCGGCACCAGCTCTATCGAGCGTGGCGCCGCTTCTTTGTGGACTGCGACGTGCTGCTTTGCCCGATCACGCCGACGGTGGCGTTTCCTCACGACATCGAGCGTCTCGACCTCGCCGCGCAATTCAGTCGTCGCCTGATCGTTAATGGTGCCACGATCCCCTATATGGACAATCTGGCGTGGCCCGGCCTGGTGACCGTGGCCAATCTCCCGGCGACCGCAATCCCGACAGGCCGCATGGTCGGCTCGGTGCCCGCCGGCGTGCAGGTCATCGGACCCTATCTCGGTGACCGTACCACGCTGAGATTTGCGCAGCTGGTCGAGCGCGCGCTGGGCGGCTTCGTCCCGCCGGCAGGCATCTGAGTTGATCTGAGAGGTTTCGATGGAGATCGTCACCGGCCGTCCCGTCACGCTTGCACCGCGCGGAGTGGTGACATCGCCGCACGCCTTGGCTTCGGCCGCTGGTGTCGACGTCTTGCGCGCAGGCGGCTCTGCCGTCGATGCGGCAATTGCCACGAGCGCTGTGCTGGCGGTGGTTTATCCCCATATGACCGGGCTCGGCGGTGATGCGTTCTGGCTGATCCACGACGGGCACAGTGGCGCCGTTCGCTTTCTGAACGGCGGTGGGAAGGCGGCCGCAACCGCCTCACTCGCGGCTTTCCGCGAGCGTGGCCTGAGCGAGATTCCACTACGGGGCATCATTCCGGCGACCCTGACCGTGCCGGGCGCGGTGGCAAGCTGGATCGAGGCCCATCAGGGCCACGGGCGCCTGCCGCTCGCACGCGTCCTCGACAGCGCGATCTCCTATGCCAGAGACGGGTTTCCTGTGACCGCGCGGCTTGCCAGTTTCATCGCGATGATGCGCGACGAACTCGCGAAACAGGCCGAAGCCGCCGCACTATTCCTGCAAGGCGGAGAGGTTCCGGAAGCCGGCGCCAAGCTCGTCAATCCTGATCTCGCACGCACATTGCAGGCGGTCGCGGACAGAGGAAGGGACGGCTTCTACGGTGGCCGTGTCGGCGAAGAACTGGCGCGCTTCTCCCGCGAGGCCGGCGGCTTCTTTGCAAGCGCCGATCTGGAGCGGCAAGCGGCGACATGGGGAACCCCACTCGTCGGCCGCTATCGGGATGTCGACATCTACAACACGCCGCCGCCGACGCAGGGCTTTTCGGTGATCGAGATGCTCAATCTGCTCGAGCCCTATGAGCTGCACAAGCGCGATTGGCTCGGGCCGGATCGCATTCACCTGATGGTGCAGGCCAAGCAGATTGCCTATCACGATCGCGACCAGGTGCTCGCCGATCCTGCCTTTGCCAACATTCCCGTCGAAAACCTCATCTCAAAACCATACGCCGCGCGACGCACTGAACTGATCGACATCAGGTCCGCGCTAAAATGGGACCAGGTCCCGTCCTACGGTAGCCTGGCTGGCGATACGGTCTATGTCGCGGTGGTCGACAAGGACGGCAACGCCGTCTCCTTGATCCAGAGCCTGTATGGCGCGTTCGGGTCTTGCCTTGTCGCCGGCCGCACTGGCGTCGTGCTGCAGAACCGAGGGGCCTACTTCTCGCTCGATCCTAATCATCCCAACCGGCTCGTGCCCGGCAAGATTCCGCTGCACACGCTCATCGCGTCCATTGCCAAGCGCGACGGTAGACTGTGGAGCCTGCTCGGCTGCATGGGGGCGGACGGGCAACCGCAGATCCAGCTGCAACTCTATTCTGGCATGATCGACTTCGGTCTCGATATCCAGGAGGCGATCGAGCAGCCGCGCTTCCTATCCGGCCGGTTCGGTCTCGGCGAGGCACGTGACACTTTGTACTTAGAGAGCCGCTTTCCGCAGGCGACACTAGATATGCTTGCGCAGCGAGGCCACATCCTCAATCGCTGGGACGCGTGGAACGAAATGGCCGGTCACGCGCACGGAATCACCGTAGATCCGCGCAGCGGGGTTTTGAGTGGCGGGGCCGACCCGCGCAGTGATGGAGCGGCAACTGGATACTGATTGCCTCTGTGTTGCTCTCCGAAATGAGGCGTGACTAGCAAAACCGCACGCATGCATTGGTTGACATAAGGGTGCGTATTGATGCCGGTCGAGCCTGCCCGCCGGTCAATCATGTCGGCTGCCACGGGCGATCTCTTCGTAACGGCGGCTCGCTTTAGTCGTCATCAGGGGCAGTTCTGCGGCAAGAAACTCGATCAAGGCGCGAACCGCCGGCACCAGGCCTCGTCGTGATGGAAACACGGCATGCAACTGGTGCGTGGGGATCCGGTGATCGGGCAGCAGCACGACGAGACGACCCTCGCCAATCGCTTGGGCGCAAAGATTGAAAGGCAATTGTGCGACGCCGCCTCCGCCGATCGCGATTTGGCTGAGGAGGTACACATCATCTGAGACGAGTGCCGGGACATATTCGACGTCGGCAGAGCTGCCGTCGGGTCCGGTCACGCGCCAGCGCGGGCGCTCGCCCGCCGATCCTCCCGGTCCCACACCCACCACGCCACGCAGCGAAGCAATCGTTGGGAAAGGACCTCGCTCGGCAACAAAAGAGGGACTTGCCGCCAGCACCTGATCGCTAATGCCGAACGTCCGCACCACCAGATTCGAATCCTCCAAGACAGTCCGTATGCGGAATGCGACGTCATATCCTTCGCCGATCACATCCACTCGTCGATTGGTCAGGTCGAGCTCAAGCCGGACATCTGGCTGCATGCGCAGGAATTTGGCGAGAATGGGCGCAAGAAAGATGTGCGCAACGCCCACGGGGCAACTGACACGTAAGCGTCCGGAGGGGCGCGCGCTCGCTTGCTCGGCCACTTCGAACGCGGAATGCGCCGCCTGCGTCATCGCCTCGCAATGGGCATAGAAGGCCGAGCCGACATCGGTGACGTGAACGGCGCGCGTCGAGCGCTGCAGCAGCCGCACGCCGAGCCGCTGCTCGAGATCGGCCACACGCCGGCTCACGCGCGACTTGGGAATGCCCAGGGCGCGTCCGGCGCCGGAAAAGCTGCCGTTGACCACGACCGCAGCGAAGAGAGCCAAATCGTTCAAGTCTTTCAATGAGATGATCCAAATCTGGGCCAAATTTATTGTCCCACATATAGAACAATGAATATCAATTTATATCACTAGTGAGATTAATCCAAAGGGCTAGTTTGATCCTCAGCCAAACACCTTTTGGAGTGACATCGTGAAAATCCTTCATCTCGATTCCAGCATTCTGGGCGCCGCCTCCGCGTCCCGGAGCCTCAGCGCAGCGATCGCCGACGAATTGAAACGTCAACATTCCGAAGCGATCGTCATCCATCGCGATCTCGCGGCCGAGCCCATTTCCCACCTCACCGGGGCCATTGCAGCTGGCTTCCGAGACACGGGCTTCAAAGATTGCGATGCGGCCACGTGCGCCGAGCATGCGCGCTCCGAAACGCTGGTGCAGGAGTTCCTGGCCAGCGACGTCATCGTCGTCGGCGCGCCCATGTACAACTTCTCGGTCTCCAGTCAGCTCAAGGCTTGGATCGACCGTGTTGCGCAGGCCGGTCGCACCTTCCGCTACACTGAAAGCGGACCTGTCGGCCTTTCGGGTGGCCGGCGTGTCATCGTCGCCTCGACGCGCGGCGGCATGTACTCAACAGGTCCGGGCGCGGTGATGGATTTCCAGGAGGCCTACCTCAAGGCGGTCTTCGGTTTCCTCGGCATCACTGATCTGACATTCGTGCGTGCCGAGCGTCTGACGAAGGGAGGTGAGATCCGCACCCAGTCACTGGAAGCTGCGCAAGCTGCCGTATCGAATGTGATGAAACCGAACGAAGCTGCCTGACGGCATGCGGGGTGTCAGTTAACCGGCAACTTCATTGAACAGGCAAGCGAGAACAATTCATGCTCTATATCGTCGTCCTGACCTACATTCGCCCCATCGAAGAAGTCCATGCCTACCTCGATACGCATCGTGATTGGCTGGTCGAATACGCAAAGAAGGGCATCATCGTCGTCGCCGGCCCGTTGGAAGATCGCTCCGGTGGTGCGCTTGTGGCTTGCTGCAAGGACCGCGCGGAGTTGGATGGTGTGCTTGCGACAGATTCGTTCCATGTCCATCAGCTCGTCGAGTATGAGATCAAGGCTTTCAGCGGCGCGCTACGCGGGGAGGCATTCCCCGCTAAGTGGTCTCCCCAAGCCAAAGTCGCTTAATCGATGCGTGCCCCAAGTCAGTCTTCGCGCATGATCCTTTCGGAAATGCGCTTCGCACCTCCAGGGATCATGCTCTAGGTGCCGCAGCGTCGCTGATCTGGCGCGCAGCTGCGCTCAGGGCGAAGTCCGGCGAGCCGCTATGGCGGTCATCTCCAGCTTAACGCCCGAACCGAGATCAGCGACGCCGATCACGGCGCGTGCCGGCAGATGGGCACGTGCGAAATACGCCATCCAGGCGGAGTTTAGAGCAGCCTTCTCACCGAGATTGGTCAGGTAGATGGTCACCTGCAAGACGTTGGACAGGTCCGATCCAACGCCCTCGAGTAGGTGCGACAGTTGGCCAAGTACATCGTTTGCCTGGCCGGCCAAGTCGAGATCCGTATCACCGGCGACGATCCCGCCGATGTAGAGCACGCCGTCATGCTCGGCGACTTCATGAAGCAGTCCCTCATACGGTCCGACCCTATTGATCATGATGCAATGGATGATGCGGGGACAGACGCGCCATATGGCACGTTCTTGCCACCATATCTGCGAACGCGGATGTTCGCCTGCTCGGCGTGACCGACGAATCCCTCGAGGTTGCAGAGTCGGGAGCAATACGAGCCCACCTCGGCGGCCGCCTTATCGGTAAGGACGCGCTGATATGTCACGGTCTTGAGGAATTTCCCGACCCAGAGACCGCCGGTGTATCGAGCGGCAGTCCGCGTCGGGAGCGTGTGGTTTGTTCCAATGACTTTGTCGCCGAATGCGACATTAGTGCGCGGTCCGAGGAAAAGTGAGCCGTAATTGGTGAGGTTCTCTAGGAAGTAATCGGGATCGCGCGTCATGACTTGCACGTGTTCCGATGCGATTCGATTGGCTTCGCGCACCATCTCGGAGTCATCCGCGCAAACGATGACCTCGCCATGGTCCTCCCAGGCCTTCCGGGCGATGGCGGCGGTTGGCAGAATGCCGAGTAGCCTTTCGATTTCGGCAAGCGTCTCCCGAGCCAACTTCTCGGAAGTGGTCAGCAGGATAGCCGGAGAGTCGGGCCCATGCTCGGCTTGGCCGAGCAGGTCGGTCGCACACAGCTCTCCGTCGGCGGAATCATCGGCCAGGACCAGAGTCTCAGTCGGCCCCGCGAACAGATCGATGCCGACCCGACCAAACAACTGCCGTTTGGCTTCCGCGACGTATGCATTGCCCGGTCCGACCAGCATGTCGACGGCCGGAATGGTTTCGGTGCCGATTGCCATCGCGCCGACGGCCTGGACGCCACCCAGACAATAGATCTCATCGGCGCCTGCAAGCTTCTGAGCTGCCACGATCGCCGGAGCCGGGCGACCTTGATAGGGTGGAGCGCAAGTCAGGACACGCTTCACTCCTGCAACTTTGGCGGTGATAACGGACATGTGCGCCGAAGCGAGCAGGGGATACTTGCCTCCCGGGACGTAGCAACCGACAGCGTCGACCGGGATATTTTTGTGGCCAAGGATGACCCCCGGAAGTGTCTCTGCTTCGACATCCTTCAGAGCAGAACGTTGGATCTCGGCGAAGTTGCGGACTTGCTCCTGCGCAAACCGGATGTCATCGAGATCCTGACGCGACAACTGGCTGATGCAGTCTGCAATTTCTTTCCCGGTAAGCCTAAAATCGGTGCGGTCCCAGCCGTCGAACTTGCGCGATGCATCGCGCACGGCGGCATCCCCTCGCGTGGCAATGTCTGCCAACAAGGTTTCGACCGTTGCGCGGATGCTCGCATCCTCGATCGCCTGAGCGCCGGCATCCCGTCCTGACTTCACAATCTTTGGCATATCGGCTATCCTCCGGCCAGATGTCTGACATGTCACATCTGACATGTCAATAGAACGCGAGGGTGTGTCTTGGACGAGGCGATCGAAGGTCAAATCAAAGACCAGTTCTACGAGACGTTGAAGCTTGCAATCATTTCCTGCGAGCTGCCGCCGGGGGAGGAGTTGTCCGAGGGCTATCTCGCCGCCCACTATGGTGTTGGCAAGGCGTCAGTCCGGCACGCGCTGTCGCGCCTGGGCCAGGACGGCTGGGTTACCAGCAGGCCGCGCAGTGGCCATGTCGTGGCGCCGATGACGATGGACGATGTGGTGGATATCTTCGCCATGCGCGAGATCGTCGAGCCAGAGTCTGCCGCGCGCGCGGCGGGTAACATTTCGGAAGCGAAACTGAGGCGTCTGAACAAGGCCTGCGCCAATCCCTATCGCGTGAGCGACATCTCCGCCAAACGACGGTTTCTGCTCGCCAACCGCGACTTTCACGTCGCGATCGCCGACGCCAGCGGAAGCGCCCGACTTGCGAAATCTGTAGCAAAGCTGCACGACGAATCCCTGCGCATCCTCTATCTAACCGCCAGTGAATCGGAGTTGTCGGACGACTGGTCACGCGGTCATGGTCCCATGATCGAGGCCATTGTCGCAGGCGATCGGGCTGCGGCGCATAGAACCACGCTCGACGGGATCAGGCGCAGCCAGGACCGCGTCATGGCAGTCTTCGCGGCTGCGCCCGAACTTATTACGGGTCGACGGACGCTCAGGATCCCCGCGCGTCTCGCGGCGGCGAGATCTTGATTGCCATCAATCTATGGCGGCGGTCACCTTGATCTCGACCAGGTGCCGCTGAGAGGCGAGCGGCGCGCCGACTGTGGCGCGCGCCGGCGCCTGACCGTCCGGCATCCACTCCTCCCATATCGCATTCATCTTCGGCGCGTCTTCCATCGATGCGAGCCAGATCTGCGCAGACAGGATCTTTGTCTTGTCGCTGCCCGCTTCCTTGAGCAGCGCGTCAATTTTCGCAAGCGTTTCGCTGGTCTGTCTCTCGACCGGAGCGTTCAGGTCATCGGCGACCTGTCCCGCCAGATACGCAATTCCACGGTGAACGACGAGTTTGCTCAGCCGCTTGTTGGTGCCGCTGCGATGAATCGTCATGGCGCATTCTCCTTCGTTTTTGCCATCAGTCCTAAAAGTTCATGCCCATTGACATGTCAGAACTGACATGTCAATGAATGCAGCCATTAGCGTTTGGACCACACAAGCGGAGGGCCCATGAGCAGGACCAAGCATACGATCGCTCTGTCGCGTCGCGCATTTCTGGGGACGGCGGCTATTGCCGGTGGGGCAGTGTTCGCGCCTTCGATCTGGGGGCTGCGGGCGCAAGAAAACCGACGCATCGTTCTGCGCGATCCCGGCGGCCCTTACACTCCCGGCTTCACGGTCGCGTTCTACGAACCCTTCAAGAAGGCCACAGGCATTGAGGTGACTGGCGTGGTCGGCCAGCATGATCCGATCGCCTACATCAAGAGCATGGTCGAGACTAAGAGTTACGTGTGGGACGGCGCTCTTCTGAACAACATGTCTCACGATGTGCTCATGGACTCGAAGTCCGGTATGTTTCTAGATGAGCATCGGGCTTCGGCCGGCGGAATTCCGGATCGCTATGTGACTCCAAGCTTTATGCCGGTCCTGGCGCTTCAGACGGTGTTCGCATATCGCGGCGACGCATTCGCGGGAAAGGCGGCTCCGGGCTCGTGGGCTGACTTCTGGAACGTAAAGGATTTTCCAGGCCGACGCGCGTTGCGGAAGGCGCCTCAGGATACGCTTGAGCAAGCGCTTCTTGCAGACGGCGTTGCTGCCGATCAACTCTACCCATTGGACCTCGATCGCGCCTTCAAGAGTCTCGATCGCCTGAAGAAGGATGTGCAGATCTGGTGGACCGGTGGCGCTCAGACCTCACAAATGCTCAAGACGCGCGAAGTGGATCTGTGCCCGACGTGGAACGCACGCGCTCAGGCCGCTATCGACGAGGGGGCGCCGGCCAAGCTGGTATTCAACCAGGGTCTGCTTGGGACAGAGGGGTTCTGCGTCATCAAGGGCGGACCAAAGGCCGATCTTGTCCGCGAATTCATTGCGTTCACGCGGGATCCCCAACGCCAGGCCGCGTTCACCAAAGACCTGTCGTATGGGCCGATCCATCCCGACGCCTACAAGTACATCGACGCCGAACGCGCGAAGGTGCTTCCGACCTCCCCTGAGAACTTGAAGACCGCGGTCCAGATCAACACGAAGTATTGGGCCGGCGCGCAAAGCGCGGTTCAGGAGCGATTTAGCGCGTGGCTGCTGGGATGACGAGGGCGGATTTGGCGAAGCCGATCAAGCTCGCGACGCGCAACGTCGGAAAGACCTATGGTGCTGTCGTTGCGCTGCAGGGGGCATCTTTCGACCTCGCGGAAGGCGAGTTCCTGACGCTGCTGGGGCCCTCCGGCTCGGGAAAGACGACCCTGCTCATGATCGTCGCGGGGTTGGTCATGCCGACCTCGGGACAGGTGATGATAGATGGTCGGCCTGCGACCAATGCGCCTAGTTACGATCGGGACATCGGTATGGTGTTTCAGAGCTATGCGCTGTTTCCGCACCTGAGTGTCGCCGAGAACGTGGCGTTTCCGCTCGAGATGAGAAGGCTGCGAAAGGCCGAGATCGAGGACCGCGTGCGCGCGACGCTGGACCTTGTCCGGCTGGGTCATCTCGCGGACCGATTGCCAGCGCGCCTGTCCGGCGGCCAGCAACAGCGCGTGGCCCTCGCCCGCGCGATGGTCTATCGCCCCTCGATTATCCTGATGGATGAGCCCTTGGGCGCTCTCGACAAGAAACTGCGCGAGCAGATGCAGGAGGAGATACGCCGTCTCCACCGCGAACTCGGCATCACGGTTCTTTATGTGACACACGATCAGGACGAGGCGATGGGCCTTTCGGACCGGATTTGTCTCATGAACAACGCGCAGATCGAGCAGATCGGCACGCCTGACGAGTTGTATTTCCGGCCGCAGACGGCGTTTGCGGCAAATTTCATCGGTGAGTCCAATCTGCTCCCGGTCTCGATAACGAGCTCGGCGGGGCACAAGCGCGAACTCAAGAGCAAAGTCGGGACCACCTTCCATGGGTGCGCGGTCGATGGCAGTCCGGTCGAGGGCGAAGCGCTTCTCGGGATTCGACCGGAGCGACTGAGGCTGCTTGCCGGCGCCGATGTCGCGGACAATGAGCTGACGGGCAAGATACGCGAGAGCGTGATGCTGGGCGCGCTGACACGCGTCACGATCGACGCAGAAGATGGCGGCCGATTGACCGCTCTCCTCCTGACAGCGGGGAATGGCCGGCTCCAGCCAGGCGAGGCGGTTCGCGTTGGCTGGGAAACCGGCGCAGGAATCGTGCTTCCAAAAGTTGCGTGAGGTCGACCAAGCCCGTGACCATTCTATCCGACACAACGCCGACCAAGCCCCTTACGATTTCACCGCGTCGTGAGAACATCGGCGGCTGGGCGCTTCTGCTTCCGATTGCGATCTTGTTGGGCGGCTTTTTCCTCTATCCGGTCGTCAGGCTCCTGGCACTCAGCCTCTTTGATGGTTCAGGCCATTTCACTCTGCTCCAGTACAGTCGCCTGTTCGGAACGCCGGTGTACCTGTCGGTGCTCTGGACGACGCTGCAGATTGCGTTCTGGACGACCGTCGTGTCGCTGATTGCCGGCTACCCGGTCGCCTATGCGATCGCGCGGGCAGACGGACAAAGTCGTGCGCGTCTGATGCTTTGGGTCCTTCTGCCGTTCTGGACCAGCTTCCTCGTTCGTACCTTCGCCTGGATCGTGCTGCTGGGGCGAACCGGTGTGGTCAACGATACGCTCCTGAGGCTCGGACTGGCGCAAGCACCGTTGGATCTGATCTACAATATGGCGGGCGTCATGGTCGGCATGGTTCACGCCTTGATGCCGCTCGCGATCCTGACGCTCGTGCCGGTGATGGAAAAGATCAACCGCGACCTCGAGCGGGCGGCGTCTATCATGGGAGCGCGAGGAGGAGCGACTTTCTGGCGCATCTATTTTCCGCTGTCTTTTCCCGGCGTCGCCGCGGCTGGACTGCTCGTCTTTATCTCGGCCCTCGGCTTCTTCATCACGCCCGCGCTTCTCGGCTCGCCGAAGCAGACCATGATCGGGCAGCTCATCATCCAGCAGATTCAGGAGATGATGAACTGGTCGTTCGCGGGCGCTATCTCGGCGCTGCTCATCGCGGCGACCGTGATAATCTTCTTGCTGTATGACCGTCTTGTCGGCATGTCGACGCTGGCGGGCGAGGCGAACGACAGTTCCGGATCCTCGACCGGTTCGAGCAAGATCAGCAAAGCCTTTCTCGCACTGGCCGGGCGTTTGTCAGACAGCATGGCTTCATGGTTCGGCGCGATAGGGGGCCGGCCTGCCACCGTCGGTCGGGCGACGCGAGTCCTAGTTCTGCTGTTTCTTTCAGTTCCGGCACTCTTTCTCATTCCAGTGTCGTTCTCGAAGGGCGCCTTCATCGAATGGCCGCCGGCGTTGTTTTCGTCCCAATGGTACGTCGCTATCGCCGAGTCTCCGCAATGGTTGCAGGCTGGAGCGCGGTCCTTTGTGGTTGCGGGACTGTCCGCCCTGCTGGCGCTCATGATCGGGACACCAGCGGCGTTCGCACTTAACCGTTTTGACCTGCCTGGCAAATCAGGTGTACTCGCGATGATCTTGGCGCCGTTGATTGTGCCTCGTATCGTCACCGCGGTCGGTCTCTTCTACCTCTTCGCGCAGCTTGGTCTGATCGGAACCACGTTGGGTCTGATCATTGGGCACGCCGTTCTTTCAGTGCCCTACGTGACCATCACCGTGATGGCTGTGCTCCGGCATCACGACTGGCGGCTCGAGCAGGCCGCATCGACGATGGGGGCCCGCCGGATCGCTACGCTCCGCCGCGTCACGCTTCCCCTGATCCGGAATGGCCTCATTGCGGCCTATCTGTTCGCGTTCGTCACCTCCTTTGACGAGTTGACGGTCGCTCTCTTCGTCACCGGGGGTCTGTTCGGAACGCTTCCCAAGCAAATGTGGGACGACGCCCTGCTCAAGGTGAGCCCCACGCTCGCCGCCGTTTCGGTCGTCCTGTTGGTCATGATCACGGCCTTCGTCCTGATAGCCGAGCGCCTCTCCCGTGGCCGTAGCGCCTAAGGCAATGTCTGTGCAAGCAAGTCAACACGCAGAACAAACGGTTTTCGTGGTTGGAGCGGGAGCCGTCGGGCTGAGTGCTGCCATTCAGCTCAGGCGGCGTGGATTGGCGGTCACCGTGGTCGAGGAGGGGCAACCCGCGGCAGGCGCGTCCTACGGGAATTCGGGCATGCTCGTGGCCGACACCGCGATGCCGACGTCGCAGCCAGGCATGATCTGGAAGGTGCCGGGATGGCTTGCCGATCCCTTAGGTCCGTTGACGGTGAAGGCGCGCTATCTGCCTAAGGCTTTGCCATGGTTGCTACGGTACTTGCGCTCGGGCACGCGAAGCCACGTATTTCATGCTTCCATGGCTTTGCGCGCGCTTCATCAATCGACTTTTGAAGGTTGGCGGGAAAGCGTCGGGGCGAATGCGATGGATCGCCTGACCCGCCGCGACGGCCAAGTCTATCTTTGGGAAGGCCTGACCGAGGCTCCTCCCCGCAGCCTTGAGGATGAGGTGCGATCCCATTTGGGAATTGAAGCGGAAACCCTGGGAATCGACCAGATCCGGCAGTTCTTTCCGGGAATCTCGTCCGATGTCTCGTATGGATTGCTCATTCGTGGCAACGGTCACACGGTGGATCCGGCAGCTCTCATCCGTGCCCTGGCAACCCAATTCCGCACTGAGGGCGGCGACTTGGTGCAGGAGCGCGTCGTCAAGTTATGGCGTAACGAGATAGGCCGCTGGGTGATCATGACCAATCTCAACAACTATCAGGCGGATCTGGTGGTGGTGGCTGCCGGCGCCTGGTCCGCGAGATTGCTCGAGCCGCTCGGCGTGAAAATCCCACTGGAGAGCGAGCGCGGTTATCATGTCATGCTGCGCAATCCTTCAGTCAGGCTCGGAATGCCGATCCTCAACAAGACCAGTTATTTCGGCGTCAGTTCGATGTCGGACGGCCTGCGGGTATCAGGAACGGTCGAGATCGGAGGGCTGGATGCACCGCCGTCGTTGCCTCGCGCGGAAAATCTCATCAAGCTGGCGAAGCGCCTGTTCCCGCAGCTGACGTATGACGACAAGGCCTATTGGATGGGCCATCGTCCTTCGACTCCGGACGGTCTTCCTGTCATCGGTCCGATCAGCGATCACCAGGGCCTGTACGTTTGCTTCGGGCATGGGCACTCGGGTTTGACCGGTGCACCCATGAGCGGTCGACTGCTTGCGCAGCTCATGACAGGCGAAAAGCCCGCGATCGATCCGGCGCCATATGCGCCTGCACGCTTTGCCTGATCAGACAAGATCGCAACGACGGAATTCAAACTGAGGGAGAGAATGGATGGCCATCCAAGAAGCGAATGAGAGAACGCTGGTTTGGCCGCACCTCTCACATCCAAACCGCCAGCCCATCGATAGCCGCTTTGAAAAGGGTGCCGCCTACGTGGGCGGCGAGTTCTGCCCGATCGAGGAGGCAACATTGCCGCTGCTCGACTGGGGCTTTCTGCGGTCGGACGCTTGTCAGGAGACCATCTCGACGTGGAACGGCCAGTTCTTCCGGCTACAAGATCATCTCGATCGTTTTGAGCGTTCTCTAAAGCGATTGCGAATGGAATCGCCGGAGACAATCGGCCGCATTCGTGAAATCGCCCACAGGCTCGTGGCCATTTGCGGCTATTCGAATGCCTACGTTCAGATCATCATGACGCGCGGGCGGCCACCGATAGGTAGTCGCGATATCAGACTTTGCAAAAACCGCTTTCAGGCCTTCTGCATGCCGTACATGTGGCTTGCGAAGCCCGAAGTGCAGCAGAAGGGTCTTTCGCTGTTCATCAGCAGACGTGTGCGGGTTCCCTCCGTCTCAGTCGATCCGTTCGTCAAGCACTACCACTGGCTCGATTTCGAGATGAGCTTGTTCGACGGCTTCGATGCCGGAGCCGATACTGTCGTTCTGGTCGATCTGAACGGCAGAATCACGGAGGGCCCTGGGTTCAATTTATTCGCCGATGTTGATGGCCGGCTCGTGACGCCATCGGCCGGCGTGCTGGATGGCATGACTCGTCGAACCACGTTGGAGTTGTGCGAGGAGATGGGAATCGCTGCAGCCGCCGGTTCGATCTCCGAGACGCAGCTCGTGCAATCGAATGAAATCTTCCTCACTAGCACCGCAGGTGGGATTATCCCGATCACGTCCGTTGGCGAAAGGACCGTTGGAGATGGTCTGCCTGGTCCGAAGACGGTTCAGCTCCACAGGGCTTACTGGTCGCGGCGGGCTGCCGGTTGGCTCGGCGAACCGGTTAAGTACGACATTGCGCCGTGAGGAGGGCGCCAATGCCACGATACGGAGAGATCCTATGCCGCAATTGCCGAGTGCCGATTTCCTTCACCGTCTGGCAGACGTCGCCGATCGCGAAACCCTGCCACGCTTTCGAACCGAACTCGCTATCGACACAAAGTTCAAGGAGGGGTACGCGTTCGACCCTGTAACAGAGGCCGACCGGCAAGCTGAAATTGCCGTTCGAGCCGCAATCACCGCAGAATATCCCGATCACGCCATACTCGGTGAAGAAACAGGTCTGACCGGGCATGGTCCTTTCCGCTGGGTGTTGGATCCGGTGGATGGGACGCGTCCCTTCATCTGTGGCCTTCCTGTTTGGGGCACGTTGATCGGGCTGACCGTCAACGGACGAGCCGAGCTAGGGCTGATGAGCCAGCCCTTCACGGGTGAGCGTTTCTGGGCCGACGCTGATGGGGCGTGGTACGAGCGTCAGGGCGAGCGGCAGCGACTGTCCACGCGAGACGTTGGCACGTTGTCGAACGCCATCCTGCATACGACTTCGCCCGAGCACTATCACGGTAATCTCAAGTCAGGATTCGATCGCTTGGCCGGTTCCGTCAGGATGACCCGCTACGGCGGCGAATGCTATGCGATGGTCATGCTCGCCGCTGGCCGCATCGACCTGGCCATCGAGCCTTCGCTCCAGCCCTACGATATCGTAGCGTTGATCCCCATCATCGAAAGGGCGGGCGGAGTTGTAACGCGGATTGACGGCGGACGGGCGGAAGAGGGCGGGCCGGTGCTGGCTTCGGCGACTCCTGAACTGCATGCGGCTGCCCTTCAGCTTTTCAAAAATTGAGTTGACCCAATCTCTTTGAGCGGTGTTGAAGTCAGAATGCTCTGCCGCGGTGAAGTGGCCATGCCAGCGGGGAGTTGTGTCTCGCATCACGGCCCACACACCACCGGCGTTCGCTACCGTGCGCAATGTTCCTTCCTCACCGGCGCGTCAGTTCATCCAAAGCCCCCCGGTGACATTTATCGCTTGCCCCGTCATATAACAGGCTTCGCCCGATGCCAGAAACGCGACAACTTTCGCAATGTCGTCTGGCAGGCCGACCCGTCCTAGCGGAATCTCGGATTCTCGCTCCTTGGCCGTGCGCAGTCCGGCTTCGCGAGATCGTTTGTCCGCCATTTCTCTCATGGCGGTCTCTACGATCGTGCCGGGGCAAACAGCGTTGACGGTGACGCCGGCCGGGGCGAGCTCGGCGGCGAGCGATTGCGTGAGGCCGATCACGGCAAACTTGGATGCGCAGTACGCGCTATATTGCGCTTTGCCGATCTTGCCGAACCACGAGGCCATGTTGATGATGCGGCCGCTTCCGCGCGCCGCCATGATTGGCGCGACGATACTGCAAAGCGAAAAGATGCCTTCCACATTCACGCGAAACACGGCGCGCCACTGGTCGAGCGTCAGCTCGCCAATTCTGCCAATAGCGTTGATGCCGGCGTTGTTGATGAGGATGTCCGCGTCCCCAAGGTCCGCCCGAAACCGGGCGTATGCGTCTCTGAGCACCGCAGCGTCGCCGACGTCCGCGCGATAGAACGTGGCTTCTTTACCAAAGCGCGAGGCTTGATCGAGGGTCTGCCGGACGTGGACTTCGTCGATATCAAAGATTCCGACCCGACATCCTTCTTCGGCCATGCGGACGGCAACCTTTCGGCCGATGCCCGTTGCGCCCCCGGTAATCAGCACCCTGCGCTCCTCCAAACCATACATCCAGACTCTCCGTTAGCTCAATAATTAGGCATTTTGGCAAGATTCGCCTCTTGACCGATAAAGGGCATAATGATGTAAAGGTTTACTGTAAAGGTTTACATTAGAGAGAGGAGGAGTTGCATGTCTGCTCGGTCATTGAGCCGGAGAGGGGCACTGAAATATCTGGTCGCCGGCGCCACGGCAGGCCTAGCCATTTCGGCGGGCCCTCGCGTAGCTCGAGCGGCTCCCCTGACCCTCCGCTGTGCGACTGTCCTGACGAACGATCCAGAGAATTCGGCAGCCGCAATGTGGTTCGGAAAGTTCGACGAGCTCGTCGGGCTATATTGCAACAACGAAGTCAAAGTGCAGCTTTTCCCAGACAGTCAGCTGGGCAAGGAGTCCGACGTCGTCGCGTCGATCAAGCTCGGTGTGATCGACATGTCGATAGGAGGGTCTTCGGTCTGGGGCACCGTAGTGCCCGAAATCGGAATGCTCGACCTGGGCTACATTTTCCGCAGCTGGGACGGCGTGCGGGAGGCGCTCGACGGGCCGACGGGCGAGGCGCTTTCCAAGCTGCTGCTCGAAAAAGCCGGTGCCCAGGTTCTGGGATGGCACTACAGCCCAGGCGTCCGAAACGTTCTTGCCAAATCGCCGTTCAAGACTCCAGCTGAACTGGCGGGCCGCAAAATTCGCGTGTTGCCGGTGCCGAACTTCATTCAGACGTTGAAGTTGATGGGAGCCGTTGCCACCCCGCTTCCGCTCGGAGAAGTCTACACCGCTCTGCAAGCCGGGGTCATGGATGGCATGGAGCACGACGCGCCGACCGTTCTCGCCGGCAAGTACTACGAGAGCGCGAAGTACTACACGCTGACCAACCACATCTTCAACGCGTTCAATCCGCTCATTTCGACGCGATCGCTGCAAAAGATTCCGGCGCAGCATCGCGACGGCTTCCTTCGTGCAGGCAAGGAGGCGGCGGCGCATGCGCGCGAGCTGGCTCTCAAGGCCGAGACCAAAGCGCTCGGCGAACTGAAGACGCGTGGACTCGAAGTGAGCGACTGCGACCGCGAGGCATTCCGGAACATGGTCAAGCCGCTTTGGGCGGAATTCGCCACCAAGAACCCATCCATGAAGCCGTATCTCGACAGTATCGTGTCTCGCAGTTCGTAAAAACGGGGGCTGCAATGGTGGATATGGACGCGGCGTCCGTCGCGACACCTGCTTCGATGAACTGGACGAGACAGCTCGTCCATGCGGTCGATGGACTGAGCGCCCTTCTACTGGGCGTCAATCTCGTGATTGTCCTCGCGTCCGTTTTCTATCGTTACTTCCTTCATGATCCCTTCGAGTGGGCGGACGAGGGAGCGCGCGCCCTTCTCGTCGCGCTCACCTTTGTCGGCGCTGCCTCAGGCATCCGCCGTGAACAGCACGCGGGTATCGAGGCCGTGCTCGACCGACTGCCCGCGGCCTGGCGAGAATATGCAAAGGCGCTCGGATGTCTCGTCATCATCGCGGTTTCCGCGGCCTTGGCCATATACGGCATTCTTCTGGCGCGCACGGTCGGTAGCCAGGAGACCGCTGCGGGCTTTCCACAGGTGATCTTTGTCTATCCGGTCGCCATCGGCGGGATATGGATGGTGATCTTCGGGTTGATCAAACTCTCTGGATATCGGCTGGTCACAATCTCGAAAGCCGTTGCCGGCGCGATCGTCCTATCCCTGCTGGCCTGGAGTATCAGTCATGTCATGCTGGCCGATTTGCCCTGGGTGCCGCTTGCCCTGATGGCCGGCGCTTTCATCGTGTCGCTGTTGGCAGGCATTCCGATCGCCTTCGCGCTCGGGTTCTCTTCGTTGGTCTATCTGTGGACCAACGACAGCATCCCGGTCGAGATTTTCGCCCAGCAATCGGCTGCCGGCGTCGACAATTTCGTCCTTCTCGCAGTTCCGTTCTTCATCTTGACCGGCTACATCATGGAAGTGAACGGCATGTCCGTGCGGCTGATCGAGATGATTCAGCGTGCGGTCGGTCAGGTCAGGGGCGGGCTCCACATCGTCATGGTGTTGAGCATGATCGTTTTCTCAGGGATTTCAGGCTCGAAGCTCGCCGACGTTGCGGCAGTCGGGTCCGTCCTCGTCCCGGCTGCGCGCAAATCGCGCCAGGATCCCAGCGACGCCGTCGCGCTGCTGGCGGCATCGGCAGTCGTCGCCGAGACCATTCCCCCGTGCGTCAATCTCATCATCCTAGGCTTCGTTGCAAACATCTCCATTTCAGGTCTGTTTCTCGCCGGCATCGTGCCTGCCCTTGCGCTCTCTGCTGGTCTCATCGTTCTGTCGATGCTGATGGCTCCCAAGCAATCCAAGGTCGATCTTAAGATTCGCCCTGAAGTCAGCAGAAAAGATCTGTGGTTGAGTGGGATCGCCTGTGTTGGCATGCTGCTCGTCATCTTCGTCGGGTACCGATCCGGCTTCGCGACGGCCACGGAGATCTCGGCCTTCGCGGCTCTATATGCGCTGGTCGTCGGAGGGGTGATCTTCCGCGATATGAGCTTAGGCAAGATCTATCGTGTCCTGGTCAAGTCCGCGGGCTTGGCAGGCATGGTCCTGTTCATCATTGCTCTCGCCCAAACGCTTGCTTTCATCCTGACGATCAACCAGGTGCCGCATGCAATTGCAGAGGCATTGATCTCCATGGGCCAGCACTATGGCCGATGGTCGTTCGTCGTGCTTGCGATATTGACCCTCATCGTCATGGGAGCCGTCCTGGAGGGAGCTGCCGCGCTCATCATCTTCGGCCCGATGCTGGTTCCGGTCGCGACCCAGCTTGGATTGGATCCTCTTCATTTCGGTACGCTTCTCGTCCTGTCGATGGGCGTGGGCCTGTTCGCCCCGCCGCTAGGTCTTGGTCTCTACGCATGCTGTGCAGTCGGGCAAGTCAGTATCGAATCCGTGACGCGTTCGATTGGAAAGTACTTCGCTCTCGTGTTTCTCGGCGTTTTGCTCGTGGCGTTCGCGCCAGAAATCACGCTCGCGTTGCCGAGGCATTTCGGTCTAACCCACTAAGGAGACGCGACGTGGCCACTTATGGAAAAGGCGATGAGACCGGAGGCGCCTTCATGGTCCTCGGTCCAGAGGAAGGGCAGAACTTTTGGCAACCTGTTCCTTCAAACGGACACATCTCTGTAAGGGTTGCGCCGAAAATGGTCGAGATGGAGCATCCCATTGGCCTCGGCACACAGACATTGCCGCCAGGCTGCTATGTTCGCGAACACGTCCACGACAGAAATGAGGAGGTTCTGCATTTCATCTCGGGGACCGGAAAGGCGGTTGTCGAGGGCGTCGTTCATCCCGTCTCACCGGGTACGACGATCTACGTCGGCAAAAACCGGAGGCACAAATTCATAAACGACGGCGAGACTGAGTTGCACTGGCTCTGGCTCATCGTCCCCAACGGTCTGGAGGACTTCTTTGAAGCCATTGGCCGATCCAAGGTAGCCGGCGAAACGCCACCCGCTCCGTTTCCGCGCCCGGAGAACGTTTTGGAGATCGAGCGCCAGACCGTGTTTGGCGTTCCGATTGCCGACAAGGGTGCTGGCTCATGATGTTTCTGAATGCCCGAGACGGTTGCCGTCTATGTGTCGAGACGACCGGGTCGGGCGAACCAATCGTGCTGATCCCAGGCTTGGGAGGGGCTGCAAGTTTCTGGTCGGCAATTGCATCAGGATTCGCTGATGGGCGGCGTGTGATTTCTTACGATCATCGCGGCGCCGGCAGGAGCGACAGGCCCGACGGGGCCTACGAGATCGAAATATTGGCTGAAGACCTGATCGACATGCTGGATGCGCTCGGGATCGAGCGCGCAGACCTCGTCGGTCATTCGACCGGGGGCGCGATAGCGCAGGTCGTCGCGCGCAATCACCCGGCCCGTGTCGGGAAGATCGTTCTGTCCGCCACCTGGCACCGACCGGATATTCACTTTCAAATACTGTTTCGCTCGCGGCTCGAGGTCCTCGAGTCCTTGGGGCCAGAGAGCTACGCACGATTGACACAGGTCATCGGGTTTTCGCCCGACTGGCTCGTGAGCCATCCCGAACTGGTGGAACAGGCGGTGGCACGCGCGCGCGCCGATCTGGAGCCCATCAGCGTTTCCTCAGCGCGCATCCGGATGCTGCTCGCGTTCCAAGGCGTGGACGACCTCGCGCATATATCCCAACAAGCCCTCGTTCTCGGAGCGACCGACGACATGGTCGTCGCCTATGGCCAGTCCGTCGCGCTTGCGAACGGAATCCCGAGCGCCAGGTTGCTGTCGTATGATGGGGGCCACTTCTTTCCCAGAATTTATCCGGATCGGTTCGTGCGAGACGTGCGCTCCTTCCTGGACGGTGCTCTATGACCGCAGAGCGACGCCTTGCTTTGATCGGCTATGGCGCCATGGCTCGCGCGACCATGGCTGGACTTACGCAGAGGCAGCCATCGCTACCCGCAATAGCGGTGCTGGTCCGTTCGAGCCAATATGCTTTGCAACGTGGTATTGCAGCCTTTCAGACTGTCGACGATCTGATCGCGTGGAAGCCGGATTTGGTGGCTGAATGTGCAAGCCAACTCGCGGTAGCGACAAATGTACCCGCGCTTTTGGCCGCTGGGATCGACGTCATCATCGCATCGATCGGAGCGCTTGCCGACCGCGACGTGCTACAGCGGATCGAAGCTGCTGCCGCTTCCGGACGCGCGAGGTTTCATCTGGTTTCCGGCGGTGTGGGAGGGCTTGATTGCCTGAGCGCGGCGAAACTGGCGGGCCTTGACGCGGTGACCTATGTCGGCAGAAAGCCGCCGCGGGCCTGGCGGGAGACGCCGGCACAAGCTGCGTTCGATCTAGAAGCAATCGCGGAGCCTACCGTCATATTCGAAGGAACTGCGCAGGAGGCCTGTCGGCTCTTTCCAAAGAACGCCAATGTGACGGCGGCGATCGCGCTTGCCGGTATCGGTTTTGAGCGGACCACAGTCCGCCTCGTTGCCGATCCTGATACGATCCTTAACAGGCATGAAATCCGCGCACATGGCCGGGCCGGCGAGATTGAAGTCCGCCTTTCGAATGAAGCGTTGCCCGACAATCCCAAGACTTCTTGGCTGGCGTCCTTGAGCGTCGAGCAGGTGGTCAGACGGGAACTCCTCTTGAGCCGATGAAAGATCAGCAGATCATGCGATTGAAGAATAAAGTTGCCATCATTACTGGAGCTGCCGCCGGAATCGGCGCAGCGGCTGTCAAACTGTTCGCTGCGGAGGGTGCGCGTGTCGTGGTCGCCGACTGGAATGAGGCCGGCGCTCGCGCACTTGCACAGGAAATCGGTGAATCTGCATTCCCGATCGCGGTCGACGTTCGCAATTCCGCGGCCGTCCGATCGATGGTATCTGCTTGCGTCGAGCGATTCGGAAAGCTTGATGTTCTCGTCAATAATGCGGGCAAGGGGGCGCTCGGAACCGTCGTGACAGCGAACGAGGAAGAATGGGACGATATCGTTTCGATCAACCTCAAGAGTATCTTTCTGTGTTCGAAATTCGCCATCCCGATCATGGCTTCATCCGGCGGTGGCGTAATCGTCAACACGGCGTCGAATATTGCCCAAGTGGGTATCAAGGATCGTGCGGCCTACGTCGCGGCCAAGGGTGGGGTCGCTTCGCTGACGCGCGCCATGGCTCTCGATCATGCCGCGGAAAATATTCGCGTGAATGCCGTTTGTCCCGGTGTTATCTGGTCGACCTATTTCGACAAGATGCTGCAGGAAGTGCCTGATCCCGATGCCTTCATCGCGGGATTGAAAGCGAGGGCGCCGATGGCGCGCGTGGGACAACCCGAGGAGATTGCTTCCATGATGCTGTGGTTGGCCTCGGAAGAATCGTCATTTGCGACGGGGGGCATGTTCACCGTCGATGGGGGTATGACCGCCTGGTGAGGAAGGAATGCTCGCGCTTCAATGTACGGATTAGCTTGCATTGGCCGCCGTCCAGAGGCCGCCATCCTTGATTTCGACGGCGTTATCCTGCGGTCGGTCGAAATCAAGGCTCAAGCCTTTAGTGATATCTATCGCGGCGAAGAGCCGGCCAGGATCGCCGAGATCATGGCGTATCAACATGCACACGGAGGGGTGAATCGCCGAGAGAAATTTCGCTACTTCGAGCGTGAGGTCTTTAGTAGAGTTGGCGATGAAGGCGCGATCGAGATGCTGTCGGCGCGCTATACATCCATCGTGCACGAAGCGGTCGTCCATTGCCCCTATGTCAAGGGTGCCCTCGACTTCATTATGTCGAGTTTTCGCCGGATCGCGCTCCACGTGGTGTCTGGCACGCCGGAGAACGAGCTCATGGACATCATCGAACGACGGGGGTTGAAACCGTATTTCCGAACGATCGTCGGCTCACCCGCCCAGAAGCTGGAGGCGTTTCGTCGCATTATCGAAACGAGCACGCTAACGGCCGACCAGGTCGTTGCGGTCGGCGATTCCCGCACGGAACAAGCGGCGGCTAAGGAACTAGGCATACCGTTTGTAGGCATCGTGGACTATAGTAAGCCCAACCCGTTTCCGAATTCCGTGCCCGTTTTGAGCGACCTCGAAGGTCTTGCGGACTTGTTGCACCTATGAACGAAGAGCCGACCGAAGATATCCGGACCGACTTGATCGAGGAGGAGTCGGCAGCGAAGTCGCCATCAAAACGAGGCGTGTTTCGCGTGGCCGAAATGGCTGGCGTTTCGATAGCGACCGTTTCGCGGACCTTCAACGATCCGCAAAGAGTGAGGAAAGATGTCCGGACGCGGGTCTTGGAGGCCGCCACCGCCGCCGGCTACGTGCCCAACTCGGCCGCGAAGGCCTTGCGCTTGCAGCGAACGCGCGTGATCGGCGCAGTGATACCAACGCTCGATCATGCGATTTACGCAAAGCTCGTCAACGGCATGCAGGCTCGGCTTGCCGACGACGGCTACACTGTCATCGTCCTCTCAGTCGGATTCGACAACAGCAACGTTTTCGAAGCAGTGCGTCGTATCGTCGAGCGAGGTGCGGAAGCCTTGATGATGGTCGGTCGCGTCGTCGACGAGAAGCTGCGCCACTTTCTCGAAACCAAACAAATACCCTTTGTTCAAACCTATTCATTCGTGCCGGGCAGCGATGAGCTGTCAGTCGGAATCGACAATTTTTCGGCAATGCGCGATATCGTTGATCATCTGCTTGATCTCGGGCATACGAATCTCACGATGATTGCCGGTCCAACAGCGGGGAACGATCGTCAAATAAGTCGCAGGGCGGCTTTTCAAGATAGTCTTAAGAAGAGAGGAATTACCGCTCCTCGTCCGATCATCGAGAAGACATATCGATTTGAAAGTGGCATTCAAGCGCTACAGGAAATCCGAGACTTGTTCCCTGAAACTACGGCAATCATTTGTAGCAGCGACATACTCGCATTCGGCGTCTTACACGCCTGCCGGCTGGCTCGAATCGATGTTCCAAGCGACATGTCCGTAACCGGATTCGATGATTTGGATTTCGCGCAATACCTCTGGCCACCGCTGACGACGGTGGCTATCAGGTCGGAAGAGATGGGCCGCATCGCGGCTGAGCGAATCGTCGCAATCCTCGATGGGGACACCGTTCAGTCGGAGTGCTTGGCCACTCAGCTTATCGTTAGATCCTCGACCGGCCGTGCGCCTGTTCGCTAGGCATCGCGTACCCTCATAATCCTATACCTTGCGGATGCCCTCGCCGCCGAGTTGCGCTACGACCCAATCTGCAAAAGCTCGCACCGCGGACCTTTGGCGGCTGGCGCGCGGGTAGATCAGGCGGTGACCGACATAACGAATATCAATTGCACGTCCGGCCAATGGAGCCACCAATCGTCCGCTCGCTAGTTCGCGTTCGGCAAGAAGCGTGGATTCTAGCGATACTCCCAATCCCTCCGCAGCCGTCGCAATCGCCAGAAAACTCCGATCAAATCTCATGCCGTGAAGCGCAGGAGCTTCCAATCCGTTCGCGGCGAACCATTGATGCCACTGAATCTGCTTCACATCGGAGCGAATCAGCGTCTGGTCGAGAAGATCGGCCGGCTTTCTTATCGACTTAGCGAGAGCGGGAGAGCAGAGAGGGGTGACCGTCTCCTCGGGGAGAGGAACGACCTCAACGCCTTCGGCGCGTGGCGGCCCATAAACAATATCGATATCGAAATCGTCGTTACTGAAACGTGCGTAGTCCGTGCTTGCTGCTAATCGAACCTCGAGCTTGGGGTAAGCGGCGAGGAATTGTGCAAGCCGAGGTGCCAGCCATTGCGCCGCAAAGCTCGGCGCGGAATGGACGCGCACCAATTGCGGTCCGCGCGCGGCGACTTCCTCGAGGCCGCGGCGAAGCTGATCAAACGCAGCGCCGGTATGACGCATCAAATTCTCGCCGACCGGCGTGAGCCGCACGGAGCGCGCGCTGCGCTCGAACAGAACGGTCCGAAGCGTGCCTTCGAGCTTGCGGATGGCATGACTGACCGCACTCGGCGTCAGGTGAAGCTCATTCGCCGCATCGCGAAACGATCCGGTGCGGGCCGCGGCTTCAAAAGCACGAATTGCCGAAATGGGGATGTTGGACAACATGCCATAAGTGAACCAGATTCATCGATCCGTGACAACTGTGCGCTTGTCCGTTGGCGCTGCGCAGGTCATTTCTTGTCCCGCCAATGAAGAACAATGTGCGGGAGGAACTGATGCTGCTCAGCGGTAAGACGGCTATCATTTCGGGCGCGGCTTCGCCGCGCGGTATCGGGCTCGCCACCGCCCGGCGGTTCGCTGCCGAGGGAGCTCGGTGCGCCATTTTGGATATTGATGCCGATGCTGCTGCGGATGCCGCAGCGTCGCTTGGAAAGTCCCACGTCGGGCTTCGGTGTGACGTTGCCGACAAATCGTCCTGCGAGCAGGCGGTCGCCGGCGCGCTCGAGGCGTTCGGAAGCGTCGACATCCTCATCAACAACGCCGGTATTACCCAGCCGGTGAAGCTCCTCGAGATTTCGGCGGCCGATTGGGATCGGATCCAGGACGTCAATCTGAAAGGGGTTCTGTTCCTCTCCCAGGCCGTGATTCCGCATATGCGTGTACGAAAATCCGGATCGATCGCGTGTATGTCGTCGGTCTCGGCCCAGCGGGGCGGTGGCATTTTCGGCGGCCCGCACTATTCGGCCGCGAAAGCTGGCGTGCTTGGTCTCGCAAAGGCGATGGCCCGCGAGTTCGGTCCGGACGGCATCCGGGTCAACTGCGTGACGCCGGGCCTGATCGGCACGGATATCACAGCCGGCAAGCTGACCGACGAGATGAGAACAAAAATCCTGGAAGGCATTCCGCTCAATCGTCTCGGCACGGCAGAAGACGTCGCCGGCATCTACACATTCCTGGCCTCGGATCTCTCCGCCTACGTCACTGGTGCCGTGATCGACGTCAATGGCGGCATGCTGATCCACTGAGCCGAGACAAGGTCCAAATCGATGGAAACCTCGACCAAGACTCTGATAAACACGCCCAGCCTCGCGGATCGGGCCTTCAACGTTCGCCGAAATGCGCTGCGCATGGGCGAGGTCCAGGGCCAGGGCTATATCGCGCAGGCGCTCGATATCTCTGACGTTCTCGCAGTGGCTTACTTTCACGCAATGCGCTACCGGCCTGAAGATCCGTCATGGGAGGAGCGGGACCGCTTCCTGCTGTCTAACGGGCACTACGCCATCGCGCTCTACGCGGCCTTGATCGAGGCGGGGATCGTTCCCCAAGAAGAACTCGAAACCTACGGAAGCGATGAGAGTCGCCTGCCGATGTCCGGCATGGCTTCCTACACGCCCGGAATGGAAATGTCGGGCGGCTCGCTCGGGCTCGGGCTCAGCATCGCCGTCGGCATGGGCCTGGGGCTGAAGCGCAAGAAATCCGAGGCACGAGTGTACACGCTATTCTCCGACGGTGAGCTCGACGAGGGCTCGGTCTGGGAAGCCATCCAGTCAGCGGGCCATTACAAGCTCGACAATCTGATCGGCATCGTCGACGTCAACAATCAGCAGGCGGACGGTCCTTCGACGCAGGTGATGGCGTTCGAGCCGCTGGTCGAGAAGCTTCAGGCTTTCGGCTGGTTCGTGCAACGCATCGACGGCAACGATCTCGATGCCGTGGTCGCTGCGTTCGATGTCGCCAAGTCGCATTCGGAGCCGAAGCCGCGGATGATCGTTGCCGACACGCTGATGGGGAAGGGCGTTCCCTTCCTTGAGCAGCGCGAGAAGAATCATTTCATCCGCGTCGAGCAGCACGAATGGCAACTCGCGCTTGCCGCGCTGGAAGCCGGGAGGCAGGCATGAAGACCGTCAGATCAGCACCACAGCCGGGCAAGCCGCGCCTGACCACCTCCGCCATGATCGCCTCGATCGCGACGGAGGGACAGAAAACGAAGCCGGCACCCTTTGGGCACGCGCTCGTCGAACTCGCACGCAGGCGTCCTGACGTAGTCGGTATGACGGCTGATCTTGGCAAGTACACCGACCTGCACATCTTCGCGAAGGAATTTCCGGACCGCTATTACCAAATGGGCATGGCCGAGCAACTCCTGTTTGGCGCAGCCTCTGGCCTGGCGGCGGAAGGCTTCATGCCATTCGCGACGACCTACGCCGTATTCGCCTCGCGGCGTGCCTATGATTTCATCCACCAAACGATCGCTGAAGAAGACCGCAACGTGAAGATTGTTTGCGCATTGCCGGGGCTGACGTCGGGCTACGGCCCGAGTCATCAGGCCGCAGAGGACCTCGCGCTGTTTCGCGCGATGCCCAACATGACGGTCATCGATCCCTGCGACGCCCACGAAATCGAGCAACTGGTTCCTGCCATCGCAACGCATCAGGGGCCCGTCTACATGCGCCTGCTGCGTGGTCAGGTGCCGCTCGTTCTGGACGAATATGATTACAAATTCGAGCTCGGTAAGGCCAAGCTGATCCGCGACGGAAAGGATGCCCTAGTCATCTCATCCGGCATCATGACCATGCGCGCGCTGGAAGCGGCACAAACCTTGAAGAACGACGGTGTGCATATCGCCGTGCTGCATGTTCCCACCATTAAACCGCTCGATACCGAAACAATCTTGGGGGAAGCGGCGAAGTCCGGCCGCCTTGTCGTAGTTGCCGAAAACCACACTACGATCGGAGGTTTGGGGGAGGCGATTGCCGGACTTCTGATGCGTTCGGGCGTACATCCACCTTTCCGCCAAATCGCATTGCCTGACGAATTTCTTGACGCTGGCGCACTTCCAACACTGCACGACCGATACGGGATTTCCACCGTAGAGATCGCAAGACAAATCAAGCAGTGGCTTTAGTGCGACGGCGCTAAGCGTCAACCCGACCAAGCAAATAGTGAGGAGCTACATCCGTCGCATGTGCGGCGGTGGGTGATGGCTCCTGCCCAAATGCTGGCGCTCGAGAGCTGGCGAACGAAAAGCCGGGAAAGCCGCACGCTCGTTGGAGCCTGATGCAGTCGGCACCTACGTCAATGCAGGATCAGGAGGAAAAAATGACAGTTTCGAAGTCCGGAAGCATCAGCCGCCGTTCGCTCTTGATGGCGGCTACGGCCGTACCTCTCTGCGGGATTATGACCCGCCCGGCATCCGCCGCCGAGTTCGTCTACAAGTTCGCGACAGGACAGGATCCGACCCATCCTGTGAATATCCGGGCGCAAGAGGCGATCAGTCGCATCCACGAAGCGACCAGCGGGCGGCTGGAAATCAGGTTGTTTCCAGCTAACCAGCTGGGCTCCGATACCGAGCTCCTGACCCAGGTCCGCAGCGGCGGCGTCGAGTTCTTCAACCAGTCGTCGTCGATCCTTGCCACCCTAGTGCCGAGCGCGGGCATCGTGAACACGGGCTTCGCGTTCGCCGACTACGACAGCGTGTGGAAGGCGATGGACGGCGAGCTCGGCACCTACATCCGGGCGCAGATCGCCAAGACGCCGATCATGGCGGTATCAAAGGCTTGGGATAATGGCTTCCGCCAGGTGACCTCGTCCGGTCGTGAGGTCCGCACCCCGGATGATCTCAAGAACTTCCAGATCCGCGTTCCGCCGGCGCCGTTATTGACCTCGCTTTTCAAGGCCCTCGGCGCCGGACCGACGCCCATCAACTTCAACGAGGTCTATTCCGCGTTGCAGACCAAGGTCGTTGACGGGCAGGAAAATCCGTTACCAATCATCGCGACCGCCCGTCTCTATGAAGTGCAGAGCACCTGCAGCCTGACAGGGCACGTCTGGGACGGCTACTGGATCCTCGGCAACAAGCGCGCTTTCGAGCGCCTGCCGAAGGACGTGCAGGAGATCGTGACACGCGAGCTCGACCGCTCAGCGGTCGATCAGCGCGCCGACATCGCGAAGCTAAGCCAGTCACTTCGCGCCGATCTTTCGGCCAAGGGCCTCAAATTCATCGACGTCGATCGCGCCGCCTTCCGCCGGGCCTTGTCGAAAACCAGCTTCTACGCCGACTGGAAAGCCAAGTTTGGCGAGGAGGCATGGTCGCAGCTCGAGAAAGCCGCGGGCCAGTTATCATGACCAGCGTGGGTCATACGCCGCACGTCGATGCCGGTATGGCGGCCGGCGCGCCCCAGGCGGGCCGGCGCAGTTGGGTCGTGACAGCGAACACTGTGCTCGGCCATATCGTCGCTGTACCTGCGGCACTGCTCGTGCTCGCGGAAATCGCGGTGCTGTCCGCGGGCATTGTGGGCAGATACGTGTTTCGCTCGCCGATCGTGTGGTCTGACGAGCTTGCCGGCATTCTCTTCCTATGGCTCGCCATGCTCGGATCGGTGATTGCGTTTCAGCGCGGCGAGCATATGCGGATGACCGCCATCGTCGGCGTCCTCAGTGCGGAAGTTCGCGCATTCCTGGATGTCGTGGCGGCCGCAGCATCGCTGGCCTTTCTCGTTCTTGTCGTCTGGCCGGCCTACGAATTCGCCGCAGATGAGGTATTCGTCACGACGCCGGCGCTCGAGATCGTCAACAGTTGGCGTGCGGCAGCGTTGCCGATCGGAATGGGACTGATGCTGATCGCAGCGGTCCTCCGATTGATCCGCATCGCGAGCCTGCGCAGCTTGCTGGCTTCAGTCGCAATTGTCACAGGAATCATCGCAACGTTTGTTCTGCTCGCTCCCGTTTTGAAGCCGCTCGGCAATCTGAATCTCCTGGTCTTCTTCGTTTTCGTCGTAGGCGCGATGGTCTTTGCGGCCGTGCCGATCGCGTTCGCATTTGGTCTTGCGACGGTCGGCTATCTCGCTCTGACAACCAGCACGCCCGACGTGGTGATGATCGGACGAATGGACGAGGGCATGAGCCACCTGATCCTGCTCGCCGTGCCGCTCTTCGTCTTTCTCGGCCTCCTTATCGAGATGACGGGCATGGCACGCGCCATGGTCAGCTTCCTGTCGAGCCTTCTGGGCCATGTGCGCGGCGGATTGCATTATGTGCTGGTCGGAGCGATGTATCTGGTCTCGGGCATTTCCGGCTCAAAGGCAGCGGACATGGCTGCTGTGGCTCCGGTTCTGTTTCCCGAGATGCGGCAGCGCGGGGCCAAACCGGGAGACCTCGTTGCGCTTCTCGCGGCGACCGGCGCTCAGACCGAGACGATCCCGCCCTCGCTGGTCCTGATCACGATCGGCTCCGTGACGGGCGTGTCGATCTCAGCCCTGTTCACCGGCGGCTTGCTTCCCGGCGTGGTGCTCGCGGTCATGCTCGCGGCCGTGGTGTGGTGGCGATACCGCCGCGAGGATCTGTCGCATGTCAAAAGGGCGACGGGGCGGCAGATCGGCCGCGCCTTTGTGATCGCGATACCAGCCATCGCGCTGCCATTCGTAATTCGGACGGCCGTCGTCGAAGGGGTTGCGACGGCAACGGAAGTCTCGACCATCGGCATCCTCTACTCGGCCTGCGCGGGTCTCTTCATCTACCGCCAGTTCGACTGGCGCCGCATCTATCCAATGCTGGTCGAGACGGCTTCGCTGTCCGGGGCGATCTTGCTCATCATCGGCGCGGCCACGGGGATGGCATGGGCGCTGACGCAATCGGGATTTTCTGCCTCTCTCGCCAAGTTCATGACCAGTCTTCCCGGCGGTGTCCCTGTCTTCCTCGCGGTCACAATCGTAACTTTCGTGATCCTGGGCAGCGTGCTGGAAGGGATCCCGGCCATCGTGCTTTTTGGCCCGCTTCTGTTTCCGATCGCGCGGCAGGTCGGGGTGCATGATGTCCACTATGCGATGGTGGTCGTTCTCGCCATGGGCATCGGTCTGTTCGCGCCGCCGTTCGGCGTTGGTTACTACGCGGCCTGCGCAATCAGCCGTATCAATCCGGACGAAGGCATGAGGCCCATCATAGGCTACATGATCGCGCTCTTGATCGGCACGTTGATTGTCGCCGCCGTGCCCTGGCTGTCGATCGGCTTCCTTTGATAACATCGAACAGAGGCCTGCGTCGGAGACCGCAGACAGGCATCAAGTGATTCCAAGCTCGGCCGTTATGCGAAGGACTGCACAGCCGTAGGCTTCGAGTTCCAGCGTGCCTTCAATCGAACGGCCGGTCAGCAGGTCGATACCTGACGGCACCTTGGAAAGTGTGATCTCAGCCTCGCCTGTGTTTTGGATGAACATCAACTCTCGATCGTTCGCCTCTCGAATAGTTACCTCCACCCCGGCAGGCAGTTCGGGGAGTAAAGGTACGATACCTGCCATTTCGCACACGAGATCAGCAAGTTTCTGGACGACCTGCGGCGTAAGATATGTGCCCACGTAAACGACGCGACCGCGACCCACCTGACGTGACGTAATTGAAGGGGATCCCGCAGCGAAGCGATTCGACCAGACGCCCACCACCTCGACATCAGGTGCAACTTCGAGCAACTCATAGAGATGGGCTGCCTGGAATTGCTCATTGCCAACGTTGAAGAAATATTTGCGTTCGGCTGAGGATGCTGGCTGGGGCGGCGGTGCATAGGCGCCCAGGGCGGCGGGGCGAAACAACGGAAACAGCCCGCCGCTGCCTTCCGGAACGACGCGACCGAACTCAGTCACCTTGATACCGCTCAACCTTGAAAGATCGTTGCCAGGCGCCTGCTCGCGAATAACGTGGTTGTTTCCGTCCCTGGTCCCGCTCATCGCTGACAAGATCAGCGTGCCGCCGTTGCGAACGAATGTTTCGATCGCATTGTTCCATTGATCCTTCCACATTAGCCAATGCGGGACATAGAGCACCTTGAGCCGCGAAAGATCGTCTTCAGGATGAATGAAGCCGCATGCAATGCCCTTGTGATAGCAATGACGATGAAGCAAAGTAGCGTCTTCAAGTGGGCTGGGAAGGCCCATAGGATATGTCTTGTGCGCTTCCTGATTGTCGAAGTCTGCGCCGGCGATGCCAACATCCATGCGAACGATTGTTCCAAGGATTTGGTCCTTGATGGCAGCGACTTCGTGAAAAAAGCGGCTTGCCTCGTGAAATCGGCGACGCGGCACATCATCGTGGTCGATTACACCCATCCAGTATATTTCGGCGCCAAAATGCGCAGGCCGCCAACGGAAGAACATCACACCGTCTGCGCCGCGCGCCACTGAGGTCATGGCCATTCGGCGCATCTCGCCGGGTTCTGGAGTCATCGTCGAAAAGCCGGGTTGACTGCCGAAGCCCGAAGCCTGCTCCGGCACGATGAAGTTGCCGGTGTATGACCGACAAATATCGAGATGCAGGGCCTGCGTGGCCGCGTGCCCGCCGGTACGGCGCATCTCATCATAGAGCATCGGATAAATATCGAAGCCCAGGAAATCCAGATCTTGTCCAAACTCGCCGCGGACGTCGATATCGGTGAGTTGGCCGAGATTGTGGAAGATGAACCAGTCCGGCTTCGTCTTGCGCAAGATCTCGACCTGGTCGTGCTGAAACGCAGCGGTCGCCGCTGCGAGGAAGCGATGGTAGTCCTGGACGTGACCAGGGCTTGGAAACGAAGGCATCTGGGGCCTGGGCAACTCTATTTGAGAGAAATCGTCGTACGATGTCGCCCAGAAATGTCCGCCCCAGGCGAAGTTAAGGGCCTCGATCGTTTGGTATTCTTTTCGCAGATAGTTCTGAAATTCCAGCCGGGTCGATGGCGCAAACGACTCCGATACGGTCGTGTTGAGCTCGTTGTCGGTCTGCCAGCCGATCACTCGCGGATTGTCGCGATAGTGCTCCGCCATGGCGCGGGTGATACGGCGGCTGTGGGCGCGGAAAACAGGGCTGGTGGTGTCGGCATGCTGGCGGGACCCGTGGCTTGACGGCCGGCCGTTCACATCGACCCGCAACACCTCTGGATATTGAATGGTGAGCCAGCGAGGCGGCGTCGCCGTCGGCGTGCACATGATCGTGTCGATCCCTGCATCGCCAAGTACATTGATGGCTCGATCGAACAGGTCAAACTCGAACCGGCCTTCGCGAGGTTCGAAAATGTGCCAGGCGAACTCTCCCATCCGTACGGTGTTCACGCCTGCGGCAGCCATCCGCTCGGCGTCACGTTGCCACCAGCGTTCGTCGATGTGTTCGGGATAGTGAGGCGCACCGAGCAGAAAATGGTCGAGGTTGAGCGGTCGCCATACGGAGACCGAGCTCGGCTTCTTGCGTTGCATACGATTGGACCTTAGAATCTGTGAGTTCAGGTTGAACTGATGGCTTTTCTTGCCGTCAGCGTGCGGCCGTCGGGCCCGAACAGATAGGCATCGCCGATCTCGAAGCCCACATTCCGCGTCGCGCCGATGCCGACCGTGGAGACCTTGTTGAGCTGGAGCGTAAAATTGCCGGTACCACTGTCGGAGTTGATCGTGAGGAGAGGGGAGGCGTCCAGGTAGAGAAGGGATTCGCGTCCCAACTGCTCGACGAGCCGCACTTGGCTGGGAAAGGTCGGCACGTCCGCGCCGGCATGTTCCATGAGATGCAGGTTCTCCGGCCGAATGCCGATGGTCACGGCGTCGCCGGCTGAAAGGCCGCTTACGTCGACCGCGCGAAACTTGAGTGCTGGAAGGCCGTTGGCTGCGACCGCGGCACCGGAGGCGTCGACCGCCGCAAGCTTTGCTTCAATGAAGTTCATCCGCGGGGCGCCAAGGAAACCGGCGACGAAAATGTTCGCCGGATTAGCATAGAGTTCGAGCGGGGAGCCGACCTGTTCGATCCGGCCCTTATTCAGGACGACGATACGATCCGCCATCGTCATCGCCTCGACCTGATCATGGGTAACGTAGATCATGGTGGATCCAAGTTGCGCATGCAGACTCGAAAGCTCCACGCGCATCTGGGTGCGCAGCGCGGCATCGAGGTTGGAAAGTGGTTCATCGAACAGGAAGACCTCTGGCGAGCGCGTGATGGCGCGACCGATTGCAACCCGTTGGCGCTGCCCCCCCGACAGCTGCTTGGGACGCTTCGCGAGTTGATCCTCAAGACGAAGGATCTGTGCCGCTCGTCGAACGGCGGCCTCAATCTCGGCTTTCGGCCGATTGGCCATTCGCAGGCCGAAACCCATGTTCTCAGCCACAGTCATGTGCGGGTAGAGCGCATAGGATTGAAACACCATGGCGATGCCCCGGTCGCCGGGCTCTTCCTTGGTCGCGTCGCGGCCGTTGATGAGGATCTGCCCGGAGCTGATGGTCTCGATTCCAGCGATCGCCCGCAGGAGCGTGGATTTTCCGCAGCCGGACGGACCGACCATGACTACGAACTCGCCTTTTTCGATCTTCAGGTCGATCTTTCTCAGGGCTTGATAGCCGGCGTAGTGCTTGTCGACCTTTCGCAGTTCCACGCAGTTCATCTCGCGGTGACTTTCCGATTGTAGCGCATGCTGCAAATCATCCCTTGACCGCCCCCGTGGTGAGGCCCGCGATGAAGTGCTTCTGCATCAAGAAGAACATCATCACCGGAGGCATCGCGACCAGGATCGTGGCTGCCGAGACAATGTTCCAGGCGGACGACCATTCGCCGCGCAGATTGTTCAAGCCCGCGGTGACGGGTTTGACAGCGTCGCTCTGGGTCAGGACGATCGCCCAAAAATAGTCATTCCAAACGAAGGTAAAGATCAGAATGGCGAGCGCCGCCAAAGCGGGACGCACGAGCGGGACCACCACATGGCACAAAGTTTGGAACGGCGAGGCGCCTTCGGCACGCGCGGCCTGGAACAACTCTCCTGGTAGCGTGGCGATGAAGTTGCGCATGAAAAGTGTAGCGAAGCCTGTCTGAAATGCGACGTGGAAAATAATCAGCGCATAAATAGTGTCATAGAGTCCGAACCTCACCATCAGGTCCCGGACCGGGATCATCATGATTTGTGCTGGCAGGAAGTTGCCGCCGACGAAGAGTGCGAAGATGAGGTTGGAGCCGCGGAACGGATAACGCGACAATACAAAGCCGGTGAGTGTCGAGAGAATGAGGACGCCTGCGACCGAGGGAATCGTGATGAGCAGGCTGTTCAGGAAGAAGCGCAGCATGGCCGTCTGCTGGAATACAGCGGCGTAGTTCTCGATCATGCTGAATTTCTCTGGCCAACCCCAATATTTGCCTGCCATCAACTCCTTGTTGGAGCGAATTGACGTCAGCATCACAGCAAGCAACGGCAGCAACCACAGAGCCAAGATCAGGCCGACACCGCCCACATAGAGCACTCGCGCGGTCCTGGCATTTTCGGGAATCGGACGAGGATACATCAGGCGTTGCTCCGCTCGGCTTTGATGAGGCCTTGGAGATACCAGATGATAAAGGCGATCGTGATGATGAACAGAACCGTGGCGATCGCGGCGCCGTAGCCGAACCGGTAGGAGAAGATCGACTCCTTGTACATCTGGTAGGCGAGCACCGTCGACGAGCCGTAAGGGCCACCGTTGGTCATGACCGCCACCATGTCGAACGAGCGCAGCGCTCCGATCACTGTGACGGCAATGGCAATGAAGCCGACCTGTGATAGCTGTGGCAGGACAACGTGGCGCAACATGCGCCAGCCGCGCGCACCATCGACCCGCCCGGCGGCAATCAGATCGCTGTTCAGATTATTCAGGCCCGCCAGAAAGAGCACCATGCAGAAGGCGATCTGCGGCCAGACGCCGGCCGTGGCCACTGCAAAGGTCACGAAAGTTTCGTCGGAAAGCAGCGCCGGTGCTATGCCGCCGAACATTCCGAATAGTAGCTGCAACAAGCCAAAATTCGGGTCGTAGACCCAGCCGAAGACAACACCAACCGTCACCGTTGCCAGCACGAGAGGCACGAAGAACAGGGACTTCAGAATACGCATGCCCTGGATCTGCTGATTTAAGATCAGGGCGAGTGCGAGGCCGATTGGCGGCGCCAGCATGAAGATCATCAGCCAGATGACGTTGTTCTTTAGCGAGACGTAGAATTGTGGATCGTTAGCCAGCTCGACATAGTTGCCGAGCCCGACCCAGGTCTTGGCGCCGATACCGTCCCAGGCGTGCAGCGAAATCCAGACGGTCTCCATTGAAGCGGCAAGAATGACCGTGCCGAACAGGAAGAGCCCCGGCAGCAGGAGCAGCAGGGGTGTTAGCCAGCCACGATTTCGGCGCCACGAGCGAAGCATGCGATCTGCAGGAAAAAGTCGACGGGCGCGCGCGACTACGCGGCGCCCGTCAGTGGGGGAGGCTTAGCCGAAAATTCGTTTGCGGGTCTTTTCGAGCCGATCGAGGATCTGCTCGCGTCGCTCGGGTTTAACCATGAACTCCTGCAACCCCAGCATTCCTTCCTGAGCCATGTCCGGATCCGTATCGCGATCGTAGTATTGCGAGGTCCCGATCACCTTCCTCAGCTCCTCGACCGCGGTGTTGACCAAGGGATCTTTGCTTGGCGGGCAATCGTTACGAGGTGGAATGGCCCCCTCAGCGGCTAGGAAAGCCCCCAAGTTCTCCGGCTTGTAGAAGTAAGCCAGGAAGTCGCGCGCGCCCTGCTTGTTTTTGGCGTTTGCCGGGATGTGGACGGAGTTCACCGAGAAATCGTCATACCGAGCGAGCCCGGGAATGACTTCCGGAAATGGCGCGTAAGCGAGCTGCGGCAGGTCTGTTTCCGGAAAGGCGGACCTGACGAAGCCGGCCATGTCCATCATCGCCGCTTTTTTCTGCGCCAGGGCGGCGCCTGCTTGCTCCCACCCAAACGAGGTGTGGTTCGGTGAGAAGAACCCGCCCTTGATGAGATCGGTCCATTTGTCGAACACGGGCGTAAGCATTGGGTCCGTGTACCCGATCTTGCCGTCCATGAGCGCCATGTGATTGTCGAGGCCGTTGACGCGCAGGTTCATGTGGTCGAACCAGCCACCAGCCGGCCAAAGCTCTTTCGATCCCATGCTGATCGGGATGATGTTTGCGGATTTAGCTGCCTCACCGAAGGCGAGAAAGTCGTTCCAGGTCTTCGGCGGCGTCCAGTTGTGCTCCGCGAACAGATCCTTGCGGTAGAACAGGCCCCACAGCAGGCCACCCATCGGCAGGCCGTATTGCTTTCCGGCAACGGTGACGGCGCTGGTCGTGGCGCCGAGAACGCTCTTGTAGTTTTCTCTGGCGAACAAGTCGGAGATGTCGTCAAACAGGCCTTTCGCGACAAAGGCCTTCATGCGGTTTCCGGAGAACCAGAAGCAGATGTCGGGTGCACCAACAACAAGGTAGCTCCGGATCGCGGTCTTGTGCGCCTCGTGATCCATGTTGTTGATGACGATCTTGGCGCCCGATTTTGCCTCGTACTCGCTTGCGAGTCGTTGCAGGACCTGCCGCTGGCTGGCATTGCTGAGGTTCGAAATGATGGTGATGTCTTGTGACTGAGCGAATGCGGGAAGGTTAAGCCCAGTGGTGGCCGAACCGGCGAGTGCGGCGCCTGCGCCCTTGAGAAAACGACGCCTCGTCGTGCCTCGTGCGGCAAAGTCGGTTGTCATGGCTTCAATTCCTCCCTGAGAGCAGCCGGATTGCACCGGATTTCCAATTGAACCGAGCCTCAACGTAACGTATGGATTTCCGAAGCGTCAATAGTTAATTTACAAAATAAATTATGGAGCTGGCATGAAGGGCAAGGGCGACCCGCAAACAACGCGTGCGATCAACCGGCGGCTGATCTTGAATTTGCTTCGGAGACAAGGGCCAGTCAGCCGCGCTGAGATTGCTGTGACCACGGGCCTCAGCCCCGCGGCGGTGACGTTCGTGGTTTCAGAGCTGCTAAACGAGAATATCCTGCGCGAGGGGCAAGCCAGCCTCGGCGCGCCCGGGCGACGTCCCATTCCGATCGACATCAACTATGCTGGCGGTCTCGTCGTGGGTCTGAAGCTGATGGTGGGTGCGATCGACTGTGTGCTGACCGATCTTGCCACAACACCGATTGTCTCGAGCCGCGTTGCGCTGGCGGATCACTCGCCGCAGAGCGCTGTAGAGAGCTGTGCGGCCGCAGTCGCTAAATTGCTTGCGGATCAACGCGCGCCATCCGGCGTCCAGCTTAGCGGGATTGGTATCGCCACACCGGGGGTCATTGACAAAGGCGTGTGCCGACTCAGTCACCGCTTCAATTGGACCGATGTGCCAATTGCGGCGATGCTCGCAGACCTCGTGAAGGTGCCGGTCTGGGTCGACGACGACACAAACGCGTTCGCGCTGGCGCAGCAAATGTTCGGCCTTGGCCGGCATCATCGCACCGTGGGAGCGTTGGCCATCGGTGCCGGCATCAGCTGCGTGGCGGTAGTCGACGGTGCTGTCCATCACGGCGCCAACGGCGCGGCGGGCAAGATGGGCCATTCCATATACGATCCCAGCGGGCCTTTATGTGAATGTGGGCGAAGGGGATGCCTGCAGACCTTGTTCTCGGAACCCGCCCTGGTGAGACGCTGGAAGAAAGCACGGCGTTTCTCCCGGCAGGTGACGCGTTACGACATGCTGGGCGCAGCCGAGGCCGGAGACCGGGTAGCCGTCGATCTGTTGCAGGAGGCGGGCGAGGGGATCGGAAAGCTTCTCGGCGATTTCTGCAATATCATCGATCCGGAAGTGATTGTCGCCGGAGGCGAAGCCGTCACCTTCGGCGACCATCTCTTCGAACCAATGCGTAACGCCTTGAAGCGTCACGCGATGTGGGTGCCGCCACCAATTACCCCAGACTGGGCCGACGATTCTTGGGCGCGGGGGGCGGCGGCGCTTGCAACCCAGCGACTTTTCGATTTTGAAAGCAGTCCAGGCGAGGTTGGCGGCATCGCTTAGCGATTGGCGTCGGTGAACCAGCTCCTCGTGCGCGCTTCGCGCGCATCGAGCTTCCGGCGCATGTTCGCCATCGCACCCGCGTCGGTTGCCGCGACGAATGGCGGCGCGTGCCTGTGATCCGCATGAAGTCCGCAGCTTGAGGCGTAAGCCCCTCATGCAACTCGAGCGCGCCGCGGTTGGCAGCGACATGGACAAGGTCGATGCGTTTGTGTTCTCACGAGAGGGGCAAAAGAGAACTTCATGGCATTGAGGCGCGGGATGTGTCGCTCAGCGTCTTCCCCTCGCAGAATAGGCGGCCAGCGGAAGCAAACCGCGTGGCTCGTCCTCAGTCGAATTTCGGCAGATGCAGCGGCAGGCCTTCGCATAGCATATCGATCTCCTCGACCTGGCCCTTCCCGACTTCAGTAACGCGCAGCTTCTTGCCATCGAGCGCAAAGGCACAGTTCGTGGGCTGGGGGCCGTCCAGAATGAGGCGATCGACGACCTCACCCCCGGAGTCCAGAACCGTAACGTTCTTCTGGTTGTACACCGTGCAGTAGAGCCGGCCGTCCATGCCAAAGGCCATTCCGTCTGGCCCCTTGAAATCTGGATTGGAATCCGGCTGCAGCACGTTGCCGAAGACGACGCGTTTCGGCACTGCCTCGCCAAGCACGTCATATCGATAGATCTCGCCCGTGAAAGACGCATTGGCATAGAGGTGATTGTCGGGGCCGAAGGCGATGCCGTTGGTGAAGCGGATCTTTCGATCGAGGACGCGCAGTACCTTCATGGCTGCCGGATCGATCTCATACACCCGGCCGTCCCAATCGAGGTCCATATAGCCATCGACGAAAGCCTGTCCGTTGATGAAATCCTCGGCCGCCATGCCGGAATCGGTCATGTAGAGCAATCCGTTCGGACCAAAGCAGAGGTCGTTCGGAAAAAGAAAGCGCTCCTCGCCTTCGCCCTGCATGCGCCGGATCTCGTTTCCTCCTTCGTCGATGCAGATCAGCGCCCGCAGGCCGGCTTCCGCGATCCAGATGCGGCCGTGGCCATCGGTGGTCAGTCCGTTCGGACGGCCGCCTGTCGTCCGGATCACCCTGCGATTGCCGCGAGGGTCAACCCGTGTGACGCAGAGGGTCGAGGCGGACATCTCCGTGACATACATTGATCCGTCCGGCAGGCACACCGGGCCCTCGGGCGCTCCGATCCCGGTGGCAAACAGTTTCGACGCCATCTCTTCCTCCTGTTCCCTTATTGTCGACGCTCGTTAGGCCATGACCAGGCCATTGGTCGGGTCGATCAGCACCACGCGATTGAGGTCGATGGCGAGATCGATTCGCTCGCCATGGCTGCTGACGTCGTGGGCCTGTAACTCGGCAACCGCATCCACGCCGCCGATTTTGATGGTGGTGAATGTACGGGTCCCCGTTGGCTGAATGAGGTCGGCGACGGCCGAGTAAGCGACAACTCCATCGCGAAGAGGTCCGCCGCCAGCCCGGCTGAAATGCTGGGGCCGAATGCCGACGAGAACTTGTTGGCCATCGGCGCCGCGCAGCGACTTGGCCTTTGCACTCGGAAGCTTCAGACCGTCGCCGGATTGAAATGAAATTGCTGCTCCGCCGTTGTCCGTTCTGAGCGTCGCCGGTATGAGGTTGATCGAAGGAGAGCCGAGGAAACCGGCTACGAACCCGCTACGCGGCTGCTCGAACAGCTCGAGCGGAGCGCCTTGCTGCTCGATCTGTCCGTCACGCAGAAGCACGATGCGGTCCGCAAGCGTCATCGCCTCGACCTGATCGTGCGTGACATAGATCATCGTCGTCGTGATCTCGTGATGCAGACGTTTGATTTCAGTGCGCATCTCGTCGCGCAGTTGGGCGTCGAGATTCGACAGCGGCTCGTCGAATAGGAAGAGGTCGGCCTTGCGGACTATGGCGCGGCCGATGGCGACCCGCTGGCGCTGTCCACCGGAGAGCTGACGTGGATAACGCCGCAGGAGATTGCCGATTCCGAGCATCTCGGCTGCTTCGCTGACTCGCTTCCTGATTTCGATCTCGGGAGTTTTCCGGGCGCGCAGACCGAAGGCGATATTCTCGTTGACGGTCAAATAGGGGTACAGTGCATAATTCTGAAACACCATCGCAATGTTGCGCTCGCGCGGGCGCAGATCGTTGACCACTGCGCCGCCGATCGCGATGGTGCCATTATCCGGGTCCTCAAGACCTGCGATCGTTCGCAAGAGAGTGCTCTTGCCACAGCCGGATGGCCCCACGAGCACGGCGAATTCGCCATCGTCAATGGAGAGATCAACTCCCCGGACCGCATGCACGTTGCCGTAATATTTGTGTACCCCGGATAGCTTGACGTCGGCCACTCCGCTCTCCTCTAACCCTTGACCGCGCCTAGGGAGATGCCGCGCACGAGATAGCGTTGCATCACCGAGACGGCGACGAAGATCGGCAACGTGCCGAGGACGGACATCGCCGCGATCTTCGCCCAGAAGTTCGATTGTCCGCCGAAATAGTGCGTCAGCATGACGGGAAATGTGATGACGTCGGTCCGGGTGAGAACCAACGCAAAGATAAAGTCATTCCAGGCGAAGACGAAAGTGAATACCGACGTCGCCATGAGGCCCGAGCGCACCATTGGGAAGACGACTTTCCAGATCACCTCCCATCGATTGAGGCCGTCGACGAGCGCGCTTTCCTCTAGCTCTAGCGGAACGTCGACGATGTAACCCCGCATCATCCAAATGACGTAGGGAAGATTGAACGCCGTGTAGAGCAGGATCAGGCCAAAATAGCCGTCTACGAGGCCGAAATAGACGTAGATCAGGAAGATCGGGAAGACGACCGCGATCGGCGGGATCATCCGCTGGGAGATGATCCACATCGCGAGGTTCTCGCCGCCAGTACCAAAGCGAGCTAGGCTATACGCGCAGAGCGTCCCCAGAACGATCGCAACGCCGGAACTGACACCGGCGACGATCAGGCTATTCAGGATGGCCAGGACATCTCCATCTTTAAACAGGACGTAGTAGTTCGAGAACTGGATCTGCCCGGGGGTCCATAGCGGCGGCACATGATAGATCTCGTCCGGGGTCTTGAACGAAATCATGAACAGCCAATATACCGGAAACAGAAACAGCAAGGTCACGACGCCAGCGCCGAGATAGCGAAGCGCCAGAATGCGGAGCTTTCTCGCCGGAAGCTTGGCAACGCTCATCGCGCGAGCTCCATGCGTTTGAGAACCAGGGTGGTAATGATCGTGAGCAGGGCAATGACTAGGAAGGAGATCGCGGCCGTATAGCTGGTCTCGAACTGCGAGAAGCCCTGCACATAGGTGTAGAGCGAGATGGTCTCGGTCATGGAACCCGGCCCGCCCTCGGTGAGGGCCCAGATGATGTCGAAGATGCGGACGAGGTCCAGGCCCCGGATCAGGCAGGCAACGGCGACCACGGGCGCGATCGCAGGCAGAACGATCGCGCGAAGCACGCGCAGGTACGATGCGCCATCGATCTCCGCAGCTTCGAGCTGGGACTGGTCGACATTGGAGAGCGCCGCGAGCAGCAGCAGGAACATAAAGGGCGACCACTGCCAGATCTCGCAAATGATGATCGCCGGATAGACGTAGGCGGGATTGACGGTCCACAGAATCCGGACCGGTTCGCCCGCGATGAAGCTGAGGATCTGACCGATCGGACCGAACCGGACGTCAAACATCAAACGCCAGGTTGCTCCTGCAACGATCGGAGAGATCACTGTCGGAAGCACCAGCAGCGCGACAAAGATTTGGCGTCCGGGCATGCGATCGATGAAGAGCTGCGCCATCAGGAAGCCGATCAGCAGCTCCAAGGGGAGTGCGATCGCGGTGATGATGGCGGTATGGCCGAGCGAAGCCCAGAGGCGGGAATCCCTGAACAGCTCCGCATAGTTCAAGAGGCCAACGAAGGAGGTGTCGTTCTCGGTCATCGTGATGCGCTGGAAGCTCACGATCAGCGAGTAGATCAAAGGAAACAGCCCAACCAGGAGGAGGATCAGAATGGCCGGCGCGACGATGAGATAGGGCAGGCGGTCCTCGAGCATGCGCCCAAAGCGGCTAGGGCGGCGTTGCTCAGCCGCTGCGTTGAGACTTGCGAAAAGCGTCATCATCAGTCCAGGAAACGGCACCGCACGGGAGAGCAATGCCTCCCGTGCGGTATCCAGCCAATTATTGCCGGTAGGCGCCGGGCTTTGCGGCCCAGACCTTGTAGACGGCTTTCTGGTTCTCAATTCCGACTTTCTCGGTGATGGCATCGAATTGTTGCGCCATGCGGTCGAGAATGGACTTGGGATCTTCGCCCGCCCACAAGCTCGAGATCGCCTTGGTCATCGCCTCGTCGTACTTGTCCTGTTGCAGCAAGGAGAGATCGAGCAGGCCCTTCTCGCCCGACGTCTTGATCGTGTCGAGATAGGCTGGAGCATCAGGCCAGAGCGCACGGTATTTCTCGCTCGCGTAGTGCGACAGGCGGAACGGATCGCGCAGCGTATAAGGGAGCTGGACGCGCTCGAGGCTGGTCTTCTTACTGTTCAGCCACTGGATGAAGAGATACGCCGCTTCCTTGTTCTTGCTGGTGGCGGACACCGACAAGTCGAAGCCGACGCCGAGCTCCGGTCGACCGAGCGGGTTGAGGGCATAGCCGACCTTACCGGCCACCTGCGATTTCGGTACCCACTTGAGTGCTTCCTCCCCGGAGCCGTAGCCCGCGGCCCACCGTCCATAGGGGGGCCAAGAGATCGTCATCGCGGTCGTGCCCTGGAGAAACGCGGCAAGATTGTCGACGAAATTCCACTGCTCCACGCCGGGCGGCATGAACTTGTTCTCCGCCAGCATTTCCTTGAACACCTTCAAGCCGACATCGCTGTTCACCGTCGCCTTCATGCTATCCGCATTGAAGAACTTGCCGCCCTCCATGCGAAAGCGCTCCTGGAACATGTATTGCGGATAGGGCGCCGTGCGGAAGAAGCCGGCGCCGTAAACCTTGGGCGCCATCTTGTCGGTAATGAACTGGCCAATCTGGTCGAACTGCTTCCAGTCCTTTGGCGGAGCGAGCTCATAGCCGAACTTGGACTTGAACTCGTCCTTCATCTTCGGATCCTCGAAGATATCCTTCCGATAGTAGAGCAGCATCACGTCGCCATCGTCCGGGAAGCCATAGATCTTACCGTCATATTGCATCTGGTTGTCGCGATAGGCGGCGGCGATGTCCTGCAGCTCGTCACGGTAACCGAACTTGTCGACATACTTGTCGAGAGGCTCGAGCGCGCCCGCGCGCGCAAGATCGGGCATCCAGGACGGAATGACGTTCAGCGCGTCATAGGCTCCCGCACCCGATTTGAAATCCTGCATGATTTTGGTGAACATCTGGTCGGTCGGCACCTCGACCACCTTCACCTTGATGCCGGTGAGCTTCTCCCATTGCGGGCCCGAATAGTTCAACGGATCGAGCGATTGAAGGCCGGCCTCCCACACGATGCTTATGGTCGTACCCGCGTACTTCTTCGCGGCTTCGACCGCGGTGTCGGCCGCATCCTTGTCGGCGGCCTGCGCCGCGGCGGTGGTCAGCGCAAAGAGCGCGGCCACGCCGGCAAATCTTCTGAAGTTCATCTCTTCCTCCTCCTCTTTCAAGCGCTCATGGCCCACAAGTCCGCCTTGGAGCGCTGCTCGCGTGTTTCTTTGCCGCTCTCTCAACGTGGGTGGCCACGGGTTGTATCGGCACGAACGGGCGGCCGAACAAATGACCGGATCTATTTTGAGGGTTGTTGCGCCGACGCGTCGCCAAGAAGAAGACCGTCCTGTCAGAAATTCGTGCGCGATTTGGCTTCGTTGAAGCGCACATCCTCCCCAAAATGCTCAAGAGCTTTGATTTTGAGGTAATCTGCGTCGTGCCGGAACTGCTCGACAAATGAGAAGTTTGCAAGTATCGGTGAGCTGCATTCACCTGTGCGTCGCTACCTCACAGGTAGGCTTCAATGCGCACCGCGATCCTTCTCATGCGGCCGATGCAGCGCAGAGGTGGTGGCGCCTGACCCAGCTACATAGCACGGAGCTCGCTCTTTAAAGCGAACCTACATTGCTGGGCGTTCAATGTGGGTCTATGCATCAACGACAAACTTGTCGCGCGATGCGGGCAAGAATGCGGTTTCGAACTCTCGGACGTTTCGATCGCTTGGACGCTGCTCATCTGACTCGCGAAGCATATGCCAGAACCGTGGCTCGGCACACGACCAGCCTTGCTCTTGCGAGATGCGTCAACGCTTTCCCGGATCCTTCGCATACATCGGGGAGGATTGTCGCGCTCCGGGACCTTGATGCACGCGGACTTCCTTCGCCGTGAGTGGCTCGCCACATTCTGAGCAGATCATGACTGGGTCGAACATTTTGTGGCAGTTCTTGTGTTCGTGCAGCAACGGACGCCCACGCGAGTCGACCATATGGACGTTGCCCCAGTGCACGATCGACATGATGATCGGATATAGGTCGAGCCCCCTCTGGGTCAGGATATATTCGTAGCGCTTCGGCGCTTCCTGATAGGGCGATCTGCGGAGCACGCCGAACCGGACGAGCTTCTTAAGCCGGTCGGCGAGCAGGTGTCTGGTCACGCCCAGTGATGACTGGAATTCGTCAAACCTGCGGACCCGAAGGAAGCATTGGCGCAGGATGAGCAGGCTCCACCGGTCGCCGATGACCGCCACAGTGCGCGCCAGCGAGCACGGCTCCTCTTCGAGGGCATCCCATTTCATCAGCGACTCCAACGGATCAAACAGCTTCCGAAAATAAATTCTAAATCAGAACTCACTAAGTTTCAATAGGATGCGGCATTCCCGGCGGCGCAGATGCGATTGCATGATGTTTATCATATTGACAGTTCTAAAATAGAACTTTAGGACTCGCCGCACGATAAATCGGGCGAGCGGCAATCGCCGCCTTTAAAGGGAAGGGCGTTTCCATGGCAGCTCCGCTCAAGGTCGAGTTTCATTTCGATTTCGGGAGCCCTAACGCCTACCTGGCCGAGCTCGCGCTGCCCGCGATCGAGCGACGAACGGGAGTCAAGTTCGATTACGTGCCGGTGCTGCTTGGCGGCGTCTACAAGGCGACCGGGAACATGTCGCCGGCGGAGTCGCTGCGGGGGATCAAGAACAAGCCGGAATACAACGCGCTCGAGACCAAGCGTTTCCTGCGCCGCCACAACATCACTAAATTCAGGATGAACCCGTTCTTCCCCGTGAATACGCTCGCGCTCATGCGCGGCGCCGTAGCGGCCGAATTCGAGGGGGTGTTCGAGGCCTACTTCCGCGCGGCGTATCATCACATGTGGGTCGAGCCCAAGAAGATGGACGACACGCAGGTCTTTCGCGATGCGTTTCTGTCATCCGGGTTGGATATTGATCGCATCGCGGCGCGGGCGCAGCAGGACGACGTCAAGAAAAAGCTGATCGAGAATACCAGCAACGCCGTGGCTCGCGGCAGCTTCGGTTCTCCAACGTTCTTCGTCGGCAACGAAATCTATTTTGGCAAGGATAGCCTGCGCGACGTCGAGGACGAAATCCTCGCGCAATCAGCCGCGCAGCAGCAAAAGAGCGCCTGACGGTGCCTAGGCGTGAGAAAGAACTGAGCCCGCAAGGGGCCTGTCAACGGGAGGTGTCGTCGGCGAACTGGCATCAGACTGCGACAAAACACAAGCTGGCGGAATCGCTCCGAAAGAGGCCGGGCGAGATCGCTTCAACTTCGAAGCAGGAGAAGTCACATGCAGAAGAGAAACAGGACGGTTGCGGTGATCGGCGCCGGTGACTTCATTGGCGGTGAGATGGCCAAGAAATTCGCCTCCGAAGGCTTCACGGTGTTTGCAGGCCGCCGCAACGGCGACAAGCTGGCGCCGCTCGTCAAGGACATCGAAGCTGCCGGCGGCGAGATTCACGCCCGCTCGCTCGACGCGCGCAAGGAGGATGAGATCATCTCCTTCCTGAACGACGCGGACAAACACGCGCCGCTCGAGGTCTGCATCTTCAACATCGGCGCCAACGTCAATTTCCCGATCCTGGAGACCACTGAACGCGTGTTCAGAAAAGTCTGGGAAATGGCCTGCTATTCCGGCTTCCTTGCCGGACGCGAGGCGGCGCGGCTGATGCTGCCGCGTGGTGAGGGCAACATCTTCTTCACGGGCGCGACTGCGAGCTTGCGCGGCGGTTCCGGCTATGCCGCTTTTGCCAGCGCCAAGTTCGGCCTGCGCGCGGTTGCCCAGGCGATGGCGCGCGAGCTCGGGCCGAAGAACATCCATGTCGCCCATCTCATCATCGACTCCGGCGTCGATACCGAATGGGTGCGGCAGCGCCGGCTCGAGGCCCTCGGCCCCAATGCGCTGGACAATCCGGACCTGTTGATGCCGCCCGCGTCGGTGGCGGCGTCCTATTGGCAGCTCTACCAGCAGCCAAAGAGCGCCTGGACGTTTGAGCTCGAGATCCGTCCCTTCGGCGAGAAGTGGTAGGGAGAGCGTCCGATGGAACTCGCGCTATCGCCGGAGGATGCTGCATTTCGCGACGAAGTCCGCGCCTTCATCAAGAACAATTATCCGGCTGCGATGCGCGCGCCCAATCCGGAGACTGACCTATCCAAGGAGCAGATGCTGCTGTGGCATCGCATCCTCCACAAGAAGGGCTGGATCGCGCCACTCTGGCCCAAGGAATATGGCGGACCCGGCTGGTCCATCACCCGCCGCTTCATCTTCGAGCAGGAGACCACCCGCGCCGGCACGATGCCCCCTTTGGCATTCAGCGTCACCATGGTCGGCCCGGTGATCTACACTTTTGGCAATGAGGCCCAGAAGAAGAAATTTCTGCCGCGCATTCTCTCGGGCGAGGACTGGTGGTGCCAGGGCTATTCCGAACCAGGCTCTGGCTCGGACCTCGCCACCGTCCGCACCAAGGCGGTGCGCGACAGCGACCAGTACATCGTCAACGGTCACAAGACCTGGACCACGCTGGCGCAGCACGCCGATTGGATCTTCTGCCTGGTGCGGACCAATCCGGCCGCAAAGCCGCAATCCGGCATTTCGTTCCTGCTGATCGACATGAAGTCGCCCGGCGTCACCGTGCGCCCGATCATCACCATCGACGGCTCGCATGAGGTCAACGACGTCTTCCTCGAGAACGTCCGCGTTCCCGTCGAAAACCTGATCGGCGAGGAAAACAAGGGCTGGACTTACGCCAAGTTCCTGCTCGGCAATGAACGCACCAGCATGGCCGGCATCGGCCGCTCGACGCGCTACATCGCAAAGCTAAAGAAGATCGTGAAGGCGGAGATCCCGGAAGACGATCCGGCCCATCCGGAATTTGTCAGGGACATCGCCCGCGTCGAGCTCGACGTGCTGGCCCTGGAGGCAACCGAGCTGCGCGTCGTCGCGCAAATGGCCCGCGGGATCGATCCCGGGCCGGCGGCCTCGCTGTTCAAGATCCGCGGCACCGAGATCTTCCAGAACATCACCGAGCTGACGCATCGCGCGATCGGCAATTACGGGCTGGCCATCCGCGAGCATCCGGTCAGCGCCAACCGCTTCATTCCGGGGCCCGATTACGGCCACACCGCCTCGGAGAAATATCTGAATGCGCGCAAGCTTTCGATCTACGGCGGATCCAACGAGATCCAGCGCAACATCATCGCCAAGGCCGTGCTCGGTCTGTAGCGGACGAATGGCGGGACGGGAGAAAGCGAATGGATATCCAGTTCACGGAAGAGCAGGAACTGCTCCGATCCAGCGTTCAGCGCCTGCTGCGCGACCACTATGACTTCGATGCTCGCCGCAAGATCGTGGTGAGCGAGGAAGGTTACAGCCGCGCGCAATGGCAGGCGTTTGCGGAGCTCGGCCTGCTGGGAGCCCCGTTCGCCGAGGAAGTCGGTGGTCTCGGCGGCGGTTCGCTGTCGATGATGATCATCACGCACGAGTTTGGCCGTCATCTCGTAGTCGAGCCTTTCATCGAGACTGTCGTGCTCGCGGGCGGCCTCCTTGAGCATTTGGGGTCAGCCGAACAGAAGCAAGGCTTCATTCCGGACATCGTGGCCGGTAACAAGATATGGGCACTCGCCTGGACCGAGAAAGGCTCGCGCTTCGACCTCGCCAACGTCACCACCACGGCGCAGCGCGAGGGGGAGGGCTACGTGCTGACCGGCGCGAAAACTGCGGTCATTGCGGCCCCTTGGGCCGATTATTTGATTGTCTCTGCTCGTACTTCCGGTCAGCCACGAGACCGCCTCGGCGTCAGCCTGTTCGTGGTCGATCGCCGCGCTGCCAACCTCGATCTGCAAAGCTTCAAGACCATCGACGGCCGTCGCGCTGCGGAGATCAGCCTGCGGGGCGTCGCCGGTCAGTTGCTGGGCGGGGAGGGAGAGGGCGTTGCTGCGCTGGAAGCGTGCCGCGACCGCGCCATCGGCGCGCTCTGCGCTGAAGCGGTCGGCGCGATGTCCGAACTGAACTCCGCGACGCTGGAGTATTCCAAGACCCGCAAGCAGTTCGGCACGACGATCGGCTCGTTCCAGGTGCTGCAGCATCGGATGGTCGACATGTTCATCGCGCATCAGGAAGCGCTCTCGTTGATGCAGCATCTCACGCTTACCCTGGACGCAGGCGAGGCTGGCGTCTCGCGGCTCGCGTCTGGTGCCAAGTCCAAGATCGGCTCCTCAGGCAAGTTCATTGCCGACCAGGCCGTGCAGCTGCACGGCGGCATGGGCATGACCGAAGAATTGAATATCGGCCATTATTTCAAGCGGATTTCCTCCATCAACATCCAGTTTGGCGATCCCGCCTTCCACCTGCTGCGCTACGCGCAGCTGGACGCGGCGGCATAGAGAGGCGGACATGACGACTGAAGCAGTAATCGTTTCCACCGCGCGCACCGGCGTCGGCAAGGCTTATCGCGGCGCGCTCAACAACACTGATGGTCCGACGCTGGCCGGCCACGTGATGGCCGAGGCCGTGAAGCGAGCAGGCATCGCGCCCGACGAGGTCGAGGACGTGGTGATGGGCTGCGCCATGCAGCAGGGCACCATGGTGATGAACGTCGCCCGCAAGGGCGCGATCCGCGCCGGTCTTCCGGTGACGGTTGCAGGCACCACGATCGACCGGCAATGCGCCTCTGGCCTCCAGGCGATCGCGGTCGCCGCGCGCTCGGTCATGCTCGACGGCGTCGAGATTGCAATCGGCGGCGGTATCGAGTCGATCAGCCTCGTCCAGAACGATCACATGAACAAGTTCCATGCCGTCGACCAGGATCTCATGGCGATGAAGCCGGAGATGTACATGTCGATGCTGGAGACCGCCGAAGTGGTCGCCGAGCGCTACAAGATCGGCCGCGACCAGCAGGACGAATACTCGCTCGAATGCCAGCGCAGGGTCGGCGCGGCCTTGCAGGGTGGGCGCTTCAACGACGAGATCGTGCCCATCACGACCAAGATGGCGGTGATCGACAAAGACACCAAGCAGGTCAGTTATCAGCAGGTCACGCTGAGCCGGGATGAAGGCCCGCGGCCGGATACCACGGCGGAAGGTCTGGCCAAGATCAAGCCGGTGTTCGAGGGTAAGACCATCAGTGCCGGCAATGCCAGCCAGCTGTCTGACGGCGCTTCGGCCTGCGTGATCATGAGCGACAAGATCGCGGCGAAGAAGGGCCTCAAGCCGCTCGGCATGTTCCGCGGCTTCGTCGCCGCCGGCGTCGAGCCGGACGAGATGGGCGTCGGCCCGGTGGCCGCGATCCCCCGGCTGTTGCAGCGTCACAATTTGAAGATCGACGACATCGATCTCTGGGAGCTCAACGAGGCCTATGCGGTGCAGGTGATCTATTGCCGCGACAAGCTTGGAATCGATCCGAACAAGCTCAACGTCAATGGCGGCGCGATCGCGATCGGTCATCCCTATGGCATGACGGGCGCGCGGCTGACGGGCCACCTCCTGCTCGAGGGTCGGCGACGCAAGGCGAAATACGGCGTGGTGACCATGTGCATCGGCGGCGGCATGGGCGCGGCCGGCTTGTTTGAAATCATCCACTGATCGGAAAAGCAGGAGATCTTCGTGAAGACAGCGATCACTGAATTGTTCGGCATCCAGCATCCGATCATCCAGGGCGGCATGCACTATGTCGGCTTTGCCGAGCTCGCGGCCGCGGTATCGAATGCCGGCGGCCTCGGCATCATCACCGGCCTGACCCAGCGGACGCCGGAATTGCTCGCGAAGGAAATAGCGCGCTGCCGCGACATGACCGACAAGCCGTTTGGCGTGAACCTAACATTCCTGCCGACATTGTCGGATCCGCCTTACCCGGAATATATCGCCGCGATCCGCGAGGGCGGCATCAAGGCGGTCGAGACCGCAGGCCGTAGCCCGGAAGCCTATATGCCGGCGCTAAAGGCGGCCGGTATCAAGGTGATCCACAAATGCACCTCGGTGCGGCATTCGCTCAAAGCGGAGAAGATCGGTTGCGATGCCGTCAGCGTGGACGGATTCGAGTGCGGCGGTCATCCCGGCGAAGACGACATCCCGAACATGATCCTGCTGCCGCGGGCGGCGGATGAGCTGAAGATTCCGTTCGTCGCCTCTGGCGGCATGGCGGATGGACGCAGCCTCGTCGGAGCGCTTGCGATGGGCGCCTCCGGCATGAACATGGGTACGCGCTTTGTCGCCACCAAGGAAGCCCCGGTCCATGACAATGTGAAGCAGGCGCTGGTCAAGGCAACCGAGCTCGACACCGTTCTTGTGATGCGCGCATTGCGTAACACCGAGCGCGTGCTCAGGAACAAGGGCGTCGACGAGTTGCTGGAGATCGAGCGCGAAAAGGGCGCAAGCCTGAAGATCGACGACATCCTCGATCAGGTGGCCGGCGTTTACCCGAAAGTCATGGTCGACGGCCAGATGGATGCGGGGGCGTGGAGCTGCGGCATGGTGGTCGGACTGATCCACGACATCCCAACGGTGAAGGAATTGATCGATCGCATCATGGCCGAGGCTGAGCAAATCATTCGCCAGCGGCTGACCGGCTTCCTCGATGGCGCAGAGCCGTCAAAGGCGAAGAAGGTCGCATGAAGTAAGCCGTTCGCGGCGTTTCGTCGAACGGCGGCTACCCCGAATATTCGAAACAATTAGCCTGACAAGCAAAGCGCACGGCTCGAACCGGCGCAAAGGGAGAGAGACATGAGTATCAAACTCGGCTTCATAGCCGCGTGTATGGTCACGTCGCTGCTCGCGTCGTCCGCTCTGGCTGCCGACGAACCCGGCGTGACTCCCACCGAAATCAAGATCGGCGGGATATTCCCATTCAGCGGTCCGGCGTCCTCGATCGGCCTGGTCGGCAAGGGTGTCATGGCCTACGTGCAGTCGATCAATGACCGCGGCGGCATCAATGGCCGCAGGATCAATTACATCGCGATGGACGATGCCTACAGTCCGCCGAAAGCGGTCGAGCACGCTCGCAAGCTGGTCGAAAGTGACGAAGTATCATTCATCTTCAGCCAGCTCGGCACTCCCGGGAATTCAGCGACGGCAAAATATCTCAAGGCCAAAGGCGTTCCTTCGATCGCGATCGTCAGTGGTTCCAGCAAATTCACCGACATCGCCGAATATCCGCTGACGACGACCGGTCTGGTCAGCTACCAGACGGAGGGAAGAATTTACGCCAAGTACCTCGACAAGGCGTTGCCCGGCGCAAAATATGCGATCCTTTTCCAGAACGACGACCTCGGCAAGGACTACGTAAACGCCTTCAAATCGTTCTTGAAGGGAGATTATGAAAAGCGTGTTGTCACGGCAGCGTATGAGGTCACCGAGCCGACTGTGGATTCCCAGGTCGTCAATCTCAAAAGCTCAGGCGCAGAGGCGCTGTTCATTGCCGGCACACCGAAATTTGCAGCGCAGGCAATCCGCAAGGCGGCCGAGATCGGCTGGAAGGCCAAGATCATCATCAATTTTCCCTCGGGATCGATCGGCGGCACGTTGAAGCCGGCCGGTTTCGAGAATTCCAAGGGCGTCATCGTCGGCACCATCAACAAGGATCCGACCGATGCGAAGTGGAGCGACGATAAGGGCGTGCAGGATTATAAAGCGTTCTTTGCCAAATATCTGGCGGGAGCGGACTTTGAGAACGGCAGTTATGTTACCGGCTACATGCAGGGCATGATCCTTGAACAGATCCTCGATCAGTGCGGCGACGACCTTTCGCGAAAGAACATCATCAAGCAGGCGAAAGCACTCAGCCGTATCGTTCTTCCCACGGCATATCCGGGCATCGTGGTGAATACCAGCGCAACCGGCAACATGATCTGGAGCCAGATGCAGTTGCAGAGTTGGAGCGGCAGCCGGTGGGAACCATTCGGCGAGGTTTTGGACGCCAGTTCCGAATGAAGTGTGAGCGGAGATGCCGTCGAGGGGCGTCCCGCCTTGCACTGTTGCCAGCCATGGAGAACCAGCATGACAAAAATCGGCCTTCATCAATATCCGCGAATGGACCAGGTGATTTTCGGAAAGCCGGCCGGGCAAGCTTTAAGCGAGGAAGCCGAGCGGCTTGGTGCAAAGCGCGTGTTCCTGATCGTCAGCAGAACGCTGAACACCCAGACCGATGAGATCGAGAAGATCCGCAAGGCGCTCGGCAGCAGATATGCCGACACCTTCGACGGCGTCCCGCAACATACGACCCGTGCGTCCGCAGTTGCGGCAACGGCGAAAGCCGCAGAGGCGAAGGCGGATCTGATCGTCGCCGTAGGTGGCGGATCCGTGGTCGATGCCGCCAAGATCGTCCTGATGTGCCTTGAACACAACATTGACGAGGAATCCGGCCTCGACGGATTCGAATTAGTTTCAACGCCGGAGGGGCCGCGACCAGGTCCATTTCGCGCTCCGAAGGTGAGGATGATCGCGATCCCGAGCACCCTGTCAGGTGGAGAGTACAACTCCGGAACGCTCGTTACGGATACGCGCAGGAAGCTGAAGCAGATATTTAGCCATCCCTTGATGATGCCGCTATCGATCATCCTGGATCCGGAAATCACGCGGCACACCCCGCAGACCCTGTGGCTGGGATCAGGCACCCGCGCAATGGATCATGGGATCGAAGCGGTTTGCTCGCCGAAGGGCAATCCCCTGGTGGAAAGCGTATGTCTGCGAGGCTTGCAGTATCTGCATGACGGCCTGCTGGCCACGAAAGAAAATCCAGATGATTTGGAGGCACGGCAGTTCTGCCAGCTTGGTTCCTGGATGTCCGCCTTTGGATTGCAGTGTCGCGTTCCAATGGGTGCCAGCCACGCGATCGGACACGTGTTGGGCGGCACCTGCGACGTCCCGCACTATCTATGTACGGCGGTTATGATGCCGAGCGTGCTGCGATACAACCAACCGGTAACGGACGAGGCCCAGAGAAAAATCGCCGAGGCCTGGCACGCACCCGAGGCCAAGGCCGGCGACGTTTTCGCCCAGTTTATCGGCCGCTTGGGATTGCCTGGCCGTCTTTCGGAGGTCGGTGTGACCGGAGAAAAGTTTGAGCTGATCGGCCGCAACGCGATGCTGTCGGTATTCACCCGAGCGAACCCAAGGGCCATCAAGGGGCCGGAAGACATCGTCGAGATTCTTCAACTGGCCGCGTAGAGGCCGTCGCGGTCTGGCCGAGCCAGACGGCGCGCGCATCCCTTTTTTGCACACGAAGGCTCAGCATAAATTGTCGGACAGGAGCATCGGCCGCATGACTCGTCATCAATTTCCATCCGCTCTTTCAGAAGGTCCCCACTTCGCGCCACGAGAGGTCGGGATTGAGACGCGCTCCGACGGGACGCTCGTCCTGCGGTCGCCGATCGAGTTCGAGACTCCGCAATGGTCGATCCTGGACTTTATTCCGGAGTGGGCGGAGAAGGCTCCGCAACGGGTGTTTCTAGCCCAGCGCGGACGCGACGGCGAGTGGCAAAAGATTTCCTACGCCGAGCTATGGCAAAGAGTGCAATCGGTCGGGCAGGCGATGATCAATCTGGGAGCCAAGCGGGGCGACAAACTTGCAATACTCTCCGGCAATTCGATCGAGCATGCCCTGGTCATGTTTGCGGCGATGTCGATCGGTGTAGTCGCAGCTCCGATATCACCGAACTATTCGCTCATGCCGGGCGGCCTGGCTCGCTTGCAGGACATCGCAACGCTACTCCGGCCCTCATTCGTTTTTGTGCAGGACAGCGGGACCTACGCGGGCGTACGCAAGATTCCGGAGCTTGCGTCCGCGACATGGATTGCGGCCGACCAGAGGGATGGATCTGTATCGGTTCAGTCGCTCTTTTCGACGCGTCCGGGCGCAGAGTTCGAGCAGGCATTTCGTTCGATCGACAAGGAGGCGGCCGCTAAAATCCTGTTCACCTCGGGCTCGACCGGACTTCCCAAGGGCGTGATCAACACCCACAAGATGATGGCGAGTTCGCTGCAGATGGGAGCGTTGCTGGTATCGCCTCGCGAAGCACCGGTGCAGGTCGAATGGCTACCGTGGCATCACACCATGGGAAGCAATGTCATCCTACAAGGTATTTTGAAGCATGGCGGCACGCTCTATATCGATGAGGGGCGCCCGGTCCCGCAATTGTTTCACAAGACGATTGCCAATCTGAAAGAAGTATCGCCGACAGCCATGTTCAATGTTCCGGCTGGATACACTCTATTGTGCGAGGCGCTGGAAACCGATCAGGACCTGCGAACGAATTTTTTCCGGCGGCTCGATCGGATGAGTTACGCGGGTGCTGCGATATCACGGACCACGCTGGACAAGCTGTATCAGTTGGCGGAAGCCGCTGGCAGGCGAATTCCTGTGATGTCAGGCTACGGTACCACTGAAACGGCTCCAACAATCGCCACCACGCATTGGGCAACCGACACGCCGGGCGAGTTGGGACTGCCGGCTCCGGGAGTGGAGTTGAAACTCATCCCCGCCGGAGACACCTATGAAGCCCGCGTACGCGGCCCGAATGTGACGCCGGGCTATCTTGGCCGGCCCGATCTGACGTCGGCGGCCTTTGACGAAGAAGGTTTCTATCGGGTCGGCGATACCGTGTCGTTCATCGATCCTGCCAACCCGAGCCGTGGCCTGCGCTTCACCGGCCGGGTTTCCGAAAATTTCAAGCTCTCAAACGGGACATGGGTGGCGGTCGGCAATCTGCGGGCAGCGGCGCTGGCGGCTACCCACGGCGTCCTCCAGGATGTCGTCATCGCCGGCGAAAATCGCCACTCTTGCGCTGTGCTGGGTTGGTTGAACCCCGTCATGGCCAGGAAGTACGCGGCCAACGCCGATGGCGATCTTAACTGTGATCCCGGAGTGATCGCGTTTCTCCAGCAGTGCTTGCGGCTTTACAATGCCAGTGTCGGAAGCAGCGAGCGCGTCTGCGCCCTCACGCTTCTTGCAGAGCCGCCCTCGCTGGCGGCGGGCGAGATCACGGACAAGGCATACGTCAACCAACGCGCTGTCCTGATCAATCGGGCGGCGCAGATGGAGCTGATCTATTCCTCCGAGCCGTGCGGTCAGGTGATCGTCATCTAGAGAGATTGCTCGGCGCAGTCCATGCACGGTCGATGGCCTCGACGTGGGAGATCGCGATTTCGGTGGAATAAAACGGGAGTGATAGAGATGGCAGAAAGTCGGGTCGAAATCGACACGGGAACCAGCGAATTGTTATGCGAAATCCGCGATCGGGTTGCGCTCATCACCCTCAACCGCCCTGAGGCACGCAACGCGCTTTCTGATCATCTCACGCCGGCATTGCGGCGGATGATCAAACAATGCGGCGACGATCCGGGAGTCGGCGCGCTGCTGATCACGGGCGCGGGCGCGGCTTTTTGCGCCGGCGGCGACGTCAAAGGCATGGGCGGCAATTCCGGCAAGGCCGAAACGCCGTTCGAAGAGCGCGTCGCCGATCTGCGCGCCAAGCAGCGCACCTTGACCGGCGCGCTGGCGGCGGTGAGGAAGCCGACGATCGCGGCACTCCCGGGACCAGCGGCCGGCGCCGGGATGGCGCTTGCGCTTGCATGCGATATCCGTATTGCCGCCGAATCCGCGATCATGTCCACGGGATACGCCCGGATCGGACTGACCGGGGATTACGGCATTGCATGGATGCTGACCCGGCTGGTCGGGACATCGCGGGCGCGGGAGCTGCTGTTCCTGTCGGAACGGATCGACGCGCGTCGTTGCGAGACGCTGGGTCTCGTCAACCGGGTGGTGCCCGATTCCGAATTGCGGGAGGCAGCGTTTGCGCTCGCAACGTCGCTGGCGGAAGGACCGTCGATCGCACTGGCCCACATCAAGGACAACCTTGATCATGCTGTGCACTCGGATTTCCGGGATTCAATGGATCAAGAAGCTGCGAATATGGTTCGGTCGTCGCGGACGGCGGATCACAAGGAGGCGGTGCGCGCCTTCATCGAGAAGCGCAAACCGGTATTTGCTGGGCGGTAGGTTTCGTCATGTTATCCCGACTCAGTTGCTGGCGATTCGAGTCGGAAGGATCGGTTGAGCACTTTCGTCCTGATCTCGGATCCTATGTCCAGAAGCTGCTGTCCAGAGCCCCGGCATGAAGCCGCCGGCCCCAACAGGGAGGTCTGATCGCATGACCGCGCCAATTTGCCTGATCTCGGGTGTTGGCCCCGGTACGGGCTCGGCTCTTGCCAGAAGGTTCGCCGAAGGTGGCTATCGCGTGGCGCTGCTCGCTCGCAATGAGGAGCGCCTTGCGGCGCTCGAAGCGCAATTGCCGGGCGCGAAGGGATTCCGCTGCGACGTCTCGGAGCCCGCACAGGTGGATGCGGTGGCATCGGCTGTGGAGCGCGATCTGGGCCATCCCTCGGTTGTCATCCACAACGCCGTCGGCGGTGCGTTCGGCACCTTTCGGGAGATCGATCCGGCCATCCTCAACCGCAATTTTCAGGTCAACACGATGGGCCTGTTATATCTTGCTCGGCGATTGACCCCCGCGATGATCGCGGCCGGAGCGGGCGCCATCGTTGCCACCGGCAATACCTCGGCGTTGCGCGGCAAGGCTGGCTTTGCCGGTTTCGCGCCGACCAAGGCGGCGCAGAGGATCCTGGCAGAGTCCATGGCCCGTGATCTGGGACCGCAGGGAATCCACGTCGCCTATGTCGTGATCGATGCCGTGATCGACCTTGAGTGGACGCGAAAGCGGTGGCCTGAGCGGCCGGATGATTTCTTCATCAAGCCGCAGGCGATCGCGAGCGAGATCTGGCACGTCGCCCACCAGGACCGCAGCGCCTGGTCGTTCAATGTTGAACTCCGACCGTTCGGGGAAAGCTGGTAGTCGAGGAGTGTCGCCGGTTGCTGCAGGCTGTGAGGTGCCTCGTGAGCTCGAATGTCCGACGCAACATATCTGCAACGCGGAGCGGCTAAGTTATTGATTTTCCCTTGGAGACAACGGTTTCCTAAACCGTAGGTCGCATGTTCGAGTCATGCCGGGATCGCCATTCCAAAACGCGGCTTTTCAAAATCGGCCGCGGGCGCGCTACCGGTTGCGCATCCAGTCGGCCAAGCCCGATATCGCGCGATCGAGCTCCTGGCGCGCGGCGCCATCCCTCACCGTCTCCTCCATCGCGCCGCGCATGCACAGCATCCAGGCGTCGCGCTCGGCATCGCCGATGGCAAAGCCGATGTGCCGCTGCCGCAGCCGCGGATGGCCCTTCTCGGGGGAATAGAGCTTGGGGCCGCCGGTCCATTCCGTGAGATAGCGTTTCAGCACATCCCTGATCGGGCCGAGATCATCCGCATGCATGGCCCGGATAATCTTCGCTTCCGGCAGCGTGTCCATACGGCCGTAGAAGCGGTCGACCAGAAGGTCGATCGTGGCACTTCCGCCGATCCGCTCGAATATCGTGGTGCTGACGTCGCTGTCGGTCATCTCTACAGCGCCACGCTCCGCAGGCCGAAGCTGCGCGCTTCGTTCTGCAACACCGGCCGCACGGCGTCGATCAGCCTTGCGGCCGCCGCGTCGACCGACAGCCCCGCCGTATCCACCACCGCCGTCGCGCGCGCGTAGAGCGGCTCGCGGCTGAGCAAGATGTTGCGCAGCTCCGCCATGGCGGAGCGGTCGTCGGCCATCGGGCGCAGGTCGCCCTGGCGGCGCACGCGGGCCATGTGCTCCTCGGGATCGGCCTTCAGCCAGATCGTGTAGAACGAGGTCAGGATCCGGTCGAAGGTCAGCGGCTCCGAGACGATGCCGCCGCCGGTTGCCAGCACCATCAGCTCGTTGCGCGCGAGCAGCTGCTGCAGCGCTGCCTGCTCCATGCGGCGAAAGCCTTCCTGGCCATATAGCGCGATGATCTCGGCGACCGAGAGGCCGTTCTGTTGCTCGACCTCCTTGTTGAGCTCGACAAAGCTCCAGCCGACCTTCTTCGCCAGCATTCTTCCGAGTGTGGATTTGCCGGCGCCGCGCAGCCCGATCAGCGCGATGCCGCAGAACGGCGCGCGCCGTGGCGCGGATGCGTTGCCGCCGGCGAGCAGATCCTTTGCCTGCGCGATCTGCGCTGGTGTCGCCTTGCGCAAGAGATCGCGAAACATCTGCCAGTCCGGTGTCGGGTCGGCTGACGGCAGCAGGTCCTCAAGATGTGCGCCCATCGCGTCGGAGACGCGGCGCAGCAGCACGATCGAGACATTGCCCTTGCCGCTTTCGAGCTGCGCGATGTAGCGCTCCGAAATTCCTGATACCTTGGCGAGCACTTTGCGCGACATGCCGCGCAAGGCGCGCATGGTGCGCACGCGCTGGCCGAGTTGTTCGAGAAAGCGGGATTCGGCGTCGGGACTATCGGTCATGAGCCTTCTTTACAGGGGTCCTGCGGCGCATCTTAATGAAACATAGTGCCAACTGCCATTGACAGCAAGCTGTCCCGGTGTCTTTCTATGAATTATAATTCTAATTCTGGGGAGACGACCGTGAGCGAGGGATCCTACAACGCGGTGACCTGGCTGCTCGACCGTAACGTTGAGGAAGGCCGGGGAGGCAAGCTCGCCTTCGACGACACCGTCTCGCGGCTCACCTATGGCGAACTCCAGCGCGAGACGCGGCGTGCGGCGAACATGCTCCGCCGGCTCGGCGTCCGCCGCGAGGAGCGCGTCGCGATGATCATGCTGGATACGATCGATTTCCCGATCGTTTTCCTGGGCGCGATCCGCGCCGGCATCGTGCCGGTGCCGCTGAACACGCTGCTCACCGCGGATCAATACGCCTACATCCTCGCCGACTGCCGCGCGCGCGTGCTGTTCGTGTCCGAAGCAGTGTTGCCGGTGCTGAAGGAGGTGATCGGACGGCTGCCCGATCTCGAGCATGTCGTCGTCTCCGGCAAGGACGCGCATGGCCACCAGCTGCTCGCCCCAGAGCTCGCGCGCGAGAGCGACACATTCACGACGGCGCCGACCCATCCCGAAGAGCCGGCGTTCTGGCTGTATTCGTCGGGCTCGACCGGCATGCCCAAGGGCGTCCGGCATCTGCACGCCAGCCTGCAGGCGACCGCGGATACCTACGGCAAGCACGTGCTCAACGTCCGCGAGGACGACGTCTGTCTCTCGGCGGCAAAACTGTTCTTCGCCTACGGCCTCGGCAACTCGCTGACTTTCCCGATGTCGGTCGGTGCCAGCACGGTGCTGAATTCGGCGAGGCCAACTCCGGAGCTGATGTTCGAGCTCTTGAACAAGTACAATCCGACCCTCTTCTTCGGCGCGCCGACGCTGTTCGCGGCGATGCTGAACGACGAGGCCGCAAAGTCCGCGCGGGCAGGGACGCGCCTGCGTATCTGCGCCTCCGCCGGCGAGGCGCTGCCGGAATCGGTCGGCAACAATTGGAAGTCACGGTTCGGCGTCGACATCCTCGACGGCATCGGCTCGACCGAACTGCTGCACATCTTCCTGTCGAACGCGCCCGGCGACATCAAATACGGCACCTCCGGCCGCGCCGTCCCCGGCTACAAGGTCCGCCTGGTCAGTGACGCCGGCGACGATGTGCCGGATGGCGAGGTCGGCGAACTCCTGGTCGAGGCACCCTCGGCCGGCGAGGGCTATTGGAATCAGCGCGCCAAAAGCAGGAACACCTTTCAAGGCCACTGGACCCGCACCGGCGACAAATATGTGCGCGGCGCCGATGGCCGTTACACCTTCTGCGGCCGTGCCGACGACATGTTCAAGGTATCCGGTATCTGGGTTTCGCCGTTCGAGGTCGAGAGCGCGCTGATCACGCATCCCGCGGTGCTGGAAGCCGCCGTTGTCGCCGAAGCCGATCCGGAAGGCCTGTTGAAGCCAAAGGCGTTCGTCGTGCTGCGCGCCGGCAGCGACACCGACAATCTGTACGAAGCGCTGAAAGAGCACGTCAAACAGACGATCGGTCCATGGAAATATCCGCGCTGGATCGAGGTCGTCGACGATCTGCCCAAAACGGCGACGGGGAAGATCCAGCGGTTCAAGTTGCGAGAAGGGGCGAACCAGCCATGAGTTGCTGGCCGGGCTTGACCCTTCCATCGACGTGCAGCCGCCTGCGACGAAAGGCCTGGATGCCCGGGTCAGGCCCGGGCATGACGACGGAAAGAGAAGAGCAAGGACATGACCAACCTCCCCCCCTCCGGCTTCCTGAGCATCGGCGCCGCCAGCCTCGAATACATCTGGCTCGCGCCGCAAGCCGCCGACGCGCCCACCATCGTCATGCTGCACGAAGGCCTCGGCTCGGTCGGCCTGTGGGGTGATTTCCCCGAGAAGCTGCGAGAGGCCACCGGCGCCGGCATCTTCGCCTATTCACGCGCGGGTTACGGCCGGTCCAGTCCGGCGACATTGCCGCGGCCGCTCGACTACATGCAGCGTGAGGCGCTGGACGTGCTGCCGAAGGTGCTCGAGGCCGTTCCCTTCAAGCGCGGGCTGTTGCTCGGCCATTCCGACGGCGGCTCAATCGCTGCGATCTATGCTGGGTCCCATCAGGATCATCGCCTGCAAGGCGTCGCGCTGATCGCGCCGCATTTCATTGTCGAGGATATCTCCGTCGCGTCCATCGCTGCGATCAAGACGACGTATGAGACCTCCGACCTCAAGGCAAAACTCGCGCGCTGGCACCAGGACGTCGACAACGCCTTCTATGGCTGGAACGGCGCCTGGCTCGATCCGGCATTTCGCGACTGGGACATCTCGGAATATCTCGCCTACATCCGCGTTCCCATCCTGGTCGTTCAAGGCAAGGACGACCAGTATGGGACGCTGCGCCAAGTCGAGATCGCGCAGCAGGAATGTTATTGCCCGGTCGATGTGACGATCATTCCAGGCGCCGGGCATTCTCCCCACCGCGAAGCGCCGGCGCCAACGCTTGACGCCATCGCGCAATTTGCAAAAGCCGCTTTGCGGGACGACCGGGGGCTCCAAGCTGCGTGACGCGTCCCAGGCGACTCGCGACGGCGCTGGCACCAAGATGAAGCAAAGTGCATGTCAGGCCCGGATTTGATCTAGACACCTCTCGAAAGATGCATTATTGTGCATCTAAGACAAACCAAGACGAGCTCAAGGGTAGCCCATGGCCGGGGAAGATCGGCGCCTCGCAGGCGGCGCAACATTCATCGATTTCCAGACCGATCCGTCCCGCTACAAGCACTGGAAGCTGGCGGTCGAGGGCGAGGTCGCGACGCTCACGATGGACGTCGACGAGAATGGCGGCCTGTTCGAGGGCTATCTGCTCAAGCTCAATTCCTACGATCTCGGCGTCGACATCGAGCTTGCGGACGTGGTCCAGCGGCTCCGCTTCGAGCATCCCGAGGTGAAGGTCGTGGTGATGCGCTCGGCCAAGAACCGCGTGTTCTGCGCCGGCGCCAACATCCGCATGCTCGCCGGCTCGACCCATGCCCACAAGGTGAATTTCTGCAAGTTCACCAACGAGACGCGCAACGGCATGGAAGATTCGTCGGAGAATTCCGGCCAGCGCTTCATCACGGTCGTGAACGGCTCGGCCGCCGGCGGCGGCTACGAGCTCGCGCTGGCAACTGACCACATCATCCTCGCTGACGATGGCGCGTCTGCCGTTGCGCTGCCCGAAGTGCCACTGCTCGCGGTGCTCCCTGGCACTGGCGGTCTCACGCGGGTCGTCGACAAGCGCAAGGTGCGCCGCGACCACGCCGACTTCTTTTGCACCATCGAAGAGGGCGTGAAGGGCAAGCGCGCGGTGCAGTGGCGCCTCGTCGACGAGATCGCACCGAACTCCAAGCTCGAGGCCAAGGTCGTCGAGCGTGCCAGGGAGTTCGCGGGCAAGTCGAAGCGTGCCGGCAGCGGCAAGGGTATCACGCTCTCTCCGCTGAAGCGCGTCATCGACGAGACCAGCATCCGCTATGGCTTTGTCACCGTCGACATAGACCGCATTGCGCGCGTCGCCACCATCTCGATCAAGGCGCCGGAGACGGCGCCGCCCGCCGACATCGACGGCATGATGGCGCAGGGCGCGTCGTTCTGGCCGTTGCAGGTGGCGCGCGAGCTCGACGACGCCATCCTGCATCTGCGCATCAACGAGCTCGAGATCGCGATGCTCGTGTTCAAAAGCCATGGCGACCGCGCCCATGTGCTGGCATCCGACGCCTTCCTCGAAGCCAACAAGGCGCACTGGCTGGTCAACGAAATCAGGCATTATTGGAAGCGCGTGCTCAAGCGCATCGACGTCACCTCGCGCACGCTGGTGACGCTGGTCGAGCCGGGCTCCTGCTTCGCCGGCACGCTCGCTGAACTCGTCTTCGCCGCCGACCGCTCCTACATGCTGATCGGCACGCGCCAGGGCGACAACCAGCCGCCGCCCTCGATCGAATTGTCGGTAATGAATTTCGGTCCCTATCCGATGAGCCACGGCCTGACGCGGCTGGAGTCGCGCTTCCAGGCCGATCCGGCGGACGTGGAGCGCGCGGAAGCCACCCTCGGCACCGCTCTCGACGCCGAGCAGGCGGAAGAACTTGGCCTCGTCACCTTCGCGCTCGACGACATCGACTGGGACGACGAGGTGCGCGTATTCCTGGAGGAACGCGCCAGCTTCTCGCCCGACAGCCTCACCGGCATGGAAGCGAGTCTGCGCTTCGTCGGCCCCGAGACGATGGAATCAAAAATCTTCGCGCGCCTCACCGCCTGGCAGAACTGGATCTTCCAGCGCCCGAACGCGGTCGGCGAGGAGGGCGCGCTGCGCCGCTACGGCAGCGGCCAGAAGCCGAAATTCGATATGACGCGAGTCTAGCGAATAGGGAGTGGCGAAAGGCGAACAGGAATTTTCACCCGCCATTCGCTGGTCGCCATTCGCCCCTTGAAACGAGCCAGTCTCCACACGGGAGGTCCACATGAACATGAACATCATGAACGTCGACTACTCGACCAAGATTCCGAACAACGTGAATCTCGCCGAAGACCGCCAGGTGCTGAAGGCGCTCGAGGGCTGGCATCCCGGCTACATGGATTGGTGGAGCGACATGGGCCCCGAAGGCTTCCAGGAGTCGCTGGTTTATCTGCGCACCGCTTACTCGGTCGATCCGCGCGGCTGGGCCAAGTTCGATTATGTGCGCATGCCCGAATATCGCTGGGGCATCCTGCTTGCGCCGCAGGAAGAGAACCGCGTCGTGCCGTTCGGCGAGCATTATGGCGAGCCCGCCTGGCAGGAAGTTCCGGGCGAATATCGCGCCATGCTGCGCCGCCTGATCGTGATCCAGGGCGACACCGAGCCTGCTTCCGTCGAGCAGCAGCGCCATCTCGGCAAGACCGCACCCTCGCTCTACGACATGCGCAATTTGTTCCAGGTCAATGTCGAGGAAGGCCGTCATCTCTGGGCGATGGTGTATCTGCTCCAGAAATATTTCGGCCGCGACGGCCGCGAGGAAGCCGACGATTTGCTGCGCCGCCGCTCCGGCGATGCCGACGCGCCGCGCATGCTCGGCGCCTTCAACGAGGCGACGCCGGACTGGCTGTCCTTCTTCATGTTCACCTACTTCACCGACCGCGACGGCAAGATGCAACTGCATTCGCTGGCGCAGTCGGGCTTCGATCCGCTGTCGCGCACCTGCCGCTTCATGCTGACCGAGGAAGCCCATCACATGTTCGTCGGCGAGACCGGCATCACCCGCGTCGTGCAGCGCACCTGCGATGCGATGCGGGAGGCGGGCATCAGTGATCCCACCGACATCGCCAAGGTCCGCGCGTTGGGGGTGATCGATCTTCCGACCATCCAGAAGAAGTTGAACCTGCACTACACGCTGTCGCTGGATCTGTTCGGCTCGGAAGTCTCGACCAACGCGGCCAATGCCTTCAACACCGGCATCAAGGGCCGTTATCACGAGACCCAGATCGACGACGATCACCAGCTCAAGAATTCGACCTATCCGGTGCTGAAGTTGGTCAACGGTGAGATCAAGCTGGTCGACGAGCCGGCGCTGACCGCGCTCAACATGCGCCTGCGCGACGATTACAGCCAGGATTGCGTCAAGGGCATGCTGCGCTGGAACAAGGTGATCTCGACTGCCGGCTACGACTTCCAGCTCAAATTGCCCAACGTCGCCTTCCACCGCCACATCGGCGAGTTCAAGGACGTGCATGCGACGCCCGACGGCATCCTGATCGACGATGTCACCTGGGGCAAGCGCAGAGACGATTGGCTGCCCTCGACTGCCGACGGCGACTTCATCACCTCCTTGATGCAGCCCGTCACCGAAAGCGGCAAGTTCGCGTCCTGGATCTCGCCGCCGAAGGTCGGCATCGACAACAAGCCGGGCGATTTCGAGTACGTGAAGATCGAGTCGTAAGGTGGTTGGCGAATGGTGAATGGCTAGTGGCGAGTAGAACAGCTACTCGCCGTTCGCTACTCGCCATCCGCGCGCAGCGTTACCCCGCGATCTCCAGCCCCGCATTCGCGTACACCACGCCGCCATCGACCGCGATGGTGTTGCCCACCACGTAATCCCCTGCGCGCGAGGCCAGATAGATCGCAACGCCGGCCATGTCCTCGTCGGTGCCGATGCGGCGCGCGGGAATGCGCTTGGCGACGTCGTCTGCGTGGTCGCGTGCGGCGCGGTTCATGTCGGACTTGAACGCGCCCGGCGCGATCGCGGTGACGTTGATGTTGTCCTTGATCAGCTTCGTCGCCATGCGCCGTGTCAGATGAATCACCGCGGCCTTGCTCGCGGCGTAGGAATAGGTCTCGCCGGGATTGACGAAGATGCCGTCGACGGAGGCGATGTTGATGACCTTGGCAGGGCGCGCGTGCGAGGCCGCGGCGCGCAGCGGCTTGGCCAGCGCCTTGGTCAGGAAGAACAGCGACTTGACGTTGAGGTCCATCACCTTGTCCCAGCCGCTTTCCGGGAATTCGTCGAACTCCGCGCCCCAGGCCGCGCCCGCATTGTTGACGAGGATGTCGAGCTTCGGCTCCAGCTTGATGATTTCGGAAGCGAGCCTGTCGCAGCCTTCGACGGTCGAGATGTCGATCGGCAACGCGATGCATTCGCCGTCATATTGCGCCGAGAGCTCTTTCGCGGTGGCTTCGCAGGGGCCTGCCTTCCGTGCGGTGATGTAGACCTTTGCGGCGCCGGCGCCGAGAAATCCGGCCGCGATCATCTTGCCGATGCCACGCGAGCCGCCGGTCACGAGTGCGATGCGGCCTTTGAGCGAGAATAGATCGTTGGACATGTTGCCTCCCTTGAGTTGGCGCTCGTTTTGAGCGCGGCGGGGAGGGGAGTCAAGGAAGGGGCGGCTGGATCAAGCCGCCGAGATCCGGCGAAAACCGTTCCACATCGCGGTCGCGGCGCCCGAGGTCAGCACCGGCAGAATGCGCGCATCCTGGTAATTTCCGTTGAGCGAGACGCGCGGCAGCGCGGTCATCTGGCCGGCGTTTTCGGCGAACAACATGCCGGGCCGCGTCGTCACTGCGGTCTTGAAGCCGGCGGATGCGGCGAGCGCAAATTCGCGCGTTCCTGCGGCATCGTGGTCGCCATAGGGGTAGGCGAGATGCACCACCTCGCGCTCCAGCGCGTTCTCGATCCGCGCCCGGCTCACCGCCATCTCCTGCGCGGCGATCTCCTCGCTCTGCTTGGCGAGGTTGCAATGGCTGACGGTGTGTGCGCCGATCGTGACCAGCGGATCGGTGGCGAGCTGTTTCACCTCGTCCCAGGACAGGCAAAGGCTGCGACACAGCGCGGCCATATCGACCCCATGGGCGGCGCAGAGAGCTTCGATCTCGCGCTTCAGATCGGGCTCGCCCGGCAGCGCGCGCAGCCAATCATGCAGACGGTCGAATGCCGCCTGTTTCGCGGCCGTTGTGCTCGCATCGAGCCGAAGCGCCGAACGGCCGATCCGCACCTCGACCTGCTCGGCCCTGGCGATGACGGCCTCTAGCGCGGTCCACCACAATCGACCCGTGCCCTCGGCAAAGTCGCTCGCGACATAGATGGTCGCGGGCGCGTCGAATTCGCGCAGCACCGGCAACGCATGGTCCCGGTTGTCGCGATAGCCGTCGTCGAGGGTGAAGGCGGCGAAGCGGCGCTCGAAGCGGCCCTGCGCCAGCCGCTCGTGCAGTTCGTCCATGCTGACAATGTCGATCTCGCACGAGCGCAAATGGCACAGCGTCGCACGCAGGAAGTCGGGGGTGACCTCGAGATGCCGGTTCGGCTGGAAGGCAATGCCCCGGGCCGGCCGCACATGGTGCAGCATGAAAATGGCGCCGACGCCCGACAGCAGCGGGCGCAGCAGATGGTGCGCCCCGCTGAAATAGAGTGCTCCCAGCCCGGCGCGAATGACGTTGTTTCGAAGTTGTTTCATGACCGGTGGGTCGCCCCTGGCATTCCGCCTTCAATTTTAAGGAATGACCCTTGAAGAAAAAGTTATTCCAATTGTCCACGCGCGGCCTCGCAAAGGGCCCCATTTCCGGTTTGACAGCCTGCCAAGGGTTTGTTTTGTCTCCGGTTCCAGAGTTCGGATCGTCGAATGCAGATGCTTTTCGGGTGGGCCAGCAAGTGGTGGCCGGGGCTGATTCCCCTGGCCGTCATGTGCGGAATTGCGGCCTGGAACAACACTTTGCCTGTCGAGGCCGACCTCTCGGCCCGCAGTTCGGCCGCGCTCAAGGACACCGTCCTGGACAAGACCCGGATCGCGGTCGACGGCCGTGACATCAGCCTGATTGCCGATGCCTTCTCCGAGGAGGGACGCCGCGATGCCGTCACGGCCGTCGAGCTGGTTCCCGGCGTGCGGCTGGTCGATGACCAGACCCGGCTTGCTCCCGAAGCCAAACCCTTCGTCTGGAACGCCGAGCGTGACGTGGTGCGCGTGACGCTGTCGGGCTCCGCTCCGCTGCCGGCGATAAAAGCGCGCCTCACGGAGGCCGCGCGAAAAGAGGCCAACGGGACCGAGATCGCCGATCAGATGGGTCTCGCCCGTGGCGCACCGCCCCGTTTCGAGGCGGCCGCGATGCTGCTGCTCGACCAGATCGGCAAGCTCAAAGACGGCAAGATCACGATATCGGATACCAAGGTCAGTCTGTCGGGCATGGCGCGCGACCTCGGCGGCCGCGAGGCGATCGGCGCGGCGCTGAAGAACCTGCCCGAGGGATTCTCGATCGCCGCCAATGAGATCAAGGCACCGCCTTATATTTTCCAGGCCTACAAGGATCCGGTCGCGGCCACCCTGACGCTGACCGGCTACGTGCCTGACAACGTCGTGCACGCCGCGATCGCGACCAGCGCGTCGCGAAAATTCTTCACTGAGAAGGTCGTCGATAATCTCAAGGCCAGCGTCGGTGCGCCCGGTTCGTTCAACACCGCCGTGATCGCAGCGCTCGGCGCGCTGTCGCGGCTGTCGACCGGTACGCTCGTGGTGTCCGATCGCGAGGTGAAGCTGTCGGGGGATGCGCTTTACGAGGGTGCGGCCAACGACATCCGCGCCGGCCTCGGCAAGGACTTTCCAAAAAACTGGCAATACAAGCCCGAAATCACGGTGAAGCCGCCGGCGGGTCCGGTCGACGGTACCGTCTGCCAGCAACTGTTCTCGGAGCTCTTGGCGAAGGGCAAGATCCGCTTCGAGCCCAAGCGCGCCGACATCGATCCCGACTCCGCCGGCATTCTCGATCATCTGATCGAGACGGCGCTGCGTTGCCCGACCACCGATATCGAGGTTGCCGGCCACACTGATTCCGACGGCGAGGATTCGTTCAACCAGGCGCTGTCCGAGAAGCGCGCGCAGGCGGTGATCGCTTATCTCGTCAAGGCGGGCTTGCCGGCTGAGCGCTTCACTGCTGTCGGCTACGGCAGCACGCAGCCTGTCGCCGGCAACGACACCGACGATGGCAAGGCGCAAAACCGCCGCATCGAATTTCTGGTGAGGTGACGATGCCCTATCTCGTCTCGTTCCATATGGGCTGGCTGATCGGCTCGGTTCTGCTGGGGTTCTGCATGGGCTGGATCTCGGTGGTCCAGCGCGGCAACGGCACCCCGAAGGTCACGGCGCGCTGGCTCGCGGTGCTGGTTGCAGGCCTGCTCGCGGCCTCGTTGGCGCATGTGGTCCCGGGCCGCTTCGGCTACTGGCTCGACCTCGGCCTCATCATGTTCACCTGCTACCTCGTCGGCTGTACCATCGGCGCATGCCTGCGCTATTGGGTGGTCTCCCGGAGCCAGCCGGCAGGCTGATCTGACCTTAAAAGGCTCGGTAACCGATTGATCGGCGAGGAGATCGCCGAGGAAACAAGCTGGCCCTTGACGGTAATACGTACGTACGTATTATGGCGCTCATGCCGAAGCCCTCACTCAAAGACGCCATCCTCGACGCCGGCCTCAAGGTCATGTTCCGGACCGGCTACCACGGCACCAGCGTGCGCGACGTCACCACGGCTGCGGGCGCGCCCCAGGGGTCCTTCACCAACCATTTCCGCTCGAAGGAGGCGTTCGCCTCCGAGGTGCTCGACCGCTATTTCGACGTGACCAGGGGACTGGTTGCCGAGGCCCTCGACGACGCCTCGCTGACGTCGCGCGCGCGGCTCAGGCGCTATCTCGACATCATCACCGGCCGGCTGGAGGCTGATGGCTACGCTCGCGGTTGCCTGATCGGCGATCTCAGCCTGGAGGCATCTGGCAGCAGCGAACTGCTGCGCGCGCGCCTTGGGGCCATCTTTGCGGAATGGCGCTCGCCGTTCGCCGCCTGCATCCGCGATGCTCAGGCCAGCGGCGAGATCGCATCCGATTTCGAGCCGGAGGAGCTTGCCGACTTCCTGCTCGCGTCGTGGCAGGGCGCGATCCTGCGCATGAAAGTCGATCGCAATCCCAAAGCGCTCGAGCGTTTCAAGACCATCGCATTCCAAACCGTGTTCAAGGAGCTGACATGACCAAGCAGATCGAGATCCGCAAAGCGTCCGTCCTCGGAAGCAGCATGGCCTATCGCGAGACAGGCGCGGAGGACGCGCCCGTTGCGCTCTTCCTGCACGGCAATCCCACCTCCTCGCATATCTGGCGCAACATCTTGCCGCTGGTGTCGTCGGTCGCGCATTGCATCGCGCCCGACAACATCGGCTTCGGCCAATCCGACAAACCGGATATTGCCTATCGCTTCTTCGATCTTGCACGCTATCTCGATGCCTTCATCGACGAACGCGGCATCAAATCGGCCTATCTGGTCGCGCAGGATTGGGGGACGGCGCTCGCATTCCATCTCGCCGCGCGCCGGCCGGAGATCGTGCGCGGATTGGCTTTCATGGAGTTCATCCGTCCGATGCCGACCTGGCAGGACTTTCACCAGGCCGAGGCTGCGCGTGAGACCTTCCGCAAATTCAGGACGCCGGGCGAGGGTGAGGCGATGATCCTCGAGGCCAACGCGTTCATTGAGCGCGTGCTGCCGGGCGGCATCGTGCGCAAGCTCAGCGACGAGGAGATGGCGCCCTATCGCGCGCCGTTCCCGACGCCGGAGAGCCGCCGCCCGGTTCTTGCGCTTCCACGCGAACTGCCGATCGCGAACCAGCCCGCCGATGTTTATGCGACGCTTCAATCGGCGCATGCCGCGCTGGCCACATCGTCCTACCCCAAGTTGCTGTTCTCAGGTGCGCCCGGCGCGCTTGTCTCGCCCGATTTTGCGGAGCGGTTCGCGGCCTCGCTGAGGCATTGCGCGCACGTGCATCTCGGCCCCGGCCTGCACTTCCTTCAGGAGGATCATGCCGAGGCGATCGGTCGCTCCGTCGCGGGCTGGATTGCAGGCATCGAAGCCATTCGCTCAGGGCTTGCGGCCTGAAGAGAGCGCTACCTCCGAGCAACGTGCTCATCGCGGCCATCCTGGCGGGTGGCCGAGTGCCTTTTGTGATGCCGCAGTGCAACCCGATGATCTCGGACGAGGCGTCATGAGCGACGCAGTCGTGCGTCCTGCAGTCGCCTCTTTCAACGGGCCGATGCGATCCATAGATTGATTTCGACTTAAGCCGCGGCGGAACATTGTCCGGTCGAAATCATCAAAACTTCATGGCCTCTGCGCAGGATCGCCATGGAGATTCGCCTCGAGCTTGGCGCCGAAAGCGCCAAACCGTGCATCAGGAGCCCACACCCTGCCTAAAATATTGAAGGCACGTGATTTTGTTCACATTGGCGAATTCCACTCGGCCCCGAAACGCGCTAGTGGAGGGGCGGGGGCATGCGCGAGGCCGGCGGTGAGGGCTCGTTGAATGCCTGTGCGTCGTCCGCCTGTTCGCCGGCCGCTGAAGCGTTGTTCGAGGTCTAGATGCTGGAAGCCATACGCAGAGCGATGACGTTTCTGCGCCACAAGCAAATCCTGCACAAGCTTGGAGTTGTGACCAGCGTCGCGGTCATCGGGATCGCTTGCTATGTGCTCTACCACATGCTCCGCGGCATCGACAAAAACGAGGTGATCGAGGCGATCAAGAGCACCGAGCCGCGCCAGATTGCGATGGCGGCCTTGTTCGTTGCCGCGGGGTATTTCACGCTGACCTTCTACGATCTGTTCGCGGTCCGCGCGATCGGCCATTCCCATGTGCCTTATCGCATCAACGCGCTCGCGGCCTTCACCAGCTATTCGATCGGCCACAATGTCGGCGCCAGCGTCTTCACCGGTGGCGCGGTGCGCTACCGCATCTATTCTGCGAGCGGGTTGAACGCGATCGACGTCGCAAAAATCTGCTTCCTGGCCGGCCTCACCTTCTGGCTCGGCAATGCCGCCGTGCTCGGCCTCGGCATCTCCTATCATCCGGAGGCCGCCGCCGCGATCGACCAGCTGCCGCCCTGGCTCAACAGGATGATCGCGATGATGATCATCGTGGCGCTGGTTGGTTATGTGGTCTGGGTCTGGACGCAGCCCCGGGTGGTCGGGCGCGGCCCCTGGACCGTGGTGTTGCCGGGCGGCCCGCTGACCCTGCTCCAGATCGCGATCGGCATCATCGATCTCGGCTTCTGCGCGCTCGCGATGTACGTGCTGGTCCCCGACGAGCCCAACCTCGGCTTCGTCGTGGTCGCGGTCATCTTCGTCTCGGCGACGCTGCTCGGCTTTGCCAGCCATTCGCCCGGCGGACTCGGGGTGTTCGACGCCGCCATGCTGGTAGGTCTCTGGCAGATGGACCGCGAGGAGCTGCTGGGCGGCATGCTGCTGTTCCGGGTGCTCTATTATCTGTCGCCCTTCGTCATCTCTGTAATCTTGCTGACGTTTCGCGAAGTTATCATCGGTGCGCGGTCCAAGCGCTTGCAGCAGGCGGCGCTCAAGCTCGACCCCGGTCCGGCACCCAAAGCCGCCTATGTGAGAGAGCGTCGCGACGGCAGCGGCGCCTGACCGGCGCAACAAGGAGAAGCCCGCCCCGATGGCGATCGACGCTCCCTCGTCTCCTCCCGCGCAGCCTTGGTCCGACCGGTTGCGGCATTCGACCGTCATCCTGATTGCCGCGGCGCTGGCGTTGTCGGTGGTGGTCTCGCTCGGCGAATTGTCGGCGATCCGGGCCGTGGCGGTGTTCCTGTGCATCGCGGCTGCCGCGCTGATCCCCTGGCGGCTGCATGATGCCGCAACCTCGCGCGACGACGTCAGGCGGGTCAATCCGGTCGAAAGCGCGGCCGTGGCCGCCGTCGTCGCGGGCATGCCTGATCCTGCCGTGCTGCTCGACCGCGCCGGCCGCGTCATCCACCTCAATGCCGCCGCCGCCCAGCTCGCGCCGGCGCTGCGCAAGAACGAGCTGGCCCAGTTCGCGCTGCGCTCGCCGGAGATCATCACCGCGCTGCGCGAATCCATTGCGACCACCGAGCCGCGGCGCGCGACCTATCTCGACCACGTGCCCGTCGATCGCTGGATGGAACTGATCATCACCCCGGTGCCGGTGCCGACAAATTTCGGCGGCGCCGACAAGTGCATGCTGATGACGTTCCACGACCAGACGCCGTTGCGCCGGGTCGAGGAGATGCGGGCCGACTTCGTCGCCAATGCCAGCCACGAATTGCGCACGCCGCTCGCGGCGCTGTCCGGCTTCATCGATACGCTGCAGGGCCAGGCCAAGGACGATCCCAAGGCGCGCGAGCGCTTCCTCGGCATCATGCACAATCAGGCGACCCGCATGGCGCGCCTCATCGACGATCTCTTGTCGCTGTCGCGGGTGGAGCTGTCGGCCCATGTGCGGCCCGACACCCTGGTCGATCTGCTGCCGATCATCTTCCAGGTCGCCGATGGGCTCGAGCCGCTGGCGCGGGAACGTCAGGTCGAGGTCGAGACCCATCTGCCTGAGACCCCGGTCATGATCGCCGGCGACCGGGAGGAGTTGCTCCGCCTGTTCGAGAATCTGATCGAGAACGCGCTCAAATACGGCGCCTCCGGCGGGCGCGTCATCGTGTCGCTGACCGCTCCCTCGGGCACCGATGGAACGCAGGAAATCCGGGTCACGGTCCGCGACTTCGGCCCCGGCATCGCGCCCGAGCACCTGCCGCGCCTGACCGAGCGGTTCTATCGGGTCGATGTCGGCGACAGCCGCTTGCAGGGCGGAACAGGACTGGGACTATCCCTGGTGAAACACATTCTAAATCGTCACCGCGGCCGTCTTTTGATCGAAAGTGTGCCCAAACAGGGCGCCACTTTCACCGCCTGTTTTCCCCAGGCCAAGACTTTCGTCTAGACAAGAAAATCGAGCGATTTCAATTGCTTGATGGTGTCATCCGACTGTCATGAAAGCTTCGTAAAAGCTCAGCCGACCGCTCCTAAAGGGGCGGCGCGGGGAGCGCGATCGGGCGCTGATGGGCGCTTCGCTCCCCTGTATGGAGACCAGCATGAAATTCATCAAAACGATCGTCGCTGCCGGCTTGGTCGCCGCAACGACGACGACGGCCTTCGCCGCCGACATCACCGGTGCCGGCTCGACCTTCATTTTCCCCGTCCTCTCCAAATGGGCTGATGCCTACAAGAAGGACACGGGCAATGGCGTGAACTACCAGTCGATCGGTTCTGGCGCCGGCATCAAGCAGATCCAGGCCAAGACCGTGACCTTCGGCGCGACCGACGCTCCCTTGAAGGCGGATCAGCTCCAGAAGGACGGCTTCGCTCAGTGGCCGATGGTCATGGGCGGCATCGTTCCGGTCGTGAACGTTGAAGGCGTGAAGGCCGGCGATCTCGTGCTCGACGGCGCCACCCTCGCCGACATCTTCGTCGGCAAGATCACCAAGTGGGACGACGCTGCGATCAAGAAGCTGAACCCGGGTGCCAAGCTGCCGTCGGAAGCGATCTCGGTCGTTCACCGCGCGGACGGCTCCGGTACCACCTTCAACTTCACCAACTACCTCTCCAAGGCCAGCGCCGACTGGAAGAGCAAGGTCGGTGAAGGCACCGCCGTCGAGTGGCCCGTTGGCGTCGGCGCCAAGGGCAACGAGGGCGTTGCCGGAAACATTGCCCAGACCAGGAACTCGATCGGCTATGTCGAATACGCCTATGCCAAGCAGAACAAGCTGACCTACACCAAGATGGTCAACAAGGCCGGCAAGACCGTCGACCCGACCAACGAGTCGTTCCAGGCTGCCGCGTCCAACGCCGACTGGACCAGCGCTCCGGGGTACTACCTGATCCTCACCGACCAGCCTGGCGACAAGTCCTGGCCGATCGTCGCGACGACCTTCGTGCTGATGCACAAGGAAGCGACCGACAAGGCCGCGTCGCAGGAAGCGCTGAAGTTCTTCCAGTTCGCCTTTGAAAAGGGTGCGAAGTCTGCGGAGGAACTCGACTACATCCCGATGCCCGAGAACGTCGTGAAGCTGATCGAGAAGACCTGGTCAGCCGACATCAAGAGCTAAGCTCTTTGCTCTCGGAGGCAGTGCGGCCTCCTGCGGCCGCATTGCCGACGTGACGACTTTTCTGCCCCGGATAGGCCTCGTGCCGAGTCTGGGGCACGAGACCATCAAAAGCGTATATGACTTGGCACAGGGGATCGGCGTGGCAGAAATGGCCGTTCAGAGCGATGTAATCGACGACGCCGGACCATACGATCGCGCCAAGGCTTTGAGCGCGTTCAAGCTCGGCGATGTCACCTTCTACTGGATTACGCGGCTCAGCGCGATTTCGGTGCTTCTCATTCTCGGCGGCATCATCGTTTCGCTGATCATCGGCGCCGTCCCGGCGATGAAGGAGTACGGCTTCGCGTTCCTGTGGACGCAGCGCTGGGCGCCCTCGGCGGATCCGCCCGTGCTCGGCGCGCTCGGACCGATGTACGGCACGCTCGTCACCTCCTTCATAGCGATGCTGATCGCCATTCCGGTCGGTCTCGGCATTGCGATCTTCCTGACCGAGCTCTGCCCGCAATGGCTGCGCCGGCCAATCGGCATGGCGATCGAGCTGCTCGCCGGCATTCCCTCGATCATCTACGGCATGTGGGGCTTCTTCGTGCTGGGCCCGTTCCTGGCCAACACCTTCCAGCCCTTCATGATCAAGATCTTCGATGGCGTCCCCGTGCTCGGCGCGATCTTCGCAGGTCCGCCGTCCTATCTCAGCCTGTTCAACGCCGCGCTGATCCTCGCGATCATGGTGCTGCCATTCATCACATCGATCTCGGTCGACGTGTTCAAGACGGTGCCTCCGGTGCTGAAGGAAGCTGCCTATGGAGTCGGCTGCACCACCTGGGAAGTGGTGCGCAGCGTGGTAATTCCCTATACCCGCGTCGGCATCATCGGCGGCGTCATGCTGGCGCTGGGCCGCGCGCTCGGCGAGACCATGGCGGTCACCTTCATCATCGGCAACTCGTTCCGCATCTCGTCGTCGATCTTCGCGCCGGGCACGACGATCTCGGCGGCGATCGCCTCCGAATTCGCCGAGAGCGACGGGCTGCACCAGTCCGGCCTGATCCTGCTCGGCCTGCTGCTGTTCGTGCTGACGTTCTTCGTGCTCGCGGGCGCCCGGCTGATGCTGCTGCGTCTGGAAAGGAAGGCGGGGAAGTAACATGAACCCGATTTATGCACGCCGCCGCCGCAAGGACATCGTCGTCCGCACGCTCTGCATCGCCGCCGCCGCCTTCGGCGTGACCTGGCTCGCGCTGATCCTGATGACGCTGCTTTACAACGGGTTGGCGGGCCTCAACCTCGAACTGTTCGTCGCCGACACGCCGCCGCCGGGCTCGACCGAAGGCGGCCTGCGCAACGCCATCGTGGGTTCGCTGATCATGACCGTGATCGGCGTCGGCATCGGCGCGCCGCTCGGCCTGTTCGCCGGCACCTATCTCGCCGAGTACGGTCGCAACGACAAGCTGACCTCGGTGATCCGCTTCATCAACGACATCCTGCTGTCGGCGCCCTCGATCATCATCGGCCTGTTCATCTATGGCGCCGTGGTGGTGCCGATGCGCGGCTTCTCGGCGATCGCAGGCTCGCTCGCTTTGGCCGTCATCGTGATCCCGGTGGTGCTGCGTACGACCGAGGACATGCTGCTGCTGGTGCCGAACGCGCTGCGTGAAGCGGCCTCGGCGCTCGGCCTGCCGCGCTCGCTGGTGATCAAGCGGATCGCCTATCGCGCGGCCCGCTCGGGTCTCATTACCGGCGTGCTGCTCGCGACCGCCCGTGTCGCCGGCGAGACCGCGCCATTGCTCTTCACCGCGCTGTCGAACCAGTTCTTCAGCCTCGGCCTGAACAAGACGATGGCGAACCTGCCCGTGACGATCAACAACTTCGTCCAGAGCCCCTATGCCTATTGGAAGCAACTCGCCTGGAGCGGTGCGCTGCTGATTACGTTGACCGTGCTTGCCCTGAACATTGGCGCGCGCATTCTTGGCGCCGAGAGGACCGCAAAATGAGTGACCTTTCCGTATCGATGAGCGCCTCCGGCGGGCTCCCGCATGCCCAGCAGCCGCTGCCCGAAGCTCCGGCGAAGGTGACAGTGCGCAATCTCAACTTCTATTACGGCGAGCACCACGCGCTGAAGAACATCAATCTGGCGCTCGGCACCAACCGCGTCACGGCCTTCATCGGCCCGTCGGGCTGCGGCAAGTCGACCCTGCTGCGCATCTTCAACCGGATGTACGACCTCTATCCCGGCCAGCGCGTCACCGGCCAGCTGATGCTCGACCAGACCAACATCCTCGATCCCGGGCTGGACCTCAATCTGTTGCGCGCGCGCGTCGGCATGGTGTTCCAGAAGCCGACGCCGTTTCCGATGACGATCTACGAGAACATCGCCTTCGGCATCCGTCTCTACGAGAAGATCCCGAAGTCCGAGATGGACGACCGCGTCGAGAAGGCGCTGCGCGGCGGCGCGCTGTGGAACGAGGTCAAGGACAAGCTCAATGCATCCGGCCTCTCGCTCTCCGGCGGCCAGCAGCAGCGTCTCTGCATCGCGCGCACCGTCGCCGTGCGGCCCGAGGTGATCCTGTTCGACGAGCCCTGCTCGGCGCTCGACCCGATCTCGACCGCCAAGGTCGAGGAGCTGATCCAGGAACTGTCCGAGAATTACACGATCGCGATCGTCACCCACAACATGCAGCAGGCGGCGCGCGTCTCCGACAAGACCGCCTTCATGTATCTCGGCGAGTTGATCGAGTTCGACGACACCAGCAAGATCTTCACGTCGCCGACCGACCGGCGCACGCAGGATTACATTACCGGCCGGTTCGGCTGAGGAGACAGGACATGGGTTCTGAACATACCGCAAAGGCTTTCGATACCGACCTCCAGGAGCTCACCCGGTCGGTCGCGGAAATGGGCGGCCTCGCCGAGCGGATGATCGTCGATTCCGTCGACGCGCTGATCCGTCGCGACGTCGCGCTCGGCCAGCGCGTGGTCATCACCGACGCCGAGATCGACGCGCTTCAAAGGCGGATCGAGGAGCACGCCGTGCTCACCATCGCCCGCCGCCAGCCGATGGCGATCGATCTGCGCGAGATCGTCGGCGCCATGCGCGTCGCGACCGATCTCGAGCGGATCGGCGACCTCGCCAAGAACATGGGCAAACGCGTCGCGGCGCTTGAGACGGATTTCCATCCGCTCAAGCTGTTCCGTGGCCTCGAGCACATGACCGACCTCGTGCAGCAACAGGTCAAGTCGGTGCTGGATGCCTATGCCGCGCATGATCTGCCGGCGGCGATGGTGGTGTGGAAGGGCGACGAGGAGGTCGACGCCATCTGCACCTCGCTGTTCCGCGAGCTCCTCACCTACATGATGGAGGATCCGCGCAACATCTCGTTCTGCATCCATCTGATGTTCTGCGCCAAGAACATCGAGCGGATCGGCGACCACGCCACCAACATTGCCGAGACCGTGTTCTACATGATCGAAGGCCAGGCCATCACCGACAAGCGACCGAAGGGCGACATGACGACCTTCGCAACCACCGTCCCCAACACCTGAATCCTCAAGGAGCGACGACCCCATGGGCGCACGCATTATGGTGGTTGAAGACGAAGAAGCTCTCACCGAGCTGCTTCGCTACAATCTCGAAGGCGACGGTTATGACGTTGAGACGGTGATGCGCGGCGACGACGCCGACACCCGTCTCAAGGAGCACATTCCCGATCTGATCGTGCTCGACTGGATGCTGCCGGGCCTGTCCGGTATCGAGCTGTGCCGCCGGTTGCGGACGCGGTCCGACACCAAGCAGCTGCCGATCATCATGCTCACCGCGCGCGGCGAGGAGAGCGAGCGGGTGCGCGGCCTCGCCACCGGCGCCGACGATTACATCGTCAAGCCGTTCTCCGTGCCTGAGCTGTTGGCGCGGGTGAAAGGACTGCTGCGGCGTGCAAGCCCCGAGCGGCTCGCAACCGTGCTGGCTTTCGGCGACATCGAGCTCGACCGCGAAAAGCGTCGCGTGGCGCGCTCGGGCCGGCCGATCGACCTCGGCCCGACCGAATATCGCCTGCTGGAGTTCTTCCTGGAGCATCCCGGCCGCGTGTTCTCGCGCGAGCAGTTGCTCGACAGCGTCTGGGGCCGCGACATCTACATCGACGAGCGGACCGTCGACGTGCATATCGGCCGCCTGCGCAAGCTCCTCAATCTCGGCCGCGAGCAGGACCCGATCCGCACCGTCCGTGGCGCCGGCTACGCGCTCGACGACCGCTTCGCGAAGGCCGAGCAGGCCTGAGCACGGTGACATGCAAGCAAAATAAAAAGCGCGCCCTGGGGCGCGCTTTTTTATGTCTCGATCGTCGCAGGTACCGGGACGCTGTCGTCTGGAGCCATGCTCAGCGCGGACCCGGCTTCGCCGGCGCGCGGCGACGATCGGCCGCCGGCTGATACGCGACCCGCGAGTGCTGGGCGCAATAGGGCAGGCCGGAGAGCGCCTTGCCGCCGCAGAAGAAGAAGTCCGCGCTCGAGGGATCGCCGACCGGCCAGTGGCAGGTGGCCTCGTTCAATTCGAGCAGCGACAGCCGCTGGCTCATCGGCACCACGTTGTCGAAGGTCACAGGTTCAGCCTCGACCTCGACCTCGAAGGCCTGGGCGAGTGCGGTGTTGCCCCGCGAGATCGGGCGGCTCACGCGCATCATGTGCTGCGCGGGACGCGCCTTGCGCGGCCGGGGAGCTGCCGAAGACGGGCTCTTGGCGCGGCCGGACAGGCCGAGCCTGTGTACCTTGCCGATCACGGCGTTGCGGGTGACATTCCCAAGCTCAGCGGCAATCTGGCTGGCCGAAAGTCCGGCCTCCCAGAGCTTTTTCAGCTGTTCGACGCGATCGTCGGACCAGGTCAAAACGGTCATGGCACCCTTTCCTTCACCGCGCGCCGCCATCTGCGGGGCCGCACGACGAATGCGTAAGCTTCGAAAAACCCGTGCCGCCAGAATCCCTTAAGGCTCGCCGGGCGCAATCAGACGCCCGAACGTTTACGCCGGTACAAGAGGACTTTTGGGATCAGAACCGCTGCACGAGATGTCGTATCTGACAAGCCGAACGCTACAATATGGCGTGACTCACGCGCAAGAGTCCGGCGACTCGCTTCCACATGTTCCGTGGCGAATATCCCGCAAAATCGCCACCGCAAGACTACGGATTCAGCATGTCGCGAGGCGTTCGGGCGGCATTGACACCCGTTTCACCAGGCCTAAAATGGTGACGCGTGCCGCCCTTAAAAGGCGGCACGTTTCGTTTTCAGGCTGGTCAATGGTGCGTTGCGCAATGCACGCCCACACCGTCCGCAACATTCAAGTGGCCGTCATGACTAACAGCGCAGCGCCGCATTTGCTCCCCGTTTTCGCCAGGGCCGATCTCGGTTTTGAGCGCGGTGAAGGCGTTTGGTTGATCGCAACCAATGGCGATCGGTATCTCGATTTCACCTCGGGCGTCGCCGTGAATGCGCTCGGACATGCCCATCCCGCGCTGGTCAAGGCGCTGCAGGAGCAGGCCACCAAGCTCTGGCACATGTCGAACCTGTTCCAGAGCCCGGATGGCGAGAAGCTCGCCGCGCGTCTGTGCAACGAGAGTTTTGCCGACTTCGTGTTCTTCTGTAATTCCGGCGCCGAGGCGCTGGAGGGCGTGATCAAGCTGGTCCGCCATCATCACTTCTCCAAGGGCCATCCCGAGCGCTATCGCATCGTCACCTTCGAAGGCGCTTTCCATGGCCGCACGCTGGCGACGCTGGCCGCGACCGGATCGGCAAAATATCTCGAAGGCTTCGGGCCGCCGATGGACGGTTTCGACCAGGTGCCGCATGGCGACATCGAGGCCGTGAAGAAGGCGATCGGGCCACACACCGCCGGCATCCTGATCGAGCCGATCCAGGGTGAGGGCGGCGTGCGCTCTGCGACACCGTCTTTCCTCAAGGCGCTGCGTCAGCTCTGCGACGAGAAGGGCTTGCTGCTCGCCTTCGACGAGGTGCAGACCGGCATGGGCCGCACCGGCGACCTGTTTGCCCATCGGCGCACCGGCGTCACGCCTGACGTGATGTCGCTCGCCAAGGCGCTCGGCGGTGGCTTCCCGATCGGCGCGGTGCTGGCAACGGGTGATGCAGCCTCCGGCATGGGACCCGGCTCGCACGGCTCGACCTTCGGCGGCAATCCGCTGGCGATCGCAGCTGCAAACGCCGTGCTCGACGTCATGCTCAAGCCCGGCTTCTTCGACCACGTGCAGAAGATGTCGCTGCTCCTGAAGCAGAAACTCGCTTCCGTGATCGACCGTCACCCCGATATCCTCAGCGAAGTCCGCGGCGAGGGGCTCTTGATCGGCATCAAGGCCGTGGTGCCCTCAGGCGATCTGGTTGCGGCCTTGCGCAACGAAAAACTGCTCACCGTCGGCGCCGGCGACAATGTCGTACGCTTCCTGCCGCCGCTGATCGTCACCGAAGCCGAGATCGAGGACAGCGTCGCCAGGCTCGAACGCGCCTGCACGGCGCTGTCGGGTAACAAGCGGGCGGCAAGCTGATGAGCAAGAGTCCCAAGCACTTCCTCGATATCAACGAGCTGCCGCTGTCCGAGCTCAAGAGCATGCTCGCGGCTTCTTCCGCCATGAAGGCGAAGCAGAAGGCGCACCAGCCGGTCAAGCCGCTCGAAGGCAAGACGCTGGCGATGATCTTCGAGCGCCCCTCGACCCGCACCCGCGTCTCATTCGATGTCGCCATGCGCCAGCTCGGCGGCGAACCCATCATGCTCACCGGTGCCGAGATGCAACTCGGCCGCGGCGAGACCATTGCCGACACCGCGCGCGTGCTGTCGCGCTATGTCGACGCCATCATGATCCGCATCCTCAATCACGAGGCCCTGCTGGAACTCGCGGCGAACGCGACCGTGCCCGTCATCAACGGCCTGACGCGGCGCTCGCACCCGTGCCAGGTGATGGCCGACCTCATGACCTATGAGGAGCATCGCGGCCCGATCGAAGGTCGTACAGTGGCCTGGACCGGCGACGACAACAATGTGCTGGCGTCCTGGGCCCACGCCGCCGAGCGCTTCAAGTTCCAGCTCAATGTCGCGACGCCGCCCGAGCTCGCGCCGAAAAAGGCGATGCGCGACTTCATCAAGACCACGGGTGCGCCGATCGTGCTCGGCACCGATCCCGAGGCCGCGGTCAAGGGCGCCGATTGTGTCGTCACCGACACCTGGGTGTCGATGGGCGACAAGGAAGGCGAGCACCGCCACAACGTGCTCAAGCCCTACCAGGTCAATTCCAAGCTGATGTCACTGGCCAAGCCCGACGCGCTGTTCATGCACTGCCTGCCGGCCCATCGCGGCGAGGAGGTCACCGACGAGGTGATCGACGGCCCGCAATCGGTCGTGTTCGACGAGGCCGAAAACCGCCTGCATGCGCAGAAGGGCATTTTGGCCTGGTGCTTTGACGCGGTGAAGTGATCCTTCTCATGGGCCCGGTGGTCACTCCGGGCTACGCAGGCCGTCGTTCCGAGGGGCGCCGGAATGCGGGCGTGCCTCTTTCATTTCGCATAGACCGACCCCAGATAGAGCGCCATGGTTTCCCAATCTCCTGACATAAAAACCGGGCCCGAAGGCCCGGTTCGCGCGCCATCAGCGGTTCCGATCGATGACGCCGTGCTGCCCTACGAGGTCGACGCGCTCGATGTGCGCGGCCGCCTGGTGCGGCTTGGTCCCGCGCTCGACGAGATCCTGACCAAGCACGATTATCCGGCACCCGTAGGCAAGCTGCTCGGCGAGGCCATCGTGCTGACGACCCTGCTCGGCTCGGCGCTCAAATTCGAAGGCCGCTTCATCCTTCAGGCCCAAACCGACGGCCCGGTGTCTTTCCTCGTGGTCGACTATCAGGCGCCCGATCGTCTGCGCGCCTATGCGCGCTTCGATGCCGAGCGCCTCGGCAATGCCAAGGATTCCGGGACGCTGCTGGGCCGCGGCCACCTCGCCATGACTATTGACCAGGGGCCCGACATGAGCCGCTACCAGGGTCTGGTCGCGCTCGACGGCGGCAGCCTGGAAGATGCCGCACACGAATATTTCCTGCGCTCCGAGCAGATCCCGACGCGCGTGCGTCTCGCGGTCGGCGAGGAGTGGCGCTCGAGCGACGGCGGCAAGCATCGCTGGCGCGCCGGCGGACTGCTGATGCAATTCCTGCCGAAGGCACCGGAGCGCGCGCGGCAGGCGGATTTGCATCCTGGCGATGCGCCCGAGGGCCTTGAGGTGCATAGCGTTGCCGAAGACGATGCCTGGGTCGAAGCCCGCTCGCTGATCGAGACGGTCGAGGACGTCGAGCTGATCGACCCCGATCTGTCCGGCGAGCGGCTGCTCTACCGCCTCTTCCACGAGCGCGGCGTGCGCGTGTTCAAGCCAATGGTCCTGAAAGCGCAATGCTCCTGCTCGCGCGACGCGGTTGCGTCGATGCTGAAGAGCTTTTCAGCGGACGACCGCTCCGCCATGGTCAAGGACGACAAGGTCGTCGTGACCTGCGAGTTCTGCTCGTCGGTGTACGAGTTCACGCCTGATGAAGCGGGCGTGGAAGACGCGTAGGTGTCGGCCCCGTAGGTGGATCAGCGAAGCGTAATCCAGCTCTTTTGTTTCTGTCAGCGGTGGATTGCGCCTTTCGGCCAATCCACCCGACGGAGCCTGCGCTGGGAGGCTAATTCAACACCCGCTTGTTGTCAGGGCTGTCCAGCGAGAACGTCGGCACGTCGATCTCGAAACGTTCGCCGCTTGCGCTGACCATCTGGTAGCGGCCGGTCATGAAGCCGGAGGCGGTCGTGAGCGGGACGCCGGAGGTGTATTCGAAGCGCTCGCCGGGGGCTAGCGTCGGCTGCTCACCGATCACTCCCTCGCCCCGGACCTCCTGCTGGCGCCCGGTGGCGTCAGTGATGATCCAGTGCCGCGTGCGCAGTTGCACCGTCTCATTGCCGGTGTTCGTGATGACGATGGTGTAGGACCAGAAATAGCGGGAGCGCTCGGCCGAGGACTCCCCCGGCACGAAATTGGGCTCGACGGTTACTTCGATCTGGCGGGTCACGGCGCGGTACATGGCTGCCATCATAACGAAAACCCCGCCGGGAACCAAACGCCGCAGGCGGTCCCGGCGACATCGTCCCGCCAGAATTCACGAGGAATTAGGCCCTGATGTGATCCAGCCGCTTTGCGAGGCGGCGACAGGACCGGTACACTCCCATACGTCGCGATTTGCGGAAGGGTTTTTGGCCCCGATGACCATTGCCGATCAAGTGACGGGATCGACGATCGCGGGAACTGCAGGAGCCAAACCTGTGGAGGCCAAGCCGCGCGTTACTGCGCCAGCCATCACGCTGCCTGCCATCGGCGAGCGCGAGCTCAGGCTTGACCTGTTCCGGGGTCTCGCGCTGTGGCTCATCTTCATCGACCATCTTCCGCCGAATCTGCTGACCTGGTTCACGATCCGCAACTACGGCTTCAGCGACGCGACCGAGATCTTCATCTTCATCTCCGGCTACACCGCCGCCTTCGTCTACGGCCGCGCGATGCTGGAGAATGGTTTCGTCGTCGCCACCGCGCGCATTCTGCGGCGTGTCTGGCAGATCTATGTTGCTCACGTATTCCTGTTCACGATCTTCCTCGCCGAAATCTCCTACGTCGCGACCAGCTTCGAGAACCCGCTCTATACCGAAGAGATGGGCATCATGGATTTCCTCAAGCAGCCCGACATCACCATCGTGCAGGCGCTGCTGCTGCGCTTCCGTCCCGTCAACATGGACGTGCTGCCGCTCTACATCGTCTTGATGCTGGCGCTACCACTGATCCTGTGGTCGATGAAGCGGCGGCCCGACGTCACGCTCGCGCTCTCGGCCGTGCTCTACGCGGTGACCTGGGAATTCGACCTGTTCTTCTCCGCCTATCCGAACGGCTTCTGGGCCTTCAATCCGCTCGCCTGGCAATTGCTGTTCGTGTTCGGAGCATGGTGCGCGCTCGGAGGTGCACGACGCATGTCGCGCATTCTGGCATCACCCGTGACGATGTGGATCTCGATCGCCTACATCGTGGCGGCGTTCTACGTGACGCTGACCTGGTACGTGCCGCAGCTCTCGCACTTCATGCCGAAGCGCCTCGAGCAGTGGATGTATCCGATCGACAAGACCGACCTCGACGTATTGCGCTTCACGCATTTTTTGGCGCTGGCCGCGCTCACCGTACGCTTCCTGCCGCGGGAGTGGCCGGGCCTTAGATCGCCGTGGTTGCGGCCGCTGATCCTGTGCGGCCAGCATTCGCTGGAGATATTCTGCCTCGGCGTCTTCCTGGCCTTCGCCGGTCACTTTATCTTGGCCGAGGTCGCCGGGGGGCCAGCCATGCATGCGCTGATTAGTCTCTCCGGAATCCTGATCATGTGGGCGGTGGCCTGGGTCATTTCGTGGTACAAGCGCGTGGCTGACAAGAGCGGTGCGAAAACCAAAAACGCCGCCGGCAATGCCGATCTGGCGGGAGGGGGCTGATGAAGGCGAGGGTTTTCCTAAGCCTGATCCTGCTATGCGGCGGCCTCGCCGCGCCTTCGGCGCGCGCGGGCGATGCTGTGCCTGCCGCGCCTGCCGCCTGCGAACTGCCGCCTTATCTCCTTGCCACCGACAGTCAGCTCCACAAGGTCGCGGACACCGTGAAAACAGGCAAGCCGCTCGAGATCCTCGTCATCGGCAGCCGCTCCACCACCATTCCGGCCCAGGAGGACAGTTCCTATCCGGCGCGGATGCAGGCCATTTTGAAGGAGAAGCTGGCGCCTGCAGAGACCGTGCACGTCTCCGTAGAAATACAGAGCAAGAAGACAGCGGAGGAGGCCGCGGGTACCTTCGTTAAGCTCATGGAAGCCAAAGCTCCTACTTTGGTCATCTGGCAGACCGGAACGGTGGATGCTATCCGATCGATCGATCCCGACGAATTTCGTGGCGCCGTGACCGAAGGGGTCGCTGCGTTGCAAAATGCAGGGGCTGACGTCGTCTTGATGAATTTGCAATATAGCCCGCGTACCGAAACCATGATCTCGGCGCCGCCCTATCTCGACAATATGCGGGTGGTGGCGCAGGAGCATGATGTCCCGCTGTTCGACCGTTTCGCGATCATGCGGCAGTGGAATGACCAGGGTCAGTTCGACCTGTTCAGCCCTTCCCGCGGCCCTGAACTGGCGAAGCAGGTCCATGATTGCCTGGGCCGGGCATTGGCGCAATTTGTGATCGACGCTGCCCATCTGGCGCCGGCCCAGCAGCAAAATTGAGGTCTAGCGTTAATGAGTTCTCTCCGCCCTTTTGCCCTTTCGACATGGCTGACCGCGCCCGCGGCGGTGGCGCTGCTGATGCTGACGCCCGTGCTGCAGGCGCCTGCTCACGCGCAAGCGGCCGAGGCGACGTCCGCGCCGCAGCAGGCCGCTAATCCCGCATCCGCATCGCCGTCTCAGACCACGGTCGCTGCGGCCAGCCAGCCCGCAGGCGAGCAGCGCGGGCTCACGTCGCGCGCGATCGACAAGGTGAAGCAGGTCGCCAAATCCGCCGGCGACATTTTTAGTCGTGTGCCCTGTTTGTCGCCGAAGGGCGGCGCCAATCCCATGGGCTCGCTGCCGCATGTCGCCAACAAGCTCATTGCCGGCAAGCCCGTCGTGATCGTCGCGTTCGGCTCGTCCTCGACGGCCGGCTACGGCGCGAGCTCGCCCGACTACAACTATCCGAACCGCCTCGCCGGGCAGCTCCACCGGCAATATCCGACTGCCGACATCACCGTCATCAATGCCGGTGTGGGCGGCGAGGATGCGCCCGAGATGATGAAGCGCCTCCAGACGCAAGTCATCGATGTGCATCCGGACCTGGTGATCTGGCAGGTCGGCACCAACGCCGTGCTGCGCAATCTCGATCCCGGCGACACTGCGAAAATGGTCGAGGACGGCGTCGCCCGCATCCAGGCCGCCGGCGATGCCGACGTCGTGCTGGTCGACCCGCAATATTCACCGCGCGTCACCGAGCGTCCCGAGAGCGCAAGCAAGATGGTGAAGCTGCTCGGCAAGGTCGCTCAGCTCCGTCACGTCGGCATCTTCCCGCGCTTCGAGGTGATGCGCGAGTGGCACGAGAAGCAGGCGCTTCCGGTCGAGAGCTTCGTCATCGCCGACGGCCTGCATATGAACGATTGGGGCTACGCCTGCTTCGCGCAGTTGCTGGGCGATGACATCATCCGCTCGGTCGGCCAGATCAAGTTAGGGGTGAACGTGCCCGCGGACGTGCGGACGTATCGGCCGATGTAGAGGCGAGTAGGGAATGGCGAGTAGCGAACAGGGATTGATCCATTCGCCACTCACCATTCGCCATTCGGCCCTCACGCCGTCTCCAGCGCCGCCGTCAAATCCTCGACCAGGTCATCCGCGTGCTCGAGCCCGGCCGAGAAGCGAATGAATCCCTCGCCGATGCCGAGCTCGGCGCGCACCTCCGGCTTCAGCCGCTGATGCGTTGTCGTCGCCGGATGCGTGACGAGGCTCTTGGCGTCGCCGAGATTGTTCGAGATCTTTGCGAGCTTCAGCTCGTTGAGCACGCGGAACGCAGCCGCCTTGCCGCCCTTCACCTCGAAGCCGACCAGCGTCGAGCCGCCGCGCATCTGCTTCTTCACCAGCGCCGCCTGCGGATGATCCTCGCGGCCGGGATAGACCAGCCGCGCGATCTTCGGATGGCTCGCCAGCACGTCGGCGATGCGCGCCGCGGTGTCGGTCTGCGCACGCACGCGCACGCCTAACGTCTCGAGGCCCTTGAGCAGGACCCAGGCATTGAACGGCGAGATCGACGGGCCGGTCTGGCGCATGAAATTGTGGATGTGCTCGGCGATGAAGGCTTCCGAGGCCAGGATGATGCCGCCGAGACAGCGACCCTGGCCGTCGATGTGCTTGGTCGCGGAGTAGACGACGACGTCGGCGCCGAGCGCGAGCGGGCTCTGCCAGATCGGCGTCGCGAACACGTTGTCGACCACGAGCCGCGCGCCGCCACTATGCGCGATCTCGGCTATCGAGGGAATGTCGAGCACGTCGAGTGTCGGGTTGGTCGGGCTCTCCAGGAAGAACGTCTTGGTATTGGGCTTGAGCGCGCGCTGCCATTCGTCGAGATTGGCGCCGTCGACCAGCGTGGTCTCGATGCCGTAGCGCGGCAACAAATCCTGAATGACGTAGAGGCATGAGCCGAACAGTGCGCGGGAGGCCACGACGTGATCGCCGGCCTTGAGCGGCGCCAGGATTGCCGTCGTCACCGCTGCCATGCCTGTTGCCGCCGAGCGCGCGGCTTCGGCGCCTTCGAGCTCGATCATGCGGCGCTCGAACATCGCAATCGTCGGATTGGAATAGCGCGAATAGATGAAGCCGGGGTCCTCGCCCTTGAACCGCGCCTCGCACTCCTCGGCGCTGCTGTAGACATAGCCCTGGGTCAGGAACAGCGCCTCCGACGTCTCGCCATATTGCGAGCGCAGCGTGCCGGAATGGACCAGGCGGGTTTCGGGGCGGTAGTTGGCAGGCGACTTCGACATAGGACCCTCCGATATGACCGTTGAGCGAAAACGGTCACAAAAAAACCGGCCTGGATATCTCCACGGGCCGGGATCACAGAGGTCCCCGGCCTGTTTAGCGACTTATTTAACGTGGCTGCAAGCCGGCCGGCTCAAATCACCACGGGATAAGTGATGCTCATATTCCGCAATGCCCTTTTCGTCAAGGCGTCCATCGGATAGCCGTAAAAGGCTGGTATTTCCCGCATGTCCGGATGCATTTGACCCCCGATGAGGACCCACGGTTGACGTTCACGGTTGCCGCCGACGCCAATGGTATCCTGCCCGACCGCATGATCGCGGCGATGGCGGAAGCGGGCCTCATCCTGCCCGCATATGATTTCGTCGAAAGCCAGATCCAGCCGGCGAGCCTCGATCTGCGTCTCGGCGACATCGCCTACCGCGTGCGTGCGAGCTTCCTGCCCGGCCCCGGCGCCACCGTCGCGGAGCGCATCGACCAGCTGAAGCTGCATGAATTCAGCCTCGCTGACGGCGCGGTGCTCGAGACCAACTGCGTCTACATCGTGCCGCTGCTGGAAAGCCTCGCGCTGCCGCCGGAGATCGTTGCGGCCGCCAATCCGAAAAGCTCGACCGGGCGGCTCGATGTCTTCACCCGCGTGATCGCCGACGGCACCCGCCGTTTCGACATGATCGGCGCCGGCTATCACGGCCCGCTCTATGCCGAGATCAGCCCGAAGACGTTTCCGGTCCTGGTGCGTGAGGGTTCGCGCCTGTCGCAGGTGCGCTTCCGCACCGGTGACGCCATCCTCAACGCCGACGAACTCGATGGCTTGCACGCCACCGAGCGTCTCGTCGACATCGACGATGCCGATCTCACCGGCGGCGTTGCCGTCTCGGTCGATCTCTCCGGCGAGAACGGCAGTGGCTTCGTCGGCTACCGTGCCAAGCGCCACACCGGCGTCGTCGACGTCGATCGTCGCTCCGGCTATGCAGTGGAAGATTTCTGGGAGCCGATCTCGGCCCGTCCCGACGGCAGCCTGATCCTCGATCCCGGCGAGTTCTACATCCTCGCCTCGAAGGAAGCCGTGCAGGTCCCGCCCGATTACGCCGCGGAGATGGTGCCGTTCGACCCCCTGGTCGGCGAATTCCGCGTGCACTATGCCGGATTCTTCGATCCGGGCTTCGGCTATGCCGGCGCCGGCGGGCAAGGCGCACGCGCCGTGCTCGAGGTGCGCTCGCGCGAGGTGCCGTTCATCCTCGAGCACGGCCAGATCGTCGGCCGTCTCGTCTACGAGAAGATGCTGGCGCGCCCGGACGCGATGTACGGCCAGCGCATCGGTTCCAACTACCAGGCGCAGGGCCTCAAACTTTCGAAGCATTTCCGGGTGTAGCCCGATCCTGTAGCCCGGATGGCGCGAAGCGAAATCCGGGCCGCGAGGTGGCGAAATGATCGATCGACTCGACGCGAACATCCTCGACGACGTTGCCGACGCGCTCATCTATTCGGATCGCTCCGGCACGATCACGCGCTGGAATCGCGCATCCACGGCGCTGTTCGGCTTCTCGGCCGACGAGGCACTGGGTCAGAATCTCGATCTGATCATCCCCGAGCATCTGCGCGCCGCGCATTGGAAGGGCTTCGAGGCCGCGCTCGCCGGCGGTGCGATGAAGCTTGCGGGCAGGCCGACGCTGACCCGCGCGCTGCATAAGAGCGGACGCAAGCTCTACATCGAAATGACTTTTGCCTTGGTGCGTGATGCCGGTGGCGCCGTCCAGGGATCGGTCGCGATGGCACGTGATGTCACCGAGCGCGTCGAACGCGAGCGGGCGGCCAAAGCTGCGCACAATTAGGGCCTCGCAAGCTTCGTGATGCGGAATTGACGGGCCGCCGTGCAGGGCGCCCTGCACGCGCATCATGTTGCCTGCTACCAGTCGCAGTGACACACTCGATCAAAACGACGATCGGGAGTGAACATGACCGCCACCGCAGACGCCGCGCAAGCAGCGCAATGGAAATGCTGGCGCGCCATCGCCGATCTCTACCACGCCTACTTCACCGGCCTCATCCTCACCGTGGTGACGCGGCGCGGTACGGCGGATGCCGCCGAATTCGTCTTTCGCGTATTTCGCCGCCAGCAGCTGGAGCGCTTCCTGCCGGGGCTCAGGAAGCTCGGCATCGAGCATCTGCCGCCGGCAGTCGCTGCCGCGCAATATCACTATCTCTCGAACTGGATCGGCGGCGTGCATGTCGAATACATGTATGAGAGCGACACCAAGGCCTGGATCCGCTATCCTCCGCCGCGTTGGATCTGGAAGGGCACCGCGATCTGCGGCGTGCCGGGCGAGGTCTCGCGCGCCATGCTGAGGGGCTGGCACGCCAACAACGGCGTCGCGCTCGGCGATCTCAGGCTGGGCTTCGTCTGCACCAAGCAGAGCGTCGACGGGCAGGACGGGTTGGAGGGCTATTATCATCAATACGACCATCCACTCGAGCTCGACCAGCGCCTGGTGTTCGCGCGGCATCTCGAAGCGCCGTTGTTCGATGCGAAGAACGCGCCGGCTTTGCCGGTTGCGAGCTGGCCGAAGCCGCGGCTGGAAAAGGCCCATCGCAACTATGCCATGGAATATGTGCGTACGGCGGCGCCGGTGATGGTGCAGCTGTTCGGGCCGGAAGATGCCGGCTATCTCCTGCACCTCACCGGCAAGCTGATCGGCATGCAACATTTCGAAGAGGTTGCGGCTGCCCTGTCGATGACAAGAGGTGGCGCGAGCGAGTTCGCATCCTTCCTCAACGCGCTGTTCGCCGCGCAGGACGACGCGGCCGAGACCAGGCAATCCGAAGGCAGCTTCGAAATCCGCCAGCAGAGCTGGAAGTTGATGGACGACGTCGCCGACCATCATCGCGCTTGCGCCAAGGTGCTGGAGGGGCTGTTCGAGGGGCTGGCTGCCGGATGCGGCCGGCATATCGGGGTCCACCTGCGCCCGGCCGTAGATGACAGGCCGCCGCTGATCTGGACGATCAGCTAATTCCACCACTTGAAATGCGCTGCCGCAGGGCACGCCTGCACCTGACGCAGGAGGAATCGGCAGCCAGCGTGCTAACAGTGACGTATCGCGCCTCTCGCGCGAGCAAATTGATTGGCGCACCCATGCATTGCCGCGCCGCGAATGGCGCCTGTACCCGGGAGAGCAAATGACTGAGATCGCCGAGATCCCGGTCGATGTGCAGGAACGTCCGCTGCCGCGGCCACCGCGCCCCACGCGGAGCGCGCTGACCGACGGGCCGATCCTGCGCACGCTGCTCTCTCTTGCCTGGCCGAACGTAGTCGCTTTGTCCGCCGGCACCTGCGTGGTGATCGCGGAGACCTCCTATATCGGACGACTTGGTGTGGAGGCACTGGCTGCGATGGCGCTGGTGTTTCCGACCGTGATCCTGACCATGACCATGTCGGGCGGTGCCATGGGCGGTGCTGTCGCCTCCGCCATCGCACGTGCGCTCGGCGCCGGCGATCGCGAACGGGCCGGGACGCTCGCCGCGCATGCGCTGTTGATCGGCATCAGTTTCGGCCTCGTGTTCATGCTCTCCATGCTGCTCTTCGGGCCGCAGGTGCTCACGATGCTCGGTGGCCGCGGCAATGTGCTGGCGCACGCGATCGCCTACACGCAGGTTTTCTTCGGCGGCGCCGTGCTGCCGTGGCTGCTCAACACCATGGCCGGCGTGCTGCGCGGCACCGGCAACATGAAGCTGCCGTCGCTCCTGATCCTCAACTCCGCGGTCTGGCAGATCGTGCTCGGCGGCTCGCTGGGCCTCGGGCTCGGGCCCTTCCCGCAACTCGGCATGCGCGGGGTCGCGGCGGGCGCGCTGATCGCCTACTCCATGAACATCTGCGTGATGGGCTGGTATCTGTTTTCCGGCCGCGCCCGCGTCGTGCCGAAGCTGCGTGGGTTGCGCATCCAGTGGTCGATGTTCTTCGACATCCTGAAGGTCGGCGCCATCGCCTGCTTCTCGCCGCTGCAATCGGTGCTGACGATCTCGATCTTCACCCACATGCTGGCGAAGTTCGGCACCGCGATCCTCGCCGGTTACGGCATCGGCGCACGGCTCGAATTCCTGCTGACCTCGATCGCATTCTCGTTCGGAATCGCCTCCGTGCCGATGATCGGCATGGCGGTCGGCGCCGGCCGTATCGGCCGCGCGCGGCGCATCGCCTGGATCGCGGGCGCGAGTGCCTTCGTTGCCGTCGGTGCGCCGGCCTGCCTCGTCGCCCTGTTCCCCGATCTCTGGGTCGACATCTTCACCGACAGCCCCACGGTGCGCGCGACCAGTCATCAATATCTGTCGACCGTGGCGCCGTTCTACGCGTTCATCGGCCTTGCCTCGACGATGTACTTCTCGTCGCAAGGTGCGGCCAAGGTCATTGGCCCGGTGCTGGCGCAGACTGCACGGCTGATCTACATCGCGACCTGCGGCTGGTGGCTGTCGACACACGAGGCGACGGCGCAGAACTTCTTCTGGCTCGCCGCGAGCTCGATGGTCGTGCTCGGCCTGCTCTCATCGTCCAGCGTGGTGCTGACCCGCTGGGGGCCGCGCGAAACGAAGCCGGCCGTCCAGCCAGTGCTGGTTGCGGACTAGCGATGCTTGTGGCGGCGATGCCCGCCGCCGGCGACATTGGCGAGCCGCATGATCTGCGGGATCATCGCCATTATGTCGCCGCCGCCGGAGCCACCGAGCATGCCCATGATGTCGCCGCCGCCCGCGGGCGCATAGCCGCCGTAATTGGGCACACTGAGCCCGCCGCCACCCATCAGGCCACCTAACCCGCCGCCGCCGTTCTCCATCATGCGGCTCATCATCGGGCCCATGGTCTGCATCATCATGGCAAAGCGGCGCTTGCCCATCTTCGCCTTCATCATCTCCAGCATCGGCGCCATCTGGGTCATCATATCCTCGCCGCCGGCAGCGCTGCCGAGGAACTGCGCCTGGGCCGGCGAGCTCGCGACCGAAAACAGCAGCAGCACGGCGGCTGCCTGACAGATCACCTTGTCCGCACCTCTCATGGCATGCTCCTCGCGTGCGTGGCCCCGCCGGGAGAGCGAGGCCGTCAGGACGCACGCGAATATGGTTACGGCCGATGCGGGCGGACCTCTGTGAGATACGTCACGCAGGCGCGCTAGTTCGTGGGAAACGCCTTGTGCATGGCGCTCACCGCCGCTTTCGTCTGCTCCTGCACATAAGCCGCAAGTTCGTTGGGCAGCATGTCGATGATCCAGACCAGGCGGCAATCCGCGTCACCCTCGGCGATCACTTGCACCGAGGCGCTGTAATGCTTCAATCGCTCGCTGTTGATCGCATAGACCAGCCGCCGTCGCGCATCGTCGCAATCGACCAGCACCTCGCGCGCGACCGAGCCGTTGGCGAAAGTGACGATGCGCGTGTCACCGTCGAGCGAGCAAGCCGTGACAAAGCCCGGCACCAGCCGCTGATGCAGCGCGCCGAAATCGCGCACCGCGTCCCAGACGTCGCGGGCCGGGGCGGGGAGGGAGATGTCGTTGCGGATGGAGGCCATTGCAAAACTGTCCTTGATTTCGGCAGGTGGTCGCCAAGCCCTGCGTCATTGCGAGCGCAGCGAAGCAGTCCAGAAATGTCTCCGTTGAAACAGTCTGGATTGCTTCGTCGCAAGGGCTCCTCGCAATGACGGAGTTCGTGGCCAGCTCACGTACAAACCGCCTCGACATTATTGCCATCAGGATCGATCAAGAACGCCGCGTAGTAAGTCGGGCTATAATCCTTGCGCGGTCCCGCGCCACCATTGTCGTGGCCGCCGCTTTTCAGCCCCTCGCGATGAAATGCCTTCACCGAATCGTGGTCCTTGGCGCGAAACGCGATATGCATGCCGTCGGCCTTGCGGCCCTTGTTCAGATGCAGCCAGAGGGCCGGCTCGCCCTTCGGCCCGAAGCCGGCATAACCGTCGCCGCTCGAGCACAGGACGTAGCCGAGCGGCGCCAGCACCGCCGTGTAGAAACGCGTGGCGGCGTCGAGGTCGGCAACGCGCAGTCCGATATGGTCGTACATGGTCATCTCCATTGCGAAGCGCCGCTCAGTGGCGCGCGATGGAGATGATCCTAGTCAATTGAGTGCGAACCGCTCTTGGAGAATCTTGCGCTCGCCCTTTGCGGCCTGCCGGAACCGGGTCGGCGACAGGCCGGCGGCGCGATGGAAGGTGCGGACGAAGTTGGAGAGGTCGCCGAAGCCGACGTCATAGGCGATGTCGGTGACCGCGAGATCGTCGTCACTGAGCAGACGTGCCGCATGTCGCAGCCGCGAGCGCACCAGATATTGATGCGGGGTGACGCCGAGCACGTTGGAAAACAGCCGCAGGAAATGGAACGGGCTCAAACCTGCGAGGCGCGCGGCCTGCTCAAGGTCGATTCCGGCATGTGAGTTGTCGTCGATCCACAGCGCGGCCTCCACGGCGCGGCGGCGGTCGCGCGCCGTGGGCGCCACCCGCTTGCGCGGCTTGCCCGAAACCATCTCGACAAAGCGCCCGGCGAGGATCTGGCCGACCTCGTCGAGGCCCAAGTCGCTGTTGCCATCTGCCGCCGTCTGGGCGAGTTCGCCCAGCACCATCAACTCGGGCAGCGGCGGCGCCGCGCCGACCTGCCAACACTCGCGTCGTCCGCCGAGGGCATCGACCAGGTCCTCGCTGAAGAAGAAGGAAAGGCAGACGTCGCCACAAACATGCTCGTGCGTGCAGGTGTATTCGTCGCCGGGTGCGCCGACCAGCAGTGACCCCGCCACCAGTTCAAAGAAGCCGGCGCGGCAATGGCAGCCAAAGCTTCCAGAGCGGACATAAGCGATGGAATGACCATCGCGGCATTCGGCAAACGGCTTGTCGGCCGGTCCCGCGTCGCAACGAAACTCGGAGACCGTCATCGACTGTGACGTCAGCAGCGTGGTCGCATCCATCAAAGGTATTTAGGAGGGCGAGCGCGGCGGGGCAACGGGCAGCAGCACCTCGAATAGCGTCTCGCTTTCGATCGGACGGGCGCCCTCGAGCCGCGCCGAAAGCGCCGATGGCCGTGTCGAACATTGCGTAAGCAGGCCGAACACGTGCACGCCCACCGATCGCACGTTCCTCACACCGGCGTGATCATAACACCGCCACAATCCGTCGCGCCTGGATTCTGACCAGGACGTTAACAACTGTCGCGCCCGGCACGCCAAACCGCTTGGCGACGGACACCGTCTCGGCTAATCAGGAGGGGCGCAGGACACGCGCGTAAGCGGGCGTAGTTCAATGGTAGAACGGCAGCTTCCCAAGCTGCATACGAGGGTTCGATTCCCTTCGCCCGCTCCAGACTTCCGCCGCTGCCATTTGCATTCGACCCAGCCGCCAGCCGCCAGCCGCTCACGGCCGCGCCGAAATTCCAATATATTAGCCGCCGGCTCCCGGCACGCCCCGTCTCCCCGGCCTAAGCTCTTCCCGTCCGGCGGATGCGGTCCATGTGCCGGGCAATGTTCGGATCGGAAGACCATGGACCAGCAGAAACTCGATCGCGCGATCGGTCGCCGTTTGAAGACGTTGAGAACCCAGGCCGGCATGACCTTGAACGAGCTCGCGAGCCGCTCCGGTGTCAGCCGGGCCATGATCGGTCGGGTCGAGCGGGCGCAGAGCAGCGCCACCGCGGCGCTGCTCAACAAGCTCTGTTCGGCGCTCGATGTCTCGCTCAGCGACGTCGTCGCGCTGTCTGAGAAGCCGCCGGAGCGGTTGACGCGGCTTGCCGACCAGCCGCAATGGCGCGATCCGGATAGCGGCTACCGGCGCCGCCACGCCTCCCCGGTCGATGCGGCGAGCGGCATCGAGATCATCGTCGTCGACCTGCCTGCCGGTGCGCGGGTGCCCTACAGCCCCTGGGGCCGCAATGCCTTCACCCAGCAGCTCTTGATGCTGGAGGGCGCGGTTTGCGTGCATATCGATGCCAAGGCAGTGCGCCTGCGCGACGGTGACTGTCTCGACTTCGACGTGATGCGCGCGGTGATTTTTGAGAACGAAACCAAACAGGATGCCCGCTACGTCATCATCACCAGGCGCGGCACCTCTTACGGGAAAATGTGATGCACCGATCGCACGGGACGCCACCCATCCAGGATGCCGAAGATATCCTCGCCATCTCCATGCCGGAGCAACTCGCAGGTAGCTTGGAGTCATGACGATGCTGATTCGCATCGGCGACACCTTCGATCCGCGCGTCGTCGCGCTGCTCGACCACCACGTCGCGGCCGCGCGGGCCCAGACCGCTCCGGGCAGCGCGCATGCGCTCGATCTCGCAGGCCTTCGCGCCAGTGACGTCGCGTTCTGGACCGGCTGGGATGGCGAGGCCCTGGTTGCGACCGGCGCGCTGAAGACGCTGTCGGTGGACCACGGCGAGGTGAAGTCGATGCACACGCTCCAGACTACGCGCCGGCGCGGCTTTGGTGGCCTGATGCTCCGCCACATCATCGCCGAGGCGCGCAGGCGTGGCCTCAAGCGGTTGAGCCTCGAGACCGGCTCGTGGGACTATTTCAAGCCGGCGCACGCGCTCTACCAGGCCCACGGTTTCGTACCGTGCGATCCGTTCGCGGCCTATGTCGAAGACCCCAACAGCCTGTACCTGACACTTGATCTGGCCCACTCGTAGCTGACGCCCGCGCAACCGGGAATCGAAATTCCGGCCCTGTCCCTCAAAATGAGTTGCGCACCTCAAAACACCTCTGCTAGCCTTCAGCCATGGCCGAAGACACTGCCTCCGCTGCGCTGACGCTGAAGGACATCGCCCGCGAGGCCGGTGTCAGCCTGGCGACGGTTGATCGTGTCCTGCACAAACGGCCCGGCGTGCGGCCGGATACGGTCCGGCGCGTGCTGGAGACGATCGAGCGGAACGCCTTCCAGCCCCATGTTGCGGCCGCCGAGCTCGCCCGCGGCCGTGCCCGCCGCTTTGCTTTCGTGATGCCGACCGGGGCCAACCCGTTCATGCTGCAGATCCAGGCCTATCTCGGCGAGATGTCCGGCTGGCTCTCCGCGCGCCGCCTGGCCGTCGAGATGGTCATCACCGACGTGTTCGACCCCTCCGTGCTGGCGGCCTCGCTGGAGCAGCTCGTCGGCAGCGACTATGACGGCATCGCCGTCGTCGCGCTCGACCATCCGAGCGTGCGTGCCGCCATCAACGATCTCGTCGACAGCGGCGCCAAGGTCGTGACACTGGTGTCGGACGTGCCGTCCTCGCGTCGTCACCATTATGTCGGCATCGACAACATCGCCGCCGGCCGCACCGCCGGCGCGCTGATCGGCCGCCTTGTCGGCCCGGGACATGGCTCAACTCCGGGCAAGGTCGCCATCATCGCGGGCTCGCAGGGCCTGCGCGACCATGCCGAGCGCATTTTTGGCTTCAACCAGGTGATGGCGTCGGAATTTTCGCACCTCGAGATCCTGCCTCTGCTCGAAGGGCGCGACGAGGACGACCGCTCCGAGCAGCTGATATCCCGGCTGCTCGCCAAGCATCCTGATATCGTCGGCCTCTACAATGTCGGCGCCGGCACGCAAGGCGTGGCCAAGGCCCTGACCGAGGCCGGCCGCGAGAAGCAGATCGTGTTCATCGCCCACGATCTCACGGCGATGACGCGAAAATTGTTGCTGCAGGGCACACTGGACGTCGCGATCTCGCAGAATCCGGGACATGAGGCGCGCGCCGCCGTGCGCGTGCTGCTGTCGCTTGCGCGTCAGGAGCCGATCTTGAGCGAACAGGAGAATATCCGCATCGACATCTTGATGCGGGACAATCTGCCGTAGCGGCAGTCGAAAAGAGGACGGCCCGTGGAACAGGCGACGGAGATCGCCGAGCGGGCCAGCAAGGGAGGACGAATTGGATCTCGGACTGGATATCGGCACGTCCGGTGTGAAGGCGGTGCTCGTGAACGAGGTTGGCGCGGTTGTCGCGACGGCCGCGCGCGAGCTTGCGCTGTCGCATCCGCAGCCGCTGTGGTCCGAGCAGGATCCGGATGCCTGGGTCGAGGCATCGATCGGCGCCATCGACGATCTCGCTGTCACCCATCCGCGTGATGTCGCCGGCGTGCGCGGTATCGGGCTGTCAGGCCAGATGCATGGCGCGACGCTGCTGGGTGCGGATGGACGCCCGCTGCGCTCGGCGATCCTCTGGAACGACGGCCGCTCGCATGGCGAATGCGTCGAGCTCGAGCGCCGCTGCCCGTCGCTGCATGCCATCGCCGGCAATCTGGCGATGCCCGGCTTCACCGCGCCCAAGCTGCTTTGGGTCGCACGGCACGAACCCGATATTTTCAAGCGCGTCACCAAGGTGCTGCTGCCGAAAGCCTATGTGCGCTATCGCCTCACCGGTGAGATGGTCGAGGACATGTCGGACGCCGCCGGAACGCTGTGGCTCGATGTCGGCAGACGCAACTGGTCGGCGGAGCTGCTTCACGCCACCGGGCTCGACCTGCATCACATGCCGCGCCTGGTCGAAGGCAGTGAGGTGAGCGCGGTGCTTGCTGGCGAATTCGCGCAGCGCTGGGGCATGGCCAAGAACGTGGTCGTTGCCGGCGGCGCCGGCGACAATGCGGCGAGCGCGATCGGACTTGGCGCGATTGCGCCCGGCGATGCCTTCCTCTCGCTTGGCACCTCCGGCGTGATCTTCCGCGTCACCGACAATTTTGCGCCGGCGCCCGAAGCGGCTGTGCACGCCTTCTGCCATGCGCTGCCCGGCCTCTGGCACCAGATGGGTGTGATGCTGTCGGCGGCGGCCTCGCTCGCCTGGCTCGCCGATGTGATGGAGGTCCCGGCCGCGACGCTGCTGGCGCCGCTGGGCGAGCGCGTTGACGGTCCGAGCCCGGTCAAATTCCTGCCCTATCTCGACGGCGAGCGCACGCCGCACAACGATGCCGCCGCGGGCGGCGCTTTCGTCGGCTTGCGCGGGGCGACCGGCCGCAACCAGATCGTCCAGTCCGTGCTTGAAGGCGTCGCCTTCGCCGCGCGCGACAATCTGGCGGCGCTGAGTGCTGCGGGAGGGGCGATCACCGAGGTTGATCTCGTGGGCGGCGGTTCTCGCTCGCCGCTCTGGGCGCAGATCTGCGCCGACGTGCTCGGTATTGATGTCCACCGTGTCGAGGAAGGCGAGGTCGGCGCCGCGCTCGGTGCTGCCAGGCTCGGCCGGCTCGCCGCCACCGGCGAAAATCCCGCGCGGGTCTGCACGCGTCCGCGCCGCCTTGCGACATTCACACCAAACCCATCGCGCACTGCGGCCTATGACGAGGCCTATCAGCAGTGGCGCAAGCTCTATCCCGCGCTGAAGGAGTTATCCCTGTGAACACGTTACCAAAATTCTTCGGCGCAGCCGACCCGGTCGCCTACGGCGGCAAGGACGCCAAGAGCCCGCTGGCGTTCCGCTGGTACGACAAGGACCGAATGGTCCACGGCAAGCGGCTCGAGGATCATCTGCGCTTCGCGGTCTGCTACTGGCATTCGTTCTGCTGGCCCGGCGGCGATCCCTTCGGCGGCGAGACGTTCCTGCGCCCGTGGCACCACGGTTCCGACGCCATGGCGATGGCGCGCGCCAAGGCCGACATCGCCTTCGAACTGTTTCGCCTGCTCGACGTGCCCTTCTTCACATTCCATGATGTCGATGCAGCGCCGGAAGGCGCGAGCCTTGCCGAGTCCGTCGCCAACCTCAATGCGATCGGCGATGTCTTCGAGAAGAAGATGGCGTCAGCGAAGGTGCGGCTGCTGTGGGGCACCGCGAACCTGTTCACGCATCGTCGCTACATGGCGGGTGCGGCGACCAATCCCGACCCCGATATCTTCACCTATGCCGCCGGCCAGGTCCGCGCCGCGCTCGAGCTGACGAACCGGCTCGGCGGGCAGAACTATGTGCTGTGGGGCGGCCGCGAAGGCTACGAAACTCTGCTCAACACCGATCTCAAGCGCGAGCTGGACCAGCTTGGCCGTTTCGTCTCCCTCGTGGTCGAGCACAAGCACAAGATCGGCTTCAAGGGGCCGCTCCTGATCGAGCCCAAGCCGAAGGAGCCGACCAAGCATCAATATGATTTCGACGTCGCCACCTGCTACGGCTTCCTGCAGCGTTATGACCTGCTCGACGACGTCAAGCTCAATATCGAGCAGAACCATGCTATCCTCGCCGGCCATTCCTTCCAGCACGAGGTGGCGCTGGCCCAGGCGCTCGGCGTGTTCGGCTCGCTCGACATCAACAGAGGCGACGACCTGCTTGGCTGGGATACCGACCAGTTCGCGATGAACGTGCCGGAGCTGGCGCTGGTGTTTCACGACATGCTGAAGGCGGGCGGCTTCTCCACCGGCGGTCTCAATTTCGACGCCAAGATCAGGCGTCAATCGATCGATCCAGACGATCTCATCCACGCCCATGTCGGTTCGATGGATGCCTGCGCGCGGGCGCTGATTGCCGCGGCCGACATGCTCGACGCCGAGGCGCTGACGAGGCCGCTCGCCGAGCGCTATGCCGGATGGACGAACAGTGAAGGGCAGGCCATCATGGCGGGGAAGCGCTCGCTCGCCGATCTCGCCGATCGTGCGCTCGCCTCCGGCTTCGATCCGCAGCCGCGGTCGGGCCGGCAGGAATATCTGGAATCCGTCGTTAACCGGTACGTCTGAGCGAGGCCGAGCATGACAACCAATCAAGGAGACGGCCAGCCGGTGCTGGAACTGACCGGCATCGGCAAGGAGTTCGGCGCCATCCGCGCGCTTCACGACGTCGATCTGCACGTGCGTCCGGGCGAAGTGGTCGGCCTGATGGGCGATAACGGCGCCGGCAAGTCGACGCTGGTCAAGATCATCGCCGGCAATTTCCGCCCAACCCACGGCGAGATTCGCTTCGACGGCAATGCCGTCCATTTCAGCCGCCCGGTCGATGCCCGCGGGGTGGGCATCGAGGTGGTCTATCAGGACCTCGCGCTCGCCGACAATCTGACGGCAGCAGCCAACGTGTTTCTCGGTCGCGAGCTGAAGCGCAAATTCGGCCCCGTCGCTTTGCTCGATCACAAGGCGATGGCGGCACGTGCGCTGGAATTGTTCGGTGAGCTGCGCTCGGAGACGCGGCCGTATGACCTGGTCAAGCAGATGTCCGGCGGCCAGCGCCAAGCGGTCGCGATCGCCCGCACCCGGCTGTCCAACGCCAAGCTCGTGATGATGGACGAACCGACGGCCGCCATCTCCGTACGCCAGGTCGAGCAGGTGCTGGGCCTGATCCACCGTCTGAAGGAGCAGGGTGTCGCCGTCATGCTGATCTCCCACCGCATGCCCGACGTGTTTGCCGTCTGCGACCGCGTCGTCGTCATGCGCCGCGGCGAGAAACGCGCGGACAAGCCGATCCACGAGACATCCCCCGAAGAAGTCACCGCCCTGATCACCGGCGCGAAGGAGGCGGCGTGATGGCCATGCCCCTGGAATCCCCCGTCACGTTCTCCAACGTCGGCAAGACAAGATGGTGGCAGCGCGGCATCTTTGCCTCGCAGACCGGCTACGTCCTGCTGGCGCTCATCGTGCTGATGATCGTGATGCGTTTTGCCAGCCCCTATTTCTTCACCGAAGGCAACATGCAGAACGTGGCGAAGAACTTTTCCTTCATCGCCATCGCCACGCTCGGAATCACGTTCGTCATCATCACCGGCGGCATTGATCTTTCCGTCGGCTCGATGATGTGTTTTTCCGCCATGATCACCTCCATGGTCATGGTCGAGCTGTCGGCACCGGGATCGTCCTTCGTCCATCTGGCCGCCGATGGAAAGACGGTCGTCGCCAATGTGCCCGGATTGATCCTGTTGATTTCGGTGCTCGCAGGTCTGTTCGTCGCGTTCATCGTCGGCCTTTTCAACGGCTTCTGCATTGCGGTGCTCGGGCTGTCGCCCTTCGTCACGACGCTGGGCATGCTCTCGATCGTGCGCGGGCTCGCTTATGTGGTCTCGAATGGCCGCGGCAGCTTTCCGGGCGGGCCGGACGCCGAGACGTTCTACGCCTTGACCTCGGGCGACGTGCTCGGTGTGCCCGCGCCATTTATCTATCTGGTGATACTCGCCGTGCTGATGGCGGTCGTGCTGCATCACACGAGCTTCGGTCGCCACGTCTTCGCGCTCGGCGGCAACGAGAAGGCGGCGGAGTTGACCGGCATCCCGGTCGCGCGCGTGAAGATCGAAGTCTATGTGATCTGCGCGCTTGCCGCCGGCCTGCAAGGCATCATCATCTCGGGCTGGCTGGGATCAGCGCCCGCGAACATGGCGACGTCCTACGAGCTCAACGTCATCGCCGCCGCCGTGATCGGCGGCGCCAATCTCGCCGGCGGCCTCGGCGGTCCGCTGGGCGCCATCGTCGGCTGCGTGCTGCTGGAGGTGATCCGCAACGGCCTCGTGCTCGCGCAGGTCAACTCCTACTGGCAGCAAACGCTCGTCGGTGTGATCATCATCCTTGCCGTGCTGGTCGACCGCATCCGCTCGCGCATGACTTAGGGCATGATCCGGAAAAGTGTGAAGCGGTTTTCCGGAAGGATCATGCTCAAAACAAAGACCTGAAGCGGAATGATGATCAATCCAGATCTCATGGCGCTTCAGGGGGTTACTCCGGAAGGACAACGAAACATCGTCTATCCGCCTGCCGGAGCATCACAAATGGATAGGCATCACAGTGTGGAGGGAAAGCAATGAAGAAGCTGTTGTTGGCCGGCGTGACCATCGCGATGATGGCGACCCCGGCATTTGCCCAGACCTACAAGTTTGCCGTCGTTCCCAAGGCGATGAACAATCCGTTCTTCGACGTGGCGCGTGACGGATGCATGAAGCGAGCCAAGGAGCTCGGCAACGTCGAGTGCATCTACAAGGGGCCGATCGAGCACGAGCCGGCGACCCAGGCGCAGATCATCCAGGACTTCATCACCCAGAAGGTGGATGGGCTCGCGATCTCGGTTGCCGACGTCGCGTCCATGACCAAGTCGATTGAGGCCGCGACCGCGGCCGGCATCCCCGTCATCACGTTCGACGCGGACGCGCCGGGCTCCAAGCGCATCGCCTATATCGGCACCAACAACAAGGACTTCGGCCTCGCACTGGGCAAGCAGTTGCTTCAGCTCCGCCCCGAAGGCGGCAAATATGCCATGGTCTCCGGCGGCCCGGGTGCCAAGAACCTTGCCGAACGTGTCGACGGCGTCCGCGAAGCGCTCAAGGGCTCGAAGTGGGTCGAGGTGCAGGGGTCGCCGACCTTCTGCAACGACGATTCCACGCTTGCGGTCCAGCAGATGACGGATCTACGGACCGCGACCCCGGATCTCGCCGCGATCGTCCCGGTCGGCGGCTGGCCGATGTTCGCCCCTGAGGGTTTCAAGGCGTTCGTCAACAAGAACAAGAAGGACATCGACAGCGGCAAGCTGACGCTCGTCGTTGCCGATACGCTGAAGATGCAGCTCGAGTTGCTGCGCGACGGCTACTCCAACGCGCTCACCGGCCAGCGCCCGTTCGAAATGGGCGAGAAGTCGATGGACACGTTGCTCGCGATCAAGAAGGGGCAGAAGGTTCCGGAAGTGATCTACACCGGTCTCGATCTCGTGACGAAGGATAACGTCGCTCAACTCTTGAAGTAGGCACGTCGAGCGGGAACGTCTGCCAGCCCCGACGTTCCCGCGCTACACTCCCTCTCCTGCCCTGCGGGGGAGGGAGTTCTGCTTTGGGAGGAAGACAGCAATGAAGCGTAACCGGCTTGCTGACGGTCTCGATGTCACTTCGATCGGCCTCGGTTCGGCGCCGCTCGGCGGATTGTTCTCGGCGGTCAGCGATGCGGATGCGGAGGCGACACTCGCGGCCGGCTGGTCTGCGGGCATCCGCTTCTACGATACCGCGCCGCTCTACGGCTTCGGCCTGGCAGAACAACGACTGGGTGCCTTCCTGCGGCAACAGAACCGCGAGTCCTATGCGATCTCGACCAAGGTCGGCCGCCTGCTGCGCGCGCCCGACGCCACGACCGTCGAGGACGAACATTACAAGGGCGCGCCCGCGCTGCGCCCGCAATACGATTTCAGCTATGATGGCGTGATGCGCTCGGTGGAGGAGAGCCTCGGCCGCCTCGGGCTCGATCGCGTCGATGTTCTGCTCGTGCATGATCCCGATGATCACTATGAGGCTGCCGTGAGCGGTGCTTTTCGCGCGCTGGTGCGTCTGCGCGACGACGGCACGGTCAAGGCGATCGGTTCCGGCATGAACCAGTGCGAGATGCTGACGCGTTTCGCTGAAGCCGTGCCGGTCGACTGCTTCCTGCTCGCGGGGCGCTACACGCTGCTCGACCAGGGTGCGCTGGACGCGCTGTTTCCCGTTTGCGTTGCCAAGAACATCGGCATCCTGCTCGGCGGCATCTACAACAGCGGTATCCTGGCCAATCCGCGTTCGGGTGCGAAGTTCAACTACGAAGACGCCGACGCGGCGCTCGTTGCGCGCGCGCTCGAGCTCGACCAGCTCTGCCGCAAGCACGGCACCGAGCTGAAGGCCGCCGCGCTGCAGTTCTGCATGGCCCATCCGGCCGTGACGGTGGCCGTCATGGGGGCGCGCAACGCTGCCGAGGTCGCCGACAACATCGCGATGTCCGGACGCGCGGTGCCGCACGCCTTCTGGCAGGAGCTGCGCGCCAGGAAGCTCGTGGACGCGCGGGCGCCGCTGCCGGACGGAGCGTGAGCCATGTTGATCGACGCCCACCAGCATTTCTGGGATCCCGCGCGCGCCGACTACCCCTGGATGGCGGGGCCCGAGCTCGCGCCGATCCGCCGCGCTTTCACCCCCGCCGATCTCGCGCCGCTGCTGAAGGCCAACGGCATCGATGCGAGCATCTTGGTGCAATGCCGCTCTGCGATCGAGGAGACCGAGGAATTCCTAGGCGTGGCGCATGCAACGCCTTTCGTCGTCGGCGTCGTCGGCTGGGCCGACCTGACCGATGCCGCGCTCGGCGACACGCTCGATCGCCTGCGCGCGCTGCCGGGCGGCGCAAAGCTGGTCGGCATTCGTCACCAGGTCCACGACGAGGCCGATCCTGACTGGCTGCTGGGCACCGAGGTCCAGCGCGGATTGGCGGCGCTGTTCAGTCGCGATCTCGCCTACGACTTCCTCGTCCGCACCCGCGAATTGCCCGCCGCGATCGCAACCGCAAAAGCCTTTCCGCAAGCCCGCTTCGTGCTCGACCACGCTGCGAAACCGCCGATCGCCGAGGGCGGCAGCGCCGAATGGACGGAGCGCATCTCGGCGCTGGCGGCCTGCGGCAATGTCTGGTGCAAGGTCTCGGGCCTCGCCACCGAAGCGAAGTGGACCGATTGGGACGCCGAGCGGCTGCTTCCATTCGTCCAGCACGTCGCCAATTGTTTCGGCGAGGATCGCCTGATCTTCGGCTCGGACTGGCCGGTATGTCTGCTGGCGGGCAGCTACGGCGAGATCAAGGGCGCGCTGGACGTGTGCCTGGCGAAGCTCGGGACGCGGGTGCGCGAGAAGGCGTTCGGTGTGAACGCCAAGGCTGCGTATCTGCTGGCTTGATGCCTCTCACCCTCCGCCGGAGGGGGAGGGTGGATCGCGCGCAGCGCGAGCGGAGTGGGGTGGTCTCTCCAAACGGGCGCTGGTCGAGGTGGAGAGAGCGTCACCCCAACCCGTCTCACATTCGGCTTCGCTTCATGTGAGCCGACCCACCGGCGAGCTACGCTCGTCCTGGACCCCTCAAGGGGAGGATAAGGAGGTCATGCGCCCGCCGGCACCTGATCCAGAAATCCCGTGATGCTCCTGATCCGCCCGTCCTTCAGCACGGCGAAATCCGTGCCCTTGATCGGACTGTCCGCGCCATCAGGACCGAGGCCCCATGAGAAGCGGACATGGTCGCCGTAACCATTGGGTTCGCCGATCAGGCTGAACTTGAAGTCGGGAAAGCGCTGCTGCACCCCTGATATCAGCGCGTCGATGCCGTCTCTCCCGTCGCCCTTCATCAGCGGATCGACGTAGCTCGCATCTGCCGTCCAGAACTCGCTGAGCAATTCGCGCCGGCGGCCTTGGGCGCGCTCATTCCAGAGATCGATATAGCGGTGGGCGATGGTGACGGGGTTGGTCATGAGACTCTCCTTCGATAGCGCCGTGTCGTTCGGCTGACCCGACTATCGAAGGTTCACGCGCGCCGATCGATTACCTCGGAGGTCAAGCGCATGGTCCGTGAAACGGTTTCCCGACGGGACCATGCGCCAAAAAAACGAGTTGAAGCCAGATGACGTTCTCATCGCGCTTCAGTCGCGCGTGAATTTAGTCCGCGGAATTACTTCGCCGCGGTCACCATGATCTCGACGGTGTACTGCGGCGCCGCCAGCTTGGCTTCCACGGTGGCGCGGGCCGGAGTGTTGCCTGGGGAGACCCAGCTGTCCCACACGGCGTTCATTTCCTGGAACGTCTTCATGTCGGTGATGTAGATCGTGGCGGACAGCAGCTTCGACTTGTCGGTGCCGGCCTTGGCGAGATGGCCGTCGATGGTCTTCAGGATGTCCTGGGTCTGCTTGGTCACGCTTTCGCCGGCCGCGTTGCTGGCGACGACGCCGGCGAGATAGACGGTGTTGCCGTGTACGACGACCTGGCTCATGCGCGGGCCGGTTTCAAAACGCTGAATGCTCATTGGGATCTCCTGGTGGGAATGGCGGCCCTGTCTAGCGCAGCACCTCGTGCGGAGCCACCCCGGCCACGCATGCGTTTCCGGCAACGCATGCGCTGGTTCAAGGAAACCGGTTGAAGAAAGCCCAAATCGTCTCGGCGCCGACGATATCGCTGTTCTGCGGCCCGAGCAGACCGATCCGTTGGCGGCAAAACAGCTCGGCCCGCGTCCGCCTTCCGTGCCATTCATGATCAGCATCGGCAGCGCGCGGGACGGATCGCAGGTTGCCACGCATTCGCCAGTCTGGTTCGTGGATCGCGCTGGCGCCCGCCGTGACCAGGTCGGTCGCGCTGGCGAGCACCGAGCTGGTCGGCAATCTCTATTCCCCGCTCGCGACCTTGCGCGGTTATCTGCTGAGCGGAAATCCGCAAGGCAAGCTCGATCGCATGGAGATGTGGAAGGAGATGGACAAGGCAGCCGCTGCATTCGACGAGCGGGCGGCACAATTCACCAACCCGAGAACAGGCAAAAATGGGCAGACGCCAAGGCGCTGCTGGCCGAATTTCGCGCGGCCCAGCAGGCGCAGCGGACCAATGATCGGGTCAACAAGCTGTCGCAGGCCGCAACCCGCATCGGCGACGTGGTCGAACTGATCAACACGATCGCGGGACAGACCAATCTGCTCGCGTCGCCCCCGCAGCCGCGCGCCTCTCCGCTCAGCCCACCGCCTTCGCCGCGGCGCGACCGGCATTGCGGCCGGAGAACAGGCAGCCGCCGAGGAAGGTGCCCTCCAGCGAGCGGTAGCCGTGCACGCCGCCGCCGCCGAAGCCTGCAGCCTCGCCGACTGCGTAGAGTCCGGGGATGATTCGCCCCACGGCGCCGAACACGCGCGAGTCGAGATCGGTCTCGAAGCCGCCCAGCGTCTTGCGGGTGAGGATGTTGAGCTTGACCGCAATCAGCGGCCCCTTCTCCGGATCGAGAATGCGATGCGGTGACGCCGTGCGGATCAGTCTGTCGCCGATATAGCGCCTGGCATTGTGGATGTTCATCACCTGCGCATCCTTGACGTAAGGGTTGGCGATCTCGCGGTCGCGCGACTCGATCTGCATCTTGATGTGGTCGAGCTTGAGCAGATCATTGCCCGCAAGCTGGTTCATCGCAGCGACGAGGTCCTCGAGCTTGTCGCGCACGATGAAATCGGCACCATGGCGCTTGAACGCCTCCACCGGCGCCGGCGCGCCCTTGTTGGTGGCCCGGCACAAGGTCATGCGCCAGCTTTTTCCCGTGAGGTCAGGATTTTGCTCCGAGCCCGATAGCGCAAACTCCTTCTTGATGATGGCCTGGGTCAGGATGAACCACGAATAATCATAGCCTGACGACATGATGTATTTGAGCTGGCCGAGCGTGTCGGAGCCCGGAAACAAGGGCGCCGGCAGCCGCGTGCCCGTGGCGTCGAACCACATCGAGGACGGGCCGGGCAGAATGCGGATGCCGTGGCGCGGCCAGATCGGTGACCAGTTCCGGATGCCCTCGACATAGTGCCACATGCGGTCGCGGTTGATCAGCCGCGCGCCTGTTTGCTCGGTGATGCCGATCATGCGGCCGTCGACATGCTCGGGGACGCCCGAAATCATGAATTTCGGCGGCGTGCCGAGCCGCTCCGGCCAGTTCGCCCGCACCAAATCATGGTTGCCGCCGATGCCGCCGGACGCCACGATCACGGCCTGCGCCTTCAGCGCAAACTCGCCGACGACAGTGCGCGAGGAGCTCTTGCCACGCTCGACATGATCGGCGGCGAGGATCGCGCCGCTGACGCCGTCCACCGTACCGTTCGTGATCGAGAGCGCATCGACACGGTGGCGGAACTTGAAAATGAGGCGCCCGCTCTTCGCGGCCTCGCGCGCGCGGCGCTCGAAGGGCTCGACGATGCCGGGGCCGGTGCCCCAGGTGACGTGAAAGCGCGGTACCGAATTGCCGTGGCCCATCGCATCGTAGCCGCCGCGCTCGGCCCAGCCGACCACGGGGAAGATGCGATGCCCCATCGCGCGCAGCCAGTCGCGCTTCTCGCCGGCGGCGAACGCCACATAGGCCTCGGCCCATTTGCGCGGCCAGAAATCCTCATCGCGGTCGAAGCCGGCGGTGCCGAGCCAGTCCTGCATCGCCAACTCGAAGGAGTCCCTGATGCCGAGCCGGCGCTGCTCCGGCGAATCAACCAGGAACAATCCGCCGAACGACCAGAACGCCTGGCCGCCGAGCGACTGCTCGCCTTCCTGGTCGACCACGATCACGCGCTTGCCGGCATCCGCAATCTCGGTCGCCGCCACCAGTCCCGATAGTCCTGCGCCGACGACAATGACGTCAGCCTGCTCGCTCGAATCCCCGGGCATGAGTTCCCCCCTGTAGTTGCCCGGAATTGAAGCCAGCTGTCGTAACTGAGATCAAGGGCGTGGCGCGTAAGACCGCGTTAACTTGTTCCACTTCGGGATCACGGCTGGCCGAGTGCAGCGCGGACGCAACACTGGATTTGAATTTGTTTTGAGCGAGCCGGCCTGCCTAGACAAAACCACGGTCTCGACCGACGCTGGGCGCGCATCACCACCTGACACACAGATTCGAAAACGACTGGGGCGGGGGACATGAAGTTTCTGACGGGGTTGCTTGCGGCGGTTTGCTTGATCGCCTGCATGGGGGCGTCTCACGCGGTCGTTCGGATCGCGGATGACCGCGGCGGCCGGATCGGGACTTACGTCGACAAGTACCAGGACCTCAGGCAATCCGGCGATACCGTCATCATCGACGGTCTCTGCGCCTCGGCCTGCACCATCGTGCTCGGCGCCATCCCGCGCGACCGCATCTGCGTCACCTCGCACGCGACGCTCGGCTTCCACGCCGCCTGGGATTTCGGCAGCAACGGCCGCGCCGTCACCAATCCCGAAGCGACCCAGATGCTCTATGCGATGTATCCCTCGCAGGTGAAGCGCTGGATCACGCAGCGTGGCGGCCTCACGCCGCATATGCTGTTCCTGAGGGGCAGGCAGCTTCAGGCCATGTACAAGCCCTGCTATCTCGATGCGCAGGCCTCCACCAGCAAGCCCGTTTCGGCCCGGCCTTCGCCGAAATCGGAAGAGCTGGAGTCCGCCCGAGGCCAGCTGCTTCACTGAGCCTATCAGCTTGATGTGATTTTTGGCCCGCCCGCGGCGCTTGTCCGTCGGCGGGCCAAAGCCTATTTGGGAGGCAGGGAACCGGGGCCTTCGCCCCGATCGTTGTCCCGATCGTCGTCATGGCTCAATCACTGCATCCGGCACGCCAGCTACAGGACAATTCGCCCACTGCCGCCCGTACGCCGTCCGTGCTGCTATGGACCGGCGCGGGTGCCGGCGGGCTGATGCTGATCGGCGCGCTCGCGCTCTGGTTCCATTACGGCTCCCAGGTGTTCTTCGAAATGATCAGGACCGGCTTTGCCGCCTGCTTCTGACCCGCGACAGGAAGTTTTCCGCTCATGAGCTCCACTGCCCGTCCGCTGGTGATCGCGACCGCCTTCGCCTCGAGTCTCGTCGTCGGTCTGCTGGTGATGTTCTGGGCCATGGGCGGGGTCAGCAAGGTGGCGCAACCGGCCGCGATCGGCGGACCGTTCCAGCTGACCGACCAGAACGGCAAGACCGTCACCGACCAGAACCTCAAGGGCAAGCCGACCCTGATCTTCTTCGGCTACACCCATTGCCCTGACGTGTGCCCGACCTCGCTGTTCGAGATGTCGGAAGTGCTGCGTGCGATGGGCAAGGATGCCGACAAGGTCAACGCCATCTTCATCTCGGTCGATCCCGAGCGCGACACGCCGGCGACCATGAAAGACTACCTATCGAGCTTCGATCCGCATCTCGAAGGCCTGTCCGGCGATCCGGCCGAGACCGCCAGGGTGATCACCTCCTACCGGGTCTATGCCAAGAAGGTCCCGACCAAGGACGGCGACTACACCATGGACCACACCGCGCTGATCTATCTGATGGACCGCGACGGCCGTTTCGTCTCGCCGTTCAATTTGAAGCGGACCCCGGAAGAGGCCGCGGCGGACCTGAAGAAGTATCTCTGAGGGTCGTTCAACGCGCCGCGAATTCCGCTGCAACCTCTCCCGCTTGCGGGGGAGGTCGGCGCGGAGCGCCGCGGGTGGGGGCTCTATCCTCTGGGGGAGTCTTTGTTGAGACACCCTCTCCCCGACCCTCCCCCGCAAGCGGGGGAGGGAGCGCACCTTCACCCTGGCCGCATTTCGGCTCGCGTTCCCGGCCGGATGGTCTATAAGGCCTTCCGATCCCGATGAAATTCATTCATTCCCGGCCGATGGCTGCATCGCAACAGGCGAAATCGTCCAAATCTGCCCGTGGCTTGCTGACGGGGCTGACCCTGGCCGCGGGCCTGCTCGCAGGGCTGTCAGGCGCCCGCGCGCAGGCCGACGCCCAGCAGCCCCCCACCGCACCTCAGGCCGCGCCGCAAGTCGCGCCCCAAGCTGCCCCCCAGGCCGTGCCCGGCTTCTGGGACCCGCGGCGCCGCCCGGAGCGGCCGGACCTGTCGCGGCTCAGCGTGATCCGCTTCCTGACCGAGACCGACTACCCGCCGTTCAACTATACCGGCGCCGACGGTAATCCGGCCGGCTTCAATGTCGATCTCGCACGCAGCCTCTGCGAGGAGATCAAAGTCTCCTGCACGGTGCAGATGCGCCGCTTCGAGACGCTGGTCGATGCGCTCACCTCGAACCGCGGCGACGCGATCATTGCCTCGATGGCGGTGAGCCCGCAGCTTCGCGCGCGGGTCGACTTCACCGATCCCTATTACCGCGTGCCGGCGCGTTTCGCCTCGCGCAAGGATGCGGTGATGCCGGAGATCAGACCCGAATATCTCGAGGGCAAGAAGGTCGGCGTCATCGCGGGCTCCGCGCATGAGGCTTATCTGAAAGCGATGTTCACCGACGCCGAATTGCACCCCTATCCCAACGACGAGGCGCTGCGCGCCGCGCTCCGCAAGGGCGAGGTCGATTTCATCTTCGGCGACGCCATCTCGCTGGCGTTCTGGATCAACGGCACCGATTCCGGCGATTGCTGCGCCTTCTCCGGCGGTCCCTTCGTCGAGAGCCGCTTCTTCGGCGAAGGCATCGGCATCGCCGTGCGCAAGGGCAACGACGTGCTGCGCCAGGCCCTGAACTGGGCCCTGTTCCGCGTCTGGGAAAAAGGCCGGTACACCGATCTGTGGCTCAAGTATTTCTCGGTGAGCCCGTTTTAGCTTCTCCTTCGCTGCCTCGTCATCGTCATTGCAACGAGCGCAGCGACGATGCAATCCAGACTGTTTCCGCGGAAAGAGGGCGGAGGCGGCTGCGTCGTCCCGCAATTTTGCATTCTGCCCGGAAATCGCTATTTTCCGCGGCCCGGAGGCCCATTCTGAATGTCCGTCATCGATCCCAACATGACCCCGAGCGATCTGCGTGCGCTCGCCGAGCAATCCAACGCCTGGCCGTTCGAGCAGGCGAAGGCCATTGTCGCGCGGTTGAAGAAGAGTCCAAAGGACGAGGTGCTGTTCGAGACCGGTTACGGTCCCTCCGGCCTGCCGCATATCGGCACGTTCGGCGAGGTCGCGCGCACCTCGATGGTGCGCCATGCCTTCCGCGTGCTGACCGAGGACAAGATCAAGACGCGCTTGCTCGCCTTCTCCGACGACATGGACGGCTTCCGCAAGGTGCCTGACAACGTGCCGAACAGGGATCTCTTGGCGCAATATCTGGGGCGGCCGCTCACTGCGGTCCCCGACCCGTTCTCGAACGAGCATCCCTCGTTTGGCGACGCCAACAATGCGCGCCTGCGTGCCTTCCTGGATCATTTCGGCTTCGACTACGAGTTCGCAAGCTCGACCGTCTATTACAAGTCCGGCCGTTTCGACGCGACCCTGCTGAAGATGCTCGCCGCCTACGACAAGGTGATGGAGATCATCCTGCCGACGCTCGGCCCCGACCGCCGCGCGACCTATTCGCCGTTCCTCCCGATCAGCAAGACGACGGGTGTCGTGCTGCAGGTGCCGATGATCCGCCGCGACGTCGCGGCCGGCACGGTGACCTATGTCGATCCTGACACCAACGAGGAAGTCGAAACGCCGGTGACCGGCGGCAACGTCAAGTGTCAGTGGAAGGCCGACTGGGCGATGCGCTGGGTCGCGCTCGGCGTCGACTATGAGATGGCCGGCAAGGACCTCATCGACTCCGTGAAGCTGTCAGGCGCGATCGCCAGGGCGCTCGGCGGCACGCCGCCCGAGGGCTTCAATTACGAGCTCTTCCTCGACGAGAAGGGCCAGAAGATCTCGAAGTCGAAGGGCAACGGCCTCACCATCGACGAATGGCTGCGCTACGCCTCGCCGGAATCGCTGTCGCTGTTCATGTATCGCGAGCCCAAGGCCGCGAAGCGGCTGTTCTTCGACGTCATCCCGCGCCAGGTCGACGACTACCAGCAGTTCATCGACGGCTTCGCCAGGCAGGATGGCAAGCAGCAGCTCGGCAATCCGGTCTGGCACATCCATGCCGGCGCGGCCGCCGCAGGGCGACATGCCCGTCACGTTCCAGCTGCTGCTGACGCTGGTGTCGTCGTCGAACGCGGAGAACGCCGAGACGCTGTGGGGCTTCATCGGCCGCTATCGTCCCGGCGTGAGCCCGCAGACACATCCGAAGCTCGACGCGATGGTCGGCTACGCCATCAACTATTACCGCGACTTCGTCGCGCCGACGAAGCAGTTCCGCGTTCCCACGGAAACCGAGCGCGCCGCGCTGCAGGATCTGCGCGAAGCGCTGTCGCAGCTCCCGGCAGACGCGTCGGCCGAAGACATCCAGAACGTCGTCTACGAGATCGGCCGCCGCGAGCCGTTCCTCGACCAGGTCAAGAAGGGCAAGGACGGCCGTCCCGGCGTCACGCTCGACTGGTTCAACATGCTGTACCAGGTGCTGCTCGGCCAGGAGAAAGGCCCGCGCTTCGGCTCGTTCGTTGCAGTCTATGGCGTGCAGAACGCGGTCAACATGATCGACGGCGCGCTTGCGCGGAGTGCGTGAGCGGGCGTTATCGGAACGCGGCGCCTCCTTACTTCGTCCTGGCTTCGCCAGGACGAAGTAGGTTTGTCTCACTGGCTCGCCCACACGATCCTTGCGATCCACGCGATATCGTTCGTTGCCAACGTCCGTTCGGCCTGCGCCGCATCGAGCGATCGCAGTTCCAGCGCCTTCGCCGTGCGCCGCTTCAGCATCGCGACCATCACCTCGCTGGTCTTCGTCCTCACCACCACGCGATCGCCTTTGCGGATTGGCGCGGTTGGCGAGACCAGGATGACAGCGCCATCGGGATAGGCGGGCATCAGGGCATCACCGGAAATCTCCAGCGCAAAGGCGCGGTTGTCCTCGGCGCTCGGCAGCGCGATCTCGCTCCAGCCTTTGCCGGACGGATAGCCCCGTTCGTCGAACGCGCCGCTTGAACTGGCTGGCGCGAGGCCAAGCAGCGGCACCGCGCGGCCATCGCCGGCCTCGTCGTCGATCAGCCTGGCAAAGGTCTCGATCGACGAGTCCGCAGCCGCCAGGGCCTTCGCGATCGATTCGGTCGAGGGCCAGCGCTCGCGGCCATCGCTGGTGACGCGCTTGGATTTGTTGAAGGTGGTGGGGTCGAGCCCGGCCCGCTTGGCGAGGCCTGATGGCGACAGTCCGGCGCGCGCGGCCAATCGGTCCAGCGCGGCCCAGATCCGGTCGTGGGTCAGCATCCTCTGCGCTTTGGCCTGTTTGACCATGGAAGGTCCAGCCCGTCGCAACTCAGGAAAACTATCCTCAAATGAACCGGTTTTCCGTTTTTCGCGCAAGGGGCAGCCCCTCACTCTTGAGTTCGGAGAGGGCCGCCTTTACGGTCGCGCCGGGTTTTAAGACCCGCAAGACACGAAAAACCCCAGAAGACTCAATGGGCTGACTCAGGTGAGCGGCTCGGCGAGCAAAACAGGGCTCCGGTAAGCGGTGGTCAAGATCTACAAAATCTGTCCGGCCTCGGCCTGGCGCGAGGCGGAACGGCAGGGCGTGTACAGCGGCAGCGCGGACGACGCCCGCGACGGATTCATCCATTTCTCGACGGCTGCCCAGGTTCCGGAGACCCTGCGCAAGCACTATTTCGGCCAGCGCGCGCTGTTCCTGGTCGAGGTCGACGGCGACGCGTGTGGGGCTGAGCTGCGCTGGGAGCGCTCGCGCAACGACGAGCTGTTTCCGCATCTCTACGGCGCGCTCGATCTCGGCGCTGTGCTTGCGGTGATGAACCTCAGCATGCGCTCCGATGGCGGCCACGACACCCCGGAGCTTGCCCCGTGATCCGTGCTTTCGATGCTTTCTCGCTGCCGGTGCTGCGCTGGCTCGATCCGGAGGATGCGCACCGCCTTGCGATCCAGGGGCTGCGCTTCCTGCCGCCGGTAAAGCCGCGGCCGGATGATCCCAAGCTCGCAGTGCGGGCGTTCGGACTCAACTTTCCCAACCCGATCGGCATGGCCGCGGGCTTTGACAAGAGCGCCGAGGTGCCCGATGCCCTGCTGCGGCTCGGCTTCGGCTTTGTCGAGATCGGGTCGGTGACTCCGAAGCCGCAAGCAGGCAATCCGCGGCCGCGGCTGTTTCGCCTGGAGCGCGACGAGGCCGTCATCAACCGCATGGGCTTCAACAATGACGGCGCGGAAGTGGTGCTGCGCCGGCTTGCCGCGCGCGCCGAGAACGGCGGCATCGTCGGCGTCAATGTCGGCGCCAACAAGGATTCGCCTGATCGTGTCGCCGACTATGTCAAGCTGATCGAGACCTTCGCGCCGGTCGCGAGCTATTTCACGGTCAACGTCTCCTCGCCGAACACGCCGGGCCTGCGCAATCTGCAGGAAGGCGCACTGCTCGACGATCTGCTGGGGCACGTGATCGACGCGCGCGAACGTGTCAGGCAGAAGGCCGGCGACACGCCGGTGCTGCTGAAGATTGCCCCCGATCTCAGCCTCGCCCAGCTCGACGATGTCGTGCAGGTTGCGCGCTCGCGCCGGGTCGACGGCATGATCGTTTCGAACACGACCGTCGCGCGGCCGAGCACGCTGCGTGAGGCAATGCGCTCGAAGCAGCAGGGCGGCCTGTCCGGCCGGCCGCTGTTCCGCCTGTCGACGCGCATGGTCGCGGAAACCTATGTGCGCGTCGAGGGCGCGTTCCCTCTGATCGGCGTCGGTGGCGTCGACTCCGGCGGTGCGGCACTGACGAAAATCCGCGCCGGCGCGAGCCTGATCCAGCTTTATTCGTCGCTGGTCTACAAGGGTCTCGGCCTCGTCGACGAGATCAAGCGCGATCTCACCTCGACGCTGCTGCGCACGGGCCGGGACTCGCTGTCCGAAATCGTCGGCGCCGATGCGGCCACCCTCACCGCGGAAGACTGGCCGGGGATGTAGGGGCTCTTCGCGTCCCCGCGCACGCGGGGCGAGGGAGAAGAGAGGCCGCTCATCGGGGCTGCAGCTTCGGAAACGTCGCCCGGTACAGCGCCGGATACCTTGCGCCCTGCAGTCCTCCACGCGCGACGTAGAACCCGACCAGCGCGCACCACAGTCCGGCATTGCCGAGAGATTGCAGCGCCAGCCAGATCCCGAAGAAGATCGCGAGCGAGGCCAGCATCAGGTTGCGCATCTCGCGGGCCCAGGTCGCGCCGACATAGATGCCGTCGAAGCCGAAGGCGAACACGCCGGGGATCGGCGCGAGCACGATGAACGGCAGGAACTCGCGCGCGGCGTGGCGGACGTCCTCGCTCGTGGTCATGAACCTGATGATTTCGGGCCCGAACAGCGCAAACAGCACCGCGACGACGAGGGCAAAGCCGAGGCCCCACAGCAGCACCAGCCGCGTCGAATCCGCAAAGCCTCTCGGATCGCGGGCGCCGAACGTGCGGCCGCAGAGCTGCTGGGCCGCGTTGGCGAGGCCATCGAGGAAGAAGGCGCTGACCAGCAGGAAATTGTTGAGCACCGAGTTCGCCGCCAGCGTCACGTCGCCGGCGCGCGCGCCCTTGGCGGTGAAAAACAGGAACACGGTGATCAGCGCCGCGGTGCGGATCATGATGTCGGAATTGACGGACAATAGCCGCATCAGCTTGGCGCGATCGAACAGCGTCTCCCGGGGAACGGCAAAGCCGCCATGCGCGTAGCGCCGGCAGACGATGACGCCGAGCCCGAAGCCGACGCCCTCCGACAGCAGCGCGGCAATCGCCGCGCCCGCGATGCCGGTGTCATAGACCAGCACCAGTAAAATCGTCGCGGCCATGTTGATGAGGTTGATGACGACCTGGAGCGCCAACGCCGGATTGGCGCGGGCCTGCCCCACCAGCCAGCCGAGGATGACGTAGTTGGCGAACGCGAACGGCGACGACCAGATCCGGATCATGAAATAGATCTTTGCGGCGTGCGTCACACCTGCGCTGCCGCCCATCAGATCGAACAGCACGCCGGCCAGCGGCATCTGCAACGCAATCAGTGCGCCACCGACCAGGCCGGCGACGATGAAGCCGCGCACCAGGATGACGGTCTCTTCGCGAGTCTCGCCGGCGCCGAGCGCCTGCGCGGTGAAGGCGAGCGTGCTCATGCGCAGAAAGCCGAACAGCCAGAACAGGCAGTCGAAGATCACCGACGCCATCGCGACGCCGCCGAGCAGGGCGGCATCGTCGAGCCGGCCGATGGCGGTGGTCGAGACCACGCCGATCAGCGGCGTGGTGAGGTTTGCGATCATCGCAGGACCTGCGATGGCGAAGACCTGGCGGGAGCCGACCTTGGGATGAAGCGGTGCGTTCATCGGCTGCGTCTACCCGACCACCCGCCCGATTGCACCACCGTGGCCGACATGACGTGTCTGCGCCGGCCGCGCGCCAAGAACCTAGCGGCGCGGCGAGCCGAAGATGCGCGACAACAGCCAGATCGGGATCACGATGACGGCGCCGAGCAGGAAGTAGCGCCACAGCCAGTTCACGGCATCGAAGCCGAGATCCCACAGACGCTGGAACAGCAGGCGAATGCTGATGAGGATATTCCAGGGATCGAAGCCGATCGCGGCCAGCACGACGCCGACCAGGATCGAGAGCAGCACCAGGCGAAACGCGACCGCCAGCGGCGAGCCGCCGAGAAAGCGGTGCAGGCCATCGCCATGGCCGGCCGGCAAATCTCTGACGTCGTGGGCCATCTCAAACTCCTCGTGGGGGCTAGCCCCGATTATAGGTCACGGCGGGGGACATGGGGAACCCGGAAGAGTGCGTCAATCGGGTTACGGGAGTTTAATTCGGACAATACAGGAAGGTGGATTTAGCGAAGTTCGGTCGGGCGGCGGGCTCCTGGCCTGTCCCGCAAGCGGGAGAGGGAGCGCACCGGCGTCGCGGCGAGATCGAATGCCTCACGCCTCGATCTCCGCCGCTTCCTCCTTCAGCATTTTTTCCAGCGTTTCCAGCCGATCCGCCTCGCGCGGCGGCTTGTCCCAGCGCAGGCGGCTGATGCGCGGAAAGCGCATGGCCACGCCGGATTTGTGCCGTGGCGAGCGTTGCAATCCCTCGAACGCAACCTCCAGCACCAGCCCCTTGTCCGCTTCGTGCACGACATGGCGGACGGGGCCGAACTTTTCAGTGGTGTTGCGGCGGACGAAGCGGTCGATCTGCAGCAGCTCCTCGTCGGTGAAGCCGAAATAAGCCTTGCCGACCGGCACCAGCTCCTCGCCGTTATCGGTCCCGGTCCAGACGCCAAACGTGTAGTCGGAATAATAGGACGAGCGCTTGCCGTGGCCGCGCTGCGCATACATCAGCACGGCATCGATGATGTGCGGATCGCGCTTCCACTTCCACCACTGGCCCTTCGGCCGTCCCGGCAGATAGGGCGCATCGCGCCGCTTCAGCATCACGCCCTCGACGGCGTCGGCATCCTCGCCAGCGCCGGCACTCGCGGGATCGGCGCGCGCGGCGGCCAGCGCGTCCCAGCTTGCGAAGGCAACGGTGGGTGAGAGGTCGATGCGGGGATCGCCAAGCTTTGCGATGAACGCCTCGAGCCGTTCGCGCCGCTCGGCGAACGGCAGCTCCCGCAGATCGTTCTCGATATCGCCGAGCAGATCATAGGCACGCAAATGGATCGGAAAATCCTTGATCAGCTTCGGCGACACGACCTTGCGGTTCAGCCGCTGTTGCAGGACGTTGAAACTCTGCACGCGGCCTTCGCGCAGGATCAAAAGCTCGCCGTCGATCGCGCCGGGCAGGCGCAGCGACGGGACCAGGTCCGGAAAGCTGCCCGTGATGTCCTCGCCGGTGCGCGAATAAAGCCGCGCGGTGATCTGCCCGCGGTCGTCGCGGCCGGCGACCGCCTGCACGCGGATGCCGTCCCATTTCCATTCGGCGATGTAGTCGGCGGGATCGAGCGACGCGAAATCGCTGTCCTCGATCGCATGCGCCAGCATCACGGGGCGGAACGGCGCGGGATCGCGATTGACCGGCTTCTCGCCGCGGCCTTCCAGCCAGGCGAACAGGTCGAGATAGGGTGGCGCAAGTCCCGGCCAGATCAGCTCCACCTCATGCGGGTCCTTGTCGCCGAGCGCGGCGGCCGCGGTCTTCGCCAGCCGCGCGGAGATACCGATGCGCATCGCGCCGGTGACGAGTTTGAGGAGTGCCCAACGGCCGGTCTCATCGAGCTCATCGAGCCAGCGCTCCAGCTGCTTCGGCAGCTCGGTCTTGCCGAGGGTCCGGAGGGTGGTGACGACCTCGGTGAGGGTGGGGGGAGGTGGGTTGTTGTGGGCGGTCATTGCGGCTTTCGGCCACATCAGCGCGACCGTCTCCGAGAGATCGCCGACATAGTCGTAACTCAATCCGAACAGCACTTCGTCCGTGCGCGAGGCGATGAGGTCGCGGATCAGCGCCGGCTTGGCGTGCTTGAAGCTGAGCGCGCCGGTGAGGGCGGCCAGCGCGTAGCCGCGGTCGGGATCGCCGACCTCGCGGAAATAGCCGGTGAGCAGCCGCAGCTTGTTGTTGCGGCCGGGCTCGTAGGCGAGGCGGTCGAGAAGTTCGGCGAAGCGGTTCATGCTTCGGCCTCTTTGGTGGGCGGCGGCTCGCCTTCCTCCTCCTCGCCATAGCCGACGAGATCGAGCGGCCGCGCCCGCAGGCCGCGGCTCTTGCACCAATGCACCAGCGCATCCTCCTGGCCGTGGGTAACCCAGATCTCGCCGGCGCCGGTTGCGGCGATGGTCGCGGTGAGGCCGTCCCAATCGGCATGGTCGGAGATGACCAGCGGCAGCTCGATGCCACGCTGCCGCGCGCGGGCGCGCACGCGCATCCAGCCCGACGCGAACGCGGTGACGGGATCGGGGAAACGCCGCGTCCAGACATCTGAAGTCGCCGAGGGCGGCGCCAGCGTGATGGTGCCCGCGAGCGCCGCCTTCTTCACGCCCATCGCCGGCCTGAGTTCGCCGAGGTCGATGCCGCGGCCCTGATAGTAATGCGTGATCGTCTCCATCGCGCCATGCAGATAGATCGGCGCGTCGTAGCCCGCCTGTCGCAGCAGTGCGATCACGCGTTGCGCCTTGCCGAGCGAATAGGCGCCGACGAGATGGGCGCGCTCCGGAAACAGCGCGACCGAGGCCAGCAGCTTCTTCACCTGGTCCGCGGCATCGCCATGGCGAAACAGCGGCAGGCCGAACGTCGCCTCGGTGATGAAGACGTCGCATTGCACCAGCTCGAACGGGACGCAGGTCGGGTCGGGCGCGTCCTTGTAGTCGCCGGAGGCGACGATGCAGGTGTCCCTGGCGGTCACCGCGATCTGCGCCGAGCCCAGCACATGCCCCGCCGGATGAAACTTGACCTTGACGTCGCCGAGCCTGATCTCCTCGCCATAGCTGACGACTTGGGTCGATCCGGCAAAGTTCTCGCCATAGCGCAGCCGCATCATGTCGAGCGTTTCCTCCGTCGCCAGCACGGCGCCATGGCCGGCGCGGGCGTGGTCGGAATGGCCGTGGGTGATGACGGCACGCTCCACGGGACGCACAGGGTCGATATGGAAGCCGCCGGACTTGCAGCACAGGCCGTCAGCAGTTGGCAGCAGGATGTCTTGCGGGCGCATTTCTATCATATAGGCTGCGCCGCCAATTCTTCGAGTCATCCGTCCTGGTTCCCAATGCCGCTCCGCCTGTTCCTGACCTCCGGCGATCTCATGGCCGACCGCCGCTTCGAGTTCGCGCGCGACCTCCAGCTCAAGGGCGATCTGCCCGCTGCCGCTGACCTGATCGAGCAGGCGATCGAGCTCGCGCCAAACTTCACCTCGGCCTGGTTCACGCTCGGCGAGATCCGTCAGCAGCTCGGCGAGCGCGACAAGGCGATCGCGGCGTTCCGCAAAGCGCGCGAGTCCGATCCGGAGGATCAGCACGGCGCCGGCCTGCATCTGATGCGGCTCGGCGACGCCGAGATGGCGGAGATGCCCAAGGCCTATGTCCAGGCGCTGTTCGATCAATATGCGCCGCGCTTCGAGCACGCGCTCATCAACGATCTCGGCTATCGCGCCCCCGCGCTGATCTTCAAGGCCGTGCTGGCTGCCCGCGTCGCGGCGAAGAAGCCGGCGTTCTTCAAGCGCACCATCGATCTCGGCTGCGGCACCGGGCTTGCGGCGGCGGCCTTCGCCCGACAAGTCGACCATTTCATCGGTATCGACCTGTCATCAGGCATGATCAAGGAGGCGCGCGCCACCGGGCTTTATGCCGAGCTCGAAGTCGCCGAAATGATCGAGGGCCTGCGGGCCAGGGCAGACGGATGCGCGAACCTCGTCGTCGCCGCGGACGCGTTCGTCTATCTCTCGGAGCTCGCGCCCGTTCTCACCGAGGCGAGGCGCGTGCTCGCGTCAGGCGGCGTGCTCGCCTTCACGCTGGAGACGCATGACGGCGACGGCATCGTGCTCGGCGAAGGCCTGCGCTATGCCCACTCGGCGGAATATGTGCGCGGCGCAATCGCGAAGGCAGGGCTCAAGCTGCTGACGATGGAGCCGGCCTCGCCGCGCAACGAGAACAACGAGCCGGTGCGCGGTCTCGTCGTCGTCGCCGAGAAAACTTGAGTCCAGGCGCTAAACCCCCTGCAATCCAGGCGTCATTGCGTCGCAAAGCGACGACTTCCCACTTGCGAGCCGCTGCGTAGCCAGCACAATGCGCGCATTAGGGAGAGAGACAACAATGACCAAGAATCCATCGCGGCGCGATGTCAGCGCCGCCGCGCTCGCCACCATCGCCGCATCCGTTCTGCCCGCGCCTTACGTCTGGGCCGCGGAGAAAAAATACGATGCCGGCGCCAGCGACACCGAGATCAAGATCGGCCAGACCGTGCCGCATTCCGGCCCTGGCTCGCTCTACGGCGTGCTCGGGCGCATTGGTGAGGCCTATTTCCAGATGCTGAACGAGAAGGGCGGCATCAACGGGCGCAAGATCAAGTTCCTCACGATGGACGACGCCTACAGCGCGCCGAAATGCGTCGAGGCGACGCGGCGCCTGGTCGAGCAGGAGGAGGTGCTCGCGCTGTACGGCTCGCTCGGCACCGCGCCGCAGACCGCCGTGCACAAATACCTGAATTCCAGGGGCGTGCCGCAGCTGCTGCTCAACACCGGCGCGTCGAAGTGGAATAACCCGAAGGATTTCAAATGGACGATGGCGGGCCTGCCGCTTTATCCGACCGAAGCGCGCATCCTGGCGCGGCACGTCGTGACCGTGAAGCCGAATGCCAAGATCGGCATCCTCTACCAGAACGATGATTTCGGCCGCGACTTCCTCGCTCCGTTCAAGAAGGTCCTGGCTGATGCCGGCGGCACCGCATCGGTGATCATGGAGCAGACCTACGATCTCACCGATCCCACCGTCGATTCCCAGCTCATCAATCTCTCGAAATCGGGCGCGGATGTTTTCTACAACATCACGACAGGTAAGGCGACGTCGCAGTCGATCCGCAAGGTCGCCGAGCTCGGCTGGAAGCCGCTGCAGCTGCTCTCGGCCGGCTCGACCGGCCGCTCGATCCTCAACGCTGCGGGCCTCGAGAACGCCGCCGGCATCGTCGCGATCAGGTACAACAAGGAGGTCGGCCTGCCGAAATGGGAGAAGGACCCCGATGTGATGGCGTTCGAGGCGCTGCGCAAGACGTACATCCCGACCATCGATCCCGACAACACAATCGCCTTCGCCGGCTATGGCCAGGCCGTGACCATGGGCGAGATCTTGCGCCGCTGCGGCGACGATCTCACCCGCGCCAACGTGCTGAAGCAGGCCTCCACGCTGAAGGGCTTCCACTCGCCCTATTTCCTCGACGGCGTCACCTACGACTACACGCCCGACGACTACACGCCGATGAAGACGCTCTACATCTCGATCTTCAGCGGCACGGATTGGGACATCTCCGACAAGCCGATGTCGGAGTAGGGAGGTCTCTTACCCTCCTCCTCCAGGGGAGGGTAAAACGACGCGCCATCTCGCTCATCCATCCACAGCCTCGGCCCACCCCTCGACGAACCCATCCCCACGGCTTACCTCTACGCCGTGCCGCCCCGCATCCTCAAAATCCCGGCCGAGCCGGCCGCACTGCTGCCCGACCGCTTCCAGCAATGGTTTGCGGCGCGCGGCTGGGCGCCGCGCGCGCATCAACTCGCGCTGCTGCAGAAGGCAAGCGACGACGCCAGCGCGCTGCTGATCGCGCCGACCGGCGCCGGCAAGACGCTGGCGGGATTTTTGCCGACCCTGGTGGAGCTGTCGTCTTCTCCCTCCCCCCTTGTGGGGGAGGGGCAGGGAGGGGGGTGGCCACAAGCACCGCTCGCGGGGCTACCCCCCTCCGGGCAGCCTGCGGCCAACGACCTCCCCCACAAGGGGGCAGATAACAGCAACAAGCTCGTCTCTACCGGCCGCGATGTTCGCCGCAGCGGCGGCTTGCATACGCTCTATATCTCGCCGCTGAAGGCACTCGCCGTCGACATCGCGCGCAATCTGGAACGGCCGATCGCGGAGATGGCGCTGCCGATCAAGGTCGAGACCCGCACCGGCGACACGCCGGTGTCGCGGCGGCAGCGGCAGCGGCGCTATCCACCCGACATTCTGCTGACGACGCCGGAGCAGCTTGCGCTTTTGCTCTCGTCCGACGACGCGCCGTTCCTGTTCTCCTCGCTCAAGCGCATCGTGCTCGACGAGTTGCATGCGTTGGTGACGTCGAAGCGCGGCGATCTGCTCTCGCTGGGCCTTGCGCGCTTGTGGCGGCTGGCGCCGCAGATCCGCGCCATCGGTCTGTCGGCGACGGTGGCCGAGCCGGATCAGCTCGCGCGCTTTCTGGTGCCGCCGCCCGGGGGCAAGGAGCGCGCTGCTGATATCGTCGTCGCCGGCGGCGCGGCGCCGCCGGAGGTCGAGATGCTCGACACGCGCGAACGGTTGCCCTGGGCGGGGCATAGCGCGCGGCATGCGCTTCCGGAAATCTACCAGCTGATCAAGGCGAACAAGACGACGCTTGTGTTCGTCAACACTCGCAGCCAGGCCGAGATGCTGTTCCAGAACCTCTGGAGCATGAACGACGACAACCTCGCCATCGCATTGCATCACGGCTCGCTCGACGTCGCCCAGCGACGCAAGGTCGAGGATGCGATGTCGGCAGGCAAATTGCGCGGCGTGGTCTGCACCTCCTCGCTCGATCTCGGCGTCGATTGGGGCGACGTCGATCTCGTCGTCAATATCGGCGCGCCCAAGGGCTCGTCGCGGCTGATGCAGCGGATCGGCCGCGCCAACCATCGGCTCGACGAAGCCTCGCGCGCCGTGCTGGTGCCGGCGAACCGTTTCGAGGTGCTGGAATGCCGCGTCGCCATCGACGCCATCGCCGAGAATGCGCAGGATACGCCGCCGCTTCGCCTGGGTGCGCTCGACGTGCTGGCCCAGCATGTGCTCGGCTGCGCTTGCGGCGAGCCGTTTCTCTCGGATGAGCTCTATGCCGAGGTCCGCACCGCCGCGCCCTACGCGGGTCTGTCGCGTCAGGATTTCGACGACGTCGTCGATTTCGTCGCCTCCGGCGGCTACGCCTTGAAGACCTATGAGCGCTTCGCCCGCATCAAGCAGGACAAGGAAGGACGCTGGCGCGTCGCCAATCCGAAGGTGCGGCAGAGCTACCGGATGAATGTCGGCACCATCGTCGAGGACGACATGCTGAAGGTGCGGCTGGTGCGCTCGCGCGGTGGCGGTGCCGGCTCGACCGGCGTCATTGCGCGCGGTGGTCGGTTGCTCGGCGAGATCGAGGAGGCCTTCATCGAAGGCCTCTCGCCCGGCGATACGTTCGTCTTCAGCGGCGAGGTGGTGCGCTACGAAACCCTGGTCGAGGACCAGGTCTATGTCTCGCGCGCCAATGACAAGGATCCGAAAGTGCCCTCCTATATGGGCGGTAAATTCCCGCTCTCGACCTATCTCGCCGAACGTGTCCGCCGCCTCCTTGACGATGGGCGTGCGTGGAAGGCTCTGCCGGAACAGGTGCGCGACTGGCTGTCGCTGCAGAAGGATGTGTCGCGCGTGCCTGGGGTTCGTGAATTGCTCGTCGAGAGCTTTCCGCGCGCCAACAAGCACTACATCGTCTGCTACCCCTTCGAAGGCCGCCTCGCGCACCAGACCCTGGGCATGCTGCTGACGCGCCGGCTGGAACGGGCCCGCGCCCGGCCGCTCGGCTTCGTCGCCAACGAATACGCCGTCGCGATCTGGGCGCTCGGCGATCTCTCCTTCATGATCAGGGATGGCCGCATCGATCTCAACGCGCTGTTCGATCCCGACATGCTCGGTGACGATTTGGAGGCGTGGCTCGCCGAATCCGCGTTGATGAAACGCACCTTCCGCAATTGCGCGATCATCTCCGGCCTGATCGCGCGACGCCATACCGGCGAAGAGAAGAGCCGCCGCCAGGTGCTGTTCTCGACCGACCTCGTCTACGACGTCTTGCGCAAGCATCAGGCCGATCACGTCCTGCTGCGCGCCGCGCGCGCCGACGCCGCCACCGGCCTGCTCGACCTGCGCCGGCTGAGCGACATGCTGATGCGTATCCAGGGCCGCATCACCCACCGGGAACTCGACCACGTCTCCCCGCTCGCGGTGCCCGTGATGCTGGAAATCGGCCGCGAGTCAGTTTATGGCGAAGCTGCAGACGAGCTGTTGGCGGAAGCCGCCGACGAGCTGGTCAAAGAGGCGACGGGATAGAAGCAGGTTGTGACGTGACGTGGGGCGCGCTGGTTTCAGGGGATGACGAGGACATGCGCGTTTCCAGGGTCACCATCAGCGATGTGACCTTCTCGGCCGATCTCTCCGGCGCGCTGTTCTGGGACGAGCAGGGCCTGCTGGTCGTATCCGATCTGCATCTCGAAAAGGGCTCCAGCTTCGCCATGCACGGCGTGCTGCTGCCGCCCTACGACACGCTGGCGACGCTCAGCCGCCTCGCTGCTGTCATCTCCCGCCATAATCCAAAAACGGTCATCGCGCTCGGCGACAGCTTTCACGATCGCTCCGCGCATGAGCGGCTTTCCGCGGACGATCGCGACGCCGTCGCCGCGCTCCAGAGCGGTCGCGACTGGATCTGGATCTCGGGCAATCACGATCCGATGCTGCCCCGCGATCTCGGCGGCACCATCGCCGACGAAGTCGCTGTTGGACCGATCACCTTTCGCCACGAGCCATCAGGCGCGGCCGGCGAGATCGCCGGGCATCTCCATCCCAAGGCCCGCGTCTCCGCGCGCGGCCGTTCGATGGAGCGGCGTTGTTTCGCCAGCGACGGCCTACGCGCCGTGATGCCCGCCTTCGGCGCCTATGCCGGCGGCCTCAGCATCCGCGATGCCGCGTTCGCAAGGATCTTTCCGGAGACCGGCTTTGTCGCGCATCTGCTCGGCGACCGCCGCGTCCACGCGATCGCCGCGTCAAGGTGTTATTGAAGCGACGCTGCGTAGGGTGGGTTAGCGAAGCGTAACCCACCACGGTCCATCTCCGCGGAAACCAAAGAGGTGGGTTACGCCGAGCGATGCGTTGCGCAATCGCAGGGCTAACCGACCCTACGCATCTCGCGAGTTCACGCCGCCTTCGCCTGCTCAGCATCCGCGATGCCGCGTTCGCAAGGATCTTTCCGGAGACCGGCTTTGTCGCGCATCTGCTCGGCGACCGCCGCGTCCACGCGATCGCCGCGTCAAGGTGTTATTGAGGCGACGCTGCGTAGGGTGGGTTAGCGAAGCGTAACCCACCACGGTCCATCTCCGCGGAAACCAAAGAGGTGGGTTACGCCGAGCGATTGCGCGTTGCGCAATCGCAGGGCTAACCCACCCTCCGCATCTCGCGAGTTCACGCCGCCTTCGCCTGCACGTCCTCGCAGAACTCCGCCAGCCGATCCGCCAGCCGCAGCGTCGCCGAGCTCGCATTCGGCGCGGCCATCAGCGCCACCTCGGTGCGGTTGATCGGCGCAAATCCATCCTTCGCCGTCAGCACGCGATGATCTGGCTGGATCGACATCTCCGACAGAATGCTCAGGCCCATGCCGGCGGCAACGGCGGCCTGGATGCCGGCGAGGCTCGATGACGAATAGGACATGTGCCAGGCGCGGCCGGCGCTTTCCAGTGCATGGATCGCGCCGGCGCGGTAGAGGCAGCCGAGCGGAAATCCGATCAACGGCAGCGACGACGCGTTGACATCGATGGGATGGCTCTTGCTGGTGACCCAGTGCACCTCCTCGGGCCACACGGCAATCGCGTCCTTGCCACCGGCCTCGCGCTTGTAGAGCGCGAGATCGAGCTCGCCGCGTTCGAGATCGCGGGCGAGGTTCTTGCTCTGGTCGGCGCGCACATCGAGCCGCAGGTTCGGATGCGAGCGCGAGAAGGCGCCCAGCAGTTTCGCCAGGCGATACGCTGCAAAGTCCTCGGGAATGCCGAGCCGGACCGCGCCGCCGTCGGGCTCGCGCAGCACGTCGCGGGCCTCTTCGGCCAGCGTCAGCAGCCGCCGCGCATAGGAGAGCAGCCGCTCCCCGGCCTCGGTCGGGCGCACATCCTTGCCGTCCCGATGCAGCAGAACCTGGCCGACATCCTCCTCCAGCCGCTTGATCTGCTGGCTGACCGTCGATTGCGTGCGGTGAACGCGCTCGCTGGCGCGGGTGAAGCCGCCGGCCTCGACCACCGAGACGAAGCTGCGCAAGAGCTCCAGATCGAGCATCTCAGCCTCCATTCGAAAATCCACTGATTTGGAGTTAATCATTTAATTTCCAAATGGCAACCCGCCTCCCTAGATCGAGGGTTCAGGAGAATGCCATGTCCCTCGCCACTTCGCTTCCCGCCCCCCGCACCCGTTTCAACACGCTGCCGCTCGCGATCGGCCTGTTTTGCCTGCTCTGGAGCTATGCCTTCGTTGCCGGCAAGATCGGCGTCACCCATTGCCCGCCGCTGATCCTGCTCGCCGCGCGCTTCTCGCTCGCCGGCATCCTGATCCTCGGTGCTACTGCGATCCGCGGCGACTGGTCGCTGTCGTGGCGCGATGCCCTGATTTTCGCCGTGCTCGGCATCGCCAACAACGCACTCTATCTCGGGCTCGGCTACACCGGCCTGCAATCGGTCTCCGCCGGCCTCGGCGGCCTCATCGTCTCGGCCAATCCGGTGTTCACGGCCGCGCTCGCCGCACTCTTGCTTGGCGAGGGCATGACCTGGCGCAAGGCGAGCGGCCTGCTGCTGGGAATCATCGGCGTGACGCTGATCGTCTGGCACCGGCTCACGGTCGGAACCGACTCGTTGCACGGCATCATGTTCACGCTGGCCTCGCTCGCCTCCATCGTCGCGGGCACCATCCTGTTCAAGCTGTTCGCCCCGAAGGGCAGCTTGTGGATCGGCAACGGCGTGCAGAATCTCGCCGCCGGCATCGTGCTGACGCCGGTCGCATTCACCTTCGCCGATGGTCATGCCATCGATGTCACGCCCCGCCTGATCGGCGCCTTTGCGTTCCTCGTGCTCGGCGGCTCGATCCTCGCCTACTGGCTCTGGTTTCATCTCCTGAAAGTGTGTGGTGCGACCGCGGCCAGTGCCTATCATTTCCTGATGCCGCCGCTCGGCATGCTGTTCGCCTTCCTCGTGCTCGGCGAGCATGTCGAGGCGCGCGACTTGCTGGGGATCATTCCGGTGGCGCTCGGCATTTACCTGGTGACGCGCCCCGCAAAGCCGGCCGCGTAAGAGGAGTTCCTCATGCCTGTTTCCATCACCCTGATCGGCGGCCCCACCGCACTGATCGAAATCGACGGCTTTCGCCTGCTCACCGATCCCACCTTCGATGCACCCGGTGCTTACGAGTTACCGCACGTGAAGCTGGAGAAGACGGTCGGACCGGCGATGAAGGCCGACGCGATCGGTCCGATCGACGCCGTGCTGCTCAGCCACGACCAGCATTCGGACAATCTCGACAAATCCGGCCGCGACTATCTGCTGAAAGCGCCGCGCGCGCTGACCACGGAGGCCGGCGCAAAGCGCCTCGGCGGCCATGTCGAAGGTCTTGCGCCCTGGGCGACCGCGCAGTTGAGAGACGATGACGGTAACACGCTGACCATCACGGCCACACCGGCGCGTCATGGCCCTGCCGGTATCGAGCCGCTGTCGGGCGATGTCATCGGCTTCGTGGTGCAGTCGAGCCGCAAGGACACACGTCCCGTCTATATCAGCGGCGACACCACCTGGTTCGACGGCGTCGCCGAGGTCGCGCGCCGTTTCAAATGCGGCGTGGTGCTGCCGTTCGCGGGCGCGGCGCAAACGCGCGGGCCGTTCCATCTCACCATGAATACCAACGACACCATCGAGACCGCGCGCGCCTTCCCCGACGCGATGATCGTCCCCGTGCACACCGAAGGCTGGGCGCATTTCCGCCAGAACGGCGAAGACCTGCGCAAGACCTTCGACGTGCTGGGTTTCGGACCGCGGCTGCGGCTATTGGAGCCCGGCGTGCCGACGGTGATCGAGGCGCCCTAGTCGCCACATCGGTCATTGCGAGCGCAGCGGAGCAATCCAGACCATTTCCGCGGAGGGGATTCTGGATTGCGCAATGACGCGTGGAGAGATCGTGTTTGCCTGAGGCGCCTTAATGTGCCGCTGACGCCGACCTCTTCACCGCGACCGGCTTCGGCGCGGGCTTGGCGGCCGCTTGCGGGGCGCTGTCCCAGCCGCCGGCGGGCGCCGGGACGTTGACGGCGTCGTCGGGTTGCGGCTCGGCGCTGAAGGTCTGGATCGCGAGTTTGGCGGCGGCGAGCGATTGCGGGTCGAGGCGCTTGGCGACATCGTCGCGCTTGCCGGCCGAATCCGCGTCGCCCTGTGCAGCGGCGAGGCTGAACCATTTGTAGGACTCGGCGAGGTTCTGTTCGACGCCGATGCCGCGGGCATAGAGGATGCCGAGGTTGAACTGGCTGTCGGCGACGCCGCGATCGGCGGCTTTCCGGAACCACTGCGCCGCGCTCTGGTAGTTGGCCCCACGTCCGCCGCCATCGGCATCGAGCACCGCGAGATTGTGCATCGCCTTGGCGTTGCCGCGCTCGGCGGCCTGCGTGTAGTAGCGGCGGGCGATATCGGCGTCCCTTTTCACGCCCAAGCCCTTTTCGTAGAGCGTGCCGAGGCGGAAGGTGGCGGGCACCACGCCGGCCTGCGCCGCGCGGTCGTACCACTTCGCCGCTTCATCGTAATTCGCAGCCACGCCCTTGCCCTCGGCAAAGCGCAGGCCGATCTCGTAGGCCGCCGTCGCATCGCCCTTCATCGCGGCGGTGCGCAGGGCGGGGCCGGCGATGCCCTCAGGCAGCTTCTCGCTCGGCGGGATCTGGATGAGGCTCAGCCGGGTGCGGCTCGCGCCCGACAAGGCGCCGGTCACGTCGCTGTTCGGCGCGGGCGGCGTCGGCGCCGCCGTGACGGGCGCGGGCGGAATTTCGACCGAAGCCGTGCTGCCGGAACTCGTCGCTTGTGCCGGCGCGGCATTGTTCAGGGACTGCTTGCCGATCGGCGTCGGCGAGGTCATCGACGGTGTGACCTGTTCGGGCGCGGCGGGCTTGCTCTCGACCGGTGGCGGCGCCTGCGGCGCGGGCCGGCTCGACGTGTCTTCCATGGCCTGCGGCGCCGGCGGCGCGCTGCCGCCTTCGAGCAGGTTCATGGCCATCTTGAAAGTGCCGAGCACGATCACGACCACGCTCGCGCCGACCAGCAGCGAGCGGATTTTCGACGTGATGGTCGAGCCGCCTTCCTGACCCGTGGCCTGCGCTTTTGCCTGGCTCTTGTCCTTGACGCGGCCCGCGATCGCGGCCTTGGCGCCGCGGGCGGGCTTCTCCGGCGGTTGCGCGGCGGCAGCCTGCGCGGCGCGGCGCGCGGCAGCGATGAAGCTCGACGACGACACCGGCTCCTTCGGCGGGGCGGGGATTTCGCTGATCGCGCTTTCGGAGGCGGCAATGCGCTCGGACGGGGTGGCGAGGCGGCCGCCCGGACGCGTGCCGGGTTCGAGGGGATGATCCGGCGGCAGTTCGGGCGCGATCGCGGCACGCGCCGTGTGCGGCTCCAGGATCTCGCTGATCGCGCGCGGCGGCAAAGGCGGTGCGGCTTGCGCGGCCATCGGCATCGGCGGCGGTGCTGCTGCATGGAATTCGCGCGGCGCGGCAACGAACGCAGAATGCGACGGCTGCTGCGCGGCGGCCGGATTCGGCAGCTCGGGCTTCGGATCGTATTTCGGCTGCGGCGGCTGTGGCTGCCATTGCTCGCGCGCCATCGGCGCCGGCTCGACCGGAGCCGGCATCTGCATGGGCGCAGCCATCGGCACCGGGGCGGGGGCCGGAGGAGCCGTGCGCACCGCGCGCAGATCGCCCTCGATCATGGCAAGGCGATCGACGACATGGCCGAGCGTGTTGTGCACGGCCTCCAGCGAATCCTGCGTGCTGCGGTTGGTCTCGGCCTGGCTGTAGCGGATATCGGAGAGTTCGCGCTTGACGAGATCGACCACGCCGGAATCCGGCGACGGTGCCGAATTGCGGCTCTCGGCCAGTGCGGAATAGGTCGCCTGCTGCCGCTCCAGATGCCTGAGGATGTCGTGCAGCCCGTCCTCGACACGGCCCAGATTGCCGCCGCGCTGGTCGGAGGCGGCCTCTAACCGCTCCAAGAGATAGGAGACGCGTTGCTCGACATGCGCGAAGGTCGACGCCGAATCGTTGCCGACCTGCATGCGGTCGAAACGGTCGGACAGCGCGCGGATCGCGGCTTCCAGATGCTCGGTGCTCTCGGCGGGTTGCGGCCGCTCGCGGGTTTCCAGTGCGGCGGTGAGCGCAGCGATGCGCTGCTCCAGCACGGCAAAGCTGTCGCTGCGGTCCGAGGCGCGATCGATCTGGTCGACCTTGGACGACAGCAGCTGCACGTCCTCGGAGAGGCGTGCCAGCGCTTCATTGGAGGCGACGTTCGAGACGATGCCGCGCAGCGCCGAGATCGCGCCCTCGAGCTGGCGCACCGTCGAGGGATCGTCATTGGCGCGCAGGATCAGATCGAGCTTGGCGCCGAGATTGCGGATCGCCTCGTCATAGCCGGCGAGCTGCTCGGCCGGCGTCAGCGTGCGCAGCACCTGCTTGATGTCGGAGAGCGCGCGCTCGATGCCTGACAGCACCTGGCCGTCGGTGCCGTTGGAGCGGGTTTCGTCGATGCGACGATGCAGCGAGCGGATCTCGTTCTCGATCGATTCGATCGCGCGGCGCGGCATCGCCTCGGTGATGGCGTTGCGGATCTCGGCGAGCTCGGAGCGGAAGCCGTTGATCGCCTGCTCGGTATTATCTGGCCGCTGCAGCGACTCGATCTGGCTCGTGATCTTGAGCAGATGGCGCTCGAGCGACGAGAAGTCCGGCCCCGGGGGCGGCGGAGCGTAGGCAGCCGCCGGTTGTGCCATCGGCGGCGCCATCGGGGGGGCGTAGGGAGCCGCAGAGGGGGCGATCGAGGGCGCAGCGCGCGGCGGGATTTGCCGCGGTGCCAATCCGTCGAGCTCGCTCTGCCGCGCGGTGATCTCGGCGACGGCGACGTCGAACGAGGCGGGGCTCAAGGGAGGTGAGCTGCGATACACCTGCGCTGCCGCGCGCTCGACCGCATCGGCCTGGCGTTGGCGTGATTCGACGGGGCTCGGTGCCGATGGTGCTGGTGCGGGTCGCGGCTGAAGCTGCTGCGCTTGCGGCTGCGGCTGCTGTGGCCGCGAGATCTGCGACAAGCGGGCATCGAGCCGCGAGATCGCATCGTTGAGCTGGCGCGCGACGCCCTGCTCGCGTGACATGTCCGGACGCGGTGCCGCGGGCTTTGAAATCCGTTCGATCTGCTGGGTGATCGCGTCGAGCCGCTGATGGATGTCGGCGACCTCGCGGCTCGCCTGACCAGCTCCCTGGCTCAGCGCCTGCGCCGAGCGCGGATCGGGGCGCGGCTCTTGACGCGGCTGCTCGTAAGGCCCGCGAAAATTCGGCGGAGCAGTCTCGCCGAGCGTTGAATTCAGCCAGTCGTTGAGCGACATGCCGGCGCGGCGCGCAGCAGCTTCGGCCCGCTCCCGGACGGATGGATCGATCCCGTCAACACTCCACGATACGCGCGAATTCATGACTCTGTCCGGTTCCGACCCGCGCCCCACCCCGGCGCCTCCAGACTCCCCACGCGTGCCGGTTGTAAAGACAATCGGATTTGGCGCGGGTCGTCTGCCTCGAATTCCGACTTTTGTCCGTCACGGTAAATAACGCGTTAAGGAACGCCTCGCCGGTGTCTTAAAGTTGGGCGGCGGGAGGCCGGGGGACGCTCATACGCCCTCGGTGCGCTCCCGCCCCGCTTGTGGGGAGGGCCGGGGAGAGGGTGTCTCGGCAACGAAGACTCCCCCAGAGGAGAAAGCCCTCACCCGCGCGCGGGACGATGCTGCGCATCGCCCGGGACGCGCGACCTCTCCCCGCAAGCGAGAGAGGTGAGGGCCAATGCCGATGCCGATCTAACCCTTCTCGCGCTTGCCGTCATCCAGCGGCACCACCGTGCCGGTCCCCTTATCCTTGCCTGACATCGCCGACAACGCCTCGAGCGCCTCCTCGCAGAAATCGGCAACCAACTGCTCATGCCGCGCGCCGAGGCGAAGCAGCAGCAGGTTGCCGAGGTCGAGCACGCTCGATGCCGTGCCGTCGGGGAAACGCTTTTTCAGAATACGGACGTAGTTCTCGTGCCGGTCGCGGTGGTGCTCCAGGCGGTCCATCAGATCGGTGCGGATCGGCTCGATGTCGATGCTGTCGAGCGCATGCAGCCGCACCAGCAGATCGTCCTTGATCGAAGGTGGCGTGCTCGGTCGCGCGGCCCAGTGCTGCAGCGCTGTTCGGCCTTCGGGAGTGAGCGTATAGATGAGCTTGTTGGGTTTGCCTGATTGCACGACCTCGCGGCCCTGGATGTAGCCGCGGTCGCGCAGCTTGGACAGCTCGCGGTAGATTTGCTGGTGGTCGGCCTTCCAGAAGAAGCCGACGGAGGAGTCGAACGTCTTGGCGAGCTCGTAGCCCGTCATCGGACGTTCGGTGAGGCATGCGAGGATCGCGTCGCCCAGTGCCATGTGACCTTCCTCCCTGACCTTCTCGCCAAGCCGGCTTGACTTTATGCAAATCGGCGCATATGCGTCAATGTGCATATGAGGTGGGCGAGAGACCCCCCCGCGAAACAGGCCCTTCGCGCTACTGTGCATGGGGTTGTTTCCGCGTTTTGCCAAAGCTGTTTGGGAGGCACCTGACAATGACCGGCCTCGACTCCTGGTACGCTTACATGAAGTCCCACGATCGCACGGCACTGTGGGACCTGCTGCATCCCGAGGCCGTGTTCGAGAGCCCCGTCGTGCACTCGCCGCAGCGCGGGCGCGACATCACCTTCAAATATCTCGCCAGCGCCGACAAGGTGCTCGGCGGTCCCGGGTTCACCTATGTCGGCGAGTGGACCAGCGCCAACGGCGCCGTGCTCGAATTCAAGACCATGATCGACGGCATCGAGATCAACGGCGTCGACATCATCAGCTTCGATGCCGAGGGACGCATCACCAACTTCAAGGTGATGGTGCGTCCGCTCAAGGCCATCAACATGCTGCACCGCCTGATGGCGGAGCAGCTCGCCGCCCAATCCTAGAGAACTCCGGGAGACCGCCATGCCGATCTACAAAGCCCCCGTCGAAGACGTGAACTTCCTGCTCAACGACGTCTTCCAGATCGACCGCTACGACAATCTCGCCGGCTTCTCCGATGCCTCGAGCGACGTGCGCGAGGCGATCCTGGGCGAAGCCGCCAAGCTCGCAGAGGAGGTTCTGCAGCCGCTCAACCGGGTCGGCGATCTCGAAGGCTGCAAGCGCGCCGATGACGGCAGCGTCACCACGCCGAAGGGTTTCAAGGACGCCTTCAGGCAGGTCGCCGAGGGCGGCTGGCTCGGTCTGTCGGCACCGACCGAGTTCGGCGGCCAGGGCCTTCCGGTGACGCTCTCGCAGGCGGTCAACGAATTCCAGATCTCCGCCAACATGGCGTTCTCGATGTATGGCGGTCTCACCATGGGCGCGACCGCGGCGCTGATCGTTCATGGCTCGCCGGAGCAGAAGCAGACCTACGTGCCGAAGATGGTCGCCGGCGAATGGACCGGCACCATGAACCTGACCGAGCCGCATTGCGGCACCGATCTCGGCATGCTTCGCACCAAGGCCGTGCGCCAGGCCGACGGCAGCTTCCGGATCACCGGCACCAAGATCTTCATCTCCGCCGGCGAGCATGACCTGGCTTCCAACATCATCCACCTCGTGCTCGCCCGCATCGAGGGCGCGCCTGCCGGCATCAAGGGTGTGTCGCTGTTCGTGGTGCCGAAATTCCTGGTCAACGCCGATGGTTCGGTCGGTGCCCGCAATGGCGTCGTCTGTGGTTCGATCGAGCACAAGATGGGCATCCACGGCAACTCCACTTGCGTGATGAACTACGACAACGCGACCGGGTGGCTGATCGGCGAAGAGAACAAGGGCATGCAGGGCATGTTCGTGATGATGAACGAGGCCCGCCTCGGCGTCGCCGTGCAGGGCCTCGCGCAATCGGAGGTCGCCTACCAGAACGCGGTTGCCTATGCCCGCGAACGCATCCAGGGCCGTTCGCTCACCGGCGTGAAGGCGCCGGACAAGCCGGCCGATCCGATCATCGTGCATCCCGACGTGCGCCGCACGCTGCTCTCGATCCGCGCCTTCAACGAGGCCGCGCGCGCCTTCGTGATGTGGACCGCCCTGAAGAGCGACGTCGCCCATCGCTCCGACGATCCGAAGGACAGGCAGGCCGCGGACGATCACATGGGCCTGATGACGCCGGTGCTGAAGGGCTTCCTCACCGACCACGGCTTCGCCAACGCGGTGCAGGCGCAGCAGATGTACGGCGGCCACGGCTACATCGCCGAGCAAGGCATGGAGCAGTTCGTGCGTGATGCGCGCATCGCGATGATCTACGAGGGCGCCAACGGCATCCAGGCGCTCGACCTCGTCGGCCGCAAGCTGCCGCGCGACGGCGGCCGCGCCATCATGGCGTTCTTCGGCGAGGTCATGACCTTCGCCAAGGAAAACGGCGGCGACGAGGCGCTCAAGCCCTTCATCACCCCGCTCTCGACCTCGCTCGGCCATCTCCAGCAGGCCACGACGTGGCTGATGCAGAACGCGATGGCGAAGCCCGACAATGCCGGCGCTGCCGCGACCGATTACCTGCATCTTTTCGGTTTCGTCGCCCTCGGCTACATGTGGGCGAAGATGGCCAAGGTGACCCAAGCCAAGATTGCCGCCAGCGGCGCGACGCCCTATCTCTCCACCAAGCTCGTCACCGGCCGCTTCTTCATGGAGCGGATGCTGCCGGAGACCGCGGCCAATCTCGCGCGCATTCAGTCCGGCTGCGCCACCATCATGGAATTGCCTGCGGAAGCGTTCTGAGCCAGCTTCCGCGCTAACGAAATTCGACCAACAGATCAGGAGGGCATCATGCCTGAGGCATTCATCTACGATCACGTTCGCACCCCGCGCGGCCGCGGCAAGTCGGACGGCGCCCTGCACGAAGTCACCGCGCTCGCGCTCGCCACCGTGCCGCTGAAGGCGCTGAAGGACCGCAATCATTTGCCGGAAGATTCCGTCGACGACGTCGTGCTCGGCGTGGTCGATCCGGTCGGCGAAGCCGGCAGCGACATCGCTCGCTTCGCCGCGCTGAAGGCGGGTCTCGGTGAAGCCGTGCCCGGCGTGCAGATCAGCCGTTTCTGCGCCTCTGGCCTCGATGCCGTGAATTTTGCCGCCGCGCAGGTGATGAGCGGCCAGCATGAGTTGGTGATCGGCGGCGGCGCCGAATCGATGAGCCGCGTCGGCATCGGCGCCTCCGGCGGTGCCTGGCCGATGGATCCGTCGATGGCGGTCCCCGCTTACTTCATGCCGCAGGGCGTCTCGGCCGATCTGATCGCCACCAAATACGGCTTCTCGCGCGACGACGTCGATGCCTATGCGGTGCAGAGCCAGCAGCGCGCGGGCAAGGCGTGGGACGAAGGTCGCTTCAACAAGTCGGTCGTGCCGGTGAAGGACATCAACGGCCTCACCATTCTCGCCAAGGACGAGCATATGCGGCCCTCGACGACGATGCAGTCGCTGGCGCAGCTGCAGCCGTCGTTCACGATGATGGCGCAGATGGGCGGCTTCGACGGCGTCGCCGTGCAGTCGCATCCGGAGATCGAGCGCATCAACTACGTGCACCACGCCGGCAACTCCTCGGGCATCGTCGACGGTGCCGGCGCGGTGCTGCTCGGCAGCAAGGAGGCGGGCGCGAAGTACGGCCTGAAGCCGCGCGCAAAGATCCGCGCGTTTGCCAATGTCGGCTCGGAGCCGGCGATGATGCTGACCGGCCCGGTCGACGTCACCGAAAAGCTGTTCGCCCGCTCGGGCATGAAGAAGTCGGACATCGACCTGTTCGAGCTCAACGAGGCCTTCGCCTCGGTCGTGCTGCGCTACATCCAGGCCTTCGACATCGACAACGCCAAGATCAACGTCAATGGCGGCGCGATCGCGCTCGGCCATCCGCTCGGCGCGACCGGCGCGATGATCCTCGGCACCGTGCTCGACGAGCTGGAGCGCACCAACAAGTCCACCGCTCTGGTCACGCTGTGCATCGGCGGCGGCATGGGCACCGCGACCATCATCGAGCGCGTCTAAGGGTAGGGAGCAACCAACATGGCTTACAAGAACTTTGCGGTTGAGACCGATTCCGACGGCATCGCGCTCGTCACCTGGGATATCCCGGGACGTTCGATGAACGTGCTCGACGAGACCTCGACCAGCGAGCTCGACGCGATCGTCAAGGAGACCACGGCCGACGCCGCGGTCAAGGGCGTCGTCATCACCTCGGCGAAGGAAGCGTTCTGCGCCGGTGCTGACCTCTCCATGCTCGAAGGCATGAACCAGGCCTACGCAAAGGTCTTCAAGGAGCAGGGTGAGACCGCCGCGAACCAGATGCTGTTCGAGCAGAGCCGCCGCTTCTCGCAGGTGCTGCGCTCGATCGAGACCTCAGGCAAGCCGTGGGCGGCCGCGATCAACGGGCTCGCGCTGGGCGGCGGTTTCGAGATCACGCTGTGCTGCCACTATCGCGTGGCCGCGGAGAACCCCAAGACGCGTCTCGGCCTGCCCGAGGTCAAGGTCGGCCTGTTCCCGGGCGCGGGCGGCACGCAGCGCGTGCCGCGCCTGGTGCCACCGCAGGACGCGATGACGATCCTGCTCAAGGGCGATCCCGTTACGATCGAGAAGGCGAAGGCGCTGAATTTGATCCACGCCGTCGTTCCGGCTGCCGAGTTGATCAAGGCCGCCAAGGACTGGATCAAGGGCGGCGGCAGGGCCGTCGCGCCCTGGGACGAGAAGGGCTTCAAGCTCCCGGGCGGCCCGGTGTTCTCCAAGGCCGGCATGATGATGTTCCCGGCCGGCAACGCGATCTACCGCCGCGAGACCTACGACAACTATCCGGCCGCACGGGCGATCATGAGCTGCGTCTATGAAGGCTTGCAGTTGCCGATCGACGCGGCGCTGCGCGTCGAATCGCGCTACTTCACCTCGGTGCTGCGTTCGAAGGAAGCGGCCGCGATGATCCGCAGCCTGTTCCTCTCGATGCAGGAGCTGAACAAGGGCGCGCGCCGTCCGAAGGACGTGCCGCCGACGAAGGTCAAGAAGATCGCCGTGATCGGTGCCGGCTTCATGGGCGCGAGCGTCGGCTACGTCTCGGCCCGCGCCGGCCTCGACGTCGTGCTGATCGATCGCGACCAGGAGAGCGCGGACAAGGGCAAGGCCCATGCGCGGAAGGTGATCGAGGACCAGATCAAGAAGGGCCGCGCCAAGCCAGATGATGCCGAGAAGCTGCTTGCGCACATCACCCCGACCGCGGACTACGCCGCGCTCAAGGACGTCGACCTCGTGATCGAGGCCGTGTTCGAGGACCGCAGGGTCAAGGCCGACACCTTCGCCAAGGCCCAGGAATACCTGAAACCGGACGTGATCTTCGCGTCGAACACCTCGACGCTGCCGATCACGTCGCTGGCGGAGAGCTTCAAGGATCAGGGCAAGTTCGTCGGCATCCACTTCTTCTCACCGGTCGAGAAGATGATGCTGGTCGAGATCATCAAGGGCAAGAACACCGGCGATCTCGCGCTCGCGACCGCGCTCGACTACGTCCGCCACATCGGCAAGACGCCGATCGTGGTGAACGATAGCCGCGGCTTCTTCGCCAACCGCTGCGTCGGCCGCTACGTCGCCGAGGGCAACGAGATGTTCCTCGAAGGCGTGCCGCCCGCGATGATCGAGAACTGCGCCAAGATGGCCGGTATGCCCGTCGGTCCGCTCTCGCTGTCGGATGAAGTCGCGCTCGACCTCGGTCTGAAGATCATGAAGGCGACGGAAGCCGATCTCGGCCCCAACGCCGTCAATCCCGATCAGAAGAAGCTGATGGTCGAGATGGTCGAGAACCAGGGCCGCCTCGGCCGCAAGAACAGCAAGGGTTTTTACGACTATCCGGAGAAGGGCAAGGGCTCGAAGAGCCTGTGGCCGGGCCTGTCGGCCTTGCAGCCGAAGCAGCTCGATCCGGACACGCTCGACGTCGAGGAGCTGAAGCAACGCTTCCTGGTGGTGCAGGCCGTGGAAGCCGCGCGCACGGTTGAGGATCACGTCATCACCGATCCGCGCGAGGCGGATGTCGGCTCGATCCTCGGCTTCGGCTTCGCGCCGTTCACCGGTGGCACGCTGTCCTACATCGACTTCATGGGCACGAAGAAGTTCGTCGAGCTCTGCCACAAGCTCGAAGCCAAGTACGGCTCGCGCTTCACGCCGCCGAAGCTGCTGGAGGAGATGGCGGCGAAGGGCGAGACCTTCTACGGCCGCTTCGCGCCGAAGAAGGCGGCAGCTTAAGGCACTTGCAGCCCGGATTTCGCTGCGCTCCATCCGGGCTGCGCAGAAAACCAAAAAGGCCGGATCGTCGATCCGGCCTTTCGCATCTTCCGTCCGAGACGGGCTTACTTCGCCTGCGCCAGCCCTTCCTTCGTCAACGCCTCCTGCACCTTCGGCCGGGCCGCCACGCGGGCCTTATAGGCGGTGAGGTTCGGCATCGCGGAGAGGTCGAACTTCATCCGGTCGGCCCAGGTCAGCATCGTGAAGAGATAACCGTCGGCGACCGAGAACTGCTTGCCCATGAGGTAGTCCTTGCCGGCGAGCTGGCTGTCGATGTGCTTCAGCTTGCCCACGACGCGGTCCTTGAAGAACGCCTTGGCGTCGTCGTTCAGGGCCGGCGCGAACAGCGGGCCAAAGCTCTTGTGCACCTCGGAGGTCAGGAAGTTCAGCCATTCGAGCAGCTTGTAGCGCTCGGAACTGTCGCGCGCGGGGGCGAGTGCCTTGGCCGGGGCCTTGTCGGCGATCATCTGGACAATGACCGGGCCTTCGGTCACGATCTCGCCGCTGTCGAGGCCCAGCGCGGGGACCTGACCCTTGGGATTGACCTTCAGATAGTCTTCGCCGTTCTCGAGCTTCTTGGCCCGGAGATCGACCTTGACCAGCTCATACGGCAAGTCGGCCTCCAGGAGCGCGATATGGGGGGACAGCGAGCACGCACCGGGCGCGTAATACAGTTTCATGGAATTTTCTCCTCTTGACGCTTGGTTAGGGCGAAAGAACGCCTACATGCATCTGCATGCAATAGTCAAGATTGATGCAGGTGCATTGAGTAGGGTAAGAAGCGGACGACGACTTTGAGCGGGACCATGAAACGCAAACCATCGACTGAGGCAACCAGTGCCTGGATCCGTCTGATGCGGGTGCAGAGCCGTGTGCTTGACTGTGTCGAACAGGACCTGAAGAAGGCCGGGTTCCCGCCGCTGGCATGGTACGATGCGCTGCTCGAATTGTCGCGCGCGCCGAGCGGAGAGCTGCGCCCGGTGGAGCTCGAGCGGCAAATGCTGATCCCGCAATACTCCACCTCGCGCCTGATCGACCGCCTGGTCGACGAGGGGCTCGCATGCCGGCGCGAATGCAAGATCGACAAGCGTGGTCAATTCGTCGAGATCACGGAGGCCGGCCGCGAGTTGCAGAAGCGGATGTGGGGCGCCTACTCGGCTGCGATCGAGAAATACGTCGGCTCGAAACTCTCCGATGCCGATGCGGTCAAGCTCAGCGGTCTGCTCGACCGGCTGGGCTGCTCGTGCGGCGAGATGAAGCTGCCGCCCGTAGTCAACGTCACCGAACCTTCGCCGTCGCGATGATCGCGCGGCAAACCAGCACGTCTGCGCGCCCGGTGGGTTCGCGGACCATCCCCGCCACCCGCGCGCATTCGATCGAAGCGCTTTTGATTAGAGTTTGATATGGCGCGAGACCAGATCGATATGACGCCGCTGCAATCGCGCGACGAGCTCGTGGCGTGGTTCGAGGCCGGCAGCAAGGACCCGTCGGAATTCCGCATGGGTACCGAGCACGAGAAGACGCCGTTCACGCTCGAAGGCCATCGGCCGGTGCCCTACGAGGGCGCACGCGGCATCGGCGCGCTGCTCGAGGGCATGAAGCTCCTGCTCGGCTGGGAGCCGATCATGGAGAAGGGCAACATCATCGGGCTCTACGACGTCACCGGCGGCGGTGCGATTTCGCTCGAGCCAGGTGGACAGTTCGAACTGTCCGGCGCGCCGGTCGAGAACGTGCACCAGACCCAGAGCGAGCTGATGGCGCACCTGGCGCAGGTGCGCGAGATCGCGACCCCGCTGGGCATCGGCTTCCTTGGTCTCGGCATGACGCCCTCCTGGTCGCGCGCCGACATCCCTGTCATGCCCAAGGGCCGCTACAAGATCATGAGCAATTACATGCCGAAGGTCGGCCAATACGGCCTCGACATGATGTACCGGACCTGCACGGTGCAGACCAATCTCGACTTCTCCTCCGAAGCCGACATGGTCAAGAAGCTGCGCGTCTCGCTGGCGCTGCAGCCCGTCGCGACCGCATTGTTTGCCAATTCGCCGTTCACCGAGGGCAAGCCGAACGGCTTCCTGTCCTTCCGCTCGGAGATCTGGCGCGACACCGACAATGCGCGCGCCGGCATGATGCCCTGGGCATTCGAGGACGGCATGGGTTTCGAGCGTTATGTCGACTACGCGCTCGACGTGCCCATGTATTTCGTCAAACGCGGTGAAGACTACATTGATGTGTCGGGCTCCTCGTTCCGCGCCTTCTTCGAGGGCCGCAACAACAACCTTCCCGGCGAGCGTCCGACGTTGTCGGACTGGGCCAACCATCTCTCCACGATCTTCCCCGAGGTACGGCTGAAGCGCTATCTCGAGATGCGTGGCGCCGATGGCGGGCCATGGGGCCGGCTCCCGGCGCTGTCGGCGTTCTGGGTCGGACTGCTCTATGACGACGTGTCGCTCGATGCTGCCTGGGACATCGTGAAGCACTGGACCGCGCCTGAGCGTCAGGCGTTACGCGACGACGTGCCTCGCTTTGGCTTCAAGGCGCGGATCAAGGACCGCTATCTGTTCGAGATCGCCAAGGAGTGCCTCGTTCTCGCACATGCAGGCTTGCGCCGTCGGGGCCGCATCGACGCGATCGGCCGCGACGAAACGCGGCATCTGGAGCCGCTCGATCGCATCATCGATTGCGGCCGGACTCCGGCCGAAGAGATGCTCGAGAAGTTCAACGGCGCCTGGCAAGGCTCGGTGGAACCTGCCTACGCCGAATATGCGTTCTAGAACCATTTCCGTTCCGACAGGAACGGAGGCCAATGATCGGGATTTCGGCCGTTCATCGCCCGTACAGGTTTGCGGCGATCAAATGTCCGGCCGAAAAACCTGAGCGCCGTCAATAACTCGAAAGCTGTTCCGATGGGGAAGGGCCGCCTGTCCAGGGCCGTCATGGCCAAGGTCTTGGCAAGCGTCGTGGCCTGCGTCACGCTGCTGTCGCTCGTATTTGCGCGCGTACCCGCGCACGCCCAGACGGCGTTCGACCGGCCCGGCGGCGATTATTTCAACACACCCGTCACGTCGGGCGATCCCGAGGATTGCGCGCTGCTCTGCGAGCGCGATCGCCGCTGCCGTGCGTGGAGCTTCAGCTATCCTGATATCGACGGCGCCGCGGCGGTGTGCTGGCTCAAGAACACCGTGCCGCCGCGACAGCCCGCCAATTGCTGCATCTCCGGGGTGCGCGGTGCCGGTGTGATCGAGCCACGCGTCGAGGGCGTCGAGACCTCGATCGACCGTCCGGGGGGCGATTTGCGCAATTTCGACCTGAAGGACGGCGAAGGCGAGGAAGCCTGCAAGGCCGCCTGCACCGCCGACAACAAGTGCCGGGCCTTCACCTATGCCCGTCCCGGCTATACCGGGCGCGAGGCGCGCTGCTTTCTGAAAAAGGAAATCAAGCCGCCGCGGCGGAAAGCCGGGTTCACGTCTGGCGTGGTGAGGTAGGCCAGGATCACGGCGTCGCAATCACCGTGAGCTCCGGCCACAGCGCTTTCCATCGCTCGGCTTTCAAGGCGTAATTCGCGGCGGAGAAATTCGGGCCCGGATTGGGACGCACAATCAGCCCTGCGACGTCATTCAAGCCGTGCGGTGCATAGACGTCGAAACCGTCGTCCGTGCGCCTCACGCCCACTTGCGTATTCTGCGTCAGGAAGCGGTCGATGCCGTCAGTCGAGCGCGACAGGGGCGGATAGGGCAGGCCGTGCTTGGCTGGATACCACAGATGCACGCGTGCCTGATTGCGGGTCTCGATTTTGGCGTCGACATGATCGAGCCGTCCTTGCAACTGGCGGATCACAACGTCCTCCGCGTCCCAGGACGTGTCAGGGTCGAAATAGAAGACGTCGTAATCGGCAATGCCGTGATCGACGGCGCGCTTCGTGAGTACGTTCCACACGGTTTGCACCAGGCATCCCGAGACCAGCCAAGCGTCGGGGAGCGCGAGCCGGTGGAGTTCATCGATGATTGCGAGGTTGACCGGGTTCTTCAGAGCCAGCGCGAGGAAGCGAGCCTCGTCCATGGCATCAGTCACGCGCCGATACGCGCATCATAATCCGCTCGCGCGGCCTTCGACGCGAGAGCGCGCCAGCGCCGGCGGAGAAGCGGCTCTACGATCGCGCGCTTCGCCTTGGACAGGCGGATCAGCACGATCGGATGGTCGGCGTAATGATCGGTGAAATAGAAAATCTGCGGCTGGCTCCCGACCAGCATCGCGCGCTCGTCGATCGGGACATCAGGCACGACCAGGCTGTCGCCATCCTCCTTCAGGCGCGTCAGCATCGTCTTGCGCACCTTCAGCGCGGGCGTGCCGTAGGACGTGCCGTCGTCGACCTCCGGCCACGTCAGCGCAAATTTTCTGACGTCGTCGAAGGTCATGGCAGCACGCTCAGTGCACGGCAGTGAAGAACCGCGCGAGGCGGAAGCCGGAAAGCCAGGTCCAGACCGGCTGGCTGCGCATGCCGAGATCCCAGGAGCCGAGCACGGCGTCGGCACGGCCGACCAGATTGTCGACAGGCAGCAGGCCGACGCCGCCGGAGCGCAGCGGCACGCGGCTGTCAGCCGAGTTGTCCCTGTTATCGCCGAGCACGAACAGATGCCCTGGAGGCACGGTCACTTCCGGCGTGTTGTCCAGCGGCCCGTTGTCGCGCATCTTGAAGATCAGATGCTTGACGCCGTTCGGCAATGTCTCGACGTAGCGGTAGGCAGGCTCGCTGCTGCCATTGTCGTCCTCGGCGGCGCCAACGCCATCCGGCTTCAATTCGGCAGGACGATCGTTGATGAAGAGCTGACCCTGTCGCATCTGGATGCGGTCACCGGGCAAGCCCACGACGCGCTTGACCCAGGCCTGCGAGCGATCGCCGGGCCAGCGGAACACCACGACATCGCCTTGCTTCGGCATCTCCGCGAACACACGGCCGGTTTCCGGCAGGTTGATCTGGATTGGCAGCGACGAGGTGCCGTAGCCATAGGGGAATTTCGAGGCGAGCAGCGCGTCGCCGATCAGCAGCGTCGGCTCCATCGAGCCCGACGGCACGTAGAACGGCTCGGCCAGCGCGCCCTTGGCGATAAAGACGGCGGCGACGATGCCGGCGAGCTGCATGAGCTGTCCGGCCCAGCCGCTGCTCTTCCGCTTGGTGCTGACGGTTGCTTTGTCTTCCACGCTCATGCGCCTGTTCCACCCACCGTAATGCGTTCCATCAGAAGCGACGGCTGGCCGACGCCGACAGGCACGCCCTGACCGTTCTTGCCACAGGTGCCGATGCCGCTATCGAGCGCGAGATCGGTGCCGATCATGCGGATGCGATGCAGGTCGGTCGGCCCGTTGCCGATCAGCATGGCGCCCTTCAGGGGCGCACCGATCTTGCCGTTCTCGATCTTGTAGGCCTCGGTGCACTGGAACACGTATTTGCCCGAGGTAATGTCGACCTGTCCGCCGCCGAAATTCGCGGCAAACACGCCGTTCTTCACCGACGCGAGAATCTCGGCCGGGTCGCGGTCGCCCGCGAGCATGTAGGTGTTGGTCATGCGCGGCATCGGCACATGGGCATAGCCCTGGCGGCGGCCGTTGCCGGTCGGCTTCATGTTCATCAACCGCGCGTTCTGACGGTCCTGCATGTAGCCGACCAGGATGCCGTCCTCGATCAGCACGGTGCGATTGGTCGGGGTGCCCTCGTCGTCGATCGAGAGCGAGCCGCGGCGCGAGGCAATGGTGCCGTCGTCGACCACGGTGACGCCCTTGGCCGCGACCTGCTGGCCCATCAGGCCGGCAAACGCAGAGGTCTTCTTGCGGTTGAAGTCGCCCTCGAGACCGTGGCCGACCGCTTCATGCAGCATTACGCCGGGCCAGCCGGCGCCGAGCACGACGTCCATCTCGCCCGCAGGGGCGGGTATCGATTCGAGATTGACCAGCGCCTCGCGCAGCGCGCCGTCGGCGGCGTCGCGCCAGTTCTTGCTTTCGATGAATTCGGCATAGCCGGCGCGGCCGCCATAGCCCTTGCTGCCGCTCTCCTGGCGGTCACCCTGGCCGGCCACGACGGAGATGTTGACGCGCACCAGCGGGCGGATGTCGCGATAGCTCTCGCCGTCGGGCCGCAGGATCTCGACCACCTGCCAGGTCGCTCCCAGGCTGACGCTGACCTGCCGCACCCGCGGATCCTTGTCGCGCAAATACGCGTCGATCTCGGCGAGCAGCTTGACTTTGGTCTCGAAGCCCGGGGCATCGAGCGGGTTGTCGTCACCATAAAGCCGAACGTTGGTATGCGCTGGCGGCGCCGCGAAGCTGCCGGAATAACCGCCGCGCACGGCCGCGACCGCATCGGCCGCGCGAATCAGCGCCGGCAGCGACACGTCGGAGGAATGCGCATAGCCGACCGCATCGTCCTTGACGGCGCGCAGGCCGAACCCTTGCGAGGTGTCGTAGGTCGCCTGCTTCAGTCGCCCATTGTCGAACATCAGCGCTTCGGTCTGGCTGTATTCCAGAAACAATTCGCCGTCGTCGGCGCCGGCAAGGCCGCGCGCGACCTCGTTGCGAACCTGGTCACGGTCGAGATTGGCGCGGTCGAGCAGGGAGGTCGTGGCGGGGTTGGTCATGCGTCCGTCCATTATCGGGGGATGTGAGGCAAGATAATGGTTTCAGACCCGTTCCGCGAGAGCGCGACGCCTCACATTACGGAAACAATAGGTTCGCCGCGGGCCTGACCCTACGGCAGCTTGTCGTAGCCCTCGCCGAGGCCGTTCAGGCTGAGCGGGAAGCCGATGCCCTCTTCGGGCGTCTCGAAGATGATGAAGGTTGCGGTCTTGGCGCTGCGGAGCTGGCCCAGCAACTTGTCGTCCATGACGACCTCGGCGACGCAGCCATTGGGCAGGCAGCGGACGAAGCCGGCGCGGCCGACGTCCTGGTTGTCGAGCTTCAAGCCAAGGCCGGAGGGCAGCAGGACGCCCAGGGGAGCGACCACCCGCATCAGGCGGCTCTTCTGGTCGGCGGTCTTGAGCACGATCACGGTGAGGCCGGCATTGGAGCGGTCTTCCGCCACCACGCTCTGGATCAGGGCGCATTGCTCGGCCTGGGCACCCGGCGGGGTGTCGCAGCGGATCTGCCAGTCGCCATGGACGGAGCGCACCGCGCCCTGCGCATGGGCGAGGCTTGGCAGGAAAAGGCCGGGCAAGGCAAGGAAAACTGCGACAGCCAGGAGGCCGACCAGGTTCCTGAGGCGGTCAGCCGGCCCTAGAACCGATCCTGCCATGCATCTCGAATGCCCCATCGGGGTCGGTCCCTCCGCTCGCTCGCGCTGGACTGATACGGGAATGACGGCGTCTTGAAGGCAATTCACTAGCAAATTCCGCGCGGCCTTGGCTGCATGGTCGCCACGAATCAGGTTCCTGCGCGGCCCTGCGCCTGTGCCTACAGCGGGCAATCCGGCTGTCAAGCGGCGGCATCCCGGGAAGCGGTATTTTTGTCTGATGTTGCTTGGAGATATGTTGCGGGTCATGGCTCACAGAGGGGCCGAAGACTGCATTGCGATAGATCAAGAATTATGATTTGAGAGGCTTGATTTCGGCGTTCTAGCGATCCGGCCCGAATTCCTCCTTGAGGTATTCTTGCGCGGCGGTTGTCAGGCGGGCGGATCGAATAAGCGTTTCCCGCAAACAGGGGGGCGCACTTGGGGTGATTTCGTAAGGGGAGCGCGAACGGCATGAGGATGTCGATGAGTCGGGTGGGCCGGCAATTGCTGGGATTGGCCACCATCGCCTTGGTGGCGACTGGCATCACGCTGGTGACGGGCGGCACGGCATTCGCCGAGCTCGGGCAGCCGGCGCCGTGGGAATGGCACCTGCAGGGCTCGGGTTCCCCGGTGATGGACAACATCGTCTCGTTCCACAATTTCCTGTCCTACCTGATCATCGCGATCACGCTGTTCGTCCTGGCGCTGCTCGTGATCGTCGTCGTGAAATTCAACGCGAGGGCCAATCCGGTGCCGTCGCGGACCACCCACAACACGCTGATCGAGGTGGTGTGGACCTTGGTGCCGGTGCTGATCCTGGTCGGCATCGCGGTGCCGTCGTTCCGGCTGCTGTTCCTCGAGCTCGACGTGCCGAAAGCGGATCTGACCATCAAGGCGACCGGCAAGCAGTGGTATTGGTCCTACGCCTATCCCGACAACGGCAAGTTCGAGTTCGACTCGCTGATGGCCCAGGACAAGCAGCCCCGCCTGCTCGGCGTCGACAACGAGATGGTGGTGCCGGTCAACAAGGTGATTCGCGTTCAGGTCACCGGCGCCGACGTCATCCATGCGTTCGCGCTGCCGGCCTTCGGCGTCAAGATCGACGCCATTCCGGGGCGTCTGAACGAGACCTGGTTCAAGGCCACCAAGACCGGCATGTTCTACGGCCAGTGCTCGGAGCTCTGCGGCAAGGACCACGCCTTCATGCCGATCGCGATTCGCGTCGTGAACGACCAGGAGTTCGCCTCCTGGGTTGAATCGGCGAAGAAGAAATATGCGAGCGGCGGCACCAGCACCTTCGCCTCCGCGGCCGGCCCGACGCAGTAAGCGCCGGGCGACGGCTCAAGGGACTGAAAGCGACATAAAGGGCGGGACCTCCAGGGGTCCGAACGGACGCAAGGCAGGATTTGAAAATGGCAACCAGCGCAGCGGCACACGGCGATCACGCGCAAGACCACGGACATGATCACGAGCACGCCCATCCGACCGGATGGCGGCGTTACGTCTATTCGACCAATCACAAGGACATCGGCACGATGTACCTGATCTTCGCGGTCATCGCCGGCATCATCGGTGCCGCGATGTCGATCGCGATCCGTGCCGAGTTGATGTATCCGGGCGTGCAGATTTTCCACGAAACGCACACCTATAACGTGTTCGTGACGTCTCACGGCCTGATCATGATCTTCTTCATGGTCATGCCGGCGATGATCGGCGGCTTCGGCAACTGGTTCGTGCCGCTGATGATCGGCGCGCCGGACATGGCGTTCCCGCGCATGAACAACATCTCGTTCTGGCTGCTGCCGGCTTCCTTCGCGCTGCTCCTGCTGTCGTCCTTCGTCGAGGGCGAGCCGGGAGCCAACGGCGTCGGCACCGGCTGGACCATGTATGTGCCGCTGTCGAGCTCGGGCCATCCCGGTCCCGCGGTCGACTTCGCGATTCTCTCGCTCCATCTGGCGGGTGCCTCGTCGATCCTCGGCGCCATCAACTTCATCACCACGATCTTCAACATGCGCGCGCCGGGCATGACCCTGCACAAGATGCCGCTGTTCGTGTGGTCGATCCTGGTGACGGTGTTCCTGCTGCTCTTGTCGCTGCCGGTGCTCGCCGGTGCGATCACCATGCTGCTCACCGACCGTAATTTCGGCACCACCTTCTTCGCCCCCGACGGCGGCGGCGACCCGGTGCTGTTCCAGCATCTGTTCTGGTTCTTCGGTCACCCCGAGGTGTACATCCTGATCCTGCCGGGCTTCGGCATGGTCAGCCAGATCGTCTCGACCTTCTCGCGCAAGCCCGTGTTCGGCTATCTCGGCATGGCCTACGCCATGGTCGCGATCGGCGGCATCGGCTTCGTGGTGTGGGCGCACCACATGTACACGGTCGGCATGTCGAGCGCGACGCAGGCCTATTTCGTCGCCGCGACGATGGTCATTGCTGTGCCGACCGGCGTGAAGATCTTCTCCTGGATCGCCACGATGTGGGGCGGCTCGATTGAATTCCGCGCGCCGATGATCTGGGCGGTGGGCTTCATCTTCCTGTTCACCGTCGGTGGCGTCACCGGCGTCGTGCTGGCGAACGCCGGTGTCGACCGCGTGCTGCAGGAGACCTACTACGTCGTCGCGCACTTCCACTACGTGCTGTCGCTCGGCGCCGTGTTCGCGATCTTCGCCGGCTGGTACTACTGGTTCCCGAAGATGACGGGCTATATGTACAACGAGACGCTGGCCAAGGCGCATTTCTGGGTCACCTTCATCGGCGTCAACCTGGTGTTCTTCCCGCAGCACTTCCTCGGCCTGTCGGGCATGCCGCGCCGCTATGTCGACTATCCGGATGCGTTCGCCGGCTGGAACCTGATCTCGTCGATCGGCTCCTACATCTCCGGCTTCGGCGTGCTGATCTTCCTGTACTGCGTGCTCGATGCCTTCATGAAGAAGGTGCCCGCGGGCGACAATCCCTGGGGTGCGGGTGCCACCACGCTGGAATGGACGCTGTCCTCGCCGCCGCCCTTCCACCAGTTCGAAGTGCTGCCTCGCGTGCAGTAAGCAAGGAGACTCCGCGGCGTCCGAGACGGGCGCCGCGGCTCTGCAACGAAACGAGTAGGTTTAAGTGTCCGTCCTCGATCAGAACGCCATCGACATCAATCCCCGCATCTCCGAGGCGGAGGTTGGCGACTATCTCGCGCTGCTCAAGCCGCGGGTGATGTCGCTGGTGATCTTCACCGCGCTGGTCGGGATGGCGATGGCGCCGGGGCACTTCCACTGGGTTCTGGCGATCACCTCACTGCTCTGCATCGCCGTCGGCGCCGGCGCCTCGGGCGCGCTCAACATGGCGCTCGAGGGCGATATCGACTCCAAAATGTCGCGAACCGCGAACCGTCCGATCCCGCGCGGCCGCATCACCCGTCCCGAGGCGATGGCGTTCGGCATGACCCTCGCCTTCTTCTCGGTGATGACGCTCGGCATTCTCGTGAACTGGATCGCGGGCGCGCTGCTTGCCTTCACCATCTTCTTCTACGTCGTGATCTACACGATCGGCCTGAAGCGCTGGACCGCGCAGAACATCGTAATCGGCGGCGCTGCCGGCGCGCTGCCGCCGGTGGTCGCCTGGGCTGCCGTGACAGGCACGGTCGACGTCGAGCCGCTGCTGTTGTTCGCGATCATCTTCTTCTGGACGCCGCCGCACTTCTGGGCGCTGGCGCTGTTCCGCTCCGACGACTATGCCCGCGCCGGCATTCCGATGCTGCCCAACGTCGCCGGCCCGGACGCGACCCGTCTCCAGATCCTGCTGTACACCATCGTGCTGATCGCGGTCGCCGCTGCGCCCTGGGCGCTCGGTTATTTCGATGCCCTCTACGGCATCGTCTCGCTGATCCTCGGTGCCGGCATGCTTGTGCTCGCGATCAACGTCTATATCCGTCGCGAACGCAGCCAGTCGCTGCGCGCGACGCGAAAGCTGTTTGCCTTCTCGATCCTGTATCTGTTCGCGCTGTTCGCGACCTTGCTGGCCGAGGTCGTGTTCCGGGCGGTTGCTCCGATGGCATGGGGCGCATGAGGCAGGGATGGCTGACAAACCCGAGCCAGATGGAATCGTCCTCACCGAGGCGCAGAAGAAGAGCCGTCGTCAGCGCTCGATCGCAATCGCGCTCGCCCTCGGCGTCCTCGTCATCCTTTTCTTCGCCGTCACCATGGTCAAGGGCCCGGCGGTTCTAGTTCGCCCGATGTGACAGAGATGGATCAGAAGCCGACCATATCGCAGGATCAGAGCCGAACCGACGGGAAGGGCCGTTCAGGGGGCTTGGGCCGCGATGTGCTGGTCGCCTCGATCTGCGGCGGCGTGGTCGCGTTGATGGTCGGCGCGTCCTACGCCGCGGTGCCGTTCTACAACTGGTTCTGCCGCGCCACCGGCTTCAACGGAACGACCCAGGTCGCAACCTCGGCGCCTGCCACCGGTCCGATCGCCCGCAAGATCGCGGTCCGTTTCGATTCCAACGTCGCGCCGGGCCTGCCCTGGAAGTTCGTGCCTGAGCAGACCGAGATCGAGGTCAATATCGGCCAGGTCACGACCATCTATTATACCGTGACCAACCAGGCCGCCCGCACCACCTCCGGCCAGGCCGCCTATAACGTCGCACCGCTGACGGTCGGGTCCTATTTCGAGAAGATCAACTGCTTCTGCTTCTCCGAGCAGACCATGGCGCCCGGCGAGAAGCGCGAGATGCCCGTGGTGTTCTATGTCGATCCGTCGATCGTCGACGATCACGACAATGACGGGCTGAGCACGATCACGCTGTCCTACACGTTCTATCCGGTGAAGGATCCGGTGGTGAAGCCGCTCGCATCCGGTGACGACGACAAACGCAAGGGTAATCTCCAGCCGCCGGGTTGACGCTCAGGGGCTGGAATAAGGGGATAAGTGCCTGACAGGCACGGGATTGAGGAGACAGACCGCAATGGCTACCGCGCAAGGCAAGCATCACGACTACCATCTGGTCGATCCCTCCCCGTGGCCGGCGGTCGGCTCCGTCTCGGCCTTCATCATGGCGCTCGGTGCGATCTCCTGGATGCACCACATGTACGCGGCCGCGCCGATCGTGTTCGGTGTCGGCACCGTCGGCGTGCTGTACACCATGGCGAGCTGGTGGGGCGACGTGATCAAGGAAGCCCAATACAAGGGCGATCACACCCGCGTCGTGCAGCTGCATCACCGCTATGGCATGATCCTGTTCATCGCCTCCGAGGTGATGTTCTTCGTCGCCTGGTTCTGGGCCTATTTCAACGCAGCGCTGTTCCCGGCCGATGCCGTCCATGCCACCCGGGATGCCGTGTTCGGCTGCGGCCTCGGCACCGCGCCCGGCGCCTGCTCGGTGCCCGGCACCTGGCCTCCTCACGGCATCGAAACCTTCGATCCCTGGCATCTGCCGCTGCTCAACACGCTGATCCTGCTCACGTCGGGCACCACCGTCACCTGGGCACATCACGCCCTGCTCGAGAATGACCGTCAGGGCCTGAAATACGGCCTGATCCTCACCATCCTGCTGGGGGCGACCTTCACCTGCGTGCAGGCCTATGAGTACAGCCACGCTGCTTTCTCGTTCGCCGGCAACGTCTATGGCGGGACCTTCTTCATGGCGACCGGCTTCCACGGCTTCCACGTGCTGGTCGGCACCATCTTCCTGATCGTCTGCCTGGCGCGCGCCTATGCCGGCCACTTCACGCCGAAGCAGCACCTCGGCTTCGAATTCGCCGCCTGGTATTGGCACTTCGTCGACGTGGTCTGGCTGTTCCTGTTCCTGTGCATCTATGTCTGGGGACATGGTGCCGAGACCATGGCCCACGGCGCGCACTAGGGTCGCGACGGATCGATCTGGAAAGGGCGGCCGCAGGGCCGCCCTTTCGCTTTCCAGCGCCAGAGGCCCCGGCCAAAACTGTGATAGAAGTGTGCGTCATGAGCGAAACTGCCGGCCCCCCTGAACCAAAGCCGACTGCCGAGCCAACTGTCCTGCAAAGCGCGCTGCGCGGGCTCGCCTGCAAATGCCCGCGCTGCGGCGCGGGCAAGCTCTATGCGGGCTTCTTGACTCTCGCGCCGTCCTGCGACCGCTGCGGTCTCGACTACGCCTTCATCGATGCCGGCGACGGCCCGGCGATCTTCATCATCATGCTGGCCGGCGCGATCGTGGTCGGCTGCGCGCTCGTCGTCGAGGTCAAATATCAGCCGCCGTTCTGGCTGCACGCCGTGCTGTGGTTGCCGCTGATTCTCGCGACGACGCTGCTGCCGCTACGCGCCATGAAATCGCTGCTGATCGCGCTGCAATTCCATCACAAGGCGGCACCCGGCCGGCTGGTCGACCGCGCGAAATGAACGAGGCTGCGCGCACGCCCCGCGTGGCCGGCTTCGCGCTGTTCACGCTCCTGCTGACCGCGACTTTCGTGGCGCTCGGAGTCTGGCAATTGCAGCGCCGCACCGCCAAGCACGAGCTGGTCGCCGCGCTCACCGAGCGCCTCGCGGAACCGCCGGTCGCGCTGCCGCCGCCTGCGCAATGGGCCACGCTGACGCCTGCGCGCGACGAATTTCGCCGTGTCAGCTTCACCGCAACCTATGCAGCGATGCCGGATGCGATGGTCTATTCCTCCGGCTCCGCCGTGCGCAAGGATGCATCCACTCCGGGCACCTGGGCCTTCCTGCCGGCGCGGCTGCCGAGCGGCGAGATGGTCGTGATCGATGCGGGTTTCGTCGAGAACACGATGCAGGATCGCAGCGTCGAGGATCGCGCGGTGAAGAAGCTCGTCACCGGCGCCCCCGTCGTGCTCACCGGCTATCTTCGTTTTCCCGAAGCACCAAGCTGGCTCACGCCGGCGGCGAACCGGGACAAGCGGCTGTGGTTCGTGCGCGATCATCCGGCGATCGCAAGCGCGCTGGGCTGGGGTGCGGTGGCGCCGTTCTACGTCGATCTCGAGCAGCCGGTGCCCGAGAACGGCATTCCGCGTCCGGGGCCGCTCGATGTGCATCTGAAGGACGATCATCTGCAATATGCCGTCACGTGGTTCTTGCTTGCCGGCGCTGTGCTGGTCGCATTCGGCGTCTGGCTGAAGGGACGTCGGCACACGTACGCAAATCGGTAGGTTCCGGGCAGGACCCGGAATCGCCCGGGGTTTATTATTCAGTCCATATTCACGAGGGTGGCCTTAAGCCGCCTCTCGCCTTGTTCTCGCGGCAACAGGATTGCTGGCCTTGCGCGATTTCGATCAGATGGGACTCGTCGTCGATTGGGTGGATGCCTGCCGCAAAGGCGCCCTCGCGACGCTGCTCGACCTCTATGCCGATGACGGCGAGGTGGAATGCATGTGCAACGGCACGCATCTCTATCGTGGCCGGCGCGAGCTCGAGACGTATTGGGGACCGAAGCTCAGCGCCTTCTCCTCGGTGGGCTTCGGCCTCGAGGAAATCCATCCTGCGCAGAACGGCATCGATCTCGAATATTCGGTCGCCGGCGCGTTGCGCGTCCGCGCCTCGTTTCGCTTCAGTGCGGAAGGCAAAATCTACAGCACGGTGTGCGAGCCGGCCGAGCAGGGATCGCACGATTGCGCGGCGTGCTAGCCGGATATCGGGTTCCGGGCTTCGCCGAGCGGAAGGCTACAGCGCACGTAGGTCCGTTCTTCCGCGCGCAGAAGTGATAGCGATCCGCTCAGCGCGCGCACACGTTCATGCATGCCGGTCAGGCCGCGGCCAAAGACATTGTCGGCCGGAAAGCCGCCACCGTCGTCGGAAACCTCCACCGCAACCGCATCGCCTGATATCGCCGCCGCCACATGGACGTTCCGTGCTCCCGCGTGACGCAGCACGTTGGTCAAGCCCTCCTGGATCACGCGGTAGATGGTCTGGGCCAGCGGCCCCTCGATCTCGTCGATTGCCGGATCGATCGTCGCGGTGAGGCCGATATGCGGCGCCTGCCTGCGAAAATTGCTGAGCAGCGTCTGCACGCTCCCCTCGAGCCCCAATTCCGCGATGTAGAGCGGCCGCAACCGGTCGAGAATGCGACGGTTGGTCGACTGCAGGGTCTCGATCGATCGCATCACCTCCTGCGCGGAATTGCCGAGATGTCCTGCTTGCGCCGAGCCTTCGCTCAACGCGATCGTGCCGGCGCGGATGCTGAACAATAAAGGTCCGAGCTCGTCATGCAGCTCGCGCGCGAGATCGCGCCGCTCATCGTCCTGGAGCGACACAAGTCGGTGCAAGAGATTGCGATTGTCCTGGCTCAATTGCGCGAGCGTCATGGCCAGCGCATTGGCCTCCTCGCAGGCTTGCCGGATTTCCGGCGGCCCCGCGACAGGAATCGGCGTCGTATAATCGCCACGCCGGATGCGGGTCAGGCCTGCGCCGAGATTCTGCAGGGGGCCCAGCGCCGATGTCGCAAACAGATACGCGATCGTTCCGGTCAGCAGCATCAGCAGGGCGATCAGGCTCATCAGCGCCAGAAAGCCGATCCATTTCTCGAACAGGTCGGCCGACAGGTCGGGGATGAACACGATGTCGCCGACGGGCTTGTCATCGATGAGGACCGGAGACGCCGCCTCCATGGCGGGGATGCCGATCAGGTCCACGAACCATCGGGGCACGCCATGCACCTCGTGCAGGCCCTCCTTCATCGAAGGCGGGGGACCCGCTTGTAAGGGACGGAATTGGATATCGGAGGAGGTGCTCAAGGAACTGACGAATGCGTCGAGCATCTTCCGTGGATTGTCTGACGTCCTCAGAGTGCTGTTGAGCGCGACAGCGACGGCCCGCGCCGAACGTCCGCCAGGTTCGCTCTCGTCTGCCAGCTGGCCTGTCGCAAACGCTTGCAACAGCACGCCGCCCATGGCCAGCGCGGCCAGAAAGCTGAGGCCGAGCGGAAGAAACAGCCGGGTTCTGAACGAGAGTCGTTGCCACATTAGGTCAATTCTAACGTGCATTGGCGGATTTCTCTCTTTCCATTTGTTCCCGTCGGTCTATGAGTGCCACAACAAGAGAGTGCACGATGCAAGATACCGCCAAGCCGGGGACCCGGATCCTGATTGTTGACGACCATCCCGTGGTGCTGTCAGGTTGTCGCACCCTGTTTTCGTCCGACCATTCGATCCGGATCGACGAGGCGAGCGACGCCAAGTCCGGCCACCGGGCCTATGTCAGCAGGCGTCCTGACGTGACCGTTATCGACGTCAACCTGCCTGATGTCTCCGGCTTCGAGCTGATGCGCCGGATCCGCAAGGACGACCCGGATGCCAAGATCATCATGTTCAGCATGAACGACGATCCGGCTTTCGTGGTGCGCGCGGTCGAGCTCGGGGCGCAGGGCTATGTCTCCAAGGGCGACGATCCCCGGATCCTGCTCAAGGCGGTGCGCAGGGTGGCCGCAGGCGACCATTTCATTTCGCCACAGCTTGCTGAGGCCGTGACGTTCTCGGGCGCCGCGATCAAGGCCAATCCAGCCTCGCAGATGACGCCGCGGGAGCTCGAGATTCTCCGCCTGCTTGGACGCGGCAACAAGATCGTCGAGGTCGCCGAGGCGCTCGGCATCTCCTACAAGACCGTTGCCAACACCACCTCCCTGCTCAAGCAGAAATTAGGGGCCAAGAACCATTCCGACCTGATCAGGATAGCGGTGGAAATCGGGATGAACTGACATAGGGTCAGGGATCGAACCGGCTGCTCCAGGATGCTGCCGGTTCGGCCGACGGATCAATGCCGCCGCGCGTTCGGGCCATGTGTGGACGGCGGCTCGGTACGCTTCCACCGACACAATGGACGGATGCAGTGCTTGTTCCTGGTCCCACGCGGCGGGACAGGAAAAACGGTCATGGGGCGAGACTCCGGGGCGACCTGATCATCGGCTCTGCTGTGGCGCATCGGGAAAAACAGGAACATTTGGCGTCGCGCACCGTTTTTGCCCTTGACGATTCCGTGACGGCTGACGATAGCTCGAACGAGCAGTTTTTGGGGCAGGCGCCCCAGCGACGAAAACCGGTCTGCACATATCAACGACAGACCTTCCAAGAGAGGGCTGTGGCATCGCCGCAGCCCTTTTTCCTTGGGCATGGTGTGGCCCCGCAAAACACTCTATGGTGCCGGAAGCCTCTGGCTGAAGAACTAGGAACATCGTGAAATCAAAGGCTTAAGGCCAGAATTCGGCTCGGGCCGGCCTTTGGAGGGCAGTTTGACTCGTTATATCTCGACCCGGGGCGAGGCCCCTGAGCTTGGCTTCTGCGACGTGATGCTGACCGGGCTTGCCCGCGACGGCGGTCTCTATGTGCCGGTGACCTGGCCGCAGCTGTCGGCCGAGACCATCGCAAGCTTCTTCGGCCGGCCCTATTGGGAAGTCGCGGTCGAAATCATCCGTCCCTTCGTCGGCGGTGAGATTTCCGACGCCGAGCTCGGCCGCATGGCGAACGAGGCCTATGCCACCTTCCGACATCCGGCCGTGGTGCCGCTGCGCCAGATGTCGCCGCATCAATTCGTGCTGGAGCTGTTTCACGGTCCGACGCTCGCCTTCAAGGACGTCGCGATGCAGCTGCTCTCGCGGCTGATGGATCATGTGCTCGCCAAGCGAGGCCAGCGCACCACCATCGTGGTCGCAACCTCCGGCGACACCGGTGGCGCTGCAGTCGATGCGTTTGCGGGCCTGGAGAATGTCGATCTCGCCGTGCTGTTTCCGCAGGGCCGTGTCTCCGAGGTCCAGCAGCGCATGATGACGACGACGGGCGCGGCCAACGTGCATGCGCTCGCCATCGAGGGCAATTTCGACGACTGCCAGGCGCTCGTGAAGGGGATGTTCAACAACCACCGCTTCCGCGATGCGACGTCGCTGTCCGGCGTCAATTCCATCAACTGGGCGCGCATCGTCGCGCAAGTGGTCTACTATTTCACCTCGGCGGTCGCCGTCGGCGCGCCGGCGCGTGCGGTGGACTTCATCGTGCCGACAGGCAATTTCGGCGATATTTTTGCAGGTTACGTCGCCAAGCGCATGGGCCTTCCCGTGCGCACGCTGCGGATTGCGGCCAACGTCAACGACATTCTCGCTCGCACGCTCAAGACCGGCATCTACGAGGTGCGCGAGGTGCACGCCACCGCATCGCCCTCGATGGACATCCAGATCTCCTCGAATTTCGAGCGGCTGCTGTTCGAGGCGAGCAAGCGCGATGCGGCGAGCGTCCGCCGCCTGATGGACTCGCTGAAGCAGTCGGGCCGCTTCGTGCTGCCGGATGTGACGCTCGCCGCGATCCGCGAAGAATTCGACGCCGGCCGCGCCGATGAGACCGAGACGGCGGCTGCGATCCGCGCCGCCTGGCGTGAGGCCGGCGAGCTTGTCGATCCGCACACCGCCGTGGCGCTCGCGGTCGCCGATCGCGACACCACCGACACGACCGTCCCCAATATCGTGCTCTCGACCGCGCATCCCGCCAAATTCCCCGACGCCGTGGATGCGGCTTGCGGTCAGCGGCCGCTGCTGCCGGCCTGGCTCGACGGTCTCATGACCAGATCCGAGCACATGCAGGTGATGAAGAACGACCAGGGCGAAGTTGAGCGGTTCGTGCTGTCGGTCAGCCGCGCCGCAAAGCAGGGAGTTGCCGGATGAGCGTCGAGATTTCCAAGCTTGCGTCCGGCCTGACCGTCGTCACCGACAACATGCCTCACCTCGAGACCGCCGCGCTCGGCGTCTGGGCCGGCGTCGGCGGCCGCGACGAGAAGCCCAACGAGCATGGCATCTCCCATCTCCTGGAACATATGGCGTTCAAAGGCACCACCGGGCGATCCTCGCGCGAGATCGTGGAGGAGATCGAGGCGGTCGGCGGCGACCTCAACGCGGGCACCTCGACCGAGACGACGTCCTATTATGCCCGGGTGATGAAGGCCGACGTGCCGCTGGCGCTCGACGTGCTGGCCGACATCCTCGCCAATCCGGCCTTCGAACCCGACGAGCTCGAGCGCGAGAAGAATGTGATCGTGCAAGAGATCGGCGCGGCCCAGGACACGCCTGATGACGTCGTGTTCGAGCACCTCAACGAGCTCTGCTATCCCGACCAGCCGATGGGCCGCTCGCTGCTCGGCACTGCCAAGACGCTAAAGAGCTTCAACCGGGACTCGCTGCGCGATTATCTCTCGACGCATTACCGTGGCCCCGACATGGTGGTGGCGGCGGCCGGCGCCGTCGATCACAAGCAGGTGGTGGCCGAGGTCGAGAAGCGCTTTGCAAGCTTCGAGGCGACGCCAGGGCCGAAACCGCAGGCGGCCAAATTCGGCCAGGGCGGCACCAAGGTGGTGCATCGCGAACTCGAGCAAGCGCATCTGACGCTGGCGCTGGAAGGCGTGCCCCAAACCGATCTGTCGCTGTTCTCGCTCCAGGTGTTCACCAACGTCCTCGGCGGCGGAATGTCGTCGCGCCTGTTCCAGGAGGTGCGCGAGAAGCGCGGCCTCTGCTACTCCATCTACTCTTTCCACGCGCCCTATACCGACACCGGTTTCTTCGGCCTCTACACCGGGACCGATCCCGCCGACGCGCCTGAAATGATGGAGGTCGTGGTCGACATCATGAATGATTCGGTCGAGACCCTGACCGAGGCCGAGATCGCCCGCGCCAAGGCGCAGATGAAGGCGGGTCTGCTGATGGCGCTGGAGAGCTGCTCCTCGCGTGCCGAGCAACTGGCCCGGCACGTACTGGCCTACGGGCGGCCGCAAACGGTGCAGGAGCTGGTGGCCAGGATCGATGCCGTCAGCGTCGAATCGACCCGCGATGCGGCGCGTGCACTGCTTTCGCGCAGCCGCCCTGCAGTCGTCGCATTGGGCAGTGGGAGGGGTCTGGACACGGCGGTGTCTTTTGCGGAAGGATTGACCAAGGCGCGTGCCAAGGCGCGGCTGCACTAGGGAGCCGCGCACGACCCGCCTCCGGGAAGCATCACTATGGCCCTCTTTCGTTTGCCATCCAGTGGACCTGCTGCTCTCGCGCCGCGTGGCAACGGGTTGCTGCTGCGCGCGCCGCAGATGTCGGACTTTCTGCAATGGGCGCATTTGCGCGAGACCAGCCGCGATTACTTGACGCCCTGGGAGCCGATCTGGCCGTCGGACGATCTGACCCGGTCCGGTTTCCGCCGCCGCCTGCGCCGCTATTCCGAGGATATCGCCTCGGATCGCTCCTATCCCTTTCTGATTTTCCGCGAACTCGACGGCGCCATGGTCGGCGGCATCACGCTCGCCAATGTCCGGCGTGGCATCGTCCAGGCCGGTACCATCGGCTACTGGGTCGGCCAGCCCCATGCCCATCGCGGCTACATGACCGCGGCGCTCCGGGTGCTGCTGCCGACGCTGTTCGGCGAGATCAATTTGCATCGGGTCGAGGCCGCCTGCATCCCCACCAACGCGCCGTCGATCCGGGTGCTGGAGAAGTGCGGCTTCTCCCGTGAAGGGCTGGCCCGCCGCTATCTCTGCATCAACGGGGTGTGGCAGGACCACCTGCTGTACGGCTTGCTGCATGAGGATTTCCGCGGCTGAGCCGCGCTTGCTCGCGTGCCGAGATCACCCTCTTCCGACCTGGATTTCCCGCCTTGGGATCGCCGATTTTGGCGATATAACCCGCACGAGCCGGCGACAGGCCGGGATGTTGTCATGGAGTACTGGCGTTCATGAAGGAGCTTCGATCATTGCGGAATGCGCTGCGGCGGGGTCCGATGATCGCGCTGGCGCTGTCGGTGTTGTCGGCGACGGTCTCGCCGGTCGCGGCGCAATCGCTGACGGACCGCTTCAAGAGCCTGTTCGGCGGCAAATCCGACGAGCCTGCCCAGCCGACGCCTGCGCCGGGCCAGCCGGCCGCGGATGACGATCTCGATTGCCCGCAGGTCACGGTGCGCGCGGGAGCCTCTACCTATGGGGTCGGGGCGACGGGCAAGCCGGCCGTCGGCAACGACGTGCGCTTCCAGGCCTCGATCACCAAGATGGCGCGCGAATGTGTCCGCAACGGCGGCGAGATCACTGCGCGGGTCGGCATCCAGGGCCGCGTCATCGCAGGCCCCGCCGGCGCGCCTGCCACGGTCGAGGTGCCCCTGCGCGTTGCCGTGGTCCAGGGCGGGGTCGGCGAGAAGGTGATCGCCTCGAAGGCCTACCGGACCACGGTCGCGATGTCCGAAGGCGGGAGCGTGCCGTTCACCTTCGTCGCGGAGGATCTGTCGTATCCGGTGCCCTCGGCTGCGGTCGCCGATTCCTACATCTTCTACGTCGGGTTCGATCCCCAGGCACTGGCGCCCGAGCCGAAGGCGCGCGGGAAGAGGAAGTAGGTCTCAACCCCGGCTCTGCGGCGCAGCGTTGCACCGCACCGCGTCCGGGACACCACAGACCACCCAAACAAAAAAGCCGGCGCTCATCGCGCCGGCTTTTTGATGGGTGAGGCGTCTGCCCTCAGTTCAGCTTCTGGCGAACTTCGGTGATGCCTTTGGCGAGCAGATCGTCGGCGACCTGGCCCTTGACCGACTGCGACAGGATCGTCGAGGCGGCCTGGACGGCGGCTTCCGCGGCTGCGGCGCGGACATCGGCCAGCGCCTGAGCTTCGGCCAGAGCGATCTTGCTCTCCGCGGTCTTGGTGCGGCGGGCGACGAAGTCTTCCATCTTCGCCTTGGCCTCGGTCGCGATGCGCTCGGCTTCGGACCTGGCATTGGCGATGATGTCGGCGGCCTCGCGTTCGGCCGAGGCACTGCGCGCCTTGTAGTCGGCGAGCACCTTGGCCGCTTCCTGCTTCAGGCGCGTCGCGTCGTCGAGCTCGGCCTTGATGCGGTCGGCGCGATGGTCGAGCGCAGCCATCGCCTTCTTGAAGACCCCGAGATAGCCGAACACGACCATCAGGATCAGGAAGGCGACGGCGACCCAGGTTTCTGGTTCGAAGAACATATCGACTAACCCTTCAAGGACGCATCGACGGCGGCATTGACCGACGCCGTGTCAGGAACGACCCCGGTAAGCTGCTGCACGATGGTGCCTGCCGCATCGGCCGCGATGCCGCGGACGTTGCTCATGGCGGTCGCACGGGTCGAGGCGATGGTCTTTTCCGCCTCGGCGAGCTTGGCCGCCAGCTGCGCCTCCAGGCTCTTGCGCTCGGCTTCCGCCTGCGCATTCGCCTTGTCGCGGGATTCGTTGCCGATCGCCTGTGCCCGCGAACGCGCCGAAGCGAGCTCGCCCTCATAGGCCTTCAGCGCAGCCTCGGACTGATCCTTCAGCTTCTGCGCCTCGGCGAGGTCACCCTCGATCTTGTTCTGACGCGCTTCGATCGCGCCGCCGACCTTCGGCAGAGCGAGCTTGGACACGATCACGTAAAGCAAGACGAAGAAGATCGCGAGCGACACCAGCTGCGAAGCGAAAGTGCTGCTCTCGAACGGCGGAAACGCGCCGGCGTGATGACCGCCGTCGGCTTCGCTGTGGGCGTCAGTCGCCGGTGCTTTCGCTCCGCCAGGACTCTCGGCCATGGAGTACTCCTGTTGCTGTCACGCGCCGCTCCGGATGAAGCGGCGCGGAAGAAGTCGTCCTTTAGAAAACGAACAGCAGAAGCAGCGCGATCAGCAGCGAGAAGATACCGAGCGCTTCGGTCACGGCGAAGCCGAAGATCAGGTTGCCGAACTGGCCCTGGGCAGCCGACGGGTTGCGGACGGCTGCGGCGAGGTAGTTGCCGAAGATCACGCCCACGCCGACGCCAGCGCCGCCCATGCCGATGCACGCGATGCCCGCGCCGATAAGTTTTGCTGCTGTCGGATCCATTTTAGACTCCTTGGAAGAAAGATTGGGTTTTGGGTGGAAATTCCCCGGACCGCTTAGTGTCCCGGATGAATGGCGTCGTTGAGGTAGATGCAGGTCAGGATCGCAAACACATAGGCCTGCAGGAACGCGACCAGGATCTCGAGGGCGTACAGCGAGATCGTGAGCGCCAGCGGCAGCACGCCGCCGACCCAGCCGATGGCGCCGAGCGAGAAGCCCAGCATGGCGACGAAGCCCGCGAACACCTTCAGCGCGATGTGGCCGGCCAGCATGTTGGCGAACAGACGGACGCTGTGGGAGACAGGCCGCAGGAAGAAGGACAGGATCTCGATGAACATCACCAGCGGCAGGATGTAGCCGGGGACGCCGTGAGGAATGAAGATCTTGAAGAACTTCAGGCCGTTCTTGGCGACGCCGTAGATCAGCACCGTGAAGAAGACCAGCAGCGCCAGCGCCACCGTGACGATCAGATGGCTCGCGATCGTGAAGGTATAGGGGATGACGCCGACGAGATTCGACACGCAGAGGAACATGAAGATCGAGAAGACCAGCGGGAAGAACTTCATGCCTTCCGAGCCGGCGGTCGAACGGATGGTCGAGGCGACGAACTCGTAGGAAATCTCGGCGACCGACTGCAGGCGGCCCGGAACGAGCTGCGTGCCGCTGGCAAGCATCAGGATCGAGATGATCGCCACCGCCACCAGCATGTAGAGCGATGAATTGGTGAAGGCGATCGTGTGATTGCCGATATGGCCCAGCGTGAAGAGCGGCTCGATGTTGAACTGGTGGATCGGATCGATTTTCATCGGCGCGGCATCTCTTGGTCTGCCGGGCTAGCCGGCGTGTCTCGGTCTGCCGGCCGGGCCGGCCCGCACCGGCGAAACCGGCGCGATCAATTCCTCTCTTGTTCGGATTCGCTCAAGACCCGCCGCGCCTGTCCTGACCCGCGCCCGCCGTTCTCACCACATTCACCACGCCGGCTACGAAGCCCAGCAGCGTGAACACGATAAATCCGAAAGGCGATGTCGACAGCAAGCGGTCGAAACCCCAGCCAATCCCCGCCCCGACGACGACCCCGGCGATCAACTCGGAGGATAACCGGAAACCAAGCGCCATCGCCGAGGCTCTGGCCGCTCCGTCTTCACCGTCACCTGCGGGTTGCTCGGTCTTGATGTGGCGGCCGCGAATTTCGGACAACCGCTGATCAAGACTTCCGAGCCGTTCGGAAAGCGCAGCTTCCTCGGGCGATCTATCGCGATCTCCATTCCCGTTGTGTCCCGTGTCCTGAGCCATGCCACGAAGACCCGAAACGCCGCGGTTGAATGGAAATTACGCTCGCCACCCTCAAAAGCCGCGCGGACCATACTGACCGCACATAATCAAGTCAAGCCAAGTCACGATCGCGTCGTGATCCTTTATCCGTCTGATTTCATTGAGGATATTTCCTTGTACGCCAGCGCTGCACACAGCGTGACGCCGCACCGCAGCAGCTCTCCGCGCGATCCGCCGATGCGTCGTCGCCCGCCGGGGTGTAGAATTTGGCGGTGTGGCACCTGCGCGGCGTGGCGGAGAGCGCGATGAGACCTGCGAAATCATCCACAACATCAAGGCTTGCGGCCGTGGTCGTTGCGCTGACGGCGGTCAGCGGCACCCTGGCTGCGGCGCAATCGGCGCCCGACGGCGAAAACGGCCGGTACAGCATGACGCCGATCCCGGACGGCGTGCTGCGGCTCGACACCCGCACCGGCACGGTCTCGACCTGCACCAGGAATGATGCCGGCTGGGCCTGCTACGCCGTGCCCGACGAGCGCGCGGCGCTCGATGCCGAGATCGGCCGTCTCCAGGCCGAGGTCGAAAAGCTCAAGGGGCAGCTCGCGGCAGGGCCGGCGGTCCCCGGCAAGATTGAGGAGGCGCTGCCGAAATCCGATTCCTTGAAGAAGGCCGAGCCGCAAGCACGAGAACCAAAGTCCGCCGAGGGCGACCGCAAGCTCGAGATCCCGCTGCCGAGCGACCAGGACCTCGATCGCGCGATGTCGTTCCTGGAAAAGGCCTGGCGGCGGCTGATCGACATGGCCAATCGCGTGCAGAGGGACGTGTCGGGGAAGATATGACGTGACGCGAGACATGTCATGACATCGGCCAAATCAATCACACGCTCGGCGCCATCGTCGGTGCAGGCCACGACGATCGTCTCGTCGCAGCTCGCCGTGCAGACGAAGGGCCGCGGCTTCACCGATCTCACCAGCGAGCTCGTGAAATTCATCGCCGAGGCTCGCGCCCGCGATGGCGCGCTGACGCTGTTCATCCGCCACACCTCGGCATCACTGACGATCCAGGAGAATGCTGATCCCTCCGTCCTCGTCGATCTCACCACCGCGCTCTCTCGGCTCGCGCCGGAAAACCTGCCGTGGACACACGACACCGAAGGACCCGACGACATGCCCGCGCATATCAAGACGATGCTGACGCAGACGTCGTTGCACGTGCCGGTGCTGGGCGGCGGGCTTGCGCTCGGCACCTGGCAGGCGATCTATCTGGTCGAGCATCGCGCGCGCCCGCACCGCCGCGAAATCGTGCTGCAATTCATCGGCTGCAATCAATAGGCCTCAAAAGCAGACCGGCCGCGGATCGCTCCGCGGCCGGTCGTTTGTCGGTGTCGCGCGAGGCGATCAGGTCTTGGTGATGTCGACGTCCTTGGTCTCGGGCACGAAGATCAGGCCGACGATGAAGGTCATCGACGCGATCGCAATCGGGTACCAGAGACCTGCATAGATATTACCCGTCGCGGCAACCAGCGCGACCGCGATCGGGGGCAGCAGGCCTCCGAACCAGCCGTTGCCGATATGATAGGGCAACGACATGGAGGTGTAGCGGATCCGCGTCGGGAACAGCTCGACGAGAGCGGCCGCGATCGGGCCGTACACCATGGTCACGAGGATCGCGAGGTAGGTCAGCACGACGATCAGCAGCGGCATGTTGATCGCCGACGGATCAGCTCCCTTGATCGGGTAGCCGGCTTCGCCGACCGCGGCCGTCACGGCGGTCGTGAACGCGGCGCGGGCGGCCGCGAAGGCCTTGGGATCGGCGCCCGTTCCGTTCACGGACTCGAACGACTTGGTGCCGACGACGACCTTGGCGAGGCTGCCGGGCGCGGCGGGCTCCAGCCTGAAGTTCACCGATGATGCGATCAGCGCGTTGCGGGCGACGTCGCAGGAGCTGGTGAACGCCCTGCCGCCGACCGGGTCGAACAGCACATTGCAGTCCTTTGGATCGGCGACCACGGAGACCGGCGCAGTTGCCAGCGCCTTCTCGAGCGCCGGATTTGCAGCTGATGTCAGCAGGCTGAAGGCGTAGTGATAGGTCACCGCGCCGAGCAGACAACCGGCCAGGATGATTGGCTTGCGGCCGATCTTGTCCGAAAGCCAGCCGAAGAACAGGAAGCCGACGGTCGCGATCGCAAGCGCAATGATGAGCGCGATGTCAGCCGAGTTCGCCGGGACCTTGAGCGTATTGACGAGGAACACGCGCGCATAGAATTGCCCGCCATACCAGATCACGGCCTGACCGGCGGTGAGGCCGAGCAGGGCGATCAGCGCAACCTTCCCGTTCTGCCAATTGCCGAAGGCTTCCGACAGCGGAGCCTTGGAAGCCTTGCCTTCCTCCTTCATCTTCTGGAACAGCGGCGACTCCGAGAGCTGCATGCGGATCCAGATCGAGATGCCGAGCAGCAGGATCGAGAGCAGATAGGGGATGCGCCAGCCGCCCGAGAGGCCCGAATCGGCGAATGAGTCGGCGCTCATGCTGTTGCGGACGACGTAGACAACGAGCAGCGACAGGAAGAGCCCGATCGTTGCGGTGGTCTGAATCCAGGAAGTGTAGAATCCGCGGCGGCCCTGCGGTGCATGCTCGGCAACGTAAGTGGCGGCGCCACCATACTCGCCGCCGAGCGCGAGCCCTTGCAGGAGGCGCAAGCCGATCAGGATCGTCGGCGCCAGCCAGCCGATCGTCTGGTAGCCGGGCGTCAGGCCCACCAGGAAGGTCGACAGACCCATGATCGAGATGGTGACGAGGAAGGTATATTTGCGGCCGACGAGATCGCCGACCCGGCCGAACACCAGCGCGCCGAGGGGGCGAACCAGGAAGCCTGCCGAGAACGTCAGGAGCGCAAAGATGAACTGTGTGTTGGCGTCGAACGCCGAGTAGAACGCCTTGCCGATCTGGGCCGCAGTCCATCCGTAGAGATAGAAATCATACCATTCGAACACGGTACCGAGTGAAGATGCGAAGATGACCTTCTTCTCTTCGCCGGTCATTCCCCGCGTCCCGACGCCGCCGGCGGCCGCTGCCATTGTCATAGTTGGACTCCCCGAAGTTCGTTTCCTCGCGTCCCGGCTGTCCGGACATGCCGGATCACCCCAGGTCTTGCCCCCAAGGTAACATCGGCGTGAAACACGCCCATATACGACTTTCGGCCTTGCGCACTGACACCCAACTGACGGCGCCGAGTTATAGTGCAGCGCGCCGGCACGGTTTGAGGATTAACCCCTTTTCCAGCGCAGGAATAATGTGCCCTTGCATGCCACGGCCGACCGGGAAAGAATTGACCATCGCTCCGGTCCGGATTACTGGCGCTGATGTGAACGACAGCAAGAGAACGATGAACGCTCCCTCAACCCACCTCGTCATTGCCGACGATCACCCGCTGTTCCGTGATGCGCTGCGGCAGGCGGTGGCGGGCGTCCTGAGCACGGCGAAGATCGATGAGGCCGGGTCGTTCGAAGACCTGACGAAACTGCTGGAACAGTCCTCCGACGTCGACCTGGTCCTGCTCGACCTCTCGATGCCCGGCATCTCCGGTTTTTCCGGGCTGATCTATCTGCGTGCGCAATATCCGGCGATTCCGGTGGTGATCGTCTCGGCCTCCGACGACAGCGCCACGATCCGCCGTTCGCTGGATTTCGGCGCCTCCGGCTTCATCCCGAAGCGCTTCGGCGTCGAGACGCTGCGTGATGCCATCCTCAAGGTCATGGAGGGCGACGTCTGGGTTCCCGCCGACACCGACCTGACGACCGCCTCCGACCCCGACATGACCAAGCTGCGCGACCGCCTGGTGACGCTGACGCCGCAGCAGGTGCGGGTGTTGATGATGCTGTCGGAGGGACTGCTGAACAAGCAGATCGCCTATGAGCTCGGTGTCTCCGAGGCGACCATCAAGGCCCACGTCTCGGCCATCCTGCAAAAGCTCGGCGTCGAGAGCCGCACCCAGGCCGTGATCGCCGCGGCGAAAATCTCCGGCGGCCAGTGGAAGCAGGGCACGCCGACGGGGTAGGGCGCTTCCTCGCGATTTCGCGGATGTCCGTGGGGCACCTGATGGATCGCACGTGAACCGGACACGTGCGAATTGATCGGCGCCACGCGCGAGCGCACTCAGTTGTTGACGTTTTCCCAGAGCAGAAGAACCAAGCGCCATCCTCTGAGGATGGATGCGGACAAACCTCGCTGCGGCCGGAATTGACCCGCTCGGCCGTTCGACGATGTCAGCCTCCCCGGCAAGCTTTGTTGCAGAGTTTTGCAAACGAGTTCTGTGCCGGCCTCACAACGTCTTTTCACTCCAGACGTGCGTCCTGCGTCGCACGCTGATAGTCACTTACGTAGCTGCAGCGAGGCTCTCATAAGCCAAAAATGGATGCCCGGCAGCGACGTCAGTGACATCAAAGGACCAAGACCATGACAGAGATCATCGACCAGCATCGCCGCCGCTTCCTCGGCATCGCAGCCGGCACTGCCGCCGTCGGCTTTGGCGTGATCGACCTCGCGCGGGCCGAAACGGCAGCCGCGCCGTCTTCGGCAACGGCTTCGTTCGGCGCGATCAAGCAGATCAATGCGGGTGTGCTCGACATCGGCTACGCCGAAGCCGGTCCAGCGACCGGTCCGGTCGCCATCCTGCTGCACGGCTGGCCTTACGACATTCACAGCTTCGTCGACGTCGCGCCGATCCTGGCGCAGGCCGGCTATCGCGTGATCGTCCCCTATTTGCGCGGCTATGGGTCGACGAACTTCCTCTCCAGCGAGACGCCGCGCAACGGCGAGCCGGCCGCGCTGGCCGTCGACGTCATCGCGCTGATGGATGCGCTCGACATCAAGAAGGCGGTTCTTGCCGGCTTCGACTGGGGCGCGCGCACCTGCGATATCATTGCCGCGCTGTGGCCGGAGCGCTGCCGCGCGCTGGTCTCTGTCAGCGGCTATCTGATCTCCGGCCAGGCATCGGGAAGCGCGCCGCTGCCGCCTGCGGCCGAACTGCAATGGTGGTACCAGTTCTACTTCGCGACCGAGCGCGGCCGCGCCGGCTACGAGAAGTACACGCATGACTTCGCAAAGCTGATCTGGAAGCTGGCCTCGCCCCAGTGGAGGTTTGACGACGCCACCTTCGATCGCAGCGCCAAGGCGTTCGAGAACAAGGATCACGTCGCGATCTCGATCCACAATTATCGCTGGCGGCTCGGGCTCGAGAAGGGCGAGACGAAGTACGAGGAGATTGAAAACAAGCTCGCGGCGGCTCCCATCATCAGCGTGCCTGCGATCACGATGGAAGGCGACGCCAACGGCGCGCCGCATCCCGATCCTGGCGCCTACGCCAAGAAGTTTTCGGGCCGCTACGATCATCGCCTGATCACGGGCGGCATCGGCCACAATCTTCCGCAGGAAGCTCCGCAGGCCTTTGCCAAGGCGGTCATCGATGCCGACGGCAGCACCTGAGCCGTTACTCCGCCGCAACCATCTGCTGCGTGCGCCACTGCCCGAGCAGGGCACGCAGCGAAGCCGGCTTCACCGGCTTGTTGAGCACCGCGATCTTCTCGTCGCGCGCAGCCATCTGCACGGCGGGGCTGCGATCGGCCGTGATCAGGATCGCGGGGATGCTGTCGCCGAAGCGGCGGCGGATCTCGCGGATGGCGGCGATGCCGTTGCCGCGGTCGAGGTGATAGTCGACGAGCAGTCCGGTGACGCGCTTGCCGGCGGCCTCGATCGCCGATATCGCGCCTTCGGGATCTGCGACCGCGATCACCTCGGCGTGCCAGGCCTTCAACAGCGTCCGCATGCCGTCGAGGATCGCCGCGTCGTTCTCGATGCAGACGATCAGAGCGCCCGATATCGGCGCGCGCGCCAGCGGCGTTGCGCTTGTTAACGCCGCCGTCAGCGTCACGGCCTTGGCCGTCGGCACGATCACGGTGAACAACGAGCCGCCGCTTGCATTGGCGTCGATGGCGATGCCGTGGTTGAGCACGCGCGCCAGCCGTTCGACGATCGAGAGTCCCAGCCCCAGCCCGCGCGCGATCCGCGCACCCTGCTCGAGGCGGTGGAATTCCTTGAAGATCTCGCCGCGCTTGAGCGCGGGAATGCCGACGCCGGTATCGTAGACGCAGATCTTGAGCGAGGCGCCATGGCGCCGGCAGCCGACCAGCACGCGGCCGCGCGGGGTGTATTTGATCGCGTTCGAGATCAGGTTCTGCAACAGCCGCCGCAACAGCAAGCGGTCCGACTCGACCGGCAGCGAGCAGGGCACGAAGGTGAGCCCGAGGCCCTTGGCGCGCGCGATCGGCGCGAACTCGATCTCCAGCGAGCGCATCAGATCGGCCATCTTGAAGCTCGAGATCGAGGTCGTCATCGCGCCGGCGTCGAGCCTGGAGATGTCGAGCAGCGCGCCGAGGATTTCCTCGATCGCTTGCAGCGATTCGTCGATGTTCTCGACCAGCCGCATCTCCTCGCCATCGTGCTGGCGCTCCACCAGGCTCGTGACATAGAGCCGCGCCGCGTTCAGCGGCTGAAGAATGTCGTGGCTGGCGGCCGCGAGGAAGCGCGTCTTGGAGATGCTGGCGTCCTCGGCGATGCTCTTGGCTCGCGCAAGCTCCGAGTTCAGTCGCGTCAGCTCCTCGGTGCGGTCGCGCACACGCTTTTCCAGCGTCGCATTGGCGCGCTCCAGCGCTTCCGCCGCCTCGAAGGTCGGCGTGACGTCGGTGAAGGTGATGACGAAGCCGCCGCCGGGCATGCGATTGGTGAGCACCTCGATGACCATGTGGCGTTCCGGCAGGCGCTCCAGATAGGGTTCGCTGTCGGTGGTGTAGGCCACCAGCCGCTGCTCGATCATCGCTTCGCGGTCACCCTGGGAGGGATCGCTCACGCCCATGAATTCCAGGATTTCGCGCAAGGGCGTGCCGAACTGGATGAAATGCGGTGGCACGTTGAGGAGATCGCCGAACTGCCTGTTCGAGCAGATCAGCTGCAAATCGGCATCGAACACCGCGATGCCCTGGCGCACATGGTTGAGGGCTGTCTGCAGGATCTCGCGGTTGAAATGCAGCGCTGCGTGCGAATCGTCGAGCAATTTCAGCGCGGCTTTCGCGGACACCGTGCGCTTGCGCAGCAGCAGCGACATCACAAGGCGCGAGGACGCGGCCCCGATCGAGGAGGCGATCAGGTGCTCGGCATGCTGCAGCAGCTCGAAATCGGCGGGTGCTCCGGCCTCGAGCCGCATATTGCGCCGTGCCGAGAACGCATCGAACGACTGCCGGGCGCGATCGGGCCCGAGATATTGCGCGACGGTGCTCTGGATGTCCTGCACCGTGATGGTGGTGCGCCAGCGGCGGAAGTTCGGAGCGATCGGGGCGAGCGTGTTGGGGACGAACAGATCGGCCTGCACCAGCTCGATCGACGAGGGTTGACGTGCCAGCGACAGCAGCACGTAAGTGAGGATGTTGAGCGACAGAGACCAGACCACGCCATGCATCAACGGCGACAGGTCGGCGCCGAACAGCGCCTGCGGCCGCAGCGCCTCGATGCCGAACGGCCCATGCTGGAGCAGCAGGATGCCCGATGTCGAGGTGTCCATGAAGCTTGGGATGAACAGTGTGTAGAGCCACACCGCGAAGCCGACCAGCATGCCGCCGATGGCGCCGCGCGCGGTCGCGCGCCGCCACAACAGGCCGCCGAAGAAGGCAGGCGCGAGCTGCGCGATGGCTGCAAAGGACAAGAGGCCGATGGCCGCCAGCTGGGCGTTGCCGAGCGCGCGATAGTAGAAATAGGCCATCACCATGATGGCGAAGATGGCGAGTCGCCGCGAGCGCAGCAGGAAGTCGCCGAAGCCGGTGGCGGCTGCGCGTCCCTCGGGCCGTCGCTGCAGCACCAGCGGCACCACGAGGTCGTTGGAGACCATGATGGAGAGCGCGACGCATTCCACGATCACCATCGCGGTCGCCGCCGAGAGGCCGCCGACGAAGACTGCGACGCTGAGAAGTCCCGCACCGCCCTCCATCGGCAGGGCCAGCACGTACATGTCGGGGTTGACAGCGCCGAACGGGAAGATGACGAGGCCGGCGAGCGCGATCGGGATCACGAACACGTTGATCGCGACGAGATAAAGCGGAAACAGCCAGCGCGCGCGGCTGACCTCGGCATCCGAGGAGTTCTCCACGACGCTGACGTGAAACTGGCGCGGCAGCAGCATGATCGCGCACAGCGACAGCAGCGTCATGGTCAGGAAATTGCCGATCGACGGCGAATAGTCGATGGCGCGCACCGCCTCCGGGGTCCTCATCGCGCGCTCGATCAGTTCGTGCGGCGAAAACATCCAGAAGGTGACGAAGATGCCGGCGGTGAGGAAGGCGACCAGCTTGATGATGGACTCGGTCGCGACCGCGAGCATCAGGCCGTGCTGATGCTCGGTCGCGTCGGTCTGCCGCGTGCCGAACAGCACCGCGAAGGCCGCCATCGCCAGCGTCACCATCAGCGCCATGTCGCCGAGGATCGGGATGTGGGAGAACGCCTGGTCCTCGCTCAGGATGACTTCGAGCGAGGAGGCCACCGCCTTGAGCTGGAGCGCGATGTAGGGCACCGAGCCGATGATGGCGATCAGCGCTACGGTCGCCGCCACGGCCTGGCTCTTGCCGTAACGCGCACCGATGAAGTCCGCGATCGAGGTGATGTTGTGGGCTTTGGCAAGCTGGATCACGCGGCGGAGCACGCCGGCGCCGAGCCCGATCATCAGAATCGGACCGACATAGATCGCGAGGAAGTCGGTCGAGGTGCGGGTGGCAAAGCCCACCGAGCCGAAGAAGGTCCAGGACGTGCAGTAGATCGCCAGGGACAGCGGGTAGATCATCCCGGACGCGCGGCCGGGCCCGGCCTGCGAGCGGCGATCACCGTGGCTCGCCACCAGGAACAGGAACCCGATATAGCCGAAGGCGGCTGCGATCACGCCCCAGTCGTGCAGCATGGCGAGCGTGCTTCTCCCTGGGCGCAAAGGCGCCCGATCTCATTTTCCCTGCAAATCTAGCGCGTTGGCAGGGTAGAGGCGACAGCGAAATACCTGATAGAGGCGGGAACTGGGGGGCGTCGTTAAAGAGATATGGGCACGCTTCTGCGCTCCCTCCCCCTTGTGGGGAGGGGGTAGCTCAGGGGACGGTGCGGGTTGGATTCAAAGAGCAGCGAACACGCCTACTCCGCGGCCAGCGACTTCTCGCTCAGCGGTAGACCCAGACGATCCCACACCTGCAGCAGCGCTTCGGCGAGCTGATCGATCAGGCCGTCGTCGTGATAGGGCGAGGGCGTGATGCGCAGGCGCTCGGTGCCCTTGGCGACGGTCGGATAGTTGATCGGCTGGATGTAGATGCCGTGGTCCTCGAGCAGGATATCCGAGGCCTGCTTGCACTTCTCGGGATCGCCGACGAACAGCGGCACGATGTGCGTGTCGTTCGACATCACCGGGAGACCTGCGGCATTGAGGATCGCCTTGACGCGCGCGGCGCGGTCCTGGTGGCGCTCGCGCTCCCAGTTCGAGGTCTTCAGATGCTTGATCGCGGCGGTCGCGGCCGAGCAGATCGCCGGCGGCAGTGCGGTGGTGAAGATGAAGCCGGGCGCATAGGAGCGCACGGCGTCGACGATATGGCCGTTGCCGGCGATGTAGCCGCCGAGGCAGCCGAACGCTTTCGCCAGCGTGCCTTCGAGAATGTCGATGCGATGCATGACACCGTCACGCTCGGCAATGCCGCCGCCGCGCGGGCCGTACATGCCGACGGCGTGGACCTCGTCCACATAGGTCATCGCGTTGTACTTCTCGGCGAGATCGCAGATCCTGGCGAGCGGCGCGACGTCGCCGTCCATGGAATAGAGGCTCTCGCAGGCGATCAGTTTCGGCCGGTTCGCACCCGCAGCGTTCAGCAGCGCTTCGAGATCGGCGAGATCGTTGTGGCGGAACACCTGCCGCTCGCAGCCGGACTGGCGGATGCCCTCGATCATCGAATTATGGTTGAGCTCGTCCGACAGGATCAGGCAGTTCGGAATGAGCTTGGCGATGGTCGCGATGCCGGTCTGGTTCGAGACGTAACCGGAAGTGAACAGCAGCGCGGCTTCCTTGCCGTGGAGGTCGGCGAGCTCGGCCTCGAGCTGCACCAGCGGATGATGCGTGCCGGCGATGTTGCGGGTTCCGCCTGCGCCGGTGCCGACGCGGGTCGCGGTTTCGACCATGGCGCCGACCACCTTCGGGTGCTGGCCCATGCCGAGATAATCGTTGGAGCACCAGATCACGACGTCGCGCTTGCCCTTGGGCGAGTGCCAGACTGCATGCGGGAACCGGCCGGCCGTGCGCTCCAGATCGGCGAACACGCGATAGCGGCGCTCGCTGTGGAGGCGATCAAGGGCGGAATTGAAGAACTCGGCGTAATCCATCGGTGCAACCTGAGACGGAACTGACCAAAAGGGCGCATCTGTTTAGAGCTTTTCCAGCTCTAATGTCCATGCGCTATCGCCTATAGGGCCGTGAGGGGCATTGGGCAAAATGCCCTATCCGACCCGACCCAACTTGATCCCGATCAAGTTCGCGCGGGACATGATGCTGCCCTGCACCATCGGTCCAAGGGCTGGACGCCCTCACGTCGTCCTGAACTGCAGCACGCCGTCCTTGGTCTCGGCGGTCAGCCGGCCCTCGACGATCATGTAATTGACGTGAGCGACGAGCTCGCCGGCGGCAAAGCCCATCTGGTGCTCGTCAAGCACGTGCTTGTTGAACACGACAGGCACCAATGCGCGCGAGGTCTGCGGCACCTCGCGGCAGGCTTCCGCGATCAGGCGGCAGCGCTCCTCGTGGTGATCGGCGAGCTGCTTGATGCGGGTCTTCAGCCCGTAGAACGGTACGCCGTGACCCGGCAGCACCAGGAGATCATAGGGCAGGGTGGTGGTGAGGCTCGCGAGTGAGGCCAGATATTCGCCGAGCGAGTTCTGGTCGGGCTCGACCGCCCACACGCTGACGTTCGGCGAGATCTTGCTCAACACCTGGTCGGCGGAGAGAAACAGCTTGTCGTCGGCGCAGTACAGCATCACCTGGTCGAGCGCATGCCCGCCACCGGTGATCACCTTGAAGCGGCGCGGGCCGATCACGACCTCGTCGCCATGCGAGATACGGCGGTAGGACGGCGGCAGCACCGAGACGCGTTTGAGATAATCCTGGCCGCGGCCGAGCAGCTTCTCGGTGAGAGACTCGTCCATGCCGTGGCGGCGGAAGAACAGCCGCTGCGCCTCGCGCCGCTCCTCGGTGCCGCGGTTCTGGTGATAGACCGATTGCAGATATTCGACCTGCGACATCACCAGCGGACAGTTGAACCGCTCGACGATCCAGCCGGCGAGGCCGACGTGATCGGGATGCGAATGGGTGACGATCAGGCGCGTGATATTGACGCCCTTGAGCGGACCTTCGAACAGCTTGGTCCAGGCCTCGATCGTCTCCTCGTTGCCGAAGCCGGCATCGACCATCGCATAGCCGTCGCCGTCGGCGAGCAGGTAGATGTTCACATGGTTGAGGCGGAACGGCAGCTTCAGCCGGGCCCACAACACGCCGGGCCTGACCTCCACGACCTCTTCCGGGCCGGGATGCTGCTCCCAGGGGTAGCGCAGCGCCTCGGCGGAGGACTGCACGGTATCGGTTTTTGCGTTCATGCCACCGGCTTAAACCCAGCGCGGGCAGGGCGCCAGCCGAAAAAGAAGGCCGGCCGGTCGCCGCATGGCGGTCATTCCGGCCGTATTCCGTAGCCCGGATGGAATCGGCGTCCTACGCAGCCCGCATGTTGTTGAGGAACGCGTCGATCTCTCCGCGCAGCAAGTCGGCTTCGCGGCGGAGTGCATCCGATGCGCTGAGCACCTCCGTGGCCGCGGCACCCGCTTCGGCTGAAGCGGTGGAGACGCCGACGATATTGCTGGAGACTTCGCTGGTGCCGCCGGCCGCGTGCTGGATGTTGCGGGCGATCTCGCGGGTCGCTGCGCCCTGTTCCTCGACCGCGGCGGCAATGGTCGTGGTGACGTCGTTGATCTCGCCGATGATCCGGCCGATGCCCTGGATGGCGCCGACGGCCGAGGTCGTGACCTGCTGCATGCTGGCGATCTGGGTGCGGATCTCCTCGGTCGCCTTCGCGGTCTGGCTCGCGAGGCTCTTCACCTCGGAGGCAACCACCGCAAAGCCGCGGCCGGCCTCGCCCGCCCGCGCCGCCTCGATGGTGGCGTTGAGTGCGAGCAGGTTGGTCTGCGAGGCGATGGTCTGGATCAGGTCGACCACGACGCTGATGCGGCTTGCGCTCTCGGCGAGGCTCTGCACCGTGGCGTCGGTGGCGCCGGCTTCGTCGACTGCCTTCTTGGCGATCGCGGCCGAAGTGACGACCTGCTTGCTGATCTCCTCGATCGAGGACGAGAGCTGTTCGGTGCCGGACGATACGGTCTGCACATTGACCGAGGTCTCTTCGGCGGCGGACGCAACCGCGTTGACCAGTGCGTTGGACTGGTCGGCGGTGGTCGACATGCTCTGCGCCGTCGACTGCATCGAATTGGCCGATTGCGCGAGGTTATCGAGCGCGGTGCGCACGGTGCCCTCGAATTCGGCGATCTTGGCTTCCATTTGCGCGGCGCGCTCGGCCTTGGCGGTGCGATCCTTGTCCTGCTCGCTCGCGAGCGCGCGGGCCTCGATCATGCTGTCGCGGAACACCGTCAGCGTTTCCTTCATCGCGCCGATCTCGTCGTTCTGGCGGGAGCGGACGATCTCGGTGTCGAGGTCGCCGGCCGAGAGCAGCTGCATGGCGCGCTGAAGCTCGCGGATGCGGCGCAGGATGTTGCGGCCGACATAGAGCCAGACGAACAGCGCCGAGCCGATCAGGGTGAGCCCGCCGAGTGCCAGCATTGCGGTCGTGGCGAGCGAGATCTCGTGACGCGCCTGGAAGGTCGACGCGTTGGTCTCCTTCTGCACGCCGTCGACGAGCGCCTGCACGCTGATTCCGAGCCCGACATTGAGCTTGCGCGTCTCGTCCAGGATGGTCTGGCCATAGTCGATCGCGTCGAGCTCCTTCTGGCGGATCTTGAATACGCCGGTCTTGCCTTCACCGAAGACGAACAGCTTCTCGACGGCATCGCGCACGGCTTGCATCGAGGGGAAGTTCGGGAGGTCCTCGAGGTTGGACTTGACGCGGTCGCGGGTCGTCTTGAATTCCTTCTCGATCGCCTCGAGCGTGTCGCTGCTGTTGGCGGAGAGCGCCGCCATCATGTCGGCGGCCATCAGATTGCCGTTGGCGGAGATCGTCGAGATCTGGGCGACCGTGCGGGCGGCTTCGGTGGCATCGTCGGCCGACACCTCCGCCGCACCGAGGATCGCATTGAGGCGCGTCTGTGCATCGAGCATGGCCGGGCCGGCAGCGCCGACAAAGGAACGCTGGACCTTCCGGAGCGCTTCATACTGCTTGTCGTGCAGCGCGCCGGTGTCGAGCCGCTCACGGGCCGCCGACACCAGGCTCTGCGTGGCCTCATCGATGCTCTTGGTGGTGTCGCGCAGCGCGTTCGCGGTCTGCTGGTCCGCGCCGAGTTCGATGATCTCGCCGAGCTTGGCCATCGCGAGCTGCTGGATGTCCTTTACGTTCCTGGTGCGCTCGTTCAGCGCATCATCGGTGGGCGAGGCGAGCAGGCCCGGGCCCTGTGCTGCGAGCGTCGCACTCTGCGAGGCGAGCTGAAGGCTGGCGGCGAGGCGCGGGATGTCGCGGCCGCTCAAATCCATCATGGTCGAGCCGAGATGCTTGAACACGAAGCCGGCGCCGGCTGCGATCACGAGGGCCATGCCCGCGATCACGGCGAAGGCCGCGAACAGGCTGCCGCGCAGGCCCCATTTCGGCATTTTGAAACGAGGTTTGATACGGCCAACGCTCAGACGGATCGCCATCGAAATTCCCCCACACGCGTAATCTTTGTCATTTCGCTGCGGAGTATCCTTGGCCCGGGTTAAAAAATCGCAAGTTGCCCAAATGCTTGGCAGTTCCGCAGGGCGAAAAAAGAAAGGGCCGGCATCACGCCGGCCCTTGATCGTGGCGAGAGTTTTTCAGGCGCGATCAGTAGGACGCGACCGGGCTCGCCCAGTTGAAGCGGTAGTTGAGGCCGGCCTTGAAGGTGTGGTCGTCGGTGGTGAAGTTGCCGGTGCCGACCAGCGGCCCCGCGGTGAAGTGCGCATCGCCGAAATTGTAATACTGGTACTCGGCCTTGGCCGACCAGTTCGGGGCAAACATGTATTCGAGGCCGGCGCCGATGGTGTAGCCGCTGCTGTGATTGCCGTCGATGACGAAGGCTGCCGGCACGCCGCCGACCGTCACCTTCTCGTTGTTGTCGGAATAGGCGTAGCCGCCCTTCACGTAGAGCAGGCCCGGGCCCCAGGTGTAGCCGACGCGGCCGGTGATCGAGCCGAGGCCGCGCTGGTCGTTGGTGTAGGCCACGCCGCCCGGGAACACCGCGCCGACATTGCCGGAGAGCCAGGAATACTGGGCTTCGGCGCCGACCACGAAGTTCGGATTGAGCTGCCAGTCTGCTCCGGCCTGCAAACCCCCGAGGAAACGGCCGTTGCCGTTGTTGCCGGTGGAGAGGCCGTTGAAATTGCTGTCGCTGGAGAACGCGCCGCCGATGTGGCCGCCGATGTAGAAACCGGTCCAGTTGTAGATCGGCGCGGCGTAGGCCGGCGCCTTGTTGTAATAGGGGCGGGCGCCGAGATCGGCACCGAACGCCGGAACAGCCGCGCCCACCGCGAGCAGCGCAACCGTCGCAAACAGAATCTTCTTCATCGTCCTAACTCCAACACTAAGGTCCCCGGCAGGCGCGCAGTTCGCGCCGCTTTGGTTATGCAGATAGCTCGCTTTTGACGAAAATGCTGTCACATGCGTGGCATAACGGTGCCCAACCTAAGTTATTGGGCCACAAATGATTTTCGTGCTTAATGGCGGCTTAAGAAGTGGTGAAGGAAGGTTTAATTCGCGCTGACTGCGGTAACTTGCGCGCGTGTCCCGTTAACCAAGACGCCGCCGCACCTCCTCGCGCATCTGCGCACGGAACGCCGCGCGCTTCGCGGGCCGGTCTTCCTCGCGTATGTCGTGGCGATCGAAGATGTCGAACTTGTCCAGGATCGGATAGCGATCGCTCGCCATTGCGAGCACGCGCAGCACCTTGGTCGCGGCCAGCGTCGGGCCGCGCACCTCCCAGCGCCGGATCGTGTCCGCGCCGCCGTTCTCCGGCAACGCACACAACTTCGCCATGTCGGCCGCATTGAGCTTGCGCCCGAGCGCGTCGGAGAGATCGTCGCGCAGTTGCTTCAATTCGGGGCCGGTCATGCTGTTCGTTCCGAGAGTCTCTGAAAGCCTTGCACTAGCGCTGATTCGGGTCGATCCGAAGGCGACACGTTCGTGATAGTGTGTCCGCGCCGATCGTGCCATATCGCAGCGTTCCGGCACATTTGCGCGCACGGAATTATGAACGGCGACCTATGGGAATTCTCCGCCGGATGAACACATGACTTACCAGCCCGCAGCGAACGAAGGGAATGGTCATGACAACGATGAGAATCGCCGTAGCCGCGCTCGTCGCGGCCGGGTTGGTGGTGGCGCCTTTCGCGGCTGAAGCGAAGAAGCATCGGTCGAGCAGGCATTACAGCACGGACGTGATGGTCCCTACCTACGGAAGCTCCGTCGTGACCGCGACGCCGCCAAGGACCTATGGGTCGTCCGGTCCGTCGATTGGAACCGTCACGGCGCCCTCGATCGGAACCTATAATTGGCCGTCGGTCGGCGTCACCAATGCGGTGCCGACCTGGAGCAACACCAATCCGCCGCTCAGGTGATCAAAAAGCCCGTGACTGCTGCCTTCCCGAAGCGGAGCGGGATGCCGAAGGAAAGCGGCCTGCTCGGGCGAAAAACATACCGTGCGACGTCGCCGGATTCCGCGGCGCTGGCCGATCGGCGCAGCGGTCAATGTCGCAGCCGACAGGACCGGCAGACGAGCCCCGGCAAGCGGAACGATTTCAACATTGAGGTCTCCTCGTCATGCGAAGGCGTTCGCGCCGCGCGACAGTCGATAGTGCCATCGGAGCAGCGCGCTGATGTCTGGAGCTGCATCTGGGCCGTGATCCTTCGAGGCTCCGCGCACGCTGCTTCGCATCGTGCGTCTCGCACCTGCGGATGACGGGGCAGGCGAGGTGCTCGCAAGCCATCGAACGTGCGTTAAACAGCGAATGTCCGTTGCCCAACGTCCCGGCCCGCGTAAGCTATCCTCATACAAAACAACAGCCACAAAGAAGCGCCCATGCCCGCCTTTACCGCCTCGACCACCGTGCTCGATTCCATGCTGTTCCGCGATGCCTTCGGCACGCCGGAAATGCGCGAGGTGTTTTCCGATGTCGCGCTGGTGGCGCGTTACGCCGAGATCGAGGTGGCGCTCGCGAAAGCGGAGGCGCGATGCGGTGTGATTCCGCAACAGGCTGCCGACCAGATCGCGGCGAGGACCGATGTTGCCGCGTTCGATTTTGATCTGTTGCGGCAGGAGACCGACATCGTCGGCTATCCGATCCTGCCGCTGGTGCAGCAGATGGCGAAGCAATGCGGCGAGGCCGGCCGCTACGTGCATTGGGGTGCGACCACGCAGGACATCATGGACACCGCCGTGGTGCTGCAATTGCGCGCCGGGCTCGGGATCATCGAGCGCGATATCGCGGACTTGCGGAAAATTCTCGCCGACCTCTCGCGGCGCCATCGCGACACGCCGATGGCCGGACGTACCCATCTCCAGCAAGCGCTGCCGGTGACGTTCGGCTACAAGGCCGCGATCTGGCTTGCGATGTTCGACCGCCACGCCGAGCGCCTCGCGCAACTGAAGCCGCGTGTGCTGGTCGGGCAGTTCGCCGGCGCGGCCGGCACGCTGGCTTCGCTCGGCGACAAGGGCTTCGAGGTGCAGGAGGCGCTTTGCGCCGAGCTGAAGCTGGGTGTGCCCGCTTCGACATGGCATGTCGCACGCGACGGCTTCGCCGAGGCGGTGAATTTCCTTGCGCTCCTCACCGGATCGCTCGGCAAGATCGCGCTCGACATCATGATCATGGCCTCGACCGAATTCGCCGAAGTCTACGAGCCCTTCGTCAAGGGCCGCGGCGCCTCCTCGACCATGCCGCAGAAACGCAATCCGATCTCGTCGGAACTGATGCTTGCCGCATCGAAGGCGGTGCGGCAGCAGGCTGGTCTGATGCTGGACGCCCTGGTGCAGGATTTCGAGCGCGCGACCGGTCCGTGGCACGCCGAATGGATGGCGATCCCCGAAAGCTTCGTGCTGACCGCCGGCGCACTGCACCAGGCCAGGTTCGCGCTCGCGGGTCTCATCGTGGACGAGAAGAAGATGGACGACAACCTCGCCCTTAGTCGCGGTCTGATCGTGGCCGAAGCGGTCATGATGGGGCTCGCGCCGCAGATCGGCCGGCAAGACGCGCACGACGTGGTTTACGATGCCTGCAGGCTCGCCAACGAGAAGGGCATCAGCCTTGCCGATGCGCTGTCGGCCGATCAGCGCGTCGCGACCCGAATCGATCGCGCCAGCATCGAGGCCCTCACTTCACCGAAAAATTACCTTGGCCTTGCGCCTGCCATGGTCGATCGGGTGCTCAAATCGGCAACGCGTTGAAAACCAAACTGCACGAAACTCCGTATCTTTCACGTCGCGCAAGACGCTCGCGCACTTGTGCCTCGTGATGCTAGACTTAGATTGTACGTGAGAATTCGACAGAGGACCCGGCATGACCGATCAACGCAATTTCGCCTCTTCCATCGATCCCGCGAAGCTCGACCGGCTGGCCGAGGTCGCGGTGAAGGTTGGATTGGGTTTGCGGCCGGGACAGGACCTTCTGTTGACGGCGCCCGCGATCGCGCTGCCGCTGGTGCGCCGAATCGCCGCGCACGCCTACAAGGCCGGCGCCGGCATCGTGACGCCGATTCTTTCCGACGAGGAGACGACGCTGGCGCGCTATCGCCACGGCCATGACAATAGCTTTGATCGCGCCGCCGACTGGCTCTACGAAGGGATGGCGAAAGCGTTCTCGGACAACACCGCGCGCCTCGCCATCGTCGGCGACAACCCGATGCTGTTGTCGAACGAGGATCCGTCCAAGGTGGCGCGCGCCAGCAAGGCCAATTCCATGGCCTATCAGCCGGCGCTGGAAAAGATCGTCAATTTCGACACCAACTGGAACATCATCGCCTATCCGAGCCCGACCTGGGCGAAGCAGGTTTTCCCTGATGATTCCGAAGAGGTGGCGATCGGCAAGCTCGCGGATGCGATCTTTGCGGCCTCCCGCGTCGACCGCGAGGATGCGATGGCGAATTGGGCGGGCCACAACGCGGTGCTGCGCGAGCGCACCAACTGGCTGAACGGCCAGCGATTCCGCGCACTGCAATATTCGGGTCCCGGCACCGACCTCACCATCGGGCTTGCCGACGGCCATGAATGGGAAGGCGGTGCCTCGCTCGCCAAGAACGGCATCAGCTGCAACGCCAACATTCCGACCGAGGAGGTCTTCACGACTCCGCATTGCCGCCGGGTCTACGGCCATGTCGTGAGCTCGAAGCCGCTGTCCTACCAGGGCACGCTGATCGACAACATCGCGGTGCGCTTCGAGGACGGCAGGATCGTCGACGCAAAGGCCTCGCGCGGCGCGGAGGTGCTGAACAAGGTGCTCGACACCGACGAGGGCGCGCGGCGTCTCGGCGAGGTGGCGCTGGTGCCGCATTCCTCGCCGATCTCGCAGAGCGGGCTGCTGTTCTACAACACGCTGTTCGACGAGAACGCGGCGTCCCACATCGCGCTCGGGCAATGCTATTCGAAATGCTTCATCAACGGCGCGCAGCTCACGCCGCAGCAGATCGCAGCCCAAGGCGGCAATCAAAGCCTGATCCATATCGACTGGATGATCGGCTCGGGCGAGACCGACATCGACGGCATTTTGGCCGACGGCAGCAAGGTGCCGGTGTTCCGCAAGGGCGAGTGGGCGAAGTAACCGACGCGCGTGCGCGCGGGTTCTTCACCTCTCCCGTAGGGAGAGGTCGGGTCGCATCGCACCGCCGCGCAGCATCGGGCCGTAGTCATTGCTGAAGCGGTTGAACGGTGCCGTGAACGGGCTGCCGTCGGTGGCCGCACTGATGCCGTCGCAGGCCGCGACCGCCTCGCAGGGGCGTACCCACGGGAATCGCCCGCCTCGGGCAGGTCGAGGCCGGGCGCGGATTTCCTGTTTCGCCTCGTTGACGTCGCGCACTTTGTCGCACCCCTGAAAAGAAGGGTTCATGTGTGCGAATTTGCAGGAAATTGGGGCGCTAACAATTTCGCATCTGCAACTTGCGGCTGATTGTCGGGGCTCGTGTAAGAAAGAATTAAAAACAGGCTACTAGCGTTCCCCCATCTTTCGAAACAATCCGGGCCGAGACCCGGTCATACTTAATATATGCCCTGGGGAAACAGATGTCGGCCGCATTGATTGAAATCGCTAGTTGCAACGTGGACCTGGAGCTGCGGCCGATCGAGCCGGCCTGGATCATCGAGGGCAATCCGGTCTCCCGTTCGCACATCCTGTCGACCAGCTCGGACGGCACATCCTCGACCATTATCTGGTCCTGCACCGAAGGCCGCTTCAACTGGTACTACGATTTCGACGAGACCATCATGATCCTGGAAGGATCGATCGTTTTGGAAAGCGAAGGGCTCCCGCCCAAGCGGTATGGAGCCGGCGACGTCATTTTCTTTCGCGATGGCGCGCATGCCAAATGGCATGTCGAAGGCCACGTCAAGAAGATCGCTTTCTGCCGCAAGACAAATCCCGCCGTCATCGGCTTCATGATCCGCGTGGTCAACAAGCTGAAGCGGATGTTCCTCTCGCCCGGCGAACGCAGCCCCGCGCCCCTCATGGGCGCCGGCTAATCCTTTTGAAGGACGCTTCCCAGCGGCCACGACGGAAGAGGGGGCGGGACCAACATCCCGTCCCCTCTTTCGCGTCGTGACGGCGCTTGGCTCCGTGGCGAGCGCGGCGGTGTTCTCCTCAGCCCTTCCGCCGCGTCGCCCTCACATCGACCACCAGCCGCCAATCGGTTGTCGTGGCGGGCTTGACCTCGCCGAGCCAGTGGAACGAATCATGTGTGATGTCGACGAAGTTCCAGCGCGTGAGCTCGCCGGTTTCGGTCGTGCCTTCCTGCACGATGTCCTCACCACGCGCGCGGCCGATCTGCTGGCGGAATACCGATCGGGCCGGATCGAACCAGGAAATCCGCCACGCCGAAATGCCGGGATCGTAGACCCGAAGCGTCGTGCCGTACCAATTGCCTGCGACCGGAAAGGCGGGCGCGCCCGCAGGCCGCGGAATGATCCAGACGTCCTGAACGGCGCGTCCTTCCAGCACCCAGCCGAAATGAATTTCGCCGGGTGCGGTGTGCGTCGCGCCGTCAGGCCCGTGGGCGGTGATCTCGGCGTCCCAATCCCCGACGAAGCGGCCGTAGAGCTGCAGCTCCGCGGCGTGCTCGGGGTTGGGTCCGTCAGCGTGCAGCAATCTCTTGAAGTCGGTCATGTCGATCTCCTCTTGCCCGGAGATCAGCACGATCGGCCGATAGCCGACTTGGAGAAAATTGCCGTCCGACGTCGTCAGGTCTTGTGCAGGGAGAGATGTCCTACGCCCTGCCGGGTCTTGTCGATCGTCGGGCGGCTCTCCGAGCGTTCAGCGCGCCAGATGACGATGACGGAGATGATGACGAGACCTGCGCCAAGCAGCATCATGCGCGAGAACGGCTCGCCCAGCACGAGGGTGCCGAGCAGCACGGCGATGACAGGGTTGACGAAGGTGTAGGTCGACACCAGCGAGGTCGAGACATTTTCCAGCAGCCAATTATAGGCGACGAATCCGATCACGCTTCCGGAAACGATCAACCAGAGTGCGGCTGCAAGCGAGACCGGGGAGACATCCCGTGGCCTGAAGCTTGCGATCTCGCCCGTCAGCCAGCTGATCGCGAACAACACGAGGCCACCGATCGAAAGCTGCATGCCGGAAAGCAGAATGGCGGACGCTTGTTTCGACATGCTCCGGGACAGGACGGTGCCGACCGACCATGACAGCGCCGCAGCCAGCAGCAAGACGACCGGCAGGATGCTGATGCCGGCCTCCTCGACATTTTGCCATGCCACCAGCCCGACGCCGAAGAAGCCCGGCACGAGTGCGAGCAGGGCAAGGGGCCTTGGCCGCTGCGCGCCGGGGAACAACGAATCAATCAACAGGATCCAGAACGGAATGGTGGCGAGCACGATCGCGGCCACCCCTGAAGGAACCGATTGCTGTGCGAAGGCGAGCACACCATGGCAACCCGCAAAGAACAGCAGTCCGCACAGGCTCGCGCCGATCCAGGCCCGAGCGGGCACGCTGCCGATCTGCCGGCCGCTCATCGCCAGCAAAACGACTCCGCCGCAAAACGAGCGAAGCGCCATCAGCAGAAATGGCGGAAGCGATTTCAGTCCCAGCGTGATCGCGAAATAGGTGGAACCCCACAACAGATAAATGGCTGCGAATGCTCCGACAACCAGGAACCTTCTACTCATGATTGCTCCGATCCGAAGATGATCTCGAAGCCATCAAGTCGGAGCAGGTTCATGCGTTCCGGTTTTGCAGATCAGACGCCTTCGAGGATGATCACCGTCGGTGTCGACGGCAGCGTATCGCGCGAGATCCGCAACGAGCGCTCGGTGCGCCGATCGATCTCGAACTGCTGGCCGATGCGGCGCATGAACTCCTCGAGCGGGGTCGCGAAGCGGTGCATCGGCAGCACCACCGAAGCGCGCAAGCGTTTGGTGATCTCAGAGACGCCATCGAGCGACATCGTGTAGGTGCCATCGATCGGCACCATCACGATGTCGAGGCGCCCGATCTGGGCGAAATGGCTGTCGTCGAGCTTGTGGTGCAAATGGCCGAGATGACCGATGCAGAGCCCGGCGACCTCGAAGATGAAGATCGAATTGCCGTCGCGGATCATGTCCGTGCCGGAATCGTCGCCGAAGTAGCGGCGGATATCGGTCGTGACGTTGCGAATGAAAGTGTCGCCGATGCGCTCCGACACGACGGCCGGCTTGCCGTCCTCGCCCCAGCCATGCAGCACATGCGGAATGCGCTTGTCCGGATTGAGCGTGTAGTGCGTGCTGTGGGCCCGGTTCATGGTGACGACGTCAGGCAAACGCCCGACCTGATAGGCGCCGCTGTAATCGGTCGCGATCCGCACGCCACCGGGCGTGTCGATGAAATAGGTGGAGTGGCCGGCATAGGTGATCTCGACCTCCGGCGCCACGGCCGCCTGCCGCAAGGCGACCGGCATGGCGCGAGGTGCGGCATTCGCCAACGCCAGGCATTCGCCGCGCTGGGGCGGCTGCTGGGCGAGGGCGGGTGAGAGACATGCGCTCAACAGCGCAAATGCCGCCGAAACAAGTCGCCGCATGAATTCATCCCCGATGACTTCGAGGGAAAGTCTAGCGTGCAGAACGGCGTGTCGCCAACAGGACGCGATCAACAGCGCGTCAATGCCGCACCTGCCTTTACTCCCGCCTCGGGCTGAACTTCCAGGTCGTCGCAACCAGGCCCGCCGTGATCAGGCCGCTGACGATGCCGGCGGTCGGCAGCGTGAGCAGCAGCGCGGCGGTCGCGGCCCAGCCGATCGAGGAGAAGGCCTCGGCAATGGTCGCAAGCCGCGACGAGGTCTGACGGCGGCGGAACTGGCTGCGCCGGGCCTGGACGCGGAACCAGAGCTGGATCGCGGTCGCAGAGGCCGCACTGACGAGGATGATGGCGGCGGTGATCGCAGCCTGGGATGGTGAAGCGAAAATCAGCACCGCAACCAGCGGACTGAAGATGGCGGCGATCGCGATCAGCACCACCTCGATCTTGGCGCGGATGACGCTCGAGGACGTCAGGGGCGCGGTCGCGACCAGGTCGGGCGCGTCCTCGCCTGAGATCGTCAGCCAGGCGAGCCCGCCGGCGAGCTGTCCTGCCGCCATCACGATGACAGGCGTGATCAGCGTCAGGGCCGCGGAACTGTCGCCAAAACTGCGCCAGAGCAACAACGCCGGGGGCACCAGATAGAGCAGCTGCATCAGGGTCTGCGAGATCAGCCAGGGATCGCGCCAGAGCAGCATGAACTCCTTGCGCCGCAGCGAGTGTTGTCGGGAGCCGCCCCGGAACGGGCGCTCCTTTGTGCGCTTGCGGCTGGATGTGCCGTAAGCCGCAGCCTCGATCGCGGTGTCGGCGAAGCGGCCCGAGAACACGGCCATCACGCATCCGAGCAGCACCAGCCCGAGCGCGAGGAGCAGCAGCAGCGCCTCGCCGTCGCCCATGGCCGCCCGTGCCGGCCACCACCAGATGCTGTCGACGTCGGGCGCGTGGGCGGCGAGGGTGCTTGAGGTCAGGACGGTGAAGCGCGACAGCGTGCCATAGGAGATGATCGCGGCGACCTGGAGCGCGATCACGAAACCGGCGCCGATGATCGCGGCCAGGATCTGGGCGACGAAGCGCGTCCGCGACGGGCCGATCAGGCGGAACAGCAGAATGGTCACCCCGATCGCGATCGCCGCCGCCGACAGGCCCATCGCCACGACGACGCCGAACGCCGCAAGCCACCGTGCGCCGCCGCCGATGACAAGCACGTCGATGAAGGGCGTCGCGAACAGCAGCGCCATCACCGTCACGGTGAGTGCGATCGCGGCGATGCGCACGGAGAACAGATTGGCGAGCGTTGCGGGGGAGGACATGATCAGGTCGAGATCGGCGCGGGCGTAAAACACCCGCGTCACCGATTCGATCGCCTGCGACAGCATCAAGGTCCAGGCGAGCAAGATCGTCGCCGAGACCACGATCAGCGAGGATTTGTCGAGCGGCAATTGGAGATTGGCGAAGCGGCCGATCACCGCCCATGCCGGCACGTGCAGCAGTGCGGCGAAGAACAGCAGACCGATCACGGCTGCGCGGGCCCGCCGGCGCCGCCCGCCCGTCATCATGGCGAACCATTCGCGCCAGGCGAGCCGGAGCTCGTGACGGGCAAACCAGGAGAGCGCGGTTGCCGAGCTCATGCGGCTTCCGGAAGCGTGACCAGCGCAATGAAGAGATCTTCCAGGCTGGTGTCGGCATGGCCGTTCTGCTGGCGCAGCTCGGTCAGCGTACCCTCTGCAACCAGGCGTCCCGCGGCGATCACCCCGATGCGGTCGGCCATGCGCTCGGCGACCTCGAGAATGTGCGTCGTCATGATGACGGTGCAGCCGGCGCGCACGCGCTCGCCGAGCAGCCCCTTCACATGCCGCGCCGAGACGGCATCGAGTCCCGTCAGCGGCTCGTCGAGAATGATGAGGCGGGGATCGTGCACCAGCGCGCCGGCCAGCGCCACTTTCTGGCGCATGCCCTTGGAGAAGCCTTCGCAGCGCTCGTGCCGGTGCGGCTCGAGCCCGAGCGAAGTCAGAAGCTCCTCGGCGACCGGTTTCGAGACCGGCGGCGCAATGCCCCAGAGGCCGGCGACGAATTCGAGGTACTCAAGCGGCGTCAGCTTGTCGTAGATCATGGGCTCGTCGGAGACCCACGCCATGACCTGCTTGGCCGCCACGGGGTTTTGAAGCGCATCGATGCCGAAGATCGAGACGCCGCCGTCATCGGGCCGCAACAGGCCGGCTACCATGCGCAAAGTGGTGGTCTTGCCGGCGCCGTTCGGGCCGACCAGCGCATAGAACTCGCCGGCATGGATGGTGAGATCGAGGCTATCGACCGCCAAACGGTCAAAACGCTTCGTTAACCCTCGGACTTCCAGCGCCGAGCTGTCCCGCTTCATCACGGCTACCCCATCCGGTTCTGCATCGGTCGCGACCCTGACCTGAAGATGTTTCGGCCCGTGAATCGGGCCGACCCAATTCCGGCATCCACCTTGGACTAAAGGCAAGACACCTAGCAAGCCACCGTTTGTTGACAGCACTCGGGGGTTCAGGCTGAATTGGCGCCGGGACGAATGGCGCTCGCGGCCGAGCGACTGCGTAGCGGCTGGACACAAGATGCGGCAGGGCGGTCGTCAAGAACCGCTGGTTGCATCGGGAGGACGCGGCGATGCTGGATTTTGTTCAGCAGCTGGTCAGCGGTGTTGCGCTCGGCTGTGTCTACGGCCTGATCGCACTCGGCTTCGTGCTCGTCTACAAGGCCACCGAGGTCGTCAACTTCGCCCAGGGCGATCTGATGATGCTGGGCGGCTTCTTCGCTTTCACCTTCATCGGCATGATGGGCCTGAACTACTGGGTTGGCTTTGCCGGCGCGGTGGTCGCAATGGCGCTGTTCGGCATGCTGGCGGAACGGATCGTGGTGCGGCCGATCCTCGGCTATCCGCAATTCTCCATCATCATGGCCACGATCGGGCTTGGCTATTTCCTGCGCTCGGTCGCCGGCATGATCTGGGGCACCGACGATTTCAAGATCGAGACGCCCTTCAGCCAGGGCGTGCTGCGCATCGGCTCGCTGGTGCTCGCTCATGACAAGCTGTCGGTGATCGCGGCGACGATCATCCTCTGTGCGCTGCTCTGGCTGTTCTTCAACAAGACCACGCTCGGCACCGCGATGCGCGCCAGTTCCGAGAACATGCTGGCGGCCTACTACATGGGCATCCCGGTCAAGCGCGTGGTGTCCATCGTCTGGGCGATCAGCGCGGCGGTTGCGACCTGCGCCGGCGTGCTGCTGGCGCCGATCACCTTCATTCACTCCAATGTCGGCCTCGTGCTCGGCCTGAAGGCCTTCCCTGCCGCCGTGCTCGGCGGTTTCGGCTCGATCCCCGGCGCGGTCGTCGGCGGCGTCCTGATCGGGGTCATCGAGAGCATGGCCGGCTTCTATCTGCCCGAGGGCTGGAAGGACGTCGCGCCCTACGTCGTGCTGCTCGCGGTCCTGCTGCTGAAGCCCGAAGGCCTGTTCGGCCTTCATGCCCGCAAGAAGGTCTGAACGCATGCGCTTCCTGTTCAAGACCGACTATGATGACGACATCAGGCTGTTCCCGCATTCGGGCCATGTCGTCTCCTATGGTCTCCTGTTCGCGGCGCTGCTGATCGCGCCTTACATGCTTTCCAGCTATCTGATGAGCCAGCTCGTCTTCGTCTGCATCTATGCGACGGTCGGCGTGGCGCTGCTGATCCTGACCGGCTTTACCGGGCAGGCCTCGCTGGGACATGCGGCGTTCCTGGCGATCGGCGCCTACACGGCCGCCTACCTGCAGAAATACAACGTGCCGTTTCCGGTCTATTTCCTCGCCGCCGGCGTCCTGACCGGCTGCGTCGGCGCGCTGGTCGGCTTTCCCGCACTGCGGCTCCAGGGCATCTATCTCGTCATCGCAACCATCGCCTTCGCCTTCATCGTCGAGGAGATCCTGGCGCGCTGGGAGAGCGTCACCAACGGGAATGAGGGCCTGCGGGTCAAGGCGCTGTCGCTGCTCGGCGTGACGGTCTCACGGGACAGCCCGACCTTCTATTTCCTTTGTCTTGCGGTGCTGGTGCTGACCATCGTCGGCACGCTCAACCTGCTGCGATCGCCGACGGGCCGCGCCTTCGTCGCGATCCGCGACAGCGAGACGGCGGCGCGCAGCATGGGCGTCAATGTCGCGCTCTACAAGGTGAAGTCGTTTGCGATCTCGGCGGCGATAACAGGCTTTGCCGGCGTGCTGTTCGCGCACAAGCTCTCCTTCATCTCGCCGGAGATGTTCACGCTGCAGCTCTCGATCGAATTCATCATCGTGATCCTGATCGGCGGCATCTTCAGCCTGCACGGGGCCGTGCTGGGTGCGATCTTCATCGTGATGATCGATCCGTTCCTGACCTACCTCAAGGACGATATGCCCGGCATCATCGCCGGCATTGCCGCGACCTTCGGCGCAGGCCCGGCGACGGCAGGCAATGTCCAGTCCAAGGTCGCGGCCTTTGCCTCGCTCAACGGGCTGAAGGGCGCGATCTACGGCATCATCATCATGGTGTTCGTGCTGTTCGAGCCGCTCGGCCTCTATGGCCGCTGGCTGAAGATAAAACTCTTCTTCCAGCTGTTCCCGCTCTACAAGCGCGCGACCTTCAAGCGACAGAAGATCTACGTGAAGTCGGAGCGGAACCGATGAGCTATTTCCGCGCCGAGAACCTGTCGCTGCATTTCGGGGGCCTCAAGGCGGTCGACGCGGTGTCGTTCGCGGTCGAGAAGGGCGAGATCCTGTCGATCATCGGCCCCAACGGGGCGGGCAAAAGCTCGATCTTCAATCTGATCTCGCGGATCTACCGGCCGACCTCGGGCCGCATCTTCTTCGAGGATCAGGACATCACGGAACAGCCGCCCTACGACATCGCAAGGCTCGGCATCGCCCGCACCTTCCAGAACATCGAGCTGTTCGAGAACGCCACGGTGCTGTCGAACCTCCTGGTCGGGCGCCACCGGCACTCGACCACGCAGCTCTGGCAGGAATTGCTGTTTCTGCCCAGCGTGCGCGCCAACGAGAAGGTGCATCGCCGCCGGGTCGAGCAGGTGATCGAATTCCTCGATCTCGAGCCATACCGTGATAAATTGATCTCGGGCCTGCCTTACGGCGTCCGCAAGGTGATCGAGCTCGCACGTGCGCTCTGCTCGGAGCCGAAGCTGATCCTGCTCGACGAGCCGTCGTCGGGGCTCAACGTGGAGGAGACCGACGACATGTCGTTCTGGATCCGCGACATGAAGAGCGAGCTCGGCGTCACCGTGCTGATGGTCGAGCACGACATGTCGCTGGTCAACCGCGTCTCCGACCGCGTCATTGCGCTCAACTACGGCCGCGTGCTGGCGACGGGCTCCCCGGCCGAGGTGCAGCAGCATCCCGACGTCGTCGCCGCGTATCTGGGAGCCTGACGCATGGATGCGACCATGGCCCCGGATATCATCCTGAAACTCTCCAACGTCGAGAGCTATTACGGGCCGATCATGGCGATCCGCGGCATCTCGCTGGAGGTGCCGCGCGGCCGTATCGTCACGCTGCTCGGCGCCAACGGCGCCGGCAAGACCACGGTGCTGAAGACCATCTCGGGCATTCTCGATCCGCAGAAGGGCTCGATCGAGTTCATGGGCAAGCCGATCCAGCGCATGGAGGCCGACCGCATCGTGCGTTTGGGGCTTAGTCATGTCCCCGAGGGGCGCGAGGTGTTCCCGTTCCTCTCGGTGCGCGAAAACCTGATGATGGGCGCCTATCCGCGCAGCGATCGCGACGGCGTCGCGGAGGATCTGGAGCGGGTCTATGGCTACTTCCCGCGATTGAAAGAGCGCATCGACCAGCCGGCCGGCCAGCTCTCCGGCGGCGAGCAGCAGATGCTCGCGATCGGGCGCGCACTGATGAACCGGCCGACGCTCCTGCTGCTCGACGAGCCCTCGCTCGGCCTGTCGCCAATCCTGGTGAAGGAGATCTTCAACATCATCCGCCGCGTCAACGAGGAGCAGGGCATGTCGATCCTGCTGGTCGAGCAGAATGCCCGCGTGGCGCTGGAGACGGCGCATTACGGCTATGTCCTCGAGATTGGCCGCGTGGTCATGAATGACAGCTGCGACCGCTTGATGCATTCGAAGGACATCCAGGAGTTCTACCTCGGCGCCAAGGAGCAAGGCGCGCGAGGCGAGCGGCGCTGGAAAAAGAAGAAGACGTGGCGATGAACTGAAGATGACAAGGAGGAGACGTGCATGGCCCGACCGGTGCTGACGGTCGCCGATACGATCGCGAAGAGCTTCTTGCGCGCCGCGGAGGTACGCGGCGACAGGCCTGCGATCCGCGAGAAGACGTTCGGCATCTGGCAGCCGACCAGCTGGCGCGAATGGCTGCAGATCTCCAAGGAAATCGCCTACGGCCTTCGTGCCAGCGGCTTCATGCCCGGCGACGTCGCCTCGATCATCGCCAACGCCGTGCCGGAGTGGATCTACGCCGACATGGGTATATTGTGTGCCGGCGGCGTTTCGTCAGGCATCTATCCGACCGATGCGTCGGCCCAGGTCGAATATCTTCTCAATGATTCCGCGACGCGGGTGATCTTCGCCGAAGACGAGGAGCAGCTCGACAAGATTCTTGCGTGCCGGGCGCGCTGTCCCCGCCTGCAGCGGATCGTCGTCTTCGACATGGAGGGTCTCAGCGCCTTTTCCGACGCCATGGTGATGTCGATCGACGAGTTTCGCGCGCTCGGGCGTGACCACATGGTCGGCCGCGAGGCGCTGTGGCGGGAGATGATCGACAGCCGCAGCGCCGGCGATCTCGCCGTTCTCGTCTACACCTCGGGCACGACAGGGCCGCCCAAGGGCGCGATGCATTCCAATCGCAGCGTCACGCATCAGATGCGGCACGCCAACGATTTCATCCCGGCGCGCGAGGAGGAGGACCGGCTGATCTTCCTGCCGCTCTGTCATGTCGCCGAGCGCATCGGCGGCTACTACATCTCCGTTGCACTTGGCTCGATCATGAACTTCGCCGAGAGCCCGGAGACGGTGCCCGATAATCTGCGCGAGGTGCAGCCGACGGTCTTTCTCGCGGTGCCGCGGATCTGGGAGAAATTCTATTCCGCCATCACCATCGCGCTGAAGGACGCGACGGCATTCCAGCAATGGGCCTACCGCCGTGCCATCAAGATCGGCTATCGCATGGTCGATTGCCGCCTGCAGGGCCGGACGCCGTCGCTGGGCTTGCGCATCGCCAACCGCATCGCCTATCAGCTCGTTTTCCGCAACATCCGCCGCATGATCGGGCTCGACCGTTGCCACATCGCCTTCACGGGAGCAGCACCGATCGCGCCGGATCTGATCCGCTGGTACCTCGCGCTCGGCATCGACATGCACGAGGTCTACGGCCAGACCGAGAATTGCGGCGTCGCGACCATGATGCCGGCCGAACGCATCAGGCTCGGCTCGGTCGGCACGGCGGTGCCCTGGGGCGAGGTCGCGCTCTCTCCCGACGGCGAGATCCTGATCAAGGGCGACTTCCTGTTCATGGGCTACCTCAATCAGCCGGAGAAGACGGCGGAGACCATCGATGTCGGCGGCTGGCTGCACACCGGCGATATCGGCACCATCGATAACGAGGGGTTTGTCCGCGTCACCGACCGGATGAAGGACATCATCATCACCTCGGGCGGCAAGAACATCACGCCGTCGGAGATCGAGAACCAGCTCAAATTCTCGCCCTACATTTCCGATGCTGTCGTGATCGGCGACAGGCGGCCGTACCTGACCTGCCTGGTGATGATCGACCAGGAGAATGTCGAGAAGTTCGCGCAGGATCACGACATTCCCTTCACAAACTACGCCAGCCTGTGCCGTGCCGGCGAAATCCGGGACCTGATCTGGCGCGAGATCGAAGCCGTCAACGCCAGCTTCGCGCGCGTCGAGTCCATCAAGACGTTCGACCTGATCGAGCGCCAGCTCACGCCGGAGGACGAGGAGCTGACCCCGACCATGAAGCTGAAACGTAATTTCGTGAACAAGCGCTACGCCGCTGAAATCGACGCGATGTATCGCGAGCGGGCGGTCGCCTGACCCGCAAATCAACAGCGAGCGGTGATGGCCCCGCCGCTCGCGCAATACGGGCCTTAAGGAGAGGAGACGTCAATGTCGAAGTCGTTGAAAGCGTTCGGCCTTGCTGTGAGTGCGTTCGCACTCACCTGTCAGCCGTCCCTGGCGCAAACCAAAGTCACCAATGAGGGCATTTCGGCCAACGAGATCGTCATCGGTACCCATCAGGATCTGTCGGGTCCGATCAAGGTCTGGGGCGTGCCTGTTTCCAACGGCATGAAGATGGCAGTCGAGGAGATCAACGCCGCCGGCGGCATCCAGGGCCGCAAGATCAAGATGGTCCTGGAGGACAATGGCTATGATCCGAAGAAGGCGGTGCTGGCCTCGCAAAAGATGGTCGAGCGCGACAAGATCTTCGCGATGATCGGTCCAATGGGCTCGCCGACGGTGCTGGCCGCCCAGGACATCCTGTTCGATGCCGGTGTGCTCCAGCTGTTTCCGCTGACGGCGGCCGAGTTCACCTTCAAGTTCGATCCGGCCAAGCCGCAGGAGCGGCTCAAGTTCAACAATCTGCTGCCTTACGTCGAGAGCACGCGCGCCGCCCTGAAATACATGATGGAGTGGAAGAATTTCCAGAAGCCCTGCATCATGCATCAGGACGACGAGTACGGAAAAAACGTGCTCGACGGCTTCAACCAGCAGCTCGCGGCAATGAAGCTGCAGCCCGCCTCGATCACGAGCTACAAGCGCGGCGCGTCCGATTTCAGTGCGCAGGTCGCCAAGATGAAGTCGGACGGCTGCGACCTCGTCGTGCTCGGCACCGTGATCCGCGAGACCATCGGCGCGATGACCGAGGCGAAGAAGCTCGGCTGGGACGTCACTTTCCTGGGCGCCACGCCGACCAACGTGCTGGAGGTGCCGACGCTCGGCAAGGAGGCGGTCGAGGGCCTCTATGCGGCTTCGGGCTTCGAGATTCCCTATGAGGACACCGCCAAGGGCAAGGTCCACGACTGGCTGATCAACTACAAGAAGATGTTCGGTGCCGACGCCAACACCCAGGCGATCATCGGCTACAACGCGGTGATGACGTTTGCGTTCTACGCCGACAAGGCCGGCAAGGATCTGACCGGACAGAAGATGCTCGATTCACTGGAATCAGGCGAAAAGTTCCTCGACATCTTCAATTCGCCGCCGACCAAGTTCTCCAAGACCGACCATCTCGCCAACACCATCACCCAGGTGCAGCAGGTCAAGGGCGGCCGCTGGGTGCTGGTCAAGGACAATCTGATGTTTTGATCTTCGCCGACCCTCCCCTCCAGGGGAGGGTTAGCGCTACGACCCCCCGCCCGCCGTCCCCGAATTCACCGGCGCCAGCTCGTCTTCGCGGCAGCGCCAGCCGTCGGCCGCTTTGACGAAGGCAAAGGTGCGCTGGATGCGAAGGCGGCGCGTGACATTGAAAGCCGCTGCGGAGCGATCCTTGTTGGCGGCGGCCGGTTGCGGACGGCCGGTGCTGGCGTCCCAACAGGTGCCGGTGCACGCGGACGCGACCTTGCTGCAGGTGGTGAATGGCGCCAGAACCACCATCTCGATCTCGCCGGTGACCTGCGCCTCCTGATCGGTCATTTGGCTGTCGAGTGCGTAGACGCGATTGATGCGGAGAAAATTGCCGCAGGAATTGGCGGCGTGGATGCGCGCGGCGCAGAAGTCGACGGCGTCGGCGTCGGGCTCGCGGGCCGAGACCTGCCGGCCGAACACCTTCTTCGGATCGCCCCCGGCTGCGGCGATCTCGTCGGTCTTGCGCTTCAGATATTCGGCCAGGCAATCTTCCGCGGTGCCAATCTCCTGCGGCGGCACGTTCTCCTTGCCGATCAGATTGCATTTGCGATCGCGCTCGCGGGTCCAGCGGCCGTATTCTGCGAAAGCAAACCGTGCCGCGGTCGGGTCCAGCTTGCCGATCAGGCCGAGCACCTGGCTGTTGAGCTCGGTCTCGGTCAGCGCCAGCGACGGGTCCGCGCAGATCAGTGCGCCGGCCGCGGTGTTGGCGGCCAGACAGTCGAAATTCGTATCCCGCACGATGGTGGCGCGATCCTCGGTCACCTTGAGCAGGCAGGCCTTCACGCGGTCGAAATCTTCGACGCGAACGGCGGTCTGGCCGACGATGCCGCAGCCGAGATTGCGCTGGCGATTCCAGATCGCATTCTCCTCGATCGCAGGCAGACGATCGGGCAGGCGGGCGAGCCGCGCCTCGATGGCCGTGGAGAGCTTCTCGGCGGCTGCGGCAAGCTCGGCATCGCCGCAGAACAATTGATTGCCGGGATCGCGGATCTGCTGGCAGTTGTTCCTGGCGAATTGCGGCAGCCTGTCGGACAGGGAAGAAGCGGATGGACCGGATTGTGCGAAGCCTGATGCCGCCGGCAACGCCAGCAGCGCAAGTATGGTCAGTACGATCAACCGCATTCCGCTCGCCCCGCAGAGAATGCGCCATGCTAGCGCCGGGGATCACGCGGCGAAACGGGTTTGTGGCGGGCAGGTTCGGGCTGCGAGGCGATCAGTGCACCCCGGGGATCACCATCGAGAACTGGACGGGCTCGCCGACATATCTCAGCACGGCAGACTGGTAGAGCACGAACAGCGGCTGGTAGCTGCGTGCCTCGTCATCCGCGACCATGGCCATGCGGCGGTTGTCGAGCATCAGCCAGTGTCCGTCGAGCCTTGCGGCGACAACCGCATGCTCTCCCCCGGCCCTGGCATCGCGCACCACGACGATGCGGAGGTCCTCATCGGCAACGCCGGCGAGCCGCAGCGCGGCGACCTTGGCGATGGCATAGTCTTCGCAATCGCCGGCGCCGCGCGCAAAGGTCGCGAGCGGCGAGCTCCAGATATCTTCGGCGCCGTCACTTTCGGCGCGGATGGCGAGGTTGATGGCACGGTTGGTCTCGCCCAGCCGCGCGCGACCGTCGCGGGTGCGGACCTGGTCGACGATGGCCAGCAGCTTCAGCGCCGCGGGCGAGGCGCAATGGTCGCGATCGCCGTCGCACAGCGCGAGCTGCACCATGTCGTCGTCGAGCTGCTCCTTCAGTGCGAACCATTTCTGCCGCAGGCCGCCGCTGGAAACGGCGAAGGCGAACAGGCCGAATGGCTCGGCGGATTTGCGCACGAGCACGCCTGCGCCCGGCGACAGCAATGTGCCGGCACGAAGATCGGCCGCGGATCCGAGCAGCATCAACCCGCATAGAGCAATGACTGCGCGCCAGGCGCGCAGGCGAGCGGCGGACTCCATCTGACATCCCCTTCCGGCTTCGCAAGATGATGAGGAAGGATTCCCCTCGACCTCGACGTGCCGGCTTTGTTGCTTTCGCGGAGATGGTGCGGGACGGCCCGTTTTGTTCCGCTTAACGCGCGGCGGCGGGCTCCCAAAACCGCGGGACAGGCTGAAGCGGGCCTGCCCGAATTGCATAAAACTTTACGAATCGGGAGGTAGGAGAGGCTCGGCTGCCGCGAAATGGCATCGAATGCAGGCAAAAGTTGTGGTCGGTCAATTCTGCGCTTGTGGCTAATGACCCGCTACTTCACGGATTCTGTTAGTTGGTCGCAGATTGGGCCCCGTAATTGCCGCAGTATGCGGCGGCGCATCATGATGCAAAGATTGAGGTGAGCATTCATAGTTGAAATTATACTGCAGAGTACATGGAATGACCGGAAATGGGCTCCAATACCGACGCTTTACTCGCAAATCTCACAATGATGACTTCAGTTCATCTTTGAGTGTCGCCGCAGGCATAGTCGCGGGCCGCCAAGTCGTGCAAATCACACAAGCAATAGGTGGTTTCGCTAAGGACTTGGTAATGATATGCGAGCTTAGGCGATCGATTCTTTCATAAATATTAACCTTTTTTCGGTGCCCCGTTGAATTACGCTGGCAAATTTGACGCCGCGCTCTCCTTGGATGGACAGGGTTTCCGCTCGCCCGCATCCGGCCACGTCGTTCCCTTTACGGCCAATTCCTTTACCGCCAACTCCCATACCGCGGGCTCCTATACCGCCAAGGCACATGGCCACGTGCCCGATGGTGCGGTCGTCGTTGCCGACCCCAATCTGATCTTCCATGGCGATTTCAAGCGCACGGGGCTTGATCTCGTGCTGTCTCATGACGGCCACGCGTTCGTCGTTCACGATTATTTCAGGGGCGACAAGCGCGCGGCGATCGCCTCGGCGGACGGTGCGCATCTCACCGGCGATATCGTCAGCGCGCTCACGGGTTACGTTCAATATGCGCAGGCGGCGCCCGGCGCCGCTGCGGCACAGGTCATCGGCCATGTCACCAAGCTGACCGGGAGCGCCACCGCGATCCGCAACGGCGTCTCGGTCGTCCTGAACAACGGCGACAACGTCGAGAAGGGCGACGTGGTCTCGACCGGCTCGGATTCGACACTCGGCGTGACCTTCATCGACGGCACCGTGTTCGGCCTGTCCTCCAACGCGCGGATGGTGCTGAACGAGATGGTCTACGACCCGAACGGGTCGAACAATTCCTCGCTGCTCAGCCTGGTCGCGGGCACCATCACCTTCGTCGCCGGCGAGACCGCCAAGCACGGCGACATGAAGATCGACACGCCGGTCGCCACCATGGGTATCCGTGGCACGGCGGTGCTGACCGAGATCAACTTCGTCGTTCCCGCAGGTGGCGGCGATCCGCAGCCTCAGGCGAACTTCCAGGTGCTGGTCGAGCCGAATGGCACCACCGGCTCCTACATCCTGTTCGACAAGCTGACCTTGCTGCCGATCGCGACGGTCAACCAGGCCGGACAGATGATCCAGATCAGCGGTGGCAACGTCTCGGTCACCAATGCGCTGTTGTCACCCGATGTGCAGAAGCTGATCACGGACGTGTTCACGCTGAAGTTCACGGACAACAATACCAACACCAAGCTGACCACGAACTTCACCGACACCGTCACGCAGACCAGCGACGGCCTCACGATCAAGACGCCAGCCGGCTACGTCGCGATTCCGGTCTTCGTCAATCTCAGCCAGCAGAACGCTGCGCTGCAGGGGCCGACCGACCACGCGACCGCGGGCAGCCGTGTTCCGAACGCGCTGTCGCTGTTTTTGCAGAGCCTCGACCTCGCCAACAACGTCAAGCTCGCATTCAACCTGACCGAGGTCGCAGGTCAGACCGGCGTGTCGACGGCCGATCTGGTGATCGCCAAGGCCTCCTTTGTCGACTTCAATCTTGGCGACCGTCCGACCGTGAAGGTGGTGCTCACCGACGGCACCTATGTCTACCAGGACTCGGGCCAGCACGACGTGACGGCAGGCCTTTCGGCGCTCCAGAAGCAGGATATCCTGGCCACCGAGGTCAAGATCACCGTCGTTCCCGGCGCCGGCAACGACAGCAATGGAACCGCGGCCTGGACCTTCAGCGTCCCCGATAGCGCCTTCGATTTCCTCGCCGCAGGCGAGACGCTGACGCTGAAATACACCATCGTCCTCAACAACAACTTCGCCGACGATCCAGGGATCGTCACCAAAGACATCACCATCACCATCACCGGCACCAACGACAAGCCGGTGATCACCTCGGCCGTGCCGACCATCACCTTCTCGGGCGGCACCAGCGTGCCGGGTGGCCCGCTCACCACCGACGTCCCCACCTCGGGCACGCTGAGCTTCAGCGATGTCGATCTCACCGACACGCACACGGTGGCGGTATCCAAGTTCAGCGCGGTCCTGCCCGGCGGCACCGTGCCCCAGAGCATCTACGACTTCCTCGCCAAGGACCTCTCGGTCTCGATCGCGCCCGGTCACGACAGCACGGGGTCCGGCACGGGAACGGTGAATTGGTCGCTCGGAGATATCCCGGTCTACCTCGCCGACTTCATCCCGAAGGGCGAGGTGCTGACGCTGACCTACACCGTGACGGTCACGGACTCGCAGGGCGCCACGTCAGACCAGACCATCACGGTCACGATCACGGGCACCGATGCGCCTGCCGTGGTGTGGATCGCGACGAACAAGCCGGGAGCTCCGTCAGGCGGCTTCTGGGGGGACGGCGCCAACTGGGAAACCGGCACCGTGCCGACCAGCAGCGACGACGTCATCGTCATCACCGACCAGCTGCACGGCCTGACGCCGTCCTATCCGGTCACGATCGACACAGCCGCGTTCGCCAATTCGCTGACGATGAACGATTTCGACACCAAGGCGGACCACACAGCCCCCGAGGTGATCAACAAGAGCACACTGACGATCACCGGGACGCTCACGCTCGAGGCCGATTCGAGATTCACCAATCAGGCGACGGGCATCGTCTCGATTGGCGGCAAGGCCGAGTTTTCGGGGGCGAGCCTCCTGGCGAATGCCGGGGGGATGACGCTTGCAGGCGGTGGCGACTTCGCCGAGGCTACGTCGATCACCAACTCCGGCACGATCGAACTGTCCGGCGGCACGCTGACGACGCTCGCCGAGATTCACAATGCAGGCGGCATCCTCCAAGCGGATGTCGGTACGAGGCTGATCGTTGGTGCCGCGACGGTCGATGGCGGTGCCGTGACCATTTACGGCACGCTGGAGCTCGACGGCACCAGCCTGATCGAGAACGGCACGCTGAGCAATTGCGGTGTGGTCAACGTCAGGGGTGCAGCAGAGTTCAGCAGCGAAACCGTTGCCAACAAGGCCGGCGGCCTGATCGAGGTGTGGAGCGACAGCGCGCTGACGATCGACCATGGCTCCGTCGTCAAAAATTCCGGCAACCTCACGGTCGATGCCGACGGCAAACTGATCGTCAACGGCGCGACGATCGACGGCGGCACGCTGACCATATCAGGTACGCTGGAATCGACCGGCAGCAGCGCCATCACCGGCGTGGATATCACCAGCACCGGCACGGTCACGGTCGACGGAATGTCGAAGCTCCATTTGACCGACGTCTCGATCAACGGCGGCAGCCTGAACAATTTCGGCAATCTCTACGCCGTGTCGGGCGGCAACAATGTCACGGGTGCCGTGACCAACACCGGGATCATCGAGGTGCAGGCCGGCACCCTGAACCTGTCCGGCAAGCTCACCGGCGCCGGCCAGTTGATCATCGACGACGAGGCGACGCTGGAACTCGGCGGAGCCGATGCGCAGACCGTCACCTTCAGCGGTGGTTCCGATACGCTGCAGCTTGACAACACCAGCCATGGCTTCACCGGGACCATCACCGGCCAGGCGACGAGTGGTGGCAGCTTCGCGATCACCGGTAACGCCGACATCACGGCGTCTGAAGGCGATGCGCTCGACTTCACGGCATCGGGCGGGTCGAGCGACAGCCGCGGCGACATCGTGCTGACGCCATCAGGCACGCTGACCGGCGCGAACAATGGCATTGCCGTCAGCCAGAACGGCATCGGTACTATCTCGCTGATCACGGTTGGCGATGTCACCGGAACTGCCGGCGACGGCATCACGCTGCGGGACGGGGCGACCGGGGCGGGCGACATCGCCGCGACGATCGGCGGCACGGCGTCCGGTGCTGTCGGTCTCGACGTGCTCGCCAACCGCGATGGCGATGTCACCATCACCAATCACGGGCATATCATAGGCACGGGTTCGTACGGCATCAGTGTCGTCCAGGACGGCGACGAGGCGACGGGTTCGACGCACATCACCAATACCGGATCTGTGGCCGGTGCCGGCGACGTCGCCGCGATCTCCATTCACGAGAGCGCGACCGGCACCGCGACGATCGACAATTCCGGCACCATCGGCCGCGACGACGCCGGAAGCGTGACCGCGACCGCCTACGCGATCGTCGAGACCGGCGGCGCGGTCGCGATCAACAATAGCGGCCACATCAACGGCAACATCTCGGCTGCAAGCGCCACCTTCGACAACGAATCCGCCGGCACCTGGATCGTTTCCGGCACCAACGCGTTCGGCCCCTCGTCCACGATCGATAATGCCGGCGAAATCGATCTCCACGACGGCGCCTCTGTCGCGAGCGCGGACGGGCTGACCTTCGGCATCACCAACTCCGGCAGCATCGAGAGTTGGGGCACGACATCGATCACGGGCAGCATCACCAACACCAACACGATCGAGATCCATGCCGGCGGGGCCTTGTCGCTGTTCGGCTCGCTGTCCGGCTCCGGTTCGGTCACGATCGATGCCGGTGCGACGCTGGTGCTCGACGCCACGATGTCGCAGACGGTCACCTTCGCGGGCGAGGGCAGCGAGCTCTCCATCCAGACGACGGATTTCGGCGGCTCGATCGCGGGATTGATCGCGACCGACAAGATCGACCTGTCGAGCATCGGGTATGGTCTCGGAACCAGTGCGATCTACGTCGCCAATGACGACGCCAAAACCGGCGGCACGCTGACGATCACCGACGCTGCAGGTCATCACATCAGCCTGGCCCTGACGGGCGCCGACTACAGCAACACGATCTTCGCGGGCAGCGACGACGGCACGGGTCACACGCTGATCACCGTCAACGCCGCGGACGACGCGCCGAAATTCACCGCCGATGGCGCCGGGCTGAGCGCGAGCTTCTCCGAATTGGCGAACACCACCAATTCCCCGGCGCCCGACCCGGTACCGGCCGCCGCCGGCTCGATCGCCTTCACCGACGTCGATCTGACCGATCGTCCGCAGGCGAACGTGACCCACCAGGACGTGACCTGGCTCGACGCCGATGGCCATACCGAGCTCACGCCGACCTCGGGTCAGGCGAGTGCGCTGGAAAGCGCGCTTGCGGTCCTGACATCAGGCAAGAACAATGGTGCCGTCGACTGGAGCTATTCGATCGCTGACGGTGCGCTGGACTTCCTCGGCCAGGGCCAGACCGCGACCGTCGTCTCCACCATCGCGCTCGACGACGGCCATCACGGCACCGACACGACCCAGGTCACCGTCACGATCACCGGCGCCAACGATGCGCCCGCGATCACGACGGGCGCGGGCGACGTCGACACGGTGACCCTGCCCGAGACCAATGCTGGGCTCAGCAAGGGCGGCACGCTGACCGTATCCGACGCCGACGCCACGGACCACGTCACGGTGGCACTCGATCACCTCTCCGTCTATCTCGACGGCGTCCTGCAGACCGACGGCATCGACGGGCTGTCGAACGCGGATCTGGTGAACTATTTGGCGGTTCAGTCCGGCGACATCCTGAACGGCACGGCTGACCACGCCCAGTTCTCGTGGGACTTCAATTCGGGCGACCAGGCCTTCGACTTCCTCGCTGCCGGCCACACGCTGTCGCTGCAATACACCATCGTGCCCAATGACGGTCACGTCACCGGCACGGGCGACGTCGTCACGGTCAACATCACCGGCAGCAACGATTCGCCGATGCTCGACGACGCGACGCTGACCTCTGTCGCCGGCAATGACAGCAATCCGGCCGGAAGCACCGTCAGCGATCTCTTCGCGAGCAAGTTCCACGATGTCGACGACGGCGCGAGCTTCCAGGCCATCGCGGTCACATCGGACACGGCCACGACCGCCGAGGGCGTCTGGCAGTACGAAGTCGCCGGCACCAGCCAGTGGGTCGATATCGGATCGGTCAGTGACTGCCATGCGCTGGTGCTGGGCACCGACACGTCGATCCGTTTCGTGCCGGCCGACGGTTTTACGGGCACGCCGGACGCGCTCGGCGTCCAAGCGCTCGACGACACCTATGGCGGTGGCATCACGACGTCAGCGGCGCCAGTGACGACCGACATCGCGGCGATGGCCACCGACGGCACGGCGCCGGCGTCGAGCGAGGCTACCACGATCAGCACCAGCGTGACCGCGCCTGCCGGTGGGCCGCTCATCGGCACCGACGATTTCTACGTCTCGCATGATCGCGAGCTCGGCACCGACAGCATCCTCAATCTCTCGGTCAGCGACACCGATTCCAACGCGTCGGCGGATGACTTCACCGTCACAGCCGTCACTGCGCATGCGCCTGATAGCCACGTCGATCCGTCGGCCGCATCCGGCTCGCTCGATGACATCAATACGGCCTTCCAGGACGGCATCACTTACAATCCCGGAGACACGCCGCCCGACCAGGACCAGATCACGCTGACCGTAACGGACCAGACCACCGGCGCCGGCGACACGGTCAACTTCATCTTCAACGAGGGCGACGCCCGCAATGGCGTCACGCTGAGCGGCACCAGCGGCAAGGACGTCATCTTCGCGACGACGACCGGCGACACGCTGAGCGGCGGCGGCGGCAAGGATCAGTTCGTGTTCGCGCCGGGCAGGACCGGGGAAGATGCCACGCACACCATCGCCGATTTCATTGAGGGCCTCGACAAGATCGACCTGCGCCAGTTCTCGGGCGTTGCGTCCACTCACGATCTCCACATGACCCAGCTGTCCGGCGAAACGCAGGTTACGTGGCAGGAGCATATTGGTACGGGAGACGGCGCGGTCACCGAACATGAAACGCTGCTGCTGAAGAACGTGGTCGCCGCAAGTCTCAAGGCCAGCGATTTCATCTTCCACATCTCCTGATCGGCGCCCGATCCGGCCCGCCTGGCCGCGATCGATGCCCGGCTTGGCGCCGGCAAAAAATCCGCAATCCTCCGCCATCGGGGAATGGAAAATCACACGCTTAGGCTCCATGATCCGGGGGACGCGACGCGCGCCGGGAAGCTCGACTGACATGAAACGTCTCAAAATCCTGCGCCGGTGGTTCACGCGGAGACTCGGCATTGCGCGCCTGCTGGGGCTTGGGCTGCTGATCGTCTTCGCCGGGTTGCGCGTCTGGGATCCGCCGCCGGTGCAGGAATTGCGCGTGCGCACCTTCGACCTGTTTCAGCTGATCGATCCCCGCCACAAGACGGTGCGGCCGGTCACGATCGTCGACATCGACGACAAGAGCCTCGCCAAGTTCGGCCAGTGGCCTTGGCCGCGGACGCGGATCGCGGACTTGGTCATCAACCTCACCGCCGCCGGCGCGGTGGCGATCGGCTTCGACGTGGTGTTTTCGGAACCCGACCGGCTCAGTCCGGATCTGGTCGCCGGCCAGATGCGCTACCTCGACGACGTCACCCGCGCCAGACTGCGCGAGCTGCCGAGCAACGACCAGGTCCTCGCCGAAGCGATCAGGCGTTCGCACGTCGTCCTCGGCGAGACCGGCCTGCCGGCGGTCGAGTCCGAGCTTGACAAGACACTGCCCTTCACTGGCGTCGCGACGGTGGGCGAGGAAGGCGCCGAAAAATTTCTGTTCGAGTTTCCCGGCCTGCTCCGCAACGTGCCCGTCATCGAGAAGGTCGCCGCCGGCCGCGGCCTGTTCTCGATCAAGACCGAGCGCGATGGCCTGATTCGCCGTGTGCCGATGATCATGCGCACCCAGGGCAACATGATCATGCCCTCGCTGAGTCTGGAGATCCTGCGGATCATCACGCGAACGCCGACGCTGCTGGTCCGCACCGACAAGACCGGCATCCGCGCGATCCGCCTCAAGGGCGTCGAGATCCCGACCGATAAGAACGGCCAGCTCTGGGTGCACTACGCCCGTCTCGATCCCTCGATCTATGTCTCGGCGTCCGACGTGCTCGACAACACCGTGTCGCCGGACAAGATCAACGGCAAGCTGGTGTTGATCGGCACGTCCGCGGCCGGTCTGAACGACATCAAGACCACGCCGGTGTCCTCGACCATGCCCGGCGTCGAGATCCACGCCCAGGTGCTCGAAAGCGTGCTCAGCCGCGCGGTCATCTCCCAGCCGAACTACGCGCTCGGCGTCGAGCTTCTCGCGGCGATGATCATCGGCATCCTCGTCATCATCTTCACGCCGAATCTCGGCCCGGTCCGGCTGGTGCTGGCCGGGGCGTTGTTCGCCGCGATCCTGGTCGGCACGTCCTGGTTCTTCTACGCGCAGTATCGCTATCTGATCGACTTCACCTATCCACTGCTGTCGACCACCGCGATCTACCTCACTTTCATCTTCTGGAGCTTCGTGCGCGAGCAGCGCCAGCGCGTGCAGATCCGCGGCATCTTCGCCCAATACATGTCGCCGGTGCTGGTCGAACAGCTGGCGCAATCGCCGGAGAAACTCGTGCTCGGCGGCGAGGAGCGCGAGATGACGATCATGTTCTCCGACGTGCGCGGATTCACCACGATCTCGGAGAGCTACAAGCACGATCCGCAAGGCCTGATCACGCTGATGAACCGCTTCCTGACACCGCTCACGGACGTGATCATCGAACAGAAGGGCTATGTCGACAAATACATGGGCGACGCCATCATGGCGTTCTGGAACGCGCCGCTCGACGATGCCGAGCACCAGGTGCATGCCTGCGAGGCCGCGATCCAGATGCTGGAAAGGATCGACGTCGTGAACAAGGAGCGCGAGCAGGAAGCGGCCGATGGCGGCCATGTCTACATCCCGCTCAATGTCGGCATCGGCCTCAACACCGGCATCGGGGTGGTTGGCAACATGGGCTCCGATCTGAAGAAGAACTATTCTGTGCTCGGCGACAGCGTGAACCTCGCCTCGCGCCTGGAAGGCCAGACCAAGGAATACGGCTTCCCGATCATCGTGGGCTCGCGCACCGCACTCGCCGCCAAGGACAGATTCGCGATCCTCGAGCTCGACTTCATCACGGTCAAGGGCAAGAGCGAACCGGAGGTGATCTATGCGATCGCCGGCCGCGAGGATGTGTTGCAGTCGGCCGCGTTCCAGCGCCTGCGCAACGTCACCATCGAAATGCTCGCCTGCTACCGCAGCCGCGACTGGCACGGCGCACTGGACGCCATCGAACGCGGCCGTCGCAGCGAGGATGCCGACACGCTGGAGAAGCTGTTCAAGCTGTACGAAGCAAGGATCAACGAGTTCAAGGTCGATCCGCCGCCCGAGGGGTGGAACGGAGCGTTTGCGCTGCTGACGAAGTAGGGGCGCGAGGACGTAGCCTGTAGGGTGGGTTAGCTCAGCGGATGCGCGAAGCGCGTCTGCTCGGCGTAATCCACCTCTTCTGTCTCCGCGGCTGGGAGCAGAGGTGGGTTACGCCTGCGGCTAACCCACCCTGCGATGTCTGTGCTCGCCGCCTTCACTCCACCCCGATCGTCGTGAGATCCTGGAACCAGTGCTGCGCCTGCACGAACTGCTTGATCTTCGGCGACAGCGCATGCGGGTTGGTGTCGTGGACCACCCAGACCAGCGCGGCGTCGTCGACGATCAGCGCATGCGCCTGCGCGATCAAATCGTTCTGCCTGGCGGTGTCGAAGGTCTGCTTGGCCTCGTTGATCAGCGCGTCGACCTCGGGATTCCTGTAGCCGCCCCAGTTGACGCCGACAGGCGCGATCTGGTCGGAGGCAAAGAAGCGGACGATGGCATAGAGCGGGTCCGAGGTGACATAGGCGATGTTGTTGGCGGTGATGCCGGCGTTGATCTCGTCGGCGGCGCCCTTGCGCCAATGCGTATAGAGCGTTTCGAGCTCGACCACCTTGAAGTCGATGTCGATGCCGATCTCCTTGAAACTCTGCTGCAGGAATTCGTTCATCGGCAGCGACAGCATCTGGCCGGTGCCGCCCTGCGCGATGATGAAGGTGGTCTTCAGCGGCTTTTCTTTCGAATAGCCGGCTTCCTCCACCAGCTTCTTCGCTGCGGCAAGATCGTACTTCAATTCAAAGGTCGGCTTGCCGAACCACGGGCTCGAGGGGTCCACTTGTCCTTTCGCGGGCTTCGCAAGTCCGTTCATCAGGCCGACGACTTCGTCGCGGTTGATCGCGAGGTTCAGCGCCTTGCGCAGGCGGATGTCGGTCCAGGGCGAGCCCGGCAGCACGCTGAGATGATAATTCCAGACATGCGGCGTGACGTTGTCGACGATCTTCATGCCGGCGGCCTTCAGCTGCGGCACGGCATCAGGCGCCGGCGTCTCGATCAGATCGACCTGGCCTGCGAGCAGCGCGTTGGTGCGGGTCAACGCTTCCGGCATCGGCATCAGCACGATCTTGTCGACCTTCGGAATGCGCTTGGCGTTCCAATAGTCCGGATTCCTGCTGAGCTCGGCGAGCTCGCGCGGCACCAGCTTCGTCAGCTTGAACGGGCCGGTGCCGGAGGGCTGGCTGGCGAACTTGTCCCAATCCTTGCCGAGCTTCTCATACTGCGCCGGGCTCGACACCAGGAACCACAGCATCTGATAGGGAAAAAAGGAGTCCACGCGTCTTGGTCGTGATCTCCACGGTGAAGTCATCGATCCTGGCGTAGCTCGCGACCGAAGGAAGCCGCGTCTTCACCTGCGCGCTCTGCCGCTTGTCGAATTGCGGCGCCTTGTCGTTGAGCACCTTGTCGAGATTCCAGATCACCGCATCAGCGTTGAACTCGCTGCCGTCGTGAAACTTCACCCCCTTGCGAAGGGTGAAGCGCCATTTGGTCTTGTCTGAAACGTCGACCTTCCATTCGGTCGCGAGCCCCGGCACCAGCTTGCCCGGGCGTTCGGCCACGTCCATCTCCCACGCCACCAGCGGATCGTAGATCGTATAGGCCGTGAATTGATAGGCCCCGGCGCCGCGATCGGGCTGGCCCGTCGTCAGCGGAATATCCGCCATCGAGATGCCATAGCGCACCACGGTTTCGGCGCGCGCCGGGAGCGAGAATAATGCCAGTGCAAGCACCGCGAGACAGGTCGATTTGAGGATTCGCATGGCCCGAAGCTCCCAGAATAGGTGGGGCCTAACGTGCAATCTTGATGCCAGAATAGGCAGTTTTGGTTGCGCTGCATTCCCGCGATCACAAGGACTTGTCGTCGCAGAGCTAATTTGCAGAATAAGTTTCTCCTTGGCATAGCCATTGCATACGTTTGCATCAAAATTAATCAGCGATTTCATTGAGAGGACTGGGGTTATGCTTATCAAGACAACTGCGCGCGCAGCACTGATTGCTGCGCTGGCGCTGACGACTGCGGCGGCCTGGCCGCACGCGGCCAGCGCCGAGACCGTGCTGCGCATCGGCATGACGGCTGCCGACATTCCGCGCACGCTCGGCCAACCTGATCAGGGTTTTGAGGGCAACCGCTTCACTGGCGTCACCATGTATGACGCGCTCACCGGCTGGGACCTGTCCTCGGCGGACAAGGCCAGCGTGGTGATCCCCGGCCTTGCGACCGAGTGGAAGGTCGATGATGCGGACAAGACCAAATGGATCTTCAAGCTGCGCCCGGGCGTCACCTTCCATGACGGCACGCCGTTCAACGCCGATGCCGTGGTGTGGAACGTGGACAAGGTCCTGAAGCAGGACGCCCCGCAATTCGACGCCAGCCAGGTCGGCGTCACGGCCTCGCGCATGCCGACGCTGGCTTCTGCAAGGAAGATCGACGACATGACGGTCGAGCTCACCACCAAGGAACCCGACAGCTTCCTGCCGATCAACCTCACCAACCTCTTCATGGCGAGCCCGTCGAAGTGGCAGCATTTCTACGACAAGGCGGAAGGTGCTGACGCCAAGGCGAAGTCGCAGGCCGCCTGGACCGCCTTTGCCAAGGACGCCGCGGGCACCGGCCCGTGGAAGATGGCAAGCTTCACGCCGCGCGAACGGCTGGAGCTGGTCAAGAACGCTGACTATTGGGACAAGGCGCGCGTGCCCAAGATCGACAAGATGGTGCTCTTGCCGATGCCGGAAGCCAACGCGCGCACCGCGGCGCTGCTCTCCGGTCAGGTCGATTGGGTCGAGGCGCCCGCGCCCGATGCGCTGCCCGAGCTCAAGCAGCGCGGCTTCAAGCTCTACGCCAACGAGCAGCCGCATGTCTGGCCGTGGCAATTCTCGCGCGTCGAAGGCTCGCCCTGGAACGATATCCGCGTCCGCAAGGCTGCGAACCTCTGCGTCGATCGCGAAGGCCTCAAGGATGGCTTGCTGGCAGGGCTCATGGTGCCGGCGACCGGCACCTTCGAGCCCGGCCATCCCTGGCGCGGAAAACCGACCTTCGAGATCAAGTACGACAAGCCGGCCGCGCAGAAGCTGATGCAGGAAGCAGGCTTTGGTCCGAACAAGAAGCTGACGGTGAAGATCCAGACCTCGGCGTCGGGCTCGGGCCAGATGCAGCCGCTGCCCATGAACGAATATCTGCAGCAGGCACTCGCCGAATGTTATTTCGACGTGCAGCTTGATGTCATTGAGTGGAATACGCTGTTCACCAACTGGCGCCGCGGCGCCAAGGATCCCTCAGCCAACGGCTCGAACGCGACCAACGTCACCTATGCGGCAATGGATCCGTTCTTCGCACTGGTGCGCTTCCTGCAATCGAGCATGGCCCCGCCGGTCTCGAACAATTGGGGCTTTATCAACAATCCCAAGTTCGACGAGCTGGTGAAGAAGGCGCGGCAGACCTTCGATCCCGCCGCGCGCGACGCCGCACTCGCTGAACTGCACGCGGCCTCCGTCGACGACGCAGCCTTTCTCTATGTCGCCCACGACGTCGGGCCCCGCGCCATGAGCCCGAAGGTCACGGGGGTGATCCAGCCGAAGAGCTGGTTCATCGATTTCTCGCCGATTTCGATGCAGTAGTGAAGTGAGGCGAGCACGCTGGTAGGGCTCCCCTCCCCCTTGTGGGGAGGGGTTGGGGAAGGGGGTTCACACGGGCAGTCCCTCTGTGGCCACCCCCCCTCCCTGACCCTCCCCCACAAGGGGGGAGGGAACGCTCCCATCTCGCGCTCCATACGGAAGCCCGCGTTCGTATCGTGCGACATCACGTCAGGTAAGTCAGTGCTCGCCTACATCGCCAGACGTATCGTCTATGTCATCCCGATCGTCATCAGCGTCGCGCTGGTGTGCTTTCTGCTCGTGCACATCACACCGGGCGATCCGCTCGTTGCGGTGCTCCCCGCAGATGCCTCGCAGGAGCTCGCCGCGCAGCTCCGTGCCGCCTATGGTTTCGACCGGCCGTTGCCGGTGCAGTTCGGGCTGTGGTTGCTGCGTGCCCTTCATGGCGATCTCGGCAATTCCATCGCGACGGGCCGGCCCGTGCTCGCCGAGGTCATGCGCGCGGTCGGCAACACCGTCACGCTGGCGATTGCGGCGGCCATCATCGGCTTCACGATGGGCGTCCTGCTCGGGCTGATCGCCGGCTATTTCCGCGAAACCTGGATTGACAAGCTCGCGACGTCCTTTGCCATCGCCGGTGTCTCGGTGCCGCACTACTGGCTCGGCATGGTGCTGGTCATCATCTTCTCGGTGGAGCTGAACTGGCTGCCCGCGGTCGGCGCCGGGCCGAACGGCTCCAACTCCTGGGCCTGGGACTGGGCGCATCTGAGATATCTGGTGCTTCCGGCGATCACGACCTCGGTGATCCCGATGGGCATCGTCACCCGCAGCGTGCGCGCGCTCACCGGCGACATTCTCAGCCAGGATTTCGTCGAGGCGCTACGCGCCAAGGGTCTGCACGAACGAGGGGTGTTCGGTCACGTCATCAAGAATGCCGCGCCCACCGCGCTCGCCGTGATGGGGCTCCAACTCGGCTACATGCTCGGGGGCTCGATCCTGATCGAGACCGTGTTCTCGTGGCCGGGCTCGGGCTTCCTGCTCAATTCCGCGATCTTCCAGCGCGACCTGCCGCTGTTGCAGGGCACGATACTGGTGCTGGCGCTGTTCTTCGTCTTTCTCAATCTGCTGGTCGACATCGCCCAAGCTGCGATCGATCCGCGCATCAAGCGGGGCTAGCGCGATGAGCCGAGCCGTAGCTCCACGGGAGGTGCGCTCCCTCGTCCGCTTGCGGGGGAGGGTCGGGGAGAGGGTGTTTCCTCTCGCGAGAACCCCCAAGAGCAGAAAACCCTCACCCGCGCCGGAGCCTGTCATCGGGCGCGCGTTCGGCGCGACCCGTTGGGCGCGACCTCTCCCGCAAGCGGGAGAGGTGCACCGCCTCCTTGGCTTGCACCGACCGAACCAAAATTTTGCGGGGGCTAGCCGATGACCGAGCTCCCTTTGTCCGCCGCCACCGAAGCCGCGCTCCAGGCTGCGCCCGCGACCAAGGCGCGCGGCTATTGGGCGACGGTTGCCCGTCGCATCCTGCGCGACAAGGTCAGCATGGCCTGCGCCATCGTGCTGCTCTTGATCTTCATTTCCGCGATCCTCGCACCCTGGCTCGGGCTCGAGGATCCCTACAAGGGCTCGATGATCCGCCGCCTGCGCCACATCGGCACGGCGGGCTATCCGCTCGGCACCGACGAGCTTGGCCGCGATATGCTGGCGCGGCTGATCTATGGCGGCCGGCTCTCGCTCGTCATCGGCATCTTGCCCGTCATTCTCGCCTTCGGCATCGGCACCTCGCTCGGCCTCGTTGCCGGCTATGTCGGAGGCAAGCTCAACACCGCGATCATGCGCACGGTCGACGTGTTCTACGCCTTCCCTTCCGTGCTGCTGGCGATCGCGATATCAGGCGCGCTCGGCGCCGGCATCCTCAACTCCATCGTAGCGCTGACCATCGTGTTCGTGCCGCAGATCGCCCGTGTCGCCGAAAGCGTCACCACCGGCGTGCGCAACATGGATTTCGTTGAAGCCGCGCGCGCCTCGGGTGCGGGGCCATTCACGATCATGCGCGTGCACATCCTCGGCAACGTGCTCGGTTCGATCTTCGTCTATGCGACCAGTCTCATTTCAGTCTCGATGATCCTGGCGGCCGGTCTGTCCTTCCTCGGCCTCGGCACCAAGCCGCCGGAGCCGGAATGGGGCCTGATGCTGAACACGCTTCGTACCGCGATCTACGTCAATCCCTGGGTCGCAGCGCTTCCGGGCGCGATGATCTTCGCGGTGTCGATCTGCTTCAATTTGCTCTCGGACGGACTGCGCAGCGCCATGGACATCAGGAACTGAGACCATGAGAGACGATCTGAGCGCGGCGACGTCGGTGCCACACCTCTCCCGAAGGGAGAGGTCGGATTGCATCGCAACATGCAATCCGGGTGAGGGGTTACGCTCCGTCGAGTTTGCCGCGCCCCCTCACCCGCGCCTTCGGCGCGACCTCTCCCCGACGGGGAGAGGTGCGAGGCCGCGGCGATGAGCGAGACCAACACTTCCGTCGCCATGCTGGGGCAGGTCGAAGACCGCGGCGGCCTCGCGCAGCCGTTGCTGCAGGTCAGCGGTCTCACAAAACATTTTCCGGTGCGTGGCGGGCTGTTCGCCGCCAAGCGGACCGTTCGCGCCGTGGACAATGTGTCCTTCTCCGTCGCCAAGGGCGAGACGGTCGGCATCGTCGGCGAGTCCGGCTGCGGCAAGTCCACCACCGCGCGGCTGCTGATGCACCTGATGTCGCGCGATGACGGCGACATCATCTATGACGGCATGACCGTCGGACGGTCGTTGTCGCTGCGCGATCTGCGCCGCGGCATGCAGATGGTGTTCCAGGATTCCTACGCCTCACTCAATCCGCGCCTGACGATCGAGGAATCGATCGCGTTTGGGCCGAAGGTGCACGGCATGGCCCATGGTGCGGCGCACGCGCTGGCCCGCGAGCTGCTCGGCAAGGTCGGTCTGGTCCCTGCAAACTTCGCCAACCGCTATCCGCACGAAATCTCGGGCGGCCAGCGGCAGCGCGTCAACATCGCACGCGCGCTGGCGCTATCGCCGCGCCTGGTGATCCTGGATGAGGCCGTCTCGGCGCTCGACAAATCCGTCGAGGCCCAGGTGCTCAATCTGCTCGCCGATCTCAAGCGCGAATTCGGCCTGACTTATCTTTTCATCAGCCACGACCTCAACGTCGTCCGCTACATCTCGGACCGGGTGCTGGTGATGTATCTCGGCGAGGTCGTCGAGCTCGGCCCGGTCGACCAGGTCTGGGATGCGCCTGCGCATCCCTATACGCGCGCGCTTCTTGCAGCGATGCCGTCCTCTGATCCTGACAGGCGCACCGAGAAGCCGCCGATCTCGGGCGATCCACCCAATCCGATCGATCCGCCTGCGGGCTGCCGCTTCCACACCCGTTGTCCGTTTGCGGAGCCGCTCTGCGCAAATGCGACACCAAAGCTCACCGCGCTCGATAATATGGGGCACGAGGCCGCCTGCTACATGGCCATTCCGGAATCAGGCCATAGCCGTGCGCCCAAAGAGGAAACCGCATGACGAGACCGACGACAAAGGAAATCCAGGCAACGGCACGGATCGCCGGTATTCCCCTGGACGATGAGATCGCGACGCGCATCTCCAACTCCATCGGACCCGCCTTCGAAGGCTTTGCCGCCATCGCCGGCACGCTGCCGTTCGACCTCGAGCCCGCGCTCTATCCGCTTGCGCAGACCCGGAAGGTGTCGAAATGAGCGCTGAGCCTGCCTTGATGACGCTCACCGAGGTCGCGCGTGCGATCGCGATGAAGCAGGTCTCCTCGCATGAGGTCACACGCGCGCTGCTGCATCGCATCGCGCAGTGGCAGCCGCATCTCAACGCCTTCATGTCGGTCGAGCCCGAAGCCGCGCTGAAGGCGGCCGATGCCGCCGATGCCGAGCTTGCCAAGGGCGAGCTGCGTGGTCCGCTGCACGGCGTGCCGCTCGCCCACAAGGACATGTATTACGATGCGGGCAAGGTCGCGACCTGCGGCTCGCGGATCCGCCGCGATTTCGTGCCGACCGTGACGTCGACCGCCCTGCAGCGGCTCAAGGATGCCGGCCAGATCAGGCTCGGCACGCTGCATCTGGCCGAGTTCGCCTATGGGCCGACCGGGCACAACGCCCATTATGGTCCGGTGCGCAATCCCTGGAACGTCGCGCATATCACCGGCGGCTCGTCCTCTGGCTCGGGCTCGGCGGTCGCCGCGCGGCTTACTTTTGCGGCGCTGGGCTCCGACACCGGCGGCTCGATCCGCATGCCCGCGCATTTCTGCGGCGTCACGGGTCTGAAGACGACTTGGAGTCGCGTCAGCCGCGCCGGTGCGATGCCGCTGTCGCAATCGCTCGACACGGTCGGGCCGCTCGCGCGCACCGCCGAAGACTGCGCCTTGCTGCTGGCGCTGATGGCCGGCCCGGACCCCGAAGATTCGACCGCCAGCCACGAACCGCTGTCGGATTACGTCGGCGCGACCAGAGGCTCGCTGAAGGGCCTCAAAGTCGGCGTGCCCGCATCGTACTATGTCGACGATCTCGACAGCGAGGTCGCGCGCGTGCTGGACGAGACCATTGCGGTGCTCAAGCGTGACGGTGCCGACATCGTCAAGGTCGAGCTGCCGGACCAGCGGCAATTGTCTTCCGCCAGCCAGCTCGTGCTGGCAGCCGAGGCTGCCGCCTTCCACAAGCGCTGGATGATCGAACGGCCGCAGGACTACGGTTCGCAGACGCTGATGCGGCTCCAGAACGGCCTCGCGGTTCCCGCCGTCACCTATCTCGAGGCCATGCGTTGGCGTGGCCCGGCACTCGCGGCGCACAATGCGGCCGCCGCAGGTGTCGACGCGATCATCGCACCGGCATCGCCCGTCCCGGCGCCGACGATCGAGGAGAGCGACGTCGGCGGCGGGCCGAACGCACCGGCGCTGTTGCAGCGGCTGACGCTGTTCACCCGTCCGGTGAACTTTCTGGGCCTGCCGTCGCTGACCATGCCCTCCGGCTTCGCCAAAAGCGGCCTGCCGATCGGCATGCAGCTGATCGGCCGCTCCTTCGATGAGGCGACCCTGCTCACCATCGGCGCCGCGTTCCAGCGCGTCACCGACCATCACGAGAGGTTGCCCAAACTGCCGTCATGACAAAGCTCGTCGAGATCTCAGGGCTCAACATCCGCTTCACCGGCGAACGTACGGTCCACGCCGTGAACGACCTCAGTCTCTCGCTCGGCGATGGCGAGGTGCTGGGCCTGCTCGGCGAGTCCGGTTCGGGCAAGAGCGTGACCTTGCGTGCGCTGATGCGGCTGTTGCCGAAGAAGCGCACGCAGATCACGGGTCACGTCAACGTCATGGGTCGCGACGTGCTCGCCATGCAGGACGAGGAGCTGTCGTCGTACCGCGGCCGGGTCGTGTCGATGATCTTTCAGGAGCCGGCGCTCGCGCTCGATCCCGTCTACACCATCGGCGCGCAGATCGCCGAAAGCGTCGTGCGTCACGAAGGCAAGAGCTTTGCGGACGGGCGGGCGCGGGCACTGGAGATGCTCGAGGTCGTGCGCATCCCCTCGGCGAAACGGCGGCTCGATGCCTATCCGCACGAAATGTCAGGCGGCATGCGCCAGCGCGCCATGATCGCGCTCGCGCTCGCCTGCCGTCCCAAGATATTGCTGGCGGACGAGCCGACCACGGCGCTCGATGCCACCGTGCAGATCCAGATCCTGCTGCTGCTGCGCGAATTGCAGCGCGAGTTCGGCATGTCCGTCATTTTCGTCACCCACGACATCGGTGTTGCGATCGAGATCTGCGACCGCGTCGCCGTGATGTATGCGGGCCAGATCGTGGAACAGGCCAGCCTGCGCGACATCGTCCGTTCGCCGGTCCACCCCTACGCCAAGGGCCTGCTCGCCTCGACCATCCATGGCGCCAAGCGCGGCGCCCGTCTCGAAACCATCCCCGGTACGCCGCCGTCCCTGGTCGAAAAGCCCCACAACTGCTCCTTCGCCCCCCGCTGCAAGCTCGTCCAGCAGCGTTGTCTGGAGCGATTGCCTGACAGTGTCGAGGTCGGCCCGGGGAGGGCGACAAGGTGCGTGCTGGCCGGGCCGGTGGTCGTGACCTAGCCGAGAACGCGCTCGCGAACTGAGGCGCCTTCCTCCAAAAATCCTTCACGGCGGCATGGCGTTGTCAGAATCCATCCCGGGCCCGCCGTCGGATCCGTTGCTACTGTGCATGGGGTTGTTTTCGCCTTTCCGGCGCGAGCCGTCGCTCCGGGAACACCATTCAGACAGCATTCATCCCGGTTCCGGTTCCATGGCCCCGTTCACGGAGAGGGACGTCAACTTATGTACATTTCTGGTCAAAGCCTGGTCATCATCCTGTTCGTCGGCCTGGTTGCCGGCTGGCTCGCCGGCAAGGTCGTGCGGGGGAGCGGGTTCGGCATCATCGGCGACATCGTGATCGGCATCGCCGGCGCGTTCGTCGCGAGTTTCCTGTTCCCGAAGCTCGGCATCCACCTCGGCCTCGGGCTGGTTTCGGAGATCATCTATTCCGCCATCGGCGCCGTCATCCTGCTGCTGGTGGTTCGGCTGGTGCGCGGCGGCGGCCGATTCTAGCCAGGGAGCCGTTCGATCGACCTTGCGCCTCTCCCGTTGCCCGGGAGAGGCGCCGTCTTTGCCAGAAAAAGCCGCAAAGACTGTGAAAAACCGGACTTGCGCAACTGACGGTCCGGGGTAGATGTGGCGAAGGCCCGGATGAATTCGATTGCGTTACCCGCGGGGAGAACGCGATATTAGTCCGGGGCGAGCACGCCTCGATTTGCCTTTGAATTCAGGGGCTTTGCCCCTCACCCGAAAGAGATCAGACTGATGGCAGCCGTTCCCGGCCTCCGCCGTTCAGAGCTCGGTGACGCGCTGCGTGCCTGCCGCACGGCGTTCGTCGGCGTCGGCTTGATGAGCTGCATGATCAACCTGCTCTATCTGACCGGGTCGATCTTCATGCTGGAAGTCTACGACCGGGTGCTGCCGAGCCGCAGCATCCCGACACTCGTCGGCCTGATCGTCCTCGCCGGTGGCCTCTATATGGCACAGGGCGTGCTCGACATGATCCGCAGCCGCATCCTGGGACGGGTCGGCACCGCGCTGGACGAGGCGCTGAACAAGCGCGTGTTCGACACCATCGTCCGCCTGCCGCTGCGGGTCGGCAGCCGCAACGAGGGGCTGCAGCCGCTGCGCGACCTCGACAATGTCCGTTCCTTCCTCGGCAGCATGGGCCCGGGGGCATTCTTCGACCTGCCCTGGCTGCCGCTCTATCTCGGCATCTGTTTCGCCTTTCATGTCATGATCGGCCTGACCGCGCTGGTCGGCGCCGTCATCTTGGTCGGCCTGACGCTGGTCACCGAGTTCCTGTCCCGCCGGCCGGCGAAGGAGGCGATGAGCCTTGCCGCGCAGCGCAACGACCTCGCCCAGTCCAGCCGCCGCAACGCCGAAGTGCTGGTGTCGATGGGCATGACCGGCCGGCTCAACCAGCGCTGGAGCGAGGCCAACGAAAAATATCTCTCCGGCAATCAGCGTGCGAGCGACGTCGCCGGCGGCCTCGGCGCCATCGCAAAAGTGCTGCGCATGATGCTGCAATCGGCAGTGCTCGCGGTCGGCGCAACGCTCGTCATCCACCAGGAGGCGACCGCCGGTATCATCATCGCGGGTTCGATCCTGTCTGCCCGCGCGCTGGCGCCGGTCGATCTCGCGATCGCGCATTGGAAATCATTCGTCGCGGCCCGCCAGAGCTGGCATCGCCTCAGCCGCCTTCTGGAACAGATGCCGGCGCAGGCGATGCCGACGCAATTGCAGGCGCCCACCGGCCGCCTCTCGGTCGAAGGCGTCGCCATGGTGGCCCCGGGCGACCAGCGCCTCATCGTCCAGGACATCAACTTTGCGCTCGAAGCCGGCAACGGCCTCGGCGTGATCGGACCCAGCGGCTCCGGCAAATCCTCGCTGATCCGCGCGCTGGTCGGCGTCTGGCACCCGGTCCGCGGCAAGGTCCGGCTCGACGGCGCGGCGCTCGATCAATGGTCGTCCGACGTGCTCGGCCGTTACATCGGCTATCTGCCGCAGGACGTCGAATTGTTCGGTGGTACGATCGCGCAGAACATCAGCCGTTTTGATCCGGAGGCGACTTCCGACGGCATCATTTCCGCGGCCAAGGAAGCCGGCGTGCACGAGATGATCATCAAGATGCGCGAGGGCTACAATACGCAGGTCGGCGAGCAGGGCGCCTCGCTTTCCGCAGGCCAGGCCCAGCGCGTGGCGCTGGCGCGTGCGCTCTACGGCAATCCTTTCCTGATCGTGCTGGACGAGCCCAACTCCAATCTCGACACCGAGGGTGACGAGGCCCTGACGCGCGCGATCCGCAGTGTGCGCGAGCGCGGTGCCATCGTCATCGTGGTGGCGCATCGGCCGATCGGCGTCGAGGCGGTCGACCAGATCCTGGTGCTCCGCGACGGCCGGATGCAGGCCTTCGGTCCGAAGGAGCAGGTGCTCGCTCAGGTACTCCAGTCCCGCGTCGCGCCGTCCACGCCCATCAAGGTCGTCAGCGAAGGCGGAGTGGCGAAAGCATGAGCACGATGACGGTTGGCGGGACAAAGCCTGCCGCGAAGAAGGGCGTGCGGGACTCGATCAAGTTTCATCTGGTCCTCGGCCTCGGTATCGTGGCGTTCCTGGGCGTCGGCCTCGGCGGCTGGGCGTCGACGGTGCAGATCTCGGGAGCGCTGATCGCGCCGGGCCAGATCGTGGTCGAGTCCAACGTCAAGAAGGTGCAACACCCGACCGGCGGCGTGGTCGGCGAGGTGCGCGCACGCGACGGCGACGTGGTCAAGGCTGGCGACATCGTGGTGCGGCTCGACGACACCGTCACCAGGGCCAATCTCGCCATCGTCACCAAGAATCTCGACGCCGCGCAGGCGCGCGCGGCGCGGCTTCAGGCCGAGCAGCGCGGCCTCGACAAGATCGAGTTCCCTTCATCGCTGCTCGAGCGTGCCAACGATCCCGATGTCAAGGTGCTGATCGACAGCGAGAGCAAGCTGTTCGACGTCCGCGTCAACGGCCGCGCCGGTCAGAAGGCGCAGCTGCGTGAGCGCATCCAACAGCTCAATGAGGAGATCGAGGGGCTCGTCGCACAGGAGACGGCCAAGGACAAGGAGATCTCCCTGGTGCAACAAGAACTCACCGGTGTGCGCGATCTCTATGACAAGCACCTGGTGCAGATCTCGCGCCTGACCACGCTGGAGCGCGACTCTGCCCGCCTCAACGGCGAGCGCGCGCAATACATCGCCTCGCGGGCGCAGGCCAAGGGCAAGATCACCGAGACCGAGCTGCAGATCATTCAGGTCGACAAGGATATGGTGAGCGAGGTCTCCAAGGATCTGCGCGAGACCAACGACAAGATCGGCGAGCTGATCGAGCGCAAGGTCGCGGCCGAGGACCAGCTCCGCCGAGTCGACATCCGCGCCCCGCAGGACGGCATGGTGCTGCAATCGACGGTGCATACCGTCGGCGGCGTCGTCACCGCCGGCGACACCTTGATGCTGATCGTGCCGCAGACAGACGACCTCCAGGTGGAAGCCAAGGTCAATCCGGTCGATATCGACAAGCTGCAGATCGGCCAGAAGACGCTGCTACGCCTCTCCGCCTTCAATCAGCGCACCACACCCGAGCTCAACGGTGTCGTCAGTCGCGTCTCGCCCGACGTCACGACGGACCAGCGCACCGGCCAGAGCTATTATACGATCCGCGTGTCGATGTCCGCCGAAGAGGTCGCCCGGCTCGGCGATTCCAAGCTGATCCCCGGCATGCCGGTCGAAGCCTTTGTCCAGACCGGCGACCGCACCATGCTGTCGTACCTCTTGAAACCGCTGCACGACCAGTTCATGCGTGCCTTCCGCGAGAAGTGACGGGCGAAAGGCACGTCATCCTTCTTTCGTCACCGCTTGGCGCATCGCTGCACGCGCGATGACGACGCGGCTCCGATCTTGCTATAGTTCGACTCAGGTGCCTAAAACCCGACGGTCGAACCATGCAATCTCCGCCCTCCATCGCCACCAAATCCTTCACCGACGCCGGTCTCGCCGTGGCCCGTCTTGAGGAGATCTACGAACGCAACACCAAATTTCTTCGCGACCGGTTCGAGGCTTATGTCGCCGGCGAGGCGATCACGACGCGGGTGCGGGCTTATTATCCCTTTGTCCGTCTCACCACTTCGACGCATGCGCGGCTGGATTCGCGTCTCGCCTATGGCTTCGTCGCCGGCCCAGGCGTGCATGAGACCAGCGTGACGCGGCCGGATCTGTTTCGCGCCTATCTGACCGAGCAGATCGGCCTGTTGATCCAGAACCACGATGTCCCCGTCGAGATCGGCGAGTCCGCCGAGCCGATCCCGATTCACTTCGCCTATCGCCGCGACATCAACATCGAAGCCGCCATCACCACCAGCGAGAATTCGCCGGTCGCACGATCGCTGCGCGATGCGTTCGACGTGCCTGACCTGGCCACCATGGACGATTCCATCGCGGACGGCACCTTCGAGCTTCAGCCCGGCGCGCCGGAGCCGCTGTCGCTGTTCCGCGCCGCCCGCGTCGATTATTCGCTGCGGCGGCTCTACCACTACACCGGCACTGATCCCGAGCATTTCCAGAATTTCGTGATCTTCACCAACTACCAATTCTATGTCGATGCTTTCGCGCAGCTCTGCCAGCAGCGGCTTCAGTCCGGCGAGACCGGACTCGAAGCATTCGTCGCGCCCGGCAACATGATCACGCATAGCGGCGGCGCAACGACCGGAGACGCGCCCGCGCGTACGCCGCAGATGCCGGCCTTTCATCTGAAGATGCCCGGCTATCGCGGCATCAGCCTGATCAATATCGGCACCGGTCCGTCCAACGCGCGCAACGTCACCGATCATGTGGCGGTGCTGCGGCCGCATGCCTGGCTGATGCTCGGACATTGTGCCGGCTTGCGCAACACGCAGCGGCTCGGCGACTACGTGCTCGCGCATGGTTACGTGCGCGAGGACCACGTGCTCGATCGCGAGTTGCCGCTGTGGGTGCCGATCCCGGCGCTGGCCGAGATGCAGGTCGCGCTGGAGCAAGCGGTCGAGGACGTCACCGGCCTCGAGGGGTTCGAGCTCAAGCGCCTGATGCGCACCGGTACTGTCGCCAGCGTCGACAACCGCAATTGGGAGATTTCCGGGCCCGAAGTGATCCGCCGCTTGTCGCAGTCCCGCGCGGTCGCGCTGGACATGGAATCGGCCGCGATCGCCGCCAATGGTTATCGCTTCCGCGTACCCTATGGCACGCTGCTTTGTGTCTCCGACAAGCCGCTGCATGGCGAGATCAAGCTCGCAGGCATGGCCAGCGAATTCTATCGCCGCCGCGTCGGCCAGCATCTCGATATCGGGCTGAAGGCGCTGGAACGGCTCAAGCAGCAGGAATCCGAGCGGCTGCATTCGCGCAAGCTCCGCAGCTTTGCCGAAGTCGCATTCCAGTAAGGGACAATACGACTGTCATACGAACGCTGACGTGTCCATGCGTCCACCGTCCCGGAATAATGCTGCCGAGGCAGGGTTATCAATTCGTCCGGGGCCGCTTGAACGCACAGGAGACGGAGATGTTCACGAAAATGATCAGGCGCGTCACGCTGGGTATATTTGCGGCAGCCTTGTTAATCACGCCGGCGTTTGCCGCGGGAGGTGGAGGCGGCGGCGGTGGTGGCGCTGGAGGCGGAGGCGGCATGGATCCCTTCGCGCACCCGGCTGCCAGCCAGAGCACGCCAGCTCCAACCTATCCGGCGCGCACCGGCACCAAAGCCACCCAGAAGGGCAAGAAGGCCAACCACCAATCCAGTATCGATGATCCGGCGTTTGCAGCGGGCTACCGCGTGGCCTACGACACCATCTACGAGCGTAAGGACTACACCGCCGCGATCGCGCAGTTGAAGGCACTCGGCCACGACGACAGCGCGAATGTCGCGAACCTGATCGGTTACTCCTATCGCAAGCTGGGTGACTACAAGCAATCACAGGTCTGGTACCAGCACGCACTGAAGATCGACCCGAACCACGTGCTGACCTGGCAATATTATGGTCTATGGCAGCTCGAGCAGGGCAATCGCGAGCAGGCGATGTTTCATCTCAGCCGGATCGCGGCCATTTGCGGGACGGATTGCGAGGAGTACAAGTCATTGGCCGCCGCGTTGGACAAAGCCACTGGAACAGCTCTCGCGTATTGAAGCCGGCCGGGGAGTCCGGTCGTGAGACCGCCGCCACCTGAGGGGTGACAAGTCGCGCGAATTTCAGCATTGTCCCGTTCGGGGGCGCGAACGGGACAGTTGGATGCCGCTTTTGCGCGACAGTATCATCGGCCACGACCTCGAACGGCTGGCCTTCCGCTTCACCATGCTGAATGATGGCGAGCCCGTGCAATGCCAGATCAGCGATGCCGCGATGGACGAGCTCGCAGGCATGCAGGGAACCGAGAGCAGCGCGCGGCTGGCGCAGTTCACGTCACTGCGCGAGAGCATCGAGCGAATCGCGTCGGACCTCTACGACGAGGCCCCGCGGTTCAAAGGCTATGTGGTGCGGATTTTTGTGCGGCATTTGGGAAGGTGATTGCTGCCGGCGGTCGAAAGCTCACCCCTCCAGCTTCCTCAGCAACAGCTTCAACGCAGTCGCCGCGAACACCTGCATGTTGGCGAACCTGTCGTTGCTCCCGGTCTCCAGCGTCATCACCTCCGCTGCCGGCCCGGCAACGGCCATGCAGCTATGGCCGGCGGCATCGCCGTAGCGGTTGCCGGTGGGGCCGGCCGCGCCGGTCTCGGACAGGCCCCAAACGGAGCTGAAGCGGCCGCGCATCTGCTCGGCGAGTAGCTTCGCGTAGGGTTCAGACGAAGAACGCAAGCCCTTCATTCCTTCATCCGTAATATCCATCAGCACGCGCCTGGCATCGCGGGTATAGACCACGGCGCCGCCGAGGAAATAGGCGGAGGCGCCGGGGACCGCGAGCAGGCTTGCCGCGATCAGGCCGCCGGCTGAGGACTCCGCGACCGCGATGGTTTGCTTGCGCGCGATCAGTTTTGCCGCGACCTGTTCCGCAACTCCGATGAGCTCTTTCATGCCTGCACCTCTGTTCCTCGCAACCGAGCTGTGTCTTCCTAGCATATGACAGAAGCCTTGGCCGAGTTGCGGGCGAGGAGCAGGCCTGCTTGAATGGCGGACGGGAGACTTGAGAGGAAACGTGAGAAGGGAGACGTGATGGCGTCCCTGATCGCGGGTGGCGTGGATTGCGATGTGCATCCGGCCGTGCCGCATCTGACCAGCCTGCTACCTTACCTGAACGACTACTGGCGCGACCAGGTGACGACGCGCGGCATGGTCGATCTCGTCTCGCAATCCTACCCCAAGAATTCGCCGATCGTGGCGCGGCCCGATTGGCGCCCAGAGAATGGCAAGCCGGGCGAAAGCCTGGAGGACATGCAGCGTCATGTGCTCGATCCCTTCCAGCTCAAGCATGCCATCTGCAATCCGCTCTATGGCGTGCAGATGGTGTTTTCCGAAGACATGCAGACTGCCTTCTGTCGCGCGCTGAATGAGTGGCTGGCAAAGGAGTGGCTCGATCGCGATTCCCGGCTGCGCGGCTCGATCGTGATCCCGACGCAGAGCGTCGAGAAGTCAGTCGTCGAGATCGAGCGCTGCGCGCAGGACATGCGCTTCGTGCAGGTGCTGATGCTTGTCATGGGCGACACGCCGCTCGGCAAGCGCGCGCTGTGGCCGATCTATGAGGCGGCGGAACGGCTCGATTTGCCGATCGGCATTCACGCCGGTTCTGCCTATCACAATCCGCCGACTGCGGTGGGCTGGGGTTCCTACCATATCGAGGATTATGCCGGTCAGGCCCAGGCGTTCCAGACCCAGCTCACCAGCCTGATCGTCGAGGGCGTTTTCGCCAAATATCCGCGGCTGAAGATGGTCATGCTGGAGTCCGGCGTCTCCTGGCTCTCGCCCTATCTCTGGCGCCTGCACAAGTTCTGGCGCGGGGTGCGGATGGAGACGCCCTGGGTCGATCGCGCGCCGCTCGAGATTGTGCGCAGCAACATCCGTTTCTCATTACAGCCATTTGATGCGCCGCCGGACGAGGCGACATTAATTCGCCTGTTTGATCATATGCAGTCCGACGAATTGGTCCTATTCTCCACGGACTATCCACACTGGCAGTTCGACGGCCAGGACGCGCTGCCCGCGGGGCTCACCCCCGATCTCGTGCGCAAGATCATGATCGACAATCCGTATGCAACCTATCCCCGCCTGACGTGAGCCCGCTGCCAAAGGAGGCAAGGCGATGAATATCCAGTTCCGCGAGAGCCAAGAAGCCGCTTCCCCTCTGACGACAAAGACCGCGATTGCGGACTGCGACATCCATCCGGCGCGCGCGACCCGGACCGAGCTCTATCCTTATCTGGCCAAACGCTGGCAGCATCACCTCGAAGTCTACGGCGTTCACGCCTATCAGGGCATGATGGAAGGGCCGCCCTATCCGAAGGCCCAGCCAAACGCGTCGCGCCGTGACGCCTATCCGCCGGAAGGCGGGCCGCAGGGATCGTCGCTCTCCTTCATGCAGAAGCAGCTGCTCGATCCGAACAATGTGCAGCTTGGCGTGCTCAATCCACTCAACACCGGGCAGGGCATCCGCAATCACGACCTCTCGGCGGCACTCTGCTCGGCGATCAACGACTGGCAGATCGACAAATGGACCAGCAAGGACAAGCGGCTGAAAGCTTCGATCGTCGTCGGCAATGAAGACGGTTTGTCGGCTGCGGCCGAAATCCGCGAGCGCGCAGGCGACAAGAACTTCGTGCAGGTGCTGCTGCTCAGCCGCAATGTCGAGCCGCTCGGCCAGCGCCGCTACTGGCCGATTTACCAGGCCGCGGAGGAGGCGGGCTTGCCGGTCGGTGTCCACGCTTTCGGCTTCGGCGGCAACCCGATCACGCCGTCAGGATGGCCGTCTTATTACATCGAGGAGATGGTCGGCCATTCGCAGTGCCAGCAATCGGCGCTCGCGAGTCTCGTGCTGGAAGGCGTGTTCGAGCGCTTCCCGAAATTGAAGATGGTGATGATCGAGGCCGGATTCGGCTGGGCGCCGTCGCTGGGTTGGCGGCTCGACAAGGTCTGGCAGCGCTTGCGCAGCGAGGTGCCGCATGTGAAGCGGCCGCCGTCGGAATATATCCGTGAGCAGGTGTGGTGGACGACGCAACCGATGGAAGATCCTGAAAGCCGCGAGGACCTGTTCGATGTGATCAAATGGATCGGCTGGGATAGGTTGTTGTTCGCGACCGACTATCCGCATTGGGATTATGACGAGCCGTCGCGCGTGCTGCCGGCGGGCGTGAGCGAGGCCAACCGCGAGGCGTTTTATCTCGGGAATGCACGCGCGCTCTACGGGATCAATTGATGGCTCGGCATGTGATTGCCGCGGTCGATGAGCTTCCGCCCGGCACGCGAAAATTTCTGGAGATCGACGGACGGCCGATCGCGGTCTTCAACATCAAGGGCGAGTATTTCGGCCTGATGAACCGTTGCCCGCACCAGGGCGCGGCGCTGTGCGAGGGACCCCTGATCGGGCTCGCGCAGTCAAAGGACCCCGGCGAGATCGCGTATACGAAACTCGGCGAGATCATCCGCTGCCCCTGGCACGGCTGGGAGTTCGACATCCGCACCGGCCAATCCTATTGCGATCCCCGCCGTTTTCGCGTGAAAGCCTACCCGGCGCGTGCTGAGTCGGGCGCGGCTGTGGTGAAGGGGCCGTATGTCGCGGAGACTCTCGCGGTGAAGGTCGAGAGCGATTACGTGGTGGTTGAGTTGTAAGCCTAGTGTCCTGCCGTCGGCTCCGCTGCCGTATCGTATGCCGGCACCGCCTGCTTGCCTCCGCGATAGACGATCAGTGCGGCGATGATGCCGAGCGCCGCGCCGAACATGAGCCAGTATGCCGGTGAGGCTTTGTCCCCGTTGGTCGCGCTGATCAGTTTGGTCGCGATGGCGGGCGTGGACGTGCCGAAGATGCCCGCGGCCAATGCGAAGGCGATCGAGAAACAGGTGGTTCGGACATGTGCCGGCACGATCTCGACCAGGCATCCCAGCATGGTGCCGCTGTAGACGCCAAAGTAGAACGAAAACATCATCTGCACCGCCAGCAATTTGCCGAGAGTCGGCTCCGCTGCGAGCCAGTGCAACGCCGGATAGGCGGTGAGCAGCGAGAGGATGGCGATGGTGAGCAGGACCGGCTTGCGGCCGATCCGGTCGGACACCGCGCCGCCGACCGGATTCCAGATGAAATTGGTTACCGCGACCAGAAGCGTCACCAGCAACGTCCCCGTCGGCGAGAGGTTCAGCTGCTTGCCGAAGCCGGGGGCGTAGACCGTGATGAAGTAGAAGGTTGTCGTGGTCAGCACGGCGATCATCATGCCGAGGACGACGATGCGCCAGTTCGCGATCGCCGAAGCAAAGACTTCGCGCGCGGTCGGATGCTTCTTCATGGCCAGGAAGGCCGGCGTTTCCTCGAGCGAGCGCCGCAACATGAAAATGACGGGGATGATGATGCAACCGACGAAGAACGGGATCCGCCACTTCGCGATTCCCCCGAAGACATCCAGGAAGGTGTCGCCCGGCATGGCTTCTCTCAGGATGAAGCCGATGATCGCCGCGACGAAGATCGCGACCTGCTGACTGGACGACTGGAACGAGGTGTAGAAACCGCGATTGCCTGGTGTCGCGATTTCGGACAGGTAAACAGAGACGCCGCCAAGCTCCACGCCGGCCGAGAACCCCTGGATCAAGCGGCCAATCAGGACGATGACCGGTGCGGCAACACCGATCGCCGCGTAAGACGGGCAGAACGCGATCACCACGGTGCCGAGCGCCATGAGCGCCAGCGTAACGATCAGGCCCTGGCGTCGACCGATGCGATCGATGTAGGAGCCGAGCACGATGGCGCCGACGGGGCGCATCAGCGCGCCGAGCCAGAACACGCCATATGCGTTGAGCAGCGCGGCGGTCTCGTCGGCGGCGGGGAAAAACGCCTTCGCGATGTCCTGCGCATAGAAGCCGAACAGGAAAAAGTCGAACTGTTCGAGGAAATTGCCCGATGTTGCGCGCAGGATCGCGCCGATGCGAGACTTGATCTGGGGCGGATTGGTTGATGCGGCTGGTCCGGCCATGACGCTATTCCCTCAAGACGTGGCCGGACCGAAGCTGGTTTCGCAGCATGCGACAGATATGTGGTGCGGCAATCCGACATACCCCTGCGGGCTGCCAATTCCGGTGTCAATGAATTTCAGGCTCCAGGCTGTTGATTCCGTGAGCCTTATTTTGCGTCGCAGCAATCAGCCATTGCCGGAACGCAGTGAGCTTCGCTGACTCGCGGCGGCCGTCCGGTGAGACGAGATAGAAACCGGCATTCGATGGCAGCGCGATTCTGAAGGGCACCACGAGACGGCCTTTGGCGATGTCGTCCTGCACGTAGGAGGTCCGTCCCATCGCGACCCCCATGCCATCGATGGCCGCCTGCACGGTCATGAACGTCATGTCGAAGGTGATGCCGGGTTGCTGCGACATGCCCGTCGCGAGGCCCGCCGCGGTCAGCCAGAGCCGCCAATCGTCGCTGTTGTTAGTGTGGAGCAGCACGTGGTCTTTCAGATCCGCGGGTGTCCGCAACGGCTTGTCGCCACGCAGCAGCGACGGGCTGCATACGGGAAACAACTCATCCGCCATCAACCAGTCGGCTCGCACGCCCGGCCATTGGCCGCGCCCGTAGCGGATGGCTGCGTCGACATTGTCGCGCTGGAAATCGACGAGGCTGGTCGATGTGGTGATGCGGACGTCGATGCCGGGGTGGCTCTCCTGGAAATCGGTCAGCCGCGGCAGCAGCCACTTTGCGGCGAGCGATGCTATCGTCGAGACCGTCAGCACCTTGTCGTCGTCCTTGCGCAGCAGACGGTCGGTGGCCAGGCGAAGGTCATTGAAGGCGGCGCGCACGCCCGGCAGGTAGTCGCGCGCTTCCGGGGTCAGCGCCAGTGCGCGGTTCTGCCGGATGAACAGGCGGAAGCCGAGTTCCTCCTCCAGCCTGCGGATCTGATGGCTGATCGCGGTCTGGGTCACGTTCAGTTCGCTAGCCGCCAGCGTGAAGCTGAGATGGCGCGCCGCAGCCTCAAACGCCCGCAATCCGTTCAGGGAGGGTAATCTGGCAGTCATCTGGCAGCATGATGCATGATACTATATCATGCGAAAGGGTACAAAATGTCGTTTGTGGCAGCGCACTGAGAAGCAGATATTAGCCTGCAAGTTAGCTCAAGGAGCTGAAGATGTCCACTTTGACCCACAATTCAATGACAAATCGTCATGCACCGGGCCTGATCCAGCAGATCGGCGAGACCCTCCATATCTGGCATGAGCGCTACCGGACCCGACGTGAGCTGACCAACTGGACCGCTCGCGACCTCCATGACGTCGGCCTGTCCTGGACTGACATTGCCTACGAGGCCGACAAACCCTTCTGGCGGGCCTGACTGGCCGCCAGGCCGGCGCCGCCTGATCACAGGGGCGCCGGCGGTCCCTTCTTCCGACATTCTCCCGTCAAGGCTCATGTCATGAGCACCTATCGCCTGGAAGACCTGACGCAATATTCGGACACGCTGCGCACCCGGCAAGGCGAGGCTCTCAACGTCCGCTTCGTCGAGCCGGGTGACACCGACGAGCTTCAGCATTATTTCCGTTCGCTCTCGACCCGCTCCCGCTACAACCGCTTCTTCGGCGCGATCAGCGAACTACCGAAGGGGCTGTTGCACGACTTCCTCGCGGTCGGCGAGCGCGAACGTTTCACCGTGGTTGCGACCAAGGTGGTCGATGGCTTCGAGACGATCGTTGCCGAGGCGCGCTATGCTCTCCATGAGGAGACATCGACGCTGGAGTTCGGCCTCTCGGTCGACGACCGCTGGCAGGGTCACGGCATCGCGACTGCGCTTCTGAAAAATCTCGAATGCCGCGCCGCCGCACTCGGCGCCCAGCATATCTTCGGCGATACGCTGCGCTCCAACCAGACCATGATCTCGCTCGCGCGCAAATCCGGGTTCGCTTTCGTCAATCATCCCGACGACTGGAAGCTGGTGCGCTTCGAAAAGGAGATCCACCTCGCGCCAAAGGACGTACCGTGCGCGAGTTGGCGTCTCGCCGCACTTTCCCGTCAGGCCGAACGCCCCTCAGCCTCGGCCTGACACCACTCCAAGCCCGGCCTGGCCAAGCCAGAGCCGGGCTTTTTTTGCTTTCACACGATGCCGCGCCTACTTCCCCGTGAATACCGCTTTCCGTTTCTCGATGAATGCCTGCACCGCCTCCTTGTGATCGGCTGTCGTGGTCAGGCGGATCAGGCGTTCGGCTTCGTGATCCCTGGCGGTCTCGAAATCGAACAGCAGGGCCTCGTCGAGGTTGTCTTTCATGTAGCGCAGCGCCAGGCGCGGGCCCTCGGCGAGGGATTTTGCCAGGGCGACCGCCTCGGCTTGCAGTTTGTCGTCGGGCACGACACGGTTGACGAGGCCGATCGTCTCGGCGCGCGCGGCATCGACGCGATCGCCGGTGAACAGCAGCTCGCGCGCCCGCGCGGTGCCGACGAGGCGCGTCAACAGCCAGGCGATGCCGTAATCGCCCGAGAGCGCGATGCGGGCATAGCCGGTGGCGACGAAGGCCGACTGCGCGGCAATGCGGAGGTCGCAGGCCATGGCGAGGGCCAGCCCGGCGCCGACCGCGGGGCCGGGCAGGGCTGCGATGGTCGGCTTGCGCACCGACACCAGCGCGCCGGTCAGCAGCCGCTGCCGCTCCTGGAGATCGGCGACACGATCCTCCAGCGACATCTGCTGCTTCTTGGGGTCGCGATGCGCACCCATGCCCTTGACGTTGCCACCGGCACAGAACGCCCCGCCGGCGCCGGTGATGAGCAGTGCGCCGACATCGGGATTCTCGCCGCAGCTGCGGATCATCGTGCGCAGGGCCGGCGTCAGGGTGTCCGACAGCGAATTGCGCGCCTCCGGCCGGTTCAGCGTGATCACGGCGACACGGTCGCGAATGACGCAGAGCAGTTCGCTGGTGCCGGTATCGATGGTGGTTTCGGTGGTCATGCTACCTCCCTCAAAACTTCTCCACCCAGGGACGCAGCTCCAGCTCCCAGCTCCAGGCGCTGCGCGGTTGCTGCAACACGTTCCAATAGCTCTCCGCGATCGCATCGGGATCGAGCATCGAATCCGGCCTGTCTGCCGCCTCCGCGCGTGCCGCGCTGCGGATGCCCCCGTCGATCACGAAATGCGCAACGTGGATGCCCTGGGGCGAGAGCTCACGCGCCATGCTCTGGGCCAGCCCGCGCAGCGCGAACTTGCCCATCGCAAATGGGGCGGATTGCGCATAGCCCTTGACGCTGGCCGAAGCGCCGGTGAACAGGATCGCGCCATGCTTGCTCGGCAGCATGCGCTTCGCCGCCTGCTGCGCCACCAGGAAGCCGCCATAGGCGCTGACCGCGATCGCGTTCGCGACGTCGGCCGGAACGAGGTCTACGAACGGTCCGCGGGCGCGGCCACTGGCATTGTAGACGACGAGATCGGGTGTGCCGATCTCGCGCTCGACCAGGCCGAACAGGCGTTCGACCTCCTCGGGCTCGGTGGCGTTGCAGGCGTAGGCCTTGGCGCCGGTCTCGCTACAGAGCGCGCCAAGCTTCTCGATCTTGCGCGCGGCCAGCGCGACGCGGATGCCTTGCGCGGACAGCAGCCGCGCCAGCGAGGCGCTCAGGCCTTCGCCGGCGCCGACGATGAGGGCAATCTTGTATGTCGGGTGTTCCATGATGTGGTCTCTGGCGTGATCTCTCGGGGACGGGAGCCGCTGATCTATGCATCCGCTACGCGGGCAACCAGCCGGGACGTTGGAGCAGTCGATCACAATTCCGCAGAGCGAATTGCTGCTTCAGGGCGATCATGCCTCCTTGACAATTTGCGGCTTTATCGCTGCTCGCGACGGGAGCATGATCGACATCATCTCAAGCGGCAAGCGTCAAGAATGCCGCCGGGCGGAAGCGAAGAGGACGATCATGCACAAGCCGGTCACAGCGCAGCCAAATAACGTCGCGGCCGCACCTTCGGGTCTGCTGGCGCCCGATACATCAGGCATGAACTTCTATCGTGCCGATCAGGCGCTCACTGATCTTCTGCGCATCCATCTGCCGGACAACCTCTTCCGCCATATCGAGCCGCATCTCGATCGCCTCGGCGAACTGGCCGGCGGCCGTCTCGACGAATGTGCGCGGCTCGCCGACCGGCACACCCCGGTGCTGCACCAGCGCGACAAGTTCGGCCGTGACGTGCAGTCGATCGAATATCATCCTGCCTATCGTGAGCTGGAGAACGCCGCCTTTGGCGAGTTCGGCATCCATGCGCTCTCGATCCGCAAGGGCATCATGGGCTGGCCGGACAAATATCCTGTTGTGGCCAAGCACGCCTTCACGTTTCTGTTCAACCAGACCGAGTTCGGCATGGGATGCCCGATCAACGTCACCGACGGCTGCGCCAAGCTGCTGGCGAACTTCGGCAGCGAAGCGCTGAAAGCGAAATATCTCGATGGCCTGACCCAGACCGACATGAGCAAGCTGACCCAGGGCGGCCAGTTCATGACCGAGAAGGAAGGGGGCTCCGACGTCGGCACACTCACCACGCGAGCGGTGCAGGAGGGTGATCATTGGCGCCTCTATGGCGAGAAATGGTTCTGCTCGAACGCCGATGCGAAGGTCGCGATGCTGCTGGCGCGGCCCGAGGGAGCCGGCCCCGGCACGCGCGGTGTCGGGCTGTTCCTGATGCCGCGATTCCTCGACGACGGCTCCCAGAACCATTATCGGATCGTGCGTCTGAAGGACAAGCTCGGCACGCGTTCGATGGCCTCCGGCGAGATCAAGCTCGAAGGCGCGATCGCTTATGCCGTAGGCCGGCTCGACCGCGGCTTCGTACAGATGGCCGAGATGGTCAATTCGTCGCGGCTCTCCAATGGCGTGAAATCGACGGCGCTGATGCGGCGCGCCTATCATGATGCGCTTGCCGTGGCGAAGAACCGCGTCGTGTTCGGCAACCGTATCATCGATCTGCCGCTCGGCCGGCGCCAGATGCTGAAGATCATGCTGCCGGTCGAGCAGGCGCTGTCGATGAGCTTTCTGACGGCCGACGCGCTCGATCGCGCGGAAGCCGGTAGCCAGGATGCGGCGGTGCTGCTGCGCATCCTGACGCCGACGCTGAAATTCCGCGCCACCCGCGACGCGCGGAAAGTCTGCGGCGATGCGCTCGAGATGCGTGGCGGCATCGGCTATATCGAGGAATTCGCCACGGCGCGTCTGCTGCGCGACGCGCATCTCGGCTCCGTCTGGGAAGGTACCGGCAACATCGTCGCGATCGATGCGCTGCGGCGCGCGGTCGGCCGCCACGGCGCGGAATCCGCGCTGGCAGCCGATCTGCATGCACGGCTGGACGACAGCGTCTCCGTGCCGCAGGTCTGGCGCGACAAGCTGCGCGGCTTTGTCGATCGGGCGGTCGGCTTTGCGCGCGAGGTCGCGGGCAAGTCCGAGAACGAGGCCGATGCGCGGCGCGCGACCAGCATGCTTTATCATATCGCCAGCGCCGTCGCGCTGGCCTGGGAAGCGCACCGCGTCCACGAGATGCGCGGCGACGCGCGCCGGCTGCTCTTGTCGCGGCTGGTGATCGACCATCGCGTGACGCCGAGCGATCCGTTCCGGCTGACGGAAAATGCCACGCAAGCGAAGATCGCGGAGCTGCTGCTTGGCGATCGCGATGCTTCTATGAGTGACATTGGCGAACTGATTGCGGCGGCGTAGGCTGCGCGCCACCAAACCAAAGAAAAGCGATAGGGAGCACTCGATGAAGGCCGCCGTCCTTTATGAAGTCAACAAGCCGCTGGTCATCGAGGATGTCAGCCTGCCGAAACCCGGCCCGCGCGAGGTGTTGATCCGCACCGCGGTTGCGGGCCTTTGCCACTCCGACCTGCATTTCATGGAAGGCCTTTATCCGCATCCGCTGCCCGCGGTGCTCGGGCATGAATCGGCCGGAATCGTCGAGCAGGTCGGCTCGGATGTCACCTATGTCAGGCCCGGCGACCACGTCGTGACCTGTCTGTCGGTGTTCTGCGGCACCTGCGACAATTGCACCACCGGCCGCACCGTGCTCTGCACCGACACAACCGTGAAAATGTTGCCGGGCGCGTCGAACCGGATGCAGTGGAACAGGCCGGAGAAACTGAACCAGTTCCTCAACCTGTCGTCCTTTGCCGAGCAGATGCTGGTGCACGAGAACGCGATCGTCAAAATCCGCGAGGAGATGCCGCTCGATCTCGCGGCGTTGATCGGCTGCGGCGTCATCACCGGCTACGGCGCAGTGGTGAACACCGCGAAGGTGACTGCGGGTGAGACCGTCGCCGTGATCGGCTGCGGCGGCGTCGGCATGGCCGCGATCAACGGCGCGCAGATCGCGGGCGCCGGCCGCATCATCGCCATCGACACCAATCCGGCCAAGCTGCAACTCGCGACCAAGCTGGGCGCGACCGACATCATCAATCCCGCCGACGGCGATGTCGTGAAGCAGGTGCGCGATCTCACCAACGGCGGCGTGCATCATTCGTTCGAGGTGCTCGGCCGCAAGGAGACCGCCGAGCAGGCCTTCGGCATGCTCGCCTCTGGCGGTACCGCGACCATCGTCGGCATGATCCCGTTCGGCCAGAAGATCGAGCTGCACGGCTTCGACTTTTTGCGCGAGCGCCGGATCCAGGGCTCGTCCATGGGCTCGAACCACTTTCGTGTGGACATGCCGCGCCTGGTCGATTTCTACCTGCGCGGCCGGCTGCACCTGGAGGACTGGATTTCGGCCAAGCTGAGGCTCCCCGAGATCAACGAGGGTTTTGCCAGCATGAAGGCGGGCAAGACGCTGCGCAGCGTGATTGTGTTCGATAGCTGAGCCACGAAGCGCGGACGAGGCTCTGCGCTCTCAACGACGGGCGCGGGCGAACGTCAATCCTCAAACATCTTCGGCGGCACGAAGCCGCCGAAATCGCGTTCGATCAGCTCGGCGAGCTTCAGCGGCGTGCGGTCTTCCAGCCATGGGCCGACGATCTGGACGCCGACCGGTAGTCCATCGGGGGCAAAGCCTGTCGGAATCGCGGTCGAGGGCAGGCCGGGCAATGTCGCGATGCCGGGCCAGGCGAGCTGGTCGGTATAGACGTGCTCCTTGCCGTCGATCACGACGCGGCGCTGCTCCTGATCTTCCGAGTGATCATGAGGATAAGCCGGCGTCGGCATGATCGGGCAAATCACGGCATCGAAGGATTTGAACAGCTCGTGCCATTGCGCGCGCAGCCGCGTCCGGCCGCCGCGCGCGATCAGCCAATCGCGATGGCTGAGCGCGATACCGCGCAGGCGTTCGGCCTGCAGGCTGTTGTCGTCGGCCGGCAATTTGGCTGCTGCTGCAACTGCGCCGTCGTAGAATTCGGGCAAAAAGCTGGCACCGAGGAACGACAGCAGCATCCGCATATAGAGGCGCGAGGACGCCGCGAAATCCGGCAGCAGCGGACTGCTGCGCTCGATCTTGACACCAGCCCTGGCGAGGTTGTCGGCGAGCGTGTTGATGCTGCCGCGCACGGCGGCGTCGGTCGGTAGCACCGGATCGGTGTCAATCACGAGGACACGGAATTCTTTCAGCGAGCCGTGACGCGCGGCAGGCAGTTCGAGCCGGTAGGCCTTGCCGTTCTCGAGCGGATCGGGGCCGGCCATGACGTCGAGCAGCAAGGATAGATCGCCGGCGCTCCGTGCCATCGGGCCGATCACCGCGAGATCGCGCTCATAGGCCAGCGGCGCAGCAGGCGGTGGCGTATGGCCGCGCGATGGCAACAGATCGAAGCTCGGCTTGTGCGCGTAGACGCCGCAATGGAACGCCGGCACGCGCAGCGAGCCACCGATGTCGGAGCCGATCGAGAGCGGACCATAGCCCGCGGCCAGCGCCGCAGAGGAGCCGCCGGAGGATCCGCCGGGCGTGCGGCCGAGATCGTAGGGGTTGTTGGTCGTGCCGTAGACGTCATTGTAGCTCTGCCAATCGGCGAGCGCGAGCGGCACGTTGGTCTTGCCGAGCACGATGGTGCCGGCGTCCTTCACGCGCGTGACCGGCAGCGCGTCTTCCTTGGCAATGAAGTCCCTGTGCGCGGGATTGCCCCAGGTCGTGGGCAGGCCGGCGATATTGTAGGATTCCTTCACCGTCATGGGCAGGCCGAGCAGCGGTTTCCGCTCGCCCCGGGCTAAGGCGGCGTCAGCGTCGCGTGCGGCGTTCAGCGCCCGGTCGAAATCGCGGACACAGATCGCGTTGACCTTGCCGTCGTGACGTTCGATGCGGTGGATCGCATCCTGCGTGAGCTCGACCGAAGAAACCTTCTTCGCCGTCAATGCGGCCGACAGCTCGACCGCGCTCTTGAAACTCCATTCCGATCTCGCCACGGCATGCTCCTGCGCTTCACTGAGGAATGATGCGCAGTTTTATCCCATGCCGCAACCGCCGTTTGATCGTGGTTGATCTGTCTGGAATGTCATCCGGGCAGCATTCGCTCCATCACGCGGTCGCGATAGATGAAGATATGTACGAGCGCGGACGCGATGTGAATGCCGATGGTGACGAGCAACGCCCATTCCATGGCCTGGTGGAGGCCGTCAATGGTCCGCCCGGCCGCCGCATTGTCGGACGCGAGCATCGGCAACGGCACGAGATAGAAGAACGATACGGACCAGCCGCGGAACGACGCGAACAGCCAGCCAGAGACCGTCGTCGCCAGCACCAGCGCGTAGAGCAGCCAGTGGACCGCCTCGGAGGACATGCGCTGCCAGGCAGGAAGAGAGCTCTCGGGTGCGACGGGATGGGTGAGACGCCAGAGAAAACGGAGCGCCGTGAGCCCCAGGATCGTAATTCCGGTCGAGACGTGGAACGTCATGCCGGCGCCTGGATTCATACCTCGATGGATGTCCGGCATGAACCAGCCGATCGGGTATTGCACCGCGAGCAGTGCGACGATGAGCCAGTGGAAGACTTTGGCAGGTGCGCCGTATCGAAGGTGGGTGGTCATGAGTTGACTGCCGTTGAATATCGCACCGATCAGGGCTGGAAGTTTCGCGCTGCGGAATGAACGAACGGGTTGAAGGGCCCACTGCTCATCCGCGTGCTGGCGTCCGTTGCCTGCCCCGGCACCGGGAAGGCGTAGCCGATGATGGTCTTGACCACGAGCCGGTCGGACGCCGGGGTCAACCCGTAGCCGACGCCGAAGTTCACATCGAACACGCCTGCCTTGAAGTCGGTGACGGCAAACAGCATGTGCTGCTGTTCGGGGAGCTTGCTGAAATTCCCGATCTCGCCGAAGTCGGCGTAATATTCGAAGCCGGCGAACACGTCGTTGCCGAAGTTACGCGCCAAGCGGGCGGCGGGTGCGAAATCGACTTCGCCCCTGCGGCCGAAGCCGATATCCACGATCGGGTTGACGATGAACTCATATTGCGTGTTGCGCACGCCGATAATGGGGCGGATCTCCAGCCCCCATCGTGTCTGCGCGAATTTGGGCATTTCGTAGCTCAGCTCGAAATTCACGCCATAGAAGAAATTCCGCTGCTCGGCATGCGGCGAGACGAACAACGTGCGCAGCTTGAAAGCGTCGGACAGGAACTGCTGGTCCTGCACGGCAAACGGCAGATAAAGCCCGAGCTCCCACCAGTCGGTCATGCCGTAGGCGAATTCCGGCGTGCCGTTGACGCTGTGGTTGGACGGAAAGCCGCCGGGAAATGGCGGGTCTTTCTGTCCGAGCGCAACATAATTGAGGTGCTGCTGGATCGTGAACTGGCCGACCTCGGCGATGCCGGCGTTGTAGACCTGGATCTCGTCGGTGGCGTGTGCGTTCGAGGCAAACACGACCAATACGGCCAGGAGGCTTGCGAGCGCAGTGTATGGAAGATTCCGCTTCATCCCGCTCGCCTCAGGCCGCACCAATCAAGATCCCCACCGCCAGCACGATCGCGCCGCCGAGCACGATCTGGAAGACGGCCTGCAGGAACGGCGTATCCATATAGCGCGCGCGGATGAAGGCGATCGCCCACAATTCGAAGAACACGACGATGCCGGCGATTCCGGTCGCGATCCAGAATGCGTTGGCCCAATGGTCGGGCACAAGATAGGGCATGGTGTGGCCGAGCCCGCCGAGCGTCGTCATCGCGCCGCAAGTGATGCCGCGCAGCCAGGGCGAGCCGCGTCCCGTCAGCGAACCATCGTCTGACAGCGCTTCCGCAAAGCCCATGCTGATGCCCGCGCCGATCGAGGCGGCGAGGCCGACGAGAAACGTCTGCCAGTTCTGGTGCGTGGCGAAAGCCGCCGCGAACAATGGTGCCAAGGTCGAGACCGAACCGTCCATCAGGCCGGCAAGGCCCGGCTGCACATATTGCAGCACGAACATCCGCCGCCGCGTGCGGTCTTCCTCCGCGCGCACATCGGGTTTCAAGATCTCGTCGGTGAGCGCGACCGCGCGGTTCTCGTGATGTTTTTCTTCCTCGGCGAGATCGCCGAGCAGGCGGCGCACGCCGACATCCTCGGCCTGCTCGGCGGCCCGCGCGTAAAAGCGCTCGGCCTCGAGCTCCATGGTCTCGACCTCTTTCCGGATCGTGTCGAGCGGCAGGTTCTTGGTCAGCCAGATCGGGCGCCGGCGCAGAAAGCCTTTGACGTCCTCGCGGCGGATCGGCGGCAGATGCGCACCAAACCGTTCTTCGTAGAGCTTCAGCAGGCGGTGCCGGTGTCCGCGTTCCTCCTCGGCCATTTCCTCAAATATTTTGGCGGTATCGGGGTAGCGCTCCCGGAGGTCCTCGGCGAAGCTCATATAGATGCGGCTGTCCTCCTCCTCGGAGGCAATCGCGACCGCAAGCACCTCGCGCTCGGTCAAATCAGCAAAGCTCTTCACCTGATCGCCCCGTTTGGGTAGTTTAGAATTGTTCTAAATGCATATAGGCCGCAATTCGTTCAGGGTCAATTCACGCCTCCTGCGCAAACGCTTGCATCCGAAGGGCCGTGACAATGTTACTTCAATGCATTGAGACGGGGCCCGGCTTACGGCTTCGAAACTTTGCAAGTGTGGCTGGACGGGTGAACGATGGACAAGGTCAAGTTTCGTCTCAACAATCCGCGGCTGGCACCGCGGCGCACCAAGCTCGAAATCCCCGGGTGGGCCGGCAAGCGTGAGCCTCGTGCGGATGGTTCGCGAGAGCAGGTCTGGCATTGCGTGCCTTTTTCCGAGGGTGCGCAATACGGCATCGAGCTGTTCTATCCCTATGACTTCGAGCTTCACGTCACGACCAAAGACGGACACTTGCTGCTCGAGGCCGATTGGGGTGAACCGCCGGAAGGTGGCGCGGAATGGCCGCCGTTTCGCAGATTTGGTGATGCCTTCTACACCTATCAGATACTGCTCGATCTGAAGGTCGAAAAAGGCCTGGCGGTTCGTACCGAGCCGCATCCGCGATTCTACACGGATCCGACTGATACGGTGCCGATCGCCGTCCCTGCGCTGATCCGCAATTGGTGGCCTATGATGTTCTTCTGCGTCTTCAAGGCCCCGGCGGAGGGCCGAACCCACGTCTTCCGGCCGAACGAGCCCTTCGCGCAAATCATCGTCATTCCCGAGGAAGCCAATTTCGAGCTCGAGCACATGGGCGAAGAGGAAGCGGCAGAGCGCGAGCTGCAGGCGCGCCGCATCTACCACAATCGGCCCAAACTAGCGGCCGGGACCGAGTGGACCTCCTCGTCGGATACGGTGTTCGACGGCACTTACCGCCACCTGCACCGCGCGGCAAAGGACAAGGCTCGCAACGAACAGGGCGGATGACGTTTCTGGCCCTGGGGCATTCCTTCGTCTGGAATAAGTGTTCCGGCGCTGATGCCGATTCTGCTTGAATTTCCCGGTTTTCGGCCACCGAAAGCAAAACAGGACCCGGAGGTCCTGTTCGTCTCATTGCTGACGTCGCGCCTTCAGTAGTCGCGGCGATAGAAGCTGTGGTGATGATGGTGGTGATGATGGTGGTGATAATACCGGCGATAGCGCGGCACCACCACGACGGGCGCGTCGTCGTAATAGCGATAGCGCCGATAGAAGCTGTGGTGATGATGGTGATGATGGTGGTGGTGGTAGAATTGAGCCACCTGAACATTTTCGTTGGCTTTTGGCCGGGGCGCCTCATCGATGGCTTGCAGAATGGCGCCGGCGTTTGCGATCGGCTCCAGCAAATCGGCGTAGGAATTCGCCTGTAGGACGTCCGTCGGTGCAGGCGCCGCTTGGGCGGTGCCGAGCGTTCCGAGCGTTGCCACGGCTCCCAATAACCCGGCGATCTTCTTGTCCAATGTCGTTCTCCATGGTCGCCGGATCCAATTCCGGTATCTCGCAACGTCAGATGTTGCCGGATGTTCCCTGAACCGCAGATTAATCCCTCGTGGCAAGAGCATGGCGTCGCTTCAGCCGAAAGAGGCTGTTGCGGTGCGGTGGAGAAATTGTAACAACAGGGTGCTCACCTCGGCCGGCTGCTCCTGCTGCACCCAATGGCCGGCGCCATCGACGAGATGGCAGCCGAGCATCTTCGTGCAGCCTCGCCCCTGCATGGCCTCAAAAACGCCGGGGCGCTGATAGGTGCCCCAATCCTGTTTGCCGGAGATGAAGCAGGAGGGGACGTCGATGCTGCGGCCTGAGAACAGCTGCATCTCGTCGTTGAGCATGCCTGAGGTTACGTAACGGTACCATTGCAGTCCGCCCTGGAATCCGGTGCGGCCATATTCGGCACTGTAGAAAGCGAGATCGCTGTCCGGCAGCCATTGGTTGGCCGCGATCGCGGCGGGCGAGGGCATTTCCTTCGCAACCGTCTCGGCCATCGTCTTGCCGAGGTCCATCACGTAATAGGTCGGCAGCTTGGCGAGTTCGTCCGCCGACCATGATTTCAGCGGATATGGCTCGTTGCCGGGCCAGTCCGCGCTCTTGTGATGATAGTAGGCGCGCAGGAAATCGTGCACACCTTGCGGTGCATGCTGCATGTCGGCATTGGCCGGGCGTGTCGCATAGTACCATTGATAGTGAATGCGCGGGCGCGGTAACGCGGCGAGCTCGCGATGCACGGGGTCTTCGACCGCCGGCTTCGCTGGCGCATCGGCGGTGTTGAACGGCAACGGCGGTGCTCCGCCGAAGGGCGCGCTCATCAGCGTCACCGAACGAAACACGTCGGGCCGGATCAGCGCGCACCAGGCCGCGACCGGACTGCCGAAATCGTGTCCGGCGAGATCGACCTGCTTGTAGCCGAACGCCGATACCAGTGCGAGCGCGTCGCGCACCAGGTTCAGGAGCGAGAACGGCGTGAGATCGCCGTCGTAATCCGCTCGCCATCCGGTGGTGCGGCCATAGCCGCGCTGGTCGGGCGCGAGCACGTGATAGCCTGCAGCCGCGAGTGCCGGCATCACCTTGCGCCAGGAGAAGGCGAGCTCCGGAAAACCGTGCAGCAAGAGGATGCAGGGTCGGCCCTTGGTCTCGAAGCCGGCTTCCAGCACATGCATGCGCAAGCCGTTGATGCCCTCGACATAGCGCGAGCGGATACCGGCGGGCAGGGGGATATCAGGGAGTGTTGTCATCGTTTCTGTCTACCTACGGCATCTGGCTAAACAGCCGCGCACACGAACGCCCTGCCCTTGCGCTTGATCTTGCCGACCGAGGGCGAAGGGAAATGCGCGGTGCAGCACAGCGTGTCGGTGTCGCAATAGCGCTCCAGAAAACTGCGGCGCGTCGTGGCCGCCTTGACCGGATCGACGTCGAATTTGATCGACAGCTCCGGATAAAGCGTCTGCAACGGCGAGTGCATGAGGTCGCCGGAGAACACCGCGTCGTCCTTGCCGCGTCCCATCGCGATCGCGACGTGGCCGGGCGTATGGCCAGGCGTCGGCACGACGCGGACGTGGTCGCCGATCTGGTGATCATTGCCGACCAGTTCATGCCTGTTGGCGTCGACCACCGGCAGCACGCTATCGACGAAGGGCGGGATCGCCGTCGTCGCATTCTGCTCGAACCAGTGGTCGTATTCCTGCTTGGCGAAAAGGTAGCGCGCCCTGGGGAAGGTTGGCACCCAGCGGCCGTTCTCCAGCCGCGTGTTCCAGCCCACGTGATCGACATGCAGGTGCGTGCACATCACGAAATCGATGTCATCAACCGAGACCCCGGCGGCATTGAGTGCGCGCAAATATGTGTCGTCGGTCTTCATGTTCCATTTCGGACGATTGGGTCGCGGCTTGTCGTTGCCGATGCAGCTGTCGATCAGGATGGTGTGATGCGGCGTCTTCACGACATAGGACTGGAAGCAGAGCATCAGGACGTCCTGCTCATCCAGCGCGCGTGCCTGCCGCATCCAATTTCGGTTCTCGGCCAGCACCTCGGGCGTCAATCCCGGCAGCATCTCCAGCGCCGGGACGAACGACGTCTCCTGCTCGATGACGCGCTGAATGGTGAGATCGCCGACCGAATATTTCAGGCTCATGCTCGCTTTCCTTCGTGATCAGCGCGCGTCGCGCACGGATGGCATGACGAGATTGGTAAGAATGTCGATCGCGGCCAGGCCTTCCTTCGGTTGGCCGTATTGCGCGGCGGCAGATGGCGCAGCGTGATGGCGTCCCATCCCGGCTGCTTCACCGCTGCGTAGTCGTGGAAGAATTTCAGGACGGGCTCATCGACGCCTGCGATGAGCTTGCGGTCGATCGCGATTCCCACCAGCCGCGAGGTCACGCTCTTGGTTGCCGAGCGCATGTCGTGCTTCGTCGTTGCGGTGAATTCGTGCTGGCCGTCGGGCTGTCCCCAGGGTTGGTCGTAACCGGGAAAATATTGCTCGAAGACGAGCTTGCCACGCCTGATGACGACGACCGAATGGACCGCGGTTGCCCGCTGCGCGAGTCGCGCGGCGATGCTGCAAAGCTTCGCGGCGTCCATGCCGACATTGTCGGGCGAGGCGATCTCCCAGCCATCCTCGATCGCTGCAGGCGCTCCGCACTGATCGGTCGGTCCAGGCGGCATGCTCTCCGCCCATAGATTGGTGGCCGAGACGGAGAGCGCGAGCACGAGGCGGCCACTGAGGCTTGTGAGGCGGGAGAAGCGATCGCGCACCGTCATTCTCCCCGCCTGTTCCTACTACGCCGCTGGCGGCACCGAGATCTTCACCGAAGGTCGCTCCAGCATCTTCTGGTGGAAGGCGTCGAGTTTCGGATAGGCCTTGCGCCAGCCGCAATCGGCGAAGCGGAAGTCGGCATAGCCGAGCACGCAGACGAGGCCGATCTGCGATATGTCGAACGGACCGTTCAGCACCTCGGGCATGTTCTCGAAGCGCGCCATGCCGGTCCAGGCCCGGTTCCAATGGTCATCCGACCATGCCTGCCATTGCAGGCCCTGCGGCCGCACCATCTTCTCGTAGCGGCACAGCAGCATGGAATCGAGCATGCCGTTGATGAGCGAGTGATTGGTCTTGGCCTTCCAGCGCCGCGGACCATAGTCCGGGATCAGGCTGCCGCCGGCCAACTCGTTGAGATATTCGACGATGACGTAGGAGTCCAAGATCACATCGCCGTCATCAGTGATCAGCACCGGCAGCTTCTTCAGCGGCGTGATCTTCGAATAGTCCTCGTTGACCGTGCCTGGCGTGACCGTTGCCGGCGTGAATTCGATCTTGTCGATCAGCCCGAGCTCGATCGCGGCGATGCGCACCTTGCGGGCGAAGGGCGAGGCGGGGGAGAAGGAGAGTTTCATGGGAAATTGTCCTGCGGGATGATCGGCGTTCGTCATTGCGAGCGAAGCGAAGCAATCCAGTCCGTTTCCGTGGAAATAGTCTGAATTGCCTCGTCGCCAGCGCAAAATTGCTTCGCAATTTTGTCGCGGGCTCCTCGCAATGACGAGGAGAGAGCGCAGCCTTACGCCGCCACGATCTCCTGGCGCTGTTCGCCGAGGCCTTCGATGCCGAGCGTGATGACGTCGCCGACGTTGAGGAAGGTCGGCGGCTTCATGCCGAGGCCGACGCCGGGCGGGGTGCCGGTCGTGATGATGTCGCCCGGCAACAGCGTCATGAACTGCGAGACGTAGGAGACGCACTTGGCCATCGAGAAGATCATGGTCTTGGTCGAGCCGGTCTGGCGGCGCTGGCCGTTGACGTCGAGCCACATCGACAGGTTCTGCACGTCCTTGATCTCGTCCTTGGTGGCGAGCCAGGGGCCGAGCGGGCCGAACGTGTCGTGCGACTTGCCCTTGGTCCACTGACCCAGGCGCTCGGTCTGGAAGTTGCGCTCGGAGACGTCGTTGCAGACGCAATAGCCGGCGACGTGGTTCAGCGCGTCGGCTTCCGAGACGTATTTGGCCCGGGTGCCGATGATGGCCGCGATCTCGACCTCCCAGTCGAGCTTGGTCGAGCCGCGCGGCTTTTCGACGTTATCGTTCGGGCCTGACAGCGAGGTGTTGGCCTTCATGAAGATGATCGGCTCGGTCGGGATGGCCGCGCCGGTCTCCTTGGCGTGGTCGCTGTAATTGAGGCCGATCGCGACGAATTTCGAGATGCCGGTGACGGGCGCGCCGAAGCGCGGCTTGCCCGAGACGGCGGGCAACGAGGCCGGGTCGATCGCGGCGAGCTTCTTCAGAGATTCCGGCGAATAGGCCTCGCCGGTGAGGTCCTTGAGATGCGCCGACAGGTCGCGCAATTGGCCGGATTTGTCGATCAGGCCGGGCTTTTCCGCACCCTTTTCGCCGTAACGAACAAGCTTCATTCTCGTCTCTCCCTGAGTGGACTGATCGGTTGAACAGCTTCATGGAACAGGGCCGCGGGAAATTCAACCGCCGAAAAGGCGTGCATTGCAGCCCTTCATTCGCGGGTGGGCGGGCCACGAACCCTATCGCCCCAACGCTACAAACCGGAACGCATCGCCCTCCCGCCGGACATGTCCGGCCGAGAAATGCCCGCCGATCACCAATGTCGGCGTATCGGCAAAGCGCGAGAACACCTTGTAGCGGCTCGCGACCGCCCCGGCGGGATCGCTGTCCACGACGGAGCACCAGTCGGGATGCGCCATCTGGCAGGGGTGATGGGCGACGTCGCCGCCGAGCAGCCCCTGTTCGCCGTCGGATTCGATCACGACGCTCACGTGGCCCGGGCTGTGGCCCGGGGTTGGGATCAGGCTGATCTCCTCGCAGAGCCGGTGGTCGCTCCGGATCAGTTCGGCCAGGCCCGCATCGACGATCGGCTTTACGGAATCCTTGAACACCGCGACCTTGTCCGGCTCCGCCGTATAGTCGCGCCAATACTCATATTCGGTCCTGCCGAACAGGTAGCGCGCCTTGGGGAACGTCGGCACCCAATTGCTCCCGACCAGCTTCGTGTTCCAGCCGACGTGATCGACGTGAAGATGCGTGCATAGCACGGTGTCGATGCTCTCGGGCGGAAAGCCGGCTGCGATCATGGTTTCGAGAAACGGCGTGTTGCGGTTATTCCAGGTCGGGACGCCGCGGCCCTGCTTGTCATTGCCAAGGCCGGTGTCGACCACGATGCGCCGCGTCGGCGTCTCGACCACCAGCGAATGGATCGACATTTTCAGCCGGCCTTCTTCGGTGGCGAAATGTGGGATCAGCCAGGGAAGCTTCCGAATTTCATCATTGGTCGCGGCCGGCAGGATGAACCGGGTCGAGCCGACTGTCTCCATCTCAACCACCTGGGTGATCTTGACCCTGCCGACCTTCCACTGCATCGGGCGTCCCTCATTTCTTGCTTTCGCGAAAGATGCGGCGTCGCGCCGTCGAACGCAATGGATCATCTGCCGTGATGTCGCGTTGTCTCGGGAACCTGAAATCAGTCACGCCACGAGCTGAGGGGAAACCCATGCCAGAGCTTGCCATTTCTGCCGACAAGATCGCCTTTATCATCGAGAAGGCCCGCGAATTCGACGTCAAGGAATCCGCGACCGATGAGGATTCCGGCTCGAATGCCACCGATGACGACGAAATCGACGTGCTGGAGGACACGGCCTCCGACCCGGTCGCAGCCGAGCTCACTGGATTCATCCGGGCGCTGAACGAAGACGAGCAACTTGACCTCGTCACGCTGATGTGGCTCGGCCGCGGCGATGGCAACGTGGACGAGTAGGACGATCTGCGTAGTCGGGCGATCGAGGCCCGCGCCGGATACAAAGCGCCGCGGCGCGAAGTGGTGCAATATCTGCTGGGCGAGCCGATGCTCGGTGATCTGCTCGCCGACGGCATGGACGAGCTCGGCATAAGCTGGACCGACGAGCGAACCACGCCGGCGTCATAGCGCGTTCTGCTGTCACCTCTCCCGCAAGCGGGAGAGGTGACAGCATCAAGCTCTCACAGGGTGCCGGGGAAAGCGCCGCCGTCGAGCAAGATGTTTTGCCCGGTGATGAAGCCGGCCTTGGCGCCGCAGAGGAAGGCGCAGGCATAGCCGAACTCGTCGGGCTGGCCGAAGCGGCCGGCCGGATTGAGCTTGGCGCGCTCGGCCAGGATCTGCGCCGGCGTGACGCCACGCTTGTCGGCTTCGCCCTTCGCGGTGCTGGTCAGGCGATCTGTTTCGAACGGGCCCGGCAACAGGCCGTTGATGGTGACGTTGTTGATCACGGTCTTGCGCGACAGGCCGGCGATGAAGCCGGTGAGGCCGGCGCGCGCGCCGTTGGAGAGGCCGAGAATGTCGATCGGCGCCTTGACCGCCGCCGAGGTGATGTTGACGATGCGGCCGAACTTGCGCGCCATCATGCCGTCGACGGTCGCCTTGATCAACTCGATCGGGGTGAGCATGTTGGCGTCGATCGCCTTGATCCAGTCGTCGCGAGTCCAGTTGCGGAAATCGCCGGGCGGCGGGCCGCCGGCATTGTTGATGAGGATGTCGGGCTCGGGGCAGGCTTTCAGCACGGCCTCGCGGCCGGCTGGCGTGGTGATGTCGCCGACGATCTCGGTGACCTTCACCGCGGGAAAGGCCTTGCGGATTTCGTCCGCCGTCTTCTTCAGCGCCTCGGCGCCGCGTGCGGTCAGCGTGACGTCAACGCCGGCGTCGGCCAACGAGAAAGCGCAGGCGCGGCCGAGGCCCTTGCTGGATGCGCAGACGATGGCGCGGCGACCTTTGATCCCAAGATCCACTGTTTCACTCCCATGGTGTCAGGCAAAGTTTTTGGATGACGGCACTCTAGCCAACTGCGGTGCCCCTGATAAGGGACGGGCCCGCGTCAAAATGCATGGCGCGGCGCTTGGCGATGCAAATGCGCAGATATGATCCGAAATCCTGTGGGTTTTCCGAAAAGATGGTGCCCGAGAACGATCAGATGCGCCGCTCCTGCTTGAGGCGATCGATTGCCTCGGCCGCCTCTGGAGGGAGTGACTTGAAGCCCATCTGCCCGACCGCCGAGAACAACGGCCGCAGATGCGAGCCCGCGAGGAAGGACGGCTGGCGATTGGCCGGCACGATCTGGTCGAACACCAGCACCAGCGAGGTCGCGACAAGCCCGACCCTGACGGCGCCGAGCGCGGCGCCGCCGAGGCGGTCGCCGATCCCGGCGTCACGGATGGTGTCGTCCAGGACGAAGCGACCGATATATCCCAGCAACATGCCGACCACCACGAAGATGCCGAAGAACCAGATCCAGCTCTGGACCAGCGGGACATTCGGATTGCCCGCAATCTGCGGCGCAATCATCGGCATCAGCGAGACCGCGATCGGGGCGGCAAGGAGATAGGCGAGAATGGTCATGGCGCTGCGGAGCAGGCCGGTTTTGAAGCCGAAGCCGATCGCGATTGCCAACGCGGCATAGACCGCGAGATCGAAGCTGTTCATGAGCGAAACCCTGCCGATCGAACCAATGAACGGCGAACCGGTCATTCGGTTTCAGATCGCTAAAATCGTCTGCGTTTTCGTTGGCTCCACAGGAACGGATACTGCGCCTTTCAGGATTATTCGAGACAGGTAAAGAAAACATCTTCTGGTTGCGGTCTCGGCGTGCACAATTTGAATGCGGGGGGCTGCGACCCATAGTCCCGGGTGTGGTTCGGCGAAGATTCGGAATTGCCAGCTCTCGCCACAATCGCTTCCCGGCGCTTGCCCGGGATCACGGCGGAGTTTGAGGGTGAGCTTCGCCCTACCGCATCTCCGCCCGGATCATATCCGCGGCCTTCTCCCCGATCATGATGGTTGGCGCATTGGTGTTGCCGCCGATCAGCGTCGGCATGATCGAGGCGTCGACGATGCGCAAACCGTCCACGCCATACACCTTCAGCTTCGGATCGACCACGGCCATCGCATCCGTGCCCATCTTGCAGGTGCCGACGGGATGATAGACGGTGTCGACCCGGTTGCGCAAAATGTTGCGGATGTCGTCGTCGGTGCGCACATCTGATGTGAACATGTCCTTCTTCTGCAATGCGCGCAGCGCAGGCGTCTCCATCAGGCGCCGCGTGGTCTTGAAGCCCGCGACCATCGACTCGAGGTCTTCCGTCTCCCCCAGGAAGTTCGGATCGATCATCGGCGCGGCGAGTGGATCGACGCTTTTCAGCCATACGCTGCCGCGGCTTTTCGGCCTGAGCAGGCAGACGTGGCATGAGAAGCCTGCCTCCTTGTGCTTCTTGCGGCCGTGATCATCGAGCATCGCAATGACGAAGTGCAGCTGGATGTCAGGCACCTCGAGGTCGGGCCGCGTCTTCAGGAAGCCGCCACACTCGGCGAAGTTGGTGGTCATCAGGCCGCGTCTCGCCTTGCGGTACTGCTGGATGCCCCGGAGCAGGGAAGGCAGCCGACCGAGCGAGGCGTGCACGAAGTGCGGATAGTCGGAGGCGTAGACGAACACGAAATCCGGATGGTCCTGCAGATTGCGCCCGACGCCCGGCAGATGATGCGTGACGCCGATACCGTGCTTGCCAAGTGCCTCACCATCGCCGACGCCTGACAGCATCAAGAGTTGCGGCGATTGGAACGCGCCGCCGGCGAGGATCACCTCACGACGTGCGCGCAGCTGCTTCTTTTGCTTGCCCTGTACATATTCGACCCCGATCGCGCGCCCACCTTCGAACAGGATCTTCGTGGCATGCGCCCCGGTCTCGACGCGAAGATTGGTGCGCTTGTCCAGATGGGGATTCACATAGGCCCGCGCCGCGCTCCAGCGCTCGCCCCTGTGCTGCGTCACCTGATAGCTGCCGAGGCCTTCGTGATCTTCGGCGTTGAAGTCCTCGCGGATGCGGAATTGCGCCTCGCGTGCGGCCTGGTGGAAGATCTCATGGATCGGATTGTCCGAGCGCAGCCTGTTGACATGCAGCGGGCCGCCCTTGCCGTGATACTCGTCGTCGAAATCGCTGTTGTCTTCCGAGCGCTTGAAATAGGGCAGCACGTCCGCATACGACCAGCCCTCATTGCCGAGCGCGGCCCAGTGGTCGTAGTCCCATTTGTGGCCGCGGATATAGACCATGGCGTTGATGGCCGAGGAGCCGCCGAGGCCCTTGCCGCGCGGTTGATAGCCGATGCGGCCATTCAAGCCCTTTTGGGGCACGGTATCGAAGGCCCAGTTGGCCGTCTTGTATGGCAGAGCGAGCCCGAACGGCGTGGTGATGCGCCAGTTGTCGTTGCGCCCACCCGCATCGAGCAGCGCCACCGATGTCGCCGCGTCCTCCGACAGCCGCCCCGCCACCGCGCAACCGCCGGAACCCGCGCCCACGACGACGAAATCGAATGTGTCAGCCACTTGTGTTTCCCCCATTTTTTTCTCGTCATTCCGGGGCGCGCGCAGCGCGGACCCGAAAATCCATTGCGCCCCCTGTGACACGGTTGGCCGCTGTTTTGTTGCCCCAAGCTGGCGCTTTGTGGAACTTCTGGCAAGTGTGCGGCAAATCGGCCGGAAACCGCGCCCGCTAGCTGTCACAAAGTCGAAAAAAACGTCCCCACAGCCCTTTCCAAAGGCGGTCCGGGTTGGTACATACCGCCCGCACCCAACGGGTTTTGCCCGGGGTTGCCTTCCAGGAAGCCTTCGGGACGGGAGAAGCAAGCCGCGCGCACAGCGTCGGCCCTCAATCCACCGTCCCCGGCCTTTTCACGAAGGCAAAGCAATAGTTTAACGCGGGGTGGAGCAGCCCGGTAGCTCGTCAGGCTCATAACCTGAAGGTCATAGGTTCAAATCCTATCCCCGCAACCAAATTGATAACCCCGGCAATGTGATTTGCCGGGGTTATTTTTTGCGTCCGCATTTGGTCTTCGCCAGGTGTGCCCAGCATCGCGATGCCGCGACGCGAATTTATCTTCGACGGCTGTAACTCTTTCGCACCTGTATCCGAACCTTGGAGCATGAACCCGGCGGCGTTTGCCGGGATGTCATCAGCCACCAGGAGATTGGGATGCGCTTTTCGAGAACGATGGCTGCGGCCGTGCTGGCCCTGGGCCTGTCTGCGGGACTGGCGCCCGCTGCTTTAGCTGCGACGGAGATGCCGTTCACAGCGCAGGCATTCGATTCGGCCCAACACGAGGGCAAGCCGATCCTGGTCCACATCACCGCACCCTGGTGTCCCTATTGCGCCAAGCAGAGGCCGATCCTGGACAGCATCGAGAGTGAGGCGGCGTTCAAGGATCTCGTCGTCTACAACGTTGACTTCGACACGCAAAAGGACATCGTCCGGAGTTTGGGCGCCCAGAAGCAAAGCACGCTCATCGTATTCCACGGCGCAGCCGAAAAGGGGCGCTCGACCGGCGATACCGATGCCAACTCGATCAAGACGTTGCTGCGGAAGGCGAACGACTAGCTCGCCTCGTTGGTTCCGGCGCGTGCTCGTTCGTGCCAGCGCTGGTTTCGCCAGGACGCGCTGCTTGAAGAAATATCGGAGTGACCTTGTCATTCGTCAGCGTGGGATTCGGCTTTATCGCCGGCATGCTCTCGACCTTGTCTCCTTGCGTCCTGCCGTTGCTGCCGCTCGTGCTCGGGCCTGCGCTGGCCGCGCATCGTCTGGGTGTGCCGGCACTGCTGGCAGGTCTGGTGCTGTCTTTCACCGGCATCGGAATCTTCGTCGCCACGATGGGTTTCGCGATCGGTCTCGATGGTGACGTGTTCCGCGACATATCTGCCGTTCTGCTCGCCGGATTGGGCGGCATCCTGCTCAGCGACGTCCTGCAACAGCGGTTCGCGTTGGCTGCCAGCGGTGTGAGCAATGCCGGGAGCCGGCTGATCGCCCGTATGAGTCCGACCGGCCTCAAGGGGCAGTTCGTGGTGGGCATCCTGCTGGGAGCGCTCTGGAGTCCCTGCGTGGGACCCACGCTCGGAGCCGCATCGGTGCTTGCGTCCCAGGGCCAGAATCTCGTCAGCGTGACGGCCGTCATGATTGCCTTCGGGCTGGGAACGGCGGTCCCCTTGCTCATCGTTGGGGCGCTGTCCAGAACGGCGTTGATGCGCTGGCGGGGCAGAATGATGAATGCTGGAAAGGGCGGCAAGTTCTTGCTCGGTGCCAGCGCGGTGACAGTGGCTATCCTGATCCTGACCGGCGCGGATCATGTCCTGGAAGGCGCGCTGGTCGCCGCGTCGCCGGCTTGGCTGGTCGATTTCACCACGCGGTTCTGAAATGTCCGGCTTGCGCGCGGCGGACCCACAGGAATGGACGGCGCTCATGGTTGAGGGGCAACGCGGCGATACACAGGCCTATCACCGGCTGTTGCTCGGCATCACACCTTATCTGCGGGCCATTGCTAACCGGGTGCATCGCAACCCGAGCGATGCGGAAGATACTGTTCAGGATATTCTGCTGACTCTGCATGAGGTTCGGCACACCTACGACCCGGCACGCCCGTTCAAGCCCTGGCTGGCCGGCATCGCGAGACATCGTGTTGCCGATCGCTTGCGCGCGCTCGGACGGGTGGCCGCAGGGGAAGTGATGTTGGACATCGAACATGAAGCCTTTGCGGCGGTCGACAAGAGCGGCGACGCGGCACTGAACAGCCGGGCCGTGGAAGCAGCGCTGCTGGCGCTTCCGGCGGGCCAGCGCCAGGCCATCACGCTGTTGAAGCTGCAAGAACAATCGTTGAAGGAGGCCGCCGCGCAGAGCGGGATGTCCATTGCATCTCTGAAGGTGTCTGCTCATCGGGGGATCAAGGCGCTCAGGCGTCTTCTGGGCGACGGAGACGCGTAGATGGAGACCTCCGATCTCATTCAGTCCCTTGCGAATACGGCGCGGCCGATCCGCGTCATTCGCCCTCCGCTGCTTCGCGCGGGCTGCTGGTTGCTGATCACGCTCGTCGCTCTGGTTTTGCTGGCCCTCGAACATGGTCTTCGGTCGGATATCGCGAACCAGCTGCGCAACCCGTCTTTCCTCGTTGGGACGACGGCCTCTTGCCTCACCGGCGCGCTGGCCGCCCTCGGTTGCCTGATGGCGAGCCTGCCGGACCGTTCGCGCTATTGGCTGCTGCTTCCACTGCCGCCGCTCGCGGTGTGGACGGCGACCCTTGGATATGGTTGCCTGACAGATTGGGTGAGCTACGACGCCGGTGGTCTGCGGATGGGCGCGGCGTTTCAGTGCTTCGCCACGGTTCTCCTCGTCAGCTTGCCGCTTTCGGCGTCCATTTTCGTGATGCTGCGTCATGCGGCCCGCCTGCGTCCGACCTTGGTGACGCTGGCGGCAGGATTGGCCGTTGCGGGCATGACGTCGACGGCCATGTCGCTGCTCTATCGCCTCGATGCGACGGTCATGAACCTGATCTGGAATCTTGGAACGGCCACGCTGATCGTGCTCATCGAGGCCATTGTTGGACGGCGGGTTCTGACGCGGATGGCGAAGGCGGCGGGACGCTGATCCGACCGGATGCAACGCACGGAAGCGGTCTGCTCCAAGGCGCGATGAGCTCGCGATGAATCGTCATCGCGCTTTAGGTTATTGTTTGCGCATATCATTTCGGAAAGCCGCTGCACATTTTTCTGGAACATGCTTTAGCTGAGATCGTGCAGATCCTTGCCGAGCGGCGCTTTCAGGGAAAATCCAGTGAAGGTGACCGGCAATCCCGCGCGTTCGGGTGTGCAAGCCATGGGACCGACGAGATAGGATGGCGCTCTCGTGAAAGAAGCCAACCGCACGAGCGGCCAGCTTTTACCGTCAGCCGAGGCCTGCACTCGAACGACGCCGTCCGAGACGGTGACGCGCATCCGGAAATCGCGGGCATCGTGCTGATACGGGGCCGTTGCCCAATCCGACTGCCCAATGGTCAGTACGCTCGACAGCATGGCGCGGCCGTCCGAAAACTCGATTCCGGCCTTGATCCAGTGCTCGGCGTCGATGCGCACCATGATGCCGGCCTGATCGTAGAGTTCCTTAAAATCGCACTGGACGCGAAGCTCGGCCGTAAACGCCTCCGCGGTCCGAAAGCCCAGGAAGTGGCCGTTGTCGCGGCAGAACCCGTAATGCGTCTTCTGCCAGAAATCGGTGGCGTTGTCGGTGACGATCTCGAGCCTGTCGCCCTGCGCGGTCCACCGCTCCGGTTCATTCAGCCAAACTCCATCGTGCCTCGCGAAGGTGGCAGCGCTCATGTCAAACCTCGGTGAAAGTTTTTGATTCCGCCTGACGTCGATCTGGCGCGCAAGCGCAGGGCGAACGGAGAGCCGGGGTCGCGATGGCGACCCCGGCTCTCCGAGACGCATGTCAGGGCGTTCAAATCACAGCAGCCCGTTCTTCTTCAGGATCTCAGGCGCGTTCTCCTTGGTGATCAGCATGGTCGGCAAGGTGATGACGGGCTCGAGCTTCTCGCCTTTGAGCAGCTTTGCCGCCTGCCTCAATCCTTCCGCGCCGGGCGTTGCGTAGAGGAAGGTCGCGGTGAGCTGGCCCTTGGAGACCCAGGTGACGCCTTCGTCCGGCAATCCGTCGATGCCGATGATGAACTTGATGTCCTTGTCGCGGCCGGCGTCCTTGGCGGCGAGATAGGCGCCGTAGGCCATCGGATCGTTATGGCCGTAGACCATGTCGATCTTCTCGTTGTTGCGCAGCGCCGTCGTCATGATGTCGTAGGCCTTGTCCTGCTTCCAGTCGCCCGACTGGTTGTTGAGCAGGTATTTGATGCCAGGCTCCTTGTCGGTGAAGGCATGGAAGCCGTCGTGCCGGTCGTGAGCCGGTTGGGTGCCCATGCCGCCCCAGATTTCGACGACGTTGCCGGCCGCCTTGCCGGGGCCGCCGAGCAGCTTCACCGCGTGCTCGCCGGCCGCCTTGCCGATCGCTACGTTGTCACCGCCGATGAACTGGGTGATGCGCTTGGTGTCGACATTGCGGTCGAGCACGATGACGGGAATCTTGGCGTCGATCGCCTTCTCGACCACGCCGGTCAGGCCGGCCGATTCCTTGGGTGAGATCAGCAGCACGTTGACCTGCTGCACGATCAGATTGTCGCAATCGGCGACCTGTTTCTCGGTCTTGTCCTGGCCGTCCGTGATGATGAGGTCGATATCCGGATGGTTCTTGGCCTCGGCCAGGATGTCCTTGTTGAACTGCACGCGCCACGGCTCCAGCGTGGTGCACTGGCTGAAGCCGACTTTCGACTTGCCGGCGGCCTTCGCGGGCGTCCAGCCGGCCGGCAGATAGATGGTCATTGCGGCACCTGCCGCGGTGGTCGACAACTTCAAGAACTCACGACGCTTCATCGAGATCCTCCCTTGCGAGTTGGGCCTTTGCGGCGCTTGGCAGCCGATGGGGCTCGGCTGTTTTCGGATCGGCCTCTGCCCCGCCCGATCGGCGGAACCGCCATCGCGCGACGAGCTGACCGAGATTCTGTTCCTGCACCAGCACGGTGCAGACGATGATCAACCCCTTCATCACGAGCTGGACGTTGGAGTCGATGTTCTGAAGCTGCAGGATGTCGGAGAGCAGGCCGAAGATCAGGACGCCGACGAAGGTGCCGGCGAGGCCGCCGCGGCCGCCCATCAGGCTGGTGCCGCCGATCACGACGGCGGCGATCGCATCGAGCTCGAGGCCGGTGCCGGCGTCGGGCTTGCCCTGCCGGTATTGCGCGACGAACAGCACGCCGGCGATGCCCGCGAGCAGGCCCGACAACAAATAGGCGGTGAGTTGCACCTGCGCGACCTTGACGCCGGAGAGCTTGGCGGCCTCGACATTGCCGCCGATCGCATAGGCATAGCGCCCGAACGTGGTGAAGCGCAGGATCGCGCCGAACAGGCAGATGGCCGCGAGGAAGAACACGCTCGGCACCGGCAGCACGCCCCACAGCATCGAGCGCAACAGCTCGAAGGCCTCGGTCGCATTGGTCCCGGTGTAGACAGGGACCACGGCATTGTCGGACCCGGCTGTCAATCGCGCGATGCCGAGTGCGCTGACCATCATCGCGAGCGTCGCGATGAAGGGCTGCAGCCGGCCGGTGACGATCAGGAGCCCGTTGACGCCGCCGAGCACCATCGCGAGGCAGGGCGCGATCAAGAGGACACCGAGCACGCCGAATTTCGCCGGCACCTGGTTCATCGTCCACCAGCCGATGGCGATGGCGACGACAAGGCCGAGCAATCCCGGAATGCCCATGCTCTGCCAGCGCGTCAGCGCGATCTCGCGCCGCCGTCCGGCACTGACATCGCGGCCGCGCGCGAGACCAGCGAACACGAAGCGCGCAGCCAGCGCCACGGCCGCGCCGCCGACGAGGATCGCGGCCGGCACGCCGATCACGGATGCGGAGGTCCAGCCGCGTTTGGTCAGCAGCATCGCGCAGATCACCGTCGAAAAGCCCATCACCGAGCCGACCGATAGATCGATGCCGCCGAGCAGGATGACCATGGTCATGCCGGTCGCGACCAGTCCGGTGATCGAGACCTGGCGCAGCACGTCGCTGAGATTGCCGTAGGACAGGAAGATGTTGTGGCCGGATGAGGTGTGCGGCGAGGTGAGGGCGCCGACCAGGCAGATCAGCAGCAGACCCCAATAGAGCTTGGTGCGGGAGAGCAGGCGGAACAGTGCTTTCATGACGCGGCTTCCTGCGACCATCTCGCCATCCCCGGTGCCGCAAGGCGCATCACCGTCTCCTGCGTCGCATTCTCGCGCGCCAGGATGCCGGTCTGCCGTCCCTCGCACATGACGAGGATGCGGTCGGACAACAGCAGCAGCTCGGGCATCTCCGAGGTCACCACGATGATGCCGAGCCCCTGCGCGGCGAGATCGAAGATCAACCGGTAGATCTCCTGCTTGGCGCCGATGTCGATGCCGCGGGTCGGCTCGTCGAGCAGCAGGATGCGCGGTTCGGTCGCCAGCCATTTGCCGATCACGACCTTTTGCTGGTTACCGCCGGACAACGCGGCGGCCTCCTGACCGATGCCGGTGCAGCGAACCGAGAGCCGCCTGACCATGTCGGCCGCGAGTGCGCGTTCGCGGGCGAAGGCTCGCAGGCCAAATCGCGACAGCGCGCCGATCGAGGGCAGCGCGACATTGTCGCAGATCGAGGCAGCCAAATGCAGGCCGCGCTCCTTGCGGTCCTCGCTGACGAGCGCGACTCCGTGATGGTAGGCGTCGGAGGCAGAGACGATGTCGACCGCCGCACCGTCGATCGCGATGCTGCCGGTGCGCCAGCCGCGCGCCACGCCAAAGATCGATTCCAGGATCTCCGTCCGCCCGGACCCGAGCAGGCCGCCGATGCCGAGGATCTCGCCGCGCTTCAGCTCGAAGCTGACACCGTGCAGCGTCCTTCGCCATCCGTGCGGCCCGAGCGTATCCAGCGTCAGGCCCTGCACCGAGAGGACGACCGCGCCGTCCCGCGCCGTCGCGCCGCGCTCGTTCGCCGTCATCTCGCGGCCGACCATCGCCGAGATGATGGCGCCGCGCGAGAGCTCGTCGATGGGCGCGGTCACCACGCGCCGGCCGTCGCGCAGCACGGTGACGCGGTCGGCAAGCTCCAGCACCTCCTCGATGCGATGCGACGTATAGATGATCGCGACGCCTTCGCGCGCGAGCTGGCGCACGATCTTGAACAGCGTGTCGCATTCCGACGACGACAGCGCCGAGGTCGGCTCATCCATGATGAGGATGCGCGCGTTCAGTGACAGCGCCTTGGCGATCTCGACGAGCTGCTGCTCGCCGACGCGCAAGCCCGCGATCCTGGTATCAGGCGCGATGCTGACGCCGAGGCGCGCCAGCAGACGTCCGGCCGCTCTGATCATCCGGCGCCGGTCGATCAATACGCCACCGATCAGCGGCTCCCGGCCAAGGAAGATATTGTCGGCGACGCTCAGCTCGGGAACGAGGTTGAGCTCCTGGTGGATGATGGCGACGCCGGCCTCTTCGGCATCGCGTACGCCGCTGAAGGATGCAGCACGGCCCTCGACCAGAATGGTGCCGTCGTAGCTCGTGTGCACGCCGGCAAGAATCTTCATCAGGGTGCTCTTGCCGGCACCGTTCTCACCCATCAGCGCATGCACTTCGCCGTGGCGCAGATCGAAGTCGACGTCCTGGAGCGCCTTCACGCCGGCAAAGGATTTGGAGACCCGCTCCGCGCTGAGCACGGCATGTCCAGCCGGCACGCCGGGGCGGCTACCAAGCTCGACCACGCGAGAGGAGCGCGGCGCGCCACGCTCGTCATCTGCCCCGAGCGCGCCGAAGCGTGTGTCCATTGGCTTTCCTCCCGGCGTGCCGTCAGTCCCTGGGAAGACATCGAGCCGCAGGTGATGGTTTATTAGTTGACTGATATGCTAGTTATATCAGTTGATGCTCGTCAAGCCTTTTGGTCAGCGCGATTGGCGTTGCGGCATGGAAATGTGTAGATCGGCTGGGGATCAAAGCATGCATTCAGTCGGTGGTTTCAGTGGCGGCACACGGCCAGCGCGCGGGCGCAGTGCAGGCGGATCAAAGGTCGACCAGGCCTATGTTGCGCTGAAACGCGCCATCGTCTCCGGCTTGCTCGCGCCCGAAACGCCGATCGACAAGAACGAATGGTGCGCACGCTTCGAGGTGTCCAAGCTGTCGATCACGACGGCGATCAACCGGCTCGCCTTCGAAGGACTGGTCGTGGTCGAGCCGCAGCGCGGTTCCTACGTCGCCCGGATTCATCTCGAGGACGTCAGGCAGTGGATGCTGATGCGCCGCGCGCTGGAGGTCGAGGTCGTCGGCGTCTGCGCGGCCGGCTTGTCCGACGATTCGATCGGCGCGCTGAGCCAGAACCTCGCTTATCAAAAGGCTGCGATCGCGAGCGGAGACCTCGAAGGCTTCCATGAGCTCGATACCCGGTTTCATCACCAGATGACCGAGAACCTGAGCCTCGCGCGCGTCGGCGAAGTGCTCGATCCGATCCGCACCCATCTTGAACGCGTTCGCCGCACCCTGCTGCCGGAGCCTGGCCGGCTCAAGGGAACGTACACGGAGCACGAGGCGATCTACCGCAGCATTGCCGATCGCGATCCTGAAAGGGCCAGAAGCGAGATGGCCAACCATCTCGATCGCGTCGCACGCGAGTTGCACGCGTTCGTGGAGAAGCACCCTGGGTTCTTCGAGAATTAGGCTTGGGTGTCGTCCAAATCGCTGCCGCGCTACCGGGCGGCAGTTTGCCAGGCGAGCAGTCGCTGCTCGACGAGCGACATTGCAATCGACGTCAGATATCCGGTCGCACCGAGCAGGATGACGCCGGCGAAGAGGTCGGCGGACCGGAACGCACGTGCCGAGAGCAGAACCCACTGACCAAGGCCGTCGAGCCCGGCCAGGATCTCGCAGACCACCGAGAGGATCAGCGCGACCGTCAGGCTGAGCCGCATGCCGGCGAGGATATCAGGCAAAGCCGACGGCAGTGCGATCTTGCCGATCACGGCGGCGCGCGACATCTGCAGCGAGCGGGCGACCTCGTAGAGCCGCGGCTCGACTGCGGCAAAGCCATGAATGGTTGCGAGCATGATCGGCCAGATCGCGCCGAAGGCGATCACGAACAGTGCCATGCCTTGCGTCAGCCCGAGCATCGCGATCGCAACCGGGATGATCGCCGAGACCGGCAGGGGCCGCAAGAATTCCAGGGACGGCGCGACATAGGCGCGCATCACCTTCGACGATCCGATCAGCGCACCGAGCGCAATACCGGCGATCGAGGCGGCGAGCCACCCATAGGCCATGTGCTCGAGCGTCCCGATGAGCTTGCCGGCGAGATCTCCGCTCGAAAAGCCGCGCAGCAGCGCGGCCCAGGCCCTATCGGGACCGGGCAGGAACACCGGCGAGACCACGCGCAGATTGGCGATGAGTTGCCAGGCCGCGAAGACGCCGGCCGCGACGAGGACGCTTGCGACACGCCAGAGGATCTCCGCGCGGTTCATGCATTGTTTCCGGCAAGCGCGGCACGGCCGAATAGTCGGCGCTGGATCGCAATCAACAGGATGTTCAGCGCGTAGCCGATCACGCCGATCCACACGAGGTAGGCGAGCATCAGATCGGCGCGCAGCGCCTGCTGCGCCAGCATGATGCCGGCGCCGAGGCCGATCGGATTGATCGCAATCTCGACGGTGACGGCGACGATCAGGGCGATCCCAGCCGACAGGCGAAAGGCGATGAAGATCCGCGGTAGCGCCGCCGGGATCACGATCTTCGCGATTCGTTGCGTCGCGCTTAGCCGCAGGGCGCGCGATACTTCCATCAATCGCGGCTCGATGCTGCGCACCGCGCTGCGCGTCAGGATCAGCATCGGCCAGACGCAGGCGAACGCCACGATCACGATCTCCATCCGGTAGCCGAACCCCAGCGCGATCAACGCGATCGGCAGCAGCGCGATCGAGGGAATGGGACGGATTGCCTCGACCGTCACCTCCATCAGCCGGTCGATCGGGCGCGAGATGCCGAAGGCGATGCCGAGGGCAAGTCCGATTGCGCCACCGATCGCCAGCCCTGCAAAGGCGGCGAACAGTGTGTCGCGGGTCGCGATCGGAATCGAGAGATCGGCAAGCGCCGCCGCCAGTGCTGCGAGGATCGCGCTCGGCGGGGCCAGGCTGTCGCTTTGCAGATGGGTGAGGCGCGCCCAGAGCTCGAACGCCAGCATCAGCGCCAGCGGTAGCAGCAGGGGCCTGGTGCGATCGAGGCTCAATGTTCGGTCGCCTTGATGAAGTCGAACAACTGCCGGCGCAGCCGCAGGAATTCGGGGAGCTCGCGGGTGGCGAGCTGGTCGCGCGGGCGCGGCAGGTCGACATCGAGCTCGATCCCGATCCGGCCCGGATGCGGCAACAAGCCAATGACCCGGTCGCCGAGATAGATCGCCTCGTCGAGATCGTGAGTCACGAAAATGACGGTCGTCTGGCTCGCTTGCGTCAGCGACAGCACCTCGTCCTGAAGGCCCTGGCGCGTCATCGCATCCAGCGCGCCGAAGGGTTCGTCCATCAGCAGCGTCGTCGGCTCCTGCGCAAGGCAGCGCGCGATTTGCAGACGCTGCTGCATGCCGCCCGACATCTCGGTCGGATATTTGTCGGCATGGCCGGGCAAACCGACCTTGCGCAACAGCGCCTCGATGCGCACACCGCGCTCACGCGCCGGCACACGAGAAGCCTCCAGCGCCAGCGAGATGTTTCCGGACGAGGTCCGCCACGGCAACAGCGCCTTGCCATAATCCTGGAACACGATCGCGACCTCGCGGCGCGGCCCGGTGATCGACTCGTCGTCGAAAGTCACTGTACCGCTCGTGGGGCGATAGAGGCCCGCGGCGAGCCTCAGCGCCGTGGTCTTGCCGCAGCCGGAGGCGCCGACGATGCAGAGGAATTCGCCTGGCCGCACCTCCAGGTCGAGATTCTCGATGATGGTCTTGCCGCCAAGCTGCAGCGTCGCGGCGTTGAACGCAATCAGCGTTTTTTGACGTCGCGCGGCGCGCGCCTCGTCGAGCCTGGCAACGACGCTCATGATTGCTCCCTGCTATCAGGCGGATAGACGAAATTGATGGTCGAGTGCAGATGCGCCGTCAGCATTTTTTGCGCGGCGGCAACGTCGCGGGCGAGCACGTGGTCGGCGAGCATCTGGTGGCTCCGGATAAAGCCCTCGCCGCTGTCGATGACGCCCATCATCACGCGGCGGTAGCGATAGGCCTGGTCGTAGAGGTCGGAATGGGCGGCCAGCATGCGCTGTGAGCCGCAGGCGGCGAGCAGCGCGGTGTGAAAGCCTTTGTGCAGCCGGTCGAAATCGGCCGCGCCTTCGCGGAATTCATTGCCGGTGCGCTCGATATGCCGACGCATCTGATGCAGTGCACTGACGATGTTGGCCTCCCAGGCGACGTCGCCGCGGAGGATGGCGAGCCTGACGGCCTCGATCTCAACCGCTGTCCGCATACAGGTGATGTCGGCGAGATCCTCACGGCTGACCTCGGCGACACGGAAGCCGCGCTGGCCGATGCCGACGATCAGGCCGCGCGACATCAGCCGCGACAAGCCCTCGCGCAGGGGCGTGGCGCCGATGTCGTAGCGCTGCACGAGATCGACGATGCCGAGCCGCGATCCCGGCGCGAGATGTCCGGCCAGGATGTCCTGCTCGATGAGGTTTGCGGCGCGCTCGCTCAAGGTGCCGGCCTCAGTCGGCAGGCGTTCGAGAGTGCGCTCAGGAGCAGGCATCGTCGATATCCTTCAGTTCAGCACCAGTTTCGCGGTGTCGAGCTTCGATTGCAGCATCTTTTGCGAGGACATCACGTCGATCCACCAGGCGAGGTCTTCCGGCTTCAGGCTCGGCTCGGACCGGTTCGGCGGCGTCGCCTTGACGAGCTGAAGCGGCTGCTTGGTGAACTTGGCGATCGAGGCGGAGGCCTTCTCGCGATCGCTGTTGACGATGACGGCGGCCTCCGCGATCGCTTCGCGGAATCTTTTCACCGTCGCCGTATTCTTCTCCGCCCAGTCGCGCGATGCGGCGTAGAAGATGATCGGATCGGTGCGGCCGAGCTCGGCGCCATAGCGCGCGCCAACCGAGCCGAGCCCCGCATCGGTCATGCGCGTGACGAACGGCTCGGCGGTGAGTACGGCATCCACACCGCCTGATTTGATGATGTCGGCCATGGTCGGGAAGGTGACTTCGACGAAATTGACGCTCTTGGGATCGACGCCTTTCTCGACCAGCCATTTCACGAACAACACGTGCAGGAAGGCATTCAGGCCGGGGGCGCCGACCTTCTTGCCGACGAAATCCTTCGGCGCCTTGATGGTGATGCCGTTGCGGACGAAGGCGGCGATCGCGGTGTTCGAAGTCGTGTTCATGACCGAGGCGCCGGCGATCGCGACGAGGTCGAGGCCGCCGTCGACGGCCTGGAGGAAGACGGTGGAGGTTGGGCCGCCGACCTGAATCGAATTCGACAGGATCGCCGCCGGGATGTTGGAGTTGATTGCGATCGGCGTCATCTCGACGTCCAGCCCGTGCTTTTTGAAGATGCCTTCGTCGACCGCGACCATGGCCGAGGCGCAGTCGGAGGTCGCGGTGCAGCCGATCTGGATCTTGGCCTGCGCCAGCGCTGGTGCCGTCAAGGCAATGGACATCCCAAGCACGAGACCCGCCCGCATCACCCTATTGTGCATTCGCCCCACCACGCGCTCTCCCCAAATCTGTATTTTTTTGGGTTGTGTATCGATATTTTATCTGATCATATATTCTTCACGATAGCAAGAAGGATCCGAGGTGAAGCTCGCAACATTCAGATCGGCCGGTCAGGAGAAGATCGGCGCCGTCCATGCCAATGACAGCCAGATGTTCGATCTCGCCGCCGCCGCCGCGCGAGACGGCGAGGCCAATCCGGCCTTCCGCTCAATGCTGGCGCTGATCGACGCCGGGCCCAGCGCGCTCGATCAGGCCCGGGCCCTGTTCGACAAGCGCGGCGAGGACGCGACGCTGTCAACGGCGGTCAGCGCCGTCGATATCCTCGCGCCGGTGCCGGAGCCCAGGCAGATGCGCGACGGCATGTCGTTCGCGCTGCACATCCTGCAAGCGCCGCGCGGGCAGCGGAAGCTCGCCGCGCGCGCCAAGGGTGACATGGCGGAGTTGGCGCGCATCGATGCCGAGCCACTCGGCGAGCTGCCCGAGGTCTATCGCAAGCAGCCGATCTTTTACATCACCAACCGTTTTAGCGTCCGCGGCACAAACACCACGGTGAAATGGCCGCGCTACAGCAAGGTCATGGACTACGAGCTCGAATTCGGGATCATCACCAAGAACAAGGGCGCCAACATCTCCGCCGCGAAAGCGAAGGATCACATCTTCGGCTACACGATCTTCAACGATTTCTCCGCGCGCGACGCACAGCGCATCGAGATGGAGGGGCGGCTCGGCCCGGCCAAGGGCAAGAGCTTCGATGGCGGCAACGTGATGGGCCCCTGGATCGTGACGCCAGACGAGATCGGCGATCCCTACAAGCTGAAGATGGAAGCGCGCGTCAACGGCGAGGCCCGCTCGAAAGGCGTCTCCGAGGGCATGCTGTTTTCCTTCGAGGAGATCATCGCCCACGTCACCCAGGACGAGACGCTGATGCCCGGCGAATTCATCGGCTCCGGCACGGTCGGCAATGGCTGCGGCCTCGAGCTTGGATGGTATCTCGAGCATGGCGATACGATCGAGCTCGAGGTCGAGAGGATCGGTATCTTGAAGAACCGCGTCGAGCGGCAGGAAGCCTGAACGGACGCCTGACGGCCGCCAACCAAAACAATCAACGAGGAAGCGTCATGACGACCAAGCTGATCGACATCTCCGTCCCTCTCCAGAACGACGTGCCGGCCGATCCGCCCGGCAATCATCCGACGATCCAGTATATCGATCATCAGCAGGGCCTGCCGCGCATGCTGCAGTTCTTCGACGGACTGAAAGCCGAGGATCTGCCGGACGGGCAGGGGTGGGCGGTGGAACAGGTCACCCTCTCGACCCACAACGGCACGCATCTCGACGCGCCCTGGCATTTCCATCCGACCATGAATCGCGGCGAGCGGTCCTGGACCATCGACGAGGTGCCGCTGGAATGGTGCTTCCAGCCCGGCGTGAAACTCGACTTCCGGCACCTGCCGGACGGCTATGTCGCAACGGCCAAAGATGTCGAGGCCGAGCTCAAGCGCATCGGTCATGAGCTGAAGCCGCTGGAGATCGTCGTGGTCAACACCAGCGCCGGCGCCAAATATGGCCGGCAGGACTACGTCACCTCGGGCTGCGGCATGGGCTATGAGGCGACCATGTATCTGCTCGAGCGTGGTGTGCGTCTGACCGGCATCGACGGCTGGAGCTGGGACGCACCGTTCGTTCATACCGCGAAGAAATACGCCGAGACGAAGGACGCCAGCCTGATCTGGGAAGGCCACAAGGCCGGCCGCCACATCGGCTATTGCCATCTCGAGAAGCTGCACAATCTCGACCTGCTGCCGTCGACCGGCTTCAAGGTGTCATGCTTTCCCGTGAAGATCGAGCGCGCCTCGGCGGGTTGGACACGCGCTGTCGCGATCCTAGAGGACTAGCTTCTCCGGCCTTCGCGCGCGCCGGACAGATGTGGAATGGGCATCACCGGCAGATTGGTCCGCATCGCGGCGCGCGGAAGGAAGGAGAGCGATGCGCCTCAGTACTTCTTCACGTGCGCGCCGAACACCAGCCACAGCGCCATCGAGGCGAGACCGAAGCTGCCGAGTAACAGGAAGGTCGGGCCATAGCCGATCCACTGCGCGATCCAGCCGCCGAGTGCGGGGCTCAGGCTCGCGCCTACGCCTTGGACCGTGATGACAGCGCCTTGGCCGAGATTGATGCGGCCGGTGCCGTCGAGCGAGCGCGCGACCATCCCGGGCACCGCAACTGTTTGCAATCCGGTTCCGATGCCGTCGAGCACCTGCATCGGAACGACGCCCCACCACCCTGTCACGAAAAACGCCAGCACACCGCGGATCGGCAGAAACATGAAGGATACCAGGATCACCGGCCAATAATTGCGCTTTCCTGCGACCTGCATGGCAATGAGCGACGTCACGACCATGACGCCCTGTGCGATGACGACCGTGGTTGCAACGAAGCTCGGGCCGTTGGCCTGTCCCTGAGCCACCGCCGCAAGGCCATAGAGCGGAACGATCGCCGCATTGCCGAGATGAAAGATGGCGAGCGCGAGCGCCAGCACCAGCAGTGGCTTGTGCTTGAGGAGGACGGACATGGCATCCGGCGGGTTCTTGCTCTCGTCCTCCTTGCTGCCGCGGGCCTGGCGATCGTCGATGGATTTGGCAGGGATCATCAACACGCAGGCGATCGCGATGGCGCCGAACACCGCCGCCAGCACGAACACGGCGACGTAACCGAACTTGTAGCCGAGATATCCGGACAATGCCGCGCCAACCATGTTGCCTGCATGGTTGAAGGCCTGATTGCGCCCGTTCAGCGCGTTGAAGCCTTTTTGCTTGCCGATGCCGAGCGTGATGCCGGTGACCGCTGGAACGATTGCAGCACTCGCCAGCGACTGGGCCACTTGCGAGAAGGTCACGGCCCAGAAATTTTGCGAGACCAGGATGATCGTGGAAGCAAGGACGACGCAGATTCCGGGGATGATGACCCACAGCCGCTTGTTGCGACTCGAATCGATGAAGCCGCCGATCGGCGTCGTGACCAGCATGCCCGCGACATTGCCGATCGTCAGCGCCGTGCCGATCAACCCGGTCGCCCAACCGCGCTCTTGAAGGAATACGCCGACGAATGGTCCGATGCCGGACTGCATGTCGGCCATGAAGAAATTGACGGCGAACAAGGGCCAGATTCGGGAAGGGCGCGACATCATCGAGACTCTGAACGTGATGCTGCGGATCGCATGGGGTCTCGTGCAAGCGGAGATGGCTGACCAATCGCGCCCAAGGCGGACAGAAAAGTAACCTGCGCTAATCGCGTTGGTTCCTTCGGGCTTGCGATTGGAGGGCTGCGATGCCACCTCACAGGTATCCCGTTCTCCTCCGGATCACAGCCATGCCTCTCTGGACCTGCGAAACCTGCGGCGCGCAATTCCCGAACAGCGGGAAGCCGGCCGCATCCTGTCCGATCTGCGAAGACGAACGGCAGTATGTGAATTGGAAAGGGCAGACCTTTCTGACCCGCGAGACGCTCGCCGAGCGCCATCGCCTCGTCTGGCGCGACGATCTCGGCCTCACCGGTATCGCACTCGATCCGAGTTTTGCGATTGGCCAGCGCGCGTTGCTGATCCCCGATGGCAGGGGATGCGTGATGTGGGACTGTATTCCGCTGGCAACCTCGCAGGCGATCGCACACGTCAAATCGCTCGGCGGCCTGACGGCGATCGCCATCTCGCACCCTCATTACTATGGCGCGCTCGCCGACTGGAGCGAGGCCTTTGGCGGCGTGCCTGTCTATCTTCATGCCGATGACCGTCAATGGGTAACGCGTCCGCATCCCTCGATCGTGCACTGGACCGGCGATCAGCATCGCATCTCTGAAGATGTTCTGCTGCTCCGCACCGGCGGGCATTTTGCTGGCGCCACCGTGCTGCACCATGCGCGCGGTGCCGAGGGCAAAGGCGCGCTGCTCACTGGCGATATTGCGCAGGTGGCGATGGATCGCCGCTTCCTCAGCTTCATGTATTCCTATCCGAATTATATCCCGCTCGACGCCGCCGCGGTGCGGCGGATCGCGGCGGCTGTTGAGCCGCTCGCCTTCGACCGCATCTATGGTGCCTGGTGGGGCCGCAACATCGCCGCAGGCGCCAAAGCAGTCTTCGCGGCGTCGGTGGAGCGATACATCGCAGCCATCGCCTGAGCCGGGAAGGCGAGACTCCCCCATTGCCTTTTCCAAATAAGTGGACTAAAAGTACAGTTATTGAGCGCGACGCAACGATGCGTTTGCTGGTCCGGCATGATCGATGCATCGTCGTCGCGGCGGGGCGCACTCTGCGCCGCGTGAGCGGGAGTTGGACAAGTGACCGGGCATCGCGGCTACGAGATCTTTGAGGCCGGCGACGTTGTGCTTCAGTCGGGCACGGTGTTCCCCGCGATGAAGCTCGCCTACGAGACTTACGGCACGCTGAATCAGGCGAAGGACAATGTCATCCTTTATCCGACCTCATTCAGCGCGCAACATTTTGATACCGAATGGTTGATCGGGCCCGATGGCGTGCTCGACCCCCTCAGCTATTTCGTCATCATCCCGAACCTGTTCGGCAACGGACTGTCGTCCTCGCCCTCGAACTGCGGCGCCAGGCCCTTTCCGCAACTCACCTATCACGACGCAGTTGCGGCCCAGCATCGCCTGTTGACCGAGCACTTCGGCATTACGAAGCTCGCGCTGGTCTATGGTTGGTCGATGGGCGGCATGCAGACCTATCACTGGGCCGCGCTACATCCGGATATGGTTGAGCGCGCCGCGGTGGTCTGCGGCAGCGCGCGTTGCTCGCCTTACAACCATGTTTTTCTCGAAAGCGTGAAGGCTGCGCTATCGGGCGATCCCGGCTTCCGCGACGGCCGCTTTGTCGAGAAGCCGACAGCCGGCTATCGCGCCATGGGTCGCGTCTATGCCGGCTGGGCCATGTCTCACGGCTTTTACCGCGACGAACTGTGGCGCGAGGCGGGTTTTACGTCGCTCGAGGATTATCTCGTCCGAACTTGGGATTCGACCTTTGCCCGGCGCGACGGCAACGATCTGCTGGCGCAGGCCGGCATCTGGCAGCGCGGCGACATCAGCGCTTGTGCAGCGTTCGGCGGCCATCTCGATCGCGCACTGGCGGCGATCAAGGCGCACATGCTGCTGATGCCGGGCGCGACCGATCGCTATTTCGACGTCCGCGACAACGAGGACGAACTCGGCATGCTGATCAATGCGAAATCGGCCGTGCTGCATCCGATTCCGTCGCTGCACGGCCATCGCGCCGGCAACCCCGTCAGCAATCCGCGCGACCGGGCTTTCCTCAAAGCCGAGATCGCCGAGCTCCTCAACAAATAGTGCAGGTCCCCGCTCATGACTGACGCGACCATTTCAGAACCCGGCGACCGCGTGAAGCCGTTGACACCGGCGATGCTGCGCGAACTGTCCGTTCGCTCCGATCTTAGGGGGGCCCTGCGCAGCCTCTGCCACTACGCCGTGGTCGTGCTGGTCGGATCGTTGATCTGGACGGTGAGCTCAAGCTATGGGGTCCTTTGGGCCTCACCGCTGATGGTGATACAGGGCTATTTCATCGCCTTTCTGTTCATGGCGCTGCACGAGACTGCGCACAAGACCGCGTTCAGGAGCCGCGGCCTCAACCTCGCGGTAGGCTACCTCTCGGCCTTCATCATCGGGCAACCCTACGAATATTACTGCCTGTTCCACTGGGACCATCATCGCTACACCCAGGATCCCGAGAAGGACCCGGAGCTGATCGTCGGCGTGAAGCCCAAATCCGACACCCAGATCGCGCTTGCCTATAGCGGCCTGCTCCAGGTTGCGGGCCGCCTCCGGCTGATGCTCGGCCATGCCGTCACCGGCAAGGTCACGGTGCCCTGGATTCCCGAGAACAAGCGCGCCACTATCGTGACCGAGGCGCGCGTCTATGCCGCCCTCTATGTCCTGCTGCTCACGCTCTCGCTGTGGTTTTCCTCCGCGCTGCTGCTCAAGGTCTGGATCGTCCCGTTCATCATCGGGCAATTCTTCCTCAGGCCCTATCTCCTGGCCGAGCACACCGGCTGTGAGCGCAGTCGCAACGCCTTCCAGAATACCCGCACCACCTATACCGGCATGATCGTCAAGTGGATCGCGTGGAACATGCCCTACCATGTCGAGCATCACGCGTACCCGTCAATTCCGTTTCATGCGCTGCCAAAGCTGAACAGCATCGTCGACGGCGAGATCGTCTATCGCGGCCGCGGCTACATCAGAACGACGCGCGAGACCTGGGCGTGGTTTCGTCGGAATCGACAGAGCGCCCAAGACTGACGCAAAACTCCGGCCGCGGCGCGACCGGAGCTTTGTCGAAGGCGCGATATCAGTAAACGGTGTACCCGCAGACATTCACGACGCGCACGCGTGCGCCGTGGCGGGTCTGGATCACGCGCTCCTGGTAGCAATTGTCGAAGCCGGTGTTGACGTAGATGCCGCCATAGCCCCAGCCGGGACCCCAGTAGTGGTGGAAGCCGTGCGCCGACGCGGCGGTGGGCGCGAGAGCGGCAGCGCCGAGCGAGCCGGCGGCGATCAGACCGAGTGCAAGCTTACGAAACATCTTCATTCTCCAGTGTGGCGCGAAGCCGTTGTTGTGTCCCTGCTTCTCGGTCGAGGCGAAGCGCGGTTACGTTCACAGGGAAGCAGGAGAATCGTGTTTCAGGATTGTTTCGCCGGCCGCGGCGGGATCCGCCGCGATCCGGCTTTACGCGCCGTGCGATAGCGCGCGGCCATCGCCTGCGTCATCTCGGCCATCTTCTCGCGGAGATCGGCGGGCTCCAACACTTCAGCTTCGGCCCCGAGCCGTAGCAACTCAGAGGCGGCATGCCATGACGTTTTCCCCGTCGGCACTCTTGCAATCCGCCAGCCGTCGGCATCGGCGGTCTCGTCGAGCTGCGTGCGCGCCCTCACGTAAGGCTGGGTCAGCGCATCGAGCAACTTCACGCCGAACGGCGACAGCCGCACGATCGCGACATTGGGATGCATCTCGGCTTCCAGCCGCAGCGTCGCGTCCTGCCAATAGGCGGCGAGATCGAAATCGCCGGGACGGTCGAAGCGGTCATCGAGAGCCGTGCAGTCGAGCACGCGCGCGACGCGATAGGTGCGCACGGTACCGTCGACTTGACCGGCGAGATACCAGCTGCCTCCCTTCAGCACCAGACCGAGTGGGGCAACACGGCGCTGCTTCTCGGCACGCCAGCTCTGGTAGCGGATCTTTATGAGGGTCCCGCGCAGTGCTGCGCCGGCGATGGTGCGCAGATGTTTCGGCTCTTCCGTCTCGCCGAACCAGCCAGGAGCATCGAGATGGAAACGCTCTTGCATCCGCCCGGCATCTTCGCGCAAATTCGCGGGCAACGCCGCCATCAATTTGTTCTGCGCGGCGATCATTGCCGCATCCAGCCCCAGCGCCGCCGCCGGGCCGGGGAGCCCGGCTAGGAATAGCGCGCCGGCCTCGCTCTGCGACAAGCCGTTCAGGCGCACGCGATAGCCGTCGAGCAGGCGATAGCCGCCCTCAGCACCACGGTCGGCATAAACGGGGACGCCGGATGCGGCGAGCGCATCGATGTCACGATAGATCGTGCGAACCGAGACTTCGCAGGCATCCGCAAGCTCAGGCGCAGTGACCTGTCCCCTGGCCTGCAGAGTGGTGAGGATCGACAACATTCGGCTCGCGCGCATAACCTCTTAAACCATACCTGACACAGGATGTCAGGTATGCTCGGCTACAAGGCGAGCCATCGCCAGCCAGATGGAGCCTAGCCATGACCGATCCAAACCGCGTCACGTTGTATTACTCGCCCCAGAGCCGGGCCACCGGCACGCGGGTGCTGCTGGAAGAGCTTGGCGCGCCCTATGATCTCCATATCCTCAACATGAAGGCCGGCGAGCAGCGGCAGCCCGCCTACCTTGCCCTCAATCCGCTCGGCAAGGTGCCGGCCGTCAGGCACGGCGAGGCGCTCGTGACCGAGCAGGTCGCCATCTACATCTATCTCGCCGATTTGTTTCCGGAGGCGGGGCTTACGCCCGCCTTGAACGATCCGCTCCGCGGTCCTTATTTGCGCTGGACCGCCTATTACGGCTCCTCGTTCGAGCCAGCCCTGATCGACAAGTTCATGCAGCGCGAGCCCGCGCCGATCACGCAGTCACCCTACGCCGATTACGACACAATGCTGGGTGCGCTCGAGGCGCAGCTGTCGAAAGGACCATATCTGCTCGGCGAGCGCATGACCGCCGCCGATGTGCTGTGGGGCGTCGCGTTCAACTGGACCATGATGTTCGGCATCGTGCCGAAGAAGGATGTGTTCGTCCGCTATTCGGAGCGCATCAGCTCCCGGCCGGCGTTCCAGCGCATCAATGCAGCGGACGACGAGATGGCGGCACAGCATGCCAAGGCTCTGGGTGGTTAAAGGCTATCGGTGGGTGATCAGAACCTCGGCAGCCGCTTCTCCGCGAACGCCCTGATGCCTTCCTTGATCTCGTCGCCGCGCATGCTGTCGCGGTGACGCTGGTCGGCGGCCTGTTCATCGAGCGCGCCACGGGCGAATTCGTTGATGGCGCGCTTCATGCCGCGCATCGCGTTCGGAGCATTGCCGGCGAGGAGGTTGGCGAGCTTGTCGACCTCCTCGTCGAGGGTTTCCACCGGCACCATCGCGGTGAGATAGCCGATCCGCAGCATCTCCGGAGCGGTGATCTTCTGCGCTGTCAGGAACAGCTTTTTGGCGTTGTCCACGCCAAGCCGGGTCACGTAGCGTTTGATGCCGCTCCTGTAGTAATGCAGCCCGAGCCGGGCCGCCGGCATGAACATCTCGGCGGTGTCGACGCCGATGCGGAAATCGCAGGCGAGCGCGAGATCGGTCGAGCCGCCATAGACCCCGCCGTTCAGCCGGCAGATCGTCGGCACGCCGAGATCCTCCAGGCGGTTGACGACGACCTCGAAGGCCGAGCCCGCGCTCTGCTGCTCGTTGGCGCTCACCGCGCGCTCGGCGACAGAATTCAGATCATAGCCTGCGGAGAACGCTCGTCCCGTGCCGGTCAGCACCAGCACCCGGATATCAGGATCGCTTTCCACCCGGTCGAACAGCTTGACCAGTTCACCGAGATCCTCCGCCTCGAGCCGGTTGAGATGTTTTGGCCGGCTCAGGCGGATGGTGGCGCGTGCACCGCTGATTTCGAGCACGGGGGGACTTGCCGCGTCGGCTATATCCGACATTCTTGCCTCCATTTACTTGTTTTCGAGCGCGCGGCGCTTGGCTTCGGCGTCGATGGTCTCGGCGAGATCAGGGTGCCGCGCCATCAGCACGCGGAAATCGACGAGGTCGAGCACCAAAAGCCGCGACACTTTCGTGGTCGAGACGTTGGCGCCGCGCATGTTGTTGCCGAGCAGCGCCATCTCGCCGAAGAAGGCGCCTTCGCCGAGCTGCACCTTCTTGCCGGGGAGATCGACCTCGACGGCGCCGGCCGCGATGAAATACATGCAGTCGCCCTGGGCACCCTTGCGGATGATCATGGTGCGCGCCGGCAGCTCCATTGTGCGCAGCATGTGGGTGACGTCGGCGATGGCCGCTGGACCCAGCGCCGCGAAGAATGGCACCTTGCTGACGGACTCCCAGGTCTTGAGGAAATTGTCACGCCGGGTTTCCGCTGCGAACCCGGTCGCCAGAATACCGGTCCACAGGCCGAACACGCCGAGGCCGGAGATCATGACCAGGGCTGCCACCATGCGGCCGAGCGGCGTGACCGGCACGACGTCGCCATACCCGGTCGTGGTCAGCGTGACGACCGCCCACCACAGGGCGGCTGGGACGCTGCCGAACGTTTGCGGCTGCACGTCCCGCTCCAGGAAATATTCGGCGACGGAGGCGAGGAAAACCACCATCAGGAAGATGACGAGCACGCTGATCAACGGCCCGGATTCAAGCACCAGCACGCGGCGGAGCTGGCGCAGGCCAGGAATGCCTGGCACCACTTTCAGCACCCAGAGCACGCTCAGCAGCCACGCGGTCTTGGGTTCGGCTCCGAGGATCAGCGCGACCGGCACGGCCAGCGCCCCCAGCGCGTCGACCACCCCCGCGGAGGAGGACATGTAGAGCCCCAGCCGCTGCTGCCGCGCCATGTGGCGCAGTCGGACGAGCCATTCGAACACGAAATAGATCAGACAGGCCCACAGCAGGACATCCACCCAACGGTGCGTAGTGTCATAGGCCGGGTCGACCGTCAGCAACACCATGCTGAGCACGCCGACGGTCACGGCCACATAGGCCGCCTTGGTCATGTTGCGGCCGGCGGTCGCGGCCATGAGTTGGGCCAGAGCGGAAAACATCGGCTTTGACATACGGGACGGTGGCTCGGTCTGGTTCCTGCGGTCCCGGTTGGGACTTCGGTGCCAAGGTGCCCGCCCGCACCGGGGCCGTCAACGACGGGACGGGCAGCGGCGCCATCCGCTCAGATCAGGACGGTCAGGATGCTTCGGGGGAGCCAGCCGGCTACCGGGGGTGGTCGTTATTTGAAATGCGGAGGCTCATCATAGCCGCGACGGCTGCTCCAGAACAGCAGCATCATCAAGCCGACGCCGACGACCACGGAGAACCCCGCCCCCAGCGCCAGTGCCACATAGCCTTCGGTCGGGATCGGGTCGCCTGCAACCGACATGGCTGAATAGGCGAAGTAGCCGACCGCAACCAGCATTCCCAGCAGGATGATGAGAAGGAGGATACGCATCGTGCGTTCTCCGGTTGTGCCGGTAACCAACGGTTGCGCCAGCGAAACGGTTCCGGAGCGGGACGCGATTCGCCCGAAATGCGAGAGCCCGCGGCCCAAAGCACGAATCGATAGGTCAGGCACTCTGAGCTGTTTTCACCACCACGACGTTGGTGTCGTCATGCGGGGGAGGGAGCGCCCCGATGGCGACCTTCTCGATCTCGCTGGCATGACGTTTCAGGAAGTCGCGACGCATGCTGATTTCGTCCCGGACGAACTCGTAGCCCAGCTTGAAAGTGTCGAGCCCGTCTGTGCTGATCGTGCCGTCGCGCAAGCCGATGACCGCGCCGCGCAAGATGGTCTCGAGCTCGTCCTGCAGACATTCGAGCTGATCCAGCGAATGCGCATGCTCGATGCGTTCGCCGATGTCGAGAATGGCGGTGGAGAGCTCGCTCGCCTTCTCCGGCGCGATGCGGGTGATCTTGGCGTAGATGGCGGCGAAGATCGAGCCGATGACGCTGAGCGCGGCGGCGCCCAGATACATCATGTCGCTATACTTATCCATGAACGACTTGGTGTCGTCGTTGATGTAGTCGGCCGCCCCCTGATGCGCCATCACGTAGGCGTCCTTCTCGACGGAGGCGGGTTCGATGTGCGTCGCAAAGCCGTTGTCGAGCCCGAGCGCGGACTTGTTCTCGTAGACGATGCGCGCAATGTCGCCCGCGGTGGTCGCCGACATCCTGGATTGCGCGACGAGCAGCCATTCCAGTCCGATCGTGTCGAGATCGTCATCGGGAATTTCGGGCGATGCGGACAGCGTGCCTGCCGACAGCGTCTCATCGGAGATACCGGGGAACTTGAGCGCCAGTGCCTTGGCCTCGTCGATCGCATTCAGCGTGAAGCCGCCGTGCCTGGCGACCTGCTCGTAGGCCTTGTCACGCACGGCCTTGGAGGCATGGACGATCGCAATCACCGCGCTGAAGCCGGTGGCCGGCGCGAACAACTTGTCCAGCGTCGCGCCCTGCGGCGCCATCTGGATCTTCGCCGCGTCGGGACCGTCGGGCATGTCGAGCAGGCTGCGGACGAATGCGAGCGAAGAATCGTTCTCGGCGAGAACCGCGACCCTCTTCTTTTTCAACTCGGCCAGGGATTTGATCTTCTTGTTGCCGGCACCCAGCAGCAGCACGAGGTCGTGCTCCAGGATCGCCAGCGTGCGTGCTCGCAGCGGCACCTTGGCGTCGGTGCGGAGGACGGCAAGATCGGCCTGCCTGCGATCGAATTGCGCGAGCGCCTTGGCGTTATCGGTATTGTTGACGATCTTGATCCGGAAACGGGAGGCGTTGTTCTTCAGCAGCGTGGCAAGCTTGGTCGCGAACAGCGCCTCGTCGCTGTTGGGAGCACCGACGGCAAAGGTCAGCGTCTCCGAATTGTGCAAGAGGGAGCGGCCGGCCCAGACGGTCGCAAGCGACAGCAGCAGGGTGAGCACGACATACAGCAGGACCTGCTGCTGATTGGTCTTGATGACCTTGGGGCGGCGCGGCGGCGGGAGCTCGGTCGACGAGGTCGAGCCTTCAGTACCCATGGCAGCCCCCTGGCCTTATTCCTGAAACGGCGGGCTGCGCGCCCATCGCCGGCGGCCCGCGAAAAATTTGCAAGCGTCTGAAAAATAAGAACGACAATCCGCAGCTTGGAAATGATAGCGCGCCGGCGAGAGAATGCAAATTCCGCGCCGGAGGTAACCTTACTCGACCGATCCCACGCCGCTTGCCCATCCTATCACCCTTTAGCCACAGTTCTCGATTTTCCGGTTCCCCTAGCTGCATTCCGGCCCGGGAGGTGCCATAAATCATGGGTCCCGATGATTTGACGGGTCCAAGAAGAAGTTGCGCTGAACGCTCCATTTTTTCTTTTCGAGTCAACGAGGGCGTCAGCTTTGTCGTTTCCACCCCTGTCATCGGCGGTTCCGGTCGAAGCGCTTATTGGCTGGATGTTGCTGCTCACCTTCAAGCACATCATCGCCGATTTCGTCTTGCAGACGGCCTGGATGGCGCAAGGCAAGGACCAGAAGCACGGCTGGGCATTGCCGCTTCTGGTGCATTGCCTGATTCATCTTGCGGTTGCGTTGCCGCTGATCCTGATCGCAGCGCCGAGGTTCTGGTTCGTGGCGCTGATCGATTTCGTCATCCACATCACGATCGACCGGGCCAAGGGACTCGTCTCGGCCAATTTCGGCGTCAACCAGGAGCACCCCTGGTTCTGGACCCTGATCGGCGTCGACCAGGCGCTGCATCACCTGACCGGCTTCGGCCTCTCGATTTTCATGGCGGCGAACTGAGACTCAAGGCTCATCCTGAGAGCCCGCCGAATGCCGGCCTCTCGAAGGACGGCTGCAACCCCGTATTCAACCCGATAGGGCTCCCCTTCGCTTCGCGGCAGAATGGCAAGGACCCCGGGTGACTACCGCCGAGGGTGGTTAACCTTTCATTAGAGAATTGCGCTGCATCTTCCCTTCACGAGGGAGAACTGCAATGTTTTCAAGCCGCGACGCTTATGAAGGCGATTTCTGCCCGGTTCGCGACGAGCTCCTTGGCGAGATGTACCGCGCCAGCGAGAGTGGCCTGCCGAGGCTGATTGAGAGTGTTTCCCCTGACGCGCGCGCCAGACTGGCGCTGTTTTGCTATCGCCGCAGCCATCTTCATTCGCTGGCTGTCGCGATCGCAGGAAGCTGCAGCGAGCGCGACCTGATCGAGAACGGCGGTCGTGTCGGCTCGACACTCTATGCGCTGTCGCGCGCGAGCACGGCCAAATCGTCACCGTCGCTGTCGGGAGGCCGCAAGCCGATCACGCTGTCGACCAAGCCGCTCTCGGTGCTCGCACCGCTGGACGACGAAATCGACGACGAGATCAGCCAAGCCGTTCCGGCCTAAGGCTCTATGGTTTGGGCATGATCCCGGCGGAAAACCGCTGCACAGTTTTCCTGGTCATACGCTCTCGATCACAGGCAGCCCGAACTTTCGCCGCGCCATCGCGCATTCGGCATCGCCCGGCATGCAGGTGCGGCACACTTCCGGCCGCACCGCGTAGATGCTGCACGCGGTGGCCTTTCCAATTTCGCCCTGCAAAGCCGAACAGCGATCGCCCTCGCAGCGCATCCCGGATTGACGCTCGTTGACGAGCGCCTCAGGGATCGCAGCGAGCTCCTCGTCGCTCTCGATCGAGAATCGTGGCCAGTTCTGCGAATAGCCGCAGCAGGCGCCGCAGCTCTGGCAACAGCTCGACAGATCGATGGTGGATGTCTCGTCCATCGCCGTCACGTGTCCTTTGGCGGGCCCCAGACCAGGCTCTGCCGCCATTTGGCGCGCAGCACGTCGCGCCTCTCGGGATATCTTTCGTCGAGATAGGTGGCGTCCACGACGCGGTCGGTGCGGAAGCTGCGGAAGTCGCTGCGCAGCTCGCACCATGCCGCAAGCAAACGTACGGCTTCGAGATAGCCGACCGAGATCGGCCAGATCGTGCGCTCGCTGGAGCGGCCCTGCTCGTCGCGATAGCGCAGCATGATCTTCTTGCCTTCGTGGATCTGGGTGCGCGTGCGCGCCATGTCCAGCCGGTCCGGCTCCCTGTTCCAGCTCGGCCGTGCGCGGCTCGCCGGCTCCAGCACGAAGGGCCGCAGCCGCTCGGGCACGGTGTCGGCGATTTTGGCCATCAGATCTTCGGCCGCACGCGCCAGCGTGGAATCGGCATGGCCGGCGACCCATTGCGCGCCCAGCACCGCCGCCTCGATCTCGTCAGGTGTCAGCATCAAGGGCGGCAGGTCAAAGCCCTTTTCCAGGATGTAGCCCATGCCGGCTTCGCCGCGGATCGGCACGCGCTGGCCCATCAGCGTTGCGATGTCGCGATAGATGGTGCGCTTCGACGTCTCGAGCTCGGCGGCAATCGCGTCCGCCGTCAGCGGCTTACGGGTGCGCCTCAGCACCTGGATGATCTGAAACAGCCGGTCGGCGCGTCTCATGACAATTCTCTCATCGGGGGCGGATCAGAAAATGCCGCGTGGCTGCTGACAGGATGTTGGCAGCAGGGGAGTTCTATACCGGGACAACACATCGACTGAAGAGGATTTGTCCATGATCATTCCAAGCCATTTCGGTCCGGCCGGTCCGCTGTGGCGGGCACAGGCTCCATTGCATGCGTTGCTGTACGCCCGGGCCTTCAGCCGGCTGATGTTTTTCGATGTCACAATCGTCGACCTCCGCATGGCGCTCACGACCATGCTGGCACGCTCGCTAACCCAGGCTGCGGACTTGGTGGTCCGCCATGTCATGAGCCGCGCCTGGCAGGGGGCCCGTTTCGCAGAAGATATCACGGCTGCTGCCACCATGGTGGCAGCAGCGCGTCATTAGGTTCCGTCAACTCTTTCGCTCGTTCAGGAGAGCCCGCATGATCACGCTTTATGGCTTTGGCGCCGGCTTCGGCCTGCCGGAAATCAGCCCCTTCGTCACCAAGACGGAGGTGCAGCTCAAGATGGCGGGCTTGCCCTACCGGAAGGAGCGTGCGATGCCGCCGGCCTCGCCGAAGGGGCAGCTGCCCTTCATCGACGATGGTGGCGAGGCGGTGGCCGATTCCACCTTCATCCGCGCCCATCTCGAGCGCCGCTACGGCTTCGATTTCGATGCCGGACTGTCACTGGCCGAACGAGCGCAGGCCTGGGCGTTCGAGCGCATGATCGAGCATCACGTCTATTGGGCGCTGGTCGGCGCACGCTGGGTCGATCCGGCCAATTTCGCCAAGGGCCCTGCCCACTTCTTCGACGGCGCGCCGGAACACAATCGCGAAAAATTGCGCGAGGACGCGCAATTCCGCGTCGCCGAGAACTATCTGCTCTCCGGGCTTGGTCGCCATGGACCCGACGACGACGTCGAGCTGGCGGTGCGTTCGTTGTTCGCATTGTCCGTGCAGCTCGGCGACAAGTCCTATCTGATGGGCAACAAGCCCAGTGGGGTCGATGCCACCGCGTTCGGCGCGCTGGCCGGCATTTTGACGCCGTTCTTCGAATCGAGCCTGCGCGAGCGCGCGGAAGGATTTCCGAACCTCACCGCTTATGTCGACCGGATGATGGACATCTACTATCCCGAATTCGCCTGGACGCCGCTGAGGCAGGCGGCCTGACGCGTACGCGGGACGCAACAATAAAATAAAAGAGCCGGCCCTCTGTGGGCCGGCTCTCGTGGTCTCGGAAACTGCGGCTGCTTATTTCGCGAGCGTGTATTTGCCGTCCTTGACCGTAAGCAGAATACGCGAGCGGTCGTCGAGGCCGTACCGATCCTTTTCGGTGAAGTTGTAGACGCCCTGGCTGGCGGCCATCTCCCGCTCCGACAGCAGTGCCTGACGGATGGCCTCGCGGAATTCCGGCGTGCCGGGCTTTGCGGTCTTCAGCGCAACAGGGATGACGCGCTTGAGGATCTCAAACGCATCGTAGGAATGGCCGGCGAACTGGCTGCGGCTGTTGGGGCCATATTTGGCCTCATAGGCGGAGTTCAGCGCCAATCCCGGCTTTTTGGTGAGGGCGCTGTCAGGCTGATCTTCGGGATCCATGACGGGGCCCGACGCCATCAGCACGCCTTCGGCGGCCTTACCCGCGATACGGATGAAGTCCATGCTGGCCGCGCCGTGGGTCTGGTAGATCAGGCCCTGATAGCCGCGCTCGCGCAATTCGGTCTGCGGCAGTGCTGCGGCAGTGCCGGAGGCGCCAACCAGAATCGCGTCGGGATTGGCGGCGACGAGCTTCAGCACCTGCCCAGTGACCGAGGTATCGGGACGTGCAAACCGCTCTTCGTCCGCGAGCGCGAGGCCCAGCGGCACGCCCTGGGCCTTGAAATCATTGAACCAGAGATCGCCGTAGGAGTCGGAGTAGCCGATGTAGCCGACCGTCTTCACGTTATGCGCCTTCATGTGCTCATAGAGCACCTTGCCCATGATCGGGATCGGCTGTGGCATCGCCACGGACCACTTCATGCGCTCCGGGGTGATCGGAAAAGGCGCGAGCCCGAAATGCGGAATGCCGGCTTCATTGGCGACGTTTGAGACGGCGATCGTCGGCGGCGTCAGCGCCGAGCCCATGATGATGTCGGCCTTGGATTCGGTCACGAAACGGCGGGCGTTGGTGGTCGCGGTGGTCGGATCGCCGCCGTCGTCGAGCACGATCACCTTCAGCGGCACGCCGCCGATTTCCTTCGGCACGAATTCCAGCGCGTTGCGCTCGGGGATTCCGAGCGCGGCGCCCGGACCGGTCGTTGTGGTGGTGATGCCGATGGTGATTTCGTTCGTCTGCGCCAGCGCGGGCAGAGCCGGCAGCGCCAGCGTCGCCGCCGCGATCGCGGCGGTCAGGTAAAAGCGTTTCATCTGTTCCTCCCTTGACGATTTTCCTTGAAAGCAGAAACCGGGGTTGAGTTCAGCCCCGTCTTTTGTCGATGCGGCGAGTTGGCTCCGGACTAGCTTCCCGTGAATTTGGCGACCATTTCCGGAGGGAATGGCGCCGATTTCAGTCTGTCGGGGTTATCCGGGTCGCGGCCGACCAGAACACGCGTCTCGAACCCTTCGATGGCGAGGGCCTCGCCCTTGTAGACGTTGTGCTTCACCTCAAAGCTCGAGCGTTTGATGCTCTCGATCTTCGTCTCGATGGTGATCCAGTCGCCATAGGTCGAGGGGATGTAGAACTTGGACCTGGTATCGACCATGGGGATGCCCACCAAGCCGTATTTGCGGACCAGGTCCTGCTTGGAGAAGCCGGCGACTTCGAACAGGGTCGACGTCGAATCGTCGAACATCGCGAAGTAACGCGGATAGTAGACGATGTTGGCGGGGTCGCAGTCGCCCCACTGGATCTGGACGTCGCGCCGGTTCACGAACATGAGTTGCGCGCCTATTTCGGCGCCATGCGCAGCGAACCGTCGAGGCGTACCACTTCGCCGTTCAGGTAGGAGTTCTCGACCATGTGCAGCGCCAATGCCGCGAACTCGTCTGCGTGGCCGAGCCGGCGCGGGAAGGGGATCGCCGCGGCAAGCGAGTCCTGAGCTTCCTGCGGCAGGTTGGCCAGCAGCGGCGTGAGGAACAGGCCGGGCGCGATGGTCAGCACGCGAACGCCGAACTGGGCGAGCTCGCGCGCGATCGGCAGCGTCATGCCGACGATGCCGCCCTTGGAGGCCGAATAGGCTGACTGGCCGATCTGGCCGTCATAGGCGGCGACGGAGGCCGTGTTGATGATGACGCCGCGCTCGCCGGTCGCCTGCGGCTCGAGTTTGGACATCTCGGTCGCAGCGAGGCGCAGCATATTGAAGGTACCGATCAGATTGACCTTGATCACCTTGTCGAAATCCGCGAGCGCCATCGGGCCGTCGCGACCAACCACGCGCTTCGCCACGCCGATGCCGGCGCAATTGACCAGCACGCGGGCCGGGCCATGGGCCTTGGTCGCCTGCGCGATCGCAGCCTCAGCCGATGCCGCATCGGAAACGTCGCAGGTCACGGCCACGCCCTTGATCTCGGCGGCAACGGTTTCCGCGAGCTTGGCATTGAGATCGCATACCGCGACCTTGGCGCCCTGCGCCGCCAGCTTTCGCGCGGTCGCCGCGCCAAGCCCCGATGCGCCGCCGGTGACGATGGCTGCCTGATCCTTCAACAACATGGCGTTCTCCTTCGATGAATTCTTAGCCGACCGATATCACACGGTCAGATGGATTGGCAGCGTAGAGCTCCTCGATCAGAGCGGTGCGATGCTCGAGCACCGCGCGCTGGTTGATCGAGCCCTTGTCGGTGACCTCGCCCATGTCGATCGAGAGTGGCGTGTCCATCAGGATCGCGCGTGTGACCCGCGTCGAGGACCCGGTGGCCTGGCTGAGGAAGTGCGTCAGGCGCTCGCGGAAGGCTTCGCGCACCAGGCGGTCGCGTGCGGTCACGGTGAGATCGTCGGCTGGCAGTGTCGGGTTGACCAGGCGGCAGCCGTCGAGATCGAGCAGCACGAGCGCGGAAACTTCGTCGCGGTTGATGCCGGCGATGACGACGTCGCGCACCAGCGGCGCGCAGGCCGCGGTGAGGCGCGCGCGCAGCGGGCCGACGCTGACCCAGGTGCCGCTCGCGAGCTTGAAATCCTCGCTGACACGGCCGTCGAAGTCGAAGCCGGCGTTGAGATCATTGGGGTCAGCGGGCTTGAGCGCATCGCCCATCTTGTAAAATCCTTCCTCGTCGAAGGATTTCGCGGTGATGTCGGGTTGACGCCAATAGCCGGGCATCACGTTCGGCCCCTTGGCTCGGACTTCCATCTTGCCGTTGTTCGGCACCAGCTTGGCGTCATTGCCGGAAACGGGAAGGCCGACATGGCCGGAACGGCTGGTGCGCGGATTGACCGACATGAAGAACGGCGCGGTCTCGGTCGCGCCAAGTCCGGTCAGCATCGGCACGCGATAGCCCTTCTCCTTCACGGCCAGTTCGTCGAGGTTATCCCAGACGAAGGGCGATAGCGCCGCGCCGGAGAAGAACATCGCGTGCAGGCGGTCGAAGAATTTGGCGCGCAGCCCCTGGTCGTCGCGCAGGTAAGGCAGCAACGATTCGTAGCCCTTCGGCACGTTGAAATAGACCGTCGGAGAAATCTCCTGGAGATTTCGCACGGTCTCCTCGATGCCGCCGGGCACCGGCTTGCCGGCGTCGAGAAACATCGAGCCGCCATTGTACAAGGTCAGCCCGATATTGTGGTTACCGCCAAAAGTGTGGTTCCAGGGCAGCCAGTCGATGATGACGGGCGGCTCGTCCTTGAGAAAGGCGAGCGTCTCGCGCAGCATCACCTGGTTGGCGCAGATCATGCGCTGGGTGTTGATGACGGCCTTGGGGTTGCCGGTCGAGCCTGACGTCAGCAGGAACTTTGCGATCGAGTCGGGGCCGATGTTGCCGTGCACGGCATCGAGGTCGTCACGGATCGGAGTTGCCATGAGGTCGGCGAGCAAGGTGACGTCGCGGCCCGGCACGCTGCCGTACGACGCGGCGATCTCGGTGCCGAGCGAGACATTGGCGGCGAGCGCATCCGCGAACTTGCCGGCATCGTCTGCGAAAACCAGGCCGGGCGTCAGCAGCTTCATCAAGTAAGAGAGCTTGCCGTAATCCTTCGACACCAGCGAATAGGCCGGCGACACCGGGCAGAACGGAACACCGGCATAGAATGCGCCGAAGGCGAGCAATGCGTGGTCGATCGAATTGCCCGACAGGATGACGACCGGCCGCTCTGCCGAGAGGCCGCGCTGGATTAATCCCGAGGCAATATGCCGGCTCGCGGTGAGCAGCTCGGCATAGGTGATCTTGCGCCAGCCGCGGCCGCCTTCGCGCTCCGCCATGAACACGCGGTCCGGCGTCGTGGTCGCCCAGTGATGCAGGCGGTCGGTGATGCGGACCGGATAGTCGCCGAGCGGCTGTTTGGGTCGCAGATAGATCGTGCCATCGGTGCGACGCTCGATGTCGACGACGGGATCGCCGAACGAAATGGGCCGCAGCGGAGAATTGCTCACGCCGCGCTCTGTGCTGGAAGAGGACGGCTGTGCGCTCATGATTTCGGCTTCACCTTGGCGGTCTTGTGCTCGAGGAACTCGCGGATCCTGCGTTTTGCCTCTTTGTCGCTCTGCGCAACCGTCGCCATCAGCGATTCCATGAGCAGGCCAGTCTGCGGATTCGCCTCCGCGATCATCGGCAATGCCTGGAGCACGGCGAAATTCGTCAACGGCGCGTTGGACGCGATCTTGGACGCGAGCTCCAGCGCCCTGGAGAGGCCGTGACCGGCCTCCGTGACATATTGGGCAAAGCCGTAGGATGCGCCTTCGGTCGCGGAGTAGACGCGCCCGGTCAGCATCATGTCCATCATGCGGGCGACGCCGATCAGCCGCGGCAGCCGCACCGAGCCGCCGCCGCCGACGAAGATGCCGCGCTGCCCTTCCGGCAGTGCGAAATAGGCTGTGGGCTCCGCGACGCGAATATGGGCGGAGCAGGCAAGCTCGAGCCCGCCGCCGATCACCGCGCCCTTGAGCGCCGCAATCACGGGCACGCGGCTATATTGGATGCGGTCGAACACCCGGTGCCACATCTGCGAGTGCAGCAGGCCCCCGGTGGCGTCGTGATCCTGCAGTTCGGAGAGGTCGAGACCGCTGGAGAAATGGTCGCCAATGCCGTGAATGACGACCGCGCCGATGTCCTCGGGCAGGGACGTAAAGCATTCGCCGATTTCGAGGATGATGCCGTCGTTGAGCGCATTGCGCTTGGCCGGCCGGTTCAGACCTACCGTCAGAACCCGGTCCACCCTCTCGATCTGAAGCAACCCGGAGGCGCCCGCGCCAGCGGTCTCGGCGTTTCCCTGTGTCATTTGCGTCCTTATCAGAATAGTTATGTTGTATAACGAATTCTGGAGGAGTCAAGGAGGGGGTCTGCGGTGTTTCACCCCGCCGGACGACAGCGGAGTGTATTCACAGCACCTGATGCACGTCGATCACCACCCGGTCGGCATGCCGTGCGGCCGAGCCCACAAAGATGTGCTCCATCAGCCAGCGATAGTTCTCGTGTCCCGTCTCGAATCTCGGCACGGTGCGGAAATAGATCAGCTTCGGATCCACGGGTTCGCCGCGTTTGAGCTTTTGCAGGAGTTCGACAGGGCCGAAGCGCATGCCCTTGTTCTCGACGTAGACGATTGCGCCGTCGTCGGTCTCGAACGCGTATTTGGCTTCCAGGTCGATCAGCTCGTTGGGGCGGATGGTCTGGAAATCGGCGCCGAACGGCAGCACCCTGCCTGATATCGCGCCCGTCACCGCGCCGCCGACGATGGGGATGATGCGGCGGACGCCGATGCCGGTCTCGCCGGCGGTGATGACGTCGCCGATCTCGGCGGTGATGGTGAAGACGTATTTCGTCTCGAGCGTCGGCGTGGTCATCGCTTCATCTCTCTAGTGTGCCATCATCCGCGTCGGCAGCCATGTCGCCAGTAGCGGGAAGGTGATCAGGATCACCAGGCGTACGAGATCGGTCGCTACGAACGGGATGACGCCCTTGAAGATGGTGGCGAAGGAGACGTCCTTCACCACGCTCTTGATGACAAAGACGTTCATGCCGACAGGCGGATGGATCAGGCCGAGCTCGACGGTCATGACGATGATGACGCCGAACCAGATCGGGTCGAAGCCGAGATGCATGATGACCGGGAAAATGATCGGCACGGTCAGGATGATCATCGCCATTGCGTCCATCAGGCAGCCGAGCACCAGATACATTATCATGATCAGTGCCAGTACGCCGTAGGAGCCGAGGCCGAGACCGGTGAGGAATTCCGTCACCTTCTGCGGCGTCTGAGTCACCGTGAGGAAGTAGCCGAAGATCAGCGCGCCGATCAGCACGGTGAAGACCGCGGCGGCCGTGCGCGTTGCCTGCAGCAGCGAGACCAGCACCTTCTCGCGGTCGAGCCGCCCGGTGACGATGCCGATGATAAAGGCGCCGGTGGCGCCGACGCCGCCGGCTTCGGTCGGCGTGAAACGCGGCAGGAAGGGCAGGCCGTAAAGGCCGCCGATCACGAACATGAACAGCAGCACCGGCGCCCAGATCTCCTTCAGGCCCGCGAAACGCTCGCGCCAGGGCAGCACCTTGCCCTTGGGCAGGAAATCCGGGCGGAAATAGCCGATCAGGAAAATCGTGATCATGTACATGGTCATCGCCAGCAGGCCGGGGATGATGCCGGCGATGAAGAGTTTTCCGATGTCCTGCTCGGTGATGATGCCGTAGACCGCGAGCACGGTGGAGGGTGGCAGCATCGCACCCAGCGTGCCCCCGGCGGCGATCACGCCGGTCGCAAAGGACTGCGGATAGCCGAAGCGGCGCATCTCCGGATACGCAACGGCGGAGAAGGTCGCCGCGGTGGCGACCGAGGAGCCGCAGATCGCGGCGAAGCCGCCGCAGGCGCCGACCGTGGCAATGCCGAGGCCCCCGCGCAAGTGGCCGACAAAGCCGTTGGCGGCGCGGAACAGCTCGCGGCTCATGCCCGAATTGCTGACGAACGACCCCATCAGCAGAAACATCGGGATCACGCCGAACGTGTAGTCGGTGACCGTGCGCATCGAAGTCTGGCCGACCAGCTTCAGTGCAGGGGTCGGACCGACGAGATAGGCGAAGCCGGAGACGCCGACCAGGCCCATGGCCATGCCGACAGGCACGCGCAGCAGCATCAATGTGAAAAGGGAAACGAAGCCGAGAACGGCGACGACATCGGTGCTCATGACTACTCCGTCGCCTTCAGCTTGGGGTCGTGCATCTCTTCGGGATGGAAGATCAGTCGGTAAGTGCGAATTGCGATCAGCAGCACGGCCGAGACGTCCCCGATCCATGCAATTGCGAAGAATGGCCAGGTCGGCATGTGCATGTCGAAGGTCTGGACGTTGTCCCTGTAGGTGCCGCGGACCTTGTCGAACAGCGTCCATGTCTGCACGGTGACGACGAACAGCAGCACCAGCGTCGCGAACACGTCGATCCAGCGCTGGTAGCGCGGGCCGACATTGCCCCAGACCAGGTCCACCGTGATGTGCGTGCCGCGATACGAGGTCGCCGCAATGCCCCAGAAGATGAGGATGCCGAGCAGCATGCGGCCGATGTCGAAACTGTCAGGAATTGAATAATTCAGCGTGTTCCGCAGCAGCACCGACAAAAAGATGTCCAGCGCGACGAGGCCGACGAACGCGGCCGCGATCCATTCGATCGTGTCGATGATGCGGTCCATCCAGGAGCGCTTTGTTGGGAGTGCCTCGTCGTGTGCCGTCATTGCTTTGATCCGGATCTCGCCGCGCCCGCCGCCTCTCCCCGCGTGCGGGGAGAGGCCGGAATGCGCGCGTAAGGGCGGATTCCGGGTGAGGGGGACTCTCCGCGAGAGTATCTGTCACCATCTTTGCGGAAGCAGCCCCTCACCCCGATCCTCTCCCCGTTAGCCGGGGCGAGGGGCAAGAAGGAAGCCGCTGCATCAGCTGGCCTCACTCCGCCAGCGCGTTGTACTTCTTCAGCGATGCCTTGAGATCCGCCAGCGCGGCGTCGGGATCGACGCCGGCCTTTCGGGCGCCTTCACCCCAGGTCTTGACCAGCGGGTCGGCCGCCTTCTTCCAGGCGGCGGTCTGCTCCGGTGTCAGCTTGTAGATCTCGTGACTTTCTTCCGCCTTCACCTTGTCGATTCCGGCATCCTCGAACTTGCCCCAGTGCTCGCCAACCACGCCGGCCATCTCGGTCGTGCAGTTCTTGTCGATCGCGGCCTTCTGCTTGTCGGACATCGCATCGTACTTGTCCTTGTTCATCACGAACACGAACGTGGTCGTGTAGAGTGGCGCGTCCATGTCGTACTTGGTCACCTTGTCGATGCCGAACAGCACCAGCGAGCCCCAGGGGAAGGTCACCGCATCGGCGACGCCGCGCTCGATGATGTCGCGCACTTCAGGTGCGGAGGACTGCACATTGGTGCCCCCGAGCGCGGTCACGAAATTCGCCATGGTGGCATGGGCGGGCCGGATCTTCATGCCCTTCACGTCCTCCGGCACCACGATTTTCTTGGTGCGGGAGTGGAACGAGGAAGGTGAGTGGACGAAGGCGAGGCAGTATTTGACGTCCTTCATCTCCTTCGCGGCATATTTGCGATACCAGGCGTCCAGCCCCTCCGATCCGCCCTTGGCGTCCGAGACCAGGAAGGGCAATTCGCCGGCGCCGATGATCGGGAAGCGACCGGGCTGGTAGCCGGGATTGACATAGGTGACATCGGCGATGCCGTCGCGCGCCATGTCGTAATGGTCGAACGCCTTGCCGAGTTGCTGGGCCGGGAACACCTTGCCCGTGATGGTGCCGCCGGAGTCCTTGTTCACCGCGGCCACCCAGTCTTCCAGCGACTTTTGCAGCGGGTGCGAGGCCGGCACCCAGTGCGAGACCTTTAGATCGACGGTCTTGTCCTGCGCGAACGCTGGCGTCGCGCTTGCGGCCAGCAGCAAAGCCAGACAGGCTTTCCTCATCACGTGTCTCTCCCTCTTTGTGACGGCGGGCTTCGACGGCCCGGTCTCGTTAATTAACATGTTATCTAATTGGCCGGCGCGTTCAAGCCGGAACTGCTGCGTCATCTACGTCAGGGATGCTGCATGGATTTGTCGCTTCCCAGGCGACCGGCCTCCCTTTTTTCCAACCGTTATATGATATAATTATCCTGGGCGGATCAACGCGACAAGCGGGCCGCGACGAAAGCCTACAGGATCGGGAGGAGCAAGTATTGCGGACAAAAGTCGCAATCGTCGGGGCCGGGCCGGCAGGATTGTTGCTCGGGCAACTTCTGCGTCAATACGGCGTCGACAACGTTATTCTCGAGCGACAGAGCCCGGATTACGTGCTCGGACGCATCCGGGCCGGCCTTCTGGAGCAGGGAACGGTTGGACTGCTCGACCAGATCGGCGCCGGCGCGCGGGCGCATGCCGAAGGGCTGTTGCATGAAGGCATCGAGCTTGCCTTCGCCGGCCGTCGGCATCGCATCGACATGAAGGCCGCGACCGGCAAGACGGTCATGATCTATGGCCAGACCGAGGTCACGCTCGACCTGATGGACGCGCGGAAAGCGGCTGGCCTCACCACCGTCTACGAGGCCAAGGATGTGCAGCCGCATGATTTCGATGGCAATCACCCGCGCGTAACCTGGGTCAAGGACGGGCGTCACCCAAACGCTCGATTGCGATTTCATCGCTGGCTGCGATGGCTTTCACGGTGTCAGCCGCGCCAGCGTACCCGCTTCGGCGATCGAGCAGTTCGAACGGGTCTATCCGTTCGGCTGGCTCGGTATCCTGTCGGAGACACCGCCGGTCAGTCACGAACTGATCTATTCCAACCATGCCCGCGGCTTTGCCCTCTGCACCATGCGATCGATGAAGCGCAGCCGGCATTATCTGCAGTGCTCGCTCGACGACCATGTCGATCAGTGGTCCGACGACCGCTTCTGGGACGAATTGAAGCGCCGGCTCGACCAGGAGGCGGCCGACAACCTGGTGACGGGCCCCTCGATCGAGAAGAGCATCGCGCCCTTGCGCAGCTTCGTCGCCGAGCCGATGCGTTTCGGCAAGCTGTTCCTGTGCGGCGATGCCGCCCACATCGTGCCGCCGACCGGCGCCAAGGGGCTGAACCTCGCGGCCAGCGATGCGCATTATCTGTCGAGTGCGCTCCGCGAGTTCTACGACGAGAAATCGAGCGCCGGCATCGATGGCTATTCCGCCAAGGCGCTCGCGCGCGTCTGGAAAGCCGTGCGCTTCTCCTGGTGGATGACCTCGATGCTGCACAAATTCCCTGACAATGGCAGCATCGGCGCGCGCATCCAGGTCGCCGAGCTCGACTACGTCACGCAGTCCCGGGCCGCGATGACGTCGCTGTCGGAGAACTATGTGGGGCTGCCGTTTTAGCACGACGAAGTCGGTGCCGTAGGGTGGGCAAGGTCGCGAAGCGCCGTGCCCACCATCTCTCTAGCTCCCCCACTGGGACGCCATCCGTTTCAAACATCCGCGCAAATCCCGTTTAAAACTTTGTAATTGATGCGTCCGTCACGTCCATCGCGTTCAATGTGGCAACAATCATTGCGACGCGCACGAGACTGACATGACCGATATCCCCGACGGCTTCGAGCCGCTCTCCCGCAAGAGTCCGCTGACCGAACCCTGGGAGCCGCTCTACGCAAAGAAAACGGAGAGGACCGTTGTCATCGGTCTTCGGTTGGCAAGGCCACACACCAACGGCCGTGGTCTGATCCATGGCGGGCTGATCACGGCGCTCGCCGACAACGCCATGGGCTACAGTTGCGCGCAGGCGACGGGCTGGACCATTTCGTTCGTGACGGTTTCGCTGTCTATCGATTTCGTCGGCTCCGCCGAGATCGGTCAATGGTGCTCGATCGAGAGCGACGTGATCAAGACCGGCAAGACAATCTGCTTCGCGCAGAGCTTGATCAAGGCCGACGGCGTCGTGATCGCGCGGGCGAGCGGGACGTTTCGGGTGGTGCCCAAGAAAGGCTGAGCCTACCCAAACCGCCAATCCGCCTTCTCCACCACGAGATCGATGAACGCGCGCACCTTGGCCGAGAGCAGGCGCGAGGTCGGGTAGACGATGTGAATCGGCAGCGCCGGCTGCTCGTATTTCGCCAGCAGAATCTTGAGCCGTCCGCGCTTCAGCCCCTCTGCGGCCTGATAGGCCAGCACGCGCGTGATGCCGCCGCCGGCCTCGGCATATTGCAGGGCGGCATCGGCGCTGTTGCTGGTGAAGCGCGGCAATGGCGTCACCTCGAGGTCGCGGCCGCCTTGCGCGAAGCGCCACGCCGTCGCGGGACCGAACAGGATGGTCCGATGCTCGGTCAGCGCCTCCGGCGTCTTCGGCTCGCCATGGCGCTTGAGATAGTCCGGCGCTGCCACCGTGATCCGCCGCATCTCGCCGACGTGGCGCGCGACCAGGGAGGAGTCGGCGAGGTGGCCGATCCGTACCGCGGCGTCGACAGCGTCTTCCACGAGGTTGACGAGGTTATCCGACAGCCGGAGTTCGCAGGCCACGCCGGCATAACGCTTCAGATAGGCGGTCATGACCGGACTGACATGCAGCCGGCCGAAGCCGACCGGCGCCGACACCACCAGGCGCCCGCTCGGCCGGTTGCGCTCCTCCCGCGCGGAGCCGTCGGCTTCCTCGACATCGGCGAGGATCCGCCGGACGCGCTCCAGATAGCGCGTCCCGACGTCGGTCAGTCTCACCTGCCGCGTGGTCCGTTGCAGCAGCCTTGCGCCGAGATGCTCTTCAAGCGAGGCGATCAGTCGCGTCACCGCGGAGGGCGACAGCCGCAATTTTCGCGCTGCCGGCGCGAAGCCACGCAGGTCGGCGACGGTGACGAAGACGTGCATGGCTTCCAGCCGGTCCATGCGCATTATTGCATATAGTGCAATGATGAAGTGTCAACAGGCCAGATTGTTTTGATAGATGGAAGGTCCATCTTGGTTGCCGACAGACGCAGCATTGCGCCGGAATTCCAGGAGATGTTCCGATGACGGCAACTCACGCCTACGCCAGCGACGTCGCCTTCTCGCCGGCAGTAAAATCGATCCAGACCCGAAAGGGATCGCGGGAAGGCTATGCCCTGGCCGAGCAGCGGGGGTGGCGCACCGAGGTCGATGAGAATCTCGCGGCTTTTCTTGCTGATGCCAACAGCTTCTATTTCGCCACGGCCTCGGCCGACGGCCAACCCTATATCCAGCATCGCGGCGGGCCGAAGGGCTTTTTGAAGGTCTTGGACAAGCAAACGCTCGCCTTCACCGACTACGCCGGCAACCGGCAATACGTCACTCAGGGTAATCTCTCCGAGAATTCCAGGGCCTACATTTTCGTGATGGATTACGCCCATCGCCGCCGGGTGAAGATCTGGGGCGAGGCACGGGTGGTCGAGGATGACGATGCACTGACGGATGCGCTGATGCCGAAGGGCTATCGCGCCCGGCCCGAGCAGGTGATCGTATTCAAGATCGCCGCGTGGGACACCAACTGCCCGCAGCACATTCCGCAAAAGTTCGACGCCCCCGATGTGGCGGCGGCGCTGGCGGCAAGAGACCAGCGGATTGCGGACCTCGAGGCGCAGATTGCCGAGCTGAAGGGGCAGGCAACGGCAGGACAGGGCTAATCGTCGACGTCGTCCTGCGTGCGGCCGAACAGGTGGACGATACCAGGTGTCGCGATGGTCACGAACACGAAGCGCGAGAGGTGGTGGGCGCCGACGAAGATCGGGTCGATGTGCAGCGTGAGCGCCAGGGCCAGCATTGCGTCCATCGCGCCGGGTGCGAAGGCGACGACGACGTCGGACAACTTCACCTGCGTCGTGAGCGCGACGATGCCGACGAAGACCGCGGAAACGGCGATGGCCACGGCAAACGAGCCCAGCGCGGCGTTGATGTGGCCGGCCAGCGTCTTGATCCGCATCCGGGCGAAGCGGCTGCCGATCAGCGCGCCAATGCCGACCAGCGACACGCCGCGGACCCAGTTCGGAAGACCGCCGTCGATCCAGCCGGCGCCGTGCAGCACGCTGGAGGCGATCATCGCCCCGAACATCCAGCTTGCCGGAAACCCGATGAGCCGCAGCACCAGCGATGCCGCCAGCGAAGCGGCGAGCAGTTCGAGAAGATCGCGCGGTGAAGCGATCGTCGTCGTCAGCGACGGTCCAACAGAGGGCGCCACGCCCGCGATTGCCAGCACCATCGGCAGCGCCGCCGTGAGGATGATCACGCGCATGGTCTGCACCACCGCGATTCCCGGCAGATCGGCCCCGCGCTCAACTGCCAGGATGGAGATCTGAGACAGTGCGCCGGGGCTGCCGGCAAGGAAGGCCGAGGTGCGGTCCCAGCCATGGACGCGCTGAAGGTAATAGCTCGAGCCGAAAGTCGAGCAGAAGGTGGCGAGAGCCAGGAGCCCGATGGTCAGCGGGTAGGCACTGACCTGTTGGATCAGGTGACGCGAGACCACGGAGCCCAGCGAAATGCCGAGTAGCACCAGCACTGTCTGGGTCAGGAGCGGCGGCACGGACAACTGGCGTCCGGCAATCGCGGCGACGCCGACTGCAATCATCGATCCCGAGATCAATCCGCCCGGCAAGCCCGCGGCCAGAAAGGCCAATCCGCCGGCGGCGCCGATGACGAGCGTCTCCGCAGTGCTCAAAACCTTGGCACGGCTCGGCCATTCGAACGGAAGGGAGGCGGTGATTTGCTTCACACCACCTTATCGCAAATCGGCGAGAGGCGCACAATTGCGGGCTCGTCATGCCGCAATGCGCGCGCCTCTCGCCAAAGGCGAGGAGAGGATTGTGACGGATTTACTTCTTGTCGGCGGCGGGGGCAGGCGCGGCGCCGCCCTTGGCGGTCTTGATGCACTCGGAGCGGAATTTCTTGCGCTCCTTGCCGTGCAGCCCCTTGGCGTCCGCCTGCTTGGAGCATTCGAGGGATTCGGCCGAGTGCTCCTTGGGCGCCTTCTTGTCGGCGGTCGTGGTGGCATCGGTCTTGGCGGCCGGCGCCGCGGTCTGGGCGAACGCCGTGCCGGTGGCGAACAGGGAGGCAATAGCAACGACGGCGAGGCGGGAAGCGATGGTCATGGTGTTGCACTCTTCTTGCGGGAATTGCGAAGGGACGCAAACCTCGGCCCGCGTTGCTGAACGCGACATGAATAATCTGAACGGCGCGAGCACTATATTTTGGCCCCGGCCCCCATCGCTTCCTTGTCGGAAGGCGTCGACACGCTAGGATAGCAACCCTCGTTTTGCTTCCCCGAGGGAGACCAAGGATGACCATTCAAGCCAAATTGTTGTGTGCAATTGCGGTATCGGGCGTTGCCGCGCTGGTGGCGAGCGCGCCGGCTCAGGCGCTGACCTCGCAGGAGTGCAGCGCGAAATATCAGGCGGCCAAGAAGGACGGCTCGCTCGGTACCATGAAGTGGAATGAATTCCGCAAGGCCCAGTGCGGCGCCGATGCGACGCCGGCCGCTGCACCGGCTGCGGCCGCGCCTCCGCCTGCGGCCGAGCCGAAGCAGGCCAAGAAGGAGGCCGCGCCCGCTGCTGCTCCGGCGCCCACCCTGCCGGCCGGCCCCGCGATCTTCCCGAACGCGGTCGATCCGAAATATGCCAAGGAGACGGCCGGCAAGGCGCGCCTGCACACCTGTGTCGACCAGTACAACGCCAACAAGGCCACCAACGGCAATGGCGGCATGAAGTGGATCGAAAAGGGCGGCGGCTATTACAGCGAATGCAACAAGAAGCTGAAAGGCGCCGCCTGAGTTTCGCGATGACGCCGAGGCCGGAGCCAAGCTCCGGCCTCTTGTTCAGACCAATAGCCTCTCGGCCAGTTTCGGCGCCATCTGCGATCGCTTTCGCGGGTCCACTGCCGGATCGCGAGCTCGGTAACCGGCCTCGACCCAGACGTCGCCCGTGCCGTCATTCATGAAGGAAGCCTCGCTTTTGAGCCGGCGAATACGATCCAGGCCTGGCCTGAGCGGCCCGATGCGCTCGGTCACGCGGCTGGTGCGATGACATCGTCCCCGCGACGCTCTATAGGGGTGTAACATCTTCCGGTTCCGACGCGTATCTGCAGAGATGGGACCGAAACGGGACGAGATATGGCTGGATTTAGGAATAAGGGCCTTGATGGAGGCCTTCGGCCGACGCGCCGTACGGCGCTGACGTGGATCGGCGTGGGCGCCTTCGCGGCTGGCGGTATGAGCCTTGCGCGTGCGGCTGCCGACGATGGCGAGGTGCTGACCGAAGCCAAGGTACTGCGTGATCCCGACGTTCCCGTCGCCGGCAATCCCGATGGCAACATCTCTATCATCGAGTGGTCCGACTATAACTGTCCCTATTGTCGCAAGCTCGAGCCGGAGCTGCGCCAGGTCATCCAGGACGACGGCAAGGTCAGGCTGGTCTTGAAGGACTGGCCGATTCTCGGGCCTGTCTCGGTCACGGCCGCGCGGATCGCGCTGGCCGCGAAATTCCAGGACAAGTACCATCAGGCCCACGACGCCATGATGGGCGTCAGCTCGCGCCTGACCGAGTCGCGCGCCAACGAGCTGCTGGCTTCCGTCGGCGTCGACATGGATCGCCTCAAGAGTGATCTCACCGCGCACGGCAAGGACATCGAGGCGATCCTCAAGCGCAACAACGACCAGGCTGAAGCCTTCGGCTTCCGCGGCACGCCGTCCTTCATCGTCGGCAAGTACCGCGTGCCGGGCGTGCTCAGTATGGCCGAGTTCGAGCAGGTCATCGCCGATGCCCGCAAGGCCAAGATGAACTGACCTATCGCAGACAAGACCAAGGCGCCGTCGCGGACCCGCGACGGCGCCTTGTTCATGTCTGGTCCACCGAGATTACTTCGACGAGATCCGGACCCAGTCCTTGTGCGCACGATCGCGCAGCAGATCCCAATCGGCCTTCGCGACATCCCAGTTCACGATGGTGCGATTGTTGGTCGCGACCTCGCCATTGGCGACTGAGGACGTCTGCATGGAGTCATAGACATAGACGCCACAAGCGAGCAGCAGGGCGCCTAAAATCATTCCGAAAAAAGTCTGCATGGCGAACCTCCGGTGACGGGCGGATAACGTCAGCCCGGAGTGATGGTTCCGCGACAGTGCGGCGCAGGTAAGGACATCCGGTTCATCCCTCGTTCAGCCAATGAAGCAGCTCCGCGTTGATCTCGCGCGGATAGGTGTGACTGAGGTCGTCGATCTCGCGATAGGTGACGTCAGCACCGGCCGCCGTCAGTGCGGCTTGCGTCTGCCGCGCGCTCTGCACGGGAAACATCCAGTCGAGCTTGCCGTGGGTGATGAAAACAGGCAGCCCTTGCAGGCGCGTGGCGTCGGCCATTTCAGCCATCAGCGGATGGAAGGTCGCCGACACCGGGGCGAGATGAGTGAAGGGTGAGGCGCCATCGAGCCCGCTGACATAGCAGAAGGTGCCGCCGTCGCTCATGCCGGTCAGCAGCATGCGTGAGGGGTCGATGCTCCAGCGGCTGCGCACCATTTCGAGGATGCGCATCAGGTTCGGCGTGTCCGTGTCGTCGCCCATCAGCGCCCAGGTCTGTCCTGTCGCCGTTGGCGCGACCAGGATCGCGCCAACGCTGCGGGCATCGCGCAGCCAACTCCACAGGAAACCACGTCCGTTGCCGCTGCCGCCATGCAACGCGATCACCAGAGGCCAGGCTCGATCGGCTGTGTAATACTCGGGCACATACACCGAGAAGCCGCCGCGGCTGCCGGGCTCGTTGTGATCGTGCAAGATACCGGTGTCATCGCCGGCGCCCGTTTCGAGTCGCGCCAGCACATCGCTGTTGTCGCGATTGGCTGAGTTCAGGAAGAAATTGCTGACCGGCGGAAACTGCAGCGACAGCGGATAAAGCGCCTCCTGGGCGCGCGGCAGATGGCGCAGCGCGCGGAACACCGCGACGAGATCGCCATTGCCGCGCTCGACGCCGCGGATGCCGGCAAAGGCGGCGAGCGTCTCCTTGCAGCTGCGATCGAGCCGTTCGCGCAGGCCGGCGAACTGCTCCGGCCATTCTCCGATCGCAGCGTGTGCCGTCTGTAGCGCATTATCGGGCGCGCCGATTGCGGTCATCACCGAGCCGAAAGCCGGCGGATGCAAATGCCGGGCGAAATCACCGAGCGCTTCGAGCGCATTGAGCAGCGGCGGCAGCACGGCCACGATGTCGTCAATGACGGCCTCGGTCATCGCCGCTTCCTTTGTTTGGCGTCAGTTCGGTCCGGTCAGTGCAGCTTCGGTGCCTTCAGGAGCTTGAAGCGGTCGGTCGACGTCACCGTGACGTCGAAAGTGACGCCTGCATGATGCACGGTGAGTGGCACGTCGACCCCGGCGGCGCCGAGCGCCCACAACTTCTTGTAAAAGGCCGTCTGGCTCGTGACCTTGTCGCCGTCCACGGCCAGGATGATGTCGTCGGTCTTGAGTTCGGCACGGGCGGCCGGACCGTTGGCGGAGGTGCCGATCACCACCACGCGGTTGTCGATTTCGGTCGAGTAGAGTCCGAGCCACGGTCGCGCCGGCTTGTTGACGCGACCGAATTTGCGGAGATCGTCGAGGATCGGCTTCAACAGGTCGATGGGAACGATCATGTTGACGTGCTCGGCCCTGCCGTCGCGTTCACGTTCGAGCTGGAGCGAACCAATGCCGATCAATTCGCCCCGGTCGTTGAGCAGCGCGGTGCCGCCCCAATTCGGATGGGCGGGGTAGGTGAACAATGCCTCGTCGAGCAGATACTCCCAGTAGCCGGCAAATTCCTGCTTGGCGACGATCTGGCTCGCAACCGATCGCGTGCGCCCACCGGCGCCGCCGACCACGACGCGGTCGCCGAGCCGGGTCTCTGCCGAGGAACCGAGCGGGAGCGGTTCGATCTCGAGCTGGCCGAGCGCTTGGACCAGGCCGAAGCCGGTGACGGCGTCGAATCCGAGGACGTGTCCCGCCACCACGCGGCCGTCGCCGAGATGCAGCCACACCGACTCGGCCTCTGTGATGAGGTAGCCGATGGTGAGAACCAGCCCGTGATCGATCACGACGCCGTTGCCGGCGCGTTCGGTGCCGAGAGTTTCGGCGCTGAAGGCATCCGACGGGATGATGGCGTGCAGGCCAACGACGGATGCAAGCGCGCGGTCGAGATCGAAACCGTAATCGGTCGCACGCGGCTGATTGGCCGGCGGCACTCTCCATTCGGTCAGGGCGGGCATGGAGTTCTCCTGGCTGAGAGCATCGCTCCGCCGTGGCTGCGGAACGACGCGCGAAGCAAGCATAATTTAGGCCGGAGGAGGCCGTCTTGAAAGACTTGAGCGCAACTATTCCGGACTCGTGACGGCGATTTGCGAAGATGACCGGAATTGTTGGCCTAAAGCCGGTTGACGATTGCCTGATCCGGCAGCGGTCGCATGGCTGGTGTCCGGCGAGGTGCTAGGCGGGGTCCGGTGAAGCTGCTAACCATTGCCGCTTCGTTTGACCAAGAGATCACGGACCGAACCATGGACAATCGCAGCGACATTTGGCGTGGCATCGACACCATCAAGGGACGTTTCATCGACCTGAGCGACAAGGTCTGGGGCATGCCCGAAGTCTGCTACACCGAGGCGCGTTCCGTGGCCGAGCATCTCGCCGAGCTGCGCCACCAGGGTTTCCGCGTCACCGAGAAGGTGGCGGGCATTCCGACCGCTGTCATGGGCGAATGGGGCGAAGGGGGTCCGGTCATCGCCTTCATGGGTGAGTATGACGCGCTGCCGGGCCTGAGCCAGGAGGCGGGCGTTGCCGAGCACCGTCCGGTCGAGACCGGCGGGCACGGCCATGGCTGCGGTCACAATCTGCTCGGCTCTGCGGCGCTACTGGCTGCGACCGCGGTCAAGGACTGGCTCGCCGAGAACAAGGTGCCCGGCCGCGTGCGCTATTACGGCTGCCCGGCCGAAGAAGGCGGTGCGGCCAAGGCCTTCATGGTGCGCTCCGGCGCGTTCGAGGACGCCGATATCGCCATCACCTGGCACCCGCACAGCTTTTGGGAAGTCGCTGTCACCCCGTCGCTCGCCAATACGCGCGCCGACTTCATCTTCACCGGCCGTACCTCCCATGCGGCGGCTTCGCCCCATCTCGGCCGCTCCGCGCTCGATGCGGTCGAGCTGATGAACGTCGGTGTGAACTACATGCGCGAGCATATGCCGAGCGACGCGCGCGTGCACTACGCGCTGCTCGATACCGGCGGCATCGCCCCCAACGTGGTGCAGGCCCATGCCCGCGTGCGTTATTCCATTCGTGCCCGCGACCTTCCCGGAATGAACGAACTGGTCGGGCGTGTCAGCAAGATCGCAGAGGGCGCTGCCCTGATGACCGAGACCAAGGTCGAGATGAAGATCATCTCCGCGGTCTCCAATATCCTGCCGAACACACCGCTGGAGCAGGCGCTGCATCGGGTCATGGAAGAGCTCGGACCGCCGCATTTCGACGATACGGACAACGACTTTGCCAGTCGGATACGCGCGACGCTGACCGACAAGGACATCGCGTCGGTCTATTACGCGATCGGCATGGAGCCGACCGATCGGCCGCTCGCCGACTTCCTGGTGCCGCTCGATGCCAAGCGCAACCCGCTGGTCGGCTCGACCGACGTGGGCGATGTGAGCTGGGTGGTGCCGACCGTGCAGGTTCACGCACCAACGGTTGCAATCGGCACACCTTTCCACACCTGGCAGGTGGTGGCACAGGGCAAGAGCCCGCATGCCCACAAGGCCATGGTGCAGGCGGCCAAGGCCATGGCCGGCCTCGGAATCAAGGCGTTGACCGAACCGGAACTGATCAAGGCTGCGAAGGCCGATCTGACGAAGCGGACCGCCAAGACGCCTTATGTCTGCCCGCTGCCGGACCATGTCGCGCCGCCGCTCACGATGTCCGTGGCGTAGAATTCCATCTCGATACTTCGTCTGATCTCGCGAACAAATTTTTCGCAGTGCAACTTGGTTTCCGGCGGATTTTGACGCCGGAATGCCGAACTGTTGGGCTTGGAAGCGAAGTTTTGCTCAACCGGCAGCCAGAACACCGTTTGCATACACACGGTCGCAGTTGACGTGCGGCCTATTCAGTGTGCCATCTACCGCCAGCCAAAATCAGGCGGCCTCCCGCGGCTGCCTGCATCCATCCGGGACCAGACGGGGGACAACCATGCTGGACAAAGAACTGCGTTCGATGATCGGTGACGTGAAGGACGGGCGGATGGATCGCCGCGCCTTCGTCAAACGTCTGGCCGCGGTCGGCCTGACCGCGCCCCTCGCCAACCAGATACTTGCCCTCGGCGGCGTAGCCATGGCCCAGAGCCCGTCTCCGTATCCTCCGACCAAGCGCGGTGGTGGCGGTCCGCTCAAGCTGTTGTGGTGGCAGGGCCCGACCTTGCTCAATCCGCATTTTGCCACCGGCACGAAGGATCAGGACGGCTCGCGCCTGTTCTACGAGCCGCTCGCAAGCTGGGACATCGACGGTCACCTCAATCCGATCCTAGCCGCCGAAATCCCCTCGGTCGCGAATGGCGGCCTCGCAGCCGATGGCAAGTCGGTGACCTGGAAGATCAAGCCGGGCGTCAAATGGCATGACGGCAAGCCCCTGACGGCCGATGATTTCGTATTTACCTGGGCCTATGCCAGCGACCCCGCTACCGCGGCCGTCTCCATCACGGCCTACAGTGACTTGACCGTCGAAAAGGTGGATGACCTGACCATCCGCCTTCTGTTCAACAAGCCTACGCCATTCTGGGCGAATGCGTTCGTCGGCGCTTACGGCTGCGTCATTCCGAAACATCTGTTTGCCGACTACAAGGGATCGAAATCCCGCGAGGCGCCGACCAACCTGGCTCCTGTCGGGACAGGCCCTTACAAATTCGTCGAATTCAAGCCGGGCGATCTGGTCCGCGGCCAGCTCAATCCCGACTATCACATGCCCAACAGACCGTATTTCGACACAATCGACATGAAGGGCGGCGGCGATGCCGTCTCCGCAGCACGGGCCGTGATCCAGACCGGAGAATTCGATTTCGCCTGGAACATGCAGGTCGAGGACGAGGTGCTGCTGCGTCTCGAGAAGGGCGGTAAGGGCAAGACCACCTATGCCGTGGGCGGCGACATCGAGTTCATCGCCATCAACTTCACCGATCCCAACACCGAGGTCGACGGCGAGCGGTCGTCGATGAAGACCAAGCACCCGACCCTGTCGGATCCCGCGGTGCGCCAGGCGCTCGCGCTGCTGGTCGATCGCGCCTCCGTCAAGAAGGCCATCTACGGCCGTGCCGGACGCACCACCTCGAATTACCTCAATGGCCCCGACGACTTCGTGTCGAAGAACACCAAATGGGAGTTCAACGTCGACAAGGCGATCGCGTTGCTGGAGCAGGCCGGCTGGAAGGCCGGTGCGGACGGCATCCGCGAGAAGGACGGAAAGAAGCTGAAGCTTCTCTACCAGACCTCGACCAACGGTCCGCGGCAGAAGACCCAGGCCATCGTCAAGCAGGCCTGTCAGAAAGCCGGGATCGACGTCGAACTAAAATCCGTCGTCGCCTCGGTGTTCTTCTCTTCCGACGTAGCCAACCCCGACACCTACTCGAAGTTTTACGCCGACATCGAGGAATTCCAGATTCCGATGACGCAGCCGGATCCGGCGCTGCACATGAAGCGCTACATCTCGAGCCAGGTGGCCAGCAAGGACAACAAATGGCAGGGGCAGAACTTCCCGCGCTGGGTCAACAAGGACTACGATGCCGCCATCGATGCGGCCGAGACCGAGATCGACCCGGTCAAGCGCGCCGCGCTCTACATCAAGTGCAACGACATGTTGTGGCAGGACACCGTGTTCATCCCGGTGATGCACCGTCTTACGGTCGATGCCTGCGCCAATACGCTGCGACCGGTCATCTCGGGCTGGGCCAACCGGACTGACAACATCCAGGACTGGTATCGCGAGGGCTGAGCACGGGCGTCTAAGCGGATTATTCGCTCATGAGTCAGTACGTCCTGCGTCGTCTGATGATCGCGATTCCGAGCCTGCTCGGAATCTCGCTGGTCCTGTTCGTCGTCCTGGCGCTTGCGCCAGGCGATCCCTTCAGCGAACTCGCGACCAATCCGAACGTGCCGCCCGAGGTGCAAGCCGCGCTTCGGGCGAGGTTCGGCCTCGACGATCCGATCTACCTTCGCTATTTGCACTGGCTCAACGCCATGCTGCACGGCGACTGGGGCTTCTCCTTCGTCAGCCGGATGAATGTGGACACGCTCATCCTGCAGCGCCTGCCGGCCACGCTTTACGTGATCGGCTCGGCGCAGATCCTGGCGCTGCTGATCGCGATTCCCGTCGGCGTCTATGCCGCCACAAAACCCTATTCGCTGTTCGACCAGGTCGCGAACACGCTCGCCTTCGTCGGCTTCTCGCTGCCGACCTTCTTCACCGGCATCCTGTTCATCCTGATCTTCTCGGTGACGCTGGACTGGCTGCCGTTCGTCTATACCGCCGACATCAAGGCCACCGGTATCCACTATGTGCTGGAGATGATCCGGCAGGCGATCATGCCGGTGGCCGTGCTCGGCCTGTTCCAGGCGGCCTCGATGACGCGTTTCGTCCGCTCGGCGATGCTCGACGTCATCAGGCTCGATTATGTCACCACGGCGCGGGCCAAGGGCCTCGGCCAGACCAAGGTCATCGTCAAGCACGTGATGCGCAACGCCATGATCCCGGTCGTGACGCTGATCGCGCTGCAGATGCCGGCGGTGTTCGGCGGCGCCCTCGTCACCGAGCAGATCTTCCGCATTCCCGGCATCGGCTCGCTCCTGATCTCTTCCATCCTTTCCAACGACACGCCGGTGGTGATGGCCGTCACTTTCGTCTTCGCGTGCCTCGTGGTGCTGTTCAATCTCATCGCGGACGTCCTTTATGGCTGGCTTGACCCTCGCATCTCCTTCCGCTGAGCGGCGCGTCTACTCGCCCTCGCGCGAGACGTGGCGGCGCTTCAGCCGGCACAGGCTTGCTGTGGTCAGCGCGTTTCTGCTCCTCATCCTGATTCTGGCGGTGCTGGCCGGCCCCTTCGTCTGGCCCGTCAAGATCGACGACATCGATATCGTGGCGGGCCTGCAGGGGCCGTCGCTCGCCCATCCCTTCGGCACCGACGATCTCGGTCAGGACATCCTCGCCCGCATGATCTATGGCGGCCGTATCTCGCTCGCCGTCGGGCTCGCCGCGATGCTGGTGTCGGTGTTCATCGGCACGCTGATTGGTTCGCTCGCCGGCATGTCCCGCGGCGCGCTCGGGTACGGATTGATGTGGCTGACCGACCTGTTTCTGTCACTGCCGCAACTGCCGCTGCTGCTGTTGTTGATCTATCTGTTCCGCGACGGGCTGAAGCAGGTGTTCGGCCCGGAGGGCGGCATCTTCATCCTGATCGTGCTCGTGATCGGCGGCCTGCGCTGGATGCCGGTGGCGCGTCTCGTCCGCGCACAGTTCCTGTCGATCCGCGAGAAGGAGTTCGTCGAGGCCGCGCGCGCGCTCGGTGCGAGCCCGGTGCGTCAGGTGGTGAAGCACATCCTGCCCAATGCGCTCGGTCCAGTGATCATCGCCGGTACCATCGACGTTGCCGCCGCGATCATCGCGGAATCGACGCTGTCCTTCCTCGGCCTCGGCTTCCCGCCTGACACCCCGACCTGGGGCCGGCTGCTGTACGACGCCAAGGACTTTCTCGACATCGGGCCGCATTGGGCCCTGTTTCCCGGCGGTGCGATCTTCATCGCGGTCGTCGCCATCAACTTCATCGGCGACGGTCTGCGTGACGCGCTGGATGCGCGACGGGTGATCTGATGGCGGCGCTGCTCGAGATCAAAGGTCTCAAGACCCACTTCTCCACCGATGACGGCATCCTCCAGGCTGTCGACGGCGTCGACATCACCATCAACAAGGGCGAGACGCTCTGCGTCGTCGGCGAATCGGGCTGCGGCAAGACCGTCACGGCGATGTCGATCCTGAAGCTGATCGCGATGCCACCGGGCCGCATCGCGGCCGGCGAGATCATCTTCGAGGGACGCGACCTGGTGCCGCTGACGAGCAACCAGCTCGACGACATCAGGGCCAAGGAGATCGGCTTCATCTTCCAGGAGCCGATGACCTCGCTCAATCCGGTGCTGACGGTCGGCGAGCAGATCGCCGAGAGCCTGCGCCGGCACGAGGCCGTGACCAAGAAGCAGGCGCTCGCGCGTACCATCGAGATGCTGAAGTTGGTGCAGATCCCGAACGCCGAGGGCCGCGTGCACAATTATCCGCATCAGTTTTCCGGTGGCATGCGCCAGCGCGTGATGATCGCGATGGCGCTCGCCTGCAAGCCCAAGCTGATCATCGCCGACGAGCCGACCACCGCGCTGGACGTCACCATCCAGGCGCAGATTCTCGATTTGCTCCAGGACATGAAGGAGCGCTTCGGCATGGCGGTGATGCTGATCACCCATGCCATGGGTGTCGTCGCCGAAACGGCGCAACGTGTCGTCGTCATGTATGCCGGCAAGGTGGTGGAAGAAGCCGGCGTCGACGCGCTCTTCGCCGATCCGGGCCATCCCTATACGCAGGGCCTGATCCGCTCGATCCCGCGCATCGATCTCGACAGCGCGCACAAGACGCGGCTCGAGGCGATCGGCGGCTCGGTGCCGATCCTGATCAATCCGCCGGTCGGCTGCCGCTTTGCGCCGCGCTGCAAGTTCGCCATGAACGTCTGCACAGCGAAGGAGCCGCTGCTGCGCGAGATCGCGCCCGGTCATCGCATGGCTTGTCACCTCGGCGATCCGCAGTTGGGAGGCGCGGCATGAGCGAGCCCTTGCTGCGCGTCAGCGGCCTGAAGAAACATTTCCCGGTACTTGGCGGCCTGATGTCGCGCCAGGTCGCCACCGTCTACGCCGTCGACGGCGTGTCGTTCTCGGTCGACCGCGGCGAGACGCTCGGTCTCGTCGGCGAGTCCGGTTGCGGCAAGTCGACGACGGGGCGCTGTGTGCTGCGCCTGATCGAGCCGACTGAGGGCGACGTCGTGTTTGACGGCCAGGACGTCGGCAAGCTCGACGGCAACGACCTGCGCGCGATGCGGCGGAACATGCAGTTGGTGTTCCAGGATCCGTTCGCCTCACTCAATCCGCGCATGACGGTCGGCTCCATTCTCGGCGAAGCCTTTACCATCCACAAGCTCGCAGCCAACGCCAAAGAGCGCGAGGAGCGCGTGGCTGGCCTGCTGATGAAGGTCGGCCTCAAGGCCGAGCACATGCGCCGCTATCCGCATGAATTCTCCGGCGGCCAGCGCCAGCGCATCGTGATCGCGCGTGCGCTCGCGGTCGAGCCGAAGCTGATCGTCTGCGACGAGCCGGTCTCCGCGCTCGACGTTTCGATCCAGGCGCAGGTCATCAACCTGCTGGAAGATCTCCAGGCCGAGCTCAACCTCACCTATCTCTTCGTGGCGCACGACCTGTCGGTGGTCGAGCACATCTCCGACCGTGTCGCGGTGATGTATCTCGGCCGTATCGTCGAACTGGCCAAGGCGAGCGATCTCTATCGCAATCCGCAGCATCCCTACACCAAGGCGCTGCTCTCCGCGGTGCCGGTGCCCGATCCCAAGCTCAAGCGCAACCGCATCCGCCTCAAGGGCGACGTGCCGAGCCCGATGAAGCCGCCCGCGGGTTGTCACTTCCACACCCGTTGTCCGATTGCCCAGCCGCGCTGCGCCGAATCCGCGCCTGAGCTGAAGGAAGGCGCGGGCGGGCATTTTGTGGCGTGTCATCTCGTCTAAGTTGCGCGGTGCGTAGCTCTTCGGGGGTCTTGATCGCAAGGGATCGGCTGGCGTAGGGGGATGCATGAGCCAGGTACAGGATGTGACTCTCGGCGCGGTCGAGATTGCGCGTGGGAGCGGTCGGGACGTGGAAGCACGTCGGGCGCTGTGGGGATCGGCGCTCGGATACGCCATGGACGGGTTCGACCTGCTCATCCTCGGCTTCATGTTGACGGCGATTTCGAAAGACCTTCACCTGACGCAGCCGCAGGCGGCCTCGCTGGTGACCGGCACTCTGGTCGGCGCGGTCGTCGGCGGTCTCATCTTCGGTGTGCTGTCGGACCGGCTTGGCCGCGTGCGGGTTCTGACCTGGAGCATCGTTCTGTTCGCGGTCTTCACCGGCCTCTGCGCGCTGGCGCAGGGCTATTGGGACCTGCTGGCCTATCGGGCCGTCGCCGGTATTGGACTCGGCGGCGAATTCGGCATCGGCATGGCGCTGGTGGCCGAGGTCTGGCCAGCGAGCAAACGCGCGCGGGCCACCTCCTATGTCGGGCTGGGCTGGCAGTTCGGCGTGCTCACGGCGGCGCTGGTGACACCGGTCCTGTTGCCGATCATCGGCTGGCGCGGGATGTTTGCGCTCGGCGTGTTTCCGGCAGTAATCGCCTACGTGATCCGGCGCAAGCTGCACGAGCCTGACGTCTTCATTGCGCACAAGGCAAAGGCGGAGAGTGCAGGCTCGTCACTTCGCGCGCTCGTGGCCGATGCGGAGACGACCCGGATCGGCATCGGGTTGATCATCCTCTGCTCGGTGCAGAATTTCGGCTATTACGGCATCATGATCTGGCTGCCGAACTATCTCTCGATGCAGTTCGGCTATGGCCTGACGCAATCGGCCGTCTGGACATCAGTCACCATCGCAGGCATGGCGCTCGGCATCTTCCTGTTCGGTCATGCGGCCGACCGTTTCGGCCGCCGGGCGACGTTTCTGACCTATATGTTGGGTGCGGCTGCCATGGTGGTGGTCTATTCGCAGCTCACGACCGCTGCTGCGCTCTTGATCGGCGGAGCCGTGATGGGCTTCTTCGTCAATGGCATGCTCGGCGGTTACGGCACGTTGATGAGCGAGCTTTATCCGACCGCAGCGCGCGCCACTGCGCAGAACGTGTTCTTCAACATCGGTCGGGCGGTGGCCGGCTTCGGTCCGCTGGTCGTCGGCATCGTCAGTGCCGCCTATGGCTTTCCGACCGCGATCGCAGGACTTGCACTGCTCTACCTCATCGATATCGTGGCGTTGCTCGCGCTGATCCCGGAGCGGCGTGGCGTCGATCTGGCCTGATGTCGAATTCGCTCATCGCTGGCCAAGCAGGCCGTGACCCGAAAGGGCTTGCCTGAACGTGTCCACGGACGTGTGGTGATGCGCAAGCAGGCCGGCTTCCCTGGCGCCGGTGACATTGGCCGGGAGGTCGTCGACAAAGAGGACGGTCTCGGGTCTGACTTCGAGCTCCGAAACGCAGCGCCGGTAGCAGAGCGGATCGGGCTTCGCCGTCTTGAACTGCGCCGAGGTGTAGATCTTGATTCCGAACAGCGGTCGCAATTCAGGCAGCAGCGTATCGATGTGATCGGCAACCAGCGTGGTATTGTTGGTCAGGACCGCAATATCGACGGTTCGGCGCAGCTGCCCGACAAGCTCCAGCATCGCGCGATCGGCCCGCATCGAGCAGCGCCGCGCCTCCACCCATTGATCGAGCGACAGCGGATAGCCGATGCGCTCGCCGAAGCCCCGCAGGTAGTCGACGGCATCGAGCGTGCCGGAATCGCCGAGCAGCTCAAAGCCGCTGCCCCAGATCGCCTGGTGAACGAATTCGTCGGTCGATCCCGCAAGCTCCGCCAGGCGCGCCACGCGCTTGCTCCTGTCGTAGTCGCAGAGGACGTTGTCCATGTCGAAGAGGACGAGCTTTATTTCGTCGGTCACTGCTGCGCTCGCGGGTAGGCCGAACATTCGGCGACGACTGCAGTCATATCCCGTCAGGACGTGACCGACAATTCCGTCAGGCGCTCTTCGCGGGCCAGGGGACGACCTGCCCCGACATCACCAGCCGGTCACGGCCGCTGTCCTTGGCCGCGTAGAGTGCGCGGTCGGCGGCGGCGAGCAGCGTATTTGAGTCCGGGGCCTGGGATGGAAGGCTCGTCGCGGCGCCGACGCTGACAGTCACCAGACGGGAGGGTGGATTTTGCGCGTGCAGCATGGCGAGGTCGTGCAGGGCCTGGCGAATCCCTTCGCCGACCTCGACGCAGCCGTCCGGACCGGTGTTCGGCAACAGCACGGCGAACTCCTCGCCGCCGTACCGCGCCGTGAGGTCGGCGGGGCGCCTGGCGGTGGCGGATAGAATCCGGCCCAGCGCGCGCAGGCAACCATCGCCCGCCAGGTGTCCGTAATGGTCGTTGAATTTCTTGAAATGATCGACATCGATCAGCAGGAGCGACAGCTGCGTTCCGTCGCGCCGGGCGCGCGCCCATTCGTCGGCCAGGCGTTCGTCGAATGCCCGTCGGTTGGCAAGCCCGGTGAGGCCGTCGGTCGTCGCAAGCGAGGCAAGCTTGTCCTGAAGGTCCTTCTGCTCGGTCATGTCGCGCATGACGGCGACGACGCCGTCGATCTCGCCGCTGTCAGACGCTAGCGTCACGTGCAGAGCCGCCTCGGCCCAGATCTCGCCCTTGTCGCGATGGCGCTGGCGATAGATGAACCGCGCTTCCTCGGCCTCGCCGTTCTTCAGCGCGGCGATGGCCTGCTCGACCCGTTCCATGTCATCCTCGTGGATGCCGGCCAGGGCCGACGTATCGAGCAGTTCGTCGGCCGACCACCCGGTGATGCGTACGCACGAGGGCGAGACGTAGAGCAGCCGGTTATCCAGCCCGATCCGGGTCACCATGTCGCTGGATTGCTCGGCCAGCAGGCGAAAATTTGCTTCCTTGGCAACCAGGACCTGTGCCATGCGCTGCCGTTGCAGCAACTGACGGACCAGATAGAAGCCGATCACGGCGATCAGCAGCACGAGACCGAGGACGAAGATCATGCGCGTGCCCGCCGCGCGTCGCCAGGGGGCCAGCACGTCCTCCTGAGACTTGCTCGCCAGCACCATCAGGGGATAGCGGCTGCTGCGCTGATAGTAGCTTAGGCGCTGCAGGTTATCGAGCGGCGACTTGAAGTAATAGACCGCCGCTTCGGGCCGGCTTGCCCAATCCCTGAACAAGGGCGTTTTGGACAGGTCCCGGCCGACGAAAGCTTCGCTCTTGTCGCCGGTCCGGGCCAGCAGGATGCCGGCGTCGTTGAGCAGCGATGCCGAGCCATTCGGTCCGAGGTCGAAACGTTCATAGAATTTCGAGAAATAGGCGACGTCGATCGTGAGCAGCGCGACGCCGGCGAAACTGCCATCGGGATGGTTGATCCGGCGGGACGCCGTGATGATCCACTGGCCGCCGGAGCGGCTCCTGACGGGCCGACCGATCAGCGTGCCCTTGTCCGGGGAGGCGCGATGCTGCTGGAAATATTCGCGGTCGCTGTTGTTGAGCCCGGAGAAGTCGACATGCTCGGTTGTGGCGAGCCAGCGGCCGGTTTCGTCGTAGACGAAGATGCCGCGGATACGGTCCGATGATTTCCGGGTCGGCAGATAGGTCTGGAGCTTTGAGATCGTGTCCGGACCCAATCCGTCGAGCTCGAGCCGGTGCACCAATCCGACCAGAATCGTATCGGCGAGCTCGAACGTATCGTCCGCGTGCTGGATCAGCGAATGCGCCAGATTGGTGACGTCGATCTCGGCGTTTCGGAGTTCTGCATTGCGCGTTTCCCATTCGCGCCAGAGGCTCAAGCCCAGAATCGTGACGCAGATCAGCGCAACGAATCCCGCCGCCCAGAGCGGAAGGTGGGTCTTGCCGAGTTCGCGGCTCGTGACCATCGGGTTTGCTCCAATTCTGGGCAAACCTCTCACTTTGGTCTTAACGGCCTGTTGCAGGAACTGTGATGATTGCGCGGGGCCGTACTGAACCGGTGAGGTTTCTCGACATTTGATCGACCCTCGTACGCGGATGTTAACCACGCAGCCGTGGTGTAATGGTCACCTCGCGCTCGGCGCTTCACTCATCGAGCGTGAACCCGACGCGCAGCGTGACCTGGTAGTGCCGTACCGCGCCGTTCTCGATGTGGCCCCGCGTCTGTACCACCTCGAACCATTTCATTTCGCGAATGGTCTTGGAGGCCCGGCCGATCGCGTTCTTGATCGCATCCTCGATCGAGGCCTCGGACGATCCGACCAGTTCCAAGATCTTGTAGACGTGATCCCTCTCGGTTGCGGGCATGGTGGACCTCCGTTGCTGGCACCACGGCCCTCGCCGCGGCTTGGCCTCTCATCTGAACGGGCGCCGGCCATTCCGGTTCCCTCGTGCGCGAGCGGGAGGAAAGTTAGGCAGGCTCGCCGTGCAGGCGAACCGCGGCGGGGCCCGCCTGGCGCAGCAGGACCCACAGCAGCATCACGAGCACGGCCATGAGGGCGAAGCCTCCGACGGCCGGCGTCATGGTGCGCCCAAGGCTGTCAGCCTGGGCGTTTTCCGCGGACAGCCGCGCCGATTGCAACAATCCGTAGGCGTTGGCCAGCAGCAGGAGAGCATAGATGGCGCCGCGTTCGCGCCGGCAAGCCAGCCGGGCAAGATCGGGAAGCAGCAGCGCGAGACCGATCCCCACGATCGGCAAGTCATAGTCGTAGGCATAGGGGCTGATCATCACGGAGGTGACCGCGACGACGCCGAGCGCGAAGCGGGGGGACGGTCCGCGCGCAACCGCGAGTGCGACGGTGACGAGCGCCAATGCAGCCATGGCCATTTGTCCCCAGAACGCTCCGGCTGGCGGAAGTCCGGCATTGTACAAGGCCGCATAGGCCGAGATCATCCGAAACAGCTGATAGCGGCCTTCCTCCAGATAGCTCGCGGCTTCGCGGATGCTGCCGAGCCACGCGCTCCAGATTTGCGGGCCGAAGGCGAGCGCGCAGACGAGCGAGCTCGCGATCACCACGATCGCGGCGGTCAGCACCGCCGTCCAGCGGCGCGTCATCAGCACGTAGATGCCGGCCGTAACCGCCAGGTGAGGCTTGATGACCATGATTCCGAGGGCGATGCCCGATAGCACCGGGCGCCGCTCCGCGTTGATGCAGATCAGTCCGATCAGGGCCCCGGTCAGCAGACCATTCTGCCCGATGGCGATGGTGATCGCGATCGCCGGGAAAAACACGACGAGCACGAGCGCAAGGTTGTTTCCAGCAATCACGCGGAGCGTCATCAGATAGGCCGCCAGCGTGACGGTCGTGAACAGAGCATAGGCGGCCCAGCCCGGGAGGAACGCCAGGGGGGCGAGCAACAGATCGAATTGCGGTGGGTAGGTCCAGGGCATGACGGCGGTGGCGCCGCCGGCTGCTGCCATCTGCATCTTCGTGAACGCAGCCAACCGGTAGGTCAGGTCGAGGTCACCGAGCCAGATCCGCTGCGCGACAATGTGGAAGGCTGCGAAGTCGACGGTCTGGCCGCCATACCAGAGGCCGCCGTCGAAAAAGCGGATCGCCTTGAAGATGAGGATGGCTGCCAGCAGTGTGACGATGATGCAGACATAAATCGTCCGCTTTCGCGGCGAGGCCTGGATCTGCTCCAATGTTGCGGTGAGCATCCGTTCGCTAATCTCTACTGGGCACATGGCCGGCCGATCTGTCGGCGAGATTGCGGACGGAGAGTTAAGGTCCGGTAACGAAAGGATAGGGGTTGGCCGGCACGGCCGGACCTTGCCCGCGTTCTGTCGCCGCCGGGGAGGGCGACGAGACGGGACGCAGCGATGCCTTACGGATCCAGCTCCGTATCCCAGTACAGGTAGTCCAGCCAGCTGTCGTGCAGATAGTTTGGCGGGAACAGCCGGCCGTTGCGGTGGAGCTGGTGCACGGTCGGCGCGAACGCGCTCTGACGCGGAAACATCTTGGCTTGTGCAGGCGTCAGATTGCCCTTGCGCAGATTACAGGGCGAGCACGCCGCAACCACATTTTCCCAGGTGGTCTGGCCGCCCTTGCTGCGGGGAATGATGTGATCGAAGGTGAGGTCTTCGGGCGAGCCGCAATATTGGCAGGCGAAACGATCGCGCAGGAAGACGTTGAACCGTGTGAAGGCGGGATGGGTGGTCGGCTTGACGAAGGATTTGAGCGAGACCACGCTCGGCAGCTGCATTTGCAGCGTGGGACTGTGAACCGCCTGATCGTAATGCGCTACGATATTGACGCGGTCGAGGAACACCGCCTTGATCGCGTCCTGCCACGACCACAGAGACAGTGGGTAGTAACTCAGCGGCCGGAAGTCCGCGTTCAGGACCAGCACCGGCCAACTGCCTTGCGAGACATGTGCGTTCAAGTAACGCTCCTGGCCTCCAATATACGCTGCGAAGCAGCATGTACTGACATACTACATGCAGCGTGACGGGATTGTGAAGCCCGTCGAGCGACTTATTCAGGCGCAAGCAATGCGGCGGCGGGGTGGCGAAACGCGCAAAAACGCCGCGATTGGGAGGGCTGCGCGTTGAGACGCGCCCAGGCGATCACCTCGCCAAAGTCCCACACACGAGTGTTGCCGAACCCTGCGACGCCGGTAGGATCTGCCAGGATTTCAGCTCGTCGCCCATCGCGGCACACGTGACGTTGTTGGCACTGAATGCGAAGCGGTCGGTGCGGCCGCATCCGGAAGGGGAGTGTCGATCAGCTTGCATCGCTCGAGATCGCTGCGTGCGACGACGCAGTCGATCGGCGTCATGGTGAAGATCCCCGTTTTCCCCGCGCCGGCACCTTCTTCTTGAGGGCTCTGCGCTTTGCAACAGCAACATTGTCTGAAACAGGGTTCGCTTCGCCCGCGATGATGCCCTCGCGCTTCTTGACCGCGCGGTAGTAGCTCCACCACAGATGCGCGGCGGCACCACGCAGCGGGCGCCAGGGCTCGGCGAGCGGGGCCATCTGTTTTTCCGTCGGCCGCGCCTGAAGGCCAAGGCCGATCTTGATGCCTTCCTGCACGGCGAGGTCGCCGGCCGGCCACGCATCGCCATGACCGAGGCAAAACAGAAGATAGACGTCGGCGGTCCACGGGCCGATGCCGGGCAGCGAGACCAGCGTGTGATGCGCGGCATCTGCATCTTCCTCCGCGAGCACGTCGAGGTTCAGCCGTTCCTCGATGATCTCGCGCGCGAGATGCTTCAGGGTCTTGATCTTGGCCGCGGACAGGCCGAGCCGCCCCAGCCGGTCGGTCCGGGCGCGGCGCACGGCCTCGTGGTCGAACGGATCGAAGGCGGCTGACAGCCGTCCCCAGATCGCCGCCGCGCTCGCGGTGGAAAGCTGCTGCCCGCAAACGATGTGCGCAAGCCCCGCAAAGCCCGGCTCGCGCCGCCGCAATGCCGGCATCCCGGCGATATCAAGCACCGGCTTGAGCCGCGGATCGCGCTTGACCAGCGTGCGAACAGCTTCTTCGAGATCGGATTGGGTTTCGAGGTGGATGGTCATGATGGCTCGGCAAACTCTCTCGGCGTCATGGCCGGGCTTTCCCGGCCATCCGCGTCTTTCCAACCGCGCGTTATTGTTAGCATGGGCGGGGACATCGTGTTCGTTCGCGACCTTGACACGGTTGGTAAGTCGCACCGAAGAACGTGGATGGCCCGGACAGCCCGGCCATGACGAGATCTTTGCCTATGCCGCCACCCGTTTTCCGATTTGCCCCCAGCCCGAACGGCCATTTGCATCTCGGCCATGCCTATTCGGCGCTGCTGAACTTCGATCGCGCGCGGGGCAGCGGCGGGCGTCTGTTGCTGCGGATCGAGGACATCGACGCGACGCGCTGCCGGCCGGAATATGAGGCCGCGATCTACGAAGACCTTGCCTGGCTGGGCATCACCTGGGAAATGCCGGTACGGCGACAGTCGGAGCATCTTGCCGACTATCGCGCCGCGCTGGAAAAACTCTCGGCGCTCGGTCTCGTCTATCCCGCGTTCGAAAGCCGCGCCGAGATTGCCAGGCTGGTGACCGCGCGCGCGGCGGACGGGCCATGGCCGCGTGATCCCGACGGCGCGCCGCTCTATCCTGGTAACGCCCAATTACTGTCTGCCGGCGAGCGGTCGCGCTTGATCGACAGCGGCGTGCCTTACGCCTTGCGCCTCGACATGGCAGCGGCCCGCCGGCGCGTCTCCAGCCTGACCTGGAACGAGCTGGGCGAGGGACCCGATGGCGAGCGGGGCGTGGTCGCAGCGCGGCCTGACGCCTGGGGCGACGTGATCCTGGCCCGCAAGGAGACGCCGACCAGCTATCACCTGTCCGTGGTGGTCGACGACGCGCTCCAGGGGACGAGTGAGATCGTGCGCGGTCAGGACCTGTTTCACGCCACCTCGGTCCACCGCCTGCTCCAGGCTTTGCTCGGCCTGGCCGAGCCGGCTTATCGCCACCACGCCCTGATTCGAGACAGTGACGGAAGGAAGCTGTCGAAATCGGATCGCTCGACCGGGCTGCGGCAGTTGCGCGCAATCGGAGCCTCGCCCGCCGGTATCCGCCAGCTGGTGGGATTAGGTTAGATTTCTCTGGGGTTTAGCCCAACACCGCCGTGACTCCACCTATTCCGTCGTGCCATGCTGCCTGACAGGCTGGGGTTCGAAGGTACTGCTTCGAAGGGGACTTATGGCGGCAGAAACGCGCCCGGCGCGCACCACGCGGACGTCTAGGCGGTCGCCTCGGAAGCGACCCGGGCCGGCCGCCAAGGTGCGCAAGCGCAGCACCAAGGCGGTCGCTCCGGACGTGGTCCAGGCTGCCCTCGCGGCCTTTGCCCATGAGGTCCGCACGCCCCTGACCGGCATTCTCGCGATCAGCGACCTGCTCGCGACCTCCGATCTCGGCGAGCGGGAACGGCGCTGGGCCGACACCATCAAGGCTGGCGCCGAGCATCTGGCGAGCCTTGCGACTCTGTTCGTGGACGCCGCCAGGACCGGCCAAGGCAACGGGAGCGGCGGCAGCACGCTGCGGGAGGATTTGTTCGATTTGCGTGCACTGGCTCGCAGCGCCGGCGATTCGCTCGCCGGGCGTGCTGCAGCCAAGGGCCTTCAGGGACAGGTCGATATCTCAGAGAAGCTGCCGGGGCTGGTGGTTGGCGATCCCGTGCGTCTGCGCGCCGCGCTCGAGAACCTGATCGATAATGCGGTCAAATTCACCGACCAAGGGGGTGTGGCGTTCGCAGTCAAGCCTTGGCGTGCCGCCAAGAGCAGGAAGAGCGACAAGCGCCGGGTGGGCGTTGCCTTTGCGGTCTCCGACAGCGGCATCGGCCTGACCATGGCCGAGATCAAGCGACTATTCCGCCCGTTCACCCAGGCCAATGTCACCATCGCGTCACGCTTCGGCGGCGCCGGGCTCGGCTTGTCCTCGGTGAAGCAGCTGGCGCGCGCGATGGGCGGCGACATCACGGTCGCGCCGCGCCGTGGTGGCGGTGCGACCTTTACGCTGACAGTCACGCTCGACGCGGCGGGGCCGGTGAAGAGGCGCAAGCCTGCTGGTGACGCCGCGGATGCGCTGGCCGCGTTGCGCGTGCTCAGCGTCGAAGACAATCCGTTCGGCCGTGTCGTGCTCAACACGATCCTGACCGAGCTCGGCCATCATGCCGAGTTCATCGGGCGCGGTGAGGACGCGGTGAACCGGCTCGCGCAGGGCGGCTTCGATGCCGTGCTGATGGACATGGTGCTGCCCGGCATCGATGGCGTCGAGGCGATCAGACGGATCCGCACGATGCAGGCGCCGCTGGCTCAGATTCCGATCATCGGCGTGTCCGGTCGCGGCGAGGATGAGGCGGCGTCGCGCGAGGCCGGCGCGGATGCTTTCCTGGTCAAGCCTGTGTCCCCGCGTGCTCTAGCGACTGCGCTGCTTGAAGCGACACGCCGTGAGGAAGCCGTGACTTGATGATCGCGGCGTTGAGCTCGCCGCCGTAAACGAAGATCGCAGCGATAAAATACAGAAACACCAGGGCGATGATCACCGAGGCGAGCCCCGCATACATCGTCACGTAATTGTTGGCGAAGCGCGCCAGATATTGTCCGAACACGATGCCGGAGATCAGCGATGCCACCATCGTGAAGACGATTCCGGGCAGGATCTGAAGGAAGCTGCGCCGCCCCGCCGGCAACCAGGCATGCAGGATGAAGAGCGCGACGACCAGCGCGGCGATCGTGATGCCGTAGCGCAGCGAGGTGAGGATGCTTTCGTTGGATTCGACGAAGAGTGGAATATGGCGCCGCGCAGCTTCGATCAGCAGCGGCCCGAGTACGATCAGGAATGCCATGGCGAGTGCGGTGACGGCCGCCACCAGCGTGTAGCCGATCGATTCCAGCCGCAGCCAGTACCAGCGCCGCATCTCCACCACCGCATAGGCGCGGTTGAGCGCGACCCTGAGCGCCTCGACGCCGTTCGAGGCGAAATAGACCGACAGCACCGCGCCGATCGTCAGCACGCCGGAGCGGGTCGTGGTGAGCACGTCGTGGACCTCGCCCGAAATCGAATCGGACACCTGCTTGGGCCAAACCTGAAGCATCAGGCTGGCGGCCTGATCGGCGAGCTCCTTGGAGCCGAAGAAGCCGGCGAGCGAAGTCAACACGATCAGGAACGGGAACAGCGCCATCAGGGTCGATAGCGCGATGTGGCTCGCGATCGCCCAGCCGTCGTCGGCCAGGAAGGTGTAGAAGGCGTCCTCTACGACGACGTAGATGGTACGGATTGCTCTCACTGCTTGCTCCGACGTCGCCTCTGCCCGCGTGCGGGGAGCGGCCGGAAGGCGCGCGTAGCGCGGATTCCGGGTGAGGGGGAGTCTCCGCGAAGCCCTCCGTCATCATCCTTGCGGAGAGCCCCCGTCAGCCACCGCGCGTTCCGCGCGTCGGCCTCTCCCCGCAAGCGGCGAGAGGCGAACAGGGCCAGGGATGGGCGCGGATCGGAAATCATCTCATGAGTTTCTGACATTATCGTCTCAAAGGCCAGATTGGGAACGCCATGGCGGAGCGCCGCACACGGTGTTATCACCCCCAAATGGCATCTCTCCTGAGTACTTTCATCCTGCCGGTCGCAGCCGGCGCCGTGGCCTTGGTGCTGCTGCTTGGTCTGGTCAACATGATGCGCGGCGGCTCGCCCAACACCTCGCAGAAGCTGATGCGTCTGCGCGTGCTGCTGCAGTTCGTCGCGATCGTCATTGCCATGCTCGCCGTCTGGATCATGGGGCGCTGACCATGGTTATCCTGAACCGCATCTACACGAAGACCGGTGACGACGGCACGACAGCGCTCGGAACCGGCGAGCGCCGCCCGAAATACGATCTGCGCATCGCGGCCTATGGCACGGTCGACGAGACCAATGCCGCGATCGGCGTGGTCCGCCTCCACACCGAGGATGCTCCCGAGCTCGATGCGATGCTCGGCCGTATCCAGAACGATCTGTTCGATCTCGGTGCCGACCTAGCTGTGCCTGAGCGCGAGGGTAAAGCCGAGCGGCTGCGGGTGGTGGCAGGCCAGGTCGAGCGGCTCGAGCACGACATCGACGCGCTCAATGACAAGCTCGCGCCGCTGACGTCCTTCGTGCTGCCGGGCGGTACGCCGGCCGCCGCCCACCTCCACGTCGCCCGCACGATTTGCCGCAGGGCGGAACGCATGATCGTGGAACTGGCCGCCCAACCCGGAGAGCCGGTCGGTGCAGCTGGCATTCAATATATGAATCGACTGTCGGACTTCCTGTTCGTGGCCAGCCGCGCTGCTAACGGGAATGGCGCCGGCGACGTGCTCTGGGTCCCGGGCCAGAATCGCTGACCCATTGAGGTCGGCATTTCAGGGAGCTAAAATTAGGCCCGACGCGCGTTGACCGGGCCGGATCAGGCCTTTAGGTTCCGCGCCAGTTGAATAACCCCCTCCCAAGTTGAGTGAAAGAGGATCGATGAAGGTCTTAGTGCCGGTAAAGCGGGTGGTCGATTACAACGTCAAGGTCCGCGTCAAGGGCGATGGATCGGGCGTCGAACTCGCCAACGTGAAAATGTCGATGAACCCCTTCGACGAAATCGCGGTCGAGGAAGCGCTGCGCCTGAAGGAAGCCGGCAAGGCGACCGAGGTCGTGGTGGTCTCCATCGGACCCGCGCAGGCGTCGGAGACGATCCGCACCGGTCTCGCCATGGGTGCCGATCGCGGCATCCTGGTGAAGGCCGAAGGCACCGTCGAGCCGCTCGCGGTTGCCAAGATCCTGAAGAAGGTTGCGGACGAAGAGCAGCCGGGGCTGATCATCCTCGGCAAGCAGGCGATCGACGACGACAGCAATCAGACCGGCCAGATGCTGGCCGCGCTGCTGGGCTGGTCGCAGGCGACGTTTGCCTCGAAGCTCGAGGTCGACGGAAGCGACTTCAAGGTCACCCGCGAAGTCGACGGCGGTCTCCAGACCGTGAAGTTGAAGGGACCGGCGATCGTCACCACCGACCTTCGTCTCAACGAGCCGCGCTATGCGTCGCTGCCCAACATCATGAAGGCGAAGAAGAAGCCGATCGCGGAGAAGACCGTCGCCGATTACGGCGTCGATGTCGCCGCGCGCCTCGAGGTTCTCAAGACGACTGAACCGGCGGGCCGCAAGGCGGGCGTCAAGGTCAAGGACGTCGCCGAGCTGGTGTCGAAACTCAAGAACGAAGCCGGGGTGCTCTGATGACGACGCTGCTGATTGCCGAACACGACAACGCGTCGCTCAAGGATGCAACCAACAAGGCCCTGACCGCGGCCGCCGCGCTCGGCGCCGATGTCGAGGTGCTCGTCGCCGGCGAGAACGCAAAGGCCGCGGCGGACGCCGCTGCCAAGCTCGCCGGCGTCAAGAAGGTGCTGCTCGCCGACGGCGGGACCTACGCGCACGATCTCGCCGAGCCGCTGGCCGCGCTGATCGTCTCGCTGGCCCCGTCCTATGACGCGATCGTCGCGCCCGCGACCTCGCGCTTCAAGAACGTGATGCCGCGCGTCGCCGCGCTGCTCGATGTCATGCAGGTCTCGGAGATCATCAAGGTCGTTGCCCCCGACACCTATGAGCGTCCGATCTATGCCGGCAACGCCATCCAGACGGTGAAGTCGAAGGATGCCAAGAAGGTCATCACGGTCCGCACCTCCACCTTCGCCGCAGCCGGCGAAGGCGGCAGCGCGCCGGTCGAGGCCGTCGCGGCGGCGGCCGATCCCGGCCTGTCGACCTTCGTCGGCGAGGAGGTCGCCAAGAGCGACCGTCCCGAGCTGACCTCGGCCAAGATCATCGTCTCCGGTGGCCGCGCCATGCAGAGCCGCGAGAACTTCGCAAAATACATCGAGCCGCTCGCCGACAAGCTAGGGGCCGGTGTCGGTGCCTCGCGCGCGGCGGTCGACGCCGGCTATGCGCCGAACGACTGGCAGGTCGGCCAGACCGGCAAGGTCGTGGCCCCCGAGCTCTATGTCGCGGTGGGCATTTCCGGCGCGATCCAGCATCTGGCCGGCATGAAGGATTCCAAGGTGATCGTCGCGATCAACAAGGACGAGGACGCGCCCATCTTCCAGGTCGCCGATTACGGCCTGGTCGCCGACCTCTACCAGGCAGTTCCGGAACTGGCGGCCGAACTCGGCAAGCTCGGTAAGTAAAACGCGTTAAAAACACCGGCCGGAGGCATAAACTCCGGCCGGTGTTGCATTTCTCACCCCTTTTCTTTGGCGTGGGGCACGCCTTCGAAGCGATCCAATCTAGGTTTCGAGCCAGGATTCTGATCTAATCGGGTTTCTGATGAAATCAGACCTCCCGGCTCAGGGGATAGGCAGGGCGCGATATGCGCGCCGTTCCGGTGGATGACATTATGGCGGCAGTAATCAAGAAGGTCGGCGTGATCGGCGCGGGGCAGATGGGCAATGGCATCGCGCATGTCGCGGCCCTGGCCGGTTTCGACGTGGTGCTCAACGACATCTCGGCCGATCGTCTCAAGTCAGGCATGGCGACCATCAATGGCAATCTGGCCCGCCAGGTCTCCAAGAAGGGGGTCACCGAGGAGGACAAGTCCAAGGCGATCGGGCGCATCAAGCTCGCCGAGAAGCTCGACGACCTCGCCGACTGCGATCTCGTGATCGAGACCGCGGTCGAGAAGGAAGAGGTCAAGCGCAAGATATTCCACGACCTCTGCGCGATCTTGAAGCCGGAGGCGATCGTCGCCTCCGACACGTCATCGATCTCGATCACCCGCCTTGCCGCCGCCACCGACCGGCCGGAGCGCTTCATCGGCATTCACTTCATGAATCCGGTGCCGCTGATGGAGCTGGTCGAGCTGATCCGCGGCATCGCCACCGATGATTCGACCTTCGAGGCGTCCAAGGAATTCGTCGCCAAGCTCGGCAAGCAGGTCGCGGTCTCCGAGGATTTCCCGGCCTTCATCGTCAACCGCATTCTGCTGCCGATGATCAACGAGGCGATCTACACGCTGTATGAAGGCGTCGGCAACGTCGAGGCCATCGACGCGGCGATGAAGCTCGGCGCGCACCATCCGATGGGCCCGCTGGAACTCGCCGATTTCATCGGTCTCGATACGTGTCTGTCGATCATGCAGGTCCTGCATGAGGGGCTGGCCGACTCCAAGTACCGGCCGTGCCCGCTGCTGGTGAAATACGTCGAGGCCGGCTGGCTCGGGCGCAAGACCCAGCGCGGCTTCTACGACTATCGCGGCGCCAAGCCGGTTCCGACGCGGTAAGGCCGCCAATACGCCCCGTGACAATTCATGGCGCGTTAACCCGCTCCGCCTAGGCTGTCGCCGGTACGAGGGTTGCGTAATGGACACGATGGCGATGGTCAGCACCATGCTGGCCTCTCAGCAAGGCGCGCTGCAGTCGAACATCGCGGCGACGCTGATGAAGCAGAACGCGGATGCGGAGAAGTCCGCCGTCCTGACGCTGATGGGCGCCGGTCAGCCTTCGCTGGCCAATGTCGGCCCTGGCGTCGGCGGCAACCTCAATATCTCTGCTTAAAAGGACGCAGCCGCCGGTCCCAGCGCGGCCCGCAGCAGCTTGAGCGCGTCGTCGCTCGCCCATTCCGCCGGCCCCGCGATCGTCGCGATCTCGCAGCCCTGCGGATCGACCAGCACCGAGGTCGGCATGCCCAGGGCTCGACCTATTGATTTAAGATCCTGAAAAACCTTGGCTTTCTGATCCGTGAAATAGCCGAGACGGGTCAGGTTGGCGTCCTTCAGGAAGTTTTTGGGCTTCTCCGGGTCGCGGGTGTCGATGTTGATCGCCACCACCTCGAAGTCAGGGCCTGAAAGCTTGGTCTGGAGCTGGTTCAGCGCCGGCATTTCCTTGCGACAGGGCACGCACCAGGTGGCCCAGAGGTTCACCAGCAGCGTCTTGCCGCGGAAATCCGACAGCTTCCTCGGCTTGCCGTCGGCATCCTCGAAGGTCAGATCCGGCAGCTTGAGGGGCGCGCTCGCCATGGTTAGCGCCGCCACCTCGCCTTGGGCGAGCGGAGCGATCTTCTGAGCCGTGGCGACAGCGGCCTTGCAGGCCGGATCGCCTGACGGGGCCCGGCTCCGGCCCAGTCCGTACAGCGCCGCAAAGCCGGCCAGGCCGCCAACCAGCACGGTGGCGATCACGATGGGGATCCGGCGCGTGGCGGAGGGCTTGGGGTCGAGCATATCGTTTGTCATCCGGTCGCAGATATGGCTATCAGGGGCCTCTTAATACGGCTGGCTTGCGCCAGCAAACATGCGGCAAAGGCGTGAGCAGGGGATCATGAGCAACAAGATGTGGGGCGGCCGGTTCTCGGAACGTCCCGATGAGATCATGGAAGAGATCAACGTCTCCATCGACGTCGATCGTCACCTCTTTGCCCAGGACATTGCCGCGTCCAAGGCCCACGCCGCGATGCTGGCCAGCCAGGGCATCATCACGGCCTCTGATGCGAAAATTATCGGCAAGGGTCTAGACACGATTTTGTCAGAGATCGGCAAGGGCGGCTTCGAATTCAAGCGCGCGCTCGAGGACATCCATATGAATGTCGAGAGCCGCCTGTCGGAGCTGATCGGTCCCGCCGCCGGCCGCCTGCACACCGCACGCTCGCGCAACGATCAGGTCGCGACCGATTTCCGTCTCTATGTCCGCGATATCGTCGACGAGACCGACGCCGCGCTCGCCGCGTTCCAGCAGGCGCTGGTGGATCGTGCGCTTGAACACGCCGGCACCGTGATGCCTGGCTTCACCCATCTCCAGACCGCGCAGCCCGTGACCTTTGGCCACCACCTGCTCGCCTATGTCGAGATGGCCGCGCGCGACCGCGGCCGTTTCCAGGACGCGCGCAAGCGGCTCAATGAATCGCCGCTGGGCGCAGCCGCGCTCGCCGGCACCTCGTTCCCGATCGATCGCCACGCCACCGCGAAGGCGCTCGCCTTCGATCGACCGATGGCGAATTCGCTGGACGCGGTGTCCGATCGCGACTTCGTGCTGGAGACGCTCTCGGCCGCCTCGATCTGCGCCGTGCATATGTCGCGTTTTGCCGAGGAGATCGTGATCTGGACCTCGCCGCTGGTCGGCATGATCCGCCTCAGCGACAAGTTCACCACCGGCTCCTCGATCATGCCGCAGAAGCGCAATCCTGACGCGGCCGAGCTCGTGCGTGCCAAGACCGGTCGCGTCATCGGCGCGCTCAACGGTCTCCTGATCGTGATGAAGGGCCTGCCGCTCGCCTATCAAAAAGACATGCAGGAGGACAAGCAGGGGGCGATGGAGGGCTTTGCCGCGCTGTCGCTCGCGATCCGCGCCATGACCGGCATGGTCCGCGACCTCGTGCCTGACGAAGCCAGGATGAGGCTTGCTGCCGGCGAGGGTTACGCCACCGCGACCGATCTTGCCGACTGGCTGGTGCGGACGCTGAAGATGCCGTTCCGCGAGGCCCATCACGTCACCGGCCGCATCGTCGCCAAGGCTGCCGAGGGTGGTGTGGCGCTGCACGAGCTGCCCCTGAAGGAGATGCAGGCGATCGAGCCCAAAATCACCAGGGACGTGCTCGGCGTGCTCTCGGTCGAATCGTCGGTGAAGAGCCGCACCAGCTTCGGCGGCACCGCGCCGAAGAACGTGGCGTCACAGGCCAAAGCCTGGGCCAAGCGGCTGGAAAAAGAGCGAAAATTGGGCTGAGGGCCGAAATTTGACCGACCTTCCGTGGCCTTCCTGCACTCGCCAGACCGGGCCAACCTCTGTATGGTGCGGCCGCGTAGTGGGGATTTCGTCGTGACGTCAAAGTTTCGCCCGGCCGGCTCGGGGTGGGCCATCATCGTCTTGAGCCTGAGCGCGCTTGCGCTCGCCGGTTGTGGCCGCCGGGGCCCGCTCGACCTTCCGCCGACCGCCTCCAACGCGTCCACGGCCAATATCTCCGCGCCTGGTGATACCGAGACCGAAGCCCAGAAGACGCCGAGCGTGTTCAATCCGACCTATGGTTCGGAGGCACCCCCGGCGGCGGCCAAGGGCAGGAAGAAAACGTTTATCCTTGACCCGCTCCTGGACGAAACGCCCGGCCGGTAGGCTGGGCCAATCGAGCTGACGTGATGAACCATTTCGACTACCGCAACGGCGTGCTGCACGCCGAGGCGATCAACCTGTCCGAGCTGGCCGCGGCCGTCGGGACGCCGTTCTATTGCTATTCGACCGCGACGCTGGAGCGCCATTACCGCGTCTTCGCCGATGCCTTTGCCGGCGAGAAGGTCCTGGTCTGCTACGCCATGAAGGCGAACTCCAACCAGTCGGTGCTGCGCACGCTGGCCAGGCTGGGCGCCGGCGCTGACGTGGTTTCGGGCGGCGAACTGAAGCGCGCACTGGCGGCCGGCATCCCCGCCAGCAAGATCGTGTTCTCCGGCGTGGGCAAGACCGAGACCGAGCTGCGCGCGGCGCTGGCCGCCGACATCCTCTGTCTCAATGTCGAATCCGAGCCCGAGCTGGAGCTGCTGTCGCGGCTTGCGACCGACATGGGCAAGACCGCGCGCATCTCCATCCGCGTCAATCCTGATGTCGATGCAGGCACCCACGCCAAGATCTCCACCGGCAGATCCGAGAACAAGTTCGGCATTCCGATCGTGCACGCGCGCGAGGTCTATGCGCGCGCCGCAAGGCTTCCCGGCATCGAGGTAACAGGCGCCGACGTTCACATCGGCAGCCAGATCACTGACCTTTCGAAGATGGAGATCGCGTTCCGCATCCTCTCCGAATTCGTGCAGACACTGCGCGCCGATGGCCACAACATCAGCCACGTCGATTTCGGCGGCGGGCTCGGCATTCCCTATTACATGGATCGCGAGGCACCGCCGGCGCCCGATGCCTACGCCGCGATGGTCAAGCGCGTCAGCCACAATCTAGGCTGCACCCTGATGTTCGAGCCGGGCCGCATGATCGTCGGCAATGCCGGCATCCTCGTCGCCAAGGTGATCTATGTGAAGCACGGCGACGGCAAGAACTTCGTCGTCATCGATGCTGCCATGAACGACCTCATTCGGCCGACGCTGTACGAGGCGCATCACGACATTCTGCCGGTGATGCAGCCGGCGAAGGGGGCGGCGACCATCACCGCCGATGTCGTTGGCCCGGTCTGCGAGACCGGCGACTATCTCGCGCTTGATCGCACCTTGCCGACGCCGAAGCCGGGCGATCTCGTCGCCATCATGACATCAGGCGCCTATGGCGCGGTGCAGGCCGGCACTTACAACACCCGGCCGCTGGTGCCGGAAGTGCTGGTGAAGGGCGACCAGTATGCCGTCGTGCGCCCTCGCATCGAGGTCGAGCAGCTCATCGCCATGGACACCCCGGCGCCGTGGCTGTGAGTGGTTCGATGAGTCTCAGGCGCGCGATCTAAGCAGTGAGCGCAAGCATTGCGATGACCGCAAGTACGACAGTAACAGCCATTGTGATTGTTTCGAATCCAATGCCCCACTGATTATTGCCTCCTGAGACGGCCCACCAAAGCAAAACGAAGCCAAAAAAGAAACACGTGCCAACGTTTACTGGTACGGCGTAGTCCTTGATCTTGAATTCGTTACCTGTGAGGTGTTGAAGGCAGATCACAGTCCCGAGCACGACGAGCGCGATGCCCATTGCCATTGCGAGCGCAACTGAACCTCGTTTTCTTCGCGCTTGCCCGTTCATGACTGTTCAATCACCACCACCTGAAGTAGTTTATGATATACATGCAATCTAAAATGTAAATAGGTTGCCGTCTTGATTGGCCTTTCCGCCAACCACGACGCCAGCCTTCTTCTCGATCGGCTTGATCGCCGCGGTGAAATCGGACTCAGCGCCTTCCGCAGCTATCACCGCTTCCCACAGCCGTCCGACGGCGTCGGCAACCTCCATCGACAGGCCGAGCTGCTTCATCTCCTCCAGCGCGAGCCGGACGTCCTTCACCATCAATCCGGTGGCGAAGCCGAAGTCGAAGCTGCGCGGCAGCACCGAGCGCGGAAACTTGTCGCGGCTCGCGGTGTTCATGCCCGAGCCCGCATTGATGACGTCGATCATCACGGCCGGATCGAGCCCGGCTTTCACGCCCATCACCACGGCTTCCGATGTCGCCACGATGGCGGTGGCCGAGAGGAAATTGTTGGCGAGCTTCATGGTCTGCGCCGCGCCCGGCTTCTCGCCGATGAAGAACACTTTTCCGATCACGTCAAGAACAGGCTTGAGCAGCTCGAAGTCGCCCTTCGGCCCCGACACCATCACCGCGAGCGTGCCCTTCTCGGCGCCGCCGACGCCCCCGGACACCGGGCAGTCGATCTGCACGATGTTGCGTTGTGCGAGCAGGTCGTGAATTTTCGCCGCCATCTGCGAGCCGACCGTCGACAGATCAATGAAGCGTTTTACCCGGCCGCCCTCGATCACGCCGTTCGCGCCGGTGGCGACCTCGAGCGAAGCCTTGAGCGACGGCAGGCTCGCCATCACGGTCTCGACCTTGTCGGCGACGTCCTTCGGCGACATCGCAGCGGTCGCGCCGCGTGCGACCAGCTTGTCGACGACCTCCTTGCGGGTGTCGAACACGACGAGCGTGTGGCCGGCCTCGATCAGCCGCCGCGCCATCGGAAAACCCATGTTGCCGAGGCCGATGAATCCGATGTCCATGGTGTTGATTCCTTCCACGCCGTAGCAATTTTGCGCTGAAGCGACGAAGCAATCCAAGCTATTTCCGCGGAGGGAGTTCCGGATTGCTTCGCTCCGCTCGCAATGACGGAGCAATAAAGTTGAGAGCCGTCAGCTTCGTTCACGCCTTCGCATCGATCTCGGCGAACACCTCGCGCGCCATCCGGAAACTGTCGACCGCGGCCGGCATGCCGCCATAGATCGCGACCTGCATCAGGATCTCGCGGATCTCGTCGCGGGTGACGCCGTTGGTGAGCGCGCCCTTCAGATGCGCGCGGAATTCGTGCTGTCGGTTGAGGATCGCGATCATCGCGATGTTGAGCATGCTGCGGGTCTTGCGCGGCAACTCCTCGCGGCCCCACACCGTGCCCCAGCAATATTCGTTGAGCATCTCCTGGAACGGACGGTTGAAATCGTCGACGTTCTTCAGGGCGTTGTTGACATAGGCCTCGCCCAGCACCGCCTTGCGGACCTCAAGGCCCTTGTCGTGCATCTTCTTGTCCATGACGTTTCCTCTTCTTCGCTTGCATTCCCCGAGGGGATGCCGCGGAAAGTTACGGGGTTGCGCCGGGCCAGTCACGTCCCCGTGTTATGCGGGAAAAGGGGGCTCTCCCGTACAGGAACGGATGCCTCAGTGCTGCCGTTGTGGTACGCTTCTCTACCGGGCAACCTGGAGAGTTGATTGAACGGCGCCCCCCCAGACCCGTCGGACCCGATCCGTGATGGCGATGCTGTGTCGCGCTTGAAGCTGGCGCAGGCCCTCGAGCGGTCCACCTACGCTATCGCCTGGGAGCGTGCCTGGCCCGGTCTGGCGCGCGTCCTCACCGTTATCGGCCTGTTTCTGGTGGTGTCCTGGGCGGGCCTCTGGCTGGCGTTGCCCTCCGTCGCGCGCGCCATCGGCCTCGTCATCTTCGCGGGCCTTGCAGTCGCCGCGCTGTTCCCGCTGGTTCGTTTTCGCTGGCCAAGCCGCGAAGAGGCGCTCGCACGGCTCGATCGCGGTTCGGGCATCCGCCACCGCCCCGCCACGACACTCACGGACACACTGACCTCGCAAGACCCGGTCGCGCAGGCGCTCTGGCGGGCTCAGCGCGAGCGCACGCTGGCCTCGCTCAAGCGCATCCGGGCCGGTCTGCCTCACCCGCGCCTCGCCATCCACGACCCCTGGGCCCTGCGCGCGCTGGTCACGGTGATGCTGGTCGCGACCTTCTTTGCCGCCGGCGACGAGCGCGCGATGCGGCTGGGCGCGGCCTTCGACTGGAACGGCGTACTGACGCCGACTGTCCGCGTCGACGCCTGGGTGACGCCGCCGCTCTACACCGCAAAGCCGCCGGTCATCCTGTCGGCCGCCAACAAGGAGGCGGCGGCGCTGCCGGTCTCCGGCCCGCTCGCCGTTCCCGCGGGTTCGACCCTGATCGTGCGATCGTCCGGCGGCAGCCTGGATGTCGTCACCTCCGGCGGCCTGAAGGAAGTCGCGCCGACCGAGGCCGCACCGAAGGGCACCAACGAAAAGCATTTCACCATCGCCGGCGACGGCACCGCGCATGTCCGCGCGCCCTCGGGCCAGCCGCAATGGGCCTTCGCAGCGACGCCGGACCGTCCGCCGACCATCGCGCTCGCCAAGGATCCGGAGCGTCAGGCGCGCGGCGCGCTCCAACTCGTCTACAAGATCGAGGATGATTACGGCGTCACCGGCGCCGAGGCGCAGGTTGCGGCGCGCACCAATGATGCCGCCAAGGGCGGTGATGGCAAGGCCGATAACAAGACCGCGGCGCGACCGCTGTTCCAGCCGCCGCAATTCCCGCTCGTGCTGCCGAACGCGCGCACCCGTAACGGCGTCGGCCAGACGGTGAAGGATCTTAGCGAGGATCCCTATGCCGGCGCCGACGTCACGTTGACGCTCACCGCCAAGGACGAGGCCGGCAACGAGGCTCGAAGCGAACCCTTCAACATGCGCTTGCCGGAGCGTCTGTTCACCAAACCCTTGGCGCGCGCGCTGATCGAGCAGCGTCGTATCCTCGCGCTCGACGCCAACAGGAATTCCGACGTCTACACCGCGCTCGACGCGCTGATGATCGCGCCCGAACTGTTCACGCAGGAGACGGGACAATATCTCGGCCTCTACAGTGTCACGCGCCAGCTCGAGGCGGCGCGCACCGACGACGCGCTGCGCGAGGTGGTGGCGAGCCTGTGGGCGCTCGCGGTGACGATCGAGGACGGCAACATCTCCGACGTCGAGAAGGCGTTGCGCGCGGCGCAGGACGCGCTCAAGCAGGCGCTGGAGCGCGGCGCCAGCGACGAGGAGATCAAGAAGCTCACGCAGGATCTGCGGGCGGCGCTGGACAATTTCATGCGCCAGCTCGCCGAACAGTTCCGCAACAACAAGGACGCGCAAAATCTCGCGCGACCGCTCGATCCGAACACGAAGATCCTGCGCCAGCAGGACCTCCAGAACATGATCGATCGCATGGAGCGCCTGTCGCGCTCCGGCGACAAGGATGCGGCCAAGCAGCTGCTCGACCAGCTCCAGCAGATGCTGGAGGGCCTCCAGATGGCGCAGCCGGGACAGTCCGGCGAGAGCGATATGGAGCAGGCGCTGAACGAGCTCGGCGACATGATCCGCAAGCAGCAGCAATTGCGGGACAGGACCTACAAGCAGGGCCAGGATTCGCGCCGCGACCGCATGCGCGGCAAGCAGCAGGGCGACCAGTCGATGTCGGACCTGCAGCAGGACCAGCAGGCGCTGCGCGACCGCCTCAAGAAGCTCCAGGACGAAATGGCCAAGCGCGGCCTCTCGCAAAGGGGTCAGAAAGGCCAGCAAGGACAGAAGGGCCAGCAGCAGGGTCAGCAAGGCGACCAGGGCCAGGACGGCGATCAGGACGCCGACCAGGGTGATGATGACGGCGGGCTCGACTCCGCCGACAGCGCCATGGGTGACGCCGGCTCGAAGCTCGGCGAAGGCAATGCCGACGGTGCGGTGGATTCCCAGGGCAAGGCGCTGGATGCGATGCGCAAGGGTGCGCAGAAGATGGCTGAGGCGATGCAGCAGGGCGACGGCGACGGCCAGGGAGATGGTCCCGGCAATCGCGCCGGCCGCCAGCAGAGTGGCGGGAATCAGACCGATCCGCTCGGCCGTCCGCTTCGCCGCGGCGATCTCGGTGACGATTACACGGTCAAGATTCCCGGCGAGATCGACGTGCAGCGCGTCCGCCGCATTCTCGAAGAGCTGCGTCGCCGCCTCGGCGACCCCTCGCGCCCGCAGATCGAGCTCGACTACATCGAGCGGCTGCTGAAGGATTTTTGAGGGCTGGACTCGTTGCGCAAATCCTGACCGGCTTGTGCAGCCCCCCACTCCAATCTCGCCGTCATCGCCCGACTTGATCGGGCGATCCAGTTTTCCAGAGACAATTGTGTCTAGACCGAGAGGCCGCGGCGTTCTGGATGCCCCGGTCAAGCCGGGGCATGACAGCGGAATATGGAGCCGCCGCTACCCCTTCTTCGCCGCGAGCGCGTCCGCGACCGCCGTGCGGATATCCGCGACCGAGAACGGCTTGGTCACGACATCATGCACCAGCGCATTGAGGTTCGAGGCGCGCTCGCGCTGGTCGGCAAAGCCGGTCATCAGCAAAATGGTGAGCTGAGGAAATTCGCGCGCGGCGGAGAGGGCCAGCGCGATGCCATCCATGACGGGCATCTGGATGTCGGTGAGCAACAGGTCGAACGCGCCGTCCTCGCGGGTCAAAATTTCCAGCGCCTCGGCGCCGTCCTGTGCGGTGACGGTCTGGTGGCCGTCCATGGCAATCGCGCGCGCCACCAATTGGCGCATCGAATCCTCGTCATCGGCGATCAATATCTTGGGCATGGGACAGCCTCCCGTGCGGACTCTACAAGGCCGGATTATATGCTGCCGCCGGCAATGTCGCGCCGGTTGAAGAAGCGAACGTCGATATTGCGGCCTTCCGGCGGTGGCGAGGCCAGACGCGAGCGGAAGAAGGCGCGTTCGCCGGGTTGCAGCACGGTCTGCTCCAGCACCGAATTCCAGGCGTAGATCTCAGCGCCCTGCGCATCGCGCACGGCAAAACGCAAGCGCGGGATATCGAGCGGCTTCTTGCCCTGGCCAACGATCACGCCCTCGATCACCAGCACCTGCTTACCATCCACGGTCTCGGTCGAGAGCTTGACGTCCTTGAAGGCGAGGCCGCGCAGGTTCACCTCGAGCCCGACCAATTTGTAGAAGGCCGCCGTCTGCGGCAGCAAGCGCACCATGTCGCCGCGCCAGATCACCAGCGCCAGCACCAGCGCGCCCATGGCGGCGCAGGTGGTCGGCAGGCCGTAGTAGGATTTGCGTGGGGCCACGGCCGGCTTCGGCCGGCTCACCTTCGCGCCGCGGCGGCGGAACAGCCCTCGGAACCAGGATTGGTGCTGTACCCCGGCGACTTCCTCCTCGGCCCGCCGGGCTGCTGCTGACCATTCGTCCTCAGCGGCATCCTCGGTCGGCCAGTCGCTGGCGATCGAGGGGCTTTCGACCACCGGCGTCTCGGCGGTCGCGTCCGAGGCGTAGGAGTTCCACTGGGCGGCGAGGTCGGATTGGTCGTCGGTCCGGCTGGCCGCGGCCATGGCCGGTACGGTCGCCTCCTCGATGGCATCTGCGGGATGCGCCATCCAGGTTTCCTTGCAGCGCGAGCAGCGGACCGTCCGCCCATTGGCGCCAAGGCTAGCAAGCTTGATGGCGTAGGAAGTCGTACAATGGGGGCAGACGATATGCATGGACGGCCTCGACGATGACCTTGTCGCGGGGAACCTGGCGCCAAGATTCTCCTGAGGCAGGGTTCTCCCGAGAAGGGACTTCTAAGGATGCAGCCGGGGATGCTACACGGCGACCGTTAACGAACCGGAAACCATAACGGTCGCACAACCCCTTGCTCGCATGCGGCGATACCTCGCCCGCGATGCGGCTTACGTCCCCTCTCGAACGGAGCTGAGCTTGGTTCGGTTCGAAAATGTCGGATTACGCTACGGTCTGGGGCCGGAGATCCTGCGCGACCTCAGTTTCCAGATTCCGGCGCATTCCTTCCAGTTCCTCACCGGACCGTCCGGCGCCGGCAAGACGTCGTTGCTGCGCCTGTTGTTCCTGTCGCACCGGCCGACGCGGGGCCTCGTCAACCTGTTCGGTCACGACATCTCCACCCTTGGCAAGGACGAGATCGCCGATTTGCGCAAGCGCATCGGCATCGTGCTCCAGGATTTCCGCCTGCTCGACCACATGACGACCTACGAGAATGTGGCACTGCCGTTCCGCGTCATGGGCCGCAGCGAATCCAGCTACCGCAAGGAAGTCATCGATCTCCTGCGCTGGGTCGGGCTCGGGGACCGCATGGATGCGCTGCCGCCGATCCTGTCGGGGGGCGAGAAGCAGCGCGCGGCGATCGCGCGCGCGGTGATCTCCCGGCCGCAGCTGCTGCTCGCGGACGAGCCGACCGGCAGCGTCGACCCGACGCTCGGGCGACGCTTGCTGCGGCTCTTCATCGAGCTCAACAAGTCGGGCACGGCCGTGATCATCGCAACCCACGACATTGCGTTGATGGACCAGTACGAAGCGCGCCGCTTCGTGCTGCATCAGGGACGGCTGCACGTCTATGAGTAGGACCGACGAGCGCGGCGTATTGGTCGATCTCGGGCAGGAGCGTCCGCAGCTTCCGGCCAGGGCCCGCAACATGTCGCCGATCGTGCCGCGCGCCTCGATCCACGGCCGCGCGCTGGTTGCCGTCGTCGCCATCATGACCTTCCTCGCCTCGATGACGACGGGCGCGGTGCTGCTGGTCAGCGCGTCGGCAGCGGAATGGCAGTCGGATGTCGCGAGCGAGATCACCATCCAGGTCCGTCCGCAATCCGGGCGCGACATCGAGCGCGACACGGCTGCGGTCAGCGAGGTGGTACGCGCGCAGCCCGGTATCGTCGACGTCAAGCCGTTCACCAAGGAGGAGAGCGGCAAGCTGCTCGAGCCCTGGCTCGGCACCGGGCTGTCGATGGACGATCTGCCGGTGCCGCGCATGATCATCGCGCGCGTGCAGCCCGGAACGGTGCTCGATCTCGGCGGCTTGCGCGCGCGCGTGACGCAGGTCGCGCCGAACGCCAGCGTCGACGATCACCGCGCCTGGATCGAGCGGATGCGTTCGATGACCAATGCCACCGTGCTCGCCGGAATCGGCATCCTCGCGCTCGTCATCGTCGCGACCATCATCTCGGTCTCGTTCGCGACCCGCGGCGCGATGGCGGCCAACCGGCCGATCGTCGAGGTCCTGCATTTCGTCGGCGCGGGCGACCGCTACATCGCCAATCACTTCCTGCGGCACTTCCTCCGTCTCGGTCTCGAAGGGGGCGTCATCGGGGGCGGCGTCGCCATGTTGCTGTTCGGCTTCTCGGAGTCGATCGCCGGCTGGTTCTCCGGCACCCCGGTCGGCGACCAGTTCGCAGCCCTGCTCGGCACCTTCTCGCTGCGGCCATCAGGCTATGTCGTGCTCGCAGTGCAGGCCGTCCTGATCGGTGCGATCACCGCGGTCGCCTCGCGCCAGACGCTGTTCGCAACATTGAATGACGTTGATTGAGCCCGATAAACCGGACTCCACTTCGCCTCAAAACGTCCTAAAATCATTCGGGAAGGGACTACCGACATCATAATGACCTCGCCGACCGACGATCGATCGCCGAAACTGCCGCGCGGCTGGCTGCGCGCGACGGTCGTATCGACGATCGCGTTCGCCTTTGTCGCCGCTGCGGCGGGATTCGTCGCGTTCCTGTCGCAACTGCGCGGCGCCGAGATCGCCCCTGATCGCAAGGCCGACGGAATTGTGGTGCTGACCGGCGGCTCTTCGCGGGTGCCGGACGCGATGGAGCTGCTGGCGGCCGGCTACGGCAAGAGGCTCCTGATCTCGGGCGTGCACCCGACCTCAACCGCCAATGACATCTCCCGGACGCTGCCGGAGAACCAATCCTTCATGGCCTGCTGCGTCGATCTCGACCGCACCGCGCTCACGACCCGCGGCAACGCGGCAGAGGCGCGGCGCTGGGCCGAGGGACGAGGCTTCAAATCGTTGATCGTGGTCACCTCGAACTACCACATGCCGCGCGCGCTGGTGGAATTCTCGCATGCGATGCCGGAAACGGTGCTGGTCCCGTTCGCGGTGGTGGGTGACAAATGGCGCGAGGAGCCGTGGTGGACCTCGGGCTCGACGCTGCGGCTCTTGCTGTTGGAATACGTCAAGTACATCGCCGCCGAGCTCAGGGTTCGGCTGGAGGATTTCGGGATTGACCTTTCGCCCGAGATGTCGGAGCAGCCTGCGGGTCTGCAATCCAGGCGGCCTGCAACGGCGCAGGCCAATTGATCGGATTTTCGATGTTCCTGATTTTCCTCCGTTCGCTCCTGTTCAACGTGCTGTTCTACGCGGTGCTGGTATGCCTCGCGATCGTGGCGCTGCCAACCTTCGCCTTGCCGCCGCGTGCCATGCTGACGGTGGCCGAGTGGTGGGCAAAGGCCACACTGGTGCTGATGCGCGTGGTCTGCAACATCAAGGTCGAATTCCGCGGGGTCGAGAAGATTCCGCAGGGACCGCTGGTGATCGTGGCGAAGCACCAGTCGTTCTGGGAAACCTTCGTGCTGCCGGGCTTCTTTCACCGGCCGATCTTCATCCTCAAGCGCCAGCTCATGCAGATTCCGGTGTTCGGTCAGTTCCTGGTCAAGACCGGGATGATCGCGATCGATCGCAATGCCGGCGTGAAGGCTCTGCTGGACATGACGCGGCGCGCGCGCGAGGCCGTGCGCGCAGGCGGTCAGCTCGTCATCTTTCCCGAAGGCACCCGTCGCGCGCCGGGGGCGCCGCCGGATTACAAAACCGGCTTTGCGCAGATCTATTCGTCCTGTGGCGTGTCGTGTCTGCCGATCGCGCTCAATTCCGGCCTGTTCTGGCCGCGCCGAACCTTCATGCGCTATCCCGGCACGTTGGTGGTGGAGTTTCTCGATCCGCTGCCGCCGAGCCTGCCCAAGGACCAATTTCTCACGCGCGTGCAGACCGCGATCGAAGATGCGACCGCTCGCCTCGTCGAGGCCGGCCGCAAGGAGCAGGAGCAGTTGATCGGCAGCGCGCCGAGTTATGCTCCGTCGGGCAGCTAGCGACTGTCTCTGTTTTCGTCGGGCGCCGGCGCGTGCGAAGTATGCGCGTCACCATGCAGCATCATCGCGAGCTGATGCAATTGCGTGTCGCGAAAGCCCTCGGCCTCGATCGCCTTCACGGTCGCGGTCACGTAATCGCGGTTGGCGCCGGACTGGCCGTGGCCTTGCAGCACATGGCGATGCTGGTCGGCGAGCGACAGCCGCCCGGCATATTGGACATGGCCGCGGTCGACGACGTAGGCGAGCGCCGAGACGCGCTCGCGCGCTTCATTCTCCAGCCACACCGAGCGCATCACCTCGCGATAGACCGACGTCACCTGCTCGCGCGCGCGCAAGTAAGCGACGACGTCGGCGCGGTTCTTTTCAGCGACGCGGAAAGCGATGCCGCGGCAGGCGCCGCCGCGGTCGAGCCCCAGCACCAGGCCGGGCTGTTCCGGTGTGCCGCGATGCACGAAGGAATAGACGCAGAGCGCACGATGCTCGCCGACCAGCCGCGCCGGGACGCGCTCCTCGAATTCGAAGCCCGGCCGCCACATCAGGGAGCCGTAGCCGAACACCCAGAGGTCGCCCTTGGCTGATGTGACGGAGGGGAGGGTGATTTCCGACATTTCGGGCACCGCTACCAGAAGTGGTTGCCCAAGCGAAGCGAATTCTCCGCCTTTTGTCCCGGGCCTGCCTCGCTTACATTTTGACAAAATCTGGGACCAAAGGGTCGCCGCATGTCCGATATGACCATTGCCGTACGCCGGCGCTCCCGTTGGGGGCTTTTCATTGCTCCCGTCCTCCTCCTGATCCTTGCAGCCGCCTGGAGCGGCTTCTGGTTCTATGCGGCCTCGCAGGCCGGGGTGGCGGTCGATGCCTGGCGCGCGCAGGAGGCCAAGGCCGGGCGCATCTATGATTGCGCCAGGCGCTCGATCGCGGGATTCCCGTTCCGCTTCGAGATTCAGTGCTCCGGCGCCAGCGTCGCCTTGGTCTCGCAGAATGCGAGCAAGACCCCCTTCACGGCCAAGCTCGACAACATTCTGGTCGTGGGACAGGTCTACGATCCCAAGCACGTCATCGCCGAGTTCTCGGCGCCCGCAAAGCTGGTCGACGGCGTCACGCAAAACACCTTCGTGGTGAACTGGAGCAAGGGCCGCTGCAGCGTGATCGGCCTGCCGGCCATCCCGGAGCGCGCCTCGATCGTGTTCGACGATCCCAGCATCGTCAGGGTCGACGGCGCCGTGCAGGTACCCCTTGCGCGCGCCAAGGAAATCGAGCTGCATGGACGTCTCGCGGACGGATCGTCGGCAGATCATCCTGTCATCGAGACCGTGCTCCAGATTTCGCAGGGCAGTATTCAGGGCGTCCATCCGTTGCTCGCCGAGCCGTTCGAGGCCGACACGCGCGCGAAGATCACCGGGCTTTCCGATCTCACACCGAAGCCCTGGCCGCAGCGCTTCCGGGAGATCCAGGCCGCCGGCGGCCATATCGAGATCGTGCAGTCGCGGATCCAGCAGGGCGAGATGATCGCGGTCGCAGCCGGCACGCTGGGCCTCTCGGCCAATGGCCGATTGGACGGCGAATTGCAGATGACCGTGACCGGCCTCGAGCGCATCATCCCGGCGCTCGGCATCGAGAAGATGCTGGAAGACGGCGTGCCGCAGGCGACGCTCGATCGCGTCGCGCCCGGCGTCAAGTCGCAGGATCTCAACAATCTCTTCGGCGCACTCGACCGCGCCGTTCCCGGCCTCGGCAAGGTCATCAAGCAGAACGCCAATGCCGGTGTTGCCGCCGGCATCAATTCGATTGGCGCCGAGAGCACGCTCGAGGGCAAGAAGGCCCGTACCTTTCCGCTCAAATTCGCCGATGGCGCCGTGATGCTCGGCCCCATCAAGGTCGGCCAGATTCCCCCGCTGTATTGATCCGCGCTCACGGCGCCTTCGCGCCATGATGATGAAGCGCCGGCCGGACGCCGTCGCATCGCACGGATCAAGGATTGGTTAGCCCGGCTTCTTGTCGAGCTGCCCGTGCTGGCGGCCGAAGTCGGCTGCGGCCGAATCCTGGCCGATCTCGACGATTCCGCGACGGATGGCGCGGGTGCGGGTGAAATGGTCGAACAGCGCCTCGCCGTCGCCACGGCGGATCGCGCGGGTGAGCTTGGCGAGATCCTCGGTGAAGGTGCCGAGCATCTCCAGCACGGCGTCCTTGTTGGCGAGGAAGACGTCGCGCCACATCGTCGGATCGGAGGCTGCGATGCGGGTGAAGTCGCGGAAGCCGCCGGCGGAGAACTTGATGACCTCCGATTCCGTCACCTGCGCCAGCTCGTCGGCGGTGCCGACGATGGTGTAGGCGATCAGATGCGGCAGATGGCTGGTGATTGCGAGCACGAGATCATGGTGATCCGGCGTCATCACCTCGACTCTGGCGCCCATAGCCGCCCAGAAAGCGCGTAGGTGCGCGGTGGCCTCGGCGTCGGTGCCTTCAGGCGGCGTGAGGATGCACCAGCGGTTGATGAAGAGCTCGGCGAAGCCGGAATCCGGCCCCGAATGCTCGGTGCCTGCGACCGGATGTGCCGGCACGAAATGAACGGTCTCCGGCAAATGCGGCGCCATGTCCCTGACGATGGCGCCCTTGACCGAGCCGACATCCGAGATCACAGCGCCGGGCTTGAGATGCGCCGCAATCTCCTGCGCCACCGGCCCGCAGGCGCCGACGGGGATGCAGAGGATGACGAGATCGGCGTCCTTCACCGCTTCCGCATTTGTCGCCACGACCCGGTCGACGATGCCGAGCTCCAGCACCCGCGCACGCGTCTTCTCCGAGCGCGCGGTGGTGACGATCTCGCCGGCCAGACCCTGGCGCTTCGCAGCGCGTGCGATTGAGCCGCCGATCAGGCCGAAGCCGATCAGCGCGATGCGCTGGAAGTGCGGATCCACACTCATTTGCCGGCCATGAAGTCGCGCAAGGCGTCGACGACGAGGCGGTTGGCCTCCTCGGTGCCGATGGTCATGCGCAGCGCATGCTGCAGGCCGTAGTTCTTCAACGCCCGCAGCACCAGGCCGCGCTTGGTGAGGAAGGCGTCGGCGGCGTCCGCCGTCTTGCCCTCCTGCGGAAAGTGGATCAGCACGAAATTGGCGACGCCCGGCGTCACCTTCAGCCCGAGCTTGCCGATCTCCTCGGTGAGCCAGTTGCGCCAGGTCTCGGTGAACTGCTTCGACATCGCCTGGTGGGCGGTGTCCTCGATCGCCGCGACCGCGGCATACATCGCCGGCGTGGACACGTTGAAGGGTCCGCGGATGCGGTTGACCGCGTCGACGATGTGTTCGGGGCCGAACATCCAGCCGACGCGCAGTGCCGCAAGACCGTGGATCTTTGAGAAGGTGTGCGTCACCACGGTATTCTCCGTGGTGGCGACGAGCTCGATTCCCATCTCGTAATCGTTGCGCGAGACATAGTCGGCATAGGCGGCATCGAGCACCAGCAGCACGTGCGAGGGCAGGCCGGCGCGCAGGCGCTTGACCTCGTCGAACGGCACATAGGTGCCGGTCGGGTTGTTTGGATTGGCGAGCCAGACCAGCTTCGTGCGCGGCGTCACTGCGTTGAGAATGGCGTCGACGTCGCAGGTCAGGTTCTTCTCGGCCGCGACCACGTTCTTGGCGCCGACCGCCATGGTTGCGATCGGGTAGACCAGAAAGCCGTGCGTGGTCGAGATCGCCTCGTCGCCGTGGCTGAGATAGGTGTGGGCGAGCAGGTTGAGGATTTCGTCCGAGCCGGCGCCGCAGATGATGCGGTTCGGGTCGAGCCCGAACGAGCGGCCGATTGCCTCGCGCAGCACGCGCGAGGTTCCCTCGGGGTAGTCTTCCAGATGCTCCGCGACATGCTTGAAGGCCTCGATCGCCCTGGGCGAGGGTCCGAACGGCGTCTCGTTGGCCGAGAGCTTGAACACCTTGCGGCCCGGCTCGGCGACCGGGCTCTTGCCGGGCGTGTAGGGCGCAATATCGAGAATGCCGGGATTCGGCACGGGGCGGGACATCTTCAACTCCGAAAATGGTCTTGAGGCGGTTCTCGATCTACGATTTCGACCCGGTCGGGGGCACCGTATAGCGCGTTGCGTGGCTGCCGACGAGGGCCGTGGAGCGCACGGAGGCCCCCGCTGCGATCAGGGCCGCCCTGATCTTGTCGATGCTGGCGGCGCCCGCGACTGAGACCAGCAGCGCCGCGCCGTCGAAGGCGGTATCGGGCACCGCCACGATCTCGGCGAGCGGCGACAGCGCCCGCGCGACCTCGGCGTTCCACCCCGAGACACGCACGCTGAACGTTTCGACCTCCGTCACCACGGCACTGTCGGCAACGCGGGACACCGCGAACACGGGCAGCGCGGCCGGATGGTCGGCGCGCTCGACGAAGGGCATGCGCGCGATGATCTTCGGCGCGCCGTCGGCTTCTAGCTCCAGCCACCACGGCGTGCGGCTCGAGGTCGCCGAGACCAGCGCCAGATCACCCTTGGATTTCGCCACCGCCTCCACCGCTGCCTGTGCACTGAAATGTGCGACGTAAGGAACGGTGAAGCCGAAATGGAAGCGCACGGAATCGCGCATCGCGGGCTCGCTCACCGAGATGTCGGCATGCACGGAGAACGGCGCCTGGACATAGGTGAAGGTCGAGATGATGACGCGCCAGATGCTTTCGACCGTGTCGAGCGGCAGGATGCCGCGATGGCGCTGCACGATCTCGCGCATCATCGAGGCCTCGCGCGCCGGGCGGAACGCGGAGCCGACCTCCTGGGTCTGCTTCACCTGGATCAGCCGGTCGATGATGTCGCCGCGCTGCATCAGCAGGCGGTGCATGCCCTCGTCGATCGCGTCGATCTCCTTGCGCAATTCCTGGAGCGATGGTGGCGCGGGCGGGCGTTGGGACATGTCTGACAGGACTGTTGGGAAGCTGCGGGCAATGTCCTGATTAGGCAGTCAGGGCGGCGAAAGCAAAGAGAAATGACGTCCTGCAGAGCTGCCCAGTGAGAGACGATTTTGGTTCATCCGGAGCGCGACTTGACGAAATGGGCCCAAGCCGGTAGGTTTTTGCCTGTTCCGTGGTCATTTGAGCCGGCCGGCTTGCAGCCACGTTAAAAAACTCGCTAAACAGGCCGGGGACGCTTTCGATCCCGGCCGAACCTATCGTTCAGGCCGGGTTTTTCATGGCCTGATGTCAGTCGCGATCTGAAGTCCGATCGCAAACGAGGTCGATGGTCAGAGATGGTTGGCGTCAAGTCCGTACCCAGTCCCGCGATCAGTGCCGACGACCGGTCGCATGAGGTCGATCATCCGAGTTCGGAAGTCGCGCTGTTCGGCGCGGACCAGCCGCTGCGGCTGGATTGCGGCGTCGATCTCACCCCGTTCCAGATCGCCTACAAGACCTATGGCGAGCTCAACGCCGATCGCTCCAACGCGGTTCTGATCTGCCATGCGCTGACTGGCGACCAGCACGTCGCCAATGTGCATCCCGTCACCGGCAAATCCGGCTGGTGGGAGACGCTGGTCGGTCCCGGTCGGCCCCTCGATCCTGCCAGGTACTTCATCATCTGCTCCAACGTGATCGGCGGCTGCATGGGCTCTACGGGTCCAGCCTCGATCAATCCCGCGACCGGCAAGGTCTGGGGCCTCGATTTCCCCGTCATCACCATCCCAGACATGGTGCGCGCGCAGGCGATGCTGATCGACCGGCTCGGCATCGATACGCTGTTTGCCGTGGTCGGCGGCTCGATGGGCGGCATGCAGGTGCTGCAATGGACCGCGGCGTACCCTGCGCGCGTCTACTCCGCGCTGGCGATTGCCTGCTCGACGCGGCACTCCGCGCAGAACATCGCCTTCCACGAGCTCGGCCGCCAGGCCGTGATGGCCGATCCCGACTGGCACAACGGCGCCTACGCCGATCAGGGCATCCATCCGCATCGCGGCCTTGCGGTCGCGCGCATGGCGGCGCACATCACCTATCTCTCGGACGCCGCGCTGCATCGCAAGTTCGGCCGCCGCATGCAGGACCGCGAGCTGCCGACCTTCTCGTTCGACGCCGACTTCCAGGTCGAGTCCTATCTGCGCTACCAGGGCTCGTCCTTTGTCGAACGCTTCGACGCCAACTCCTATCTGTATCTGACCCGCGCGATGGACTATTTCGATATCGCCGGCGACCATGGCGGCGTGCTGGCGAAAGCGTTCGCCGGGATCGAGACGCGCTTCTGCGTGGTCTCCTTCACCAGCGACTGGCTGTTCCCGACGTCGGAATCGCGCGCGCTGGTGCACGCGCTGAACGCCTCGAGCGCGCGGGTGTCATTCGCCGAGATCGAGACCGACCGCGGCCACGACGCGTTCCTGCTCGACGTGCCCGAATTCTTCGACATCTCGCGTGCCTTCCTGCAATCGGCGGGCAAGGCGCGCGGGTTGACCGGCAAGAACGACTGACGAGGACGGCTGGCGATGTCTGTACAGGAACTGCTGCCGCTCAATGGCCTCGCGTCCGAACAGCCCGGTCCATTTCGCGCCGACCATCTGCTGGTCGCCGAAATGGTCAAGCCCGGCTCGAAAGTGCTCGACGTTGGCTGCGGTGACGGCGATCTGCTGCAGCTCTTGGAGACCCGCGGCATCGACGGCCGCGGCATCGAACTGTCGCGCGAGGGCGTCAACCGCTGCGTGGCCAAGGGCCTCGCGGTGGTGCAGGGCGATGCCGATACCGACCTCGTCAACTATCCCGACGATGCCTTCGACTACGTGATCCTGTCGCAGACGCTGCAGGCGACGCGGCAGCCCAAGGTCGTGCTGGAGAACCTCCTGCGCATCGGCCGCCGCGCCATCGTGTCGTTCCCCAATTTCGGCTTCTGGCGCATGCGCCTGCAGCTCTTGATCGGCGGCCACATGCCGCGCACGGAGAACCTGCCGGCGAGCTGGTACGACACCTCCAACATCCATTTCTGCACGATCAAGGATTTCGTCGAACTCTGCGACGAGATCCACGTCAAGATGGAGCGCGCCGAGGCGCTCGACCTCTACGGCCGCCCGCTGCGGCTTCGGCTGCCATGGTGGGTGTGGAATCTGTTCGGCGAGCAGGGCGTGTTTCTGCTCACGCGCGGGCAGGGGAAGTAAAGATCGCCTTGCCCCAAGGAACTCAGCTCGATCCGTCGTCACTGCGAGGAGCTCTTGGGACCAAGCAATCCAGAGTGTCCGCGGAAGGATTCCGGATGGCTTCGCTGCGCTCGCAACGGACGGAGTCCCGACTTCGGAAACATCGCGAGGCCGGTAGATGCTTTTCGAAACAGTCTCGCGCCCGATGCAAGGGTCATCCTCGTCGCCGCAGATGACCAGCGCGGGCGTCGCAGCGCCCCTGATCGCATCAGTCATCGCAAAGATCGACGGCCGCGAGCCCTGAAAACCGCGCGGGCCCTTCACCAGCAAGGGATCCGGCTCGGCGCCTCGCGCGTGACCTTTGCGACTCCCGCCGAGCCCAGCGTCTCGAATTGATCGGCATTGGCGCGGCACTGCTTGAACTCGTGCAGAAAAAGTATCGGCGTTGCCTGACCCGCTTCCTCGAACGGGAGGCGGACGCCGTCCCTGATCGTGGCGTGGGGCATTAACTGTTTCCCTCTCTTCAAGCCGCGACTTGAGAATTGCGGTTAATGCAGATGTCGGCAATGAGGCGGCTTCACACCAACATTGCCGCAAAATCATCGCAGCTATTCACGGGCCATGGTGTCTTTTTCTCGCCACATCGGGCGGCTTAACGGCCTCTGTCGATGTCGGCCACCGCACGGGCCGACTTGGGAAGTGGGGGTGTCAACGAGGATGAAGTATGGTTGAGTTGTTTGCGTCTCGCCTGTCGCGTTGTGTTGTCGCGCTGGCGTTCATCTTCGCGGCTTGTGCCGCGTTCGTTTCTCCGGCCTCAGCGCGGCCCCATCATCGTCACAGCGCGGAGCGGCACGCCTACGTGCATCACGCCAGGCATCATCATTATCGCCACCATGCAGGCAGCTCGCGCTTCGAGCGCAGCGCGGCGCAGTTGCAGGGGAGTGGATTCGCCAACACGCAGGCCAGCTATGATCCGAGCGCCAATGGCGGCGGCGCGGTCGCGAGCGGCGGCTTCGGCGGTGGATCGGGGCTCGTGTCCGAGGCGCGCCGTTATCTCGGCGGCAATCCGACTGGGCGCGGCAGTCTGTGGTGCGCGCGTTTCATGAACATGGTGCTTCAGAAGACCGGCCATCAGGGCACCGGGTCCGACATGGCGAGCTCGTTCGCGCATTACGGCACGCGCGTCTCCGGCCCGCAGGTCGGGGCCATCGCGGTGATGTCGCGCGGCCGCCGCGGCGGGCATGTCGGCATCATTACCGGCATCGACGCGCACGGCAATCCGATCATGATCTCCGGCAACAACGGCAATCGCGTCCGCGAGGCCCCGATCTCGCGCGGCCGCATCTATGCGTATGTGATGCCGAATTGAGGTGACGGTGCGTAGGGTGGGTTAGCTAGCGGATTGCGCCTTGCGCATCCGCTTCGCTAACCCACCCTACGAAGCTCACACCAATCTCGGTTGTTCCACGGCGACCGCATCGCCCACGCCGATCTCGCCGTCGGCCATTACCTCGGCATAGATGCCGCAGTCCATGTGGCCGAGATGGCGCGACAACGTCGGCGGTATCTCGAGATCGCGCTTCGCCGTCACCGGATCCACATTCGTGGCCGGGCAGCGGACGATGCGCTTCACCACCTTCAGCCGCGCCTGCCCGATCGCGAGCGTCTGGCCGACGAGGTCGAGCTCGGACCAGGCTGGCCAGCCCGTCACGTAGAGATTGGCGCGGAAGCGCAGGGGATTGACGGCGATGCCATCGAGCATGGTCTCGATGGCGCGGACGCTCTCGATGTTGATGATGGACACGACCTTGCGGGCCACGTCGGAAAAACTGTGGCCACGGCCGGACAGAACTTTTGGCGGCCCCTTCAGCTCCGCATGAAAATTCTCCGCGAAATAGGCCTCGATGGCGGCGCGGCCGTCGGCGGTCTCGAGATCGCCGCTGGCGACGATCTGGCCGTTCTTGCGAAGGGTCAGGCGATTGGTCGCGTCCTCGAACCGGCTGTCCAAGGAGGCCAACCGCTCATTGCGGGCCAGCATCAGAAACTGGATTTTGGGCTGCCATCCCGGGGCTTCCGGGTCAAATCCGCTGGGTCCGTTCTCGATCGCGTAGCGGCGATCGGAGGGCAGGGTCTGGCCTGAGCGCAAGGGCACCCGGGACAGGGGTTCCGGCGTCAGGCCTTTGATCGGGTAGCGGTAAAGGCCGGTGATCTCGGCCGTCTGATTGGCGGTCATGCGGCTACTTAGGGGATTCGCTCTGTCCTCGCCAAGTGGGCCGATCTGCGCACGAAATTGTGAACTTGCCTCTTCCGATCCGAGGGCACGCTTCCCACATCTGGTTCAGGCCGGCGCCAGTGTCGGCCGATAACGACCGCTGCCGGTTGAGCAACGTCAACGCGGCAAGCGGAAACCCAATGAAGATGCCGTTTGGGGTGCCTGTTAGGGCCCCAGGGGCAGGCCGAGGGACAGAAACCACATGAATATCGATAAATATACCGAACGCTCCAGGGGCTTCATCCAGTCCGCGCAGTCGCTTGCGATGCGCGAGGGACATCAGCAGTTTTCCACCCTGCATCTCCTGAAAGTGCTGCTGGACGACAGTGAAGGCTTGGCTTCCGGCCTGATCGACCGCGCCGGCGGTAATTCCCGCGCCATTCTGAAGGCGACCGAGGATGCCCTGGGCAAGGTGCCGAAGGTTTCCGGCGGCGGTGGCGGCCAGATCTATCTGGCACCCGAGCTTGCCCGCACCTTCGATGCCGCCGAAAAAGCCGGCGAGAAGGCGGGCGACAGCTTTGTCACGGTCGAGCGTCTGCTGCTCGGCCTCACGCTGGAGAAGACCAGCGAGGCCGGCGCGATTCTCGCGAAGGGCGGCGTCACCCCGCAAAACCTCAACGCCGCCATCGAGGCGCTGCGCAAGGGCCGCACCGCGGATTCCGCGACCGCCGAGAACGCCTATGACGCGCTGAAGAAATATGCCCGCGACCTGACCCAGGCCGCGCGCGACGGCAAGCTCGACCCGGTCATCGGCCGTGACGAGGAGATCCGCCGCACCATCCAGGTGCTCTCGCGCCGGACCAAGAACAATCCCGTCCTGATCGGCGAGCCCGGCGTCGGCAAGACCGCGATCGCCGAAGGCCTCGCGCTGCGCATCGTCAACGGTGACGTGCCGGAGAGCCTCCAGGACAAGAAGCTGCTATCGCTCGATCTTGGCGCACTGATCGCGGGTGCAAAATACCGCGGTGAGTTCGAGGAGCGGCTGAAGGCCGTGCTCCAGGAAGTGACCGCGAGCGAAGGCACCTTCATCCTGTTCATCGACGAGATGCACACGCTGATCGGCGCCGGCAAGGGCGAGGGCGCGATGGACGCCTCCAACCTGCTCAAGCCCGCGCTCGCCCGCGGCGAGCTGCACTGCATCGGTGCGACCACGCTCGACGAGTACCGCAAGCATGTCGAGAAGGATGCGGCGCTGGCGCGGCGTTTCCAGCCGATCTTCGTCAGCGAGCCTTCGGTCGAGGACACGATCTCGATCCTGCGCGGCCTCAAGGACAAGTATGAGCAGCACCACGGAGTACGGATCACCGATTCCGCGCTCGTGGCCGCGACGACGCTGTCCAACCGTTACATCACAGACCGCTTCCTGCCGGACAAGGCCATCGACCTCGTGGACGAGGCCGCGGCGCGGCTGAAGATGCAGGTCGATTCCAAGCCGGAAGAGCTGGATTCGCTCGATCGGGAGATCATCCGGCTCAAGATCGAGCAGGAAGCGCTGAAGAAGGAAAGCGATCTCGGCTCCAAGTCGCGTCTGGAAACGCTGCAGAAGGAGCTGGCCGAACTCGAGGAGAAATCCACCGCGCTGACCGCGCGCTGGAGTGCGGAGAAGAGCAAGCTCTCCAACGCCCAGAAGCTGAAGTCGGAGCTCGACGCCTTGCGCGTCGATCTGGCCGATGCGCAGCGGCGCGGCGAGTTTCAGAAGGCGGGCGAGCTGGCCTACGGCCGGATCCCGCAGCTGGAAAAGCAACTGGCTGATATCGAGGCCAAGGAGAACTCCGGCGAGATGATGGAGGAGGCGGTCACCGCCAACCACATCGCGCAGGTGGTCTCGCGCTGGACCGGCGTGCCCGTCGACAAGATGCTGGAAGGCGAGAAGGAGAAGCTCCTCAAGATGGAGGAGCAGCTCGGCAAGCGCGTCGTCGGCCAAGCCGAGGCCGTGCGTGCCGTCGCAACGGCCGTGCGCCGCTCGCGCGCGGGCCTGCAGGATCCGAATCGGCCGACCGGCTCGTTCATGTTCTTGGGTCCCACCGGCGTCGGCAAGACCGAGTTGACGAAAGCGCTCGCCGAGTACCTGTTCAACGACGAGACCGCGATGGTTCGCCTCGACATGTCCGAGTACATGGAGAAGCATTCGGTCTCGCGGCTGATCGGCGCGCCTCCCGGCTATGTCGGTTACGACGAGGGTGGTGCGCTCACCGAAGCGGTGCGGCGCCGGCCTTACCAGGTCGTGCTGTTCGACGAGATCGAGAAAGCCCATCCCGACGTCTTCAACGTGCTGTTGCAGGTGCTCGACGACGGCCGCCTGACCGATGGCCAGGGCCGTACCGTCGATTTCCGCAATACCTTGATCATCATGACCTCGAACCTCGGTTCGGAGTTTCTGGTGAATCAACCGGAGGGCGAAGACACCTCCGCCGTGCGTGAGCAGGTGATGGGAATGGTGCGGGGGCATTTCAGGCCGGAATTCCTCAACCGCGTCGACGAGATCATCCTTTTCCATCGCCTGCAGCGCAGCGAGATGGGCCGGATCGTCGAGATCCAGTTCGCGCGGCTGCAGAAGCTGCTGACCGATCGCAAGATCGTGCTGACGCTCGACGCCTCGGGCCGCGACTGGCTCGCGGCCAAGGGCTGGGATCCGGCCTACGGTGCGCGGCCGCTGAAGCGGGTGGTCCAGCGCTATCTCCAGGATCCGCTCGCGGAGATGATCCTGGCCGGCGACGTCAGGGATGGCGACACGGTTGCGATCTCGTCTGAAGGCAATGTGCTGACCTTCAACGGCAAGGCGCCGCAGACCGCGGAGATCGCGCCATTCGAGGCGCCGGTGCCGAAGCGCAAGCTGAACTGAGCGCCGACGCGCATCGCCAAAGCAATTCGCTCCGGAGAGGTTGCTCTCTCCGGGGCGAATTTTTGTCAGTTGATCGCTTTAGCTGATTGCCGACGCCGAGCCAGGCCCGGCAGGACCTTGCTCGTCATCGTCCTGTTCTAGCTCCGAGAGAATATCCACGAGTTCACGCACGCGGCCCTGTGCCAGTGGCCGCAAATCGTTGATCATGGGTTCGTCGTTGGCGAGCCAGGCTTGGGCCTCAGTGAGTTCCTCGACAGTTGCGCCGGTTTCGATGATCTGGGCTATGGTGACGTCGTCGGCCCGGTCCACGGCCTTGACGACATCGTCGCGTGAGAGGCGCGTCATGGGACGGTCCTCCTGCTGGTGGGGGTTTCCGTCAGCGTCTAACAGGAAAGCCGGGGCACCTGTTCCGCGGCCGGCGTCCCCCCAGGCGAGCCTACTTCTTCACGACCTTGTAAATCGCATTCTCGACGTCCGAGCTGAAATAGATGGTGCCGGAGCTGCCGACCGCAACGCCGGTCGGGATGTGGGTCGGCAGGCCATTGGGCGCTCCGATCAGGCCGATCGGAAGATTGGCCGCAATCTCCGTAACCTGGCCGTTCTCCGGGTCGATTTCGATCAGCCTGGTGGCGCCGACCTCCGCCACGATCAACCGGCCGTCGTTTGCGCGCGCAAGACCTTCGGGCATTTTGAGGTCCTTGGCGAGCACCGTCTTCTCGCCATTCTTGTCGATCCTGGAGACGGTACCGGCAAAGGCTTCGGTGACATAGACCTCGTCGCCCGATCCGGCGACGAGGCCGATCGGGCCTTCGAGCCCACCGATCAGCGTGGCGCGATCCTTGCCGTGCTCACCGCTGACTTTGACCAGAGATTTGGTGCCGAGTTCGGCCACCAGCAGGCTGCCGTCGGCAAGCACGATGGCGTCGTGCGGCGCCTTAAAGCCGTGCAGCATCTCGCGCGTCGCGCCGGACTTGCCGTCGATCACCTGTACCGTGCCGGTGAACCAGCTCGACAGGACCACGTCGTTGCCTTTCGCCGTCGCGCTCATCGGATATTCGAGGGTGACGCCGTCGGCGTGCATGCGCGCCTTCTCGATGACCTCGCCGGTTGCGCCGTCCACCGTGCGATAGGCAAACACGTCGGCGACGTGGATCGTATCCTTGCTGTTTTCAGAGGTAACGCCGATGCCGCCGGGCAAAGCGAGCTTGCCGACGATGATTTGCTTCGCCTGGCCGGTCGCCGGATCGACCTCCTGGATGCCGTTGTCGGCCATGTTGGAGACGTAGATGCGGTCCCTGTCGTCGATGGCGAGATTGTCCAGCGACGGCTTCAGTTGCGCGACCACGGTCTTGGTGCCGGACTTGGGATCGACGCGAACGAGCTGGCCGAGCGCCGTGTCGACCACCCAGAGATTGCCCTTGGAATCGAAATTCACCGCGGCGGGGACCTTGAATCCGTCGGCGACGACGGTCAGTTCGGCCTTGTCGACGTCGACCTTTGCGACCTGTCCCTTGAACCAGAGCGGACCGTAGAGCTTGTCGTCGGGCCCGAACTCGAAGCCGTTGAGGCCGCCCATCTTGTCCATGATCTGGCGCGGCGGTTTGACTCCGTCGACGTCGATTTCATAGAGCGTGTCGCCGAGGAAGACGGTGGTGGCGTAGAGCCGGCCATCCCTGCGATAGGCGAGCGAATTGATGCCGGGAAGGCCGCTGGCCAGCTTCTTGATCGGGCCGTCGCCCTTGCGCGCATAGAGATCGCCGGTCAGGAAACCGGTCCAGGCCATGGTGCCATCGGGCGCGAAGGCGATGTCGTCGGCCATGCCCACAGGTGCGGGGATTGCAACCTTGGCGGTACCCGCGGCAACGTCGACTTCATAGAGCGCCGCACCTGCGACGCTGCCCGCAAACAGATGGCCGTCCTTATCGATTCCGAGTCCGTGCACGCCGTGGAAGGCCGAGCCCGGGACAAGCTTTGTGACCTCCCAGCCATCGGCAAAAGCGCTCGTGGTTGCAAAAATCGCAGCGGCGAAGGCTGCGCAGGCGAACCTGTGCGTCATGGCGAGACCTCCCCTTTTTTGGAAAGTATTTGCTCGTCACACCGCTTTGGCAAACGAAACTTGAAATTGCGGCGCGTCAAAATGACGTCGCACCGCAATCACGTTTCGGGGGATGGCAGGTCGATTTCGACCGCTTGTCCAATCAGCGGTTGCTGACCTGCAACGGCCCGCCGGTCGCATCCGACATGCGGGCGATGGCGCCGGCCCGGCCGCTCATCATGGCGTCGAGGCGGTCGCGCTCCTTCTCGAACCCCGCGAGCATCGGGCCCTCGAGCGAACGGCCGCGCGGCAGCTTCACGCGCATCGGGTCGACGAAGCGGCCGTTGACGAGGATCTCGTAATGAACGTGCGGGCCGGTCGACTGGCCGGTCGAGCCGACGAAGCCGATGACCTGGCCCTGCCGCACCTTCTTGCCGGGCTCCATGCCCTTGGCAAAGGCCGACATGTGACCATAGGCGGTCTCGTAGCCGTTGTTGTGCTTGATGCGGACGTATTTGCCGTAGCCGCCTTCGAGCTGGGCCTTCTCGATCACGCCGTTGCCGGCAGCGAAGATCGGCGTTCCGTAGGCCGTGGCCCAGTCGACGCCGGTGTGCATCTTCACATAGCCGAGGATCGGATGGCGGCGGCCGCCGAAGCCGGAGCGCATGATGGCGCTGTTGACGGGCTTGCGGACCAGGAACTTCTTCGCGCTCTTGCCGGTCTCGTCATAGTAGTCGACGACGCCGTCGTCCGGGCTCTGGTAGCGATAATATTTCTTGGTTTCACCGCCGACCGTGAGCGAGGCGAACAGCACTTCGCTCTTGTCGACCGCCGTCGAGCCCTCGTCTTCGCCGGCATAGAACACGTCGAACGAATCGCCCGGCTGCACCTTGCGCTGGAAATCGACGTCGTAGGAGTAGATCTTGATCATGTCGTCGATGACGGGCATCGGCACTTTGTTGCGCATCGCGGTCTCGTAGATGCTCTGGTAGAGCCGCACGCCGCTGCCGTCGTCATCTTCATCGTCGTCGCTGTTGGTGTTGGCCGTAGCGTCGGCGACGGTATTCATGCTGGAAACGTCGACCGCGACGTATTTGCCGAGATCGGACAACGCCGCGATCGCTTCGACCACGGTGTCGTTGGCGACCACGACGCGGTAGGGCTGGAGCCGCGCGCCGGGGCTTGCGGGTGCCATCAGGATGCGAAGCTTCTCGCCTTCCTTCAGGCCGCCGTCGCGGCCGCGGGGGCCGAGCGTTGCCGTGATCGCCTTGATCTCGTCCGCGGTGGCGCCGAGATCGCGGAGGACCGAGCCGACGCTGTCGCCCTTCTTGACCAGGTGGACGCGCTCGCCGTTCGGATTGCCGCCGGTGATCTGCTCCTTCGTCTTCGGCAGCAGCGTGACGTTTTCAGGCACCACGCGGGTCTCGAAACCGGCATAGGGATCGGACGGCGACGCTTCGGCGGCGTAGGCCATCTTCATCTCGGATGGTCCGGTCGTGCCTGAGACGTCGGCGGTGGCATTGGCGAGGGATGCGTAGCGCACCCCGCCATTGCCGCGCCAATTGGCGGCATCGCGCACCCGCATCAGGATGTCGTCGAGCGCCACGACCGCGGAAATCTTGGCCTTCGGCAGCACCGGCGACAGGTCCTTGGTGACGAAGGAGACCTCGGCGTCGGGCTCGACGGCTTCGGGGTTGTTCGGATCGTCGGCAGCAGTCTTCGCGTCTGAGCCGACGTCGGTGAGCAGACGTTGCGCGTTGAAAGGCGGGATTTTCGCCGACAGGTCGCTGGTCGTCATCGACAGATTGCCGGCGATCCGAACGAAGGGGCGGACGCGCATCACGTCACGGTTGCCGACGCGAGCCACCGTCGAGACGCGGACGATGTTGCGCGAGGCCGTGGTGTCGCTCGGCGGGGGCAGACGGTCGCTCTTGTGCAGGGTCGCGGTGCGATCGGCCGCGCCGAAGGCGCCACGCAGCGCGCCTTCGACCCGCTCCGGCACCTTGGCGAAAGTCATTTCGCCGTCGAGAGATGCGAATACGGCGCCGCCGATCAGGGCTGCGCCGCAGAGTCCGGTCAGAATTGTGCCGCTGAACCATTGCACCGAGACGCGGCGGCGATCGATGACGGCGGCCTCGGAACCATCGACGGACAGCGGCGGCTCGTGGCCGAGATCGATGATCCCGGTCTCACGCCCGTAAGCGCCGCGTGACGTCCTCTGGTTCAACCCAAGTCCCCCAATCAACGATCCGAAACCCTCGCCGCAGACCTTCCCCAGCTCGCCCTCTCCAGGGGATTGCGGAAAAAGCCGTACCGCACAGGTGCTCGCGCTCAGAAGGCCCCAAGTGAGGGCCCGGTCGAAATTACGAACAGCTGGGCAGGTGAAGGTCTCTCGATGTCTTTCGAATGTCCGAAGAAGGCCGCGTCATCGTCAGATCGCCTTCTCTGAACCCCAAGCAAATCGCCGGCAGCCCCCACTGGCATCCCTGCGATTCAAGCTTGTGTCATACCAGAACGCCGCGGGATTGTGGCTCTAGTACGGCGCCTAAGATCGAAAAAGTTTCCTGAATGGCGGGCGCGGGGCCTTGGGCGACGCGGCGCCCGAGGCCTCTTCCGGCCCCCCTCAGGACCCTCCCAGGCCCCCTCAGGAGGCCGCCCGGGCCCAAACTTTTTTTCAGATTTTTTACCGAGACGCTCCGCCTCGCGCGCTCCATGGCTCGCTAATGAACTGTAATCACTAGATTTTTTGCGACAATCCACTGTGCGACGATTTGTTGACGATTGGCGTTGACAGCCCGGAAGGTGCGGCCTATAACCCCAACCACTGAGCGCGGCGCCGCCGGGTCACTGACCAAGGCGAGCGAACGCGCCACTGATGCTCCTCAACTTGTTGAGTGACACAACAGCCGACACAATCGGTTGGAGTCATTCGACGTCAGTAAGGGTGTCGGAACCCTTCCACTCCGGAAGGTTGGGGCCTCCTGGTCCCGGGCTGTTTGACAAGTGAAGATGAAGAAAGAGAAACGTGGACGGCGGAGTCCTTGCGGGTCTCGCTTCTGAAGAGCTTCGGCTTTTCCGATCGAGACCGGACGAAAGACTTCGGCGGTACACGTTTCAAAGGAAACACCATCGTTGCCAGCGATGTGAATCGCAGGCAGCACATCGACTTCGGTCGATAATGGTGGGACCTCGTCAAACGTTGTGATCAGCCGGTTCAAAGTTCAAGTCCAACTTGAGAGTTTGATCCTGGCTCAGAGCGAACGCTGGCGGCAGGCTTAACACATGCAAGTCGAGCGGGCGTAGCAATACGTCAGCGGCAGACGGGTGAGTAACGCGTGGGAACGTACCTTTTGGTTCGGAACAACACAGGGAAACTTGTGCTAATACCGGATAAGCCCTTACGGGGAAAGATTTATCGCCGAAAGATCGGCCCGCGTCTGATTAGCTAGTTGGTAGGGTAATGGCCTACCAAGGCGACGATCAGTAGCTGGTCTGAGAGGATGATCAGCCACATTGGGACTGAGACACGGCCCAAACTCCTACGGGAGGCAGCAGTGGGGAATATTGGACAATGGGGGCAACCCTGATCCAGCCATGCCGCGTGAGTGATGAAGGCCCTAGGGTTGTAAAGCTCTTTTGTGCGGGAAGATAATGACGGTACCGCAAGAATAAGCCCCGGCTAACTTCGTGCCAGCAGCCGCGGTAATACGAAGGGGGCTAGCGTTGCTCGGAATCACTGGGCGTAAAGGGTGCGTAGGCGGGTTTTTAAGTCAGGGGTGAAATCCTGGAGCTCAACTCCAGAACTGCCTTTGATACTGAAGATCTTGAGTCCGGGAGAGGTGAGTGGAACTGCGAGTGTAGAGGTGAAATTCGTAGATATTCGCAAGAACACCAGTGGCGAAGGCGGCTCACTGGCCCGGTACTGACGCTGAGGCACGAAAGCGTGGGGAGCAAACAGGATTAGATACCCTGGTAGTCCACGCCGTAAACGATGAATGCCAGCCGTTAGTGGGTTTACTCACTAGTGGCGCAGCTAACGCTTTAAGCATTCCGCCTGGGGAGTACGGTCGCAAGATTAAAACTCAAAGGAATTGACGGGGGCCCGCACAAGCGGTGGAGCATGTGGTTTAATTCGACGCAACGCGCAGAACCTTACCAGCCCTTGACATGTCCAGGACCGGTCGCAGAGATGTGACTTTCTCTTCGGAGCCTGGAACACAGGTGCTGCATGGCTGTCGTCAGCTCGTGTCGTGAGATGTTGGGTTAAGTCCCGCAACGAGCGCAACCCCCGTCCTTAGTTGCTACCATTTAGTTGAGCACTCTAAGGAGACTGCCGGTGATAAGCCGCGAGGAAGGTGGGGATGACGTCAAGTCCTCATGGCCCTTACGGGCTGGGCTACACACGTGCTACAATGGCGGTGACAATGGGATGCTAAGGGGTGACCCTTCGCAAATCTCAAAAAGCCGTCTCAGTTCGGATTGGGCTCTGCAACTCGAGCCCATGAAGTTGGAATCGCTAGTAATCGTGGATCAGCACGCCACGGTGAATACGTTCCCGGGCCTTGTACACACCGCCCGTCACACCATGGGAGTTGGTTTTACCTGAAGACGGTGCGCTAACCGCAAGGAGGCAGCCGGCCACGGTAGGGTCAGCGACTGGGGTGAAGTCGTAACAAGGTAGCCGTAGGGGAACCTGCGGCTGGATCACCTCCTTTCTAAGGATGGCTCTTCAGAAGCTTGCTTCTATCGAGCTGTTTTAGAAACATCAGGGGCCAACAGATCGCCAGATCGTTGAGCTCCATTGGCGGGATTTCGCCGTCTACGTTTCTCTTTCTTCGCGGACGAACACGCGCTGGGCCTGCTGCGCAGGATCCCATGGTCCTTAACGGGATAGGCGTTAGGGGCTTGTAGCTCAGTTGGTTAGAGCGCGCGCTTGATAAGCGTGAGGTCGGAAGTTCAAGTCTTCCCAGGCCCACCACACTCATCGAGTGAGCATTCGTCTTCTGGTTACGGGGCCATAGCTCAGCTGGGAGAGCGCGTGCTTTGCAAGCATGAGGTCGTCGGTTCGATCCCGTCTGGCTCCACCAGATGGTTTGATCACCGAGGTCATGTACCGTCGTCCGCGAAACATCACTTCGCATCCTGCTAGTCTGGATAGACAGCAAGTTGCGTGTTTTCTGACATCGTAAAGAGGAGATCGATCCGAGTTGGGTCGTGTAGCAGATTGCTGCGCGAATCCTTCATTATCTCCGGATCATTTTCGGCGCTCGACGTTGACCGCAAGGTTGGCTCTTGAGTTGTGAAATGATCCTTTTAGCGAAGCTTGACCGCCTCGCTATCGGAACGATCTTACGAAGCAAGCTGGTCTTTCTAATCATTGTCCGGCTGTACGTAGCGTTCATCGAGGGCGCGCGCCGAAAGGCAATCGTACAGACAACATTCTGCCGAGTGTGTGGACATTGATAATGAGAGCAATCAAGTGCCTTAAGGGTGTTCGGTGGATGCCTTGGCGCTGAGAGGCGATGAAGGACGTGCTACGCTGCGATAAGCCGTGGGGAGCTGCGAAGAAGCTTTGATCCGCGGATTTCCGAATGGGGAAACCCACCTTCGATAGCCGGAACTCCAAGACCTCAGGTCTTGGTGTTCGACCAGAAATGATCGGGACCATAACCCTCGAGGTTTTGGATTTCCGGTTATCAAGAGAAGGTATGAGACTTCTGAATACATAGGAGGTTTCAAGCGAACCCAGGGAACTGAAACATCTAAGTACCTGGAGGAAA